>CP065003.1:320000-4490879 GCA_016700175.1 Acidobacteriota bacterium | reverse complement strand
TCTCAGAGAGCGCTGCGGCGACGACCAGGATCAGAGATTTGAAGTCGAGGAGCTCCTCCAATATGAGAGTCCGGACTCCCTGATCGACGGGTCCCCGGACGATCTTGCTGCCGAAAGTGCTTTTCGCGGATCTGAACCCGCCTTCCCCGAGACCATCGGCCGGTACCGGATCGAGGGGCTGATCAGCGAGGGCAGGATGGGGACGGTTTATCGAACCTACGACGCACCTGGCCCGTCCGGTCGCGCTCAAGGTCCTTTCTTCCCGGCGCCGTCAGAGATGAAGACCGCGTACAGAGGGTTCATGCACGAAGGCGCGGGCGGCATCGGCTGCTAAATCCTCACATCCTCACCGTCTACGAACTCGGCGAAAGTCCGGGCGAAGATGGCAGACCCGCCCATTACATCTCGATGGAGTTTGTCGAAGGGCGCACCTTTGACGCTCTGATCATTCAGGAACCGACCGCGGCTCGGAGGGTCCTCGGCTACCTCGTTCCGGGTTGCGAAGGGCCTCGCCAAAGGCTCACTCCGCCGGGATCGTTCACAGGGACCTTAAACCGGAGAATATAATGGTCTCGAGCGACGGTTTCGCGAAGATCCTGGATTTCGGCCTCGCGAAGCTAACGGATTCGGAGAATGTCCTCCACGACCTTCAACAGCACAGATCGCGATCGGGAATGATCCTGGGCACGCTCGGCTACATGTCCCCCGAGCAGGCACAGGGGATACGCGAGATCGATCACAGGTCCGACATCTTCTCGTTCGGATGCATTCTTTACGGAGGCGATCGCGAAGAGGAAGGCGTTTGAATCCGACACCGCGATCGATTCGCTTCACAAGATCGTTCACAGTGATCCTGTCCCACTAAAGGAACTGGCCCCAATCTCTGAAGAACTGGCGGAGCTTGTATCAGAATGCCTGCGGAAGTCGCCCGACGAAAGGCCGCCCGGCATTGCGGATGTCGCCGAGCGTCTCGAGCGCCTCGCGGCA
This sequence comes from Acidobacteriota bacterium, assembly GCA_016700175.1. GTDB lineage: Bacteria > Acidobacteriota > Blastocatellia > Pyrinomonadales > Pyrinomonadaceae > Aridibacter. Next base: position 4,489,892 of record CP065003.1, on the reverse strand, counting down.
GGCTACTCCGGCGCGCGCTCCCACGGCGTACGCAGCTTCCTCCGACGCAGAACGATGATCCGGAACAAGGCGTCTACGCGGGCGAGCAGCTCGCTGTCCTTTTCCGGCCAGCGCCGCCAGGTGACGGCGATGTTCGTGGACACGTCCGCGATCGGAGACCTTCTTGAGGACTTTGAGCCTGAAGAATCGCGAGATCGTGAACGAGCTTTGGGACCTGCTTGACGAGAAGGTCGTCGAGCGGCCCGCAAGATCAGCGGAGCGCCTCGCCGGCACCGGCTTGGCGATTTGGGGTTCGGAGCGGATAAGCGAGAGCGATCCCGAGAATGCCGTCCGGACCGCGCTCGATCTGCAGCGATGCGCCGCGGGCTACTTTGAAGACCGCCTCTCCTCAAGGCTCGGTTTTTCGGAGACGGAGATCGGACAACTTGGGCGAGCCGGTTTGCTGAAAGCCGGCATCAGCACCGGCACGGTGCTCGTCGGCAACAGCAGCGACACGGGCGAGTTTCTGACCACGGGCACGGCAGTGAACTCGGCAAAAGCGGCTTCTGGCGAGATCGGTGCCCGGCGAGGTTCTGATCTCCCACGATACGTACCGTCACGTCCGCGGGGTCTTCAAGGTAAAGGAATCGGACATCACGACCGGGAACCCGCTTTCGCGCGGCGTCCGGAAGACGAAGACCTACTCAGTCGCCGACGTAAAACCGAGGGCTTTCAGGATGCGTACACGCGGCGTCGAGGGATCGAGACGCAGTTGATCGACCGCGACGCGGAACTGATAAGACTTCAGGAGCACTCGACGCAGCCGCTGAAGACAAAGAGCTCCAGGTCGTCACCATCGTCGGAGAGGGCCGGCCTTGGCAAATCGCGGCTTCTGTTCGAAAGTTCCATGACCGGCTCGAGCTTTCCGACGACAAGTTTTACTTCTTTGCGGCAAGGGCGCCGGAGTCGATGCGCGAGACCCCATTCTCTCTCGCGAGGGAACTGTTCTCATTCAGATTCGAGATCGGAGAGAGTGATGACGCCGATACTGCGCGCGAGAAATTCGTTCGCGGTATTTCCGAACTGACCGACGGAGCGAAAACCGGTTTCGGCGGAGCCTTCCCAGGCAGAGATGAAGGCAGCTTTCATCGGTCATCTGATCGGTTTCGACTTCTCTGGATCGCCGTACTTGAAAGACATCGCCGAGGACGAGAAACAGATCCGGGAGCGTGCCCTTCTATATTCCTCCCAGTTTTTAAGGCGGTCTCAAGCAAGTATCCTGCGGTCATTTACCTCGATGATCTCCACTGGGCGGACGATGAGTCGGTCGGTTTCTTCGATCATCTCGCCAGGGAATGCTCAGATTCTCCGATCCTGATGATCGAACTCACACGGCCCCTTCTCTTCGAGGCCAGACCGCACCGGGGAGAGGGAATGGACAACCGGCTGCGCCTGGACCTTCAGCCGCTCACCAGGCGCGAAAGCGGCAAGCTTGTCGCCGAGATCCTGCAGAAGGCGGAAGGCGTGCCGGACGATCTTTCAGCACTGCTCGTATCAAACACGGAAGGCAATCCGTTCTATGTCGAAGAACTCGTGAAGATGCTGATCGAGCAGTCGGTCATCGACGCGTCCGGCGATTCGTGGACGATCGACCCGGAAAGGCTTGGCGAGATATCAATCCCATCCACACTCACGGGCGTGCTGCAGTCGCGACTCGACCGACTGTCACCCCGGGAAATGCGCGTCCTTCAGAGAGCTTCGGTCATCGGGCGCGATTTCTGGGACTCGGCGCTGACGGGGTTCGAATCCAGCGTCAACGTTCCGACCATCCTCGAGTCGCTTCGCCGGAAAGAGATCCTCTTTCGAAAAGAACGTTCGACGTTCGGCGATTCAGTCGAGTTCGTGTTCAAGCACGCACTGCTGAGGGACGTGACGTACGAAACGCTACTGATCGAGGAACGCCGCCAGTGGCATCTGGAGACTGCAGAATGGCTGGCGGAGGCCAAGGACAGGAGACGCAACGAGTATCTGGCTCTGATCGCCGAGCACTTTGAGAAAGGAGCGAGTCCGGAGATATCGGCAGTCTGGTACCAGAGAGCTGCCGACCAGGCCAGGCGGACGCACGCTCTTGAGACGGCGGAAAGACTGTATCTAAAGGTCCTCAAGATCGTCAACGAATTGGGTGGAGATATTGGAGAAAGCGGGATCGATCCGGAAGATGAAATGAACTGCAGGCAAAGCCTTGGGCTCGTGTTTCACGCTCAGGCACGCTTCAAAGACTCGATCGGGATGTTCGAGGAGCTGCTTCGAATGGCGGACCGGCTCGGAAGTACGCGATGGCAGGCGGAAGCGCACTGGGGACTGAGTGTCTCGCAGTTTGATTCGGGCGACAGCCGGAGTTCGCTGAAAGCGCGGAAAATGCCGTCCGCCTTGCCCGCGATTGCGGAAGTTCGGGCGGCAACGAATCGTTTATGCTGCAGGCGAAAGGGCTGTTCCGCCAGGGTCGTTCATTGATTTCCCTGGGAAGATTCGACGAGGCGGTCAAAATAGCCGGGGGATTCCATGAAGCTGCTGGAAAAGGTCGGTGAAGGAGCGGCGGCGGTTAAAGCAAACAGCCTTCACCTTCTTGCGGCCTCCAATATGTTCCTCGGCCGCTTCAAGGAGGCTTCAAAGTACGAACTGCTGGAGGTCGAGCTATCCAGGGAGATCGGCGACCTTAAGACACTCGGTAACGGACTTAACAGCCTGGGCTTTCAGGCTTATATGCAGGGAGACGGCGAAAAGGCGATCGGGTTCTATCTGGAGGCTCTCGAGATCGCGCGCGAGATCGGGAATAAGAGCAGCGAGATAATGGTCACGAGCAACATCAGCGGCGCGAAGGTCTTGCTGGGTGAATATACCGCCGCGGAAAGGAGTTGAAGCAGCTCATTGCAGGGATCGGTGACGAAGGTCACTTCCTTGTGCCTGAGATGCGTCGTTTCCTCGCAGAAGCTCAGATCGGGCTGGAAAAGTACGACGATGCATTGGACTCGGCCCGGCGATCTCTGGAACTGTCGAAGGAGAACGAGAACCGCGAAACTTTGGGAGAGGCCTGGCGCGTCCTCGGGATCGTTTCTTCGTGCCTGAACAAAGACTTAGTGCTGAAAGGAGAAAAGGTCTCGGCTGCCGGAGTGCTTCGAGAAAGGGCTGTCTATCTTCCGAGCGATTGGAATGGAGGCGAATCTCGCTCAGGCTCTCGACAACTTCGCGCTCCACTGCACCCGGAAAGGAGACAATGCCGGGGCTCGGGAACTTTCGGAACGCGAACGTGAGATCTCGGAACGGCTTGAGTTGAAAACGTCGGCGAAGAGCCCTTATTTTGGCGTCGGTAGGTAGGCCCGTTTAAGGAACGCCTTTGGGTTCTGTGGGAGCCGAAGGGGCGATGGGGAAATGATCCGATTGGGCTCCCAAAGGAGCATGCGGGTATTCTTACAGACGGCATGCTGCAGACATCGCGCTCCTCGAGGAAAAGCGCTTAACCTCCAATTCCCTTCCATTTCTTTGGTCGAGTGCGGCGAGAATTCTCCTGCCGCCCAAACCTTTGCTTCAACCCATTAGCGTCGATCTGCCGCTCGGCCTCCGGATCCTCGTAATGAAAAATCCGAAAAACCGTTGCAAAACGGGCAGTTTTGAGGCTATATTGTCACCAGTCAAGTCAATCAAGAAAACTGAAGTCCCATTAAGGAAGATAATCCTCGCAGCTCTCACCTGTTGTGCTGAGTAGAAGGAAATTAAGGAGTGTTTTATGTCGAATCAGCATTCCCCCGAGATTCGTTCTCGTCGCGTGCTTGCTCGTAACCGTTTTCGCTTTTCCGTCCGTGTTCGCCGGTGAAGACTGGCGTCCGATCACCCCCGAAGAGCTGTCGATGACAAAAGGCAAGGTGGAAGCCGATGCCGATGCCGAGGCTATCTTCTGGGAGATCAATATCGACGATGCCTCCGAGAACCTCGTGATGCGGCACTATGTCCGGCTGAAGATCCTGACCGAAAGGGGCCGGGAGAAGTTCAGCAAGGTCGATATCCCATACATAAGGGGGATCAGGATCAAAGATATAGAGGCGAGAGTCGTCAGGCCGGACGGTTCGATCACGGAACTCACGAAAGACAACATCTTCGATCGTGAGATCGTGAAGAGCAACGACGTGAAGGTCAAGGCCAAGTCGTTTGCAGTCCCCAACATCGAGCCGGGCGTGATCGTCGAGTACCGGTACACCGAGGTTCACAAGGACGAGATTCGAAAATGGCTGCTCGTCTATTACTCTTCGAGGAAATACGCGAACTCCACTAGCACCGATTTCTGGTCGCGGGTAGGGGGACGTGTCGCGGTTGCGTATGACATCAAGGACACCCTGAAACCGGGTAAGAAGATGCGGGCGGCGGCGGAAGAGATAATCGGATCCGCTTCAACCGATGAGGAGAAGATCAAGAAGCTCTATGACTTCTGCGTAAGGCGGGTCAAGAATCTAAGCTTTTCGCCGGAGATCACGGAGACCGAACTCGACGAGATAAAATTAAACAGCTCCGACGACGACACCTACAAGAAGCTTCAGGGCCGTTCGGAGGAGATCAACAAGCTGTTCGCGTCGCTCGCGGATGCGGCAGGATTCGAAACCCGGATAGCGTTTACCGGCGACCGGAGCGAGCTTTTCTTCAATCCCCGCAAGGCGCACGAATCGTTCATCCATCTCGCCGGCGTCGGCGTTAAGATGGGCCCGTACTGGCGGTATTTCGATCCAGGCAATCCGTTCGTGCCGTACGGAGCGCTGAACTGGTACGAAGAGAACACATCTGTATTCCTGCTCGCGTACAAGGACTACATAACAACCACAACCCCGATGCTCGGCTACCGCGATTCGAAAGAAACGCGCAAGGGCGATTTTGCGCTCGATGCCGAAGGGACACTTGAAGGAACCGTGTCTGTCGAGTACACGGGCCATCTTTCGTACACGCACAAATTGAAGAACTATGACGTGTCCGAAAACCAGCGCGAGGAGTTCCTCAAGGAGAGCATCAAGAGCAGGATGAGCACGGCCGAGGTCTCGAACATCTCGATCGAGAACCTCAACGATCCCGACCGGCCGATGGTATACAGGTACAAGATCAGGATCCCGAACTATGCGCAGAAGACCGGCTCCAGAATGTTCATTCAGCCGGGCGTCTTCGAATACGGATCATCGGCGCGGTTCTCGAGCGACACTCGGCTCTACGACGTGTATTTCCCGTTCCCGTGGTCGGAATACGACGACATTACGATAAAACTGCCGGAAGGATTCACCATTGACGGAAGTGACAAGCCCGCGCCGGTAGCTGACAAAGACGGGATCGGGTCTCTGTACATTAATGTGGGGGTCGATCAGGCGACCGGCTCCATAAAGTACACCCGCGATTTCTTCTTCGGCGGAGGAGGGAACATCATCTTCCCCGTCGAATCGTACAAGCCGGTCAAGACGATGTTCGATATGTTCCACAAGGCGGACACGCATACGATCACGCTGAAGAAGATCGCCGCCGAATGATCGATTAGATATGGCCGGGCCGCGCGCGAGGCATTCGCGCCCGAGGGCCGGTCGTTCTCCCTTCTTCGCAAGAAAGGACGTCGGCATCAGGTCCGATCCGCCGTCAAGAGGTATAGCATTATGTCGTTAGTTTCCCGCTTCCCGCTCGCGATCGCTCTTTTCTCGTATTCCTGTCTTCCGGTTACGCAATAGGCGATTCCGCTCCGCAATGGTTAAGAGAGGCGGCAAGTGGCTCGAACCCGCAATACGACAAGGATGTGCCGGCGGTCGTCCTGCTCGACGAAGAGAACGTCACGCTGGGGTCCGACGGAAAGCTCAAGATCGTGAGAAAGTGGGCGATCCGCGTGCTTACGCTCGAAGGCCGGGGCCTTGCAAGGGCCCGCGCTTTCTACCTCGCAAGCACCGAAAAGGTCAGCGATCTTGACGCGTGGGCGATCGACCCCAGGGGAAACGTAAAAGAGTTCTCGAAAAAGGACGTGCTCGACATAATCTCGGACACGGACGACGTGTACAACGAAGGGCGCGTGAAGGTCGTGGATGCGTCGGGCGAGATGAGCGTCGGCTCTGTCTTCGGCTACACCGTTACCACCGAATACCGGCCGTTGTTCTTCCAGGACGTATTCCAGTTCCAAACGCGGCTTCCGACGCTTCGCTCCCGGTACATACTCAACCTTCCGCAGGGATGGAAGGCGGAGAGCCTTACATTCAATCACGCCGAACTTCAGCCGAGGGTTGCCGGCGTCCTACACCTGGGAACTCAGCAGCCTGGCTCCGATCCCTCCGGAGCCGATGAGCCCTTCGATCTCGAACCTCGCCCCGCTTATCGCCGTGAATTTCAATCCGGAGGCCGGACCCGACACGACCAACAAGGTCTTCGGAGACTGGAAGGACGTTTCGGTCTGGGCGACCGGACTCTACGACGACAAGGTGGTCATCAACGACGAGATCGCCGCGAAAGCGCGCGAGCTTACCGCCGGCGCCGAGACGGAGATGGAAAAGATCAAGGCGATCGGGAACTACGTCCAGAACCTTCAGTACATTTCGATCGACATCGGAGTTGGGCACGGCAACGGATACCGGCCCAGGCCTTCGGACCTGGTCCTCGAACGAGGATACGGGGACTGCAAGGACAAGGCGACCCTGATGCGCGCGATGCTCCGCGCATTGAAGATCGATGCGTATCCGGTGGCGATCTTCTCGGGAGACCCGACGTTCGTCCGAAAGGAATGGGCGTCACCGAGGCAGTTCAACCACTGCATCATCGCGGTCAGAGTCGGCGCCGATACGCATTCGCACACGATTGTCGACCACCCGACGCTGGGCCGCCTTCTGATGTTCGATTCCACGGACGACCTCACGCCGGTCGGCGATCTTCCGACGCATCTGCAGGGCAGCCACGGGCTTGTGATCGCCGGCGAAACGGGCGGACTTGTACAGATGCCGGTCGTACCCGCGGATGCGAACACGCTGGAGCGCACGGTGGACGTTCGCCTCGCCGAGAGCGGCACGATCAAAGGGTCGATCGAAGAGAACACGAAGGGACAGACATCCGCCTACGAACGGCTGCTTTTCAAGAAGAGCGCGAAAGATGACTACCGGAAGGTGATCGAGGGCTGGCTGACCGACGGCGCGACCGCAGCAAGGCTCGTGAGCTTCGAGCCGAGGGACGATTTTCTCGATTCCGCTTTCAATCTAAAGGTGGATTTCGAGGCGCCCGCGTACGGTCAGCTGATGCAGAATCGGCTGCTGATCTTCCGTCCGGCGATCGTCAGCCGCTCGCGGTCGATCTACCTGACCGAAAAAGAACGCACGAACCCGGTACAGCTCGAATCGCGCTCGTTCCTGGAAAGATCCGTTATCGCGCTGCCGAGCGGGTTCTCCGTCGACGAAGTGCCGGATGCGGTGGATCTTCGATCGGAATTCGGGAGCTACTCTACGAGCTACACGGTCGAGGAAGGAAAGCTCTTGTTCGAAAGAAAAATGACGATGAAGAACGCGACCGTCCCGGCCTCGGCTTACACTTCCGTGAGGGAATTCTTTAGCAAGGTTCTGGAAGCGGAACAGGCGGTCGTCGTGCTGATCAGGGACTGAGAGGTACGATAGGCTCCAGCCTGTCGCCCGGACCGCCGGCGTCCTCGCCCGCATTTTCAAAGGTTGGGACCGCGGGCGTCCTCGCCCGCATTTCAGAAGTTGGGACCGCCGGCGTTCTCGCCCGCATTTTCATTGGCTCTGTTGGAGCTGAACGCATGTAGCAAGGCAGGAGGGGTGTGAGCCCGGGAGGCTGTCTGAAAAGGCGGCCTGTTTGATCGCGAAAGCTGAGAAACTCGAACGGCGGGTATACTCCAGATATCAGTTGCCTCCCGCTTCAGCGGGGGGCAACTTATCGTCGTATTTGCGACGGAAAACTGCTGAACGGAAACGGGAAATTCCCGGATGTACTTTCAACACAAGGCTCCTGCCGGAGCGGAGATCGATCCATTTCGCCCGCTGCTATTGACATAGCGTGCTGATGGCGCTGCCAGGACGCAGTACTAAGGATTCTGTCGCGGCTCCGTAGGAGCCAAATGTCTGTAGCAAGGCGGAATGGAATCGAACCCCGGCTCCATAGGAGTCGAATAGGTACGGCAAACGATCCGATTGGACACGTACGGTGCCCGCGGTTTTTTTTTCAGACGGCGTGCTACAGACATCGCGCTCCTAGCGGAGCGGGGGCGCGGGCCCAGCCCTCTGGCGCACTACTCAGTCCTCATTCCTTTCTTCTCAGTCCTCGCAGTAGCCCTCCCTCGCGGTCGGGCTTTAGACACGGCTCACTGCTTCCTGCTCACCGCTCACTGCTCACTGCTCACTGCTCACCGCTCACTGCTCACTGCTCACCGCTCACTGCTCACCGCTCACTGCTCACCGCCTGAAACTTTGAACCTACCGCTTCCCGTACGTATCCGCCTGTGCTGAGCGACGGAAGATCGCGTTCAGAAGCATCACGTTCAGGCCGTCGAGATAAGCCCGGATCGTCGGGTCCTGCGTGAAACCGATCACGTTCCCGCGGCCCGACGGCTGGACCACCACGAATGGCTTGAATGCAAGCTGCTTCCGGGTTTCTTCCCACATATACCCGCTTGCAAGCAGATCGTCGGGACCCGTGAAGTAAGCGGCATTCGCTCCGCTGTCCATCTCGATCGGGGTGAAGATCGCGTTGCCACGGAAGATCGCATTGACCGTACCCTGCACGCCGGCCGTGACCCAGTGATCGGGGTCGGTCTTCGCCCTGACAAGCACGCCTGCCACCGCGTCCGGCGAAGACACGTCCGCCTCGATCAGGTCCTTGAACTGTTCTTCGCTGGTGATGAGCTTTCCGGGCACCCTTGCAGCGGGCTCCGAAGGCTTGCCTTCCGCCACAGGCTTGCCGTCTTTGTCCGTCTTAGCAGCATTCTCCCTTGAAACGGCGAGCATTCCGGTCTTTGGATCCGCGAGGAAAGACACCGCTCCGCTCCCGAGGCCGATCAGCGTCCCGCCTCCTGCGACCCAGTCCTTGATGCGATTGACCGCGCCTCCGCCGAGCACATTCGCGTATCCGAATCCGTCCGGCAGAATGATCACGTCAAACTGCGCAATATCGCGGGATCCGAGCTGTGCCGTCCTTACGGGCGTTACCGGAAATCCGTACTGCCTTTCGAGAATGAACCTTGTCTGGCCGGCCGAGTACGACGAGGTCGGCTCGTCCCAGGCGAGCGCCACTTTCGGCCTCCTGATCTCGACGACGTTGTCGCTTCCGAAATTGACACCCGATTCGACCCAGGAAGTGTCCGTGGCGACCACTTCGGCACCAGTCGTCCGTGCGAGATCGGCGATCGTCGAGCCGAATCCGGAGGGATTGTCGACCGTTTTAATGATCAGCGTGCCGCGCGGATAGGTCCTTCCTTTCTGGACGAACTGCTTGTCGGCACTGTAGATCCTGAGCCCTTTCCTGAGCGCTCCCGTAAGGAGCTTCGCGGCGGCGGTCGTTCCCCACGGAACTAGATAGCCGACAGAGGCGGTTCCACCCGATACGGTACCGGGAGTTACCGGCTGAGGTGCCGTTTCGCGGAATGAACCTGGAAGAGCCTGGCCGCAAGGAACGGCTTCGACATTGAACATGATCGGAAGCGACCACGCCGTTATGTCGTAGATCTCGTCCGGAAGGCCAATGGACCGGCGCCTTTCCTGCTCCTTAATGAAGTCCTCGGCCATCGGTACGTCCTTGTCGAGAAGGTTCCTGATCAGTTTCCTCGCCGGCTGCGCGGTCGAAACGCCGTACGAGCCCGCCGGGTAGGAAACGCCGCAAACCGTTCCGGCCGAAGAAGACTGCGCGACCTCGACTCCTTGCTTGTGAAGCAGATTCGCGAGTTTATCGACCAGCGATGTATCGCCCCTACGCGGGAGAATGAAAGACCGAACGGGTCCGGTGCGGCCCTCTTCCACCGAAGTCTTTGCGTGTTCATAAAAATCGCGGAGCAGCCTTTCGCGGTTCACCGCGGTGGTTTCGGCGGTGGAAACGGACGCAACGAAGTGTTGGCGCACGCTGTCGCGGAAATGCATACGTTCGCCGTTGCTTTTCCGCACGACAAGGCCGCGAACCGACGCCTGCTCGTACGTCATTCCGACCGCGCCGTAGAGCATAGGCCAGCTGTCGCCGTAACCCGGATAAAGCCCGTCGAACACTTCCCGCGTGTAGTAGTCAAAGCCGAACCGGTCGAACCATTTCGCGTTGTTCTTGCCGTAAAGATCGGTGTTTCGGTGCTGCTGTTCTGTTTTGAAGGGATTGTACGGCTCAGCTTCGGGACCGAAGTAATAGGTGGAATTCGTGCCCATTTCGTGAAGATCGACGAAAACGACAGGCCACCATTCCTGAAGCGCCTTGATCCGCCCCTCGGTTTCCGGCTGGGTAAGCGAGATCCAGTCGCGGTTCATGTCGAAGTAGTAGTGGTTCGTCCTTCCGCCCGGCCAGGGCTCGTTGCGCTCCGCGGCAAGCTGGCTTTCCTGAGGTTCGAGTCCTTCCGCGATGTTGAAATCATGGACAAACCGGTCGCGGCCGTCGGGATTCTGTGTCGGATCGATGAAAACCACCGACTCCGCGAGGATCTTGTCTACGACCTCGTTGCCGCGTGCTGCGAGCAGATGATAAGCGGTCATCATCGCCGCGTCGGGCGACGAGATCTCGTTTCCGTGTACACCGTACGCGAGCCAGGTCAATGCGGGCATCGACGAGATGATCTGCCGCGCTTCCGAGTCTCCCGTGACCCGGGGATCGGCAAGGCGCTTCATCGAGCTGCTGATCGATTCGAGCCTGGCTATGTTGGCCTCGGAACCTACCGCGGCATAGATCAGCTTCTTGCCTTCCCAGGTCTTGGCGTACTCGAAGAGCTTGATCTGCGCGGGCCTGGCCCTTTGAAGCGCTTCAAAATACTTCATCAGCTCCGAATGCGACGCGATGCGCTCGCCGGGATCGTAGCCGAGCACTTGCCTGGTCGTAGGAACGGACGGATCGTACTGAGTCCCGGGCCAGAACTCGAATTCGTCCTGTCCGAAAGCAAAAGTACCGAGACACAAAACCAATGCGAAAGCGAACGTTACGGCTCTTTTCATCTTGTTCTCCGAATTGAACTTGGGGTGCTTCGATTTTATACCATTAGCAAGTGCAGGTCACCAAACCGACGCGCGGGCCGCGGGAATATCGGTTGTTGAGAGAGGCGAATTTCGGTGCTAATATTGTGCTGCCGCATCACCTTTTGCTCCTCTGCTTTATCAATTTCAAATTCGGGTAAGAACAATGATAATCCTGAACACCAAATTCGTAATCGCGATATTGACCGCGATCATTCTTGTTGGCTCCGGTCCGGCGTTTGCTCAAAGCGGCGCCCTCAATCTCGGCCAGATACTCTCCGAGCTGCAGGCTGAGAGCGCGGTGATCACCCTTGCGCAGAAGAACGACGCGATCATCAAGTCGGTCCAACAGCGGGGAGTCACTTTCACTCTGAATACCGAGATCGAGAAAGAACTTCGGACGGCGGGCGCTTCCGATGCTCTGATACAGACGATCAGGTCAAAGGCGCCCGGCGGCACCACCACCGGAACCGCTACACTGAACGGTCCGTTCAAGATAGTCCCCAACATCACACAGGAAGGCGTCAAGGGAATGCAGATAGTGGCGAACTTCAGTGTCGAAGGAATGAAGGACACATCGTCCGACATCGTTTACCGATTCCAGAAAGACGGCGAGTTCATGAAAGGCAAATCTGCCGAGTACTCGACCCAGGCGGGCGATCTTTCGGCGAGAAGGCTTTTGAAGCCGGCTTACGACGTGACGGTCTACAAGGACCTCGAGGCCTTTCTGCCGTACAAGGAGTTCGGGCTGGCTCCGGGAACCTACGATCTGAAACTGGATGCGGATGTGATAATGCGAGACGGCAAGCTCGTCAAGCACCTGACCTTGCAAGACGTCAGGATAACGATTCCGTCCACGACGGTTTCCGAAGCGAACGCGACGTTCGAGAAGATCTGGATCGATTACAACGTCAATCAGGGCGGGCAGCTCGGCATGGTCGTGCACGTTACTGCCGTACTGAACGGGTTGAACGGCAAGGAGGCTTATCTTCAGCTCTTGTTCGAGAAGGACGACGGAACAAGGCTGAACGGCTCGACCACGCAGTACAAGAGCCCCAACGGGCAGACTGCGGGATATTCAAGCCTCAAGCCGATCTACAGTTCCGCGCGGTTCAACGACATCAAGATCTTCGTGCCTTACAGCGAGTTCAATCTTCCGGTCGGCAAGCATCTCTTGAAGATACACGCTGATGTCGTATATCCGGATTACACCGCAATCTCACACCTGACGTACTACGACTTTGAGTACACAAGGAACAGATAGGGACGGAATTCTCTCAGAAGTGAAACAGCAGGCTGTCTGAGTAGGCAGCCTTTTCTTTGTTACGGTGCCGGATGTTTGCAGGGAGAAACCTGCGAATAATTGGTTGGAGGCTTTCCGAATTCATCCGTTTGATTTTGCTTCCAGTATTCCCCGAAGTGGTTGTCAACGATGCACCGCAACGATTGAGGGTTACCGGCTCCGTAGGAGCCAAATGTCTGTAGGATCGGTCCGCAGATAACGATCCCAGCCGCGTAGGGGCTGAATGTTTCTCACACAGATTGCGCTCCTATTGGAGCGCGGCTCGATTTCCAGATCCTCCTTCCATAGACATCGGGCTCCTACGGAGCCGAAGAAGAGCTTCTTCGCAAGGCAATTCTCAAGGGCATTCAAAGACCCGATCGAGGGGAATGAACTGCTTCTCGTATAGAAATGGAATTGAATGAGAATCTCTGCCGAGAGCTTCAGCCCCAAATAACGCCGGCTTCAAGGCCGGCCCGAGCTCAGATCGAACCGCTCCCCCCCCCCCGATGAAGCGCGGGGCAACCGATGATCGTCTCTCCGAAGAATGACTGCCTGATCGTGACCTGAATTCTCACTTCAGCCGGCCTTAGGAGCATCGCGCGGATCATTCCTGCGGACCGGACAGCCGGGTCTTCAGAAACTCCTTCTCGAACATCGCCGGGTCGGGCTCAATTGACTGCTCGAGCTCAAGCTGCTCGACCGTGATCTTCGTCCGGTGGATGTGATTCGTTATAACCGTTTTCGAGACCGCGGGCCGGCCGTCGAATTCGGCGGTCGCTTCGACCTCGAAGGTCCGCAGTAGCTTGCCCGTCGAATTGAACAGCTCGAGCTTTGTCGGAAGGTAGGTTTCCGCGTCGAACAGCGTAACGATCCGGTAGATCACCGAATCCCTTCCCTCCTTCAAAGTGCTCTCGACCTCGTACATCTTTCGGCCTTCGACGGTCTTTTCGGACAGGAGCTCCGAACTGTATTTGTCCCACTCCCCCAGAAGTTCCTGAGTGGTCAGGCCGCCAAAGAACATTTTTCCGGTCCCGGTCTCGCGGAATCTTCCCTGTGTCGCCACGTACGTGACGTTTACCGCAGGTTCGCCCGGCCTTTCGATCGTGAGGCTCGCGATATCCGAATCGTCCTGTGGCTCGATCACACGTGTGAACGTCCGGGTCTCTGCCTCCGTCTGGCGTCGGAAGGCCTCAAGAACGTAGGTCTGTGTCTTGCCGTCTTCCTGCTCTACGGTCAGCCTTGCTTTGCTCCGGCGCATCGGAGCGGCATCCCGTTTGAGGAACTCCGAAACGATACTGTTTCCGTCGAGCGCAGGGGAAACAGCCGTTTCTTCCTGCCGTGCCGTATCGGAGCCGACGCCTCCCGGACAGCCCGTCGAGACAAATAAGAAAGCCAGAGTCGATAACAGGAGAAGAACTTTCATAAGAACTGATCATCGGCATATTCCGCGCCGGAGAAGCTGTTCGGGGAAGAACTTGCGCGATCCCGGATCGTGCTCGAGGACCGGCTGAGGTTCGACGGTTGCCAGCGGCCGGTCGCTCATTCCGAGTTCGAATCCCCTGGCCCTTTTGAACCGCACCATCGATGCCGCGCTCCTGAACAAGCTGTCGAATTCCATTCCCGCACTTGCCGGATCGCGTTCGGAAAGATCCTTGCGAAGATCTTCCGACGCCCGGTCGAATACCTCGTCGAAACGCTTGAACGCCGAGCGCAGGACCGCTTCGTCGACCGTTCCCTCGTCACGCATACGCCTGACGAATCGCGGCACGTCATAAAGGATATGCGCATCGACCCCTTCGTTCAGGATGTCGATCGACTCCTGTATCCCGATATCGGGATCCGCCGCCGATGCGGCTTCGAAGAACGGCATCCAGTGTGCCTCGGGAGCCTTACCCGTATCGTGCCGGTCCCGGTTGTTCTTGTAAGCGTCGTAGAACCGCAGGATCATATCGAGCAGAACGGGACCCTCCTCGTTGCCATCCCTTAGCGCGAGATCAAAACCGAAGCGTGTCGTGTGGTAATAGATCGTCGGAAAGAGCTCGACCGGTTCCCCCGTTCTCAGGTAGCGGTCCCTTCCGGCGGACAGTTCTTCAAGGACGCTCGACACCCTTCCCGCCAGTGCGAGGCCCGTCCCGTCGTCACGGCTGAAGAACCGGTCGTATGGGGTTTCCGGGGCCGCCGGATCGCATTCGGGGATCGCGGCACCGGCGGCTGGCCCGGCCTTTCCAGCAGTGCAGGAAGTTGTAATAACCAGCAGGAGGAGAAGCGGTAAACTCGTCGGCCTCATTTTCCGGACCCGGCGCTCGAATCACGGTCGCGCTCCACAGGAACCCCTATGTACTCGTCGACTATCTGCCATTTGCCTTCCCGACGAATGAAACTGCCGCCGCCCGCGTAGGTGCCCCTGAACGCCTCTCCGTCCAGTTCGGCATCAAGCTCGACCGTCGCGGACACGAGCGCAAACTCCCCCAGTTGCCGCAGATCGATCTCGATCATCCGCACGTCCTTGATCTTCACCGAGCCGCTGCGGATCACATCGAGTGCCGTGCGTTTGTCCAGCAGCCTGCCGTTTGGGAGCCGGAACCGAAACTCGTCGGCATAGATGCCTGAAAGGACCTCGACGTCCGTTTGCCTGAAGGCGCGGGTGGAACGCCTCATAAGGTCGGTGATCTCTTTGAGCGTTTGCTGTTCGCTTTGAACCGGAGTCTCTGAACTCGGTCTTGCGGTAGAGCACGCGCAGACTGCAATCAGCGACAACAGTAAGGCGGGCACGAACCTAGACGCCGATGCCGCGGCGCGGAGATGGCTTTGACTTGATGTTCGAATTCCCATAGATTATCGACGACCTGAACAGTACCTGATGGGCAGTGAGAGCATATTAGAATTCCGTTCGGTTTCCAAGGTTTTCGGCGGCGGTGGGGGAGTCAAAGCCGTCAACGACATCACGTTTTCCATAGGGAAAGGGGAATCGTTGGCGATAATGGGCCCGTCGGGGTCGGGCAAATCCACGATCCTCAACCTTGCCGCAGGTCTCGACACACCCACCAGCGGTTCGATCCTTGTCAGGGGGAAGGACATTTCGAATCTCAGCGACCGCGAACTTACGGGCCTTCGCCGCACCGAGATCGGGATGGTCTTTCAGACCTTCAACCTGCTTCCCACTCTCACCGCACTTGAAAACGTCTCTTTGCCTTTGCGCCTTCAGGGAATCTCACAGAAAGAAAGCGAGCGGCGGTCCGACGAACTTCTCGGCATCGTCGGCCTTTCAGAAAGAAGATCGCATCTTCCGGACGAAATGTCGGGCGGAGAGCGCCAGAGGGTTGCGATCGCGCGCGCTATCGTCGCAAATCCCGCACTCCTGCTGGCCGACGAACCGACCGGAAATCTCGACACCGCGTCCGGGATCAAGGTGCTGGAGACTATCTCCCATCTGAACGAAGAATACGGAACCTCGGTGGTGCTGGTCACTCATGACCGCGGTGCCGCCTCGTACTGCGGCAGCGTGATGACGATCGTCGACGGCCGCCTGGGCGCATCGGCGGAAACGGCGCGGGAACGGCAATAAGGAGAGATCGGATGCTGGGCGGATTGGCGCTCGTGACAAGGCGGCAGTGGAAGGGGCACAGGCTCAGGACCGTCCTGACCGTTTTCGGCATCGCGATCGGCGTCGCAACGTACTTCGCAGTCCAGGCCTCGACTTTCACGATCGCGAGAGCGTTCGAGAAAACCACCGAAAAGATCGCCGGGAAGGCCGAGATACAGATCTTCGCCGGAGAATCCGGTTTCGACGAGAAGTATCTCGACACCGTCCGCGATACACCCGGCGTGGCCATAGCAGAACCCGCCCTCGAGATGGTCGGCAAAACCGAATCCGGCGAGAGCCTCCTCATCATCGGCCTCGACACCACAAGCGACCTCGAACTTCATTCCGAGATCGTCCCCGAACAGCTTGTTTCGATAGACGACCCTCTTAAATTCATCAACGAATCGGATTCGATCGCGGTCTCGCGCGAGTTCGCCGACCGGAATCGGCTCGCGGAGAATTCCGTGCTTAGGCTCAGGACCCAGTCGGGCACAAAGGAATTCACGGTCCGCGGCTTCTTCAAGCCGGTCGGAGTCGGAGAGCTCTTCGGCGGAAACGTCGCGGTGATGGACATCTACTCGATGCAGGATGTCTTCGGCCGCGAGGGGCTGATCGACCGGATCGACCTCAAGACGGACGACTCGGCTTCGGTTGAAGAGACGATCGGACTGCTTCGGCAGAAACTGCCCGCCGGCATCGAGACTTCAAGGCCCGAACAGAGGGGAAAGGCGATGGCCACGGCGCTCGCAGGTGTCGAGACCGGGCTTGGCCTTATGAGTTTCCTCGCTCTCGCGATCAGCCTGTTCATCGTCTTCAACTCGTTCTACGTGAGCGTCAGCCAGCGTTGGAAGGAGATAGGAGTGCTGCGAGCTCTCGGTGTTCCCAGGTTCGGAGTCCAGGCGATGTTCCTTGGCGAGGCTGCCCTGCTCGGGCTATTCGGTTCGGTCATCGGAGTGATCCTTGGTTACTTTCTGGCGATCGGCGCCATCCGGGTGCTAAGCACGGTCAGCGCTGCCAGCTACGGACTCGTTACGACTGCCGATCTTCCGTCGCTCGATCCGCAGAATGCCGTCATGGCGATCCTTATCGGCATCGCGGCGTCGGTCTTCGGAGCGCTCTTGCCGGCACGCCGGGCCGCTCTCGCGGATCCCGCTGCCGCGCTCCGGAATATCGAGACCCGCGACCGAGGCAAAGAGTTGAACCCGCTGCGCATTGCGGCGGGAGTGCTTTCGGTATCCGGCGGACTCGCGTTCACGCTTTTCGCCACGCCCGCGGTCGGCACGTTTGTCCAGGTCGGATACTGGATGGCGATCCTGCTAGGAATGGTCCTCCTTCTCCCGGTCTTTGTGTACGCTTCGGCGAAGATGCTGAGGCCTCTGATGAACCGCGTGTTCGGTGCAGAGGGGATGCTGGCGGTTGACGCGATGGCGCGCGCTCCGAAGCGCACGACCGCGACCGTCGGAGCGTTGATGATCGGGCTTTCGTTCGTGATCAGCAACGGAGCACTGATCGACAGCCAGAAGGCCGCGCTCAGCCGATCTCTCGACCGCTCGGTCAATGCGGACTACTTTGTCACGAATTCCGACCAGATCCGCTCGAGGACATATCACTTCAGTGAAGATTTGGCTGACCGCGTCGCATCCGTCGAGGGCGTCGCGCGTGCCGAGAACCTGAGGGTAACGTCCCTGAAATATGGCGGACGCGAGGTGGCGCTTCTCGCTCACGATATGGACGGATGGCTGACCAGGTCGCCGGACGCACTCGACCGGGGCGATGCCCGGGCCGTCCGCGAGAGGATGTCGGCCGGCGAAGGATTTCTCGTTTCCGAGAATTTCGCGCTCCGGTTCGGGGTCGATCTCGGCGACCGCATCACGCTCGAGAGCCCGG
Source organism: Acidobacteriota bacterium (assembly GCA_016700175.1). GTDB lineage: Bacteria > Acidobacteriota > Blastocatellia > Pyrinomonadales > Pyrinomonadaceae > Aridibacter. The sequence goes on along the minus strand of CP065003.1, from coordinate 4,471,963 downwards.
GAGGAAACATCACGCGCGAGGTCCTGGGCGTGCTCGAGTACTACCAGTCCGAAGTCGGAACGGTGTTTCTGGACCGGAAACTCTATAAGCAGTACTGGGGAGACGATACGCTCGACTACATTCTGATCACCGCCGCTGACGGAGCCGACCGGCGGGCGCTGAAGGCGGGGATCGAAAAGGCGGTCGCGGGCGAACAGCAGGTTTTCGTTTACAGCCACGAAGAGTACAGGAACTGGGTGATGGGGCTGATCGACCAGTTCTTCGGCCTCAACTACGTCCAGATGGTGATCGCGATAATGATCGGCGGCCTTAGCCTGATCAACACGATGGTGATCTCGGTCTCCGAACGGAAGCGGGAGCTGAGCATCCTCAGGGCGCTCGGCGGTTTCAGGAGTCAGGTCGGAAAGATGATCGTTCTTGAATCGATCGCTATCTCTTTCGTGGGTATCCTGACCGGATTCGTGGCGGGCCTGCTTAACGCCTATTGCACGCTGAACATCTCGGTCGTCGCCGTTGCAGGGTTCCGGCTTCCCTTCCGGTTCCCGTTCGCACTCTTGCTTGCCGCGATCCCGCTTGTCGTTGCAGTCGCCGCGATCTCCGCGTGGTATCCGGCGCGAAAAGCCGCTGCACTGAACGTCGCTGAAGGGCTCGTTCACGAATAGTTCAGACAGGATATGCTCCGGATGATACGCGAAAGGCTTGTCAGGGACCGAACGGCGCTGTTTGAGAGCTCCGCGCGGGCCTTATTTCGTCCGGCCGGGACGGGCCGGACGTGCCGCGGGCAGATCGCGCTTCCGGACGATCTTCGCCCGCATTCGGACGCTCAGACCGAATGGTGGTTTTACACGGCGCATTGCGCGGCCCAAGGAGGATCGAGATTCGGGTTCGAACTGGTGTTCTTCAGGCGCCGTACGGATCACGACCGGATAGGGCCGCTGCCTTTGAAATACTTCGCCAATCCTATGTATGCGGCACATTTCGCCTTTACGGACATCGATGCCAAGCGGTTCATGTACTCCGACAGGCGGGGCTCGGACGGATTGCTCGGGTACAGGTCTGCCGCATCGGACAGCGAGTTCGACATCCGCGTAGGAGACTGGAGCGCACGTGGCGATGCGACTTGCCATCGACTGCGGGCGTCGATCGGGATGGATCTCGAGATCGATGCCCGTCTGGAATCCGCAAAGCCTGTCGTTCTCAACGGCCACCGCAATGCGGCCGGGTCTTCGAGACATTTCTCGTTCACGCGAATGTTGACAAGTGGGATCATCCGGCGAGGGACTGGATCTGAACGCTTCGAAGGAACGGCCTGGATGGACCGCGAATACGGGACTTGGTTCCAGAGGCACTGGGACTGGTTCAGCATTCAGCTGGACAACGGCTGCGAACTGATGCTTTACGTTTTCAGAGACGGTTTCGGCCGGCCCCTGGATACCTCGCACGGGAACTTCATCGATAGGGACGGAAGGTGCCAAAGCCTTTCTTTTGGGGCTTTCAGGATCACGGCCAAGAGGAGCTGGACCAGCAGCAGGACAGGGACCGAATATCCATCAGGGTGGAAGGTCTCCGTGCCTTCGCTGGAGATCGAACTCGATCTGGAGCCGGTAGTGCAAGATCAGGAGCTGAACACGGCGAGATCGACTATGGTGGTTTACTGGGAGGGCGCGTGCGCGGTGACGGGAAGCGTACACGGCAGAAGGTGCGCCGGGAACTCGTATGTCGAGCTCGTCGGGTACGACGACGTGTCTGAAGGTCTGACGCCGATGAACTTCCTGAGAGGACTTTGGCCGCGCCGGAAGTAGTTTGCCGGGAGGTACCTTTGGCAAGACAAATCCGACCCGGGTTACTCGCTGTTCCTGACAGCGAGCCAGATCCCCCAGGCTCCCGCGGGGAGAAGCGCCGTATCCTGCGGCACACCCAAAAAGAATGCGGCCTGAAGACCGACGAAGCTCCAGATCACCGGCACGAGGATCGGAAGCCTCGGATACGGCGGCTCGAGGAAGGAGAGGACGCCGATGGTAAAGATCGCCGTCGGGCAAGGAAGGCCGAAGGTCGGCATTTCGGGGAATGAGTGGCCGGCGTAAATGCTGGCCGCCGGATAAACCACGAGCGAGAAGAGGATAAATGCCAGGCCGACGTACGCACGGATCCCCCGAACCGGCCGGAACCTGAGTTCGGGGTACAACACGCCGCTCCAGACGAAGATCATCGAGCCCGTGATCGAAAGGGCGCCGAACGCCATCGCGGCGGTGTTAAGTGGGTAAAAGAACGTGAGGTGATAGACCGCGCCGAGCCATAGCCAGAGGAACGCAAGGATCGCGGCGATGGCGGCATCCGCCTTCCGCCCTTTGAGGAAGACACAGCACAATGCCGTCACCGCCAGGCCGAGCAGCGCCATCTGGACAGGCCAGACCGATTCGTTGTAGGCCTTGAATACGCTAAAGAACTGGTCTTCTGTGAACGGAAGCTGCATCTCCCGGGTTGTGCTGTGCTCTTGTCGAGAAGGTTGCGCTCCTGACGGAGCGCGGCTCAAATTCCCGTTCGTCTTTCTACAGACATCGGGCTGCTACGGAGCCGAAGAAGACCAATCTCGCAGGTCGATACGCGGGGGCAATTCAACCTAAGCGCAAAGAATGTCCCACTCTCGTCGCCGGCTCTGGCCTGATTGCTTCGGGGCGGACACCGCGAATGCCGGATTTCTCGGCCACGCCGGGTTTCTCGTCAAGGCGAAGGAACGAAGTTGTAAACGATCACTCCCGAAACCTCGACCGGCTGACCGGAAAGCAGAGTCGGCCTGAACCTCGCAAGCGTCGCCGCAGAAACGGCTGCCGATCTCAAAAGCGGATGCCCCGATACGGCTGCAGCGGAGATGACGACTCCCTGATGATCGATCACAACTGCGACATTGACGGTACCGGAAGCGCCGACCGCCCTTGCTGCCTCGGGATATGTCGGAGCAGGCAACTCGATCGCAGATCCGTTGATGACGCCTTTAGAGATCCTCTTCGGAACCTCGGGAGGAGGGGGAGGCGGTGGGGGCGGCGCACCGTCGGAAGGTGCCGCCAAGGTTGCGTTACCGCTTTCATCATCTGCGGTTTCCAGTTCATCATCATCTTCTCCGGATCCATCGCCGCTTTCTCGCGGCTTCGCAGGGATCAATCGTCCGGCCACGAGTTCGACCTCCTTCTTTTCCCCCGCGATCTCGATCTGAAGACGTCCGTCAAAAATATCCGCGACGCGGACACCCGTACCGCCCGCAAGCCGTTCGTCGAGCTTCAGCCGGAGGATCCCTTCGACATTCTCGAACACCGCGAGGTGGGTCGAGCGCGGTTCGGTTCCGATCCCGAGCGAATACGCGGCGACGACATCTTCGTCACCGTCACCGTCAAGATCGCCTCTCGCTTCGGATCTTTGGTCCCGAAGTTCCCCGAGGCCCCGGTCGCGAACGCTCTTCGGCGACTTTGAGATCACCGCCGCGATGTATTCATCGACGGCGCTTCTCTCAGCCGCGATCTTTGTGTCGGCCTGCGGTTTCAAGGGACCGCCTTCGCTTTCTGCAAGACGGCTCTTCAAGACCCAGCCTCGGAATTCCCTGAAGGACACGTACAGCCAGTCGCTTCCCTCCTCGCTGCGGATCGGTTCGACGATAGTCCCCGAGGGGATCTCAACGATCACGGTCGATTCGGCGTCCGGCGCGCTCATCAGCCTTGCGGGCCCACCTTTGACGGACATAGCCGACTGTGCGAGGCACACCGTCGAAAACACGAGAGTAAATGCTGCCGTCAGGATCGTCTTCATATATCCTCCATATTGCGCTCAGCAGCCGACGACACTGCGGCTCCAAACAGCGGTGAACACGGGCATATTATCATTGATTCCTTCGAACGGATCTGATTCGTGTTCAAGCTTGGAGAAGGGGCAGCGAACTACACTTCGACCATCCAGGCATTTCTGAGAATGCTCCGGATCCCGTATTTTTCGATCGTGGTTCCTTCGGTCAGTTCCATCGCGGAGCAGTGTAAGGCATTCGGGGGAATTTAGGTAAGGATCTCGTGATCAGGCGGGGAACACACCTATCAATCCAGATATTCCGCGTTCAGAATGACGCTCGAATCGCCGAGCGACATTAAAAGGTCAACGACCCTGATCACGTCGCCGTAGTTTGTATTCGGAGAAGCCGTGATCTGGTATTCGGCGACAGCCGTCCGGTAACCCAGATATTCTTCGCGGTCGGTATCAAGGGCCAGGACCACGATTGAATTCTGTCTTTCCTCGATGATCTCTAGGAGCCGTTCCCGAAGGACTTCCAGATCACTTAGGGAACCTACGACCTCGTTGTTCAAAAAGATGGTTCCAGACTTTCGGATCGTGATGTGGAGAAGCCCGCAGTTCGCGACGCCGGGTTTTCGCGACCTGTACCATCCCCAGCCGTCGTCAGGGTTGACGTTGACGCGAAACACTTCGTGCATTTGAACTGAAGGCGGCCGGATCGCTGTCGTGAACAAAGAAGCAAAGAGAAATGCCGAGAGAAGCGGGGTCCAGCGGCTGTATCGGAAGACGAACGGCTTTCGAATTTTTGGCCTTGGAGTGTTTTGTTCGTGCATAGCGGCTTCGAGCCGAACAACGTGGGGTTTGTTCCGACGAAGCTCTAAAGTTCCCCGAGCCTTTCCGCGATGTGGTCCGCGATGAAGCCGGCATATCGTTCGATCACTTCCGGCTTCTGCCAATCCTTCCCCGTGATCACTCCGCGGCAGTTTTCACTCCCGCAGCGGCATTCCATCTCGTAGACGTCGTCGTCGGTCGTCGCCCAGTCGTGGGTGAGCTCTTCTCCCGCTTCGATGTCGCGCATCGCGACGAAGACGATCTGGCCGCGGACGCCTATGTTCGGATCGCAGGAGTGGTTGCTGAAGATCATCGAGCCCTCTCGCTCGTCCTCCGTCAAAGGGCCTATGAACAGGTCCTCCCCGATCTGGATCTCGGCGTCGCGGTACCATCCGGGCATCGAGTCCCTTGTCCTCCGTTCGAAGATGTAACCACCCTTTACGCAGACGATCTCGCCTTTCCTGAACGCTTCCTTCGCGAACAGACCCCTGCCGTGGATGCCGCTTTCAAGGACCTCCGCCTTTGGAGAGATGTACGAAAGCCGTTTCATTCGATTCCCTTCAACGCCAGCCATTCCGGCCTCAAGAGCCCAAGGTAAACGCCGTCCTCGATTCTGCCCAGGTGATGCCAGCGTTCGCGGAGGTATCCCTCTTGTTTGAAGCCGTTCTTTTCCAGCAAACGGAAAGATCCCGCGTTTTCCGGATGCACGTCCGCCTCTAGTCTGTGCAGGTTCAAAGGCCCGAATGCAAACGCGACAAGAAGATCGAAGCCCTCGGTCGCGTAGCCTCCGCCCCAGTACTCCCTGTTAAGCGCGTAGCCGACCTCGGCGCGCCGATGAGGCATATCGACATTCAGCAGAGAGAACGTCGCGATCACGCGGTCGTTTTCCTTCAATGCCGCGCCCCACTCGAACATCGTCCGAGCTTCGAACTGTTTTCGGGTATCCGAGATCAGCTCGCGGGCGTCGTCGATCGATCCGTGAGCCGGCGAGCTCCAGTACCGGATCACCTCGTCGTCTCCGAAGATAGCGAACACGTCCTCCGCGTCCGATTCGCGCATCTGCCTGAGCACGAGCCTTTCGCCCTCGAGCCTCGGGAGTTCGTCTCCCCATTCAAACGTAGCCGCTGCCGTTTTCATTTCGCCTTTTTCGCTCTCCTGCAGTCGTGACACTCGACCGCTTTGGCGTCGATGTGTCCTTTCGCCTCTTCGTAATACCACTTCTGGTCGCGGGCCTTCCAGATCTCGCGCTTGCCGCATTTGCGGCATATGAACGGGCGGTCGATGTAGAAATCGGGGATCTCGCCGTACGTGTTTATGTGATCGAGCTTCGAATGGTCCGCCCTGACCGCCGACGGGTGGTCCTTTTGGAGATGCGGATGAAGACGCTCGATTCGCTCCGCCTCGCGGAGTTCCTTGTTCGTCGGTTTCCTTCCTTTATTTACCTTCTTCGGCATTAGCCCTTGAAAACGAACAAACGCCCTTCGTTACCGAACACCTCGTGCGCCGGTATCCCCTTGTCTTCAAATCCCGCACGGAGCGCGACCCTGTGCGCCGCGACGTTCCCGGGATCCCAGTAGGCCCGAACCTCGAATTCCTCTCCGAGAATCTCCGCCAGAGCCCTCGCGGCTTCAGTCGCGAAGCCCCGGCCCGTGCGTTCCCGGTTTACCGTGCAACAGACCTCGACGATCCCTCCGGAATAAGGAGCATATCCGCAGGAACCTACGAACTCACCAGATTCCTCCTCGACGATCGCGTACGAATGGACGGGGCCGTCCGATCGGAAAGACGCTAGGACCGCCTCGGACAGGCCGGCCGCTCCTTTTTTTGTCTTCTGCTCCTCTTCGAACTGCAAATAGCGCGTCGAGCCCGGATCGGTCATACACTCTATAAACTTTGGCAGATCTCCGGGCCGGAGCTGCCGAATCTCAAGCCTCTCAGTTGAGATGGGCATGTTCATAGTCGAAGGATTATCCGCGATTGGCTGAAATCGGGCAAGGAATTCGTAGGAAATGGAACTTTCTGGCTCCTTCAACCCCCAATTGAAATTTTTTTTTCGGCGGTTTTCAACAGGTCCGGTGCCGGCTCTGTAATGGAGCGTACAAAAGCAAACAACTTTTAAATCAGGCAGGGTTTGGACTTCCGCCGATTTCCACATTTGTGGAAATACACATATCACGTTTTTTCCACAGTTTTTTCCACAGAAAGCCTGTAAAATAAGGCCAATACTTAAAGTATTTTCTACTTGACACATTCCGGATCTGCGATAGAATGCGTAGCACAGTCAGACAGCTTACGGGCTTTTGACCGGTACAGGGAGAGGCGAGCGAAGGCGGTGACGCATTGCTCGAGAACAGCTAAAGCGGAAAGCAGCTGTTATTAACGCCCTGAACCGAAGCCGAAAGGCTTAGCCAAGAGATCCTCCGGGATCTTGGGGTCATCCGGATAAGAACGGATGACGCTCATCAGAAAGGTACAGCTGGTGAGTGCGGAGTCGCCCAGGCGAAAGTTTGGGCCTCGTTGCCGGGATCGTAACCGGCGGTGGAGGAAAAGCCACCACAACAAAAACCTAACGGCACCGCGCTTTTTAGCGCAACGTGATTGTGAAAACAAGACGGGTGCTGACCGGGGAAGAGCCGACCGCTGGACTTGCTCGGGATACAAAAGTCGCGGTTCTTCGCGTGTACATGCAGGAACCGCACTCCAAAAAGAGAGCTTCGGCTATCTTCTTGGAGACAGATTGAGCCGCTTTGATTCGTCAGAGCGGCTCTTTCGCTTTTGAGCCTCTATTTTCTGTGAGACGAAGTATGTCAAAACACGACGACCGATTCCCTCCCGATCCAGAAACAAGATTCACTATCGACTGTGACGATCTAGACTTCGCGCTCGAAGGCTTTATCGAGAAGCAAGGTTACCGTTTGTTCTCGATCTTTCCCGCGGACGGACCAAGAGAGGCGATCGTCGAACGCGAAGGCTCGTACGTGAAGCTTAAGAAGGCCGCCGAGCGCGCAGGGATTCGCGACGACGAGACCTCATCGAACGAAGCGGCGATCAGCCGGCCCGGGAATTCGGAATGGCACGAAGGCCGCGCGGGGATGCAGTACCGGGACCTTCTTCCGGACCGCGCTGGCGGCAGTCTCATCGCATCGCACATAAGGATCCCGGAAGGCGGCCCGGTCCCGGATTACGTACATTTCCACAACGTCGATTTCCAGGTTATCTACTGCCTGAGCGGTTCGTGCAAGCTCGTCTATGAATCGCAGGGCAAGCCCTTCGAATTTGCGGCGGGCGACTGCGTTCTTCAGCCGCCCGGGATCCGCCATCGCGTGCTCGAATGCTCGGACGGTTTCGAGGTCCTCGAGCTTTCGTCCCCCGCCGAACACGCGACCTATGCCGATCACGACCTGGAACTCCCGAACGGGCCGGCGGATCCGGAGAAGAGGTTCGGCGGCCATATGTTCCACCGGCACGTATCGAATGATAGCGAAAGAGAGCGTATCGATCTGGGCCTTGAATATCCCTCTTCCGGCGCCGTAATCGGCGAACTTGTACGTCTCCGCGGATCCGAACCCTTGGTGATCGAGTCCGGCGGTTCGAATTCTTCTTTCGCCTACATCTTGGATGGCGGCGTTGAAGTGTCCGGCGCGGGACCGGAACCCGAAATGCTCGCCGAAGGAAGTTCCCTTTTCATCCCGCAAGAGACGCCGCTTGATCTCGTTTCCGAAGACGCGACCGTCCTCTTGTTTCAGCTCCGTATCTAGAACGCGAACACCTCCGTTTCCGTGTGTGGCTTCCATACACGCGTGTACGTCCTCCGATCCTTTCCTGACCCCGCCGTAAACGGAAAATCCCGTAATTGCAGGATTCCGCGAATGGTACCGTGCTTGCACCTCTTGATATCGCAATTCAAATTCTTGGATCATTCCGGAGGGACGATGGAAAGAAACAGCGTAGGAATAAACATGATCTGGGCGATCACGATCCTTCTGATCGTAGCCATGCTCGCGGGAGCGGTCTATTACAGCGGCTTCCTTTCCAACGCAGGCGACAAGGAAATCGACGTCAACGTGAGCGTGCCGGCCACGAACAGCCAGTAACACGAATGTGAGCGGACGCAAGGGACCGGCAACACTGGGCGACCGCACACATCCTGCCCGGGAACGCAGACGGACGCCTCAATGCGTCCGATTGCGGCCGGGCATTCTTTTCGTACCGAGGCCGCCGGGCCAGAACCGGAGAAGAGCAAATGTTCAACGCAGCCACAAAGATAAACAGCCTGAAACGAGCGGGCGACCTTGGATACCTGTTTCTGAAATACGGCAGAAGCGATCTGTTTGAGAAAGAAGAGGTCGTCACCGCTCTCGAATCGGAACGCACGCTTGACGTGGACCGCGGCGGGACAGGAGACGATCTCGCAAAGGACCTGGAAGACCTTGGAGGAGCGTTCATAAAACTCGGGCAGTTTCTGTCCACGCGTGCCGACCTGTTCAAGAAGGAGTATCTGTCGGCACTTGAGAGGCTTCAGGACGACGTGGAACCCTTCGCGTTTGAAGAAGTGAAGAGGATCTTCGAAGAGGAATTCGGCGTCGGGCCGAAGAAGATCTTCCCCGAGTTCGAAGAGCGCCCCATCGCCGCCGCCTCGATCGGCCAGGTCCACAGGGCAACGACCCGCGACGGCCGGCCGGTGGTCGTAAAGGTTCAGAGGCCGGGAGTCGGCACGGCGTTTCGAAGGGACCTGGAAGCGTTCCAGGCGATCGCGGAGACAATAGACAGCAACACCGAGTTCGGCCGCAAGTACGAGATAACAAGAATAGTTCGCCAGCTGCGGAAGTCGCTCCTTCAGGAACTGGACTATTCCAGGGAAGCCTCGAACCTGTCGCTGCTTGGTGAGAACCTTGAGGAATTCAGACGATTGATCGTTCCCGAACCCGTTGCGGACCTCTGCACGTCGCGAGTGCTGACGATGAAATACGTGGGAGGAAAGAAGATCACGGAGGTCGGAAAACTCGGAATGATAGACGTCGACGGAGAGAAGCTGGCCTCAGAATTCTTCGAGGGTTATCTGAAACAGATGTTGGTCGACGGCTTCTTCCACGCCGATCCACATCCCGGAAACGTCCTGATCACGGATTCGAACCAGATCGTCCTTCTGGACCTGGGCCTGACGGGACATCTGAACGAGAAGTTCCGGGACCATCTTCTGAACCTGCTCCTGGCAGTGAGCGAGGGACGCGGCGAGGATGCGGCCGCCTATGCGCTGAAGACCGGCGAGAGAAAGGAGGACTTCGACGAAAAGCGTTTCTCGTCCGAGGTCTCGGACCTGGTCGCCGCGCACAAGGGCACGGGCGTCGGCAGCCTGAAGGCGGGAAGGATCGTCCTCGAGATAACGCGGATCTCCGCAGACTGCGGTTTCAGGCTCCCTATGGAATTTACGCTGATCGCGAAGACGCTTCTGAATATGGACAAGGTCGTGGAACTGCTCGATCCGGGATTCGACCCGACCTTGATCATAAGGAAGCGGGCGGCAAGGATCGCGGCTGCGAGAATGTCGGACGGACTTTCGCCCGGGGCCGCTCTGAGCGGCGCTCTGGAGTTGAAACACCTGATCGAAAAGACGCCGGAACGCGTGGACCGGATCCTCGAGACCATCGCCAGCAACGAGCTGAAACTGAACGTGGATGCGATCGACGAACGGACCCTGACCGTCGGTTTTCAGAAGGTCGCCAACCGGATCGCGATGGGACTCGTGCTGGCGGCGCTGATAATCGGTGCCTCGATGCTCACGAACATCGACACGGACTTCAAGATCCTCGGATATCCGGGACTCGCCTTCATACTATTCGTTCTCGCTGCAGGAAGCGGGATATACCTTGTGTGGACGATCGTCAGGTCTGATCTTCAGGACAGGGAGTGAGGAGGTAGCGTGAACTTCAGTTTGCGCCGCGCGAACGCGCGGAAATACGGGGGAGTTCGACAAGCTGAAGCCTATCGTAAATCGAACCGCTAACCGTCCGCCGAATTCTCCGAGGTCTTACGGTTCTTCACCATCACGATCTTCGCGCCGTCATCGACCCTCTCGAAACGCACGTCGTCCATCAGCGAACGGATGAGTTTCAGGCCCCAGCCCCGGCGTTCCTCCGAGCTTTGCACGGATTCCTCCGCGGGCTCTTCGAACCTTACCCCTCGATTTGACACGGTTACCGTAAGCGAATCCTCAGCCGAGATCACGTCGACCGATATCCTCCGGTCGGGGCTCAAGGAATGCTCAGCCGCGTTGATGCACGCTTCGACCAGCGCGGTCTTGATCTGATTGATCTCGCCGGTGCCGAAACCCGCCTTTCTGGCTATATCTTCAACAGAGTGAGCTGCAATAAGCTCGGTGTCGTCGCCCATCGGGATCTCGAGCGAGAACTTATCCGGCTCGGTCTCGCCGTTCTCAAGCGAGCCTTTCTCCAGGAAATTCCTCAGCATACGCGCCTGCGCCTTTGAGGAGCCGATCGCGTGGCGCGCGTGCAGAACCTCGAGAGCGGCCGGCGAGAATCCTTCGGGAGCGACAAGCCAGATCCTGAATCGGTCGATGTTGTTCGCGACTGCCACCATTTCCAGCCGGTCGCACCAGAACGTCGTCAGTTCCTCGCTCGCCTCGAGCTTCGAGTCGATCTCCGCCGCAAGCCACAGGATCTCGTTTTCGTCGTCGTATTCGGCATGCTCAAAACCGAACGCGATCGCCGCGCGCTCGTTCTCGATCAGGCCGGAGATGTTCGGATAGAACTCCGAAGCCGCATCCGAATGGAAGATCTGCGGAAGCTTCACTTTTTCAAGGTCCTCGTGCATCGCGCCGAGCATCTTGCCGAGGTCCCCGCCTTTGTACGATTCCCTGAACAGCCCGTAGTCGAGCAAGGCGGTCGGAACCGCCTGGCAGTCGAACATCGACAAAATGTCCGCCACGCCGATAGCAAGGCTCTTTCTGTAGTGCGAGGACATCGTGCCGGCCGCCCTCTTAAGGCCCTCTCCCAGTCCGCGTGCGATGACCCTTGCGGCCGGTTCTCCGAGCACTTCCGTCCGGTACCTCGCGGACGAGTAATCTTCGAGAGCCGGACTATCGAAGACTGCGACCGACCCCGCCTTCACGCGGATCAGTTCGTTGACTTCCAGATATCGAAGCGCCTCGGGCGAGCGAAGCCGGCTTTGCCACGCCGGCATAGGTGTCGTGGGCCTTCCGCCGGCGGTCATCGCCTCGATCAGTTCGACCAGTTCGGTCCGCCGGCCCGGGAGCGCAGCGGACTGAAGGATCTCGTCGAAATGTCCTCCGAGACGGCCGTTCATAAGAGACTCGTGATAACAGGTCAGGACGTCCTTGAAGTTGCGCAGCGGCGCGCCTGTTTCAGCCGCCCGTGCGACCAGCGCCTTCACGAACTCGGTCCGGGCTCCGAGGACCGTTACCGCAAGATCCCTCGCCTGCTGAGAATGCTCGATCCCTGCCGCGCCCGCCATCCTCTCGAACAGTTTTCCGGCGCTCTCAAAATCCAGTTCTTCGATCGACAGTCTCGCCGCCGACGGCAGCGAAAGACGGCCCCGGTTCGTTTCTTCTTCAATGAAGCCGCGCAGCCCCGAAAGCGCGACACGGGATTCGGCTGTCGAATAGATCCGTCCGAGAAGCTCGGTCAGTTTCGACCCTCCTTCGAGTAGAAGTGTGTTCTCAAGTCCGTCCAGGATAACGAAACAGGCCGATCCGCTCACACCGGCTCTCTGAGGAGCCGCAAATGCGCGGGCCACGAATCCTGCGTCGCCGTTCAGATCCGTGTCGGCCCCGCTGGCGCCGACAAGATCTCCGATCCACGTCTCATCGGCGGCCGGAGCCATCACCTCGATCTCGCGCATTTCAGGGAAAGACGCGGCGATACCCGATTCGCCCCTTCGGAACGCAACAACCTGGATGAGGAATTCGTGAAGAAAACGCTCGGCGGCTGCCCGTGCGGTAAGGTCCGAAGGCCGGAACCTGAAATAAACGGGCGCGACATCGCCGCGGGCCTGAAACAGCTGATCGTAGAGCGCACTGAGCACCTGAGACGCACCTGTGCCCGGCGCCGACGAGACGAGGAGCGCCTTCCCGGTCCCCGCTTTCGCGTGCTCGCGAAGCAGACCGAGTTCACGGTCCCTGCCCGTCAGCCCCGCCGCGTCGGACGCTGACGGCGCACGGTCATGCACAAGTTCACTCATCATGAATGCCCTTCACTAAGGAAACGTGGAAGACGTGAAGGCCTTCCTTCCGGTTCTTGGAATCTTTCGATCGGCGCGCAAAGAATGCCTTAGAAATGCATTCCGCTCGCCCTGCCGCTGAACGTCTGGACGATGTTCTTGCCCTGTCTCTTCGCTTCGAAAAGCGCCTCGTCCGCGGCCTCAATCAGTCTTTCAGCCGAATCGATCTCCACCGACAGTGTCGCGATCCCGACGCTCACGGTCACCTGCCTGTGAGGGAATCGCGTGGATTCGATCCTGTGCCTTATGCGTTCGGCGATGATCTCGCCCTCGTCGATCGTCGTTTGCGGAAGTAGCACGGAGAACTCTTCCCCGCCGTACCTGACAGCCACGTCAGCACCGCGGAGGGTGTCCTTCAGGCAGTTGCCGACGATCTTGAGCGCTTTGTCGCCTTCCGGATGAAGGAAGGCGTCGTTATATGATTTGAAGTCGTCGACGTCGATCATTATGAAGCAGAGAGGATATCCGTGGCGCGAAGACCTCTTGATCTCTTCTCTGAGCCTCTGCTCCAGGTACCTCCGGTTCAGGAGCCCCGTCAGCGAATCGGTGACCGAGAGCTTCTCGAATTCCCCGGCCTTTCCCTGCAGGACTGCGTGATCGGCAGCCATCGCGATCTGGGGTACGACCGAATCCAGAAGCTCGACGTCGAAAGCCTCGAACTTGCCCCCACCCGCCTTGTCCGTCACGTTGATCACACCGATCTTCTTCGCTCCCACGATCAGCGGATAGCTGATGAAGGATTTGGACCTGTATTTCCAGGCTGCCGGAGCCTCGGCCATGCTCAGCTTCGAGATGTCCTCGACAACGGCCGGTTTTCCCGTTCTCCAGACCTTCGAGGAAATACGTTCGCCGATCTCGGCCCCGGCAGACTCAAGTTCGTCAGCAGCCGGCCCCAGAGCGGCCTTGACGACCAGCCCCTGCTTTTCTTCGTCATAGATCATCAGCGAACCGCGCTCGGCGTGAAGGAGTTCCGCGGTAGTCCTCAGGATACCGGACCAGAAGTCCTCTGTTTCAACCGCTTTCAGGCTTTCGCCGAACTTCTGCATCGCGAACTCCAGGCCCTCGCGGCGGTTTAGTTCGCTCCTGAGGCGGAGGATCTCAAGGTCCGGCGCCATCGAAGTGCAGAATCTCGCCACTGCATCCACGATCGGTTCTTCGTTCGCTTTCTCGCCGATGACGAGCGCACTCTTGATGGTTCCGCCGGTGCTGATCGGAAAGAGCCGAAGGCTTTCCGAATCCCTGCCCCTCGACACACCACGTTCACGAAGTTCAACGGAGGATTCCTTTTCGAAAAGCCTTTGCAGGGCCTTGTCGTCGGCGGCGACCGAGATCTGGATCTTCTGGTCGCGAAGATCGCCTTTCGCGAGGACCTTTTCGAACGAATTGCGTCTGACCTCGAGCCACGCCGACGAACCGATCCCGTATCTGTCATTCACAAATTCGAGGATGGCGGCGCACGCTTCGCCATAGTCTCCCTGCAGGATCGCCGAGAGCTTCGACCTCCATTCGGAGGCCTCGGCAAGTTCTTTTCGCCTTTTCCAGGACTTGGCGGCAACATCCCTGTTCTCTTTCAAGCGCGGCGGCCCGCCGGTTACCTTCTCTTCAAGCGATGCCTCGCTCTTGCGTGCCAGGGCCCCGAGAAGGCTGACGATCCTTCTGGCCGCTTTCTCGAGCGCCTCGGAATTGCTGGAAAGCAGAACGTTCTCAAAGAATTTCGTCGGCGGAAAGTGTCTCCAGTCCCCCGTTATCGCCCTTTCCGTCGCCTGCCTGTACTCGTCCGCTTTTGTGAAGGTCCTGCCGGTGATAGCCACGAGCGGCTTTCCGGCCTCAGAATTCACCCGGACCGCAATGCAGTCGAGCCCGGCGTGACACCTGTACTTCAAAGGCCTGGGGGAGCGCATAGCGCGGTCATACACCTGGCCGCAGTACTTTCGGCAGCTTGGGGCAAACTCGTCGGAATTGCTCAGGATCTTGCAGATCGAGTTGTCGTTAGCGGAAGCTACGGTCGAGATCTTGTCGTCCTCGACGATTACGACCGCAACGCCCTCGGTCGCAGCGATCTCTTTAACCGCTGTGTCCAGGGCGTTTACGGAGTTTTGAGGTTCCTTGTTCATAGCTCGGGGACTTCCGCCGGACCGTGTGTCCGGACGGATGGACCGCGGTTTCTCGCTTTTGCTTACTCGCTAGAAACACCCAATCGTACCGGGTTTTCAAATTATAACCCGTCCGGAACCGGCTTTGCTCAGGACTCTGACGGACTTGTGTCGGCCGCCAAAAAAAGGGGCAAACAGCGCCCCTTTCCATCCGATTCTCTCAGGCGTTCCCGCTTATTCCCTGGCTACATCCTCGATCCGGGGATGTTCGGGGCTGATCCGTATGCACGCTGCGAAGTGCCTGGGTTTTATCTCGACGAGCTGAGGCTCGATCTTCTTGCACTCCTCGATCGCGTACGGGCAGCGAGTATGGAAGTGACAGCCCGAAGGAGGATTGATCGGCGAAGGCACGTCGCCCTCGAGAATGATCCGTTCGCGTTTCTCCTCGATCTCGGGATCCGGCACCGGCACGGCTGAGATAAGCGCTTTCGAGTACGGATGAAGCGGCTCTTCGTAGATGGACTTGCCTTCCGCAAGCTCGACGATCTCGCCGAGATACATCACCGCGACGCGGTCCGAAACGTGTCTGACCGCGCGCAGGTCGTGCGAAATGAACAGATATGTAAGGTGCTTCTCCTGCTGAAGCTCCTTCATAAGGTTCATTATCTGCGCCTGGATCGAAACGTCGAGGGCGCTGATCGGCTCATCGGCGACAATAAACTCCGGATCAACGGCAAGTGCGCGAGCGATGCCGATCCTCTGCCTTTGACCGCCGGAGAACTCGTGCGGATACCGCTTTATGAACCTTCGGCTGAGGCCCACCGTCTCCATCACTTCCTTAACGCGCTCTTCGACCGCCGACTTGCTGTCGGCGAGCTTGAAGGTGCGGATCGGCTCGCCGATGATGTTCCCTACAGTCATTCGCGGATTGAGCGAGGCGTACGGATCCTGGAAGATCATCTGCAGGTCCTTCCGCTTTTCCCTTAGCTCGCGGCCCGAAAGATGCGCGATGTCGCTGCCCTTATACATCGCGCGGCCGCCGGTGATCTCAGTCAGCCTCAGAAGCGCCTTGCCGAGCGTCGACTTTCCGCAGCCGGACTCGCCGACTAGACCGAGCGTCTCGCCTTTCAGGATGTCGAACGAGACCCCGTCGACGGCTTTAACGATGCGGCGCTCGCCGCTCCCGCCGGTGATGCGGTCAAGCAGACCGCCTCCGCCGAGGTCGTAGTAGACTTTCAGGTCCTCGAGTTTGATAAGCGCGTTTCCGTTTGTTTCGGTCATTGTTTGTCAGCTTTCGTCGCTGATTGGGGATTTGAACCCCTTTGTGCCCTCTGTGTGAAACTCCGTGTTCTCTGTGGTTGAATCCTGGCTTGCTCACTCGCTACGTCAGGGAAACCACGGAGGTCACCAAGGTTCGCACAGAGGACGCAAAGAAGATCCAATCCCTACTCAATCATTCCCCGCCCGATGCCGCGTAGACTTCCTTCGCGAAGTGGCACAGCGAATGGTGCTTCTCGTTGATCTGCACGAACGGCGGGAACTCCTTCGTACAGATATCCTTCGCGCGGTCGCAGCGCTCCGCGAACGGGCAGCCCGGCGGCAGATGAGCCACGTCCGGAGGCAGTCCAGGGATCTGGTACAGAGGCGCCCCGTGTTCGTGCGCCGGATCGGGCACGGACTTCAGCAAGCCCTTCGTATACGGGTTAGCGGGCTGTGCGAAAAGCTCCCTCGTCGGCGCCGACTCGAAGATCTTCCCCGCGTACATCACTATGATCTTGTCCGTCATCCCCGCGACGACACCCAGGTCGTGCGTGATCAGGATGACGCTTGTCCCGAACTCGTCCTTCAGGCCCTTGATCAGCTCCAGGATCTGCGCCTGGATCGTCACATCGAGCGCCGTCGTCGGCTCGTCCGCGATCAGAAGCTCCGGCTCGCAGCTGAGCGCCATCGCGATCATCACCCTCTGCCGCATACCGCCGGAGAACTCGTGCGGATAGCCGTCCACGCGCTTCTCGGGCGCCGGGATCTCGACCTTCCTCAGCATCTCCACCGCGTGCTCGTAAGCCTGCTGCTTCGTGTGTCCGAGATGGAGCTGGGTGACCTCCATCAGCTGTGTGGAGATCTTCAGGAACGGGTTCAGCGACGTCATGGGGTCCTGGAAGATCATCGCCATGCGCTTCCCTCGGATCTTCCGGACGTCATCGATAGGAAGTTTGCGCACATCGATGCCGTCGAAGACGATGTCGCCGCTGACGATCTTGCCCGGGGGCTCCTGGATCAGCCGCATCACGGAGAGGTTCGCGACCGACTTCCCGCTTCCCGATTCGCCGACTATGCCAAGTGTCTCGCCGCGCTTGAGTTCGAAGGAAATGCCGTCGACCGCCTTGACGATGCCGTCCTCGGTCTGGAAATAGGTCCTCAGGTCGTTGACCGAAAGGAGATTGCCGTTATGTTCGCTCATCAGGGTTTCTGTTTTTTTGTAAGCAATGCCGGCGACTTAGAACTTCCTCGTCTGCGGATCTAGAGCGTCGCGCAGCCCGTCTCCCAGGAAGTTCAGGGAGAAAAGGGTCAGCGCCATCGTCACGCCGGGGAAGATAAGCTGCCAGGGGAAGATCGCGATGTTCTTGATGCCGTCCGCCGCAAGGCTTCCCCACGAAGCGTAAGGCGCCTGAACGCCGAGGCCCAAAAACGAAAGGAACGCTTCCGTCAGCATCACCGACGGCACGGTCAGCGTCGCGTAGACGATCACCGGGCCGAGAGCGTTCGGAACGAGGTGCCGGAAGATGATCGCCGGCGTCGAAACGCCCGTCGCCTTGGCCGCAAGCACGAACTCCTCGTTCTTCAGCGAAAGTATCTGCCCGCGCACGACGCGCGCCATCGTCAGCCACGAGACCAGTCCCAAAGCGAAGAACAGAAGGAAGATCTGGTTCAGTCCCGCGCCGCCTCCGAAATATCCCGCCAGCGAGTTGATCCAGTCGGGGATGTTCTCGCCGCCGAAGACCGAAAGAAGCACGATGACGATCAGGATGTACGGGATCGCGTAGATGATATCGACGATGCGCATCATTATGTTATCGATCCGCCCGCCGATGTAGCCCGCGATCGCGCCGTACGAAACGCCCACGATCAGCGAGACAATGGTCGAGATGATGCCGACCATCAAAGAGATCCTGCCGCCCTGCATCACGCGCGCGAAGAGGTCGCGGCCCGCTTCGTCCGTTCCCATCGGATGGCGCCACGAAGGCGGAAACGAGCGGATCTTGTCTCCCTCGGCGGGGATGTACTCCGGAGTGATGCCCGTCAGGTATTCGCGTATGAAAGGCCCGAGTCCGACCACGATCACCATCAGCGTGATCACGATCAGGCCGAACACGGCGAGCTTGTTCTTCAGAAGCCTGCGCCACGCGTCCTTCCAGAGCGACGATCCCGCCATCACCGGGCCGTCCGTCATAACCTCTTCTTTGATATGTTGTTCGTCTCTCATTTATCCCGATCCTTGCTGAAGCCTTGAAATGTGCCTTGGTGCGCCTATTCGTACCTGATCCTCGGGTCGAGGAACCCGTAGGAGATATCGACCGCAAGGTTCGCGATCATTATCAGGATCGAAAGGAACGCGACGATCCCGAGGATGAGGGGCTCGTCACGGTTCAGCACGGATTGAATGAAGATGTTGCCGAGGCCCGGTATCGCGAAGACCTTCTCCACGACGACCGTACCGGCGAGAAGCGATGCGAGCGCCGGCCCTGTGAACGAAACGACCGGGACGATCCCGCCGCGCAGGCCGTGTTTCAGAAGCACGGTCTTTTCGTTAAGCCCTTTCGCGCGCGCGGTGCGGATGTAATCGGAGCGCATCACCTCGAGCATTCCCGCCCTTGTGAGCCTCGCGATGTACGCAGCGTAGATCGCCGCGAGCGTCACTACCGGCATTATCAGGTACAAAGGACCGCCCCATCTCGCGGGCGGCAGCCAGTACAGGTAGAGCGAGAAGAACAGCACGAGGATCGGGCCGAGCACGAAATTTGGCACACTGAGCCCGAGCATCGCGGCGGCCATCGTACCGTAATCGAACGCCGAGTTCTGCTTCAACGCCGCGACGATCCCCGCGAACAGGCCGATCGCAAGGGCGAGCAGGTATGCCAAGAGCCCGAGTGTTGCCGAATACGGGAAATGCCGGGCAATGATCTCATTGACCGACTGCCCTTGGTACTTGAGCGAGTCGCCGAAATCGAGCCGGAGGATGTTGCCCATCATCGTGCCGTACTGCACGTACCAGGGCTGATCAAGACCGTATTTCTTCTTGATGTTCTCCTCGATCGCCGGCGGAAGGTTCCTTTCGGTCGAATAGAAGTTACCCGGCGCCACGCGGATCAGGACCCACGTGACGGTGACCACCAGAAGGGCCATCGGGACGATGATGAGAATTCGGTTGAATATGAATTTCAGCATTTTGCGTCTCTGTCGGCCCGACTACTCCTCGGCCTGGGTTCTGTTTTCCTTTTGTTTCCTTGAAGCCTCGAAATCGAGCTGCGTCTTCATAAGCGCGGCGATCTGGGCCTCGACCAGCGGATCCGTGTACTCGGTCATTATCTTGTCCACGTCCGAATCCCAGCGGCTCTGGTCTTCCTCGATATACACGAACTTCCAGGGGTGCATCGTGCCGGGGTTGGGGTACATTCCCTTCACGTAAGGCTTTTTCATCCAGCTGGTGCCTTGAGTGGCGAGCGGAATGACCGGCTGTTCCTTCAGCATCATGAACTCGGCTCTCGCGAGCAGTTCGAAGCGCGCTTCGGGATCCGCCGTGTTGTTCGCCTTTTCGAGAAGCTCGTCGTATTCCTCTTTCCACCACCCGGTCGAACTGTCGTTCTGCGGCGTGTAGAACTGGCTCAGGAAGGTGAACGGGTCCATATAATCGCCGACCCATCCGGCGCGCGCGGCGCCCGTGTATTCGACCTTGGAGCGGTAGTCGAGATAGGTCTTCCACTCCATGTTCTTGATTTGCACCTCGATGCCGAGGTTCTGGCGCCATTGCGCCTGCACGAATTCCGCGACAGCCTTGTTGCTCTCGGCGGTGTTGTAACTGATCGTCATCTGGTTCGCGGGGAAATCCGTGACCTTGCACTTCCCGCCTTCGGTCGGCCGGACGGTGTAGCCCGCCTCCTTCATCAGGTCGCAGGCGCGTTTCGGATCGAAATAGCGCTCGTTCCAAGTCTGCTCGGAAATGCCTTCCTTCGCGATCAATTCCTTGAACACCCTCTGGCGCACCTTTTCATAATCCGGGAAGATCCCCTCGGGAGTGAAGTTCCCGAGCCGCTTGACCGTCTTCCGGAATTTCTCAAGGGCGTACCTGTCGACCGCCAGCGAGAAGGCCTTTCTGACCTCGACCTTGTCCACCGGCGGCTTCTTGACGCTGAACGTGTAGTACTCGATCGACATCTCCGGATGGAGCTGATACTCGTCCTTGAATTGCCGTATGTACTCGTTCCAGGCGGCGGGGACGGTGTGATTGTAGAGAGCGTCAACACGGCCCGCCTTGTAGATGTTCATCATCGTCGTCTGCTCGTCCATCGGGTAGAACGTGATCTCCTGGAGTTTCACGTTCTCAGCGTCCCAGTTATTGGGGTCCTTCTCGATGGTCATCTCGTCATACGGCTTCCACTCTTTCAGCCGGTATGAACCGCTCGTAACGATGTTCTCCGGCTTGATCCAGTCCTTTCCGTGCTTGAGGATCGTCGGGCGATGAACGACGGCGAAGAACTGGTGGGTAAGCAGGCCAACGAAATAAGGAGCGGACTGCTTCAGCGTGATTCGGACGGTATAATCGTCGGGAGCCTCGACGCCGAGATGCTTCGCTTCGACCGGTTCCAGTGGCAGTTCTTGAAGTCCGGATTTGAAGTATTCGCCGAAAAGGAACCGATTCATGAAAAAGAGCTTTCCAAGAGGTTTCTTCTTGCTCTTCGCTTTTTCTTCCTTTTCCTTCTGATCTTTCAGTGCCGCGATCTCAGCATCGATTCGATCGTTATCTTCCGCGATCTTCTCATTTGCCTCGTTGAAGTCTGTTACAAATTTCTCCGAAGCATCACTTAACTGCAGTGATTGAAACCTCTCGGTTTCATACAGTTGCTCATTCTCGATCAGCCGGTTTATATCCCTTACCAGAATTGCCTTTGCCTGCTCGGAACACGATTCCGCTCTTGTGCAGGCAGACAGCGAATCATTGCTGATCTTTTGCTTCACAAATTGAGACAATGCATCCGCAGCCCCATTTACTCGTGTTGCGAAGCCAACTGGGTCAGAAAGGTCACCAGGCTCGTAGTCGAAGTAACGCTTGAGCTCTTGTTCTCCTTCCAGGAATCTTGCGAGCGCAAACGGGTCTGATGGCACCGCTTCCCTCTCCGGAGAAGTTATAAACTTCTCGAACTCGGTCTCAGCAGGTTCGTTCGCCGCTTTTTCGACCTCCGGTTGATTCCCTGCTTGTTCATTCGAAGCTACAACGCCATCTCCTATTCCATACTGCCCATCAGTCTCGCCGACTAATACATATCCTCCATCCTTCTTAACGAAGGACTTGCCCGCGTTATATGCCTCTGCGTACTTGATGTCGTATCCGAGAAAGCCGTACCGCGACGCGAGCTCGGGCGAGAGAGCCCTCTGGAAGGACCATACGAAGTCCTGTGCCTTGATCGGATCGCCGTTCGAGAACTTACCGTTCTGACGCAGATGGAAGGTGTACACGTTCCCGGCCTCGTTAGCCTCCCAGTGCGTCGCGAGCCCTGGGATCGGCGCCATCGTCTTCGGATGGTATTCGACAAGCCGGTCGTACAGACCGATCAGGATCCTCGCCTCGGGCTGGCCCGTCACGTACGAAGGATCGAGCGACTCCGGCTCCGACCCCGTGATGTACCGCATCTTGTTGTCTTCCGGTACTTCGATCTGGCCCCAGTATTTCGTGGTCGCCTGAGTCGTACAGCTTGTGATCAGAAAGGTTAAGAGAATTATCAAGATCCCCGTTCGGGTCTCGACGGAATAGCTTCGCTTCATTTTGAGCGCTCCCGGTGCTAAAAGGCCTGAGGTGCCGACTGTGCTACAAGAGAAAAACAGGAGAGGATATCGGTTAAGAAACTTCGACAAAAATATCACGACACTTCGATCTCAGGCAAGATAGTCTTTCCGGATCCCGGATCGGCGATCCGGCAGGTAAAGAACTCCAAAGTCGTTGACAGCGCGTAGGATTCGGGTTTTCGGCAGATCGGTTGCCACTTCCTGCCGGCCGCTCATTTCCCCGCGGCGGAAGCCCTTGCGCGCTCGAATGCCTCCTGCGACTCTCTCAGCTTGGCAACCCGTGCCGCTACGGACGGCTCCTGCGGTCCAGTCATTATGCTTTCCACGTTCCGGTCCCACTTCGCGGGGTCCCTCTCGATCCATATGAATTTCCACGGATGAAGCGTTCCCGGATTCGGGTACATACCCTTCACATACGGCTTCTTCATCCAGCTGCTCAGCATTGTACCGAGGGGGATAACGGGCTGGTCCGCAATAGCCAGGTATTCCGCCTCGGCAAGTATCTCAAGGCGGCGCCTCGGGTCGCGGGTCGAATTGGCCTTCCGGATTAGCCGGTCATATTCCGCATTCCACCAGCCCGTGCCGCTATCGTTCCTGGTGGAATAGAAGAACTGTGAATAGGTGTAAGGATCTATGTAATCGCCGACCCATCCTGCCCGGATGGCGCCTTTGTACTGCACCTTCCCGCGGTGCTCAAGATATGTCTTCCACTCGAGATTCTTGATCTGGACCTCGATGCCCAAGTTCTGCTTCCACTGCGCCTGGACAAATTCCGCGACCTGCTTGTGCTCCTCCTTGGTGTTATACGTGATGCTCATCTCCCCGGCCGGAAAGTCTTCGACGCGGCACCTTCCTTCCCGACCGGGAACGACCTTGTATCCGGCCCTTTCCATGTACGAGCAGGCACGCTCGGGATCGAAGGTCCGCGATCTCCACTCTTCTCCCGAAATCCCGTCCCTCTTGGCCAGCTCCGCAAACACCCTTTCTTTCACTTTGTCGTATTCCGGAAAGACGCCCTCCGGAATGAAGCTCGTCAGGCTCTGCTGGGTCTTCATATACCCGGCGAGCGCTTTTCGGTCGATCGCGAGCGAAAGCGCCTTTCGCACTTCGACCTTGTCGACCGGCGGCTTCTTCACGCTGATGCCGTAGAACGAGTTAGACATTTCGGGATGAAGCATGTATTCGTCCCTGTACTGGGTGATGGACTCGAACCAGGCAGACGGCACGGTGTGATTGTAGATCGCATCGACCCGGCCGGACTTATAGAGGTTCATCATCGTCGTGACCTCTTCCAACGGGTAGAACCTGACCCCGTCAAGCTTCACGTTGGCCGCGTCCCAGTAGAACGGATTCTTCACCAGGAACAGCTCGTCGTAGGGTTTCCAGCTGGCGACCTTAAATGTTCCGCTCGTAACGATGTTCTCGGGCCTCATCCATTCCGCCCCGTGTTTTTCGATCGAGGGGCGGTGAAGTACCGAGAAATACTGAGCCGCAAGCAGACTGAGGAAGTACGGCGCGGGTCGAATTAGAGTGATCCGCACAGTGTGATCGCCGAGCGCCTCGACGGCGAGGTCGGACGGCTTGACCGGCACAAACTCCGCGTTCGAAATGCGTCGTCCAAGATCAGGTTCGCTTCTGGCCAATTCCGCGCGGGACTCAGGATCCGACGAAACGGTCAGGCACGCAGGCCCTTCCGGTGTGCAGGATGAAAGAACTCTGCCGGCTTCCCCTAGTGGCTCGGCCGCGAGGAATCCGCCGTCCTTTCTGACGAACGCCCCGCCCGTGCTGATCGCCTCCGCGTACTTGATGTCGTACCCGAAGTATCCGTATCGCGACGCCAGAGCCGGGTTTATGAGACGTTGCGAAGACCAGACGAAATCCTCCGACCTTATCGGGTCGCCGTTCGAGAACCTCGCGTTCTTGCGCAGATGAAATGTATAGACCGTCCCGGAATCGTCGATCTCCCAGTGAGTCGCGAGCGAAGGGATCGGCTCCATCGACCTCGGTTCGACTTCGACGAGCCGGTCATAAAGCCCGATCAGGATCCTCGATTCAGGCTGACCGCCCCAACCCGGATCGAGCGATTCGGGTTCAGATCCCGTAACGTAGCGAAGAATGTTGTCGGAAGGCGGGGAGACGCGTCCCCAGTATCGAGTGGATGCCTTGTCGGCACAGCCCGTCAGTGCCAAGAACCAAAACAACGCCAAAATGATCGCAAGGCAGCGGCGCACTTTGGCGGGTTTGGGTTTCATAGGCTCAATATCTCAGCATTTCGGCGATGGATCTTACCCGGAAAACGGGGGTCCGCTGCGGGATCGAGAGCCCTGGCTATGGGCCGTTCAGGGACCCTTGTTGGGATCAGACTTCCAGCCGCTGTCGATACTGACAGCTCTGAGAAGCGGTGCGTCGAGCGGATTCGTATCGAATCCCAGGACGTAAGGTTTGACAAGTGAATAACTTGTAGGGAAATAGAGAGGGATCGCAGGGACCTCGAAGACTGCTGCCTCCTCGGTGAGGATCGCCTTCCTCCTGTCTGAGATCTGAATCGTGAGCTCGTCCCGCACCGAAGGCGGAAGGCCGTCGAACTCGGTCAATCCAAGATTCGCGTCCGGAAGCGGAGGCGGCGGATCGGGATATCGTACAGGCCCTTTCACCTGGCGGCCCTCGGCACCGGCCGCTTCTTCGGTACGCTCGTTCGGAGGGCTGCCGAAAATGGCAAGCATGTTCGCGGTTTCATCGGAAGTCGGAAGTACGGCGCCCCGGCGGATCAGGTCGTAGTCACCTGCTTTCCATACGGCCTCCATTTCCTCAAACTCCCGGACAACGATGTCGGTCTCGATCCCCAGGTTCTCCTTCCACATCGATGCGACCTCCTTCGCGATCTTCTGCTGGAGATCGTTTCGGTTGATCACAAGCCTGACTACCGGGAAGTCATCTGCCGAACCAAAACCGGCCTTTAGAAGAAGATCCTTGGCGCGTTCCACATCCTCCTCGATCTTTTCACGGTCGTTACCCTGTACGAAGGGAAGAAATCCGTACGCGGGCTCCATCGCCCCGTCGGTAAAGTCTTCGGCCAGCCGCTTGCGGTCGATCGCGATCGCGAGCGCCTCCCGGACCCTTCGGTCGTGGAACGGCGCCTTTGTGCGGTTGAACTCGTAGAAATTCAGCGCACTGTGTCTTGTCCTTCGGAAATCCACGTACGGCGTGAGCAGTTTCAATGCAAGAGGTTCAAATTCCGTGTTCGTGACGGCATCGACTTTTCCGGCGCGGTACTCCGCAAGAGCCGTGTCCGCATCTTTCGCAACAACGAACCGGATCTTCTCCAGCCTCACCGAGCTCTTCGCGAAATACGTCTCCGATCTGTCGAGGACGACTCCGTCCTTCTCAACCGAAGCGACGGCGAACGCACCGTTGGTCACGATGTCGGCGCGAAGTTCCCCTTCCAGAGCGCTTCCGTCACCGTGAACGGGACGAAGCACGGGATGAGCGGCGAGTTTGGGGAATTGGGCGTCCGGCTTCTTCAGATAGACCTTCAGGATATGAGGCTCGACCGCCACTGCGCCGAACTCAATCTCTTCTTCCGCTTCGCCTGCGGCCTCCGCCGCACCTGCCGTTGCGCCTTTTTCTGCAGCCGCTCCGGGAGTCTGGTTCTGGAAAAGCTTCGGCACACCGGCGGTCCGCGCGGCCGCCCTGTCACCGGGCTTGCCCAGATCTTCGGCCGCGTGTGCGGAAGAACTTTCGTCCAAGGGATCCTTAAAGCCCCTTATGTTCGAGATATGTGCAAAATGCGCGGCATCTTTGCCGGCTTCCGCAGCTCGTTTCCATGATCGCACGAAGTCTTCGGCAGTCACCTTGTCGCCGTTGGTCCACTTTGCGTCCTTCCGAAGCTGGAAGGTCCATTCCCTGCCTTCATCGGCAGCTTCCCACTTCAAAGCGACCGCGGGCAGGGCTTCCAAAGTCTTCGGATCGATCTCAGTCAGGCCTTCGTAGATCGCGCGGACGAGGTCGGTTTCGGGCGGCGCCGCAGCTTTCAAAGGATCGAAGGACTCGGGCATGCGCCCGTTCGACCAGCGGAATTCCTGAACCCTGGGCGGTTCGGTTTCGGAGTAAAACACCTCGGGATCCGGAGTATTCAGCTGCCCGCACGAACCGAACAGGATCGCCGCAAAGAGCACGGCGAGACAAACGAACACACTTCGAACTCGCGTATGCCTCTTTGATCCTGCTGGGTAGATTCCGTGCATCAATTCCCGATTTCCGCTCTCAGACACGAAAGGACCTCAAGGGTCCTTTGCTTTGTATTTTCGTAGCTTCCTGACGTATCGATCAGATAGTCCGAATAAGACTTTTTCTCCTCTTGCGACATCTGCGATCCGATCCGGGCCCTCGCTTCCTCTTCGGTGAGCCCGTTGCGGTCCATAAGTCTCCGCAATTGTATCTCAGGCTCACACCACACAACAATCAGTTTATCGAAGCGTTTGTAGCCCCCGGATTCTATCATCAACGCGGCGTCGACGACCGCGATGCCGTTCGGGTCGGCCTTTTCGGCCTTCCTCAGCCATTTGTCCTGTGCATCGATGACAAGAGGATGCAGCAGCGAATTGAGCAGTTGTCGTTTGGCAGGGTCGCGGAACACTATCGAGCCGAGCTTTGCGCGGTCGAGCCCGCCTTTCGGATCAAGCACCTCTTCTCCGAAATGCTCGACTATCCTTCGAAGGCCCTCTTCGCCCGGCTCGACGACGTCGCGTGCGACGCGGTCCGCGTCGAGGACACGGCAGCCGTTCGCAGCGAGAACGGAACAGACGTGTGTCTTTCCTACCGCGATCGAACCTGTCAGACCGACTTTCAGCATTTCAGGAATCCGGATTCAGGGCTAGGCTCCGTGGCGTTTAGCAAGCTTTCCGACGTTGAATTCGGCGATCTCCTCGAGCGTCAGCCCGAGCTCGTCCGCGCAGGCGGAAATGTACCAGAGCACGTCTCCGAGCTCGTCCTTGAGTTTCGCGCGTATCTCGTCGCTGATCTCGCCGCCGTGATCGCGCTGGATCTTCTTGACGATGTTGGCCACCTCGCCGGCTTCGCCGGCTAGCCCTAGCGTCGGGTATTCGAGATTGTCCAGCCTTTTGGGGTAAAGGGCCGTCATTGCGGCCGCGGATTGGTATTCTCGGAAGTTCATGTTTCAAGTAGGGGCGGGACTCGTACCCGCCCGTTTAGCGGCGGGCTTGCCCGCTCATAAATAAGCACTGCCGTATCGGAAGCCCAAACGTCAGCGCAGGCTACCGTTCTTTAATCAATTCCCAATGATCGGTTTCCACTTCTTCCTCTTCCTTCGTGCATCTTTGTGAAAACCTTTGTGCACTCTGTGGTTAATTCACTGTCGTCACTCAAGTGTTTTAGAGAAGGTCTACCACAAAGTGCACAAAGTCTTTCACAAAGGACACGGAGCATTGCTGACTGCAACATGATCATTGCCAACTGAAAAGAATGTCGAAGTCTAGGCGCTAGCACGGGCTACCTTAGTCATTTTTTAAGGTTCAGCCTTGCAAGACAGTCCCCGAAAATAGCTAGCAAGACGAGCCAAATCTGTTTGGTCTACACCAAACCCGACATTGATCGAGCAATGATGATGGGCGTCCCCGACATAGATCCACCTTCTACACAATACATCCACTGCGTAATGTCCAAGCGAATCTGAAGACTCCATTTTCAACTTGAAATCCTCAGGACTCATTGCATTCAATTCGAGTCGAGCCTTCGCGGAAACATCATTCTTTTCGATCTGAACCAAGAAAGATCGCAACGATTCCGCATCTATCCAGATCTTCAAATCAGAACATGAGAAGGGGCCAACTTTGACTGAAAAGTAAAAGCAGAAATCTTCAGAATAGCTTTCTGCATTTGACTCCTCAGCAAGAAAGCGAAATGAAATGAATGCGTCTGGCCTGCCAAGTCTGAAGGAAGATTCCATTAGCGATCCTCAGATCGTGACTAATTCCCTGGCCCGAAGCGGGCAAGCCCGCCGCTAAACGAGTAATGATTCACGTACAGCAAAAAGTGCACTGTTCACTACCAAATGATAGAAGGGGTCAATCTGAAATTGCTTGGTCTAGTAGAAATATCAACCGCGACGCCACGAGCTTTTCATATTCAGTATGCTCATCCCGTCCGAAAGCCCTGACGTTCTCCAGGGCCGACTTCAATTCGTAGAGATCATCAGTCAGCCCGTTGCAAGGCTAACTCGGGAGGATCCAGCGCAATGAACTCAGTGCCCTGCGATCACACCAAGCATCGATAAGCCTACCCACTTCCTCGTTAAGCTCTCCGGTCGTCACTCCCAAATTCAAATCTCTCAATCCATTTTTCTCAGCATCAGATCTTAGCCCTCCCTGACGGTCGGGCTTCGGACACGGTCCGATCGCAGCTCACAGATCATCGCCGGTTCGCTTCGCTCATCGCTGGCTCAGTACTCCTCGGCGCAAGTGCCGAGGCTAAACGGCTCACCTCTCAGTATTCCCCGGCTAAACGGCTCACTGCTCACTGCCTCCGCAGTCTCGCCGCCTTCACAGTGTTCTTCATCAGCATTGCGACCGTCAGGAGGCCGACGCCTCCGGGAACAGGCGTGAAATAGCGGGCCTTCGCCTTCGCGGCTTTCGCGTTCACATCGCCGACCAGCGTGGATCCGCGCTTTTCGATCGTGTTCAAACGCTTCTCAAGCTCGTCCTCGCCGAAGAAGTCCCTCGCCTTTTCGGCATCGTCGATCGAGTTCATCCCGACGTCGACCACCGTCGCGCCGGGCTTGATGTGCTCTTCGCGGATGATGCCCGTTACGCCGACCGCCGCGACAAGAATGTCAGCTCGGCTGCACACATCGGCCAGGTCCCGCGTTCGCGAGTGGCAGATCGTGACCGTCGCGTGCTCCTGGAGAAGAAGCAGGGCCATAGGCTTGCCGACGATGTTGCTGCGTCCGACAACTACCGCGTTGGCACCCTTCATCTCGATCCCCTTGCGCTTCAGCATGTCGATGATCCCCGCCGGCGTACACGGCACAAGCGCCTCGTGGCCCTGCGCGAGCCTTCCGGCGTTCATCGGGTGAAACCCGTCGACATCCTTATCGGGGTCGATTGTTTCGAGGATCTCCTTTTCGTCGATGTGCTTGGGAAGCGGAAGCTGGACGAGTATGCCGTCCACATCGTCTCTCGCGTTAAGCTCCTTCACCACCGCCAGGAGATCTTCGTGCTCTATGTCCTCCGGAAGGTGCCTGTGTTCCGAAACAATACCGAGCTCTTCGGCGGTCTTTACCTTGCTCTTTACGTAAACTTCCGACGCCGGGTCCTCGCCGACGCGCACAACGACAAGGCAGGGCTCGATCCCTTCCTTCTTCAGTTCAGCAACCTCCGCAGCGACATCGTCCTTGATCGCCGCCGCGAACTCCTTTCCGCTAAGGAGTTCGGCGCCGGCCGTTTTCATCTCTGTGTTCATACTTATGCTGTTGCCGGGACCCAGCCCGGCCGTGAAATGAGTTTCACCGGAAGCTTCGATCCGTGCGAAACCGTTGATCGATGGGGGGATTATCCTTCCGGACACCATTATAATGGTTCGGTCGCCTTATGCCACATACACGAACACCTCTGCTTGTCCTGCTGCTCGCGTCGCTCTTCGCTCCGGCTTTTTCGGTCAGCATCGCGGATCACCACAAGGATCTTGTCTCGCGGATAGAGGCCGGTAATCACCGGTCGGCGATCGAAGTGCTGGAAGTGATCGAAGCACAGGACCAAGGACAGATCTTTTCCGCAAACAACTATCCGTATCTTGCCGGGCGCCTGTTCGAGCGGATGGGAGACGCGGGCACCGCCGCAAGAAGATACCTGGATGCCGCCGACGAAGGTTCGGCGCTCGAGGTCTACGCGCTTTGGAGACTTTCGAAGCTTATGCGCCGGTCAGGGAACCTGCCCGCAGAGAGGCTCTTCCTTCTCGACGCGCTTTCGCTCAGCACGGAGTCGGCGCCGTCATATGCTTCCGGCGAGAGGCTTGCGCGAAGCTGGTTCGAAAGCGGCAATCACGATTTGGCTATACATTCGGTACGAAACAGATGGCACGGATCTGAGAGCGACCCTTCGCGCGAGGATCTGGTCCTGATCGGAAAAGCGGCGAGGCTGTCCGGCGATGCCCGGACGGCTTCCGAATCGTTCAAACGCGTTCTCAAAACCACGCCTGATCCCGCGCAGCCTGACGATCTCGCGCTCGCGGCGGTCGAAGGGCTCGACCTTCTCGCGGTCGACGAGGAAGAATTCGGAAGCCGGGTGCTGGATCTTGCCACGGAAGAGCATTTCGAACGGGCGAACGTCTTTCAGCATAACCGGCGGTTCCGGCTCGCAAGACTTCATTTCAGGGCTCTTGTCGAAAGGTTTCCAGGGGATCCGAGGGCGCCGGAGAGCGCATACCAGATCGGGCGTGGATTCGCTCAGGAGCGTGATTACCAGCACGCGATCGAGTGGTTCGAAAGGGTGCTGGAACAGTTCCCGGAAAGCGAGCAGGCGGATCAGGCGCTTTACCAGGCGGCGAACGCGTACGCAGCGCTCGGAAAGCCGAAGGAATCGGTCACCCGGTTCCGGCGGTTTATTGAGCAAAACACGGATTCTCAGAGGACCGCCGACGCCTACCTGAACCTGATAGACATTCACCGCGACAACGCCGATTCCGTCCTTGCGCTTAAAACGGCGGACGAGATGGTCGCGCGCTTCCCTTCCGGCGAAGAAAAAGCGGCCGCCCTTTTCGCGAGAGCGAGGACGCACATCGCGCAGGAGGACTGGAACAGTGCGCTCACCGATCTGAAGACACTTGAATCGATGGGCTTCGGGACGGACGTCGCGGGCGAAGAGGACTTCCTTAAGGGCTATGTGCTTGAAAAGCTTGGACGAAGGCCGGAGGCGGCGGAAGCGTACCTTGGGATCCGTTACGGGTTCAGAAGCTTCTATGGCTCTCTCGCGACTGAGAGGCTTCGCTCGATCTCGAAAGTCTCCGACAAGGGCCTGAAGGCCAGGCTCGCTTCCTTCGCGGTACCGAAAGATGGTTCGCCGGAATCGCTTGTGGAAGCTGCCGAGGCGGCCTTTCAGCTCGCCTCCGATGAAGAATCCCTTGGACCGGCGCTGAACAGACTGAAGGAAGCGTATTCACGGATCGACGAATTCGAGGCTCCCGAAGCACCGCAAGTGAAAATCCCGGGAAGAAAGGAGATCCGGCAGAGGCCTGCCGCGATCGGAAGTCCGGGGCACGAGGATCTTGCCGACGAGCTTCTATTCCTCGGCCTTTACGACGAAGGCTCGGTCGAATACGAACTGCATCTCCTCGATGATGGGTCGGCCGACGAAGAAGCGGAGACGCTTGCCGAGCTTTACCGAAGGGGCGGGCTCGTGACCCGCTCCGTGGCGCTTGCCGAAAGCCGCTGGCGGGAGATGCCGGCAAATTTCGTCGCAGAAGCGATGCCCGAGGGCGAACTCAGGCTTCTCTATCCCGTCCCGTTCAAGCACGAAGTGTTGAAGTACTCGAGGGCTGAAGGCATCGATCCGAGTTTCGTGCTTTCGATAATGCGGCAGGAATCCAGGTTCGATCCCGGCGTCAAATCTTCGGCGGCGGCGAGAGGGCTGATGCAGTTCATACCTTCGACTGGGTCGAAGATGGCCGAAGAGATTGGCATAAGGGACTTCACACAGGACGACCTCTACGACCCTGCCGGTGCGGTCCGGATCGGCTCGCGGTACCTGGCGAAGCTGTTCCGGGACTTCCCGAACCAGCCGGCGGCGGTCGCGGCGAGCTATAACGCCGGTGAGGACCGCATGGTCCGCTGGTATAGTCGCGCGGGTTCTTCCGAACCTGCGAGGTACATTCCGGAGATCAGGTTCAGTCAGACAAGGGACTACGTCGCGAAGGTGATGAACAATTACAGGATCTACAGGATGCTTTACGACGAGAACCTGGAGGAAATCGGACGATAGGACCGTTTGCGCGCGGGCGTCCGGTTCGGCAGAATTGAGGTGTTGCGTGGTGAAGGCCTGGTGTGAATAGTTCGATATAGCTATCGAGATCCTAAAGTAGGGTTTTACCACAGAGAGCACGGAGGTATTCACAGAGAGCACAAAGTGACTCCGTGACCTCTGCGCGAAACTTCGTGACCTTTGCGGTTGGCGCTTTTTTCCATAGCCTCGCTGGACCTCGTTCGTCGATCAGGTGAGAACTCAAGATGGGTTTTACCACCGAGAGCACGGAGGTATTCACAGAGAGCACAAAGTGACTCCGTGACCTCTGTGCGAAACTTTGTGACCTTTGCGGTTGGCGCTTTTTTCCATGGCCTCGCTGGACCTGGTTCGTCGATCAGGTGAGAACTCAAGATGGGTTTTACCACAGAGAGCACGGAGGTTTACACAAAGTGCACAGAGAGACTCCGTGACCTCTGCGCGAAACTTCGTGACCTTTGCGGTTGGCGCTTTATTTCGTAGCCTTGCGGGAGTTGGTCCGTCGATCGGTTGAAGATTCAGATATGGGTTTTACCACAGAGCACGGAGGTTGACACAAAGTGCACAGAGAGACTCCGTGACCTCTGCGCGAAACTTCATGACCTTTGTGGTTTATTTCTTAGGGTAATAGCTTTGCGGAACTTTGCGGCTTGGCGGCTTTGCGAGAGTCCTCTTGACCGATTTAAGTAGACACAATCCTGGAAGCTTGCCCCGGATCCGCCAGTTTCCGCAAAGAAGAACAGCAAGAACAGTGAAAATCATTCGAAACAAGATCGTCGCTTGTATCCTGATCGCGGCCGCCGCGGTCCTTTCCATCCACTGCACATCGGGCGATTCGGCCGACGATGAATTCACCGCCGGTCCCAACGCGAAACGTTATGAACTCAAAGGCGTCGTCGAGTCGGTCAACCTTGAAGAGAAGACCGCGATGATCGCGCACGAAGAGATCCCGGGGTTCATGGAGCCGATGACGATGAAGTTCCGGTTCAAGGACGAATGGGTCTGGGACGCTCTAAAAGAAGGCTCGCAAGTGACAGCCGTAATGGTCGTGGACAATGAGAAGGGCAAGTACTGGCTTGAGAACCCCAGCATAGTTGACGCCCCCACAACCGCAGGCCCCGAGCCGCCGAAGGAAGATGTCGCCGTCGAGGGAAAGAAGGTGATCGACTTTTCGTTGACCGACCAGGACGGGAACACTTTGACTCCGAAGGACTTCGAAGGAAAGGCGTGGGCGATCACTTTCATTTACACCGCGTGCCCGCTTCCCGAATATTGTATCCTTATGTCGAAGAATTTCTCGGATCTCGCGAACCAGATCGCCGATGATCCCGAACTCTCGAACAAGGTCCGGCTTCTTTCGATCTCTTTCGACCCCGCCAAGGACACGCCCGAGAAACTCCGCGCTTACGGCCTGGGTTATCTGGGCAAGGAGTCCAGGGCTTCGGATTTCAAGATCTGGAAGCTCGCGGTTGGCGAGGACGAAAAGATCCGGAAGATCGCCGATTTCTTCGGACTTCGGTACGAGGTTGACGAAAAGAACAAAACGCATTTCAATCATTCTCTCCGAACCGTCGCGATCGGGCCGGAAGGAACTGTCCGGAAAGTATTCTCCGGCGGAGACTGGAAGAAGTCTGAGCTGCTCGATGAACTGAAGGCCTCGCTCAAATGACCCCTAAACGGGAAATCTACGAACTGACACCTCTGAAAGTGGCCTCGGTCTGCGTGATCCTCGCCGCGGTCATCGCTCTGCTGATCGTCGCGAAAGGCCTTCTGATCCCGTTCGTGATCGCGGTTCTCGTCTGGTACATCATCAACACTCTCGCCGATCGTCTCGGCGAATTTCGGCTCATTGGCCGATACCTTCCGAATTGGGCGCGCCTGTCGCTCTCGGCGCTGATAATCACTTTCGTTCTGATCGTCATCGGCGGCCTTATAGCAGAAAACGCTCGGGAAATGACGACCGCGATCCCGAGGTACCAGGAGAACATAGGCCAGCTGTACGTGCGGATCGTCGAACCTCCGCTCGAGATGGTGTCCGCGAGGTTTGGGCTCGCAAAAGGCGAGGTCGAGGCACGCGTCGGCGAGTATTTTTCGGGGCCGGATTCGGGCGCCGCTTTGACCGCGGTACTGACTGGCGTCATCAGCACTTTGTCCGGGTTCGCCGCGAACGGCTTCCTTATCGTGATCTACGTGATCTTCCTTCTTCTGGAACAATCGTTCTTCCCGAAAAAAGTTCAGGCTCTTTTTCCAGATTCCAACAGGCTTTCGCAGTTCCGGGACGTGATGGAAAGGATCAACGAATCGATCCACGCGTATTTCACGGTCAAGCTCAGCGTGAGTGTGCTGACAGCGGTGGCGAGCTATCTGATAATGCTTGCGGTCGGACTCGACTTCGCGATCTTCTGGGCGTTCCTGATATTTCTTCTGAACTTCATCCCGAACATCGGTTCGCTGGTCGCGACTATCTTCCCCGCGCTTGTGGCGGTTCTTCAGTTCGACACGCTCGGACCTTTCTTCGTGATCCTTGTCGGGGTCGGAACGGTGCAGGTCATCGTCGGCAACTTCATCGAGCCGAAGATGATGGGCAGCCAGCTGAACATAAGCTCGCTTGTGGTGATAATCGCGCTGACGGTCTGGGGAGTTATCTGGGGTGTCGCCGGAATGATCCTGTGCGTACCGATCACGGTGGTAATGATGATCATTCTCGCGCAGTTTCCGAACACAAGGCCGATCGCCATACTTCTCTCGGAAAAAGGCGAGCTGATGCACGAGCTTCAGGAGATTCACCTCAGCGAACATCCGGAAGACTTCCCCGCGGCGGAAGAGCCTTCGCCCGACGAATCGCCCGCCTAGAGAGCTTCCTTCAAACGAGATCCTATCTCGTTCATTCTCGCTCTCAGCCTGTCCGCGTCCGCGCCCGGACACTCTCCGTCGCGATACAGGACCTCGCCGGCGACCATTGTCATTTCGACATCGCCCGCCCCAGAGGCGAACACGAGCGCCGACTCGACATCGTTGACCGGAAGCCTCGACACTTCGCGAAGCGAGACGGCAATAAGGTCGGCGGCCTTCCCGGGCTCGAGCGAACCGGTTTCGCCCGCCAGGCCGAGCGCTTCCGCACCGCCGAGCGTCGCCAGCTTCAGCGCTTCGGAAGGCTGTATGAAACGATCGGAAGCGGATGCGATCCTCGCCGCGAGGGCCGCGAAACGGGCCTCTTCCAGCATATCGCAGAGGTTGTTGCTGACCATCGAGTCGGTCCCGAGCCCGACCTCGATCCCGCTCACCAGAAATCTCGAAAGCGGCGCGACGCCGTGCCCGAACTTCGCGTTCGATTTCGGGCAATGCGCGATTTTCGATCCGCTTTCGGCGATAAGGCGGATCTCGTTCTCGTCGGCTTTGGTGCAGTGGGCGAGCAAGGGAGTCGTGTCGAGTATTCCTGCCGAGGACAGGTACTCGATCGAACGCTTTCCCGGCGGCGTCCAACGGACCCCGTATTGTTCGAAGATCTTTGCGAAGAACCCGCCCCTGCCCGTCAGAAGTTCCTGTTCGGCGTCGGATTCGGCCGCGTGGATGGTTACTTTCAAGCCTTTCTCACGCGACGCCTCTGCCAGACGCTCGAAGAGCGCGGGACTCACCGTGTACGGCGAATGCGGAGAGATCCCCACCTTCACCTTCTCCGTCTCCGCCTCGCGCAAAGTGCCGATCTTCTCGAGCAGCGCTGCCAGGTCGGATTCCGCCGTCGCATTTTCGGGCGAGAACTCGGTCTCCTGGAAGAGCACTCCGCGAAGACCCGTGCTCTTCAGCGCTTCGAATCCGGCGAGGCCCCATCGGCCTATGTCGCCGAAACAGGTCACCCCGGCCTTCAGACCTTCGAGCGCTCCGGCGAGTGCGGAATCAGCGATGTCCTCGTCCGAAAGCGTCTCCGCCCGAAGTTGTGTGAGCCTGATCAGCCACGAGGCGAAGTCGTGGTCGAGGTCGTCGAGAAGCCCCCGAAGCACGGTAAGCTCCAGATGCGAATGGCAGTTGACGAAGCCCGGAAGTATCGCGGAACCCGCGAAGCGATCCTCCGGGACATCCGGATGATCTTGGCGAAGATCTGCGGCAGAACCGACCGCAAGGATGCGGCCTTCGGAAACCAGAACGCCGCCGTCCTCTATCGGCGGCGACGATACCGGAAGCACGTGATCGGCGGTCAGAAGTCTCATCCGTTCAAGGCCCCGCCTCGTACCGGCGGATTATCGAAGTGACATACGAGCGGGTCGAAGCGATCCCGATCCTGGCGATGAAGTCCTGTTCGGAGAGCTGCGCCGGATCGGTCCCTTTCGTCCATTCATCGACGCGGCTCGGGCCCGCGTTGTAGGCGGCAAGCATCATCGCGCGCTCCGCCGGCCGGCTGCGGTACTGAGCTCGAAGCTGTTCAAGATACCAGCAACCGACCTGTATGTTGCGTTCCGGATCGCTAAGGAATTCATCGAGATTCACCTCGGTCTCGCGTTCGAACTCTCTCAGCCCCGTTTCTTTTGCCCATTGCCTCGCGACCGCGGGAGTGACCTGCATCAGACCGACTTCGTTTGCGGCGCCTTTCATCCAGGCCCGGAAGTAGGTCTCTTCGTAGATCACGCTCCAGACTAGCCTCTCCTCGAGGTTGTAAACGCGCGCATGCCGCTCGATCAGATCATCGTAACGATGAATCCAGAAACTGTTGAAAAGATATGCAGCCAGCGCCAGAATGCCTATTCCAGCGA
Source organism: Acidobacteriota bacterium (assembly GCA_016700175.1). Lineage (GTDB taxonomy): Bacteria > Acidobacteriota > Blastocatellia > Pyrinomonadales > Pyrinomonadaceae > Aridibacter. The sequence continues at coordinate 4,435,201 of CP065003.1, read as the reverse complement.
CTACCTGGACCGCGATCAAGAGGTTGCGGCGCATAGAAGAAATGGATGCCGGAAAGCGGGGAGCCTCAGCCGCCTCCGTTTCGGCGCTTTTCGACGACCTTGCCGTTCGGCGATGCCGAACCGTCCGGATTCAGCTCGTGCGGATCGTGACCCTCGGTGATCTTGCCGGAACGGACGAGTTCAGCGAAGAGGTCGACATCGAAATCCGCGTCGCGGGACATCTGTTCGCGCACCTCCAGAAGGATCTCAAGGAATTTGGGACGTCGGTACATTCAAGCAGATATTAAACGAATGAACAGGGGGAAGGTCAACGCCGGCGTCCTTCAAACGGTGTGTACGAGAAACTCCGGCGTCACGATATTCGGGACGAAGAAGCCTGCGGCAGTGTTAAAAAGCCGTACACGCGCCTGTTTTCGGACATTCGCGACATGCCCGAAATTCCAGGTGACCAGATAGTCGATCTTGTAAACGGAAGCGACCGCGACGTGCAGCGCGTCGCCTATGAACTTCCGTTTGAAGATCCCGCGCGAGATGTAGCCTTCGGCGAGTATCGCCGCCTCTTCCGGAAGCTCAAGCTGCTCTATATCCTTTATCAGATTGAGATAGCTGTCCCTGTGCGGCTGCGCAAGGCATTCGAGTTCGCGCCTCACAAGGATCGAAACATACGCCCTGTACTCGGATAGCTCGTGCTCCCACCAGCGGATGGTCATATCCCTTCTGAAGGGCTCGCCATTGTCCAGATAGGCTCCGACGACGGAAGTTTCCAGGTAGAGGCTCTGTTTCATAGTACGCGGAAAAGAAAAAGGCCCGCCGGCCTGAAAGTCACATTATCAGAGACGGCGGACCAAATCCAGAAGCCCGTTCCGGGCGGATACGCTTAATCCTGGTCGGTGGGCGTGAAGGTCACCATTGACTGCTTGAAATCAAACGTCAGCCTGTAGTTTTTCAGGAAATTGCCTCCGAGTATTCCGGCCTGCTCAAATCCGGATGTTTCATTGATCAGGTCCAGATCCAGCGCGATCGCTTTGAGGTCGTTCCTTGAGAAGCGTCCGAAAGTGACGCTCGGAAGCAGGAACGACGGGACGTCTTCGGTTACTCCGGCGGCACCGACCACGCGCATCCGCTCATCCTGTATGAAGCCGCTAAGTTCCTCGGAACTCGCAAGGTCCTCGGAGATCACGGAGAGGCTGGCCCCGGTGTCGACGATGAAGTTCAGCGGAAACTCGATCCCGTGAAGCTTGACCTGCCCGCTAAGAAATCCGCTAGATGTGAGCCTGAGCGGGACGGTCATCGCGTCGGCGTTCTCCGGAGGCGTTTCGTAGTTGTCCTTACGGACCAGGGAGAACGTCAGGTTTCCGTAATCGATGGTGGTAACGTACTTCGAAATGAGCGAAAGGCCTATGTAGCCGTCGATACGCTCGGAAGCGTTGTGGAACTTGCGGATGTAAACGGGCACGTTTCGCACGGCGACATCGCCGATCGATACTTTCCTGATAAATCCGTATACGATGTCGAACTTTCCGTCGCCTCCGAGAGCCCTTGCGACCCCGCCTTTCGTAACCGGTTTGATCTTGAGCCGCTCGGCGGTCAGGTCTGAAATGACAGAGATCCCGGAGCCGGTGTCGAGCACGAAATTCAACGGCGGCTCGTTGTCCTTCAGTTTGATCTGGACCACGGGCCGGTTGTTTACAAGCCTGACCGGCACCTCGGTCTGTCCGGCGCCGTCAAGATCGTAAAGCGACGGACGTTTTCCCAGGTACCTCAGGAACTTGATCAGGCCCTTGATCCGTTCGGTCCGCTCCCGGTCGTTGTCCGGAGCGATGCGAAGGTACTTCTGATATGCGTCGGCGGCTTCCTTGTATCTCTCCGCCCGGGCCGATACCTGCGCCAGCGCGAACGCGTAATCCGCTTCCTTCCCGTCAAGCTGGACGGCCCGCTCGAGGTTATAAATGCTGTCGTCGACTCGATTCTCGTAAAAGTCCAGCATCCCGAGGCCGGCCCAGCCAAGGGCCTCATCATCGTCGACAACGATGGCATTGTTTAGGAGGATCCTCGCGTCGGCGAAGTTCCCGGCGCTCAGGTAGGTCGCCCCGAGAACCGCGAATGCGTAGGCGTTGTCCTTGTCTTCCTTCGCGACCTCAAAAGCGTAATTGTAAGCGTCGACAAGACGTTTTCTTTTCAGAAGTAGGTACGCCAGGTCCAGTTTGGCCTCGGCGTTCTGAGGATTCGTCGCGATCACCCTCCGGAGTATCTTCTCAGCTTCCGCGATCTCGCCTTTCCTGAACAGCTTTTTCGCCTGCTTCAGAAGTTTCTTGGTTTCCTGCGGCTCGATCCGCTGAACGTCGTCGGCTGCGAAGATCGAACCGGAGATCGCGATCGCGAGAATCAACGCTGACACAACGGCCCGGAGCAGTCGGAGCTTGCGAGTGAATGTTCGGTTCCTGAGTGGGTCAAACCTCATTGGTCGTCCTCCATTTATGGCGGATACGGCGAAGATGGCAGCTATTTCAGGATCTCCCCGGTCCTCATCGACCAGAGCACCAGGTCCATCTCGTCGAAATCTATTTTCAGCTGGTCAGCAAAATCCTTGAGGGTAGATTCAACGCTAAGATACCTCATACGGGTGATTGGTGGCTTGGGCGCCTCGATCAATCCGAGTTCGTGCATGCACCGAAGCACGTGCTTGTCCAGGATCGCGTAGCCGCGAAAACCTATGTTGCGAAGATAGTGGCTCGCCTCCTTGTATCCGAGGCCCTTGATCCTCTTCTCTTTCACAAGCCAGTCCCGCCGTTCGAGCGGGTTACTGAAGCTCTCCAGCTTCTTACGGAGCCTCAGCCCGCAGTGTTCACGCAGGAACTCTCGCGACGCGACGACATATCCGGCGCGGGCCCTCGGATATCGGTGAACGCCGACGAGTGCCTCTGTAAGCGATTCGCGCGAACCGTCAAGCAACTGTGTCCGCACTGCCTCGACCGACTTCAAACCCATCTTCGCGGAACATCCTCCGGTGAAAAAACAATAGACCATCTCTTCCCAGAGCCTCAGATCGGTTCCCGACCTCCAGACCTCGCGGAACTCTTCAAGCCGTTCCTCGATCTCTTCAGCCCTTTGCCTATGGGCCTGTTTTATTAGGGGAATCGTGATCGGTGCGACTTTCTTCATCACGCTTTGCGGTAGGTCTTACAATTCTAGAGACGCCGAATTTCGGTGTCAACGAAATCTCTTGCGGAAACTTTATGCTTTACCTAATGAAGTGAATGAGGTATAAGGTTTCTGTATCGGGGCCATAAGCCTCGCTTACAGGAAGCATCCCCGATCCTCGACCCCCTCATCCGAACCTCGGATCACGACATCCGGGCGGATCAAATTTGTTGGCAGGGGTTGCCGGTGTGCTATACTTTCCGAAGCCTTCCTGAAGGGTGCAAACGGAAGCCTTCCGCACCGGGGCAAATCAAAACGAACATTTGGGACTTATGATCAAGAGAGCAATAGTGGTATCTTCGGCGTTCCTTCTTTGCGCGTCCGTCTCGGCGATCTCCGTATCCGGCCAGACCTCGCGACCGCCGCTTCTCCAGGACATAAAGATAGCGAAGGAAGAACCGATACCCGGCCCCACGCCTCTCGTCAAGAAAACAGGAAGTTCGTCACCGACTTCTGCCCCTCCGGGACTGGCAGTCTCGCGCAGGACCTCTGTCGCGGCTCTTGCGGAGATAGATATCCCGGGCAATTCGGGAATCATCATCGAGAGCGAACGCGGGACGCTCGTGTTTGAAAGCTATCCCGACGAGGCATTCAATCCGGCCTCGAACGTGAAAGTCGCGACGGCTTATGCCGTGCTGAAAACGTTCGGCCCCGATTTCCGGTTCATCACCGGTGTATGGACCGACGGGAAGGTCGATCTCGAAACCGCCACGCTGACCGGCAATCTGTACGTTTCGGGACGTGATCCGATCTTCGGTTACGAACACGGGATGGCGATCGCCAACGAGCTGAACCGGCTCGGGATCCGTAAGATCGAAGGAAACGTGTTCGTCACGGGCAATTTCGTGATGAATTATAACGGTTCCGCATCGCGTTCGGGCTATACGCTGATAAACACGATGGACGGCGGCAAACGCGGAGCTTCTGCCAATCGTGCCTGGGACAGCTACCTGATGAACTCGGGCAAGTTCAAACCCGGGTTGGTAGTACCAAGCGTAACGACCACCGGAAGTGTCGACGTAAGCGGCATCCCCGGGGGAGCAAAACTTCTTTTCTCGCACGAATCGGCGCCGATGCGCGAGATCCTCAAAGTGACGTTGAGTTACTCGAACAACTTTCTTTCCGAGAAGCTCGGCGAGATGCTCGGGGGAACACCCGCTGTCGAACGCATCGTCCGCCGCGATATAGGGGCCAGTGAAGAGCAGTTCTCGCTGCAGACCTCCAGCGGCCTGGGTATCAACCGAGTTACGGCAAGGGCCCAGCTCGCGCTTCTCAAGAGGACCAAGAAACTTCTCGAGGGCCACGAGATGAAGCTTTCGGACATTCTTCCGGTTGCGGGGATCGATGACGGGACCCTGCGTGGAAGGTTCGGAGGCGACCTTTACGCCGGCAGCGTAGTCGGAAAGACGGGCACGCTTCGAAGGACGGACAACGGCGTCAGCTCGCTCTCGGGCGAGTTCGTCACGAACCAGGGCAAGTTCCTGTTCGTGATATTCAATCAAAGAGGCGGCGTTGGGCGCTTCAGGAATTTCCAGAATCTTCTGATACCGCTCGCGCAAGGCGCGCTGGGCGGCGCGAAACCGATGGCTTACGCCCCGGTGCATATGGAAAGAAGGCTCGCTAAGACGAGGATCAAGTATCCGGAGCGATCCAGGATAAGCCTGGATGAAGAGTAGAATTCCAGGAAATATAGCATTCGAAACTGGCCGCCGGCATTGGCGGCCTTTTTTTGTTTTTTTCCTGAATAATGAAAGTACCCGTTTAGAGCAGCGCTTTGCGCTGCCCGGGCAGGGCGAAGCCCTGCTCTAAACGGCGTCAGCTGTTTGCTTCGGATTTCTAAACAGACCCCCTGCCTTCTTGTGGATTAGCTCCAAATACTGCAATATTTCGAGGGCAGAACCGCCGCCCGCCGCTTATGACCTCCAGTGACAATCCAATCGAAGAACCGGGCCTGCCCGAGCCCGACCAGAAGGTCCCGAACAAGGAACGGAGCGTGGCGAAGTCCGCCGGCATCGTCTCGATCGCGGTGATGGTCTCGCGCGTGTTCGGACTGGCCCGGGAAATGGTCTTCTCGAGGCTGTTCGGGGCCGGTTACCTTTTCGATGCCTATCAAGTCGGATTTAAGATCCCCAACCTCCTCCGCGACCTCTTCGCCGAAGGCGCCCTGTCCGTCGCTTTCGTAAAGGTCTTTACCGACTACCAGGTGAACGTCGGCGAGAAGGAGGCCTGGAGGCTCGCGGCACTGATCTTCAACGGCATGGCGGTAGTCTTGAGCGCCATCGTAGTGGTCGGGATCATCGGCGCGCCGTACTACGTTCCCTTGATCGCCTACGGGTTTGACCCCGAAAAGGCAGCCTTGACAGTGCTCCTGGCCCAGATAATGTTCCCGTTCATACTGCTCGTTGCCCTAGCCGCGGTCGCGATGGGCGTATTGAACACGAAGGGAAGGTTCGGCATCCCCGCCTCCGCTTCGACCGCCTTCAACATCGTCTCGATCATCGTCGGAGTCGCCGCCGCGTACTACCTGAGCGGCGGCGGATGGACGATCCCGGAAGATCCCGGTTCGGTTCCGGAAATGCCCGCGCAGTGGGCGATCATCGGAATGTCGATCGGAACATTGTTCGGAGGCCTCTCGCAGATCCTCATCCAGGTGCCCTCGCTGATAAAGGTCGGCTACAGTTTCAAGCCGATCCTGAGCTTTACCGACAAAGGCGTCCGGCGGGTGATGGGCCTTATGGGTCCGGCGATCATCGGCACCTCGGCCGTCCAGGTAAAGGTAATGGTCGACACGTTCATGGTTTCGGGGATCGAAGGAGGAAACTCCTGGCTGCCGTATGCATTCAGGCTGATGCAGTTCCCCATAGGCGTATTCGGTGTGGCGATCGGAGTCGCGGCATTGCCAACGCTCGCAAGGCTCGGATCCGAGAACAAGATTTCCGAGTTCCGCTCGACGCTTTCAGGCTCTCTGGGTCTTGTGTTCTTGATGACGATCCCTTCCGCCTGCGGGTTGATCGTGCTCGGGGAACCGATCATCAGGCTGATCTATCAGGGCGGCGCCTTCAATGAGATCGATACGAACATGACAGCGTGGGCGCTCGCGGCGTATTCGGTCGGCCTGGCGGGATACGCGGCGATCAAGGTCCTTTCGCCGTCGTTCTACGCGCTCGAGGACGCCAAGACGCCTATGTACGTCAGCGTCGCATCCATCCTGGTCCACGTCTTCCTCAGCTATACCCTTCTTGTTACCTTCTCAGACATTGGAGTCTCGGCCGAAAGGCCCAGTGGTTATGGACACGTCGGGGTGGCGCTTGCCACTTCGATCGTCGCGACGATCAATTTCCTTGCGCTCGTCGTGCTGATGAGAAGGAAGATCAAGCGGATCGAGGCCCGCAAGATCATCTCCTCGTTCGTGCGGATAGCCGCCGCCTCGGCGCTTATGTCCGCCGCGGCGTGGTTCACCTACAGATATGTTTCCGGTGTGTACGAAGTAAAGACGCTTTATGTGGAACTCTTCGAGGCGCTTGTCCCGGTCCTCTCCGGAGTCGTCGTTTTCTTTGCGGCTGCGAAGGCGCTGGGCGTCAGCGAGCTGAATCAGCTGATAAGGATCTTCAAACGCAGGTTCGGACGATCCTAGCCGCCGAGCATCTTCACAAAGTCCTGTTCGCTGAGGACCGTTACGCCAAGGTCGTTCGCCTTCTTCAGCTTCGATCCCGCCGCCTCCCCCGCGACGACGTAGTCCGTGTTCTTGCTGACCGACGAAGCGACTCGGCCTCCGCGGGCCTCTATGTCCTCCGCCGCCTCGTTGCGTGTGAATCCCTCGAGCTTGCCCGTCAACACGAAGGTCTTTCCCGCGAACTCCTCGCTCGCTCCGTGCTCCGACTCTTCGACCTCCATCACGACGCCCGCCTCCTTCAAACGGCGGACGAGGTCGAGGTTCCTTTCCTCGCGGAAGAATTCGTAAATGCTTTCCGCGACCTTTTCGCCGATCTCGGGAATTGAATCGAGCTCCTCGACCGAAGCATCGATCACCTTGTCCATCGACTTGAAGTAATTGGCGAGGATCTTCGAATACCTCTCGCCGACGTGGCGTATGTCGAAACCGAAAAGCAGCCTCTGCAGGCCGCGCTCTTTGCTCGCGTCGATCTGCTCGATCAGTTTGGTCGCGCTCTTTTCCGCCATCCGCTCGAGACCCGCGACCGTTTCGACGTCGAGCTTGTAAAGGTCCGCGACATCCTTCACGAGTCCCGAATCGACAAGCTGCTCGATCAGCACATCGCCCAGGCCCTCGATGTCCATCGCCTTGCGCGCCGAGAAATATCCTAGCCTGCCCTTCACCTTTGCCGGGCAATCCGGGTTCGTGCATCTGCGAACGGCCTCGCCTTCCGGCCGGACCGCGTCCCATCCGCAGACCGGGCACTTGTCCGGGAAATCGAACTCTTTCTCGTTTCCGGTCCGCTTCGATTCGATCACCTTCAGCACCTGCGGGATGATCTCGCCCGATTTCTCCACGAGGACGGTGTCGCCGATCTTCACGCCCAGCCTTCCGATCTCGTCCTCATTATGAAGTGAAGCACGGGAGACGGTAGTTCCCGCAAGCTGAACCGGTTCGAGATGCGCCACGGGAGTCAATGCTCCGGTCCTTCCTACCTGGATCGCGATGCCCTCGAGCTTAGTCGTCGCCTGCATCGCGGGATACTTGTACGCGATCGCCCAACGGGGCGCTTTCGAGGTCGATCCGAACTCATCCTGAAGCCGCGTCTGGTTTACCTTCACAACGACTCCGTCGATGTCGTAATCGAGCTTGTCGCGCCGGGCCTCCATCCTGTCGCAGAAGTCGATGACGGCCTCGATCCCGTCGCAAAGCTCGCGGTGCGGATTGACGTGAAATCCCGCCTTGTTGAGGAACTCGAAATTCTCCCAGTGCGTGTCGAACGGTTTCGAGGCGCCCGAAAGGACATCGTACGGGAAGAGGTCCAGCCGCCGCGAGGCGACGACCGACGAATCGAGCATACGGATCGTGCCCGACGCCGCGTTGCGCGGATTCGCGAACGGGCTCTTGCCCTCGTCGAGAAGCACGCGGTTAATATCGGCGAATACGGACCGAGGAAGAAAGGCCTCGCCGCGGACCTCGAGCCGGCCGTCAAAATGCTTCTTCAGCTTGAGCGGGATCGTCCGAATGGTCTTCGCGTTCGGAGTTATGTCGTCGCCCGTGGAACCGTCGCCGCGTGTAGCGCCGGCGACAAGGATGTCGTCGTCGTAATGAAGCGAAAGCGAAAGGCCGTCGATCTTGAGTTCCGCGACATACTCGAATTCCCTTCCGTCGGCGAGTTTCTCGCAGCGCTCGTGGAACTTGCGGAGCTCGTCAATGCTGTACGAATTGTCGAGCGACATCATAGGGACCGTGTGCTCGAAGGTCTCCCAGCCTTCCGCCTTGCCGCCCACGCGCTGGGTCGGCGAATCCGGTGTGACGAGCTCCGGATGCTCTTCCTCGATCGCCTTCAGCCGCTCGAGCAGCCGGTCGAACTCGTAGTCAGAGATCTCCGGCTCGTTCTTTTGGTAGTAGAGGTAGTTGTGGTGCTCGATCTCCTTCCGGAGCTCTTCCGCTTCCTTCTTCGCTTCGTCGGTCTTCATAAGATCAGCTATTCGAATTCCCCGAGCGCGGACGCTATCAGACGGTGAAAGTGATGCGTCCCGGTCTCTTTCGAAGGCGAGTATCTTCCCTTTTGGTAGAACCTGGAATGGATACCCTTCTGGACCGCTTCGACGACCGCCTGGTCCTGCAGCTCCACGGTGTCGAGATCGCCGCCGGCCCCCGATCCGACCCTGGATTCGTCGCAAACGTATGTAAGGTAACGCACTTGCGTCCGCGAGGACCCTTTCGGCAGGACGATGTTGACGGACACTCCCCAGGGGTAAAGATTAAACATCGTGTTCGGGAAGATGAAGTAGTAGAGTCCCTCGACGCCGTCCTCGAACGGCGGTCGCCCGTTCGGTCCCCTGGCGCCCCTCGCCGTCTGCAGGCTCGAGCGGCCGAAGAGCTCGGTCGTGTAGGTCGAGTACTCGACTATCCTGTTCAATTCGGGATGGACGTACGGAATGTGGAATCCCTCGAGGTAGTTCTCGCAGTAAAGAGCCCAGTGGGCCTCGACCTCGTAGTCGCGCGTTCCCGCGAGGCGGAGATTTTCAAAATCGAATCCATCCGCGGCCGCGGCGAGAGGTTCGAGATGATCCTCAAGCGGGGCCTGCGGATCTAGCCCCGCGAAAACGAATCCGTTCCAGGAATCCGTTGGGATCTCCGGGAGATCGTCAGCTTCTGACGGAAAGTCCTCCGCTTCCTCGAACTCCGGCATCGACAGTAATCGCCCGTCGAGAGAGAACCTCCTCCCGTGATATCTGCAGCGGATGAGGTCGCCCCGGCAGGGCTCCTCTACGAGGAGCATTCCGCGGTGGGTGCACACGTTTGAAACGCAGGACACGGAATCGCTGTCGCGGACCGCGAGAACGGGCTCGTCGAGCGAGCCCTCGCACAGCGTGTGCGGAAACAGGTTGTCTATCTCGTTTTCACGACAGACGAACTGCCAGCTTCTTGCGAAGACCGCCTCGAGCGTGCGCTCGTACCACTCCGGCCGAAGATAGAACTCCGCCGGCAGCGTGGACGCCTTTCGTATGTCGCTGTCGATCTCGAATCGGGTCATTCGCCTTCGTAGAAAAGAAATGATGGTGTTTCCGGATGACGCTCAAAACCTTCGCAAACAAGGCCTTGCGAGATCGCTTCGACGAACTCGTCGCGCAGTCGGTTTTGGAAGACGCGTGCCTCTTTCGGGGTTTCCGAGACCATCTTCGCCCAGTCGTTCGTCGTAACTACCTTCCGGGCGGGGACCCTTTCTTCAGAGTACCGTTCACCGGCCGCGAGCGCTGAGGTCTTTTCGCCCCGCAGATGCCATTCCGCCACAAGCCGGTCGCTTTCGAGGCCGAGCTGCGCCGGCAGTTCGGGCGACGCTCCGTAGTCGGTCCCGTAGAAATCGGGCACGTAACGTTTCACGATGGCTCCGAGTTTCTCCAGATTGAAGTAAGCGTTTCGGGCCTGCACCGGCTGAAAGGTCCACTTGACGTACCCGACGCCTTCGGCGAGCGACCTCTCGCGCTGGACCCATTTGAGGCGTGCCCCGATCCCGAGGCCCTGGTACTCCGCCGCGACCGCAGTCATGTGCGAATAGAAAGCCCGTTCCCCGTCGAGGAACGCCGGCACGGAAAGCACGAAACCGACAAGACGGTCCCGGTCGAACGCGCCAAGCGTGAATCCGCCGGCGTGCATCGTCACGACGAAATGCCTTACCGGCGAGATCTCGACTTCCGGAAGCGCGAATACGCTTCGCTGAAGATCGACACAGCCCGAAAGCTCCTCGACGGTCGTGCATTCGCGGATCTCTATGTCCGGTCTGGGTTCCATTTTTCCTTGGCCCGCGGGCTATCTCCTTTCGTTCCCGAACTTTCTCAGTTTTTAGACCGGCGGTCAACCCGTTCGGCGACGGTCGTGGAAAAGGTTCTTAACACGGCGTGAAGGTATCTGTTATCATAGTTCGAGCGAGCCATCCCGCACTTCCCGGCTCCGACCTCACATCCAAAAGATCACGAATGACAGGCCAGAGAAAACTCGAGGTGCAGGGCATCGTCCAGCGCCACCCGATCCCGGAGATACTTGTCGAGATCAACCAGATCCGGCTCGACGGATCGCTTCGCATCACGAACCGTGACCAGAAGGTGATCATTTACGTCGAGAAGGGCAATATCGCGTTCGCGGTATCGAACGCCCGCGAGCACCGCCTGTTCACGATCCTGCTCGCGCAGGGGCGGGTCGAAAATAAACACCTTGCAGGTATCGATGACTTCACGAACGACTTCAAGCTCTCGCATGCGCTTGTGAGTAAGGGTCTGCTTTCAGAAGAAGAGATCGGAGAGTTCTTTCGTTTCCAGATACGGGCGATCGTCAGCACCGTCATCGGATGGAAGACCGGGAACTGGGTGTTCTCCCCACTCGCCCGTTTGAAGGACGGCCTGCGGTACGACGTTGATCTGCGTTCGGCGCTCTTCGAATCCTCCCACGCGATGACCGACTACGAGATACTCGCCCGCTTCAAGAGCCTCGAGGAATCGTTCGCGCTCAACACAAACGTGAGATCTTCCACGATACCATTCTCGCCTCAGGAGGCATTCGTGCTTTCTAGACTGGATGAACATCCGCTGAAGATCGAAGAGATCAAGACAATCAGCGGGCTCGCCGGCAACGAGGTGATGCCGATCCTCTACAGGTTATGGCTGGGAGGCTTTATTTTCCGCGACCACTGGAACAAGGCATTCACCAAAGAGGCCGTGGACCGGTTCCGTAATACAAAGGTCTATCTGAAGCAGTCGGCGAAGTCTGTCGAGGGCGAAGAGCGGATCAAGCAGGAAGAGGCGCGAAAGGCTGCGGAAGAAGAAGAGCGCAAACGCCGCGAACAGGAAGAAAAGCAGCGGATTGCCGAAGAGAAGCGAGAAAAGGAACGGCGGGAATTCCAGGCCGATTACAAGGAGGTCGAGATCTCGGTCGAGGACTATCTTACGCTGGTGGAAGAGGCGCCGACCTACTACGAACTGTTCGGCATAGAGCCCGACGCGAAACCCGCAACGATCAAACGCGCGTACTTCTCGTTCGCGAGGCGCTTCCACCCTGACGTGTTCCACAAGAAAGTGGAGCCGGAACTTCACCGTCGAATCCAAAAAGCATTCACGGAGATAGCTCAGGCCTACGAGACCCTCCGCCACGAAGACAGCCGCGAGCTCTACAACATGAAGCTGGAGAGAGTCATCGACGCCTTGAAGAAGAAGCACGACGGAGATCTGGGATCTTTGACCAGGGACGAAGTTGCGCGTCAGGACCGCTCCAGAATGGCGATGGACAGTTTCGAGCGCGGAAAGAGGCTCCTCGAAGACGGCTACTACGAGGACGCCGGACCCCATCTGGGCCGCGCGGTCCAACTCGAAGACAGCAATGCTGAGTATAGGGCCTTCTACGGCCTGGCTCTTTCCAAAGAGAAGCGAAACCGCCACAAGGCCGAAGCCGAGCTAAAGGCTGCCGTCAACCTTGCACCTTCCGAACCGAAGTACCGTTTGATGTTGGTCGAACTTTATGTTGAAATCGGACTTTCGGTCAGGGCGCGGAACGAGCTCAAACGGCTCCTGGAAAAGGACCCGGAAAACCGTCGCGCAAAGGAACTTCTGGAAGAGCTTGGTGAAGAGAATTAGGTCACCGCTGCCCTGTCTGCCGGCTTATGATCTTCGCTGAACACGCTATCGAGAACGAGCTCCCGGTCGAAGAAGACCTGATCAATGACGGGGTCTCGGCGGACAAGTTCGAAGGCTATTCCGAACCGCACTCCGAAAGGATCGCGGACCTTTCCGACCGCCTCGCAATTCGCTTCAATTTCGCGGTTCGCGACCGCCTGATGCTGAAGCGCGCCGCCTACTTCCACGATTTCGGCGAGCTAGCGATGAATCGCGCGTATATTTCGTCCGCCTCGGAACTGACCGAAGCCGAGAGGCTCGACCTGTTCCGGCATCCGGTGATCGGCGAACAACAGGCATCCAAGCGCGATCTTCCGCGCGCGGTCCAGCTCCTTGTACGTTGGCATCACGAATGGTGGAACGGCTTCGGCTATCCGGACAAACTCATCGGCAAGCAGATACCGCTCGCTGCAAGGATACTTCGGATCGCCGACACCTATTGTGCGCTGACCTCCGTGCGGCCCTTCCGCGAAGCCTTTTCGCCAAAAGAGGCGGACATTTATATTGCCGAATCGGCGGGCATAGAGTTCGATCCCGCGGTCGCGCTCGCGCTGCTCGACATTCCGGAGAGGATCCCTGCGGCCGTACCTGAGACGGCAGAGACGGCCGCGGAGGAAGAGCCGGGCGAAGAATAACGATCTATGCGGACCCACGATACAGGCGGATGGCTCGCCTTCGAACTCAGCGTCCTGAACAGGCTTCGGTTTGGTTCGGTAGCGATACCCTTCGCGGACCGGCCGGATCTGGGAAGATTTCTAAAGCGTTCGGGGATCAGGGTCGTCGCGAACTCTCCTCTCCGGGCCTCGCACGCCGCCTGCGTTTCGGCGATCGGGAACAGTGGAGAAAGGCTTTCGGATGATGAGGTCGCGATGGTGCTCGAGGACGCGTACGTTCCGCAGTACAGGCTCCGGAATCCCGCTCTCAGAAACTGGTTCGGCGAGACCGACGCCTGGTGGTTCGACAACGTCCGAGCGAACATCGATAGGCTGACGAACGACGCTTCGAAAGCGATCGCGCTGACCGTCGGCGGGAAAGTCGGCGACTACGTGCTTTCATTCGACGATGAGACGGCAAGGCTCCGACAGCCGCTATCAAAGGTCTTCGAACGGCTTGTTGCGCTTGACGAACCGGCTCCGCAAAACGGCGAGGACAACGAGTGCAAATGCACCGATCCCGTCGAGTTCATCGCCGAGAGCTACACGGACCTTTTCTTTTTGAGGCTTCCCGCTCCAAGGTTCGGAACACTGAAGGAAGAGCTAGGGAACGATGCCTGGAAGGAGGTCTGGGTCCGGGGCGACGAAGCATTCTGGGCGGACCTTGAGAAGAGCCTGCTTGGAAGGCTCGGGTCTCACGTCGAAACCCGTTCACAGTATCTCGAGCTTTTGCAGGACGCGCTCGTGACCGCGAAACACATAAAGAAATGGGCGATCGAGCACGTCGAGGACGGCTTCGTTCACACGCAAGAGATCGTTGACGCGATCTCGAAGGTACGCAAGGTCGACACCGTTTTCACGAAAGACTTCTCTGAACTGACAGGAATAAAGGCGGTGATCATCACCGCCTGACCCCTTCAGGCCTCAGCTTCTACCGCCGGATTGGCGTTCCTCTCGGGCTCCGAAAGATCGTGGCCGGTACCGCGGCTCCTGACCATCCAGACCACTCCCGATGCCGCCGCAAGGAGGCCTGCGATCAGCGTAAGCGATTCCGCCGATATCACAGTCAAAGATATACCCGCCGCGTAGCTCGAGGCGCTGAACATCGTTATCTCAGCTCCCCTGTCGAGCGTCGAGATCCGTCCCCGTATGTGGTCCGGAAGCGATCTCTGGAACATCGTTTCCTGCACGGCGTACTCGGCGCCGATCATCGTCCTCGAGATCATCACCATTAACGCGACGAGCCACAGGTGAGGCATAAAGCCGGCGGCGGCGAAGACTATCCCGTGCAGGATCAGCGTCCACGTCATGAACCCGCGCGTGATCTTCTTCCTTTCAACGAACGAACCGACCTTGTGCGCGATCAGCATCCCGAACCCGAGCCCTATGCCGTTGGCGGTCAGAAGGAACGAATAGACGAAATCCGGGTTCGTCGATTCCTTCGTGAACACCATCGTCCCGAGTCCCTCGAAGACTATGTTCGTCGCCCCGCCGCCGGTCGCCCAGATGATGTTCATCAGGAGAATGGTCAGTGCGAACGGGTTCTTCACGGTATAGCGAAGGCCTTCCGCGATCTCCGAGAAAAATCCCGGACGACTTCGCCTCTCGGCGATCCTCTCTTCCGGCGCCCTCTGACGCATAGACTCTTCCGGGATCAGCCAGATCGAGACCGCCGAAGCAAGGAACGAGACGGCGTTGATGATGAACGCTATCTCGTAACCGAATACCACCGACGCTATTCCGCCGAGCGCCGCACCGACCGCCATCAGAAGAAAGCGGGTCGAGAACATCAGCGCCGTCCCGGACAAAAGGCCTTCCTTGCCTGTGATGTTCGGGGTTGCGGCGTTCTTCGCGCCGTCGAAAAAGGCGGTCGCCGCCGATAGAAGAATTGACGCGATGTATGCGATCCATAGGTCTTCCGGTTTCGTCACAAGCAGGAAGAGCAGTGCGAATCCCGCCCGTACGAGGTCTGAAACAAGGAGGACCGTCCTGCGCGAGAACCTGTCGGCGACCGCTCCCGCGATCGGCATCAGCACCGCGAACGGCAATGTCCTGAAGAGCAGAAGCAGTCCTGCGGCCTCGGGAGAGGCGCCGGAAACAAGGCGCACGACTCCCAGCCCCGCAACGAAGTTGAACCAGTTGCCGAGTTCGGAGATCACCTGTCCCCAGAGCAGGTTCCGGAAGTTCCGGTTCTGCCTTATCAGTTGTAAGTATGAAAGGTTCATACGAACGCCGCCGATCCTGAAAAAGTTCAAGCCGCCAGGAACTTATACCTAACGGCTTGCCCTGCGAAAAGGTTTTGGATCCGGTCAATCCCCTCTGAACTGCGGAGGACGCTTCTCCAGAAATGCCGCAACGCCTTCCTTGAAATCGCCGCCGCGCCCGGATTCGAGCTGCATTTCGTGCTCGATTCGGAGCTGCGCATCCAGATCGTTCGAAGAGCTCGCATTCAGCATCTTCTTGATCCTTCCGATCACCGCCGTCGGAGCGGCCGCCAGCTTCGCCGCCAGCACGGACGTCTCCTGCATAAGCATCTCGTCCGGAACCGCGCGGTTGATCATTCCCATACTTAACGCGTCGGAAGCCGAGATAGTGTCTCCAGTCATAAGCAGTTCGGCAGCGCGTTTCTCGCCGACGGCACGCGGCAGAAAGAAACTGCCTCCGCAGTCGGGCGAAAGCCCGATCTTTATGAATGCCTGGTTGAAGCTCGCGCTCTCCGAGGCGATGACAAGATCGCAGGCTAGCGCGATGTTCGATCCTGCGCCCGCACACACGCCGTTCACGGCGGCTATAAACGGGACCGGCGTCTCGCGAATGAGGGTGATCAGTCCGTGAAGCGCCGCCAAAGGGTCTTCGAGGAACGCCTCGATCCGGCCCTCCGATTCCCACAGTACCTTCATCTCGCGAAGGTCGCCGCCTGCGCAAAACGCCCTTCCCTCTCCCGTGACGATCACCGCCCGCGCGCCGTCCTCGATCGCCTTCTCGATCGCGGAGGTCAGATCCGCAGTGATCTGCCTCGAGAGCGCATTCAGCGCCTCGGGCCTGTTCAGAATGATCGTCGCGACATTCTCATTTATTTCGTATTTGACCGTCTCGAACATAAAGACGAATTACCTCCAGAAAGACGGCCGCCCCCGGACACGTCGTGCGGCCGGGGGCAGCGCTGTTCCAGTGTTTTGAACTATTCAGGCCACGCGGGCCCTCGAACGGCTTGCATTATAGCAATCCTTGCACAGAACGGGCCTCCCCACTTTCGGCTGAAACGGCACCTTGTCGTGCTTTCCGCAGTGGTCGCAGACTATCTCGAACTTGGAACCCGATTCTGCCTGCGCCTGGCCCGCCTTCTTTCCGCGGCACTGAGGGCACCTCTGCGGCGGCATAAGATTGCGCTCGTAGAAGATCTCCTGTTCTTTCTCGGTGAACTGAAAGATCTCTTTGCACTGGATGCAGGGAATTTCAATGTCGGGCATCTCTACTTTCTCCTGATCTGAGGTTCCTGATTCTGCGTGTGGGGAAAGTGTAACACAGTGAGCGGTGAGCTGTGAGCGGTGAGCCGTGTCCGAAGCCCAAGCGTTAGCGCGGGCTACGGTAGAGAGTGAGCGGTGAGCGGTGAGCCGTGTCCGAAGCCCAAGCGTCAGCGCGGGCTACCGCAGAGAGTGAGCGGTGAGCGGTGAGCCGTGTCTGAAGCCCAAGCGTCAGCGCGGGCTACCGCAGAGAGTGAGCGGTGAGCGGTGAGCCGCGTCCGAAGCCCAAGCGTCAGCACGGGCTACCGTGGAGAGTGAGCGGTGAGCCGTGTCCGAAGCCCAAGCGTCAGCGCGGGCTACTGTAGAGAGTGAGCCGCCAGCAGATAGCAGTAAGTCGTAAGCGGTGGGCCATGTCCGAAGCCCAAGCGTCAGCGCGGGCTATTGTAGAGAGTGAGCCGACAGCAGAGAGCAGTAAGTCGTAAGCGGTGGGTCATATCTGAAGCCCAAGCGTCAGCACGGGCTACCGCAGAGAGTGAGCGGTGAGCTGTGTCCGAAGCCCAAGCGTCAGCGCGGGCTACCGTAGAGAGTGAGCGGTGAGCCGTGTCCGAAGCCCAAGCGTCAGCGCGGGCTACCGTAGAGAGTGAGCCGACAGCAGAGAGCAGTAAGTCGTAAGCGGTGGGTCATATCTGAAGCCCAAGCGTCAGCACGGGCTACCGCAGAGAGTGAGCGGTGAGCAGTGAGCCGTGTCCGAAGCCCAAGCGTCAGCGCGGGCTACCGTAGAGAGCGAGCGGTGAGCCGTGTCCGAAGCCCAAGCGTCAGCGCGGGCTACTGTAGAGAGTGAGCCGTGAGCCGTGTCTGAAGCCCAAGCGTCAGCGCGGGCTATTGTAGAGAGTGAGCCGACAGCAGAGAGCAGTAAGTCGTAAGCGGTGGGTCATATCTGAAGCCCAAGCGTCAGCGCGGGATTCGGACACGGCTCACCACTCTAAGTCCCCCGCACAAGTGCGGGGGCTAAACGGCTCACCGCTCACTGCTCACCGGCCAATGTCGACACGTGTGCCGCCACCGTCCCTCCGAGCGTGTAGAGATTGTACCCGCCCTCGAGCGCCGACACGACGCGGCCTTCGCAGACATCAGCCGCCCAGTCCTTGATCACCTGCGTCATCGCCTTGAAATCGGGATTCTCAAGCCTGAGCAATCCAAGCGGGTCGGTCAAATGCGCGTCGAAGCCCGCCGAGATGATGATCAGGTCGGGCTTGAAACCGCCCGCGATGCCCGAGATCGCGTTGTCGAACTGCGAGCGCTGGACACCCGCCTCGGTCCCGCCTTTTACCGGGAGGTTCATCGTGTATCCGCGTCCGCGGCCGTATCCGGTCTCGCCGCGCGATCCCGTTCCCGGATACCAGGGGTACTGGTGCAT
The DNA here is from genome assembly GCA_016700175.1 of Acidobacteriota bacterium. Lineage (GTDB taxonomy): Bacteria > Acidobacteriota > Blastocatellia > Pyrinomonadales > Pyrinomonadaceae > Aridibacter. The sequence continues at coordinate 4,417,145 of CP065003.1, read as the reverse complement.
CGAGAAGAAGAACACTGAAGGATCGTCGTAAAAGATCCCCTGAGTGCCGTTGCCGTGATGGACGTCCCAGTCGACGATCGCTACCCGCTCGATCTCCTTGTAGCGGTTCTGCGCGTACTTCGCCCCGATAGCGACGTTGTTGAACAGGCAGAAGCCCATCGCGTTCTCCGCAGTGGCGTGGTGCCCGGGAGGCCGGACTGCCACGAACGCGTTGTCGGCCTTCCCTTCCATCACCGCGTCGATGGCGGAGCAGACGCCTCCGGCCGCGTGGACGGCGGCGTCGAAGGTGTTGATCGAGATCATCGTGTCGTGGTCAAGCGCCTCGTAACCGTTGGCGAAAGCGTTCTCGACAAGCTTGTAATGGTCTTCCGTGTGCGCCGCCTGGATGATGCCCTTCGAGACCTCGCGCGCCTCTATGATCTCGCACGAGTTCCATAGCTCTTCATCGCCGCGAAGGGCTTCCATCACGCGGCGGTACCGCTCGGGGCTCTCCGGGTGTCCGAAACCGGTGTCGTGCTTGAGGTATATGTCGTTGTGGATTATCGCAGTCTTCATCGAACGTAGGGGCGGGGCTTGTCCCCGCCCTGGTATCGCCTAAATTGATCAGCACCTGCGGCGGCCGCGACGGGCCGGGTCTCCTTTCTCGCAGCTTATGGTGTTATATAGATTATTACCACAGAGAGCACGGAGGTTCACACTGAGGAACACGGAGGAGGAGGCGGGAGACGGGAGACGGGAGACGGGAGACGGGAGACGGCAAGATACCACGCAGGTTCGATTGCCGTTCAACTTCTTCTTTGCGGACCTTTGCGGCTTGGCGCCTTTGCGAGAACTCTTCTCCGGAACAGCAAGTCAGTACCCACCGCGGCCTCTACGGGCCCGATAGGGATTCGCGCCTCGAATTTCGCCTGAAGTACTAACTTGCAACATTGCGATTCAACTGCAAAGGTCTCGAAGGGTTTCGCAAAAGCCGCTAAGTGTCCGTGCGTCCCTCGCGCGTACCATTGAGTCCTTACGACAACCCTTCTTCTTTGCGGCCCTTTGCGGCATCGCGGGATCTCAATATCCACAAACCACAACCGCTGGTAAAAGATTTAACCACAGAGAACACAGAGAATCTCACAGAGGGCACGGAGGTTCACACGGAGGAACACGGAACAAGAGACAGGAGACGGGAGACTGGAGACAGAAGTCAGAAGTCAGAAGTCAGAAGTCAGAAGTCAGACAGATACTGCGCAGGTTCGATTGCCGTTCAACTTCTTCTTTGCGGACCTTTGCGGCTTGGCGTCTTTGCGGGAACTCATTTTCCGCTCAACACTTCAGTACGCGGAGCCGGTAGCGACGGGCAAAAAAGGTAACTACGGAGGCTCCAAGGCGCGAAGGAGAACCGGGTATGGCTTTGTGTCCTCTGTGCGATCCTCCGCGTACTCTGTGGTAAAAAATACCTAAAGCAACTAAGATCTGTGCCCGTCGCTACCGCTCCGGGTACTGATTCACGATTTACGATTCACGCACAGATATGCCCAATGATCCCCTGATCATCTCCGTCATCGACTCGCACACCGAAGGCGAGCCGACACGCGTCGTCACAAGCGGGTTTCCCCTGCTCGAAGGGGAATCGCTGAAGGCAAAGCTTGAAGACTTCCGTACAAACCTCGACCACCTCCGCTCGGCGGTCGTGAACGAGCCGCGCGGGCACTCCGCGATCGTAGGGGCGTTGCTTCTTGAGCCGTTCGATCCCTCAAACGACTGTGCCGTGATCTTCTTCAACAACGCCGGATACCTGGGGATGTGCGGGCACGGAACGATCGGGCTTGTGCGAACCCTGGAATACCTCGGCGAGGTCAGGCCGGGACCCGTCTCGATCGAAACGGTCGTCGGAACCGTGACGGCGGAGCTTCACGAGGATGGGTCCGTGACCGTTCGCAACGTCCCGAGCCATCGCTTCAAAAAGGACGTTTCCGTCAACGTCGTCGGATACGGCGATGTGGCCGGCGACATCGCCTGGGGAGGCAACTGGTTCTTCCTGATCGACAAGCACCCGTTCGAGATCGGACCGGCTGCGATCGGCGAGATGACCGGATTCACGGCCGCGGTCAAGCACGCCCTCGCTGCGAACGGGATCACCGGTGAGAACGGCGCCGAGATCGACCACATCGAGATCTTCTCGCCGTCCGAAAACGCCGACAGCCGGAACTTCGTCCTTTGCCCTGGAAACGATTACGACCGAAGCCCCTGCGGGACGGGGACGAGCGCGAAGGTCGCGTGCCTCGCCGAAGACGGCAAGCTCGAGGAAGACGAAAAGTGGGTCCAGGAGAGCGTGATCGGCAGCCGCTTCGAAGCGTCGTTCGAGCTCGTCGACGGCAAGGTGGTCCCCTCGGTACGCGGTACGGCGCACATCGTCTCTAAGGCGGAGCTGATAATCTCCACTGAAGATCCGTTTGCTTTTGGGATCCCGCAAGGTTCTCCTGCTAAATGACCTACGACGTCGCGATAATCGGGGCAGGAATCGTCGGAGCGGCCTGCGCAGACCGGCTTTCGGCGGAAGGCCTTTCAGTTTGTATCCTCGACAGCCGAGCGGAACACGCCCCCGCGACGGCCGCGGGTATGGGCCACATCGTCGTGATGGACGATTCAGAGGCGCAATTCGCGTTGACTTCGTATTCGCAACAACTTTGGAATGAACTCGCGGTCGAACTTCCGCCCGAGGCAGAATTCGAAAACTGCGGTACGCTCTGGATCGCCTCGGATGAAGAAGAAATGGAGGAAGTCGACAGAAAATTCTGGAAGTACGCTGAGATAGGACTCGCGTCAGAGATCCTCGACGAGCGATCCCTCAGATCAGCCGAACCGAATCTGAAAAAGGGCTTGTCTGGTGCACTTCGTGTCCCCGGCGATTCGGTGGTATATCAGCCCGTTGCGACCAATTTCCTTGTCAACAGGGCGGAGGCTTACGGGGCCTCAGTTCAGCGAAACGCTTCCGTCTCGATGGTCATCGACGGGTTGGTCGAGACCTGGACGGGTGAACGTATCGAAGCCGAGCATATCGTTGTCGCGGCCGGATGCGGAAGCACTTTGCTCCCCGAACTGGCGAGAGCGGTAAGACCCAGAAAAGGCCATCTCGTCATCACGGAACGAACGAGCACTGCCGTCAATCATCAGCTTGTCGAGCTCGGCTACCTGAAGTCTGCCCACGGCACCGATGAAGACTCGGTCGCCTTCAACATCCAGCCCAGAAAGACCGGCCAGCTATTGATCGGCTCTTCCAGACAATACGGATCAAACGACCCTTCGGTCGATTTCGAGATCGTAGGCAAAATGATGAAACGGGCGCTGGAGTACTTCCCTTCTGCCGCCGGCGTAAACGCTACAAGGATTTGGACGGGCTTCAGACCCGCGACTCCGGACGGGCTCCCGTATATCGGAAAGGTCAGGGAATATGATCACGTTTTCGCGGCGACCGGGCACGAAGGCCTCGGGATCACGACCTCGTTGGGGACGGCGGCGCTTATCGCCGACGAGATCCTGGGGCGCGTGTCAGCGATCCCAAGGGAGCCCTATTCACCGAAACGAATCGATGTCTGAGAACCTCAAGATAAAGATCGACGGCGCAGAACACGAAACTGCCGCCGGGACGATCGTCGCTTCCGCATTGCTCAACGCAGGCATCACCGCCTTTCGAACATCCGTGAAGGGCGAACCGAGGGTGCCGCTCTGCGGGATGGGCATCTGCTTTGAATGCCGCGTGACGATCGACGGGGTTGCGAACGTGCGTTCGTGCCTTGAGCCGGTCTGCGACGGAATGGAGATCGAAACTGGTGGCTGACAGACGCACAGAGATTCTGGTCATCGGAGGCGGCCCGGCGGGTCTCGCGGCGGCGGAGGCCGCTTCTTCACACGGCAAGCAAGTAACCGTCATCGACGAGAACCCGGCGTTCGGCGGCCAGATATGGCGCGCGGAAAAAAGCGCGCTGTCTGGTAAGGCAAAGCAACTTGTCGACGTGTTGGAGAAGAACGGCGTCGAGATGATCCCGTCCTGCACCTGTGTCGCATCGCTTCCAGACAAACGGATTCTCGCTGTCTCGAACGGAAAATCGTTCCCGATCGCCTACGACAAGGTCATCATCGCGACCGGAGCCCGCGAGCGGTTCATCCCCGTTCCCGGCTGGACGCTTCCGGGTGTGTTCGGCGCGGGCGGGCTTCAGGCGCTCGTGAAAGGCGGCTATGACATCGGCGGAAAGCGGATCGTGGTCGCGGGAACGGGGCCTCTGCTTCTTGCCGTCGCGGCCTATCTTAAGAAGAAAGGCGGGAATGTCCTGGTGATCGCTGAGCAGGCGTCTGCGAAGAAACTGATCAAGCTCGGCCTGGCTTCGCTGAGGGTGCCCGGGAAATTCGCCGAAGCGATGAAGTTAAGAATTGCGACCGCCGGCATTCGGTACTCGACCGGATCGGTCGTCACGGCCGCTCACGGCTCGAATCTTCTCGAGGCAGTTGCCGTCAAAAAGAATGGAAGGACTTCGAACATCGAATGCGATCTTCTCGCGGTCGGGTACCACCTGACCGGCAATACCGAGGTTGCCTTGCTGCTTGACGTGTTCGCACTTGAAGGCACGGTCATCGCTTTGGAAGGCCAAAAGGCAGCGACGGCTGAAGACTTTTTGTACGAGCACGAAGATATCTACTGTGCGGGAGAGCTTGCAGGCATCGGGGGAGTCGAAAAGTCCCTTCTTGAAGGCCGCCGGGCGGGGCTCGCTGCTGCCGGCGTCGAGGGCGACGCCCGAGGATTCGCTGCGGAAGAAGAACGGCTGGGCCGATTCGCAAGCGCGATGAACCGGACGTTCGAATTGGACAGGGACACGCTGCTGGAGATAATGACGGACGACACGATCGTCTGCCGGTGCGAGGACGTGGAGTTTGGCAAGATCAAGGATTGCGACAACTTCATCAAGGCGAAGCTTCAGACAAGGATCGGTATGGGTTCCTGTCAGGGAAGGGTCTGCGGCTCAGCCTGCGAGGCGCTTTTCGGATGGGGAACAAACTCGATAAGGCCGCCGATAGTTCCTTTGCGCGTGTCGGAACTCGCGAATTTTAAAACGGAGAAAGACTGAATGAACTGGAAAGGAGTGATGCCCGCCATCACGACGTGTTTTGACGAATCGCTGAACATCGATCACGAATTCACCGCGCGTCACGTGAACTGGCTGGTCGACAACGGATGCACGGGGATCGTGACGAACGGGAGCCTCGGCGAAGGCGGCGCGCTGTCGTTCGAAGAAAAGAAGGCGCTTTGGAAGACCTGTGTCGATGCGGTCGGCGACCGCGTTCCGGTTGTCGCGGCGATCGCGGCGATGAGCACATCGGACGCAGTCGATCAGGCAAAGGCCGCGGAAAATGCGGGATGCGAAGGATTGATGGTCCTCCCGCCGTACGTCTACCAGGGAGACTGGCGCGAAACAAGGGCCCACGTGTCGGCGGTGATCGACGCAACGCCCTTGTCGTGCATGCTCTACAACAACCCGATCGCGTACGGGACCGACTTCCTGCCGGAGCAGGTCGTCGCGATCGAGGGCTCGCACGAGAACCTCCACGCTGTGAAGGAATCGAGCACCGACGTGCGAAGGATCACAGCGATCAAGGCGATCGACGAAGGCCGGCTGGAGGTCTTCGTGGGGATCGACGACGTGCTCGTTGAAGGCGTGAAGGCGGGCGCGGTCGGATGGGTCGCGGGGCTCGTGAACGCATTCCCCGCCGAATCTGTGAAGCTGTTCGATCTTGCAGCTGAAGGTCGTGACAAAGAGGCTGCGGAGCTCTACAAATGGTTCCTTCCTTTGCTCCGTATGGACACGGTGCCGAAGTTCGTTCAGTTGATCAAGCTTGTGCAGGAAAAGGTCGGAATGGGAAGCACGAGGGTGAGGCCTCCGAGGCTGGAACTGCAAGGCGCGGAACGCGAGACCGCGCTGGCGCTGATCGACCGCGCGCTTGAGACAAGGCCGCAAGCGGCGGCGATTTCATTGGTCGATGGCCAATGATCATTGCTCAATGAAAGCGGGACCCGGACCGGTAGCGACGGGCCCAAGTTCATTCGAGATCAAGCTGCTGAAGATGGAGTTTAACCACAGAGGGCAACGAGGTGCTCACAGAGGTCACTGAGAATTGCCTTTGCGTTCTCTGTGTACACCTCTGTGTCCTCTGTGGTTAAGTTCTGTCTTTCGTTCCGGATCTGCAAAGAGTAAGAGGGCCCGTCGCTACCGCTCCGGGTACAGATTGCTCCTGCAAAGACCCGCCAGAATTGAAAGTTGATAATTGATAGTTGAAAATTGCCCCCATGTCCTTCGAATTCAAATCAACATCATTCATCGGAAGCGAAAGAGGCGAAAAGACCGGCAAGACCTTCACCGCTTTCTCGCCGGAAACAGGCGAGGCTGTCGGGCCGGAATTTCATTCGGCAACGAATGATGATCTGATCCGCTCCTGTCTCCAAGCCTCAATTGCGAGCCATCTCTTGTATCGAAAGCCCGGGCATGAAAAAGCAGAGTTACTTCGGAAGATAGCCTCGAATCTTGAGGAAAGAAAAGCCGACATCGTAGAATGCGCGTCACTCGAAACGGGCCTTCCCAACGCCCGCTTCGAAGGCGAAACAGGACGCACGTGCGGACAGCTTCGTATGTTCGCCGACCTCGTCGAAGAAGGATCGTGGGTCGACGCGCGGATCGACACCGCAGACCCCGAGAGAGCGCCTCTGCCAAAACCCGACGTCCGTTCTATGAAACGTGCTCTTGGGCCCATCGCTGTCTTTTGTGCTTCGAACTTCCCGATCGCGTTCTCGGTCGCCGGAGGCGATACGGCTTCAGCGCTCGCTGCCGGATGCCCGGTCGTTGTAAATGCTCATTCCGCACACCCGATGACATCCGAGATCGCCGCGTCAGCGATATCGGCGGCGGTTATCGAATGCGGCTTTCCGGGCGGAACGTTCAGTATGCTTTTCTCGTCCGGCTATGAGATCGGATCAGCGCTGGTCGCGCATCCGTCGATCAGTGCGGTCGGGTTCACAGGTTCACGGGCCGGCGGCAGGGCTTTGATGGACATCGCGGCAAGGCGAGATGAGCCGATCCCGGTCTATGCCGAGATGAGCTCGGTCAATCCCGTGTTTGTTCTGCCCGGGGCCGCAGAAGAGAGACCGGAGGAGATTGCGGACGGTTTGTTTGGTTCGTTCACACTTGGCTACGGACAGTTTTGCACCAAACCCGGCCTGATCTTCCTTCCAATGGGCTCCGGCTATGATGCCATCACAGGCAGGCTCAAACAGCTGTCTGGTGAGGCAGCCAGTGTACCCCTTCTGACCAAAGGGATCAGGGACGCTTTCATCGCCAATACAAATGAGAGAGGAGCCGCAATGAAGGGAGGCAATGGGTTCGGAGTCGATACCTGCCTGTTCGAAGCAGAATGGTTTGAGTTCCTGGAGGACCGTTCGATGGCGGAAGAGATCTTCGGACCTGCCGCGGTTGTCATCGGATACGAGGATATCGCAGATCTCCACGAGTACGAGGCGCAGATGGAAGGCCAACTAACGGTTACATTTCACATTGGCGATGAAGAGGCTGACGACGTCTCCGAATGGGTGGATCTTTTCGAACGTAAGGCCGGCAGGGTCGTCTTCAACGGATATCCGACGGGCGTCGAGGTGTGTCACGCGATGGTCCACGGCGGGCCGTATCCCGCGACCTCGTTCCCGGGTACTACATCGGTCGGCACGCGCGCGATCGAGAGGTTTACGAAGCTTGTTTGCTATCAAGACGCGCCTGACTCGGTCTTGCCTGATGAATTGAAGGACGAGAACCCGCTCGGGATCGTGAGGATGAGGGACGGCAATATCGGGAGAGGCTAGTCATTGACCAATGACCATTGAACATTGACCAATGAATCAGTACCCGGAGCGGTAGCGACAGGCCCAGTCAGTACCCGGAGCGGTAGCGACGGGCCCAATCGGTACCCGGAGCGGTAGCGACGGGCCCAATCGGTACCCGGAGCGGTAGCGACGGGCCCAATCGGTACCCGGAGCGGTAGCGACGGGCCTAGTCAGTACCCGGAGCGGTAGCGACGGGCCCAATCAGTACCCGGAGCGGTAGCGACGGGCCCAATCGGTACCCGGAGCGGTAGCGACGGGCCCAATCAGTACCCGGAGCGGTAGCGACGGGCCCAATCGGTACCCGGAGCGGTAGCGACGGGCCCAATCGGTACCCGGAGCGGTAGCGACGGGCCCAATCGGTACCCGGAGCGGTAGCGACGGGCCCAATCAGTACCCGGAGCGGTAGCGACGGGCATAATCAAAAGGTCACCCTCACTGACCTATGTACGACAACGAATTCAACACCACCGGATATCCCCTCGCACATCTGTTCACGTTCCGTTGTTACGGGACCTGGCTTCCAGGAGACTCCCGCGGGACGATAACCAAAGATCACAACATCTACGGAACTCGATACCTTCCTCCCGACTGGAAACGAAGAGAGTTATCGGAGGACCTTATGTCACATGATCCGGTCAGACTGGACGGCCCAATGCGCGCCGCGGTCGAAACAGCCATCCGTGAGACGTGTGAGATCCGCAAATGGGAGATCTTCGCGCTGAACGTCAGGACCAATCACGTCCATTGCGTGGCTTCGATCGGGGACCGTTCGCCGGACAAAGCGCTCTCTGCCCTCAAGGCCAACGCCACCCGCGTACTGAGAGAAGCGGGACTGTTGAAGAACTCGCAGCCTGCCTGGGCCGCGAAAGGAAGCAAGAGGTACCTCTGGAACGATGAAGCGGTGTTTCACGCGATTGAATACGTCGTCTCAGGACAGGGCGGGGAACTTCCAAAGTTCTAAACATCAGATCGAGCGAAGAGGGCCCGTCGCTACCGCTCCGGGTACTGATTATTCACGCAGAGGCGCGGAGGCGCAGAGTTTCTACTCCGAATCGAATCCCGACGCCTTCAGCACGAACTCAGGCACCGCCGGCTCGTCCTTCACCAACAGTGCCCGGTCCTTCGCGAGCACCCACCGGTGGATCCAGGAGATCCCCGCACGGCCCGTGAACTCATCCGGCATCTCGTAGGCCTTGTCCTCAAGCGCCTTTTCAAGCGTCACGAACTCGTATCCCCTTCGCTTGTACATCTTTGCCAGTTCCCCGAACAGGTCGGCGTTGATGCTGTTGGCGTGGATCAGGAGTATCTGGCTCATCTCCCTTCCCAGCAGAGCCTTCGACTGCCGCTCCCAATAGTCGGTCTTGGCCTCCATATACGGGACATACGCCTCGGCGACCCGCCTCCGAAGATCTTCATCTTTCCTGATCTTCGCGTTGTCGTAGGCCGCGGCGAATATGTAATCCGCGTTATCGATGGAGACAGGCGCGATCGTGTATCCGTTCTGCTTCAGAAACCGCGACACCGAGGTCTTCGTGTCTATCGCGAGGCCCGTCTGCAGAAACGGATGCCGGAAGTACCGCATCTTCAGCCCCTGCTTTTCGAGCAATCCTTTCGTAATCTTTTCTCCTTTCGTGATGTCGGCGAGGTAGTCTTCGACGGGTATGCTGTGGAGGCTTCGGTGCGAATATGTGTGGTTCCCGAGTTCGAGTCCGGCATCGAGCCACTGCCCAAGAAGCGCCACCTCATCGGCTATCAGTTGGTCCTCACGATAGAGCTTTCGCTCGTTCACGAAACCGATGGCTGGCACGCCGGCCTTTTTCACGTGCGCGAGAAGCTTCCTTGTGATCTCGCGGCGGACCTCCAGATCGTCGAACTTGCTGACAACGGGCAGGTCGTCGATGGTCACGGCGACCGTTCGCTTTGTCTGTGCAGCGGCGCCGGAAGCCAGGGAAACAGCAACGCAGAAGAACAACAGATGAACAATCGGGTTAGATCTCATTGGATTCGATCGGTTGGAATTCCTAGAAACGAACGTACTGAAAGTTCGGATCAGAGTCTTACCACAGAGGACGCGGAGGTATTCACAGAGGTCACAAAGCTTACTCCGTGTTCTCTGTGTAAGCCTCCGTGTACTCCGTGGTTGAATCCGTCCCGAACAACTCGGACACCTGTCAGAGAGAATGGCCCTTTCAATTCGCAAATATCAGCGACGGATCGGCGAATGCCTTGAACTCGAGAGCGTTCCCGCTCGGATCGAGGAAGAACATCGTCGCCTGTTCCCCGATTTCGCCTTTGAACCGAACCTTTGGCTCGATCACGAATGCGATCCCGGCCTCACGCACACGCTCCGCGAGCGCTTCCCAGTCACCCATTTCGAGGATGATCCCGAAATGCGGCACCGGAACATCGTCAGAATCGACCTTGTTCGCTGTTTGGGCCGGGCCGGCATTCTTGGAGAGATGCGCCACAATCTGGTGCCCGAAAAGATTGAAATCGACCCAGTGATCGGAGCTCCTGCCTTCGGAGCAGCCGAGAACGCCGCCGTAAAACTCCCTCGCCTCGGCGAGGTCGTGAACGGGAAACGCGAGATGGAAAGGGGGAAGCATATTCATAGTGATGGGTACTGAGTACTGAGTACTGAGTACTAAGGACTGAGTACTGAGTACTAAGGACTGAGGACTGAGTACTAAGGACTGAGGACTGAGGACTGAGGACTGAGGGGAAGATATCAGCTTTGCAACTGGACGAAAGTAACGGTCTCAGTCCTCAGTTCTTTCTTCTCAGTCCTTACTTTGTCCTCAGTCCTTTATTCTCAGTCCTTCTTTGATTCTCAGTCCTTCCCTGGCCCTCAGTCCTTTTCTCTCAGGCCTTCCTCCGTAGTCCCCGCACAAGTTCGGGGAAAACACGGCTCACCTTTTACTGTCCCCGCACAAGTGCGGGGGCTAAACGGCTCACTGCTAACGGCTCACTGCTTACTGCTTACTGCTTACTGCTCACTGCTTACCGCTCACTGTCTTCGCCATTTGCCTGATCGCTCCCAGGTGGTACGCCGAATGGGCGATCATCGCGATCGCGTCGCCGATGTTGTTCTGGTCCCATTCCTCGACTTCCGCGAAGCATTTGAGAGCGCCGTCGTACGATCTCCTCACGCCTTCCTTCAGAACTGCCCATTCAGAGTCGTCCACGGTCTCGATCAGCCAGCTTTGGTCCCATTTTACGGGCTCGACCCTGCCGTTGATGAACTCCACGAGCCGGTCGAGATAAAACTTAAGGTGCTCTACGTGAGCGACGATCGAGGTGCTCCCGAACTTTTCCGAGACCTGTTCGGCCGAAAGCCCTTCGACGGTCGAGAAGACGCCGGTTCCGCGGTCCAGATACGCGCTCCCGTCCTCGGGCGATCCCTCGAACGTCTCGCCGAATATCAGCAGCACGTCCTTCAGGAAATCTTCCGTGCTGATGGTTTCCTTTACTTCCGTCATCGGGTTCTTTCGCACCTCGGTTCGCGATCCGTTTCGCGGCATTCTGTGAACGTGAGATAATCCGGCCTACCCCGGAATATGCCGTTTTCAGACACTGACAAATTTGCCAGGCTCTTCGGAGAAAGCCTCTCCGCCGGCACATTCGTGAAGGCTACAGTCGGAAATTATAAGGGCGCGAACGGCCAACTGCAAAAGGTCACGGCCCGCCTTGTTTCCACGAAAAAGGGTGAGCTGGTTCAATTTGTCACGAAGTTCAAGACCCGCGAGGAAGCGAAGAATCTCCCTCCTGCCGATGCGCCTGCGATACTCGCAGGCCTGTTCGAAGAAGGGTTCCGTTCGGGGCACCTGTTCACGACGAAAAGCGACTATCAACTCGCGATCTCAAAAAAAGGCCGCGCGAAGCTTACACGCTCGGCCCCGACAATGTCGGAACTCCCCGATACGGCTCACGACCGAAAACCCAACACACCTCTCGACGCCTCCCGCAAGTACCTGCATCTGCTGGGGATAACGACGCCGGATGGTAAGGTCCGCGACAAGAAACAGGCGAAGTTCAGGCAGATCGGAAGGTTCGTATCGATACTCGACGGCCTGATCGAGGAAGCGGGCCTGAAAGGCACCGGGCAGATCGACGTTGCGGACATGGGAAGCGGCAAAGGCTATCTGACCTTTGCGCTTTACGACCACCTATGCAACGCCTTGGGGCTCGCCGCTTCAGTGAAAGGGATCGAAGAACGCGGGGATCTCGTCGATCTGTGCTCGCGCGCCGCTTCCCATTGCGGATTTGAAGGACTGAGGTTCGACCTTGGAACGATAGCCGATTACGACGCGGGATCTCCCGACATCCTGATCGCCCTTCACGCCTGCGATACCGCCACCGACGACGCGATTTTCAAGGGGATCATCGCGGGATCGAAGATCATTGTCGCTGCTCCGTGTTGTCAGAAGGAGCTCAGACCTCAGCTCAAATATCCGGGTGGCGCGTCGCCGCTCAATGAATTCGGCCTCTTGCTCGAACGCGAAACGGAATCGGTGACGGACGGCATACGCGCGCTTCTTCTTGGTCACCTGGGATACAAGGTGAGAATGATGGAGTTCGTCTCTCCCGAACACACTCCGAAGAACAATCTCATCGCAGCGGTACTCGAACAGCCTCCGCGGGAGGGCCCGCCGCTTGAGGCCGAATCGGTGATGCGGCACTTCGGGATCGCCTCTCAAAAACTCCACTCACTACTGCGCCACGTTCTTTCCGAACGCTGACGCCTGCCTCTTTTGGTCTGCGTATTGCTTTCCACGTAAACTGCCGGTCCCTTCAGCGAACCGGTAAATCCAGCCGATCCAGCGATTTTTGCTGCATTTCAGGCAAATAGCAGTTCCGAAAACCAAAATCGAAATAGCACTATTTGTCAGCCGGCATATGCCGAAAATTGTCACCGACCCTCATCCGATCGGCTAACTCCACGCTCCCTCAGCAAAATCCGGAACCAAAAGACCAACCTACGACTATGAAACTTGAATTTGAATCGCAGAGTGCATCGCTCCCGATGGTCGACCCGAGCCATCTGGAAGATCTCGCGCCCGCCGGCAGCTCGTCCGAATCGGACGAGATGCTCCGCAAAGGCATTGATGCCGCCCAGAGCGGCGACCGATCGGAGGCCAGGGCGTATCTTCTGAGTGTAACCGACACCGATCCTGACAATGAGAGCGCCTGGCTTTGGCTTGCTTCGATCAGCGAATACCCGGAGGAACTCCTCGTTTTCCTTAACAACGTGCTTCGGATAGATCCTTCGAACGAACGAGCCCTCGAATGGGCCGCATCGACGAGGGCGCTGCTTGCCCGGAATTGCGTCGGGAAGGGTTCGGAAGCGGCCGAGAACGAAGACCGGGAGCTTGCAAAGAAGTACTTTATGCAGGCGATCGTACACGACGACCGCAACGAATCCGCCTGGCTTTGGCTGGCTTCTCTGTCGGAATCCGACAGCGAGAAACGTTCGCACCTGGGCCGCGTTCTGAGGATCGATCCCGGCAACGAAAGCGCCAGGGCGCAGATGGATGAGTTCAGGGCTCGTGAAACCCGATCGAAGCTTATGGACGCCAACAGGCTGGCGATCGCAGGCGGCCGTGAGGAAGCGGAAATGATCCTGGCGGAGATCCTCGAAGAAGATCCTTCCCTCGAGGATGCCTGGATGCTAAAGGCCCATCTCGCCGAATCGTTCGATGAAAAGATCAGCTGCTTCGAGCATGTTCTCGATCTGAACGAGGACAATCAGGTAGCGCGCGCGAATCTGGATTCCCTGCGAATGATCGTGAACAGCGCTCCCCAGGTCGAAGAGCCTTCCGAAAACGCCGCTCCGGAGTCCGAGATGGAATCGGCGGAAACCCTGACCTTCAGGACGAACGGCGAATGGGACCACGAGAATGACGAAGACTTCTCAGCCGTTGCGGAATCCGCGGTTGAGGAGGCCGTCGAAGAGGTCGAATTCGAAACGCTTGAGGTCGATTCCGAAGAGGACGAGGCCGGATACGTTTCCGACGAGGTCGAGTTTTCGGCAGACGATTCAGCCGTCGAGGAGATGGAAGTTTCCGAGCCTGATTTCGGACAGTTCGACGAACCGGAGGAATCCTCAGAAGAGTTCTTCGAGCTTGCCGAACTGGAAGAAGAAGAGCCGGCTCCCATATCCCAGCCGGAAGAAGCGGTTTCGTTCGAAGCTGCCGAATCGTCTTTCGAAGAGATTGACGTGATCGAAGACGAATCCTTCGACGAGACGCGGGATTTCGTGCCGGTCGAAACCGATGAATTCCTCGGCGCCGAGCCCGTGGTCGATACGTCTGTGGAATGCCCGTTCTGCGGAAGCGAACTTGGCCACCAGGCCTTTGTCTGCCAATCGTGCCGATCCGTTCTCAGCCTTTCTGATCTGGAGATGCTGCTCTCGGGAAACAACGCCGATGCGGAAGTTCTCGGACATGCCGTCGAAAAGATGGAAACGGAGCAGAACGTACGCGGGGTGGTGCCCGAAGAGCTCTACTCGCTCGGCATCGCTTATATCAACCTGAAGCAGTACCGGAAGGGTTTCGAATACCTTCAGGAATACGCTGCGAAGAACCCGAACGATGTCGTGGTCAGCTCGCAGGTTGACGCGCTCGCGGTCAGAGTTGCCGAGATCGAACAGCAGAACAACTCGAAGGAAGCTCAGCCGACGGCCAAGACCATTCTGGTCGTTGACGACAGCCCGACGATCAGGAAACTGATCTCTCTGAAACTCCAGAAGTGCGGTCACGAGACGATCTGCGCCGTCGACGGAGTGGACGCCCTCGAGAAGATCGCCGACGTGGTCCCGGACCTCGTCCTCCTCGACATCACGATGCCGAGAATGGACGGCTACCAGGTCTGCAAGCTGATCCGAGGAAATGAAGCTACGAAGAACGTCCCGGTCGTGATGATCTCCGGCAAGGACGGCTTCTTCGACAAGGTGCGCGGAAAGATGGTGGGAACGAGCGACTACATCACCAAGCCGTTCGGTCCCGAGACCCTTATGCGCACGGTCAACGAATACCTGATGTAGGTCCGGGCGGCAGGACGCCGCCCGTCATTCAGGTTCCGGCCGGATGATCCTCACCATCATCCGGAGTTTTACACGCTCACCGCTCGATCCCTGTAACGCTGAATAATGACCAATGATCCCGCCGGAAACCCGGTGAGCCCCGCCACGAGCGATGCGGCCGGAAAGATCGGTCGGCAGGCCCACGATGAACCCGGCCCCGTTTCCCAGGGCAGGAAGTTCATCGTGTTTGTCGTCGGAGGGGCGAACTTCGCGGTCGACTCGCAGACGGTCACGGAAGTGCTTCGCGACCTGTCGCCGGCAAGGCTTCCCAACACGCCTGAATGGCTGAGGGGGATCGCGAATCTGCGCAGCGAGATTGTCACGGTGGTCGAACTCGGGGAACTCCTGGGCGGAGATCTCCCGGCAGGCGGGCGGTCCCACAAGCACATCGTCGTGCGGCTGGAAACGATGGACGCCCTGATCGCGTTCCGTGTCGAGAAGCTCAGGGAGATCATCACCATCGAGAAATCGAAGATACTGCCCGCCGCGGCCGCGAGCAGGCCGTTCGAGTCCGGTGAATTCGAACACAGGAACGAGCGGTTCACCGTGATCAACGTGGGAAAGCTGGTCGAATCGCTGAAACTGGTCTGAGGATCAAAATCGGTTAAATGCCCAGACAAATAACAAACTCGCTTTTCAACTCGCTGAGGGGAAGGATCTGGATCTCCACAAGCGTCCTCGCGTTCTTCATTTGCACATTCGGGCTGATCTCTTACCTTGTCGTCACGCTGCTCGTGAACGACGTGTTTTACGGTATCTTCATACCCTTCCTTTTCCTTGCATTTACGGTGGTTGTTTTCGGCTGGTGGCTTTCGAACGAGATAGTAAGTCCGATCGAGAAGGTGACCCTTCTTTCGAAGAGCCTCGAACGGACTTCCTCCACATCGCTTCCCAAGACGTCCGGATCGTACGAGACCGACGAGCTTCTCAACACGCTCTACCGAAATTCCCAGCAGGTCCAGATGCTCGTCACCCTTATGGAAAAAGTGGCGGCCGGAAACCTTGACGTGTCGCTGGCGTCGCTCGAAGGCTCCGACCGCCTGAGCGCCACTTTCCAAAAGCTGCTCTCGAAAGTATCCGAGTCGATAAACGCCAAAGAGGATCTCGACAGACTTCAGACCGCAGTTGAACAGATCAAACGCGAGATCTCGCCGATCAGGTCCGGGAACCTTTCCGCCAGAGTCTGGAGCGAGGACTTGCAGACCAAGGAGATCGCCGCGACCGTCAACTATCTGATCGACAGCCTTTCATCGATCGTCGAGCTCGCACGCAACGACTCGCGCGAAGCCGGTGAACTTTCAAAGAAGATCGAAAAGGACCTTCGGGAGCTGATCCAGCAGGATGAATCGCGCATAGACGACCTGATGCAGGCGTCGATAACACTGAAGCAGGTGCCGAACCTCGTAAAGAAGATCTCGGAGGACCTCAACAACTCGTCGCAGTCGGCGAGGCAGTCGATCGAGAAGGTGCAGAAGGGCAACCAGATCACCGCCCAGAACGCCGAGTCGGTCAGCAAACTCCGGAAACAGATGCGCGAAGCCGTCAAGCGCGTCCAGAGCCTGAACGAGCGTACGCAGGAGATCGGGAAGCTCGCGACGACCGTGGAAGACCTTGCGAACCGGACCAACATGGTCGCGCTGAACGCATCGATCCAGGCGGCCGAGTTGGGCGACAAGGGTCAGGGATTTGCGTTAGTTGCGGAAGAGGTCGAGCGGCTTGCCGCACGCGCCAATTCGACAAACCGCCAGATAGCGGCGCTGAACAAGAGCGTGTCGACAGAGATCAGAAAGGTCGAGAACGCGCTGGAGCTCGCAGGCGGGGAGATCTCGGGTTTCTCCAAATACTCGATCGAGAGCGGGAACATTCTCGCCGAACTGGAGCGTTACGTCGCCCAGTTCATAAACCTCCAGGAGAACCTGGTTGCGCTCGCCGGCGACCGTTCGGAAGAAAGCGAACAGGCCTTTCTGAAGTTCGTCAACTCTATCTCCGAAGGCCGGGCGAAGGTCGACGAACTGCGCAGTTCCACAAAAGAACTCGGAAATCTTGGACAGGTCCTGAACAACATTCAGGTCGGCGTCAGCGAATACAGGGTGACCGTTTCCTCACCGGATTCCGACG
The DNA here is from genome assembly GCA_016700175.1 of Acidobacteriota bacterium. Classification (GTDB taxonomy): domain Bacteria; phylum Acidobacteriota; class Blastocatellia; order Pyrinomonadales; family Pyrinomonadaceae; genus Aridibacter. Next base: position 4,400,040 of record CP065003.1, on the reverse strand, counting down.
CCCGGCCGGATTCGGGACATGGCGGGCTTCTTCACTCGAACGAGGATACAGATCTCGTCGCTTCGCTGGCTGAGATCCGGAACGCCGGAACTCAAGGCCGGGATGTGCAGGTGGATGATGCCTCGCCCGAAGAGTCCTGGGCTGTTCCGAGCTTCGACGACGAACCGGAAGAGTTCGGGATGGCGGAATACTACGAGGCCGGCAGCGCTGAAACCGAAACTGTCCAGGTCGAGGACATCCTCGGTTATGAAGACGGACCGGCGACCTAGGTACAGGAGCAGCATATGTCGAACAACCCAATCTGGAACCTGCTTCTAAAGGCATTCTCGTTCATTTCGATCGCCTTCCTGCTGCTCGGCGCGGTGATGGTCAATGCCTCGTACCTGGGCCTTCCGGAGAACCCTACTTCGGCAACGTTGATCCTCGGGGTGGGCGTTCTCGCGGTGCTTGCGTCGCTTCTGGCCGTCAATCTTTCCAACATAAACCTCAACGCGGAACTGCACGAGGCATCGACCGCGGCCGCGCAGCTGGCGCAGGGCGATCCTCTCGACGGCGATTCGGTGTCGCAAACCGAGCTGATGCTTTCGCTGAAGGACGTCTCCGCGTACATGCAGGAAAAGGCGGCCATCGCCGACCAGATCGCCGCCGGGGATCTCTCCGGCATCATTCTGCAAAGATCCGGGAACGACCGTTTCGGGCAGTCGTTCCAGAACATGATGGACCAGCTGAAGGAAGTGGTTGAAACTCAGGAAAAACGCGACCGGCTTCAGGAGTCGATCCTCCAACTTCTCGAGGAAGTGTCCGAGGTCGCGGCAGGCGATCTGACGGTTCAGGCGGAGGTGTCGCCCGAAATGACCGGTGCGATCGCGGAGGCGTTCAACTCGATGACGCGCGAGCTGCGGTCGCTGATCAAGCAGGTCAAGGACCTCACATTCCAGGTGAGCATCTCCTCGAACTCGATCAACGACACGACCGAACAGCTCGCGAGCGGAAGCGAGGCCCAGGCTTCGCAAATCGCAAGGATCACGTCCGCGGTCTCGAACATGGCGGTCCAGATCCAGGAGGTATCCGGCAACGCTTCGATGTCCGCCCAGGTGGCGGGCGAATCGCTCAATAACGCCCGCTACGGCTCAAAGGCCGTCCAGGACAATATCAATGCAATGAACGGCATCCGGAAACAGGTCCAGGAGACGGCAAGGAGGATCAAGAAGCTGGGTGAACGCTCGCAGGAGATCAGCCACATCGTCCAGCTGATCGATGATCTTTCGGAGCGCACAAGCCTTCTGGCGCTCAACGCTTCCCTGCAGGCTTCCGCCGCCGGCGAAGCGGGGCGCGGATTTGCCTTCGTAGCCGAAGAAGTTGAGAGGCTCGCCGAGCGTTCGAACCACCTGACGCAGCAGATCGCGGCGCTGGCCCAGACGATCCAGATAGAAACCAAGGACGTGGTCGCATCGATGGAAGAGACGATCCACGAGGTCGTGGTCGGCTCGACGCTTGCCGACAACGCGGGACAGGCGCTTGTGGAGATCGAGAAGGTCTCAACGCGGCTCGCGGAACTTATCCAGTCGATCTCCGAATCCGCCAAGCGGCAGGCGCAGACATCCGAGGATATCTCGAACGCGATGGCGAATATCTCGAAGGTCACAGAACTCGTCAACGAAGGTTCGAATCGCGCGGCGAAATCGGTGAAGAAGCTGGTCGAGCTTTCGGACGAACTTCGCGGTTCGGTCGCGCCGTTCAAGCTGCCCGAGGACAAAAGCGCCTCCTCGTACCTTCTCAGGAACTCATCCGGAAACGACACTCCTTTTCTGAACTGACCGACGGCAGATCGGGACGACCAATAAATGACAGTACTCAACGTCGAATCGAGACAGCAGATCATCGAGCAATCCGAGATGCTCCTGCAGAGGCTCCGCGGGACCATTTTGGTGTGGTCCAGGGGTGAAGGCGACCTGAAAGGCCTTTCCGGAATGCCGGAGAACCTGTCTCAGCTTGCCGGCTCCGCGCGGGAAGCCGGGATGGACCCGGCCGCGGAACTTGCCGAAAGGCTCGGTTCGGACATCGGGCGGCTGGTAGCTTCGGGGAGTCCCGATCCGGAAACGGACGCCCTTCCGGTGCTCGACGAGATCGCGGCGCTCGAGGCCGAGATCGCTGAGGTTCGTTTCGGGTCCGATGATTTCGAGCTCGACCTTTCGAGCCTGCTCGACGAGTCCTTTGACAAGATCAGGTCGCCGAATGCCGAGGCGGAACCGGCCTGGGAGACGCCTGCGGCGGAAGAAATGCCCGCGGCCGACGAAGAGCTGGCCGCGGAGGACGAGGGCGAGTTCGAGATCGATGAAGAAATGCTCGAGATCTTCGCGATGGAAGCGGAGGATCACCTCAAGAACATCAACGAGAATCTCGAACGGCTGGAAAAGTCGCCGAACGACCGCGAAGCGCTGCTCGAGATCCGTCGCAGTTCGCACACGCTCAAGGGCTCCGCGGGGATCGTCGGCCTGACGAGGCTGTCGGGTCTTGCACATAAGGTCGAGGACCTTCTGGACCACATTTCCGAGAACGAGATCGAGGGCAACACGGAGATCTTCCAGCTGCTTCTTGCTGCGAGCGACTGCATAAGCGCGGTCGCCAACAACGATACTTCCCGGGATCTCGAGGACAAGATCGGGAAAACATTCGCGCAGTTCGAGGAGATGCTGAAGAGTCTCGCGTCAGGAACGCAGACAGAAGCGGCAGCGGCGCCCAACTTTTCAGAAACGGACGCCGGCGGCGAAGCGGATGACGATCCGGAGATCAAGGCGCCTGCCTTTCAGCAGGCGAACGGACAATCGAACCGGTCTGTCGTGCGCATCTCGCTCGACAAACTGGACGATCTTGTAAAGCTTGTCCGCGAGATGGTCTTCGGCCGGGCGGTGTTCCAGCAGAGGCTTTCGGAACTGGAACTTCAGATCAAGGAGCTCCAGAACAGCACCCGAAGACTGCAGAGATCGACCGGCAAGCTCGAAACGGACTTCGGAGCCGGAAATCCCGGAACCGGCCCTGTCTACAGGGATCTCGGGCTGCCGGGCGCATTGCGTTCAACACCTCTATCGCAGAACGGCTCGGACGAGGGCGAAGAGTTCGACAGCCTGGAGTTCGACAGGTACACGGATTTCAATCAGCTGACGCGGGAACTACTTGAAACGACTACGGACGCATTCTCCATCACCAACGAGCTGAACGTGATCCGGAGCTCGTTCGAATCGCTCTATGACACCCAAAAACGGCTGATCGACGAGATCCAGGAAAAGCTTCTGAGCCTGCGGATGATCAAATTCGGCACGCTCGGGGCACGGCTGCAGAGGACCGTGAGGATGACCGCCTCGGAGCTCGACAAGCTCGTCGACCTGACCCTCGAAGGCGAAAACCTGGAGGTGGACACGCACATCCTCGATTCCCTTGTCGAACCGCTTCTGCATCTCTTGAGGAACGCCGTCGCCCACGGCATCGAGAAGCCGGAGACGCGGCGACTGCTGGGCAAGGACGAGAAAGGCCAGATCAATCTGAGAGTCTTTAGCGAAGGAACGCACATCATTCTAGTCGTCAGCGACGACGGGGGCGGGATCTCGTCAGCGTCGCTGAAGGAAAAGGCCCTCGGGTCGGGGCTCATCACTAAGGAAGAAGCCGCAAGGATGTCCGAGGAAGAGGCGCTTTCGCTCGTGTTTCTTCCCGGGCTTACTACCGCGAGCGAGATAAGCCAGATAGCGGGCCGCGGCGTCGGAATGAACATCGTCAAGACGAACATACTTCGTCAGCAGGGGACTGTTTCCGTGTCGTCCGAGCCCCAGAACGGAACATCGTTCACCATCAGGGTGCCGATGGCGCTTGCCATCGCGAGGGCGCTTCTTGTAAAGGTGAACGAACGAACGTTCGCCTTCCCCCTAAAACTCGTCAAGCAGATCTCGGAGATCACGTCGACGGACCTTCAGGCGGCGCGCGAATCGGGCTCCGTGAACCTGGGCACAGGCAAGCATTCGTTCGTGTATCTGAACGAGCTTCTGGGTGTCGATTCGAACGCCCACACCTTCGAGCGCGACTCCCAGCTACTGCTTCTCGATACGGTAAAGAAGAAATGCGCACTGCTGGTCGATGAGATATCGAAACCGGAGGAGATCGTTATCAAGCCTCTCGGGCATCCGTTGAAGGACCTTCCGGAATTGCTCGGCGCGACCATACTCGGCGATGGAACGGTAGTGCCCGTTCTCGATCTCGTCCAGCTGCTCGACCCCCGGAGCGCCCGGGCGCGAGAAAGGAAAAAGAAAGAGCAGGCTCCGCAGGTCCCGGCACAGCCGGCATCCGCGCTTTCGAAGACAACAGTGATGATCGTTGACGACAGTCCCAGCGTCCGGCACGTCAATTCTCGCCTGGTGAAGAACAGCGGATGGGAGCCGGTGGTCGCCAAGGACGGTACGGAGGCACTGGACCTTCTGATGTCGCTTACGGAACTGCCGGACGTGATCCTGACCGACGTCGAGATGCCCGAAATGGACGGATACGAACTGCTTTCGATATTGAAACAGAACGAAAAGCTGAAGCACATTCCGGTCGTGATGATCACTTCGAGGGCCGGCGACAAGCACCGCACGAAGGCGATCGAGCTGGGAGTTTCGGAGTACCTCAGCAAGCCCTACGAAGATTCGAAGCTTGTAGAAGCGATCAGGACTCTGAGCGGAAAGCGGTAGGAGTTTGGCGGGTTGGCTGAGTTGACCCAGTTGGCAGAGTTGGCTGGTTTTGATTGGAGCGCGGGCGGCCCGCCCGCATTGAGCGAAGCGAATGGGATCTGGAGGTCGAGAATCGTGCCGGCCTGTCGTTTCGATTCGGCTTGACGGAATCTCGATTGTCGATTCATGTCGCCGCTACGCGGCTTGTAGATCCTGGGGCCGCCTTGACCGCGGGTTGCGCCCTGCGGGCTTACCCACCGCTAAATGCACGCGACCGCTACAGGGTCGTCCTTAGGCTGGCATTTGTTGTGCCCGTCGCTTGCGCTCCGGGTTCTGATTGCTATGCCCGTCGCTCGCGCTCCGGGTTCTGACCTAATTGTTCTTTTCAGGTCATGTCGCCGCTACGCGGCTTGTTGATCTTGGGGCCGACTGGACCGTGGGTTGCGCCCTTCGGGCTTACCCACGGCTAAATGCACATGACCGCTACGCGGTTGTCTTTAGGTTGGCGTTTGTTGTGCCCGTCGCTAAACGGCTCATTGCTTGTCCCGCGCACAAGTGCGCCGGATAAACGGCTCACTTCTTCGGCGGCTTGCTCGGCCGGATCTCGATCTTGCTGGGGAGCGCGTTCGGAGCAAAATCGAGCAGATCCACGACCGCCTTCGCGATGTCCGCACCCTGCAGCTGCCAGGCCTTCTCGGCCGAAACCTCGTCGCCCCCGAATTCCGTGTTCACGGAGCCGGGGCAAATATAGCTGACCTTGATCCCTTCGTGGCGGACCTCCTGCATTAATGCTTCCGTGAAACCGTTGAGCCCGAACTTCGAGGCATTGTAGGCGGCCATTTTCGGATGGGCGTTTTGACCTGCGAGCGACGATATGTTGATGATGTAACCGCCTCGGTCCTTCATCAGGGGTATCGCGAAATGACAGGCGTAGTAAACCCCCAGCAGATTCGTCTCCACGATCTTCCTGAAATCCGCAGGCGACATCTCCTCGACGGTCTGACCGAACACACCTACGCCTGCGTTGTTCACGAGAACATCGACGCCTCCGAAGACCCGAACGCATTCTTCGAGCATCATCCGGACCTGTTCCTCACTGCGCACATCGCATACCTCGCCGGCGACACTTCCTTTCTCCGAGAGTTCGCGGACCGCTTCACTGATCTCGGCCTTGTTTCTCGCGCAAATAAAGACGCGCAGGCCACGTAGAAGCAACGCTTCGGCGACCGCGCGTCCGATCCCCTTCGTGCCGCCAGTAATGACGGCTGTCCTATAATCCATTCGCGGCTGGCTCCTCCGACATCTTCATCACCATCCCTGGCTTTCGCGAAAGCACCTTCCAGACTATCGTCGTGTCGCCGTCCTCTTCCCTGTCAACGACCTTGAAGACGACCACTACATCCGCGTCCTTCTCAAGAGGTTCAGTCGTCTCTCCGCGGTAGGCGATCGAGCGGAAAGCATATACATGGCCAGGTTCGATCTTCGCCACTTTCGAGTAGTTTCGGGTCCTGCCGACAGCCCCGTTCTCAAAGCTGGCGACGGTCATTCCGTTCTTCAGATCGTCGAACTGAGCGTCCATCCCCTTCGAGCTCGCCTCGGGCACGAAACTGAAGAGAAAGCTGATCTCCGCCGAGTCCCGGTCAACGGCCGAAAGCTCCATCTGTCCGAGATCCACGATCATCGTCTGTACGGAATGGCGGCCGCCGACAAAGTACTTGCTGGTGATCCCTATATCCGACCTTCCGAACAACGTGTGCAATTTCTCCCTGAAAGAGAAAGCATTGGCGTACTCCCGGATGTTGGCATTCTCCTGGTAGCACTCGGTCGCCTTAGAAAGCCTTTCGATTCGCGTACAGTCCCCTTGCGGAACGAGCCGAATCGCTCCCGTGTCCGGCCGGCTCAGAAGATCGCCGTATGCCTGAAGCACATCGGGAGCCACTTCCATCCGCTCACGAAGTTCATCCGACAATTCAGGTCTGAAGTACCTGGTCTTCAGCTCCTCGCGCCGTTCGATCTCCGCCTGTCTTCGGGCAAGGGCGTCGAGATTGCGCATCGTATTCATTCTGCGCTCGAGATTGTCTTTGACGATGTCCGACTGGGTGGGCCGATCAGGCCTCGAGGGAGGATTCTGCGCGACGATCCCGACCGTACAGAGACCGACAACGGCCAAGACGATCGCACAACTGGCAAGTCTCTTTTTCATCCCGGTACTCCTTGTCTATTTCTTATCGGGCTTCAGTTTTGGCGCCTTGCTGTCATCAAGTTCCTTCCAGACTATCGTGGCGCTGCCGTCGGCGAGCCGCAAGACCCTGAACGCGATCAGGACATCCCGCCTCTTGTCGAGATCGAGCTCGTTATAAACGATTCCGGCGACCTTGCGCAGTGCTTCGCCCTCATAGGCTATGGACCTGATCACATAAGTGGAATTCTCCTTGACCGGAAGAATGCTAGCGTAGGTCCTTCCATTTTCCTTGATGCCCTTCGTCAGCTTGTCAGCGAGCACCGCCGCCTCCTGAAAGTCCTTCGATGGCTTGATTTTGGCGAGATAAGCCACTCCGTCCGACTTCTCGGTGATCGATTCGAACGGGACATCACCAAGGTCGACGATAATCCCGTGATTCAGCACCCCGAGCGCCTCAAAATTCCCCTTCTTGAAGACTATGTCTGCGATGTGATGCATACGGTAGTCGCCGAAGCGGAATGAATAACCGGACCCTGCCCCGGGCATTGAGTACCTGGAGCAATCGACAGAAGCGCTTACGACTTTGGCGTTGTCGGCGCAGCCCCTGTCCTCGACGAGCAGTACGAGACCCGAATCCTTCTTCCCTGCGAAGCGTTCGTATCCCGCCTTGTCTTCATCCGAAACCGCCATGAAAGCACGCTCCTCTTCCGTCGATTCGCGGTACAGAGGTTCGATCGTCGCCGCGAATTCCTTCCTTTGGGCGTCAGGAACTTCGGGAGGAAGGTTCTGGGTCATCCGAAGCGCGTCGGACCTTCTCTTCAGGTCCTCGCTACGCCGCACCGCGTCTTCAGTCTGATCGCCAGGATAGAGAGGATTCGGCGTTCTTTGCGGATAGGGAGTGTCCTGTTGGCCGTATGTTAGAGAAGTGCAAGCCAGCAAAACCGTCGTCAGGATAAGGAACTTCTTCATAATACCTCCTTGTGTGACCCGTCTTAGGGACACATTGCCGCATCCGCCGTCTTGAAGGGCGAACCCGGGATTGCAATCACATCTTCGACCTGAGGATCTCGTTAACCATCTGCGGATTCGCCTTGCCCTGTGATTCCTTCATCACTTGCCCGACGAAAAATCCGATCAGTCTGTCGTTACCTCCGAACATGGCTTCCGCCTGTTCGGGGTTGGCCTCAAGCACCTCGTCAACGATCTTTTCGATCGCGCCGCGGTCTGAGACCTGCTCCATCCCTTTTTCGCTTATTATCTCTTTAGCCGATCTGCCCGTTTCGAACATTTCGGGAAGCACTTCCTTCGCCTGCTTTCCGCTGATCTTTCCCGAATCGATGAACTTGATCAATTCCGCCAGCCCTTCAGCAGTCACCGGAGATTCGGCCGCCGACTTTCCCGAATTGTTAAGCTCGCGGAGCAGTTCGGCCTGAATCCAGTTTGCCGCCGCTCTCGGATCGCCCGAGGCCCTCGCGGCGGATTCGTAGTATTCGGCAAGGCCCTTGTCGGAAACCAATTGCGACGCATCGGAAAATCCGAGGCCGTATTCGGACATGAACCTTGTGACCATCGAGTCCGGAAGCTCGGGCATCTCTGCCCGGGTCTTCTCGACGAATTCGCCCGACACCCTGAGCGGCTGAAGGTCCGGTTCCGGAAAGTACCGATAATCGTGCGCGTCCTCTTTGGACCGCATCACACGCGTTTCGGAGTTCTTTTCGTCCCAGAGCCGCGTCTCCTGAAACACTTCTTCGCCGGCTTCGTGAGCGCGGATCTGGCGTTCGATCTCGAACTCGATCGCTTTCTGCATGAACCGCACGGAGTTCAGGTTCTTCAGCTCGACCTTGTTGCGGAATTCCTCTTCGCCCTTCTTCCTCACCGATACGTTCGCCTCGCACCGCAGATTTCCCTTCTCCATATCGGCGTCCGACGCGCCGACCCACTGCAGCACCCGGCGCACGTGGTTGACGTAATCGTACGCCTGCCAGGAGGTGCGGAAATCCGGCGCGGTGACGATCTCAGCCAGGGGAGTCCCGGCTCGGTTGAGATCGACATACGAATACTTGTCGGTTTCGGGAAGGCCTTCGTGGACGTTCTTGCCGGCGTCTTCCTCCAGGTGGAGCCGGACGATCCCGATCGTCATAGGCTTCCAGTCGCGGGCGTGGCCGCCCTCGTCGCGTTCGGAGGTCATTATCGTAAGCGTGCCGTCGGAAGAGAATGGCCGGTCGTACTGCGAGATCTGGTATCCCTTCGGAAGATCCGGGTAAAAGTAGTTCTTGCGAGCGAAGATCGAGGTCTCGTTGATCGTCAGGCCGAGCGCGAGCGCGGCGCGGGCACCCAGCTCGACCGCTCGCCGGTTCAGAACCGGAAGCGCGCCGGGAAGCCCCAGGCAGACCGGACAGGTGTTCGAATTCGGCTCGTCGCCGAAGTTCGCCGCGCATCCGCAAAAGATCTTCGTCTCGGTGGCCAACTGGGCGTGGACCTCCATCCCGATCACCGCCTCCCAGCCGTTATCCAGTTCGCTCATAACTCGTCATTGACCATTGACCATTGAGCATTGACCATTGACCATTGACCATTGACCATTGACCATTGACCATTGACCATTGACCATTGACCATTGACCATTGACCATTGACCATTGACCATTGACCATTGACCAAAACGATGATGGTCGTTGCTGATCATCTGTCAAGTTCTTTCTTAGATTTAAGCTCCGGTCTCTGATACTTGTTCCCTGCTCCATGCTCCATGCTCCTTGCCCAGGATTCTTCACCCTTGAACTTTGAACCTTGAACTTTGAACCTTGAACTTTGAACCTTGAAGTTGGAGCCCTACGGCCTCCCTCGTCTAGCTTCCCTCAGGAGGCGCCGGAGGGTGCGGAATTGTCCGGGACGGAAGGTGTCCCTTCCATACCTCGTGTACCCGCGGGGATACCGATTGTATCGTTTGTTGCCGTAGGGATAGTAAAACCTGTAGTAGAAATAGGAGGGCGCGATCCGGCCGCCGTAATCCACAAAGTTCGGGTTGGGATACGGGAACATCACCTGCGGACCCTGGTACAGATCATCGTCCTGGACGACCACCACACGGTCCCGTTCGCGGAGCTCGTCAACAAGCTCGGCTTTCTGCCGCCGGTACTCCTCGATCCTTTGGGCCCTTTCTTCCGGCGAAGCAAATCCAAGCTCTTCGTAGTTCTCTCTTAGGTCTTTCTCCGCCGCGACCCTTTTCTCGCGGTACTTCTCGAGGTCGGCATTGGTGACGGTCTTGGTCTGTCCAGAAACCGCTGCAGCCAAACAAAGAAGAAATGCCGCGCAGACGCCTGATTGCAACATTCTCATAATACTCACCGCCAAACTTTTTCGGCGATTATAGCACGGCGAATGCGCAAAGCCCGAGAAAATGGCGTCAAAACTCGATTCCCGCTCCCGCGCGGGCGATCCTCCCTTCGGTCCTGAATCCGTTCTCGAAGTAATCCTGGCCGAAAAGGTTCTGGATGGTACCGCTGAGGCGCAGACTCGCCCTTTCGTTGAAGACGGGAACGCGGTACACCGCTGAAACGTCTCCGCGGCGGTTTCCATCGAACCGGTAGATCACAGAGCTGAAGTCCATCGTGCTGAAGATCGGCGCAAGGTAACTGCTCGTGATGTTCAGGTCAAGACTGAACGTCAGGTTCTTTGCGACCTCCTGCACCCCGACAAACGTGAACTGGCTTTCCGGTATTCCGAGGGTCGAAATGACTCCGCTTCCGGCGACCTCAGGCATAAGCTGATCGCTGTTCGTATATGTGTACGAAGCGAAAAGGTATGTTGAACGGAACGGCTGCGCCCGAGCCGAAAGCTCGACTCCGCGCGCGATACCGCCTTCTTCGTTGCGATAGCCTCCGAACGGCCTCGGGGTCGATCCGATGTCCGGGACAGGTGTTCCGAATCCTATGATGTCGGTCATTTTCGTGTAGAAATAGGTCGCGGAGATACGCACGCGTTCGCCGGCAAGGTCCTGGTCGATGCCCGCGTCAAACGCGATCGAACGTTCGGGTTTCAGTGTCGGGTCACCAAGCGCCGTAAAATCCTGCGAGAACGAGCTGTAGAAAGTACCAAGCCTCTCGTAGAGCGATGGCACGCGGTATCCGTTTCCGACGTGCGCGCGCAGCTTAGTTCCGGTCGAGCCGAAGTGCCACGCGGCGGCGCCGTCGAATGTGTAAGCCGTTGGAGGATCGTCGATCGAGATGCCCTCGTAAGGAGCATTCTGAACGCTGAACCGAATGTCGCCGACCGAGAAGAACTGAGCCCGGAATCCGCCGGCCAACTGGAGCCTCGATTCGAAGAAACCCGCGAGATGCTGGACGAAGAACGTGTTGCTGCTCTGGCCGGATCGGGCGGAGAAAGCGCTTCCGGCAAAAGGCCCGAACCCGCTGTTCCCGTAGTCTTCCGATTCGAACTCGTATCCCGCCGAGAAGGTCTGGAACAGGCCGGGACTCCAGTCGATCCGCGCGTTCAGCGTGTCGATCCTGCCTTCGAAGGTGCTAGATTCTTCGCCTCCGAACGGCTGGAAACCGGGCCCCAGCGGGCCGTTGTCGGAGACCCTTTCCGTATCGAGGATCTGATACGAAGCGCGCGCTACGAGCGACTGCGAGAGGACGTGCTCCAGCCTTGCCTGGAATCCCAGAAGATCGTTCTCCTGTGCGCTGTCCGGATCGTTCGCGTCGGGAATGAAGTTCACTCCCGGACGCGCGTCGATGATCCCGGTTCCGATGTCGCCGAGCGTGTCCGGATTCGTGTTCAGGCGGAACCTCGCGGTGTTCAGGAACAGCTTTGCGCCGAACGACGTGCCGGAGAACGGCCGGTAATCGGCGCGGCCCAGAAATCCGTCGTTTTCAACATCGTCCTCACCGTCGATCCCATCGGAGACGACCGTGCGCGAGAAGTTGCCGCCAGCCGAAAACTTCCCTGTCGCGCCGTTCAGTCCGCCCGACACCCGCTTGTAGCCGAGCCCGCCCGCCTCGGTCGCGAAATTCCCGTGAAATCCGTCGCGCGGTTCGGCCGTCCTCAGATCGATAACTCCTCCGATCGCATTGGTTCCGTAAACCGAGCTTCCCGATCCGCGCAGGACCTCGATCCGGTCAATGCCGAGCCCGGTTATATCGGCGAGGAACGGAGACGCGTCGCCCGTGATCGCGGCAGGATCGCGGAAGCGCATCCCTTCGATCAGGACCGACGTCGCCTGTTCCTGAAGGCCCCGGGTCTTGATGTTCGCGACGGAGCCGAATCCTCCGAGCTGCTGGACGCGGAAGCCCGGGACTGTCTTGAGCGTATCGACGACCGAGACGTCGTTGCGCGAGTCGAGTTCCTTCGGTCCGATCACGTCGATGGTCTTCGAGACCTCTGAGATCGGTTGGACGGTGTTTGCCGCGATCGAGACGTCAACGACCTCGCGAACGGAGGGAATTCTCTCGAGGGCGAGCGGTTCGTCCAGCACCGATCCGGGCCCGATCTCGATCAGTCGCGCGGCCGACGCGGAACCGTCGCGGGATTCGGCGGAAAGGACGTATCGTCCGGTGGGGACGCCATCGAACCGGAAATTGCCGTTCGCATCGGAGACGGAGGTGTAAGTTCGCGAAGTTGCTACACCCGAGAGCCTGACGGTCGCGCCGGGCGCGGGGGATTCGTCCGGGAACGTTACCGTTCCGGAAACGTCGGAATTCGCCTGCGCGGCGCAGACGGCTGCGAAGGCGAGAATCGCGAACGCGATGAAGATCTGTCTCATTTTATTATTGCTCCTCAAGAAACTTCGTAATGTTGCGTATGCGTAGGTTTGCGCCGCGATCTGCGGCCGTTCTCCAGCTTGTTATGTGTCGCCGCTAACGCGGCTCTGAAACGGATGCCCGCACCACCCAGGGCTGCGCCTGCGGCTTGCCCGGGGCTACCCTCCGTTGCCCCTTCGGGGCAGATCACGCTCCGGGTTCAGACACTCAGTACTCAGTACTCAGTACTCTGTACCCACTACCCAGTACTCAGTACTCTGTACTCTGTACTCTGTACTCTGTACCCACTACCCACTACCCAGCACCCAGTACTCAGTACTCAGTACTCTGTACTCTGTTACGCCCGTCGCTCGCGCTCCGGGTTCCGATCAGAAGAGAGTCGTGATCCGGACGTTACCCGTCCTCGGATTCCTGTCCAGGAGGACCTCGACTTCGAACAGGTCCGCGATCAGATCTGCAGTAAGAACCTCTTCCGGGGACCCGCAGGCGGCGATCTTCCCTTCTTTCAAAAGCAGTATCTGGTCGGCGAATTCCGAAGCCAGGTTAAGATCGTGCGTGATCACCACCGCCGAACCGCCGCAACCTTTGGTGCGTTCGCGAACAAGCCGGAACATCATCGCCTGGTGCGAAAGGTCGAGGTTCGCCGTCGGTTCGTCGAGCAGAAGCGTTCCCGCCTCGGTCGCAAGCGCCCGAGCAAGAAGAACTCTCTGGCGCTCGCCTCCCGAAAGCTCGTTCATAAGCCGGTGTCCCATCCCTTCGAGCTCGCAAAGTTCCATTGCCGTCTCCGCCGCCGCGATGTCCCTTTCCGATTCCCAGCCGAACGCGCTTCCGTGCGCGAACCTTCCCGCGAGGACGAATTCGAGCACGGAGACCGGGAAATTGGTCTCGTTCTCCTGAGCAACAACGGCCACGGACCGGGCGATCTGGCGCCTCGAAAGATCCGCGAGCGGCCTTCCTTCGAGCACGACATCTCCTTCGAAAGGATCGAGCGAACGGTTCAGAAGCCGGATCAGGGTTGTTTTTCCGGCGCCGTTCGCTCCGAGCACCGCCGTGATCGACCCGTCCTGAACCGAGAACGAGATGCCGTCTAGCACCGCTCTTCCGCCGTAACCTGCCTTTATGCCTTCAACCTCGAGCATCGATCAGTTCTTCCTCAGGAGCCATATGAACAAGGGGCATCCGATCAGCGCCGTGATCGCTCCAACCGGCAGTTCCCTGGGCGCTATCAGGGTTCTCGCGAAAGTGTCCGCGAGGACCACAAAACTGGCACCGAACAGCGCCGAGAACGGGATCACGAACCGGTTGTCGCTCCCAGCGAAAAGCCGGATCAGGTGCGGGACGATCAGGCCAACAAAACCGACGGATCCGCTAGCGGAAACCGCGACTCCAACAAGCCCCGCCGATGCCGCGAACACGGCGAGCCTCGTCCGTCCGACCTCCACCCCGAAATCCAGAGCGTCCCGTTCGCCGACCATCATCAGGTTCAGCGCCTTCGCCTGGGTCGAAAGGATCAGCGTTCCGGCGACCGCGGCGGCGAAGCACACCCAGAAGCCCGTCATCGTCGCCTGCGAAAGGTCTCCGAGCAGCCAGAAGGTGAAGCTCCGCAGCCTTGTTGCGTCGAGAAGGCTGGTCAGCAGGATGATCACCGATGAAAGCAGAGTCGTGATGATGACGCCGGAAAGGATCAGCCTTTCGGCGTTCATCCCCGCTTTCGAACGCGCGATCTGGTAAACAGCGAAAGTGGCTAGCGCGGCGCCTCCGAACGCGAGGACGGGTCTTGCGAACTCGAAAGAGCCGAAAAGTATGATCGCGAGCATCGTCCCGAGGGCGGCCCCGTTCGAGACCCCGAGGAGATACGGCTCGGCAAGCGGATTTCTGAGAAGCGCCTGCAATCCGGCTCCCGCCACGGCGAGGCTCGCCCCGACGCAGGCGCCCAGAAGCACCCTCGGGAAGCGTATGCCGAAAAGGATCGCGGATTCTGTGTCGGAAAGGCTGAAGATCGAAAGCCGCTCGGCGCCAAGCGAGGCCCCGACGAAAAGTGAGGCAGCGAGCAGGACCGCGAACCCCGCGCCGTACCGGAGCGCTTTTCTCTTCCCCGCCGATGATCCCGGTTTCGTCATTCTGCCGGCTTTTGTCCGTGGATGGCGTCTGCTATTTGCTCGAGTGCCTGAACGATCCTCGGCCCCGGGCGCGAAAGGACATCGGCGTCGACCCGGAATACACGGCCGTTCCGGACCGCCTGGGAATCGGCGAACACCTCGTTCGGCTCTCGGTTGTCGAGGCTGTCGGAGAGGATGATGATCCGCGGGTTGTAACCACTCGCGGCTTCCTTGCTCACTTTCGGATAGGCGGTTTCGATTTCCGCCGTGACGGACCTTCCTCCCGCAGTGGCGATCAGGTCGGTGATGAAGGATCCTCTGCCCACCGTGTAGAGATTGGGATCGATCTGCACGAACACGGTCTGCGGAACCTCATAAGTGAACCGGGCTGCCTTTTCCCGCACCTTTTCGACTCTCGCCCGAAGCCGGCCGACGACCTCTTCGGCCTCCTGTTTCTTTCCGAGCACGTCCCCGATGGCGAGCATCGATCCAAACACGCTTTCGAGGGAGTCCGGATTGGTAACGTAAACGGCGATCCCCTGCCGCTCCAGCAGTCCCGTGAAGACCTCGAGCTGCGACGCGGTCGAGACAAAGACGACCTGGGGCCGGAGCGCGACTATCGTCTCAACGTTCGGCTTCAGAGTGTCTCCGACCTTCGGGATCTGTTTCGCTTCCGCCGGGTAGTTGCAGAAGGTCGTCACACCGACCAGCTTTTCGCCGCCGCCCACCGCGAACACGATCTCGGTAAGGTTCGGAGCCAGGGAAACCGCCCGCGTGACCTCCGCCGGCAGTTCGACCTTTCGACCGATCCCGTCCGTGACGAGGCGCGTTTCGGCTGCCGGCGCCGAAGGCGCGCCCGCACCGCAAGCCGAAAGAATCGCGGCGCAGATCAGAAAGATGACGATTTGGGTGATTCGAGCCATGGACGACCTTGCGGAAAACAAAAAGGCCCCGACTTTCTTCCTTCCGTCGAAGGAAAAAGGTCGGGGCCCTGCGGTCTGTTGCCGGCTGCCGTCTCCCAATGCCTTGACGCGAAGCATTTTCGGGTTATGAAACCAAAGGCAGGTCATCAGACTTTCGCCTTGCGGCGTTCACTGTGACGCGATCGTGCGAGATTTTCACTCGGCTTCCCCTGCACTGAGGTGTTCAATTCTGAAAAGATCGGGACCGTTTCCGCTAACGGTGGGAGGACGGTACCACGCCCCGGAGGATGTGTCAAAGGAATTGGCCGATCTGTTGCCCGCGGAAGCCGCCAGAGCGTGAGCGTGTCCGAAGCCCGACCGTCAGGGAGGGCTACGTCTAAGTGGTTCCAAGTTCAAGGTTCAAAGAGAAGTGTCCGAAGCCCGACCGTCAGGGAGGGCTACGCCTAAGTAGTTCCAAGTTCAAGGTTCAAAGAGAAGTGTCCGAAGCCCGACCGTCAGGGAGGGCTACGTCTAAGTGGTTCCAAGTTCCAAGAAGAATCCAGGCGATGCGGGATCACGCAATCGCTTCGCGACTAAAGACATTTCGCTCCTGACGGAACCAGAGATCTCGAGGGTGCCGCGATGCTATTAACATTCCGCGCCTACGGCGCTTTTCATTGATCAATGTTCATTGGGCAATGATCAGTGGGCAATGACTATCGACCAATGACGTGCGGGCCGCGATTCCGCCAAGACCGTGGTGCCGCCGCTACGCGGCTCAGGAGACGTTTTTGTTTGTGGCGCGTGCTACAGACCTGCCGCGCCTATGGCGCTGGCCTGAGTTATGGATGTTACGAATCTGATGTTGGCATGCGAGTGTTCCATCGCTGCACTTTCCCGACCTTTGCGGTTAACCGGCACATGATCGAGTTCGAGGAACGACTCGCACAGTCCATCTAATGGAAGGCTTTTACACAGAAAACTTTACAGAGCCTTCTGAACAGTCTCCTTCAGACTTCAATTTAAATACATTTGTAGAGATATCCTATATGAATAACACTGCCATCCTCTCGAAAGGAAACGTATAGTCCGAGCTTAGGATAAACCATCGAGATCGGGTACCGGGAAAGTGGTTCATCATCGGACACATCTGTAGATGGCTTCCGACATAATGATTGCCAACTTGCAACTTCGTAGAAATCATCGCCAAAACGAGAAATGATGGCCTTCTTCTTTTCAGACTTTGGGAGGTAAATCGTTATTGCTTTAACAACCTTTGAGTCCTTTCCTACTATGATGTCGAAGGGTCCCTCAAGTTCTTCTTTTCCCATGTATTGAATCAGAATCTCATCTTCTCCATCTTCTTCAAACGTCTTCTCTTCAGGCTCTCCAGACCAATTGGGCTCACCAAATTTCTTGACGACGTCTTCAAGTCTGGATTTACCAAGTCTAATACCTAAATATGCTCCTGCCTCCCACTTTATCTGCGGTACGGGATTGTCATTGTTCCACTTGAATCTTCCATCGCCTTCTCCGGGTTTGAAAGGCAAACCTATACATCCCAAGGCAAGAGACGAGGCAGCAAGAAAAGTGGCGATCACTAGTGTGGCGGCAAATCGCATATATCAGTCTCCCAAATAACTCGGACAAGCACTATTCAAGTACCCGGTAGGATCGTTCCAGTCTTTAGTTCCAGGGGTAGGTCGGGAATGTAATGGCACGCCAGACCAGACACCCGGTTGCTTTGCAAAAAACCTCGATTCATATTCTGCCGGGCTGAGATATCCACGCGTCGACTGGAGGCGTTCACGATTGTAGAACACCTCTATATACTCGAAAAGGTTCTGCTGCTTTCCCCCGACAGTTTCGGAGGACGTCCCGTCGGTTTTGATCAAAGCCGCCAAGTGCGCCATCCAACTTAGCCCGGGATGCAACCCCGCGAAGGCGGCGTCCGTATTGGCCGTCGCTGAAGGCGACTAACAGGTGAGAATATCAGGGGATGTTAGTCCGCACGAGGCGTTTACAGTATCCTGCAGAGTTTAACGCGAAGGCCGCAACGGTCGCGAAGGAATTCAAGGCATCCCCTGGCAGCCGATTCGTGCCGCCAGAATTGAGACACGTTCATCAGTCGAAAGCGGAGATCAGATCTTCGCGACCGTTGCGTTCTTTGCGTTTACAAATTCCTGAGTCCTCGGCGATCTCTGCGTGCTCTGCGGTTGACTCCTCTTTCGTCCAGACATTTGGCTCCTGACTGAGCCGGAGATGTCGGGTGTCCGGCGTTGCTATTGACGTCTCGCGCAGATGGCGCTTTTCATTGGTCAATGCTCATTGGGCAATGATCAGTGGGCAATGACTATCGACCAATGACGTGTGGGCCGCGTTTCCACCTTCGCACTTTGAACTTTGAACCTTAAACCTGGAACTCCTCGGGGTGGCCCGCGGTGACGCGAGAGCTTCGAATCGAAAGCGCCTTGATATCTGAATCTCAACAACGCTATTCTCTAGCTAAATCCCGCTAATCCGGAACTGCTGGAACCAATACAGTTTATGGAACAGAACCCGAAAGTTATGGCGATCATCCTCGGCGGCGGCGCCGGAACCAGGCTGTTTCCGCTCACGATGGAGCGGGCGAAACCGGCGGTTCCGCTTGGCGGAAAATACAGGCTGGTCGATGTCCCGATCTCGAACTGCATCAACTCGGACGTGATGCAGATCTTCGTGCTCACGCAGTTCAATTCGGCATCCCTGAACCGCCATATTTCAAGGACCTATCGTTTCTCGTCCTTCTCATCGGGATTCGTCGAGATCATCGCGGCCGAGCAGAGACGCGACAGCCCGCAGTGGTTCCAGGGCACGGCAGACGCCGTCCGCCAGGTGATCCCGCACATCCGTGACTGGGGCGTGGACACGATCCTGATACTTTCCGGCGACCACCTTTACCGAATGGATTATAGGCCGTTCCTCAAGAGGCATTTCGAGACGAACGCCGACGTGACGATCTCGGTGATCCCGTGCACGCCTTCGGAGGCGGAAGGGTTCGGACTTCTGAAAACGGACGGCGAAGGCAAGATCGAAGAATTCAGGGAAAAGCCTTCCGGCGAAGAACTGGAGGCAATGAGGGTCGATACGACACGCTTTGGACTCGCCGAAGAAGAGGCCTCGAAACGGCCTTTCCTCGCCTCGATGGGGATCTATGTTTTCAAGTACGAGAGCCTGGTCGGACTTCTGAACAGGGACGATGAATGGGTCGATTTCGGCCGCGAGGTGATCCCGGCATCGATCGAAAACCTTAATGTCCAGGCCTTCCTTTTCTCGGATTACTGGGAAGACATAGGAACGATCAGGGCATTTTACGACGCAAACCTCGACCTTGTGCGGCCGCTGCCAAAGTTCAACTTCTTCAACGCCGCGGCGCCGATCTACACGCGCAGCCGCTACCTTCCGCCTTCGAAGATACAGGACAGCGACATAGGCTTTTCGATGATCAGCGAAGGCTGCATCCTGAACGGAGTCTACGCGAGGAATTCGATCTTCGGGCTCAGATCCAGGATCGACACAGGCGTGCGCGTCGAAGATTCGATCATTATGGGCGCCGACTACTACGAATCGGTCGCAGACATGCAGAAAAACCTGGAGACAGGCCGGCCTCATATGGGCATCGGCGCGAATACCGTCGTCAGGAAGGCGATAATCGACAAGAATGTCCGGATCGGGCAGAACGTGAAACTTGTTAACGAACGCGGGATCGAGGAAGACGAAGGCGAGAACTACTACATACGGGACGGCATAATCCTGATACCGAAGAACTCAGTGATCAAAGACGGGACGGTGATCTAGTTCGTGTCCGGAGCGAACTTCGGTCGGTCCTCGGGAGCACGTACGACGTAACTGTCGCGGGCGCGCACCGCAACACCCGGTTTAGATACCTTCACTTTCAGCCTGCGGATCCTGCCCGGCTCCGTGTCAGCCGGATAAAAGCCGAGGCTGTAGAACTCCCTCAATTCGCTGGCTATCTTCGAAAAGGCCCGCGAGAGGTTCTCGGGGCTGTTCGCCTCGTACACCCTTCCTCCCGTCAGCAGCGCCATTCGGTCAAGATATGCCGCGGCGCGATCATATTCCTCTCTTGTCGTGCCTTGTCCGCTCGGTATCCGCGAGGGCCGGCCGGAACCGCCGATCGTTCCGGTCGGAAGGGGAAACGGAAGGGGGTTCTTCGTGCCGGTCGTAGGTATGTTTCCGCCGTTGATCGGAGGCGTGATGATGGTCTTGTTCTGTTCGTCAGGCAGCGTCATGCGGCCGCTCTCAATCGCCTGGACATCTGCGAACGTGTCGTACCTGATCGGATAGATCAACGCGTCGAGTTCAGACGCCTCGCGCAGGTTGTCGCGGTCGAGGGCCGTTTGAGAGGTCGTGTCCACACCGTCGGTAAAGAGAACGATGGCCTTTCGCCCCTCGATCTTGTGGAACCGCTGGTTGATCACGAAGCTTACCGCGTCGTACAGGCTGGTTCCGGAAGAGACCCGCGTGCGGATGATCGCATTGTTGATCGTCTTCCGGTCGTTCGTCGGTTCGCAAAGGATGTGAAGTTCCTCATCGAAAGAAAGGACCATCACCTTGTCGTTAGGCCTTAGCTCGGTCACGAACGCGAGCGCCGCCTGCTGGATCTCGTCGATCTTGAACGTGCTCGAGTAACTCATGTCGAGCACCAGCGCCACAGTGAATGGGTTCTGCTCGTTCGAGAAGTACGCGACCTCCTGCTCGGCATTGTCCTCGAAGACCTTGAAGTCCTTCTCCGTAAGACCTCCCACGAACCTTCCCTGCTTATCGAGCACACGTACGGGCACAGTTACGAGATTCGTATCTACCGTGATTATGTCGTCCGACTCGATCTCGTCCCCCGGAAGCGGAGGCGGCGTCGGCTCCGGCTGTTCGGCCGCGGGGCGTTTGTTGGCCTTCTTGGTTCGTTCGGAATTGTTCTTGCCGGACTGCGCCGCAGCCGCCGCGAACAGCGAAAGAAGGAGAACCGGAACCAGGATGGAGTGGAGTCTGTTCATTCGGACTTTCTTCAGGGAATTGTACAGGAAACGATCATACGATGCCTCGTTTCGGAAAGGAAGATGGTTTGGAGCCAAATAAACTTCAGGGCCGCCCTTTTCAGAGCGGCCCTGCGGTCCAAATTGATCTGCTGATCAGCGATTCGAACCCATAGAGCTGTTGTAATCGCCTACGATGTAGCTGCTCTTCGTCCTGACGACGACGTCAGGGACTCTCACCCGCACGCGGATCCGCTTCCTTTCGCCCCTCTCACCTCCGACCTCGGGATAATAACCGAGCGAATACTGCCTTCGCAGTTCTTCCGCAATGCTGCGGAACGAGCTGTCGAGGTTGGCGACCGTGTCGGCCTCGAACATCCTGCCGCCGCTGTAGCGAGCGAGTTCCTCAAGATAGACCCTGCCTACCCTGTATTCTTCAGGGCTCGTTCCCTTGGCTCCGCTGGGAACTCCCGGGAAACCGCCGCCCTGGCTGGCGATGATGCTGCCGAGGATGTCGGCCCAGACGTTACCTGTCCTGATCGGACGGCGCGTCGTGGTCGATCCCGCGTACTGGCGGTATGTGTCGTATCTGATCGGATAGATGAGCGCATCGACCTCTTCGACCAGGCGGATCGTCGTTTCGTAGTTCGTAAGCCTCGAGGTCGTGTCCACGCCGTCGGTGAACAAAACGATCGCCTTTCTTCCGGGAATGTCCCTCAGCTCGCGCTCGATGGTCTTTCCTACAGCGTCATAGAGGCTTGTCCCGCTTCCGAAATTCGCGCGCTCGATGGCGCTCCGAAGCCGGAACCGGTCGTTCGTGGGCCTCGTGAGGATCTGGTAATCCTCGTCGAAAGCGACGACCATCACGGTGTCGTTCGGCCGAAGCTGATCGACGAACGATATCGCCGCCATTCTGATCTCGTCGATCTTGTACTGAGTCGAGGGGCTCACGTCCAGAAGCAGAACGACCGTAAAGGGCGTTTCGACCGACGCGAAGTACTCAACTCTCTGCTCGGCCCCGTTCTCGTAGATCTTGAAATCCCTCTGCGTCAGGCCCGGAATGAACCTCCCGTCGCGGTCGAGCACGGAGACCGGAAGCGTCACAAAGTTTGTGTCGATCTTGATCACCTCGTCGTCCTCGAGAACAAGGGGTGGAGGAGGCGCGAGGTCGGTCGGCGATTTGTTCGGGCTGTTGTCCTGAAGCACGGGAGCCGGCTTTCGGTTTTCAGGATATGGCGTGTCGTTCTTCAGTTCCGGCGGTGAGGAAGCGGGTTCTACCTTCTGATCTGTGTCGTTAACTACTCGGGGGCGGGTCGTGTTCGTGCTCTGGGCAAACGCGTACATTCCCGACATTCCCAAGAGGACTGCTGCGGCCAAGATCTTTCTCATGTCCAGCTTCTCCAAATTGTCCTGACAGCCTTCCGGCTTATAGAGAGTTCGTACAACGGGGAAAGTTGCGTGATTCTCGCCTAGGATTAGCATCCGGGAGAGATAGATGCCTGGCAATTCGGACCCTATCCGAGAGTTCGCACTTTGTCCGAAATGTCATTTAACCCAATAAGAATGGGCTTATTGTAGCACACTCCATTTGAGCCGGACAGATTTATTTTCCGGAGATGGACTGGGACTGAGGCCGTTGGCGCCTGATCAGAAGTTTACGCGGTAGCTGTTCTTGGACCTTATGGTGAGCCTGGGGCGCCTGACCCGTATGTTGATCTGCTTGCGCTGGCCGAGCTTGCCCTCGATCTGCGGATAGTAACCGATGTAGTACTGTTTGCGGAGCTCTTCGGCAATGCTTCTGAATGCCTGGTTCAGGTTCTCGACGCTGTTCGCCTCGTAGAGCTTGCCGCCTGCGAACTCGGTCAGGTCGTTGAGGTACTCGCGGCCGCGCTTGTTCTCTTCCGGGCTGGCGCCGACGGGATAGATCGTCGCGCCGTTGGCGTCTTTAGTCGCCTTGCCTTCCTGGAATGTGTTGTACCAGATCGGATAGACGAGCGAGTCGAGCGCTTCGGCGTCGCGGATCGTGCCGTTGTAGTTAGCGCCGCGCGAGGAGGTATCGACGCCGTCGCTGAAGATGACCAGAGCCTTTCGACCCTCGATGTTCTTCAGCTCGTTGTTCATCGCATAAGCGACCGCCTGGTAAATGCTTGTCCCGTCACCGAACTTCGCCTCGCGGATCGCCCTTCGAAACCTGTGGTAATTGCTCTTCTGGCGGCTGACGACCTGAACATCGCGGCTGAACGTCACGACGATTATCTCGTCATCGCGCCTCAACTGGTCGATGAACGAGATCGCCGCGTCCTGGATATCGCTGATCTTGTACTTGGTCGAGGGGCTAAGATCGAGAAGAAGCACGACCGTGAACGGCTGTTCGACCGAGCGGAAGAACTCGATGTCCTGCATCACTCCGTCTTCGTAAACCTGGAAATCATCCGGCTCAAGATCGGAGATGAAGCGGCCGCGCTCGTCGAGCACCGACACAGGAAGCGTCACCAGATTCGTCTCGATCTTCAGGACCTCGTCATCATCTACTACCAGCGGGGGCGGCGGTTCGATCGGTTTCGAAGGCTCGGCGTCCTTCTTGACGACCCGCGGCCGGCCCAGGTCCTGCGCCTGGACGCTTACGCCCGTTAGAAATAATGCTGAAACGGCGACGGCGATGAAAATCCTCTTCATTTCGATTGCTCCGGCTGCGTCGAGTCGGGAGTGACTGGAATGGCCTTGTATATAAGGTTAACTTGAATGACCTTCAAGGTCGAGCGGCTTCGGGGAAGTGAAGCCCGAGGGAGAAAGCGCCAACAAAAATCATAACATATCGGCCCGCGTCGCGTCAGATTATCTCCGTTCGCGCACGATCCGCGCTGCGATGCGCAGAAATCCGCTCCTGGCGTAGAAGAGGTCCGCGAACGGCGGCCGTTTTCCGTGGGTCCGGTTCGTGAGCAGAACGTAGATCCGCGCGCTTTCGGGATCGATCCAGACCATCGTCCCTGTGAAGCCCAGGTGCCCGAAGGAAGTTTCGGGGATCGCCCCGTGAGCCGAGGAATCCTTCGTCGCGGCGAGCTGAAACGCGCACGAACGCGCCTGATCGAGCCCGGGAGTTAAATTTTCGCGGAATAGCGCCAGCGAGTCGGGCTTCAGAAGTTCGGATCCGGGAAGGAACTGCGACGCGATGCGGGCGGTCTCGGCGGCTGTGGAGAAAAGGCCCGCGTGACCCGAGTAGCCGCCGAGGAACCTGCAATTCTCATCGTGCACCTCGCCCCGGATCACCCCGGTTCTCCATTCGTATCCGTGAGTCTCGAAACCCATTTCTTCGGAAAGCTCTCTCTCGTAGGCGTTTCCTTCTTCGCTCGCCGCGATACGGCTGTACTGTTCATTCGGCGGTAGAAAGAACGTGCTTTTAAGTCCCAGCGGCCGGAAGATGTGCTCTACCGCGAGTTCGTCCAGGCGCCGGCCGGAGATCTTCTCGATCAAAGCCCCAAGCAATAGGAAATTCAGATCGCTGTAAACCACGCGGGAACCAATCGGGCCGGAAAGCGGGAGCTCGGCTATCCTCCGGACCACGGCGGCCACCCGTTCGTCCCTGGAGTCACCTTTCACCTCAAGGTAAAAAGGCCGCCACGCCTCGTATCCGGTGCGATGGGAAAGAAGATCTTCGAAAGTGATCTCCCGTTTGCCGGGAACCGCGAACTCTTCGAAGTGACCGGAGACCAGGTCGTCGAGCGCCACTTCTCCCGATTCGAGGAGGATCGCGAACAACAACCCGGTCACAAGCGGTTTCGTAAGGCTTGCGAGATCGTAGATCGTATCGACCGAAGCCTCTACCTGACCGTCGCCCGTGACCGCGAGCCCCGCCGAGCCTTCTGAGAGGATTCCCCCTTCATCCGCTACAAACCACGTAGCGGAAGGAAAATCGCCGGCGTCGATCCGGCTCTCGACGAACTCTTTTAAAGGATCAGAAGACATTTGATCGGCAGGATCTCAGATACTCAGCTTCGCTCTGTGGGACTCGATCTTCTCAAGCACCTTAAGCGCAAGTACAAGCGCACGTCGGCCGTCTTCGGCAGTGACAGGAGGACGATCGTCTTCGGCGATGCAACGGAGGAACGCTGAAAGCTCCGCGCGGAGCGGTTCGACGTCCTCGACTTCCAGCTTGTTCACGCTGATTCCCAGCAAAGGATGAGACGCACCCGGATCGAGAGACGTGATCGAGGCAAATCTCGTCGCATAGTCAAGAACCACGTACGAGTTGGTCTGGTAAAAGCGCGTCTTCCGGATCTTCTCCGTTCCGACCCTGGAAGCGGTTATGTTCGCAACGGCGCCGTTGCTGAACTCAAGGCGGGCGTTCGCTGCATCGACCTTGTCCGAGATGATAGGGATACCGACGGCTGCTACCGAATCGAGAGCCGCGTCCTCGCCCACAAGCCACTGGACCGCGTCAAGGTCGTGGATCATGACATCGAGGACGACGTCAACATCGAGACTGCGGTTCGGGAACGGCGAAACGCGGTGGATCTCGAAATACAAAGGTTTGGTAACATGCGGCCTGAGCGCTGCCATTGCGGGATTGAAACGTTCCAAATGGCCCACCATCAGTTTCGCTCCCGAAGCGTCTGCCGCGGCGATCATACGGTCCGCTTCTTCGATCGTTCTCGCGATAGGTTTCTCGACAAGACAGTGCACACCGTTCTCGAGAAAACCGCAGGCCATTTCGCAATGAAGCTCCGTCGGTGCAACTATCGAGACCGCTTCGACGCGCCCGAGGAGTTCTTTCCAATCCCTCACGTAGCCAGTCGAATGAGATCTCGCTATGGAGCGGCCAGTTTCCTCGTCGATATCGCACACGGCGATCAGTTCGCAGGCGCCTTCTTCAGCAAGTTCGGCGTAGTTCCGGGCGTGATGCCGGCCAAGCGAACCGACGCCGACGACTCCGGTTCTGATCGGCGCATTCGCCGTGTTATTTCCATTCGGGTCCATAGATTGAAAGGGAGGCGAAATTAAGCAATACTTGCATTTTCCGCTAGTATGGCAGAAATTTCCAAGTCATCACAGTTCCGCTTTCCGGGCCCTCTCATCTGGCTTTTCGTTACCGCGATCCTGATGGGATACGTGTATATGTTCGGCCTCGGCATGCCGCTTCTCGGACCGGACGAGCCGCGTTATTCTCAGGTCGCAAGAGAGATGTTCGAACGCGGCGACTGGGTCACGACGACGCTCGGAGGCCACAACTGGTTTGAAAAGCCCGCGCTCCTTTACTGGATGCAGATCGTTTCGTACGGCATCTTCGGCGTTTCAGAATTCGCAGCAAGGCTCGGTTCGGCTCTATTCGGGCTTGGGACCGTTTTCGCGTTGTTTCTGGTCGGGCTGAAGCGTGAGGGAGGATATGACGTTCAGAGCGGACGGACTCCCCTTCCCTACTGGATGATGGCAGTGTCGGCCACCTCGCTGGGCCTTATCGTATTCTCGCGCGGCGCGAGCTTCGACATCATCGTCACCTTCCCTCTGACCGCTTCGCTTGCCGGATTCTATCTGTGGTACCTGTCGTCCGAGAGAAACGAGTCCGTCCGCAAACGCGCTTTCTTCCTTTTCACTTTTTACTTCTTTTCAGGCGTCGCCGTCCTCGCCAAAGGCCTGATCGGGATCGTGTTCCCTGCGGCTATCGTCGGCTTTTTCTATCTGCTTCGAAGGGAGTTTCCGAAGAGAGACCTGCTTGTGAGCTTTCTGTGGGGTCCTTTAGTCGCAGTCCTTACCGCATCCGCCTGGTATCTCCCGGCTTATCTTCGCCACGGCTGGGAGTTCATCGACGAGTTCTTTGTCCAGCACCACTTCCAGCGGTTTACCTCGAACAAATACAAGCATCCTCAGCCTTTCTGGTTCTTTTGGGCGATCTTCCCGCTGATGACGATCCCTTGGGTACCGTTCTTCCTTGCGGCCGTTTGGAAGACCGGACGCCGGATCGTTTCCGAGCTGGTTTCGGCGTTCAGCCGAAAAGAGGGTCCGTCGTCCGAGAAGACCGACCCGCTCGCAGTCTTTGCTTTCGCCTGGCTGCTGGTCCCGCTTGCGTTCTTTTCATTCAGCGGCTCGAAGCTTCCGGGCTACGTGCTTCCTTCGGTTCCCGCCGCGGCGATCCTCACCGCTCTCTACGTGGACAGGTTCGCGGCCGTCTCGAAGGCAAGGGATATGCTCTGCAAATCGCTCGCGATAGCGATGTTCGTCGTTTGCTTCCTGCTCCTCCTTCTTGTCGTTCCGCGCTACGCCGACGACGATTCGACAAAGAGCCTTGTGAAAGCGGCGGACGAGGCCGGGTACCGGGATCGAAAGATCGCCGGATACCTGGGGCGGAATCACAACCTCGAGTTTTACGCTGCAGGGAGACTCTACCGTGAAGAAGCCGGCGAACAAAAGGCGTTCACGTCCGTTGACGAACTGATCTCCCTCGCGCGGTCGACGCCGGACGGGAAGCTGCTCGTCGTCACCCAGGAATGGCACCTGGACGAATTGAAGAAGGACCCAGGTGTGCGGATAAGAGAGATCGCACGGCGTGGCGAGAACGCGATCCTCGTGGTTGAGGCGAATTAGGCAATGAAGCTTTCAAAAGGGGATATAGTCACGGTCGTGCTCCAGAATCCGAGGGAGAAGGTCCTCGGTGTGATGGAGAAGATATCCGACGCGGGCCTTTACATACGGGGTATCGATCTCGGATATTTTGAAGAGTGGGCGCTTGCGATCCGCAACGAGGAGCCGTACCTGCCGATGCAGGACCTGTTTTACCCAATGTGGCGCGTCGAGCGTATCTCGCGCGATTCCGAATCGGCAGGTGTTCCCTCGATGGCCGATCAGTTTGAGCAAAGGACGGGGCGCAGTCTCACAGATTTCTGAAGTATCTCGATAAAAACATATGAAGTTGAACAGAGTGATTTTCGCCGCCGTGCTTCTAGCCGGCGCGGCTCAGTTTGTGTTCTCCCAGGCACCCGCCGGGTATAGCTACAAGGCGCAGAGGGCGTTCATTCCGGCGGACCTCGGAGAGGTATACATCGGAATGCCGTTCCGCGATTTCGTGAAGAAGATCGACATAAGGGACGCCGAGGCCGACACGCGATTCGACTACATCCATCTGAACATCGCTTACGAAAAGGGTCCTATCGACGGTCTTACGGTTCGCGTCCACGGGTTTACGCGCGAGCAGATCAAAGCGATGTCGAAAGAGGTCGAGGTGACGGTCAAGGGCGATCTCGGGGATTACACCGTGAAAGAAGAGCGGATCGACCCGTCGAAGATCGAAGGCGACGGTTTTGTCTACGCGTTCTACATCGGATTCAAGCCGGACTTCGACCTGAAGTCGTGGGTGATCAAGACTTACGGGAACGACGGCGAGGTCCGGAAACCGGATGGCGAATATCATTTCTTCGATATCCAGTGGACAAAGAAGACCGACGACGGCCTCGACTGGCTTATACGGTCTTTCCACGAAGGCGACGGCCGTTCGCTCCAGCTTCTCGGCCGGATCTCCGGAACGGAATGGGCGGTCGACTGACGTCCGTTCAGTCTGTCGGGTCTGTCGGGTCTGTCGGGTCTGTCGGGTCTGTCGGGTCTGTCGGGTCGGCAGCCTGTGAAGCAGGCGGCATATCAATATCCCCACGCAAGCCGAAGGCGCAGCGTGGGGTATCGTCGGCAAACCGACTCCCAGCGGCTTCAGCCGCGGCATAGTCTTGGCAGCCTGCGAAGCAGGCGTCATATCAATAGCCCCTCACAAGCCGAAGGCGAAGTGTAGGGCAAACAGCCGAGTTATTTCGTAGCCGCTTTAGCCGCGACAGGAATCTGTCGAGCCAGATCCGATGGGTTCGCGAGCCAAACGAGTCAGACCAGGCCGCGCCAATCTTTCCGGTGATTAAATGGAACTTCTTAAGGTAGATTGGAAGGCAGATACCGTCGATCTCACGTTGCAGATCATCTCTGCAGCAGTTATGTCGGTCTTAGGTATCCCCAAACGAAGCCAGCTTCCAGTCGGCACGATCCTCCTCCTGCTCTCATTTAGCACGATTACTTGGGCGCAAGAGAAGTCAATGAACGAAGTTTTCCGGAACTGCGAAACAAACTTCGGACCGCGAGTTGGATATTCTCCGGCGTTGTTCGAGATCGACCGACACTACGTCTTAAGTATCGAGTTCGATTCAGAAGGCCGATTAGAAGAAGTAGCAGTTGAGCCAAAATACTACTACGAAGCGGATCATCCGGAATGGGAGAAAGCAACCGATCCCAAGCGGCTTTCCCAGGATCAGGTTTCAGATCTCTTGTCGAGGATCGACCGGATCAAGCCTATTGGGACGCTTGTGAAGAAATACGACGGGATTATCTTCGTCACCAATAAGACGGCGCCGTTCACAGATGAATATGAAAATGCCTCCGTAAAATTTGGGCAAGTCATCGATCTGTCCCTCCCGGATGACGCCCCGACGCAAATGCGTTATATCGAAGTGCAGTACAAGATCCTGCCTCAATCACTCAAACCAAATCCCTGAGTAATTCTCGGCCAGTTCGGAGGAACACTCCGCGTTGCGCTGCAACGCAAGGCTCTGCTTACAACAAGCTTAGAAAGCCGGAATCGTCAACCTGGCCAATATCTTATCTGTCGCCGCGATGCGGCCGTGAGATTATTCTGACGCCTTTACCCCCCGCTGCCCCTGCGGCTTGCCCGGGGCTAACATCCGCAGCCGCTCCGCGGCGAAGAACACGAAAGACTGAACAGACCGAACAGACTGAATAGACTGAGCTATGTCGCGGCTGAAGCCGCTGGGGATCATTTTCCCGACGATACCCCACACTGCGCCTTCGGCTTGTGTGGTGCTGGCGATATAACGCCTGCTTCGCAGGCTTAAGGATCCGACAGACTCGATAGACTTACTCGACCCGACAGACTCAACAGACCGAATAGACTGAACAGACTGAAGAGACTGTACCAGCTCAACGACCGAGTTCCACCGCCTTTCCCGTCGCATCCCTGAGCTCGATCCCCAGCAGTTTCGCGATCGTTGGCCCGACGTCGATCATATCGATCACATCGATCTTCCCTCTTCTTGTCACACCCGGACCCGACGCGATGAACGAGGCCAGAAAGTCGTTTCTATCCGGATGGTAACCGTGCGTGCCTTTCGAGCCTGTTTCGGTGATGTATTCTCCGCCGTACGAGCCTCCGCAAGAGTAGCCGTCCGCAGGATCGAGCACGAATGCTGCCAGCGGATCGCCGCCCATCAAACGGACTTCCGTTGCGTCGTAAACTTTGTGGATCCCTGAACCCTCTTTGCCTTCCAACTCCTTGAACATCGTGCGAAGCTGGCCGAGACTCGCCTCGTCCTTCCAGTCCTTCACATAAACCGCGCAGTAAGCCGCGTTAGGATAGACCGCCGCTTTCCAGGTTTTTACCGCGGTCCGGTCTCGGCCCGAATCGTCCTTGACCGTCTCGACATCCGCAAGCCCCTCTCGCGCAAGCAGAACACCCGGATTGATGTTCTTCGAGATCGGTTTGAAACCGTGATCGCTTGTGATGAACACGGCAGTTTCTTGCAGCGTCCCGGCTTCCTCATAGGCCTTTAGCATCCTTGCGACGTAACCGTCGGTCTTCTCGAGGATCGATATCGCTTCTTTTGTAAAAGGCCCGTGTTCGTGCTCAAAGTGGTCGAGATCAAAGATATGAACAAGCATAAGGTTCGGCGCTTTGTTGCGAATGATATGCTCCGCGAACCTCGTGCGCATATCGTCGCCTTCATCAGCTGTGACACCCGAATACAAATCTCTGTCAGCGCGCTCGATTTCCTCAACCAGGCCTCTCGGGCGCGAGTTCTCGGAGGTGGCCCGCCTGCTCTCGACGACTGAACCGCCCGGCGCCCATATCTCCGGCACGTTCCAGTCCCCGGCGCCGACCGACACGGGCCAGGAGACCGATCCGAACGTCATCCCGGCTCGGCTCGCTGAATCCCAAAGCGTGTCGGCCTTGATCGAAGTCGAGTACCAGAACCACGCTCCCGTCCTCGTGCCTGCCGGATCTTCGAAGATCCCGTTTCCGACTATCCCGTTCCTTGACGGTGTCGTGCCGGTGACCAGCGCGGTGTGGTTGGGGTACGTGACCGAGGGATAGACCGACCTCATTCCCTTTGCGGTCACGCCATTTGCAATCAGCCTGCGCAACGTCGGGATCTTCAGTCCGTATTTGTCGGGATCCTGTATGTAGCGCGTGTCGAGTCCGTCGATCGAGATTATCAGGGCTCGCTTCGCCCCCGGCTGCTGGGCGTGGGCGAAGACGGCAAGTACGAAACAGCAGATCGAGATGAGCGTCAATCGTGCGAACACGCGGATGTACTTGGGAAAGTTCGGGGTCATTTCGTGTCCTCTTTGGCGAAAGTGATTTTTAAGGGAATCCTGGTGAAAGGATATACCCATTCGGGTTACCTAACGGTTAAATCTGGCTCTGGCGGCGAACGCTGCCCGGCGAGCTTCAGTTCCTGAGGTACCGTGAACTTCAGTTTGCGCCGCGCGAACGCGCGGAACGTCGATTGGCGGTCGTTTTTCGTCCCGTCACCCCGGGCTGCGCCTTCGGCTTGCCCGGGGCTAACATCCGTAGCCGCTCCGCGGCAACGAACCTGAAAAGCTCGGCCGACTCATCTCAACTCGGCAAACTCACCGAACTCGGATAACCCGGCCAACTCGATCAGACTCGACAGACTTCCCCTTTCCGTTGTAACTTACTTCCACCCCGGGAACCGCTCCCGGGATATTCTCACACGTTTCACATAACAACTTCTTGTTGCATCTGTGAAACACATCTGCTACACTTCCTCCGACCTCACGAAATTGCCACAAATTTCTTCAGGAGAGGAGCGTAGGACCAATGACAACAACGGGGACGGTAACAATGAGTATTGATAAAGGAAAGGCCATCGACGCGGCCTTGTCTCAGATCGAAAAGAAGTTCGGCAAGGGCGCGATAATGCGTCTCGGCGAAAGACCGGCCGAAGACGTGGGCGCCATCTCGACAAGGTGCCTCAGCCTGGACGCCGCGATCGGCGTCGGGGGCTTCCCTCGCGGGCGAATAATAGAAGTGTTCGGTCCCGAAAGCTCCGGAAAGACCACGCTCGCCCTTCAGGTCGTCGCGGAAGCGCAGGCGAAGGGCGGAATCGCGGCGTACATCGACGCCGAGCACGCGCTCGATCCCGTCTATGCCGGCAAACTCGGCGTGAACGTGGACGACATGCTCATCTCCCAGCCCGATTCCGGCGAGCAGGCGCTAGAGATTGCAGAAACCCTTGCGCGTTCGAACAGTGTTGACGTGATCGTAGTGGACTCGGTTGCGGCGCTGGTGCCGCGCGCCGAACTGGACGGCGAGATGGGCGATTCGCACATGGGCCTGCAGGCTCGATTGATGTCGCAGGCGCTCAGGAAACTTACCGCGATCGTCTCGAACTCGAAGACCTGCTTTATATTCATCAATCAGCTCCGCCAGAAGATCGGCGTCTTCTTCGGCTCGCCGGAGACGACCACGGGCGGAAAGGCTCTGAAGTTCTACGCAAGCGTGCGGCTCGACATCCGGAGGATCGGCTCGATCAAGGAAGGCGACCAGATGGTCGGCAACCGCACCCGCGTGAAGGTCAAGAAGAACAAGGTCGCTCCGCCCTTCCACGAATGCGAGTTCGACATCATGTACGGCGAAGGCATCTCGCGCGAGGGCGACCTGCTCGACCTCGCGGTCGACAACGGGATCGTGCAGAAGAGCGGCGCCTGGTTCTCGTACGGCGAGGAGAGGCTAGGGCAGGGCCGCGAGAAGGTCCGCCAGCTCCTGAAGGACGACGAGGCGGTCTTCGAGAGGATCGAGAACGACGTGAAAGTTAAACTCGGGTTTGTAAAGGCTGAGGCTTCGGAAACGGAAGAAGAAGAAAAAGCCGAGGGCGCTGCGGGATAACGAACGCCGACGGCTCTAAGAAAATAGAGGTAAAAGGCCCCAAAGGACCTGCTCTCAATTCGAGTTGGTCTTGCGGGGTCTTCCCAGCGGATCTGCGGGCCTGGTGTTCGAGTTCGAGTTCGGCACGACCCTCGAGGGCCGGTTCACAGAATTCACGTCTGCGTCTCTACGCTCAAGCTGTTTTCGTATGGTCTCCTCGTCCGGGATTCCCGGTGTAGGCGTGGTGCCTTTCCGGATGTTCGTCGCGTCGTTGACATTCGCAGGGATGCCGGGAGTCGGCGTGATCCCTTTCGGCGGCACGTTCGCATCGGAAGGAATTCCGGGAGTGCTGTTCGATCCGGTCTCGACCGGCTGGGTGTTTATGCCCTCGGGCATTTCTCCGTTCCCGGACGAGCCCGCCCCTCCGCAGGCCGAGACGAATGCGATGACGGATACAAGCGCCGCGTACTTCAATGATTGCTTCATAAGACTTGGTTCCGGAATTTCCCGCCCTTAAATTAGCAGTGCCGGCTTGAGCGACGAACCACCGGTGGACAGTGGCCGTGAACAAACCGGCACGGGCAGGTTATATCAAACGGGCTTCGGAAGGTTTAGTGACCGACATTGGCAAACGGTCACTATTTGCGAATTATAGACCTCTCACGGATATTGTCAACACCTAATCGGCCCATTTTTGCTGATTATTTCTTATTTTCTTAATCTTTTCCTTTAAGGGGTCAACGGATTTGACATAGCATTTTCGCTTCAGTAAACTTACGGACTTGCCTCGAAGTCAGGCAAGCTCGGCTTGGCGCTAAACAGGCCCGCTTCGGATGAGGCAAACGTGCCGTTACAGGAAGCACGAAGGCTTGCCTGGTGCGGCTTAGAGTTTGAGAGGCCAGGTAGCTCAGTTGGTAGAGCAGCGGACTGAAAATCCGCGTGTCGGCGGTTCGACTCCGTCCCTGGCCACCAGAACAACGACCATCGATCATCACCCAATGATCCATGGTCGTTTTTGATTTGCGTCGCCCAAATCATAAATGGAGGCGTTTGAGGATATCTCTCGCAAGTACCGGACCGGCTCCCGAGTCTCGGCAGACAATTCGGATCCGGCGCGGAGATGCGAAAGGTGCCTGTCTGCACCTCATTGTGGCTGGAAAGAGAATCGCCCCGGACTGATTGACTGCCCGGGGCGTATCGGTTCATTTCTCTGTGGAGTTCTTCCTAGTACTTGTAACCGCACTTTATCCAGGTTTCCTTGTTTCTGACTGCTTTTGGATGACACTCGTCGTTTCCTTCGTCGACGGGCTTCAGTTCGATCGCCGGTGCGATCAGATAATCGAGAACAGACTTGAACAGGTCGAAAGACCCGAAAAGTCCGGCTTGTAACGCCGGCTGCGATCTGGATACCGAGGAACTGACCCTGCTTGCCGCTGAGAAAGCCTCTGCCGAAACACCACTAACGATTGCTGCGACCAGAACTGCCTTTACTATAAAGATCTTCATTGTATTTCTCCTCCGAATGTTTTTCTTCGCTCTTGGCGATTTCGGCTGTAAATGGCAAATCCTGCATAAACGTTACAAGGGCGTTCGCGGCGAGAAGAAAAAAACCTTGACTCGAAGGGGCATCGGGAGTATCAATGGGCGTAAATCCGCTAGTAATACCTCGGCGTATGGGGTCGTGCGCTCGGAACCTTCTTTCGAGGTGGCGCACGTCCGGCACTATTTTGGTTCACACTTCCTGGCCCGTTATGGCGGGACTTGATTCAGCAGGATTCGACAAATTCCTATCCCGGCTCGATACGAACCCCGATTCGGCGGCCGAGCGTTACGAGGAACTGCGTCTGAAGCTGACCAAGTTCTTTGCGTGGAAAGGATGCGAAACGTACAGAGCGGACGACCTCACCGACGAAACCCTTGACAGGATCGCCCTGAAAGTCGGCGAGGGCGTGGAAGTAGAGAACGTCAACGCCTATATCTACGGCGTCGCCCGCTTTGTTTGGCTCGAGCATGTCCGGTCAGCCAAAGAAGATCCCGTCGGCGACGAAATGCCTGAGATCGAAGTTCTGCCGGAAGAGCCGGAGGAAGAGGATGTAAGGCTTGCGTGCCTCAGAAGCTGTCTCTCCGGATCAGCTTCGGACGACGCAGACGTGAACCTCGTTACAGGCTACTACGACCCCGATCCCGGGGAGAAGATCAAGGAAAAAAGGAAACGGCTCGCCGATGAACTCGGCATTGCCGTCAATACCTTGAAGGTGCGGGCTTGTCGGATACGAGCCCGTCTGGAGACGTGTATCCGAGCGTGCGTAGAGAAAAGATCGCGGAGCCTGTAACCAAAAACACCGGAACGTCACTCACATGTGGAATGGTGACGGAAGTCTAGATGACTAATCAAAACTCAGATACGGTCGATCGCCAGAAGCTTCTCGATCACCTCCTCGGTGACATGGACGTAGAAACGACAGAGGCAATGGAATCGAAGATGTTCGAGGACACCGAGCTCTTCTATGAATTGCTGGACCTCGAAAACGAGCTGGCAGACTCGTATCTCCGCGGAGAGCTGGATGAGGTCACCCGGAGAAAGGTGGAAAAAAGAGCCGCCCAGAATCCGGGATTCGCCGAGAAGTTGAAAAGCGCAAAGGCTCTTAGAGCACGTTTGCTGGAAACGAAGATGCGGGCTGCCGTGCCTGCAGAGGCAGACCCCACGGAAAGCTGGTTCGGGCGAATGATGGCGAGGATTGGCCTCTCCTCGTTCGGCGCTCCGGCGATGGTCACAGCAGCGCTTCTCATCGTGCTGGCCGGATTCGCCGCTTTCCTCTTGTATGACAGGATCAGATTGGCCAACGATCTCGCGAGGATTAGATCGGAACAGCAATCGAATTCCAATTCAGACGCGGAGCGCATCCGGGAGCTTGAGAGACAGCTGGCGAATGTCGAGAGCCGGGAAAAAGACCTCGGAACCAGGCTTGAACAGAACCAGGGACAATCGGAGATCCTTGAGGAACAGCTGGCGAAGGAGCGGTCGGAACGGCTTACGCTGGAACGAGAGATGAACCGGATCCAGAACCGGGAGATGAACCGGGAACAGGTTCCACAGGCCCGGATCGCGACATTGATCCTCTCCCCGTTCACCGGAACCCGCGGACCCGGAGGCAGTGCGAAGACGGTAGATCTTCCGGCGGGCGTTGAGAGACTCTCGGTCACGCTCCAGATCCCGGAGACCTTCACCGGAAACCGATTCACGGTGACATTTAAGGGAAGGTCTGTGACCACTGATGCAAGAGCGTCGGTGACAAAGTCGGGTTCGAGGTTCGTAGTTGTATCGCTGCCAGTTCAGGACTTGAAGAGAGACGGAGACAACGTGCTTCGTCTGACCTCAGACGAGGGTGCAACCGCAACATATATGTTTTTGGTTGAGCCGTAGTTCCCAAGGTGCCAAATCCGGAAGCGATCCGCGCTTTTACGGGTGAATCAATGTGCGGAGAAGCAGAAGAGAACAAATTCATGAGTAGTTTTGCAGAACGATCGCTTGGTGTGTTTTGGTCTGTGCACCTGGCCTGCGTTCTTGCTCTGCTCCTCGCACATGCGAACCTTGCAATGGACCCCCGTTCGGAACGCGATCCGGTTCGGCCTGACTCAAAGTCAAAGCCATTACATTCGGATCGCGCAGTGAAATCCCAAACCAACTCCTATCGGGGTTCCATCGATTCAAATTTGGTCCTATTGATGATAGATGTCAGTGCCACCAAGGAACAGATAGAGATACAACAGCAAGCCTCAAAGGAGTTGGTAGCGGCGCTCCCGCCCGAATCGGCTGTAGCGGTCATCGCATTCTCCACAAGACAGCGGTTGCTTTGTAACCCGACTGATGACCGCATCAAAATCGATGCCTGCATAGAGAGCGTGTCCTCAAGAAGTCTGTGGACGAGTCCCGGCCTCACAGCGCTCTTTGAATCACTAGTATTCGCTGTAGAAACGGCCAAAGCCTTCAGCGGAGTCAGGTCCATCGTGCTTTTCACGGACGGCGCAGACAGCAGGTCTAAGAACGCGACGGCAGAGAGTACTTTGGAACGCATCAGCGCATCCGGCGCTGTCGTATTTCCAGTACACGTAAACTGCCAATGCTTGGATCAGAACGGGGCCGAGGAATCTTTTGAGAATCAAAACATCGGAACTCTCGGAAACACCATAAGACGGGTTGTTATCGGGAACTCTTCAGCCTTCAGCCTCCTACGATTCTCCAGCGGCCAGGCAAGTGTCGGCATTGAATACATGGAGAGTCTGGCGAGCGCATCGGGCGGGCGTGCATTCTTCAGTTGGTCTCGTAAAGATCTCAGTGCATTCATGGCGAATATCGGCGGTCTCATCGGACACCTCATTCCGCTGCCATCAGCTGATAACCATGGGCCGGCCGTTACAGGAGCGTTGACCGGTATCGGAAGGTCGGCCAACATCTGCCAGGGGAGTTCCGAGAACCAAACCTTCGGATTTCAACTGCGCCGCATTATCAAGATGCGGCAACCTGACAAACGAAAGGAACTTGCCGCATCCGGAATTGGCGGCACTGTCTCGGTTCTGATCAACGTTGATCAGGGGGGAAGGGTGACAACTGCAAAGGCAATCTCCGGACACCCACAACTCAGGCCTTTGGCGGAGGCCGCCGCCGTCAAACTACGACTAACAGAGATCAAGAAATGCGGACGGGAGATTTCCTCTTCAGAGGTAGTTGATTACGGCTTCGAAGTCGCACGAAAGCTTAACGGGGAGGGAAATGCGAGGCGTCGTGCCGCTGGGTTGGAGCTGAAGGCTTCGCAGTTCATCCGACGAGGGGGCAATGAGAATTTTGAACAGGCTTTGAACCTTCTCCACACTGCACAGGAGATCTACGCGGGACTGGGGGATGAGTTCAGACGGGCAAGCGTGCTTGAAACCTATGCAGTAGTTTACGACCGCCTTGGAAAGTGGGAGGAGTCACTGGGTTCGCTTCGGGAGGCTGAGTCGCTCTACAGCTCTCTCGGGCTCGTGTCGGACCGTACGTTTACGCTAATTGACATCGCCTCACTCCTTCTATTTCGTGGCGATTCCGACTCGGCGATGGAAACCCTGCAAAGTGCGCTGGGGTTCGCCAGGGACCTTGGTGATTTGCGGCTGGAGTCTGCAGTGCTAAAAAGCATCGGCGCTGTCTACTCGGCTTCAGGTGACCGAGCCCGAGCGCTGGAAAGCTACAGGGAGTCGCTTGCCGATCTCTTCAAGAATTCCGGAAGCTCCCTGCTGATTCTTCCTGAAGACCGGCTGGGCGCTGCGTCCACCCTTAACCATATAGGTGCGTTGTACGCAGAATTGGGCGAGAACAGGATTGCACTAGGTCACTTCTTCGAGGCACAGCGCACCTTTGCGGTTTACGGGGACAGCAAAGGCGAAATAGCGTCGCTTAACAACATAGGCCTTGCGTTATTCAATCTTGGCGACCGAAAGCGGTCCGTTGAACTCTTTCAGCGTGCCTTGTCGTTAAGCATCAGAATCGGCTACAAGCAGGGGGCGTCCGCCGCGCTAAATAATCTGGGCTCACTGTATATGGACCTGAGAAACTACGAGGTTGCAAAGAGCTATTACGAAGAATCACTCCCGATAAACAAAGAGCTTGTTGACAGGCGATCTGAGGCCCGGAACCTCAACAACCTTGGATTGGTGTACGCATATGCCAATGATGACAAGGCGTTTGAGTTTCTACATCAGTCGCTTCGTACTCAAAGCCTCGTTGGCGACAGAGCAGGCGAGGCAAAGACCCTCAGGAATCTGATGTGGTCCTGGAATCGGTTTGGCAACCGCCCGATCGCTATCTTCTTCGGGAAACAGTCGGTCAACCGGTATCAGGAACTTCGGAAAGCAGCAATGGGCCTGGAAGATTCCTTGCGAAAAAGCTACCTCGAGGGAATCGAAGATACCTATAAGAAACTCGCCGACCTCCTGATCGCCGATGGACGCCTGGTCGAAGCGGAACAGATCCTCAGGATGCTGAAGGAAGAGGAGGTTTTCGATTTTCTTCGCCGGGAGCGTTCGGACGCTTCCGATCTCGCACAAAGGGCCGACCTCACACCTCGGGAAGCCGAAGCCCTGAAACGATACAACGAGATTGCAGAAAAGCTCACCGAGCTCGGAAGGGAGTTCGGGAAGCTCCAGGACCTTGTTGCTAAGGGAGTCACCCTGAGCCCCGATCAGGAAGCGCGTTACAAAGAGTTGTCGGCCAGGATTGAAGACGCGAGCCGCGTCTTCCAGGTCTTCCTCAGGCAGCTTGCCGAGGAGTTTTCAAAGAAGCCCAATACAACAAGCGACGTAGGCGAGAACCTTGCTCTCCAGTCTGATCTGAAGTCCTGGGGCAAGGGGCTTGTGTTCGTATACACGCTAGCCGGCGAAGACCGTTTCCGGTCGATCGTCGTCACTCCCGAGACCCAGACAAACCAGAAGAGTGAGATCAGTTCTGAGGATCTGAACAGGAAGATATCCGCTTTCCGCGAAGCGGTCCGCGATCCCTCGGTTGATCCAAGGCCTTTGGGGAAAGAGCTCTACGACATCATCATCGCCCCGATCGAGAGGGACCTGAAGGGAGCAGATGCGAGGACCATCCTCTGGTCGCTTGACGGGAACCTGAGGCTTCTTCCGATGGGAGCTCTTTGGGACGGCGAGCAGTATTTCGCGGAGAAGTACAGAAATGTACTGGTCACACTTGCCAGCCGGACGCGTCTTGGAGACGAGGTGGCTTCGGACTGGCGCGCTCTTGGACTTGGCGTCTCGGAGGGCAGGACCGTGACCGATCCCGGAGGGGCGCGGGACATCACCTTCGACCCGCTTCCCGCAGTCCCCGAAGAGCTCGCGGCGATCGTCAGGAGCGATTCCTCTCCAGAGGGCGTGCTGCCGGGCGAGAGCTACCTGAACTCCGGGTTCAACGAGAAGGAGCTCAAGCAGGCTCTTCTGAAGAACTTCAAGGTCATCCACATCGCCTCGCACTTCAGCCTGAATGCGGGTGACTCGACAAAATCCTTCCTACTGCTCGGGGACGGTGACGTTCTGACGGTGGACGAGATAAAGAACAACCCGGAGTTTAGGTTCAACGGCGTGGAGTTGCTGACCCTTTCGGCCTGCCAGACGGCGGTGACGGGAAAGGACTCTACGGGAAAAGAGGTCGAGGGCTTCGGATACGTCGCTCAGCGCAAGGGAGCTAAGGCGATACTAGCGACTCTTTGGTCGGTGGAGGACGAATCGACGCGGCTCCTGATGGCGGAGTTCTACCGCTTGAGGAACGAGAACCCGGGGATGACAAAGGCGGAGGCGCTGCAGAGGGCACAGATGAAGATGATCAAGGGCGAGATCCGAGGGAACCAGACAGCGGACGGAAGAGGAGTGGACAAAGCGAAGAAGTCTGATGCCTCGGCATTCACGGCCGATCCCGACGCTCCGTATTCACACCCGTATTTCTGGTCGCCATTTGTGCTGATCGGGAATTGGAAGTAACGGGATCTCGGCTTTTGTAACCGTTTGGCTTGTTCGTTCACTTTCAGGTGTCTTTATTAGCGCGGGCCCCGCGCAGCCTCGGCGAGGCAATGTGTTTTGGGGCCGTAAGTACAACAGGCGCGCCGGCAGCCTGGGTTGCGGGCGAGGAGTGGAGCAATGTTGACCACCAAGAAGCGTACAGGATGCGTATTGGCGATGTACCTGCTGATCCCGATCGCGGGACTGCAAATTTCCGCCCAGACTCCCGCACGATCATCCGAGCAGCTTTGGACCGAGATCAAGAACTACGTCAGGGACGGCCGGGCGGAGATCCTTCGGGAAGGCAAGCGGTACGACCGGGACGAACAGGAGCGCCTCCTGAGGAAGCGCAGGAAACAGGCGGAAGACTACGCAAAGGAGATCGCGGCCCGGAAAGGGCTTGAGGCCGACGACTACTTCTATTTGGGAATGCTCTACGACGCCTGTGAGAAGTTCGAAGAAGCACAGGCCGCCACCCGGAAATACCTCGAACTTGCACCGCGGGACACCGCACACTTCAAAATCCAATCCGTGAAAAACGCGATAGTGGTTTTCGCCGCGAGAACCAAGGACTTCGATCTTATGGAATCGATGTTCGAGGACTGGCTTAAAGGAGAAACGACCGAAGCAGACCGTCAGGAGCTAGAGCACGTGATGGCCGTCTATCTCTATAAGGGCAAGGAATACGAAAAAAGTGTCCGATATGCCGAGAGCGCCTGGGAAGGCGCGAAGAACGCGCCCGCACGGAATCTCGCTGAACGGCGGAAGAAAGACAAGTTCTACGGCGATCTTGTAGAAGTTCTCGCGGCTGCCTATCGGAAGAGCGACCGCAAGGACGACGCGCTGCGGCTGCTTGCCGAAGGCCGTGCGATGTCGTTCACGATCCCTTCCGCGAACCTGTACAGAAAGGTGATGACACTGGTCGAGGGATGGAGGATCTCCGAACGAAAGCTGATGGAACAGCTGGAATCGTTTCCGGCCTCGGGTCCTGCGCCCGAGCTCTCGATAGAGGAGTGGATAGGAGAAGAAGCCGGATCGCTCGAGGGCCTGCGCGGTAAGGTCGTGCTGATCGACTTCTGGTACACCTGGTGCGGCCCCTGTATTTCGACATTCCCGAGACTGCGCGGCTGGCACAAGAAGTACGGGCCTGAAGGCCTTGTGGTGATCGGCGTGACCGGCTATGAAGGCGGCAAGGACGGCCAGAGAATGACGAAACTTCAGGAGCAGGAGTTCCTTGAGGAGTTCAAACAGAAGTTCAAACTTCCCTACTCATTCGCGCTCCAGGATGTCGGCCGCTCCTCGGAGGCCGAGTACGGCGTCGGTGCATACCCGACAACGGTCCTGATAGACCGGAATGGAGTGATCCGCTACATAGGGATCGGAGCTGGTCGTGAGGAGAACGAGAACCTTGGGGACATGATCAAGAAGCTGGTTCGTGAAGAATCGGCGGCGTTGGAGTGAACGGGCGGGATTGACGTTGGAATTCTTGATTCCTTGGACGACGCGACTCTGTCGATGTCCAAGGTGAATTGACCAGACCTCACTTCCTAACTTGATTGAGCGTGAAGCCGTAGATCGAATCCTCCACTGCCCGCTGTGGAATACCGTAGGCGGTTTCTATCCCGTTCAGGACATTGAACTTCCGCTGGAACTCCGGATTCGTGAACACGGGAATCCGATTGCCTTCAACTATCCCGTTAACCGTGAGCACGAGTAGCCGTCCCTTCAACACCCTGCAACCCATCATCCGGGCCTCATCGTCGTTGATATCCCATTCCCGAAACTCACCGGGAACCAGCCTGAATCCGCCGAGAATGGGCCTGTTAGCCCAGGATTTCTTGCTCCGTGTAAGCAGCAAAGAAACGAGCCAGAACACGCCAAGTCCCGAATAGCTCTCGAAAGCAAAACAAACAATGCTCCCAAAAATGATGATCATCAAAACGAACGCCGCGCAGATCCGTCTGTTCACAGTGAGCCGCTTCTTGCATCGGTAGCATACGGGAGCGGACAGTCCTCCCTCGTTCACGCTCAGATCCAGCTTTGTGATCTCGGTACCGCGATCTTCTGTCAGCGGCTGGAATTCTCCGTAGATCTCATCCTTTTTGCCCGTTTTCTGGACCGGCCACAAGTCGGAAGCCTTTCCCAGACATAGACTGCACGCATCTGGCATTTGGAAACCCATTGTTATGACGCCTCCTCTTAAGCCCCACGAATTCGGCAACTTCCGATGTCGGTCCGCCGGGTCAGTCTGAATATGATTTCCTGTTTTCTCTCGCATTTTAAGATTTCCCAAGATTAGAGATCCGAGTATTCCCGTCTGAACCCCAATCACTGAAAAGTGGCAAATGCTATGAAATGGTTACGATCACTGCCGGCCGCCAGCCCCGCCCGAAACGTTTTCAACAGATTCGACGCTAAATCGGCAAACGAGGGGGAGATGGAAAGGAATCGATCGCATTTCGAATCTAAATTCTCCGTTACAGGACATACGGAAACTGTCTCGTCAGAGCACTGGGCCCGGAGATTCTCCAGTTCTGTAGAATGGGAAGCCCGGTCGAAGGACATTTGCGCCGATGATCCAGGATCCGGAAACAAAGACCCGGCCTTTGACAGCCGGGTCTTCGTACACTGCGACACTTTGATTCGTGGGGAGATATTGAATGAAGAAACTACTCACCGTTCGGGTTCATTGCCCGCGAGCCATCGCTCGAGTAGTTGTACAAGGACGGATAGCGCCTTCTCCAACTGACGTTACCTTCCGGATTGTAGCTAA
The DNA here is from genome assembly GCA_016700175.1 of Acidobacteriota bacterium. Taxonomy (GTDB): domain Bacteria; phylum Acidobacteriota; class Blastocatellia; order Pyrinomonadales; family Pyrinomonadaceae; genus Aridibacter. Next base: position 4,357,143 of record CP065003.1, on the reverse strand, counting down.
GTACAAGACCTTCGTACGAATCCAGTCTTCCGCGAGGATAGAGTCGGTGCAAACTCGACTGAAACTCCGTCGGCGCCACGATATACGCGCCGGTTAGCACTGCGAACGCACTCAGGAAAGCGTGCCCGTTCCCATCTGTAAAGCCGCACGCTGCCAATGCCGCGCCGTCACCCTGGCCGGATGTCGCCGGACCGACGATACGCCCGACGAGGCAGCCCCGAAACCATATCTTGTCTACCTTGCCGTTTAGAATATAGAACGGCGCCATCGTATTGATGTTTAGCCCGGTACCGAGAAAGAAATGTCCGGGCCGTCCATGTGCAGTTAGGACGAGGTTCTTGAACTTCCCTTCGGGCTGCTTGTTTGCCGCATTGACTATCTTCTTTGCGATCGTCTCCATTGGAGTAGATGAATGGACATCCAACGTGACATCCATCCTGAATGCCTGATTTGCATTGCTATCGTTTACCACCATAGACGGCGATTCGATTGTGATCATTGCGTGTGCTCCTCATGTATGAATTATTGCTGACATCATCTGGTGACAGATCCTGAGCTTTGGTTACAGGAGCGATGGCAATAGCGGATTCGTGCCGTTCGGGGCGCCAGTTACAGGGGAGGTGCCGGCTGCAATAGCCTGTTACGATCCGATCCGGCATCGGCGGGTAACCATTTTTCCGCTAACGTCACTACATTGTGAGGAGCACAAGGCCCGGCTGTTGGCAAGAAGGTTCATATTCGAAAATCTTGACAGCAAAACTGCAAAGGAAATAAGTTTCGGGAACATCTGGGCAGGCATTCGGAGCGTTGGCGCGCGGAGGGCAAATGAGGAGATGGAAGCCGTGAGAATTCCGAGAAGAGCATCGATCGCCGTTTTACTCGTGTGTGGGCTGCTCACGCAGTTTCTTACTTCGTCCATTTCGGCCGTCACGCCGAAAGGCGGGATCGAGAAGGAGACCAAGCGATACCGACCGGAGCTCGTGGTGCAGACGGGGCATACCGAGCCGCCGGTCGGCATAGCTTTCAGCCCGGATGGGAAGCTGCTCGCAAGCGCATCGCGTCGAGAGGTCCTCATCTGGGATATCCAGAGCGGACGGCAACTCAGATCGTTGACAACCTCGTCATCAACACAAGGGTTTGAATATGTTGCTTTCAGTCCCAACGGAAGCGAGATAGCCACTTTCAGATCTCGCGAGGCGGTCGAGTTTTGGGATGTCTGGACCGGAGAGAGAAAAAGGGTTGTCGGAAACCTCGAAACCGTTGAAGGAGTGAGGTTTACAGCCGACTGGAGCAGATTCGTCACAATCGATTCCTTCGAACTGGCAGTTTGGGACACCAAGACCCTGCAAAAACTCTCCAGCATCGAGGCTGAACCAACACGAGATGAAGCTGGAAGGGTGCTGAAGCGGAACCAACTCTTTCCCGGAAGCCCGTTCGAACTGTCTATAAGCCCCGATGGAACAAGAGCAGCCGTGTTTCCGGCGGGATTTCTTTTTTCGTCCGCGCGACCAAAAAATGAGGAACTCCCCTTTCCGGTGAGCCGTCTCTTCGATCTCACAAGGATGGTGGAATCAGGCAGTTTCCAGGGTATCTTCCCAACGTTCGCGCCGGATTCTTCAATGATCGCCTATTATTCCGAGAATGGCTTGAAGCTGAGAGAGGTGTCGACGGGAAAGATAGTCCGCAGTATCTCAGCGACATTCCCTGAAGATGCATTCCCGGGAATCAAAACGCCTATAGTATTTGGCCGTGATGCGAGCCAACTCTTTTTCCTGAGCGATGGAACCCCTTCCGTCCGGGGCCTTAGTCTAAAAAGTGGGAAGGAATTTGAACCGGTTCCGGGTCGAGATGTCTTGCCTTGGGGCGTTGCAGTGGACTCCAACGGAACGCGGCTGGCGATGTCCGGGGTCGTTACAAGTGGGAATCCCTTGGCGGAGCTAAACAACCTGCCTGCAACCAGCGGCGAAAAGCGTAAGCTCTTCGGGGAGTTGCGGAGAGTCCTGGTATGGGATGTTAAGGACGGGTCGTTGATATCCACCCTGTCGGGAAGAAGCAATGATGCTCCGGTCCAAGAGGAGTATGTCGAGATCAGCAATGACAAACGGTTTGCGGCATTCAATTCGTTTTCCGGAACGGTACTCTGGGATTTCCAAAAGGGACGAGCCCTCGCATACGGATGGCAGAAGACAAGCTACGATCAAATCAGGTTTGCGCCGGATTCCAAGAGTATCGTCGTCGGCGGTGAATCCGGGGTTCGCAATGGTCTGCCAGTATCGTTCGGTAACGATCGCATTGTGCGGTCGTACGATCTTAACAACGGTGAACTGCTTTGGAAGACGGAAATGCTTCCGCAGGATATTGCCTCAATTGACTTCTCTCCGAAAGGTGACACCATTGCCGTTTCTTACACCACCTACTTTGAAATAAAGAATGGTCAGATCGATCGCGGCTCCGGCGGCGAGAGAAAGGTTTCATTTTTAGATCCCAAAACAGGTGCAATCCAACGGGAGATTCGAGGCCTGCCCGACAGCGTCTATCACCTGGCGTTCAGTCCCGACGGTCGTTACCTCCTCCTAAAGTACAGGACTCCGTACGTTGCGGACGCAAGGGGTATTTTCTTGAGAGGTGAGGATGTATCAGAGGCTTCACGGACAATTGAGATTTGGAGTATCGACCGGCTAAGGAAGATCACCGTTATAGGGGATACGGACCCTTTTACATTTGGCCGGACGACCTCGTCTTTCAGTCCCAATGGGAGGTTTCTCGCTGTCCTGCAAACCAATGAACTAAGTGTCTGGGATTTGCAGACGTTCCAGAAAGTATCGGGCGTATCACGTTACCAAGAGGTAGGCGTTCAGGATCGTGAATTTATCAATAACATAGCTTTCAGTGCAGATTCCTCCGAAGTGATCGGGGAAGATTATCGGGAGCAAATCGAATTTCGCCTCGACCTTGGCTCCGGAAAGGTCGCGGTCAAATCGGCTGATCCAAAAGGCTGTATAGACAGGTTCCATAAACTCGTCCGGCTTGGAAAAGACCTTCAGCGAGTCCTGATTTCCGGTCCGTTGCTCGAACTCGTCGATTGCGCTGCGGCAACGAAGAAACTCCGTATGATCGCCTTGGGGAACGAAGACTGGGCGGTCGTCACTCCCTCCGGCTACTTCGACGCCACCGAAAAGGCCATGGAATCGATGCACTTTGTTGTCGCGGATCCGAAAACGGGGTACGAGGTTATCGAGCTTGATCAACTTAAGTCCAGATTCTATGTGCCCGGCCTGTACGCGAAGCTCGCTGCCGGCGAGGTGGTCGGCTCGTCAGCGGATTTCACGGTCACACTGAGCCCTTCGATTCAGCTGAGAAGGACCGGCGATTCAAACACATTCAGACTCGAGGCCTCCGACCGGGGAGGCGGCATAGGAAGGGTCGAGGTCCGGGTAAACGGAAGCGAACTGTTTGCTGATCTGCGAAGAGTGAATGGTGCGAGCCGGGGACCGGGCGGCGAGTTTGAGTTCGCCATCCCTTCGGACGTGCTGCGTCCCGGTGACAACCCGATCGAGGTAATTGGCTGGAACGAGGAAGGCGATGTCCGCGGCCGCGGAGTGAAGGGAGTTGCGAAGGTAAAGGGAACGACCGGGGACTACGAGCCCAGGTTCTTTGCCATCGTGGGCGGCGTCTCTGACTACGCGGGAAATGACATCGACCTGCGCTTTGCGGACAAGGACGCAGAGGACATGGCGGCCGCGCTCGCGCTGGGCGCCGGAAAGCTCCTCTGCGGCAACGGGTCCGGGCAGAAGCAGCAATGCGAAAGGGTTGAGATTTATCTGCTTTCCACTGGCAAAGCCGAGAGCGGGAATTCTTTACTTCGGGATGGTCGGCAAGTCAGACGGCTCACGCCGACAAAGGAGAACTTCAGAAAGGCATTTGAAGAAGTGTCGGCAAAAGCAGGACCCGGCGACATTCTGGTCATCTACCTTGCCGGTCACGCTGTCGCGATCAGGAGCGTGAACGCGCTTGAAGAAAGCGGCTTCGCGGACCTTTACCTGTACGCAACGAGGGACGCGACGACCCTCGACCGCAACCGGCTCCAGAACGAAAGCGAGCGGGCCGGAATGATCAGCTCTCTGGAACTCGCGGAATGGATGAGAAGAAGCAAAGCCGAAAAGGAGGTGATGATCCTCGACACCTGCGCAGCCGGGACCGCAAGTCGCGACCTTTCATCCACCATCGCGCGCGACGGCAGCGCAGAACAGGTGAAGGCCCTTGACCGCCTGAGGGAGCGGACTGGCTTCTATCTACTTATGGGAAGCGCCTCCGATTCGGTATCGTACGAGGCGAACCGATTCCGGCAGGGTTTGCTCACTTACTCCCTCCTGGAAGCAATGTCAGGCGCGGCACTGCGTGACGGAGAGTTTGTCGACGTTGAAGATCTGTTCGGATATGCGGAAGACCGCGTTGAAGAACTTGCGGCAGAAATTGGCGGCGTCCAGAAACCGAGTTATTTCAAGTCAAGTTTCGCAAAGCGTTTTGACATAGGCCGGCTCGACAGCATAGCGCGGCAACGCATCCCGCTTGCGCCGCCGGTTCCCGTGGTCTCGCAGCCGCAGATACTCGATCGTGAGAGCCTGTTTGATTCGATCGGGCTTTCCGAAATGCTCGCGGCCGAACTCCGGGCTTTGAGTGTGATCGCGTTGCGAGGCGGTGAAACGGCAAGTATCAACTTCGTGCCCGTGACGCGGATCTCTGGCGGTCTGACGCCGAGCGGGCTGTACGGAGTAGACGGAGATCTTGTTTCTGTCGAGATCGCGCTGCGAAAGGACGGCAACCTGGTGGATCGGATCAAGGTTTCCGGAAGCCGGAAAGAAATAGCAGCAAAACTGGCGAGGGCTATTATCGCGAGCGCCAATTCGCAATTCAGGCAGTAACGACAGGAGTTGGGCAATGTACGACAACACCGGAAAGTCAATCTTCTCTAACTTCCGTATTGCCAGATCCCGTGATGTCTTCCGAAGACCGCCGATCGCTGCGCTTTTTCTTCTTGCGGTAGTTCTCTCCCCCATTTCGGCTCCGAAATCCAAGGTATCGGCAGCCGGCCGGACACACGAGAAGCCGCAACTCAAGCTCGCCTTGCTGGTCGGTGTAAGCAAGTACAAATCCGCGAACTGGCGGAACCTGAGCGGTCCCGAGAACGACGTCCGGATACTGCGGGACCTCTTGAAAGATCCCTTGTTCGGGTTCAGGGAAGATCTGCAATCGAACGAGAATGGTTCCTGCGGAAGTCAGAAGCCCGGATCGGATATCCGTACCCTGTGCTCGGAACAGGCGACGCGGCAGGCGATACTCGCCGCCTTTGACCGGCATCTGATCGCGAAGGCAAAGGAATTTGCGGAAAAGAGCGATCGAAGCCCGGAAGACGGGGCGGTGGTCGTGTTCAGCTTCTCTGGACACGGATCCTTCGTAAAGGACAAGAACGGGGACGAACCGGACGGCATGGACGAAACGCTTGTGCCTCACGATGCGGGGTCGAACGGAGAGAACGAGATCGTCGACGACGAGATCAGGGCCAGGATCGACGAACTCCGAAAATACACCACAAATATCACGTTCATCTCCGACAGCTGTCATTCCGGATCCATCACGCGCGGCTACGCGGCTCGCGGGGGCCGAAACCCGGCGAAGAACGATACCGGAGTCGGCGTCGCGGTGCAGGACGGAATCGACGCGTCGGGCGACTACGTGACCATTTCAGCAAGCCTTCCGAACCAGCTCGCTCGCGAGATGTACTATCCCGATTCCGAGACGGGAGAGGAAACCGCTCAGGGCGCGCTGACATACAATCTCGTCGCGCTGATCAGGCAGTATCCCGGCTCGACATACCGGGAGATCCTGAACCTTGTTTCTAACGCGATGAGCAGCCAGGGGCTCGCCCAGACTCCGACCGCCGAGGGATCCATTGACAGGGTTGTGTTCGGTTCGACCTCAGGACGGCGAGCAGCGCCGATATACCCTGTCTGCGGGAAGGTCAAAGGCAAGACGGTCTGTTCAAAGCCTGCTGAGGGCCCCCGGAGCGGCGAACGCGCAGAGAGAAAGGAATTCGAGGTCACGCTTGCCGCTGGAAAAACCGTCGGGGCCATGGCGGGAGGATCCGTCGCCGCGTATGCGCCGGGAACCCGCGAACTCACGGGCGAGACGGGATTGATCGCGACCGGAACGATCCTGGATTCAGAGGCATTCAGGTCACGCGCCTCGATCACGTTCCAAAATGCGAAAGTCGAATCACTGCCGGAGAACGCCCAGTTCGTCCTCATATCGCCGTTCTTCTCTACCGAACGAAAATCGGTTGCGGTCGACCTCCCGCCGGGAACGACCAAAGGCTCGGAAAGTCAGATGGGCTCCAGTACCGTTCTATCAGACATCGCCGACGCCCTGAAAAACAGCGACTATGTGAGTGTCTTGAAGCAGTCCGGAATTCTTGAAAACCTCCTCAAGCCGGGTTTGGACCGCTCGAGATCGGCCGATGGCGCTCGGAGCTGGGAAATTGCAGTCGTCGCAGCCCCTCGTAAGGAATTTCTCGAACTGTCCGGAGAGCCGTCGATCGGAAAGGATCTTGACCGCGATGTGGTATTCCTGATCGACAGAAACGGAACGCCTTTGTACCACTTCAGCGCAGCGGCAGACAACGCTTCTGCCGCCCGGGAAGTGATCCGCGCGCTCGAGCTTCACTCCCGCATGTCCAACATCCGTTCGCTTTCGAACAAGACTTCTTCCCTTTCGAACAAACTGCTCCTGAAGTACGTTCCGGTGGAGAACATCAGCGAGTACTCCGTCGAAGGAAAATGCGTGGTCGACGCGAAGCCGCGGTCTCCCGCGGAAACGAGTTCGCTTCCGGGACTGAAAGCCGGGGACCGGTTCTACTTCGAGATAATCAATGCGTCATCGAGGGAGCTCTACATTTATATGTACTCGGTGGCCGCCGACGGTTCGATCACGTATTTCTACCCTGGGATCGGCGCCCACGAAAGGCTTCCCGTCGGGGCCGTGTTTCGGACCTATGAGGCGAACTGTCTGCCGTTCCATGTCCTTGAAAATTCGTTGACGGGACCGGAGAGCGTCAAGATCATCGCGACCACCTCGCCCATCCAGGCGGAGATCCTGGAATCGCCTGTGATCGGAAGGAACCGGCGTGGAAGGCTGTCTCCGCTGGATGCGCTTCTCACCCAAGCCGCGACAAATACGCGAGGAGATGGACCTGTCCCGGTGGACGACTGGACGACGGTGGATTTCGAATACGTCGTGGTCCGTTGACACTTGGAAACTACTCAGGGAAATCCCCGCGGGCATCGGCAATTCGAACTCTCCGGCACAACCCGGTGACGAACGGGCCGTGCCGGCGGTTCGACTCCGTCCCTGGCCACCAGTACGACGGCCATCGATCAAAGCTCATTGATCAATGGTCGATTTTGTTTTTCTCGCTGAGGTCGGCCCTGAATGAATCGGTCGCTTCCCTTCCCGGAAGTCGTTAGGTCTCCCAGTTCTGCGAAGCCCCCTATCCCAGTCCAAGCGTCGATCCGCCACTTCTTGACATCGGTGCTCTGCAGGCAACAAAATGCTGACTTCCGGAGAACTCGTTCCGCATGTCACTTTCGAGGTCAATTCGTGTCCGAAGGGTCCCGTCAAAGCTGATGGTGCTCTTCGTGTCTCTTGTGATACTTGCCGAGGTGTTTTGCTCGGCTGTCTGCCAGACCGAGGCGTTGACGGATCTTCGCTCCTCCGCTCCGACGGCATCGGCGCCATCCGAGGCGCCTTCCGTTGCCGGACTCACGAGCGGCCTGACCGCAGAGGCTTCGGAACTTCCGTGCGACGATCCCGACGGCAGCGACTGCGGTGACGAATGTTTTTGCCACGCGCCAGTGATCCCTCCCGCATTGCCTCGGGTGCAGTTTGGCGCGTTCACGGTTGGTAGGGAATCCGCAAGAGTAATCACAGGCCCCCCTGTTGCAGCTTCACCTCCGTTCATACCCCCAAAGATCTCCTGAACTTTACTGATCGGAGATCTACGTCCGGCGGACCTTCCGGTCCGTCGACGGTCATTCGCGTCCGGCGTCAGTTTTTCGCCGGAAGCGAGCGCGGCCGCGTAATTTCGCGGCACTGAACACACAGGAAGATGAACATACGATCAATCGGAGCCGCCATTGCTCCAGCTGCGCTGTTATCGATCTGCGCCGCATTGTCGCACGCTCAGGCACCGCGGCTTTTAACGGCCGTTCCGCCCACGGCTGAAGCGGAAAAGGTCACAACTCAATACCTTGATCCGCAACGGGGAGCGACCGCCGAAGCACTCGTGAAAGGGGCGCTCGAGTCGAATCCCGGGATCAGGGCCGCGAGGCTGGAGATCGACAAGGCAAGGGCAAGGCTGGCGGGAGCGCACCTTCGCCCCAACCCTTTTTTCGAGTTCGAACAGGATTCGGCCTGGCTCGCCGGGGACGGAAGCGACTCGATAACCTCATTGGGCGTTTCCCTTCCCATCGAGGTCTTCGGTCAAAGGAGCGCACGTATCGGCGCGGCGCGCCTGGCTGTGGAGGCAAGCGAGGCGGCAGTAAAGGAACAGGAACTCGCCCTTGCGGCGGAGGTGCTGTCCGTCTACTCGGAAACGCTTGGGGCGCTTCAGGAACTTCAGTCGGCGGACGAATCTCTGGACCTTGACCTGGACACGACGCGGTTCGTGCAGATCCGTGTGAACGAGGGCGAGACGCCGCCCCTGGACCTGAACCTCCTGAGGGTCGAGGTCACGAGGCACCGCTCCCGGCGAAGCCTCGCCGAAGGCAGGCTGAGGTCGCTTCTCTCCAGACTGAAGCTGCTGTGCGGGATCCCTCACAACGAGCCTCTGCGGCTCGCCGAGGATCTGTCAGCCGCAAGCCTTCCGGAACTCCCGGCCGATCCGGAGGCCGCTGTAGCGATCGGCATCAGGGAGAGACCCGACATCCTTCTCGCGCGCCTCTCGGCGGAGGCTGCGGAAGCGGGCCTTAGGCTCGCAAGGGCGGAGAGCAGGCCTGATGTAAGAGCGTATGCGAAGTACCGGTCTGGATCATCGACCTACGACGCGCCGTCAGCACCTTTCAGTCAAACGGACAGGAGCATCGCCGTCGGCCTTACGTTCGAACTCCCCTTCTTCGACAGGGGCCAGAGGGAGATCGGCGAGGCTGAGGTAGTTATCCGGCAGGCCTCCCTTCTGCTCGAGTACCGTGAGCAGACGGCGAGAGCCGAGATCGCCGCCGCCTTTGAGGAATACCTCGCCGCTTCCAGAGCGGTATCGGAACTTGAGTCGTCCGCCGTACCGGGTTCGGAGGTAAATATCGAGACGATCCGGCGGGTTTACGAGATCGGCGAAGTGCGCGTAACGGACCTGATCTCAGAACGAAGGCGTTTGGTAGAGACGAAACGGGAACTGGCCGAAGCACTTTCCAGAAGATACAGGGCGCACGCAAGGATCATCACGGCGATGGGCAACAGACGGATGCTCTCGAACGGAGACTGACACCGGGATCAGGAGAACCGAGAATGACCAACGATATCGAAGAAGCAATAGAACTTGACCTCGAAGGATTCGACAACGCCGGCGAAGCCGGAAATGAAACGCCGGCGGCCGCAGGCCCAGAGCCCGATTCGCCGCAGAGCCGCGGGCAGTCTTTCCTCGTATGGATCGCGGCTGCGGTTGCCGTGCTGCTGATAATCTCGGCGGCCGTGTTGTGGATGATGACCCGCGGAGGATCCCCGGAAGGAGCCGACGAACACGCCGGGGAAGGAGCCCACGAAGAGGGCTCCGCGGCGGCCGGGCCTTCAGAGATCACTTTGGATCCGGAGACTCTGAAGGCCGCGGACATCGCGATCGAAGGCATAACCCAGAGACCCGCGATCTCTAAGGTGTTCGTGACGGGCTCTGTCGAGCTGAATCCCGAGAGGACCGAGATGGCCACGCCCCTCGTCGGAGGCCGGCTTCACAGGGTCTATGCTGCGGTTGGCGACTACGTAAGAAAAGGCCAGCTTCTGGCGGTGATATCCAGCCCGCAGATGGCCCAGCTGCACGGCAAGATGCACGAGGCGAGAACCCGTTACGAACTCGCGCTTCGGAACCTGGCCCGGGCGGAGCGCTCGGAGAACCGGGTCGCGGTGCTTCAGTCGAAAGCCAGGCTGGACGAGGCCGAAGCGACGCTGAATCGCACGCGAAGGCTCATCGAGCTCGGGGCCGGCGCCGGCAAGGACCTGATCGCCGCGGAGACGAACTACCGGGCGGCGAAAGCGGAATACGAGTTCCAGTCGAACATCTCGCTCAGCAAGGAGGTTCAGGAAGCGAAGGCTGAAGTAGAAACGTCCCGCATCGACCTGAACCATATTCGCGATGAAATGCGTTCGCTCGGAGGGCGTCCGCCGGACAATGACGACGGGGATCATTCCGGCGACACCTCGCTTGTGAACCTGTATTCCCCTGTCGCTGGGCTCGTGACCGAAAGAAGGTCCAACGCCGGCGCCGGCGTCCAGGCGGGCGTCGACCTCTTCTCGATCTCGGACCTTTCGACCGTCTACGTGATCGCCAACGTGCCCGAAGCGAACGTCGCGAGGCTCTCGATCGGCTCGCTTGCGGAGATCGTCTCGAAAGCGGCGGGAAGGATCGACGGCAGGATCAGCTACATCGATCCGAGGCTCGACGAAACGACCCGTACGGCGAGGGTGCGGATCGAAGTGCCGAATGAGGGAGCCCGCCTGCGGGCCGGAATGTTCGCCGAAGTCGGCCTCTTCGCGGGCACCGACGCGGAAAAGGGGCTGGAACTGGCGGTACCGACGTCGGCGATCCAGAAGATCGGCGAGCGGACCGTCGTCTTCGTGCCTTCGGCCGGATCCTCCGGCACGTTCCTGGTCCGCGCGATCGAGACCGGAGGCGAGGCGGGCGAATACACGTACGTGCGGAGCGGACTTGCGATCGGCGACAAGGTCGTAACCAAAGGAAGTTTCACGCTGAAGACCCAGCTCGAGAAGGGATCGGTCGGCGACGACCACTGAACGCGGAGAAGAAAGAATGATAGACCGGCTGATCCAGTTTTCGATCTCTCAGAAGCTGATAGTGCTGATCCTCGTCGCGATCATGGCGGGAGCGGGCGGATATTCGCTGTACACGCTTCCCATCGACGCCGTGCCGGACGTTACGAATCAGCAGGTCCAGGTGATCACCGGAGCGCCTAGCCTCGGCCCGCTCGAGATAGAGCGCCAGATCACCTTCCCGATCGAGGTCGCGATGAGCGGCATCCCGAACGTCGAGGAGATACGCTCCGTGTCGAAATTCGGGATCTCGAACGTCACGATCGTTTTCAGCGATTCGACCGACATATACCTCGCACGGCAGCTTGTTCTCGAACGGCTCTCGCAGGCCCGGGAACAGATCCCGGAGGGCATCGGATCGCCCGAGCTCGGACCGATCGCCACCGGCCTCGGCGAGATCTATCAGTACGAGATCAAAGCGGAACCGGGATCCGGGCACACCGCGACGGACCTTCGGACGATCCACGACTGGAGCGTCAGAAGGCAGCTGATGGGAGTTCCTGGGATCACCGAGGTCAATTCGCACGGAGGCTTCGGAAAGCGGTTCGAGATAAGGCTTTCGCCCGAGAAACTGCAAAGCTACGGCCTAAGGATCGGCGATGTCTACGACGCGCTGGTCCGGAACAACGGATCCGTCGGTGGCGGTTACATCGAAAAAGGCTCCGAGCAATATCTCCTTCGGGGTGTGGGGCTGATCGAGAACGCGCGGGATATTGAGAACGTCGTGCTGAGGACGGGGCAGGAAGGAGTGCCGGTCTACATTCGCGACGTCGCGGATGTCGTCGAAGGGAGGGAGCTGCGCCAGGGCGCCGCAAGCGCCGAAGGCGAAGGCGAGGTCGTCACCGGAATGGCGATAATGCTCAAGGGCGAGAATTCGAGGATCGTCGTCGAGCGCGTCAAGGACCGGATCGAAGAGATCAGAAAGACCCTGCCGGTGGGCGTCAAGTTAGAGCCGTTCTATGACCGGACGGAGCTCGTAAGGCGGACGATCGCGACCGTCGAAACGAATCTCGTTGAGGGTGCGATCCTAGTCATCCTCGTCCTGCTTTTGCTTCTCGGCAACTGGAGGGGAGCGTTGCTTGTCGCGACGATAATCCCGCTGTCGATGCTGTTCGCCGCGATCCTTATGAAGTTGTTCAACGTATCGGGCAACTTGATGAGCCTCGGGGCCCTCGATTTCGGGTTGATCGTGGACGGCGCCGTCGTGATGGTGGAGAACGCCGTCCGGCGCCGCGTCGAAATGCAGAAGAGCGGCTCGGCGGAAGATCCGGAGCGAACCATCCTCAGCGCCTGCCAGCAGGTGGCACGGCCGGTCGTCTTCGCCGTGGCGATCATCGCGATCGTCTATCTCCCGATACTCTCGCTTCAGGGAATCGAGGGCAAGATGTTCGTGCCGATGGCGCTGACCGTCGTATTTGCGCTGCTCGGTTCGTTGATCCTTTCGCTCACCTACGTGCCCGCGATGCTCGCGCTTGTCCTTCGCGGACGCGTCTCGGAAAAGGAAAGCCCGCTGATCAGGCTGCTCAAGCGCGCTTACGTGCCTTCGCTAGAGTTTGCAAGGCGTTTCCGCCCACAGGTGCTCGCGGTCGCGGCGGCGCTTGTCGTATCGTCCGGCTCGGTCTTCCTGTTCCTAGGCGGCGAGTTCATCCCGAGGCTCGACGAAGGCGATATCCTGATCGAAACTCTTTTGCTTCCAAGCGTCTCGCTCGACGAATCGATGCGCGTAACGACCGCAGCGGAAAACCAGATCAAGCCGTTTCAAGAAGTCAGGACCGTCGTTTCCAAATGCGGCGCCCCGGCGGTGGCGAACGACACGATGAGCGTCAACCAGTGCGACGTCTTCGTAATGCTCAAGCCGAAGGACGAATGGCGGGACGGTTACACGAAGGATCGCCTTATCGAAGAAATGGCCGAAAAGCTGGAGAAGAACGTTCCGGGGGCAGCCTCGTTCGGATTTCTGCAGCCTATCGAGATGCGCGTCAACGAGCTCATCGCCGGCACCCGCGGGGATGTCGCGGTCAAGTTGTTCGGCGACGATCTGGATGTGCTCGCCGAGAAAGGCGAGGAGATCGAGCGGGCACTCGCCGGCGTCGAAGGAGCCGTTGAAACAAGGGTCGAAGCTACGACGGGGCTTCCTCAGCTGGAAGTGAAGCCTGACCGCGAGGCGATCGCACGGTACGGACTCAACGTCGAGGATGTCAACGACCTCGTCGCCTCGGTCTATGCGGGCAAGGAGGCCGGCGAGGTTTTCGAGGGCGAGCGCCGCTTCCCGATCGTGATCCGCCTGGATGAAAGCGCGTCGCGGTCAGTCGAGTCGGTCAGTCGGCTCCTGCTCACCGCTCCGAACGGCGCGAGGGTCCCGCTTTCCGAGGTGGCTGAGATATCGCTCGTCGAAGGTGCCGCACAGATCTCCCGCGACGATACTCGCCGGAGGATCGTCGTTTCGACCAACGTGCGCGGACGCGACGTGGCCGGCTTCGTCAACGAGGCGAAACAGGTGCTCGACCGCGAAGTCACATTGCCGCCGGGCTACTACCTTACATGGGGCGGAAGCTTCGAGAACCTCGAGCGCGCCACGAACAGGCTGCTGATAGTCGTACCGGCGGCGTTGTTCCTGATCTTCGTGCTTCTATTCAGCGCGTTCAATTCGGTGAGGCAGGCGATCCTGATCTTCACGGGAATACCTTTGGCGGTGGTCGGCGGCGTGGTCGCCCTCGCTCTGCGCGATCTGCCGTTCTCGATCTCGGCAGGCGTGGGTTTCATAGCCCTGTTCGGAGTCGCGGTGCTGAACGGCGTGGTAATGGTCAGCTACATTAATCAACTGCGCGCGCGCGGGATGCCTCTTGTAGACGCGGTATTCCAGGGATCCGTGACCCGTCTTCGGCCCGTCCTAATGACGGCGTTGGTCGCAAGCCTGGGCTTCGTCCCGATGGCGCTCGCGACCAGCGCGGGCGCGGAGGTCCAGAGGCCCCTGGCCACGGTCGTTATCGGCGGGCTTGTAACTTCGACCGCGCTGACCCTGATCATTCTTCCGGTGGTATATGAATGGATCGAGCGGCGCCGTCGGCCTTCGGACCCTGGATCGCAACAAGACACGGCGCGGCCGTAAGAGGCCTGAACAAGAAGGCGCCCATTCAAGGGCGCCGAAACAAACGATGGTGCCGACTAGAAGATTTGAACTTCTGACCCCCCGCGTGTGAAGCGGATGCTCTACCACTGAGCTAAGTCGGCGGGATTCGCAAGGTAGAATCTACCAAATCTGATCGGCGGTTGAAAGTGCCGAAGCCGGGTCCCGGCGGCGCCGGCAGATCGCGGCAACGGACAGAAAGACGAATATCATCAGCCAGGCCGGCTTCGAAATCAATTCGGCCGTTTGAATATGGGCCGCTCCTGCAAACCCTTGAGGTGAGCAAGATTGCGGACGCCAGGAACGCCGCTCCACGGCATCCGCCTGCATGTACCGCGATCCGAATCTCGTTAGTACGGCCCGACAGACCGAACAGACGTCTCGAAGCATCGCCCCTCCGGGGCGTCGGATATTTTTTGACCGCGCACCCGGGGCTGCGCCTTCGGCTTGCCCCGGGGTAACCTCCGTAGCCGCTCCGCGGCATCCGCCCGTCCCGACCGCAATCCGAATCTCGATAACTCGGACTCGACAGACTCAACAGACTGAACGGACTCTACCGAGCGTCGCCCCTCCGGGGCGGGGGAAATGTTTTGACCACTTACCCGGGGCTGCGCCTTCGGCTTGCCCTGGGCTAACCTCTGTAGCCGCTCCGCGGCATTCGTCCCCTTACCGCGATCTGCTCCGCGGCAATTGTCCCGTACCGAGATATGCTCCGCGGCAATTGTCCCCTTACCGAGATATGCTCCGCGGCATTCGCCCGCATGTACCGCGATCCGAATCTCGTCAACTCGGACTCGACGGACCCGACAGACTCCATAGACACAATAGACTGAACAGACACAACAGACTGAACAGACTGAACAGACTCACTCCTGAATCCGCCCTCCGTCTTCGTCCGAATACTTTTTTGTCCGCCTTTCCGGCGAAAATTCTTTCTTTCAAGTAATGAAGCCAACGTAATTTTTCGCACTTTTCTTGAAACAATGGAAAGTGGAAGTTAAAGTAAAGTTTTACTTTCCGACTGTATCAGCAAGGGGGAGAAGCAATGAGAATTCTATTCAGCACGGTTTTTTGCAGTTTTGTATTCGCGGCGGCGGCATTTGCCCAGGCTACAGGAACGATAGAGGGACGCGTCTCCGACGTAACCGGGGCCGTCATAGTCGGCGCAAGTGTTACTGTCGAGGGCGGCGGATTCGAAAGGAATACCGTCACGAACGAGTCGGGCGATTATTCGATCGAGGGCGTTCCCGCCGGGAACTACACGGTCACGATCTCGAATCCCGGATTCGCGGCCTTCACGCGGCAGGATGTATCGGTTTCGGCCAACGGCGCTATTTCGGTCAATGCAACTCTTGATATCGAGGTCGTGGAGACGGAAGTTACCGTCGATGATGAAACGAACACGATCGACGTGTCGCCGGACAACAACGCAAGCGCGATCGTGCTGAACGAAGAGGACATCGAGGCTCTTCCCGATGATGAAGAAGACCTTGAAGCGGCGCTCCAGGCGCTCGCCGGTCCGGCAGCGGGACCCAACGGCGGCGGGATCTATGTCGACGGCTTCTCGGGCGGAAGCCTTCCGCCGAAGGAAACGATCCGCGAGATACGGATCAACTCCAATCCATTCTCTTCAGAATACGACCAGCTAGGTTACGGCAGAATAGAGATCCTGACCAAACCGGGTACCGACCGGCTCAGAGGTTCGGTGGAGTTCGAGTTTGAGGACGAATCCTTCAATTCGAGGAATCCGTTTCTGGATACTCGCCCGCCCTACCAAAGAAAAGAGTTCGAAGCGAGGATCGGCGGACCGATCATCCAGAACCGCGCTTCGTACTTTCTGAATTTCGAGTACGGCGACACGCAGAACAACTCGTACGTCAACGCGATCGTTCTGGACCAGAACCTGAACCCGCTCGAGGTCCAGGCATCGGCGGCGACGCCTTCGAAGGAGTTCGAATTTGATCCGCGCGTGGACTTTCAGATCAACGAGAACAACACGCTGGTCGTGCGTTACGGATTCGAACGCGAAACACGGGAAAACGCCGGCATCGGCGGCTTCAATCTCCTTTCGAGGGGCTACAGCACGGAAGAAACGGAGCAGTCGCTGCGCGTTACCGAAACCGCGATCCTGAGCCCCAGGATCATCAACGAGACCAGGTTCCAGTACCTCAGCAGAAGGAACTCGGAGGAAGGGGGCATCGACTCGCCAACGATCCGCGTTCTGGATGCGTTCACGGGCGGCGGATCGAACGTCGGGAACGCGTTCTCGGACGACGACCGCTTCGAAGTGCAGAACTTCACTTCGTTCCTTCTCGACAAGCATTCGATCAAGGTAGGCGGCCGTTTCAGGCACATTAGAACGGTCAATGCTTCGCCAGACAACTTTGCCGGAACGTTCACTTTCGAGAGCCTCGACCAGTACCGCGAAGCAATTCTGGGCAATGCGGTCCCGACCCAGTTTACGATCGCGGGCGGCAATCCTCAGGCGTCCGTCTCGCAGACAGACGTAGGCCTCTTCGCGCAGGAAGACTGGAAGGTCAATCCGGGACTGACGCTTTCTTTCGGGCTTCGGTACGAGAACCAGACGAACATCGACAGCGATCTTGACCTGGCGCCGAGGTTCGGATTCGCTTGGGCGCCGTTCGCGGCGGGCGGTGATCCGAAAACGGTGATCCGCGGAGGTTACGGGCTTTTCTACGACAGGTTCGGATCGAATCTCACACTTCAGGCGAACCGTTTCAACGGCGTGAACCAGCAGCGGTTCATCGTCGAAGATCCCGGCATCCTTGACGATGTGATCTTCACGCTCGACGGCGTTTCGAACGTTCCGACCGTCGACGAGCTGTCGGCATTCCAGCAGCCGCAGACGACTCGTGTCATTTCGCCGGAGATCAGGTCCCCGTACACTTCGCAGTTTGCGTTCAGTGTCGAGCGGGAGCTCCCGTTCAGTACTACAGTTTCTGCGACTTACCTCAACACCAAAACAAGAAGGCTGCTCAGGTCGCGGAACATCAACGCGCCTATCGACGGCGACCGGCCGTTCCCGGAACAGGGAAACATTTTCCAGTACGAAGCGACCGGAAGGCTCGACCAGCAGCAGTTCATCGTTAATTTCCGGACCAGGTTCAGCGATCACTCGATCTTCGCCAACTATTCGTTGACAGACGCAAAGAGCGACACCGACGGGGCAGGAACCTTCCCTGTGGATCAGTACGATCTGACAGGTGAGTACGGGCGTTCATCGCTGGATTCGACCCACCGATTCGTTATCGGAGGCAATTACGACGCGCCGTGGGGTATCCGGCTGAGGCCGTTCGTGATCGTCCGTTCGGGATCGCCATTCAACATCACGACCGGGACCGACACGAACGGTGACACGCTGTTCAACGAACGTCCGACGTTTGCGGAGCTGTTCGCCCGTTGCGACGCGCTTTCGCTCGGCAACGACTTCTGCGACCCCTCCGGCGTATCGGACTTCGGCAGTGTCGTTCCGAGAAACTACGGCACCGGACCGTCCTTCTTCGCCGTGAACATGAGGACCACCAAAGCGTTCGAATTCGGAACCCGTGAAAGCGGCGGCGATGATTCGATGGGCGGAGGACGTCGCGGCGGCCGCTTCGGCGGGCCGTTCGGCGGCGGACGAGGCGGCGGAGGCGGAGGCGGCGACGCCAAGTACACTCTCGAATTCACGGTTACGGTCAGAAACCTTTTAAACCGTACCAATTTGAGCTCTCCGGTCGGCAACCTTCGCTCGCCTTTCTTTGGCGAGTCGCTCTCGACCGCGGGCGGCTGGGGCGGCGGCTCATCCGGCGGGAACCGCAGGATCGAGCTCGAGATCGAATTCGAATTCTAGTCCCGGCCGGGCCGGGAAAAACTTTTTGGCAGTGCAGAAGCTGCCGTGCTATTATTTGAGTGCTCCTTCGGGAGCACTTTTCTTTTACTTCCTTCCTCACATTCCCGTAAATAGTTGCAGTAAACCACCGCACGCGGCGGAATCGCAGCTTAAACTCAACCTGCCTCCCGTTTCACCGAAAAGATACAAGCCATGGATAAGATCAGAATCCGGATCGTACCGGTAATTCTCGCGCTGATTGTGGGCTCCGGTATTTCTCCGGCCCAGAGAGCCATCGTCAACCCGTCGTTCGAACAGCCTGTGATCCCGGCAAACAACTACCGCCAGATCAATGAAGACGTGATAGACGGCTGGGAGACGAGCCACCCGCAGAACACGAGCTGTACGGTTGGCACCAACCCCTGCCGCCCGATCGAGTACTGGAGGCAGGTCTTCAACGGCGTTTCAGCGGCTACAGGAGCGGGCCTTCAGTGGGCCGAGATCAACTCCTCGACAAACTCGATGATCTATCAGCCGCAGTGCGTGATCGGCGGCGAATCCTTCAGTTACGCGTTCCTTCACAGAGGAAGGGCAAGCTCATCGGTCGCAGACGTGATGCAATTCAGGCTTGGGATTCCCGGAGGACTTCCCGGCGGATCGGTGCCGGCTGATTCGTACTCGTTCCCGATAGTCCAGGTTGCGACGACTAACAACGGCACCGTCGGCACTCCGCCCGTCGGGAGCGGAACGATAAACACGCCGACATCAGCAGGAAACGGCTGGGTGAGATATTCCGGGACCTACACTTACACGGGGTCGTCGCAGGTCGTGAATATGGGCTTTGTGGCTCTCAGCACGGGAGGAGGCGATCTTTCTATCGGGAACTTCGTCGACGACTGGACCGTGACGCTTGTTCCGTTCTACGAATTCAACGCAGCGGCGGGGAACGATTACGAAGATACGATCTTCGGAGGCGGAAGCTCGACCCCGGCAAACCGCCCCCGGGTCAGGGTCTACGGCACGGTCGCGTCTCCGCTGACCATCAGGGTCTCTGTAACGGGAGGAACCGCAACGCTGGGTGAGGATTACAGCCTTACCGCGACCTTCCAGTCCGGCAGTTCGGTTAGCTTCGTCGACATCGTAGTCCCTGCGGGGATCTACGACGGTACCACGACGGGTGTCTTCCCCGTCCCGTTTGCTGTATCGACAGACAACGAGCCGGAACTCGACGAGACGGTGGATTTCTCATTCGCACTTCTCGGCGGGTCGGCCACAGCATCAAGCATAGATTCGTGCGGAAGCGCAGCGATCTCTTCAACGACGTACACGATCGAGAATGACGATCTCGTAACCGCAGGAGATAGCGAGATATCCGGAAGGGTGGTCGATGCGAACGGCAGGCCGATCTACGGGGTCCAGCTCTACCTGGTCTCGATCGACGGCGAGTACTCCACCGCCCGGTCCAACCAAATGGGGAGATTCCGGTTTACAGGGATCGAATCGGGGGGCTCTTACTATCTTTCGGCTTTCTCCCGCTCGCACGTGTTCCTGCCCAGGGTCATAACTGTCAACGAATCGATCGACGGGCTTGTGATACAGAGCGAGGCCGCTTCCGGGCGAGCCGGTTTGAAACTCCGGTAGCCTGACCTACGAAGGACTTCGGTGATGCGCGTAAATCTACGCATTCACCGGCATATTATTCCGCGGACCTGATCAACCGCCGATCTCCAAAGCCCGTCGGGCCCCTTTTTACGGGGGGTTCGGCGGGCCGTTTCCTTTAAAAAACGGGAACGGATATTGCGAAGCGTATAATAGAGGACAAACTGACACACGGAACGCTTGGAAGGTGCGGCGTTTCTCCATCCCCACAGGCGCGCTGGGCCTTCCGAAAGGAGTCCGCCTATGCACGCTGGCCCGCAGACAAGTCTCATTGATGAAGTAGTCGCCGGAGAGGCGATCCCTCTAAGGCCCGACGAGATCTCCGACTATGATCCGCTTTTCGAAGCGATCGGCAGTAGGCGCATCGTCCTGATCGGAGAAGCGTCCCACGGAACGCACGAGTTCTATCGCGAAAGGGCGAGGATCACAAAAGGGCTGATCCTCGAGAAGGGCTTCGACGCCGTAGCGGTCGAGGCCGACTTCCCCGACGCCAACCGTGTCGACAGGTATTTGCGCGGCGAGGGCAGCGACCGGGATGCGGAAGAGGCACTCCGGGGATTCAAACGGTTCCCGCAGTGGATGTGGCGAAACGCCGAGGTCTTGGACTTCGTCGGCTGGCTCAGAGCGCACAACGACAGGATCGACGACCCCGACAGCAAGACCGGATTTTACGGCCTCGACCTTTACAGCCTTCACACTTCGATCAATTCGATACTGGAATACCTTTCGAAGATCGACCCGCAGGGAGCGGCGAGGGCCCGCGCGCGTTACTCCTGCTTCGACCACTTCGGGGAGGACACACAGATGTATGGCTACTCGACCGCTTACGGGCTCGCCGAATCGTGCGAGCGGGAGGTCGTCGAGCAGCTGGTCGAGCTTTATGAACGGTCTTCGGAACTTGCCCGTCTCGACGGCCGGGTCGCCCGGGACGATTACTTCTTCGCCCGCCAGAACGCGAGGCTCGTGAAGAACGCCGAGGAGTACTACCGGAAAATGTACCGCAGCGATGTCTCCTCGTGGAACCTGCGCGATTCGCATATGGCGGAGACCCTGGAGGAACTCGACAGTTTCATCTCGGCCAAAAACGGCCGGCCGGCGAAGATCGCCGTCTGGGAGCACAATTCGCATCTGGGAGACGCCCGATACACAGAGATGGGCCGGCGCGGCGAATGGAACGTCGGTCAGCTCGCTAAACAGAAATACGGCGGGAACGTCTTCTCGATCGGCTTCACAACCGACCGGGGAACGGTAACTGCCGCCTCGAACTGGGGCGAACCCGCGGAGCGAAAGCGCGTCAGGCCGGCACTGGAAGGAAGCGTGGAAAACCTGTTCAGCGCAGCGGGACTTGATAGGTTCCTACTGCTGATGAAAGAGGGATCCCACGCGGCGGAGGCATTGAAGGAACCGCTTCTTGAACGGGCGATAGGGGTCATTTACAGGCCCGAGACCGAGCGCCAGAGCCATTACTTTTACGCGAGCGTCTCGAGGCAGTTCGACAGCGTGATCCACATTGACGAAACAAGAGCGGTCGAGCCTCTCGAACGTACGGTCGAATGGGACGAAGGCGAGGCGCCGGAGACGTTCCCCAGCGGAATGTGAGACAGGAGGACGGATATGAACACCAACACAGCGATCGACGAGAACGTGCTGATCCAGGCCGGCGATGCCGTCCTGGAAGGAAACCTCAAGGTTCCGGAAAACGCGAAAGGCATCGTCCTGTTCGCGCACGGATCGGGAAGCAGCCGGCACAGCCCTCGAAACAGGTACGTTGCGCAAGTCATACGCGAACACGGACTGGGGACGCTCCTTTTCGACCTTCTCACAGCGGATGAGGAAAGGGTCGACCAGGCGACGCGCCATCTTCGGTTCGATATTGCCTTGCTTGCATCGAGGCTGAAGGCCGCGGCGCGATGGATACAGAACCGCAACCTGACACGGCATTTGAAGATAGGCTTCTTCGGCTCCAGCACAGGCGGCGGCGCCGCTTTGGTCGCAGCCGCGCAGATGGGCCCGGAAGTTGGGGCAATCGTTTCAAGGGGCGGCCGGCCGGACCTTGCCGGCGATGCACTTGCCCGGGTCGCATCGCCTTCGCTTCTGATCGTCGGCGAACTGGACGAACAGGTGATCGCGCTCAACAAGTATGCAATGCAACAGATGAACTGCGAGAAACAGCTGATAATCGTACCCGGAGCGACGCATCTCTTCGAGGAGCCCGGCACGCTCGAAGCGGTTGCGAAACACGCGGCAGAGTGGTTCCGGGAGCATCTTGCCGGGAAGGCGGATGCTGCAGGCAACCGCAATTAGAGTTTGTGTCGAACGAGAAGTGACCGGACCCGGGAGGAGAACAGCCGAAGGCTGCCGGCGCGATGCGGTTTCGGCAATTCAGATCGCGCATCAATGAGGTCAAGCAGGCGAATCCCCTGAACACGAAGGATTTCAAGGAGAACTACGACGATGAAGAAACTAAATCTACTGTTAGGAGGAATAGGTATCGGAGCGGGGTTGATGTACCTACTTGACCCCCAGAAAGGGAGAAGAAGGCGGGCGATGCTGCAGGACAAGGCGCGGCACCTGGGCACGGTCGGGAAACGCGAGCTTGTAAAGGCATCGCACGATATCTCAAACAGGTTCAGCGGGCTGGCATATGACGCGAAGTCGGTTTTCCGGGCCGATGACGAACCGTCGGACGCGGTACTCGATGCAAGGGTCCGTTCGATGCTCGGAAGATACAGCTCAAATCCGCACGCCCTTAAGACTCACGTCGAGGACGGCGTGGTCACGATCGCCGGCCCCGTGCTCGAGCACGAGGCGGACGACGTGGTCTGCCGGACCGAAAAGGTGCGCGGGGTAAAGTCCGTGAATGACGAGATGGAGAGGCATTCCCGCGAAGAGGAATTCCCTTCTCTTCAAAGCGACAAGTCGCTCGAACCGAGAGTAACCCGATGGTCTCCGGCCCAGAGGCTCGTCGCGGCGGGCATCGGAAGCGGTATTGCCGCATACGGAGCAAAACGGGGAGATCTTCTGGGCGCAGGGCTCGGCGCGGCGGGGACAGGACTTCTGATCAGGAGTTTCTTCGAACGCCCTCTGACGAAGGCGCTGACCTGCGACGGCGGCATACACGTACAGAAAACGATCACGATCGACAAGCCGGTTGGAGAGATCTTCGAACTTTGTTCGAAACCGGAGAGGTTTCCCGAATTCATGAGTCACGTGAGGAATGTCGAGAGGACCGGAAAGGACACCCACCGCTGGACGGTCGACGGGCTTCCGGGGATGACTCTGACCTGGGATACCAGGATCACGGAGTTCGAAGAGAACGAGCGGATCGCCTGGAAGAGCGTCGAGGATTCGGTCGTCGATCACTTCGGAGAGCTGATATTCGAGAAGGCCGAGGACGGAGCGACCAGGCTTTCCGTCGATATGCGGTATTCGCCTCCGGCGGGGCTGATCGGCCACACGGCTGCCGAGCTGTTCGGACGCGACCCGAAGTCGGAAATGGACGACGATCTTTTGCGGATGAAGAGCTTTGCCGAGAAGAACATCGTGCCGCACGACGCGGCGGCGAAGGTCCACGGGGCCGGCGAATGATTGAAACGGCGTTGAGACTGATTGAAAGCGTTCCCCTTTTAGTTCAGGGAGTGAATGAACGGCTTGTCCACTAGGTTGACTCGTTAATCGCCCCCGGCAACCGCCGGGACCGCTTGAACTTATTCGGTGGTGGGATTTCTTTCCCACGGGAGGTATTAAGATGGAAAGCAAGACGATGAGAAGAACTGCAATAGGAGCGGCAGTTGTAGGCGGAATAGGCGCGTTGGCGGCGGCCTATGTATTCGGGGTACGGCCCTGGCACCTTCGCTGGGGCGCGACTGAAAATGAGATCAGCGAATGGTTGCCGGGCGACGAGATAATGCCTGAAGCGGATGTTCAGGTGACCCACGCCATCACGATCGACGCTCCACCGGAAGAGGTTTGGAAGTGGCTCATTCAGATAGGCCAGGATCGCGGCGGCTTTTACAGCTACGACTGGTTGGAGAATCTCTTCGGGCTGGACATCCATACCGCGGACGTCATCAAGCCGGAATGGCAGGAACTTAAAGTAGGTGACTTTGTCCGCGGCGCGCACGAGGGCTGGATGGGCGGTAGGTTTGACGGCAAGGCAGGATGGTACGTCGTCGGAATGAAACCGGGCAGCCAGCTCATTCTTCGTGACGAGATCGACCACGGAAGCTGGGTGTTTATCCTGAGGCCGGTCGGCGAGGATCAGACGCGCCTTGTTGTGAGAGTTCGCGGCAAAAGGGGCGAGACCTTCGCGAAAAAACTCTACAGTTACGGATTGATCGAACCCGCGCATTTCCTGATGGAACGTAAGATGATGCTTACGCTCAAGGAAAAGGCGGAAACTTCGGACTCGCCGAGCCACCAGGAATCTGGAAGCCAGGTTACTACAGGTTCTAATCCTTAGGCGCTTTTCTCGAGAGTTGCCTTCACCCGTTCCCGGGTGAACGGCATATGCCTCAAGCGGGTGCCGGTCAACGCGAAGACCGCGTTCGAGACCGCGCCGCCCATGAACGGGAGCGCGGCCTCGCCAACTCCGGACGGATGCTCCGTTGAAGGTATCAGCTTGATATCGATCAGTTCCGGCGTGTCGTCGATCCTGATCAAGTGGTAATCGTCAAAGTTCGACTGCTCGACCGCTCCGTCCTTGTACGTGATGCTTTCGTGCAGGATCGTGCTCAGCGCCATCAGCATGCTGCCTTCCGACTGAGCCTTCACGTTGTCCGGCTGAACGACGATACCCGCGTCAAGAGCGCACCAGATCTTGTGGACCCTGATCTTGTAATCCTCGAGCGAGATCTCAACCACGCCCGCGCAAAGCGAACCGCTTCTTTCGGCGAAAGCCATCCCTTTTGCTCTGCCTTCGGGAGACGCCTTGCCCCACCCGGACATTTCAGCGGCCGTGTCCAGTACCTTTATCGCCCTCGGAAAATTCGCCATAAGCTCGCGCCGGAACTTGTACGGGTCCTTCTTCTCACCGTGCGCGATCTCGTCGACGAATGTCTCGATGGCGAACTTGTTCGGACCGTGGCCGACCGCGCGCCAGTGTTTCGTGCGGATGCCGTGCTCGATGTCCCTGCGCTCGATCCTCTGGTTCTCGAACGTGTAGAACTGCGTGTCGGCGCCGCTCGTCATTAGCCCTCCGCCGGTACCCACGATCGTGTGTTTCCAGGCGGTGACCTTTCCGGATGCATCAAGTCCGGCTTCCATTCGCTGAAGCGAGGCGGGGCGCATCATCCCGTACGTAATGTCGTCCTCGCGCGTCCAGATAAGTTTCAGCGGTCTCTTGACGTGCTTGGCGAGTTCCGCCGCCTCTTCGACGTAATCGGCGGTGGATCGCCTTCCGAACCCGCCTCCCAGGTACATCTGGTTGAACTTCACATTCTCGCGCGGGAACCCGAGCACCGCCGCGGCCGCGGTCCTCGCCCCGTCGGGAGCCTGCGAGCCGGCCCAGACCTCCGCGCTCTTTCCGTCCGCGGCGACCGAAACGACCGCGTTCAAAGGCTCCATCTGGGCGTGAACGACGTGGTCGTTATAGAAATCCGCGGAATACTTCTTCGAGGCGCTCGCGAGCGCCTGGTCGGCGTTTCCCTTGTTCTCCTCCGCGCGGCCGGCTTTCGAAGGATCAGACGCGACCGAAGCGTATTTCCTCGCCCACATCCATTCCTGCGAGTTGTAGCCTTTCGAATCGCCTCCCGACCAATCGATCTTCACCGCCGCTTTCGCCGCAAGCGCGTCCTCGATCGTCTCGGCGATCACACCGACCCCGTGGCCGAGTGCGACCGTCTTGATCACGCCCTTCATTCCGCCGACGACGCTTTCGTTCGTCAATTTCGGTTTCGCTCCGTGAACCGGCGATCGGGCAATGACCGCATAAACCATGTTCGGCAGCCTGACATCGATCGCGAATTTGGCCGATCCGTCGCATTTCGAGGGTATGTCGTGACGAGGGATGTCGACCCTTCCGATAAGCCGGAAGTCTTTTGGGTCTTTGAGTTCCGAGGGAGAAACGGCGGGCGGCGTCTCGGGAACCTTCATAATTCCCGCGATCTCGCCGAAGGTCATCTTTCTTCCGCTGCTTTTATGGAGGACGGTACCGGGCTCGGTCGAAAGCTCGCCGGCCGGGACTCCCATCTCCTTCGCGGCGCTGTTGACGAGCATCTTGCGGACCTGAGCGCCCGCGGTCCTGAGCGAATCGAAATACCCTGAAACTGCGCGGCTTCCGACCGTGATCATCCGCCGGCTGTTGCTGAACATCACGCTGCCGTAGATCGCAGGTTCGATGGGCGACTGTTCGATCACGACGTCGTCCCAGTTGGCGTCCATCTCTTCGGCGAGGATCAGAGGGAGCGCGGTCATCGACCCCTGTCCCATTTCCGCGGCCGGATTATAGATCGTCACCTTCCCTTCCGTGTCGATCCTTACCCAGGCGGTGACCGTCTGTTCGACCAGATCTCCGCTTGCCTGGGCGTCTTCGCCGAACGGTATCTTCGGAAGCAGAGCGTACGCGGCGACCGCGAACGTGACTCCGCCGGCGGCCTTCAGGAATCCGCGCCGAGAGATCGTTCCTTTCTCTTTCTTCTCTTTGCTCACGATTCACCGTCCTTCGCCGCCTTCTCGATCGCCTTCACGATCCGGTAATAGGTGGCGCATCTGCATAGCACGCGCTTCATATGGTCGAAGATCTCCTGCCGGTTCGGGTTCGGCTTGTTCGCGAGGAGTTCCGCGGCGCGCATTATCTGCCCGGACTGGCAGTATCCGCACTGCGGCACCTGCTCCTCGATCCAGGCCTTTTGGACGGGGTGATCGCCGTTCTCTGAGAGACCCTCGATCGTCGTGATCTCCGTGCCGAGGACTTCGGAAACAGGGGTGTTGCACGAGGGCACGGTCTTGCCGTCGACGTGCACCATGCACGCTCCGCAGACCGCGATCCCGCAGCTGAACTTGGGTCCCGTCAGGCCGAGCTTCTCACGCAGGATCCACAAGAGCGGTGTCGAGGGATCAGCGTCGACCGACATCTTTTCGCCGTTGACGTTTAGGCTTATTTCGGGCATTTCGAAGACCTTCTGAAACGAATGATTTTTGGGCGATGATATCAAACGCCGCCTCGGGCGCCAAGAAATTGCCTGTCCATAGTTCAAGCTCCGTTTCCCTCTGTTCGGTTCACAAATGCAAGCGCGTTCTGCTCCATCTCCGGAGGGAAATATTCGCGGTCCTCTGTGCACAAGCCCGCGCCCGGTACCGGTAAATGGCCGTCTGCGCCTTGACGAACAACCTTCCGGCGCACGTAAACCCAACGATCACACGTTTTGCAGGACCCGGTCATCAACGTTGTCCAGCAGGCACGGCGGTTGCGAGTTTAAATGGCACAGGCAATCAGGCAAATAGGGATCACAACTGGAAGAAGGAGAGGAACATGGGCGAATCATCACAGGCGATACAGAAGCAAACCGACACAACTGCAAAGCGGGAAACCGGAGAGGACGCTAGGGGGCTGGAACCGGTCTTTGCCGATGCTGAGAAGCTTTGGGACAAGATGCGGGACGCGACGCGGCGGACGGCAGAAAAGGCCTATGAGTACTTCCGGGCACGGGGAGGTGAGTTGGGGAAGGAACTTGAGGACTGGTTCCGGGCCGAGAAAGAGATCCTGAGAACGGTTCCCGTCGAGATACGGGAAAAGGACTCGAAGATCCTGGTTTCGGCCGCTATCCCCGGATTCAATGCCGATCAGATCGAGGTCAGCGTCAAAGACGACTGCCTGATGATCAGCGGAGAAAGGGAGGAATCCGAGGAAAAGACCGAAGGAGAACTGGTGATGAGCGAATGGAAAAGCAACCGCTTTTTCAGGAAGCTTGTTCTTCCTTCCCCTGTCGATGAGGCGCGCGTAAAGGCCCGTCTGCGGGATGGCATTCTGGAGCTTACCCTTCCGAAAGCGGAGGTGGAGGAACCAAGACAGGTGAGGGTCGTCTCTGACTGAGCAAAAAAGAGTTCTATCAAGGGGGCAGAAAAGGAAGGCACAACGGCGGTGGAAGGAGCCCGGCCTCGGGAAAAGGGGCCGGGTTCCTGCCGTTCGCGGGTATAGGTAAAGTTCCTCGGGGTCCGCCGTAAATTTCCGCGCAATAAACTCTATTTCCGGCGCTTTTGCCTCAGCCCGACAGCCGTAACCTCTTAGACTCCGCAATTAACAGCCGCACTCCTCGAACGGAACGGTCATTGCGACCATTAAGGTCAACAAGACGCCAGAGGAGGCTGGTCAAATGAATTCCACCGATATCGATCCGGATCACACAAGACCGATCAGGATAAGCGAAGTCGAATGTGTGCAATGCCGGGCGCAGGCGACAGTGGAGCCGGACAGGATCTGCGAGCTCTGCAAGGCGCTTGGCAAAAGCATCGAGCCTGAACGGCAGAAACTTGAAGCGGGACGACTGAAAAGCGAGATATCCATTGTAAGCGTCGGCTTGTTCGAACTGCTGAGACGACGTTTCTTTGCCGACCGGGCTCCGCGAACTTGACCAGGTATCGGTCCATATCCGGGTGAAATGACTATGACGACATACAGAGAGGCGGTTCGTGAGGCCCTTCGGGAGGCG
This sequence comes from Acidobacteriota bacterium, assembly GCA_016700175.1. GTDB lineage: Bacteria > Acidobacteriota > Blastocatellia > Pyrinomonadales > Pyrinomonadaceae > Aridibacter. The sequence continues at coordinate 4,328,789 of CP065003.1, read as the reverse complement.
CTCACCGCAGACCCTAGAGTGTTCCTGATGGGAGAGGACGTCGGCCGATACGGTGGCGCATACGCCTGCAGCCTCGGTCTGCTTGAAGAGTTCGGTGAGGAGCGGATCCGCGATACTCCGCTTTCCGAGTCGACGTTCGTAGGCGCGGGCATCGGAGCCGCCCTGGCGGGAATGAGGCCGATCGTTGAGATCATGACCGTGAATTTCAGCTTGCTCGCGCTTGATCAGATCGTCAACAATGCGGCAGTGATCCGGCATATGTCGGGCGGACAGTTCAATGTTCCGCTCGTCGTGCGCATGGCGACAGGCGGAGGCAGGCAGCTTGCCGCACAGCACTCGCACAGCCTCGAGAACTGGTATGCCCACATTCCAGGGATAAAGGTCCTGGCGCCCGCTACGGTCACCGATGCCAGATACATGCTCGGTGCGGCGCTCGCGGACCCGGATCCCGTTTTTGTGTTCGAACATGCGCTTCTCTATCCCTCCGAAGGAGAGGTCGAGGAGCAAAATGGAAAGTTCGACGCCTGGCGTGCAGCCGTCCGGAAGGAAGGAAATGACGTCAGCCTCATCACCTATGGGGGCTCTTTGCCAAAGACGCTTCGCGCGGCCGAATTGCTCGCCGGTGAAGATATTGAGGCCGAGGTTCTGGACTTGCGCGCCCTTCGGCCTATAGACACTGAAGCTGTGTTGACCAGCGTTTCCAAGACCCACAGGGCCGTGATCGTGGACGAAGGATGGAAAACCGGCAGCTTTGCCGGAGAGATCAGCGCGCAGATCATGGAAGGAGCATTCGACGACCTCGATTACGCTGTCCGGCGCGTCTGCACACAGGAGGTCCCGATCCCGTACGCCAGGCATTTGGAGGAAGCCGCGCTTCCGGGCACGGAAAACATCGTCGCGGCAGTGAAGGAGATGTTCTGAAAATGGCAGAATTCCGAATGCCGAGCCTTGGCGCGGATATGACGGCCGGCACTTTGATCAGGTGGCTGAAGGAGCCTGGCGAGAAAGTGGAACGCGGCGATATCATCGCCGAGGTAGACACGGACAAAGGCGTCATCGAGATCGAGGTTTTCACAGACGGCGTACTCGGCAGGCAGCTGGTAGAACCCGGCACGAAGGTCCCGGTCGGAACCTCGCTGGCGATCATCAACGGTGAGGGCGAGGCCCCGTCGGCCGGGACTGCTTCTTCTGGAGTCAAGAAAGAACCTGAAGAGAGGACACGCGTGCTCGCTTCGCCTTCCGCCCGGAAGCTGGCCGATAAACTTGGGATCGACATCGTTGACCTGGAAGGATCGGGCCCGGGCGGGCGGATCCAGCGGGAGGACGTCGAGCGCGCCGCGGCAAGGTCTCCCGAAAAGGAAACGGCAGAAACAACGAGCGAAGACAGGTTTCGCCGCGCCATCGCGGCGGCGATGGAGCGTTCGAAGCGCGAGATCCCTCACTACTACCTCTCGACAACTGTCCCCTTCGAAAATGCGCTCAGCTGGCTGGAGCGGGAGAATTCAGCACGGCCGGTTCGTGAAAGGCTCCTTCACAATGTGCTCCTTGTTAAAGCAGTCGCTCTCGCTGTGAAAGAGCTTCCTGAGTTTAACGGTTTCTGGACCGGCGGCAGGCTCGAGATCAGCGAACGGATAAATATTGGTTTCGCTATCTCGATGCGACAGGGAGGCCTCGCCGCTCCGGCCATTCACGATGCGGAAACCAAGAGCCTGTCTGAGCTTATGGAAGAACTGAGGGACCTTGTCGCAAGAGCGCGCTCGGGGACGCTAAGGAGCTCAGAGCTGTCCGACCCGACGATCACTTTAACCAACCTCGGCGATCAGGGGGTCGAAACGGCATTCGGTATCATCTATCCGCCTCAGGTCGCGCTGGTCGCATTTGGAAGGATCTTCGAAGGCGTTTCTTTTGAGGACGGAATGGTCAGGCCCTGCCGTTCGATAAATGCCACGTTGTCCGCCGACCACAGGGCGTCGGACGGTCATCGCGGGGGGCTGTTCCTGGCCGCGATCTCCCGACTTCTGCAAACCCCGGAGGATCTATGACGCGTGAAGAGATCAAAGCCAGGGTTCTCGACATTCTCGCAGGCATCGCCCCGGAGGCCGAAACGGAACTTCTGGATCCCGAAACGGACCTCCGCGAACAGCTCGATATCGACTCGATGGACTACCTTAACTTCGTGATCGCGCTCGACGACGAATTCAACGCAGGGATACCTGAAAAAGATTACACCAAATTCACCACGATCGATTCCTGCGTGCGCCAGCTGGAGACCCTGGGCCGAAGCTGACGCATCGGCCGGCGGTCACACGTGGTCCCGCGCCTTCTCGACCCCTTCCGATCGCGCGCAGTGGGCACAGCAATAAAAGTGTCGTTCGTCTCGATGCCGTTATCTATGATCCGGAATCCGCAGGCCCCGCAAAAGGGAGCCATTTTCTGGATCTCACACTCGAACGACTTGAACACGTGCGTAGCCCCGGCCGCAACGACCTCGAATGCCAGATAGTAGTCATTTCCACACACTTCACATTTCGCCATCTCACATCACTCCCTAACCCGGCAGCCGACAGCGTTCGAGTTCTCTATCGCTCCGGGTACCGTGTCTCCGTCCTTCTCCCCGCCGTGGGAAATCCCGCTCAAGAAGGGGGATTTTTCGGCGGATCCGCTCTCCTCGCCCTTGGAACGCCGATGAACAAGGGTTTCGGCGAAGGAACAGCTATTGCCGTTTCATCATTTGAGCATGTATGAAGGAAAGGAAGCGCCGGCGGCTATGGGAGCAGAACCCGACACGAACAAGCGATGGTCCAGGGATGTGACGGAATCCAGCGACGCGCTCGATCTGGAGCCGGACGTGTTCACTCTTGACGACCCGCGAGAGATAGCTCTGTCGCTGAAAAGATCCGCGGAATCGAGTTCAAGAAGGAAGTCCGGTCCATTCAACTCGGCAATGTCGATGCTTACTTTCTACATCAACAGGGCGGGAACAAACCTGACGGCAGGGGAAAAGGAAAAACTGCAGCAGGCAAAGCAGGAGTTGCGACAGCTGTTCGGCAAGAAGGTTCGGGCTGTGTAGATCATCTCGGGACCTGGCGCCTGCGCGAACCCCTCCCCCGCGGAAACCAAGGAGAAATGAAAATGGAGAAACCTGTTCAGATCACGTTCAGAAATATGGAGCCTTCACCGGCGGTCGATGCGAGGATACGCGAGGAAATAAAAGAACTCGAGGAATTCTATGACCGGATCATCGGCTGCAGGGTGACGGCGGAGATGCCTCACAAACACCGCAGGGCAGGCAGCCGGTTTCGGATCAAGATCTACTGCACGGTGCCGGGAGGCGAGATAGTTGTTAACGAAGAGCCGAGCCTTCATTCTGCGATGGAGGACACGGAACTTGAGAGGAACGCCAAAAGAAGAGAGGTGGCCGCGCACCATAAGGACATTTATGTCGCGATCCGTGATGCGTTCAAGGCCGCACGCCGCCAGCTGGAGGATTTTGCGAGGATCCAAAGAGGCGACGTGAAACGGCACGGATCGGAGGAAAATCTGACGGCCCGAATCGAAGGCTCTGCCTGACGGCGATCAACAGCGGAAACCGGGCCGAAACGAAGGCCTGTGAAGCGATGCACGGAACCAAAGGAAAGATAAGGCCGAACCTGGAAGATTACGAGCGATATTGCCGCAGGTTCACGTGGAGTGAAGCGGAGCGCGAGTTGTCCGGACTTCCTTTTGGCCGGGGCCTGAACATCGCTCACGAGGCCGTGGATCGGCATCTGGAGAACGGCAGGAGCGATCAAACCGCCTTCAGATTTCTGAGAAAGGACGGCGCGGTCGAGGATCTCAGTTACAAAGAGCTTTCGAAACGGACCAACAAGTTCGCGAACGTACTGCAGGAACTGGGGATCGGGCGAGGCGACCGGGTTTTCGCTCTGACCGGGAGGATCCCGGAACTATATCTCACGGCACTCGGGACCCTGAAGCACCGCAGCGTCTTCTGCCCTCTCTTTTCCGCCTTCGGCCCGGAGCCGATCAGGATGCGGGCCGAGATCGGCGAAGCAAAGGTAATAGTGACGACGGAGAGCCTTTACAGAAAAAAGGTCGCAAAGATCGTTCACGACCTTCCTTCTGTCAGAGCTGTCCTGCTGGTGAACGAGAACGGGGAAAAGACCGACATCCCCGGAACGATCGACCTGAGGGACGCGCTTGACGCTGCCGCCTCCGGGTACGAGATAGGCCAGACGGACCCCGAAGACCCGGCGCTCCTGCACTTCACTTCCGGCACGACCGGCCGGCCGAAAGGCGCGGTCCACGTCCATAAGGCGGTAGTCGCGCACCACATCACCGGAAAGCTCGTGCTCGATCTTCACAGCGAGGACATCTTCTGGTGCACGGCCGATCCGGGCTGGGTGACCGGTACTTCGTACGGCATCATCTCCCCTCTCACGAATGGGGTGACATCCATCGTGGACGAGGCCGAGTTCGACGCCGAGCGCTGGTACCGGACCCTACAGAACGAGGAAGTTTCCGTGTGGTACTCGGCGCCGACGGCGATCCGGATGCTGATGAAAGCCGGGGACGACGTTGTCGGGAACTTCGACCTTTCCAAGCTTCGATTGCTGGCTAGCGTCGGCGAGCCGCTGAATCCGGAAGCGGTTATCTGGAGCGAGAAGGTTTTTGGCATTCCCTTTCGAGACAACTGGTGGCAGACAGAAACGGGCGGGATAATGATCGCCAACTTTGCCTCGATGATCGTAAAGCCCGGATCGATGGGACGGCCCGTACCCGGCATCGAGGCGGCGATAGTGCGTGAGGCCCCTGAAGGCGGGATCGAAGAGGTCGTCGAACCCGGCGAACAGGGGGAGCTCGCACTGCGGCCCGATTTTCCTTCGATCTTCAGGGCATACCTGAACGAGCATGAGCGATACGCCAAGTGTTTTGCAGACGGATTCTATCTCACCGGCGATCTGGCGACGAAAGACGAGGACGGCTATTTCTGGTTCGTCGGACGCAAGGATGACGTGATCAAGACAGCTGGGCACCTGATCGGCCCGTTCGAGGTGGAGAGCGTGCTTATGGAACATCCTGCCGTGGCAGAAGCCGGTGTAATAGGCAAGCCGGATCCGGTTGCGATGGAGATCGTCAAGGCGTTTGTCTCGCTGAAAACGGGCTTCGAAGCCGACGAATCGCTGAGGAGGGATCTGCTCGGTCACGCCAGAAAACGGCTGGGGCCGGCCGTTGCGCCGAAGGAGATCGAGTTCACACCTTCGCTTCCGAAGACCCGGAGCGGAAAGATCATGCGCCGACTCCTGAAGGCGCGGGAGCTGGGGCTTCCGGAAGGGGACATTTCCACATTGGAGAAATAAGTATGGATTCACGTGTCGAAAATGAGAAAGGGACGCTTTCGGGATCTGACGCTGCCGCATTGCTGAACGAGATGGTGAGAATTCGCCGTTTTGAAGAGAAGTGCGTAGAACTTTACAGTGCCGAAAAGATCCGCGGATTCCTCCACCTCTATATCGGAGAAGAGGCCGTTGCGGCCGGCGCGATCCCGTGTCTTGCTGAAAACGACCGGATAGTTTCGACATACAGGGAGCACGGACACGCTCTCGTGAGGGGGATCCCCGCCGGAGAGGTAATGGCGGAGATGTACGGAAAAGCGAACGGCTGCTCCCGCGGACGCGGCGGCTCGATGCATCTCTTTGACGGAACGAGGAACTTTTACGGCGGCAACGCGATCGTGGGCGGCGGGCTCCCTCTGGCAGTAGGTCTGGCGCTGGCGGACAAACTGAACAAAGAAGAACGGGTAACGGCCTGCTTCTTCGGTGACGGCGCCGTGGCAGAGGGCGAATTCCACGAATCCCTGAACCTCGCAGCCCTATGGAAGCTGCCCGTCGTCTTCATTTGCGAGAACAACCTCTATGCAATGGGCACCGCGATCGCACGACACCAGTCCAAGACCGACATCGGGCTGAAAGCCGAATCATACGGAATGAGAAGCGCGACGGTAGATGGAATGGACGTGCTCGCAGTCCGCAGCGCGGCGCTCGATGCGGTGGATTTCGTCCGTACCGAGGGAGTACCGTTTCTGCTCGTCGCGAACACGTACCGTTTCAGGGCCCATTCGATGTACGATCCGGACCTCTACCGCAACCGCGAAGAGATCGAGGCGTGGAAAGAGCGTTGTCCCATAGAGAACTTCAAGAGAGTGCATGTGAAGGAAGGGACCGCGGGCGAGTCCGAATTCGAAACCATCGAAAGCAACGTCGAACGGGAGATACGGGAGGCAGTCGAGTTCGCTGAGAATGGCGAGTTCGAGCCGGTCGAGGACCTTTTGACGGATGTCTACACGACAGTCTGAAGCCTTCAAGTGAAACAAGCCTCTTTTCTCTATCAATATCGGGGCTGCGAACCGTTCCTTGGCCTGATGTTTTCCGGCCAATCCCTCAAACCCCGTATGAGAATCCGTTTGCGAGCGGTGAGCTATGAAAGGCGCCGCCGTACCCTTGTCCTGCCTCACCTAATCCCACCAGCGAAAGTGCCATCTGTAGATATCGTCGACAAAGATGGTTTATGATTGTCGCGCTGCAGGCCAGAATTTGAACGATGTTTCTCGAGGAGATCCCTATGAATCCCGCTGAACAGAAGACCGAGCTTTCCGAATCGATCCGAAAGCACCGCGAATTCCTTTTCCCTGCCGTCGCGAACTATTACGAGGAACCGATTGCCCTTGTGAAGGGCAGCGGAGAGTTCGTATGGGATGACCAGGGGAATCAATACCTCGACTGTTTCGGAGGCGTGCTAACGGTCAGCGTCGGTCACGCGAATCAGGAAGTGAACGAGGCGATCATCGAGCATGTCAACACGATCTCGCATACCTCAACGCTTTACGCGAATAAGCCCCAAAGCGATCTCGCGGAGAAGCTCGCGTCGATCTCGCCCGGAAAGCTGAAGAAATCGTTCTTTTCCAATAGCGGAACGGAAGCGGACGACACCGCTATCCTCGCGGCAAAGCTCGCCACGGGACGGCACGAGGTCGTCGTACTCCGCCACAGCTATTCGGGAAGAAGCGCGACCGCTCTTTCGGCCGCCGGACACCACACGTGGAAACCGATCGCTTCTCAGGTGGCGGGAATGACCCACGCGCCCGCTCCGTATTGCTATCGGTGCCCTTTCAAGCTTGAGTATCCGAGCTGCGGAGTCGCCTGTGCGGACGATGTCGAAGAGGTGATCAAAACGACGACGTCCGGAGAGATCGCGGCATTTATGGCGGAGCCGATAATGGGAGTCGGGGGATTCATCGTGCCTCCAAAGGAATATTTCGGGAAGGTAGCGGAGATCGCCCGAAGATACGGCGGGCTGTTCATCGCCGACGAGGTCCAGACCGGCTGGGGCCGCACGGGCGACAAATGGTTCGCGATCGAGCACTGGGGTGTCGAGCCGGACATCATCACTTCTGCGAAAGGGATGGGCAACGGAGTACCGATCGGGTGGACGATCGCGACCCCGGAAGTCGCGGACGCGTTTCCGGGGCTGACCTTTTCGACGTTCGGAGGAAATCCGGTGTCGATGGCGGCGGGGCTCGCGGTGATCAAGGTGATCGAAGAGAACGACCTTCGGAAGAACGCGGCGGTCGTCGGCGCATATCTCCGGGAGAGGCTTGAAGAGCTCAAGGAGAAGTTTCCCGTGATCGGCGATGTGCGCGGAATGGGCCTGATGCAGGCGATGGAACTTGTGAAGGACCGCGAGACGAAGGAACCGGCTCCGGAAGCGCTTTTGAAGGTGTTCGAAGGGACGAAGCGCCGCGGCGTACTGATCGGCAAGGGCGGTCTGTATGGAAACGTGATCCGGACCGGGATGATGCTGAACTCGACGAAGGACCACGTGGACCGGATGATCGAGGCGCTTGACGCTGCGTTTGGAGATGTTTGACCACGAAGATACACGAAGGAACACGAATTTTGGGTTTTATCAGTTGCGCCCCCCGTTTTAGCGGGAGCAACTGATGCCTTTGATCAACACACCCATTATGGAAACCAGAATCGCCCTCCTGCACTCGCTCATCCTTCTTCTCGCGATCACAGCTTCCGCTCAACCCTCGCTCGAAGAGAAAATCGACGATGTCGTTCGCAGGCAGATGGGGGAACAGAAAGTTCCAGGCTTGTCGCTTGCGGTCGTCAAGGACGGTAAGCCGGTTGTCGTCAAAGGCTACGGACTCGCCAACGTCGAGCACAGCGTTCCGGTAAAGCCAGAGACCGTATTCCAGTCCGGTTCGATCGGAAAGCAGTTCACCTCGTTCGCGGTGATGCTCCTTGTCGAAGACGGCAAGATCAGGCTCGACGAGAAGATAAGCGCCTACCTGGGCGATGTTCCCGAGAGTTGGTCAAATATTACGGTCCGTCACCTACTAACCCACACGTCCGGAATGACCGATTACGATTGGGATTTTCGCAAGGACTACACCGAAGATGAAATGCTTGAAATGGCGAAAAAGATCCCAACCGCCTTCAAGCCAGGCGAACGGTGGATGTACAGCAACCTCGGATATCTGGTTCTCGGTGTAATGGTAGGCAAGGTGTCCGGCCAGTTCTACGGCGATCTCCTTCAGGAACGGGTGTTCAAACCGCTTGGAATGAAAACGGCGCGCGTGATCAGCGAAAGCGACATAGTTCCAAACCGGGCAGCGGGATATCGGCTCGTTGATGGAGAACTAAAGAACCAAAACTGGGTATCGCCGACTGCGAACTCGACCGGCGACGGCGCGCTCTATTTCACTTCGGCCGACCTGATCAAATGGGACGCCGCGCTCCGCGACCGCAAATTGCTCAGCCAGAAGTCCTACGATGAAATGTGGACGCCGGTGAAGCTGAACAACGGCAGGACGTCCCATTACGGCTTCGGATGGGTGCTCAAGCGGGTGAACTCCCGCAGGATCATCGAGCACGGAGGTTCATGGCAGGGATTCCAGTCATTTATCACCAGATATCCGGACAACCGGCTTACCGTGATCGTCTTTGGAAACCTGCGGCAGATGGACCCCTCAAGGTTCGCACATTACATTGCCGAGGAAGCCGATCCTTCATTGAAGCCAAGGGTCGTGAGCGCGGCCCAAGTCGGCGATATCGGTAAGATATGCGAAGTGTATGAGAAGATCGCGGCCGGAGATTTCGAAAGCGGCTTCTTCTCGGAAGAGCTTTTGGTGAAGATCAGAGGCGAGTTGCAGGAGCTTTTCAAGTGGCCGGGCGAAGAAGGGCCGGTCAAACGGCTTCTGCTATTGGATGAAGAGGAAACGGATTGGGGACGCGAATTCAGCATACGCGCTGAGCACGCTAAGACCACTTTCTTCGTCAAGGCAGTGATAGACAAGGACGGAAAGATCTCGGTCTTCGATCTGGATCAGGATTAGGAGTTAACCGCCAAGGGACATAAAGAAACACAAATAGGCGCTCGGCATCCCTTTCGTGCCCCTTTGTGTGACTCCGTGGCTGAGAAATCATGAAAACTCTCATTAAGAACGGACGAATAGTAACCGCAGTCGACGACTACACCGCCGACATCTTCATCGACGGCGAGACCGTGACGACGATCGGGAAATCGCTCGATATCGACGCCGACAAGGTCATCGACGCGTCGGGCAAGCTCGTCATTCCCGGCGGGATCGATCCGCATACCCACATGGAACTTCCCTTCGGAGGCACCGAATCGTCCGACGACTTCGAAACGGGAACGCGCGCCGCCGCGCACGGAGGCACGACCACGATCATCGATTTCGCGGTCCAGACGAAAGGCGAATCGATGATCGCCGGCGTCGATAAATGGCACGCCAAGGCCGAAGGCAAGACCGCGATCGATTACGGATTCCACCTGATCACGACCGACTTCGAGGACAAGCACACCGAAGAGATGTACACGCTGATGGACGAGGGCATCACCAGCTTCAAGCTGTTCATGGCCTATCCGGGCGTGTTCCTCGCCGACGACGCGACCATTTTCCGGGCGATGTCCGCCGCCGGCGAGCGGGGCGGGCTGATCTGCATGCACGCCGAGAACGGGATCGTCATCGACGAGATCATCAGGCGCGCGCTCGCCGAAGGACGGACGGCGCCCAAGTACCACGCGCTCACGCGGCCGACGATCGCGGAAGCGGAAGGCGTGCACCGGGCGATCGCGATCGCCGAGATGGCGGAATCTCCTGTCTACATCGTCCATCTGTCCTGCACGGACGCTTTGAACCAGGTCCGGGAGGCGCGGGATCGCGGCATTCCGGCCTTCGCAGAAACCTGTCCGCAGTACCTTTTTCTCTCGATCGACGATTACGGCGACGACTTTGAAGGCGCGAAATACGTGATGACGCCTCCGCTTCGCGAGAAGCACAATCACGCGGAACTGTGGAAAGGACTCAAGATGGACGACCTGCAGGTCGTATCGACCGATCACTGTCCGTTCTGTATGAAAGAGCAGAAGGAACTCGGAAAAGACAGCTTCGCGGCGATCCCGAACGGAGCCCCGGGCGTTGAGAACAGAATGTCTTTGATCTACAACGGAGGCGTCCACGAGAACCGCATTTCGCTCAACCGCTTCGTCGAGATCACCTCGACCGCGGCCGCAAAGATGTTCGGCCTCTTCCCTAAGAAAGGCACTATTGCGGTCGGATCGGACGCCGACATTGTCATCTTCGATCCGGACAGGTCGCAGACGCTTTCGGTGGAGACCCACCATATGAATGTCGATTACAATGCCTACGAAGGAAAGAAGGTGCGCGGCGTGGTCGAGACCGTCCTCTCGCGAGGGAAGGTCGTCATCGAGAACGGAGAGTACAAAGGCAAGAAGGGTGATGGCCGGTTTTTGAAGCGAGGCGAGTGCGTGGCGATCTGACCGCCCCAACGCGGCGCTATGTATGTCCAAAGGCTACAGCATCGAGTTCCGGGAGGACCATTTACTCGTGGTCCTCGCGCCCGACTACAAGGTGAACGCCGAGAACCGCAAGGCATTCTGGAAACATTTGCATGACGCCTGCCTCGAATTCGATACTCGCCGCGTGCTGGTCGAAGGCGAGATACCCAGGGAAGACCGCGAAACCGACGATGTCATCGACGCGGGCAAAAGCACCGCGGCCGTGCCGCATCTGTGGCTGGCCTTCAGCATCCCGGACTGGGAACCCACACCGCTGGCCGCGCTTTTCAAAACGATGGCGAAGATAAGCGGCGTGCGCGTGAAGTTCTTTCCCGATTCAGAAAAAGCGCTGAACTGGCTGCGTATGAACGGGCCGAAATGAGGTATTCTTGCCAGCGATGAAGGAGACGGACGCATACCGACCCATTCAGTAACCCCATTATCTGCGGCGCCGGATCTACTGAACAAATGCCTCTCTGCATCATCTTGATCCCTTTAATCGGTGACTAAATTATTCTTCGATACGATGATCATTGCCGACAAGAACTTATCTCAGAAGCTCGAACGAACCGAAGCGCGCGCAAGCGCCGATTTCGTCGAAACACGCGCGCGGCTTGAGCCCGAAAGCGGCGCCGAATGGATCGAGGTCGGCGGCGCCTACGCGATGTTCGACGGCGCGGAATCGCCTCTGACGCAGACGTTCGGCCTGGGCGTATTCGAAAATGCGACCGGCGAACATCTGGACAAGCTGGAGGAGTTCTTTCGCGAACGCGGAGCTCCCGTTTTTCACGAGGTCAGCCCGATGGCCGACCCGTCGATCCTCTCGCTCCTGGGTGAACGAGGATACAGGCCTATCGAGCTGACGACGGTGATGTGCCGCGAACTTCAAAGATCGGCGGGCGAAACGCCGCGGAACAGTTCGCCGGTTTCGACGCGCGTTATCGAAGAGGGCGAGCACGAGCTCTGGGCCCGCACCTCGGCTGCCGGATGGGCGAGCGAGCACGCCGAACTCGCGGACTTCATGTTCAATTTCGGAAGCGTCAGCGCGCAGTGCCCCGGCTCTTTTCCCTATCTCGCCGAGCTTGAAGGCGAACCGATCGCGACCGGAATGCTCGCGATCTTCGACGACGTTTGCATACTTGCGGGAGCCAGCACGGTTCCAGAGGCGAGGCGAAAAGGGGCGCAAGGCGCACTTCTTCGCGACCGGCTCTCGTTTGCCGCCGAAAAAGGCTGCACACTTGCGATGATGGGAGCCGCGCCCGGAAGCCAGTCGCAGAGAAACGCCCAGAAGAACGGATTCCGGATCGCGTATACGAGGATCAAGTGGCAGCTTTTTGAATAGGCCGGATCTGGAGCCCGTAACGACACAACGATGAAAAGAGAGGCACTCTTTCCCTTGCTCGCAGGCCGGGCCGGCATCCTGATCATCTTCTTCGCCGCATTCGTTTCTGCGCAACAATCGTTTCTCTATTCAGTTTCGTACTCGACCGATTCCCCGGCACGCCTGAAGGTCTCCATCTCGGCCGCACAACCGTTGAAGTCGCCGGCCGCCTTCGTCATACCTCGCGCGATTCCAAGCGGTTACGGACTTCAGCTCTATGACCGTTTCGTGATGAATTTTCGGGCTTACTCTCCGTCCGGAAAAGCGCTCGCTGTTGTGCGGGCAGAAGACGGCCCCAGATGGAACGTTGCAGATGCCGAGAATGGAGTCTCGAAAGTTGTTTATGAAGTAGATCTAGACCGTCTCGAATCTGAAGTCCTCTCAGCGGCAGATCAATCGATAGCAAGGTCCGGGTACGTTGGTCTGCTCGGCTACTCGGTGTTCGGATACATTGACGGTTACCAGGACCATCCGATCAACCTGAACGTAAACGGTCCGGAAGATTGGCCCGTGTTCACTACGTTGGCGCCCAAGTACCTTCCCGATAAAGGGAGGGCCGAAGCATCGGCCGCGGATTTCTTCGAATTGGCGGATTCCCAGGTATTGATGGGTCCGGATCTCGAGATCTTCAGGCTCGATACCAAACCGGCATCTTTCATCGCTCTCTATTCCGAAACCGAAACGAACTTCTCGCAACACTCAACGGTGTTCGCCAGAGCTTTTGAGAAGGTAGTCAACTACTTCGGCGACGCTCCTTTCGACTTCTACACGGCGCACATTCAGATCCTGAAGCCGAAATCCGAACTGCATCGCTACGGTTTCAGCATGGAGCACTCAAAGAGCGGCACTTTTTACCTTGGTCTCGATCGCGCATATACAAAGGAAACGCCGGAGGCGGAGTTCGTCAGGGACGAGCTGAACTTCATCCACCACATCGCGCATTCCTGGATCCCGAAAAAGGTTTACGGGAAAGGGTACCTTCCATTCACCTGGGAGCTTCCGCCTCTGATCGACACGGTCTGGTTCAACGAGGGATTCGCGCGGTTCGCGATGATCGAGATCCGTGCCGACTCGATGCCTGCGGACGAGGGGAAGGCGTGGCGTGAGAGATATCTTTCTTCGCTGAGGGAATACGTCGAAAGCCAGCCGGCGTTCATCCGCGACATGCCCTTGCAGGAGCTTTCCAGGATAGGCTCGGTGATGTATTCGGAGGACTTCCGAACGGGACGCACGCTTTTTTCGAAGGGCGCACTGATGGCGGACGAGATCGACCGCCTGATCCGCGAGAGAACGAACGGCAAGAAAAGGCTTCGCGATTCGCTTCGGGCGATGGTCAATTGGGGGGTCGAGAACAAGCGCCCGTTCGCGCTTGAGGAACTTCCGGGGCTGATCGCAAAGCCGGTCGGCGTGAAGGAAAGCGACGTCCGCGAGGTGATGGAAAGATGGCTCGCAACCGGCCCGGGCAGATAAGCGTTAGCGTTTTCGGATTGGAGGGATCGCCGCCATGAATGAAGAGATCGCCGTAACCGAATCGGAATTCGAAGAACTGGCCGAAGACCTGTCCGGTTCGCCGCTCTGGAACGAGGACCTCGCGCCGACTTCGATCGAACAGCGCACGTGGAGCACCTGGAACATCGCCGCGCTCTGGATCGGGATGAGCGTCGTCATCACGACCTACCTTCTCGGTGGGAGCTTTATCTCGCAGGGGATGAACTGGTGGCAGGCGATGCTGACGATACTGCTCGGAAACACTATCGTGCTGATCCCGATGGTGCTTAACGCGCACGCAGGCACGAAATACGGGATCTCGTTCCCCGTCTTGTGCCGCGCCTCGTTCGGGACGAAGGGCGCGAACATCCCGGCGATTTTGCGTGCGATCGTCGCCTGCGGATGGTTCGGGATCCAGACGTGGATCGGCGGAACGGCGCTCGACGCGCTTTTCACCGCGGTCTGGAGCGGTTGGGCATCGATGACATCGCAGATCGGAGGCGTCCCGCTTCACACGTGGCTGGCGTTCTTCATCTTCTGGGCGATACAGGTCGTGATCATCCTTAAGGGCATCGAGGGGATCAAGTATCTCGAATCCTGGGCTGCGCCGCTCCTGCTGCTCGGCGGCCTTGTCCTCCTTGTCTGGGCGTCGTATGCGGCTGGCGGGCTCGGAAACGTCCTTGCCGGATCGGATGCTCTACAAACTCAGGAAGCGAATTTCTGGGTGATCTTCCCGGGTGCTTTGACGGCATCGGTCGGCTACTGGGCGACGCTTTCGCTGAACATTCCGGATTTCACAAGATACGCGCGTTCGCAGAGATCGCAGATGCTCGGCCAGGCGCTAGGGCTTCCGTTCACGATGACCGCCTTCGCGTTCATAGGCGTCGCGGTGACGAGCGCGACGGTGATCATCTACGGCGAGGCGATCGCGGACCCTGTGGCGCTGATCCAGAGGTTCGACAGCGCGCTCGTGATCCTTTTCGCGATGCTTGTGATATTCGTCGCGCAGCTGACGACGAACATGGCGGCAAACGTGGTCTCGCCCTCGAACGACTTCTCGAACCTGGACCCTAAGCGGATCTCGTACGTAACCGGCGGCATCATCACGGCGGTGATCGGGATCCTGATGATGCCCTGGCAGCTGCTTTCCTCGATGGGCGATTACATTTTTACCTGGCTGATAGGATACTCGGGCCTGATGGGCGCGATCGGCGGCATCCTGATCTGCGATTACTGGGTGATCAGGCGTCAGAAGCTCGATCTTGCGGGGCTGTTCCGAACGGATGGCGAGTACGCATACGGAAGCGGATTCAACTGGAAGGCGATCGCGGCGCTGGTGCTCGCGGTGGCCCCGGTCGTGTACGGGTTCGTGCGAGCGGCGACAACTCCGGGCGGCCAGGTCGCCGACCCCGGGTTCCTCGATTCGTTGTATACTTACGCCTGGTTCGTCACGTTCGGGATAGGTTTCTTCGTCTATTGGTTCCTGATGGGGATAAAGAGGAGTTAGCCACGAATTACACGAATTTCACGAAGGGAAGAAATTTGAACACGGATGAACACGGATGGAATTGATAGGGTGGATTGATGTCGGAGTCAATGTTGCTTTCCATTGATCTCAGCCGCCATCAGTTGCCTCCCGTTTTAACGGGGGGATTAAAGATCGACGAAGCAGTTTCAGGCGGCTTTAGCCGCCATCAGTTGCCCCTCGCTTTAGCGGGGGGTTAACAGCCTGACGAAGCCACATTAGGCGGCTTTAGCCGCCATCGCAAGAGTTTCTTAAGCATGAAGTTTAGAATGTCTGCGAGGAGTCACGTTAACACAGGGGTGGGTGAAATCTCCCTTAGACTAAACGAAGGGCTCTTTAAGTGGTTTATCGAGCGAAACTACGGAATATCGCAATTCGAGATCTTTGCAGTTTTGAATTGCTTGCCTCCTAACACCAACCCGAAAGGGTCAGTTCGTTTTTCGCGGATTGATAACACACTATACCTTGATGTCATGTTGGATTTTGTGGTCATGTCGAACACCGACCAGATTCAACGGAGAGACACTGTGGCGTCAGCAATGCTTCAACAAATTCCTGATGCCTTGAGAAAGTATCCGAAGCTTGAATTCGATATCGTTGCCTTTTCAGAAGACCTTCATACTTGGTTTGAGGAGAATGACTGGTTAAGCAAGCCAAATTAAGGAGTCGCCCAAGACGCATTAGCGTCTTCAGCAGCCCCAATATTTAGGACTTCCTCCCAACGAAGTCCTCGGAAATTTACTTTAGACCGGCCCTGCAGAGTCGCAGCGCCTCCTCACACACTAATGCCATATGTAAAAGTGTGGGTCCACGTCGTGTGGTCCACCAAGAACCGTCAACCATATCTTCATAAACAGATCAGACTGAAGGTCTTTGAACACATCAAGACGAATGCTGAGTCCAAAGGAATTCACATCGACGTGATCGGAGGTCACAAAGATCACGTACATTGTCTGATTTCGCTCAACCCAGGACAGTCGCTTGGAGAATGCGTTCAGCTTTTGAAAGGCGAGTCCTCGGCATGGATCAACAAGTCGAAGCTTTCAAAGTTCAGGTTCGGTTGGCAGCGGGACTATTTTGCGGTTTCCGTCTGCAAAGATCAGATCGAGAAGGTACGGCGATATATACTGCGTCAAGAAGAGCACCACAAGAAGGTTAAGTTCAGCGATGAATTCCGCGCCTTCCTTCGAAGGGCCGGTTTCAATTAGAATGCGGGGCTGAAGCCCCGAGACATGTGGTGGGGCATCTGTATCCCCCCGCTGAAGCGGGGGGCAACTGATGCGGGTTGAAGCCCCAAGAGTCGGTTGGATTTCACTTTGTAGACTGACACAGATGAACACAGATTTTTTTGGATAGCAAAGAAAATACTTATCTTCGCTAGTCGCCTTATCTAATCCATCTGCGTTCATCTGTGTCCACTCTTTCTTCGTGAAATTCGTGTAATTCGTGTAATTCGTGGCCAATCTCATGAAATACGACAAAGTCCGCAATTTCATCAACGGAGAGTTCCTCGAAAGCGAGTCGCGCGACGCGCTCGAGGTCACCTCTCCGATCGACGGAAACCTACTTTCGGAAGTCCCTCTGTCCACCGTCAGCGAACTCAACCGGGCGGTCGCGTCCGCCAAGGTCGCGTTCAAGGAATGGAGCGAGTCGCCGATCAAGGAGCGCGTCCAGGTCTTCTTCCGGTACCGCCATCTTTTGGAGAAATACATTGACGAGCTGACCGAACTCGTATCTGAGGAGAACGGCAAGACTCTCGACGAGGCCCGCGCCGAAGTGGACAAGAGCATCGAGCTCACAGAGTTTGCCTGCTCGATGCCGCAGCTTGTTTCCGGCGAGATCCTTGAAGTCAGCAAGGGTGTGGAATGCCGGACCGAGCACTTCCCTCTCGGCGTGGTCGCTTCGATCGTGCCGTTCAACTTCCCGCTGATGGTCCCGAACTGGACTATGCCGAACGCTCTCGTGCTCGGGAACACGATGATAATAAAGCCCTCGGAACTCGTGCCGCTTTCGGTCCAGAGAATGGCCGAGATCCTTACAGAGGCGGGGCTTCCGAAGGGCGTATTCAATGTCGTGAACGGCGCGAAAGAGGTCGTGGAAGGGATCTGCACGCATCCCGACATTGAGGCCGTCAGTTTCGTCGGATCGACCAAAGTGGCGAAGATCGTATATCGCCAGGCTACGAACTCACTGAAGCGATGCATAGCACTCGGCGGCGCGAAGAACCACCTGTTCGTGCTTCCGGACGCAAACCCAGATATGACGGCGTCGAACGTCGCCGCTTCGATGTCCGGCTGCGCAGGCCAGAGATGCATGGCGGCATCGGCAATGCTCGCGGTCGGCGAGGTCAGCGGCATCATCGACAAGATCTGCGAAGAAGCAAGGAAGATCAAACCGGGTGAGAATTTGGGCGCCGTGATCTCGAAAGCGGCGAAGGAACGGATCGAGGGCTACATCACCGATGCGGAGCAAAAGGGCGCTAAGATCCTTGTGGACGGCCGCCGGGCGCGCGTGCGCGGAAAAGAGAACGGAACATACGTTGGGCCGACTGTGATCGACGGCGTCACGCCGGATATGTCGGTCGCGAAGGAAGAGATCTTCGGTCCCGTGATCTCGATCATTCGCGCCGACGACGTCGACCAGGCGATCGAGATCGAGAACGCGAACCCGTACGGGAACGCCGCGGCGGTCTTCACCCAGAGCGGAGGACTTGCGCGTTACATAATCGAAAGGGCGAGCGCCGGAATGATCGGTGTGAACATCGGCGTCCCGGTTCCGAGGGAGCCTTTCTCTTTCGGAGGCTGGAACGAGTCGAGGTTCGGAGCGAACGACATCACGGGCAAGAGCTCGATCGAGTTCTGGACGAAGCTGAAGAAGACGACGACGAAGTGGAACCCGGAAGCGCGTACGAACTGGATGAGTTGAGGGAGTTTTGAACAAGGATGAAGGGGGTAAAGGGGATAGCTGGAGCCAGAAGATCTAAGTGCTGAATGTCATTCGGGATACAACACAGGCGCAACCGCAATTTGTGCAATTCGTGAAATTCGTGGCCTCTTTTCCGTGAAATCCGTGTAATTCGTGGCTTTTTTATCTCCTTTATCCCCTTCATCCCTGTTTATTTAGAAATATGAGCAGAACAGTCAAATGCGGGCTCATTCAAGCCCATAACGCGGCGCCGACCGATGCGCCGATCGAGGAGATCCGGAAGGCGAACATCGACAACCAGATGAAATTCGTCGAGGAAGCCGCGTCGAAGGGCGTCCAGATCCTTTGCTTCCAGGAGATCTTCACCGCACCGTACTTCTGCGCCGAACAGCAGACCCGCTGGTACGAGGCGGTCGAAAAGATCCCCGACGGCCCGACCGTGAAGCTTATGCAGGATGTCGCGAAAGAGCACGGGATGGTGTTGATCGTGCCGATCTACGAAGAGGAGATGTCCGGGATCTACTACAACGCGGCGGCTGTGATCGACGCCGACGGCCAGTATTTGGGCAAGTATCGAAAGAACCACATCCCGCACGTGGCGCCCGGATTCTGGGAGAAGTTCTACTTCCGTCCCGGAAACCTGGGCTATCCCTGCTTCGACACGGCATTCGCTAGGATCGGCGTTTACATATGCTACGACCGCCATTTCCCCGAAGGCGCAAGGGTGCTGGGGCTTAACGGAGCCGAGATCGTGTTCAATCCCTCGGCGACGGTCGCCGGGCTTTCGGAATACCTCTGGAAGCTGGAACAGCCTGCGCACGCGGTCGCGAACGGATATTTCGTCGGAGCTATCAACCGCGTCGGGCACGAACAGCCGTGGGACATAGGCGAGTTTTACGGGCAGAGCTATTTCTGCGACCCGCGCGGGCAGATCATCGCGGAAGCTTCGAGGGACAAGGACGAGCTTGTCGTCGCCGACCTGGACATGGAGAAGATCCGCGAGGTGAGAAACACCTGGCAGTTCTTCCGGGACCGCCGGCCGGACACGTACGATTCGCTCGTCGCGGATTAGGAGAATTAGCCACGGATGGAGGGGATGAACACGGATTTGAGAGGGAGGTTGCGTAGATTCGGCTTGGCGGGTGCGGTGATGGTCCATCTCTGCTTGGCGGGTTGTTCGGTTGCGGTCGAAAACGGGGCGGCAGATCGGGCGGCTTCGGCCCCAGCGCAGGCGGTCTCAATGCAAAAGGACCCGACACCTGCCGAGCTCGAAAAGATGATCGTCGAGAGGCTTCAGAGGTTCTGGGACCTCAGCCAGTCCCGAGATCCCCGAGACGGGACGAAACTCGAAGATCTGAATAAAGAGATCAAGGAGTTGCTCCGTAGAAACGGAACGCGGAAAGAAGTGCTCGAGTACGGATTCCCCGGGCTCAGCAAGGAAATGGCGGTCGCGACCTCGCCCGACGGCAAGCTCAGGTTCTACTCGTGGGACGATATGAGCGGCGGGACGATGAGGTTTCACGAGAAGGTCGTTCAGTTTGTCGGGAGCGATGGGAAAGTCAGGGTGATCGTCGAGGATCCTGACCGATCGAAAGGCGGCCAGCCCTTCTTCCATCAGATATTTCAGATGGAAGTGAAAGATGGGCCATTATACTTCGGAAACTTCACGATGATCGCCTCCACTTCGCTGAATGCTCAGGCGATTGAGGCAATGAAGATCGATGGCAACAAGCTCAAAAGGGAGGTCAAGGTCTTTGAGACCGAAGAAGGTCTGAGCGGTGAACTCTGGATCGAGTACGACTTCTTTACGGTCGTCGACCGAAAAGAGCGGCCGATCCGACTTTTTGAATTCGATCCCGAGACGAAGACGCTCAGGCATCCGTATATTGACGAAGAAATAGAAGGTCACCCCGGACAGGGCAAGGTAACGGACAAATGGGTGACCTACAAGTTCACTGACGGCCGCTTCAGAAAAGTGGATAAAGAGAATTAGCCACGAATTTCACGAATTGCACTAATGGCCGTGGTTCCTGGCCCGGCTTGATTCGTGAGACTCGTGAAATTCGTGGCCTACTAACATGAAAGAGAGAAGAACTTATTCATCCGGGCAGAAGTGGGAGTCGATCGTCGGCTATTCGCGGGCGGTCCGCGTTGGCGAGAGGATCTACGTCACGGGGACGACCGCGACGGATGCCGACGGCAACATCGTGGGCGAGGGCGATGCTTATATGCAGACCGTCCAGACGATCAGGAACATCGAGAAGGCATTGCTCGCGCTCGACGCCTCGCTCGAGCACGTCGTCCGGACACGTATGTTCGTCACCGACATCTCGCGCTGGGAGGAATACGGGCGCGCCCACGGCGAGTTTTTCAAGGGGATAATGCCTGCGACGACGATGGTCGAGGTCTCGGCGTTGATAGATCCGAGGATGCTGGTTGAGATAGAGGCGGACGCTGAGCAGTGAGCGGTGAGCGGTGAGCAGTGAGCGGTGAGCAGTGAGCAGTGAGCAGTGAGCGGTGAGCAGTGAGCAGTGAGCAGTGAGCAGTGAGCGGTGAGCGGTGAGCAGTAAGCAGTGAGCTGTAAGCAGTGAGCTGTAAGCAGTGAGCGGTGAGCGGTGAGCAGTGAGCGGTGAGCAGTAAGCAGTGAGCTGTCTATAGTGGTGCAGGTTCGTCGCCGCCGTGTCCGAAGCCCGACCGTCACGGAGGGCTACGATCGAGTACTGAGTAGAAAGGACTGAGGACTGAGACGTGTCCGAAGCCCGACCGTCAGGGAGGGCTGCGATCGAGTACTGAGTAGAAAGGACTGAGGACTGAGACGTGTCCGAATCCCGACCGTCAGGGAGGGCTGCGATCGAGTACCGAGTAGAAAGGACTGAGGACTGAGACGTGTCCGAAGCCCGACCGTCAGGGAGGGCTACGATCGAGTACTGAGTAGAAAGGACTGAGGACTGAGACGTGTCCGAAGCCCGACCGTCAGGGAGGGCTACGATCGAGTACTGAGTAGAAGGGACTGAGGACTGAGTGTCGAATAGTGAGTTTCCTTTGCGGATCTCTGCGGCTTTGCGACTTGGCGAGAACCTCATTCACCTTCTGTAAACGAATCGCGACAGAAAAAGACCTCCCGCAAAGACGCCAAGGCGCAAAGGGCCGCAAAGAAAGCACGTAAAAGGATGACGAAGAAGCTCCCCAAAGATCAGATCGAGAAGAACTTCTCGCCGATCGATCCGCTGATGACCAAAGCGGAGGCGAAGGTCGAGTCGAACCGCTGTCTGTTCTGTTACGACGCGCCGTGCACGCGTGCCTGCCCGACCCACATCGACGTTCCCTCGTTCATAAGGAAGATCGCGACCGACAATCTCAAGGGCGCCGCCAGGGTTATATTCGACGCGAACCCGATCGGTTCGACTTGTGCCCGCGTCTGCCCGGTCGAAGCGCTCTGCGAAGGCGCCTGCGTTGAAAAAACACTTGTCGAGAAGCCGATCGAGATCGGGAGGCTCCAGAGATACGCTACAGAACACGTGACGACCTCGGGAAAGCACATCTTCGAAGCGGGCGAGCCGAACGGAATGTCGGTGGCGATCGTCGGTTCGGGTCCCGCGGGACTCTCGTGTGCGACTTATCTGGCAAGGCTCGGCTACAAGGTCACGATATACGAAAAGAAGCCGCTGGCGGGCGGGCTCGATACATACGGAATGGCCGAGTACAAGATGACTCAGAAGGACTCGCTGGCGGAGGTCGCGCTGGTCGAGAGCCTTGGAGTCGAGATCGTTGTGAATACGGCGGTAGCTGCCGAGGAGACGGGAGACCGGAGACCGGAGACCGGAATCGGAACATGGAGCGCGAGCGACGGGCATCGTGGAAGTCAGGAGTCAGAAATCAGAAATCAGGACGGAGACGCCGCTCAGTCCTCGGTCCTCGGTCCTCAGTCCTCCAGTGCCCCTCATCACTCATCACTCATCACTCATCACTCGGAAGACGCTCAGTACTCAGCACTCAGTACTCAGCACTTCGTTTCATTCGAAGACCTTTGTGAGCGAGCGGACGCCGTCTTCCTCGGTATCGGCCTCGGAGATACCAACGACCTGAACATTCCCGGCGAGGATCTCGAAGGAGTGATCGATGCGCTGTCGTTCATCGAGCGCGTCAAGACACGCGACTGGGAGTCGGCCCCGCTCGCCGACACGGTGGCCGTCATAGGCGCAGGAAACACGGCGATCGACGCCGTGACGCAGGCAAAAAGGCTGGGCGCGAAGAAGGTGATGATGGTCTACCGAAGGGGCCGCGAGCATATTTCCGCGTACGATTATGAGTACGATTTGGCAAAGAAGGACGGTATCGAGTTCGTCTGGCACGCTTCGCCGGTCGGGATCGAAGGGAACGGCCGCGTCGAGGCGCTGCGGTGCAGAAGGAACGACGGCTCAGACGAGGAGTACACGATTCCCTGCGGGATGGTGATTAAGGCGATCGGCCAGCAGAAGCAGGGCGCGTTCTTCGGATCAATCGGGCTCGAGACCGACGAGAAAGGCCGTGTGAAAATAGATATCAACCGTATGACCTCACGCGAAAACGTCTTCGCCGGCGGCGACTGCGTCAACGGCGGGAAGGAAGCGGTTGATGCCTCGCAGGCGGGCAAACTGGCGGCGATGGCGATCCACGAGAAGCTGACGGGCGAGACGGTCTCTTTCGCGGGAGCCGGGGGTTTGTTACGAATTTCACGAAGAGAGGAGAGAGAGGACACGGACTAACACAGATAGATGAGGATATGATAGTAGCGAGTACTCAGTGAGCTTTGGTCGTTTGCCGGAGGCAAGAGTGAACTTTCTTCATCCGTGTTCTCTGTGTCCCTTTCTCCCATTTCCTGGAAGCGGTCCGTGGCCGTTTCCTTTACAAGTTAAAATTCGATCCGAATCAGGGAGGATAACTTAGTGAACCGTATCTTGTTGTGTGTATTGGTCTTTGCAATTGCGGCATCCGGAGCATCGGCGAAAACAGCCGGGCGCCAGATGGTGATGGACGACGGGGCGACGTTCTTCGACGCCGAGCCGGTTAAGGAATACGACGCCGCATCGAGACTCCAGAAGGACATCGGCTGGTATATGAAATCGTCGCTTCGCATTATCGGGACCTTCCCGCAGCGGAGCGCGCTCAGGGTCGTCGTCAAGCAGGCAGGGAAAGAAGTTTCGAACGTAAGGTGCGAAGGCGAAGTTTACACGAAGGCGACGGACATAGGCCTTCGGAACGAGACACAGAGGCGCGGCCGGGACCTGAATTACGAAGATTTCATGACCGCGGGACTCCGATGCTTTGACGAGAAGGCGGTGATCAAGGGGACCGGCAAGTTCCAGGTGGAGATAAGCTTCATCGACGGCGATACGGACCAGGAGACGAAGGTGAGGACGTATCAGATCAACGTGTACCGGGCGACAAAAGTCCGGGGCTCCACTACGAATCCGCAGCCTGACGTTTCGGATTACTACATCGAGCGCCATAACGAGGCGGCAGTCGCGATCGCGTACTTCGTGCAGTCGAATATCTCGGGCGGCTATTTCAAAAAGCCGATAGACAACTTCGGCTCGCCGACGTTCGGGGACCTTTATATCTACACGACCTACTCGCCGGATGAACAGACGAGAATGCCGAGCAATCCCTTCGCGCGGTGCTCCGTGAACGGCAACAAGGTCACGCTGAACTACGACAGGGTAAATATGAACGAAGACCAGTCGCGAAGGGAGGTGGGCATCTATACCGACCGTCTGGCCGCGCAATACAAGACCGGATCGGCCTACAAGGACCAGGTGGAGTTCGTGGGACTGACCTTCAAGCTTCCGCTTCACACCCGCGAAGGCGAGTATTCGAAACCTCCGATCAAGGTCGAGGACACGCCGGGCGACTGGGAGTGCTCGGTCGTTGCAAACGGGGTGACGTACAGGACATTCAGGTTCAAGGTCGATCGGAACGGGCTTGTGCCGCATCCGGAACAGACCAGCGGCAACATCAACCTTTTCTACAAGGCGGCGCTGATCGATATGGAGATACCGGCGGGCGGTACCGAGATCGATCACCGCCTGGCGGTTGATCCCGCAGGCGGGCTGTTCTACGGCATCCCCTGGACGACCGCGGAGGGAAAGGCGATGGCCGCGAGGGCGCCGAAGAAAGGTCGGCCGTATCACGTGCCTTCGAACAAAGCGCAATAAGGGCTTGAGGAAGGCCACGAATTTCACGAAGGGGGAATTGGACACAGATGAACACGGATATGGAAAGATAACTGGGAAGGATCGGATAGAACTGAATCGTTGCCATAGACGCAATAAGCTATCTTGCTTTCATCTGTGTTAATCCGTGTCCTTTTCTTTATTCGTGGTATTCGTGCAATTCGTGTCTCAAAACAACCATGGCTGATCTGACAACAAACTTCGCAGGCATCCCCTCCCCGAATCCTTTCTGGCTCGCTTCCGCGCCGCCTACCAACATGGGCTCGATGGTCGAGCGCGCGTTCGACGCAGGATGGGGAGGCGCCGTCTGGAAGACGCTCGGCGAGCCGATCCGCAACGTATCTTCCCGCCTTGCCGCGATCGATCACGGAGCACAACGCATGATCGGGCTCAACAACATCGAGCTGATCACCGACCGCCCGCTCGATGTCAATCTCAAAGAGATCTACGACTGCAAGAAGAAGTATCCGAAGAACGCGCTGGTCGTCAGCCTGATGGTCGAGTCGAATCGAGAGGCCTGGCACGAGATCGTGAAACAGGCCGAAGGAGCCGGCGCCGACGGGCTTGAGCTCAACTTCGGCTGCCCGCACGGAATGAGCGAGCGCGGGATGGGAGCCGCGATGGGACAGGTTCCCGAATACACCTGCATGGTCACCGAATGGGTGAAGGAAGTCGCGACGGTTCCCGTTATCGTAAAACTGACTCCGAACGTCACGGACATCAATTATCCCGCGGAAGCAGCGGTGAAAGGCGGCGCGGACGCGCTTTCTCTTATCAACACGATCAATTCCGTGATGGGCGTCGATCTCGACTCGATGGTCCCGCACCCGAACGTCAACGGAAAGGCGGCGCACGGAGGCTACTGCGGACCGGCGGTCAAGCCCATCGCGTTGAACATGGTCTCCGAACTCGCGCGAAACGAAAAGGTGAATATCCCGATCAGCGGGATCGGGGGGATCTCGACGTGGCAGGACGCGGCGGAATTCCTTCTCTTGGGCGCGGGGAACGTGCAGGTTTGCACGGCGGTGATGCACTACGGCTACCGGATCGTCGAGGACCTGATCGACGGGCTGAACAATTACCTGGACGAGAAAGGGATCGCGAGCGTGTCGGAGATCGTCGGCCGGAGCGTGCCTCGTGTAACGGATTGGGGAAATCTGGACCTCAATTACGAGGTCGTGGCGCGGATCGATCATTCGAAGTGCGTGCAGTGCAATCTATGCCACATCGCCTGCGAGGACGGCGCGCACCAGTGCATAGACCTTGTTAAGCAGGACGACGGCCGCGTGTTTCCGGTCGTGGACGAAGAGGAATGCGTGGGCTGCAATCTATGCTACCTTGTGTGCCCGGCGCCGGACTGCATTTCGATGGTGCGAATTGATGACGGCAAGGAACCCGTTTCGTGGCGGGAGTTGAACGGCTGAAAATAGAAGCCGACGCCCGGTTGACTCGCAATCGGTCCGGACGCCGGCTTCGCTTGGAGGGAACGTCTTATGACGAATCCCTTTGGGGACTAATGTTTGGGGTGAACGTGACGGTTTGCTGTTACGGGAAGGACCCCCATCATTCCCATATAGATCAAACCGAAACATATGAAACCAAACACCACGGCAGTCGCGGCGTCAAAGCCGCTTGTCAGATAGATCACCAGAGCTGACAAGACCACTAGTCCCCAAAGTGCTTCATATAACCTTATCAACATTGAAAATTCCCTCCGTTTTTGTCTGTAGCACGTCCGCTTCGGGATGGCTCGCTTATCAAGAGTGCAAGGTGCGTTCCAATACGCAAACCCTGTAAAATCAATGGCTTTGAGTTAATTCGGCGCGGAATACTCCGCGATCGGAGATAACGGGTGCGGATAATTTCGCGAGAGAGCCGGCTAGGTGAATGCTATGAGAAAAACTGTTTACCGGACTGCGATCTTCGCGGCGCTTGCGTTTGTTCTGTTGTACGGATACCGAATCCCTACCAGCGAAGCCTGCGGTCAAGACTGCGTACGATCCGGAGATGAAGAGGCAATGAAAAGTGAAGATCGGATGAGGGCGCGCGATGTGGGACTCAGCCCCGGAATTCTGCCGACAGGAAAGCTGAACGCGATTACGGATGTCGCGGGCGTGAAGGTCGGCCACACGACGATAATCCGCGGCGAGAACGTGCGAACGGGAGTGACGGCGGTGCTCCCTCACGCCGGCAATCTGTTCGCGGAGAAGGTTCCGGCGGCGGTTTTCGTGGGCAACGGCTTCGGAAAATTCATCGGAACTACGCAGATCAAAGAGCTAGGCGAGATAGAGACGCCGATACTGCTCACATCCACGCTAGCCGTGCCGAAGGTCGGCGATTTCCTGATCGACCATATGCTGGCTCTGAAAGGAAACGAGGAGGTCCGGTCGATCAACCCGGTCGTCGCCGAAACGAACGACGGGTTCCTGAACGACATACGCGGCAGGCATATCACCCGCGAGGATGTCTCGAACGCGATCAATTCGGCAAAGAGCGGCAAAGTAGATGAAGGCTCGGTCGGCGCCGGAACCGGAACGGTCGCATTCGGATTCAAAGGCGGGATCGGGACTTCGTCAAGGAAGCTTCCGGAGAACCTGGGCGGATACACGGTCGGTGTCCTTGTGCAGTCGAACTTCGGCGGCGTGCTGACGATCGACGGCGCTCCGGTGGGCGAGGAGCTAGGAAGATATTTCCTGAAGGGAGCTCTTGACGGCAGCTCTGCAGACTCCGGAAGTCAAAATCTCAACGAGCTCGCCGACGGCTCGATCATCATCGTCGTCGCGACTGACGCTCCGCTTTCGTCGCGAAACCTGGAAAGGCTTGCGGCAAGGACGATGATGGGGCTCGCCCGGACGGGCGCGGCGGGATCGAACGGAAGCGGCGATTACGCGATCGCATTCTCTACGGCCGAATCTGTCCGAAGGCACGGGAATAGAGGAGAGCAGGAAACAAAGCTGCTGGGGAACAACGACATCTCGCCGCTATTTCTCGCGGTGATCGAGGCCGCTGAGGAAGCGATCTACAACTCGCTGTTCAAGGCGACGACCGTGACCGGAAACGGACGCACCGTCGAGGCGCTGCCGATCGACAGGACGGTGGAGATACTGAAGAAGTACAAGCGGATCAATGGCCAGTGAGCAATGCTCAACGTTCAGTGCTCATCTGTCATCGATCAATTAAAGAAGCGCCAGACGATAAAAGGTGACTTAATGTCGCAAGAAACGGCTTTGACAAAGTCCTTCCCCATTGATCGATGATCGCTGAGCATTGAACATTGATCGATGGGCATTGATCATTGTTGTCCCTTCTCCCTGTACACTTCCACCGAACAAGGCGCGTGCGCGACGACCGCCTGCGCGACTGATCCCAGCAGAAATCGCTTGAAGTTGCCGTAACCGTGCGAGCCGATCACGATCAGGTCGGCGTCCCAGTCCTTCGCTTCCCTCACGATCTCTTCCTTGGGATATCCGTCGACGACCTCGGTCTCGATCTCCAGTTCCTTTCCGTGTTCCGTCTCCGAGATGCTTTCCTTCACGTCCTCCACAAGCTTGTCGAGGATCTTGTGGTGCTCGTGGACCTCGGTCATATGCGCGGCGAGGACCGCGAAAGCCGGATCGACGAACCATACGGGGTAACGAGAGGTCGCGACCGAGAAGATCTTCAGCTTTGTGCCTTTCTTCCACGGCCTCGAGGCCACTTCCTCGACCGCCTTTCCGCTGCATTCCGAACCGTCAACTGCCAATAGAACTTTCATTTTTCCTTTGATCTCCCTGATCCGCCCCGTGACTTCTCAGCCGAAGAAATAGAGCAGAAACATTCCGGCCGCAAACGCGGCAAAGTGCAATGCGTTTACCGAAAGTTTCTCGTGCCTGTTGATCTCCGGAATTAGGTCCGAAGCGCCTATGTAAAGGAAATTCCCCGCCGCGAAAGGTATCAGGAACCAGATCTCATATCCGAAAGAGAGCCAGTAAGCGATAAGGCCACCCGCGAGAAACGTCAGCGCCGAAACGAAATTGAAGATCGTCGCCTTCGCTTTCGACCAGCCGCCGTACAAGAGAACTCCCATGTCACCCAACTCCTGAGGCAACTCGTGCGCCGCCGCCGCGAACCACGCCGCGATCCCAAGGCGGACATCCAGTATAAAGGTCCCGGCTATTGCGAGTCCGCCGATAAAGTTGTGGAGCCCGTCGCCGATCAGGATCAGATAGGTCAGCGGCTTTTTGCAGTCGGTATCGGCCCTTTCGCAATGGTGCCAGTGAAGGAACTGCTCGAGGGCGAAGAAGACAGTGAATCCGCCGGCGACCCACAGGAACGTGGCGCGGACGTCAGATCCCGCTTCGAGGCTGGCCGGGATCAGGTGAAAGAGAGCGCCGCCGATAAGAGCTCCCGCGGAAAATGCCACGAGCGGGAGTAAAATTTTCGCGAGCGTCTTTCCGGAGAAAAGAAAGATCGCGCTTCCGACGAAGGCGATGCAGCTCATCGCGACGCCGCTACCGATTATCCAAAGAAGAATGTTGGGGTCTGTTGACATGCCAAAGGTACCGCCTCTGTTTATCACAGGTAGCGGTGCCGCTCAATCGGGAGGAGTGCCAAAGGCCCGTTTCGGGACGGATAGCTCGGACATAGGGATCAATGATCGAACTCTCCGTTCGAAATTGGAGGGTGAGAGGCGATTTGCCGCTTGTTCAGAGCCCTTTGGGGGCGGCCTGCTTGACAATGCTCGTCGAAAGGCAGATATTGATGGCGCAACCGGCACCTTGCTGTCCACTACTCCCAAAGCCCATGACACTCCCTCTCTCTCACACGGAGCTTTTGAGGGCCGTCGAAACGCAGTCGATGATCGGCGGCGGCATCCCGGACCGGATCGAAGGTAACAGATATTACTTTCGGATCGCCCTGGCATTCCTGCATTCCCCGAACAGGCAGATCTATGAGCCGATAGACAGCGCCGCACTAAGGCAAGGATGGACCCTTGAGCCTTCTGAAACGGTGTTTGTCGTTTCGAACGAGCGTCTCTCGGTCCCGCAGGACATACGTGTCATAGTGACGCCGAGCCGCGAGATACAGGACATTGGTCTGCGTCTCTTGGGCGAGCGTCGGATCGAAGAGCATTTCAACGGGAGGCTTTTGCTTGGGATCTTCAACAATTCCGGGGGAGCGTTCGAGATCGATGCCGGGCTTCGGTATGCGACCGGGACGTTTGAGCACCTGGAAGGGAACGATCTCAGCTCGGCATTCAGCAATTGAAATTGGCGGCGATGGCGGGATAGAACGAGCTTGAGCTCGGATGGTTTGATTCGCGACTCGATCACCTCGCCGGGATTCCGTCTGTTCCGCTTTGCTAGCACCCAGGGGTTAAGTTACGACCGTCCCTACGGGACTCGATCCGGATTGGCGTGAGCCCGAGTATTCTTACACGGTCGTAAGCCAGGAACTGACTTCTGAATTCTGGCTCCCGTCTCCCGTCTCCTGTCTCCAGATACGGCCCTGGAACTTTGAACCTGGAACTTGGAACTGGCTTCGGTAGCCCTCCCTGACGGTCGGGCTTCGGACACGTGTCGGCTTCTCATGATCTGTCGCCGCTAAAGCGGCTCGGAAGATCGGGTTGCGCCATTACCCCGGGCTGCGCCTGCGGCTTGCCCGGGGCTAAGTTACAACCGTCCCTGCGGGACTCGATCCGGATCGGCACGAACCTGAATATTCGGAATCGGTCGTAAGCCAGGAACTGACTTCTGAATTCTGTTTCCCGGCTCCTGTCTCCCGTCTCCTGTCTCCCGTCTCCTGTCTCCTGTCTCCCGTCTCCTGTCTCCTGTCTCCAGACACGGCACTTGAACTTTGAATCTGGAACCTGGAACTGCCTACGGTAGCCCTCCCTGACGGTCGGGCTTCGGACACGTTCCACGATTCACGATCCACAATCCTCTTCCGCTCTTGACTAGAAGTCATTTTTGGTCATAATTCATTTTATATGCGAGCAAGTGTTCAGACGAAAGAAGTCCGGGACGCCATTCTGGACGCCACGGACCTGCTTCTTTCCAGGTACGGGTACAAGAAAATGACGATCGACGATCTCGCTCGCGAGGTCGGGATCGGCAAGGGCAGCGTTTATCTTCACTTTTCCAGCAAGGAAGAGATCGTCCTTTCGCACATCGACCGCATCGTCGACCGCGTGAAGGAAGACCTGGAGAAGATCGCCGCCAGCAAAGCTCCGCCCGAGGAAAAGCTCCGCGAGATGGTGCTCAGCCGTGTGCTGATCCGTTTCGACAATGTTCAGCATTACACAGAGAGCATTGACGAGCTTCTCTCCTCTCTTCGGGCGAAGGTCATCGAACGCCGGAAGCAGTATTTCCGGGAGGAGGCCGAGATTTTCGCCGGGGTCATAAAGGAAGGCCAGAAAGCCGGCGAATTCGCGAAGGGCGACGCGGACGAGTTCGCGAGGATCTTCGTGACCTCGACGAATTCCCTTCTTCCTGCAGGTCTTTCAACGCAGGAACTCGGTGAAAGAAGCCACGTCCGAAAGAAGGCGCTCGCCGTCTGCGGACTCTTGCTCAAGGGACTTACCAATAAATAGAGAACTCCGAGGAGTAATAGATATGAGATCATTCCGCTCCGTTATCGCCGCATCGGCGGCGGTTTTCGTCACGATCGTCATCGGCAACATCGTTATCTCCGCCCAGGGCCACAACGCGCCCGATATGGAGCTCGATCAGTCGACCAAAGCTGACGTGATCAACGCCGCCCTCGAGAACATCAACCGCGCGTATGTCTTCCCCGAAGTCGCCAAACAGATGGAAAAGCACGTGCGCGCGCTGATCGCGAACGGCGACTACGACAAGGTGACAAGCGCCCGCGAATTCGCAGAAAAGCTGACCGCCGATCTTCAATCCGTCAGCAAGGACAAACATCTACGCGTGCGTTTCTCGTACGAGCCGCTTCCCGTGAGATCCCGCAACGACCGGCCTTCCGAGGAGGAAGAGGCGGAGCGCCTTCGGTTCATGGAGCGCGTCAACTACGGTTTCGAAACGGTGAGAAGGCTTGAAGGAAATATCGGCTACATTGAGTTCCGCGGCTTTATGGGACCCGAACTCGGCGCTGACACGGTCGCGGCTGCGATGAACTTCGTCGCGAACACCGATGCGCTGATCTTCGATCTGCGCCGGAACGGCGGCGGTGATCCGGAAATGGTCGCGTTGATCTGCTCTTACCTGTTCGGCGAGGAAAAGGTTCACCTGAACGACCTCTACTGGCGCGAGGGCGACCGTACAAACGAGTTCTGGACGATGCCGGAACGCGTGAAAGGCAAGCGCTATCTCGGCAAGGATGTTTATGTCCTGACCAGCAATTGGACATTCTCCGGCGCTGAAGAGTTCTCGTACAACCTGAAGAACCTGAAGCGCGCGAAGATCGTCGGCGAGACCACGGGCGGCGGAGCGCATCCCGGCGGAACATTCCGGCTCAGCGACCATTTCAGCGCCTTCATCTCGACCGGCCGCGCGATCAGCCCGATCACGAAGACGAACTGGGAGGGAACGGGCGTGATACCGGACATCGCGGTCCCGAAGGACATCGCACTTGAGACGGCCTACAAGATGGCGCTCGAGAAGTCTTTGAAGGAAGCGAAGGACGAGAACATGAAGCGCGCTCTCAAGGACCTTATCGACCAGCAGGCGAAGAAGATCGCGGAGACCGGGAAAACGGTAGCTGTTCAATGATCATTGCTCATCGATCATCGATCAATGGAATGAATGAATTTGTAGCCTGCGCATTTGTGCGCGGGCCGCGAGAAGGAAAGCCTCTTTGAATTCCGCGGCTCTGCCGCCCCTGTGTGCGGAAAGGCTGAGCCTTTCCGATGCTGCCCTCAACCAAAATCGGCGGAGGCTCAGCCTCCGCCCGATGTTTTTGTACTCGCCGCCGGTAAGCCAAAGGCTTGCCGCACACCACGGCGGCGGAGCCGCGCCAGGTCGCCCTTCCCCCGCATGAATGCGGGGGCTAAACGGCTCACCGCTCGCTGTCCCCCGCATAAATGCGGGGGCTAAACAGCTCACTGCTCACTGCTCACTTTTCACCGCTCACCGCTCACCGCCTACTAACTACAGTACCAACTCCATTCTTATGTTCGCGCGCTTGTACGGCGTGTTCGGATCGAGCGGGATCTCCTTGAATCCCGCTTTCCTGTAAAGGCTTATCGCGGGGATCTGCTTCGTGTTCGACTCGAGTATGATGCTCTCCTTGCCCGCGTTGCGCGAGTACTCGATACAGCCGTCCATAAGCTTCTCGCCGATCCCGAATCCCCTGTAACCCGAATCGACCGCCATTTTCGCGAGCTCGAACGAACCGTCGCCCTGCTCGATAAGCGCGACGGTTCCGACCACCTTGCCTTCGATCAGCGCGAAAAGGATCTCGCCACCGTGGTCGACTATATAGCTCTTCGGATCGTCGAGCTGTTCACGGTCGTGCTCCTCGACCTCGTAGTATTCCTCGATCCACTGGTAGTTGAGCCTCGCGAACTCCGGTGCAAGCTCGTCCGAATAGCCTTCGATCGAAACCGCGCTGTCGCGCTCGAGAGCCTCGAGGGTGCGCCGCTTGAATCCCTTTTCCTTGATCCTGTTCTCAAGCAGGTCGAGAAACTCAAGCGCCTTTACATCGCTGAGCAGGTTTTTCGTACCGGCTACGCCCGCCTTCCATACTCTTTCGAATTCAGGCATTCCCGCCCGCGCCTTATCCGCAAGGCTGATAAGACGGCGCCGGCTGTCGTCGCTGCATGGCCTCGACTCGATATAACCGGCCTTCTCCATTCGGTTGATGATCGAGATCACGGACGGATGCGCGAACCCTATCTCGTCGGCGATCTCCGTCACCGTCATCTCGCCCCGCGTCTCGAGAAGCTTGAACACGACGTACCAGTTCGGCTCGATGTCCATCCCCAGTTCCTTGTAAAGGCCCCGGCCGTCGTGCAGCATCGCGTCGCTGATCCGCTTCAGCCGTGTGACGAAACCCAGGAATCCGAGCTCGGTAAGAAAATCCTTTTCCATTGCAGAATCTCCAATATATGTAGTGAGCTACATACTAGAACGCGCGGGTCGTGTAGTCAACTACGTATCAATGGTCAAGGATCAAGGGTCAGCGAACAATGATCAGGGTGCGGTGAGCGGTGAGCGGTTATCAGTGACCAG
Source organism: Acidobacteriota bacterium (assembly GCA_016700175.1). GTDB lineage: Bacteria > Acidobacteriota > Blastocatellia > Pyrinomonadales > Pyrinomonadaceae > Aridibacter. The sequence goes on along the minus strand of CP065003.1, from coordinate 4,295,201 downwards.
TAAGCAGTGAGCGGTGAGCGGTGAGCGGTGAGCGGTTACTTTGACCGGCTCTGCTCATCAACGCGGGGGCGAAACGGCTCATCTCTCAGCATTCATCTCTCAGCATTCATCTCTCAGTACTCATCTCTCAGTACTCATCTCTCAGTACTCATCTCTCAGTACTCATCTCTCAGTACTCATCTCTCAGTACTCATCTCTCAGCACTCATCTCTCAGTACTCATCTCTCAGTACTCATCTCTCAGTACTCATCTCTCAGCACTCATCTCTCAGCACTCATCTCTCAGCACTCATCTCTCAGTACTCATCTCTCAGTACTCATCTCTCAGTACTCATCTCTCAGTACTCATCTCTCAGTACTCATCTCTCACCCTTCGAGCACATACAGCGCCGTCTGGCCGCCGCCCTGTGTGACGTTCACAAGCGCCGATGACGATAGCCGGACCATCCCGCCTTCGGCGGAGTTCCTGAAAAGATAGGGATCGAAATCCACCAGAAGCGATTCGAGCGACACATCCTCGTCGTACATCGGAAATTCCTCTTGCTGGACCGGGGCCTTTTCCTGAACGACGTAAGAATCCGCCAGCGCTTCTTCCAGCGCGTCGTCCCACTCGCCTTCGTCACATTCCCAACCCAGCACAACACCCTTTCCGCCGTAATCGTCGTTCGGCTTCAAAACGAACTGGTCTCGTTCCCGGCGCAGGAATTCGAGAAGTTCGACCGCTTCTCCGAAATAAGTCGTCTTCGCGTCTTCGACCTTGCGGGTCCAGGGCACGTGCTCGGCTAGCGTATTGACCTGGCTTCTTGTGAAAAGCCTCTGGTACTGAGGATCGGAAAAGATCGCGAACGACATTTTCTTGTGCAAAAGCTTTACGCGGAAGGAATTTGCCATGCATAGGTTACCCGCCTCGTATGCCTTCACGATCGGGTGATCGCCGCCGTATTTTTCAAGAAGCTCGTGGATCAGGACCCGCTTGTACAGGATATCGACGCGGAAGGACCCCGCGTGAAGAGCTTCTCCGTCGTATTCGAGCTCCTCCGGATCGGCGACAAGCGTACGGAAGCCCATCGACTCGAAGTAATCCTTCAACACATAAAACTCGGGCTCGGTTTCGACGCCCTCCCAGTCCACGATCGCGATGTTCGGTTTCCGCTCCTTCCCGCCGTGCTCCCTGTAGCAGGTCACCAGGGTTTGAAGAAGCTTTGGCCAGGGCTTCGGAGTCCAGTGCGGCGTTCCTTCAAGGAACTTCTGCAGGACCGGTATCTTTCCGAGGACAATCTCGATCTGCCTCTGGTCGCTGGGCCCGGAAGGCGTTTCCGCATTGTATTCGAGGAATTTGAAACTGCCGTCGGCGAAGAAGGTATCGAGGCGCGCATTTGCGCAGACTGTGGAATATCCCGGATCGACACGGACCAGCCGCTTTTCCATCTCCGTAAGGCCCAGCCGGTCGACAAGGTCGTCGTCTTCCAGCGCGGCTTCGGCGAGACGTTCTCCGGCCGCCGCGACGGATTCCGCCGCCGCCATTACCGAGTCGTATTGTTCGCGGGTGAGAAAATGCGGGCGCAGGAAAGGGATCGTCGGCCGCCCGTCGTAAAGAAGGCCCAGATCGCTCTGGACGGACCGGAGTTCTTCGAGGAACCCCTCATTTCCCGAGTATTCTTCGACAAGCCTCCGATTCAGACTGTCGACGGCGGTCCTCCATTCTGCTTCCATAACCCGTTAATCATAAAGCAGTTGGAAGGATCGGCAAAGGCGGGGACAAGCCCCACCCTAACGCCTACGGAAGCCTCTCCGACGCCTTTCGATCCTTGAATGCCTCGAAGAACTCGGTGTGCCTGCTGGTGAGAGGCAGCATACGGCCCTTTATGAACAGGTACTTCACGTTCGTTCGCGGATCGAGAATGTCGCCGTCCGTCACGACAACGTTCGCCACCTTGCCTTCTTCGAGCGACCCGTAGCGGTCAGAGATCCCAAGTATCTGCGCCGGGAAAAGCGTCACGGCCTTCAACGCGTCCTCTTTCGAGAGCCCGAACGCGCCTGCCATCCCGGCCTGGTACGGAAGCTCACGAGCGTTGGCACCATCGTCTCCCGTCGAGATGCAGAACTTCACGCCGGCATTCCTCATCTTCGAAGGCGCAGCGTAATTCGCGTCGTAGGGGTCGTCCTGATTGAACGGATTGCTGTGGATGTTTGTGTAGATCACAGGCACGTCGTGCTTCTTGAGATCGTCGGCCACCTCCCAGGCCTCGCCGCCGCCGTAGATGATCCCTTTGACCTTCATCTCCTCGATGAACTTCAGGACCGCCCGAATATCGCGCGCTCTCTGCGCGAAAAAGACTATCGGCTTTTCGCCCCGTATGTAGGGAATCATCGCGTCCATCTTCAGATCGGTCGCCGGGTACGGAAGCGAATTGTCCTTCGCGTAGGCCTCGCGAGCGTTCGCGTACTGCTTTGCTGCCTCGAACACGTCCTTGATCTCCTTTACCCGGTCATCCCTGCGTTTCACCGCCTGATCGAAGTTGATCGTTCGCGGGCCCGTAAAGGGATTGAAGCCGGCAAAGGTGCTGATCGTCGGGAAATTGATCACAAGGCTGTAAACCGGGACGTCGGCCATTTCCGACTGGGTCGAACCGTTGAGGTTGATGATCGCCGACTGACCGGCGATCAGGCCACCGACCGGCAACGAAAGCACGGTCGTAATGCCGTTGACCCGGGTGACGTTGATGTGCGAAGTGTGCGGGTTTATCCCAAGGAACGCCTTGGCGTTCGGATTGATATCGCCGGTCTCGGAAACGTCGACGGTTCCCCGCGCTCCGTTGCCGATCTCGATCAAGCCCATGTTTGTGCCTGCGTCGATCATTCCCGGATAGACGCTAAGGCCCTTGCCGTCGATCTTCTCAGCTCCGCCGGGTATCGAGACATTGGCCCCGACGGCAGCGATCTTCCCGTCTCGGATAAGGATCGTCCCGTTCGGGATCTCGGCCCCGGATACTGTCACGATCTTCGCTCCCGTTATCGCGAACGTACCCGGACGGCCCGTCAGATTCTGGTCAGCCGGCCCGTTCTGGGCCATAACCAGAGACGTCAGGCTGAACAAAACGCACGCGATCAATCCGAATCGATTCCTCTTCATTTTGAACTTTGAACTTTGAACTTTGAACTTTACTCCCTTCTCCTTCATTTCCGGTTCCCTCCTTTCGTCGGAACCGGCGTGGCTTCCGGCTTCTCTTCCTTGTCGTCTTCCTTGGCCTCCTTCTTTCCGCGCTTGCCCGGAGGCAGATTGGCGTCAAGCTTCTCAAGGCGCTCTCTTTCGGCCTTCAGCTGTTCCCGTCTAGCAAGGTCCTGCTTGCGGTCGAAGAACACCTCTCCGTCGACCATCGTCGTCTCGGCGTGCGAGTATGGGCTGAACGGATGGCCGCTCCACACGACTATGTCCGCGTCCTTGCCGACCTCGATCGAGCCCGTGCGCTTGTCCACGCCGAGCTGCTTTGCCGGGTTCAGGGTCACCATCTTCAGGGCTTCTTCTTCCGGAACGCCTCCGTACTTCATCGTCTTGGCAGCGTCGAGATTGAGCCTTCGGATACGCTCGCCGGAGTCGGAATTGAGAGAAACCACGACGCCGTTCTTCCAGAGGATGTACGCGTTGTAGGGGATCGTATCGTAAGCCTCGAGCTTGTATCCCCAGTAATCCACAAAGATCGAGACCCCCGTGCCGCGCTGTGCGATCTCCGGAGCGATCTTGTAGGCTTCCAGGCCGTGCTGAAGAGTCGCCACCTTGAAGCCGAATTCATCGGCGATGAGCATCAAGTTCAGGTGCTCGTCGGAACGATATCCGTGCGCGTGAACAAGCCTTTTGCCTTCGAGTACCTCGACGAGCGGCTCAAGCTCCAGGTCGCGCCGCGGCTCGATCTTGGTCTTGCCCGACTTGAAATCGTCCCATTTCCGCTTGTAATCCTTCGCCCGGATGAAGGCGTCGCGGATCACTTCCATCGTGCCCATCCTCGTCGCGGGATAACGCCGCGATTGGCCTGGCTGGACGTTTGAATTCGCTCGCTTCACGTTCTCACCAAGCGCGAACTTGATCCCCGGAGGTGCTCCCGGAAAGACAAACTCGGCCATTGGGCGACCGTACTTGAACTTCACGACCGTGTTCAGGCCTCCTATCGGATTCGCCGATCCGTGAAGCAGATTTGCCGCCGTCACGCCGCCGGCCAGTGCGCGATAGATAGTCACATCGGTCGTGTCCAGCACGTCGCTGGTCCTGACCATCGACGTCACGGCGTACGAGCCCTCGTTTATCGAATCGAGCATCGCGTGCGAGTGGCAGTCGATCAGGCCCGGCGTCACGAACTTACCCGTCGCGTCGATGACCTTGGCATTCGGCGCCCTCAGATTCTTTCCGATCCTCGCGATCTTTCCGTTGGTGATCAGGATGTCCGTGTTCTCAAGCGTGCCCTTCGCGGCGGTAAGGACCGTCGCGTTGCGTATGAGAACGTCGGTCCCGTTCTGCGCAAAAACACCGGCGGCGAGCATCGCCGCGAGCGCGATGCCGGTCAATAACGATTTCCAGTTTCTTTTCATTTCCTACCTCGATAAATTGCGAGCCCTTTGAAAGATTTTAGGCCGCACGGCTAGCGCGGAGTCCGGGTTCCCCTGAAAACGGCGGGTCCCTGCGGAGTATCGACCGTGCCTTCAACCTCGTTCCCGGTCACGCGGCCGTCGAAAACGACGTCCAGCGCCGTTCCACCGACATCGACCGTGACCGTGAAGCCGAAACCGTTGGCCGTCACCCTTCCGTCACGGAGCGGCGTCGATGGGAACAGCGGCGAAGAAAGCGATCCCGTTATCATCCCTCCCTGCTGAGTGACGACTAGCGTCGCCCCGATCGTCTGCCCCGGTGGCTCGATCGTAAGGTTCCACGTTCCCGCGACGTTCGCCGGCGCTCCCGAAGTATTTCCCGCGGCGTTCCCCGCCGGGCGCTCGGGCCTCTTAGGCTGTTCGAATTCCCTTCCGTCGACGAACACGTGCGACACGGATGCCTTCTCGTCAAAAAGATCTCCCTTCACGACGACCAGATTCGCGATCTTTCCGGCCTCGATCGAACCCGTCTGTTTTTCGACGCCGAAGATCTCGGCAGCCGAAAGTGTCATGGCGCGGATCGCATCGGCTTCCGAAAGCCCGTTCGCGACCGCCTCTCGCGCGTTGGCGAAGAACTCGCGCATATTCTTCAGCTCGCCGGTGTGAAACGCGAACTTCACACCCGCCTGCTTCAAACGCGCGGGATTCTTCGGAACCTCGGCGCGGAGCCGAAGTGTGTCGAGCGGTTCGGGCTCGGCTTCCTTGTGTTCCGAAAGAGTGCGCTTCGGAAAATCGAGCGAAAGAAGGACCGGAACGTTCTCCTCCTTGAGGCGTCCGGCGAGTTTCCAGGACTCCTGGCCTCCGGAAATATATGCCTTCAGCCCGAATTCCTTCGCCAGGTCCAGAGCGCGCACTATTTCGCGTTCGGTGTTCGCCGTGAACACGACCGGCTGGTCTCCTTTCAAAAGAGGGATCAGAGCCTCAAGAGAAATGTCCCGGTCAGGCCGCTTCATGCCTTTCGGGTCCTTCTCGTACATATCCAGGATCTTCGCGTGGCGCCTCGCATCCAGGAACATCTGCCTCAGAGCCGCGAACGTACCCATCAGCGACGTCGGGAAGTTCCCGCCCCTTAGCGTCCTAAAGGAGACATGCTGGGCCCAGGACGGACGAACGATCATCTCCGCGGCGGACTCGCCGGCGAGATTGATCAGCGCCGACTGGCCATTGAAGATCCCGTCGTCCTCGATCGTGAGAACGGTCGTGAACCCCGCGTTTCTCTGGCTGGCGAACTGCGCTTCGCCCGCTTTGATCTTCGAAGCCGCGGTCACTTCGGGCCGGAGTCCTTCCGGGTATTTCGAGATCGATTCGTCCTGCTGGTTCTGTGCGGAGGGACCGCCTTGAGGCCGCGGCGGCGTCTGGGGAATGCCCAGGGTCGATCTGGCATCGATCAGTCCCGGATAAACGGTCATTCCTTCTCCGTCGAGGACCTTCGCGTCTGCCGGGACCTTGACCCCGGCTCCCACGGATTCGATAAGCCCGTTGCGGATAACGACCGTTCCCTTTTCAATCACCGAGCCGGAAACCGTCACGATCTTCGCGTTGGTGATGGCGTACGACCCAACCTGCGCGGACATCGCGGAGGCGAGTGTCAGAACGCACAGCACGGCGAGCATCGCTCGCGAGATTACTCTGTTCATATCTTTTTCGCGGATAAGTCTGGGGTTTCGAACTGAAATTTCTACGAAGTATAGAGCAAAATGTTTCCCGATGGGAAGCGCCAGCGCATCCCGGCAGGTTTACGGTCATTCAGGTAAGGGCTAACATAGCGCTATGGGAGCAACGGTACTGTTCGACGGCGTCTGCAACTTTTGCAATTCGTCGGTCAATTTCATCATCCGCCGGGACAGGGAAGGCTATTTCAAGTTCGCGCCTTTGCAGTCGGACATCGCGGCTGAACTGTTGGCTGACAAGAAGTTCGACCGCGAAGGCGTGGACTCTATCGTCCTTATCGAAGATGACGAGGTTTTCGTTTACTCGACCGCCGCGTTATTGATCGCCCGAAAACTGAACGGTAACTGGCCGCTTTTATACGCGTTCATTTACATTCCCGCCCCGATCCGGGATTTCTTTTACAGGCAGTTTGCGAAACACAGGTACAAGCTGTTCGGAAAGAAGGACCAGTGCATGATCCCAACGCCGGCGATGAGAGCGCGGTTCCTCAGCGAGGAAAGAGTGATGAGGACTGAGGACTGAGGACTGAGGACTGAGGACTGAGGACTGAGGACTGAGGACTGAGGAAAAGTAATTCGATATCAAGACAGAATGCAAGTTTTGGGCACAGATGGAACGTGATTTCTGATCCCTGACACCTGCTTGCTGCTCACTGCTTACCGCTCACTGCTCACTGAATTGTGTTTGACACCGAAACCCTACAACTCGACAAGCTTCTCGATCTCGTGGCATCCGGCGCGCAGACGCCGATGGGGCGCACGCGGATCCTGAAGCACGCACCCCGCGAGAGCAGGCACGAGCTCGAACGCGAGCTCGATCTGCTTCGCGAGGCGATCGGACTCCGCTCCGACGATGTCCGCTGGCGGTTCTCCGGGATCAAGGACCCGTCGGACAACTTGAAGCGCCTTCGGATCGAAGACACTCTGCTTGAACCGCTCCAGCTCCGCGACATCGCCTCGCTTATGCGTCAGGCGGTCGAAGTCCGGTCCGTGATCGCAGAGCATCAGGACGAGGCTCCGGAACTCTGGTCCGTCGCGCTTCAGATCAATCCCGATCTTTCTTCCGTAGCCTCCGACATCACGAAGAAGATCCTTCCGAACGGGGAGATCGACGATGCCGCGTCTCCCGAGCTTCAAAGGATCCGCCGCGAGATCACGGCGAAACGCGCGAGCCTTACAAGCACGCTGGAGAGCCTTATGCGGAGCCGTGACGAAGCGGTGCAGGACGACATCGTTACCGTTCGGAACGACCGTTTCGTCATTCCCGTGAAGGCCGATTTCAAGGGCAAGATAAGCGGAGTCGCGCACGGTTCTTCTTCATCGGGCGCGACGGTCTTCGTCGAGCCGCTCGAGGCGATCGAGGCGAACAACGAGCTCCAGTCGCTTAAAGCTCGCGAGGAGCAGGAGATACTCCGCATCCTGTTCGAGCTTGCCGATTCGCTCCGCGAGAGGCTGACGCTCATTCAACTTGCCGTCGAAGCGGTTGCGGAGCTCGATTCGCTCAACGCCAAAGCTGATTTCGCGAAACGTTTCGACGCGGTCGTGCCTTCGGTCAGCGACGAGGGCGATCTGGTATTGAAGGACGCCCGCCACCCTCTTCTTGAGGAGAGCCTCCGCGATACGGATCGCGAGGTCGTTCCGGTCAGCCTCGCGCTCTCCGGCGAGAACTCCGTGATGATCATCTCCGGCGCGAACGCGGGAGGAAAGACCGTCGTCTTGAAGACCGCGGGGCTGTTGGCGATGATGGCGCTTTCAGGGCTTCCCGTCCCCGCCGATTCGGCGTCGGTTCCCTTCTATTCTTCAGTCACGGCCGACATAGGCGACCGGCAGTCGATCGCGGCGAATCTCTCGACCTTCTCCTCGCACATCTCGAACATTGCGGAGATGATCGAAAATGCCGAATGGCCTGCGCTCGTGCTTCTGGACGAGGTCGGCACCGGAACCGATCCGGAAGAGGGTTCGGCGCTGGGCGTCGCGATCGTCGATCATTTCAGAAGGCACGGAGCCCACGTGATCGCCTCGACGCACTACAAGGGCCTGAAGATCTACGCGGCGAACGACGAGGCGATAATCAACGCCTCGGTCGAGTTCGACGAGAAGACACTCGAGCCGACCTGCCGGCTGCTCACGGGGATCGCGGGCGCGTCTTCGGGGCTTGAGATGGCAAGGCGGTTCGGAATCCGCGACGAGATCGTTGAGAGGGCCCGCGAGAACCTGAAAGACGCGTCGCGCGAAGCCGAGAGCTATCTTCACAAGCTACAGGCGGAGACAAAACAGGCGGAAGACCTTCGAAAGGCGCTCGAGGAAGAGCGGGAGGCGGTTGCCGAAAGATACGCAGGCCTCGACGTCGAGTTCCACCAGAAGGAACAGCAGAGGCGGAAGGAGTTCGAGCGGAAAGTCTCCGAGGTCGTCCGCGATTTCGAAAAGCGGTCGAAGGAGTTCCTGAAGTCGATCAAGGAAAAGCAGACGAAGAAGAAGGCGGAGAAGGAGATCGCCGCGCGCACTTCCGAGCTGAAGCGAAAGGCGGCGGCGGTTTCGGGCGGCGGAGCTTCACCTGGAGTCGAAAACCCGGACGTTGAGGAGGTCGAGAAGCCGATCGAGGAAGGTTCGAGCGTGCTTCTGAAACGGTTTGGAACGGTCGGAAAGGTCGAGAAGATCATAGGTGACGAGGCGGAAGTCTCGGTCGGCTCGATGCGTATGCGTCAGGAGCTCGCGGACCTTCAGGCGGTAGCGGCTGAATCACTGAAGAAGACTTCGCGCGACAAGTCCGCAGGAACCGCGATCGACCAGGCCGCTACGAGAGAGGTCGCCAGCGAGCTGAACCTGATCGGCAAGACGACGCTCGACGCGGAGGTGGACGTGGATCGCTTTCTGGACGAATCGTACATGGCTCGCCTGGACAAGGTGAGGATCATCCACGGCTTCGGAACGGGCGCGCTGAAGAACGCGGTCCACCAGATCCTGAAAGGGCATCCGCACGTGGAGAGCTTCGGCTTTGCGCCTCAGAACGAAGGCGGAAACGGGGCGACGGTGGTGGAGCTCAAGAAGTAGGGGCGGGGCTTGTCCCTGCCCGAGGTACGATAGGCTTCAGCCTGTCGCTGTCCGACGAGCTTCAGCTTGTCGGGGTGTGAACCGCCGAGGCGCTGAGGCACAGAGAAATTTAGGCGCGTGGCGAACGCGTCAGAGTTCAATCTTCAGCTCGATCGTCTCCACAGAAGTTTCAGCCGCGGATTTCACGGATTTCGCGGATGCATGCCGTTCGGGAGAAGCGATGCGTCTCCACGAAGGCCTGATCTCCATTGCGCCTTCGCTCCTCTGCGGTGAGAATTAGCCACGAATTTCACGAATTACACGAAAAGAAATTGGCCAACGCTGTGCGGTGAGAATTAGCCACGGATTTCACGGATTGCATGGATGAAGAAGAAGCCCCAATCCTGCGTTTCGGCCTTCCGTATCGTGTTTGCGGTGGCCATCCTCGCGTTGTTTGTCCAACAAGATGTGAGTGCTCAGCACCTCGTTGATGAATTCGGGGATTTACAATGCGGCGATTTGATCGTGCGAATCGAGATTTACGTCCGGGAGTTGGCTAAGGACAAAGAAGCGCCGGGCTTCGTGCAGACTTTCGCCTCCAAAGAGGATTTCTTGTATAGCCTTCATATTGAATCCGTAATTCTCGGAGTAATCGAGTCGCTTGAATCGGACAGCGACATACATGTCGACCCGGAGCAAATCGAGTTTTCCTTTGGCGGGTACGAAGAGTCAGGGAGAACCAGGCTCTGGATAATGCCTAAAGGCACGGAATCAACTGCCGATGATCGCAAACCTCTTTCCTTGAAACTTGCGGAAGGTACTAAGCCTTTTAAGTTTAGAAGCACCAAGCGGATCCCCGGCGGTTGGGGTTGTATTTACGGAGGTATAGATCAGCAATTCACGAAGCTTCTTAAGGCAAATCCGCAAGCCAAAGGAAATCTCGTGATCGCAGATAAGAACCAAGAGGCATTTCAGAAGAAGAAGATCGATATGTTGTCGGCCTTGTCGGAGATCGATCCTAAACGGTTGCGGTTTTTCTTCGTGAAGAGCGAACGTTCTTACGTCGAATACTGGATAGTGCCGAAGAAGGCGAAGAAATAATCTCCGCGCTATCTATGCCGAAAACCTTATCCACTGATTGTTCTAATGAGAAAGTTACTTATAGCACTTGTTTTTGCTTGCACTGCCTCACTAGTTGCGGGGCAGGACAGAGCAGTTGGAGAAGTCAGTGACGCACAGTTGTTCGACGAGATTGGACCCACCGTGTGCGATGACCTCATTACCCGCTTGGATCAGTTCTCAAAAAAACTCACGGATTCAGAAGACGCTTTCGGAACAATCGTCGTGAGCGCAGGTACGGACGAACCAATTCGAGTGTTGCGGTTGAGGCCAATGGTTTTCAACTACCTTGTCAACGAAAGCGGTGTGAATCCTGCAAGGTTCAAGATTCTGCGATCCGGCCCTACGAAGCAATGGCGGATCTCCCTTTGGCTCTCTCCAAATCCAGCGTTTAGGCCCGAGATCACCGAACCCGAATACGATTTTTCGCTACCTTCTGGGATCGGCCCGTTAATCGCTTTCGGAGAGGAAGGACATATGTGTCCTCCCAGCGGATTCAATAACTCGGGGGAATTTGAAGAACTACTTCAAGCGAACCCTCAAGCAAGAGGTCACATTGTGATCAAGGCGCCGAGTCGCGGAGAGTTTGAAAAGGAGAAACTACGGATTAAGGGTCTGCTCCCGGCGATAAACAACTTAAGGCTTAGGTTCTTCTATGTGAAAGATGATCTGGCTGACCTCGATTTTTTGAGGATGTGGACTGAATACTGGATTGTGCCAAAAAAGGAACAATAATCTTCTCAGCGCCTTCGCGCCTCTGCGGTGAGAATTAGCCACGGATTTCACGGATTACACAAAAAGACATTGGTCAATGGGCATTGATCATTGGTCAATGTCCGGCTACCGCTCCCGGTGCTGATTTCATTGGTCAATGGGCATTGATCATTGGTCAATGGGCACTGACCGATGATCCGCGATTTACGATTCACGTCTTCCCGAACTACAATCACCTTTTACTTTTCACTTTCCACTTTTGACTTGAACGCGTGCGCATCCCCGACTATTTCATCGACGACCTGAAGACCCGCGCGGACATAGTCGGCATAATCGGCACCCACGTCCAGCTCAAGAAAAAAGGCTCGAGCTGGATGGCCTGCTGCCCTTTCCATCAGGAAAAAACCCCCTCATTTTCGGTGAATCCTTCCAAAGGCTTCTACCACTGTTTCGGCTGCGAGAAGTCCGGGACCGTCTATAACTTCCTTATGGAGATAGAGGGCCTTTCGTTTCCCGAAGCCGTCCGGAAGGTCGCCGAGATCTCCGGAGTCCCGCTGCCGGAACTTGTCGACGACGGCAATTTCGCGAAACAGAAGGAAAAGCGCGACGCCGAAAAGAAACTCGCCGCGAAGGTCGTCGAGCTGAACAGGATCGCGATGGAGCTCTGGGAGGAGAACCTGCGTGCCGACAATCCGCATTCGAAGGCCGCACGCGAATATCTCGCTTCGAGAGAGATCGACGAGGAGACGATCCGGCGGTTCCGCATAGGTTTCGCCGAGGAAAGCTGGGACCTCCTGCTTAACTTACTGAAAGAAAAGGGGTTCGAGGAGAAACTGATCCGCGAGAGCGGGCTTGTTTCGATCAACGAAGAAAAGAACCGGATCTACGACCGGTTCCGGGGCAGGATCATTTTCCCCGTCCTCGACCTGAACGGCGATCCGATCGCGTTCGGGGCCCGCATCCTGGGCAAGGGCGAGCCGAAATATCTTAATTCTCCCGAGACGCCGGCTTACGTGAAAGGCGACCACCTTTACGGCCTTTTTCAGAACCGCGACGAGATCCGGCGTATGAAATACGCGATCCTCGTCGAAGGCTATCTCGACCTCATCGCGCTCTATCAGTTCGGAGTGAGAAACTGCGTCGCGAGCCTCGGAACGGCTTTCACCGAGCATCAGGCAAAACTTCTCGGCAGGTTTGCACGTAAGGTTGCGGTTAATTATGATGGAGACAGCGCGGGAATAAAGGCGGCGAGACGGGCGATAGAGACGCTTTTGGCTGCGGATTTCGAGATAAAAGTTTTGGTTCTGCCGGGCGGGAACGACCCGGACGATTTTATCCGCTCCGAAGGCTTTGAAGCATACAAAGATCAGCATAAGAACCACGCCTTACCCTACCTACAATTTGTTTTAGAGAACAGCGTACGGGAACGCAACCTTGCTTCCGCCAGGCAGAAAGCCGAGGCGATAGAGGATGTTGTGCCCGTGCTTGTTGCTGTTCGGAATCCGATACAGAAGCGCGAATCGTTCGATCAGGCGATGAACTTTTTGCGCGTGGATGACGCGCTCTTAAAGAACGATCTTTGGAAAACGGTAAAGGCCGGAAGCGGTTACGAGGCCGAGACGGTCCGGAGGCAGGTCGTCCGTTCGGTCCAGGCGAAGGTCACGGTTGCGGAACAGCGATTCCTCGAACTCGTGGTTCACGACGAGGAGCTTAGAAAGCAGGTGCTGCCGCATCTCGAACCTACGGACCACGAAGACCTGGCGACGGCGCCGATATTCGAGGCCCTGATCGAGCTGGACAAGTCGGGTCGCGAGGTTTCGATCGAGTCGATACTTGAACTTACGGGCGATCATCCGGTCTCGAGCGACCTTGTCCCTCTGATCTGGATGGCCGAGCCCGCGAGGGCGGAAGGCGAATGGATCGAAGAGGTCCTTGCGGAAGCCGAGAATTGCATCGCCTCGCTTAGGACAATGGCGATCGACTCGAGGATACTCGAGATCAGCCACGAACTGGCGACAGCCGAGCAGAAGTCCAGGCAGGACGAGATCAACCGGCTTGTCGAAGAACAGATCGAACTCGCCCGCATGAAACGAAAGCTGCAGGACCAGCTTTCGGCAAGCGGCGGCTGAAACCCAAAAGGGCGATCGGGCGTGAAATATATAATAACCAACGATTTCGGGTGCAGGATAATCGAAGTCGATTTTTAAGAATATGGCCGAAGAACTTGACGAAAAAGAAGAGCTGATCAAACGGCTCGTAAAAATAGGTAAGAAGAAAGAGTTCCTCAGTTTCGATGAACTCAACCGGGAGATCCCGGATGACATGATGTCGCCCGACGACATCGAGGAGGTGCTCCAGCGCCTCGAAGCCGCCAATATTTCCGTCGCCGACGCCGACGCGCACCTTCTTGCGCAGGCGGCTCACGTGGCGATGGATGACAAAGAAGACGATGACGACGACGAGGGTCTCGACCTCTCCGCCGGCAAGCTGGACAAGACCAACGACCCGGTGAGGCTTTACCTTCGCGAGATGGGAATCGTCCCGCTGCTGACCCGCGAGGGTGAGGTTTCAATCGCCCAGCGAATCGAGCGCGGGCAGATGAAGGCTGCGAAGGCGATCTCGCGTTCGCCGATCGCGGTCGAAGAGCTGATCGAGATCGGTAAGGAGCTTAGGGAAGGCGATGCCGCGATCCGCGAGATAGTCAACTTCGCGGAGCAGGCAGAGCTCACGGGCGAAGAGGACAAGGTTGAGGAATATCTGCGTTGGACGCTCGAGGGCATCGACCATATCGAGAAGAACTACACCACCGCGCTGAAGGTCCTCAAGCAGTACCTCGCCGAGAAGAAGCGCACTTCGAAACTGAAGTCGAAGACCAGCAAGAAGCTGGTCAAGTTGAAACACCAGCTGGCGAGGCATCGTGTCGAGATCGCTCAGGAGATCAAGCGGCTCGAGCTGACCGAGTACGCCCAGCAGAGGCTGGTCGGCGCGATCAGCAAGGTGGACAGCGAGATCAAGAGCTCGGAACGCAAGATAAGGCGCGCCGAGGACGAGATAGAAAAGAAGACCACAAAACCCGCAAGGAAGAAGGAGCTGAGGGCCAAGATCAAGGAGGAGCAAAAGAAGCTTTCCGACATTGAAGAGCGCTATCACCTTCCTCCGCACAGGATCAAACGGTCGCTTCAGAGGATCCTGACCGGAGAGCACAACGCCGGCATCGCAAAACGTGAGCTCGTCGAGGCGAACCTCAGGCTGGTCGTTTCGATCGCCAAGAAGTACACCAACCGCGGCCTTCAGTTCCTGGACCTGATCCAGGAAGGCAACATCGGATTGATGAAGGCGGTGGACAAGTTCGAATGGCGGCGCGGGTACAAGTTCTCGACGTACGCCACGTGGTGGATCCGGCAGGCGATCACGCGAGCGATCGCCGACCAGGCGCGCACGATCCGCATCCCGGTCCATATGATCGAGACGATCAACAAGCTGATCCGGACCTCGAGGGCGCTAGTGCAGGAATACGGCCGCGAACCGACCTCGGAGGAGATCGCGAAGAAGATGGACATTCCGGTGTCGAAGGTCCGAAAGGTCCTGAAGATCGCACAGGAGCCCATCTCGCTCGAGACGCCGATCGGCGAGGAAGAGGATTCGCACCTTGGCGATTTCATCGAGGACAAGTCGATCCTGAACCCGGCCGAGTCTGTGACCTTCTCGAACCTTCGGGAGATCACCGACGAGGTTCTCGCGACGCTAACGCCGCGCGAGGAAAAGGTGATCAAGATGCGTTTCGGCCTCGGGAACACGGGCTCGGAACACACGCTCGAAGAGGTCGGACAGCACTTCACGGTGACACGAGAGCGCATCAGGCAGATCGAGGCTAAGGCCCTGCGCAAGCTCCGCCATCCGTCGAGATCGCGCCGCCTGAAGGCGTTCCTCGAAGGCAAGCAGTAACTTGTTCCTGACTAACTGTGAGAAGCCCGGGTCCGCGAAGACCCGGGCTTTTCTTGCTTCAAACGGTCGAGACCGTCGAACCGCATTCCGTGACTATGTTTCCGTTACGGTCGGCAGACACCGTTGTCTGACTTCCGTTCGGGCTTGTTACAACCGCCATTCTTCCTACTCCAATATGCTGCTCGCAAAGCCTGGAAGGGCCCGAGCACGCAAATATCAACATTGAAGTGAGGAAGACAGATACCATCTGTCTTTTCATTGTTGATCGCTCCTGATTGTTATCTGACTGTTTGTGAGAGTTTGGTTACAAGTTCCTGGACCGCCGCGTTGTCGAGCAGAAGATCCGCCGGAGTGCTGAACACGTATCCGTTGACGCCGTAAGGCTTTTGCCCCACGTGGGTCGGATACGGCGAGGCCGCGGCTTCGGATGCCGCCGCCTGGATCGCGCTCATTTTCGCCTGGATGTCCGCGCGGTTCCCGGCGAGCATGTCATCGGTGGCGACCGCGTAGGCAACGAGAAGCGCCTGCATCGGGGTCATCTCGCACTTCGTCCCGCCGAAGAACTCGGGATCGGCGTCGATCAGCACCGCGCAGACGGATTCGATCTCTAAAGCGATCGCGTTCCGGATCATGCTCCTGACGATCTTGTTCTCCGCGTTCTCGCCGCGCAAGATCTCGATCTGCGACGATAGTCCGTCCCGCGTCATCCGTCCTTTGCCGCTCGCACGAAGAGACACGGATTCGCGTCCGCGCCTGAAGCTCTCGGGCAGATCCGGGTGGTTGAAGCCTCCCATCGCCGCCACGGCACTTTGCTTCTGCTCGTCCGTGAGGTTGCGAAGCTTGTCGACCGCGATCGCGGTCATCAGCTCGGCGAGCTTGTCTTTTGAAACGGACTTTCCGGTGCCGTGGGCAAAGCCCTCCGCTTCCGAAAGCTGCTCCAGATTCCAGTCGCTTATCAGAACGCCCGACCTGTACGAGATGAAGCCGGCGAGGTTTTCAGCTCCGACTGCGAGCTGTTGCTGGTTTCCGCCGGAAGGAAGTGCAAGTTCGACGATCGCATTGCGAACCTGTTGTTTGAAACCGTTGTCGCTCGCCGCCGTTCGGGCCGGGCCCGCGTTTGCGATCGCTATCACGGCCGCGACAAGTGAGGACAGAAGGGCCACCGAAAGAAGGAGTCCCTTTCTTTTCTTGAACATTTGGTTTTTCTCCTGGGTGAGATTTCCTTTGACCGTGGGAGTCAGAAGGTCTTTCTACGGTAGTGGAAAAAGGCGAATGCTGTCAAGGATTTGGGCTTATCCCGGCCCTGAATTCTCACTGGATGCCGACCCGTTTGGAGCAGCGCTTTGCGCTGCATTGAGCGCGAAGCGCGATTCGGATCTCGCGATATTGCCCCGTTTAGAGCAGCGCTTTGCGCTGCATTGAGCGCGAAGCGCGATTCGGATCTCCCGATAGCGCCCCGTTTGGAGCAGCGCTTTGCGCTGCATCGAGCGCGAAGCGCGAACCCTGAGAGTAATCGTGAACGTAGGGTGAGCTAGGGGGCGATCTCAAGTTCCACTTTCCAGGAAGCATCCAGCCGTTGCGAATCACGCAATCGCTTCGCGATGCGCGAATGATGCGACGAATACCGTGGGCTGCGCC
Organism: Acidobacteriota bacterium; assembly: GCA_016700175.1. Taxonomy (GTDB): domain Bacteria; phylum Acidobacteriota; class Blastocatellia; order Pyrinomonadales; family Pyrinomonadaceae; genus Aridibacter. The sequence continues at coordinate 4,278,448 of CP065003.1, read as the reverse complement.
CTTCGGGCTTGCCAACGGCTAAAGGCAGGTCGTCGCTTCGCGACTCCGGAAGTGGCACGTGAATTCGAGTGCTACAGACCTGCCGCGCCCACGGCGCTGGCCCGGGTGATGGACGTACCGAATCTATCATTGGCGCCTCAAAGGTCGAGGGATCCTCAGCAAACTCGGAAAACTCGCCTAACTCCCCAAACTAACCTTCCGTCGCTTTGCGACCCTTCATTGGTCACTGCGAGCTGAGTCAGCTGTCGCAAAATGCCCGTATTTGCTATTCTTCTTGTTTACCTCTATGAGCCTGAGCCTTACAGAGAAATTAAAGAAGAGACTCGAGACCGAGGAGGGTTACGTCACCCGGCGGCACGGCGCAGGCCTGCGGATCGCGCTCTGCTATCCGAACACTTACGAGATCGGGATGGCAAACCTCGGGCTCCACACGATGTACGAGCTCTTGAACCGCATCCCCGAAGTGGTCTGCGAGCGGGTGTTTCTTCCTGACAACAAAGAGATCGCGGAATACGAGCGGACGAACACCCCCCTGTTGTCGCTTGAGACCCAGTCGCCGGTACGCGACTTCGACGTGATCGCGTTCTCGATCTCGTTTGAGACCGATTATCTGAACATGGCCCGGATGCTGAGGCTGTCGGGGGTTCCCGTCCGTTCGGAAGACCGCAACCACTTTCATCCGCTGGTGATAATGGGCGGCGCAGCTTCATTCCTGAACCCCGAGCCGATCGCCGACTTCACAGACGTGATCGCAGTGGGCGAGGGAGAGATTCTCGGTTACCAGCTCGTTGACGCGATCTTCGAGCACGAGACCAAAGAAGAGATCCTTCTCAATCTCGCGAAGATCGGCCGCGGTTTCTATGTCCCTTCGCTTTACGACGTGTTCTACAACCCGGACGGCACGGTCTCCGAATACGTTCCGAAGGAAGAAGGCGTGCCGCGAAGGGTCGGACGCGCGCTTGCGTCCGTTAACCCGAAGGAAGGCACTCTTCGACGCGCATTGAAAAGGGGCGAGACCGAACTCGCGGATTTCCTCATCAACCAGGATGTTTTCTGCCCTTCGACGTCCGTCTGGGCTCCGGATGCGGAGATGGGGGACAGGCTTCTGGTCGAGATCTCGCGAGGCTGCTCCCAGGGCTGCAGGTTCTGCTGGGCGGGATACAACTATTACCCGCCGCGTGTCGTGCCGGCAAAGGACATTTTGGCGAAAGCCGCCGAATGGAGATCGAAGACGGACAAGATCGGGCTCGTATCGACCGCAGTCTGCGACCATCCGGAGATCTCGACGATCCTCTCCGAACTCCGGAAAATGGACTACCGGATCACCGTTTCCTCGCTTCGGCTTGACCAGATCTCGGAAGAATTGCTCGACGCGCTCGTCGAATCGAAGGACCAGCAGATCGCCGTCGCACCGGAGACGGGATCAGACCGCCTGCGCCGGGTCATTAACAAGAACCTGACCAACGACGAGATCGTCGACATCTGCGGCGCCGTCTTCGACCGGGGGATGCTGACGATCAAGCTTTACCTGATGGTCGGGCTTCCGACCGAGACGCAGGAAGATCTTGAGGAAATGGTCGTGCTGGTCGAGCGGATCAAGGACCGTATGCTCGAGGCCGGAAAGGAATTCGGTTACGCGGGAAAGATAATTCCGTCGCTGAACGGATTCGTGCCGAAACCGAATACGCCGCTCCAGTGGGACGCGATCTGCGACGAGCGCGAATTGAAGAAACGGATCAAATGGGCGTGCAAGAACCTCTCGAGGATCCCGAATGTCGATGTGCGATTCATGTCTTCGAGGATCGCGCACGAACAGGCGCTCTTTTCCTCGGGCGACCGAACCGTCTCGCGCGTCATCGAGGCTGCCGCCGGAAACGGCGGCAACATCCGCGAAGCGCTGCGGATCACCGGCGTCGATGCATCCTTCCACACCAGCCGCGATCGATCCTACGAAGAATACCTTCCCTGGTCGATCGTCGATTCGGGGCTTTCCTTCGAGTTCCTTAAGAAAGAGCACGAAAAGGCCCACGAAAGCCTTTCAAGCCTTCCCTGCCCCGCAGTCGAGAAGTGTACCGTTTGCGGAGTGTGCCCGACCACCTGGCTCGCCGACGCGCCGGAGGGCCTTGTCCAGATCCAGCCTGCGCGCGTTCGCGCTCAGATCTCTGCTGTTTCCTGAATAGAAAAAGACCCGGTCCCGATCCCGGAAAGGGAGATCGGCAACCGGATCTGCGTGATTCGGCCGCGGCCGACCTACTCGCTTGTCAGGAACCCGTTCGGTGCGGCCGTATGATCGAATTCGTAATTGTAGGTATAGATCCCGAAGGGCAGTACCGGAACCTCCTGCACGAAAGTAACCCTTGCGACGATCGTCTTGTTCTGTTCCCGTACGTCAAGCTGAAAATCAACCGGGATGTTGTGATTCTCGGCGGAAGCGATGATCTTGCGCTTGACCACCTCCGTCGTCTTCCCGTGGCTTGCAGGGAGTGCGATCGCCTGTACGACGGATGTGCTCATTTCCTGTTTGAACGCCTCGGCATTGTAGGCTACAGGAATGAACTGGTAACCGGCGTTCGCGATAAGGATCAGAACCGCGGCGACGATGAGGAGTTTCACCCCTGCACTTCCGCGCTCGGACTCGCGGCCGCAAAGTTCCATTTTCTTCTTCATGCTGAATACTCCTTTTCGATGAACCCGTCAGCCGTCCGATCTCCTCGAGATCGCACGCTCGATAGACTCCTTAATCACGTTGGGAGGTATTTCCGAACCGGAATAGATCACGGGTCTCCCGATGTCCTCCAGCAAGATCCACTGCACTGAGTTTCCGCTTGCCTTCTTGTCGTGTTCTATCGCACCGAGAACATCGGTAATGGAAATGTTGCTCGCATCGGGCAGGACGCCGACGCTGCGAACAACATCGTTTAACAAGTCTATACTATCGGAAGGGCAGATTTCAAGCCTTTTGGAGATATCCGCGGCCACAATAATTCCGTATCCGACCGCCTCTCCGTGCGTAAAATACGAGTATTCGGTGACCTTTTCAAGCGCGTGGGCAGCCGTGTGCCCGAAATTGAGGATCTTTCGCGACCGAGCATCGGACCTTTCGGCCGATTCGAGCGCGTCTTCTTCGACGATCGAAGCTTTGAACGAGACCTGCCGGAACACCAGTTCAGCGAGTTCCTCCTTCCGAGCGCCATCCGAGTTTCCGGAAAGGAACGCGCGGACATTCTCAAACAATTCCTCTCCGGAAATTGCCGCCTGTTTCACTGCTTCGTACAGACCGGCCCGGAAATCGCGCGGACCGAGCGTTTGCAGTGTCGCGACGTCGATGAGGACTCCCGAAGGCTGGTGAAACGTCCCCGTCAGATTCTTTCCGAACTTTGTATTGACGCCCGTCTTTCCTCCGATCGACGCGTCGATCATCGCAAGCAAGGTGGTGGGAATGTAGAAACATTTCACGCCCCGCAGATAAATCGATGCGGCGAATCCGGCGAGATCGCATACGACCCCGCCGCCGAGCGCCACCACGCAGTCGTTTCTAGTCAGTCCCGAAAGGCTGAAGAACTCGAGTGAATTCTCTGCGGTCGAGAGGCTTTTGAATTCCTCGCCGTCCGGAACGAGGAATACCTCGGTTTGGAAACCCGCATTGTCCAAAGAGCCTTTGACCGTCTCTCCATAGAGTCCGAAGACCGTATCGTTGGAAACGATCACGATCTTAGTCTTCACGCCAAGCCCACTTTTCAGCCACGAACCGGTTTCCGGAAGAAGACCGCAACCTATCTCGACAGTGTATGCCGAGGACCGCGCATTGCTTCTGAGCGTTAGTGTCCGGGTATTCATCGGCGGAGAATTGCAAGAGCCGGCGGACTAAGCGTGCCGGCCGGCTCATTCATATTCAGAAATTTAGCAGGTGAAGCAACGTGGGAGCGTACCGCACCTGCTGAATAGCGACAGCCGTCCTCACCCCGGCTGCCGCGAGAGACGCGGGAGGACCCGCGTCCCGAGGCCTCAAATATACATTCGGCGACAGAGAACGGCAAGCGTTTCTTTGCGCCGGACTAACGGATCACCTCAGCAGGTCCGATTCAACCGAAAGCAGGACTTCCGGAAATCTCTCTTCAACGCACTGAGACATCGCGTCTGCCGCGCCTTCGAGTTCATCTCCTGAGAACGCCCTCTGCCTGGCTTCCTGGGAAGGCCATTGCGCATACGCGTACCAAGTGCCGTCGTTCCCCTTGTGAAGCCTTGAGCCGAACGATCCGGAGTTTGCCAGGTGATACTCGGTCACTTCCGTCCAAGCGTCAACGAATTTCCTTTCGGACCCCTCGCGAAGCCTCCATCGATAGAGAACGGTGAAGCGGCCGGTTTTCATTCACCCTCCTCTTCTCCGATCTCGGCTCTGATCGTCGATGCAAGCCTCTCCGCCAGGTCTTCGATCTCGTTCTGATCGCGGCCTTCGATCATCACGCGGGCGAGGTTCTCCGTCCCGCTGTAACGGAGCAGGAGCCGTCCGGTTCCGTCCAGTTCGGATTCGATCTCTCCGGCGGCATCCTTCACAGACTCGATCTCCTCGAACGGCACCTTTTCACGCACCTTCACGTTAACGAGGACCTGGGGATACGAGACAAATCCCTCCGCGAGCCTGGATAGAGGCCTTCCCGTTTCGGTCATCGCCTCGAGAAGGAAAAGCGCCGTCTGGAGCCCGTCGCCGACAAGCGACCGCGAGGGAAAAATGATGTGTCCGGACTGCTCGCCTCCTAGTGACGCGCCGGAGCTTAGGAGCTCGTCGAGCACGTACTTGTCGCCGACAGCGGTGCGCACCAACTCGATCCCGGTCTCTTTAAGGGCAAGCTCCAGTCCTATGTTGCTCATCACGGTCGCAACAACCTTCTCGCCGACGAGGATCTCCCGTTCGCGAAGGTAGTTCGCCATTATCCAAAGAATTGCGTCGCCGTCGACGACATCGCCTTCCTCGTCGATAAAGAGCGCGCGGTCCGCATCGCCGTCAAACGCGATCCCTATGTCGGCACCGGACTCGAGCACTGCGAGCCGAAGGTGTTCCATATGAAGCGAGCCGCAATCGCGGTTTATGTTCCGCCCGTCCGGTTCGGCATTTATCGTTTCGAAATCGCCGCCAAACTTCCTGAACAGGAGCGGGGCGAGGAATGACGCCGCTCCGTTCGCGCAGTCGGCGATCACCATCAGGCCGTCGAGATCGAGCAGCGCAAAGTCGGTCCCGAAATGTTGAAGATACTTGGACTGAAGCGCGGACGCGCCGGAGTCGTCGAGTACGACCTCGGTCTCAGGAACCTTGATCTTCGCTTCGACCTTGGCCTCGATGAACCGCTCCGAGTCGCTGTCCAGCTTGCGGCCGTTCGGCAGGAATATCTTTATACCGTTGTCCTCATACGGATTGTGCGAGGCGCTGATGACGATCCCCGCATTGAACTTTCCGTGCGCGGCGAGGAACGCGATGCCGGGAGTCGTTATCACTCCCGCGGAAACGGCTTCTCCGCTCGCTGCCGCGATCCCTCGGTGTATCGCATGCTCGATCTCCGCACCCGATTCGCGCGTGTCGCGGCCGGTCACGAACCTGGTCCCCTCGCCGTCCGATCCGCGAAGCCGTTCCGTCAGCGCGTAGCCGATCATTCTTACCGTTTCGCGGTCCAGAGGATACGCTCCTGCCCTGGACCTTATTCCGTCTGTTCCAAAAAGCTTGCTCATCTGTCGGGATTTGCCGGTATGCGGGATTCGACGGACATTTCCGCCGGGGGGCAAACTCGGTAGCCGAAAGTGCCGTCGTCACTGTATTTATAGCCAATGTTCGTCTTGACCTCAAACCGAAAATAGCCATAATGGATACTTGTGGGTTGCATAACCTAATCGAATGCCAGCCAGCAACCCGTCAATTCGAGAACGAATCAGTTCTTCAGATCAAGACCAACGTGCCAGGGACAGGCCTTTGACAAAGTCCCCTCCGAACTACAAGCTCTCCGAACAGGAAAAACTATGAATTTCAGATCCGCCGCCGTGCTTTTTTTCTGCGCCGTTCTCTCCACTTTCGCGTTCGGACAGCCCGATAGCTCCGATACAGGCACCAACCGGCCCAGGGTGATCGTCACCGATAACGCTCCGGCAACCAGCCCGACTCCAAAGCCGCGCAAGGTCGTGATCGTAAATGACGGCGCGGAAACGGCGGAGACCGTAGACGGGGTTTCGTCGGAGGAAAAGACTGCGGCTGGAAGCGGATCGAGAACGCTGAGTTTCGGCGAGATCAGGTCCAGGATCGAAGAAGCGAAGCGTCAGATGAGGGTCAAGCCGCTTCGAACGGCGATGAGCCCGGATTCGCAGGCGGTGGATGTCGTCCGGCTCGCCTTTCTCGACTGGGACTCGAACAGGCTCGATTACGTGGTCGTGACAAAGGAGGACTTTCTTTCAAAGGACAGGCAGTCGATCCACAAAACGGAGCGCGGAAAGACGGTCAGGATCCAGACGATACGCGGCAACGGGGTCAACACGCCAGTGATCATCTACAACATGAACAACGAGCCGCAGCAGCCTCTGATCGTGCAGTATCCCAGGGAGAACGGCGGAAAGTTCATCGAAATGGCCTACTATGTTTCGACCCATCCCGGGATCGTAACGCCTGAGACGGTCAATGCCGGAAGGATCTACGTCCGAAACGTCTTGAACTCGGCGCGCGAGCAACTGCGGGAGAAGGGTTACAACATTCAGCCCAGGATCGTGGATATGGCCGAGAGGCTGGCGCTTGTCGAGCACGTCGACCACTGGCGCTTCCGCAACGAGCTCCATCCGAATATCTACAATGACGTTTACGTGCTTTACGCGCTGAACGAGGGCCAGACCTACCGTTACGCGGTCTCAAGCGCGGGAGCAGGCGGGATGGTGCAGATGATCCCCTGGACTTACAGGATGATACGGTCGCGATATGCGAACGTGGGCCTTATGCCCGATTTCGTCGAAGGGATGCGGAACCACCTGAACGCTTCGCAGGCGATGCTTCTTTATATGCAGATGACGTGGGACGACCTTGCCGCGAACAGCACCGTCCAGGCCGCGATGGCGGAGGGCATCGCGACGCAGGAACAGCTTATGGCGGCGGGATACAACTCCAATCCGGCGAGGCTGCCCGGATACATCAAGCGTGGCGGCGAAGGCTGGACAAGTCTGATCCCAAGGGAGACGAGGATCTATCTCGAGATATATGACTCGGTCACGCGCCACGTGCCTTTGAGGCCAAGAGCCAAGTAACTTGTCTGGATCCAGAAGAATTACAGGGGCGGGAGCTTAAAGACTCTCGCCCTTTGCTTTTGCGAACGCGGACCTGACCGCGGCGAAGTCCAGTTCGACAAGGCTGTTTCCCTCGAACACGGGATCGTTGGTAACCTCGAGCAGGCAAAAAGAGGGCGGATCAAATGCGTCGGCGTCCGCCAGCGCTGCGAACCTGACGGCCGCCAGGTTCAGGCCCCACAGATCACCCAGGAACACATCGATCTCGAAAACCGCTCCCTCTTGCCTGAACTCGTACCGGTTCTTCCTGATCTCCCGTCCGCGCAAAGGCCGCAGCGAGTCGTATTCAGCGCGGTCGAGGTGCAGGCGGTTGACCGATGTCACTCCGGGTCCCGTCGATTCCCTCTGCTCGAAAAACCATCTCCTGTCGTCGTTCGAAGGCCTCCTGACGCTTCGAAGCCGCAGTCGGGTACCCGGAACGTAGTTCTCGAAGATCTGAAGATGATCGTCAGAAGGCTGGAGCGGATCGGGAAGGGCCTCGATCACGAATCGTCTTTTAATAACTTTCTCGGCGTTGAGCATATCCTCGTGTTGCTTGTTTTTGCGCAGGCAATCCTTATACTTTGTACCTTTCGGTTCACGAGCAGGAGAATGACCAAATGTTAGCAAAGACCTTCTTCTTTATCATTTCCGCAGCGCTGTTCCTCAATTTCTCCGGATGCGGTTCGGAAGAATCTCCCTCCGACCGGAACACTGCGGATAACGTATCGAATGCCGCGTCGCCTTCGAACGCTTTAGATGACGATCCGCTTGGCGGGATCGAGAAGACCCCCACGCCGGCCGAGAAGGTTGAAGCCGTGACACTGAAGCCCGTCGTGGCTGCCTACTGCGATGCTATGCGCAAGAAGGACGAGGCGGGTTTGAGAAAGGTCTATTCCGCGGCGACGATCCGAAGCTTCGAGGCGAGCATGAGGGAGGAAGGCGTGTCCTCGCTTGCCGAATATCTCTCGACCGAGCCTGTCGGCGCCAAATGCGAGGTCGTGAACGAACGCATCCAGGGCAACCTGGGCGAGGCGCTCGTGACGACGGAAACCTATCCTAACGGGATAATGATCAAGTTCGTGAAGGAAGGCGGAGAGTGGAAGATGACGAACCAGAGCTCCGACTTCGACGCGGTTAGGAAAGACTCATGAGTCTCGCGAGTTTATCGGGTCGATCGAGTCTGTCGGGTCTGGCGGGTCTGTTTTAGTCCTTTCAGTCGGTTGCGGTCTGTTCAGTCGGTTCAGTCGGTTCAGTCGGTTCAGTCTGTAGAGTTCTTTGCCGCGGAGCGGCTACGGAAGATAGCCCCGGGCAAGCCGTAGGCGCAACCCGGGGAAAGGTGGCAATTTAGTTGTCGCGCCCCGGAGGCGCGCCGCAACTCTCGTTCGTTTTTCCGCGTCCGGCCCGCGCGCTTCGCACTTCAAATTCCGCGATCCGGATCGGCCGAAGCGATATGTTTAGGGGCGACCGGAACTTGTCCGATCGCCCCTTATCCTCATCGTGCTTTGATCGAGATCTTAGTAACGACGCTATTCTTCGCTTCGCTCACTGCACGCGGGACGCGTTCGTTCCGCCTCAGCACTCATTACTCTTTACTTCTTCAAGCTCCCTTCACCTTGTACGCCGGAAGCGAGACGCGTGCACTCGGTTCCTTCTTAAGCCCGAGCGCCCAGTCGGCCTGCATTAGCGTGTGAATGTCGCGGGTACCCTCGTAAATTACCGCCGCCTTGCAGTTTCTCAAGTACCGTTCGACCGGATAGTCGTTCGTGTAGCCGTTCGCGCCGTGCACCTCGATGGCCATCGAAGCCGCCTTTTCGCTGCGAACGGTCGCCTGCCATTTCGCGAGGCTTGCCGCCCTCGTCGAGGAAAGACCCTCGTTCTTCAGCCACCCGGCCTTCAGCCAAAGCAGCCGGCACATCTCGTAATCGGCTTCCATCTCGGCGATCTTTTGCTTCACAAGCTGGAAATTCGCGATCGTCCGGCCCTGAACCTCGCGTGTGTTCGCGTAGGCGATCGAAGCATCGCGCGACGCACGGATCACGCCCGTCGCTCCCGACGCGACCGTGTACCGGCCGTTCTCGAGCGAGAACATAGCGATCTTGAATCCTTCGCCTTCCTTGCCGACCATGTTCTCAGCCGGCACGCGCACATCCTGAAGGCTGAAGTAGCCGGTGTCGCCCGCGCGAATTCCCATCTTGCCGTGGAGCGTACCTGACGAGAAGCCCTCCATCGAACGTTCGACGATGAAGCAGCTCAACCCCGAGTGATCGCGGACCTTCATTTTCTCTTCGTCGGTCCAGCAGAAGAAAAGGAAATGGTCCGCCGTATTGCCCAGCGAGATCCACATCTTCTCGCCATTCAGGATCCAGTCGTCGCCGTCCCTGCGCGCAGTCGAGCGCATCCCGATGACGTCCGATCCCGCGTTCGGCTCGGTCAGACCAAAAGTGGCGAGTTTCTCGCCTCTCGCCTGAGGAGCGAGGTATTTCTGCTTCTGTTGCTCGCTTCCCCAGGTCAGAAGCGTCAAGGAGTTCAGGCCGACGTGCACGCTCATAACGACACGCAGGAACGTGTCGCATGCTTCGAGCTCCTCGCAGACAAGGCCGAGCGAGATGTAATCAAACCCCGCTCCGCCGTATTCTTCAGGTATGCAGACGCCAAGGAGCCCGAGTTCGCCCATCTTTCCGAAGATCGAGCGCTCGAAATGCTGCTTCTCGTCCCACTCTTTGATATACGGTTCCACCTCGCCCTTAACGAATTCCCGGACGGTGTTCTGCAGCGCGATGTGGTCTTCAGTAAGTTCAAGATCGATCACTTGTAATCAGTCCTCTCTGTTTTTGAAGTGTGTTAAATTGTTTGAGTATTGCTTCTCAAGTCTATCACTTTGATCCTGTTTGCGCGATTGACGCACGGTGCGCTAACGGGCCGTTTGCGCCGATAAACCGCCGGATGATCACTATCGAAGAAGCCAGGGACATTGTCCGCTCGAAGATAAGAAAGTTGGGCACGGAAGAGGTTCGTCTCGGAGTCTGCGTCGGCCGTGTTCTCGCGGAGGATGTGAAAGCGGACCTCGACCTTCCGCCGTTCGACCGTTCGCAGATGGACGGCTATGCCGTGATCTCGACCGATACATCGGAGGCGCCAGTGACGCTGGATCTGATCGGAGAATCCGCGGCGGGAAGAGGCTGGGACGGTGTTCTGGAACGTGGGCAGACCGTCAAGACGATGACGGGAGCGCGTGTTCCGAAGGGTGCGGACGCAGTCCAGCAGATCGAACTCGCCGAGGCGAACGGCTCGTCGGTCACGATCCTCGAGAGCGCGAAAGCCGGGAAGAACATCGTGAAGACAGGCGCGGAGATACGCGAAGGTGAAATCGTGATCCCGGCCGGCGAAAGGATCACGCGGGCGATGGTCGCGAGCCTCGCGGCGTTCGGCTATTCGAGCGTGAAAGCCGCGCGATCTCCCAGGCTTGCCATCCTCTCCACCGGATCCGAGATCGTCGATGTTTCTGAAAAGCCGGGGCCGGACCAGATCCGAAACTCGAATTCCGCGATGCTCTCGGCCTTTGCTTCAGACCTTGCGGATGTTTCGGTTCTCCCGATCGCCCCGGACGATCCTGAAGGATTGCGGACTTCGATCTCCAAAGCGCTCGATCAATGCGATTTCCTTGTGATCTCGGGAGGCGTTTCGGTCGGCGATTACGATTTCACGAAACCGGTCCTGAAGGATCTCGGCGCAGAGATCCACTTCGAGAAAATTGCGCTGAAGCCGGGCAAGCCGACGGTCTTTGCGACTTCCAAAGACAAGTGCGTTTTCGGGCTCCCCGGAAACCCCGTGTCGATCGCGGTCACGTTCCTCGTCTTCGTGCGGACCGCGCTTTTGCTAGCGCAGGGTGCTTCCGATCCCGAACTGAGAAGCGGTTTCGCCGAGGTAACTCACGACATAAAGGGCGCGAAAGGCAGGCACGGACTTCTCCCCGTCAAAACGGGGTTTCGTGAAGACGGCAGGATGATCGTCGAATCGCTGAAATTTTCGGGCTCTTCGAACTTCGTCACGTTCGCGAGTGCCGATGCGATCGCATCCGTGCCCGCCGACTCCGGGCTTCGAAAGGGCGATACTGCGGAGGTATATTTTTTCTGAAAGGCGGGCTAGAGATGAAGGAACTTTCGCATTACGACAAGGAAGGAAGGATCTCGATGGTGGACGTTTCCGAGAAAGAAACGACAAGAAGAACCGCGGTCGCGACCGGTTTTGTGGAGCTCAGCGCTGAAACCGTGGGGCTGATCAGAACGAAAGAAACTCCAAAGGGTGATCCGCTGGAGATCGCGAGGATCGCCGGGATAATGGGAGGCAAGAAGACCGCCGAGCTGATCCCGTTGTGCCATCAGCTTGCGCTTGCGAAACTCGACGTCACCGCGGAACTCCGTGATGACGGCGTCCTTTTAACCGCGACCGCCGTTACAACTGATCGGACGGGCGTCGAGATGGAAGCTCTGACTGCGGTCTCTGTCGCGGCCCTGACCATTTACGACATGTGCAAGGCGGTCCAGAAGGACATAGCGATCACCGGAATCCGGCTGGTCGAGAAGACGGGCGGAAAGAAGGATTACACCGCGACTTCGTCTGAATGAACGGTCTCCGGCTCGATCGCATCAGAAAGGCCGCAAGTCAAAACCTTTAGCAGGCCACGAACTTTCGTGTAGAATGGGTCGTATCCCGTTGAGTCATTTGTAACCCGGCAAAGGGAGTCGAGAGCAATTATGAATTTCAAACTCGCCGAAGACGTCAAACCGCAGGTCAAGCTTCTGATACTGGCGACGATCATCAGTGTCGTGATCTGGCTCGCGTCGTTCTATTTCCCGATCCTCGGGTACATCGTTTACCCGCTACAGCTTTTCGCCACCTTCGTTCACGAAGGCAGCCACGTGCTCGCCACGGTGATGACGGGCGGATCGGTGCAAAGCCTGACGGTCTCGCCCGACACGAGCGGCGTGGTGTGGTCGCTGACGCAGGACGGGAATTGGGTACAGAGGCTCATCATCTCCAGCGCTGGGTACCTCGGCACTACCGCATTCGGCGTGGCGCTTCTGGCGTGGTTCCGGTATGACTTCTCATCCAGAAGGGCGCTTTATTTCGCATCGGGATTCGTCGGCCTTATGACGGTGCTTTTCGGACTCCTGGCTCCGGTCTGGAACATTTTCAATGCAAAGGTGGGAATCGCGAGCGTGGCATTCACGGTGCTCTCGGGAGCCGCGTTGTCGGCAGGCCTGTTTGCGATAGCACGCTATGCGCAGATCAAATGGGCGAATTTCGCACTCGCGTTTCTGGCGGTACAGTGCCTACTGAATGCGATCTTTTCTCTGAAGACCCTGTTCATCATCTCGGCGACTTCCGATTCTCATTCCGACGCGATGAACATGGCTGAGGCGAGCGGTATTCCCGCGGTAGCCTGGGTCCTGATCTGGATCGTGGGTTCGGTATTGATGATCTCCATAGGCCTCCGTCTCTACGCGGTTTCTGCAAAGGCGAAGCAGAGCGAACTGCCGTTTGAAGACTGATGGCATTCGCGAACTTCATCGACTGGAGGCCGGACGGAACGCCGTTCGGCCTTTATTATTCGCCGGGACAGGCGTCCGGTCCGAAAATGTTAGGTGAATTGGTTGTCGGATCGAAGCTCTTGTATCGGTCCAAGACCGACTGGCGAGAAGCTGTAATCTCTCGAAGAACCGCCTCGAAGGCGACGCTGACAGTCTGCTCGCCGAAGGGATTCACTTACCGCCTCAGCCGCTCTCTATGGGCAGAGATCGTGCTGAGCGGGAACATCCCTGTGCTCAGGTTCGACGAACTTGAGGATTGGAGGGAGAATCTGGCTGTCTATGACAGGCGGTGGTAGGAAAGGAGAGCGGGCCTAGACCACACAGTCTCCGTCTGCATTGCCGTTATTTCGCCATACGCACCGGCAGATCGGATTCGCGCAAGGAACTGCCTCAACGCATTCTTGTCCCATCATGCCCGACATGGTACAAGTGCATCCGTTTGATACAGGGACGCAAGCAGACTGGGCCGATACTGCACTGGGAGCTGTTATCGCAGTCACGATCGGAAGCGCCGCCATCGTCGTTAACCCGACCTTTCTTAGGATCTCGCGCCGCGACAAACCGTCAAAAATGCCCGAACTCCTTTGATTTTCAATCAGTCGTTCCTCCGAAAGCTGTTCCAGTGCGAGTTCCACAAGCCCGATCGAAACTTCCTCGTCGAATTCTCTTGAAGCCAGTTCGGCGATCTCCCGCTGGGAGTTTCTTCCGTCGCAGTTCTTCCAGATGAACGAACACATCTTGTTGAGACAGATCGCCCTGTTTGTGATCAGATCGTAGGCAAACGTCTCGTCTCCGATCTCCTGAACAACGAGGTCGTTCTTTCTATGAATTGGAAACATAGGGTCGTACGGCGGGAGGGGTTTCAATACTTATATCGCCCCGGGAAAATCAAGTCAATCCGGCAGAAGCAAGAACCTAAAGTGATACTTTAGGTTCCGGACCTGTATTTGTCATCCGCGACAATATCGTTCGACAAGCGCGTATACCCGCTCCGCCGCTTTCTCCGCGGTGGGAAACTCGCCCGGGAATCTTTCCAATATCTCGTCCGCGATGTCCCCGCTCAGATTCTCGCCGTCCATCCTGGAAAGGACGAACGCGTCGATCTCTCCCTGTCGGCCGAGCGCCGGCGCGAAAAACTCCGATCTTCTAAGTGCGCTCTTGGAATCCGGGATCATTGATGCGATCACAGACTGCGCGGTTTCGGCCTTCACAAGCCCTGCCGGGTCCTCGATCTTCGTTTGCCAGCTCCACAAGTAGCCGCCGTCCTCATACACCGCATTTATCCTTGCATTGACAACATCTCCTTCTTTAACAGCCACCGGAAATGACAGAGGAAAGAACGGCGAAGCGTAGGTCGAGGTGTTTGCGGAAATGCCGTTGGAGACCGAATGCCCTCCGGGGAGGCGGCTTTCGAACCACGCCCGGAAACCGTGGGCGGTTCCGGACTTTTCGACCTCCCATCGAAGATCGCTGGCGAAAGACGTGTCGGAGTTCACGCGATGATCGATCTCGGCAAATATCGCGGTGCCGGTCAGGAGCCGTTCTTTGTCGCTTCGCGCGCTGAACCAGCGGTTCTTCACAAGCCTGTCAGCTGCGGGGAGGCTGAAGCCCTCGTATTCCCGCAGGAATACGGAGACGTGCTTTTCGTAGATCTCTTCCGCCTCCGACAAAGCGAAGAAAACGGTTTCGGCTTCCGGCAACATGACCGCATCTCGGGTCAGGAGCCGGTTCCGGGCATCGATTATCGATTCAAGACCCGATTCATGCAGCGGAAGCCCTCCGTGAATGTCGCTCACGAGAAGATTTGCCTTCTCCGAAAGCTCGATCTCCGACGAATGCTTCTGGATCACTACCAACCGATCGGCGAAGCCCTTCTCCTTCGCAGTCTCTTCAACGAGCCGTATCAGCGGATTGACCTCGACCGCGTAAACCTTCCTTGCCCCGAGAAGACACGCGATCACCGAAAAAACCCCGGTGCCGGCCCCAAGGTCGAGGACTATCGTGTCAGGGCCGACCGAATCACGCAGCGAGCCGGTGTATGCGTCCAGCCGAGCCTTGTCGGTGAGCATCCCGCAATAACTTACGAAGTCGTAGAGGTGCATCGAAGCAAGAAAATTCCCGGGAGCTATTGAGGGACCGAAAGCGGTTCGGAGCCGACGGCGAAGATCTTTCGGGTGTGGTTCTCTTGAACAAACACGACCGCCTTGAGTTTTTCACGGTCCCACTCGGCGCCTATGTTCAGTACCGTGTCCAGTTCGAACGCCCTCTGCCCCGGCTCTATCATGCCGATACCATTCAGCGACCGGACCACCGACACGTGGCTGAGAGTCTTCCCCGCGTTCTCGCCTCCCCTTACGCTGGAGGTGAGGCCGTCCTCGGCATATGCAAGATAGACAGTCGCAAACTCGATTTCGGGCAGCGCCGAAATTCGGATCTCCAGCTTGTCTCCCGCGACGTTCAGAGCAACCCTTCCCTTGTCATTCTTCAGTGACTTATTGATCGCGCTCTCGGCCTTTTCCAGCTTCGATCCGATAAACTCCGTTTCGCCGTCGACAACCATTTGAGGCGTGTAAATGTTGCCCGTGCGGAACTTGCGATCGTAGACCTGCTGTCGCTGAGTGAAGAGAGGCGAAGCGAAAGGATCTTTCCAGCCGGGCACGTCCCTGTAATCTACATGAAATGCAAGGGTGATTATGTCGGCACCCGCGTAGGGCTGTTCCGTCTGAAGATATGCAAGGTTTTGCTCTGCCGGCGGACAGCTGGCGCAGCTTTCAGAAGTGAACAACTCGACCAGTACCGGCCTGTCCGCCACGAGTCCTGAACTCTCCGAATCGGCCGCAAGAACATGCGAATCATGCGCCGCCGCACTCTGCAAAGAGATTACGGCAACTACTACGAAAAGGAGCGGCAGAAGAAGTTTTCTCACACCGGCATTATATAGAAAGCCGATCGACTTGTTCCAAGCCGGAGCGACGTCGGAATGAAGAAAGGGCTGTCGGCGTTACGGGACGCAGTTGCCGGCAAAGCTGAATCCATTGTTTGCCCAAACGCATCGGCAAAGCGAGTTGGTGCATTGAGCAAAAGAAAACGGGGTGCATTGTTGTCCCACGCGCCCGATCGAGAGTTGGTTACAGGTGCAGCCGCCCGGGGCCGGAACACAAGTCGACTGCGCTGCCGCGGCCGGCGGCGCGATGATCGAAGACACGATCGGAATGGCCACCATCGACGCGATACCGATCTTCCTGATCGCCTCGCGCCTGCTCATCGATCCCAGAAACCGCACGTTTCCAACAGACTCGAGCAGTCCGACTCCTGCCAGATCCTCCAGCGCAAGGAGCACTGATTCGACGGGCACGGTTTCGCGGAACCTTTCGGAGAGTGATTCGGTGAGATCTTCTACGGATCTTGTGCCGTCGCAAAGACTCCAGACGGCCGCCGCGGTTTCGTTCAGACTGATCGCCCGGTGGGAGTTCAGGTCGTACACGAGAAGCTCGCGGTCGACCTCCTGAACGACCAGGTCATTCTGTCTGTGAACTGGATGCATTGTTGTAAGGGGATTTCCTCCGGGAGGTAGATATTCCACAAGATATTGTACAAAGGCTGAGCAATTGTCAAATATGTAGCCGTGCATCGGATCGCCGCGTTGAGATCGGAAACGTCGTCCCAACCCGGGCGTTTTGCACCGCTCTTCTCCGTGCGCGAACTTCGCTGCGGACCTTCCGTTTGATAGAATTTATTTTTGCCTTTTCGGATGGATTCTTCACCTATGCGGGCTGCGAGAACGAAAGAGGATGCGATCGAGGTGCGAGGTGCCCGGGTGCACAACCTGAAGAACATCTCGGTCTCGATCCCGAACAACAAGCTGACCGTCGTCACGGGCGTGTCGGGCTCGGGGAAGTCCTCGCTCGCGTTCGACACTATCTACGCCGAAGGCCAGCGGCGATATGTCGAGTCGCTCTCCGCATATGCCAGACAGTTCCTCGAAAGGATCGATAAACCGCTTGTTGAAGAAATCAAGGGCATTTCGCCCGCGATCGCGATCCGCCAGAAAAACTCGACTCGAAATCCCCGCTCGACCGTTGCGACGCAGACCGAGATCTACGATTATCTGCGCCTTCTCTTCGCGCGCATCGGCAGGACCTTCTGCTACAAATGCGGCGAGGAAGTGACCAGAGACACTCCTGAATCCTCTGCCGACGAGATCATCGAGAAACTGCCGGAAGGCGCCCGGTTTCAGGTTCTGTTCCCCGTTTCCGTCTTTTTCAATCCCAACGCTAAGAAGCAGAACCGGACCGCGGTGCTGATGACGATGCTCGGGCACGGATTCTCGAGGATCTGGCGCGACGGCGAGATCATCGATCTGAAAAGGCCGGAAGACTACGAACGCGACGATCTCGAAGAGACTCTTGTGCTCGTCGACAGGCTCAAAGTTTCGGAGGACGTACGGCAGAGACTCGTCGATTCGCTCGAGACCTGCTTCAGGGAGAGCCATTCCGCGATCATCAAGAATGCCGACGCGGAATCGAAAGGCGGGCCGAAGGAGCTTCGTTTTTCGGAAGCCTTCATCTGCCGGAATGACGGAACCGAGTTCGAGGAGCCCGAACCGCGTTTGTTCAGCTTCAACTCCCCTTTTGGAGCGTGTCCCACGTGCCAGGGATTCGGGAACACGACCGGCATCGACTACGACCTGGTGGTTCCCGATCCGGACCTGTCGCTCGAGGCCGACGCGATCGAGCCGTTTTCGACCCCGAAACACCGGTGGGCCTACGACGAGCTTATGGAATTCGCGGGCAAGGACGGGATCCCTGTCGATGTGCCTTTTAGCGAGCTTTCGGACGAACAAAGGCGGGCGGTTCTGAAAGGAAAGGGATCGTGGCGCGGCGTCAACGGATTCTTTGCGTGGAAGGAAAAGAAAAAGTACAAGCTCCACGTCCGCGTGTTTCTCGCAAAGTACAGAGGCTACACGAGATGCCCGGATTGCGACGGCGGACGTTTGAGGATCGAATCGAGCTCGGTGAAAATCGGCGGCAAAAGCCTGCCGGAATCGGTCGCGATGTCGATCGCCGACGCGAAGGTATTCTTCGATTCGCTTGAACTTACCGAAGAAGAATCGAAAATCGGCGACAAGCTTCTCGATGAAATACGAAGACGGCTCGGGTTCATGCTCGACGTGGGGCTTGAGTACCTGACACTCGACAGGCTTGCCTCGACGCTGTCCGGCGGCGAAGCGCAGAGGATCCAGCTCGCGACGAACCTCGGTTCCCTGCTTGTCGGAACGCTCTACGTGCTCGACGAGCCAAGTATCGGACTACATCCGCGGGATAACTTGCGGCTGATCGGGATCCTTGAGAACCTCCGCGATATCGGGAACACGGTCCTCGTCGTCGAGCACGACGAAGAGATGATGCGCGCGGCAGATCACATTCTCGACATAGGCCTGTACGCGGGCGAGCTCGGCGGGAACGTCGTCTATGAAGGCGACTTTCCGGGCCTGATCCAGGATCCGGTTTCTTTGACGGGCAAGTACCTGCGCGGCGAATCGGAGATCCGCGTCCCGCCGGTCCGCCAGGAGCCCGGAAAAAACAAGATTGCGGTTCAGGGCGCGCGCGAGCACAACCTGAAGAACATCGACGTTGAGATCCCGCTCGGGCTGTTCGTCGCCGTCACAGGCGTTTCGGGATCCGGAAAATCAACGCTCGTACACGACGTCCTGTATGCGGGGCTGAAAAAACTGAAGGGCGAGAACAAGGGGGAGGTCGGGCGGTTCCGCGAGATCCTCGGTTCGAAGATGATCGACGACGTGATCCTGGTTGACCAATCGCCGATCGGCCGCACGCCGCGCTCGAACCCCATAACTTACATCAAGGCGTTCGACCCGATCCGGGACGTGTTCGCGTCCACAAATCTCTCACAGAAAAAAGGTTACACCGCATCGCATTTCTCCTTCAACGTACCCGGGGGCAGATGCGAGCACTGCCAGGGCAGCGGAACGGTGAAGATCGAGATGCAGTTCCTTGCGGATGTCGAACTGATCTGCGAGGACTGCCGAGGGACGCGTTACGATCCGAACATCCTCGAGGTCAAGTACAAGGGAAAGAACATCCACGATGTTCTCAATCTCACCGTCCGCGAGGCGATCTACTTCTTCAAGGGAATCAGTAAGCTAACTAACCGTCTGAAGACTCTCGAGTCGGTCGGGCTCGGGTATTTGCGGCTTGGGCAGTCGGCGACGACTCTCTCCGGCGGCGAGGCCCAGAGGGTGAAGCTGGCGGCACATCTCGCTTCGAACTCGCGGTCGAACACTCTTTTCATCTTTGACGAACCTACGACAGGGCTGCACTTCGAAGACTTTTCGAAACTCCTGACGGCGTTCCGCGCCTTGATCGACAACGGGGGATCGGTGCTCGTGATCGAGCACAACCTGGATGTGATCAAGACGGCAGACTGGGTGATCGACCTGGGACCGGAAGGCGGGCACGGCGGGGGAACCGTCGTCGCGCAAGGAACCCCGGAAGAGATCGCCGCGGTCGAGGGATCGTACACGGGCGAGTATCTGAAACGATATCTGGAGATTGAGAATTGACGGAACGCGGGCGTCTCGCCTGCAGCGAGCGCACAGCGCTCGACTTTCGATCATCCATTTCCAACCGTTTAGAGCAGCCCTCTGGGCTGCCAAGGCAGCGCGAAGCGCTGCTCTAAACGGGGGCTGGGCTTCCTTTATAACTTCAGATTCCAACCTTCATTTCTCAAGACTCGCCAAAACCTGCCTCACTTCTTTCAGCACCCAGTCGATCTCCTTCTCCTCGATCACGAACGGCGGCATAAAGATCATCACGTTCCCCAGAGGCCGCAGAACGATCCCGCGAGAGAGGAATTCCCTGTATAACTCCTGCCCGATGTTCGCGAGGTAGCCGCTGTCGCTGACCTTCATCTCGAACGCGAGGACAGCGCCGATGATACGCACTTCCTCGACCGAATCGAACGCGGAAAGCGTAGGCTCGAACTCCCGGAACTTCCTGTTGATGAACGAGATGCGGTCCATCGTTCCGTTCTTTTCGAACAGCTCAAGATTCGCGATGGCGACCGCACAGGCGAGAGGGTTCGCGCAGTACGAATGGCCGTGGAAGAAGGTCTTCAGGCGGTCGTCGTCGTAGAACGCGTCGTAGATCTCCTCGGTGGCCGCGGTCACTCCGAACGGAAGATATCCCGCGGTCAGGGCCTTCGAAAGGCATATGATGTCGGGAGAGATTCCCGCGTGCTCACAGGCGAACATCTTCCCCGTTCGCCCGAATCCCGTAAGCACCTCGTCGGCGATCAGAAGAACTGCGTGCTCGTCGCACAGTTCACGGACGCGTTTCAGATATTCCGGCGTCCACACGATCATCCCGCCGGCGCCCTGCAGCATCGGCTCGACGATCACCGCGGCGATCTCGTCTTTGTGCTTCCTCAGCAAATCCTCGAGGCTTTCGGCGCACGATAGATCGCACCGCTTTTCGCATCTACCGCAGCGGAGCGAATAGGGAGCCTCGGCGCGAAGGACCTTGAAGAGAAGTTCCTTAAACGGATCGGTGAACGCGGACGCGTCGCTGGCGGACATCGCTCCGACCGTGTCGCCGTGATACGCGTGCTCGAGCGCGATGAACGTCGTCCTCTCCTCGCCCCCGTTACGCCAGAACTGGTACGCCATCTTCAGCGCGACCTCGACCGAAGTGGATCCGTTGTCGGAGTAGAAAACGCGCGTGAGGCCTTCGGGAAGGACGTCGACGAGCATCTCGGCGAGCTTCACGGCCGGTTCGTGAGTGAAGCCCGCGAAGATGACGTGTTCGAGCTCCGCGGCCTGTTTCGCGAGTGCCTCGTTGATGTACGGGTTCGAATGCCCGTGGGTGTTCACCCACCACGACGAGACTCCGTCAAGGAGCTTCCGGCCGTCTTCGGTGTAGAGCCACACGCCTTCAGCCTTCACGATCGGAATCGGCGGCGGCGCGGTCTTTTCCTGGGTGTACGGATGCCAGAGGTGTTTTCTGTCGCGGGTGATCAAAGACATAAGAGAAAAACAGGATGGACAGGGTATTCAAGATCCGTTTAGAGCAGCCCTTCGGGCTGCCCAAGCCGGGCGCAGCCCGGCTGAATACCGAGACAACTCGGGCGTGTCGGTAGCCCGACCGTCAGGGAGGGCGAATATCGCATCTTTCAGAATCAATCAGCCTGAATCACAATCTCACTGTTCTGCTAACTTCCTCGGTTTTCGCACTTCCTCCATCCAATTTACCTCAAACCCTTCCTCGTACTCTTCGACGTTACCTCCGTCAGGGCACTTGAAACGTCTGATGATCTCAAAGGCCTTCTCTTTCGGATCAATGGCCAGCTCAAAGCTTCCATCAGGCGTACGAGTGTAAGCCGTATATCCAATTCTGTAATCGCATGAGTTCCAGGCCCCTCTGTAAGTCGTGACCAAAAAATCAGGCGTTCCGTCATTCTTAATGTCGAATAGCCTGATCCGATCGAACATCCCAAGCGACGCAAACCAGTTCTCCGCTCCGGTTTTCAGATCAAGAACCAGATATCCGGTGACGCTGCAGCTCATTCCCGAACATACCTGGAATCCAAAGCGGAATGCCAGTAAGCTGGTTTCCCGCAGTTCGAAAATCGCTATCTCATCCAGACTGTTAAAGTGCTCCACTGGAATGGGCTCGGAGTCGGAAAACACGGAGCCCTTCGATTTCTTCCCCTGAAACTCGATCGGCTTTCCATCGACGACGAGATCGAGTTTGTACTTTTCACGATCCGTCTTCCAGGCTATTGAGATCTTCTCGAGCCTCAAAGATTCGCGGGTTTCGTCTTCGTTGTTGAATATAGAGGTGGGCTTAATCTCGCGCCCGCGAAGATAGTCTTCCAACGTCTTCGCGACCGGCCGCGGTCTGATCGTAGATTTGGCACTCTTCGAATCGTCAACAGGCGGCTCTGAAGGATCACCTATCTGCGCGATAGTCACAGGTCCCAGGCAATGAACAGCAATTAGAATTGCAAGGGCGAATTTTTTTCGGCTTGCAGTCATGGTGCCTCCGTCCTCAGTACTTTCCTCTCGGACCTGATCTACGCCCTCACTGACGGTCGGGCTACTGACACTCAGTCCTCCGTCCATTCTTCTCAGTACTCACAGTAGCCCTCCCTCACGGTCGGGCTTCGGACACATGTGACCATCAAGAATGGAGCCCATCTTATCCATCCTTTGAATCCTGTTTCTCCCCGTCCCTAAGAATCCCCGAACGTCGCAGTCCAAGGCACAGATATCTCCGACACGATCTTGCAGTCGCAATATCCCCCGTTGTTGCTCAGCCAGCCGGAGACCTTTCCGAAGTCCATCATATTCTGCATCACGTACTGCATCGTGAACCGGTTCGTGTGATTGCACGGCTGAGCTTCGAGCTTCATCTCGAGAAAGTCGAACAAGCCCTCGATCTGGTCTTTCGTCGCGGGAAGGTTCTCCAGGAACCGCTCGATCTCTTCCCCGTTCATCTGCGCGAGCATCTCTATCTCGCGTTTCTTGATTATCGGCATAGCTTCTAGATTACCTTAAATATCCCGTATGTTCCGCTCCGCCCATCGAACGACGATGTCCGGCGAGAGCCTCTCGAACCTGGGGATCTCCGCTATCACGCGCACCTTCCCGTAGCTCTCGACCGCCTTCCGGTTTTCCTCGTTCGGCTCGCCGTTCATAAGCACGCCAGCGACGTCGATCCCGCGAAGCCTCAAGGCCTCCAGAGTCAACAGCGAGTGATTGATCGTCCCGAGTCCCGACCGCGCGACGACGATCGCCTGAAGGTTCAGGTCGCGGATCAGATCGATCATCATCTCTCTCTCGTTCAAAGGCACGAGCACTCCTCCGGCGCCTTCCACGATCATAAGCCTGTCTTTCGGGGCGCGGGACGCCGTCGCCAGTATCTCTTCTATCGAGATCCGGACGCCCGCAAGCCTCGCGGAAAGATGCGGCGACAGCGGCCTTTCGAGCCGGATTCCTTCAAAATAGATCTCTTCGTCCGGACTGTGCGCGAGCGCCTTCACCATCCGGGTGTCGTCGTCTTCCTCGATCCCCGTCTGAACCGGCTTCCAGTAGCAGACGTCGTCCGTCACACGGAGCGCAGCGACAAGGCAGGCGCTCGCGAGCGTCTTGCCCACACCGGTGTCGGTGCCCGTGACGAAATAGCCTTTCATACGAAGAAACCCGTTTCGATCTGCTTCGTGACCGCGTTCCTGAGCAGCACGACGAGCCGCTCGAGGTCCGCTTCGGAAACGCCAACATTCAGGGAGATCCTCAATCGAGCCGTCCCTTCAGGAACGGTCGGCGGCCGGATCGCGCGTATGTCGAATCCGGCTTCCTGAAGCTCGGAAGCTACGGCGGTCGCGTCCTCGCTCCTGCCGATCACGACCGGGACGATCTGCGTCGGCCTTTCGGGAACGACGAAACCCGCCTCCCCGAGCAAAAGGGAGAATTTTCCGCACAGCTCGATAAGGCGGTTCCTGCGGTCCTCTTCGATCTCGACGATGCCTATGCTTTTCGTCAGTGCGTAAGCGAGCGCGGGCGGAGGGGCGGTGGAGAAGATAAACGAGCGGCATCGCTGGATCAGATACTCGATCGCCCACTCGGCTCCCGAGACGAAGGCCCCAGCGACTCCCAGCGCTTTCCCTGCTGTGTTCACCGAAAGAAGGACCTCGTCACCGATGCCCGCTTCTTCGATCAGCCCGCTCCCCTTCTTGCCATAGATCCCGACCGCGTGCGCCTCGTCCACGATCAGGTTCGTGCCCGTATCGCGGCAGATCGCGGCGTACTCGTCGAGCGGCGCGACATCACCGTCCATCGAAAAAAGGGATTCGGTGACGATGAACCTTTCGCCTTGGACATTTGCGGATTCGATCTTCGTTCGCAGATCTTCGGCGTGCCCGTGCTCGAAGATCACCTTCTCGGCTTTCGAAAGCCTGATCCCGTCGATGATGCTCGCGTGGTTCAGCTCGTCGGAGAAAACGACGTCGCCTTCTTCGAGGAATGTCTGGAAGATCCCCAGGTTCGCCTGGTAACCCGTTGCGAAATAGAGGCTTCGCTGTGTGCCCTTGAACTTCGCGAACTCGCTCTCGGCGCGTTCGAAAACCTCGCGATGCCCGCGCAGGAGCCTCGAAGCTGTCGATCCAACGCCGTAGCGTCGGACACCGTCCAGCATCGCCTCTTTCAGACGCGGATCTTCCGCGAGACACAGGTAGTCGTTCGAAGATAGATCGATCCCGCGCGGCTCGGTCATCGACCGTTTCTCGCCCGCCCTTTCGATTGACTCGAGCCTGTTCCTTATTCGTTCGTTTAGGTCCATAAGAAATTAACCGCAGAGAGCGTAGAGATTTTCGGAGAGGTTTCAACGCGAAGGTCGCTAAGGACGCAAAGAATATAAAAGTCTCCCGCTTGATTCGTCGATCGGAATTCCGGTTAAACCACGCACCGATAACAGTTGGCTAAGTCCAAAAAATCCTTTGCGTCCTTCGCGACCTTTGCGTTGAGTCTTCTCCAAAAATCTCTGCGCTCTCTGCGCCCTCTGCGGTTAATCCCCTTTTCTCGTCGATTCCGAATCGGCTTTCTCCTTTAGTTTCACCCCTTCCCTGCCGTCGTACTTCCAGAAATTCGGGAGCAATACCGCCAGCAAGACCGCGCCGATCACAGCGAGAATGCCGCCGGATACGATCGCGAACTGAACACCGTAGAAGCTCGCCACGATCCCGGCCTTCGCGTTCCCAAGCATAGGCCCGGTCAGATAGCTGATCATCTCGATCCCGGCGAGCCTTCCCCGATAGCGCATGGGGATCGTCTGGTTCCAGATCGTGCCTCGAAAGATTCCGCTGATCATATCAAAGAACCACGCGAGCGCGAGAAACCCGAGCGAGACCCACAGGCTCTCCGCCAAACCGAAAAAGATGATCGCCACGCCCCACAACCCCGCCGCAACGAGCACCATCATCCCGTGACGGTTGACCTTCTTCGTCCATCCGGATGTGAGGCTCGCAACCAGAGGTCCCAAGCCCATCGCCGAATAGAACAGCCCGACCGTGCTTTCGCCGAACTTCGTCGCAAGCGCCGGGAACAGCGCCATCGGCATCGCGAAGAACATCGCGTTGATGTCCACGATGTATGTCCCGAGCAGTTCCTGCCGGCCGATCGCGTACCTGAACCCCTTGATAATCGAGGCAAGGCCGGGGTGATCGGGATCTTCCACACCGGGCGTCTTTGAGATCATCCAGACCGCGACAAGCGAGGCTGCGAACGTCACGAAATCGATGGCGTAAGCGATCTTCGCACCGAACTGGACGATGATAAGGCCCGCGATCGCAGGACTGATGATGAAGCCTATGCTGAAGCGGATCGAGTTCAATGCCGAGACAGCCGACATCAGCTCAGGCGGCATGATCTGCTGGATCATCGCCTCGTACGAAGGCCTCTGGAGACCGGCGAGCCCCGCGTGGAGCGCGACACCGACGTAAAGAACCCAAAGCTGCGGCTCGGGAAGGAATGCGTTCGCGAGGAGGATAGCGGTGACGAACGTCTGTCCGATTTCCGTACCGCGCAGCATCATCCTTCGGTCGACAGCGTCGGCTAGCGCGCCTCCGATGAACGAAAGGATGATCATCGGGACGAACTCCGCGGCGTACAGCATCCCGACGTGAAGGGTCGACCCGGTCAGCTGGTACATTTGCACCGGGATGACGACGAACGTCATCATCGACCCGAAAAAAGAAATCAGCTGCCCGAAGAAGAGCAGCCGATAGTCTCTCGAGATCCTCAGCGGTGTTATGTCCACCGTAAGGTGCCGAAGCAGGCTCATTCCCGTATCTACTTGCCTTTCAGATGTTTATTCCAGAATTCGACCGTTCGTGACCAGGCGAGCTTGGCCGCCTCTTCGTTGTAGCGCGCCTCGCTGGTGTCGTTGTGGAAGGCGTGTCCGACTCCCTTGTACATATACATCACATACTCCACCTTCGCTTCCTTCAACGCCTTCTCGTAAGCCTCGATACCCTGGTTGATGCGCTGATCGTTCTCCGCGTAGTGCAGCATCAGCTTGCCCTTGATCTTCGGCACGTCCTCGACGGCCGCCTGGCTTCCGTAAAACGCCACCGCCGCTTTCATATCGGGTGAGTTGACCGCGAGCTGGTTCGCCATCGAACCGCCCCAGCAGAAGCCCACACAGCCGATCTTTCCGCTGCATCCTTCGACGGATTTCAGGTACTTCACACCGGCGACGAAATTGTCGATCGTTTTCTGGCGGTCGAGCTGGCTGAACATACTGCGCGCCTTGTCCTGGTCCTCCGGGGTTCCTCCGAGGGGAGAAAGTGCATCGGGAGCGAGCGCGATGAATCCCTCCTTCGCGGCTCGACGGGTTACGTCCTCGATATGCGAGTTGAGCCCGCGATTCTCGTGGATCACAAGTACGCCCGGGATATCGCCGGTTTGGTTCGCAGGCCGCGCGAGGTAGGCCTTCATCTTGCCGGTCGCCGCGTCGTACTCGACACGGGATGTCTTCAGGTCCTTGTCGTTAGGGTCAACTACTTTCGCGCACGCAAGGTTGTTCTCGAGAACCGGGAGAATCAACGCGGCCGCCGCCATTCCCCCGGCCATCTTCGCAAGCCGGTCCACAAACTTCCTGCGCGGCATCGTGCCGTGGATGTATTCGTCGTACAGATCTATGTATCTCTGGTCCATATCGCTCCTTGGTCAGTGTGTGTCTGACGATTGTACAGGAGAATTGCTTCGGATGGCACGGAAAGCGGAACCTGGAGCGTGAGCTACGGGCGATCGGAACCCGGAGCGCAAGCGACGGGCATAGAGAAACCAGCCACGAATTTCACGAATTGCACGAAGAAAGAGATTTAGCCGCGGATTACACGGATTTCACGGATTGGAAATTTCGCCGAGGATTACACGGTTCAACTGCGTGGCATTTCAATCCGCATTTCTAACATCAGCCAAATTCGTGCAATTCGTGAAATTCGTGGCTAACCCCCTGATCCGTACAATCTGTGAAATCCGTGTAATCGGTAGCTGAATCTCCTCTTTCAAACCGTGAACGGTAGCTCGGCACGTCCCCTCAATAGATCAAGAAGTTATAGTGGACTGCCTTGTTCACGGTATATGCTCTGCCTTTCCTGCTTGCCGGTTCGAATCGCATCAGTTTCGCCGCCCTGATCGCGTTTTCCGTTAGCCCAAGGGGCAATGCTTCAAAAACTGAAACCGCGCCCACCGTTCCGTCCGCGAGAAAGCTGACCCGCAAAACCACCCTTCCGCTTAGATTGTAATGACGGGCGAGGTCCGTGTACCCGGGTCTGGCCTTGGATAGGATCCTGAGCGGAGAATCATTCAGGCTGGAGTCCTCCCGCGGTGGACCCGATCCGACACCTGATCCTGAACCGGAGCCCGAGCCGCTCCCGGTTCCTTGGCCAGATCCCGCAGGTGTCGTTGAGGAACCGGGGATTCTTTGAACCCGAAACATAGGCTCATCCTTCGTTTGATCCGATTTCGATTCGCCAAGGAAGGAATTTACGAGATTCGAGAGTTTCTGCGGCGACTCGAGGATCTCGTCCTTCTCAAAATCCAGACGGATCGAGCTGAAGAATTGTTCGACCTCCGAATTGTCAAGTAATTCATCGGTGCCGGGCCGAACCCGGTGCTTGCTGACGGCATGGAAGATGAACACGCGTTCCCGGACCTGGAATACAAGTGCTTCGTGCTTGAGACTGCCAATTTCCCGGAAAGTCAGCCGTTTGCCCGGGACACCGTCGATCGTCACATCTGAGTGTTCGCCGGCGTTGAATCGAGCGAACCCGAGAAGTTCCAGTAAAGGGGAGTGTTTCAGTTTGTCGTAAGCAAAAGCGTAGTACCAGGCTGTGGAGGTCTCGGCAGAAAAATTCCAGTACTTCAGATCTTCTTCGTCGAAGGACCAGATCTTAAAAGACGAATCCGGGATCTGCGCGGTAAATCCGTCGTGGCTAATCTCCTTCCACTTAGGTTCATCGAGTGTTCCGCGAACTGGGCGATAGGGAGCCGCCTGAAGAGAAATCACTGCCTGAAATACGAGCAACACTAGCAAGACAACGGGTCGTTTCATAATGAGCCTTCCAGATTCGAGATCGGCCGCCATTCGCTGGGGCAAGGGTTTCATTTGCTGCGAGTACCAATCTATCCCAACTACTGGAGTTCTCAAAGGAGTTTGAGTGTAAGAACGATCTTGTCGAATCGTGGGGCCATTTTCAATTCTCAATGTCCAGGGGTATATCCGCACAGTTCTTCCATTCCAACCATCGTCAGAATATAATCAGTTCACTTTCGTGCTGAGTCGCTACCTCAAACATCTCCGAAACTCGATCAGCCTACCAATCGGCGTGATAGTGATTACCTTTGCGGCTTTCGCTACTTCAGCTGTTCCTTCGTCGGGCAGGGCTTTCGATGGGTTTGAGATACCGTCAACTGTTGCAGATCCGTGCTCCGGATTGGCTTATTCGAAATTCAAACAAGCGGATATTCAGCCTTTGAAGATCGGAAGACTTGCGGGGACGATCGACTTGCAGCCTGCTGAGGATCTGCTTCTCGATCCTGCAAAAGTCTGTCTTGCCGTCTTTAACGAAGACTCTCGGAAGCTCGCAGCAACGACCACGCCGGATGAGGAGGGCGCGTTCGGCATCGACGGGCTGGAGAACGGGCGCTACCGGATTATCATCCGCGTGGCCCCGGAGCGGACTTGTGCTAAAAGCATCCTGGTCGAGATCGATAGCTCCCTTGATAACACTCGTGGGCTATCGGTCTCTTCTAAAGACCACTTCAGATCCAACTGCTTCGAATTGGTTACTGACAGAGCTCTGGAAGCGTTGAGATTCGGCGAGCGCGATTGGGACCATCCTTTCGGCATACTGCCCGATGGAAGTGCCTATCGACCGAAAAGTTGCTCACGCGTAGATAAGCGAATCATGTATCAAGTCTATTTGGATCACTATAATTCGAGAAGGGCAGAAAACCTCGAGCGCGCGGTTCAGACTGCGAAGCTCTACATATCCCTGTGCAGTACTGACAAAGAAAGTTCCGAGATCATCGAATATTTCAAGGAAGCGATACCGAAGATCGAAAGGAGTATTCAGGACCTTGATTGTCCGATCGATGAGTACGTGAGATGAATCATCCGTAAACTGCACGAGTGAATCGGCCGCGGCTAAGACCTCTCCGCCACGACCCCTATCATCGGAGGCGAAAAGAAGAACGTCCCGGGATTTTCCTTCGCGGCCTCCCATTCCGACTCGAACTGCTCCCTCTGATCCTCGGTCCAGATCCCGTTCTCGACCAGCGCGGGCACCGAAAGCTCGTTGAACAGTTCGACCCAGCGCCAGGTGTTCTCGCCCGGACGCGCGATCCGTACGATCGGCTCGAGCGACACGATCTCGAACCCGATCTCCGAAAGCATCGAAGGCAGTTCGCCGCCTATGTTGTAGCTTCCGTAATGCTCGTTGACTGTTTTCAGATACGCGGGAAAGATCGAGTTCAGCACGTCCGAGCCGGGGAAGATCCTGGACGCAAGATAGTTCAGGTAATCCATCACGATCAGCTTTCCGCCCGGCTTCAAAATCCGGTGTGCTTCGCGCGCCGCGGTTACCGGATCACGCAGAAAGCAGTACAGCCAGCGGGAAAACACGAAGTCGAAAGTTCCGGATTCAAGGGTCAAAGCGGTAACATCGCCCTTCGAGACAGTGACGTTCTGAAGTCCGAGCGACGTGATCCTCGAACTGACAAGCGATACGAATCTCTCCGAAGCATCGACCGACGCCACCTGCCCCTCGGGTCCGACAAGCCGCGCAAGTTCAAGCGAAGCGAAGCCGGGGCCGCATCCGAGATCGGCGACCGAATCTCCGTACGAGATCCCCGCCGTCCTCCACAGCCCGCCCGTCACATCCGACCAGACCTCGTGCTGGAACGCAAGCCTCGCGATCTCCATATCGGACGACCCGAGCACGTACTCCTTCGATCCGTTCTCCATCTCTATTTTCCCGCAACCCTGGAAAAAAGCCTCATCCCGAGTTTCTCGAGCAGCTCGCGGTCGCGGTCGCGGTCGGGATTCGGCGTGGTGAGGAGCTTTTCGCCCATAAAGATCGAGTTCGCGCCGGCGATGAAGCAAAGCGCCTGACCCTCGTCGGAAAGGTCGAGCCTTCCCGCGCTGAGCCGGACCATCGAACGCGGCATAAGGATCCTCGCGGTCGCGATCATACGAACGAAATCGAACAGGTCCAAATCTTCTTTGTCCTGAAGCGGCGT
The DNA here is from genome assembly GCA_016700175.1 of Acidobacteriota bacterium. Lineage (GTDB taxonomy): Bacteria > Acidobacteriota > Blastocatellia > Pyrinomonadales > Pyrinomonadaceae > Aridibacter. The sequence continues at coordinate 4,248,244 of CP065003.1, read as the reverse complement.
GCCCTTCACCTTCACAAGCTGGTTGATCGGAACGCTCTCCGGATGCCGGTCCTGGTTCGAGAGCTGCTGAAGCAGCCGGAAACGGTCTTCGGGCGACTCGCCCATCCCAATGATCCCTCCGCTGCAGACGGTCACGCCCGCTTTTCTCACGTTCTCCAGGGTTTTCAGCCGCTCGTCGTACGTGCGCGTCGTGATGATGTCGCCGTAGAACTCGGGCGAAGTGTCGAGGTTGTGGTTGTAGGCGGTAAGTCCCGCTTCGGCAAGCTTTTGCGCCTGGTCTTCGCGGAGCATTCCGAGCGTGCAGCAGGCCTCGAGGCCGAGTTCGCGCACGCCTTTTACCATCTCGATCACCTGATCGAACTGCTCGCCGTCGGGGACGTCGCGCCAGGCGGCTCCCATGCAGAAGCGCGTGGCCCCCGATGCCTTCGCGTTCCGGGCGGATTCAAGCGTCTTTCCGACATCGAGAAGCCGCTCTCGCTCGACCTCGGTCTTGTAATGCGCCGACTGGGGGCAGTAGGCACAGTCCTCGGGACATCCGCCTGTCTTGATGCTCAGAAGCTGGCAGCCCTGTATCTCATCCGTCTTATGGAACTCGCGATGGACGGACTGCGCCCGAAAGATCAACTCGGGAAAAGGAAGGTCGTGGATGGACGCGATCTCTTCGATCGTCCAGTCGTGTCGTATGCTCGCCATAATTCAGATTTCCGAGATTAGCACATAGGGCGAACGCCTTCACCCTATGATCTTCTTCGCCTCGGCGACCGCCTCCTCCAATGTCGTCACCTCGCCGTCGAGCTGCTTTTCGAAGACGGCGTCTATGATCTCGCCGAACTCGGGCGAGGGCGTAAGCCCCATCTCGATCAGGTGCCGGCCTTTGAGGATCGGCTCGGGACCCTTCTCTTCGACTTCCAGATCGCGGGCTCGCTCGATGAACCATTCCTGCGCTGCGGAATCGAACCACTTTTCTTCCGGCACCCAGGGCGCATTGCGGCCCAAGGAATCGGCCTTGGCGACCCGGTAGAGCAGATCCGGTTCGACCTTTCGGGCGAGCCTGCGGAATGCCCCGTCGCCAACCTTTTCGCGGACCTTGTAGAACTCACCGGGCTTAAGGTGATACCGGACAAGCTGTACGACCTGCTCGCGGACGTCGTAGCCGTCAAGTGTGTGTATGTTCAGGCGGTCGAGAAGCGAATGCGTGGGTTCGACCCCCGCTTCGTCGTGGCCGAGCGACCGTATGCGGCCGTCGCTTTCGGCGGTCGTCGGAGGCTTCCCCAGGTCGTGACAGAGGGCTCCGAGCATCACGGCGACCTTCTTCGGGTACGAAAGGTCGTCGATCAGTTTCGCCGCCTCGTCGACTACGAGGATCGTGTGGACATCGACATCTCCCTCCGGATGCCATTCGGGTTCCTGAGGAACGCCCGCGAGCGCCTTTAGCTCCGGAAACAGCTGATCGACGACCCCGAGCTCGTACATTAGTTTCAGACCCTCTCCCGGCCTTTCTGCTTTCAGTAGAAGCTTCTCGATCTCGCCCCATACGCGTTCTTCGGGGAGATCCGTCAAGTCGATCTCTTTGCAGAGCTCTTTCGTCTCAGGCTCGATCTCGTATCCGAACCTTGCCGCAAACTGGACGGCACGGAGGACGCGAAGAGAGTCTTCAACGAAAGTTTCAGGATCGACGGCGCGGAGGACGTTATTATCAATGTCTTGTCTGCCTTGGAAAGGATCGACGATCTCGCTGGAAAGCGGATCTTCCAGGATGGCGTTGACGGTGAAATCGCGGCGGCGGCAGGCGTCTTCGAACGACATCGACGGATCGCCTTCGACGGTGAACCCCCGATGGCCTCTCGAGGTCTTGCGCTCGCGGCGGGGGATGGAGACGTCGAGATCCTGTCCGATCTTGAAGACGGTGAAGACCGCTCCGACGGTGTTGACGGTTCCGAACTCCCCGAGGATCTTCTTCAGTTCGTCTGGTTCAAGACCGTAGACCTCGAGATCCCAGTCCTTCACACGCACGCCCCGGATCCGGTCGCGTACGCATCCGCCAATGAGCATCGCGCGCCCGCCGGCGTCACGGATGCGGGTCGCGAGGGAGGTTACTTTTTCGGGGATGTTAGCCACAGGATTTATTGAACACTGAACAATGGCCATTGACCAATGAGGGAGCCACGAATTTCACGAATTACACGAATCGGAACCCGGAGCGCAAGCGACGGGCAATAAGGAATCGGCCAAGAATTCCACGAATCAACACATTTACCGATGACCACTGAACATTGACCACTGAAAGAGTGCGGTAGGCACGACATGTCTGTAGAAAGGGCGGCGGCCAACGCGTCGCGAGTCGCATAGCGACGGCACGAGCACTATTCTCTCGAAGCTGCGTCTTTCCAGGTCACGCCAAAATCGCTGGAAATGAACCTTGCTACTTCGCCCTCGCGGAAATGTTTTAACTTCATTTCGCCGTTGCCATCCTTGTCAACGACCGCGCTGGTAATGATTGCCGTATATCCATTCAGCCTTCCCCAGTCAGAATCCTTCGTGTAGTCAAAGAAGTGCCAGCTTTGTCCCCGATCTTTGGTCACCGCGAAGATGTTGCCAAGAGCGAAGTAGCCGATCTCTTCAGTCGGGAACCCGATAGGTGAATCATCGATCTCGAACGGGTCGTCCTGAACGTGAGAGCGAATCAACCGCCAGTTTGACTCACCTGCGAGCCTCGTTTCGAAGCTGTATCTATGCTGCATGTAGAATACCGGCTGGTCAGTCACTCGGATCTCAAAACGACTGTTCGATTCAGTCCTTGATCTGCCGGGATTGAAGTAATCAAGAGTTGCGAACAGCGCGACCATCGAAACGCCAACGAGGATGAGGTATGCGGAGTATTTAGGGGCGCCTAGGTCCATTCGTTGTTGTGCAGTCGCTACGCGACTTTGATCTCTGGGTTGCAGCCTGACCCCGGGCTGCGCCTTCGGCTTGCCCGGGGCTACCATCCGTCGCCCCTTCGGGGCTTTTCACTTATTAATGACTACCGAACCCCTGTCAATGCCGCCTACCGGAATTTACCTGAAGAGAGGGCTATCCTCGCCCGCGCTGACGCTTGGGCTACTGACACGACCGGATTCCCTCGGTCTTCGGTCTCCGGTCTCCTTACCCTAGCCTCTCCGACAAGTACTCCTTCAAACGGTCCGCGTTCACCCGCTCCTGCTCCCACGTGTCGCGGTCGCGGACGGTCACCGTCTGGTCGTCGAGCGAGTCGAAATCGACCGTGATGCAGAAAGGCGTTCCGACCTCGTCCTGGCGAGCGTAAAGCTTCCCGATGCTGCCCGTGTCGTCGTAAACCGATCGGATCGTGCCCGAAAGGTCCTTTCGTATCCTGTGGGCCATCTCGACGATCCCGTCGTGGTTCTTCTTCAGAGGCAGAATCGCCGCCTTGATCGGCGCCAGTTCCTTGCCCAGTTGCAGTATCACGCGCTTCTCGCCCCGGTCGGTCTCCTTCTCGGTGTAGGCGTCCATCATCACCGCCAGGAGCGTGCGGTTGACGCCGATCGCCGGCTCGACCACGTACGGATAAAAGCGCTCCTGCGTGTGCGGATCGAAGTACGAGAGATCGTCGGTCGAATCCGGGTTGATCGGATTACCTTCCTCGTCGACCGCTTTCTTGGAGTGCGCGCGAGTGTCGAAGTCCGTTCGGTTCGCGATCCCCATCAGCTCGTCCCACTGCTTGTCCTCGTCCTCGCGCTCGGGGAAATAGCGGTACATTATGTCGATCGTCCGGGCGGAATAATGCGCGAGATCGTCGGCGGGAACCTCATACAGATACAGGTTCTCATTCGAGATCCCAAGGCCGGTCAGCCAGCTCATATAGTTCTCCACCCATTCTTCGAAGAATTCGGGCGCGTTCTCCGGCCGGCAGAAATATTCCATTTCCATCTGCTCGAACTCGCGCGTACGGAGGATGAAGTTTCCCGGCGTGATCTCGTTGCGGAACGCCTTTCCGACCTGCGCAATGCCGAAAGGCAGTTTTCGCCTCGATGTCGTGAGGATGTTGCCGAAGTTGATGAATATCCCCTGCGCCGTTTCGGGCCGAAGGTAAGCCATCGCGGCGTAATCATCGTCGTCGGCGACGGCGCCGAGTCTAGTGCTGAGCATTGTCAGGAAAGGCCTCGGCTCCGTCAGGTCGCACTGTTCGGCTTCGCCCGGATGCTTCGAGGGCTTCATCTCGCACTGCGAATCCTCCAGCTTGTCCGCCCGGAACCGCTTCTTGCACGTGCGGCAGTCGGTCAGCATGTCGTTGAAGGTCTCTTCGTGGCCGCAGTACTTCCAGACCAGGCGGTTCTGGATGATCGAAGAATCGATGCCCTCGATGTCGTCGCGGTCGTGGACCATCCATTTCCACCAGTTCTGCTTGATGTTGTTCGCGAGTTCGACCCCAAGCGGGCCGTAATCCCAGGCGCTGCCCAGGCCGCCGTAGATCTCGGACGCCGGATAGACGAATCCCCTACGTTTGGAGAGGTTTACGATGGTTTCGATATTGCTGGCTGGCATATTGGGACCCTAAAGTAGATCTGAGATTGAACAATGTATCAAATGAGGCCGGCAGAACAGATGCAGCGCGAAGCGCTGCTCTAAACTTTCTTGTACGGTCCGTTTAGAGCAGCGCTTCGCGCTGCGGCTTTCAATTAAAGAAGACTTGAGGCCGGGCCTACTCGCCGTGCGCCTGAGCCTTCTCGTCCTTGAGCACGGCCTTTCTGGAAAGCTTGATCTTGTTGCCTTCCTTGCCGATGCACTTGACCATTATCTGCTGGCCTTCCTTCAGTTCGTCGCGCACGTCCTTGACCCGCCTTTCTGAGATCTCCGAAATGTGCAGAAGACCGTCAACTCCGGGGAAGATCTCAACGAACGCGCCGAAATCGACGATCCTTGAAACGGTGCCGAGATAGGTCTCGCCGACCTCAGCCTCTGCGGTCAGCGCCTTGATGCGCTCGAGAGCCGCATCCGCCGCCGCCGAATCCGCAGTCGCGATATTGACCGTTCCGTCGTCCTCGACGTCGATCTTCGCGCCGGTCTCGTCCTGGATCGAACGGATCACCTTGCCGCCCGGGCCTATGATGTCGCGGATCTTGTCCGGATGGATCTTGATCGTGATGATCCGGGGCGCATACTCCGAAACGTCCTCGCGCGGCTTGTCGATAGCCTTCGACATTATGTCGAGGATGAACAGCCTGCCCTTCCGGGCCTGCTCGAGAGCCTCGACCAGGATCTGGGCATTGATGCCCTCGACCTTGATGTCCATCTGAAGAGCGGTGATCCCTTCCGACGATCCTGTGACCTTGAAGTCCATATCGCCATAGTGATCCTCGGCTCCCGCGATGTCCGAGAGGATCGCGTATCGGTTCTCTTCCATCACGAGCCCCATCGCGACTCCGGCAACCGGCCGCTTGAGCGGAACGCCCGCGTCCATCAGCGAAAGGCATCCGCCGCAGACCGACGCCATCGACGAAGAACCGTTCGATTCCGTGATGTCCGACACGATTCGGATCGTGTAAGGAAATTCCGATTCGTCGGGCAGGAGCGGCTCGATGGCGCGCCTCGCAAGGTTTCCGTGGCCGATCTCGCGGCGGCTCGTGCTGCCGAAGCGGCCCGCTTCGCCTACCGAATACGGCGGGAAGTTGTAATGGAGCATAAAGCGGCGCTTGATCTCGCCGGTCTCGATGTCGTCCATGAACTGCTCGTCGGACTTGGTCCCGAGCGTTGTAGTCGCGATCGCCTGCGTTTCGCCGCGGGTAAAGAGCGCCGAACCGTGAACTCTCGGAAGCCAGCCGACTTCGCACGAGACGTGTCTGATCTCGCTGAAACGTCTGCCGTCGGGCCTGCGCTTGTTGGCGAGTATATCCTCGCGAAAGATCTTCTCTTTCAGGAACCCGAAGACCTTCGAGGCGGTAGACCTCTTTTCGGGATCGTCCTCGGGGAAGCTCTCCACGATCTCCTTCTTCAGCGCGTCGACAGCGGCATAGCTCGAAAGCTTGTCCTTGCCGGTCGTGTCGAGCGCCTCGCGAAGCTTCTTGGCGTACTTCTTCTCGATCTGCGCCACAAGCTTCTCATCGAGCTGCGACACCTCGGCCTCGCGTTTCTCGATCTCGAGCGCCTTGAACATTTCTTTCTGCCAAAGGCAAAGGCGCTTGATCTCCTTATGCGCGAGCATCATCGCTTCGACCATTATGTTCTCGGCGACCTCGTTCGCTTCGGCCTCGACCATCACGATGGCTTCCTCGGTACCGGCAACGATCAGGTTGAGGTCCGACTCGCGGCGCTCGTCATAGGTCGGGTTCACGAGGTACTTTCCGTCGATCAGCCCGATCCTGACGCCCGCGATGGGATTGAAGAACGGGATGTCCGACAGGTAGAGCGCGCACGAAGCTCCGGTTATCGCGATGACGTCCGGATCGTTGTCAGAATCGGCCGAGATGACCGTTCCGACGATCTGCGTTTCGTTGCGGTATCCGTCGGGGAATAGCGGCCTGACGGGCCTGTCGATCAGACGGCAGGTCAGAACTTCCTTTTCGTTCGGCCGTCCTTCGCGCCTGAAGTAGTTTCCGGGGATCCTTCCGGCCGAATAGCTCGATTCGCGGTATTCGACGGTCAAGGGGAAGAAATCGAGTCCTTCCCTGGGCGTACGCATGCTTACAGCGGACACCAATACCATTGTGTCTCCATAGCGGATAACGACCGCTCCGTCGGCCTGCTTGGCTACTTTCCCGTACTCGACTTCCAGGCTCTTGCCGCCAAGCTTTATTGCCTCTTTCAGATATTTTTTCATCTAGTGGTTTCCTCAAAAGAAAAAGCGGCAGATGCTCATGCCGTGAAGCATATCTGCCGCCTTCGGTTACTTTGTACCCTAAGAGCAATCCTCGTCCGAGGGGGGCATAATTTGCTGTCACGTTCAGCGCCTGGCCCTGGGATTCTTCGAAAGGATCTTTTCAGTCTTGACTCGAAGAGGTCATTTGAAAGGCTTCACCCCGGCTGTTCCGCGGTCTTGATCTGAATGCGCCGCGGTCCGCCAAAGGCTTCGCCTGTGGTTATCTTCTCAATTTCAGTTTCTTGATGATCTCGTGGTATTCGCCTATGTTGCGGCGCTTGAGATAATCGAGCAGTTTTCTCCTGCGCGCGACCATTTTCAGCAGTCCGCGCCTCGAGTGGTTGTCTTTCTTGTGTACTTTGAAATGCTCGGTGAGTTCGTTGATCCTCTGCGTCAGCAGAGCGATCTGCACCTGTGAAGATCCTGTGTCGTTGTCGTGGACCTTGTAGTCGTTTACTACCTGTTCTTTAACTTCTTTCGCTGATGGCATAACTGTCTTAAATGATCACTCCTTTATCGCAGTAACTCCGGCGTGCCACGGCCGGTAACCGCGAAAGATTTCTAAAGGCTATATTCTGAATGCCGGACCGACGTAAGTCAATCGGCACTTTCACTTAGGCGGCCGTCTTCTGGGTACCGCCGTTCATTTCCTCCATGAACTTGGTCGAGAAGTTCCCGCTCTGGAACCGCTCGTCGTCCATGATCTTCAGGTGAAGCGGGATCGTCGTCTTGATCCCCTCGATCACCATCATCTCCAGTGCGCGCCTCATACGCCTGATGGCCGTCTCGCGCGTCCTGGCGTGGACGATGAGCTTGGCGATCATCGAATCGTAATACGGCGGCACCACGTAATCCGGATAGACCGCCGTATCGACGCGCACACCCGGCCCTCCGGGTATGTTGAATGCGGTGATCCTTCCGGGAGACGGCGTGAACTTCTCAGGATCTTCGGCGTTGATCCTGCATTCGATCGCGTGGCCGACGATCTGAACGTCTTCTTGCCTGTACTTAAGCTCTTCGCCCATCGCGACCCGGATCTGGTTGTAGACGATGTCCGCCAGCGTGACCATCTCCGTCACGGGATGCTCGACCTGGATCCTCGTGTTCATTTCCATGAAATAGAACGAACCGTCCTCGTCGAGCAGGAACTCGAACGTCCCAGCGTTCGAATAACCGATTTCCTGACAGGCTTTTACGGCGACGGCGCCCATCTGATCGCGAAGCCTTTCGCTGATCGCGACGGAAGGCGCCTCTTCGAGCAGTTTCTGGTGACGGCGCTGGATCGTGCATTCGCGCTCGCCCAGGTGGATACAGTTGCCGTGCTCATCCGCGAGCACCTGGATCTCGATGTGCCTCGGCCGTTCGATGTACCGCTCTATATAGACCGAGCCGTCCTTGAAAGCCGCGAGCGCCTCCTGCTGGGCGGTCTGGAGCTGGTTCTCAAGGTCCTTCTCCTGGCGGACGATCCTCATCCCGCGTCCGCCGCCGCCGGCGGCGGCCTTGATGATAAGCGGAAATCCGATCTCTTTCGCGATCTTGAGCGCATCGTCGGTGTTCGCGATCGGATCGGGGCTGCCCGGAAGGATCGGGACTCCGGCCGCCTGCATCGTCCTGCGCGCCTCGACCTTGTCGCCCATCATCTTGATGATGTTCGGCCTGGGGCCTATGAACTTGATGTTGCAGTCTTCGCTGATAGACGCGAAAGTCTCCGATTCGGCGAGAAAGCCGTATCCGGGATGTATGGCGTCGACGTTCGTTATCTCGGCAGCGCTGATGATCGCGGGGATGTTCAGGTAGCTCTCTGCCGAAGGCGGCTTGCCGATGCAGATCGCTTCATCGGCGAACCGAACGTGCAGCGCGTCGCGGTCGGCTTCGGAGTGGACAGCCACCGTCTTGATGCCCATTTCCTTACAGGTCCACATTATCCGGCAGGCAATCTCGCCCCGGTTCGCGATAAGGACCTTTTTGATCTCGCGGCTGCTCATATAGTTAAGCCGCAACCCACATTCGCCTCACGAAGTGAAATCTTCGTTCCCGTTGACTGGTCGCGGCTGAGAGATACTATTTTTTGATACCGAACAATGGCTGGCCGAACTCTACCGGCTGGGCGTTCTCGACGTAAACCTTGACGATCTCGCCGGAGATCTCCGCCTGGATCTCGTTCATAAGCTTCATTGCTTCGACGATGCAGACGACCGTATCCGGCGATACGGTATCTCCTTCCTTAACGTAAGCCGGCTTCTCCGGCGAGGGTGCCCGGTAGAATGTTCCGACGATCGGGGAAGTGATCTGGTGAAGGCCGTCGTCCTCGTCGGCCTCAGGAGCGGCATCGGCCGCCGGAGCCGCAGGCTGAGCGCCCGGCGCTTCATACGGCGCGGGATGCGCAGGCACCACCGGTGCCGCGTGATGTATCACCGTGCTCTTGCCCAGCCGTACGCGGATCTTCTCGTTCTCGAACTCAAAATCCGTAAACCCGTGCTCGTCGACCAACTTCGCGAGTTCCCTCAGCTCGTCCATGTTAAGCGAGGGCTCGGTTGCGGGAGTTCCTTTTGCGGTTCCCTTATCGTTGTCTTCTTTCTGGGTGGCTGAGGCCATAGTGTCCGCTCCTGGTTGTTAGCTCTTGGCTGCCATCTCGCGCGGGCTGTCGACCAGCTCGATAACGGCAAGTTCGGCGTTGTCTCCTTTGCGTCTTTCACCGATCCGGATGATACGAGTATATCCGCCATTGCGGTCCTTGTAACGTCCGCCGAGCTCCTCAAAGAGCCTTTTGACCGCTTTCACGCCCGCGGTCCTTTCGGGAGCGGCGCTCCCCTGGCCGCGAAAACGGCTCTGTTCGGTCTTGAAACCGCGGTTTCCCGAATGGAAATACTGCGCCGCGCGGCGTCTCAGATGTACTTCCTTCGCCGCGGCGTCCTCGCCTTTCAGGTGCTGGGCCTTTCTCGCCAGAGTGATCGCCTTTTCGACGTACGGACGAAGTTCCTTCGCCTTTTCCACCGTAGTAACGATGTACTCCTTCTCGGAGTTGATAAGCGAGGTGGCCATGTTGCGGAGCATCGCCTTGCGGTGCTCCGGGGTCCTGTTGAGTTTGCGTTTTGCCTTTAAGTGTCGCATCGCGTTCTACCAATATCGCGGGCAGGCGCCCGGAACTAGGTGTCCCTTCCGCCCGATCCCGGGATCGGGTTCCCTTCCTCGTCAAAATCCATTCCGAAATCCAGTCCCATTCCGTTGAGAAGGTCCTTGATCTCGTTGAGCGACTTCTTCCCGAAGTTCTTCGTGCCCAGCATCTCTTTCTCGCTGCGGCGGATCAGATCGCGGATCGTACGCACATCGGCGTTCTTCAGGCAGTTGTATGACCTGACCGAAAGCTCGAGCTCGTCGACCGACCTGTCCAGCAGATCGTTCCTGAGCAGAGGCGGACGCGCGATGTCCTCGTAAGCGAATTCCTCTTCGTCCTCTTCGAAATTGATGAAGATGGACATATGGTCCTTCACGAGCTTCGCCGCCAGCCCGATCGAATCCTCGGGCTTGACCGAACCGTCGGTCCAGACCTCGATCGTAAGCTTGTCGTACTCCGTGTTCGATCCCTGACGGGTCTTGTCGACGTTGTAATTGACCTTCTTGATCGGCGTGTGCACCGAATCGATCGGGATGTATCCGAGCGAGAGGTCTTCGTCGTTATTGAACTCCGCAGAGACATATCCTCGGCCGCGCTTCAGGCGCATCTCGATGTTGAGTTCGCCGTCCTTGCTGAGCGTCGCGATGTGGATGTCCTTGTCCAGGATCTCGACGTCGCTGTCGCCCTCGATGTCGGCGCTCGTAACCTCGCCTTCTCCGGACTTGCTGATCGTCAGCGTCTTAGGCTCGTTTCCGTGCAGCGTGAACGGGATCTGCTTCAGGTTGAGGATGACGTCCGTGGCGTCTTCCGTGACGCCCTTGATCGAGGAGAACTCGTGCTCGACGCCCTCGATCTTCACAGCGGTGATCGCCGCGCCTTCGATCGACGAAAGCAGCGCTCTCCTGATGGAATTGCCGATCGTGGTACCGAAGCCCCGTTCGAAAGGCTGAGCGTAGAACTTCCCGTATCTCTCGGTGAGAGTGTCAGAATCGACGTTGAGCCGGCTCGGCATTTGGAAATTTGTCCAATGGTTGTTCTGCGTCATATTTTATTTTTAAAGGTGTCTAAAACCACCGAAAGGCAAGGACGGCCCGCGAATACGCGGGCAGCCCTCGCCAACGGAACCGAACTACTTGCTGTAGAGCTCAACGATCAGCTGCTCGTTGATATTGCCGTCGATATCGTCGCGCTTCGGAAGGTCCGAGACGAGGGCGCTGATCTCGCCGTCGTTCGCAGTGATCCAGGGCGGCCTGCCGCGTCCGACGGCCGTCTGCCACGCTCCTTCCACGTGCGGATTCTTTTTCGTCGTGTCCTTCAGGGTGATCTCGTCGCCGACCTTCACCTGGAAGGAGGGGATGTCCACCTTACGGCCGTTGACGAGCACGTGCCCGTGATTCACGAGCTGCCTCGCCTGGCGGCGCGACGTCGAGAATCCCGATCTGTAAACGGTATTGTCGAGCCTTCTCTCGAGCATGAAGAGAAGGTTCTCGCCGGTGATGCCTTTTTGACGGGATGCCTTTTGGAAGTAGATCCGGAACTGTTTTTCCAGTACGAAGTAGATCCGCTTGACCTTCTGCTTCTCGCGAAGCTGCTCTCCGTAGCCCTGGAGCATGCGCCTGCGCGCGGTCGGACCGTGCTGACCGGGAGCCTGAGTGCCGCGTTTTTCGATCGCGCACGAAGGCTTGTAGCAACGGTCGCCCTTCAGGAACAATTTTCCACCTTCACGGCGGCAAAGCCTGCACACCGCATCTCTATATCTAGCCATTTAGTAGGTTGTCGCCTCCAATCAATCTTGAATTGACGGAAAAGTTTACAGGCGATCCGCCGAAACGGATCACCCTTCGTCCTTTCGATATATCGTTCGTAAGGGCGGGGCTCGTCCCCGCCCGAGTTAATCAAACGAAATCTCTATGCTTCAGACCCGGCGCCTTTTCGGCGGCCTGCAGCCGTTGTGCGGGATCGGAGTCGTGTCGCGGATCGACGTCACGCGGATCCCCGCGTTGTTTATCGCCCTGATCGCCGACTCGCGCCCGCCGCCCGGTCCTTTGACGCGAACCTCGCATTCGCGCATTCCGGCTTCCTGTGCCTTCCTCGCCACGTCATACGCAGCCTGCTGGGCCGCGAACGGCGTTCCCTTTCTCGAGCCGCGGAAGCCCTTTGCGCCGGCCGAGGACTGCGCGATCAGGTTTCCATCAGGATCCGTGATCGAGATCAGGGTGTTGTTGAAGGAGGCCGAAATGTGAACAATCCCGACCGGGATGTTCTTTTTCTCTTTCTTCTTGTAGACCTTCTTCTTTCCTTTGGTCGATTTCTGTGCTTTTGCCATTTTCTGTCGGTCGGCGGTCAGATCATCCTAAGCGCCTGAATACAAGTTATTTCTTGCCCGGAGCCTTCTTCTTGGCGACTGCCGCGCGCTTCGGCCCTTTCCTGGTCCTCGCGTTGGTGCTCGTCCTTTGACCGCGCACGGGAAGCCCGCGCCTGTGCCTCAGGCCGCGGTAGCATCCGATGTCCATCAAACGCTTGATGTCCATCTGGCGCCTCTTCCGGAGGTCTCCCTCCACGTCGCCCTGTTCGTCGATGATGCTGCGGATACGCGCCAGCTCCTCTTCACTGAGGTCCTTGACCTTCGTGTTCAAATCGACATCGGCCTGGGTCAGGATCTCGGTCGCCCTCGACTTCCCGACACCGAATATGTAGGTCAACCCGATCTGAGACCGCTTCTGAAGCGGCAAATCAACTCCTGCAATACGAGCCATAATCTGTGTCTACTCCTGAACTAACCCTGGCGCTGTTTGTGCTTAGGGTTCTCGCAGATCACCCTCACCACGCCCTTGCGGTGGATGATCTTGCACTTGTCGCAAATCTTCTTGACTGACGGACGGACTTTCATATCAGATCTCCCGATCGTTCACCCAGCTAACTACTTGTAGCGGTAGGTGATACGGCCGCGGCTCAGATCGTACGGCGAAAGCTCCACAAGGACCCTGTCGCCCGGAAGTATGCGTATGAAATGTTTGCGCATTTTCCCCGAAATATGAGCCAGCACCTCGTGATCCTTGTTGTCATCCAACTGCACCTTGAACAGCGCGTTCGGAAGCGTGTCGATCACGGTGGCCGTCACTTCTATAGCTTCTTCTTTCGACATAACGTCTATGACCAACTATGGCTGGTCGGACAAACCGTAAATGTTACTCTGTTTCACTGTGACATTCAAGTTAGGCCGAGGCCGTTTCACCTTTCCCGCCTCTGGATTCCTGCTTCTGCTCCTTCGTGAGCGTCAGGATCTCCGGCCCCGATTCGGTTATCGCGACCGTGTGCTCAAAATGGGCGGACATCTTCCCGTCCGCCGTGACTACCGTCCAGCCGTCGGAGAGCGTCTTCGTGTCCGCAGTGCCAAGGTTCAGCATCGGTTCAATGGCGAAAACGAATCCGGCCCGGATCTTCTCGCGCGTTCCGCGGCGCCCGTAGTTAGGTATTTGCGGCGCCTCGTGCATATTGCGGCCGATGCCGTGTCCCGTATAGCCGCGGACGATGCCGTAGCCGTACTTCTCGGCGTGGGTCTGGATCGCCCATCCGATATCACCCACATTCCCGCCGGGAACGCACTGTTCGATCGCGAGATGCAGGCTCTCCTCGGTTACCTTCAACAGCTGGGCGGTTTCCTCCTCGATCTCCCCGAGCGGTACGGTCGTCGCCGTGTCGCCCACGAACCCCTCTAGCGTCGCGCCCATGTCCATCGAGAATATGTCGCCTTCCTTCAGCACATACTCCGAGGGAAATCCGTGCACGACCGCCTCGTTGACCGAAGCGCAGATCGAGTACGGATAGCCGTGATAGCCAAGAAACGTCGGATAGGCGCCTGCGTCGCGGATCATCTTCTCCGCCGCGTTGTTCAGCTCGAGAGTCGAAATGCCGGGTTCTACCATTCCGCGAAGCGTTTCACGCACGCCCGCGATCAGTTCTCCGACCCTGCGCATCTTGTCAAGATCGCTCTTTGATTTGGCAATGATCATATGCCTGCCCAAAAGGACCTGCGAATACTTCCTTATGAATCCGCTTTCGGTTCCCGTCACGGGGCTCCTTGAAAAACACAATGCCGGCTGGAACCGGCTTGTCCCGTGCCTGACAGTCCGCCGCCGACCTCAGACGGTCGCGTTGGCCGAGCCGATGAGAGACTCGATCTCCTTGTAGATCTCCTCAGGGTCGCGGCTTCCGTCCACCGTCTCAAGCCTTCCGGAGCTCCGGTAATACTCGAGCAAAGGCTTCGTGTTGTCTTCGTACGTCTCAAGCCTGACCTTCACCTTCTCCTCGGTATCGTCAGCGCGCTGGACCAGTTCCGCCCGGGGATGCAGATCGCAGTACCCCTCGCTTTTCGGGGCCTTGAAGAAAATGTTGTATATCTCGCCGCATTCCGGGCAGCTTCTTCGCCCGGTAAGCCTCTTTTCGAGGATCTCCATCGGCACGTCGATCTGAATCGCGACCACGGGCTTTCCGAGTTCGTCCGAAAGAGACTCAAGCATCTCCGCCTGGACTGCGGTCCGGGGAAATCCGTCGAGAACGAAGGTGGCGCGGCAGTCCGGCCTTGCGGTCCTCTCGCGGACCATCTCGTACGTCAGCGCGTCCGGAACAAGCTTTCCGGATGCCATTATCTCCTGGACCTCGCGCGCCAGGCGCGTGTCTGAGTTCTTCATCTCCCGGAACATGTCCCCGGTGGAGATCTGAGGAATCCCAAGCCTCGATTCCAGAAGTCTGGCCTGTGTCCCCTTGCCCGCGCCGGGGGCGCCGATGAGAACGATGATCTTCGACATAAACATAAAAACCCGGAACCTGTACTAGCCCCTTCTGCCCCTTAGCCTCGAACCCGCGCCGAGGAAGCCCTCGTAATTACGCATCACAAGCTGGGCCTCGATCTGCGCCACCGTGTCCATCGCGACGGCGACGATGATAAGGAGCGACGCGCCGCCGAAGAAGAACTGGTAACCGAGTCCCGTCGGGACCCACTGCAGACCGGGTGTAGCGCGGAAGAACGCGTCGAGCGTCTCGCCTATGAAAGGGAGGCGGCCGACATTGAATCCCGCGAGCAGAAGCTGGGGTATGAACACTACGAGCGCCAGGTAGATCGCGCCGATGGTCGTCAGCCGCGTCATCACCGTATTGAGGTAATCGGCGGTCTGGGCCCCGGGCCTAATACCCGGAATGAACCCGCCGTGCTTTCGCAGATTGTCCGCCACCTCGTCGGTGTTGAAGATGATCGTGATGTAAAAGAATGTGAACAGCACGATCAGCCCTATGAACACGGCCTCGTAGTACGGATCGCCGCCCCGGAACTGGTTGAAGAACGTCTGGACCTGGGACCACCAGGAATCCGGATTGTTCGGATCGGCGGGGATCGCAGAGAACAGAGTCTGCGGCATCGCAAGTACCGAGGAAGCGAAGATGATCGGGATCACTCCGCCCATGTTGAACTTCAGGGGAAGGCTCGTCTCCTGGCCCTTGAAGACCTGGTTGCCGACCCTCCGGCTGGCGTAGCTGATCGCGATGTTGCGCCTCGCGGACTCCATATAGACGATCAGAGCGGTCAGCGCGATCAGGGCAGCGACGAGGAAGATCACTCCCAGCGTCTGAACCGGATCGCCCTGGCCGACGCGGTCCGCGACCTGCGTCAAAGCGCTCGGGATCGTGATCAGGATGCCGGCGAAGATAAGGAGCGAGATTCCGTTCCCGATGCCTCGTTCCGTGATCTGCTCGCCGAGCCACATCACGAAGATCGTTCCCGTTGTCAGCGTCGTAACGGTCAGGACCGTAAGCCACCAGGTGTTGTCGATTACGCCGTTGGTCTGCAGCCACGTGGAGATGAAGAACGACTGCACCGCGCAGAGCGCGACGGTCAGGTACCTCGTCCACTGGTTCATCTTCTGGCGTCCGACCTCGCCTTCCTCCTGCACCTTCTTCAGCTGCGGATAAAGCACGGGCATCAGCTGCATGATGATCGACGCCGTGATGTACGGCATCACCCCGAGAGCCAGAACAGAGATCGTACGGAAGTTTCCGCCCGAGAAGATATCGAGGATCCCGAGAAGCGTACCGCTGACCTGCTGCCAGACCTGCGCCAGACGCTCGCTGTTCACTCCGGGCGCGGTAATATGCGAACCGAGCCTGTAGATCGCGAGAAGCAAGAGCGTGAAGATCACGCGCTTCCGGAGCTCCGGAACCTTGAAGATGTTCTGAACTGCAGAGAAAAACTTGTCCATAATGCTCCCGATCCTCTAATCAGCGATCCGGGAACGCACAGATCGGAGCGCGCTCCCGCGGCCCGGGGCTATTCGTCTGAAGTGCCCTGTTCCATATCGTCAGACACGGTCTTCTCGATAAGATGAGCGGTCCCTCCCGCCTTCTCGACCTTGGCCCTGGCTGACTTCGTGAAGCGGTGCGCGTAAACGTTGAGCTTCTTGGTGACCTCGCCGTTCCCGAGGATCACCAGATCGTGTTTCGCCTTCTTGATAAGTCCTCTTTCGTGCAGCACTTCCGGGGTAACGTCATCGCCCGAGTTGAAGTTCGCCTCGAGCGTCGAGAGCCTTACCTCTATCCACGCCTTCTTGAAGATGTTCGTGAATCCGCGCTTCGGAAGGCGCCTCTGAAGAGGCATCTGCCCGCCCTCGAATCCCGCGCGGCGCGAGTATCCCGAACGAGACTTCTGACCCTTGTGCCCGCGCCCGGCGGTCTTGCCGAGTCCGGATCCGGGACCGCGCCCGCGGCGCTTCTTCTTGTGGGTGGAACCCGGCGGCGGCTTAAGATTGTTGAGTGATAATGCCATTTTCTTTCCCCAATAAACCGAAAAGCGAAAACTCCTGGTTTTCGCCGGTCCGATAACTATTCGACGATCCTGAGTATGTGCGGGATCTTGGCGACCACGCCCCTCATCGAGGCGTTGTCGGGGATCTCCCTGACCTGGTTGAGCTTCGAGAACCCCAGCCCCTTGACCATCGCCTTTTGCTTTCCGGGATACCCGATCACGCTCTTGTAATACTCGACCCTGATCGTCCCGCCTTTGCTGTTTTCTGATTTCTTAGCCATAACGTCAGCCCTTCCGCGGAGCCCGGGCCCCACAGCCCCTCCGCCAAAAACTAGACCAGCTCCTCGACCTGCTTTCCGCGGAGGCGCGCCACTTCATACGGGTCCTTCATCCGCAAAAGGCCATCGAAGGTCGCGCGGATCACGTTGTGCGGATTGCTCGAACCGAGGATCTTCGTCCTCACGTTCTGCACTCCGACCGCCTGCATCACGGCGCGGACCGCTCCGCCCGCGATGACGCCCGTTCCTTCCGCCGCCGGCTTGATCAGTACCTTGCCCGCGCCGTAGCGGCCCAGGATCTCGTGCGGCAGGGTGTTCTCGATCAGCGTAACCTTGATCAGGTTGTTCTTCGCCGACTCGATCGCTTTCTTGATGGCGCTCGGGACCTCTTTCGCCTTGCCCGTCCCGAATCCGACGTGGCCGGCCTCGTCGCCGACGACCATCAGCGCGGCAAACGAGAGGTTCTTACCGCCCTTGACCACTTTCGTAACCCTGTTGATCGAGATCAGGTGCTCTTTGAGGATCAGCCCGTCAGGTGAAATTCTGTGTTGATTATTCATTTTCTGATTACTCTTCTTCGGATTCGGCCGCCGCTTCTTCCTTCCTGTCTTCGGCCTTCAATTCGACTTCCCCGGATCCAGCAGCCGCTTCCTCTTTCTTCGCTTCCTTGCCGGCCCCGGACTTCGCCTCCGGTTCCGCGGACTCTTCCTTCTTCGCTTTCCCGGACGCTTCCGGCTTCGCGTCGCTTTCCGCGGCGTCGCCGTTCCGGTTAAGACCGGCTTCGCGGCTGGCGTCGATAAGCGCTTTCACCCGGCCGTGGTAAACATACCCCCCGCGGTCGTACACGACCTCGGAAACGCCTGCTCCCTGCGCCCTTTCGGCTATCATCTTGCCGACCGAGACCGCCGCGTCAACATTCCCGCCGCTCTTGCCCTTGAACGCCTTCTCGACGGTCGAAGCCGAAGCAAGCGTTTTTCCGCTGAGGTCGTCGATCACCTGCGCGTAAATGTGGTTCGTGCTCCGGTACACAGCGAGCCTGGGCCTTTCCGTCGTGCCCTTTACCTTCTTTCGGATCCGCGTATGAACCGATCTGCGGACATCTGCTCTGCTCTTCTTTGCCATATCTGCTTACTCCGCACCCCGCCGCGCGGGCAGGGGCGCAAACTGCGCGGATCTCTATGCCGCGGTCTTTCCTTGCTTCAGCCTGTAGTACCTGTCGGCGTAACGTATGCCTTTGCCCTTGTACGCGTCGGGTTTGCGGAGTCTCGCGAGTTCCGCCGCGACCTGTCCCAGAAGCTGCTTGTCGATGCCCGAAAGCGTCAGCGTCGTCTGGTACTGGTTGATCGAAGACTTGGCCGGGATCCTCTCCGCCGAAGCGTCGATGCCGTCCGGCAAAACGTATTCGACCGGATGCGAATATCCTAGAGCGAACACCAGCTTCTTGCCCTGAACTTCGGCCTTGTATCCGACGCCGACTACGTCCATCTGCCTCGAAAAGCCTTCCGTGACCCCGACGACGGCATTGTTCGCGAGAGCCCTCGCAAGTCCGTGCATCGCCGAGTATTCATCACTCTTGCGTTCCGCGGTCAGCTGGCCGTCCTCGAGCTTGAACTCGACGCCGTCCGGGATCGGGGTCGTCAGAGTGCCTTTCGGCCCCTTGACCTCGATCTCGCCTTCCTTGACGGTGACCGTCACTCCCGACGGCACTTCAATTGGTTTCTTTCCTACGCGCGACATAATTACCTCTTTTCGGAGCGCACGCTGCGCCCGTTCCGCATCGGTGCGGACTAATAGATATTCGCCAGTATCTCGCCACCGACGTTCTCGCGGCGGGCCTGCTTTCCGCTCATAAGACCGCGCGAGGTCGAAACGATGTTCACTCCGTAGCCCCCGAGCACGCTCGGGATCTGGGTCGCCCCGACGTAAACGCGCCTTCCGGGGCGCGACACCCTCGACAAGTGCGTGATCGAAGAAACGCCCTTGGCGTCGTATCGGAGGAAGATGCGTATAGTGAACTTCGGCTTCTCGCCCTTGGTCACGAAATTGTTGATATAGCCTTCTTCCTTCAGGATCCGAGCTACCTCAAGCTTCAGCTTCGATCCGGGTATATCCACACGGGAATGGTTCGCCGCGATAGCGTTGCGAATCCGTGTGAGCATATCTGCTATAGGGTCTGTCATTACTAGTCTCTACTCCGTAAATTGGTCATCGGTTCTAGCCCATGGGGCAAGGCTTCCTACCAGCTTGATTTCACAACGCCCGGGATCTGTCCCTCGAGGGCGAGTTCCCTTAGCGCGACGCGGGATATGCCGAACTTCCTGAGATATCCGCGGGGCCTTCCGGTCTGCGAACAGCGGTTCACCACCCTGACGGGGCTCGCGTCCCTCGGCAGCTTCTGGAGGCGGATCACCGCCTGGTCGATCTCTTCCGGGGTCGATTCCGGGTTGTTGATGATCTTCTTCAGAGCCTTGCGCTTCGCGGCGTAGCGGGCGACCATCTTTTTGCGTTTCTCGTTCTTAACGACTTTGCTGACTTTTGCCATAACGATTTCCCTTTTTGGGTCCTGAATTCCTGCTAGTTCTGCCGGAAGGGCATTCCCATCGACTTAAGAAGCGCGCGGCCCTGTTCGTCGTTCTCGGCCGAAGAAACGATCGAGATGTTCAATCCCCTCGTCTTGTCGACCTTGTTGAAGTCGATCTCCGGAAAAATGAGCTGTTCCTTGACGCCGAGCGTGTAGTTCCCGCGGCCGTCGAATGACTTGGCAGAGATCCCTCGGAAGTCGCGGACCCTGGGAAGCGCGACGGCGATCAGCCTGTCGAGGAACTCGTACATACGGTCGCCCCGAAGCGTGACCATAACGCCGATCCTCATCCCTTCCCTGAGCTTGAACGCCGCGATCGATTTCTTCGCCTTGGTGATAACCGGCTGCTGGCCCGTGATCTGGCGGAGCTCTTCGACCGCCGAATCAAGCAGCTTGGAGTTGGCGATCGCCTCGCCTACGCCCATATTGATCACGATCTTCTCGAGCTTCGGGATCGCCATGGGGTTCTTTATGCCGAATTCCTTTGCGAGGGCCGGAGCCACTTCGCTCTTGTATTTATCCCTGAGTCTTGCCATCTTCCAGAGTTCTCCTCGAATACGTCCCGGGACCCGTCGAATCCGCCTCGGCGGAACACGTTACCGGGACTCAAACTCCCAAACTATTCTTCTTCGTCGGTCTTCTCGGTTTCCGCCTGCTTCTCTGCGTCTTCCTTGATCGCCTCTTCCTGGGCCGCTTCGGTCCTGGAGATCCTCGCAGGTTCGGGGATCACGGCGCCGCTCTTCGCAATGCGGACCTTCTGTCCGTCGCGGACCTCGAACTTCACACGCGTCGGATCGCCTGTCTCGGGATCGATCAGCGCCACGTTGGACGAATCGACCCACGCCTCGCGCTTCTTGATTCCGCCCTCGATGTTCATCTGCGGCACGGGCTTCTGGTGCTTGGAGACGATCATCGCCCCTTCGACCTTCACGCGGCCCGCCCTCGGATCGACGGCGATCACCTTGCCGCGGTACGGCACGCGCTTGGCCTTGCCGTCTTCGCCTTTTTCGTAGCGGTTGTATTCCTTTCCGGCGATAAAGACGACCTCGTCGCCTCTCTTGATCTTCGACCGGACCGATCCCTGTTTCTTCTGCTTGATCATCTTCTAAATAACCTCCGGGGCGAGCGAGACGATCTTCATAAAGTTCTTCTCGCGAAGCTCGCGCGCCACGGGACCGAATACGCGGGTCCCGATCGGCGTGCCGTCTTCCTTGATCAGGACCGCGGCGTTCTCGTCAAAGCGTATGTACGTCCCGTCCTTGCGCCGGACCTCCTTGCGGGTCCTGACGACGACGGCGTCGTACACTTTCCCCTTCTTCACGGTGCCGTCAGGCGAAGCCTCTTTGACCGTGATCTTTATCTTGTCGCCGAGCGTCGCGACCTTGCCGGTCGATCCGCCGATCGGCATGATCATCTTGACCCGCTTGGCTCCCGAATTGTCCGCCACCATAAGGGCGGTTTGCATCTGAATCATCTCTTTCTACTCCCTACGACGTTACGTCCGAGCGGCGAGCCGCCGCAGGCCTTCAGGGGATCTACTTTTCAGCCTTCTGAATGATCTCGATCACGCGCCAGCGCTTCCTCGCGGACAGCGGACGGGTCTCGACTATCTTCACCTTGTCGCCCTCAGCGGCGCCCAGGCCGTTGTGAGCCATGAACTTCTTGCGCCTCTTCACGTACTTGCGGTACATCGGGTGCTTCACAAGGCGGTCCACACGGACGACGACCGTGTCGGTCATCTTGTCGGAGAACACGATGCCGATACGCTCGGAGCGTTTGTGGCGCTTGTCCTGGGGGCCGTCCGCATCAGCGGTCTTCGCCTTCTTTGCCCTGGAACGCGCCGGCTTCTTCGACTTCGCCGCGGATTTCGTTTCTTCAGCAGCCGCTTCCTTCGCAGGAGCTTCCGTTTCCGCGGTCTCTTCCGCCTTTACTTCGGCGGCGGTTTCCTCAACCGCTTCTTCTGTCTTTTTCTTCGCCATTTTCTTTTAATATCCGGACTATTTGGCTTCGGCTTCCGCCGCGGCCTCGCGTTCCTTGATCAGCGTGTAGACCCGGGCGAGCGTCTTCTTCTCGCGGCGTATGTCCGCCACGACCTCGCCTACCCCGAGCGATTTGCGGAACCTGAGCCTGAAGAGCGATTCCTTCAGCGCGTCCGCCTGCTCGCGGAGTTCGGGCAATTCCATCTTGTTGAGCTGTTCGAGCTGTTCCTTCCGTTTCATTTCTAAACAACCCCCCCTTCAAGGTCCGCGCGTGTCACGAACTTCGTCTTGACCGGGAGCTTCTGCGCCGCGAGCCTCATCGCCTCGCGCGCAAGGCCTTCCTCGACGCCCTGGATCTCGTAAAGGATCCTTCCGGGCCTGACCACGGCCACCCAGTGATCGGGAGCGCCCTTGCCCTTGCCCATACGCGTCTCAGCGGGTTTCTTGGTGATCGGCTTGTCCGGGAACATCCGGATCCAGATCTTTCCGCCGCGCTTGACGTGGCGGGTCATCGCAATACGCGCCGCCTCGATCTGCCTGTCAGTGATGTATCCCGGCTCGAGGGTCTTCAGCCCGAAATCCCCGAAGTTCAGCTTGCTGCCGCGGTGCGCTTTTCCGCGCATACGGCCCTTCTGCATCTTCCGGTACTTGACCTTCTTCGGCATCAACATAATGTTCAGTTCCTCTCAAAAACTCCAAGGGTCCGTTTACCGGCCCCTTTCCGGCCTGCGGGGCCTACGCCCGCGTCTTCCGCCGTCCTTGATCTTGGGTTCGTTTATCGGGTCGGTGTTGGTTCCCCTCGCCATGTTGGCGTCCGGATCGAGGATCTCGCCCCTGTAGATCCAGACCTTCACGCCGATGATGCCCATCGTTGTGTTGGCCTCTGCGAAACCGTAATCGATGTCCGCACGCAGCGTGTGCAGAGGAAGCTGCCCTTGCAGCGACCATTCCGTCCTGGCTATCTCGGCACCGTTCAGACGTCCGGCGACCATCACCTTGATCCCCTCCGCGCCGAAGCGAAGCGACTCTTCCATCGTTTTCTTCATCGCCCGGCGGAATGCGATCCTCTTCTCGAGCTGGTACGCGATCTTCTCGGCCTGAAGCTGGGCGTTTAGCTCCGGTTTCCGGATCTCCTGGATCGAGATGATCACGTCGCGGCCTGTTTTGACCGAGAGATCCTCTTTTAGCTTTTCGATCTCGGTCCCCTTGCGGCCAATGATGATGCCGGGACGCGAGGTGTAAATGATGATCTTCAACCTGTTCGCGGCACGCTCGATGTCGATGTGCGACACGCCCGCTCCGGAGAAACGCTTCTTCAGGTCGCGCTTGAGCGAAAGGTCCTCAGCAAGGAATTCGGCGAACTCGTGTTTGGCGAACCAGTGCGAGTGCCAGTCCTTGTTGTAACCGACCCTGAATCCGTAGGGATGTACTTTCTGACCCATAAAATAATCCTTCCAGCTCGGCTGGAACTATTCCTCTTCAGATGACGCGTTTTCCGCGTCCTTGGAATCCTTCACCCCGGCCTTCTTCGCCGGTTTCTCTTCAGGCTTCGCCTCTTTCCTGGCGGGTTCGGCCTCTTCCTTCTTCGCTTCTGCCTTGTCAGCCTTCGGGGCTTCCTTTTCGGCCTTCGGCGCTTCCTTCTTGGTCTTCGCCGCGGGCTTCGGCTCTTTCTTGGCTTCTGCCGGAGCCTCGGCCTTGGCCTCTTCAGCCTTCTCGTCCTTCGCCTTCTTCGCCGACGGCTTTTCGGCCTTCGCTTCCGTCTTCTTCGCGGGGGCCTTCTTCGCCTTTGTCTCTTTCCTGACCGGCTCTTCCTTCTCTTCCTGCGGCTCGCTCGTCACCTCGATGGTGATGTGGCAGTAGTGCCTGCGCTCGAAAAACGCTCTTCCCTGCGGTGCGGGGCGTAGACGCCGGCGGTTCTTGGTCGGCCCCATATCGACGAAACACGTCTTGATCCACAGATCGTCCGGATCGATAGCGATGTTCTCCTGCTCCGCCTTGTAGGTCGCGTTGGCGATCGCCGAACGTAGGCACTTCGCGATCGGGTCCGCGGCGCGCTTGTTCGTGAACTTGAGTATCGCGAGAGCGTGCGAGACGTTCTTGCCCCGGACCAGGTCGATGACCAGCCGCGCCTTGCGCGGTGAGCCCTTCAGATATCTTGTCTTAGCTACAGCTTCCATAGTCTTGGTGAAACCGTTCGGTTCGGCCGGGCAGCTGCCTCGGGGGCGCCTGCCGCTTCAAATCCGGACTACTTCCTGCGGGCCGCTTTTTCGGCCTTAGTTCCGGGATGCCCCTTGAAAACCCTCGTCGGCGAGAACTCGCCGAGCTTGTGCCCGACCATGTTCTCGGTCACGTACACGGGAATGTGCCTTCTGCCGTTGTGGACGCCGAAGGTCATTCCGACCATATCGGGCGTGATCGTGGACCGGCGCGACCAGGTCTTGATGGCCTGCGGTTTCGCGCCGCTCTCCTGGATCTTCCTGAGCGTTTTCAGAAGGCTCAGGTCGACGAAAGGTCCTTTCTTGATTGAACGTGGCATAGTTGCTTAATCCTTTGTTCTAGATAAGTTGCCGCTTTACTTGCGTCTGCGGTCGCGGACGATCATGTTCTGCGTGCGCTTGTTCTTCCTGGTCTTGTATCCCTTGGTGGGCATACCCCAGGGCGTGACCGGATGGCGTCCGCCGGAGGTCTTGCCCTCGCCGCCGCCGTGCGGGTGGTCGACCGGGTTCATAGCCACACCGCGGACCTTGGGCCTGCGGCCCTGCCAGCGCTTCCTTCCCGCCTTTCCGAGCGATACGTTCTCGTGCTCGCGGTTGCCGACCATTCCGATGGTCGCCATACACACAACAGGGATCTTCCTGACCTCGCCGGACGGCATCTTGATCAGCGCGTGCTTGCCTTCCTTGGCGACGAGCTGAGCGTATCCGCCCGCGGCGCGAACCAGCTGGCCGCCCTTTCCGGGCCGCATCTCGATATTGTGAACTTCCGTTCCGAGCGGGATGTTCACGATCGGAAGCGCGTTACCGGGCAGGATGTCCGCCTCGGGGCCGCTCATTATCGTCTGTCCGACCTCGATGTTCGCCGGCGCAAGAATGTACCTCTTCTCGCCGTCGACGTAGGAGATCAGCGCGATGTGGGCTGAGCGGTTCGGATCGTACTCGATCTGGGCGACGCGGCCCGGGATCCCGATCTTGTCGCGCTTGAAATCGATGCGCCGGTAGAAACGCTTGTGACCGCCGCCGCGCCTTCGGACGGTTATGCGGCCGTCGTTGTTGCGTCCCGAGATGCGCTTCTTCGGCTCCAGAAGAGACTTCTCAGGCTCGGCGCCCTTGGTCAGCTGCTCCCTCTTCAGGAACGTCTGGTACCGCCTTGCCGGTGATGTCGGTTTTACCTTTTTGATAGCCATAATTCTCGTCGGTGAGCTGTGAGCTGTGAGCTGTGAGCTGTGAGCTGTGAGCTGTGAGCTGTGAGCTGTGAGCTGTGAAAACGTACACGCTCACCTAAACTTGTCAATCTAACACTTACTGCCTGCTTACCGCTTACCGCTCACTGCTTACCGCTCACTGCTAACTGCTCACTGCTTACCGCTCACTGCTAACTGCTCACTGCTTACCGCTAACTGCTTACCGCTCACTGCCCACTGCTTACCTCTTACCGCTCACTGCTCACGCTAAATCGCTTCCGCGTAATCCACGTGCGGCTCGCCCGCTTTCAGCGTCACGTACGCTTTCTTCCAGTCGGCGCGGCGCCCCTCGTGGCGTCCCTGCCGCTTCATCTTCCCCTCGTAGTTCATCGTCCGGATCCTTGCCACCTTGACGCCGAAGATCTCTTCGACCGCCCGGCGGATGTCTTCCTTCGAGGCCTGTTTCGCAACCTTGAAGGTCAGCACCTGAGGCGATTCGCCCAGCTCGACGGATTCCTTCAGAAGAACTGATTTCTCGGTGACCACGGGGGCCTTCAGTACTTCCCAGACATTCATCTTCTCGCTCATCTTACGCAGCCTCCTTCGCGCCGTTCTCGCGTTTCGGGTCAAGAATCGTCGCGAGTTCTTCCGCCGCGCCCTTCGAAAGCACTATCTTCTCGTGATAGACGATGTCATAGACGTTGACGCCGAAGCTGTTCACGACCTTCGTCTTCTGCACGTTGCGCGAGGAGAGGATCAGGTCCCGGTTGTCGAGCGAATCGACCAGCAGGGTTTTCGCCTGCTTCTTGCCGTCAAAGAACCCAAGCTTGGCCATCACATCGACAAAGACCTTCGTTTTTGGCCCCTCGAGCTTCATATCCTCGACCACGTAAAGATTTCCTTCCCGAAGCCTTTCGGAAAGCGCCGCGCGGATCGCGCCCCTGCGCATCTTCTTCGGCATCTTGTAGGACCAGTCCTTCGGAACGGGGCCGTGGACCCGTCCGCCGCCTCTCCAGAGAGGCGACCTGATCGAAGCGACGCGGGCGCGTCCGGTGCCCTTCTGTCTCCAGGGCTTCTTGCCGCCGCCGCGCACGTCGCCGCGGGTCTTGGTCTTTGCGGTACCCTGCCGGGCGTTGGCCAGGTAGTTCCTGACCGCGGCGTGGATCAGCCCTTCGTTCATCTCGACGCCGAACACTTCATCCGGCAGCGCGATCTCGCCGACTTCCTTATTCTTCAAATTTCGAACCTTTACGGAAGGCATAGTCTTTCTCCAGAGCTGCCGGCCGCCTTCGGCCGTCAGACTTTAACCTTTCTGCTTCTCCGATTTCTTGACGACCACAAGGCCGCCGTTCGGGCCCGGCACGGAACCCCTAACCATGATCAGGTTGTTCTCGGCGTCGACCTTAGCAACCGTGAGGCCGCGCGCGGTAACCCTCGCGTCGCCCATATGCCCGGACGACTTGGTGCCCTTGAGTACCCTCGAAGGGCTTGCCGACTGGCCGATCGAGCCCGGCCTTCGGATATTCATCGAACCGTGCGTCATAGGGCCGCGCTGAAAATTGTGGCGCTTGATCGTTCCCGCGAAACCGCGTCCCTTCGACTTGCCGACGACCTCGATCATGTCGCCGTCGCTGAACAGGTCAGCCTTGACCTGTTCGCCGATCTCGGCCTCCGGCTCTTCCGTGAGCCTGATCTCCCTGAGGACCCTGGTCGGCGGCAGTCCGCCGCCCGTCTTCTCAAAGTGACCGCGCATAGGCTTGGTGACGCGCTTCATCTTGATGGGCTTGTCCTCGACCAAACCGAGCTGAACGGCGTTGTATCCGTCCCTGCCCGCCGCGCTCTTCTTCTGGACCACGACGCACGGGCCGGCCTTGATGACCGTCACCGGTATCACGGTTCCGTCCTCAGCGAAGAGCTGCGTCATTCCAAGTTTTCGTCCGATGATTCCGTTAATCATATTCCTGGGTAGCCGTGTGTTATCGGCCGCCGGCTTTTTCCGCCGCCCTTCGGGACGGCGTTCGCCGGCTTTTCAAACTGCGATTCGGCGCTCCGAACTAGGTGCCAAATGCCTTGATCTCGACGTCGACGCCTGCCGGAAGGTCAAGCCTCATCAGCGCGTCAACCGTTTCCGCTGTCGGATCGAGGATGTCCATCAGGCGCTTGTGCGTCCTGATCTCGAACTGCTCGCGCGACTTCTTGTCCACGTGCGGCGAACGGAGGACCGTCCATTTGTTCTTGACCGTCGGAAGCGGGATCGGACCCGCGATGCGGGCTCCCGTCCTTTTCGCCGTCGCGACGATCTCCTGGGTGGACTGGTCGAGGACCCTGTGGTCGTACGCCTTAAGCTTGATTCGTATCTTTTCGTTAAGCATATCTCTTGTCCGAAAGCGCCTTCCCTTCTCCCGCGGACCAGGCAAACCCGGTCCGCAGGATCGGGTAGGAACTATTCAACGATCTCGGTGACGGTGCCGGCGCCGACGGTCCTTCCGCCTTCGCGGATCGCGAACCTCAGGCCCTTCTCCATCGCGATCGGCGCGATCAGCTCGATCTCCATCTGGATGTTGTCGCCCGGCATCACCATCTCCACTCCTTCCGGAAGGTTGGCGACTCCCGTCACATCCGTCGTCCGGAAGTAGAACTGCGGCCTGTAGCCCGTGAAGAACGGCGTGTGGCGCCCTCCCTCTTCCTTCGTCAGGACATAGGCCTCGGCCTTGAACTTCGTGTGCGGCGTGATCGATCCCGGCTTTGCTATCACCTGGCCGCGCTCGATCGCCTTGCGGTCCACGCCCCTGAGCAGAAGCCCGACGTTGTCTCCCGCCTGGCCTTCGTCAAGAAGCTTCTTGAACATCTCCACGCCCGTGCAGACGGTCGTCTGCGTGTCGCGGATACCGACGATCTCCACCTGCTCGTTCACCTTGATGATCCCGCGCTCGATACGTCCCGTCGCGACCGTACCGCGGCCCTGGATCGTGAAGATGTCCTCCACAGGCATAAGGAACGGCTTGTCCGTCTCCCTCTCAGGCGTCGGTATGTAGCTGTCCACCGCTTCCATCAGCTCCAGGATCTTTCCTTCCCACTTCTCGTCGCCCTCGAGCGCCTTCAATGCCGAGCCCTTGATCACAGGTATGTCGTCGCCCGGGAACTCGTACTGCGAAAGCAGCTCCCGCACCTCGAGCTCCACAAGCTCCAGAAGCTCCTCGTCGTCCACCATGTCCACCTTGTTCATGAACACAACGATCGCCGGTACTCCCACCTGCCTCCCGAGAAGTATGTGCTCGCGCGTCTGCGGCATCGGTCCGTCCGTCGCCGCCACCACCAGGATCGCCCCGTCCATCTGAGCCGCTCCCGTGATCATGTTCTTCACGTAGTCAGCGTGCCCAGGACAGTCCACGTGCGCGTAGTGACGGTTCTCCGTCTCGTACTCCACGTGCGCCGTAGCGATCGTGATACCGCGCGCCTTCTCCTCCGGCGCGTTGTCGATCGAATCGAACGCCCTAACGTTGATGTTCGGGTTCGTCTTCGCCAATACGGTCGTGATCGCCGCCGTCAGCGTCGTCTTCCCGTGGTCCACGTGTCCGATCGTCCCGATGTTTACGTGCGGCTTGCTCCTGTCAAACTTCTCTTTGCTCATAGTGTGTGTTCAGTCTCCTCTGAAAAAGTCACAAAAGTTGCTGTTAAATGCTTGCTCCCTGCACCTTCGCGATGATCTCTTCCGCGACGTTGTTCGGAGCCTTGTCATAGCGCTCGAAGTGCATCGTGGAGGTCGCGCGGCCCTGGGTCGCCGACCGGAGGTCGGTCGTGTAGCCGAACATCTCCGAAAGCGGAACGTAGGCGGTGATCACCTGGACGTTGCCGGGTCTCGGCTCCATCTTCTCGATCTGGCCGCGCCTCCGGTTAAGGTCGCCGTTGACCGCACCCATATATTCCTCGGGGGTCACGACCTCGACCTTCATCACAGGCTCGAGCAGGACCGGCTTGGCCTTCTTGACGGCGTCCTGAAACGCGAGGCTTCCCGCGATCTGGAACGAGCGCTCGTCCGAGTCGACCTCGTGGAACGAGCCGAAATTCAGCGTCGCCTTGATGTCGACGAGCTCGTATCCCGCAAGGAATCCGCGCTGCAAAGCGTCCTTGATGCCGGCCTCGACGGGCTTGATGAACTGTCTGGGGATCGCGCCTCCGGTGATCTTGTCCTCGAAAACGAAGTCTTCGCCGGGGGCGGGCTCGATCGAAAGCTCGACATGCGCGAACTGGCCGCGTCCGCCGGACTGCTTCTTGAAGATCTCCTTGCCGTCGGCGGGGATCGTGATCGTCTCGCGGTAGGCCACCTGCGGCTTGCCGACGCTCGCTTCGACGCCAAACTCGCGCTTCATACGGTCGACCAGGATCTCCAGGTGGAGCTCGCCCATTCCGGCAATGATCGTCTGGCCGGTCTCGTGATCGGTCGAAACCTGGAAGCTCGGGTCCTCCTGTGCAAGGCGGTTCAGAGCGACGGACATCTTGTCCTGGTCGGCGCGGGTCTTCGGCTCCACCGCGACCTGCACGACCGGATCCGGAAAATCGATCGATTCAAGAATGATCGGGTGGTCCTCGGCGCAGATCGTGTCACCGGTGGTGACGTTCTTCATTCCGCCGATCGCCACGATCTCGCCAGCGGCCGCCGAATCGATGTCCTCGCGCTTGTTCGCGTGCATTCGCATTATGCGTCCCACGCGCTCTTTCGTATTTTTCTTGGCGGTGTTCAGGACATAGGAACCGGCGTTTACCGTTCCGCTATAGATCCTGACAAAGGCGAGCTGGCCGAGATGCTTGTCGACCATCAATTTGAAAACGAGGCCGGAGAAGGGGGCGGAGGAATCCGCCTCGCGCTTTTCAACCTCTTCGGTGTCCGGATTCACTCCTTCGATCGCCTTGACCTCAAGCGGGCTAGGAAGGAAATCGACGACAGCGTCAAGAAGCGTCTGGACGCCCTTGTTCTTGAACGCGGTTCCCATCACAACCGGGACGCATTTCAGCTGGAGTGTAGCCTCGCGAAGGGCTTTCCGGATCTCCTCTTCGGAGATGTCCTCGCCCTCGAGGTACTTCAACATCAACTCGTCGTCGACGGTCGCGGCGGCCTCGATCATCTTTTCGCGGGCCGCTTCGGCGTCCGCCTGAAGCTCGGCGGGGATGTCCCCGACGACATACTCGGCGCCCTTTGTTTCGTCCTTCCAGAGCAGCGACTTCATAGTGATGAGGTCGACGACGCCCTTGAAATGGTCCTCCATCCCGATCGGGATCTGGAGAGCGACCGCGTTTGCTCCGAGCCTGTCTTCGATCGATTTGAACGAACGGTCGAACGACGCTCCGGCTCGGTCGAGCTTGTTGATGAAGCAGATCCTGGGAACCCTGTACTTGTCGGCCTGGCGCCAGACGGTCTCGGACTGCGGCTCGACGCCGGCCACGCCGTCGAAAACGGCAACCGCACCGTCGAGGACCCTGAGGCTGCGCTCGACCTCCATCGTAAAGTCGACGTGGCCCGGGGTATCGATGATGTTGATCCTGTGCTCGACATCGTTGCGGCGCCAGAAACAGGTCGTCGCGGCCGATGTGATCGTGATCCCGCGTTCCTGTTCCTGCTCCATCCAGTCCATCGTCGCGCTGCCTTCGTGGACCTCGCCGATCTTGTGCGAAACGCCCGTATAAAAGAGGATTCGCTCCGTCGTCGTGGTCTTGCCCGCGTCGATGTGGGCCATGATCCCGATGTTCCTGAATTTGTCCAGAGTGATCTTTGACATTTCTTTAATGCGTGCCGTGAACTCGTCCCGTTCCGCCCAGAACGGGGCCTTCGGCCCGCCGTCCGGTGTTTAGAATCTGTAGTGCGCGAACGCCTTGTTGGCCTCGGCCATCCTGTGAACGTTCTCGCGGTTCCGCACGGAGCCTCCGCGGCCCTGGCTTGCGTCCGTGATCTCGCCGACCAGACGTTCCTTCATGGTCCTTTCGCTGCGCGCCCTTGCGTGACTGATGATCCAACGGATCGCGAGCGTATTGCGCCGGTCCTTCGTCACCTCGATCGGCACCTGATACGTGGCGCCGCCGATCCTTCGGGACTTGACCTCGACACCGGGGGCGACATTGTCGAGCGCCGCCTGGAAGACCTTTAAAGCCTCTTCCCCTGTCTTCTCGGCGATCTCTTCCATCGCTCCGTAAAAGATCTGTTCGGCGACCGACTTCTTCCCGGTCTTCATGATCCCGTTTATGAACTTCGACACTACCACGCTGTTGTAGATCGGGTCGGGAAGGATCTCTCTTTTGACTGCGACTCTTCTTCTTGGCATATCTCTTAAGGCCTCAAATTGAAGACCGAGGGCTTACTTGGCCCCCTTCGGACGCTTCGCACCGTACTTCGAGCGCCTCTGGTTCCTGCCCTCGACACCGGAGGCGTCAAGCGTTCCCCTTATGACGTGATAACGGACGCCCGGAAGGTCCTTGACGCGGCCGCCGCGGATGAGCACGATCGAGTGCTCCTGCAGGTTGTGGCCGATCCCCGGAATGTAGGTCGTGACCTCGATCCCGTTCGTCAGGCGCACGCGCGCTACCTTCCTGAGGGCGGAGTTGGGCTTTTTCGGCGTCTGCGTATAGACGCGCGTGCAAACTCCCCTCTTTTGCGGGCTGCCCTGAAGGGCGGGGCTCGCCGTCTTGTCCTTCATCTTCTTCCTGCCCTTTCGGACAAGCTGGTTGATAGTCGGCATAGTTCTGCTCGTTTCGGCCGCCTTTTGCGGCTGCTCGCCGGCACGTTCCGGCGATCAAATCTTGGCGTCAAAAAGCGAAAAGCGTCCCGTAGCCTGCCTCTTACCGGATCGCATCCGGCAGTTAGCACAAGCGGCTACACAACGTACTGGTTTTCGACGGTTAAGTTATTATCAGGAACTCTTTACGCAGGAAAAGATATCTTCCTTCTTCTCAACTTTGCTGTGGCGTGACCTTTTCGTTTCAGGATTTGAGGTCCCTCCCGCGTCTTGCGAAGAGGCACCTTCTAATTTCGTAGGTTTTCTCTCGCCCCGCGCATCGCTTTTCCTTTCGAAACGGACACGCGGCTTTACGCCACAATAACTGTCGCTCCGTTTGCCGATAACGCCAAACGGCCTGCGTTTTCAATCCCTCCCGGAAGGAGGGGATCAGACGAAAAGTCCGAAACTTCAGACTATAGGTTTTGGAAAAATCATTGTCAAGCGCCGAATGATCCATTTCGAACAAGCGGGGCGCGGGCGGTCCGGGTTGTGCAGCGGCGGTTAATTTGGTTAAATTTTTAGTTTCTTTCAAACCAATGTATTGGACTTGTACGACATGAGCGAATCAACAAACAGCAGCTACGAAACAGCGTTGGCGCGCCCCGCGGAGAACGACTGGGCGGACGCGCTCGAAAGGGTTTCCGGCTCGGTTCACGAAGTAGACCGAAACGCGGTGCGGATATGGTTCCGGTTCTTTCCGATTTCCTTGCGGGAGTACATTCTTTCCGCCGAAGACCGCGACGCGACATTGCACGGGCTCGCGATGCAGGGTAACTGGGACCTTTCTGAACAGATCGACACCTCACACACGTTTCTGTACGGCACGCGCTTCTGGCCCGCGGTAAAGAAAGCAGTGCTGAAAAGGAACGAGGATTTTGCTGAAGGAACTGTCGAACTGATGGCCGAGATAGGCGAGGTGGCCGAACTTGTCTCGAAAGAGACCGGTGCCGCGCGGGAACTGACGCTTGGCATCGCCGCAGTCGGGCTGATGACGTTCCGGCAGGCAGGTGCGGAGAAATTCTCGGCGACATCGGGTGAGGGCTACAAGCCTTCGGGACTTTTGAAACAGAGTCCCGACAAGATCGTCGAGGCACGGACAAGCGAACCGAGCCGCGGACTCCTCGGATTTCTTAAAACGATCGACAAGGACTTTCGTGTAACCTGGGACGAGAACGACAAGCGGGCTACTTTCGAGATAATTTTCGACGAAGAGATCGCTTCGGCGGCGGCTCGCGACCAGTCGAGAAACTGGCTCGAAGGAGATGAGCGCTGCATAGAGGGCGTGATCCCCGTGGAGTGCCGCTCCGCCGCGTGCGGCACATGCTGGGTCGGGGTACTCGGCGGGGAACAGAACCTTACTGATGTCGAACCCCTGGAAAAAAGGCAGATGAAGGTCTTTGGTTACGGCCAGAAGGACGAGAAGAAACCGTTTATGAGGCTCGCCTGTCAGGCGGCTGCGGAAGGCTCGGTCTCGATCGTGATCCCGCCGTGGAATGCGGTGTTCGGAAAGAAGGTTTACGGGAACGTCGAGAAGGTCGAGCTCGAACCGGCGACGTCTTCGGCGGCGAGGCTGCGCGAGACGATCTCGGATGTGCTGGATAATTAGCCGGCAAATCTTTTTGCGGCGAGAAGCGCTGTTTGTTTTTGGTATGCAGCGCAAAGCGCTGCTTTAAACGGTCTCTGTTCGGGCAGTTTAGAGCAGCGCTTTGCGCTGCAGCTGCTCCTGTGACCCCCGCGCAGGGGCAACTGATTCAGGCCCGGAATGCCCGCAGAACACGCCAATTCAGGATCGAGCATCTCCGCCGTCTGGCTGGTCGTTATTGCCGTGGCCCTCTGGAGCACCGGCGGGCTTTTCATAAAGTTCACATCACTCGACGCGGTCTCGGTCAACTTCGGCCGGGCGCTTTTTGCCGCGATCACCGTCGCGCTCTTTACCTTCAGAAAGGGCCTAAGGCTCAGCTGGTTTACGATCATCGCTTCCCTGCTCTATGCCGCGACTCTGAGTAGCTTCGTTTACGCGAACAAGAACACTACCGCGGCGAACGCGATCTTCCTTCAATATACGGCGCCTGTCTACATACTCATCGCGGCGCCCTTTGTCCTGAAGGAGCGGTTCCGCCCAAAGGACCTGATAACGGTCGTGCTCTGTCTCGGAGGAATGAGCCTCTTCTTTCTCGAGCCGGGAGCATCGACGGAGCTGGCGCCGGATCCGTTCAGCGGAAACATCGCCGGTCTTGTTTCCGGCGTCTGCTTCGGTCTTTACTTCGTTACGCTCCGCCATCCGCACTCGCTCGAGCGGAACCCCGCACTTTCGGTCTTCTACGGGAATGTGATCATAGTGATCGCGATGCTGCCCCTGCTGGTCCTGCATCCGCCGGAGGTCTCTGGTATCGATCTCGGAGCGGTCGCGTATCTCGGCGTATTCCAGATAGGCGTGGCCTATATTCTTTTCACCAACGGGCTGGCGAAGGGCGTGCGGTCGCTGGACGCGAGCATCATCGGATTTATCGAGCCTCTGCTGAATCCGGTCTGGGTTCTATTGTTCCTTGGTGAGCGTCCAAGCCGCTGGGCATTGGTCGGGGGAGCGGTCATTCTCTCGGGCGTGCTTCTGCATACGTTCCTTATGCAGCGGAGAAGGCGGCGAGTGATGAGTGGAGAGTGATGAGTGATGAGTTGGAGAGGAGTCGTTTAGCGGAGGGCTTGCCCGCTTCTCGAGCGGTGAGCAGTGAGCAGAAAATATCGCGCCAGCCGATCTCATAAACCCCTCAACTCACCAAACTCAGGAAACTCGGCAAACTCGGAATTCTACAGAACTGCCGCGCCTACGGCACTGTCCCGTCTAGTCAACTGAACGAATCTCGTGCGGTGGATGCAACGCCGCACCCGGACAATTCAGTCAACCCGCCAAACTTGGTAAACCCGGGAAACTCGTTCCGCCGCTAACGCGGCGAGGGTTCATTGTCGCGATCGTGTTTGCTACAGACCTGCCGCGCCTACGGCGCTGTCCCGGGTAACCGGCGGCGCAAGTTCCCGTTTGGCGGAGAATACCCGTGCCCAGGCAAAACCGTCGGACTTACCAAACCCGAAAAACTCAATCAACTCAGTAAACTCGCCAAACTCAGTCAACTCACCAAACTAGGAAAACTCATTAAACTCCGGACGCCTTCTGGAGTGCCTTTGCATTTGGTCTTATTATGTTAAGATGGTGCTAAATTTCAGCATTGGCGGACCCCTTCAGCAGCCTGCAAATGGCGCCGGAGAGGTTCGCTAATAATTCTTTAAGACCCAAGTTTTGGAGCATTCATATGACCGACATTAACGTCCCGTCCGGAGTCACTAACAAGGAACTGATACGCTGGGTGACCGAGATGGTAGAGCTTTGCAAGCCGGACAACGTGTACTGGTGCGACGGCTCGCAGGAAGAATACGACCGCCTTTGCGAAGAAATGGTCGATGCAGGGACCTTCGTTCGCCTGAGTCCGGAGAAGAGGCCGAACTCGTTCCTCGCGCGTTCTCACCCTTCTGACGTTGCAAGGGTTGAGGACAGGACCTACATCTGCTCGCTGGCGAAGGCCGATGCCGGACCCACGAACAACTGGATGGCGCCGAAAGAGATGAAGGCGACGTTGACTCCGAAGTTCGACGGCTCGATGAAGGGCCGAACGATGTACGTGATCCCGTTCTGTATGGGCCCGATCGGGTCGCCGATCTCGATGTTCGGCGTGCAGCTTACTGATTCGCCTTATGTCGCCGTGAATATGCGGATCATGACCCGGATGGGGACACAGGCCGTCGAGGCGATGGGCGACGGCGATTTCGTCCACTGTCTCCATTCCGTCGGAATGCCGCTGGAACCTGGACAGGAAGACGTCACGTGGCCGTGCAGCCCGGATCCTAAAGACAAGTACATCGTCCACTTCCCGGAAGAAAGGCTCATATGGAGCTACGGCTCGGGTTACGGCGGAAACGCTCTGCTTGGCAAGAAGTGTCTCGCCCTCAGGATCGCTTCGACCGTAGGCCGCGACGAGGGCTGGCTGGCGGAGCATATGCTGATCGTCGGCGTGAAGTCCCCGGACGGCAGAAAGGATTACGTCTGCGCCGCATTCCCTTCGGCCTGCGGAAAAACGAACTTCGCGATGCTGATCCCGCCGAAGGCGTTTCAGGAAGAAGGATGGGAGGTTACGACAGTCGGCGACGACATCGCGTGGATCAAACCCGACGAAAATGGAAGGCTGCAAGCGATCAATCCCGAGGCCGGGTTCTTCGGCGTCGCACCGGGCACGAATTACGAAACGAATCCGAACGCGATGGATTCGATCAAGGAAAACGCGATCTTTACGAATGTCGCGCTGACGGACGACGGCGACGTTTGGTGGGAAGGAATGGGGCCCGCACCAGATCACGCGATCGACTGGCACGGAAAGGACTGGACACCGGCTAGCGAGACCCCTGCCGCGCACCCGAACGCGCGTTTTACCGCACCTATCACGCAATGCCCCGTCGTTGACGAGAATTTTGACAATCCGAAGGGCGTGCCGGTTTCGGCATTCGTTTTCGGAGGCCGCAGGAACAGCGTCGTTCCGCTGATCCAGCAGTCGTTCAACTGGGCTTTCGGCGTCTAT
The DNA here is from genome assembly GCA_016700175.1 of Acidobacteriota bacterium. Lineage (GTDB taxonomy): Bacteria > Acidobacteriota > Blastocatellia > Pyrinomonadales > Pyrinomonadaceae > Aridibacter. Next base: position 4,211,856 of record CP065003.1, on the reverse strand, counting down.
ATGGCCGCTACGATGGGTTCGGAAATGACGGCAGCGGCATTCGGCAACATCGGCGAGGTCCGGCGCGATCCGTTCGCGATGCTTCCCTTTGCCGGCTACCACATGGGCGATTATTTCGGGCACTGGCTTGATTTCGGCCGCAAGATCCCGGAGCCGCCGAGGATCTTTTCGGTCAACTGGTTCCGCAAGGGCGAGGACGGCAAGTTTTTGTGGCCGGGCTTCGGAGAGAATATGAGGATCCTGAAATGGATCGTCGAAAGGGCTCGAGGGAAGTCGAAAGGCTATGAGACGCCGCTCGGCTGGATGCCCCGCTACGAGGACATGGACTGGAGAGGGCTGGAGGACTTCACCCGCGAAGACTTCGAAAAGGTGATGGCCCTCGACCGCGACCTCTGGATAAAGGAGATCGCAATGCACGACGACCTCTTCTTCAAACTCTACGACAGGCTTCCGAAAGAGATGACCTTTATCAGGGAGCTGCTTCTTTCGAACCTGTGGAGATCTCCCGAGCTCGGTCTCGCGACGCCCAGGCCGGACGAGCAGGAAGAGGTCGTGATGGCCCAGGCCCAGGCCGAATGAGGCCTTGGGCGCCTAAGTTAAAGGGGAGCCGGCAAGTTGCCGGCTCCCCTTTTTTCCCTGACCGCTGTGGTGTTTACTGCCGCTTCTTGCCTAACCTGTCGGAAAGGGATTTGTCAGCTTCCTTTGTCGGAAGAGCCGAATGGCTTCCGCCGACGACCGTGAAGTAGATTCCGCCCCAACCTGCTTCTTCATTGCCCATCGCAAGGTTGATGGCGAGCCTTCTGCCCCTGAACCCGTCGCGTTCGATTCCCAGCTCCGTCACCGGCATCGTGCCGGGTGTGAGGGCCGGGTCGAACAGCGCTCCGTCCATTCCTGTCTCGGCGACGATGAGCATCGGTATGCCGCTGACCGGGTCTTTCATATAGATCCCGTCCTTGGGATCGAAATATGTGCCGTCCTTGCCCTGAACTGCTGTCCTCGCTTTGAACACGACGGTTGTTTCGGAGACGGCCGCGAATGCCGACGATCGCCATCGGGGCGGTTCGGCGTCGATATCGTCTCCGCCGCCCGATCCCGGAACCTTTCCGGAGTAGACCCAGAACTGGAAGTCGGAGAATCCGTTCACGTTGTCGGCAACCAGATAGGTCTGCCTCGCGATCACGTCGTAGAGGAAGATCCCCTGGTTCTCGGGGACCTGCTGCATCTGATACCAGATGTCGTTCTCTTCGTCGTACTGGCTCCTGGGATCACCTCCCCGGCAATACGCCACGATGTCCGGATTCCCATCCGCGGGGCAGTTCAGCCTGAGATTGCGCATTTCATTGCCCCAGGCACCCCAGAACGCTATGTACCGGCCGTCAAACGAAAGTCCCTCGCCGAGTCGCGTCAGCGCCGGCACAGTGCCTTCAAGTCCCGGAGGCGGCGAACCTATCTCGACAATCGCCTCGAACGGCGCTCCGTCCTTTATCTCGGCAATGTAGATGCCTCCGACGTGCGGATCCCACTCGTTGTCCAGGCCAAGAAAAATGACCCTGTTGCCTGCCACTGTCGGAGGAGCGGTCGAGTCGAAAGTAAGTTCCTTGTAGATCCCGCTCGGAGGCTGGTTCGGTATATCCATCATCGAGGTCGCGATGACGCCTACAACATCCGTTCCGCCTCCTGGCGTGTTGATCAGCGGCCGGAAGAAGATCCCAGTTTGCTCCTCATCATCGACAGTGAAATTGCCTTTGAATACGACGGCTCCGTCATCCGTGATCGCCGAGCCGCCCGGGAAGATGTTGAACGGCATATTCTTGAATCCTGGTACTCCGAAATACTCGAATCCGGGCGCAGGAGCTAGTTTCGATGCTCCGGTTAACAGGAGATCCGAGCCTAGCATTGCATAAATACCGGCGGTTCCTATCCTGGTTTCTTCGCCGTCATCGAGAAAGTAACGGTAAACGGGCTGATGGAGTCCTTCGAACGCGATGTAATCCGCGTTTGCAGCGATTCTCGGAAAGGCTGAAAACTCTCTGAACTTCGTCCCAAGATTGTTTGGATAAGGAACGTCCACCTTCTGATCCGCGATAGTAACGATCTTTCCGGTATTCGCTTTTCTCTTGAAGATTCCCGAAACATGCCTTCCGCCGGTGCTTCTCGCCCTAAAGACGATCATTCCGTCGCTGTTGATCGACGGTTGGCTGTAACTGCTGAAATTCGCATTTGAATCAGGGATCGCAAAACTGTTGTTCACGACCGTATGCCATTGAAATTCCGCTAACTGTGCGTCCGCGGCCGCTTTCTTCACTGCTGAGGCCGACTGACCGCTGTAAGCGATCAGGAAGCCCGCCGCGAGCACGACTCCTAAAATTGTAAATAGTCTGGTTCTCATGGTTCACCCCCTGTCGAGCGCCGACCAACCGCCGGGCGGCGGAACCGCGATCGGCTCATTGCCTTGTCTGAAAAACTGCCGGGCTCCGCCCGGCGATGATTGCCGCGATCCCTCAACTTTCCTTGTCTGAGCCGTCCGGTTTGGATCGCAAATATTCAAAGACCGCGATGACTCCTCGTAATACAAAGGTCGCAACCGCAGTGCCAACGGCAACCGTTTCGGGGGGCCGTTTGAGCCCGTAAAAACGGTACATCCCGGAACGGCGCCGGATCCCGCGTTTTCGACCGCGGATTCTTTCACATTCGAACGTGCGATATGTCGCGGGAGACGAAAAGTGATACAGGAGAAAATAGTCGAAGCCGGGGAGCAAGTCCCCGGCTTCGGCGCTTCTCTGTTGGCGTTGATTCTTAGCGGAGGCCCGGCTTCCGTTGACCTCTTTTGTCTGTCTTGACGGTGCTGGTGGGTGGATCGTGTGTGTTCGTCAGATAGATCCCTGCCCAGCCATCCTCTTCGCTTCCCATCTTGGCGCTGATCGCCAGATAGCTGCCTCTGAGCGCCTCGCGCTCGAGCCCGAGCTCGGTGATCGGATACGCCGCACGGATCGCGGGCGGGATATTCGGATCGAGAACTCCTCCGTCCATTCCCGTCTCGGCCAAGGCCCTGATCTCGGGATAAGCCCGGACATCGGAGATGTAAATGCCGTCGATCGGATCTAGATAGGTGTTGTCTTTCCCCATCATTCCGGTGCGCGCCTTGAAAACTATCGTGCCGTCGTAAACGCTGAAATAAGCGCTTGACCTCCACCTTGGGGGTTCGCCTTCGCTATGGTCCCCGGTCGAACCGGGGACATGTCCCGAGTAGGTCCAGAAAAGGAAATCATCGAACTCCTCGGTGGTCACGATCCGGCTGAACGTGTCGGTGAGGAGGTCATAGACGATAACTCCCTGGCCGAGGGGCATTTGCCTTTCCTGAAACCACCTTCCGGTCTGTTTGTCGAAAACGCTGTTGGGATCGAGGCCGTTGCAGTACTCGATCCGGTCGGCGCTTCCCTCTTCCGGGCAATAGAGCCTGACTGTCTTCGTTTCATTTCCCCAGGAGATCCAGAATGCTAAATACCTTCCGTCGAACGAAAGTCCCTCACCAACGCCGGTGAGCTCTTCGATCTCGAGCCCCGGGAGCGTTTTCCCGATCTCCGCGATCGGCACCAGTTCCGGATTGGGTTTGATCGGCGCTGCGTAGAGACCTCCGAAGTGCGGATCATCTTCATTGTCGAGCGCTACAAACACTGCAACATCGTCGACCGCTGAGGGAGGCGCTACGGAGCCGAACGTGAGTTCCTTGTAGCCGAAGTGCGGCGGCGCGCCAGGGATCTCCGTGTCGGTTGTAGCGATCGCTTCGGGCGCGTCAAAACCTCCGCCGGGCGTGTTGAACACTCTTCGATAGAACGCACCTGTTTTTCTCATTCCCTCGACCGTGTAGTTGCCTTTGAAGACTATGGTTCCGTCGTCAGTCACTGCCGGCGAACCTGGAAATACGTCGAACGCAACGTTGTTGTCCGTACCCGGCACGGAATAGTGTTCGAATCCGGGCACAAGCCCGAGTTTCGAAGCCCCGGTCACGACAAGGCCGTCCCCGCGCATTACGTAAACCCCGGTTGTCCCGACCCTCGTCTCGGTTCCGTCGGGTAGATCATAACGGTATACGGGCTGGTGGTTTCCGCGCGTCGCAATGATGCCGGTGTTTGGCGAGATCCTTGGGATCGACGGGAATTCGTTGAACATTGTCCCCAGATTGTTGGGATACGGCACCTCGACAGTCAGATCTGCAAGCGACGTCATTTCCGGACCGTTGACCTGGCGGACAAAGATACCCGTCGCACGAGGCTGTCCCCTTCCCCTCGCCCGGAAAACAACGTGGCCATCGGCACTGACCGAAGGCTGGTTGTAACTGTTGAACCGTTTCTTTGTTTTTGGGAGGTAATTGGAATTGTTGACCACCGTCCTCCAGGCGAACGGCGCGTAATCGAATCGTGCCGGAATGGTCCTGTGAACCGCCGTGTCGCCGGCGGAACCCGGATTAGCAGCCGAGACTTCCCGGCTTTCGAAGTTCCACTCGAGGATCGCAGCGGAACCGAGCAGGACAGCTCCGGTCACGAGAATAAGCAGTCTTTTCATCTCGCACCTCCGTTGCCGCGGAAGCAGCACCGCACCGCAGCTAATAGAAATGATCCGCAAGACCCGCGGTCCCGGCTGCCATTCCTTGCAGGAAGCGAATGGTTCCCGGGACAGAATCGGCCCGCGGTTCAAACAAGTCGAATAGAATCTGATCCGACATATCTTTCATACCTATTCAATCGGAAGGGCAAGGTGCATACCGTTCGATCTCGAGGCCAAAGCGCCTGTTTAGCGGTCCCGAATGCCGCCTGCATCTCGGGCTACCAATAGCCGAGGCGAATTCTCGCGGGTTTGCGCGGAATTCTTCCCGGTTGGAAAAGAAGGGAACAGAGCGCCGGCATTTGATACAATTGTGATTCGCGCCTAATTGAGTTACAGCCGGAAGTCGTTCCGGGGCATCTTCTGTCGAAACACTTTCTAGGGAATTGAACTGAAATGAACGAATCAGCTTTTGTGAACCAGGTGCGCGGACTCTCGGCGGCGGAAGCGCTTCCTGAAGATCGTGCCGCTTTCATACGGAAGACCTACATCCACCTGGCGGGTGCGGTGTTGCTTTTCGGAGCGATCGTGTCGTACCTGATAGGTTCCGGACGCGGAATTTGGATCGCCTCGACGATGCTCAGCGGGCCTTATTCCTGGCTTATCGTCCTCGCCGCTTTTATGGGCGTGTCGTGGCTAGCGCAGTCCTGGGCGCAGTCTTCGACCTCGAAGTACATGCAGTACATGGGCCTTCTGCTGTTCACGCTCGCGGAGTCGATCATCTTCCTGCCGCTGATCTATATGGCTGCGAGCCAATCGGACGGAATGAGCACGATCCTCCAGGCCGGAGTCGTCACGGGCGGACTTTTCGCCGGCCTTTCGGCAGTCGTGTTCCTGACCCGGAAGGACTTCTCCTTCCTCGGGCCGATCCTGGCGATCGGCGGCTTTGTCGCGCTCGGGTTCATCGTTTCCGGAATAATGTTCGGTTTTGGGCTTGGGAGTGTTTTCGCCTTTGCTATGGTTGCGTTCGCCGGCGGCGCGATCCTTTACGAAACATCCAATATTCTTCACCATTACCGGACCGACCAGCACGTGGCAGCCTCGCTGGGGCTCTTTGCCAGCGTGGCGCTGCTGTTCTGGTACATACTCCGGATATTTATGGCAAGAGATTAGGAAGGTTCGCCTCCTGAGGCTCCTTTCAAACGAAACGGGACGTTGACACTTCGCAAAACGCGCGAGAGACCAGCGTCCCGTTTTTGTTTTTGACACCCGACCAGGTAAAGAGCCAGCGGAAGCGGCAGGACGGGAGGTCATATCGGGGCAATAATCTCAAAGGAGGACAAATGTTCGAATATCTTATTTTTCGCGATCAAAGACTTACAGGAAACCTTCCCTTCCTGACGGCGCTTACCATTACTTACAACCTCAACGCCACTGTACCCTTAAGAAACGCATTCAACCGGGTCGACACCTCCATCACGATCAACGGCGGAAAACTCCACACGATCTTCATCCTCTGTCACGGCTACGCCGGCTCGAACAACAACGCGCGTATGTCGATGGATGCGGGCGGGATGGGGCTTCAGCTCGGCCAGGAGGACGTTCTCCACAACAACGTCAGCATGTGGGAAGCGATCAAGGACCAGACTGAAAACATCGTCGTCTATTCCTGCGCCGCGTCCAATACGGAAGCCGGGAACGAAGGCACGACTGCGGACGGCAAATACCTGATGGGGGCACTCGCGATTCACACGAACGCCACCGTCTACGCGGCGGACCGGATACAGTGGTACAACCCGGACCACTACGATTTCGGAAGATGGGAAGGGGACCTATGGCGATTCCCTGCCAACGGCGAACCGGGATCGAGAACTTCCGGGCCTCCCGTCTCGATACGCGACGTGATCTAGACTGCGGTCCTGGTTTCGCAACAGAGAGAGCGCCTGATCCTGCAGCCCTCAGGGCGATGGATCCCGGCGCTCTTTCTCTATTCGTCGTGTCGAGCGCTTACAGGCTCTCGAGATCTTCCTTGATCCCCAGTGTCTTGATCAGCCTGTGAAGATAGTTCGGATGGACGTCCAGGATCTTTGCCGTGTCGACGTAGCTCCCTTCTGCTTTACGAAAGGCCTCGATGATCATCTGTTTTTTCTTGATCTTGACGCCTTCCTGAAGCGGCACAAGCTCGCCGGAGACTTGATCCGCAGCCGGGTTCTCAACCGCAAACTCCTCAGGCAGGTCTTCCGCAGCTACCCATTCGCCGGAACTGAGGATGACCGCCCTCTCTATCGCATTCTCAAGCTCGCGCACATTTCCCGGATACTCATATCCAAGAAGCCTTTCCCGCGCGCTTTCCGAGAACCCCCTGAGAGCCCTGCCGTTGCGGCGGGCGTAGTCACGCAAGAATGCCTCCGCAAGCGGCATGACGTCGCTCCTGCGCTCCCGGAGCGCAGGCATTCGGAACTTCATGACATTCAGGCGATAGAACAGGTCCTGCCGAAAGCCTCCATTCTTCACTTCTTCTTCCAGGTCCCGGTTCGTCGCCGCAATCACCCGAACGTTTACGCCGATCTTCTCGACCCCGCCGACCCTTTCGAGCTCGCGCTCCTGTAGTACCCGCAGCAGTTTTGCCTGGAGCGTGAGCGGAAGCTCGCCGATCTCGTCGAGAAACAGCGTGCCGCCGTCGGCGATCTCGATCTTTCCCTTCTTCTGCGTTACGGCTCCGGTGAACGCGCCCTTCTCGTGACCGAACAGCTCCGACTCAAGTAGGTTCTCGGTCAGAGTGGCGCAGTTGATGATCACAAGGGGCTTTTCCTTTCGGCGGCTGTTGACGACGATCGCCTTTGCCGCCAGTTCCTTTCCGGTGCCGCTTTCGCCTTCGATCAGGATCGTAGCGTCGCTCGGTGCGGCCTTGGCAATAAATCCGTAGACGCGTTTCATCGCCTCGCTCTCGCCGATCATCTTTTTTTCGAGCGAGTTCGCGGTCTTCAGCTTGGCGTTCTCGATCCTTAGCATCGAGAAGTTCCTGGCGTTGCCGATCGCGATCGAGGCGATCGAGGCGATCGCGGTCATAAATCTCACGTGGCTCTCGTCAAAGCTCTGGTCATCCGCCGAGGTCGAAAGGTAGATCACACCGTGTACCGTGTCGTAGAGATACATGGGAACGCAAAGAAGCGAAGAAACTCCCGCCACTGCGACACTCTCGGGCGTCATCTGCCGGCTGTCGTTCACGATGTCGTTGGCAAGTACGACCGTCTTTTCGTCGATCACCCGGCTGATTATGGTCCGGCTGACGTGCACGTGCCCGCCGGAACCGCTCTTGTTCAGGCCCACGACTTCAGCGAGACCTCCTTCGTCATCGACAAGGATGATCGCGCCGGAGCTCGCGGGCACGACCTCCAGGATCTCGCTCAGGAGCTCTTTCTGAAGCTCCTCTACATCGTGGATGGCGTTGATCTTTGCCGTGACCTTCAGGATCGCGTTCAGGTCCCTCGCGATGCTCGAGACGACATTGTCCATGTCAAGCGAAACGAACTCTTCCGGAAGTTCGATCGCGGTGTCGTTATCGATCTCGACGTCGCAGAATCTGAGCTCCCTTTCCGCGGGCCGCTCAAAGATCATTGTGAAATCGCCCGCGGTGATCCTGTCGCCGTCCCTGAGCTCGTAATTCTCAGCCGGCTTGTCGCCGACGAGCGTTCCGTTCAGGCTTCCCAGGTCGTCGATTATGTAACGGCCATCGGAATACGTGATCGCGAAGTGCTTTCTGGATATCGAAGGGTGCCTCAGGCGAATGTCGTTGTCATCGCCCCGCCCGACAAGAGTGCGGGTTTCCTTCAGGTCGATGCGCTTCTCTTTGCCGTCCGAGAACGTGATGCGAATCCGTGCTTTCGTATTTCCGTCCAATGCTTCCATACCCTGGAGCTATCTTTTAAGTTAGTCGGGCTAACCTACAAGATAGGACAAAGGGCCCCGCATCGCCAAAGGAAATCGGACGGTGGGCGGGGGCGCCTTTGTAAATTGTTAACATTATTGTGTTTATCAAGTCAGGTGTGAAGTCTGCCGAATATGGCACGTCCATTGCCAATCGATAGATCGAACAGTTGTTCAAATGTTCATTCCTATGCAGGTGATACGTCCGGGGGCCGCTGAGGTTCTCAGCACCCCCCGGACAATTTTCATTAAGGAGAAATACATAAATGCTAAAGCACTCATACAAGGTCATCACACTTGCGGTCATTCTTACGCTGTCAGCGGTCATCGTAAGCGCCGGCTCCGCCGGGGCTTCGGACAGCATCACCTTCGACGTCCCCTTCGACTTCCAGATCGGCAACAACAAGTTTGAAAAGGGCTCTTACAGGGTCACCCGCGAGAATCAGAACACGGTCCGGATCGAGAGTCTCGATTCCACCGATGCGGCTTTCATTCTTGCCGGACGATCGGGCGATCGCCTCAATTCCTTCAGCCAAAGCCAGCTTACTTTCTACAAGTACGGCGAACGGTACTTCCTGAGAGAAGTGAAGTCGCCGGCGGTCTCGGCCGAGATCAACGAATCGAAATCCGAAAAGGCTGTCCAAAAGGAAGGCTATGAAAAGCTTGCCAAGGTGACTGTCAAAGGAAAGAAGGCCAAATAGAACCGATTCGACAATTGCCCCTCCAGGCAAGAGAAAGACCGGGTTCGCGAAAGCGACTCGGTCTTTTCCACTTGGAGCGCAGGCGTCCTCGCCCGCTCCGAAAGTGATGAGTGATGAGTGCTGAGGACTGAGGACTGAGGACTGGGGAGGTAAGATGCGGAACAAAAAGTGTCGAACGGATCTTCGCCGCGGAGCGGCGACGGATGTTAGCCCCAAGTGGAGCCGAAGTCGAATCCCGGGGTTACCGGACGAATTGCCCAGGTGGCCCGGAGGGGCGATCGCATCGGAACTCGAAAGCGGTAGCTACGGATATGATCGGAACGGCGCTGTCCCGCCTGCATTCCCGTTCAAAGGTCAAAGTTCAAGGTTCAAGGATTAGAGCAGCGCTTGCGCTCCTGATCGTCACTGTCCAATGTGCAATGATCAACGACCAATGAAGATCTGCACGCTCCCCCACGTTCACGTTTCCGCCGACTGATCCGCCATTGACCGATGATCATTGATCGTTGTCGATTGACCCGTCTTCCTCAAACGCCTCGAGGGCCGGATTCCCTTCCGCGTCCTTCACAAGCATCTCGATCCTTCTTTCCGCCGCAGCCAGTTTCTCCTGGCAGCGACGCGAGAGCTTCACTCCCTCCTCGAAGAGTTCCAGGCTCTTTTCGAGGGGAAGGTCCCCTTCCTCGAGCTTGGTCACGATCTCTTCCAGCGCTTCAAGCGATTCTTCGAACGATCCGTTCTTGCTCATAGCTTATTTGAATATCTCCTCCGCCTGCTTCAAAAGATCACCTATCCCGTCGATGCCGAGCCGCCTGCCCACATCCTCGATCTTACCTTCGCCGGCCTCTTTGGCGATCAGTATCAGTTCCTGCCCGATCTTTCCCGCGATCTTGTTCGCGAGTTCTTCGTCCCGGACCTCTGTTACCCGCCACACGTCTCCGGAGCGCTTCATCGTCAGTTCCAGAGGACGTTCCTCCCTGCCGCTGCGGATGATTGCCGAATCCCCATCGATCTCGATCTCCAGATACCTGTCGGCTCCGACCACGAGGCCCCAGAACGGCACATTCTTGAGCCGTGATGTTCGTTCGCGCAGAAGTCCCGGCAGCTCCGACCTTGCCCTCGCTTTTACAACCGTAAGGATCGGAGTAGCGACGATCTGTGCTTTCTTTATCGTCTCCGGCGGAAGCCCTCGCCCGTAAAGCTCGATCGCCTTCTCGGTAACCTGAGGCACGAAGTTCTCGACCACCGAATCGACGTCGACGAGCTCGGCGATCTTCTCCTGATCGTCCCGGTGCGCCGCCTCGACAAGTTCGGCCAACGCGTACTGCGGAGAATCTACCAGGCTTCGCCAGTAAAGAAATCCCGCCGCTGCAGCTACTACAGCCGAAACGGAGAGAATCACCGCGATTATCGCCAAGGCCTTCAGCGCGCCCGCACGTTTCTCTGTGCGTCTTTCGGCATCTGCAGCGGCCGAAAGCACCGGGGATGATCCCTTGTCTTCGATCACAACTTCAAATCTTGACTCCGGATTTCCGGTCATTTTCAGCCTTCCTCTTCGATATGCACCACGTCCGCGTCGAAACTCCCGCGATGCACCTTCACATTCACCCGTGCGCCGGCGGAGAGTTCTGACGCATCCCTGACGATCCTGCCTTCCGAGTCCCTCGTCAACGAGAACCCCCTCGTGAGCACCGCGAGCGGCGACAACGCATCCAGCGAGGCAGCGCGGATCTTCAAGCTTTCTTCCGCTTTCGCAAGTCGTTTTCTGACCGACGCAAGGCTCTTCTGCGCTGCGGAATCTAGGCGGCCCCTGCGCTTTTCGACGTGCGCGGCTAGCCGGGCGGGCGAAAGCCTGTGAGTGAGGTCCCGCGTCGACTTCGACCCGGAGTCCATTCGTCTCCGGATGATGTCCAGCGCCTCCCGCAGGTTCTCGCGGATCCTCAGGCGTGTGTCCCTTATGTTCTGCGGGATCCGGAAGAAGACTTCCGAACGCTGCGCCTCGTTCAGCCGATGGCGAAGGCGGATAAGTTTGTAGTCCAGCGTCCGGCCGATCGAATCCCGTGCGGAAACGATCCGCTTGATCACGACTTCCTCGCTCTCAGCGACGATCTCCGCCGCCGCAGACGGCGTCGCCGCCCTCACATCCGCGACAAGGTCCGAGATCGAAAAGTCGACCTCGTGTCCGACCGCCGAGATCACAGGGATCTCAGACGCACGGATTGCCCTCGCGACCTTTTCTTCGTTGAACGCCCAGAGGTCCTCCGCGGAACCGCCGCCGCGGCCGACGATCAGCACATCGATCTTCTCATCCTCCGGCGCGCCGGCGCTGTATTCGTTCACAAGACCGATCGCGCTCGCGATCTGTCCCGCGGCGAGCTCACCCTGCACAAGCGTCGGGACGATGACGACGCTGACCGAGCGGGCGCGGCGGTGCAGCACAGTGAGAATGTCGTGAACGGCAGCGCCGGTCGGCGATGTGACCACGCCGATACGCCTCGGAAACGCCGGAAGAGGCCGCTTCAACGCCTCGTCGAAGAGTCCTTCCGCCTGCAGTTTCGCCTTGATCTGTTCGAACGCCAGCGCCAGCGCGCCCTCGCCGACCGGCTCGAGGGTCTCGACGATTATCTGGTACTCGCCCCTCGGAGAATAAACGGAGATCTTTCCGCGCACGCGCACGGCGTTTCCGTTCTCCGGCCTGAATCTTATCCGCATGTTCTGGCCGCGGAAACAGGCGGCCTTGATCAGGGAGTTACCGTCGGTCAGAGAGAAATACCAGTGTCCGGAAGCGGCAGAATGAAAGTTCGTTATCTCGCCCTCGACCCAGACGCTCGAAAACCCCGATTCCAAAACCGAGCGGATCTCGGAATTCAATTGCGATACGGTTACAGGCCCTTTTTCCTGTTCCTCGAACAATGATTCTAGAAGCGTAGTGTTCATTCGAGACTCCGTCGCTCACTGTAACAACCACAAACGGCCAGGGAAACTAACCCACGCTCACATAGCCAAGAATGCCGGCCAATGACCAAAGCAAGAACAAGATCCCAAACACAATGTGAATAATCGTGAGGACAAGTTCCGTCCTTCTCGGATCTGTCCCAAAATCGGGGGCAATCTGCCTCGCTGCGCGTCTCGCATTTAAGAGTGCGAACACCGAGAAAGCCAGAAGTACAATCCAGAACCACATTGCATTATGTAAGACCTTCGAACCCGCCGACCGCGAGTTCACATCACCTGCCGCTTTCAACTATTTCATTTCACCGCAGCGTGGAATCCGCGTACCGGACAAATGCACCGTCGCGGTCCACCTTCACGCGGACCCTCGGCGGCGAGCCGTCGCCGCGCGAGCCCGAACGGTATCTTATCGTATAGGCCGTGCGAAGCTGTTTCACGATGTCGTCGTAAGCCTTCTGCAGTTCGCTCAGGCGGGTGATCGGGTAGTAGACCCCGCCCGAGATGCGGGCCAGCGCCTCGCCTTCGTCCTGGGCCTTCTCCGAAAGCGTGAACGAGAGCAGTTTGTCCCTCAGAGGGTCTGCGGCACTTGACGAATCTTCGGTACCAGCGCCTCTCGCGGCCACTCCGGCGGGCACGTAGAGCGGATAAACGAGCGCGCCGCTCTCCTGAAGCGAGCCTAAGAGGGCGCTGAAAGAAAGGAACGAGCGGTTGTCCTCTCCGTCGGACAGTGCGACGATCGCGCAGCGTTCGCCCTTTAAAGGCTCAAGCGTGTCCGCGAGGACATAGCCAAGCGCGTCATAAAAGGCCGTCGGGCCTCCGGAGTCGAAACTGTCGAGGCTCTCGGAGAGCATCTCGGTATCTGTCGAGAAGCCGGAGAGCAGCTGGATATCGCCCCGGAAAGTGATGATCGCAACTTTGTCGCGCTCGTCGACCGTTTCGACGAAGCTCCTCGCCGCCTTTCTAATAAAATCGACGTAGTTCTGGATACTTCCCGAGACATCGAGCAAGAGCACAAGGTTGAACGGCGCCGACGAGGTTTCGACCGATACGATCTCGCGCTCGATGCCGCTTTCCGTAACCGTGAAAAGATCCGCCGGGAGTCCTCCGATGGCCCGGTTGTTCGCATCCGTTACCTGAACGTTTACCGTGCGTATCTCGCCGCCCGGAACCGGCCTCCGTTCCGGCGCAGCGACAAGTTCCGGGCCCGTGCGCCTTGGAGGCAGAGTAGCGGCGTAGTCTCCGAAGTACTTCGGGCTGGCGCGCCTTATCGCTTCGGAAAGAAACACGTCGCCGCTCCGGACCATCGCCTTTGCGGCCTCGGTCAAAGGCCTTTCCGAAAGAGAGGTGGGCACCTGTTCCGGATCGACGTTGAGAAGAAGTATTCCCCTGGAGGTCCTGACCTCGACGACAGTCTGCACGGCGGAGGGATCGCTTCTGAGCTCGCCTTCGATAACCGTTTTTCCTGCGTTCTTTTCTTCGGGTTCGGCCAGGTCCGGATCGCTCAAAATCCTTGGGCGGGCGGCGGTCCATATGAACTTGTAGAGGAGGTTCTCGGTCGGCAGGTCGGCGATCACGGTCCCGGAGGACGTTTCCGCCGAGATCTCCCGGAAGTCTCCGGAAAAGCGTATCTCTCCCTCGCGGCTCTCGAGTTTCACCGAAGATCTCGAAGGGACAGAGAGTTCAAGGTCGATCCGGGCCTGCGAAGACGACGGAACGACCTCGATCGAGATCTTTCCCTTCTTCGATCCCACTACGACGTCCCCTCTCGAGAAGGCCGTTGCGGAAACCGCTCGCAGCGAACCGGCACCGGCATCAGCCGGCAGCACCGTAACGCTTATCTTCCCGAATTCGTTAACGACAGAGATCTCCTCAGCCGCAGCGAGCGGGTAAGTCTGGTCGAACTGCTGGGCGAACGCTCCAACGGAAAGACCCAGAAAGAGCGCGACAAAGGCTTGGATTTTTCCTGATTTAAGAGGGGACATTCCGGGAATTCTCAGGAAGTGCCGGAACCGCTGCTGATGCGTCCGGACTGGATCAGCCTTCGGTTGACCCTTTCCTGCCACTTGCTCTGCGGGCTGTTCGCGCTGTTCAGTTTTCCGAGCAGTTCCTGCATCGACTCGCCGCCCGCCTGGCGCGTCTTGAAATAGATGAGAGCCGATACCATCGAAGAGAAGGCGATGATCACGAGATGTATGGGCGTCCAGATAAGTTCGAACGTCGCTTCGATGATCGAGGCGCGGAGGCGGAAGTTCTCGTCCTTCTCCATATCATCGGTCCCGCCGATCTGAAATCCTCTTGAGCCCCAGTTCACGTTCAGATCAGAAGATTCCTCCTTCTTTTCCCCTGCGACTTCCTCCATCTTCTTTCGCTCGGCCGCCGACGGAACACCTTCCTCTCGCATCTTCGCGATCTGGATCGACTTCTCGATATTCCCCACGATCGAACCGATCGACAGTCCTAAGAATATAGGAAGTATTGCGCTGATGAGGAAGATTAACGACGCCGTCGCAATCACGGTGACCCGCGCGCGCTTGTACAACTCGACCGACCTCCGAAATGCCGCTCTTCCGCGTACGCCTTCCATCATTATCGAAGGCGCGATAAGCATGTATCGCGAAGCGATCAAGATCCCCGGAATTATGAGGAACATGTACCCGACAGCTGCGATCATCGAGCTCAGAGTCACGAGGCCGACTAGAGACCTGACATGCTGCCGGACTTCCCGGAAAGCGGCTCTTAGACTCAAAGGCCGCAGAGGGTATGCAAGGATCTGCCCGACAAGCCAGGTGAGCATTCCGATCAGCATCGCGACCGCGATAATCTGGAGAAAGAAGATGACAAGGCTCAGTGAGCCGCTGATGAACATGAGCACACTGCTCTCTTCCAGGTAATCAGTGGCAAAACCAATGTTCACCAATACCCTCGCGAAGTTGAGCACGATCGGGATGCTGAAGGAGATCACGGTGAGAAGCATTATCTTCGGCAGCCTCTCACCGAAGATCGACAGCGCCCTTGTTAGCAGCTTTCCGAGTCCCTCGGAATTCGCCCGCAGCTTGTTCGCAAAGATCTCGGCACTTTCCGGCCTGTCTTCGGGCGCCTTGGCCAACGAGGTCATCAACGTCTCGCGAAGTTTCCGTTTTACTTTCTTGGCGTCAAGGGGCGGCGGCTGGCCGTGCTTGTGGCCCTCCATTACTTCGACGTAGTCTCCCTCGAAGGGAAGGCGGCCCGAAAGCATCTGGTAAACGATCACCGCCAGTGAATAGATATCGGATCCGGGAGTGAGCTTCTCACCGCGGCATTGCTCGGGAGACATGTAAAGCGGAGTGCCCAGGACCGCCCCCATACGGGTGAGAGCCGCGGTCGAAGGCGTGGTGCGGTCGGACCGCTCGGTCGATTCGCCTCCGCCGGCGATCACGGTCCCGCGGTCCTCGATCGAAGGGTCGGACGGCACGCCGGAGCGGTCCATTATCGCCGTGCCGCCTTCCAGATTAACCTCCCGGCTTCCGGCCTTTTCGGCCTCGATCTCCGGATCCGAACTGCCGTTTCCAAGAGCCAGCGTCTCATTCTCCGAAACCAGGGTCCGGGATCCTCCGTCGACGACCGTTGCTGAATCACTTTCGGCGAGCGTGTTCTGCGGCGCGTCAACGCGCGTTTCGCCGCGACCGGACCGATCGGTGTAACGCGCCCTCGCCGCGTTCGCAAGCTGGGTCTCCTCAAGTTTCGCGATGCCGAAATCGAGCACCTTGACGGTATATCCGCCGCGCTGGTTCGGCTCGAGCCATATGTTGTCGGGTTTGAGATCCCGGTGGATGATGCCTTGGCGGTGCGCTTCCTCGACAGCCGAACAAACCTGCTCGATGATGTCGATGGTCCACGCTACGGGGAGCTGTTTCTCCTCGTCGAGGATCTCGCCGAGAGTGCAGCCGTCGAGATATTCCATCACGAGGTATGCGACCTCGGGGCCGTCCGTGGTCCGGGAGAACCCGAAATCGGTGACGTCGACGACGTTCGGATGCCTCAGACGGCCGGCGGCCTGGGCCTCCCTCCGAAAACGTTCGACGAACTCCGCCCGCTCCATAAAGTCGGGAGCGATGACCTTGACCGCGACCGGCCTTCCCGTCCCGATGTGGGTTGCGAGATAGACGGTCCCCATCCCGCCCTTTCCGAGCGGCTTCTCGATGCTGTACTTCCCGTCCAGGACCTGGCCGACGAGTGCTTGCGACGCCATAGATTCAGTTGAGAACTCTAACTTCAAGGGGACGACCTGTGCAAGTATCTACGGTTGCGGGATCGATCTGGTTCAGGTGGTGGATCAATGCAATCTGTCGTGCACCGTTCCATACAAGAAAACGGACCGCGAAGGGTCCGTTTCAACAATTTCCCGGTTTGTGCTTTCTTTACGGGACGATAACTAATTTCGGATCTCCTGCCGTGGCCTCGCGTTTCCGAAGCCGGATCGTTCCGCTGAACGAGCGGAGTGAAAGATTCGCCTCGCCGGAACAGACCCTGCCCCTCAGGTACATCGCTGATTCCGTCTCGCTCTCTGTAATCACTGTGACTTCGAAGTCAGATATGAACTGACCTCCGTAGGCGGCGTTTATCCAGAAACAGGCCGCTTCCGGGATCACTATGTTTAGTATTCCGTTGGTGGTCGAGAACTCGTACTTGCCGTAGTTCCTGATCTCTCCGAGATAGTTGATCGATCCGGTGATCGTCGAAGCCGCGATGTCCTTCTGGCCGATCGACTGCATCGTGACCGATCCGCTCCTTGTCTTAGCCTTGAAGTAATCGCCCGCATCGACGGCCTCCGTGTTGTACGCGACGATGTTCCCGGTGGTCGTGGCGACCGCCATCTTGCCTTTCGAGTTGTTGACCGTGACGCCGCCCTGCTGGGTGCTTGCCTCGATCCGGCTCGCGATGTCGTTAAGATATATGTCACCGCCGACGATCTCTACCGCCGCGCTCTTGATCCCCTCGACGGAAGTCTCGCTCGAAAGCCCCTTGATAGTCACAGAAGCGCCGTTGGGCACGTCCAGCTCGATCATCTCGCCCGTGACGCATTTGTCAGTTACCGCACCGGCCTTTTCAGGCTCGTAACCGAGGACCTCGACCCAGTTCGGGACCTTTTCGCGGTCCCGCTCAAGTACCTTCAGCCCGAGCTCCTTTCCGCCTCTGTGAAAAACCCTTACCTCTTTCCGGTTCCAGCCGTTGACCCTGACCGCGCCGCGGCGGACGCACAGGCTTACGTAAACGTCCGGCCGTACGGCGATCGCCTTTTCCGGCGGAAGCGTCTCGTCGGACGTCGCCCACACGGTTGCCGCGGATCTCACTTTCGGGGCTTTGGGAGGATTCGGCGGATCGGGGGGCTTTGGAAGGTCCTTGACCTTCCAAACCGATTTGTCTTTCGGCTCCTTCGGTGCTTCGGCGTCGTCCGACTGCGCGTACACGCCGGCGCCCGCCGCACCTGCGGTCACAATAAATGCCGCCGTGAGGAGCAGCGGCATCAGTCTGTGGAATATACGGATCATCTTACCGAAGTTCGTTTTGCGAGCCTACTGCAGGCTCGCCATCAGTTCGGTCTTTTCAGCGACCGAATTCAGAAGGTCTACCTTGTTTTGGTACGAAGCCTTCAGGACTTCCCTGGCCGCCTGGTTGTCGGGGTTGCGGCGCACCTCGTCTTTCATTTTAACAATAGCATCATTGACGACCGCCAGGTCTCGCTCGAAAGCGATCCGTTCGGAAGGCCTGAGCATTTCCTTGTTGTTCCTGACCGTCCTGTCGAGGGTCGCGATCGTCTGCAGATAGCTGTCTTCGCTGATTATATTGGTCTCGTAAGCAGCCGCAGTATCTGCGGAATTCGAACTGTCAGATCCCTGATCGACCGGCTCTGGGTACACGGTCTTAATGGGCCTGTATCCATCCGGCCGCCCCGGTTCTTCTATCTCGTCCGCTCCGACGAGTTCCGTATCGGCAGGCGGCAGTTCGGCCTGCTCCGGAGCGGATTCTATCTCGGCAGGAATCACGATGTCGACGTTCACCGGACCTGAGTTGTTCACGGCCACCGATCCGGTATCCGGAGCCGGCCCGTAGAAGCTCACGCCAAGGGCGATAACACCCACAACGATCACGACGCTGGCGGCCGCGGCAAAACCCGGGCTGTTGATGCTGAAGAACGCGCCGATCTGATTGAGCCACCCCAGCCTTTGCCGGTTCTCGAGCCGGTCGATCGAGGCAAATACCTTCGCCCGAAGCCTCTCGGTCGGGACAAGGACGTTGAGCTGCTCGTCGAGCACCGAGTACGCGAACGAGGACTCCTCCTCGCATTCCGCGAGAAGCGCCGCACAAGCGTCGCACACAGCGATGTGCTTCAGAAGCCGCTCCGAACGACCGGAGCTGAGTTCGCCGTCGGTGAACGCCTGGATCGTCCCCAAATCAAAGCAGTTATCCCTCATGCGTCACCTCCGATCTTACCGTAATACCGTATGAATTCCTTTTTTCCACGTGCTATGTATGTGCCGATGCTGGTTTCCGTAAGTGAAAGGCTCTCGGCGATTTCCCTGTACGACAGTCCCTGGTGCTTCAGGATCAGGCAGCTTCTCAAAGGCTCCTTCACCTTTTCAAGCGCCGTATTGACCTCGCTCACCGTTTCCCGGCGCTCGAGCTCGATCTCTGCCGTCATTTCCTCGGTTTCGGGATGCTCTTTGACGTAGTTCTCCTCGCGGGTGTTCGCTCTCGAGTTCCCGCGGATCGTGTTCTTGGAGAGGTTTATCGCAACCCTGATCAGCCAGGGCTTGAGCATGTCCTCGTTGGTGATGCTTTCGAGGTTCTTGTAGAGGCGGATGAAGACTTCCTGAGTGATGTCCTCGGCGAGACCCGCATCCTGAACAATCGCACACGCCGCCCGGAAGACAGTCCGGTTGTGAAGCGTAAAAGCCTCATCAAAAACGATCTTCTCTGTCTCGGCAGCCGATTGTTCGGACATCACGTCCACTAGAGTTTTCACGCCTTCGCTCATCTTAGCATCTGCAAATGGCTTTCAACACTAAAACACCGCTACGGCGAGGTTTATGACAGCTTGAGTCGGGATCCGCGCCCCTCGGGGCCGGAAGTCTGTTCTCGGACTCAGTACTGTACGACGACCGAGCGGTTAAAGATCTCGGGAGGTATGTCGCCTGACGGGAGTGCGGTGATAAAGAAGATGTGGCTGTTCCTTTCGTCGTTGAAGACTTCGGCGAACATTTCGTCGAGCACGGAACCGTCAAAGCTCTCGACGTAAGTGGGGTCGATCGTCGAGAGTTCGCGCATGAATTTGTGCAGGGTCTGTTTGCCGACGCCGAACTCGCGCTTGCGGCCGTCCACGACAAGACGAATCTCCGACTGGTCCTCGGAGAAATGCGTGAGCAGGCTGGCCGCTTTGCTCGCAGCGTTCTCGAATCGCTTCTCGGTGTCCGTGAACCTGTTTTGGTCCTTTTCGTCCGCGATCCGCTTTCGCAGGTTCCGCTGCTTCTCCTTTCGCGAGCGGATCATCCGAGTGTCGAAGATGACGCTGACACGCTTTTCATCTTCGGCCGCGAACTCCCGGACCATGACTCCTCCCGACCGCGCCGTCGCCTTCCAGTCGATGTAGCGCAGATCGTCCAGAGGCTTGTAATCGCGTAGCGATAGAAGGTCCTGCCCCGCCCCCCTTTTCCTGGATGCGAGCCTTCCGGTCTCGACCGGGATGTCGATCATCTCGAGCTCGAGCGGCTCGAGTTGCGGGAAGATATAGATCTCCGCCTTCTGGGCGGGGAGCCTTCTCCGATGGCGGAAGAAGGCGAACGGGAATTTTGTTGAAAGCTCGAAATCCTTGATCAAGAAACGTCCCCTGCGAGGAAAGACGTGTTCGACCTTGTTCTCGATGTAGTCCCTACGCGGGATATGGACGAAGTAATCGAGCGTGTACTTGACGAGAGGCGGCTCCGTAAACCGCTTCGCAAGCCTTTTCGGAAGCAGTTGTTCGATCTCCGAAGCGAATGCCGACCGCGTCCTGTTCTTTCCGCGGACCTCGGCAGTTACCGAGAACGCGGGGAACAGACGTTTCCGGTTGTGGAGGCTTACGAGGATCGGGGTCTCTTCGCCGGCGAAGATCGTGTCGGGGAACCGCATCTTCACATCCAGCTTCCGAAGGCAGAAATTACCGACGATAAATCCCGTGACAAGTGCGCCGGTGATGAACGAAAGCACCAGGAACAAAAGGTTGTTGCCGGTGTTCCACGCGGCGAACGCGACGATCACAAGCAGACCCACGAACACTGCGCCTCCCGTCGTGAACTCGAACGGCAGGTTCAGCTGGGAAGCTTCGGCGCTCGCGCTTCGGGCGAGCGGCGGGATCACGAAGATGATTATAAGGAGGACAAAGACAAGAGAGGCGGTCGCGGCAATGCCGGCAAGGCGGACGTCGCCTGAGCGGTGCGCGTAAAGCGTCAGGAACGCGAGTCCCAGCCCGCCGAGAACGACCGACGCCCCCAGGACGCCGTTGCGGATATCCTTTACGCTGAATAGCTGAAGGATCAGTCTGAGGCGTTCGAGCATCGCGACCGGGATCTGGAACTTTCCCGACATCCCTAAACGGGAACCGGGGTCTTCGAAAGGATCTCTTTAAGGATCTGTTCTGATTCGTTCGTGCGGTTGGAGATCTTCGTGTACTGCGAACTGACGATCAGCCTGTGAGCAAAGCAGGGAATGACCAGCCGCTTGATGTCGTCAACGATGCAGTAGTCGCGCCCTTCGATCAGTGCAAGCGCCTGCGCGGACTGGAAAAGCGAGAGCGATCCGCGCGGGCTCGCCCCCAGCTCGACTGCAGGTGTGCTGCGCGTCTGCTCGACGATCGAAAGAAGATAAGAAACCAAAGCCTCGTCGACGCGGACCGATTTCGCCATCGCCTGAAGCTCGAGAATGTCGTCCTCGTCCATCACGGGCTCAAGATAATCTATCGGATCGCGCGACTCGCGGTCTCTCAGGATCGCCCTTTCGTCGTCGTTGGACGGGTACCCCATATGAAGCCTCAGCATGAAACGGTCAAGCTGGGATTCCGGAAGCGGATATGTGCCGTGATGTTCGGTCGGGTTCTGAGTGGCGACAACCATGAAAGGCATCGGGAGCAGCCTTGAGTTTCCCTCGATCGTGACCTGTTCTTCCGCCATCGCCTCAAGAAGCGAGGACTGGGTCTTCGGCGTGGCACGATTGATCTCGTCGGCAAGCACGATGTTCGCGAAGATCGGACCGGGTTTCCAGTCAAAATCGCCTGTCTGCTGATTAAAAACGGAAACGCCGATGACGTCGGAAGGCAAGAGGTCGGACGTGAACTGTATCCTCTGGAACGAAAGCGCGAGGCTTCTGGCCAGCGCGTTCGCGAGCGTAGTTTTCCCGATACCGGGAACGTCTTCTATCAGGAGATGACCTTTCCCGATCAGCGCGACGAGCGCGAGCTTGACCGTTTCGGACTTGCCGCGGATCACGCTGCCAATGGACGTCTGCAGCCGCTCAAGCCTCTCCATACTGCTCGCCAGCGATTCCGGGCTCGCGGCCGCATTTTTGTCTTTGACTATCCAGTCTCTCATCGGATCAGGAGCGCGGGAGCCCGCGCTTTTTCTATTCTACAGGATTCCGGTCCGCTTCTGCATCCGAATCTCCGTACGCGCCGCAAAACCTCGTATCCTTTCCTTCAGCCCTATGACACACGAAACAAGTCCTTGGTTGTTGCGCGGAATTGCAACCGATCCTGCGAACATCTCCATCGGAGTTTGTTCCCAACGCCATATACTATAAAATCCGTTCTCGTATACGTGGAACCAAAGGACTGCCGATGCGTGCACATTTTCCGGAGAATACTGACGCTTTATGAACTACCTCAAGGAAATCAAAAGGAACCGGCGCGGTTTCAGCCTTATCGAACTGATGATCGTGATCGCCGTTATAGCGATCCTCGTTGGAGTCGGCATTCCGGCATGGCAGGCGATGACCCGCAGCGGCAACGAGACGGCCGCCATCCAGTCGCTCGACTCGGTGAGAAGCCTCCAGGTCCAGTACGCTTCGAAGCATCAGGGAAACTTCGCTCCCAATTTCGACGAACTGATCAAGACGCTTGCGTTCGACGACAAGTTCAGAGGCGAGCGGCCGGTCGTAAACGGTTATATCTTTACGCTTAAGACGCAGGAGCGCACCCAGTCCCAGCCCGCATTCTATTCGATCAATGCCGATCCTCAGGTTTCCGAAGGCATAAGCGCGACGGGCACGAGGCATTTTTATTTCGATTCGAATCTCAGCACTATCAGATATACGGAAGAGAACCGCCCTGCGAAGGCAGACGACCCCGCGATCTAGATACAGAGCCGTGTAAATGAACGAACCGGACACCGGCAAAGGCCGCGTGTCCGGTTTTGATCGTCAGTCGGAAAGCGACCCCCGGTCGTTTAGACCATCTGATGCGATTCGGGAAGAAGGACGACCTCCGACATCACGCCTTCTCCGTCCTGAGTCGCGGCGAAGAAGACCGCCTGCGCGGCGGCCTCGACCGAAAGCATTTTGCCGCGGTCGACCTTCATCGTGATATCGTCCCAGAACGTCGAATCCACTCCTCCGAAATGCATCAGCGAAAACCGGATCCCGTACCGCTTGTACTCCTCCTTCAGGCATTTGATCATCCCGGTCAGCGCATACTTCGAAGCGCAGTAGGCCGAAGCGCTCATCATCGGGGCCTTTCCGAGAACGCCCGGGATCGCGATAACTCTTCCGTATTTATTTTCCTTCATTGACGGCAATACCGCCTGCAGGACGTTGAACGCGGTTTCCGTGTTCTGGCGGAACGAGGCCTCGAAATCCTTCAGTGTGAGATCGCCGAACGGCTTGAGAATGCCTTTTCCTGCGGCGATCACGAGGAACTCGATCGACCCGAACCGCTCCAGCGTCTGATCGACCAGCATCCTCGTGTCTTCAGGCTCTGCCGCGTCCGCCGCAAGCGCGAGTACGTCGTGCCCCCCGTTCGAGTTAAGTTTGTATTCGAGTTCGAGCAGTTCCGGTTCGGTCCTGGAACTGACGACTACGTTTGCCCCTGCTCCGGAGAACAGTTCGGCGGCCCGCCTTCCGATCCCCCTGCCGGCGCCTACGATCAGCGCCGTCTTTCCCTCGATGTTCATCTTGCTTCCCCTTGTTCGATTGCAGTTCTTTAGCTACTTTTCATTCTTTGCGAGCATAGGCCTGAGCTCTTTGTAAATATTGTCGGTCATTATCACTGTCCCCTTCGCGTTCGGATGGATCCCGTCCGCCTGGTTCAG
The DNA here is from genome assembly GCA_016700175.1 of Acidobacteriota bacterium. Taxonomy (GTDB): domain Bacteria; phylum Acidobacteriota; class Blastocatellia; order Pyrinomonadales; family Pyrinomonadaceae; genus Aridibacter. Next base: position 4,188,425 of record CP065003.1, on the reverse strand, counting down.
CTCCTTGTTCAGAGCCACGTTCTCCAGCAGAAATGGCACGAATGGTACGTCGTGTTCCGTCGCCAGGTCGGCGAACGCGTTCACGTATTCGCGCTGGTATTCTTCCCCGACCGCGGGCGGCGCCAGCATCCCGCAGAACAGCACCTCGACATTCTTCGCTTTCGCCTTCCGGATTATCCTGTCTAGGTTCTCCTTCATCTTCTCTACCGGCACGTTTCGAAGCAGATCGTTCGCTCCGAGCTCGAGGATGAGGATCTCGACGTTCTTTTCTCCCAGGACCCAGTCGATCCGCTCGAGCCCGCCCAGGCTTGTGTCGCCCGAAATGCCCGCGTTCACGACCTCATAGTTGAAGCCGTCCTTTTCGAGCCTTTTCTGCAGCAGATACGGATACGACTCCTGCTCGGTGAGACCGAAGCCGGCGGTCAGGCTGTCTCCGAACGCGACGATCTTCGGACGACTGTCCTCGATTACCGGAGGCCGCGCTCGTCGCTCCGAGGTCGGACTGTCGTCTGCCGAAGACGTGCCGCAGGCAGCCGCGAACACGACGGCGATCACCACCGCAAGAAGTTGTACTGACGAACCTCTTCCAAAAGCCATCAATCGATGTTTTCTTCGTTTCATGAGCCGCGTTGGATGCAGGACCCTCCAACTTGTTTGTGTATTTGGCGCAAGTTACTATTGAGCCCTGAAGCTAGAATTCTAGAACGTACGGGCGGCGAAGTGAAGAGTCCGGCCCATTTTGCCGGTCCGTTTCTTATCGATGATCGATCTCTCCAGCGTAACAAAGGTCGTCCGTTCGGGCACAGAGGATCTGAGGATCCTCGACGACATCTCGATAACCATTCCCGACGGCCAGTTCGTTGCGGTCACCGGCGCATCGGGAAGCGGAAAATCAACACTACTTGGTCTGATCGCGGGCCTCGATTCGCCGACCGCGGGAAGCATAGTCGTCGACGGCGAGGAGATCACTGAGATGAGCGAGGACGACCTCGCTGAAACCCGCAGCCGGAAGATCGGGTTCGTCTTTCAGTCGTTTCACCTGATACCGTCGCTAACCGCTTTCGAGAACGTGCTTATACCGATGGAGATCCTCGGGATCGACGGCGCGAAAGAGCGTGCTGAAAAACTCCTTGCCGACGTGGAACTGACGAACCGCGGTCACCACTACCCTTCCGAACTTTCGGGCGGTGAACAGCAGAGGATCGCGATCGCCAGGGCGTTCGCCAACGACCCGAAGATACTTCTCGCCGACGAGCCTACCGGCAATCTGGATTCGCGAAACGGCGGCCACATTTTTGAACTGATGACCGATCTTCACCGGGAGCACAGCATCACGCTTGTGCTGGTAACCCACGACCCGTCGCTCGCGGCCAAGGCCGAAAGGCGTATACGTCTTAGGGACGGCCGCGTCGTAGCCGATGAAAGTCTCGCCTGAGCGGTACGCGATGAAGTTCGTCATCAATCTCACCATCAGAGAGATCCGCTCTTCCTGGAAGAGCCTCCTGTTCTTTTTCCTTTGCATCGCCATCGGGGTCGGATCCGTAGTTGCTTTGCGCGCCCTGACAGGGAACCTGAGCGTCGCCGTCGGAGGCGATGCCCGCGAGCTCCTGACCGCGGATTTCACCGTCAGTTCGACAAGCGCTTTCTCGCCGGACGACCTTACAAGGATCGATTCGGTCGTCGAACGATCCGGCATCGTCGACGGCAGGGGCGAGACTATCGAACTGGCGATCGCCGCGAGGCCCGCCGACCGGACCAAGGAATCGATAGCTCTCGTCGGATTGAAAGGAATCGACGACACGTTTCCGTTGGTCGGCGAATTCAGGCTGAGCGACGGCAAGCCGTTCTCTTATTCGCTAGTCGAGAACGACGGTGCGGTGGTCAGCCCGGAACTGCTCGAAGATCTCGGAGTGAAGATCGGGGACGAGATCATTGTCGGAGAAGCACGGTTCCGGATACGGGCTACCTTCGCGGAAGAACCCGGGCGGGCTTCCGGGTTCTCCGTCGCGTCGAGAGTGTTCGTAAGCTACGATGCTTTCGACAAGGCGGGCATAAACTCCAATACGGGACGCGTGCGGCGGAGGATACTCTTTCGTACGGACTCGAACCCGACACAGCTCGTTAGCGACCTGCGCGAGGCACTCAAGGGCACGACACTCACCGTTCAGTATTACAAAGAAACCCAGCAGGACCTTGGCGAACAGTTCGAGCGGACGGAAGACTATCTTTCGCTGACCGGGCTTCTGATCCTCGTCCTTGGCGGCGTGGGAATATGGAACGTCGCGCGTGCTTTTATCAACCAGAAGCGAAAGTCGGTGGCGGTACTGAAATGCCTCGGGGCCGGCGGGACGCGCGTGATATCGGTTTATCTGCTGCAGATCCTCACGCTGGGCCTGATCGGCAGCGTGTTCGGCGTTGTCCTTGCCCAAATGAGCGTGTGGCTGATCGGGATCAGGTTCGTGGAAAGCCTTCCGAGAACAATGTCGTACGCGGTTCCATTCACGACAGCTTTGCAGGGGATCGCGCTCGGGGTCGTAATCTCGATGCTTTTCTCGGCACTCCCGCTACTTCACATCCGTACGATCAAACCAAGGCTTCTTCTGCACGACGACAGCGGTGAAAAGACGGGCCGGATCGACAAAACGAAATGGCTGATCGGGATGGCCTCGCTGTCAGGCCTGGTCGCACTCGCCGCCTGGCAGGCGGGTTCGATCCGCGTAGGCTCGATATTTCTGGGAGGCCTCGCGGTTACTTCGGTGGTTCTTTTTGCGGCTTCGGCGCTGCTGATCTTTCTCCTCAAGAGAATCGGAGGATACGGCTCATTCTTTCTGCGGCAGGCAGTAAACTCGCTCTACAGGCCGGGAAACCAGACCCGCGTGATCCTGCTTGCCGTCGGTCTCGGAACCTTCGTCATACTCGGTGTCCAGTCGCTTCAGACAAACCTCCTGCGCGTATTCGATCTGTCGAACAACGAAAACTTCCCGAGCATTTTCTTTGGCGATATCCAGAGAAGCCAGATCGAGGGTTTCGTCGGCCTCCTGAAGTCCAGAACCGGGGAAGAGCCTGAAAAGATCCCGACCGTCCGGGCGAGGATCGTGATGCTGAACGGCGAGCCGTTCAACTTTCAAGACCGCGAGGTTCGCCAGAGACAGGGCCAGATCGGGCGCGAGTTCGCGGTTACCTACCGCGCAGAACTCGACGATAACGAATCGATAGTCGACGGCGAATGGTGGGGCGAAGCAGCGGTGAACCCGGAGGTCGCTCAAGTATCGGTGAACGACGGGTTTGCGGAACGGCTGGACATACGCGTAGGCGATTATCTTACGTTCGAGATCTCGGGCAGGAAGATAAATGCAGAGGTCGCGAACATTAGAAAGATCGATTTCAGCAACTCCAGGACCGCGTTCGTTTTTGTCTTCAGGCCCGGGGCCCTGGACAACGCGCCTCAGTCGTACATCGTGACGATGCTGAAGAAGATGCCGGAACGCGACCGTGCACGGCTCAAGAACGCGGTCCTGGACCGATTCCCGAACGTTCAGATCTTCGACGTGCTCGACATCGCGAAACTGATCCGCGACCTGATCAACAATTTCGTGCTCGCGATCTCATTCGTGGGCAGCTTCGTGATGCTCAGCGGGATCCTGATCCTGATCGGTTCGGTCGCGCTGACGAAGTCTCAGAGAGTATACGAGAACGCGATCCTGAAGACCCTGGGGGCCAAGCGGCGGACGCTGAGCATGATCCTGCTCGCAGAGTACGGGCTGCTCGGCCTCGTCGCGGGCCTGATCGGGGCCGGGTTCGCAACAGCGCTATCCTATGCCGTGTCGGTCTGGGTGTTTGATATCGAATGGGAGTTCGACCCGATACTCATGGCCGCCGGCGTCGCCGCCACGGCACTGGTAGTAATGGCAGTCGGGACCGCAGTAAGTTTCGATGTTCTGTTCCGCAAGCCGCTCGGAACGCTGAGGTCACATTGAGCCGCTAAAATCGTGAGCATCGCGCTGAAGCGGTCCGAACGGGTGCTTCGCGAGCACGACCCGCATGTTCACCTGCCCCAGGAGAGTCTCGAGATACGCCCCGAAGCGGTGGAGAAGCGGCACGAGGTCTTTGTTGTCAGCGGTGATCACCACTTCTTCGATAAACCTCTCGACGGTCTCCATATCTTTGTAAAAGAGATAGTAAAGATTCCTGTCCCTGAAGCTGACAAGTTCCTTCTTCAGCTCCTCCGGAGGACAGCTGTCGGGATCCTGCTCGGTCTTCTGGACTATCTGCAGAAGGTGCCACATATTCTCGCGAAGCTGGATCGATTGCTGCTCTTTCGTGAGGAGGTCCGGAAATACGTCCGTCGGTTCGATGTCCCGGTCGATCAACTGGGCGAAATTGACGAGGGTCATCTGCAGGCTGTCATTCAAGAGCGAGTAAGCGGTCTCGATCCGCGCGAACACAAGCGGGGTTGGCCTGATCTCGAACAATCCCCTCAGTTCGTTGGCGTGGACCTTTCGAAGCTCGATCGACGCAGTGTACGCGGCGCCGTCAAGCGAACCGAAAAGAGCATCGGTGTCGTCGGGGAACCGAAGGAGCCGGTTGTTGATGTATGCCATCAGATCGCGGATCAGATCGTCGATCCTCGAGAACAAAAAGATCGATTGGCGCAGCGGCTCGTCCTTTTCGAGGAGCGAAGCAACGACCCTCAAATAGCTTGTGATCGTGCCGATCTTCGGCAGAACGATCCCGAGATCGTATGACCAGCGTTCGGGAATATCTTTCGAATCCCTGAGGCCGAGGATCCTTTCCGGAAGGATCTCGGAGGCAGCTGCCTCGGAAGCGCGGATGAAACCGCCCACGGCTTGCGAACCTGCGAGACTCTTGTGAATATGTCTTCGGGAAGCCGACCAAAGCGCGCCATCGGAAGCGCCAGTGCTCGCCTGCCTTTCTCCGATCAGAACGAGTTCCCGCAGGAGCTCGGCAAGATCACGGTAGGAACCGGTGCCGGACCTGCGTCCGCCCGTCGGCCTCAGGCCGACGCCCGGGTCGGCGGAACGGCTCTTCGCCTCCAACCGCATCGCACGGGCCGAGAGAGACAAAAGCACGGACTGAACAAGCCTCGCTTCCTTTGCGGGATGTCTCGCGACACCTTCGGCTGACGAGAACAAGGCGCTGTCGTCACCGACGAAGCTCCTGAGTCCGGCAAGCCAGTGTCCGAGTTCGAGGTCTTCAGAATCGAGTGCCGGGGCGCCGTTGTCGGAGCTCCACATCACCCGGGATTTTCCTGTCTCGGCGGTTGAAACGGTTGTAGACCCTTGCGTGGGCATAATATCGAGTATGAAACTGAATCTGGGGTCACGGCTGGAATGTGGGAAATGCCGCGTTGAATTCGGCTGAGGCGCCATTACTTTTATACCCTGAATCGCGAGGTTTTGGCAAATAATTTGGCACTCACGGCGGGGGACCGGACGACGATAGATGAAACCGTTAAGGCGCATTGTGATCGGAACCAGGAACGAGGGAAAGATCTCGGAGCTGAGAGGACTTCTGGAACGCTCACGAGTCGAGCTGCTGGGCCTTTCGTCCTTCGAAGGAATCCCGGAGATCCCAGAAGACGGCGCCACTTTCGGTGAGAACGCCGCCCGGAAGGCCTCAGCGTACGCAAAGCTGACGGGAAACTGGGCGCTTGCGGACGACTCCGGGCTTGTGGTCCCGGCACTGGGAGGCCGGCCGGGTGTCTTTTCGGCGAGATTCGCGGGAATAGGCGCTTCAGATACCGAAAACACCGCAAAACTGCTTGAAGAAATGCGCGATCTCGAAGACGATTCGCGGTCCGCCTGTTTCGTCTGTGAAATGGCCGTCGCCGAGCCTTCCGGAGAAGTGGTCTTCCGATCCGAAGGGCGCTGCCACGGGACCATTGCTCGTAAACCCATTGGAATCAGAGGTTTCGGATATGATCCGGTTTTCGTTCCGGAAGGATTTTCAGAGACTTTTGGCGAACTCTCCGAAGAAGTGAAATCCCGAATCTCGCACCGCTCAGCGGCGGCATCGAAAATTGCTGACTTTTTTGGCGGGACTACAAGTCATCCTACTTGACCAATCTCGTTTTCGCCTGTAAAATTCGATGTTTAGTGATGTTTCTCATATGAAACACTATCCGAACCGGGGCGTAGCACAGCCTGGCAGTGCGCACGGTTTGGGACCGTGAGGTCGCAAGTTCGAATCTTGCCGCCCCGACCAAAACGTGCTGCTCAACCGAGTTCCGTAATTCCCATGTTCCTGTCCCGATCCTGGGACAAGTTCTGTTACAAACAGCGATTTGATATTCACTGAACAAAACTGGAGGTTAGAAGAAAACTATGGCTCGAATGACCCAAACTGAAATCATCGGCGCTCTGGCTGACAAGACCGGAATGACGAAAGCGCAGGCAAAGGACTTCTTTAACGAAATGGCGGAACTCGCCAAGAAAGAAGTCAAGAAGAACGGCGAATTCACGATCCCGGGCTTCGGCAAGCTCGTGAAGGCGCATCGCAAGGCCCGCGAAGGACGTAATCCGGCGACCGGCCAGCCGATCAAGATCCCTGCCAAGACGACGGTCAAATTCCGCGTCGGAAAAGCGATGAAGGATTCCGTAGCATAGTCATTCGGCGTCTTTTTGCCGAGAGTTAAGGCCGGCGGATCTTAGGATCCGCCGGTTTTTTCATTTTCAAGGAACGATGTTACAGCAGTGAAAAAAAATCGTGACAAAGGCAAATCCATTTGATAGTATTTGCCTTTCTAAAAGCTAACGCGTTACCCGAACGTTACTTTCTAGCTTCAACATCATTTCGGTTTTCCATCGTAAACCTCTAGGAAGTCATTGAAAACCAGTTTCGAAGGTAAACATTTTTTAGAAGTGCGGAACTTTGAGATAATTTTCACAAAGTCCCGTTGGGTTCATAAATAAGGGCAGTATCGTAAGAATAAGCAAGGAGATGACAAAAGTGGCAGCAGCAGCTAAACCGATAACCTTGCAGGAGAGGATCCTGCAGATTGACCATATCCAGGCTCGCCGTTACTCAAAACTAACCGGCGAAGCGCTGGAGATCGCTTCGGAAGGCATCATCAGGCACCTTAAGGCCTGTGCCAGAATGGATGTCAATCCTGACGCCTCCGCAGTAAGGGAGATCATAGACGACGCACTCAACGGACGCAGGGTGTTCGCTGAAGTGTCTAATGATCTGCTTGCAGCTTAAGCAGTGATAATTTAGTAGTAATTCCGGGCCGTCCTTCGGGGCGGCCCTTTCACTTTGGATCGAACCTGGGTTTCAGCCTGAAGACGATCTGATTTCCCGCCTTCGTCCCGCTGTCTCTTTCGTACCATTGATCAAGGTTCGTAAGGTCCACCTCCCAGCCGTCCGGCACGACCGCGTGCGTGAGCAAAGGCTGATAAGCCTCGTTCTTGTCAAATCCCTCGATGAAAGCCCGGAAGCTGCGCGCTTCTGCCTCTATCTCACCAAATGTAAGCGGCTCTGCCTGCGAGGTGAGCCGGTCGGAATGCCTTCCCCATCCGAAAAGCGCGATCATCGAGACGAAATCGCCATTCCTCAGCCTCCGTTCCAGCCAACGGTCGTCAAGTGTCTGAAAGTAAAGCTGCCTGTAATAGCGTTCCTTGCTTTCCTCCCACCCAAGGCCGGCGAACACGTGCTGGTGCCGCGCCCAGAGAACGGCCTGCGGCGAAACGGTCGGAGAATCGTCCGCGTGTATGTTCGATATCGAAAAGATCGTCGCCCGGAACGGATCTTCCAAAGCCTCAGCTTCGCGCTTAAGGAACTGCGCAGCCGGCATATGACCGTCCCTCAATACGTTCGCCTCGTCCAGGACCCTTACCGTGTAATGACACTCGACGAATCCCCAGATCACCGCCAACGTCGCGAGGCTCGCGCAGACGGCCTTAGCCGCAACGGCGCCCTTCTCGAGCTCCGTCCTGAACGTCAGGGCCAGACTCAGCACCAGCGCCGTTGACGCGATGTAATTCCCTATAAAGACCTGGTAATGGATCGGCTGGAGCGAGCGGCCGGTGATCACCTGCTGGTTGAAAAGCAGCAGGGGAGTCAGCGCGAGCGAGAGTGTGAGTATGAACGAAGCGCCCCGCGGATCGGCCGTCCTCCGCCAGACGGCGGCGATCAGCGCGACGACGGCCAGCACACCAACGTAGACGGGAAACCTGAAGAGGTCCGGCTCGCGCGTGTGAACGAGGAGCTGAACGTAATCGAGCGTATCCGCCCTTTGAGAAAGCATCAGCCCGTAGATCGTCAGGGGAATCGCGCAGGCCGCTGCGAGAGCGATGAAGCCGTAGAGGTTACGCCTGAACTCGTCCCTGCGCAGCACAAGAGCGAGGGCCGCGAAACACGCCAGCCATGCGGCGGCCGATGTCCACGTATAGAAGTACGAGAAGACGGTGAACGAAAACAGGACCGCGGCCGCAACCGTCAGCCATATTCTCTGGCGCGTTCCCTTCGCACGCAGCCAATACCACATCAGTGGCAGCAACGCGAGGAACACCGGAAAAGGGACCGCGGGAAGATATCTCCTAAAGGCGGGAAAATAAGGATACGAAAAGCCCGTACCCATTATCTCGCCGATCGCGCCTTCTCCAGCCGCGAGAGCGCCTCCGCAGAGCGCGATCAGTGATCCGGCGAGCCCCGCCCAGGGACTGCCGGAAATCCTTGCGATCAGCAGAAAAAGGATGAATGCCGACAGGAAAGCCGCGATCATCCCGGAAAGCGTCATCGCAGTGGGGGCAGACACTCCGAGGATCCTTGAAGGGATCGCGACCGTGTACGGTGCCGCGAACTGAATTGAGAACAGCGACTCCGGCTGCGGCGAGCCCGGCCCGTCGTCGCGGCCCGTGTACGGATCGTTCTTTCTGGGCCTTCCGTCGATCAGCGCCTTGAGATATGCCGCGTACGCGACCTCGTCGATATCGTTGTAGGCGTAATGCCCGTTCCATTCGCCACCGACGTTGTAGAGCAGTTTGATCTGGGGATAAGCGGAGAACAGCGCAAGGAACAGACCCGCAACCACTCCCAGGATCCATCCCCTGGGGACTTTTGAAGAAACTTCGGCCAGCATTTATGATTGATTTCGTTCGAACGGAATCCGGACCGGTCGTTCCCGGGCACGAGCTTAGATTTTGGAGCATCCGGGCAAAATGTTCAATCAGCCGAAGGGAGCACAGATGAGCCTTCAACAGAAGATCGTCGATGACATGAAGTCGGCGATGAAACAAAAAGACGCCGCAAGGCTGTCCGCGCTGAGGATGGTGAAAGCCACCCTTATGAACAAACAGATCGAGTCCGGCGGCGAGCTTTCGGACGAAGAAACGATAAAGGTCCTCAATACGCTTGTGAAGCAGAGGCGCGATTCGGCCGAGCAGTACGAGGCGGCAGGCCGGACCGAGCTGGCCGAAAAGGAAAATGCCGAGATCTTGGTTATCGAGGAGTATCTTCCGGCGTCGGCCTCCGAAAGCGAGATCGAAGAAGCCGTTTCGAAAGCGATCGAGGAAACCGGTGCCGGCTCTATGCGGGACATGGGAGCCGTGATGAAAGCTTCCCTCGAGAGGCTCTCCGGCAAGACAGTCGACGGCAAAGCCGTGTCCGAACTGGTAAAGAAGAAGCTTTCCTAATTGTCCCGCCGCCGATAGCCGTTCTTCACGATCGTGGCCAGCGCCTTGAGGCCGTCGACAAACCTTATCTTTTTTCCCTCGAACCGCGTCCTCGGCCTGTATGTCACGGGTACCTCAAATATCTCATATCCCGCCCGGCTGATCTTCGCCGTGATCTCGGGTTCGATCTCGAACCTGTTCGACTCCAGATCGAGTCTCCCCGCCACTTCCGAAGTGAAGACCTTGTAAGCGGTCTCCATATCCGTCAGCCGGGTGCCCAGCAGCAGGTTTGCCAGCGAGGTAAGGAACCTGTTGGCGAGACGCCTTGTAAAAGCGATCCGGTTCTCACCCTGAAGAAATCTGGAACCGTAAACGACAGAGGTCTTCCCTTCCAGAATCGGCCGAAGAAGGCTCTCCAGTTCATTGGGATCGGTCTCAAGATCTGCGTCCTGCAGCAGGATGATGTCTCCGGTAGCGTTCGCCAGGCCGATCCGGACGGCAGCTCCCTTCCCCTCATTTACGGGATTAGTGAAGATCCTCACGGAGCCCGCGTACCCCTTCAGCCGATCCGCCGTGCCGTCGTCGGAGCCGTCGTCGACGACGATTATCTCTTTCTTTAACGGAAGGTCGAGGGCAGAAATTGTCTCGATCACCTCGCTGACCGTCGAGTGTTCGTTGTACACGGGGATGATGATCGATAGAAGGCTAAAGCTCTCATTCATAGGCGGCCTCATCCCGGATCGAAACAGCAGCCGCAAGAACTCCGGCCAGCACCCATAGATGCCGTGCGTCCTCGAACGATCCCGTAAGTCCCTGGTAGAAGAAAGCTCCCGCGAAAGCGATCGCCAATGCTCCGGATACTGATCCCGGACCACGCGAGCGAAATCCGTTTAGCGTCAGCCAGATCCCGAACAGTGAGAGGGCCGCGGCCGCTCCGAGGCCCGACTCGGCCGCGACGTTCAGGAATATGTTATGTGCATCGGTAAGCCTCTGTGCCCCGTACCTTACTTCCGCGGCGCCCGTTCCTACTCCCTTTCCGGTGAGAGGTTCCGCCGCGAACGTCGATGCGGCCGAGGACCAGGTGAGCACACGCGCAGACGGTTCCGATGTCGGCGCGAAATTGCCGTCGAACTTCACCGCGGTCGAGAAGACGAACATCGCCGAAACCGCGACCATCGCCAGAGGGATCAGCCGGCGCGAACCATTTCCGTTTCTGAAGAGCATCCACAGGCCCGTGCAGAAGAAGAAGACCCCGATCCCCGGAGAAAGCGTGAAAACAGCTGCGATCGCGATCAGCCCGCCGACTGCCAATGCCGTTCGGCTTTGGATCCAGCCCTTTTCCCTGGCGAGGAGCAGCATCACCCAGCCGATGCCGAGATAGTGCGCGAACATGTTGGGATTTGCGAACAACGACTGGATCCTGGGGTAATTGCCGCGCGGAAAAGTGCCGTAGTGCGAGAGCCCGAAACGTACGAGCGACGATTCGCGGTCTACGTAGAAAAGGATCAGCACCAGAAGCGAGAAAGCCGAAACCGCTGCGGAAGCCGCGATCCAGGCCGCAGCTACCCGGCGAATCATAGATTCGTCCCGAACTATATTGAACGCGAGCAACGCCAGCCCGGCAAGGTAGGCGATCCCGGCGGCCTTGAACGCACTTCTGCCGGGCGATTCGCTGAGAACCGCTGAAAGAGCGATGAAGATCAGGTATGCACCCAGGAAGAGGTAGATCTTTCCTCCGGCCGGCTTTGAGATCCGCGCGAGCAACAAGACCGCGAACAGGGCAGAAACGACAAGAAATATCGGCTCGGTAAGCTGAAACGGGAGACCCGTGCTGAATGGGAGCGGGAGATTTGCGAACGGAAGCGAGAAAACGAGCAGGAGGAACGATATCTCCGTAAGTTTCTTCAGCATATCGGTCAGGACCATCCTGCGTGAGAACTCAACGGATTCTAACTTATAGGAAGCGCACCAAAAAAGGTGAAGGCGGACATACGCTCCCGGTTCCGAGGCGGTCCCAATGGCGTCGCCTGGTCCGTTTCAAGAGCCCAATTCCGCAAACTCAGCCAACTCAGCCAACTCAGTCAACCCAGTAAACTCAGCCAACTCGGCCAACTCAGTCAACTCAGCCAACTCAGTCAACTCTCCTGACTCGGTCTCAGCTGAAGATATTCCGGACCTTGTCCATGAAGCCCTCGTCCTCGAAGTCCGTGTCCTCGACTTCCGCGAGCTTCTCAAGAAGCTTGCGCTGTTCCTTGGTCAGAGACTTCGGAGTCACTAGCGTGACCGCTACAAACAGGTCTCCTTTGCCGCGTCCGCCAAGCGCCGGCATCCCTTCGCCTTTGATCCGGAACACGGTGCCTGTCTGAGTGCCCGCCGGGATCTTTAAAGTCTCTTCGCCGTCAAGCGTCTTCACTTCGATCTCGGCCCCGAGCGCCGCCTGAGCGAAGGAGATCGGCGCCGAGGTGTAGAGATTCGATCCCTGGCGCTCGAAGGTCTCGTGCGCCTTCACGCTAATGAAGACATACAGGTCGCCGTTCGGGCCTCCGTTGACGCCGGATTCTCCCTCTCCGCCGACGCGGAGGCGCGAGCCGGAATCGACCCCCGCCGGGATCTTCAATTCGAGCGTCTTCTTCTTCTCTACCCTTCCCTGTCCGCGGCATTCCGTGCACGGGTCTTTAATGATCTGGCCCTTTCCGGAACAGTTCGGGCAGGTGCGCATCACGCTGAAGAATCCCTGCTGGTACCTGGTCTGGCCGCTTCCGCTGCACGTTATGCAAGTCTCCGGATCTGTGCCTTCTGCCGTTCCTTTCCCGGAGCAGCTCTCACACGTTTCGAGCCTCGGGATCTCGATCTTCGCGTCTTTGCCCTCGGCGGCTTCCTCGAGAGTTATCTGATAGTCGTACCGAAGGTCCGCGCCTCGCTGAACGGTCGTGCGCCGGCCGCCCCCGCCGAACATGTCGCCGAAGCCGAACAGATCGAAGATGTCCTCGATATTCGTGAAGCCGGGATCGAATCCTCCGCCCGCGGAGCCGCCCATTCCGGCGTGTCCGAAGCGGTCGTATCTTGCGCGCTTCTGCGAATCTGAAAGCACGGAATACGCCTCCGCCGCTTCCTTGAACTTCTCTTCGGCTTCGCGGTCATCCGGATTCTTGTCGGGATGGTACTGCACAGCGAGCCGCCTGTACGCCCGCTTGATGTCGGATTCGCTTGCTCCCCGGCCGACTCCAAGGACCTCGTAATAATCTCGCTTGCTCATCGCGTATCAATCGCCCGTCAACTTTTCGGGCGTCGGAAACAAAGAAACGCCGGTTCCTTTTCAAAAACCAACGTTTCTAGATTCTGCGTCAATAGCACGATTTTCTCAAGTCGGGGCTGTCTGCCCGCTCGCTTGCGTGCGGGGTTCTGCCTGCGATGCCCCGCAATTGGAACCCGGAACTTGGAACAGTCTACGGTAGCCCGCGCTGACGCTTGGCGTCGGACACACCTGTTGACCTGTCTATGCCCCCCGCTTGCACTCGAGGATCCGATTGCAGCTTGAACCTGGAACCTGGAACCTGGAACTATCTTTCGACGATCAGGCGAGCGACATCAGGGCATCCGAGAGTTTGCCTGCGACTTCTTCAACCCTCGCCTGGGCCTCGCGCATTTTCTCCGGATCGCCTTCCGCTATATCCTTTTCGGCTTCGGCCAGCACGGTCTTGATCTCGACCTGGTCCTCTTTCGGAAGGTCCTTACCAAACTCGATCAATGACTTGCGCGTATTCTCGATCAGCGTCGAAACGGTGTTCCGCGTCATGATCGCATCACGCGCCTGCCTGTCCACCTCGGCAGATTTCTTCGCTTCGAGTATCAGCGACTCGATCTCGTCGGGGGCGAGACCGGAGGACGGCGTGACCTGCATCGCCTGTTCAAGGCCGGTCATCTTGTCCTTCGCCGACACGCTCACTATTCCGCTTGCATCAACCTCGAACGTAACGTCGATCTGCGGTATGCCCCGGTCGGCCGGGGGAATCCCGACTAGCTCGAACTTTCCGAGGCTCCGGTTTCCGCTAGCGATCTCGCGTTCGCCCTGCAGAATGTGGATCTCAACCGTCTGCTGATTATCGACAACGGTCGTGAACGTCATCGTGTTGCGAAGCGGGATCGTGCTGTTCCGCTCGATCAGCTTTACGAAAAGCCCCCCGCGTGTCTCCAGGCCGAGGCTCAAGGGCAGCACGTCCAGAAGGACGATGTCCTTGATGTCGCCCGCAAGCACACCGCCCTGAATGGCGGCGCCCATGGCGACGACCTCGTCAGGATTGATCTCGGAAGAAGGCGGCTTACCGAATACTTCCTCGACAGTCTTCGCAACGATCGGCGACCGTGTCTGGCCTCCGACGAGGATGATCTTGTCGATGTCCTCAGGCTGAAGTTTTGCATCCCAAAGCGCTTTTTGGCACGGCTCGACCGTCGATTCGACCAGGTCGGAGACAAGCTCTTCGAACTTCTCACGGGTCAGCACGGCGTTCACGTGCTTTGGCCCGGAGGCGTCGGCGGCGACAAAGGGAAGGTTGATCGTTGTCTCGCTGACCGAAGACAGCTCGCACTTTGCTCTTTCGGCTCCCTCTTTGAGCCTCTGGAGAGCGAGGCGGTCCTGGCGCAGATCGATGCCGTTCTCTTCCTTGAAGCCATCGACCAGCCAGTCGATGATCCTCTGGTCAAAGTCTTCTCCGCCCAGGAACGTGTTTCCTGAAGTGGAAAGGACTTCAAACACGCCGTCGTTGATCTCCAGGATCGTGATATCGAATGTGCCTCCGCCGAGGTCGTAAACCACGATCTTCTCGGACTTGTTGTTGTCGAACCCGTACGCGAGAGCAGCGGCGGTGGGCTCGTTGATTATCCTTTCGACGGTCAGCCCGGCGATCTTGCCCGCATCCCTCGTGGCCTGCCTCTGCATATCGTCAAAGTACGCGGGAACGGTGATGATCGCTTCGGTAACGATGTCTCCGAGGAACTCCTCTGCAGACTGCTTGAGCCTTTGCAGGACGATCGCAGAGATCTCGGGCGGGCTGTGGACCTCGTTGACGGCCCGAATGTGCGCGTCGCCGTTCGGCGCTTCGACGATCTCGAACGGAACGACCTCCCGCATCTTCTCGACCTCGGGCGAATCGAATTTGCGCCCGATAAGCCTCTTGACCGCATAAAGCGTATTCGACGAGTTCGTCACCGCCTGACGCTTCGCGATCTGACCGACGAGGCGTTCACCCTTTTCGGTGAAGCCTACGACTGAAGGCATGGTGCGGCCGCCTTCCTTGTTGGGGATGATCTGGACCGCGCCGCCTTCCATGACGGACACACAGCAGTTGGTGGTTCCAAGATCGATTCCGATGACTTTGCTCATATCAGTTCCTTGCGGGCGGGCATTGCTGGCAGGTGTTTGGGATCATTCGGAGGGTTTGTCCGCGTCGGTCGACGCTTCGGGAGGAGAGTCATCTTTTTCGGGCGAACCGTCGTACGGCGCTTCAGAGACCTTGACCATCGAAGGCCTGATAACACGGTCACCGATCTTATAGCCGCGAAGGAGTTCTTCAACAACGGTTTTCGGGGGGACTTCGCTGGTAGGGACGAGGTCGACGGCTTCGTGGAGGTTGGGGTCAAAGTCCTGACCGATCGCAGGGATCGGCTCGACCCCCATTTCGATTAGTACCTCGTTCATCTGGTGGCTGACGAGAACGATCCCCTCGATAAACTTCTTGACCTCTGTCTCAGAGATCTCCTCGGGTTCGCCGAAGGTGTCGAGAGCCCGTTCGAGATTGTCGATAACAGGCAGGATCTGCGTCGCCAGTCCTCCCAGAATGCTTTTGAAGGTGTTCGATCTGTCGCGTTCGGTCCGGCTACGGTAGTTCTCAAAGTCTATCTTCTGGCGCCGAAGCGCGTCCATAAGGTCGTCGCGCTCCTTTATCAGCTCCTCGATCTGGTGCTCCGGTCCGCCTTCTCTTTCCAACGACTCGATGAACGCCTCGTCAAGCTCGTCGTCGTCCTCCTTCCTGTCGGTCTTAACAGACTTGCGGGCCTCGAATTCGAGCGTCGAGATAAAGGAATCGTGAATGTTGTCGTGCTCGACCGAAGACTCGCCGACCTCGATCACGAGATCAGAAGAAATATGGAGGTCCTTCTCTTTCGCCTCGAGCTCACGTATGAAGTCATCGACGGACGAAACGTCGTCAGCGTCGATCGTGTCGACGAGTTCTTCTTTTTCGGTTTTTTCGGAGCTCATCTCAAGGTTTCCTGAGGTTTTCGTAGGATTGCCCGGTTAGGAGTCCGAGCTGTCTTTGAGCATCATCTTCTCGAGCATTCGCGCGAGATAGCTTACGACCGAGATCATCCTCGCGTACTCGATCCGCGTCGGACCGATCACGCTAAGCGTCCCGATAGCGGAATCGTTCCCGACCCTGTACGGGGCGGTGATGATCGCGCAGTCGCGAAGGGAATCGGCGGTGTTCTCGCGGCCGATGACGACCTGGACGCGGTCGCTGACGGACTTGTCCTTGGCTATGCATTCGTTCAGGATCTGAACCAGCCGGGACTTCTCTTCGAGCGTCCGTATAAGGCCGCGGAGCCTGTCGAGATCGGCGAAATCGCCTCTCGTCAGCAGGTTCGCGGTCCCGTCGACATAGACTTCGCCGTGGGTTTCGTCCTCGCCCTCGATACTCTGGGAGCAGAGGATCATCGCCGTCTGGAGCAGGCTGTCGAACAGCGCCGTTTCCTCGTGCATAAGCCTGAGGATCTCCGAGCGGATGGCCAAAAGGCTCTTGCCGCCGAATTCGGCGTTGAGGTAACGGGCCGTTTTGTCCAGTTCGTCCTGCGTGAAGGCCTCCGTCAGACGTATGACCTTGTTGTGGACGATACTCGGCGCGGACACCAGCACCACGAGAACCCGTTTGTCCGAAAGATTCACGAATTCGATGTGCTGCAGGCGGTCGTGCGCTAGCGAAGGCGACACCACGATGCCGATGTTATTTGAAAGAGCAGATAATACCTGGGAGGTACGCTGCATCAGCTTGTCCGGAGTCTCGTCCTCTAAAGACTCGTCGAGCCCAAGCTCGCGGTTGATGATCCGGAGATCGTCGTCCGAAAGGCTGAGAATTCCGAGCAGATTGTCAACGTAAAACCTGTACCCCTTGTCCGTTGGCACCCTTCCCGCTGAGGTGTGGGGCTGTTCCAGCAATCCGTAGGTTTCAAGCTCGGCCATCACATTCCTGATGGTTGCCGAGCTGAGGCCTGCTTTGTTCGCGAATCGTTCGGCGACGGCCTTTGACCCGACGGGCTGGCCGCTTTCGAAGTGTTCGCTGATTATCGCTGAAAGTACTAATTGCCCGCGAGAATCGGGAGTTTCAGAGTCCTCTATTGTGTTGGAGTTGATCCCACGGGCAGACATGGTGCTCTGATGGTGAGTGTCAAAGCATACCCTTCTGAGATATGCTTTTCACTTAAATTGAATAGCATTTAGGGAGCGCCGCTGTCAAGAACTAACTGTTAAACTGTGATTAACACCGGATGTCCAAAACCGAGGAAAAAGTAGCCGCGATCTACCGGGATGTCTTCTCGAAGATCGAGCCGCGACGGGATGTCCCCGACATCTCGCTCACGTTCTACCCTTACGTAAATGTAAACAACACGATAAGGGTCCGGGACGGCAGGGTGATCGTGAAGATCTCGACGCTTATGGAAGACGCTCCCGAAGGCGTGCATACCGCGCTCGCATTGATACTCGTTTCGAAGCTTCTCCGGAAACATGTTCCGGCGGCCGCCGACCGTGCTTACAAGAGGTTTATAAGCTCTCCGGACTTCAGGGAGAAGGCGCTTTCGCACAAGCGCGAAAAGGGCAGGAAGGTGATCGGAGATCCCAGGGGTGACGTCTATGACCTCGAGGAGATCTTCGACGGGCTGAATGCAGAATACTTCGACGGCGGGCTCAAAAGGCCTTCGATCGGCTGGTCGGCAAAGAGAACCTTCCGGAGGCTGGGTCATTACGACCAGGCGCACCACGCGATCATCATCAGCAAGTCACTGGATTCGAAGACGATACCGGCGTTCGTCGTCGAGTACGTCGTCTATCACGAGATGCTGCACGTGAAGCACCCGACGGTCCACCACAACGGCCGAAGGTACAGCCACACTGCAGCATTCAAAAGAGACGAAAGGGCCTACGATCATTACGACGAAGCCGAATCGTGGATCGACCGCAACTCGCATAGATTAAAAGAGATAGCCGGAGCCGTAGGCTCGAAGAAACGCTACTGGGGATTATTCGACTAGGTCACCTGGCATCGGCGAACTGGCTGACGATCAGGCCCGGAAATCCGAATGCCGAACGGTAGGTCCGCTTGATCCCGAAACGCTCGAAATCGGTCATCGTGACCTCGTACGTTTCGATCTTCACGGCAGTCCTTCCGGTGATGAAGACTTCGGCCAGCTCCGAGGCGCTCGAAAGGTCTCTTGAGACTGTGACCGATGAATGTTCCGGCCGGACAGCGAGCCCGAAATACGCGGATCGCGTAAGGTCGCTCTCTTTCGCGGCGTCGTTTTGCGAACCCGCCGCCCGCAGGCATTTCGCGACGCTCACCTCGTCGCCGATCACGACATAACTTCCCGTCCGCACCGCCCTGAGGCCGCTCTCCGCTTCGGACCAGGTTTCGGGATCCGCGCCTTCCGCTTTCGCAAACCCTTGCAGCAAGTGCTTACGGAGTTCCTCGAAATCGTCCGTCCTGACGATCGCGGCGGACTGCGAATTCGCTTCATCGAACAAGACCGTGACGATGGAAGAACCTATGAACGAAAGGAAGGCTTCAGGGTCAGCAACTCCGTACGGCTGAAGCAAAGAAGCTCCGAGAAGCGGGACAAATCTTGTCGCGGACGGATCCACCTTTGTCGCCGAGGCGAGAAGAAGACTCCGAAACGCCACACGCGGGTTTCGAAGATTGTAGCGTGTGGCGGAGAAGGCGTCGGGCGGAACGAACTTGAGCATTTCACGGTCGGCGGTCGCCGAGGGCCTCATCGAGGCCTCGAACGCTTCCGCGACATTGTCGTCGAGCTTTATGTCGACGACGTCCTCGATGCCCTCGCCTTCTTCACGCGCGGTCCAGACTATCTCTTTCACGGCGTTCCTGATCAGCTGTGGAAACACGGAAGAGATAACGCTTCGCTCGCCGGCCTGCTCCGAACGCTCGATCGCCATAGAGATCCCCGCGAATTCGGACAACGCGGCTACGCCTTCCTCCGAGACGTATCCGAACGCGAGCTTCCCTTTTGCGGCCTCGTACTGCCTTGAGAGACGATCGCTATCCAGAAGGCTCTTCTGTTCGCCTTTCTTGACCGCGAGGCACGATTCGACTCCCGCCTCGTTGTTGCCGAAGAAGACCTGCGAGCCGGAGACCGCCGCGAACGCTTTCCGTCCGTCCGGCGCAGTCCATATGTACCATTGCTCTCCTTCCCGTTCGCTTTTCTCGAACTTTGTACCGGCTCCGTAATTCGCGTTTACGAACTCGCCGAGCGTGCCCGTGACGAGCGGCTCCATCTGCCAGCTCCAGGCGTGCGTTTCGG
Source organism: Acidobacteriota bacterium (assembly GCA_016700175.1). Taxonomy (GTDB): domain Bacteria; phylum Acidobacteriota; class Blastocatellia; order Pyrinomonadales; family Pyrinomonadaceae; genus Aridibacter. The sequence goes on along the minus strand of CP065003.1, from coordinate 4,169,211 downwards.
CGATCAGAGTGAACTGCGGCTGAAAGTTCAGGACCGCCTCGCTTTCCGTGACCGCGCTTTCGGAAGCCTCGAACCCCGTCACCGCGACGGCGGCCTCCATCCCGTCGAGCCTGGAAGGATCGAACTTACGCTCGCCCTGCCCTATCGCGGGGCTTCCGGCGAGCTTTCCGAGAAGTGCTCCCAGATCCGGGGTCTCGAGGTAAACCGCCGCATCCACGGGAGCGAGCGAGCGCAGGCCGGTCGGTTCCGTGCCGCAGGAAACGAAAAGGAATGCCGCGAGAGCGGCGAATGATAGAAGCGATTTGGACGCTGATCTCAAATCCCGCCTTCCCTTATCGCTCTGGAAGCGATCTTTCCAAGCTTTTCCACAAACCTGTCGAACCGCTCGAACCTCCTGTCAGCAGTGAACCCTTTTTTGTACCGGAAGTAGATCTGCTGTGCGATGACAGCGATCTTGATCGTGCCGAAGACATAATAGAACGCGATGTTCGAGGTGTCGCGGCCGGAGAATTCCGAGTACATCTCGGCGATCTCCCTACGGCTAACCGTTTCCATCAGCAGCCTCGGGTTGAAGGGCATCGAAAGCATCTCGTCGCCTTCCGCAGGCGACATCCAGTAGCCGAGCGTCGTGCCCAGGTCCATCAAAGGCGATCCGACGGTCGCCATCTCCCAGTCGAGTACGCCGACGATCTCCGTCACGTCTTCGGGATCGAGGATCAGGTTGTCGAACTTGTAATCGTTGTGGATCAGCGCCGCGCCGTCGTCTTCCGGAACGTTGTTATTCATCCAGAAGATTGCCTTTTCGAGTTCGTCCCACTCGTCGGTCTTCGCGTTGAAATACCTCTGCGACCAGCCGACAACCTGCCTCTGGACGTATCCGTCGGGTTTTCCGAAATCCTCCAGGCCGATCGATGCGTGATCGATCGAATGAAGGTCCGCGAGATTCCTCACGAACGAGCGGCATACGTCGCGTCTCAGGTCCTCCGACTCTTTGAGCTTCTCCGGCACCTCACCCCGCAGGATCAGCCCTTGTTTCCTCTCCATCAGGTAGAAATGGCAGCCCATCACGGATTCGTCTTCGCAGAACAACAAGGGCTTCGGCGCCCTGTGGTAGACCGGCGAAAGCTTTGAGAGGGCCTTGTACTCCCTCGACATGTCGTGGGCCGTCTTCACGCGATTCCCGAACGGCGGCCTGCGGAGGACGAATTCCCTGCCGTCGGCCGTCACCGAATATGTCAGGTTCGAGCTCCCGGCGGGGAACTGCCGGATGACAAGCTCCTCGACCGGGATGCGAAGCTCCGCTCGCAGGTATTCCGTCAGCCGGACCTCGTCAAGCTCCTCTCCTGTCCTTACGGTGGACGTTTCTCTCATCACAGTGATTTAATAGTATTTTCCCGAAGGTTTGCAAAGCCGCCCTTTTCCAAAACATCTCGCCGGTCATCTATGAAATCCCGAATCTTCCCTTTTATCGTCTTGTTGTTTCTCTCGTTTGTCACCGTCGAGGCTCAGACGGTCCGCAAGGTCGCGGTCACCTTCGACGACCTTCCCGGGACGCATAACATCGCGGATCTGAATGAACTGAACCGCGTCAACGACCTTCTGCTTTCGAAGCTCAAGGCGCGGAAGGTCCCCGCGGCGGTCTTCGTGAACGAGAAAAAGCTGTTCGTCCCCGGTGAGATCGACGAGCGGACGGCGATACTCGAGAAATGGCTCGACGCGGGCCACATCCTCGGGAACCACACCTTCTCGCACATCGCGATCAATTCGAACCCGTTCGAGGCTTATCGCGAAGACCTGATCCGCGGCGAGACCGTGACGAGAATGCTTCTCGGGAAACGCGGGCAAGAACTAAGGTATTACCGGCACACGCAGCTCAGGACTGGGCCGACCGACGAATATCGTAAGCAGCTCTCAGATTTTCTCAAGGAGCGCGGATACACGGTCGCGCCGGTCACGATCGACAACAACGAGTACATCTTCGCGACCGTTTACGAAAGGGCGCTTGCGAAGAACGACCGGGAGCTCGCGGGCCGTATCGCCAAGGCGTACGTCGAGTATATGGAGTCGGTGTTCGAACACTTCGAGGACGTAAGCCGCGGATTTCTGGGGCGCGAGCCGGCGCAGGTCCTGCTCCTGCACGTGAACCGGATCAACGCGGACCACTTCGAGAAGCTCGCGTCGATGATGGAGAAACGCGGATACGAGTTCGTGACTTTGGACGAGGCGCTGGAGGACGAGGCCTACAAACTGCCGGAAGTGACCTCGCGAACGGGACTCTCCTGGATCCACCGATGGATGCTCGCGAAGGGGCTCGAAATGAAAAAGGAGCCGGATGTTCAGGGCTGGATAAATGACCTGTTCGCCGCGCGATGAATCTATCGTATGGCAAACATTGTTAACAACCCGCCGCCTTTCGTGTATAATTCGTTTGTTTTTATTGACTCAGCCGGCGGCAACTGCCCGTTTGGCGCTCCGCATCAACGAACTGCCGTTCGGGCATTGTTTGAAACCCGCATTTGAAACCGGACATTTTGTTTCTAAATCCGCCGACTCCCCGCTATTCACGAAGTACCGGAGGTAAGTATGTCGTCAGCCACCTTTCTATTTAGATTTTTAGCAGCCGCCGTGCTGGTCCTTTCGGCAGCCGTGTTCGCATTCGGCGACACCGTCCGCCTGAAGGACGGAAGCATCATCAAGGGCAAGATCATAAGCTTCAGCGGCGGCAAGTTCGTCATTCTCATCGGCCAGGGCGAGCGCCAGCGCCAGATGACGTTCTTTGCGGACGAGGTCGAATCGATCGAGTTCGACAACGCCGGTTCGACAGCGCCCGATTTCACCTCGGGTCAGAACACCGAGACCAGGCAGCCCGCTTACACTGAAAGAACCGACGGCAACGAGACGATCATCACGGTCGGTTCAGCTAGAAGGGACAATCCCCCGGCGAATGACGACCGGCTTGGCGACGATGACGGAATTGTAGATCCGAACGCGGTGGCGGTCGATCCGAACGCGCCGACCGGCGGGCCGCCGGTCCTTCGCGACGCGAGCACGGCGGACAGCGACGACAAGCCTCTGACCGACGACGAGCCGATCATTATGGACGACGATCCGATCCTCGATGACGACCCGGTCGCAACGGCCCCCGCCGGCAACGATCCGGTTCCGGCCGACGATCCGACCAAGCCGCGTCCGGTGCAGATCAAGGTCTCGGTCCTCGCTGACGACACGACGAACGGATGGACGAACGCCGGCTGGGTTGTAAAGAAAGGCCAGAAGATACGCATCATCAGCAACGGGCGCATCGAGCTCGGCAATGGCCGCACGGCGGGGCCGCGCGGGATCGCGACGCTTCCGGATGCCAACAAGCTGATCAAGGACAGGCCGACAGGAGCGCTTATCGCGGTGATCGGAGACGACAACAACGACTTCATCTTCATAGGCGAGAACCGCGAGTTCATCGCCGAGCGTGACGGGGCGCTGTTCCTCGGTGTTAACGAGGGGAACATCAAGGACAATTCCGGAACGTTCGACGTGATCATCGAGATCGAGGCCGGCGACAATTGATCCCGGTCAGATTCGGCACCCCGGCCCGGCCGCGAACGCGCGCCGGGCCTTTTTGTGTGCGGGAGCCCTTGAGATACTTGCGAAAATCCAACTGAAAGAACACAATCGGTATCAAAGCACCTTAATCACTCAACCGGGATCCGCATTATGAAACGATCAAGCACGCTTCGCCGATTCGCAGTGCCGGCGCTCTCCGCAATTCTTCTCTTTGCTTTCGCCGCCCCGGCGTACTCGCAGTCGAGACCTCAGCGGCCTAAGACCACAACCGAGAAGAAGAACCAACGTCCGGTCGGGCTTACAGAAGAGGAGATCCGCAAACAGGCAGAAGAACGGCGGCTGGAAGAAGAGGCGCGGAACGCTCCTTTGGATGACGACCCGCTTGAGATCGAGGTCGACCTGGTCAACGTCAACACCGTTGTTTATAACAAGAAGACCGGCGCGATCATTACCGGCCTGAAGCGCGAGAACTTCGCTGTCTATGAGGACGGAGTAAAGCAGGAGATCACGAACTTCGCGGAACCCGAGGCCCCGATCACCGTCACTTTGGTTGTCGAATACAGCAAGTGGAGCGAGATATTCGGTTATTACGGGAGCAGCGGCCAGGAATACGGTCACCTTGAAGTCATAAGACCTGTCGCTGCATTCGTTTCGCGGTTTATCAAGCCGCCGAACGACTACGCGTCGGTGGTCGCTTTCGACATTCGCCCTACACCGATCACGGACTTCACGAACGACCCCAACAGGCTTCAAGCGACCGTCAATCTTTTATTGAGGAACAGGCCCGCGTTCCGCGAGAACAATCTTTACGACGCCATCAAGTTCGCTCTTATGGGAGGGACGGCAGATTCTGTCGTTCTGGAGAATTCCGAGCAGCGAAAGATCGAGTACGGCGGTATGGTGGATGTTAAGGCGCCCCGCCGGGCGATCATTTTAGTCGCATCCGGGATCGACACGTTTAGCCGGCTCAACCCAAACGAAGCGCGGAGAGTCGTGCAAGAAGCCGGGATACCAATTTACATCATCAGCACGGGGAATATGTTCTACAAAATGTACGAACACAGGCTCCCGGCTGTTGACGGCATAGACGGAACCCCTGGAAGACTTACGTTCCTTCAGGCAAGGAATCAAATGAACACGTGGGCTCGGGACTCCGGGGGCAGGCACTTCGAAATGACATTTCCCGGTGAGATTCCGAGTATTCTCGAAAGCATTAATGCGCTGATGCGCCACCAGTACAGCATCGCTTACGACCTGGGCGAAAAGCGGCCCCCGGGCAAGAAATACAAGCTCGAGGTAAAGGTTGACGTGAACGGCGACGGGAAGTACGAAGAGAAAGGATACGTCATCCAGCACCGTCCGTACTTTGTTACCGAGGAAGAAAAGAAGGACGACGACAACTAATTGAGAATTGAGACTTCAAGGATTGGGGCTGTCAGAATTGGCAGCCCTTTCTTTATGTCATAGGTTGGCATTGGCGCAGCGCGAAGCGCTGCTCTAAACCACCTCATACCAACCGTTTAGAGCAGCGCTTTGCGCTGCATTCCTCACGGGATCTCGATCGATAGCAACCGCGCTGATCAGCTAATTCACCCCGTAGATCTTCAGCTTGAAAAGGTCGCCCGTTGTCTGCAGATCGACTTTCCTGCCCGAGAACAGCCTTGACTGCTTGAGTATCATCGGCAGCCCGCCCTGCGGAAGCTTCACCCCGTACTCCCTTCTGAGGAAAACCGATGCGATCTGCGGATTCAGCCTCTGCGTTATACCAAGGCGAACCGCCTTCGAAGCCGGAGGAGCGAATCCCGCCGTTCTTCTGGGATTCACGAACTCGATCGAGCCGTCGAAGACGTTGATCTCCGAAGGCAGGTCCATCAGGGCCATGTCGCGGTGGATCAGAAGGTTAGAAACGGCCTCGACGATCGAATAGACGTGATAGCGAGAACGCGCTTCGACCGGCGGGTCGGGATCGGAAGACCTTGCGGACTTGTGCTTTTCAAGGTCGCAGTACTTCGAAATGAACGCCATCGCGGCCTCGTGAAGCGAGATGAGGTTTCCGCTGACGGTCTTCTCCTCGACGAGAGGCGAATCCGGATCCGTTCCGGCGAACCTTCGCAGCGTGACCCTTGACGAAGCGAACTTTGTTTCGATCGAAGGGTTCTTCCCGAAGAGCATCACGCCGGCGACCGTCGGGACGAAATCGTCGCCGTTGCCTATAGCGAGCAATAGGTCCTTCTTCAGGAATCTCTCCGTGTTGTACTGGTCGCCGTTCGAACCGTTCTCTTCGAACTCCCGCGCAAAGCTCCACAAAAGCGTGTCGTCGAAGTCCTCTGCATCGAACTCCGGCAGCGGGATGTTCTCGTACCTGAGCGGCCTGGCTTCTTTGATCAGGTTCGAAAGCACCTCGCGGTCGGCCTCGAGTTTCTCGGCGCCGAGCCGCACATAGAATTTCCCTTCCTTCGTCCTGTAGGGCTTGTCCTTTCCGCTTATCTCGAGCGCGACGATGCGCCGGCCGTTATCGAAAGCCACGATGTCGATCAGAGGCAGGATTGGCGGATAGATCTCTTCCCTGCAAAGCCGTCCGAGCTCTTCCTGTACGGATTCGGGATTCCGGACCCCTTCGATCCTCAGCAGGTCCGTGACGCCGAAGACCATCGTTCCGCCGCCCGTGTTCGCAAGCGCGACTATCTCCTGAGCGATCCGCTCTGGGTTCGAGAGCTTGAGCTTCAGCTCGAGATAGGTGTCCTCGCCGCCTCGTATCAGGCGGATCAGCTCTGTCTTGTTGGAAAGGGGAGCGGACTGATCGAGCAGATATTCCTGGTACGACCGGTCGGCGGTGGAGATGTGGCGCTGGCTGTTGCGAAATTTCTTACGAGGCATTTCGAACGAGGCTATTTTCTAATGACGGCGCCCCGGCCGCCCGGACCGCCCGGCCGGCGGTCTCTGGAATGCAGGTTCATTACATTGAATCAGACCGCGGGAAAAATGTAAAAGATGAGTTTCTCCAAACGCTTGCGGAAGCGTGTAAATGCCCGAAAGGCGATCTCGGAACGGCAGAATTAGTTTGGTTTTATACGTAAATCTGCGGTATCGTGTCGGTGAAAGCTGACTTCGGCCGCTTTCTCCGCCGCACGATCGCTGCCGCGCAACCCTGCATTATCGGGATTCCGGCCGTCTTTTGAACTATTAACTAAGTCAAAAGGAACGACTAGTGGAAATCGATAGCACCATCGCTTATATCGGGCTGGGCTCGAACCTCGGGGACCGCGCCGGAAATCTTTTGCTCGCCGTGCGCGGGCTTATGGAATCGGGCCTCACGGTAACGAGGCTTTCCGCGATCTACGAGACCGAGCCGGTCGGAGTGTCCGACCACGGCCACTATCTGAACATGGTCGCGGAGGTCCGGACCGGCAACATCACGCCTTCGCAGATGCTCGCGAGAATGATCCGCGTCGAATATCTCCTGGGCCGGCGTCACAAGTTTCTGCAGGCCCCGAGGACAGCCGATCTGGATTTGCTTTTTTACGGCGACGTTCAGATCGAGACCGATTTCCTCAAGGTCCCGCACAAGAGCGTTCACCGGCGCAAGTTCGTCCTTGTACCGATGGCCGAACTCGCGCCGCATTTCATTCACCCGGTCGAGAACAAGTCGATCGAGACGCTTCTTCAGGATGTCGAGGACCTGTCGGCGGTCCGGCGCTGGAATCCGAACGAGAACATAAGTCTTCCGGAAGCGATCCATTCGACGGACGACCGGGCGCTGACCCAGAGCTCGTCATCTTCAAAAAGCTAACATTGTCTAAATCCTAGACTTAAAACGGCGTTCACGGATATAATCACGGGACTTCACGACCGATGGCATATCTAAAACCAGACCAGCCGGAAAAAGTCTATGTACCGGCACTTCAGAAGGCGAAAAGAAGCGGGGAAAAGCTTGTCTGCCTGACCGCGTACAACTATCCGACCGCGCGCATCGTGGACGAGGCAGGCGTCGAGATCATCCTTGTCGGCGACAGCATCGGCAATGTGATACACGGCTACGGGAACACGATCCCCGTAACGCTCGAAGAGATCCTCTCTGCGACGAAAGCGGTGAAACGCGGAGCGAACCGCGCATTGATCGTCGCCGACATGCCCTACGGGAGCTTTCATATCAACGCCGACGAGACCGTCCGCAACGCCCTCCAGCTGATGAAGGAAGGCGGAGCGGAAGCCGTCAAGCTCGAAGGCGGACGCAACCGGGTCGCTCTCGTGAACCGCCTTGTCGATGAAGAAATTCCCGTGATGGCGCACATTGGACTGACGCCGCAGTCGGTCCACAAGCTCGGCGGCTACAGCGTTCAGGGCAAGACCGCCGACGATGCGCAACGGCTGATCGAGGACGCGAAGATGCTCGAGGACGCGGGCGCTTTCGCGATCGTGCTCGAGCTGGTCCCGCGCGAGATCGCGGCTATCATCACCAGCGAGCTTTCCATACCCACCGTCGGCATAGGCGCCGGCTCCGAATGCGACATTCAGGTCCTTGTTCTTCACGATCTCGTCGGGCTCACGTTCGGAAGGCTTCCTAGGTTCGTCAGGCAGTACGCCGATCTCAGGCAGGTGATGAGCGAAGCCGTGACCGCCTGGATGGAGGACGTCAAGGAAGGCCGCTATCCGTCGGACCAGGAATCGTACGGCCTGCCCGCATCCGTCAAACTCGAAGAGATCCCGGACTGAAGACACGGCCCTGAACCCGGGGCAATCCTATGGAGATCATCACCAGGCAGCAGAGAATGGCTTCCGTCGCAAAGAAGCTCAGGAGGGACAATCTCGTCCTGGGGTTCGTCGCCACGATGGGAGCGCTTCACGAGGGCCACCTGAGCCTGATCCAGAAGGCGAGGCAGATGTGCGACCAGGTCATCGTCTCGGTCTTCGTCAATCCGACGCAGTTCAACGAGGAAACCGACTTCGAACAATACCCGCGCGATCTGACCGCCGACGCCGAATTCCTTTCGCCGTACGACGTCGATTACGTCTTCGCTCCGGAAGCTTCGGAGATCTACGGGGACAATTTCACGACGTTCGTGACCGTTGACGACATCTCGGACAAGCTGGAGGGTTCGTCGAGACCAGGCCATTTCCGGGGAGTCGCGACCGTCGTGACGATACTGCTGAACACCATCCGGCCCGACTTCGCTTTCTTCGGCCAGAAGGACGCTCAACAGGTGGCCGTGATCCGGCGCCTTGTGCGCGATCTCAGGTTCGACACGGAAATCGTCGTAATGCCGATCGTCCGCGAGGAATCCGGGCTGGCGCTGTCATCAAGGAACGAGTTGCTCTCTGAAAGTGACCGTGCCGCTGCCGCAGTTATCTACAAGAGCCTGCAGGCGGCGAAAGAGGCCTTTGAAAACGGCGAAAAAAGCTCCGGCAACCTCACCGACAAGGTGAGCGAGGTGCTCGATTCGGAGGAGCGAGCGCGCACGGACTACATTGCGCTCGTCGATCCCAATTCGCTCGAACCGGTGGAAAAAGTGGGGGACGATCCTGTGCTGCTTGCCGTCGCGGCGAGGATCGGCGACGTTCGGCTGATCGATAACGTCATCCTGAACGAAAAGCAGTAGATCGGCGGTCGATTGCATCCTAGCGGCCGCAAGCAGGAGACACATTATGCGAAAAACCCGCGAAATAGCACTCTTTCTCGCCATTTTCGCCGTTTCGGCCGCGGCGGCAGCCGCTCAGAACATCATCTTCACATCGCTCGACGGCGATCGTATCGACGTTGAGGCCCACAAGGGCAAGGTGGTTGTGATGGCGATCGGAGCGAGCTGGCTCCCGATCTCGGACGACCAGGCGGCGACTATCAACAAGCTGGCGAAGAAGTATTCGGGACGCGACGACGTGATCTTTTACTTTATCGCCACTGACTCTGCATCTTCGAAGGACAAAAGCTTCGCTTCCGACGACGATCTTTTGAAGTTCAAGGCCCGCACGAAACTCGCCGTCAGCGTGCTCAGGGACGCGGGCGGACAGCGGTCGGTAGAGCGGTACAACATCGACCAGCTTCCGGCGTTCATCGTGCTCGACAAGCAGGGACGGCCTTCGGGCGACCCGATCAGCGGAAGCGATCCGTTCGGAAAGACCGACATTTCGCAACTGGTTTCAAAGCGGGTCGACAGCGTTTTGTAGGTTTCTTGTTTTGTTAGGGTAACGAAACGGCGCCTTTTTCGGGCGCCGTTTTTTATTTCGGATCGGAACCAGATGTCGCTCACTCGACTGCCGTCGGGGCCGCAGGCGGCCCGCGACGAGCTGAAGCTCATCGTACCTCGCTAAAATTTCTTCACGAGTTCATAGACAAGGCTTACCGGAAGGCCCACTACGTTCCAGTAATCGCCCCTGATCTCCTCGATAAAGAGCGCCGCCTGAGCCTGAACCGCGTACGCGCCCGCCTTGTCCATCGGTTCGCCGAAGCGCACGAGGAAGTCAATCTCGCGGTCCGTCATCTCGCGGAACTTCACTCCCGTAGTTTGTATCGCCGACATAACGCGGTCTTCTCCCGCCCGGGACCGCGTGAGCGCGACTCCCGTGACTACGTCGTGCCAGCGTCCGGAAAGGTCGCGGATCATACGCGCGGCGTCTTCGGCATCTTCGGGCTTTCCCACGATCATCCCGTCGATCACGACCGTCGTGTCCGCTCCAAGGACGATGGAACCGGGGTACTCACCCGCGACCGCGACAGACTTCTCGCGCGCGAGACGCTCGACGTAGATCTCAGGCGATTCGTCTTCAAAAGGCGTCTCGTCCACGTCCGCGACGCGCTTTTCGAATTCCCACCCGACAAAGCCCAGGATCTCCGCCCGCCTGGGGCTTCCCGAGGCAAGTATCAGCTTTGGAAGTTCCATAATTGAATAATGGGTGTTTACGCTTTAGAATTTCAGCATCGGCATCCTGCCCGTTCGGGACACTTGAATAATAGATGGAAGGCGTTTTCAGGACAATTCCGGCGTTTTTGGAAGACCGCGACCTGCCGGCGCAGGTCCGCGAAGCGATCATCATTTCAGCGTGGTCCAAGGCAGCCGGCGAAACGCTTTCGGGACACGCGGTGGCGGTCTTGTTGGACGAGAAAAGCTTGCGGATCGCGGTCCGAGACCAGATCTGGAAGCGGCACCTTGAATCGCTTTCCGGGCAGATGATCTTCCGGTTGAATTCGATCCTGAGGTCGCCCGCCGTGACGTATCTCGAGTTTTTTGTCGATGAAGACTTTGTGAAGAAAGCGATTCACCAAACCGCGTCGAGCAAGATGCCGGACGCGGAGTTCGAACAGCTCGCTTCACGCGAGAATGGCGAGGATCTTGAAGGAGCAGCCGCGGTGATCGAGGACCCTGAGCTGAGAAACCTGTTTCTGGGAGCCGCGGTCAATTGCCTCGCGCGAAAGAAACGCCTTTCAGGGAGTTCCGGGGAGCGGCCCGCCCGGAGTTAAACAAGATGGACGTTAGAGAAGTAGCCAAACTGGCCCACTTGAAGATCTCAGATGAAGAAGCGGAGATCTACGAACCTCAGATGAACGAGATCGTGGCGTACGTGGAACAGCTCAATGAGCTCGATACGTCCGACCTTGAACCTGCTATCGGAGGTTTGACCCCGGAAGGCGAGGCCACGCACGCCGACCGCGACGACGTGCACCGCCCTTCGCTTTCACAAGAAGAGGCGCTGGACCAGGCTCCCTCCGCGGTCGAAGGGCATTTCAGGGTTCCGAAGGTTCTCTAAAAGAGCGCGATGATGAGACCGAAAGCCGCAATTCTGTTATTCGCGTTCTTCCTCGCAGTGTCCTGCAGCGTGCCGAACCTCGAGTCCGAATCCTGCGTCGACGCAAGGGGAGAGTTGAAGAAATTGTATTCGCTGCATTTCGACCGGGGACGCGCATCCGATGAACAATACAGGAGAGACCGCGAACGATTTCTGACCGAAGACCTCGCGCAGAGGATCGACGAGAACGGCGAGATCGATTACCTGACTCAAACCGGCGATTTTCCGAAGGCGTTCCGGATCGGCAAGTGCACCGAGACGGGCAAGGACACTCTGTCGTTTGGCGTGCTGCTCTTCTGGAGAGACGTGAACAGGGATGAACAGAGGGAGATCGAAGCCTCGATGGAGAAGACCGACGGCGGCTGGGTGCTCGACAAGGTTGAGAAAGGGGAAGAGTAAGAGATCTATGAAAGACCGATTGACGTTCTATCATCCGACGGAAGAATTGCTAAACGTTACCTCGCACGGCTTCGGCCTGCTTCTGAGCGTCGCCGCCCTCCTCGCGTTGATCTATTTCTCATCGACACGGGGCACGGGCTGGCACATCTTCAGCTTCACGGTCTTCGGCGTTAGCCTGGTCATCCTCTACACCGCATCGACGCTCTACCATTACGTCCAGGAGCCCGCACTTAGATACAAGCTGAACGTCTTCGACCACGCCGCGATCTACATCCTGATCGCGGGCTCGTACACTCCGTTCACGCTTCACGTCCTGGAAGGCAGCCTCGGGCTGGCCCTTCTCGGTACGGTGTGGACGGTCGCTTTGGTGGGCATCACGTTCAAACTTTTCTTCACGGGGAGATTCAACAAGGCGTCGACGGTCGCTTACGTCCTTATGGGATGGTTGGCCGTATTCGCGATCGAACCGTTCGTAAGGAATTTCGATCCGGCGGGCGTCGTGTGGGTTTTCGTCGGGGGATTTGCGTACACGCTAGGAGCCGTGTTCTACGGCCTCAAGATGATCAGGTTCAACCACGCGATCTTTCACGTGTTTGTTCTCACGGGGAGTATTTGCCATTTCGTGGCGGTGCTCTTCTATCTGTTGCCGAACCACTAGACTGCAGGGATTTTTCGTTGCCGGCCCGGTTGGCGATCATTTTCAATGCCTGAATCGACTATCAAAGCTGCTCTCGATGCCGCCGAACGGCTCAATCCGGAACTCAACGCATTCCTGTCGATACACCGCGAAGAAGCCCTGGCGAAAGCCGCAAACGCGGGCGAAGGACCGCTTGGAGGCTTGCCGATCGCGATCAAGGACAATATCTGCACGAAGGGCAAGCGCACGACCTGCGGATCAAGGATCCTGGGGGACTACGAACCGCAGTACGACGCGACCGCCGTCGAGCGGCTCGAGAACGCCGGCGCGTTGATAATCGGCAAGACGAATATGGACGAGTTCGCGATGGGATCGTCGAACGAGAACTCAGCGTTCGGTCCCGTCCGGAACCCCTGGGACAGGGAAAGGGTCCCCGGAGGAAGTTCCGGCGGATCGGCCGCCGCTGTCGCTTCCGGGATCGTTCGCGCCGCGCTGGGTTCTGAGACCGGAGGTTCGGTCCGCCAGCCCGCGTCTTTCTGCGGGATCGTCGGCCTTAAACCTACGTACGGCAGGATCTCGCGATACGGGCTGGTGGCGTTCGCTTCTTCTCTGGACCAGATCGGGGTGTTCGGAAGATCCGCCGGCGACGTCGCCGATGTCCTCGGTGTCATCGCCGGACGGGACGAGAACGACTCGACAACGGCGGATGTCGAGGTTTCGGATTATCGTTCGAAACTGGACACGCCGATCGAAGGAAAACGCATAGGTGTCCCGAGAGCGCTTCTGGGCGAAGGACTTGATGCGGAGGTCCGCACGGCCGTCGAAAGGTCGCTCGAAGGGCTGGAATCGCTCGGGGCGGAACTTGTGGACGTCGATCTTCCGAGACAGAAGTACTCGATCGCCGTGTATTACATCATCGCCACGGCGGAAGCCAGTTCGAACCTTGCTCGCTACGACGGCGTCAGGTACGGCTTTCGGGCGGAGAACGCCCACGAGCTTCGGGAGATGTATTTCCGGACGCGCGAGGAAGGCTTCGGCGCCGAAGTGAAACGCAGGATAATGCTTGGGACGTACGTGCTTTCGAGCGGATATTACGACGCGTACTACGCGAAGGCTCAAAAGGTCCGAACGATGCTGAAGCGCGAGTTTTCGGACGCTTTCGGGAAGTGCGACGTCATCGCCACACCCACAAGCCCGAGCACGGCGTTCAGGATCGGCGAGAAATCGGACGATCCGCTTGCGATGTACCTGAGCGACATCTACACCGCCTCGGCGAATCTGGCCGGTATTCCCGGCATTTCCGTGCCGTGCGGGCTCTCGGACGAAGGATTGCCGATCGGGCTGCAGCTGCTGGGCCCGTATTGGTCGGAGGACGTCCTGCTGAACGTGGCTTCTGAATTCGAAAGAAATTTCCCGATCGACGGCGTGCCCGAGATCTCCGCTTGAGGTCCTAATGCAGCAGATTTGCGCCGTTGTGGAATTCGGCGTAGTTCTCCACCTTCGGATGGGAAACGCCCTCCGGACGCGGTGTCGGATCCAGCCCCTTCCATTTGTTCGCGTCTTTCAGGATCGAAAGGGCTTGCCCTGCCGGAACGGGCACCGAGAATAGGTTTCCCTGCCCGTATTCGCACTTCAGTATCTTTAGCTGGTGCAACTGATGGATGGTCTCGATCCCCTCCGAAATGATCTTCATCCCGAGCAGCTTCGCCAGAGTGATGACCGTCCGGACGATCTCGCCGTTCTCGCTTCCGAACTCCATCGAGCTGACAAAAGAGCGGTCCACCTTGAGAGTATCCACCGGAAAGCGGTGAAGATAGCTAAGCGACGAGTACCCCGTGCCAAAATCGTCGATGCTCAGCCTCACACCAAGGGCCTTCAATTCCTTCAGTATGTCGACGGCCTTCTCGGAATTGTTCATAATGGCGCTTTCGGTGATCTCGAGCTTGAGGCAGGCCGCCTCGATCCCTGAATGCTTGATGCAGTCGGTAACGCGCTCAACCAGCCCGTCCTCCGCAAAATCCTTCGCTGATAGGTTGACGCTTATGAACACTTTGTCGAGACCGCCGCATTCCTTTCGCCATTCGCTAAGAGACCGGCAACCTTCCTTGAGCATCCACGAGGTCAACGGCACGATCATTCCGGACGACTCGCAGACCGGTATGAACTCTCCGGGCCCTACCAGGCCGCGGCTCGGGTGATTCCATCTGATCAGCGCTTCGAATCCCGCCGTCTGCATCGTCTCGAGATCCACGATCGGCTGGTAGTACGGTTCGAACTCTCCTCTTTCAAGCGCGCCCCTGAGATCGTTCTCGACCTGAAGCCGGCTCATCGCTGTCCGGAACATCGCGTCGTCGTAGACGAGATAGGGCTTCTCGGCGGACTTCGCCTCCTGCTTTGCGATCTGCGCCCTTCGAAGCGGATCTTCGTGTCCCAGGCTCGAGTTGCAGATCGCAATTCCTGCCGTGGCTGCCGCAAAGAGTATCTTGCCGTCGATCGTGAACGGGCCTGACAGCTTGCGCTTCGCGAGTTCGGCGAAATGGAGCGCGTCCGCTTCGTTCGCCACGTCCGAAAGCAGTATCACGAACTCGTCTCCCGAAAGCCGTGCAAGGAAATCGTCGCTCCTGAGAAGTCCAGTGAGCTTCTCGGCGATGGCAATGAGAAATCTGTCGGCGACTTCCCTGCCGAGACTCTCGTTGATCGCTGCGAACCTGTTCAGATCCAGGTATACAATCGCGAAGCTGTACGACCCGGTCTTGCGGACGCGCCCCGATGCTTTCTCGAGCTCCAGATCCAGAAATCTGCGGTTCGGAAGATCTGTAAGGGCATCGTGATACGCAGCTCGGCGGAACTTTGCCTCGCTTTGACTCAGTTCTTTCTCGGCCTTCTCAAGACGGGCGATGTGCCTCTCGAGGGTCCGTACGTGAGCGCGCGCTTCTTGCGCCCTGCCCTTCTCAGCGGCTTCCGCCCGTTCGAGCGAATTGCGGATCTCCTTTGCGTAGCGCCGGTAAGTGAAGAAGACTACGGCACCTATGAGGAGTCCGGCGAGTATAAGCAGAAGGTCGCGGCTGTCGCTCGCGCGAAGGACAAGCGCGGCTGCGAGTCCGCCTACCACATAGAGCGCGAATCCGTTGAGGCACCGTTTGAACCACACGTTCCATATCCTCTCCGCCGATTCGCTGTTTGAATGCATCGCGAGCAGGACCGACCTGATAAAGAACTGTGAGACGACCATCAAGGCCATCATTACCACGACCGACGCGTCACTGGCCGAAGCTGCCGATTCGGGAAGGCTGCCGAAGATCGACCTGACTATCATCGCGGTGCCGAACGTCCCTATGGCGGCGATCGAGCCCGCCAGCGCAGCGGAACGGACCGACATCTCGCCTTTCTTCCTCGAGAATGCGAGGGACGCCGCGACAGCTTCGCCGACGGCGATCAGCGTCGCGACCCCGCTTCCGTAAAGCACGAACCAGAGGAATACAAGGACTTCCGACAGCGTGAAGTAGACTCCGCCGCGCGCGAGCCTTACATGCGTGATCGTGCTCAGGATCAGGCTTGAACCCGCAATGAAGAAGAGTCCCGCGCCGAGGCTCTCGGTACGCAGCAGGAATGTCGCCGCGATCACACACGCGGCGCCTGCGGCGACTGTCAGCCAATAGAAGGACCGGTCAGATGACTGGCGAGAATTCATTTCTTCTGGATCCGTCCGGAGAAGATGAACCGATTGGGAGTCGTTTCCGGCAAGGAGCGTGGACGGAGGACCCGTCCGTGACAAACCTAGAGTAACAGGTCTTTGGCATTTATGTCGAGTTTTTTTGATTAACGGTCGCAGAAAAAAATAAAAGGCCGAAGATCCGATCTTCGGCCTTCCAGTTTCAGTTGAGCCGGAGGGCTACTTCGAGATGCCCGTCTGGCTGAGCGCGTAAGCGTAAACAAAGGCCGTTTCCTTCAGCTGGTCGTACCTTCCGCTGGCGCCTCCGTGCCCGCCTCCCATGTTCGTTTTCAGAAGGATCTGCGCGTCGCCGGTCTGCATCTCGCGGACCTTGGCGGCAAACTTCGCTCCTTCCCAATACGGGACCTGGCTGTCCTGGATCGAGATCATCACGAGCAGGTTCGGGTAGTCCTGCGCCTTGATGTTGTCGTACGGCGAGTACTTGATCATGTACTCGAACGCCTCCTTCTCATTCGGGTTTCCCCATTCGATCCATTCCTCGGTCGTAAGCGGCAGCGAGTCGTCCATCATCGTGTTGATGACGTCGACGAACGGCACCTGCACGATCGCGGCCCGGAACGTCTCCGGTGACATGTTCACGACGCCTCCCATGAGCATCCCGCCGGCGCTGCCGCCCTGGATGACAAGCCTGTCGGCGGACGTGTACTTGTTCTCGATCAGCCATTTCGAACAGTCGATGAAGTCGTAGAAGGTGTTCAGCTTTTTGAACATCCTGCCGTCCTGGCGCCACTTCTCGCCGAGCTCGCCGCCGCCGCGTATGTGGGCGATCGCGTAGATCATCCCGCGATCGAGCAGGCTCAGCCTTGTGGTCGAGAAGTACGGCGTCATCGAGTAGCCGTACGATCCGTAGGCGTAAAGCAGCATCGGCGCTTTACCGTCCAGTTTCACGCCTTTCTTCTTCACGATCGAGACCGGAACCTTCACGCCGTCGCGGGCGGTTGCCCAGACGCGCTCGGTTTCGTACTTCGAGCTGTCGTAGCCGCCGAGGACCTCCTGCTGTTTGAGAAGCGTCCGCTCGCCCGTTTTCAGGTCGTATTCGAAGGTCGAGTTCGGCGTGATCATCGACGCGTAGTTGAACATTATCGTCCGCGTGTCGAACTCGGCGTTGCCTCCCGCCATTCCCATCGTGTAGACGCTTTCCGGCGTTTCGACCCGCTTCGAGCCGCCCTTCTCCATATCGATGACGCGCAGGTACTCAAGCCCGTTCTCCAATTCGGAGACGACCGCGTGCCCCTTGAAGAAATCGATGCCCTCGATCATCACTTCCGGATCGTGCGCTATGAACTCCTTCCAGTTCTTTTCCGAAGGGTCTTTGATCGGCGCCTTGACCACGCGGTAGTTCTCGGCGTTCTTGTTGGTCGTTATGTAGAACTCGCCATTGTAGTGGTCAACGCTGTACTCGTGGCCCTCCTCACGGGGGATCAGGAGCTTCGGCTTCGCTTTCGGATCGTCGGCGGGGACGTACCGGAACTCGTCCATCGTTTTGGCGTTCGAATCGAGGAAGATGTACTTGCCGTCCCTCGTCCTGCCGGCGTAGATGTTGAACAGAACGTCCTTCTCTTCGTAGATCAGGTCGGTCTCATTCGCGGAGACATCGTGCCGCCAGAACTTGTCCGACCGCTTCGAGACCTCGTCCTCGGTCGTGACAAACAGCGTGTTGTTGTCGGACGCCCAGTTGACGCTGGTCACGCGCTCGATCCTGTTCTCAAGTGTCTCGCCGGTCGCAAGATCCTTCACCTGAAGCACGTATTGCCGATAGCCCGTCGTATCGATGAGATACGCGAGCTTCTTCCCGTCGTCGCTTACACGGAGGCTGGCGATCGAAAAGAACTTGTAGCCTTCGGCCATCTTGTTCTGGTCCAGGAGCGTTTCGGGATCCTTGCCGTCGCGGGTCTTGCTCCTCAGATAGACCGGGTACTGCTTGCCCTCGATCGTCTTGGTGAAATACCAGAAGTCGCCGTACTTGTACGGCACGCTCAGGTCGGTCTGCTTGATCCTCCCGAGCATTTCCTCGTAGAGCGAATCGACGAACTTCCCGTGCGGCTTCATAACCGCGTCCGTATATCTGTTCTCCGCCTCAAGATAAGCGATTATCTCGGGCGATTTTTCCTGGTTGCGGTCGCGCATCCAGTGGTAGTTGTCGGTGAGCGTGCGGCCGTGGACGTTCGTTACCTTGGCCTCTTTTCTCGGTACGGGTGGTGTCATAGTGTCCTGGGCATACGCGGCGGCGCCCGAGAGAATGAACGGCGCCAGGGCGACTGAAACTGCGAGCTTCTTCATAATGCCTGCTCCTTGATTGAAATGATCGCTTGTTTGTAACGGCGAAGCTTCAATTCTATTTCCCGCGCTTCGAGCCCGCAAGCCGCAGCCCGTGTGTGCGGAAGCGGTGAAAACTTTCCGCGGCCCGGATTCGTTATCCACGTGTTCATAAACGCCCGAAACGGAACTACGGAAAAACCTGTTAACACTTCAGCGGCAAGTTCCGTCCTTGTAATCAGAAAGCGGACAAGGCGATTCGAGCCGGGCCACACAGGCCCTTCGCGCCACTGTCTGCAAACCGAGAATGTCCGAAAGCGGGATCGCACGACATCTGTATTTCCTCCCGAAGCACGGGACCGGCAGCCAGGCCTCCGAACAGGAAGCGGAATCAGCCGGCGCGTCGATGGTGAGGCGCGTGCTCGAAGGCGAGGAGGGAGCGTTTGATGAACTCTACAAGAAATACTCTCCAATGGTTCACGGTATCGTTCTGGCTCGCGCTCCGCGCGTTGAAGCTGACGATCTCGTTCAGGAGATATTTCTTACCGTCTTTAGGAAGCTTGACACGCTTAACGATCCTTCTGCTGTCGGCGGCTGGATCGCGAGTATCGCGAGGCGTTCGATCGCTGATTCGTACCGCAACGCGACGCTCTCGGAAGAGATCCCCGAAGAACTGGGGGCCGAGCCAAGGCCTGTGAACGAGGTCTACGAGGTTCTCTCGGCGATACGCGACCTGCCTGAGGCGTACAGCGAGACGCTTGTGATGAGGCTGGTCGAAGGAATGACCGGCCCGGAGATAGCCGAGGTGACGGGGCTTACGCACGATTCAGTGAGGGTGAACCTTCACCGCGGGATGAAGATGCTTAGGAAGAAGCTCGGGATAAGGAGCTGAACGATGAACGAAGATTATCTGTGGGACAGGACGGGGACAGACGCCGGGATCGAAGATCTCGAGCGAAAACTCGCGCCGTTCCGTCTGAAAACGAAGGAAGCCCCGCGGGCAGTTCCCGCCGCCGAGCCGCGTTCACGCCCGCGGTTCGGATTCAGGCTCGCGTTCGCGGGGCTTTCGTTCGCTTCAGTTCTCGTCGTGGCCTTTGTCTTCTTTGCCGGAGGGCTCGGATCGCAGGATCCAGGATCTCTTTCGGTAAGGGTCGAGAGCGCGCCATCGACGGTCTCCGCAGTGGAGATCCCGGACGCGCCCTCTGTGTCGAAAGCAGTCAGTTTCCGTGAAACCGCCGCCGGGTCCGTGAATCGAAGGCGGCGAGCGGCGGCGCAGACCGAGCCAATGCCCGCGCTTCCTGCGCCGGAACAGCCGGCAGAAGACCATCTCGCGACGCTCACAGAAGAAGAGCGCGAGGCGTACGACAAGCTTATGCTCGCGCTGTCCGTCACTACATCAAGTTTGAAGCTCGTGCAGGACAAGGCCGACGGCGATTCACTCGCCGGACGTCTGCCTGCCGATGAAGAAGTACCGCAAAGGAGCAATTAAACGATGAGATCATTCAGAAAAACTACATTCGCCCTGGCCTTCGCGCTTGCCGCGCTTGTATCGGCGACGGCAGCGAACGCGCAGAGCGCGAGGCTTCAGTTCGACAACCTCAATTATCTGACCGACAAGGCCACGGAAGTCGTCGAGGTCAATGTCGAGGGCAAGATGCTCGAGCTCGCAAAGCGCGTCCTCGTCAAGGTCAAGGACCAGGACGCGCAGAAGGTCGGCGAGGCGATCAAGGGCCTCGAAGGCATTTACGTCCGCGTGTTCCGGTTCGAAGAGGACAATCAGTACAACATGTCCGACGTCGATACGATCCGCGCCCAGCTGCAGGCGCCGGGCTGGGAAAAGCTCGCGAACGTCCGCAGCAAGCGGAAGAACCAGAAGATCGACGTTTACACGATGTTCGAGGGCCAGGACATAAGCGGAGTCGCCGTGATACTCTCCGAGGACAGGGCGGTCGCGCTTGTTAACGTGATCGGGCCAATAGATATAGACACGCTCGTCGAGATGAGCGGCAAGCTGAACATCCCCAAGTTCGACATAGAGAAAGACGACGACGGGAACGAATAGACCAAAAGGAGGAACAGCGATGAAGAGAAGCGGATTGAAGGCATTCGCATTGGCAGTCCTCCTGGGCGCGGCGATCGCTTCGGCGGCCGCGCCGTCGGCATTTGCGAAAAGCAACGAGTTCGACAAGGTCTGCGATCATCTGGAAGAGCGTTACGAAGCAAAGAAGGTAAAGATCCCGTTCCAGTGGCTAGCAAGGGCGGCGGTAGGAATAGTGAAGCCCGCCGGGGTGAAGAGCTTCAAGGTGACCGTTTACAGGGACCTGAAATTCACGCGCGAGTCGCTCGATTCGGAAATGCGCTGGGTGATGAGCGACGCGTTCGACTCGAACTGGTCGCCTATCCTGCGAGTGATCTCGAGGAACGGCGAGCAGGTCTATATGAACGCGCGGGAGTACAAAGACAACGTGAAGGTGCTCCTGGTGACGATCAACCGGGACGAAGCGGTGGTCGTGCGGGCGAAGTTCGACGCGGACAAGCTTGCGGAGTTCATCGAGAACCCGAAGATCTTCGGGATCGAACTGGACGGGCAGGAATCGAGTTAAATGGTAGGGGCGGGACCTGTGCCCGCCCTTTCGAGGTACCGCGAACTTCAGTTTGCGCCGCGCGCATCCGCGGAATGCAGCTCGGGCCGCGGGCGGCCCGCGACAAGCTGAAGCTTATCGTATATCCGGTCGGATTCAAGCGATCGCTACGCGACTCTCCATCGGTCAATGGTCATTGGCCAATAGTCATTGTCACCAAGGAAAGGCGCCGCGGAATCATCCGGGCGCTTTTAATAATGAAACTCGCAATCTGGTATGGTGACTCCAGACTTTTCTGATGGTCGTGTCCCGGATACTCAGTCCTCAGTCCCTTTCTCTAAGTACTCCAACGTAGCCCTCCCTCACGGTCGGGCTTCGGACACGACGATCGATCTGTTATGCCCCTCGCTCGCGCTCGGGGTTCCGATTGCCTGGTACCTGAAACACAAAAAAGAAGCGCCACCGATTACCCGGTGCGCTTCTTTTCTTGGAACCTGGAACTGTCTACAGTAGCCCTCCCTTACGGTCGGGCTTCGGACACAACCTGGACTATCTTTCCGAGATCGGCACGTATTTCATATCCCAGTTGCCGATGTAATCCGCCCTCGGGCGAATGAGCTTGTTGTTCGCCAGCTGCTCCAGGATGTGCCCGGTCCAGCCGGAGATGCGGCTAATCGCGAAGATCGGCGTATAGAGGTCCAGCGGGATCCCCATCATGTAGTAGGTCGATGCCGAGTAGAAGTCGACGTTCGGGTTAAGCCCCTTCTTCTCCTTCATAAGGTCCTCCAGCTTCTTCGAGATCTCGAACCATTTCGTCTCGCCCGTGACTCCGCCCATCTGCTCGGAGAACCGCCTTAGCCAGGTCGCGCGCGGGTCTTCGGTCTTGTAGACCGCGTGGCCCATTCCCATCACTTTCTCCTTGTTGGCAAGCTTGTTCTCCAACCAGGATTCAGCGTTTTCTACGCTTCCGATCTCGATAAGCGCCTTCATCACCTCGGTGTTCGCTCCGCCGTGAAGCGGGCCCGCGAGAGCCGCGATGCCGCCCGTGACGGCGCCGTACATATCCGCCTTCGTTCCGGAGATGACACGCGTCGTGAAAGTCGACGCGTTAAAACCGTGATCTGCGTGGAGGATGAGGCAGATGTCGAGCATCTTCGCCTCGCTCGGATCGGGCTTTTCGCCGCGCATCATGTAGAGGAAATTCTCGGCGATGTCGAGGTCCATATCCGGATGGACCGGTTCCTTACCGTTTCGGATCCGTTCCCACGCCGCGACGATCGTCGGGAACTGCGCCGTAAGTTTTATCGCCGCCTGCTTCGCTCCTTCGAGCGTGCCGCTGGTCCCTTCCGGGTCGTAAAAAGCGAGCGTCGAAACACAGGTGCGGAGCACATCCATCGGCTTCGCCTCGTGCGGGAAATGCTTCATGAAGACGAGGATCTCGGCAGGCAGTTCGTAATTCGCCCTCAGTTCCGTCTTCAGCCTGTCGAGCTCATCCTGCTTCGGAAGGCGTCCGTTCCACAGAAGAAAAACCGTCTCTTCGAATGTCGAATGCTCTGCAAGATCGTGGATGTCAAAGCCCTGATAAATAAGGATGCCTTCGTCGCCGTTGACCTTGCTCATCGACGACTGAGCCGCGACCACGCCCCGCAAACCCTCGGTAGCGGCCGAACTCTTGGCAGTTGATTCGTTCGTCATTGTCTCTATACCCTTGAAAAATTTAAGATTTTTGTTTCTCTGAAGATATCATTCTCACTTTGAAGAAACAAGCGAAACGTCCCAAATCATTGGCCGAAACGGCTGTCGGCGGCAACGATCGAGACGACGTCGCCGACCCCGGCACCGAGAGCGTCCGCGGCGCTGCTTTGGTTCGAAGCGACCTCAAGAAGGCCCGTGCTTCCCTCGATCACGAAAATTCCTCCCGACCCGCCTTCCCCGAAATACTTTCTTCGTTCGGTGATGACGGTCCCCGCGATCTCCACTGAATGGCGGTTGGCGAGATCCTCCGGCCACAGGTTCGTGATCAGATTTCCGAATCTGTCGATGTGAACAATGAGTCCGGATCCCGCCGTCTCGAAGCCGACGGGCCGCAGTCCGGTCGAGCGCCGTTCAGGATCGGCCAGCCGCTTCCCGATCGACGAAGGCGGGACTCCGCCGGCGAGATGCGCTCCGACCGGGCCGAAGACGTCCCTTCCGTCGAACGTGCCCGAGATGCGGCTTGAGGTGTATTCGCCTTCTTCGATCTCCCAGGTCTCGCCCTCTTCCTGATCGAATATGAAAGACAAGAGTCCGTTGTCGGGGGCTACGAAAAGATATCCGCCGGCCGCGTGCACGATCCGCTTCCTTTCCGAACCGACGCCCGGATCGACGACGCAAACGAAGACCGTCCCATTCGGGAAATCCCTGTAACAGGCCCAAAGCGAAAAGCCCGCCGACCTTATGTCGTGCGGGCCTATATCGTGAGTGATGTCGACGATCTTTGCGCTCGGCTCGATCGTGAGGATCGCGCCCTTCACGGCGGCGACGAAGTGGTCGCCTGTACCGAAATCTGTCAGGATCGCGATCACGGGAGCGCCCCGGTCATTTTCTGCCATCGAAACCGCCTGCAGTCAACTTCCGGATCAATTGCAGTCGGAAGGGTTCTTTCCCACGCAATCGTCGAATGCGCTTACCGCATCTTCCAGTTCCTGCTGGGCGGCGAACGCATCCTCCTTTGCCTTATCCACTATCTGCCGAGCCTTGTCGACGCGCTCGCGGAAAACCCTCGCATCTTTCCGCGAGTTCTCCGCTTCGGTTCGGAGCGATCCCAGCACCCTCTGGTCCGATCCGGCGTTAGACGCATCCTCCAGCTGTTTCTCGGCACGCCTCGCGCGGGCCTCGACAAACGCGGTCGTATTCTCAAGCTGCATCAGCCCCATACAGTATCTTTCCGCGGCCGAGGTCTCTTTTCTCACCTTTTCTTCAAGATCCTTCACCGCCTTCTGCCGTTTCGCGCATTCACCTTTGCAGTCTTTTGAGGCGGCAGTACCGGCCGTCCTTACCTGCGGAACGCCGCACGCTGCAACAGGCGCCAGCCCCGGACGAGACTCGACGGAGGAATTCCCCGAAAGGTCTTCGAGAAGTTTCTTTACTTCGGCCTCAGAGACGTTGGGAGCGGAAGCGTCCGACTGCAAGGCCGTGATCGCGATCGGCGAATCTATCCCGATCTCTTTCGACGGCCGGTAATTCGCCAACTGCTCCCTGGTAACGACGTTGAGTGTAACGTTCAAAATGTCCCTCGACTGGCTGCAGCCCGACTCCTTGGCGCACGTCAGGCAGAACAGCGTCACCTGGCCCTGGTAGCTCCGTCGAGTCAGGCCCTTCGTATCGACCGAAACGGGCACGTTCTCCGAACCGCCGCCCCTGACTGTGACAGTGGTCTTAGCGAAATCCATATACGACACGTTCCGCCCCGCGATCCTGAACTCGTGAGTTTCCCTGCACCTGTTCTGCACGGTCACCTTGCTCTTGCCGATACTGTCGGCGATAAAAGTGATCTTCCAAATGAACTGCTGGGGGATCTGCGCGGAGGCGGCGAGTGTGGAAAACAGGAGAACCAAAACCGAGAATAGAAACTGCTTCATTTCATTCGCTCCGGGAGAACGGAAAGGGTTGAAAGGCCGTCGATGAGGGCATCCCGGCCCCGGGGTCGGATTCGCATAACTGCCTGGAATTCTAGCACTATGCGCGAATTCTCCAAAGCTTCTCGCCGGAAGAAAAAACCGCGAATCCGGTCGCGGCGTTACAAGGAGAAGATAACGACGCCCGAATTCGCGGTAACTAAGGGTGCGGCCGGCTCGGCCGGGCGGCCGCACCTGAGGAAACAGAACACTACATCTTCGATAAGGACCGGATCTAGCGGATCTGCGTCTCGTATGCGGTCTTGATCCTCAACTGCTGCTGTTCGGCGAGCTGTATATACTTGCCGCGTTCGACAACGACTGCCCCGACTCCGAATGCCGCGCCGACCCCCGCTCCGACAGCGGCGCCTACTGGCCCGCCGACGATCGCGCCGATGATCAGGCCGCTTCCGGTCGCGGCGCCCAGCTTGATCGAGTCTTCCTTGTAGGGTCTCTGGCCTTCGACGGTTCCCTCGTTATCGACTCGCTTCACATTGTCGCCTTTTAACGGAAGCACCTCGATGATAAATGCGTTGAAGTTCGCCCATCGGTTCTTGGAAAGGACGATTCGGTCGAATGAAAGGACGAGCTCGGCGCGTCTCTTCAGGCGCCCGGGCTTGCGGTTCTTCGCAACGCGCCCTTCGATGATCGCCCCGCCGATCTCGGACGGCGAGACGACGCGGACCTTGAACGGATCCCCTTCGCGAAGGACCTTCGTGTCCATTTCCTCGAGCAGCTCCACCACAAGCTCGGTCTCGGCCGGGATGATTATGATCTCGTCGCCCGTGTAAGCGGTGTTGTCCGGGAGCGACGCCTTGGTCATTTTCGGCGTCGCGTCATTCGCGACGGGCGCCGGATCGGTGTACGGATCGTTCTGAGGCTGATCCGCTGCCGGGAGCGGATCATCGTCGATGATCGGCTCGTCGTCCGGTATGACCGCGTCCGCGACATCGTCTACAGGGAGGTCCGGGACAGGAACGTCGACAACCGCCGGCGTATCTACGACAGGCTCGACATTCACCTCGCCGCGGTAGGAAAGCGATCCGGGGATCGCAGACTCGAACTTCTGCTTCCCGTATCCGGCCTCATAGCCCTTCTCGAATCCCTGCTTGTAACCGTCCCGGTAGTCCTCGAGCCTGCCGTAATCCTGGTTATAGGCACGGTCTGCGCTCGTGTATTCGGGATGGCGCTTGTAGCTCTTGGCAGCGTTCTCGATCACGTCACGGTATCCGGACATGTATCCGTCGGAATATCCTGTTCGATATCCGCGCTGCAAAGCAACTTTTGAATCTTGGGCGGCAGCCTCGGTGACTGCCAGGGAAAAGGAAGAGATGGAAACGAGGGAAAGGCAAAGAGCGAAAGCTACAAAACTTCTGGCTAGCTTCATTGGTCCTCCTTATCAAATAGCAAAGAAATGTAGTGTCCTCTGAGGGTTATACACTATGACCTGAGAAATTACAAGAACATATTTGTTGGTGCAAAGCAGTCCCGCCTGCAGGAAGCACGGCAGCTCGTCGGCCTTCTGCAAGCGTCAGGAACTTCGTGTGTCATAACGCCACGCAATTGACCGGCGTGCCCAAAATACCGCGGCCTTGCAAAAAGATCGCAAACTAGGAGAGTGTGGGGGAGAGGGCGGCGGCGGTGTCGCGACCGCCGCCTGCTTTTCCGCAGTTACGAGCATCAATAAATGCTTTGGAGGAGCTATTTACTAGAAACTCTTGCGGAAAAGGTATGAAGCCCGTATGAAAAACGTCCGGCTGTTGCGCTCGAACCGCGGTTCGAACTGGCCCGTCAAAGGACTGAAGCCGTTGTAATTGAATGAGTCGTTATAACCCACGTAAAACGCCGTGCCGGGGTTCGGGTTCCAGCCGAAAAGCATCTGGCCCGCGGCGCCTCGGCTCAACGTGTCGTAATCCCAGCGGACACGCGTGAAAATGAATCTCGTAAACTGGTACGTCGAGCGAAACGAAAAGATGTTCGTATCGTATGCGTCGCGCCCCGTGTCGTTCCTCGTCAGCTTGCTCTTACGGTAGTTGAACGAGAAATTAAGGGGATCGACCGGCTTGTAATTGAACCCGGCCTCCATGTCGAACTGTTTTCCCTTGCCGGGGTCGATCGCCGGGTAAGGTCCCGCCGTATCGGGATCCTGCATATACCGCTCGAGAAACTCCAGGTACGGGGGGCTGACCCGGTCGAACACGGGTCCTGCTCCAAAGTCGAAGTCGAGTGCGTTCCAGATCGTCCCGACGAACCCATACGCCGAAAACTGCTTGTTGAAGGTCTTGTTGATGTTGAAGCTGAAGTACCCTTGGTGCGCCGACCTTTCCGCATCGCCGAAGAACGCTCCGTCGCGGACGCCGGGAATCCGCGTCGGGCCGAACTCGTCCTCGTAGATCTTTTCGAAACCGTAGCCCGTTTCCGCATATATGAACGTGTTTCCCTGAAGCGAAAGGTTGAAGTTCACACCAGCGACGCCATCCTGTTTGCGGCCTTTCCAGTCAAGGTTGATCCTGGCGAACTGGTTCGAATTGACCCTTATGATCGGGGCGTTCGGCCTCGATTTCGTGCTGAAGCGGTTCGCGGCGAAGAACGAGTTCGTGTTCGTCCGCCTCGTGAATCCGGCGTCCGCCCTGTAATCTCTCGATCTTCCGATCGCTTCGAGGAAGTAACCGTGCCGGTCGGTGGTGTAATCGACGCTGAAATAGTACCCGACTCCGTTCCCGGTCCTGTACTCGGTTTTGTTCTCTTCCGGATCGTAGAAATAGCGCCTTGAGTGGGTTCCAAGCGCCTGGAACTTCATCACTGTTTTCGAATTCAGCTTGAAACTGCCGTCGAATCCGCCGGTGAAATTGCGGTTCCTGGGGAATATCCTCGCGGTGCTGAAAAAGCCCACGTTGTGCTCTTTACCGATGTCCCGCTTCAGGCGGAGCACTCCGAAGTACGCGTTCTTGTCCAGGAATTCGTCGCTGGGCCTGTAGTCCGGGTCCGGATCGTTCCGTTCGTCCTCAGAATAGTTTCCGGGAGCGTTGTCGGACGCCAGAAGGAATCCGAACGAGTTCTTTCCTATTTTTCCCGTAAGCTTCGCCGCGACATCCGGATCGACGATCGTGCGCGAATAGAACGGCTGCAAAGGCGACTGGAAGATCTCAACGCCTTCCAGGAAGAACGGCCTTTTCTCAGCGAAAAAGATAGGGAACCGCTGGTTGGCGGTGACGACCGGCGCGTCGGCCTCGATCTCCGCGAAGTCCGGATTGATGGCCGCGTCGAGCGTGATGTTCGACGTGATCGTGTACTTGATGTTGACGCCTATGTCGTGCTCGACGGGATCGTTAACGAACCTGCCGGGATCGATGGTTCCGTTCGGATTGAAGATCGGGTGATACGGATTCGCCGCGGCGACGGAGATCGGGAGAGTACGTTTGCGCCTTCCGGTTTGCGAGAGCGTGATAGAAGGAACGATCTCGAGCGTCCGTTCCGCCTTGATCTCGTTCAGGCCGGTGATCCTTCCGTGCTTGATCAGGAATCCCGAGACGTTTCGGTCATCCGGCATCCAAGAGTCGAACTCGTCGTTCATCCGGTCGATGTTCCGCGCGGCGTTAAACCCCCAGTGTTTGCCTTCACCCGCCGTGTAGCGAAGCGATTTGAACGGGATCTTGACCTCGACCGACCAGCCCCAGTCCTGGATCACGCCCTTCGACTCCATCACTATGTCGACCGAGAAATCGGCCCCCTGGCCCTCGGTAAAAATGCCGTCCTGCTGGATCCCGAGCGGGTTGAAGCCGAGCACGTACGCGCGTCTCTGGTCGTCGTAGGTGTCGAGCCAGATCCTGACATTGTCCTCGCCGAAGACATTGTCGCGCTTCGCGACGGTCGCGCGGATCTTGTCGGGTTCGTCCCAGCACTTGAATGCAATGTAGAGGTGCTTTTCGTCGTACATCATCAGCACGACGGTCGGCTTCGTCGGAGCGACGTTATCACCGGGAGAGGTCTGGTAAAAGTCTTTGAAGGTTGCCGCCGTAAGCCAGAGTTCCTCATCCACGCGGCCGTCGATCGTAATTCCCTCTGCCGGGATCTTCGGCACCGCGATTGGCCTGAGCTTCTCTGCGGGAACGTCAACCTTGCCGACTCGAACGGTTTCGCCGCCGGGGGTGTCGGCCGCTTTCGCGGACTCTTCGGAAGCTCCGTTCGGCGACGGCGAAGACTGGCCCGGACCCTCCGTCTGGCCAGACACAGCAGCCGCGAAGACCAGGATCGCGGCGATAGATAAGATCTTGCCCATATTCCACGTGAGACGAACGGGCGATCCGTTCGTGATCCTCTGGGCGATAGACGGTGTTCGGGAAGGATCGGGGACAGGCGGGTTACTTGTTTTATGTAAGAGTACGGATTATTCGGCCTGTCGTACTCACGATCTCCTCTGCACCTTGTCAGGCCCGAGGCTAGATTGCTATCAGGTTTCAAACCGGAAACGTTGAACCGATGTTTCCGGACACATTGCTAACGAATCGAAAGACCCGAAGTTCCCCGGAATGCTCAGTTCCAACGAAGCATTCCGGGGACCCGTCGCGGCCTAATTAATAAACATTGAGCTTCGGGGCCTCAGCTGAAGCGATCCTTCCTGCTCCTCGAAGTTATAGACGGCCGAGCCCTTTCCTATCTTCCAGGAAAGGTCGTCCTGCTTGACGACGCTCAGCGTGCCGAGGCGGAAGGTTGACTCGTTCACCGCCACGGCGTCCTTTAGATCGACCTCGCAGGCCGTGATCAGCGCGTCGGTGTTGTCGGCAAGCGTCAAATACACGTTTCCTTCGCCTTCCGAAGCATCGATCCTCTTGAAATCTCCTTCCAGGTGAAGATCGCCCTCGATCCGACGGGCCGCCAGGATTCCCGAGAACCCGATTACCCTGATCGTCCCCTTTGCTTCGGAGATCGTGAGCGTGCCCACCGAGTCGCGGACATTGACCGCCCCGTGGCTGCCCTGAAGTTCAAGATCACCTGTGATTCCTTCCAGCCGCACCTCTCCGTCCGTGATGATGCGGAGATTCGACTTTTTTGGGACAAATACCTCCAACCGGACCTTGTTCAGAAACTCACTGTCCCGCCTGGAGGAGACAGCCGAGTTCTTTACTGTAAGTTTCACTTCCTCTCCGACCTTGACCGTATCGACCTTCACGTCGCCGCTGTCCTCGTTTCTCTTCAGACGCGTGACGGAGTACTTCACTTCCTGCTTGTCCCAGCCTCTAACCGTAACCGCGCAGCTCTTCGCGTCAACGATGACCGTCGGCTTTCCGGATACCTCGAACGAACCGCTCTTTTCTTCCACGAACGGCGATCTGCCCATATAGAGGGCTTCCGAAGCGCGTGCAAGTTCGGCTTCGAGCCGCATTTTCTCGGATTCGAGTTCCACGGTCAGCTTTTCACGGTCAAGCGCTTCGGTCGCTCTTCGGATCGCCTCGGTGCTGATGACCACTTCCGGGACCGACACCGCCATCGCGCTCTCGAAGGCCTCCATCGCCTTCTCGACCTCTTTGCCGGAGAACGCGATCTTCGCTTCAGATTCCTTCAGCGCGCGTTCGAAATCGCGGTTTATCCTCTCTATCTCGAACTCGAACCGAGACTCGAAGGTGTCATCGAAATCATCCGCGGTCTTCTGCGGCAGAAGGTCGACTGCCGGATTCGGCGTGCCGCCGTCGTTCTTTCTTCCGATCGCGATCCCTCCGTTGACGCTGTTCAGTTTGATCTTCACCTCGCCGGAACCGATCCGGCCGTACAGGTCGCGTCCCACGTATTTTCCTTTCCGCACCGGGAGGCCGAAGTCGTTGGTGATCTCGCCGTTGACCGAATCGGCCTTGACCGTCGCGTTCGTGCTCGATGGAAGGTCCAGCTTGACCGTTCCGTTGACCGTGCTGAGGGCGATGGTCGAATCGCCGTTAAGGCTCTCGAAATCGGCGAGCACCGTGCCGTTGACAGTCGATAGACGTGCGGTACCGCTCAGGTTCATTCCTTTTACCGCGCCGTTGACGGCGGACACCTGTGTAAAGCCGGTCATGTTCGACACATCGACCGAACCGTTGATCGTCTCGATCTCGCGAAGCTGGGCGGTCCTCGGGACCTTCAGCCGGAAATCGACGGAGAGCTTGGCGTACTTGCGCCCTTCTTTCCCCTCGCTGTTCCAGTCGCGCTTCTTGTAATCGGTTTCGACCCTGAACTCGGTCTGCGATGCTTCGATCTCGATCTCTACGTCGCTGAGCCGCTCCTTGGTGTCGGCGACCTTCACTGCGACGAGATGGATCTGCGGCGAGTCCCAGGCCTCGATGACGATCGAACCGTTTATGTTCGACAGTTCTATGGTGCCGTCGGGGCTGAACGGATACGTCTGCTCGAATCTTTCGGTTTCATCGAGGACGACGGGCAGCGGCGCCGTGGGGCGCTTCGGCTCGTTGAACTGTTCGTACACCTGAAGGCCACTTCCGGACGAGAACACCGCTCCCGCCAGCAGCAAAGTTGCAAACCAAGACATAATTGCTTTCTCCTAAGATCGCTTTTCTGAGAGTATTTACGCGGTAAATCGTTATCTGGTTAACTAACACCGCTCCCCCGCGGTATCTGACAAGTTTTTTCCTCACCGGCTGCCCCGCACTGCAGTGATCGAAGGGGCCCCGCGGACGGCTTCCGGGTGAGCGTGACCGCCGTTTTTAAGCGGCGGAGCGAATTTACTTTGGGTGCCCGATTTGTTATTTTACTGTGTTTGGTTCGGCCACGTTCCGGAGAAGAAGACCCATGCTGAAACTTACCAAGCTGCATATCCTCCACAACGCTGAAGACCTTGGCAAGAAGCGAAGGACCGGCGTTTCGCTCCATTGTCATACAGAGCAATCAAAGGAAATGCTGGACTTCATCCCGCATTATGCCGACCGGCTACCCGTCATCAATTTCTTCTGGAGAAGGGAGCGAAAGAACTATCTGAAACGGGAAGGTAAGGGCATTGACTTCTCGACCGCCTACTGGTCGCCCCCGCTTCCGCCGGGAATGGTTTACGGGATAGAAAAGGAACAGATCGAGGAAGCCGGACTGGCTCCGCTCGTTTCGCTGACCGACCACGACAGCATCACGGCGAACCTGGAGGTCAAGGCGGACGATGCCGAAGCGCACGCTCCGATCTCGCTCGAATGGACAGTACCGTTCGAGTACGGCTTCTTCCATGTCGGGGTCCACAACCTCCCCGAAGACCGTGCGGAATCTATCACGGAAGACCTCCTGGCATTCACCTTCAGCGGTGATGAGGAGCCGGACAAGAAGCGTCTCCACGAACTGTTCGGGATGCTGAGCGAGATACGCGAAGTGCTGGTGATCCTGAACCATCCTCTGTGGGATATCGAGATCGTCGGACAGGAGCGCCACGAGGTACTTCTGAAGAACTTCATTAAGGAGTACGGTCGCTGGATACACGCTTTCGAGATCAACGGCTTCAGGTCGTGGTCGGAGAACAAGCGTGTGCTGGAGATGGCCGACGCCCTCGGCTTCCCGATCGCGACCGGCGGCGACCGGCACGGATGCAAGCCGAACACGGTGATCAACCTGACTGACACTCAGACCTTTGACGAGTTCGTCGACGAGATCCGGATCGAGCGCAAAAGCGAGGTCGTGCTGCTTCCCGAGTACAAGGAACCGCTTCATTCGCGCCAGCTGCAGTCGTTTTCCGAGATCCTCAGCCATTATCCAGAGTTCGCCGACCACAGGCGCCGCTGGTTCGACCGGGTCTTCTTCGACATAGGAGACGAGAAGGGGCTTGCGCCGCTTTCGGCCCACGGCTGGAAGAAAGGCGGCCCGACCTGGCTTCGCGGCGCTATTTGGACGCTCGGGTTCCTCGGCGGAGAAAAGATGAGGCCGGTGTTCAGGCTCGCGAGGAAGCGCGCGGACCGCGTGCCTAAGAAGCTTGAAGACGCCGGATTCGTGATCCCGGACGTGGAAGAGGTGATGGCGGGCCTTCGGCAGTCGCAAACTTCGGCCGGAACGCCGGGCTAGACGGGGAACATAAGTTTAATCGCAATTTTACGGGCGGTCATTGACCGCCAAATCTTTTTTAGGCCCGGACCCTTCCCGAGAAAAAGGCACCGGGCCTTTGTTCGACAACGTAGAAGTGAGCAACGAGATACGCGTCGCGTTCTTTCCGGATTCATTCCACGAGGTGAACGGCGTCGCGATGACAAGCAAGAGGCTTATCGCCTACGCGGAAAAGCGGGGATATCCGTTCCTGTGCGTCCACGCCGGCGCCAAGACCGAAAGCCGCAAGGAAGGTACGATCGAGTACCTCTCGCTCAAGCGCTCGCCGATCGCCTTCCCAATGGACGAAGGCCTGAAATACGACCCGCTGTTCCAGAGGCACAACAACCGCGTACTCAGGAAGCTGATGGAGTTCCGGCCCGACGTCCTTCACATCACGGGGCTCAACGACGTATCTATCATCGGGGCTTATCTGGCGTGGAAGCTCAAGCTTCCGCTCGTCGGTTCCTGGCATACGAACCTGCACGAGTTCGCCGCCCGCAGGCTGACGCGAATGTTCCGCTTTCTTCCCGGCAAGGCGTCACAGAAGATCACGGATCTCGCCGAGCGACAGATCCTGAAGGGAGCAATGCTCTATTACAAGATGCCGAAGGTCCTGCTTGCTCCTAACAAGGAACTTGTAGAGGCGCTGGAAAAAGGGACCGGCCGCGAGACGGACCTGATGGCAAGAGGAGTCGACGTCGAGAAGTTCGACCCGGTTAAAAGGACCGTCAGCGACTCCACGTTCAGGATCGGATTCGTCGGAAGGCTCCGCGCAGAGAAGAACGTACGTCTGCTGAAAGATCTGGAAGACGAACTGCTCAGGAAAGGCGCCGACGGGAAGTTCGAGTTCCTGATCGTCGGCGAGGGCAACGAGCGTGAGTGGCTCGAAGCGAACATGAAGCACGCCGTTTTCACAGGCTTTCTGGAGGGCGAACCCCTGTCGGAGGCGTACGCGAACATGGATCTTTTCGTCTTCCCTTCCGAAACGGACGCCTTCGGGAACGTGGTCCAGGAAGCAAATGCGTCCGCGGTCCCTGCTCTCGTCACGGACAAGGGTGGACCGAAGTTCATAATAAACGAAGGTGTTAACGGCTTCGTCTGCAAGGACGTCGGCGAGTTCGCCGGGCACGCGGTGGACCTGATGGACAATCGCGGCAAATTGTTGAAAATGAAAGAATCCTCAAGGGAGTTCGCGCTGAGCAGAAGCTGGGATTCCGTCTTCGACAAGGTCTACGAAACCTACCGCCGGTGCATTTATCTGAGACGCAACGAGGGAAGTACAGAGGCGGTCAGGCAGGCATGAGCACATCGATCCACGAAATTCACCGCTCCGTCGCGGATGCCGAGAACCTGGAATCGGTTCACGACGAGGACATTTCCGTTGCCGATGTCGTCCTCAGCCTGATCCAGCATCCGCTCCAGATCCTGACCCGCTGGAACTGGAAGTCGGCGCTGATGGGAGCGCTCCTCAGGGCTTCTTTCTATTTCACTGTTTACAAAGCGAGCAGGGAGTCGTGGCTTGTGACGATGACCGCCGTCCTCGTCGAGCTCCTGTTCCGCTTCTTCACATCCGGCATTTCCGGATCGCTCGTCCAGTCGTTCCGCCGAGCAAAGCCCGCCTGGCTCGCCACCGCGATCGTCACCGTATCGCTTCCCGTTTTCAGCCATTCGGTCGAGTTCTTCACTCACTGGGCGCAGGAGAAGTATTTCCATAACGTATTCGCGCCGTCGATCAATAACGCCCGCGAGCGGGCCTTCGCCGTTTCGGTGCTGGTCTCGGTCATCTCCGCGGCATTCAACATTTACATAATGAGGCACGGAGTGCTTCTCGTCGGGGCGGGTTCGGACACAAAGTCGCTTTGGTCTGACCTGAGGAGCGTTCCCTGGCTGGTCATCCAGTTCGTCTCGTTCCTGCCTTCGCAGATCCTGAAGTTCATCGACCGCGGTCAGTTCCTCCACGCCGCCGGCGTCTTCCTTTCGTTCGGGCTTCTCGTTGGCGGCCTTCTCGGGATCTTCCGGGGCAAATGGTCGTGGGCGGTCGCGACCGGGCTTGGGTCGTGGGCGATACTTTTCGTATTCACAGTGTTCGTCTTTGTCGTCCATTCCGTCTATCGCCGTTATTTCAAACAAGCCTGAAGGCTTGAATCCGCTCAGCAATGCCAGATCCGCCAAAGTCTGTCCATATCACGAACTACTATCACAAGGATTCGGGTGGGATCAGCACGTCCTACAACGCGCTGCTCGCCGCCGCCGCGCGCCACAAGCGGCCGATGAGGCTGATCGTGCCGGGCGAAACGGAAGAGGTCGAAGAGGTCAACGAATACGCCCGTATCTACTACGTCCCGGCGAAAAAGTCGGTCGCGTTCGACAAGCGCTACCGCGTGATGATGCCCTGGCAGTATATGCTCTCCGATTCGATCATCCGCAAGATCCTTCTCAAGGAAAAGCCCGACATCGTCGAGATCACGGACAAGTACACGCTCAGCATCTTCGGCCCTATGGTCAGCCGGAACATGTTCAAGTCGCTCGGGCGGCCTATGCTGGTGCATTTCTCATGCGAGCGTATGGACGACAACATCGCGTCATTCATCGCGCGCGGAAGGCTCAGCGAGTGGTTCGCGAGACTCGTGATGGGCTGCTACAACTTCCCTTCTTTCGATTTCCACATCGCGAATTCGCCTTACACGGCGGAGGAATTCGAAAGGTCGGTGCTCAGAAAGCACAATCCGAGGCGTTGGCGGCGGTTCATTAACTTCTGCTGGAGATTCTTCAGATCGCCGATGGTCCCGGTCCGCGAAAGGATCCACATCTGCCCGCGCGGGGTCGAAAAAGGCCGTTTCTCTCCGGAAAGGAGATCTCCCGAAACAAGAAAGGAGATGGCGGACCGCGCCGGCGTGCCGGAAAATGCGGTACTGCTGCTGTACGCCGGGAGGATCTCGCCCGAGAAGAACATCGCGCTGCTCGCGGAAATGATGAAAATCCTCACCAAGAGCGGCGACCGCGATTACCGCCTGCTTGTGGCCGGAGCGGGCCCGCTCGAAGGCTGGCTGAAGAAGGAAGCGGAAAAGAAAATGCCCGGCAAGATCAGGCTACTGGGACACCTCGACAAGGACACGCTGGCGGGCTTCTACGCAAACGCCGACGTCTTCGTCCACCCGAATCCCAAAGAGCCGTTCGGGATCGCGCCGCTCGAAGCAATGGCGTCCGGTGTGCCCGTTGTAGTTCCGAGCGCGGGAGGCCTTTTGTTCTATGCGACGAACGACAACACCTGGCTGCGCGATCCGGTTGCGGAGCAGTTCGCCGATGCCGTTGAAGAAATAATGTCGGATCCGGAACTGCGCGAAAAGAAGGTCGCGGCGGCTTTGAAGACCGCGGAAGAGAACACTCGCGAGAAGTCTACAGACAATCTGATCGCCACATACGACCGCCTGCTGGAGGATTTCAGAACCCGCAACGATCTTTTCACCGATACGGAAGCTGCAAAGATATTCGATTTCTCGAAACTGGTGGAAGAAGATCCTAAGGGGTCTTCCTGAACTCCGCGATGAATGAGTAGGTCTTGTAGAGGCTGGTCACCTTCAGCGAGCCCGCGCCCTTGCGCTCCATCTGCTTGAGGTGCGGAATGAGGTCCGGCTTGTACTGCACGTGGAACTTCTTTAGCCACGCCTGCAGCGCCTTCCGGAACCAGACGGGCATCGACCGCTGATCGAAGAAGTCCACTATGTACATCGAATGCCCCGCCCGCAGGTTCTTCAGGGAGTTCGACAGCGCGTCCTCCCAGGTCGGGATCATCGAGATCGAATAGGAAAAGAAGATCGAATCGAACGGGTCCTCCAGGCCGAAGGTTTCCGAATGCGAGAAATCGTCAGCAAGAGCACGCGCGAGATGAAGATTGCGCAGCGCCTTCGAGTCCTTTCTCTTTTCTGCGTTCCGAAGCATCTCGCCTGATGCGTCCAGCCCGTAAAATCTTGTGTCGGGGTACTTCCGTGCAAGGATCTCGAGATTTCTTCCGGTACCGCAGCCCACCTCCAGCACGTGATCGCCTTCGGAGATCCGCATCTCCGAGATCAGGCGGTCGCGTCCGAGCAGATAATACTTCCGCGAGGCGTCGTAGAAGTGCCGCTGGAAGCGGTACATGCGGTCCATCTTTGTGTAGGCGCTGTCGGAAGCCATTTCTATCTGAGAGTGTACAGGTGAAAACCGCCGTAGATCGATGCGCGGTCCTCTTTGAAAAGCTCGCGCGAAAGTTCTTCGTGATACTCGAACCGCTTTCGCAGATCGGCCGGCAATGCGCCTTCGATCGGAGAATGCCTTCCCGCGGTGCGGAAAATGATCCGCGCGCCGGGCTCCGACCTTTTGGCGATCAGTCCCCACAATTCGGTCATCATCGGCGGCTTCATCCAGTCCTGCGCGTCGAGAAAAACGAATCGGTTGAACGCTCCTTCGGGATTGTCCCGGATCTCATCAGTGACCGACCCGACCTTCGCCGAGATCCTGTCCGCCATCGAGCGAAGCCTATCGTAATTATCTTCCTTCAGATACTCGGGCAGAGCGGTCCCGTGCTCGGTGTCGTATCTTCGCGCAAGCGCCTGCCAGGCGAAATAGTTGTCTTCGATCGGGAAGCCTGCCGCCAGCCGTTCGGTTCGCTCGCGGTAGATGTCGATCACGGTGCCTTCCCCTTCCACATCCTTCTTCAGTTCTTCATATTGCTGGGGCGGGATGCCCAGCCCGAACAGCGTGACCGGCATCTTGCCGATCGCCCTGATCAGCTTCGAATCGAAGAACGGGGCAATGTGCTTTTCATAAAGCTCTTTCTGCTCCTCGATGTTCTTTGCCTTCAGCACCGCTTCCGGGTCGCAGCCGAGCTTTCTCGATAGTGCGTGGAAGAACCTCAGGAAGTACCCGTTGCGCGAGTGGTCGTAGATTCCCCGGCCCGTGAATAGGTCGATCCGGCGTCCGCGCTTGATCCTGTACGTCCCCTCCCAGTATTCGCGGGTCTCCTCGTCCAGGGCCGGCGCGATGAACTTGTCGAAATTCTCAATGTTCCTTTCGCCCGAACCCTTCCCGAAGAAGGCGAAGAAATCCTCGTGGTCAGGCAGGACACTGAGCGCGGCTATCTTCAGCTTCAGAAGCGCGATGTGATGCCGGTTGAGATCGACCGCCGTTACAGATCGCGGACCGGCGAGCAGGTAGTTCATCGCGTTGCATCCGCCGGATGAGATCGTCAGAACCCTCGAATCGCCGTCGAGCGCCAGCGCCTTCAGATCGACCCTCGGATCTTCCCAGATCTGGTTGTAAACAAAGGCGTCGAACCAGACTGAAAAAAGCCTCTGAAGAAGGCCCTCGCGGGAGCGGCCGTTCTCGCTGGCCACGGCGTCGCGAAGCAGCCGGCTGCTTTGAGCGGAAGTCATAGCCGAGAATTATATCGCAAACATGGCAGAGCGTGCGTGCCTGGCAGAAGAGGGGGTAAAGGGAATGTAACAGAGGCAATTCTGACGCGTCATTCGTTAACCATTACCTCGACAGGGTCGATGTCCGACGCACGCCAGGCCGGGTAGAGCGCCCCGACAAGGCTTCCGGCGATGGCAATCGCTATGGCCGTCGCGATCCATTCAGGGCTGAACGTGAAAGGCAGCTCCCACGCTGCCTCGATCGCCAGCGATGCCGTGATCGAAACCGCGAGTCCGATGATCACGCCGAAGACCCCGATCATAAGGGCCTCGCCTTCAATCACCCTGATAATAAAAGGTTTGGAAGCGCCCAACGATTTCAGGATGCCGATCTCCTTGCGGCGTTCGGTGATCGTCGTGTACATCGACAGCAGGACGAAGATCGTGCTGACGAACGCCCCGAGCCCGACAAGCACTTGCAGGAATGTGTTCAGCCCGGGCACGCGGTCTTGTGCGTCGATGATCAGGTCGCGAGTCAGATTGACCTTGTTGCCGGGGAGCGCCTCGTTGATCCTTGCCGCCACGTCTGCAGGATCGGCTCCGTCGTCGATCTTGACGAGGATATACGTGCACATCTCCGGTGCCTCGAGATTCTTCTGCATCTCGTCGAGCGTGAGCTTGATCCTCGACCCGGATGGCGGGGAAAAAATGCCAACTATCTTGTAATCCTTGCCGAATACCTCCGTTGTACCGCCGAGCGTTAGTCTCTTGTCGCGAAGATGCCGTTCATCGACGACGACCTCGTCATTCGCCGCTGGCGCGCGGCCCTCGACGATCCCTATACCGTTCATTTCCGAGAACGGGCCCCATTCGAGTCCGTCTATCTGCTCGATCCCCCAGCGCGCGTCGGCGTTCGCGGATATGTAGCGGATCACGGGAACGGTCGCCTTGACGCCCTCGATCTCCAGCAGGCGCTCCTGGTAGCGGGTGCTGACGTTCGCGTTTGAACTCGTGATGCCTGTCGATCCGGGCCTTGTGAACACGATCTCCGCCTTCCAGTTCGCGGCGCGTTTCGCCATATCGTCGGTCAAACCGCGGGCGAGGCCCGTGAAAAGCAGAACGAGCACGACACCGAGAGCGACTCCGACGATGCTGATCAGAGTTCTGAACGGACGGACGCGAAGATTTGCGAGGATCAGTTCGAGCATATTGCGAAACGACAATTGTAGAGGAACACCGGGATGCCTTCAATCAGGGGGAGAAAAACAGGGGAAAAAACAGGATGGACAAGATGATCAGGATGGGCGGTTGCCGATGTGTCGAAAACTAAGGTTCATTTGCGTTCGGCAAGTGCCCACCCGATTTATCCTGTCCATCCTGAATCAAGAGGAAGAGGGAACAGGATGAACAAGATTTTTAAGATGGGCCGGTTGCTGATCTGTAGAGAACTTAGCGTCGTTTGCCATCGGCAAGTGCCTACCCTATTTATCCTGTCCATCCTGAATCAAGAGGAAGAAGAAAACAGGATGAACAGGATCGACAGGTTGAGCACTTGCCGATCACAAGCGGCGCTCCGTTTCTTACCGACTTCCAACTGGCCCATCTTAAATATCCTGTCCATCCTGTTTTTTCTTTTTTCTGATCAACGCCAGCCAGATTCCCCCCAGTATCAGCGCGCTCGCGATGACGAGCCTCGGCGTCAAAGCCTCGCTAAGGAGGATCAGCCCGCCGGCGGCCGCGATCACGGGCACCGACAGCTGGACGATCGCCGCGCTTGATGAAGTGTGTCCCCGAAGCGCCGCGTACCAGATCGAATATCCGATCCCCGACGCGACCGCGCCCGAAAGCACCGCCCATAACACTCCGTACCCGGTAAAGAAGAACCCGGTCGCAAACGGGATCGAAGCAAGAAGCACGAAAGGCACCGCGAGAAGGAAGTTCCCCGCCGTCTGTGCGACCGGGTCCGCGCTTCCCTTTCCGCGCAGTGTGTAAAATCCCCACGCGATCCCGGCGGCGGCCATCAAAAGCGAACTTACTAAAGGAGGCGACTCCAGTCCGGGAAATACGAGATAGACAAGGCCCGCGAGCGCTACCGCCAGCCCAATCCATTCGAGCACGCCCGGCCGTTCCCCGCTCAAAAGGCCGTAGATCAGCATCGTCGCCTGTACGCAGCCGAACAGGATCAGCGCGCCGGTCGCCGTCGTGAGTCCCAGGTAGGCGAATGAAAAGCAGATGGCATACGCGAACAGAAAGAAGGCCGAAAAGAAGTTTCCCCGCCGGAACCTGTCGGCTCTTGTTCCTTTCGAACCGCCCGCTGTCAGCAGGATGATCAGCGAGAGCACGGCCGCCGCCGAAACAAGCCGGATCAGGGTGAATCCGGCGGCATCGATCGTTCCTGCGCCCAGCGCGAGCCGGCAAAGTATGGAATTGAAGGCGAAGCAGACAAGCGCCGCCGAAGTTAGAAGGAAGGTCTTCAGACGCGCCTCAGGAAAGTGCGAGTTTTTCTTTTACAAGATCGTAGTCGTAGGTCGTCACCTCGATCGGATTGCCGTACGGATCGCTGAAATAGACGGACCAGGACTTGGCGTGGTCAGATATGTCGTCGGCCGACACGGGCCCTCCCCGGCGGTCCGTAAGCCGGAGCTCCGGCAGGCGACCTATGAATTCCGCGAACTCGTCTCCGCTAACGCCGAACGCGACAGTGCTCTGGTTATCGGACTTCTCGGAAGGCCTCGCGAACAACGCGATCCCCGAACTTCCTCCGTCTCCCGAGATGGTCAGAGGCCCTCCTCCGGCGGTCCAGCCCTCAAGATCCTCAAGTATCTTCAGCCCGAGAACCTTTTCGTACCAACTCGCCGCTTCGTACTGGTCGGAAACGTAGACGTGGATGTGGTCAAGGCTGGCTTTCATTGCTTTCTTACTCCTCTTCTTCGTCTGCGCCCTTGCGCTCGGGCCTCATATGCGGGAAAAGGATGACGTCGCGGATCGAATGCCTGTCGG
This sequence comes from Acidobacteriota bacterium, assembly GCA_016700175.1. Taxonomy (GTDB): domain Bacteria; phylum Acidobacteriota; class Blastocatellia; order Pyrinomonadales; family Pyrinomonadaceae; genus Aridibacter. Next base: position 4,128,175 of record CP065003.1, on the reverse strand, counting down.
TGAGAAGCATCACAAGGCGGTCGATCCCGATGCCGATCCCCGCCGCGGGCGGCATCCCGTAGCTCAATGCCACGATGTAGTCCTCGTCGAGCACCATAGCCTCTTCGTCGCCTCGCTCGCGCTCCTTCATCTGCTGTACGAAGCGCTCGTATTGCTCCGAAGGATCGTTAAGCTCGGAGAATCCGTTCGCGACCTCCATCCCGTTGACGAACAGTTCAAATCGTTCCGCCAGAAGCGGATTTTCGGGCGACGCCTTCGAAAGCGGCGAGATCGATTTGGGAAAATCGATGATGAACGTGGGCTGGATAAGCTTGTGTTCAACGTGTTCCTCGAAAAGATCGAGGACGTTCTGCTCCGTTATCTCGGCGTCCGGGAGCTCCCGCTTTACCGCGGCCGCCATCGGGAGGCGCTCGAAACTCGAGAAATCGATCTCCTTGCTTTCGTAGGTGATCTTCAGCCCGCCGACCGCGTTCTCGACCGACTCCTTCAGCATCTGCTCGCAGAAGTCCATCATCCCGCCGACTTCCATATACGCGCAGTAGAACTCAAGCATCGTGAACTCGGGATTGTGCTTGTACGAGATGCCCTCGTTGCGGAAGTTCCGGTTCAGCTCGTAGACCTTTTCGAACCCGCCTACGGTCAGCCTTTTCAGGTAAAGCTCGGGGGCGATACGTGCGTAGAGCGTGATGTCGAGGGCGTTGTGATGCGTCTCGAAGGGCTTTGCGGCGGCGCCGGTCGCCTTCGGTGTCAGCATCGGCGTTTCGACCTCTATGTAACCGTGGTCCTCGAGATAGCGGCGCATCGACGAGATTATCTTCGCGCGCCGCTCGAACACGTCGCGGGTGGTGAGGCCATCGTGGTCGACCTGCAGGCTCGATCCGATCAGGTCCGCGTAACGTCGTCTCTGTTTAATCTCCGGGTCCTCTATGCCGTGCATCTTGTCCGGCATCGGCAGCATTGCCTTGGCAAGGAACTGGATCTTCTCAACGTGGACCGAAAGCTCGCCGGTGTTCGTGATGAACAGGAATCCCTCGACGCCCACGAAATCGCCGTGGTCTAGCAGCTTGAAGAGCTCGAATCCCGTGTTCCCTTCCTCGAGGGTTTCGCCGGTGTCGTTCGATACGGCCTTCGCATCGTCACGGCGGACATAGATCTGAAGGCGGTTCTTTCCGTCGGAAAGGTGCACGAACGCCGCCTTGCCCATCGTCCTGGGCGGCGTGGCGAGCCTTCCTGCGACGCGGACCGTTCCCAGTTCAGCGAGCTTCTCGTTTATCGAGTCCTTCAGTTCCTGCTCGGGCCTCTCGCCCTCGGCGAGCTCGGGGAGGAGTTCAGTTACGGGCTCGAATGTGACGATCCTGGTGATCGAATCGTCGCGGCCAGTGATCTGCGACCGCCTGAATGCGTTCGGATAGGCGTTACCGACGAGCTCGCGGATCTCCTCCAGGTGCTTCTGCCGCGCCTCCGTCTGGTCGTTCGAAGGGACTATGTCTGTAAATTCAGGAATGCTCATTTCTTGTAAGAACGCAGATTATAGTTGAGCGCCCGGGAATGGGCAATTCAGTGGGCATTGACCAGGGACCATTGACCAAGGATCAGTGACCATCGACCGATGGGTAAAGACATCAGTACCCGGAGCGGCAGCGACGGGGCCGACAGCTCACCCGCCTCTTGTTCGAAAGGGAGATTGCAGCGCGAAGGTCGCGAAGGGAATCATTGCTTTTGCCGTTTATTCAACTTGTCTCAATTTCCGCAATTCGAAAACGTTGTACACGAGGCGTTCAAATCCGCTTCGCGCCCTTGGCGACCTTCGCGTTTACCTGTTCCTTGTGAGTCTGTGCGTCCCTGGCGGTAAGATGCTCCGTCGCTTGCGCTCCGGATACTGATTGCATTGGTCAATGATCATTGGACATTGACCAATGTGAATTCCGCGGCGTTTTTCCCTCTGTGATCTCTGTGCGCTCTGTGGTGCGTTCCTTTTCCTCGGCTAGACTCGTCGGTTTGTAACGCGATGGCTTATAGTTCAGAATCTCAGAGATGGATCTCAAGCCCGGAGATACGTTCTCGAGGAGCCGCGAGGTGACCGACGAACTGATCAGGAAGTTCGCGGAAGTTTCCGGCGACTACAATCCTCTTCATCTCGACGAAGAGTACGCCGCCTCGACGCGGTTCGGGAAACGGATCGCACACGGGATGCTTTCGGGCGCTTTCATCTCCGGCGTGCTCGGAGACGAGCTGAGCGTCCGCAGGATCGTGTATCTCGGGCAGACAATGAAGTTCCGAGCGCCGGTCTTCATCGGCGACACGGTAACAGTCACAGGAACCGTCAAGAAGGTCCGCGAGGACAAGCCCGTCGTCACCATCGAGACCGTTTGCGTCAACCAGGACGGCGACGTGGTCGTCGAGGGCGAAGCGGCGATAATGCTTCTCGACTGAGAGGCAGATCAACTTTAAGTAACACCCGCCCGGAATTCACCCGGGCCGGGGATTTGTGCGTTTGTGAATCAGGAAACTCCAACAACAAACCAATTCGAATCGCTTTCGAAAGCAGTCGCGGACGGCCGAAGAGTAGTCTCGATCAGCGGGCTTACATCGACGGCGGCGAAGTCCTTTGTCCTCACGAAGCTTTTCGCCGAAACCGGCGCGCCTCTGCTCATCATCGCCGATGTCAACAGCGAGCTCGAATCGTGGGAGACGGACCTTTCATTCTGGAACTCGGCGCTAAGGGTCTATCCTTTTCCCGCCTTCGAGGCCGACATCTACTCCGGAGTGTCGCCCCACGCTGAAACCCTCGAGAAGAGGGCGCTCGCGCTCTGGGCGCTCGCAAAAGGAGAGGCGGATGTCATCGTAGCGGCGGCCCGGGGCGCGGCGACCAAAACAGTCGCTCCGGACCGGATCGTTTCGCTCGGCGCGGTCCTGAAACGCGATTCCGAGACCGATCCCGACGCACTGATCGAAAAGCTCGCTTCTTCGGGTTATCGGCGCGAGGACCCGATCGCGAACATAGGCGAGTTCTCGATGCGCGGCGGAATCGTCGACGTATGGCCGCCGGGCGCTGAATTCCCTTTCCGTATTGAGTTTTTCGGCGATGTCGTCGATTCGATCCGGACCTTCGACCCCGAAACACAGCTTTCGGTCGAGCAGGTGAAGTCGGCAGAAGTTCCGCCGATGCGAGAGTTCCGGCTCAATTCAAAAGAGCTTAGCGAATGGGCGGAAGCCGCAACCGGCAGATTCAGCGACGCGAAATTCGCCCGGAACCTGAAGGACCGGACCGATTTCGCCGAAGAAGGCGAGAGCTTTCCGGGGTGGGAGTTTCTTGTCCCGCTGATCGATCCGCGCGAGGCGAGCCTGTTCGATTACGCGGAAGACTTCCTGCTCGTCGCCGACGAGCCGGCGCAGATCGAAAGATCGCTCGCCGCGTACTACGAAACACTGGAAACGCATCTTGACGAAGCGCTTGTCCACGGCGAGATCGGGCTCGAGGTCGACGAACTCTTTCTTCATCCGGAAGAGTTCCGCGACACGATTAACGGATCGAAGCGGATCGAGCTTCGCTCGCTCGGACGAACCGCCGCCAAAACCGACGAGGAGTTCTCGCTCGCACTCTCGGAAACGGACGGCGAGGGTTCGCTTTTCCCTCATCCGGAGCCGAACCGGCCGCTTTTCCTTTTTCCCCTTGCCGAGAGTGCCGAAGAGTTCGAGATCCAGTCGCGCGCGCCGCGAAGGTATTCCGGAGACATAAAGAAGCTCGTCATGGAAACCGGAGGCGAATTCGGCGGAACCGAGTTCGTGTTCCGAACGGCCGGAATGGCCGAAAGGTTCTCGGACCTTTTGAGGGATTACGACATCGTCCTGCCGCCGTCGGCGGTAAGGCTCGGTGCGCTCTCATCCGGGTTCGAGATCACATCGATCGGCGCTCGATTCACGACCGAAAGAGAGGTCTTCGGAGAGACCGAACTCCCTCCGATGCCGGGCGTTTCAAGGGCTGCGAAACGAAAAGGGCCCCGGACCTCCGCCTTCATCTCCGATTTCCGCGACCTGAAGCAGGGAGATTTCGTGGTTCACGTCGATCACGGGATCGGTCGGTTCGAAGGCCTTGAGACGATCGGAACGCAGGGAGTTGAGCGTGAGTTCATGCTCCTGATCTACGCCGACGACGCCAAGCTGTTCGTGCCAGTCGAAAGGCTCGATCTTGTTTCGAGATACTCGAGCGCAGAGGCGGCTCATCCCTCACTCGACAGGCTTGGCGGACTCGGATGGCAGAAGACTAAGGCGAAGGCGAAGCGCGCGATGCGAGATATGGCGGACGAGCTTCTGCGGCTTTACGCCGAAAGAAAGCTCGTCCGCGGCTACGCCTTCTCGAAGGACGCGCCCTGGCAATCCGAGATGGAAGACGCATTTCCGTATCAGCTGACGCCAGATCAGAAGACCTCTATCGCGGAGGTAAAGAAAGATATGGAGACCGCGTCGCCCATGGACCGCCTGATCGTCGGCGATGTCGGTTACGGAAAGACCGAAGTGGCGATGCGAGCTGCCTTCAAGGCGGTGATGGACGGCAAGCAGGTCGCGGTGCTCACCCCGACCACCGTGCTTTCCTACCAGCATTTCGAGACATTCAAGCAGCGATTCGCGGCGTTCCCGGTCCGGATCGAACTGCTTTCGAGATTCCGCTCCCGAAAAGAGCAGAAGGAAGTGGTCGAAAAGAACGAGAAGGGCGAGCTCGATATTCTGATCGGGACGCACAGGATACTCTCGAACGACGTGAAGTTCCCGAACCTGGGCCTCGTTATCGTCGACGAGGAGCAGAGGTTCGGCGTCGCGCACAAGGAGAAGCTGAAACAGCTCCGGAAGCGGGTCGACGTCTTGACGCTCAGTGCGACACCTATCCCGAGGACGCTGAACATGTCGCTCTCTGGAATGCGCGACATGTCGGTTATCGAGACGCCTCCGCGCGACCGTCTCGCGATCAACACACAGGTCCTTCAATTCTCGGAAGGCGTGATCAAATCCGCGATCGAGCTCGAAATGTCGCGCAGCGGACAGGTCTTCTTCATACACAACCGCGTCGAGACGATCGAGGCCATCGCGGCTCACATCAAGAAGATCGTCCCGGACGCAAGGGTCGCGATAGGGCACGGCCAGATGAACGAGAAGCAGATGGAAGAGGTGATGCTCGACTTCATCGACTACAAGTACGACGTGCTCGTCGCGACGACGATCATCGAGAACGGCATCGACATTCCTCGTGCGAACACGATAATCATCAACCGCGCCGACAACTACGGGCTTTCGCAGCTCTACCAGCTTCGCGGCCGCGTAGGGCGTTCGAACCGCCGGGCTTACGCATACCTTCTGATCCCGTCCGAGCTGGAGCTGACGCCCATAGCGAAACGAAGGTTGAGCGCGATCCGCGAATTCTCCGATCTCGGCGCCGGATTCCGGATCGCGGCGCTCGATCTCGAACTTCGCGGCGCGGGAAACATTCTCGGCGGCCAGCAATCGGGCCACCTGGACGCGCTCGGGTTCGACCTCTACACGAAGATGCTTAGCGGGACGATCCAGGAGTTGAAGGGCGAGGAGATAGAGGACGAAGCGAGTGTTTCGATCAACCTCGGCGTCGACGTCTCGATCCCGGTCGAGTACATCAGCGACACAAGCCAGAGGCTTCGTACCTACAAGCGGATCTCGTCAGCGGAAGACGAAGAAGAACTGCACAGGATCTATATGGAACTGCAGGACCGCTACGGAAGGCTGGCGAGGTCTGTCGATGCGCTTTTCGAATACGCAAGACTCCGGCGGACGGCGGAGCGTATGCACGTGATCTCTATCGACAAGACGAAGGAGGGTATTGCCGTGAAGCTCGGCGAGAAGTCGAAGGTCGATCCGGAACGGCTGATGGGATTTATCGAATCGGAGGAAGGAGCGGCGTTCTCGCCGAACGGGATCCTGCGTGTGCCTCTACGTGCAGGCACGGACCCGATCGGCCGGGCGAGGGAGGTTCTGGCAGAAGTGGAAAGGACTGAGGAATCGGAACCCGGAACGCGAGCGACGGGCATCAGCAAGTGCTGAGAGATGAGGACTGAGGACTGAGGACTGAGGACTGAGGACTGAGTAAGGAAAACGCTTGTTCAGGTCAAATTCAATTCCTTCTCTCAGTCCTCAGTCCTTTTATCTCAGTCCTTCCCCTGTCCTCAGTCCTTTCCTCTCAGTCCTATCTATTCGTAGCAATCCCCCATCTCGTTGAATTCGCAGATGAACATCCCGGGCGCGATCTCCATCGTCTGCTTTCTCACGTTGCGCCAGACCACGGAAATGCCGTATTTCTCACGCGTCCATCCGAGTTTCGCCTTGTTCTTCCAGACGAACTCGTAGGCGTCCGGCTCATCGTGACCCTGAAGGTGACGCGCCTCGTGAAGCAGGATCGCCGCGCGCTCGACGTCGTCCGTCGTGTACACGAAGAAATCCGGATACACGGTCATTATCTCGAACGGGTAGTTGGTCGCCGCGTAGGCGTTCTCTTTCGGCACCATCGCGTTGAGCCAGTTGTCGTTGCCGCGGAAGAATGTGTAGTAGCGGAGGTAATACACCTCGGTATCGAATCCCGCCTTGTCGAGGATCTCAATGGCGGATTCGACCTTCGACATTTCTTCCGCCGACAGGGGCCTGGCCGAAAGAAGCAGCGAAAGATAGAAGCCGGCAATCGTGACAATGCAGATCACGAAACACGCTGCCACCCTCCGCAGGATCTTCCGTCCGAGAGAACTGCTCACAGGCTCCTCACTCGAGGCCACCTCCTCGAATTCCAGAAGGCATCTGGCGCACGACCGCGACCGTGGCAGATTGTTCAGGCTGCAGCGCGGGCATTTCTTGTTCATTTGATCCGGTATTCTGATCGGAAAGGAATGGCGCCTGTCGCGAACGGGCGCTTGTTTAAAAAAATCCGCAAAGAAGGGCCCATTCCATAATAGTTCCGGATCCGTAAGAAACCCGTTCGCCGAAACGCCGCATCACAGGCATTTGCAATTCTCAACCCGCGAAGATTAAGATTTTCAATTGTTTTTACGCTAACCAGACATTTGATCGGGAGTGATCCAGTGAAGTTTATCAAATCTTTCATCGCGCCTGCCGCGATAGCGCTTTTTCTTTTGGTCCCCGCTTACGCGCAGGAGACCCAGCTTACAGTCGTCGACGAGGGCGTCGCCCAGGTAAACGACGTCGTGATAACGCTGTCTCGCATAAACCGCGAGATCAACAACGCCGTGGACAGCATGGTCCGGGAAGGCAAGGACCGCGAAGAGGCAAAGGCAGAGATCGATGGCAAGAGGGGCCGCCTGATCGCCAGCATCATCGAGGAAGAGCTCATTATGCAGAAAGGCAAAGAGCTCGGGATGGAACGCGATGTCGAAGCCCGGATCAACCAGCAGTTCATCCAGCAGAAGGACGAGATGGGCTTCAAATCGCTCGATGAGCTATTCGCGGCGATGAGGGCCCAGGGCATCAATCCTGATGACATCCGTGCGAACCTACGAAGCCAGATCACCCGGCAATGGGTCTTCCAGACGCAGGTCGACGAGCAGGTGCGCTGGAACATTACCGACAAGGACATTCAAGCGTACTTTGAAAAGCACAAGGAGAAGTTCACGGAACCGGCGACTGTGACGTTAAGCGAGATATTCCTCAGCTTTGCCGGAAAGAACGTCGATGAGGTCCGCCAGAACGCCAAGGTGATCGTCGAAAGGCTCCGGGCGGGTGAAGATTTTGCAAAAGTAGCTGTCGAGACCTCAGACAGGTTGAATGTCGCGGAGAACAAGGGTTCGGTCGGCAAATTCGAGATGGACCGTTTGGCGGATGTATTCAAGGCGCCGGTCGAGAGCACTGATGTCGGCGGCGTCACGGATCCGATCGAGATCACCGAGGGAATCGAGATCCTAAGGGTTGATGCGAAGACCGAACAGGGGACCGAGTCGAACTTTGATAAGGACAAAGTGCTTCAGGCGATGATGGAAGAACAGGTGCCGCCTGCGCGCAAGCAGTATATGAAGGTCCTGAAGGACGACGCCTACATCAAGCTCGCCGAGAAGTACAGGCCGATCGTTTCTCCTTTCCTGACCGAGGAGACTCCGGAAGAAACGACGGCGAGCAAGTAAGCTTGGGGGCGCTTCATTTCAGTTGCCCCCCGCTTCAGCGGGGGGATTAGAGCCCCTTCACAACTTTTTTCGCCGGCTTCAGCCGGCAGGGTAGGGGCTGAAGCCCCCTGATCGTTAGTAGCCAGTATTCCCCCCGTTGAAACGGGGGGCAACTGATGTTCACTGCCGAGTCTCGCAATCACGATTTGCTCAAATTTGTAGGAGGCCGCTTCTCAAGACGGCCTCCTTTTTTCGATTTCCAATGAGATTAGACCTGTTCCTCAAATCAAGCCGGCTTGTTCCGCGAAGGTCGCTCGCGCAAGAGTTCATAAAAGCCGGGCGAATTACCGTGAACGGTTCGCCGGGCAAGGCGGGACGCGATGTCGGCGCGGGAGACACGATCGAGATCCGCAAGCATTCGGGAACCACGGTCGTCCGCGTCAGAGAGATCCCGGACAGGAAGCAGTTCTCCAAAAAGGAAGCACCCGAACTTTACGAGCTGATTTCGGAAACACCGTCCGATGAAAGCGATCTGGGTCTGTAGCGCTCAACAGATCCTCGGAAGCTGTTCGCCGGAGAACATATCGACGATCCGGTCCGCGCCGATCGAGCTCTCGAGCACCACCCTCGCGTCCGGATTCTTTCCGACCCTACCGATCAGCGAAGCGCCGTTTCCCGCTTCAAACCCCGATAGTACATCCAGCGCCAGGTCCGCGTCCTCCGCGTTGACAAAGGCGATGAACCGGCCTTCGTTGGCAAGGTACATCGGATCGAATCCGAGTATTTCGCAGGCGCCCCGAACGTCCTCTTCGACATTGATCGCGCTCTCGCTTATGCGGATCGCGTGTCCGGATGCCTCCGACAGCTCCACCAGCGCACTCGCGAGTCCTCCGCGGGTCAGATCGCGCATGCAGTTTACCCGGACGCCCCGATCGAACATCGCGAAGATAGCGTCGGCCAAAGGAGCGCAGTCGCTTTCAAGAGTCGTTTCGAATTCGAGCCCTTCGCGGGCGGCCATTATCGCGATCCCGTGACGGCCTAAGTCTCCGCTGAGGATCACCGCGTCACCTTCGCCGATCCTGTGCGGGCCGATGTCGATTCCGTCGGGTATCACACCCACGCCAGCCGTATTGATAAAGATCCCGTCCCCTTTTCCGCGGTCGACGACCTTTGTGTCGCCTGTCGCGAGCACGACTCCCGCCGCGTCCGCCGCGCGTTTCATAGAACTGACAACGCGCCAGAGGTCCTCCATCCCGAAGCCTTCCTCGATGATGAAACCCGTGCTCAAGCAAAGAGGCCGCGCGCCGCATACGGCAAGATCGTTGACCGTGCCGTTGACGGCGAGCGAGCCTATGTCGCCTCCGGGAAAGAAGATCGGATTCACGACGTACGAATCGGTCGTGAACGCCATCCGACCGCGGTCCACGTCAAACACCGCGCCGTCGTGCCGCCGGGAAAGCATCGGATTCTCGAACGAGCTGACGAACATTCCTTCGATCAGCTGGTGCATGAGCTTTCCGCCGCCGCCGTGGGCGAGCATCACCTGGGGATATTTGCTTATCGGTATCGGGCACGTGGCCGCTGCGATTCCATTGTCCGCCATCTCAGTTCCCTCCCTTTGACGCCGCGCGCGCCATTCGTATCTCGTCCCGCCGATACCTGTAATAAGCGGCACAAGCGCCCTCGTTCGAGACCATCGTCGCCCCAAGCGGGTGCTCAGGCGTGCAGACGGTGCCGAAGGCGGAGCACTCCGCCGGTTTCTTAATTCCCTGAAGCACGAGCCCGCTGATGCATTCCTCCGGTTCGTCAGCCGTGTAGCCGGCGACGTCGAATTTCGTCTCGGCGTCGTAGGCCGCGTATTCTTCCGTCAGCCCGAGCCCGCTTTCAGGTATCTCGCCGACGCCTCGCCACTTTCTCGGCACTATCCTGAACACTTCCTCGATCCTTGATCTCGCGGGCACGTTTCCTTCTCTGCGGACCGATCGCGCATACTGATTCTCGACCTCGTGCCTGCCTTCCTCGAGCTGTTTCACGCACATGTAAATGCCCTGCAGGATGTCGACCGGTTCAAAGCCCGTAACGACGATCGGGACCTTGTATTTCTCGGCGATCGGGAAGTACTCGGTATAGCCCATTATCGTGCAGACGTGGCCAGCGGCGAGGAAACCGTTGACACGACACTCCGGGGACGAAAGCACGGCCTCGATCGCGGGCGGAACGAGCACGTGCGAGACAAGGATCGAGAAATTCTTCACCCCCGTCTGCTTAGCTTCCCAGACCGCCATCGCGTTCGCGGGCGCGGTCGTCTCGAACCCGACGGCGAAGAAGACAACCTCTTTTTCGGGATTTTCCCGGGCGATCTTCACTGCGTCCAAAGGTGAGTACACGATCCTGACATCGCCGCCGTTCGCCTTCACCATGAACAGGTCTTTTTCAGAGCCGGGCACGCGAAGCATATCGCCGAACGAGCAGAAGATGACCTCCGGCCGGGACGCGATCGCGATCGCCTTGTCGATCAGCTCGAGCGGCGTGACGCAGACCGGGCATCCGGGCCCGTGGACCAGCTCCACTCCCTCGGGAAGAAGCGCGTCGATCCCGAACTTCACGATCGCGTGGGTCTGGCCGCCGCATACTTCCATCAGCGTCCATTTTCCTTTCGTGACGGAGTGTATCGCCGCCGTCAGCTTTTTCGCGAGTTCGCCGTCTCTGTATTCGTCGATGTATTTCATTGCAGGGTGTCTCCCAGCTCCGTCAGCTCGTCCATCTGTTTCAGGTAGTCAAAAACGCACGCGGCCTCTTCTTCATCGACCAGGCTGATGGCGACTCCGACGTGGACCATCACGTAGTCTCCCACCTTCGCCTCCGGCACGTACGACAGGCGAACTTCCTTTCGGATGCCGCCGAAATTCACCTTTCCGCGCATCAAAAGCGGGTCGTCGCCTTCGATCATCTCTATCCTTCCGGGTACCGCAAGACACATAGCCTTCTCCTTATTCTTCTTTCTTTGACCAGCCGAGCGCCGCGCTCCAGAGCTGGCCGAGCGCGATCCCGCCGTCGTTCGGAGGTATCCTCTGGTGCCTGTAAACCCTGAAACCTTCCGCCTCGAGCCTTTCGACCGCACGTTCGGTGAGATATCTGTTCTGGAAACAGCCGCCTGAAAGGGCGACCTTCTCTTCGCCGGCGAGTTTCGCCGCTCCGACCATCATTTCGGCGAGCGTGTTGTGGAATCTCGCCGAGATGAGGCCCTTGGGAGCGCCTGCGTGCGTGTCGCGAATGATCGCGCGCACCATCGGCCCCCAATCGATGACCGCCGGCGTAAGAGGCGTGTCGGGGACTCCGCATTCATAGCTCTCTCTTGTGTGGAATCCTTCGGTGAGGAACTCGAGCTCCATCGCGGCCTGGCCTTCGAAACGTATGAACTGCCTGACACCGGTCAAGGACGCCACCGCGTCGAACAGCCTTCCGGCGCTCGAGGTCACCGGCGAATTCAGTCCTTTCCCAAGCATCTTCCCGAGTGAGTCCAGTTCTTCGGACGAGAAAGCGCGTATCGTCTCGGTTTCGGAGTGGTCGAGACATTCTTCCCCGAAAAGCTCATAAAGGACGCCGAGAGCGCTTCGCCTCGGTTCCTTCACCGCCCTCTCACCGCCCGGAAGCCTGAACTGCCGCAGGTGCGCCGCGCGCTCGAACCGGACTCCTTCAACGCGAAGGAACTCGCCTCCCCATATGGTCCCGTCGGCGCCGTACCCGGTCCCGTCCCAGGCGATCCCAAAGACCGGTCCTTCGACCTCGTTCTCGGCAATGCAGGAGAGGATGTGCGCGTGATGATGCTGGACCTCGCGGACAGGAACGCCTAGCGTATCGGCGAACGAGGTGGAAAAGTAATCGGGATGCGCGTCGCACGCGACCTCTTCGGGATCGATGCCGTACAAACGCGTGATATCTCTTACGGCCCGCGAAAAAGCTTCTCTTGCCGCTTCGGTGTCCAGGTCCCCGATATGCTGGCTCACTACGGCACCTGTTCCGGAACCGGAAGCTGCGACCGCCGACTTCAAAAGAGCGCCCACCGCGACCGCATTCGGAAACTCGGTTTCCGTCAGAACGGGCAGAGGGGCATAGCCTCTCGCGCGCCTGAGAACGGTCACACACCCCGCGATCACGCGGACGACCGAATCATCGACCGGACGAACTATCGGCCGGTCGTGGACCAAAAAGCTGTCGGCGATGCCTTTCAGGCTTGCGAACGCTTCGTTCTCGTCGGTGCAGATCGGCTCATCCGAAACATTTCCGCTCGTAGCCACCAGAGGTATCCCGCATTCTTTCAGCAGAAGAATATGAAGCGGCGTGTAGGCGAGCATCACGCCCAGGTTCGGATTGCCGGGCGCGACGAGTTCAGAAATTACTTCGCAGTCGCGCCCTTGCCTGAGGATCACGATCGGAGCCTCCGGCGACATCAGTGCGGTTTCTTCAAGTTCAGATACTTCGCAAAGCCGCTTCGCGCGCTTCAGGTCCGCAACCATCACGGCCAGAGGCTTCTCCTCCCTGTGCTTTCGGTGCCTGAGCTCCCGGACCGCCTCATCGTTCCGGGCGTCAGCCATCAGATGGAACCCGCCGAGACCCTTCACCGCTACGATCCTGCCTCCAAGCAGTTCTTTCGCGGCTGCTTTCAGAGCTTCGCCGTCTTTCGCGACCGTGCTTCCACGCTCGTCGGTAAATGTAACGGAGGGACCGCAGACCGGGCACGCGTTCGGCTGGGCGTGGAACCTGCGGTTCAACGGGTCCGTGTACTCGGAGATACAGTCCTCGCACATATCGAATTGCCGCATCGAGGTGTTCGGCCGGTCGTACGGAAGGCCCCGGATTATCGAGTATCTGGGACCGCAGTTCGTGCAGTTCGTGAATGGATACCCGAAACGGCGGTCTTCCGGGTCAAGGATCTCGCACCGGCAGTTGCCGCAGACAGCGATGTCCGGAAGCACCACCGCCGACCGCGGGCCTTCGGAATCGCTTGTCCTGATCTCGAATGCCTCGTGTCCCACCGGATCGAGATACGCGGAGTCCATCGAATGGATCGAGGCGTTGGGGGGAAGCTCCTTGCGCAAACGCGACACGAATTCGTGAAGCGCCGCAAGCCGCCCTTCGAGCTCGAGCGACACCCCCTGCGTAGAATTAACGACCCAGCCAGACAGCCCGAGATCCTTCGCGAGCCTGTAAACGAATGGCCGGAACCCGACCCCCTGAACCGCCCCCCTGATCGAGGCTTTCAGGCGCCGCGTGGCCCGGCCGTCCTTCTTCTGTTTTACTTTGGCCTTCGCAGTCATACGCCTCCTCAGGCCGCCGCCGCATCTGCCTTCCGCCGGATCTCTCCGATCCTGGTCCTGAACCACGCGATCCATTCGTCGATGCCCTCTCCGGTCCGGCACGAGACCGGAAAGAGAGGCGCGTCGGGGTTCACGTCGCGGACGTTGTCGTGGAGCTCCTCGAACGAGACGCCGGAATACGGGAGAAGATCGATCTTATTCAGCACGACCGCGTCGGTCATATGGAACATCACCGGGTATTTTTTCGGTTTCTCGGCCCCTTCGACCGTGCTGTAGACCATCACCCGCAGGTCCTCTCCGAGGTTGAATTCGGCGGGGCATACGAGATTCCCGACGTTTTCGATGATCAGAAGATCGAGTCCCTTTATGTCCAGGTTATGCAGAGAGTTATGGACCATCTTCGCGTCCAGATGGCAGACCGAGCCGGTCGTGATCTGGTGCGCGGGAACGCCAAGCGCGGCTATCCGGTCGGCGTCGATGGTCGTCATCAGGTCGCCCTCGATCACTCCGATCCGCATTTCGCCTTTCAGGGCTTCAATAGTCTTTTCCAGAAGCGAGGTCTTTCCCGCTCCGGGCGCAGACATGAAATTCACGACCGCGACTCCTGCCCGGTCGAAACTCTCCCGGTTGTGAGCGGCGGCCTCTTCATTCGCGCCCATAATGTCCGTTTCAAGCGAGATCTGGTGCATAGCTGTCTCCTTTATTCGAGGTCGATGTACTCGACCTTCATCTCGCGGCCCGAAACGATCTCGAGCCCGTTCCCGCACGTTCCGCAGATCAATGTGAGATCGCCGGCCTTCGTTTCGGCGGGCCCGCATTCGCGGCAGACCACCTTCAGCGGGACCGGTTCGATCTCCAACAATGCTTCCTCGGCGGGAGTTCCCTGCCTGAGGACCTCGAACGCGAACTCGATCGAATCGCGGACGACGCCGCTCAATTCGCCGATCCTCAGCTTGATCTTGTTGATCTTCCGCGCGGAGTGCTTCTCCGCCTCCGAGAAGGCGATATCGAGCACGCTTTGTACGATCGCCATCTCGTGCATATTCAGGCGGCCGCCTCCTCCATCACCATATCGGCGACCTTCGGGACGGCGGCTTTGACCGCCTCCGAAAGGTCGACAGTCATGTCCTGGTAGTGATCGATAGAAACTGCGAAAAGAGTTACTTCCGGCTCGTCGCCCAGAAGGTAGAATGCGTCGATAAGGTCCTTCAGCCCGATGTCGTGCGCGGTCAGCGTCCGCGGATAATCTTTCGAGAACCGCGGACGCAGAACGCTTACCCTGCCCGCCTCGCCGCCGTCTACCGTCGCATCGATAAGCACGACGCGCGATGCGGTCTGCATCGGTTCGAGGAGGTTGAAGCTTCCGGTTCCTCCGTCAAGGCATTCCACGTGGTCCGGGACAGGGCGCGAGGCGACCTCGTTCACGACGTGAACCCCGATCCCCTCGTCGCCCATCAGGACGTTCCCGATCCCGAGCACAAGCGTCTTTCTATTCGTCGTCATCGCTTTCGTCCTTGCGGAACTTCCATCCGCTGATCATCGACGACGTCTCGCCGCTTCCTTCGACCCAATCGTGGTAGAAGACAAGGTAGACGTGCACGATCGTGAACAGGATGAAGAACCACATTGCAAGATGGTGCCACTGCCTGACCCACGCGTCGCCGCCCATCAAGGGCACGATCCACGCGAACAAGGAAGGAATGAACGAGTCGCTCATGCTCGAATAGAGCGCGAATCCAGTACCCGCCTGAAACAGGAAGATAAGGAAAGCGACAAAATACGTGAGACCCGCCAGCGAGTTGTGGCCCTCGGCCAGTTCCCTTTGAGCCTTGATCTGCAGAATATCTACCTTCAGAACCTCCCAGAATTCTCTGAGCTTGGCCCTCGTCAGCGGTATGAACTCGCTCCAGCGTGCGTGTTTGTTCCCCACAAACCCCCAGTACAGCCGGAACAGGTAGTTAAAGAAGAAGATGTAGCCGGCGGCAAAGTGCGAGAACCTGACGATCCCGAACCAGTACTGCTGCGACGGCTCGGCGGCGTCGAATATCTTCTGCGGCGCACCGATCAAATATCCCGTCGCAATAAGGACCAGGATCGCCAGAACGTTCAGCCAGTGGAAGATCCGTACAGGCAGTTCCCACACATACATCTTCTGGTATGTTGCGATTCTTGCTGTAGCCATTTCGGACCTCCTTTAGCCCACCGTTATCTGGTGTATCTGTTTTCCGTCCGGATCGTATACGTGCACCGCGCAGGCAAGGCAGGGGTCGAACGAATGGATCGTCCGTATGATCTCCAGCGGCTGCTCGTCGTTGGCGACGGGCGTGTCCAGAAGTGATTCCTCGTAGGCCGAACGCTTCCCTGCCGCGTCGCGCGGCGAGGCGTTCCACGTGCTCGGGACCACCAGCTGGTAATTGTCGATCTTCCTGTCCTTGATCCTGATCCAGTGCGCGAGCGCGCCTCTCGGAGCTTCCGAAAGTCCCACGCCTTCGGCTTCCGCCGGCCATGTTTCCGGATCCCATTTCTCGCGTGTGAATGTGCTGAAGTCTCCGCCCTTCAGATTCCCGATCAAATCGTCGTAGAACTCCTTGAGCCATCGGGCGGTGAGCCTTGTTTCCAGGCCTCTCGCGGCGGTTCTTCCAAGCGTTGAGAACAGCGCTTCGACTGGAACGTCAAGGTCCTTGAGGGCTCCGTCGACGACCTCCTTGATCTCCTCGTTGCCCTTCGCATATCCGACCAGAAGCCTCGCCAGCGGACCGACCTCCATCGGGTTTTCCTTCCACCGCGGCGTCTTCAGCCACGAATATTTGCCCTCGACGTTCAGCTCTTCGAACGGAGGTTTGGGCCCTGTGAAGTTGAACTCGGTCTCGCCTTTCCAGGGGTGAAGCCCGGCTTTGTCGCCCGCTTCGTACTGGTACCAGGAATGGGCGATGTACTCTTTGATCTCGTTCTCGTCCCTGCCGTTTACGTCGTAGACCTTGCTCAGGTCGCGATCGAGAATGGCCCCGCGCGGGAACTTGAAGCTTTCCGGCGTGTTGTAGCCCTGCGTCGGAAGGTCGCCGTAAACGAGGTAGTTCTTCAGTCCGCCTCCGACGGCCGCCCAGTCCTTGTAGAACCCGGCGATCGCCATAAGGTCGGGAATGTAAACCTGCTCTACGAACGCCTGCGCATCCTTGATGAGCCTGCCGACCAGGTTCAGTTTTTCGGTATTGATCGCGTTTACGTCTTCCAGATTGAACGAGCAAGGCACCCCTCCGACAAGATAGTTCGGGTGCGGGTTCTTGCCGCCAAAGATCGTGTGGATCTTTACAATCTCCTTCTGCCATTCGAGGGCTTCAAGGTAGTGCGCCACTCCCAGAAGATTTACTTCCTTCGGAAGCTTGTACGCCGGATGCCCCCAGTAGCCGTTCGCGAAAATGCCCAACTGGCCGCTGTCGA
Organism: Acidobacteriota bacterium; assembly: GCA_016700175.1. Taxonomy (GTDB): domain Bacteria; phylum Acidobacteriota; class Blastocatellia; order Pyrinomonadales; family Pyrinomonadaceae; genus Aridibacter. The sequence goes on along the minus strand of CP065003.1, from coordinate 4,111,296 downwards.
CGAACTTCTTCAGCCGCGTTTGAATGTCGGCGAAGTACTTCGGCGAGCTTTTCGGCCAGTTCGAAATGGACTTCGCGATCGTCGACGTCTGTTCGGGATCTGCCGAAAGAGCGGCGACGACATCGACCCAGTCCAATGCGTGCAGATGATAGAAATGTACGACGTGGTCGTGGACGTACTGCGTGCAGAACATTATGTTCCGTACCAGCTCCGCGTTCTTCGGGACCGAAAGCGCCAGTGCGTCTTCGACGCACCGGACGCTTGCAAGCGCGTGCACTGTCGTGCACACGCCGCAGGCCCTCTCGACGAATGCCCAGGCGTCCCTCGGATCGCGGCCCTTCAGGATCTTCTCGAACCCTCGGACCATCGTTCCGGAACTGTAGGCGTCCGTGATCTTTCCGCCCTCGACCACCGCCTCGATTCGGAGGTGCCCCTCGATCCTCGTTACGGGGTCAACAACTACTCTTGTCATTGTTCTTCACCTCCGTCGCTATTTTCCTGCTCCGCGATCGCTTCGGCTTCCTTCTCCTTTTCCGCGTGCGCGGCTTCGGACTTCTCGGCCTCGGCTCTCTGGATGTTGACAAGTTTGCGCTTTCTCACGGCCGATGCCGCCGCGTGGACCGCGACGCCTCCGGCCGTGACCGCCGCCGCTGTGGCGCCGATCGTGTCGGCGGTGGATTCGATACCGAATCCCGGGAACGCGCCCAGATGCTGATAGAACGGGCCGTTGTCCCAAAACCCCGATTCGCTGCAGCCGATGCATCCGTGCCCGGACTGGATCGGGTAGCTGAGATTGGCGTTCCACTTGGTCACCGAGCAGGCGTTGTAGGTTGTGGGGCCTCTGCACCCCATCTTGTACAGGCAGTAGCCCTGTCGTGCCGCGTCGTCATCCCACGATTCCACGAACAGGCCGGCGTCGTAGAAAGGCCGCCTGTAGCAGGTGTCGTGAACACGCCGCGAATAGAACTCTTTCGGCCTTCCCTGGCTGTCGAGTTCGGGGATCTTGTCGAACAGAAGCACGTGCGTGACGATGCCCGTCATCACCTCCGCGATCGGGGGGCATCCGGGAACGTTGATCACGGGCTTGTTGACGATCTTGTGGATCGGCGTCGCGTTCGTCGGATTCGGCTTGGCGGCCTGAATGCATCCGTTCGAAGCGCAGCTGCCCCAGGCGATGATCGCGGCGGCGCCTTCGGCGGCTTCCTTAAGGATCTGCTCGGAAGATTTTCCGCCGATCATGCAGTAAGCGCCGTCTCCCGCCATCGGGACCGAACCCTCGACAAGCAGAATGTACTTGCCCTGGTTGTTCTTCATCGTCTCGTCGCGGGTCTTTTCAGCCTGGAACCCGGACGCGGCTTGTAGTGTTTCGGTGTAGTCGAGAGAAAGTGTGTCGAAGATGATGTCTGCGACGATGGGATGGGACGAGCGGATGAACGATTCGCTGCAGCAGGTGCATTCCTGGAAGTGCAGCCAGACGACCGGAGGCCGCGGTTTCGATTCAAACGCTTCTACGACCTGGGCGAGCCCGTTTGCCCTTAGGCCCGCCGCGGCCACCGCGACCCCGCAAAAGAAGAGGAATTCGCGGCGAGAGTATCCCTTGGCTTGCATCGTCCGCCAGATCGAGGGAACCTCGTAATCCATATTACCTCCTTTCTCAAGAAGGCTATCCACTTGGGGTCGGGTGTTGTCAGCGGTCTTGGTTGCGGCCTCTAAACAATCGCTCGGCGTCCCTTGGCGGGAGCCTTCTCAAAACGCTTGTATGTCAATTTTCTGAACAGATGTGTAGAATTCCGATTCAGTATTTCGGCTTGTTTGGTATGTGGAGCAATCGAAGTGCCAACGAAGTTCGATCGCAGAAACGCCTGTTTTTCAGGGGTTTAGGACTTCCGACATCTTCGGACGATCTATCGATTCGGGCGTGTGTGCGAAATATTTCGCGCAATCTCTCTCACCCGGCCTTATCCGCGGTCGGTGTCTGTTCTTGAAGGGACCAGGAAGAGTCCGAGAAGGAAAAGTGCGGCGGCGAAGAACTGTATGTACCCGGTGGCAGAGGAGTATCTCGGAAGATCGAGCAGATAAGTCACGGCCTCGCGGGTCGGATCGCTCCAAAGCCTCTGGAGCCAGTTGCCGGAGGCGTCGGACGTGAGGTTCGCGAGAAGGAAGTACTTCGTGAGGAACGCGGCAACGAACAGCGCGACGGTGCTTCGCACCAGCCTCGTCGCATCCGCGACGGAGAAATAGCTGACGCCGAGGGTCCATAGAAAACAGAAAGAGACGATCCAGAACGCGAGTCCCTGTTCGGGGATCAGCGAATTGAACATCTGGACCGTGGCGGCGAAAAGGGCGGTCATCACTGCGGCATTGGCCGCGTTCTGAAGCGTCGAGAGGCTCTCGCTGAACCAGCCGGTGAGCGCGATCAGCCCGGTGCGGAAGAACAGCACGAGCATCAGCGTCGCGAAGACAAGGCAGATCAGCGCGGGTCTGTGAAAGATGAATTCGCCGGTTTCAGACGCGACTCGAAGGCCTCCGAGAAGAGCTGAGGTAAGAAATACCGCCGGCAGAAGGACGTAGAGTAGCCAGGAGCGCTGGTTGCCGGCCTCGTTTGCGGACGGCAGCTCCTTTACGTCTCGCGCCGCATCCCGGAGTTCCGAGGGCTCCGGCAGGTCCTCGCTTTCCAGGATCTCCTGAACGTCGTCCAACGCTCCTTCGGGGACGAGTTCGCCTTCGATCGCCGGCCGGTCATCATCAGCTTCTGTTTTCCTCGGAGTATCGCTCATTGAAACGTGATCCCTTCCCTGCCGCTGCTCCCTTTTCCGCGTCCTTTGCGTAAACCTTTGCGGTCTTTGCGGTGAAATCTTCCTCTTCGGTCGTACTCAGCCAGCGAGAGGGTAACCGCGAAGGGCGCAAAGGACCTCGCAAAGTGCGCTAAGGGCGAGCCGCGTCGTGTCTTACTTTGCTCTGTCTCGCTTCCTGGTTTCCATTGATCTGAACCACGAAGAACCACGGAGGAACACGAAGGAGCACTAAGGGTCCCCCGCACAAATGGGGGGCTAAACGGCTCACTGCTCGCTTCCCCCGGACAAGTGCGGCGGCTAAACGGTTCACTGTCGTTCCCGTGTCAGTTTCAGCGGATTGAAATCGTCAGCCGTCACCCGCAGGCCTTCCTCGATCTCATTCCGCAGCTCGACCGGGTGCTTAAGCTTCAGATTCTGATCATCCGCCCTGTATTCGCGGTCGAGCTCGATAACCTTGTTCACCTGTTCGAGACCCTGTTTGAACAGTTCGTCGTCGTTCGAGAACCGTCCCCAACCCTGTCGGTAGAAGCTGTACGCGATGTAATACTGCGTCTTCGGATCGATCCCCTTCGGGTCCGCCTGCGAGAACATTTCGCGCGCGAGCACGAAGTTGTCTGCGCGAAAGGCATTCAGGCCCTGCGTGAACTTCTGCTGATCGACCTCATACGTGCCGGTCGCCGCGGCGGCCTCGTTCGCGGCCTGCTCGATTGTCTCCCTTGCCTTCACCGTCACGTCGCTCACGCTCTTCGGGGCGGCCCAGTAGATCCAAAGCACAAACAGGCCGTACACGGCTGTCAGCACAAGTCCCGAGATCTGAATGTGTTTCGGCTTCATCTGTTATAATTCCCGCACTTAGAGTCTCAGCGATGTACGGCAGACTGTCAACATTTCTCAAGCTTCAGACGCTGGTTTCGATTCTCCTGATCGCGTCGTGCGCCGGTGCGGGAAACGGTCCCGCCGGTCCTCCGGGGATCGAAATCTCCGAGCCCGGGGCTCCCGAAACATCCAAGGCCGAGCCGATCGACAACGAAAGCCGCGTGGTCCACGTTATCGTTGCGCTTTGCGACAACGAGAACCAGGGTATCGTGCCGGTCTCGGCGAGCCTGGGGAACGGGGAAGACCCCGACCGGAACCTCTACTGGGGCGCGGCTTTCGGGGTAAGAACCTATTTCGATAAGAGCGCTTCGTGGAAGCTCGTCGAAAGGAGGTCTGCTCCGAAGAACGGAGTGCTCGAGCGCCTTATCTACCGGCACGCCTCAGAGGATGTCATTCTCGTCGCCGATGCGTACCGCGGAGACAGGATCCGCGGCGCCATCGCGGATTCGCTCGCAGCGCTTGCGGGGTCTCTTCGCGAGAACGTGGAGATAGAAGGGAGGACAGTGCAAATCTACGGCGGCGCGGACCTGGTCGCTTTCGTCGGCCACAACGGCCTTATGGATTTCGAACTGGGGCAGGAATTCCCTGCCGCTGACGAACAGGAGAGGGACGCCGTCGTACTAGCCTGCGCAAGCCGGCAGTACTTTCGGGAATCGATCAGACAGGCAGGCGCGAAACCGCTTCTGTGGACGACGAACCTTATGGCTCCCGAGGCATATATCCTCCACGATGCAATCGAGGGCTGGGTTGCTGATGAAGACGACGAAGAGATCCGCTCTAGGGCGGCGAAGGCCTACAGCAAGTACCAAAAGATCAGCCTCCGGGCTGCCAACGGATTGCTCGTGACGGGGTATTGAGTTATGCGGTCGGTGAAACAGGTTCTCTTGGTCTTATTCCTCGTTTCTGCCGGATTCGCGCAGGACCGGCCGAACGAGGTTGAGTGGACCCGGATCGACACACGGGACAACGGGATTTCCGTGTCCTTTCCCCCAGGCTATCTTGTTAATTCCGAGGAAGCATGGGACGGCGATCCCGTCTTCTCGATCTTTGCGGGTGGAAGAGGGATTTACCTCCGTTTCGTCGCGAGCAACGACGTTTCCGATAGATACTGGAGCAGGATGAAAGACCGCGCCAAGAACAAGGGATCCGAATTCAAGGTTGGAAATGTAGAGTGCCTGAGCTACACAAGCGAGGTTGACGGTGACGGGATCAACGAAGCGATATCAATGAGAACAAAGAAACGGGTCTACCGGTTCTCGATCGCCGCCCGCTCGATCAGGAATCCGGATGCTGCGAGATTCCTGCGTTCGCTTACGATCGACGGGAAAGCCCTGTTCCCGTCTTCGGAGCCGAATAGCCTGCCGGAAACGACCGTCTTTCTCGAGAGCCTGGAAACGACTCCCAAGATCGCAGAGGCGATGGAACGCAAGAGGATCAAGCAAGATCGCAAGATCAGTTATCATCCATTTAGCGATTTCGTTAAGGAGGAAGCGACGGGACAATTCGACGAGCCTCCCATCATTGTCGATGCACCTCGACACACACGGTCCCTTTACAGCCTTGCTCGGCCAAACGGTAAAAGAACTTTGAGAGGAGTGGTCCGAGTCGTTCTTCTTGCGAACGGTCAGATCGGAGATATCACGGTCTATTCTGATGCCAGCAACTCTTTCGGCCGAATCTGCGCGGCACAAGCTAAAGAAATCAGGTTCGTGCCCGCAGAAAAGGACGGGGAGAGCGTGGATTCTGCGGTTGTACTCAACTATGGAGTTATATTGAACGCCAGGTGACAAAGTTACGGCCTCCGTGCGCTGAAGCGGCTGGCTTCCGAGGAAAGTACGGAGCCTCCGGCTGGAGCCTGCACACCGATCCGAAAAACCGTCGCGGATCGTAATTCGAATAATTGTTTTGAAGAAACTGCTTTTACTGCTCGCAATTGCGACGACCTTGTTTCCAGACCTGCCTGAAACTGCCTCGTCGTCCTTCGCTGATGACGACAAGGCTCCCGACCTGATCATCATCAACGCGAAGGTCCACACCGTTGATCCGAAGAACGAAGAGGCAGACGCGGTCGCGATCCGCGACGGACGGTTCATCGCGGTCGGGTCGAATCGGAAGATCCGGGGTCTGGCGAACCGGAAGACGCGGCTCATCGACGCAGAAGGGAGGCTTATCCTTCCGGGATTCAACGACAGTCACGCGCATCTCGAGGGTATTGGCAATCTGTTCGGAAGCGCCGACCTCAGGTCCGCACGGTCTGAAGACGCCTTTAGAAGAGAGATCGAGCGCATCACAGAGTTCCTTCCAGAGGGCGTATGGATCCAGGGTGGCCGATGGGACCCTTCCCTGCTTGAAAGCGCTTTGAAGCCTTCGAAAGAATGGATCGATGCCGTCTCGCCGAAACATCCCGCACTGCTCTACAGTTCTGATCCCTCGATAGCGCTCGTCAATTCCGAGGCATTGAGGCTTGCACGCATCTCAAAAGGCACAAATGGGCCTGCGGGCGGAGAGATCGTAAAGGACGAGAACGGCGAGCCGACCGGGGTACTCAAAGGCAATTCGCTGCAGCTCGTCCGTAACTTCCTTCGGGTTACTTCCTTTCAGGAAAGGTCCATACAGATCGAAACAGCGACAAACTACGCGGCCGCTTACGGCGTGACGAGCCTTCAAGACGTCTCGACCGACGACAACATGGACGTCATTACGGTGCTCGACCGTGAAGGCAAGCTCAAGGCGAGAATCTACGAATGCGGAGGGCTAAAGGACTGGGCGAAGTATGCGGAGCAGGGATTGAAGGCCGCGACGGGCACTCCGATGGTAAGGACCGGCTGCCTGAAGACCTTCACAGACGGAAATGCGGACACGATCCCCGATCTCTACGAGAGGATCAAGGGCGCGGACAAGGCCGGGCTTCAGGTGACGATACACGCGATCGGTTCGCGCTCGAATCGATATGTCCTCGGGCTTTACGAACGTGTTATTATGGAAAACGGCTATCGCGACCGGCGGTTTCGCGTCGAGCACGCGCAGAGCCTCTCAAGTGCGGAGATACCTCTCTTCGCAAAGTTCGGGATAATCCCCTCGATGCAACCCTATCTGTTCCGCGGCAGCGGTCCCTACCGTTCACTTCTGCGAACCGGCGCGAGGATCGCATTCGGTTCAGACGCTTCGATCACGAACATCGATCCCCTCCTGGGCATTTCCGTGGCGACCGAACGAAAACCCGGACCGAATTCGGAAAAGCTCACTGTGGAGGAAGCGGTTCGGTTTTACACGCTGGGAGCCGCTTACGCGGAGTTCCAGGAGAATGAGAAAGGGTCGATAACAGTCGGAAAGCTCGCGGACCTCGTCATTCTCTCTGACGACATTTTCGAGATCGGCCCTTCGGAGATCCGGAATGTGAAGGTCCTGACGACGATCGTCGGCGGCAGAGTCGTGTACAAGGCGCCGGTTCGGCAATGATCTGGGTCCGGCGCTTCGGAAAAATCGTTGAATTGGCCGTTTTTTATCTTTGGGTACCTGTAACCGCCAACCCGCTCATAAAATTATGAAAAACCAAGGCTTCTCCCTGATCGAACTCCTTATAGTTGTCGTTATTATCGGCATCATTGCGGCGATCGCTATTCCCAATCTGCTTGCGTCAAGGCGTGCAGCGAACGAAGGATCGGCCATCAATTCCCTGAGGCTGTATCACACGTCCCAGATCACATATCAATCCAGCGTCGGTTCGGGTTCATACGCGGGCGCTAGCGGGAGCCTGACGGCACAGGCGTTTGCGGATCTGAGCGCGGCCAATCTCGTGGACAATGTTCTCGGATCGGGGACCAAGAGCGGATACAATTTCACAGGCGCGGCCGTACCCGCGAATGCAGGATTTCCCGCCCAGTTTGCCGGGTACGCCGAGCCGGTAACACCTACCGGGCTCACCAGCTCGGGAACGAGAGTGTTTGCGGTGCTCACCGACGGGGTGCTGCTGACCTCGGACCCGGGTGTGATGACGGTATCCACGAACGGCGGAACGAACATCACCCAGACCGGCGGCGTGCCGCTGAACAACAATTAGCTCAACAAGGACCTCGAGCTTGAACTGAGGCCGCCAACGAGGCGGCCTCTTTTTTTGTTTTGTGCTGTAGCGGTTTAGTTGATCTCTGGCACCGCTACGCGGGCTGCAGACATTTGACTCCTAAGGAGGCCGAGGCTGTTGGGGTGTAGGTCCCTATTAACACCTCGCGCCGATGGCGCATTTCATTGGCCAATGGTCACTGAACATTGGTCAATGACTCAATCCGTGTTTATCTGTGTCAGGATTCTCTCTGCGCTCTCGTCGTGCTCTGCGGCCATCTGTTCTGTTCCTTTGCGTCCATCGCGGCCTTTGCGTTGAAATCGAAAGACAAGCTAAAGCTTGAACTCTGACGTGTTCCCTTCCGTTCTCCGTTCATCTCTGCGTGCTCTGCGGTTGATCCCCGACAAGCTGAAGCTCGTCGGACACGCGCGCGTTCCGTCGGCCCGCTTCGTTTCCGCAAGGCCTTCTTTGCTATAATGACCAAAACTTCTATAGGAGACCTTTTGATGAAATTCCTTTTAGCATCTGTTTTTGTGATCGCACTATCGTTCGGAGCCTTCGCTCAGGAAGGCGCGGAGAAGAAGAAACCGACCGAGGCCGACAAGGTCGCGGCGTTTGATTCCAAAGGCAAGATATCGCGTGGCGAGGCGCTCGGAGATTCCGAGATGGTATCCCTCGCGAAGGTGATGAAGAACCCGGACAAGTATGCCGGCAGATCGGTGATGGTCAAGGGTTTCGTTGTCCGTTCTTGCAAGAAGGAGGGCTGCTGGGCTGAACTCGCACCGTCGATGGATTCGAAGACGACCGTCCGCGTGAAGTTCAAGGACCACGGGTTCTTTATCCCGCTGAAGTCCGAAGGCTTCAAGGCAAAGGCCGAGGGCGTGTTTAGCGTTAAGGTCCTGAGCAAGGAAGAGGTCGACCACCTAATCGAGGACGGATCCAAGTTCGAGAACCGCAATGAAGACGGGACGGTGAGCGAGATCTCGTTCCTTGCATCGGGGATCGTGCTTACGAAGGCGGAATAACCGCCTGGAGGAGAAAGATGGGCATCGCAGGCAAGATAGCGCTGGTACTAGGGATCCTTGGGATTCTTCTGGGAATCGCCGTAACCGGCATCGCGGCGCTCTTGCCGATTATGACGGACGGCAGGACAAGCTGGGAAGAGGCTATGCTTGGCATAATTCCCGGCGCCGTCGTACTCGTCTTCTCCTTTTTCATTGCCGTGATCGGCATAATTCTGATAGTCGTCAACCGAAAGAAGAACGCGCAGTGAAACCCTTCAACATCCGCGGTATCCCGATCGATCCCCCGCTCGTCCTTTCTCCGATGGCGGGGGTGACCGATTTTACGTTCCGGCGTCTGCTCAAGAGGCGCGGCGGGATAGGGATGACCGTGTCCGAGTTCATCTCGGTCGAAGGGATGACCCGCAACTCGCCGCAGTCGAAGCGGATGATGCGCTTCCTCGAAGAAGAAAGGCCGTTCGCGGTCCAGATCTTCGGCGCGAACGTGAAGCGGATGGCGATGGCCGCCGAGATGGCGGAAGAAGTGGGCGCCGACATCGTCGACGTGAACTGCGGATGCCCGGCTCCGAAGGTCGTCAAGAAGGGCGGCGGATCGGGGCTTCTCCGGAATCTTCCGCTTCTTGAGGAGATCCTGAACGAGATCAAGGCGGCGATCTCGATCCCTCTGACGTTGAAACTTCGCGCCGGCTATTCGGATTCCGACATCAACTGCGTGGAGGTTGCGAAGCTCGCCGAGCAATGCGGCGTGGAGCACATCGCGCTTCACGGAAGGACGCGCGAGCAAAGATACACCGGCCTCGCCGACTGGGGCCTCGTGAGGAAGATCAAGGATGCGGTCTCGATACCCGTGTCAGGCAACGGGGACGTGACGTCCGTCGAGAATGCTCTTTCGCGATTCAAGGAAACGAACTGCGACGGCATTCTGATCGGCCGCGGGGCAATGCAGAACCCCTGGCTTTTCAGGCAGATACAGGACGCGATCGAAGGGCGGGAACCGTACGAGCCTTCGCTCGAAGACAAGCAGGAAGTTCTGCTCGAGTTCTTCGAACTTCTCCGCGAGGATATGCCGGAGCTTCCCGCGCTCGGGAAGATGAAACAGCTCGCCGGCCAGTTCACGAAAGGCCTTCGAGGCGGGGCCAAATTCCGCCAGACGCTTTATCACTCGCAAAGCGCCGACGAGATCCTCGAGAACATAGGCATTTATTTCGACACGCTGACCCGCGGCGATACCTTCGGCGACGGCGAGGTCGAATCGGACTCCGATCTGGAGATCGGCTCGTGCGACGCGATGAGCGGAAGTTTCCGGGCTCGCGAGACCGCGGGCACGGCGGCGAGCTGATCCGCCAGCAGACCAACGAAATGCGAATTACTCTCAGGGCGATCATCCTTTCGGCGGCATTGCTGGCGGCGGCTTCGGCGGTGTTTGCTCAGAACGACTCCTCGACAAAAGAGGAGTCCGAATATCCGGAACACGTGAGGTCTTCGCCTGCCTTTGCCGAGCTGATCCTGCGAAGGGCCGTGCTCGAAGCGGAACTTGAAGAACTGCTCGTCCGGTATACGAATGATTTTCCGAAGGTTTCCGAGATGAGGTACGAACTAGCCGAGATCGAGACCGCGATCGGGAAGCTCCTGGAGGTCCCTGCAGAAAAGGCTTCGAAGCTGACGCTCGCGCTCGGAAAGATGCTCGTGCAACGTGCCGAATACGCGACGGAGCTCGACGTTCTGAAACGCAAGTACGAGGACAGCCATCCGGAAGTAAAGCGCGCGGCAAAGAAGCTCGAGATCTTCGATAAGGCGGTCAGGACCATTCTTTGACCGCAGCCTCTCTCCCTGCAAAACACGCCGGCTTCGGCCTGCATTAACCCGGTTCACGATATGCGTACCGCAATAGCAATCTCACGCGGAAAGACATCGTTTTTCTATCTGCTCGTCCTGGCTTTGCTGATGAGCGCCGCCGCGGTGTCCGCCCAGCCCGACCCGGAAGACATTCTGGACCGGGCCGAGAAGGCCCTGGGCGAAAGGAAGGACGTGCAACGGGTCGAAAGCAGGGTCAAGCGCGGTCTCATCACACGTGTCTCCGACGGAGCGGGCGGTGAGGTGCTTCTGCAGACTTCGAAACCCGACAACTTCAATCTTTCCTTCGACATACGCGGATTTGAAACTGAAGTCGGCTTCAACGGCCGCTCTGCCTGGCTGCGGGATTCTCGAGAGGGGCTCAGGACTCTGACCGGCGACCGCAGCCGCGATCTGAAGGCGGAAGCCCTGTACAGGAACTGGTTCTGGACCGAGTACAAGAAGCACAAGCTGAAGATCACGGGCAGCGAATCGATCACGCTTGACGGCAAACCTTCGAACGCGATCACTCTGACGAACCCTCTTGGAGTTTCGATCAAGCTTTATTTCGACGCCTTCGACAATACTCTGCTGAGGGAAGAGATCGGGACCGGCGAGGGATTCGTCGCATTCGACTACGCCGATTTCAGGCCGGTCAACGGCGTGAAAGAGGCGTTCCGGATAACCGCGCTGATCGACGGCAGGCAGTACGAGATGAGGTTCGACCAGGTCGCGCACAACGAGCGGATCGCGGACGCAGAATTCGACTTTCCGCGAGATGACGATCAGCCGCTCCCCGATATTTCCAAGCTGCTGACCGACCTTCGTGCGAACCAGGACGAGGTCGAGCGGATCCTCGAGGACTATTCCTACAAGCAGGACATCGTCAAGCGCGAATTGACCGACGAAGGCGAGCTCCGCATAAAGGACTCGGAGACCTTCCAGCTGTCGTTCTACAAGGGCTACAGGATCCAGCGCCTGATAGCAAAGGACGGACGGCCTCTGAGCCCGGAAGAGCAAAAGGAAGCGGACGAGGACGCCCAGGACCGCGTAAGAGAGATCGAGAAGGAACTCGCCAAACAGGCGGAGCGCGAGGTGTCACAGTCGTCGGACGGAACTCCCGCCCGCGAGGGAAGGCAGATCTCGATCGCGGAGGTCCTGCGGGCGTCGAAGCTCCTGAACCCGAGGCGCGAGCGTCTGAAAGGAAGAAAGGTCGTAGTTTTCGACTTCGAGCCCGATCCCGATTTCGACTTCAAGAACGCGAAGAGCTTTCTTAAGTTTTTCGGCAAGACGGCCGGCGTTATCTGGATCGACGAGGAAGACCGCCAGGTCGCACGGATCGAGGCGGTTCTGTTCGACAGCTACAAGGTCGGCGGAGGGATACTCGCGAAGCTGCGCAAGGGCGCGTCGTTCACGCTCGAGCAGGAAAGGATCAACGACGAGATCTGGCTTCCGACTTTCGCCGACATCAATCTTTCGGTCAGGGTCTTGCTATTCGGCGGGGTGAAGGTCAACCAGCTGATCCGTTCGTACGATTTCCAGAAGTTCCGCACGGAGGTGGAAGACGCGCGCGTTGACGAGATCCCCGACGGCGATCCCAACTAGATCACTATGCCGGATACTCCGGAAAAAAAGGGCGGTTCGCCGGCTAAAGATCAGGAACGCTTCTTTCTCGAAGGACCCAGATCCAGGCTAAGCGAGTTCGTAAGCGTTCTGAAGATCGCGTGGGAATTCGTGCGTGTTTTCCGTGTGCTTCACTTCGTGGGCCCGTGCGTGACGGTTTTCGGATCGGCAAGGTTCTCGGACGGGCACGAGTATTACGAGCTGACCCGCAAGGTTGGCGGAGAGCTCGCTAGGCTCGGGTTTACCGTGATGACCGGAGGCGGACCGGGACTTATGGAAGCGGCGAACAGGGGAGCGAAGGAGGCCGGCGGACATTCCATCGGGTGCAACATCGAATTGCCGTTCGAGCAGTCGCACAACGCCTACCTGGACAAGGTCGTAACCGTCTATTACTTCTTCGTGAGAAAGGTCGCGCTGGTGAAATACTCGTACGCCTTTGTCGTTGTACCGGGCGGGCTTGGGACGCTGGATGAACTGTTCGAGGCCCTGACGCTGATCCAGACAAAGAAGATCAAGGACTTTCCCGTCATCGTTTTCTGCAGGGATTACTGGATCAACATGCGGGAACATCTTGAGGTGATGGCGGCGGCAAAGAGCATAGACATCGCGGACCTGAACCTCTTGATCTTCACGGACTCGATCGACGAAGCCTCAAAGCACCTGACTGAACATTCGATCAAGCGATACGGGTTGAAGAAACGGCCGCCGAAACGGATCAGGATTCTTGGCGAGGGCTGATCTACGGCCTTATGCTGAGAGTCATCTGTCTGGTTCCGCGGACGATCTGCAGCCTCTTGCCGCCTGCGTCGAGCGGGGCGTCGGTAAGCGGGCGGCCGTCGAGCGCTTTGATCAAATCTCCTTTCCGCACTCCGGCTCTCGAGCCGATGCTGCCTTGTCTAACGGAAACGACCTTCCAACCGCCGCTTTCAAGCTCTGCCTCAATACCAAGTTCGGCAAGCAGTTCGCGCGGCGTGAGCATTCTGGCCGGGACCTTGTCCGGAACATTTCTGGGTGTGCCGTCGGCCCAGGGCGGAACTATGTCCTCGGGAGTCTCCGCTGCGAGGTCTCTCGAGCCCCCTTCGAACACTTGCTCATTGTCTTGAGCGGGTTCAACCGGATCGGAGCCAGCTCCCGGTTCAGCCGGCAGATCTGAAGCGGACCCTTCAACCGGGCCGGCCATCTCGTTCCGATCCGGCAGGTCTTCGCTATTCGTGCCGGTTTCGACATTCGTCTCGGAAGAACCTGTGACGGGAGCTTCTTCGATCCCGGGTCCGGCCACCTCGGGGGCCGTCTGGCCTCTGAAGAGAACAAAGGCTATCGCAAGCACCGCGATCAGCAGTACCGCGGCGGACGCAGGAACAAGAATCCCCGGCCGAACGAGAGTTCTTGAAGCCGCACTGTCTCGCCTGCTCTCGATCTTGTTCATCAGCGTACGATCAAAATCCGGGGGCGGATCGATCGCCGGCGCGTGCTTGAGAAGCGTTGTCAGGAACTCTTCGCGTTCAGCTACGCGCGCGCACGCGCCGCACTCCCGAATATGTTCGAGCATGCGCTCGTCGGGTCTTTCGCCCGACCTCAGGATCCTTCTTGTCTCACTGCACTTCATCTGTATCGCTTTCCAAATACCTTTCGAGTCTTTGCCTGAGGATGCCTCTTCCCCTGCTGATCCTGGATTTCGTCGTCCCGAGCCCAAGCCCGAGAATCTCCGCGATCTCTTCGTAAGTCTTCTCCTCAATCTCACGAAGTATTATCGGCGCCTTGTACCTGTCGGGAAGCGAAATGATCGCCTTTCCGATCGTTTCGCGCATCTCGCGGCTAACGACCTCTTCTTCCGGATGAGGCCGGTCGTCGGGCGGCTGATACACCTCATCGCTTTCGTCGTCATAGGAGAACAGGCCCGTCAAAGAATACAACTTCCTGCGCTTGCGCTTCCTCAGCTCGCTGATCGCGAGGTTCGTCGCGATCCTGTAAATGTATGTCGAAAAAGCGTACCCGCTGTGATACCGGTCGATCGCGAAATAGACCCGCACGAACGACTCCTGCGCGAGGTCGATCGACTCCTCATAGTCGCCGAGCATACGGAAGATGTAGTTCGTAAGCTGTCCCTTGTAACGCGAGACGATCTCAGCGAAAGCGGCTTCGTCGCCTTCACGCGTTGCGTCAATGAGATCGTGATCGGATAGTTCGCTATGGGACACGGCAGGCCTTTCCACCTCCCGCTGTTCGAGTTCGAACCTGTCCAACGCCATACACGCATACACTTGTACATCAAAGGACCCGCCCAGCCAACAACGGGCTTCACGAGATCTCGTCGATCTTCACGACGAAGAAGAGCATTTCACCAGTCTCCGGGACCGGGAGATTGCCGATCACGCTGGCTTTTCCCACCGGAACACGGACCCTGTTGAGCGTCACCTGAATGGTCTCGTAATTGACAGACTCTCCAAACCTTGAAGGCACCCTGGACAGGAATAAGAACCTTTTGAACTCGATCATGCCAGGGCTGCCCGGCACCGGTTCGAGGGCTCCGAGATTCCATTCGGAGATGATCGGCATGTTCTCGGCCGAATAGCTTCCAAAGTTCTTAGTTATCACCTTCCATTGTGCCTGGCCGCCAAATCCCAGGGGCCCGTAAAGGGAAGCCACGGGTGAATAGCTGCGGTACCGAAGTTCAGGACCAACGGAACTCAGAGCGGAAACGGCTGTCGGCGACAGTTCCTCCTCCGAATCGGGCGCGGAACTCCCTACAACGATCATTTGCAATAGTCTGTACGACTTGCCCTGTTCACGATCGTTTTCTTGCTGTGCGTTCAGGATACCGGGTAAGGCGATGGCCAAAGCCAGGGCCAGTGGAAAGATCTTCGCAATTCTCATACTTGTGGACTGCCTCCTTCATTGTTCTTTTGTCAGGGCTATTGCACAGTCCTTAAGTTCGAAAGTTCCAATAAAAACAAAAAAACGGGCCGAAGCCCGTTTCATCGATTGGATTTCCGATCCCCCTATGCTGCGGAAAAAGTGAAGAGCGATTCTTCGACCGACTGGCCGAACGTGACCGTCGCTATCGTCGATTCCTCGATCTGTTTGCCATCCGCCTTCAGCACTGTCCGATACGGGACCAGCGTTCCCTGGGCATAGTTGTGATCGTAGAACTTCCTTTCGTATCTAACGCCGTCGTGTTCGTACCTGAGCATCATCACGCGCAAGGTCTTCTTGCTCACATAAAAGGTCGTCTCTCGACCCTGCTTGTCGGTCAGAAGGATCACGTAATAGTCGACACCCATTATCTTGTCGGATTCCTTCAGGACGATGTTCGATCCGTTCTCCCTGTAGCGCAGAAGCGCTTCGACCCCGTGCACAAGCCGGTTCCTGAAATCATCCTCGGCATCTTCCCTGGGAGAAAACACTGTGTTCGAGATCACTCCGAAGATCTTTCCGCCGTCGTAGATCAGCGCGTAATCGGCATTCGGAAATTTCTGGTCGAGGCGGATCTTCTCGTCCTCAAAGCTCTCGCCGCGGATTATCCTCTGGACATATTCAGCGTTTCTCTTCGATCCGTTCTTTTCCGTATACGTCGTCGTTCCCACCTCGACGGTAGTCTTGCGGATCTGTCCAAGTCCGGTGCGGCCGCGCAGCCCGCTGTAAACGACGATCGCAGACTCAGCGACCTGAATGCCGTCTGTCTGCTCTTTTGTGAGGTCGACCTTGACCTCAGGCTCATTCTGCGCCTCTGTCTTGAGTTCTTCATCCTGAGCGCGGGCCGCTGTGACGAGCACCGCGAAGACGAACGACGCAGCTATCAAAGTTCTTAAAAACAAAACCGGTTAAATCTCCTGAACTGTAGCTTGTGAAGAATGACTTGTGCGGATTGTAGCACAATCAAAATCGCCGGGCATTCCCGGCTTCGCGTGTTTGTACGTGTTGATGTGAATGCTGCAGAATGAGTTGCGCACGCTGCCGGATGCAGTTCCGTGTCGACTGCTGGAGCCTTATGCCGCACATAGCGCTTTTCGAACCCGAGATACCGCCGAATACGGGGAACATCGCGCGTCTCTGCGCCGCGACCCGCACTCCTTTGCATATCGTCGGTCAGCCGGGGTTCCGTATGGACGACCGGGCGGTAAGGCGGGCGGGACTGGACTATTGGGACGAAGTGTCGATCGAACACCACCTGGACCTGGAAGAACTGAAGGCCCGTCTTCCAGGTTCGCGCTTCGTTTACTTTTCCACGAAAGGCCGGGTCCCGTACATCGAATGGCACTTCCGCAACGACGACTGCCTGGTCTTCGGCCCCGAAACGAGGGGTCTTCCGGATGAGGTCCTGGCAAAGAACCCCGACTCGACTTTAGTGATTCCGATGGACAATCCGAACGTCAGAAGCCTCAATCTCGCAACATCCGTCGGGATCGCGCTGTTCGAGGCGATCCGGCAGATCCGCCGCTTGTAACCCTTCCAGCCAAACCTTCCGGACGCCACCGACAACAGTACCGCGCAAAATCACATCTGAATGGCGTTCGAAGATGCGGCCCGGACGGGCCATTTTAATTTCAAAGGAGTTAGGAAGAGAGATGAAATCCATAAGATCATACTTGATAGTCGCAATAGCGATAGTGGGGATTTCCGTTACAAGCATTAGCGCCCAGACAACGGGCTCGAGCGTTCTGCTCGAGAACAAGGTGGCGAAGGAACTTCGAAAACTTCCCTATTACGGAGTTTTCGATCACATCGCCTTCGAGGTCGAAGGCAGCACGGTGACGCTTTACGGAAAGGTCCTCAATGGCATTAACAAAAAGAACGCCGAGGCGTATGTAGAAGACATAGACGGGGTTACGGAAGTCGTGAACAACATCGAGCTTTTGCCGCCCTCGAGTTTCGACGATTCGATCCGCAGGCGGACGGTCCGTGCTTTCGTGAACAGCGGAAGCATCTACCGCTATCTGCAGGGAACCAATCCTTCAGTGCGGATCATAGTCGAGGACGGACGCATCACGCTGGAAGGCGTCGTCAACAACCGCGGTGACCTTAATCTCGCCAACATAGTGGCGCAGGGTGTGCCGGGAGCTTTCAAAGTGACCAACAATCTTACGGTCGACACAGAAAGGCCCTGACGCTATGTCACCCGCAAAACGAAGGCCGGCTCCTGAGCCGGCCTTTTTGTTGTATTTATGGGACTTACGGTCAGATCACAATGCAACGGATGAACCTGTTATATTATCTGAATTAATGTTTAAGAAAGAATTGTATTAGTGAGGGGCTTCAACGCAAGCCCCGAGGAGGAACATTATGAAACGCAGAATGATAATGGCCTCAGTGCTTCTGCTTGCCTTCGCCGGAATATCGGCAACCGCAGTAAGCGCCCAGGCCGTAACGGATGAACAGAAGGTCGAACAATCCCGAATGGAGCGGAAGATACGAAGCAAGATACTCTCGCTTCCCTACTACGGAGTGTTCGATGCGATCGGATACGAGCTGAAAGGGTCGACCGTGACGCTTAAAGGCTATGTAACAAGACCGTTCACGAAGGAGAACGCGGCTGACGAGGTGATGGAGGTCGATGGCGTGACCAACGTGGTCAACGACATCGAGGTCCTACCGCCGTCGCCGTCGGACGACAGGATACGCGTGAGGATCTACCGGAACATCGCCAATCACGGCAATATGTACCGGTATCTGCTCGGCGCGAATCCTTCGATCAGGATCGTGGTAAACCGCGGCCGGGTTATACTCGAAGGCATCGTCACCTACGAAGGCGACAAGACGCTCGCTTACGCCGCGGCTTCCGAGGTCTTCGGAGTGCTCGGCGTGACCAACAACATCAAGCTGGAGAGGCGCGAAGGCGAAGAGGTTTCGTAGAAACGCCTCAAGTCCAAAAAAAAAGAGCCGGGTCCGCCCGGCTCTTTTTTTTTGGACTCTCGACGTTTGCCTTTGCCGACCGTATGCATCATCATTTTCCTTTTAAATTCATAAGGGAATTCTGATCAATGCAGGAACCGAACAAGATACGAAACATAGCCATCATCGCCCACGTCGATCACGGAAAAACGACGCTCGTGGACGCAATGCTCAGACAGTCGGGCACTTTCCGAGATAACGAGGAAGTGCAGGATCGCGTGATGGATTCGATGGACCTTGAGCGCGAGCGCGGGATCACCATCATGGCAAAGACGACCTCCGTGCGGTACGGGGAGTACAAGATCAACATCGTCGATACGCCGGGGCACTCCGATTTCGGAGGCGAGGTCGAGCGCGTTCTGAAGATGGTAGACGGCGTGATGCTGCTCGTGGACGCTGCCGAAGGCTGTCTTCCGCAGACCAGGTTCGTCCTTCGAAAGGCGCTGGAGCAGAAGCTCCCCGCGATCGCCGTCGTGAACAAAATAGACCGCCAGGACGCCCGCCCGGAAGAGGTCGTCGATGAGATCTACGACCTGTTCATCGATCTGGGAGCCGACGACGCTCAGATCGATTTCCCGATCCTTTACGCCGTATCGCGTGACGGGATCGCCAGACCGTCGCTCGACGACGAATCGCAGAGCCTGAAACCTCTGTTCGAGGAGATCGTCAGAACGTGTCCGCCGCCGAAGGCCCTTATCGAGGACACTCTTCAGCTTCTTGTCGCGAACATCGATTACAACGAATATGTCGGCAGGCTCGCGATCGGCAGGCTATTCTCCGGCGAGATATCAAAAGGCCAGGAGGTCGCGGTCTCGAAGCGCGACCGCTCCATCCAGAAGGCCCGCGTAAAAGAGCTGTACGTGTTCGAAGGCCTGAAGCGCGAGTCGGTCGAAAAGGCCGGCGTAGGCGAGATCGTGGCGCTCGCGGGCTTCGAAGGCATCAACATCGGCGAGACGATCACGTCCGCGGAAGATCCGAAACCCCTCCCGGTCATCGCCGTCGACGAACCGACGATCTCTATGATCTTCGGCGTCAATACTTCCCCGTTTGCGGGCCGGGACGGCAAGTTCGTAACGTCGCGCCAGATCAAGGAAAGGCTCGAAAAGGAAGTGTTGGGGAATGTCGCTCTGCGGGTCGCGGACACCGATTCGCCCGATCAATTCAAGGTTTCGGGCCGCGGCGAACTCCAGCTTTCGATCCTGATCGAGATGATGCGGCGCGAGGGCTACGAACTACAGGTCTCGAAACCCGAAGTGATCACGAAGCAGGGCGAAAACGGTGAGACTATGGAGCCGGTCGAACTGGTCGTCATCGATGTTCCCGACGAGTTCATAGGCGTCGTTACAGAGGCGCTCGGCCGCCGCAAAGGCCAGATGTCAAAGATGGTCAACAACGGGACCGGACGCGTGAGGCTTGAATACGAGGTCCCTTCGCGCGGCCTGATCGGATTTCGCGGCGAGTTCCTGACCGAAACGAAAGGTACCGGGCTTCTCAACACGATGTTCCTTCGGTTCGACAACTGGAAAGGCGAGATAAGGTCGCGTTCGACCGGCTCCCTGGTCGCCGACCGTCAGGGCGACGCGACGACCTACGCGCTCTTCAACCTGCAGGAACGCGGGATCCTTTTCATACGGCCTCAGGTAAAAGTTTACGAAGGAATGGTGATCGGCGAGAACGCGAGGAACGTCGATCTTGACGTCAACGCAGTCAAGGAAAGAAAACTGACGAATATGAGGTCGTCGACCGCCGAGGAAGCGATGCGGCTCGTGCCGGCGAAGGAACTGACGCTTGAAGAAGCCCTCGAGTTCATCGCCGACGACGAGCTGATCGAGGTTACGCCCGGCGCGATCCGTTTAAGGAAACGCGTGCTTCAGGCGAACAGAAGGCCGAAAAAGGCGGCTACCGCTTGACGTATTTGCGGACCGTTTTCGGGAATTGCTGAAGGTCCTCCGGGGCAGTATTCCACAATGCCTGGTCGCGGATCAGAAGGTCCTTAGCGGACTTCCCGTAAACCGCCTGATTGATGCTCTTGTCCTGCTTGATCACCGCACCTTTCAGCGAAACGCCGGCAAACGCGCCTTGTGTCCTCGAATAGCTGAGAATGCTCGCGTCCAGAGTGGGATTGGTCGAAGCTGCGGTAGTTCTTCCGACGGGACCCGCCGCGACGCTGGCTTCGGCTCCGATCTCGAACTTGTCCTCAAGGAGGCCCTTCAGGCCCTCCTCGTTCATTATCACAAGCACATAATCGATCTTCTGCCCGCCGATCTGAAAGCCGATGCTTCCGCCGCCAATGTTCATGAACGCCGGCGCGCTCCATTCGCGGCCTATCTTACGGACCGCGACTCCCTTGCCTCCCTGACCGCCTATGATGAAGGCGCCTTTCAGAGTCCCCGGAAAGACCACTATCGCGTGAGCCTTCTCGAGAATGTCTTCAGGAATGGCCTTGTCCTTGATGTTCATCACCTCGTCGAAGACCTCCGAGGCGCTTTCGACGCGGGCGACGGCGGCGCGCATTTCGCTGCTCTGCTTGTCCTGAGCGGGAATCGCGGCCGCGGCCGCTGCGAGTATTAGGCCCGTCATTAAAAGTCTCTTGTACATAATTCTTGTCCTTGAACCTTGGTTTTATTAGGGGAGGGCAGCTTGTTCAAGACAGAATTCTATCACCTTCGCGTACCGCACACACAGCAACGCCCGGATTCGGCCTCTTCGACCTGTCCGGGCGTCCCGCTTATTCTTACCTGTGTTTACTTCAAATTGCTCTGCGTCTTGTTCTGAAGCTTGCCGTCGCGGAAATTCGCGAAGATGTTCGAGTAATTCGGTCCTTTCCAGCGATAGCTGGCGGATTCATAGTTCCCGATCTTCGACTCGCTCGTCAGTTCGCCTTCCGAACCGATGATCCCTTTGACCTCGTCGTACGACATCCCGGTCTCGATCTTGTTGAATTTCGCCTGGGTGATGTCAGCATCGCCGCTCGAAGGCGTCAGGCCGGATTGCGACTTGTAACTCAACTCGCCCCTCGTGAATCGCACGCTGATCCGGGCGAATTTCTCGCCTTTCCATTCGTAAGAAGAAGACTCGTAGCTCCCCGATTTGGTCATGCTCGTCTGGTTGCCTTCGGAGCCCATGATCTCCTTGACCTTGTCGTAAGACATCCCGATCTCGATCTGGTTGAACTTCGCCATCGAAACGTCCGCGGATCCGGATTCCGTGGATGAGGATGACGAATCGCCCGAATCCTCCGGTGACGCCGAAGTGGTCTCAGCCCCGTTGCTCGAGCCGTTGTCCGTCGCGGGGGTAGGCACTTCGTTGTTGCTTCCTCCCGTGAAACGGTCCATATTGCAGCCGAGTACCACCAGCAGCAAGGTAATCAATACCAATGTCAAAGATTTCTTCATTTGTTCTCCTCTGATCTTTCCTGTTGATTATCGAAATGAACGCCTGTGTGAACCGATCCCGCCGGCACGCGCTTCAAATGCCGGTCATCGATCAGCCATAAAACGCCTCTTTATAGCTCTGTCCCATTTGCCGCCAGAACTGGGCTTCGGCCGGATCCTTGCCGGTATGGCGAAGCTCGTGGTAGTTCGCGAGCTGCATTTGCTTCCCGACGGCTATCTTCCCAAGGTTCTTCACCGTGTCCACGAAATCCGGCAGTGACTTGTTCTCCATCATCACGTTCAATGCCTTACCGACAAGCATTTCTCCCGCCTTCTGCGTGCCGGTCTGGACCAGGTCCTTCGCCCCCGCGGTGGGATCGAAGTCCGGAATTATAAGCACGAACGGGCTGGCCAGAATGAATCTCTGGAACCACCAGACGTAATCGGCGACATCGTGGATCTCTTTAAGCGCTGCGACGCAACAATCGTCCATTTGCGGTCTTCCCCCTGAATTACGGATTTGCTCCGGAAATGCGGCCGTAAATCGGACGCCCGATAGTAGTCGGATACCGGACCAGGCGCACTCCCTGAACAGGTAGTAAAATACACACCCCCGGCCATCCTGGTCAAAAGCCGGGCGTCTTATCTTCTTTTTCCGCCTCTTCGTCTTCTGCGGGTTTGTAATCCTCGTAGCCGTACGCGTCGTCGTAGTAATAACTTCGGGAGGGTTCTGGTTCTTCGTCGTGCGGGCCGGATTCGCGATTCGAACGGGGCTTGGCGTCATCCGCGTCCGAACTCTTCTTCTTTCCGCCGTTCTTGGGCAAATGCTGCATAAATTGTTTATAATCCTTCGGAATCTTAACTCCAAATAATTCTCGCATTTACGATCAGGTATCGATCCGGCGAATCCCTGAGTGCCGATACGGCAAGTTCGGCCTGAGGCTGCTGAGAGCCAAACGCGCCGTCCGGCCGAGACCAAATCAGACCGCGGATCTCTACAGATTATGAACCAATTGAAAAATTCATTCAGGATCAAGGCCGTTGTTCTGCTCTTGGCCTTGCTTGCCGCACCGCTCTTTGCCCAGCAGCTGACGGTAAAAGAGATCATGGCCGAGCCTTCGATCGCCGGCATGCGGATCCAGAGCGAACAACTTTCGCCGGACGGCAAGAAGGTGGTCTTCCTTTGGAATGCCGAGGGCAAACAGCCTCTTGACCTTTACCTTGCCGCGACTGACGGATCCGGGCTCGAGAAATGGCTTTCTCCGCGCGAAATTCACAAGCCAAAAGAAGAAGAGCAGAAAGAAGAAGACGCGAATCTCGAGTACGGGGTAGTGGTCAACGACGAGTTCGAGAAGGTCAGACGCGGTCAGTTCGGGAATCTCCGCTGGTCGCCCGATTCGTCGAAGGTCCTCTTCACGATAGGCGGCGACCTTTACGTGATAGGCCTTGGAGAAACGAAGCCGAAGCGGATCACCAAGACCGAATCGGGCGAGTTTGCGGCTCAGTTCCTCGACAACGACCGCATCATCTTCCAGCAGAGCGGGAATATTTTTGTGATCGACACCAAGGACGCGACGCTGGTCCAGCTCTCGAAGGAAGCCAATAGCCAGAAGCAGATCTCCGTCGGCGGCGCTAACCCGAGCGAGGACGGATCGGTGATCGCGTACGTAACTTCGGACGGTTCGAAACAGAGGTCTCTGTATGTTCCGAACTACCTTCCTTACTATACCGCTGCCCCGGCCATCCGCCGCGGATGGTCGACCCAGGAACTGTTCATCGCGAAGACCGACGGCAGCCTCGACGAATCGATCAAGGTGGAGCTTCCGAAACCGGAAGGCGAGAGCTACTTCTACGGGATCGAATGGACCTCGGACAACAAGGTCCTGATCGTCGACCGCGTAGACAAGACCCACAAGCGCAGGCAGATCTACGCCGTCACATACGGCGAAAAGGAATCGTCCGCGTATCTCGTTCACGAAGAGACAGACGACAAATGGATCGGCGGGCCTTCGAGGATTCTCGAGGCGTCGCCTTCGGACCCTTCAAAGTTCTTTTTCGGTTCCGAGAAGGACGGATGGCATCACCTGTACCTGGTCGGCTTCAATTCCTCGAAGTTCAAGGAGGGCAAGGCGAACGCGGACGTTTCACAACTAACGAACGGCGCGTGGCAGGTCGAATGGGCTGAGTGGACCGCTGACGGACGGCAGATCGCGTTGATGTCCACGGAAGAAAGTCCCAGATGGCGCGAATTCTATCTTGTCGATCCCGGTTCCGGAAAGAAGACGAAGGTCGGGGCCGGGCCGGCGGCGGGGATGATGAAGAATTCGCCGCAGATGGAATCCGGCCGGTTCGTGTTCGAGGCTTCGAACGTCGTCACACCCGGCGAACTCTATTCGATCGATGTGTCGGGAGAGGTCAGAAAGCTGACCTCGACGATCCCGGACGACTTCACTCTTTACAAGTTCAAGAGCCCTTCGTTCACGGAGATCCGTGCGTCGGACGGCAAGATGATCCCTGCCAAGATCTATCTGCCGGACGGCTTCAGCAAGTCGCGCAAGTATCCTATGGCGATCTTCGTCCACGGCGCCGGCTACCTGCAGAACGTGATCAACGGCTGGAACAATTACTACCGCGAGTTCATGTTCAACGAGATGCTGAGGCGAAAGGGATACGTCGTGCTGGACATCGACTACCGGGGTTCGGCCGGCTACGGACGCGACTGGCGGACGGACGTTTACGATTTCCTCGGCGGGAAAGACTACACCGACCACATCGACGCGATCGACCATATGGTCCGCGAGTACTCGGTGGACGTGAACCGGATCGGCACGTACGGAGGAAGCTACGGAGGCTTCATGGCGGCGATGCTGGTGATGCGATCCCCCGATAAGATCGCCGCCGCAGCGGCGCTCAGGCCCGTGATGGACTGGAAGAACTACTACGCAACCAATCCTTTCTACACTTCGCAAAGGCTGGGAGATCCGAAAAAGAACCCGGAGGCTTACAAGCGCTCGTCTCCGATCAGCTACGCGGATCAGCTCCGGAAGAAACTCCTGATCCTTCACGGCCTGGTCGACAGCAACGTGCACGCACAGGATTCGATACAGCTTGTCGAGCAGCTTATCCGCCTCGACAAGACGGAGCATTTCGACCTGATGCTCTACCCGGCCGAGAATCACGGTTTTGAGCGGCCCGCGAGCTGGGAGGACGAGTATGAGAGGATCCTCGCCCTGTTCGAGAAGGAACTGAATCCCCAAGCGAGGGCGCAATGAGAATACTTGTTACAGGCGGAGCGGGATTCATAGGATCGCATCTCTGCGAGCGGCTTCTTGCGGAAGGGCACGAGGTGATCTGCCTCGACAACTATTTCACGGGCCGTAAGGTGAATATCGCGCATTTGCTCGACAACTACCGTTTCGAGCTGATCAGGCACGACGTGACCCTGCCGATCTTCCTGGAAGTGGATCAGATCTACAACCTCGCCTGTCCCGCATCGCCGATCCACTACCAGTACAATCCCGTCAAGACGGTAAAGACAAGCGTGATGGGCGCGATCAACATGCTCGGAATGGCGAAAAGAGTAGGCGCGAGGATCCTGCAGGCGTCCACTTCCGAGGTCTATGGAGACCCGCAGGTCCATCCCCAGCCCGAGGAATACTTCGGAAACGTGAACTGCATAGGTCCGCGCTCGTGCTATGACGAGGGCAAACGCGTCGCCGAAACGCTGTTCATGGACTACCATCGCCAGAACGGCGTCGACACCCGCATCGTACGCATTTTCAACACTTACGGACCTCGAATGTTGGAGAACGACGGGCGTGTGGTTTCGAACTTCATCGTGCAGGCGCTCCGAGGCGAAGAACTCACGGTTTACGGCGACGGCGAGCAGACGCGTTCGTTCTGTTACGTCGACGACCTTGTCGAGGGCCTCGTCCGGCTTATGAACACCGAGGCGGAAGACATCCAATGGCCCGTGAACATAGGCAATCCCGGCGAGTTCACGATGAACGAGCTTGCGGACCTCGTGGCGAGCACCGCCGGCAAAGAGGTGTCGATCAAACACCTTGCACTCCCGCAGGACGATCCAAAACAAAGAAAGCCCGATATCACCCGCGCGAAGGAGCTTCTTGGCTGGTCCCCGACGATCGGACTGGAGGAAGGGCTTGCGAAAACAGTCGCCTATTTTGCCGAAACGATTGAAACATAGGAGAATCGGGACACAGGTACCCCGACCGCGAGGGAGGGGCATAGATCGGAACCCCGACCGCAAGGGGCATCACAGTCATGAAAACACTCATCACCGGCGGAGCCGGATTCGTAGGCAGCCATCTCGCCGACCGCCTGATCGAAGAGGGCCACGAGATAACGGTCATCGACGATCTTTCGACGGGTCGCTACCAGAACGTCGCCCACCTCGAAGGGCACGAACGGTTCAGGCTGATAATCGACACGGTTCTCGACCAGAGCCTTATGGAAGAGCTGATCCGCGAATCGGACCGCGTCTACCATATGGCGAGCGCGGTCGGCGTCAAGCTCATAATGGAAAGGCCCGTTCGGACCATCGAGACTATCTTCAAAGGCACCGACGTGGTGCTCGACTTCTGCTCGCGGTACCGCAAACGCGTGCTGATCCCAAGCACTTCCGAGGTTTACGGCAAAGGCATTTCCGTTCCGTTCCGGGAAGACGACGATCTTCTGACAGGCGCCACGAACAAGCATCGGTGGGCCTACGCCTGCGCTAAAACCCTGGACGAGTTTCTCGCGCTGGCGCACTGGAAAGAGACCAGGCTGCCGGTCGTCGTCGTGAGGCTATTCAACACGGTCGGCCCGCGTCAAACCGGCCAGTACGGGATGGTCGTACCCAGGTTCGTGAAGGCCGCGATGGACAACGAGCCGATCACTGTTCACGGCGACGGATCGCAGTCGAGATGTTTCGGGCACGTTGCGGACATCATCGACGGGCTTGTGAAAACGCTTGAGAATCCGGACTGTTTCGGGGAGGTCATCAATCTCGGCAATTCGGAAGAAACGACCATCAAGTCGCTCGCGGAGAAGGCGATCGAGATGACCGGGAGTTCCAGCGAGATAAGGTACATTCCGTACGAGGAAGTGTACGGAGAAGGCTTCGAGGACATGCAGAGGCGCGTCCCGAGCCTCGAGAAGGCCGCGCGCCTGATTGGCTACAAGCCAACGCGCACGCTCGACGACATCATCAATGACGTGTCTCTCGAATTCTCGGCGAATGCCGCCGCCTCGATAAACCAAAGTTAACTTGATATGAAACGCGCATTGATAATTCCGGCGCTTGCCGCCCTTCTGCTTGCCTTCGCGGCCGTCGCCGCAGCGCAGGACACGGGGAGCATTAAGGGCAAGGTCCGGACTCAGAAAGGAAAGGGCATACCCGGAGCAACTATCACCGCCCGGAAGGACGGCGAGAACGTGAAATCCGTGACGGCCGACAAGGACGGCGACTTCCGTCTGAGCGGCCTCAAGCCGGGGATCTACAACGTGGTCTTCGAAAAAGAAGGCTATGCCGGCGGAGTGCTGTACGACATAGAGGTCCGCAGGAAGAAGACCAACAACCTGGGCGACAACCTTGTACTTACGGTGGACCAGGGCACGCTCGTGATACTCGAAGCCAGTGTATTCACACACAACGGATTCTCGCTTCCGGGCGCGAAGATAAAGGTCGAGGAAGTGATGTCGGACGGAAGTTTGAAGGAAGTCGCCGAGGGGTATTCGAGCCGCGACGGAGACGTTATTTTTCGCTTCCCGGACAAGGAGACCAAGTACCGCGTGACCGCAACCTGGCGCGGGATCTCGGCGTTCAAAGAAGTGCCCGTAGGCTCTCCGGCGATCTACCGGACGGCGATCACGATCGATATTTCGGAGAAGGATAACTAGTCGGGCCGAACCGGTTCCTCTGAAAATGGCCGCCAATATCCGGCGGCCTTTTTCATTTCGGGATCTGAATTCGATAGAAGACCGATATGACAGGTCAAAAGCTGCAGCGCGGAGCGCTACTCTAAACGGTTAAATATGAAAGGTTTAGAGCAGCGCTCCGCGCTGCGCCAAAGGCAGAGAGGAACAACCTAATTTATCGTGTCCGTGATCTCTTCAGTCGTATTATCCCCTGCTACGGTACCTACGTCTGTCACGATCAGGGGAAACTCTTCCACGACCTCCGGCCCGGCAAGGGTCTGTACCCAGTAGGTGCCGGCCGTCGGAAACACCACGTTGACGAAGAAGCTCACGTTGTCGGTAAAGCCTCCCGGATTCAGCTCAAGGCGTGTAGGCTGTGACGTCACAACAAGGTTCGAGCGGTCCGGAGAGAGAATCCGCACCTCGGTCGAGTGATTGCCTTGTCCCCGCCAGTGATTGACCACCGCGAACTTGATCAGGGAAACGGGGAGTTTCTCGACCATAATGTTCTGAAAAACCCCCATCAGCGAAACCTTGTTGCCCATCTCCAGGCGCACATCGTCGCAAAGCAGGGTGTATACGAGCCTCAGGTTCTCATTCTCCATTCATTTTCCGCCGGGCCCCTACCTGCGGGGCTTCGGCAATTCTTACCTTTCAAAAGCGCGGGGTCAAGGTTATACTTGGGATTCTCACTTCCAAGGATGGCGGTTTTATGATCTACGTGCTGATCTGCTTATCTCTTTCCCTCGCAGGCATCGCGGGGCTCCAGTTCTTCTACATGATGTACCTGGAGCAGACCGGAAAGGGCTACAAGAAGCGGATCCGCCAACTGGAACACCACTGCCTTCGCCTCAGCAAGCGCCTCCAGGTCGCGGAAAGCAAGATCGCCAGACAGGAAAAGGAACTCGCCGCAGGAGGGCAGGGCTCCGAGGACGACGAGGTCTGGGCCGACGTGCTTGAGGACCATTGAGAAAGAAGTCAGAAGACACAAGTCAGGAGTCAGGATTTAACGTCATTCTGACTCCTGACTTCTGTCTCCTGTTTGCTTAACTATTCAAGCGGCACGCCTCCGGCGTGGGTATCACCGGCCGTCCCTTCCCCCGGGCTGCGTCTTCGGCTTGCCCGGCGCTATCATCCGTTACCCCTTCGGGGCAGCTGGACCGCGGGCGTCCCCGCCCGCATTTCTTCCGCCTCAGCGGCACGCCTCCGGCGTGCGTTTCGCGGGTCGTCTTTTACCCCGGGCTGCGCCTTCGGCTTGCCCGGGGCTATCATCCGTTGCCCGTCCGGGGCAGAACGAGTCCCCTGACTCCTGACTCCTGACTCCTGACTTCTGACTTCTGACTTCTGACTTCTGACTTCTGACTTCTGACTTCTGACTTCTGACTTCTGACTTCTGACTTCTGACTTCTGACTTCTGACTTCTGACTTCTGACTTCTGCCGGGCGGGCACAGGTCCCGCCCCTACGTCGAAATCAACTTCACCACCGTCGCGCCGCTGCCGCCGCCCGACAGCTCGTCGCCGTTCCTGAACGACTTCACAAAATCACACTTCGAAAGCACGCTGCGCACGATCTCTCGCTGCACCCCTATCCCTTTGCCGTGGATTATCCGGACCACCGAAAAGCCCTTCTTTTGAGCCTCCTCAAGATAAGCGCGCGTGACCGCCGCAACTTCCTCCGGTCTGAAGGAATGCAGGTCGATAGTGTCCGTGATCTCTATTTCGAAAGGTTCTTCCAAAAGCGGGCTCTCCGGGATGGTCATCAGCGCTTCTCGCGAAACGCGTACGACTCGATGTCTTCCGGCGCGGTCATACGAAGCCTGCGATTCTTGTCGCGATAGATCTGGAACTTCTTGTCCTCCATCTTTCCCGTGTCCTTGTTGCGGAGCTTCACGGTGAAGGTCTTGTCGTCCCCGGCGCCCTCGAGCGTCATTGGAAGCAGGCCCCATACGTCGTAACGCTCCCGCCGGGAGCTGTAGACCGTGTAATGCTCCTCGTTGTACTTGTCGAATCCAAGGACAAGAATGCCGTCGAAGTCCGGCTCGACACCGTCGATCGCCTTCACTTCGTTCGTCCTCGAGAGGATCACCCAGCTTCCGGGCTTCGAAACCCTCGCCGCCACGTCCCTCTGGGTCGCAGCCGGCGGCGCAGTGGGTACATCGTCAAGCCGTAGCCAGGTCACGAATTTGCGGTCGTTTGACTGGAAATAGACGATGTCGCTCGGGACCTGCAGTTCGATCTGCCTGCCGAAGATCCATCCCATAGGCGCCGGCGATACCGAAGGATCGAGCCGGACCTTGTACCACATGTCATACTTCGCGTTGAGCCGTTCCGGATCGCCTTCGGTTCCGGCCGCCGCGATCTCCTCGTTCTCTTCCCCGTCCTCGGTTTCCTCGTCGGGTTCCTTCGGAACGTACTCCCAGTCGACGATCTCGAAAGTCGCACCGCTCTCAAGCAGAAGAAGAATATTGTCATCCGCCTGCTTGGGTGTTAGCCGAAGGTTCGACATAGCACGCAGCTGCCCGGTCGCCTGCGCTGGCAGGCCCTGGTCCTGTTGAGCAAGATCTTTCGACTTCTGCAGGTCGTCTTCCTTGATAATGTGCTGGGCCTCGATCCAGCCCTCTGTCTGATCCTCGTCATTCGCACGGACCCTGTACCAGACGACGCCTTCGAATTCGAGCTCGTCCAGGATCTCCAGTTGCTCCCCGCGCTTCACTTCGAGGACATCCGCCGCGACGACCGCATAGGAGCTCCTTATGTTTGCACGGCGAGAGATCACGGTGCCATTCTCGATCACGCCGACGGCGCCCATCAGGGAGCTGTAAGCGGAGTCGAGCAGGCTGCATCCCGAAAGAAGCATCGCGACGGCTGCCAGGACTGTTGTGGAGAGTATCCCGCGGGTCCGCGGAAAAGGGGTCTTCATCTTAGGTGGCATAACTCAGCGACCGACATTATAACCTAATCTCTCAAGGAAGGCTCTCTGCGAAGAGTCCGGGTCATCGACCGCGGCAAGCCGCCCGCCTCCTGTTTCCGAAAGGCCTGCAAGACCGAGGGCACGGCCCCAGTCGGGCGCCGTCTTGCCATTGATCGAAGAGTTTATGAGCTGCTTGAGCTCTGTCCAGTTAGAAAGCTCTCGGACGAGAAAGTCGTTCGCAGGGCCCGCTTTTTCGAGTCGGCGGCCGTTTCGATATATCCGCTTGAGGACGTCGTCGAGATCCCTTTTCCCGTTCGATCCGCTTATCAGCGCAGTATCCGCTGCGAATGCCGCCAGTGTGCCTCGCGAATAGAATGTCGATCGCGAACGTCCGTCTGTCTCCGGGCCCGTCAAGGCCTTCCATTCGCCCGCGAGGTCCGATCTGCGCTTTATGTCGGCGAGCGTGATTAGAACGTCGCCGAAGGTGATCTGTTCGAGCTCGGCCCCTGCAACAAGCGCACGGTAGAAAACGAAACCCTCGTAAAACCAGGCGTAGTCACCAGTCAGATTCATCGAGTTCGGTATCCATAGGTGAAGCAGTTCGTGCCTGAGCTGTTCGTGAAACCTCTGTTCTCCGTGATTCCTGTAAGTTGAAGGCGAAGAGACGATAACCAAAGTATTCCCACGCGTTTCGGCTCGCCAGCGGTCTCGCATCCCTTCCTCCGGGGCGCGAACGAGCAGGATCTGGATCTTCTTCGAGGGCTCCGAATCGAAGATGTCTTCGTAATGCCGGAAGATCGTTTTGGACATCTCCAACGCCTGTGAGTCGCCGAACTGCCATTCGCCTTCGATCGCGAGATCCAGTTCAGTGCCTCCGACTCGTGCTCCGAGTCGCCTCACATTGGGAGCGATCAGGAAAACGGCATCCGAGGCGGCCTCGACCGCTAACTCGCCGTTCGGCAGTTTTGGCTCGTTTGTAAACGCAGTCACGCCTTCCGGGAGATCCAAACGAACGCGAACCCCGAACGTCTCCGGCCCGGCCGAAGGGATCAAATCGCGGAGCAACAAGATGCCCTTTCCCGCCGAGATCCACGAAAGGTGCGCTCCGAGCGTCACGTCCGATTGCGGAGAGAGATCGGCCACGTACGAATACGAAGCGACCGGTTCGTCGGCGAACACCGCTCCCAGAGGCCCTCGACGGTGGGGAATCTCGCTTCCGTCTGCCGAGAAGGTCTTGAGGTCCGAGATCCTTTCCGAAAGCCCTTCGACGCCCGCAACCGCATCCGTAAACGAAAATGCCCGGGTCGCGTCCGGGAAGCTCCCTTCGAT
Source organism: Acidobacteriota bacterium (assembly GCA_016700175.1). Lineage (GTDB taxonomy): Bacteria > Acidobacteriota > Blastocatellia > Pyrinomonadales > Pyrinomonadaceae > Aridibacter. The sequence continues at coordinate 4,079,661 of CP065003.1, read as the reverse complement.
CCTCGCCTTCTGCCCCCCTTCCCATTTCACCGTCGCACGCGCCGGCGCGGACTGCGCCCAAAGCGCGGCTGCCAAAAACAATATGACGGGCACCGCGGAAAGCCATCTCACGACGGAAAGCGAAATTGACATAGCAAGAAACGGGGAACTAATATAAGGGCTTAAGCGTAACCAAGAATCCGGCTCACACTTAGCATAAAAATTCGATGAGCATTATCAAAATCGTCATCTACACGCTGGCATTCCTGCTGAGCCTCTTTTTCTGGGGACGTTTCTTCTTCTGATACAAGGAAAGCGATGCCAGCCCAATTCCCTGCGCCCTTTGGCGCCGGACCGGCAAAGCTCCAGGCTGATTCTCAAAATTGACACGCGGTCTTAAATCGGCCGCTGTTTTCGTTTTTAAATGACTTTACGATGAGCGATTTAAGAAAGATAAGAAGAGCATTGATAAGCGTTTCCGACAAGAAAGGCGTAACGGAATTCGCCGCGAAGCTCGCCGGGTTCGGCGTCGAACTGGTCTCGACCGGGGGAACCGCGAAAGCGATCAAGGAAGCCGGGATCGAGGTAAAGGAAGTCTCCGAGCTGACGGGATTTCCGGAAATGATGGACGGCCGCGTGAAGACGCTTCACCCGAGGGTCCACGGAGCTCTTCTCGCGGTCCGCGACAAGGACGACCACGTCTCGGCTATGGAAGAACACGGAATCGTGCCGATCGACATGGTCGTCATCAATCTCTATCCGTTCGAAAAGACCATCGAGCGCGAGGGGGTATCGGTTCCGGAAGCGGTCGAGCAGATCGACATAGGCGGCCCGGCGATGATCCGGTCCGCCTCGAAGAACTGGCGCGACGTCGCGGTCGTGACCGATTCAAGGCTCTATCCCGACCTGATCACGGAACTCGAGAAGAACGACGGCTCGCTTTCGATCGAGACGCGCCAGAGGCTCGCCGCGCTCGCCTTCACTCGCACGTCGCACTACGACCTCGCGATCTCGAGCTACCTCGCCGACCAGCTCGGCAACGACGACCTCGATTATCTTGAGCCTTTCAACCCGTTCGGGAACCTCGCGTTCATCGAGATCGACGAGATGGAAGCTTTCGAAGATCACGAAGGCGCGGTCGCCGATGAATCAGGTGACGAGGAAGAAGGAATGCCGGACGGCTTCGGCCTGGTCTTCAGCAAGTCCGCCGATCTTCGCTACGGTGAGAATCCGCACCAGCGTGCCGCGATCTACTCCGAGAACGGCGGCGGAGGCATCGCGAACGCCGAACAGCTCCAGGGCAAGGAGATGTCTTTCAATAACTATGTCGACGCGGAGGCGGCGTGGCGGCTTGTCCGCGACTTCGAACATAGGGCGGTCGCGATCATCAAGCACACGAATCCTTCAGGAGTCGGGCTCGGAGCGACGAACATCGAGGCCTACAAGCGCGCGCTTGAGACAGATCCGGTTTCGGCGTTCGGAGGCATCGTCGCCGCGAACCGCGAGATCGACGGCGAGACGGCGGAAGAGATCTCGAAGATCTTCACGGAGGTGGTGATCGCACCGAGCTTCTCGGGGGACGCACTCGAGGCTTTTTCGAAGAAAAAGAACGTGCGCGTGCTGAGGATCGAAGAGGGTGAACCGGAGGCTTATGAGTACAAGCAGATCTCCGGCGGTTTCCTCGTGCAGGACCAGGACCTTCTGACGGTGAAGGCGAACGATCTGAAGGTCGTTTCAAAACGGCAGCCTACGGACGACGAGGTAGCGGCGATGCTCTTCGCCTGGACGGTCTGCAAACACGTGAAATCGAATGCCATCGTGTTCGCGAACAACGGGCAGACGGTCGGCGTCGGTGCCGGCCAGATGAATCGAGTCGATTCGGTCCGAATTGCCGCGATGCGCGCTGAAAGGACCGATCTGAAGATCGAAGGCTCTGTGCTCGCTTCGGACGCGTTCTTCCCCTTCCGCGACAATGTTGACGAGGCGGCGAAGATCGGGATCAAGGCGATCATCCAGCCGGGCGGCTCGATGCGCGACGAGGAATCGATCGCCGCGGCGGACGAACACGGCATCGCGATGGTCTTCACGGGATATCGGCACTTCAAGCATTGAACTTCACATTGGTCAATGCTCATTGAACATCGGTCAATGAAATGAATCCTTGTCCATCTGTGAAAACTCGTAGCTGATTTCTTGCCAGGGTTTCTGCGTACGCCGCTCCGCAGACGGCTAAACAGAAGGCGTTTCCCGGGTTCCCGTTTAGAGCGGCGCTCTGCGCTGGATTAAGCGCGAAGCGCGAGATCCGGGGCTCCCGACAGCGCCCCGTTTAGAGCAGCCCTCTGGGCTGCGTTGAGCGCGAAGCGCGAGATCCGGGGTTCCCGACACCGCCCCGTTTAGAGCAGCCCTTTGGGCTGCGTTAAGCGCGAAGCGCGAACGTTTCTGCCAAGATCGTGCCGCCGCTACGCGGCTCAAGATATTTTGGAGGCGCTTTTCCCCGGTCTCAAGACCGGGGCTAAGATACGGCCGTCCCTACGGGACGCGTTGGATCGTGCCGGACTTCCAGAATATCCCTTGAGGTTGATTCACAAGCTGAAGCTTGAACTCTGACGTGTCAACTTGTCGCCAGATCGATCTCTGCGCTCTCTGCGTGCTCTGCGGTTGATCTCCGAATAGTTGAAGCTCTGCGGTATATGACCGACAAGCTGAAGCTCGTCGGACAAGCGCTGTATGCAGATGTCGCTCTTCATTGGTCAATGACCATTGCCCAATGATCATTGAAGTGTGTTGACACCTGTCCCGGTTTGCCGTATAAATGTGGGCAATCAAGGACTTCTTAAGGAACGCTCGAAGGTTATTTTTCACAAAAACCTTCGGGTTTTCTGTGTTTTGGACTCAAGGAATCGCGCCTTCAGGCAGATAGGTCCTGACCTCCAGAAGCGAGCCGTCGGTCGATATCGTCACCGTTCCTGAGCGGCCCGTCGTAAAGACACGGGCTCCCGAAGCCTGCCATCGTTCGACCACTCCCCTGTGCGGATGCCCGAACTGGGATCGTTTCCCAACCGGTATTACTGCGAAATCAGCACCGACCGTATTCACGAAAACCTCAGAAGAAGATGTCCGGCTTCCGTGATGCGCTACCTTGACCACGTCCGCGCGTATGCGATGCCGGGCGATCCTCGTCTCCGCGCCGCGCTCGATATCTCCCGTGAGAAGGAAACTCCTTGCGACGTATTCGACCCGTAGCACGACCGAATTGTCGTTGTCGGAATCTTCCGTCGGCGCCGCCGTCGGATCAGGGTTCAGGACCTCGACAGATGCGCCTCCGAAAGAGAATCGGTCTCCCTCGAAAACCCCCGCCAAGGGGATCCCGCGTCTTACCGCCTCCTCCTCGAGTTTCTCAAATGCCGGATTCGAAGGCTCCCGTGCCCCAACGAAGATCGAACCTATCGAGAAGTTCCTCACGACCTCGATAAGGCCCTGTATGTGGTCCGCGTCGCCGTGGGTCAGCACGACCGCGTCGATCGACGAATATCCGTTCTCCCAGAGGAACTCCGAGACCACCGCTTCGCCGATCCCCCGTATGTCCCTTTCGAATCCGCCTTCCGCCTCTCTCGTGAAGCTTCGCCTTCCGCCCCCATCGATCAGCATCGTCTTGCCGTCAGGAAACACGAGGAAAGTCGAATCGCCCTGGCCCACGTCCAGAAAATGCGCGGTCAGTCTTCCGTCCGCTTGCGGCTCGCTCCACGGATGAAGAACGATCAGCGCACCGATAAAGAGAGTCGCTCCGATGCAGACCGCAGCAGCCTTTGGGGACTTCAGCCTGTGACGGACGGCGAAAGGGTCCCAGATGTTCAGGAATACAGCAGATACCAGCACGGTGAGGAAGTACGCGGGATACACGAACCGGAGTGTCCCGGAATAGACCGGAACCCTGAATGACCCTCCGGCAGTCGCGCCGACCGCATTCTGCGTCGCGAGCCACGAAGCCGAGACCACTTCGGCGAGCGCGGCGAAGGGGACCGCGATCGTCTCCGACAACAAGGAGGCCGCCAAAGCAACCGCGGCAAGCGCCGTTTGAAGCACGAAAGCGATCCCGGCACCAAGGTTCAGGATCGCTCCCGCGGGCGCGATCCTGTGAAAGTAGACGACCTGAAGCGGAAGCAGGCAGACCTGAAGAATTGAAGAGACCAAGAGGGCCTCGAACGCAATCCTTGCGAGTTTCTGAGAAAACCCTCCGCCGTACCGTTTCGCGAACGGCGATTTGAAGAGCCCGCATTCCCAGACGGCGCCCTCGCGGACGATCCCCCACGCCCGCTGGTCCCAGTGGAGAAGCTCGCTAAAAACCCGGAGAGTTCGTCCACAGCGCGGAGGAAGCGGGGTCCTGGCGGAGGGCTTCCACGATCCGATCTCCCTTAGCTTCGAGATCAGAGGGAACGCCGCGCCGGCAATTGCCGCGACCGCGAGAACGGTGAGTTGGAATGAGGGATCGAAGACCGCCTTCGGATCCAGGACAAGTATTAGTAGCGATGCCGCTCCGAGCGCGTTGAGCTGCGAGCCGGTTCTCGAGAACACGTGCGCCGCCGCAAGGAAAGTGAACATCAGCGAAGCGCGCACGACCGGTGTTCCCCCGCCGGCGATCACAGCGAAGCTCCAGACTGCAAAACAGGCCGCCGGAGCAGACCAGGTCCGCCTGAGACCAGCCGCCGAAAGCATCCAGATCACAGCGCCTCCAACGATCGTCACGTGGAGGCCGCTGACGACAAGCACGTGGAACGTGCCTCCGTTCCTGTAGATCTCCGCCGAGCCCTTTTCGAGAAAATGCTTGTTTCCGAGCACGGAAGCGACGAGGACGCCCGAAGCCGGCTGCTCGAATCGCGCGAGCACGCGGGCGATCAGGCCGTTCCTCAGATCGTTTGCATAAGCCGCTAGTCGGAAACGGTCCTCGGCGGCGCGTTCGATCAAGAGCGGACTCTTCACAGAGGCCACGGCATCAAGGCCTTCCCTCTCGAGAAGCTTGACGAACGAGAACATCCCCGGATTGTTGAACCGCTCTTCCCTGGAGACCAGTGCCGCGACACGCACAGGGGTGCCCGGTTTAACGAGCAGGTCTTCGAACACTCGATCGGCGGCCTCGTCGTTTAGCGAGACATGGAAGCGGACACGGCCGGAGACACGGGCCGATCTTCTTTTGTACCTCACCGAACCTGCGGCGATATCGAATGAGCGTCCTCCCGGAAGCAGCTCCGGTCCTGCCTCGACGACCCCTTCGATCTCAACGGGATCGCCCGAGACGATCCTTCCGGAATCGAGCATCCCGCGGAGGGAATCATCCGGCGGCGGCCGGTCGGCGACCGAGTACGAGAAGGCGCCCGCGAAGAAGAACGCGATGCAGACCGAGATCGTGGCCGGGCGGGAACCGCGGCCGGCGACCGCGATCAGCGCGAACAGCGCCGAAACGAGCGGCGCAAACTCAAATGGTGCGTACTCCGAGATTGCCGCGCCGGCGGCAAATGCCGCGGCGAGAAAGAACAGAGGATCGTTCAGCGCCCTTTCAGGGGTCTTTGTTCCGGCTTCCGTTCGTACCACGTGAGGAATGGCCTTCCGGTTCTCGATGTGCCGCGCCGCGTTTCGGGCCGGCGGTGATCAGGTCCCGCATCGCGAGGTACTTCTTCTCGCTGATGCCTTCGACGAGAAGCAGATGCTCCTTCCGGCGGAACTCTCCGAACGTTTGCCTGTGTGCGACGATCTTCCGGGCCGTCGCTTCGCCGATCCCGGGCAGCGCCGCAAGCTCTTCAACCGATGCGGCATTGATGTCGGTACGCCCTTCCGCTTCGGGGATCTCCGGTTGAGGGTCTGTCGAGGAAGTCTGAACACACGACGACGCGGCCTGCAAAAGGCAGGCGAGCAACACAAGAAAGATTGTCCTTCGGAGAGGGAATGTGAGGAGTTCCCTTTTCATTGATTCGTTAAGTTCTCAGAAAAAGATCAGAACTCGCGGCCTTCTTCCATTTCCTGGACCGCTTCGTAAGCCTTCTGAAGCACGGGCCGCGCGCGCTTAGTGCTGTCCATGTCGCCGATGAAACCGTCGGCGACGAGAGCGTCGAGGATCGCCGCCGCGCGCCCGTATCCGATCCTGAGGTGCCTCTGAAGCAAAGACGTCGAGGCGCGTCCTGCTCCCACGACCGTCTTCAGGGCCTCTTCGAAGAGTTCGTCCTTCCTTCCGGGAAGATCGCCGAACTCGTCCATCTCTTCCTCGTCCTGAGTGATCGTCTCGTCGTACTCGGGAGCCGCCTGAGCCTTGATGTGGTCGACGATCCGGCGTATCTCTTTCTCGTCGACGTACGCGCCGTGGACCCGGATCAGCTGCGACGTCGCCGGAGGAAGGAACAGCATGTCGCCCTTGCCGAGAAGACGCTCGGCGCCGTTGGCGTCGATGATCGTGCGGGAGTCGATCTTCGAAGACACTCGGAACGAGATCCTCGCCGGGAAGTTCGCCTTGATCAGACCCGTGATGACGTCGACCGAGGGCCTTTGCGTCGCGAGCACGAGATGTATTCCGACAGCGCGAGCCATCTGCGCGAGGCGCGTGATCGATTCCTCGACCTCCTTTCCGGAGACCATCATAAGGTCCGCAAGCTCGTCGATGATGATCACGATGTACGGCAGAGGCCTGTGCGGATTGCCTTCCTCGTCGTACTTCTCGAGCGAGTTCCTTCGCCTGACCTCGTTGTTGTAGCCGTCGATGTTCCGCACGCCCCAGCCGGCGAGGTCCTTGTAGCGGCGCTCCATCTCGCTGACCGCCCATTTCAAGGCCGTGGAAGCCCGCTTGGGCTCCGTGATGATCGGCGCGGCGAGATGCGGGATGTCGGCGTAAACGCCCAGTTCCAGCCGCTTCGGATCGACCATTATGAACTTAACTTCTTCCGGCTTCGCCTTGTACAGGATCGAGACGATCAGCGAGTTTACGCCGACAGACTTGCCCGCGCCCGTCGCTCCTGCGATCAGAAGGTGCGGCATCTTCGCGAGATCGGCGATCTGCCTCGATCCGTCGATACGCTTCCCCAGCGCGATCGAGAGAAGCGAGGTCGATTCCTGGAACTTGTCCGATTCGATCACGTCGCGCAGGAAGATCGTCTCCCGCTCTTCGTTCGGGACCTCGATGCCGACGAACGCCGTTCCGGGTATCCTCTCGATCATCACCGACTCGGCTTCAAGCGCGAGGCAAAGGTCGTCCGCGAGCCCTGTCACGCGTGCGTATTTCACGCCGGCGTCCGGCTTGAACTCGTACGTCGTCACGACCGGCCCAAGCCCGATCTTCTCGACCTTGCCTTTCACGTTGAACTCGTCCGCCTTCTGCGTCAGCTCTTTCGCCTTCTCGCGCAGGATCTGATCGTCCTGCTCAAGCCTGGGAGCGGGGACGGTGAGAAACTCGACGGAGGGAAGCTGATACTCCTTCGGGGCGCCGGAATCCGCGGGCTCTTCCGTCTCGTCCTTTGCCTCAATGGAAACGCCCGCGTCTCCCGCTGAAGCCCCCGCCTGGGCTGCCTTCGCCTTCTCCTCTGCCTCGCCTTCGGCCGTTTCGATCTTCCGGAACACATCCGATCCGTCCGCGATCAGAGGCTCGTCCTGTTCGGGCTCGATGCGCCTCGAATCGCTGCCGTCGGAGATAGTGGGCAGAGGCCTCTGCACCGGCTCGGGTACTTTCTTCGCAACCGTTTTCGCCGCCGGTTTCGCTTCGGCTGTCGCGTTAAGGGCCTTCCGCCTCTCCCGCCATTCCCCGAAACGGATACGGAAGTTCGAGGCCGCAAGATGAATGCTTTCGAAGAACGAAGAATACGAAAAGCTCGTCACGAGCACGATCGAAGCGAGAAGCAGTGCCCCGAAAACGACGCCAGTTCCTATGTCGTTCAGAAGCGAAGCTGAAACCGTGTAGAAGAAAGCGCCGATGATGCCGCCGTAGAATCCGAAAAGCGTCAGAAGGACCGCTCCGGAGGTCACGAAAAGCAGAACGCCGATCACCCTAGTGAGCCTTGTCTCAAGCGATTTGGAGAAGAGGTAACGGAAACCGAATATTGCGAAGATCAAGGGGACAAGGTACGCGACGCTTCCCATCAACTGAAAGAACAGGTCGGCGATGACCGACCCGATCGTGCCGACAAAGTTCGTCGTGGCGACCGAACTGCTCGTGCTCAGGCTCCAGTCGGCGGGATTGTAGCTGACAAGGCTCAGCGCCGTCAGAAGTGCGAGCAGAAGGAATGCGATCCCGATTACTTCGTTGAAATGTGACGGTTTCTGTGAGGCTGTTTTTTTGTTGGTGCGAACGGCCATTCTAAAGAGGGTCCGGGGCCCGGATACGGCTAATGATACACGAAAAACAGGAAGGCTCTAACGAAGAGCCTGTTCGTCAGGACCTGGACTTCTTGTGAAGGAGAAATTCCTTTATGAACGGATCGATGTCGCCGTCCAGGACTGAATCGACATCGCCGTCCTCGAGCTTTGTCCGCGTGTCCTTCACAAGCCGGTACGGATGCAGCACGTAGTTCCTGATCTGCGAGCCGAAAGAGATGTCCTGCTTGTTCTCTTCCAGTTCCGCGGCCTCGGCGCGCCGTTTTTCAAGCTCCAGTTCATAGAGTCTCGACCGCAGGACCTGCATCGCGACCTGGCGGTTCTGTATCTGCGACCGCTGGTTCTGGCAGGTTACGACGGTTCCGGTCGGGATGTGCGTGATGCGGACCGCGGAGTCGGTCGTATTGACGTGCTGGCCCCCGGCGCCGGTCGAGCGGTAGGTGTCGATCCGAAGATCTTTTTCCTGGATATCGACGTCGATGTCGTCGTCGATCTCGGGAGAGACGAAGAACGAGGCGAACGAAGTCTCGCGGCTGCCTCCCGAATTGAACGGCGAGATCCTTACAAGGCGATGGACCCCGGCTTCTCCCGCGAGCAGCCCGTAAGCGTAGTCGCCCTCGACACGGAACGTCGCGGACTTGATGCCGGCCTCGCTTCCCGACTGCTCATCGAGGATCTCGACCTTGAAGCCCTTCCGCTCCGCCCAACGGATGTACATCCGCATAAGCATCTCCGCCCAGTCCTGGGCGTCGGTGCCACCTGCGCCGGCCTGGATCGAGCAGATCGCGTTGTTCGGATCGCTGTCGCCGGAAAGAAGCGCCTCAGTCTCCGCTTCTTCGACCTCGCCTTCGAGACCGACAACGAGTTCCTCAAGCTCTTTCCTTGACGCGGCATCGGTCTCCGCGAACTCGGTGAGCACCTCGACATCCGAAAGCTTCGTTTCGAACTCCGACTGTCGCTCGAGCGACTTCTCGAGCCGGCTCCTCTTCTGGACGATCTTTTGCGCTCGTTCCTGGTCGTTCCAGAAATCGGGCTCGGCGATCTGTTTTTCGAGTTCGCTTAGTTCCTTCTCTTTGGCAGGCGCGTCAAAGAAACCTCCCGAGCTGGGAGACCTTGCTCTTTAACTCTTCGTATCTGGATTGAATGTCGCTGAGTTCCATATAGATCGGGCGGCGGTGCCGCGAATAAAGCTAGATTCTACAACAATCCGGCGGCGGATTCATTCGCCGGCGCCCGCCTCAACTTCGAAACGGAATACCCGAATAGCGCCGCTGCCAATAACAGGCAAAGGATGGCGAACCAGTCGCCGTACGCCGCGTAGACCGTGAGGCTGCCGCCGTGGGTACGAACCGGCCAGTGCCTGACGGCTTCTGAATATGGTTCGGCGGTGTCGGCGATCACGCCTCGTTCATCTATGTTCGCCGTGATGCCGACGTTTGTGACCCTCAGAACCTGTCTCCGCGTCTCGACCGCGCGGAAGACCGTGTTTGCCAGATGCTGGCGCAGAACGGGAGTCGGGCCGAGGTAACCGTCATTGGTCATTTCGATCAGCACGTCGGCGCCCTGCCTCGCGTACTCCGCCGAAAGCGATCCGAAATGCGATTCGAAACAGATCATCACCCCGGCCTTCGCTCCGCCGAGATCGAAAAGGTCGTATTCCTGCCCGTGAGTGAACCTGCCCACCATCGGCGGGATCAACTCCTGCGCGAATTCCGGAAGCGGCACGAACTCGCCGAACGGCAGAAGATGGATCTTGTCGTACTGCTTCACCATCCCTCCGTTCGGTCCGACAAGGACGGCCGAATTGAAGAAGCCGCGTTCGCGGGAGGGATCGGGTTCCGCGGAATTGAACAGGACCGACACGTCGTTGCGCTTCGCGAAGCCGTCAATGAACGAGCGGAACTCCGGATCGAGCGCGTACTGGAAGTTCATCGGCGATTCCGGAAGCACCACAGTTACGGGCCTTTCTCGCTCGTCGATCGCGTCAAGCTTCGCTTCCGCAAGATCGGTCTGCCTTTTTCTGAGCGCCCTCCACTTTGAGAGGTCTAGTCCCGCCATCGGCACGTTCGGCTGAACCGCTATCATTTCCGAAACGATCGGCCTTTCCGCGCGGACCGACAACTCGATCCCGGGGATCACGAGCAAACCGCCGGTCACGGCCAAAAGGACCAAAGCGCCGGCGATCGCGGGCTTCGGCACTTCTCTTTCTTCCTTACGCATCCGCTTCACTGTTTCAATAACGAAGACGGCCAGGGTGCTGGAAAGGACGACCGTGAAGCCGGTCAGATACACCCCGCCGACCGAGGCGTTCTGTATAAGGCCCGGGTTGAAGGCCTGGGAGTAGCCGACCGCGTTCCAGTTGTTGCCGGTGATCCAGTAGCGTGCGAACTCAAAGGCGGTCCATATGAACGGCGCCGCAAGGAGTGCTGGAAGACCTAACGCTCTTCGCGCGGTCGCGTAGACAATCCCGAACAGCCCGGAGAAGATCCCTGCGGCCGCGCAGGCGCCAAGCAGCAAGAGGTATGTCGGGATGACCGGGAAGCCGGCGTAGGTGATCGGGGCGAACGTCAGCCACCAGCAGGTGAAGAAGAAGAACAGGGTTCCGAACAGCCAGCCTGTCAGGAACGGCGCCAGATATTTCTGCTTCTCGATCTCCAGTCCGATGAGAACGGGAATGAATGCGACCCACGCCAGCGCCGGGATCTCAACGTCGGGAAAAGATGCCGCCAACAGCATTGAAGAGCCGGCGGCAAGAGCCGTCGATCTTACCCCCGGAAAACTACCGGATAACTTCTTTAAAAATCCCACGAACCGATTCTAACAAAATCCGGAGGCAGGGTAATCCATTCAAACTGACAGGCTCGGTTCGAAATGACCTGTCAAAATGAGTGACAAACTCAAAATTTGTCATCCGATTCGTGCCACTTTTTGTCATCTGCACTACAAACGAGCGTTTATCAGCTTCTGCCGCCGCAGACGACGCCAGCGCGAAAGGGACCGTAGATCAAACTGAACGACAAAAGCCCGCAAACGCTAACATATTCCGTAATATGGTGTTTAAAAGGAGGAAAGCCTGGCTTTTGGTGCCAGGCTCATAAAAGGAAGGACAACTGAAGGAACGCTCGGAAGGTGGTCAAGCGCAGTGGCAAACCACGCTCGGAGAAGTGATGGCGGCGGGGTCTTGATCATTTCTGTCAAGCTAGCCGGTCGAAGGTATTGCACTCTGCGTGCCAAAAACGGGAAGGGTGGCCGGGCCGTCCGCGTTTGACCCGGACGGACGACCACCAGACGGGTCTCTGCCGGGTGGGAAACTGAAAAGGACGCCTCGCGAACTTGCTTCGCAGGAGGCGTCCCGTGACCGATCGTCTAAGACCGAGAATTACACGATATGGGTTATCATCTGGAGCATCTCTCGACCTGCCTCTCGAACGCGATCGCCTCTTCGTTGTCCGGATCGATCTCAAGTGCGGACCTCGAATAGTTCTTCGCCTGCAGGCAATCGCCCTTCTGCATATAGATCCTTCCGAGGAAGACGTGGCCCTCGACAAGGCCGTTCTTCCAGAACAGCGCGGTCTTGAATGCACTGAGCGCCTGCTCGACATCTCCCCTTCGAAGGTGGATCTTTCCAAGCAAGAGATAGCTCTCCGCGCTCATCGGCTCCTGGACCAGGATCCTTCGCAGCACTTCCATTGCAGATTCGTCCCTGCCTGCGTCGTAATGGCCCTTCGCAGAAGCCAGCAGCGTTTCGGTCTCGTTCGGAATGTTTCGCGGACCCGCCGGGCCTTTGTCGCGAACGAAGACCACGCTTACGAATTCCCTTCTTGTGGGCCAGCGGACGCGGAGATCGACGCTGTCGAGGCTCCCTCGCTTCCATTCGCTTTCGAGATTCGCGTACCGGTTGCCGGCGGCGAGAAGCCTCCTTGCGCGGTCGTCAGTTGCGACGGCCGTCGTCTCGCCCATCTTTTCCAGAGACTTTGCGAGAAGGAACTGTGCCTCGCCATCGTTCGCGTTATCGTCCAGCACGGTCCGGAACTGATCTGAAGCAAGCGTGTATTCTTCCCTCTGCATAAGCGCAAACCCCAGGTTGAAGGTCGCGGACGTATCGTCGATCTCGGACTCGGCGGCTCGCTCCAGGAATCCGATCCCGTCGGAAAGGAACTTCGCCGACTTCTTGTCATCCTTCTTTTCGCGCCGGGCCGCCTCGACCGCGATCGCGCCGATCGTGTTGTAAACGCTTGTAAGTTTGAGGTCCTGAGCCAGAGGGCTGAGTACGGCAAGCGCCTGTTCGTAATCCTTTTCCTGCCAGCGCACAAGGCCTGAATAGAAGGCCGCTTCAGGATAGAGAGGACTCTCCGAAGGAACCAGCGCGAAGTACATCAGCGACTCGTCGTAGTTCTTCGAATCGAGATAAAGATGTCCGAGCTCTACAGCCGCATCTGCGTAAACTCCGCCTTCGCTTTCTTCGGCGTAGATGCGGACCGCATTCTTAAGGTAATTCGCTCGCGTGAGGGAATCGGAAACGGGCGTCAGCAGGCCTTTGATGTATGCCTCGAAAGCCCTTGCGGGCACTTTTGCGGCAAGTTCTATGAAGTGGTTCTGCGGATATTCAAGCGCCTTGTCACGTTGATAAAGGACCTGGTAGGCGAGCTGGCCCTGGAGGGACTGGAGGTTTCCTAGCGCGTCGAGCAGGACTATTTCGCGTGTCTTTCGAGAACCGTCCGGGAACTCCTCGCTCAGGAAACGGCCCTCGTTGACGCTGATTATCTTCGCATTGATCGTTATGCTTGCCGCCACATCGTCCTTCTCTGGTTCCACGTTGTACCGTCCGACGATCAGCAGGTTCGCTCCGCCTTCGCGCGCGAGCTTCAACGATGCGGCGACCGAAGGCAGCACTCTCGGCGGCATCTTCAGGCGCTGCTGGATGATCTTCCGTTCCTGATTGGAAATGACCCCCAAACCCGGAACTTTCAACAGATCGGTAAGCGAATCCGCGATACTTTCGCCTACCCAGTTGAACTCTGATCCCGAACCGTTTTCGAACGGAAGGACCATCACAGTGTCTGTCTCCCGCTCGGCGGACTGGCCGAATGCGGCGCATACCATCATCAGGCCCAGTACGGGCGCAAGGATACTTTTAAGAATTCTCATTATGAAGTCCCATCGAAAATCGGCTTTGATGCGTTCCTGAACAACGATGATGGTCGCCTTCCGGTTTCGGGTTTAAAATGCAAATTCGCCCGGCAAGCAGGCGAATCAGAACTGATCGATAAATTTTATGGCGACCCGTACGGGATTCGAACCCGTGTTGCCGCCGTGAAAGGGCGGTGTCCTAGACCCCTAGACGAACGGGTCGCATCGTTCCGCAAGGCCGATCAGGCCCGCGTACTTGCCCCTCCGGACGGTCCCGGACGGGCTATCCGGATTTTCAACAATTCGCCTCGACTCACGAAAACGAACGGTTAGGATAGCGTACGCCGATAGGGGTGTCAAACCAACGTGAGGGTACAAATGAGGCCGCCCGGCAACCGCCTGAGGGACTGAGCGAGTACCGTAAAAAGAGCCCTGAAACAGCCGTAATTCAACTAGTCCCTGACGCGTTCATAGGCGTTGCTTCCGTTGAACAGGAACGTGATCCGTCCGTCCTCGTCTTCTTCAAAAACGGAGAAGATCTCGCGATCGTCATTCAGGATCGCCTTGAACACCATCGGTTCGACGATCTTCCAGCGGCGATTGAGGAATCCGAGCGTTCCGTCGTTGTTTACCGTCACCGTGAACGGACGCGGGTAAAAGCCTCTGGTCTCGGCGCTGCAGGTGTGGCAATAAACGTCCCAGCGGTATTCACCGGCAAACTTCTTAAGCGCTTCGAACTGCTTACGATCTTCCGGCGTCGATCCGACAGGGTAGAAGTAGTCTAGCACCGCGTTCTTCATTCCCGCCATCAGAGCGCCCTGCTCTATGTTCGAGGCGACGAAGATACCCAGTTTCTTCTCTGGAAGCAAATACAGCAGTGCGGCATATCCTTCCATGCTCCCGCCGTGTTCGACTCCGTTCAGGTTGTTGTCTCGGGTCTCGTAGAAACCGAGCGCCCATCCCGGAAGCTTCGGGTGGTTCGTGAACTGCGCCTTGTGCATCAGCTTTGCCGATTCTTCGCTGAGGAACCGCCTGTCCTTGTATCTTCCATTTTCCAGGTGGGCGAGTATGAAGCGCGCCATGTCGTTTGCCGTGCTGTTGATATCGGAAGCGGGGTAAGTATGAAAGTACTCGAAGTCCTGCACGTTGTACTGACCGTTGAACGTGTATCCGACCGCCAGGTCGCCGATTCGTTCGGCCGGCACGGGGCCCAGGTTCGTTCGCGTCATTTCGAGCGGTCCGAAAATGTTGTCCTGGAAAAACACGGCGAGATGCCTGCCGCTTATCTTCTCAACGATATGGCCTGCGAGAGTTATCCCGTAGGTCGAATAGCTGATCCTTTTTCCCGGAAGAGTACGTGCGACAAGCCGGTCGCTGAGGAATTCCGCAAGAGGCTTGACGCCGTCGGGAGAAGCGGCCCTTCTGCCGGCGCTGAATTCGTCGAGGCCTGACGTATGGGAAAGCAAATGGCGGATCGTGATCTTCTGCTGATGATCCTTTCGGATCTTCAGGGACACGAGATAAGAACCGACATCGCTGTCCAGATCGAGTTTGCCGTCGTCAACGAGTTGAAGCGCAGCATTCGCCGTGAACACCTTTGTTATCGAGCCGATCCGGAAGACGGTCGTCGCCGGATCAACCGGCCTTTTCGTCTCGACATTGGCAAAGCCGTATCCCTTGCTGAGAATTACCTTCCCGTCCCTTACGACCGTGATCGCCATTCCCGGCGCGTACAGCCGCTTCATAAGGTCCGCAGCGATCGGGTCGAGGTGTTCTTCGAGAAGCTTCGAATCGCCCCCTGTGTTTTGGGCATGTATGTAAGCGGAGAGAAATATCGAGAGAAAGATCGCGGCCAGAACTGCTTTCGAGTATTTCATTCGTTCACGATACAATCCCGGTCCCGCGACATATTGAACGGAGTTAGCATTTGAACCCGGCTAGCGGGCCTTCGAAGAGCGCCGGTATTCGAGCGGGGTGAGGCCTGTCGCCTTCTTGAATGTACGGCAGAAGTGGCTCTGGTCGGAAAATCCGCATTCTGCGGCGATGCGCGAGAGGGGCTTATCGCTATCGGAAAGCTGTTCCGCGGATGCCTTCAGGCGGAGGGCGCGGACGTATTCTCCAATAGTCAGACCGAATTCCTTCCGGAAAACCCTCGCCAGATGGCTGGGGTGGACTCCAACCTCTTCCGCTATCCCGGACAGCGTCAGACCGTCGATCCACTTTTCATGAATGAGCTCGCGGGCCCGCAATGCTGTTCTTCCGTCTCTTCCGCTCCCTTTATTCGAAAATCGCCTTGAAACCCCCGCGATGAGCTCGAGGACAAGCCCTTCGAGTGCCAGAGCGGACACTTTGTCCTCTTCGCAGAACTCTTTGTAAAGCCGGAGAGCGGTCGAATTTAGCGATGAGCGAGCCTCAGCGACAAGCGTCGTAGTCGCCGGGACGAAATCTCTTATTTGCTCAAGGCGAGTGCCGGGGATCTCGATCGTCAAGCACTTCCCGCCCGAATCACCGAACAGGTCCGAGTGGATCTCGCCGGGAGACCTGTACAGAAGACCCAGCGGTTCGCAGTCGAACTGCCTTGTTCCAAGACGTTCCACAAAACCGCCCCTCAACGCCGCAACCAGCCCCGCCGTCCTGTGCGCGTGTCTTCCGATCGATTGCCCGGGAAGATAATCGGTTTCTGTGCATACGAAGCCGCCCGCAACGCGGGTCCTTAGAACGCGGGCGGGGAACTCGCCAGAACGGTAGTTGAGTACAAAGCTCATAGACTGAGATCCAAGGTCTCCAGGAAAGCCGGCAGGATGATGGGTTCAATAGTAAATGTGCAGCAACAAGGATAACAAGAAAATTCGGGGAAAGACGAGACGAATGGCCGCGTACGGGCGTTCACCTTGAGCCGCCTCTGCAACTGAACTATTATTCACACTCACTACTCCGATGACCGACGAATCCACAAAACGCGTCTTTCTGATCGACGCGATGTCGCATATCTTCCGCGCCTTCTTCGCGCCACTCGGCGGGAACCAGGAACCGATGCGGAACTCGAAAGGGCTGCCGACACAGGCCGTGTTTGTCTTCACGAACATGATCCGCAAGCTTATCGCCGACGAACAGCCGGATTATATCGCCGCCGTATTCGATACCGCGGACCCGACCTTCAGGCACGAGTCTTTCGAGGACTACAAGGCGAACCGCGAGGAAATGCCGGACGATCTCGCACAGCAGCTTCCTTTTATAGAAAGGGTTTGCGAAGCGCTCAACATCCCGATCCTGAAAATGCCCGGTTACGAGGCGGACGACATCATCGGAACGCTCGCAAAACAGTGCGAGAAGGAGAAGATGAAGGCCGTCATCGTCTCGAACGACAAGGATCTTTGCCAGCTCGTCAGCGATCCTTACGTGGTCTGCCTGCGCCAGAACTCCCAGAACATAAGGCGCAAGGTCCCCGTGCCTCCGGTCGAATGGTGCGACGAGGCGTGGGTCGAAAAGAAGTTCGAACTGCCTCCGGACAAGATCGTCGACTACCTGGGCCTCATGGGCGATTCGATCGACAATATACCGGGTGCTCCCGGAATCGGCGCAAAGGGCGCGCTGAAGCTGATCAAGGAATACGGGTCGGCGGTTGGCGCGATCGAGAACGCGGACAAGATCTCGCACAAGACCTACCGCGAGAGCCTGCAGAACAACGAGGAACTCGTCCGCCAGTCGATCGAGCTTGCCACGGTCCACACGGAAGTCCCGGTCGACCTGGACCTGCAGAAGCTCCGGCTGAAAAATCCGGACAGGACCGCCGCGTACGAGGTGTTTCGTGAACTCGAGTTCAATACATTGACCCGCGAGTTCGCCGACAGCGCCCCGCTGTTCTCAGATCTGGACGAAGAAGGCGATGAATCGCTCGACAGAAAGTACGAGCTTGTCAGCGACCGCGAGGGGCTTGACCGTCTTGTAAGGAAACTGTTCGAGATCGAGAACTGGAGCTTCGAGGTAGACGATTCTGATTCGCCCGCCAATGCGGGATCATTCGAAAAAAAACCTCCAAAAGGCGTCGCCATAGCGACCAGGCGCGGAGGCGCCTTCTACGTCGATATCGAGGGTTTCAAAGAGGGCCGTGAATCGGCGTATTCCGGACTCGGCGACATTCTGGCGAACAAGTACCTTTCAAAGAGCGCGTACGATCTGAAATCGAATCTTGCCGTACTAAAGAAGGCCGGGATCGAGCCGGTGAACGTGAAAGACGACCTGATGGTCGCTGCGTACCTGATCGATTCGGGCCGCAGGAACTACGAGCTCCGGACGCTCGCCCAGCAGACTCTCGAACAGGAGATCCTGCAGGACATTCCCGAAGGCTGGACCGAAAACCAGTACAGGACGGCGGAAAGTGCAGACTTCGTACTCCAGCTCGCGCCGAGACTTAGGGAGGACATCGATTCCGCCGGCCTTGAAACGGTCTATGACGATATCGAATTGCCGCTGATCCCTATCCTTTACCGGATCGAGATGGCCGGAATGAAGGTCGATCCAAGTGTCCTTAAGGAATCGTCGAAGTTCCTGAAGGGCGAGCTTGAGAAGCTTGGCGCGAAGATCTTCGAACTGGCCGGACAGGAGTTCAACATCAACTCCCCGAAGCAGGTTGCGGAAGTTCTCCAGGACCTGAACATAGAGACGAAATACAAGACGCCGACGGGAAAGATCTCGACCAGCAAGGACGCTCTGCAGGAGATCGCCGAGAACTACGAGATCGCGACGCACATAATCGAGTTCCGCGAACTCGACAAGCTCAAATCCACTTACGCAGATTCCCTGCCGTCGATGATCGCGAATGACGGCCGCATCCACGGCAAGCTCAACCAGACGGTAGCGGCGACCGGCAGGTTGAGTTCGACCGACCCGAATCTGCAGAACATACCGATCAGGACCGAGCTAGGGCGTCAGATCCGCAAGGCGTTCGTCGCCGACGAAGGCTGCAAACTGATCTCCGCCGACTACTCCCAGCTTGAACTGCGTATACTCGCGCACATCACGCAGGACGAAGTGATGCTCGAAGCGTTTCGGAACGAGGAAGACGTTCACGCGAAGACGGCTCGCCTGATCTTCGGTGCCGAGACGGATGAAGAGCTGCGCGACAAACGGCGGCTGGCGAAGATCGTCAACTTCGGGATCGCGTACGCGGTCGAGGCGTTCGGTCTTTCGCAAAGGGTCGGGATCTCGAAGGCGGAGGCACGCGAGGTCATCGACAATTATTACAAGACATATAAAGGGATCAAGAAGTATATGGACGAAACGCCCCTGCTCGCCCGCGAACAGGGTTACGTTGCCACGATCTTCGGCCGCCGGCGATACCTGCCTTCTATAAACGACCGGAACTTCGCAGTTCGCTCCCGTGCCGAGCGCGAGGCCATCAATCTCCCGATCCAGGGAACGGCGTCGGACATAGTCAAGATCGCTATGATCAAGGTGGACGAAGCGCTCGGCAAGGCGGGGCTGAGGACAAGGATCCTTATGCAGGTCCACGACGAGCTCCTGCTCGAAGCTCCTTTTGAAGAGGTCGAAACTGCAAAGGAGATCCTCGAACGCGAGATGCAGTCGGCCGCCGAGCTGGACGTGCCTCTTCTTGCTGAAATCGGGACCGGCGAGAACTGGATGGACGTCAAATAGCCTTCCCGCACATCCGCAATTCCGTGCAAATCCGAGATTTTCCCCCGGTTTCTACGAAATCCGGGGGATTTTATAAAAAGATTATCAACGATGTTTGGCAGGTGCCGCATCCCGCCCCCGCCGTCTAAATTATTTCTCAATTATTCCTCAACCGCGCCACTCTCACGATGCCGTGAATTCCCCTTTTTGCAACAGTTTATTGGTATTCCGATAAATTTGGGTCCTTTTATGGGTTGCAAGTTGCGGTCTTGTACCGCGCATCCTCTGCACCCCGTGGGCGGGCAAACTGCTGATCGACGCACGAGCCAGTCGCGGGAATCCCGACAGAGGCGTAATCCCTACATAGGAGTACATCAATTATGTTTAAGAGATTCAGGTACCTGGGGCTTGCCGCGGCATTCGCCGTCCTGCTGGCCTCAGCCATAACCGGCCAGGAGACGAAAGGATCGCTCGAAGGAACGATCACCGACTCCACAGGAGCGGTCATTCCAAATGCCACGGTCGTGATTCGCGGAAACGCGTTCAGCAGGACCGTACAGACGAACACTTCGGGTTTTTACCGCGTACTCGCGGTTCCACCCGGAAACTACTCGGTGACGGCCGAAGCCGAGGGCTTCGCCGCCAGCAGCGAGACCACGGCGACAGTAACTCTCGGAGAAGCGACGCCGGTGAACTTCACGCTTCAGCCGGCCGGAGCCACTGCGACGGTAACGGTAACGGGCGACGTCGCGGCGATAGACACGACTTCCAGCCGCGTACAGGACAACATAACCGCGAAGAGGTTCGAGGAGATCCCAAAGGGGACCAACTTCACTTCGGTCCTCCAGACGACGCCCGGTGTGCAGAATGAAAGCAAGGGCGCGGGCATCCAGATCGACGGGTCTTCGGGCGCCGAGAACACGTTTATCGTCGACGGCCAGGAAGTGACGAACTTCCGCACCGGCCAGCTAAACTCGAACAACAACCTTCCTTTTCAGCTGATCCAGGAAGTTCAGGTGAAAAAGGGCGGGTTCGAGGCCGAGCACGGCGGAGCGACGGGCGGCGTGATCACGCTGGTGACGAAGCGCGGCGGAAACGAGTTCAACGGCGACATCGGTATGGCGTTCCAGACGAGTGCCCTCGAACCGGCGAACGCGTTCATCGATCCCACGAACGTCTCTACGCTCAGCACGATCGAGAACCGCAATATCGAACAGCCGAACGTGCTGATCCCGAGTTCCACGAGCCTCACGGTCCTCGAAGGCGGACGCGACTTCCCGGGAGACAAGTACACGAACTTCTTCCCGAGTGCTTCGCTTGGCGGACCGATCGTCAAGGACAGGCTATGGTTCTTCGGCGCCTACAACATTCAGAGCTTCGAGATCGAACGCGACGTGCTTTATCCGGGAGGCGAGCGGGAGCAGTACCGGCGCAGCGAGCGCAGGGACTACGGTTTCATAAGGCTCGATTCGCAGCTTGGTGACACGCTGAACCTCAACGCAAGTTACACCTACAACCCGATCCGGGTTCACGGCGACCTCGATGCAGTCACGGGACTGGCCGGCGGCGTTCCGACCGACGGGGTCAGCTCCGGAAGCGCGTTCCTTAGCCAGCTTGGAGGAAGGCGTTCGAGCAACATCTACAACTTCGGAGGCACCTGGACGCCGAACAGCAACTGGATCTTCTCCGCAAGGTTCGGTCAGAGCTCACTGAACGAAAGGCTCGGCTCGTACGGCATTCCTGCGGTGGACCGCGTCCGCTGCATTCTCGGCAACACCACCGTTCCGGGGACCACCCCGAACGGCACCTGTTCGAGCGGTTTCTCCAGCGTCCCGACCATCTTTGGGATCGACAGGGACATCTCGCGAAGGCTCACTTTCGACGCCGACGCGACCGCGATCTTCAACGCGATCGGCGGCCGTCACAGCCTTAAGGCCGGCTATCAGCTGAACAGGCTTAGCAACGACGTCGCCAACGGCTACTCCACGATCGGAGGTCCGGGCGAGATCCGTCTCTTCTACGGATCGACGGAACGCGGCGTAGGCGGCGGCCCGGGCGAGATCGGCTATGTCTATCTTCAGTACTTCGGTACGAACGGAAACACTTCCAGCAAGAACCAGGCCCTGTACATTCAGGACAGCTTCACGATCGGGCGCCTGACGGTCAACCCCGGTTTCAGGATCGAAAAAGAGGACGTTCCTTCGTTCTCCGCGACCGGCATACCGATCGTCTTCGGATGGGGCGACAAGCCCGCTCCGAGGATCGGTGCAGCGTTCGACGTTCTGGGCGACGGCAGGTGGAAGATCTACGGCGGATACGGCTGGTTCTACGACCGCTTCAAGTACGAGCTTCCGCGCGGCTCGTTCGGCGGCGACATCCTCCGAAGGATCTACGTCCCGCTGCTGGCCACGAACCCGGATTACACCTTCTACACCCGAGACTACATTCTCCAGAACCAGGTCCTTAACGTCGACCTTCGCGTTCCTTCGAACGATCCGAGCGACAACCGCGTCGATCCCGATCTGAAGGCTGCGCGTGAAAGCTCGCTCGATGTCGGGACCGAGTTCGAACTCAGCAACAGCTGGGTGATCGGAGCCCGTTTCGTGCACAAGCAGATCGACCGGACGATCGAGGACGTTGGCGTTTTCGACGAAAACCAGAACGAACTGTTCTTCATCGCGAACCCCGGCTTCGGCATCACGGCCCAGCCGTTCTTCCCTGGCGTGCCGCCGACTCCGAAAGCCAAGCGCGTCTATGACGGGCTTGAACTTAAGGTGAACAAGCGGTTCGGCGACAATTGGTTCGCGAACGGCAGCTACACATACAGCAGGCTGTACGGAAACTACTCCGGGCTTGCCAGCTCCGACGAAAACGGCCGTTCGTCGCCGAACGTCAACCGCTTTTTCGACATTCCGTTCCTGGGATTCACGACCGACGGGCAGCCCGACGACGGAAGGCTTGCGACCGACAGGCCGCACATCTTCAAATTGAATGCAGGATACAATCTCGGATGGGGTGCCGGCAGCGGCAACACGACCGAGTTCAAAGGCTTCTTCCTTGCCCAAAGCGGAACGCCGCTTTCGACACAGGTCAGCGCCTACGCGGCGAACACGTACCTGAACGGCAGGGGTGACCTTGGCAGGACGGACTTTTTCACGCAGACCGATTTTGCGGTTACGCACAAGTACAGGTTCGGCCGCGACGGGCGCTTCACACTTGCGCTCGATATGGACATCCTGAACCTGTTCAATGAAGAAAATGTGACGAACCGCTGGTCCGTCCTCTTCACGGGAGGTCTTGCGGCGAGCAGTATCCAGCAGTTCTTCCCGAACGTAACGGACGAGACGGCGTTCATCCAGCAGATCTTCAACGGAGGCATATCCGCGCAGATCCGCGAGCTGAACAGCCGGGGCGACCAGGGTCTTATGACCTGCGGTCCCGCGGCAAACGCCACCTGCGCACCGTTTGCGACGGATGCAAGGTACGACCAGCCGAACCAGTGGCAGCTGCCGCGTTCGGTCAGGTTCGGATTCAGGCTGATCTTCTAAGACGGCCTGTACCGATCCCCTATTCGCCCGCCTTTTCGGCTCATTCGATCGAAAAGGCGGGCGATTTTTCGGATTTTTTATGAGATTTTGAAAACAATTGATTGGATTTTTAGGACTTTCCCGTACAAAGGGCGCTACTCTTGTGACCGATAATGAAAATCGGTCATTATCCATACCAAGTAATAACCCAATGACGGAGGCCAGAAAAAATGAACCCAATCTTAAGTCAGTTAGCGGTACGGAACGGGAACAAGGCCGAAGAATCGGCTGAAAGCATAATGGCGCTGGGCGAGGTCGTTTCTTCGCTGCGGACCGCAGTGAGCAAGCTTCAGAACCTGAAGGACTCGGAGACGAACCATTACTTCAGGAATTTCGAGACCAACTTCCCGAAGGAAGGAATAGATTTCTACAAGGCGACAAAGCTGTACGAGATCAACCTCGTGAAGCAGGCATTGCGGGTCACGCGAGGCCATCAGGCGAACGCGGCGAAGCTCCTGAAGATGAGGACTTCGACGCTGAACTCGTTCATCAAACGGCACAAGATCAGTTACTGAACCGCGCGGGAACCGGCAGAGGAAAGGGGAACGAAGGCAATCACAAACTAATAATCGGAATCATCGATACGTTCCAATCGAAGTAAACACCGCCTTCTCCATTTTTCCCGCCCGGCAAACCCTCTTAGGGACAGCGACCATCTCGAAGCAAACGCCGAACGATCGGCAGAAGTAACACAGTTCGAAACACTATCACCTGCGGTTCCGTACTGTGTTGTGCCGCCGTAAGCAGCGTTTGCAGCGGATCACCTGCATAGGAACGAACTTCATTCCGGCCGGTTTTCTGGTTTGACTCGAAAACCGATCCGGTCAAATTGTCACATAACTTGTCCGCGTGGTGTTTTAAGGATATCGACGCGGCCAGGTTTCAGCAGTTACGGAGTTTAGGTGATCAATCCAGCAACAAGGACGCACTACTACGATTTCGGCACTTTTCGCCTGGACGTCTCGAACCGCCTTCTTTTAAAGGACGGCGAGCACGTCCCCCTGACCCAGAAGAGCTTCGAGATCCTCTGTTTCCTGATATGCAACCGGCACCGGATGCTCAAGAAGCAGGAGATACTCGACGAGGTCTGGAGCGAGAGCTACGTCGAAGAGGCGAACCTGGCGCAGCACATCTATATGGTGCGCAAGGCGCTTCGGAATAACGGCAGTTCCGCAGAGTTCATCGAGACAATTCCCAAATACGGCTACCGGTTCACGGGAGAGGTAAGCGAGAGTTATGCCGATTCTCCGTGCCCGCCGGAGTCCGCCCCGAGGGAGCCGCACGCCGCCGAGGCCTCAGTTTCCGCCACGCCGGCGACAGCCGCGTTCCGTGTCAGCGATAAACCCAGTACATACGCGCCCTCGAGTTTCAGAAAGTATGTTCTTCTCGCGGGTCCGGCGGTCGCGGTCGCGCTAATTTCCGCCGCGATAACGGCGGCCGCTTATCTTTACCTCACAAGCAGCACTTCTTCCGACAGGCTTTCAGGCATCCGTTCGATCTCCGTCCTGCCGTTCCAGCAAATCGGCGGCGAGAAGGACGAAAAACTCGGGCTTGGGCTCGCGGACACGCTTATCTCGAGGCTCGGGAACCAAGACATTGTCTCGGTCTCACCGACCTCGACTGTCTCCAAGTATTCCGCGAACGGCGGATCGCCGGTCGACATTGGCCGCGAACTGGGTGTCGATGCCGTCCTGACGGGTACGATCCAGCGCGACGGCGACAGGGTGAGGATTAATGTCCAGCTGATCAGCATCGCCGACCGGGCACCCGTCTGGGCAGAACGGATCGATGGCGAATTTAACGACGTATTCAGGCTTCAGGACGCTGTTTCGCACGATGTCGCGACGAAGCTGACGGCGATGCTCTCAGGACAGCAGGTACCGGCGGCGACCGAAGTGGAAAGAGGAAACCCGGAAGCGATCCAGGCATTCACCAAGGGTGTTTACTTCTGGAACAAGCGCGCGGGCCAGAATCTCACGGAAGCGATCGGTCACTTCAACGACGCCGTCAAGGCCGATCCTGGTTTCGCGGCGGCACACGCGATGCTCGCCGATTCGTACGCCCTCGCTGCGATCTATGAAGTCGATTCGATCAAGCCGGACGAGGCGATACGAAAGGGCAAAGCCCACGCTGAAAAGGCGCTTTCCATCGACACCGAGACGTCCGAGGCGTATTCTGCTCTGGCGGTGATCGCCCAGTACGAACGCGATGCCGAACGTGCGCTTACGCTTCTGAAGAAAGCCATCGAGTGCGACGGCACCAACGCCGCCGCAAGAATGCGGCTCGCGTGGATGTACGCCGTGGACGAGAATCTGGAGGGCGCGATCCGCGAAATGAAACTTGCCCAGAAGGCCGATCCGCATTCGCAGGTCATCAACCTGAACCTGGCAAGACTGCTTCGGCTGAACAGGCAGACCGACGAGGCTCTTGAGTTCGGAAAGCGCGCTGTCGAGCTGGACCCGTCGATGATGTGGACCCGCGTGATCCTGGCGGAGATCTATGAGCAGAAAGGAATGCTCAAGGAGTCGATCGAGGAACTTCGGGCGGTGCCAAGGAGCGCGCCGGAACAGAAAACGGCGAGGCTTCTGATGAGCCGAGTGCTTGCCAAACAGGGCAACAAGAACGAGGCGCGCAAGATCCTCAACGACGTTACCAAAGATGAAGCCGCGGAGGCGCCTTCGGCCGATGTGGCTTCCGTTTACGCCCTTCTCGGAGAAAAGAAGGAAGCGTTCAAGGAACTCCAGAAGTCCGAAGAGGATTCGCTTATCCACTATCTTCAGCTGAAGTACGATCCCAACCTCGATGCGCTGCGCGACAATCCGGAGTATCCGGGCATACTCACGCAGTCGCGCAAGAACTTCATAGAGAATTACGACAAGAACTCCTAGAGCAGCGGTGCTCTCTTCCTGCTGAAAACTAAAGCCGGGCGGGCGAAAGCCTTCCCGGCCATTTTTTTTCGCGGACCAAAGGCCGATCGCGCCTGCCCGGAATAAAGTCCCCGCGGTTCGCGATGTATAACCTTCGAAAGCGGGATATGGACGGATCTGAGAGAAACAACTCATCACTCGCGTCACCGGCGGAGATGCTCAAGGCAGAGCTCGAGCGCGGGGCTGCAATTGCCCTCGCGCTCGACGCGGATACCTATCGGGACGCCCGCGGCCATCCGGGAAGCATCGGGTCGCACATAAGGCACGATCTCGAGATGGTCGAATGCTTTTTGAACGGGCTTGCCGGTTTCGTGATCGACTATTCGTCCCGCAGAAGGGATGCAGCCGTCGAGAACGATCCTTCGGCCGCCGCCGCGAAGACCCGATCCCTGGTCAAGAGGCTTGGGCTCGTTTCGGAACTCGGGAGCAAGACTGTCTTCGTGAGGTCCGAGACCGATCCCGACGCGTTTCACAGATCAACCGTCGGCAGGGAGCTCGAGTACCTGTACAGCCACACCGTCCATCATCACGCTCTCATAGGCGAGCGGCTAAAGGCATTCGGGATCGATGCGGACCCGGATCTCGGCGTCGCTCTTTCGACAATTCGATACCGGAAAAGGAGGGCCGCGCCCGTCGGCGGCTGAGTAAACGAATATGACCTCTGGAATGCGTATCTTCAGCTGGGTATGCCGGATCGCCGTCGCGGTGATCTTGCTGCAGACCCTCTTCTTCAAGTTCACGGGTGCCGAGGAATCGAGATACATCTTCTCGACGTTGATGGGCGAAGAGCTCGAGGCGGTCGGCCGCATCGGATCGGGCGTCGTCGAACTCATTGCGGCTGTCCTGATCCTTCTACCGCGAACGGTTGCCTATGGCGCGATTCTCGCGCTCGGTACGATATCGGGAGCCATCTTCAGCCACCTGACCGTCCTGGGCATCGTCGTGAAGGATGACGCCGGGACGCTGTTCGCGCTCGCGGTTGCTGTGTTCGTGCTGAGCCTTTCGGTCCTCGCGGTCCACCGGCGCGAGTTGCCCTTGCCGGCCCGGGCGGTCTAGGAGACGCCTCTGGAACTGCTTCAGGCAATCTCGTCAAGCGTCGGGATCGACGTCGGAACCGCCGCGATGCTTGATCCGGCAACGATCGCTGCCCTTCTCTTCCTGGCCACATTCGTGACGGAAGACGCGGCTTGTGTCGTTGCCGGCTCTCTTGCGGCCGGCGGCGCGATCGGCCTCGAGCTCGCGATCGCGGCTTGCTTCGGGGGTATCTTCGTCAGCGACCTGGGCCTGTATTTTATAGGCCGTGTCTCAGGACGGGCTGCCGCGAGATCGAAGCTGTTTCGAAGATTTGTAAGTCCGCGCGCCGTTGAAAGGGGGGCAAGATGGCTTGAGCAAAGCGGTCCCGCGGCGATCTTCGTAAGCAGATTCGCAAGCGGACTCCGGCTTCCGACATACGTCGCCGCAGGCTTTCTAAGGGTCAGCCTTCCGAAGTTCGCCTTCTACTTTTTTGTCGCCGCCGCGATCTGGACCCCGCTTCTTGTCGGTTCGGTCTACTTCACGCAAACGGAACTGCCCGGGGCACATGTGCTCGCGGGCGGGCTGCTGCTTCTTGGCTCGGTCCGGATCGGATTGGCCCTGTCCTCCCGAAAACGAAGGAAAAAGTTCGCCGGCTCCCTGATTCGCGTTTACAGATGGGAGTTCTGGCCCGTCCAGATCTTCTACGTGCCGGTCGTAATCTACGTGCTTCTGCTCGGAATTCGGTTCCGGAGCCTGACCGTATTCACCGCCGCAAACCCGGCGATTCCGGGAGGCGGATTCGTGGGCGAGTCAAAGGACTCGATCTACAGAGGACTGAGCGAATCCTCCGCGGCAGGACCCCATCTGCTTCACTACGTTGTCGTCGACCCGCTCGACTTTCGCGACCGCGACGCAGACCGTCTCATTCAGTTCGTTTCGTCAGAGGGTCTCCGATTCCCCCTCGTCGTCAAGCCCGACGCCGGCGAGCGAGGCAAAGGCGTCACCATTGCGCATACGCCGGAACATCTTCGGGAAGCTCTGCGTGAGACTGCAGGACCGCAGATCCTTCAGGAATTCGCCGACGGTGATGAGTTCAGCGTGTTCTATTACAGGTTTCCGGGCGATGCGAAAGGCCGGATCTTCTCCGTGACCGAAAAGCTGTTTCCCGAGGTAACCGGCGATGGCGTCTCTTCGGTCGAAGAGCTCATATTGAATGACCCGCGCGCCGTGTGCATGTACTCCGCCTATCTTGCTAACATCGGGAACGAAGCGGACAGGGTCCCTTCCGAGGGCGAGAGGGTCCGGCTGATAGAGATCGGAACGCACGCCCGGGGCGCGGTCTTCAATGACGGAGACAGGGTCCTGACCGCCGAACTGGAGAATGCGATCGACGAGATCTGTCGCGGATACGACGGCTTCTATTTCGGCCGTTTCGATCTGCGCGTCCCGACGGCAGGTGACCTAAGCCAGGGCAAGGGCTTCAAGATCGTCGAGCTGAACGGCGTAACAAGCGAATCCACAAACATCTACGACCGTGGATACTCGCTTGTCGATGCATACCGGATCCTCTTCCGACAGTGGGCGATCGCGTTCGAGATCGGGAACATCAACCGCAGAAACGGTGCGCGGACGTACTCCGTGCCAGAACTTCTGTCGATGTTTCTCTTACGCGGTCGGCTCGATGCAACGGAAGAGCCGGCCTGAAGCATATGTGCACAATCCTATTTTCTTTCGGCCAGGAAGGCAGGCCTCCCCTGACGCTGCTAGCGAACCGCGACGAATTCTACGAGCGGCCGACACGGAAAGCGGACTGGTGGCCTGACGAACCGGAAGTGTTTGCCGGCCGGGACCTCGTCGGGGGAGGCACCTGGCTCGGGATCTCGAAGAACGGAGGGATCGCGGCCGTTACGAACTTCCGGCACCCTGGACAGGAACGAGGCGAACTTTCCAGGGGGAAACTCGTCGCCGATTATCTGCGCTCAGGCCTCACTCCGGACGAGTATCTTGCAAATGTCGAGCGTGACAAGGCCAGATACACGGGATTCAACCTGCTCGTCGGCAAGTTCGGCCCGGAAGGAAACCGGCTGTTCTACTTCTCGAACCGGGGGAACGGGATCGCCGAACTGGAGCCCGGCCTCTACGGCCTCAGCAATCATCTTCTCGATACTCCCTGGCCGAAAGTGACGCGCGGGAAAGAAAGGTTCGAGTCACTGCTTGAAAGCGGAGCAGAAAAAGAAGAAATGTTCGCGTTGCTCGCCGATGGCAGCCTCGCCGAAGACGATGAATTGCCCGATACCGGCATCGGCTACGAAAAGGAGAAGCTTCTGTCGGCGATCTTTATCGAGACGCCGGTTTACGGCACAAGGTGCTCGAACGTCGTTATCTTCCGAGCGGGAGGAGGATTTGAATTCGAGGAGAGGGTCTTCGTGTAGGACTATCTGCCGCCGAAGAACATACGGCGGTATCTGGGCTTGATGCATTCGAGGTCGAATACCACAAAAAAGTCCACCGTGCGCATTTCCCTGTCGACGGCCGGCTCGCCGCAGACCTTGCAGCCGATCCGCAGGTAGATGTTAAGCAAAGCAGGCAGTTCCAAAGGCGCCATCGCGGACGGATCGAAACCCGCGGGCACGATCCGGAGCTCTTCGCGCGGCCTTACGGCGATCGACGGATGCAGACAGCCCGTCATTTCCAGCTGCTGCATTAGTTTTGCGGAGATCCTCTCGTCCTGGATGAACACGGAGCAGCATCCGAAAAGATATCTCTTCCCGCGAGCCACAAGGTACCCTGCAAGAACCTTCCACAGCAGGAACAGGACCCTGGAATTACGGTGATCTTTCGCGATGCAGGCGCGGCCGAGTTCGACCGACCGCTCGAGAACTCCCGGGGGAACGCTTTCAAGATGGAACTCGTTCGAGGCGTAAAACCCGGATGCGCTCATTGCGGTTTCGAAGGAATTGAGCCGGTACGTCCCGACAGCCCTGCCCGTCGCTTTTTCCGTAACGATCAGGTGCTCGCACCGCAGATCGAGCTCTTCCAGATCGGACACGCCCGGTCCCGCAGGGGCATCGCTCCCGGCAAGCTCCTTTCTGAACACGTCGCGTCGCAGCCGCAAAACGGCTCCCAGCTCGTCCGGCGTTTCCACCATCTTCGCGATGAACCGCCCGTCCGAAATGGCGGGCACACCTGCATGCCGCGGCAGGACCCCGGTCCGGATCGCTGCGTTCTCGATCTTCTCGACTTGCATTGGCGAAATACCCCCCTGAAACCGACATTGTTACAGTAGGATTGTCGCTCCTTTTATTCCCGTGTCGAGGAATCCGGAGCCCAATTTCATAAAGGTGTAACGTGAAAAGGCGCGGCCCATCCGTTTGGAAGAGCCGCGCCTAAAGGTTCTGTGCCTTTTCTCGATCTACTGAACCGTTCCCGCGAGCAGCGATCCCCTCGGGTCCGACGCGAAACCGTGTCCGTCCTCTATCTTCCCGATTATCCCATGAAAGACGATGTCCTCACCGTCGAGGACCACGACGACATCGCCCGGGCTGTACTTCGACTCGTCGATCTCGAATTTAATGACCGTCGCGTTGCCGTTTTCCTGCTGAACAGCCTCGTACTCGAAGTCGTCGGCGTTGTAGCTGATCGTCTGGCAAAATGAAACTTCTGACATATTGTTTGCTCCCTGTACGGATCTCTTGAGACCGCGTAAAAGCGAAAGTCTATCCTCTGGCAAGCCTAAAGTCCAAAGTGATCGCGTCGTGATCGGAAAGCGGCGTCCCTTCCTCGTCGACAAGCCCGCCGACGGTCTTCGGGGGCATTTCGCCGACCGGCTCGATCCCCGAGCCCGCGAACCAGTCCAGCCTCAGCGAGAATTTGCCGCCCACGCGCCTCGACGCCCAGAAAATAAAGGGAAAGCACCATTCCGGGACCCAGTCGCGAAGGTTTGTGTTCTTCTCCACGCTTTCCATATCGTAGTGGAGAGTTCCGGCGCCGATCTCGTTGAACGGCTTGTATTCGAACCCCCTTTTCTCAAGGTCCCTGAACATTGGCCGCTCGAAATACCGGTCGGGATGCGGGTAATGGTCGCGGACGACCCGCTTCGGCCCCATCATCACTCGCCGCCAATATCCCAATATCGCACGCGTGGAATTCTGCGAATTGTAAGTCGAAGTGTTCCAGTCGCCCCCGATCACGGTCGGGAGTTCGGGGAGCGTTTCGAGGTGGTCGAGCACGATCCGCAACTGGGCCCGCCTGTGCTCTCTCGAGCAATGCGCGTCCAGGTGAAGGGTGACCGCGCGGAAGGTCCCCGAAGGGTGCTCGATGTCTGCGATCAAGGCCCGAAGGTACCCAAGCCGCTTCTCCTTGCCCTTCATCTTGTCCTTTCCGTTCGGAAGCGGGACCGCGTGAACGCGTTTCATCGGGTGCCGCGAGAACATCGCGAGCCCGTGTATCGAATGCGTGTTCTCGCCTTCGACCTCCGATTCGACGCCGCTTCCCTTCTGCAGCGCGATGTAGATCGGCGCGAAGGCGTAATTGAGTTCCAGAGCCTTTGCGATCTCGCGGGCGACGAAGCGGTTCCCGCTGCGCGCCATTCCGTGATCGAGCTCCGTGAGCAAATATACGTCCCGTTCCGCGAGCCTCGGATCCTCTGCGAGCCGCCCGATGATCGGCTCCAGAAACGAGCCCCGCTCTATGTTCCAAGCCGCTGCGCGGATCGCGTCGCTCTCGACGGCTGTTTCCGGCCGTGCCAGGTCCTCGCGCACGACCGCGTTCAGGATCCTCTCGACCTCCGGCTTGATCTTCCCGTAAACGGCGGACCTTTCCGTCTCCCCGATCGACTCGAACTTCAGAAGTTCGGGAAAGTGACGGTTCAGATCGTGGCGCAGAATGTCCGGAGGATCGGCGAGATCTAACATCGGGTCGGATCCGGGGCGGAAAAGGCGCTCGGGGGCCTCTTGCTCGGCGGCGTAACTCAGTCGTCGTACCTCTCTTTGACCGGCGCAACGGCGAGAAAATCGTCGGTGATCCTGCCCGTGTATGTTACGAGCAATTCTTCAAGCCTTTTGCGGGTCTTCGTGTGGAAGATCAATCCGACGTGCCTGGGCTTGTCGACCCGGTATACGATCTCCTCTTCGTCGTAAGCCGAAGTATCCGGCCTTTCATCCTTCGCCAGGGCGAGCGCGATCCCCGCGAAGTCCTTGTGCAGTTTGGGAGGCTCGTACGGGGATTCCTCCGTCGCGGTCTCGATCTTTCCCCACTCGCGCCAGAGGTTGAACCCGCAAGCGTGCTCGTGAACATTGGCGATATAGGCGCCTCCGACACGGGCGGCGATCTCCACAAGGTAGAAATTGCCGTCCTCTTCAGACCTGAGAAATTCGGCGTGAGCGACTCCATTCGTGTGGTTAAGCGCTTCCAGCAGCCTCTTGTTGAGCTTCACAAGCTCCTTCCGCTCCTTCGAGCCGTATCCGATCGTCGCCGAAGTGAATACACCCCCGCCGTGAGCGACGTTGAACGGGGTCGTGCCGTATTCGTTGACGCCCTGAGCGACGACCTTTCCGTCCTTGATGACGGAATCGACGTGATAGACGGAGCCCTCGATGAACCGCTCGATCAGGTACTTCGAAGGATGGTCTCGCCACGTGTGGCGCTTGTCCAGCTCGTTCAAGACCGCCCATACCTGATCCTTCGTCGAGCATTTTCGAATGCCGAAAGCCGAAACCTCTGTCCTGGGCTTCACGATCCACGGTGCCGGAACCCGGTCGAGATACTCATTAATGGCGTCGGCATTGAATGCTCCGATAAACTCGGGACACGGGACCTTGTTCGAGGAAGCGATCGACCGCATCGTCAGTTTGTCCCTGAAACGAAGCGCGTGCGAGCGGCTCATTCCCTTGAAGATCTGCAGGTATTCACGCGCCCTCGCCGCCGGAAGAACGTCGAACTCGTCGAGTCCGACGACGTGATCGACGGGCCGTCGCCCGGCCAGATTTACTATCTCCCGCAGATACTCTTCTTCACGGGCGTCTTTCGGCACGAACTGAACTTCGTTCAGGCTTGTCCAGACCCACGAAGAATCCCGCAGATCGTCCCGGGTCAAAAGGGTCACGTGCCATCCCGCGGCCTGAGCCTCTTCGAGGAACTCGTTCCCTTTGAACTCGCTGGCGATGCAGATGATGTGTTTCATTTCGCGTTACTCCGCCGTGACGGACCTTTCCCTGACGAATGCGTCGACGCCCCAATTCCCGGAGCCGGCGAACAGGAAGAGCAGGGCCGCAAACATATACAGGAGCGCCTTCTCCTGACCGTCGAAACCGTCGTTTATGTGGCGCACAAACGCCGCAGTGAACATCGTGCAGAAGATAAAGAAACTGGATACCCGCGTGAACAGCCCGAGCGCGAGACACAATCCTCCCACGAATTCAGAAAGACCCGCGGCCCAGGCGAACACTCCCGGAGCCGGGAAACCGAGTTTCTCCACGCCTTCAACGAATCCGGGAGAAGGCGGCATCTTGCCTATTCCGTGACCCAACGCCAGGCCGATTCCCGCGAATATCCTGAGCAGGGCCATTCCCGCGCTGGCGGAGACCGAACGCACCGGAGCGCCTCCGAATAGTATCGATTTGAGCATCTGTCGTCCCCCAAACGGCTTTGTTATATCGTAAAAGGATGGCACAATTCAGGTCTAATAACAATTTCCCCAAACAGCCCGGCAGGGCGCGTGAGGGGCCTTCATTCCGGCCGTTCTTACTTTCACGGAGTCATTGATGGGCGACATATTTACCGCGGAGCTTCTTAGCCACCTCGTAATCTTCCTGGTAGTGCTGCTTCTGGCAGTTTCTTGTCACGAGGCCGCGCACGCGTGGGTCTCGCACAAATTCGGGGACGACACCGCCTACATGCTTGGCCGCGTGACGCTCAATCCGGTCAAACACACGGACATAATCGGGACATTGCTTATCCCGATCGCCGGCTTCGTTTTCGGCGCCATAGGCGGAGCGCTCGGTTCTATACCTCTCATCGGCTGGGGTAAACCGACTCCGGTCAACCCAAGGAACTGGAGCAATTACAAGGTTGCGAACTTCTGGGTATCGGTCGCGGGAGTGATCGCCAACATGATCCTCGTGATCATAGGGATCGCTGTCGCAAAGGTGCTGATGACCCAGGGAGTACAGCCGATCGACTTCTTCAGCAAGAGCTCGAATCCCCTTGTGATCTTCGTGGGCGACCTGATGCTTCTGAATCTTTCGCTGGCGATCTTCAACCTCCTGCCGATCCCGCCGCTTGACGGGGGAAAGATACTGGGCTCGTTCCTTCCGGACAGCTTCTCGCCCGTGTTGGAGATGATCGAACAATTCGGTTTCGTCCTGCTGCTGATCTTTCTATATCTGGGAGTCTTCCGGTTGATCATCACGCCGTTCCTTATAGCGCTGTTCACTCTGCTTCAGCTGATCTGACGAATGAAGAAACGCATATTCAGCGGCGCCCAGCCCACGGGAAAGCTTCACATCGGAAACTACCTGGGAGCGCTCAGGAACTGGGTCGCCTTGCAGACCGAGTACGAAAGCTTCTATTGCATCGTCAACCTGCACGCGGTCACGCTCCCGCAGGACCCGTCGACGCTGAAGCGGAAGACCCTGGACCTGGCGAGGATCTATCTCGCGGCGGGTGTCGATCCGGAGGTCTCGACTATATTCATCCAGTCCGACGTTTCCGAGCACGCGGAACTGGCGTGGGTCCTGAACTGCGTCGCGCGAATGGGCGAGCTCGAGCGGATGACGCAGTTCAAGGACAAGGGGAAGGGCGAAGAAAGGGCCAGCGTCGGGCTGTTCACATATCCGGTGCTGATGGCCTCGGACATCCTTCTCTATCAAACGGACCTTGTTCCCGTCGGTCAGGACCAGAAACAGCATTTGGAGCTGACGCGCGATCTCGCCGAGCGGTTCAACCGCGATTTCGGCGAGACCTTTGTGGTCCCGGACCCGTACATTCCGCCGGTCGGCGCGGCGATAATGTCGCTGAAGGAACCGCAGAAGAAGATGTCGAAGTCCGACGAGAACGAGGCGGCGAGCATTTTCCTTCTCGACGACCCGGACACGATCACGAAGAAGATCAAGAAGGCAGTGACGGATTCGGGGACAGCTATTACGTTCGACGATTCCAGGCCTGCGATAACGAACCTGCTTACGATCTACCACCTGCTTTCCGGCTTGCCCCTGGAGGAATGCGAGGAACATTTCGCCGGAAAGGGTTATGGAGATTTCAAGAAGGAGCTTGCCGAGGTGACGGTCGAGTTCCTCAGGCCATTCCAGGCGAAAGTGAGGGAGTTCGACGACGCGACCCTGAAAGCGATACTCAGGCGCGGAGCGGAGAAAGCTTCCGCGATCGCTTCGGAGACGCTCCGCAACGTCTACGAAAGAATGGGGATAAGATAAAGATGGCAAAGAAGATAACGGTATACGAGAAGCCTACCTGAACGACCTGCCGCAAATTGGCGGATGCGTTCCGTGAGAACGGCATCGAGTTCGACAGGGTTAACTATTTCACAGATCCTCTGACCAAAGAGCGGCTTTCAAAGCTCCTGAAGAAAGCCGGTATCGAGCCGTTCGAGGTGCTCAGGAAGCGGGAGAAGTTATTCAAGGAGCTGGGGCTTTCGCCCGATACGCCGCGCGGCGAGATCCTCGAGACGATCGTCAAGCACCCTTCGCTGCTGGAGAGGCCGATCGTCGAGGTCGGAAACAGGGCGGTCGTGGCGAGGCCGATCGACAAGGGCATAGAGTTGATAAAGGAACACGGATAGACAGATGATCTTCACCAACGGAAACGGGAACGGACACAGGCCGAAGCCGAAGAACGTGCTCGGCGGGGAGTTGGAGGTCTGCTGCAGCTCGCCGATGACCGGTTTTTACCGGGACGGATACTGCAAGACCGGCGCGAATGATATCGGAAGGCACACGGTCTGCGCGATCGTGACGGACGAGTTTCTGGAGTTCTCCGTCGCATCGGGAAACGACCTTGTTACTCCGCATCCCGAGTGGGGATTCCCGGGCCTGAAGGCGGGCGACAAGTGGTGCCTGTGCGTGCTTCGCTGGAAGGAGGCCTACGAAGCGGGAGTCGCGCCTCCGGTAGTGTTGGAAGCGACGAACGAGGCAAGCCTTCAGCATGTCAGCCTGGAAGAGTTGAAAGGAGTGAGGACTGGGGACTGAGGGTTTAGAGCAGCGCTCTGCGCTGCGGAGGTAACGCGAACTTCAGTTTGCGCCGCGCGAGAGCGCGGAACCACGTAGGCCGTTCGGGCCAAAGGCCCTTCATCGCGTAGCGATTCTGTATCTTAGCCGTGGCCTTCAGGCCACGGGATCTTTGACGAATCCACGCCAGTCGCGTAGCGACGTTCCGGACGGCGACGCCGCTACGCGGCTGATATCTATTTTCGCTTCGTACCGTGGCCTGAAGGCCACGGCTAAGTTACGGCTGTCGCTGACGCGACAGGGTTCGCGAATCGAAACGGCTCGTGTCCTGAAACTCGGTCCTTTCTTTGAACGTTGAACATGGAACTCATAGCCTATGAATTCCCTCGAACAGCTTTCCCTTCTCTTCCGTCACAACGACTGGGCGAACCGGCGTGTGATCGCTGTTTTGAAGCGGAATGATTGCCCGGAGGCTTTGCGGGTGATGTCGCATGTGCTGACGACCGAGAAGGAATACTATGAACGGCTGTTCGGGAAGGACTCGACCGGGTTCGATTTCTGGCCCGATGCCGATCCGGACGATCTAAGCGCGCTCGCGATGGAGAACGCGGAGAACTACGACCGGCTTCTTAAAAAGTTCGACGACGAGGGGCTAGGACAGACGGCCGAATACTTCACAAGCGCCGGCGAGGCCGTGAGCAACACGTTCCGCGACATCCTCTCGCACGTCGTTCTGCACTCCGCGGGACACCGCGGACAGGCGCTGACGCTGCTCCGCCAGAACGGGATCGAACCACCTGTAGTCGATTACATAATCTACAGGCGTGAGTTACAATAGCGGAAATTTCGGTCGATTTTGCGGCGGTAGCGTTCAGATTTCCCTCACGGGCGCCGGGACAGTCCAAGCTTGTATTTAGAGAAGCGGCCTGACGATCGAAGGTCAAGTGATCGAGCTTTTGACGAACACCAGAAAGGGAACATACTTCCGGATAGGGATTGGTCTATTTGTCCTCTGTATTAGTGCGCTCGCTTGGGGCGCATTCAATTATCGTCCTTTTGACAACCATAAAAACACACCTGCGGGGAATGGTGATCCAGATACTGTTCGAGTTGTACGGGAGTATCTCGCGAGTTCTGTCAATTGTGAGTTTCAAGCGACGAGTGCTCTATCCACGATGGTTCCGGACGAATACGACTTCCCGGATGGACGCTTTCCAAAGACTGCAGATATTAAGACTCTCGAAGGGACAACCTCCGAATTTGAGGTTGTGAGGCCGGTCTTTCTGAGTTGG
The DNA here is from genome assembly GCA_016700175.1 of Acidobacteriota bacterium. Lineage (GTDB taxonomy): Bacteria > Acidobacteriota > Blastocatellia > Pyrinomonadales > Pyrinomonadaceae > Aridibacter. The sequence goes on along the minus strand of CP065003.1, from coordinate 4,042,573 downwards.
GTGAATAGGGATTTCCCTGGCCATGTTTGCGATGGCCAGTTCCAAGTCCATTCGATCGTTGAGGGCGCCCGAAACGATAGATTTGCGAGGGTTACAGCAAGACTCAAGAACGACCAACGCAAGGCGGAATGGGAATGGTCTTTTCTGATGATAAATGAGCAAGATGAATGGAAGATCTTTCTAGTGGAGCTCCCTGAAAGAGCCTTAGGTTTTCCCTACTAGAATGACAAACCCTGACACAAAACAGCTCGAATTCGATTTCAAGAGCGTGCAGGCCGAGATCGTGCGCGATTCGGCGGACGAACTGCGCCTGGAACTCGGTGAGTTCGCAGGCCCTCTGGACCTGCTCCTGTATCTGATCCGCCGCGAGGAGGCGAACATCTTCGACATCCCGGTCGCACGGATCACCGACAAGTACCTCGAGTACATACGGATGATGGAGCGGCTGGACATCGCCGTTGCGGGCGAGTTCCTGGTGATGGCGGCGACGCTGATCGAGATCAAGTCGAGGATGCTTCTTCCGCAGGAGCCGTCCGCGGAAGGAGAGGAAGAAGCGGAAGATCCCAGGCAGGAGCTTGTCGACAGACTTCTCGAGCATCAGAAGTTCAAGCTCGCCGCCGAATCTCTTTGGACGAAGGCGACGGTCGAACAGGCGGTGTTCACGCGTGGGACGATAGAGACGGACGACAACAACCCGGAGATCAGCGCAACGGTGTTCGACCTGTTCGAGGCGTTCCAGAAGATAATGGACCGCCACAAGGAACAGATCCAGATGGAGATCCACCGCGAGGAGATGTCGCTGGCGGAGATGATCCGCAATCTTCGGTCGAAACTGAAGATCGAAAAGAAACTGAACCTTCAGAGGCTTTTCGAACAGATGGGCTCGAAACGCGAGTTGATCCTGGCTTTCATATCCGTGCTCGAGATCGTACGCACCGAATCGGTCAAGCTGATCCAGACGGACACATTCGGGGACATCACGCTTGAGCTGGCGGAGTCTTGAGTCTGTCGGGTCTGTCGGGTCCGTCGAGTCTTTCGAGTCTGTCGGGTTCGTCGAGTTTGTCGGGTCTTTCGGGTCTGTCGGGCCCGTCGAGTCTTTCGAGTCTGTCGGGTCTGTCGGGTGCGTCGGGACTTTCGAGTCTGTCGGGTCTGTCAGGTCCGTCGGGACTTTCGAGTCTGTCGGGTCCGTCGGGACTTTCGAGTCTGTCGGGTCCGTCGGGACTTTCGAGTCTGTCGGGTTCGTCGAGTTTGTCGGGTCTGACTGGGGCGCGGGCGGCCCGCCCGTATTGAGCGAAGCGAAACGTGTCCGAAGCCCAAGCGTCAGCGCGGGCTACCGTTGCGATCCGGCTCTTTACAGATCTTTTTCGTTGTTTAGAACCTCAACCTGAAAATCGGTACCCGGAGCGCGAGCGACGGGCATAACAATCGGTACCCGGAGCGCGAGCGACGGGCATAACAATCGGAACCCGGAGCGCGAGCGACGGGCATAGCCACCATGCCAGACGAAAAGGCAGAACCTAATACAAACGGCGGCGGTTCCCGCTCCCGCGCCGAGCTCAAGTCCGCCATCGAGGCGCTCATCTTCGTCTCGGACGAGCCGCTCCCGGTCCGCACGATGGCAAGGGTGCTCGACGAGGACAAAGACGCGATCGCGTCTGCACTTGAGGAGTTGAGCGCTGAATACGCGGGACGTGAAAGCGGACTCCAGATCCGCGAGATCGGCGGCGGCTGGCAGATGTCGACGCGGACAGAACACCACGAAGAGGTCCGCGAATTCCTCAAGACCAAGCCCTCGGCGAAGCTCTCGCTCGCCTCGCTCGAAACGCTGGCCGTAATCGCGTATAAACAACCGGTGACGATCCCCGAGATACTGGAGATCCGCGGCGTCCAGTCCGCCTCTTCGATCAAGACCCTCCTCGACAAGCGCCTGATCGTCTCCCGCGGCCGCAAGGACACGGTCGGCAAACCTATGCAGTACGGAACCTCCCGCGACTTCCTGATCCAATTCGGGCTGAAGGACCTGTCCGAACTGCCGAGTATTGAGGATTTTGAAGAGTTTGTAGGGTGAGCGGTGAGCGGTGAGCGGTGAGCGGTGAGCAAGAATCGAGCAATCCAGGCATGTTGTCAAGGACCTGCTATCTTCAAACCTAAAGCTGTCCCTTGAGCGTTTCGGACGATTTATCTTAGTATCAAGGTCCCAATCGAATTGGAGATTCCCACAAAAGGCGTATGACAGATGAAACCTCACAAGAATCTGCTTGCGTGGCAGAAATCGATGAACCTCGTTACGCACATTTATGTGCTTACGGCCGAGTTCCCGCGCGAAGAACTCTATGGATTAACCTCACAACTCAGGCGCGCAGCGGTATCTGTACCTTCTAACATCGCCGAAGGTGCCGCTGATCGCACGAAAGAGCAGTTTCGACACTTCCTTGGTGTTTCGATAGGCTCATTGAACGAAGTAAGTACGCAGCTCGAGATTGCATACAGGATTGGCTATCTAAACGAAACCGAGCATGGGCGCGCCGAACGCAAGGTAGATGAGTGCCTTGCCTTGACCTTCGGCCTGAGACGAAGTTTGATGAAGCGCCCCTAGGCCTTCTCGTATCGAGCGAAACGGTAACGATCTGGTCGAGTCGGAATTTCATTAAGAAAGCGTCTCGCTAAGATTCGCCTGCTCACTGCTCAACGCTCACTGCTCACATTATGGAAGTCCGTCTCCAAAAATTGATCTCCTCCGCCGGCGTCGCGTCCCGGCGCGCGGCCGAGCGTATGATCGTCGCCGGCGAGGTAACCGTCAACGGCAAAGTCGTCACGGAGCTCGGCACGAAAGCCGATCCGTCGAAGGACCACATAAAGGTCCGGGGAAAGCTGATCAATCCGAAGCTCGAGCAGAGAAAGGATTTTTACATCCTGCTCAACAAGCCGAAAGGCTGTCTCTCCAGCGTTTCCGATCCCGAAAACCGCCCTCTCGTCACCGACTATGTACCGGAGAAATTCGGCCGCCTCTACCCGGTCGGGAGGCTTGATTTCACGACCGAGGGCCTGATCATACTTACCAACGACGGCCAGTTCGCCAATAAGGTCTCGTCTACGCGCACGATCCCCAAGCGGTATGAAGTAAAAGTGAAAGGTCTTCCCCCCGAAAGCGCCGTCGATGTTCTGCGCCGCGGAGTCACACTCGATGATGGCTTCCGCACCGCACCCGCCGAGATAATCCCCCTCCGAACGGCGAAAACGAACGCCTGGTTCGAAGTGGTCCTGTACGAGGGACACAACCAGCAGATCAGAAAGATGTTCGACGCCATCAATTTCTCCGTCGTGAAGCTCAAACGAACGGCGATCGGCAGGATCCAGATCGGTTCGCTTGCGCCCGGCGCATTCCGCGAGCTCACAGAACGCGAAGTTGCCGGACTTATGAACTTCCGCCCCTCCTCCTGACCCCTGAAGCCCGCTTTCTGAACACACCGCTCTCTGATAATCTATTGGGCACACCCCCCGATTGATCATCAACTACTTATGGATTTTCAGCTTAGCGAAGAGCAGGAACAGATAAAGTACAGCGTCCGCGAGTTCGCGGAGAGCGAAGTGGCGCCTCACGCGCTCGAGTGGGACGAGAACCAGCACTTCTTCGACGAACTCCGTCCGCAGCTCGCCGAGCTCGGCCTGATGGGGATCATCTTTCCCGAGGAATACGGGGGCGCGGGGATGGGCTATGTCGAGTACGCGACGATCATCGAGGAACTCGGCCGCGTTTGCGGATCGGTGGGGCTTAGCGTCGCGGCGCATAACTCGCTCTGTTCGAACCACATTTACACCTTCGGATCTGAAGAACAGAAGCAGAAGTACCTTGTCCCGCTTGCTCAGGGCGAAAGCTGGGGCGCGTGGGGGCTGACCGAGGCCCAGGCCGGAAGCGACGCCAGCGGAACCCGCACGACCGCGGTGAAAAGTAACGGCGGCTATAAGGTCAACGGCTCGAAGAACTTCATCACTCACGCGATCGCCTGCCACGTTTGCGTCGCGGTCGCGGTGACCGACAAAGAGAAAGGAAACCGGGGTATCTCCGCGTTCATTTTCGACAAGTCGATGGAGGGCTTCAGGTCCGACAAGAAGGAGAACAAGCTCGGAATGCGGGCTTCGGAGACGTCGTCCGTCGTCTTCGAGGACTGCTACGTTCCCGACGAGAACCTGCTCGGCGAAGAAGGCGAGGGTTTCATCCAGGCGATGAGCGTGCTCGACGGCGGCCGAATTTCGATCGCCGCTCTTTCAGTCGGAATCGCGCAGGGAGCTTACGAAGCTGCGCTGAAATACTCGAAGGAACGCGAGCAGTTCGGAAAGCCGATCTCCAAGTTCGAGGGGATCCAGTTCAAGCTTGCGGACATGGCCACGCAGATCGAGGCCGCCCGCCTGCTCACTCTCCAGGCTGCGGCTGCGAAGGACTCCGGGATCACGGTAACCAAGAGGTCCGCGATGGCAAAGCTGTACGCCTCGGAAACGGCGGTCCGCGTCGCCGAGGAATCGATCCAGATCCACGGCGGCTACGGTTACACAAAGGACTACCCGGCCGAGAAATACTGGCGCGACGCGAAACTTTGCACGATCGGCGAAGGCACGAGCGAGATTCAGAGGCTCGTCATCGCGAAACAGCTCTTGAGAGACTGAATTCCCCTTCAGCCTGAAATGAAGACCAGACCGGCCATCATGTGCGCGGCTGCTCTCGCGGCCGCTCTATCAGTTTTATTGGCGGCGTGCGCGGGTACCGGTTCGTTCGAATCCGATCCTTCGGCTATCAGCACCGTGGAAGCGCTGGCAAAGAAAATGAACTCCGGGGCGAAGCTCACTCCCGCCGAGTTCGAATCCATCAAAGCTGTCCACGAAAAATACCCTGCATCAAACCGGGGCGTCGAGGTCTACCGGCAAGCGCTGACTCAGCGGGAAGATTGGCTTTCGCTCGAGAAGGTCCTCACCGAATCGGCATCGACGGCAACCGAGGAAGACAAACTCCTGCTCGGCAAGGTCTATATGAAGCTCGGCAAATACGCGGAAGCCAGAGATACCTTCGCGAAAATGGACTCGCCACCGGACGTGGAGCGCGCGTCGATGCTCGCGAGCGCGTATTTCCACACGGGCGAAAACAAGAAGGCGGCGGAGACCCTGGATTCCGTCTGGAAAGAGATCGTCGCGCAGAAATACACGGACGCCCTGGTTCTGCGGGGATTGCTTCATTTCTACGAGCAAAATAATGACAAGGCGATCGAGATCCTCGAATCTGTCACAGCGAACGAACCGGGATCGATCGCAGCCCACAACGCGCTGGCCAGGGTTTACGCTCAGGCCGGGAATGCGGAAAAGGCCGCTTATCACTCAAAAGCAGTTGAAGAAGCTTATAAGGCTCTGACGGAAAAAACCGGAAGACAGGGAAGAATGGTGGACAAGATGTTCCGCCTTCAGGAAGCCTACAAAGCGGGGCGTCACGAGGAAGTGATCGAGATCGCCAGTTCGATCGTCGACTCGGCGGATCCGCGAAACAAGGCGGCGTTGTACGGTTTGCTTGCAAATTCTTACAAGGCGCTTGGTATGAGCGCCAAGGCGCAGGAAGCAGCGGACAAGGCGCGCCAGCTCAGCTCCAAATGAATAGACTGATCGCAACAGTTTCGGTCCTGTTTGCCGCGTTCGGGGCGAGCTGTGGAACCGCAGAACAGGGAGTCGGGCCTGAGGAAGGCACGTCGAACATCACGTTTGCTGACCGTACCGTCGAGTCGGGTATAGATTTCAAACACATCGGCGGAAGATCGGAGTCGAAATGGATGCCCGAGGTGTTGGGCGGAGGCGTCGCGATCGCCGACTTTGATATCGACGGCGACCCGGACATACTGCTTGTGAACAGCGGGAACCTGAATTCCCAGGAACGGCCGTCCGAAGCTTCGAACCGCCTGTACATTAACGATGGCAAGGGGAAATTCACTGACCGGACCGCTGACTGGAGGCTTCCGGGCGTAGGCTATGGACAAGGCGCTGCGGTCGGAGATTTCGACGGGGACGGCGCAACCGACGTTTTTCTAACGGACTATTTCGGAAACAACAGGCTCCTCCGGAACACAGGTTCCGCCTTCGAAGATGTAACCGAAAAGGCGGGTATCCAAGGCGACGGGAAATGGGCGACAAGCGCGGGCTTCGCGGACCTGGACAACGACGGCGATCTGGACATTTTCGTCGTCAAGTATGTGTCGTACTCGCAATCGACACACGTTGCTACATACAAGAACGGCCTCCAAACCTACTCCGCGCCATATCTCTACGAGGCTGTGGGGGATCAGATCTGGGAGAACGTCGGCGACGGAAAGTTCGCCGATGCCAGCGAAAAAGCCGGGATAACCGGCGAGCCTGAGAAAGGCCTGGCGCTTGCGATCGGAGACATCGATCTCGACGGGGACCAGGACGTTTACGTCGCGAACGACTCGACCCCGAACCAGCTCTGGATCAACGACGGAAAGGGCGTCTTTGAGGACCGCGCAAAGCTTGGCGGAGCGGCTTACAGCGAGATCGGGCGGGAAGAAGGATCGATGGGCGCCGACTTCGGCGATCTCGACTCTAACGGGCTTCCCGACATCGTCGTGACGAACTTTCAGGAGGAGTCGACCGCACTCTATACCCAGGAAGAGCCGATGTTCTTCCGTGAAGTGTCCGACGCGGTGGGGATCGGCGCGACGGCCCGGCAACGGCTCAAGTTCGGAATGGACCTGTTCGACGCGGATAACGACGGGGACGATGACCTTCTGGTGGCAAACGGCCATATCGAGGACAACATTGAGAAGAACTCGGATTCGATCACATTCGCGCAGCCGAACTCGCTCTATGAGAACCTGGGCAACGGCAAGTTCAAGGACATAAGCGAGTCGGCGGGTGACGCGTTGAAGGATGTGCAGGTCTCGCGCGGCCTTGCGACTGCGGACCTCGACGGGGACGGCGACCTCGATTACGTGATCGTGAACAACGGAGGCACGGCACAGATCGCGTTCAACGAGACGGGGAAGAAGGGAAACTTCGCGTTCTTCTTTTTGCGCGGGAACGGAAAGAACACGAACGCGATCGGGGCGAGGCTGGTGGCGAAGATCGGGGACCGGACGATCGAGCGCCAGGTAATGGGCGCGCAGAGTTATCTTTCGGTGAGCGACTTCCGGGTCCACTTCGGGTTGGGCGATGCGTCAAAGATCGACGGACTGACGATCCACTGGCCGGGAGGTGAAAAGCAGACCCTCCGGGACGTCGCGGGGAACAAGTTCTATTACATCAAGCAAGGTGGAGAACCGAGGGAGTTTGTCCCGGGGACAATGGACATCGAGCAGTGATCATTGACCAATGGCCAATGATCGATGGGCATTGACGTTGCGGTTTGTCGGGAGTCATGCGCCTCGGGTAGTTCTGGTCTCGAGCCGAGATTTGGAACGCGAAAGACCTCCCGCAAAGACCCTAAGGCGCCAAGTGCCGCAAAGAAAGAGGCCCGACCGTGACGAAGGTTGCGGGCATGATGCATTGAGTGGTTTTCTTTGCGGCTTTGCGGCTTGGCGAGAGTCTTCTGCCTCGGGTAGTTCTGGTCTCGAACCGAGATTTGGAACGCGAAAGACCTCCCGCAAAGACGCCAAGGCGCCAAGTGCCGCAAAGAAAGAGGCCCGACCGTGACAAAGGTTGCGGGCATGATGCATTGAGTGGTTTTCTTTGCGGCTTTGCGGCTTGGCGAGAGTCTTCTGCCTCGGGTAGTTCTGGTTTCGAACCGAGATTTGGAACGCGAAAAACCTCCCGCAAAGACGCTAAGGCGCCAAGTGCCGCAAAGAAAGAGGCCCGACCGTGACGAAGGTTGCGGGCATGATGCATTGACTGGTTTTCTTTGCGGTTCTTTGCGGCTTTGCGGCTTGGCGAGAGTCTTCTCCCTCGAGTAGTTTTGTTACGAACCGAGATTTGGTACGCGAAAGACCTCCCGCAAAGACGCTAAGGCGCCAAGTGCCGCAAAGCAGAAGGCCCGACCGTGACGAAGGCTACGGGCATGATGCTTTGAGTGGTTTTCTTTGCGGTTCTTTGCGGCTTTGCGGCTTGGCGAGAGTCTTCTCCCTCGAGTAGTTTTGTTACGAACCGAGATTTGGTACGCGAAAGATTTCCCGCAAAGTCGCTAAGGCGCCAAGTGCCGCAAAAAAGAATGCCCGACCGTGAAGGAGGGCTGGCGCTCAAAGTTCAAAGTTCCAGGTTCCAGGTTCCAAGATCAAGAGAGGCTAACGTGGTTTGCTTCCTGTCTTTGAACCTGGAACTTTGAATCTGGAACTTCTCGAGGTAGCCCGCGCTGACGCTTGGGCTTCGGACACATCCTTGTATATCCTGTCCATCCTGTTTCTCTTCTTTCAATGAAACGCATTCTTGTCACAGCTTTGCTTGCGGTCCTGTCGCTGTCGTGCGGGGGCGGAGCGCTTGAGCAAGGCTCGGAAGAATACGCAGGAGCGGTCAAGTCCTTCTACGTAGGCCTCGCCGCGATCGAGGCAGGCGACGACCAGAGGGCGATCACGGAACTGAACCGCACGATCGAGCTCGCTCCTACCGAACCGGCTTCACACAACAACCTCGGCGTCCTCTATCTCCGCCAGCGCGATCTCGAGAAAGCGACCGAGAATCTCGAGAAGGCAAGCGGGCTGGCCTCGGAGAATGCAGCGGTCGTCGCGAACCTCGCGGAGCTCGAAGTGGCGAAAGGCGACGCGGAGAAGGCGCTCGGGCACTTCAGGAAGGCGGTCGAGCTCGATCCGAAAGACCACATCTCGCAATACGCTATCGCGGAAGAATTGGAAAAGCAGGGAAAGGATTCGGAAGCGCTCGCGATACTGAAGGACAAGCTGGAGAAGGATCTTCCCGGAAACCTGGCGTTGGAAGTCGAGATATCGCGGATCTCCGCAAAAACGGGCAATTCGGGATCGCTGAAGGAATCTGTCAATTCATTGCGGCAGCGTTCGGAAAACTGGCCTTCGGAGATTAAGGACCAACTCGCCAAGCTCAGCGAACTCACAAACTCAGCCAACTCCGGCCAGGCGGCTCAGCAGACCGCTTTCCTCAAGAACGTGCTTCTCCGTGAACCGGAGTACCGGTCTTCTCTCGCCGAGTTCAAGGCTTCCGACACGGCCCCGGGCCGCCTGATCCGAAAGCCTCTTGTCCTTCCGGCTCCCGAGTTCAAACCTGCCCCGGCCGACACCGAGATCTCTTTCGAAAAGAAAATCGTCGCAGATGTCGAGGCGAAGACTGCCTTCGTTGTTTTCAAGGACGGCGAGAAGCCGATCGTCGCGTACAGTACGGAAGACAAAACGGTTGTCGGAGACGCGGAAATTCCTTTCAGCGTAAGTTCGCCGAAACAGGTCGCACAGATCGACTTCGACTACGACTTCCGGATCGATCTCGCGTTCGCGACCGAGAAAGGACTTCGGCTTTTTAAGCAAAGAGAAGACGGCTCATACGAGGATGCGACCTCGGCGACCGGGCTCCCGGCCGAGATCACGAGCGCGGCTTACAATGGAGCATGGGCGTTCGATTACGACAATGAAGGGGATCTGGATTTAGTGCTCGCGCCCTTGGAAGGCTCGCCTTTTGTGCTGAGGAACGAGGCGGAAGGAAAATTCTCGAAGAATGAACCGTTTTCAGGCGATGAAGAAGCGACAGACATTGTCTTCGGCGACTTCGACGAAGATGGGGATATCGACGCTACCTTTCTTTCTCCGGACGGTGATCTCACGGTCTATTCCAATTTGCGGGGCGGCAGCTTCTCTCAGATGTCGTTCGGGTCGACACTCAAAGCAGATGCTGTCTCTCTAGGAACATTGGATCCAGCTTCTGGATTGACGCTCGTAGCCATTTCCGACGGGAAGGCTCGGGCCGTTACCTTCGCAGGAAGTGCGCCAAAGACGACAGAAGAATGGACGATTGGAGATGTTGTTCGTGACGGTGACAAGTTGCTTTTGGTCGACATAGACAACAACGGCGCGCCTGATCTGATCGCCTCGTCGGAAACAGTGCCCTGGCGCTTCTTTCTTGCAATCGAAAGTCCCAAGGATCCGGACCGAACGAACGTAGCGATGCCTTATGACGCGGCCCGGCAAAAAGACGTAGCGCCGCTGGATGCGGCGGACATTGATTCGGATGGAGTAATTGAACTGGTGGGCCTCGACCAGGCGGGAAGACCAGCAGTTCTTGATACTGTACTCTCACGAAACTACCACTGGCAGATCATTCGTCCGAAGGCGGCAAAGACCGAGGGCGACCAGAGGGTCAACTCGTACGGGATCGGCGGCGAGATGGAACTCAGGTCCGGGCTCCTCGCGCAGAAGCGGCTGATCACTTCGCCGCAGGTGCACTTCGGGCTCGGCGAGAACACTTTCGCCGATGTACTCCGCGTCGTCTGGCAGAACGGATATGTCCAGGCGGAGTTCGATCTGAAGGCCGACCAGGTCGTCGAGGCCGAACAGCGTTTGAAGGGCTCGTGTCCGCATCTTTTCGCCTGGAACGGAGAGCGGTTCGAACACGTTAAGGACGCGCCTCCGTGGAGCCCGGCTCTGGGGCTGAAGATCAACGCGCAGGATACTTACGGAATTCTCCAGACCGAAGAGTGGTTCAAGATCCCGGGCGAGGCATTGAAACCAAAGGACGGCAAGTACGAACTACGTATCACGGGCGAGTACTGGGAAAGCTTTTATATCGACAATTACCGTTTGCTCGCGGTAGATCATCCGGAAGGGACGGAGGTCTTCACCGACGAACGGTTCTCGATCCCCTTGCCGCCGCTCGAGGTGTTCACAACCGGCGAACTGAACCGTTTTTCCAAGGCTGTCGATCACAACGGCCGCGATGTTATCGAGACCGTCTCGAAGCTCGACGAAGTATATCTCGACGGCATCAAGCGCGGAACGTACCAGGGAATCGCGGAAGACCACTGGGTCGAACTGACGCTGCCTGAGAACGCGCCAAGGGAAGGCAAGCTGTGGATCGTCGGCGAGGGCTGGATGCATCCGACCGACGCCTCGATCAACGTCCAGCGCGGACAGGCGAACCCGGAACCGCCGAAGTCTCTGAGCATAGAGATCCCCGACGGAAAAGGCGGCTGGAAGGCGGTGAAGGAGAACCTGGGCTTCCCCGCCGGAAAGATGAAGAACGTCCTGCTCGACATCACGGACGTCTTCCCCGCCGATGCACAGAACAGAAGGATCAGGCTCCGAACCGAGCTCGAGATCTTCTGGGACAGGCTCTCGTGGGCGGTCGGAAAGGACGGCAAGGACACGAAGATCAAGGAGATCGCGCTCGATTCGGCCGATCTGAGGTACCGCGGCTTTTCCGTTATCGAGAAGCGCGACGATTCCTCGCCCGAGGTCCCGGATTACAGCCGGATCAAAACGACCGCCCAGAAGTGGCGCGACCTCGAGGGATACTACACTCGGTTCGGAGACGTACTCGAACTTCTCTTGAAGACCGATGACCGTTACGTCCTTTCGAACGCGGGCGACGAGCTAGCGATGAGCTTCCCCGCTTTGCCCGACCCTCCGAAGGGCTGGAAACGGGACTTTGTTATAATCGGCAACGGCTGGATCAAGGACGGCGACCTTAACTCCGTGTTCTCGAAGACTTTACTGCCTCTTCCGACGCACGCGACGAACGATTATACGCGCGCGCCGACGGTGCTTGAGGACGATCCGGTTTACAGGAAGAACCGCGCTGATTGGGTAAGGTTTCACACTCGGTATGTGGCTCCGGATGCCTTCCGGGGCGCCCTGCGGGGGAGGGATTAAACTGCAGAGAACGCGGAGAACGCAGAGATTTTTTGGCGGCGAGTTTCGGCAATCCAAATAGACGTGTATCGCCGTAAGCAGCTAGATGAGTTGAATCTCTGCAGCGGGGATAAGCGATTGGAGGTATCTGTGTTTATCTGTGTCCAGTTTCCGACTGCTCACTGCTGACCGATTACCGCTCACTTTAGAATGAACTGGCGAAAAGCATTCATCACCGTTCTCTTCTTCGCGCTGCTCGGCGTGCCGTTCCTTGTGGAGCACTTCTACGGCGGCGCCGAAGGCGAGTTCGACCGCGAGACTGCGCTCGAACGGTTCGGATTCTATTTTGAAGAGGTGGCGAAGGAATCCGGAGTCGATTTCGTCCACAAGGCTCCCTCGCTGGACCCGAAACTCAACAACATAATGCCGCAGATCGCCTCGATGGGCGCCGGCGTTTCGATCGTCGATTTCGACCAAGACGGCTGGAGCGACATCTACCTGACGAACAGCGGCGAAGGCAGTTTCAACGCGCTTTACCGCAATAACGGCGACGGTTCGTTCACCGACGTCGCTTCCGACGTCGGTGTCGCCGACGTCAATAAGGGCGGGACCGGAGTTTCGATGGGCGCCGTTTGGGGCGACTTCGACAACGACGGTTTCGAGGACCTCCTGCTTTACAAGTGGGGCAAGACCGCACTTTACCGAAACAACGGGGGCAAGTCGTTCGAAGAGGTCGAGACTGCGGGATTTCCCGAGTGGGCGAACATCAACACCGGGATCTGGTTCGATTTCGACCGCGACGGCAACCTCGACATCTTCCTGGGAGGCTACTTCCGGCCCGAGATCAACCTCTGGAAGCTTGAGAACACGCGGATAATGCCCGAGAGCTTCGAGTACGCCAACAACGGCGGACGAAAGTACCTCTACCGCAATCTGGGCGGAGGGAAGTTCGAAGAGGTAAGCGAGAAGCTCGGGATCAGCTCCACCCGATGGGCTCTCGCGGCCGGGGCGGCGGACCTGACAGGGAACGGCTATCCGGACCTTTTCGTCTCGAACGATTACGGGATCTCGGAGCTTTTCCTGAACGACGGCGGAAAGCGATTCATAAACGCCAGCGAAGCCTCCGGAGTCGGCTTCGCGCCGAAGAGCGGAATGAACGCGAGCTTCGGCGACGTTATGAACGACGGCCGGCTCGCGATCTACGAATCGAACATCTCGGAACGCGGCATCCTTCTGCAGGGAAACAACTTATGGGTCCCGCGGCGGGGCACTTCCGGGAATGACGTGAAGTTCGACAACCTGGCCAACGCGGTCGGAGTCGAGGACGGAGGCTGGGCTTGGGGAAGCCAGTTCGGCGATTTCGACAACGACGGCGACCAGGACATCTTCCTGACGAACGGATACGTTTCGGCCGACAAGAACGTAAATTACTGGTACGACTTCTCCAAGATCACGCTCGGCAACAACTCGATCATAGGCGACGCCGCGAACTGGCCCGAAATGAAAGGCAGAAGCCTTTCGGGTTATCAGCAGAAGAAACTCTGGCTTAACGACGGAAAAGGATCTTTCACCGAGGTTGCGCTCGCGACAGGCGTTCGCGAAACGTTCGACGGCCGCGCCGTCGCGGTCGCCGACCTCTGGAACCGGGGCGTCCTGGATGTCGTGGTCGCGAATCAGAAAGGCCCGGTGCTGATCTACAAGAACAACGTGAAGGAAGGCCGGAACTGGATCGCGTTCGGGTTCGGGAACGACGACGCGATCGGTACGCGGATCACACTGTACCGCAATGGTGCAACCCAGGCTCAGGAGATCCACGGCGGAAGCGGCTACTGCGCGCAGAACCAGAGGCGCGCGCACTTCGGGCTTGGCGAAACGAACAAGGTGGACAAAGTGGAGATCAGGTTCCCGAACGGCGAAACGAAGGTGATCGAATCGCCGAAGATCAACACTCTGCACAAGGTGTCGGTCGATCTATGAGTACGGAAGCTTCGAATATCGTGGCGCCGCCGAGCGCGTCCTTGATGCCGTTGAAGACGTTCGGCATCGATACGCGGCTGGTGATGCCGCTTTTGATCACGCTGATCCTTCTCGTCGGGCAGGTCTTCTACGGCATCCTTGAAAGCTACCCTCAGACGCTGCTCGCGATTGGAGTGGCGGTGCTGTTCGACGCGGTGCTTTCGAAGATCGACCGCGGGCAATGGCCCTTCCTCGCGAGCGCTTACATATCGGGGATCAGTGTCGGGATCCTGACCCGCTCGCCCTTCTTCTGGACCTTCGCTCTTTGTTCCGCGATCACCATCACTTCGAAATATGTCTTGAAACTGAAGGGCCGCCATCTTTGGAACCCTTCCAACTTCGGGATCGCGGTGATGCTTCTGATCGCGCCTTCGGCGTACTCGACGCTTAGCATCCAGTGGGGCAATAACCTCGCGGCGATGACCGTGATCTGGGTCCTCGGCTGCCTCATTATTTACCGGCTGAAGCGGTTCCACATCACGTTCACTTACGTCGCGGGATTCATCTTCTTCGCCGGCATACGGAGCCTATGGACCGGGCACGCATTCCTCGCCGAGATCGCCCCGATCACCGGCGCGATGTACCAGCTGTTCATCTTCTTCATGATCACCGATCCGGCGACGACCGTTCGGCGCTCGAAGGGGGCGCAGATGCTTGTCGCGTTCCTGGTCGCGGCGGCGGAGATGGTCCTGAGGATGATGGAGAACGTCCACGCGCCTTATTACGCGCTATTCATCGTTGGCCCGGTCGCGAACCTTGTGGATATCTACTGGCCTGAGAAGAGTGAGCGGTAGGCGTGCGGCGGGCAAAGATCAGTACCCGGAGCGCGAGCGACGGGAATTAAAGAAGAAGAGCAAACAGGATAGACAGGATGGAAACGATAGCCGGAGCTGATTCGTAACGCTGAACTGTATTTTTCCACGTAGATACTCAGTCGCCTCGATCCCAAAGAAACCTGGCTATTCTGATTCTTTTCCAGAAGTATAAAAGACCAAGGCAATATAAAAATAAACAGGATAGACAGGATCTTTAGGATTGCCGTGGTTGAGTACGAACGTTGAAGAATTCTGTTCAGCGTTACGAATCAGCTCCGGCTATCGTTTCCATCCTGTCTATCTTGTTTGTTCTTTTCTTTTTGCCGTAGCTCAGATCGCCGTCTTCCTGTGCGCGATCATCCTCAGCAACCCTATGATCGCGAAATGGAGCAGCAGATACGAAACAAGCGCGACGATGATCGGCAGCGCGAGCGTATGCCCCTCGACGCTCGGACTCGCCACCACGCCTTCGAACGGCCAGTAGAAGATCCCCGTGACCGCCTTGATCCACTGCACGAACTCCGCGCTGTCCCTGGCGGCGAGCAATTCGAGCAGAAGCCGTATCCCCAGGAAACCGTAGATCAGATAGAACACGTAATCGATGACCTGGGCAAAGCGCGCGGCGACTCGTCCGCGTTCCACCTCGCGCTCGGTCTGCTCGACCTCGTCGATGGCCTTGCTGCGCATTCCCCGTGCGATGTCCTTTTCTCTCGAGACCTCTGACTCGGTGGGCTTGTCCGCTTCCGCGGCTATCTCTCCGCCGACATCGGACTTCACCTCGTCCTTGATGTTCCCGTAATTCGCCGCCCTGCGAGCCTCATCCTTTGCGAGTTTTCGATCTTCCATCTTCCCGGACCTCCGTCTGTTTCTGGTTCAAACGTAAATGTGGGGCGGGATCCGAAGACCCCGCCCCTTTGCCAATGTGACCGGATCGCCTATCGGTTCGATCCGACGTACGCGGGCGCCTGTGCCTCGATCAGTATCGTCGATCCCGGATCAAGCACGACGTTCTCGCGCCCCTGCGCGACCACGGTTCCGGCTCCTGCGGCGCCGCCTACCGCGGCACCGATCGCAGCGCCTTCACCGCCGCCGAGGATGGCTCCGATGATGGCTCCGACGCCGGCTCCGATCCCGGCCCGTGTGACTGTCTCTCTGGTCTGGCTGTCTTCATCCCTGACCTCGCCTTCGTTGTCGATCGTGACCTGCTTGCCATTCGCAAGCGTCACGCCTTCGATAAGCCCGGCGAACTCATAGGTCCTTCCGTTGCGAAGCCGGATCGTGTCGAAGTCCAGCGTCATCTTTGCGCGTCCGGTGAACAAACCGGATCTCTCCGCTTCGACCACGTGGCCGGTGATGATCGCGCCTTCGTACCTGTTCGGCGAAGTGACCCTCATGGTGAATCGTTCACCGTCTTCAGAGTCGCTCGTCGAAATGGTCGAGTTGAGCACGGCCCGCAGATCCGTGCCGGCCGGGACAATGAAGCTCCCGGTCGTCCCGGTGTCCGGATTTCCGTTCCTTCGCGGATCGTAAACGTTGTTCCAGTCAGCGGTGGATTCGACCTTGTCGTAAACGCTGGCGACGGTTATCGTCTCGTCCGGGTTCTCAAGATTGACCCTGCGGATGACCCTCAGCTGGTCGCGTCCGACGGGCATGAAGTTCACGTAGAACTCGTTTGCCCCGGCACCGTCATAAGCGAGCGACACGCCTTCATAATATGAATTGGCGGTCACCTGGATCTGCCTTCCGTTGTTCGTTTCTGTGCGCGTGATCCCGTCCGCGGTGAAACTCACCTGCGGCGCGTTGCTCGAGGCGATCATCACTTTTGTTCCGCTCTTGTCGATCGCGAGCATCATCGGGGACGAAAGCCTTCGTGTGAGGTTCCGCTCGATTCGGTCCAAGCGGATCTGCGGGTAGACGTCGATAGCATTTCGCACGACCGTCGGAACGTCATCGCTCAGGGTTCGGTTGAGCCTGTAGGTTCCCGTGATCATCGAGTTGAACTCGCCCGCCTGCGGATAAGGCCTGTTCCACGCGAAATCGACTGCGTAGTACTGCGCAAGCGTGTTCAGGTCGGTCTTTAAAGACCTCCACTGATACTCCGCCGAGCGCATCAGCCTGTAATCCCTCATAAAGGACTCGATGTAGGCTGCCCTCGCGAGGACATTCGTCACGTCCTGATCGGTCGATTCGCGCGCGTCAAACCTCTGGTCAAGCCGGTCCGTGGCGTTCTCAAACTCATCGATGTAATCAAGGAAAGAACGCTCGCTGTACGTATTGTTCAGGATGCTCCGGTCGAGCGCCTGTTCCATCAGCCGTCTGTATGTGTCAGTCTTGGTCTCTATCGAAGACAGAAGGCCGTCTACGGTGTTATCCCTGACGGTATAGGCAACGTCTCGATAGTCCTGAGTCGGCGCGGTCCAGCTGAACGTTACGTTGTAGTAGCCGGCAAGGGTGTTCAGATCGTTCTTGATGTTCTGCCAGTTGCGTTCGGCAACGTTCGTAAGTTTGTTCGAGCGCACAAATGCGTCGATGTACGCTGCGCTTGAAAGTACCCGTTCGACATCGTTGTCGACGGAGGCGCCGGCGTCGAACCTCTCCCTCAAACGGTCGGTGTCGGCCTCGAACCCGGCGACGAACTGGTTGATCCTGTCCTCACGGTTCGTATTGTCCAGCACGCTCCTGTCGAGCGCCGTATCAAGTCGGCCCTTGAAGTTGTCGGTCCTGTTCTCGATCCTCCTGAGAATCACGTCGACCTGGCGGTCGGTAACCCTGTACGGCTTTGCGTCGATCGGATCGCCGTCGATTACAGCGGCATTCCAGTCATATCTCAGACTGTAGTATCCGGCGAGTGTGTTCAGGTCGTTCCTGATGTTCACCCAGTGCCGTTCCGCCATCGTGCCGAGCGCGTTCCCGGTCATAAATTTATTGATGTACGCGGCGCTGTTGAGCACGCGAGTCACATCAGCCGAAACGGACTCTTCAGCTTCGAATCTCTGCCGAAGCCGGTCCGTGGCGTTTTCGAATTGCTCGATGTTGCGCTGAAGTGCGTCCTCTCTCGACGTGCCGTCGAACCGGCTCTGGTCGATCGCCAGGTCGAATGCTCGGCGAAACCTGTCGGTCCCGCTTTCGATCTGAACGAGCACGTTCTCCACGCGGTCGTCCGAAACCCTGTATGCTCGTACCTGTCCGAAAGTCACCGTTCCGGCGACGAGGAGCGCAGCACAACTTAAAATAGTGATCACTGATCTTCTTAGTCTCATTGTTCTGCCTCTCATAGAAAAATTCTCTTATTAAATGAATGAAGCCGCGGCTTGGAAGGTCCGGGCTTTACCCTATGTCATCGCAATGACCGTTCCGCAACGGGCGAGTCGACGTAAGTTGTTTAAGGACAACGGTTAGAGGCTGGGAGTTGTTCGGAGGTCGAATGCTTGCCAGGGGGGCGTGTATCGATTCGGGACGAGAAACGTGTAGGAATCGGGGACAGGAGCTTGGGGCGTTCTCACGAAGTGCGGTCGGGCAAACGGACGTTGATCTCGGTCCCGAGTCCGGCGACATCCTCGTCGACAGCGACCTCGCCGCCGTGCATCTCTATGATCCGCCTCGAGATCGCAAGCGAAAGTCCGGAACCGGATGTGCCATTGGAGGTATCTAGCGGATCGCGCTTGATGCCGGGAAGGTGTCTGAAGGGAAAACTCCCGGACTCGGCTTCTACGCTGTTTCGGATCGAGATCCTGAGACCTTCCGGGATCTTGTCAGCTTTGACGCGCAGTTTCCCGCCGATAGGGGTCAATCGCACCACTGTCTTAAGCAGTTTGTTGAGGGCCTTGCGGAGTCTGGCTTCGTCGCAAACCAGGGTCTTGCCGGCACAGCTCTGAAACTCGAGTACGACGTGCCGATCCTCCGCGCTGGGAGTTATGTCATTGACGACATCGGAAAGCAGTTCGCCGCTGTCGATCCCGTCTGACATCTCCAGGGAGCCCCTCTCTTCGAGCGCCAGGAACTCGGCGGCTTCGTCAAGGAGCGCCGACTGTCTCTCGATACTCCTGGCAATGCCTTCAAGCGCGGTCTCTTTTAGTTTAGCGCTTATGCTATCCCGCTCGAGTATCTTTGCCCATCCGGACAACGCGTTGAGAGAAGTCCGAATGTCGTGGGAAAGGCTCGAGATTAGTTCTCTTGCTACAGGCTCATTGTCCGCGGTTTCCGCCAGAAGCAGGCCGAACCTGTCTCCCAGCGAGGAGAGTTCTGTCTCAAGCTTTATGACCTGGGAATCGAGAGCGAGACCCCGCCGTCGTGACCGGACACTGGCAAGAAGCGCCCATATCAGGATCAGGGAGATCAATATGCCCGCAGCAAGCGCCATCGGCGAAAAGATCTGCAATCCGTAAATATAGGCGAATGCGAAGAACGCCAGCGTCAAAGCGAGGCCGACGGAGACAGCTGCCGCTGCCGAATTCGTCTCCGGCCTGCGGCCGGGTTCTTTTTCCCTCCCTGGTTCATTTTTTCCGGTGAATGTCTCTTCATTCATCACTCGTTTACAGTTCCGGGGCCCGTTTCAGCGGAGACCCATTCCTACCCTTTGTTCGTTCTTCACTTCGGGCTCTCGATACCGTGTCTTTTGATCATTCCATACAGCCGCGCACGGTAAAGCCCGAGCAATTGCGCCGCGGCTTTCTTGTTGCCTTTCGTCTTCTTCAACGCCGCTTCAACGACTGACTTCTCCAGGAATCCGAACACGTCGTTGTCGTCCATCTCCGATTCCGAGATCCCGTCAAGCAGCTCGACGATCTCTTCGCCGATGTCTTCAAAGAGGTCTTCCGCCTGTCTTTCGGCATTCTCCGAAACAGAGACCACGGATGAAACCGACGCTCCGGCGGCCTTTGTCTTCCTGGCCGTCCCTGCCCGCTGGATCTCCAAGGTCTCTATTCGGTCGCCCTTGTTCATAAGCACTGCTCTCTCGATCACGTGCTGCAGTTCCCGCACGTTGCCGCGCCACTCGGATTCAAGAAGGCTTTCGTAAGCGTCGTTCGAGAACGAACTGAACTGCCTTCCGTACTTGTCCGAGTACATCTTCAGGAAGTGCTCGGCAAGCATCGGGATGTCGTCCACGCGCTCACGCAACGGCGGGATCCTGATCTCGATCGTATTGATCCTGTAGTAAAGGTCTTCCCTGAGATCGCCGTCCGCGATCGCTTTCTCCGGATCGCGGTTCGTAGAAGTGATCAAACGGAAGTCCGCGCTCACGGGCGTCTCGCTCCCGACCCTGTAGTACCGCTTCTCCTGCAAAACGCGCAGAAGTTTGGGTTGAAGATCGAGGGGCATTTCGCCGATCTCGTCCAGCAGAAGGCTTCCTCCCTTTGCCTTTCCTATCAGTCCGGTCTTGTCCTTGTTCGCACCGGTAAATGCGCCCTTGACATGCCCGAAGAGCTGGGATTCGATCAGTTCCTTCGGCAATGCCGAGCAATTTACCTTTACGAAAGGCTGTCCGGAACGGCTGCTCTTGTAGTGGATCGCGTTCGCGATGACCTCTTTTCCGGTGCCCGATTCTCCGAGGATCAGTATGTTCGCGTCCGAATCGGCTACGTTCTCGATCAGCTCATAGATCTCCTGCATCGCCTTGCAGCCGCCGATGATCCCCTGGTAGCTCGTTACATTGCTCAGACGCCCCCGGAGCTCGCGAATCTCGTCCGCCTGCTGCTTTCGCTCGACGGCCTTCTCGATCAATATGTAAAGTTCGTCGAAGTCGACCGGCTTCTCTACATAGTAAAAAGCGCCGGCTTTCGTCGCTTCTATCGCCTTGGTCACGGACCCGAACCCCGTGATCATTATGATCTCGGTGGAAGCCGAAGCCTGCTTGCACCGCCGGACAAGTTCGATCCCGTCGATGTCAGGCAGGCTCAGGTCGGTGAGGATTATGTCAAACCCCTGTTCGTTCACCAGCTTCTCGCCGGTTGTGCCGTCGAGCGCCGTGAACACCTCGTAGTCCTTCGACTCGAGCTGATATTTCAGGAGATCGAGTGTCGACTCGTCATCGTCAATGACCAGTGCTTTTCTTTTCATTTGGGGGCCGCAATGCGAATCTTCTTAAGCAAACGGATCGGGTCTTGGTATTTGAATCATAATCGCAAACGGCCTTCGGGAGAAGAACCGGCATTCTGAGAGGCGGTCCTTCTCCTGTTACCTCCCCAGGCTCGAACAACCTTATCCGATCTTTCTTCCAAGCAGGTATCCGATCAAGAGGCCGGCAATTCCCGCCGAAGCAATAACGATCGCGGGATTCTCCCGCACGCGTTCGGCCGCGCGCTGTCTTACCTCATTAAGGTCGACGTCGCGCAGATAATCCGAAGCAGAGTCGATCCGGTCCGCGGCTCCGTATCCGGCCTGCCTGCTCCTTTCGAGCAGTTCGCGGGCCGCGTCCGCCGCCTCTTCCGTCTTTTCTTTGAATGTCTCTTCGATGGCCTCAGTCTGTTCGCTCAGGTAGTCGTGAGCGGAGTCCGTTCTCTTGCGGACCGCGCCGGCGGCGCCTCCGACTCCTTCGGCGGCCTCGGCCCGTACCTGTTCGATCTTCCCTGACCTGTCTTCAGTTCCTTCTCTGTTCTTGTTGTTGTTCTCCGTCATTGAATTCTCCATTCGTGTGATTTCAGAATGTTGCTATCTCCAGAAGAGGTAACTGCAACGCACATTCCTGTCCGGCCAATGAGGCATCGAGGGCCCGCAACCTGTTCAATCAGTTAGGTTTAGGGTTGCTTCCGTAGGAGATCATCGGTTCGGGAGTGGTGCTTTGAACTGCGATCCGTGTACGGTTGCCGTTCAGAACTGTCTCGAATCCATACCGCGATACGGATCACTTTCAACCTGCAGAACGCACGGAAGCCAGTGTTTTATTGGGTCTGAGGCCTTGGCACGGTGGTTGTTCTGTTACGAGGGGCGTACGAAGTTTCACAATTCTAATTTAAGAATCACAAGGCGGGAGGAACCTATGATCTGGACAATCATTATCATATTGCTGGTTATGTGGCTGATCGGCGTCGTCACTACGAACACTTTCGGCGGCGTACTTCATTTGCTGCTCGTGATCGCGCTCGCGATCTTTATTATTCGGCTCCTTACGGGAAGGCGGGTGACGTGATCGGGAATTCCGTCTGAAACGAATTGTTTCGCACGGCTCCGGGCCCCGCGACTTTGATCGCCGGGGCCCGATTTTTTTAACACCCCGCCCGCATTTGTTAAGATATCCATCCCCAAGGGACCTGTTCCTGAAAGGGATTCAACACCTCGATATGGATAACGACAGTCCAGCCTTTTCTTCCGATCCGTTCACGCAGAACTTCGCGTTGGCGGGCGAGATCTCTCACGGCGGCCGGTTCAGATCGGTATCCGGACCTTTCCTGGAAACGGCGGGAATCGAGCCGGCCGACCTCGCAAATCGAGAATTGTCTGCGTTGGGGAGCGCCGGAAGAGCGTCAACGGAAACCGCGCCGCTCGAAGAAGCTTTTCAAAAGGCGACCGGGGGCAGTACTTCCCGATCGCACGCGGTCTTCGAGATCGAAGGCCGGGGAAGATCGATCATTGAGTTCGTCTTCCAGCCACGCACGGGCGCCGGATCGGACTCGGTCTATTTTTCCGGTTATGACGTCACGCACTGGCAGGACGAGGTGGACGAATGCCAGCGCCTCAGCGACCTTTTCCAGGCTGCCGCCGAAAGCGCTGGCATCGGTTTCTGGTTCTGGTATCTGGAGACCGGTGAGGACTACTCGACTCCTGCCTGCAATGCGTTCTTCGGCCTCAACGCTGATGAAGCCCTGTCCGCCGAGAAGCTTCTTTCGCGCGTTCACCCGGAAGACCGCGGTTATGTTCGGCAGGAGATAGAAGAATCAAAGGGAGACGGGGGAACCTATGACCTGCGCTGCCGGCTTGTGCACGATGACGGGAACGTATTCTGGATCGCGCTGAAGGGCGCTACCTTTCAAGGAAACGGCGCCGGAAAAGGGATCGTGATGGGTTCGGTCCAGGACATCAACGAGCTAAAAGCAGTGAACAAAGAGCTCGAACGCATCTACCGTCTCGAATCCAAGGCCCGCGACCAGGCCGAGCTCGCGAACAAGACGAAAGACTATTTCCTGGCGATCGTGTCGCACGAACTGCGCTCGCCGCTAAATTCCATACTCGGATGGACGAAGGTCCTTGTGAACGACGATCTGGACGAAGAAGCGAAGCTGAAAGCTCTTGGCACGATCGAGAAGAGTGCCAGGGCGCAAGCCAGACTGATCGAGGATCTCGTGGATTCGGCGGGGATCACCTCGGGCAAGCTCAAACTGGACAAGCGGCGGCTTAACCTCTTCCACATCCTTGAGAATGTCGTGAACTCGCACCTTCCGGCGATCGCTCAGAAGGGCATCGAGTTCGGGTTCGATTACAATGACAAGAATGCTTTCGTGAACGGCGATTCCGCCAGGCTGCGGCAGGTCTTCACAAACCTGCTGGGCAATGCTCTGAAGTTCACACCGGAAAACGGACGGATCGCTTGCGAGCTTCGGGTAAATCGATCCGACGTAGAAGTTGTTTTCGCCGACACCGGTGCGGGAATAGATAAAGGCCATCTGCCGTTTATATTTGAAAGGTTCAAGCAGGCGGAAGACATTCACCGCCAAAAGTCGAAAGGGCTGGGCCTCGGGCTCGCGATCGTCAAGATCCTTGTCGAAGAGCACGGCGGGACGGTCACGGCGGAAAGCGAGGGCGAAGGAAAGGGCGCCAGGTTCGTGGTCAGGCTACCGCTCGCAGGCGGCCCGGATGCGGAGAAAAGCACCGACGAGACAGCAGACGCGGAAGCCGGCGACCGTCGGACAGATTCCGCCGCTCTCGACGGACTCAGGGTGCTAGTGGTTGAGGACGACGTAGATTCCAGGAATGTGCTGGAGATCTTCCTTGAGCAGATGGGCGCTGACGTAGTATCGGCTTCTTCGGTTTCCGGTGCGTTCGAAGCGCTGGAGGCCGGGCAGGATTCCATTCCTGACGTGATAATCTCAGACATAGGAATGCCGGAATCAGACGGTTTCGATTTTCTGACCAGGCTGAAAGCCTCGGACAGATATAGGGACATTCCCGCAATTGCGCTTAGCGCGTTTTCGTCGGTCGCATACAGAGAAAGGGCTCGGGAGGTAGGATTCGACATCTACCACACGAAACCGTTCGTTCCCGACCGTTTGTGCAGCGAGATCGCATCCCTGGTGCAAAAGAAGTGAACGCCGCACGCCAATGACGAATTTTTGTTGCATCTGTGAAACAGATGTTGTATGCTGATGGCCCTTTTGGCAATTAACCCAGAATTCTGTAAGGAGAAACAACCAATATGAGTACCGGAACAGCGCCCGGAACGGGCTTGAACCAACCGATAATCGCAGAACTTCAGCACGAGTCAGCGGTCACGCGAACCGTCCTCGAGAGGGTCCCGACCGACAAGCTTGACTATAAACCGCACGAAAAATCGATGGGCTTCGGCCAGCTTGCTTCGCACATTGCGGAGATGTACGAGTGGTTCGATTCGACGCTCAACTCGACCGAGCTCGATTTCGCGACGATCGATTACAAACCGTTCATCGCCGAATCGAACGAGCAACTCCTCGAGTATTTCGACGCGAACGTCGAAAAGGCGGTCGAGCTTGTGAAGAACGCTACGGACGAGGACCTTCTGGTCAACTGGACGATGCGCAACAGCGACCAGGTGTTCTTCACGATGCCGAGGATCCAGGTGATCCGCTCTTTCATGCTGAACCACATCATTCATCACAGGGGACAACTGTCGGTGTATCTAAGACTCAACGATATCCCCGTGCCCTCCATCTACGGGCCTTCGGCGGACGAAGGCCAGATGTAGGCACTCATATTTCCGGAACCAACACCTGAAAGTGAGAAAAGGAGAGGCGGTGCGGTAATTCGCGCCGCCTTTTGATCTATTGGCGACCGCTGGGCGAAGCGCCGGCCGCGGAAGATTTGAGTTTCGGATCCGGGTATTGTTCATCGAGAAGCGACGTACCTGTCTTCTCTCCTGTCTTCTTTCTTCTGTCTCCTGTCTTCTGTCTCCTGTCTCCTGTCTTCTGTCTTTTGTTCTGCCCGTCGCTTGCGCTCCGGGTTCCGATCGCCGCTACGCGGCTCGATAATTCGGGGGGCTCCCTACCGTGGGTGGCGCCCTTCGGGCTTACCCACGGCTAAACGCAGGTCGTCGCTGCGCGACTCAACGTCTTTCCGTCTTCTGTCTTCTGTCTTCTGTCTCCTGTCTTCTGTCTTCTGTTCTGCCCGTCGCTTGCGCTCCGGGTTCCGATCGCCGCTACGCGGCTCGATAATTCGGGGGGCTCCCTACCGTGGGTGGCGCCCTTCGGGCTTACCCACGGCTAAACGCAGGTCGTCGCTGCGCGACTCAACGTCTTTCCGTCTTCTGTCTTCTGTCTTCTGTCTCCTGTCTTCTGTCTTCTGTTCTGCCCGTCGCTTGCGCTCCGGGTTCCGATTGCCGTCTCCCGTCTCCCGTCTCCCGTCTCCCGTCTCCTTCTTTTGAAATTCCCCCGAAAAATGCGAGAATAACGGTTTCGTTCAGCCCGGATCTCCAGCACCGGCATTCGCCTTGAGGACCCGGTCCGCGGACGACTGAGCCAAATGACCAATGATCTGGTAAACAGGCTGTTCAAAGGCGAGCCGAGGGCCGTTGCGCGCGCGATCTCGAAGGTGGAAGACGCCTCCGAAGACGCCTCCGAACTGATGAAGGCGGTCTTCCCGAGAACAGGAAACGCTCTCGTAATCGGGATAACGGGCTCTCCGGGCGCCGGAAAGTCCTCGCTGGTCGACAAGCTCGCTCTCCATTACAAGGAAAAGGGCGAGCGGATAGGCATCGTCGCGGTAGACCCCTCGAGCCCTTTCTCCGGAGGCGCGATCCTCGGCGACCGGATAAGGATGCAGACGCTGGGGCTCGACAAGAACGTATTCATACGGTCGATGGCGACGAGGGGAAATCTGGGGGGGCTCGCGAGGACCACGGTCGATGCCGTCTCGATCCTCGACGCCGCGGGTTTCGACAAGGTGATAGTCGAGACAGTCGGCGTCGGCCAGGACGAGGTCGAGATCGTGAAGACCGCCGATGTGACAGTAGTGGTGCTCGTACCCGGAATGGGCGACGACATTCAGGCGATCAAGGCGGGCATAATGGAGATCGGCGACGTGTTCGTCATAAACAAGGCGGACCGCGAGGGCGTGATTCGGACCGAGAAGGAACTTGAGGCGCTGCTGTCGCTCGCCCACAGGCAGGACCTCTGGAATCCGCCGATCGTCAAGACCGTGGCGACCGAGAGCAAAGGCATCGAAGATCTGTCCGAAGCTATCGAAGCCTACTCGAAGTTCGTGAAAGAAGGCGGCAGGAGCGCCGAAAGACGCGTCGCCATCGCCCGCTGGAGGCTCCTTGAGCTGACCCGGGAAAGGCTCTTGGCAAGGCTGCTCGCCAATAACGGCACGGAAAAGGAAATTGAACGCCTCGCGGAAGAGATCGCCGAAAAGAAGCGCGATCCGTATTCCGCGGCGGAGGAACTTATCGGCAGGCAATGAAGATCGATCATCTTGGAATAGCTACCGGCGGCATTCAGGAGGCGCTGAAGTTCTGGGAGGACGCGCTCGGACTCGAAAGCGTGCACGTGGAAGAGGTAGAAGATCAGAAGGTGCGCGTCGCGATGCTGCCGCTGGGCGAAAGCCGGATCGAACTGCTCGAGCCGCTCAGCGACGATTCGCCGATCAGCAACTTCCTTGAAAAGCGTGGCGGCGGCATTCACCACATCGCGGTGCAGGTCGAGGACATCAACGCTTCGCTTGCAAAACTTAAGCAGGCCGGAATGAAGCTGATCGACGAAGAACCCAGGGTCGGAGCCGAAGGCTGCCTGGTCGCGTTCGTCCATCCGAAGTCGGCGAACGGCGTGCTTCTCGAACTGGTGCAGAAGATCTGAGGCCCTGAAAGCGGATACTTAAAGCAATCATCTTTATCAACTGAGGAAATTTGAATGAATATCTGTCCCACCTGTAACAAAGAATATCCGAGCTACATCGAGGTTTGTCCCAAGGACGGAACCACACTTGGTGCGGATCTCGAAGAAGAAACCGGGGCCTTTGCGGAAGATGAGGCCGTCGAGGCCGCTTCCGGGGAGCCGGCGGAAAACGCTCCGGAGAATGTTATCGACGATACGCCCGAAGCGGAAGTAGAAGAAGAGATCGAAGCCGCTTCCGAAGACACGGCTGAAGATTCATCCGAAGCGGAAGAAGAAACCCGGTTAGAGGCTGCCGCGGAGGATTCGGACGGCGATGGCTCGGAAACTGATGAAGAGGTCAAAACCGCGTCCGCAGCCGCATCGGCGGCGCCCGCGGGCCGTGCGGTCACCTCGCAGAGCGATGGTATGAGCACGATGGGCAAGGCGACGATCATCATCCTTATCGTCCTGGCGGTCGGAGCGGGACTTGTATTTTGGAAGAGCAAGGTCGGCGGACACGGCAGCCTGGACCTCAGCGGGCTGACAGAAAAGGAAATGCAAGTGCTTGTTCGGGACTTCAACCCGATGCAGCTGAAGGCACTCGCCGAAAATCCCGAGCAGAAAGAACGGATCGTCGAAGGCCTGCGCGAACGGTTCGCAATCGCGAGCCAGGCACAGAAGGAAGGTCTTGCGGACAAGCCTGAGGTCAGGTCTGAGCTGGAGAGCATGCGCGAGACGATCCTCGCGATCAACTACGACCAGAAGATCAATGCCGATAAAGGTCCGATGCCTCCGTTCGGATTCATTTCAGAGGATCGCGTGAAGGAATTCTGGGGCGAGACAGGCGGAGAGAGCCCGCAGCCCGCAGCGGCTCAGCCGAACGCAAACACCAACGCGAATGCGGCGAACGCTCAGGCTCCCCAGCCCGCGCCGGCGCCCACACCGGAACAGAAGGACCAGGGATTCCTGACTTCCGCTCTCGACGTTGTGGGACTCGGCTGGATCACCGGTAACGCGGATGCCCGCAGGCACGAAGCTAAGTTCAAGAATTTCATCGACAACAAGATCAAGATGCTCCGTGACAGCGGGCAGGTCGACAAGGAGTTCCAGCTCACGGAAGATCAGCTGAAGCAGGTCCGGACGGACTTCGCGAAGAGCCAGATCTATTACGAAGAGGCGGAAGACAAGCTCGCGTCGATCGGCAGCCTTCCCGAGTCAGAGCGCAAGGAGTGGGAAGAATTCGAGGAAGAGGTCGAGCTGCAGGTGAAACTCCAGCAGGTGAATTTCCTCGTTCAAACCTATGCCCGGGAGAAGCTGGCCAAGAAGGTCCAGGTAAGCGAGGAAGAGGTGCAGAAGTACATCGCCGACCATCCGGAGATCACGAACGAGGAAGAGAAGCGTAAGAAGGCCGAGGACCTGATCAAACGGATCAACGAAGGCGCGGACTTCGCGGAACTTGCGAAGGAATTCTCGGAGGACCCCGGAAGCAAGGATAACGGCGGGCTTTATGAGGACATCTCGAAAGGCCAGTTCGTCCCCGAATTCGAATCCGCCGCGCTGGCGCTCGAACCCGGCCAGGTGACGAAGGAGCCGGTCAAGACTGCCCACGGATTCCACGTCATCAAGCTTGAGAAGAAGGAAGAGAAGACCGGCGACGACGGCCAGCCCGCGGTGACCTACAACGCGCGGCACATCCTGATCTCGACGCGGATCAAGGATCCGGAAGATCCGATGGCGAGGGAACTGCCCGTCGAGCAGTTCGTCCGCCAGAAACTTGAGAAGGAAAAGCAGGAAAAGGTCCTTGAAGAGATCAAGAAGAACAATCCTGTGAACATTCCCGCCGATTTCAAGGTGCCCGAGCCCTCCGCGGAGGACATCGAGCAGATGAGGAAGCAGCAGGAAGAACAGATGAGGCAGATGCTCGAGCAGCAGAACCGCTCTTCCGAAGGCAGCGGCGACGGCCCGGCAACGGCTGCTCCTCCTCCGCCTCGCCCGGCGGCGAACAACCAGGAGTAACGGACCCCGGCCTTTTGCGGTGCGAAGGGCCGGACCTTCTCTGGCGGGGCAATGCGGCGCATTGTCCCGCGAACTTTGTAGGGATCGGCTGACCCGAAGATCAGCGGAAGATCAAAGGCTATGGAGAAAGTGAAGATAGGTATCATCGGCGGAAGCGGGCTGTACCAAATGCCCGAACTTGAGAACGTGCGCGAGCAGACGGTGGATACGCCGTTCGGCAAGCCTTCGAACGCGTTCATCATCGGCGAGCTTGAGGGCGTGACCGTCGCTTTCCTTCCCAGGCACGGCCGCGGCCACAAGATCCTGCCGACCGAACTTCCCTTCCGGGCGAACATTTACGCGATGAAACTGCTCGGTGTCGATTACATCCTTTCGGTTTCCGCGGTCGGCTCGCTTCAGGAGCAGTATGCACCGATGGACTTCTTCATCCCCGACCAGTTCTTCGACCGCACACGCGCCAGGGCCGAGGAATCGACCTTCTTCGGCGAGGGCATCGTAGGGCACATCACCTTCGCGCATCCGGTCTGCGACGAGCTCGGCGACATTCTCGAAAAGGCTTGCGGAACGGTCGAAGGTCTCACCGTTCACCGCGGCGGGACGTACATATGCATGGAAGGCCCCGCATTCTCCACAAAGGCAGAATCGAACGTCTACCGTAGCTGGGGAATGGATGTGATCGGGATGACGAACCTGCAGGAGGCGAAGCTGGCTCGCGAGGCCGAGATCGCTTACGCGACGCTCGCGCTCGTCACGGATTACGACTGTTGGCACGAGGACCACGATTCGGTGTCGGTCGATATGGTCGTCGAGTATCTGACGAAGAACGTCCGCAACGCCCAGCTGGTCCTGAAAGAGGCCGTCAAGCTGGTAGACGCTAAGGAGACGCCCAATCCTTTCGAAGGCTCGACGAAGAGCGCCATCTTCACACAGCCGCAGGACTGGGACCCGGAAACGGCGGAGAAACTAGACGCGATCATCGGCAAGTACGCGCACAAGAAGGCTGCCGAGTAAACGGCTTGCGGGGTCTGAACATCAATAAGGCCACAATGAGAAAAGCGATCACCATTACAGCGCTGCTGATAGCCGCGTTCGCGGCCAACTCCTTTGCGCAGACCTTCGAGGACGAACCGCTCCCGATCGACGAGGTGATAGAGGCGGACGCCAATCACAACGTCGATGTCGCCTGGCAGTACTTCAAGCTGAAAAAGGCTTACAAGGCGGCGCTCCTCAGGATGGAAGAGACCGTCGCGGTCCTTGCCGCGTTTCCCGGATACAAGAAGATGGACGAGGTGCTCTACCTGTACGGAATGAGCAGCTATTACCTGTCGGAAGGCAAAGGAAGTCAGAAGATCGTGCTAGAACGGCTGCCTGAAGAGGATCGCCCCAGATACGAGAAGGAAAGGCTGCGGGAAGACGCGGTCGCGTTCCTGAATAAGCTCGTCGAAGAACATCCCGAAAGCAAGTACCGCGCGAAGGCTGAAGAGGCGCTCGAAAAGATAAAGAAGGGCAAATAGCCCGACCCGCCCTAATGAACCTGAATCAGGTCACCGTCTATTCCCGCGACGTGCCCTCGGCGATCCGCTTCTATGAAAAGCTCGGCTTGAAGCTGATCGTGGACTCGGCTCCACGATACGTTCGCTTCGAATGCCCGGACGGGGAATCCACGTTTTCGATCCACGAAACCGACTCTGACACCGTTTGCGGATCAGTGGTGCTCTATTTCGAGTGCGACGATCTCGACGGTACGGTCGAAGGCCTCAGGTCAAGAGGTATCGAGTTCGATTCCGGGCCCGAAGACAAGGACTGGCTCTGGCGCGAAGCCTCGCTCCGAGACCCCGACGGACACCGGATCATCCTCTTCCACGCGGGAGAGAACAGGAAGGATCCGCCGTGGAAGGTCGGGACTGAGGACTGAGGACTGAGGACTGAGGACTGAGGACTGAGGACTGAGGACTGAGGACTGAGGACTGAGGACTGAGGACTGAGGACTGAGGACTGAGGACTGAGGACTGAGGACTGAGGACTGAGGACTGAGGACTGAGGAGGTTGGCGTACTCGTGACCGACTGTCAAGTTCTTCTCTCAGTCCTCAGTCCTTTTATCTCATTCCTTCTGATGTCCTCAGTCCTTTCTTCTCAGTCCTTCCCCTGCCCTTTGCTTCCCCCTTTCCAAGCCCTTATAATCTAGCTTTTTCCGCTACAGGAGATTTTTCTTTATGTCAGTTACCGCAGTAGGGTCCGTGGCGTTCGACGCGCTCGAAACGCCGTTCGGAAAAAGGGACAAGGTGCTCGGAGGCGCCGCGACCCATTTCTCTTTCTCGGCGAGTTTCTTCTCGAGCGTAAACGTCGTCGGAGTCGTCGGAGGCGATTTCGGCGATGACGAATGGAAGCTCTTCGAGCATCATCACGTCAACACCGACGACATCGAGGTCATCGAGGACGGAAGGACGTTCTTCTGGAAGGGCAGGTACGAATACGACATGAACACCGCCCACACGCTGGATACCCAGCTCAATGTTTTCGAGACGTTCGACCCCAAGCTGTCCGAGAATTCGAAGAACACGAAGCTCCTTTTTCTCGCCAACATCCTTCCGAAGCTCCAGAAGCAGGTCCGCGAGCAGTCCAATGCCGAATTCGTAGCAATGGACACAATGAACTTCTGGATCGACTCGATGAAGGACGACGTGATCGAGACGGTCAAGGTCGTCGACTGCGTGATCATCAACGACGCCGAGGCACGCCAGCTCGCGAGCGTCCCGAATGTGATCACCGCTGCGAAAGAGATCCTGAGCTGGGGCCCGAGGGCTGTCGTGATCAAACGCGGCGAATACGGCGCGGCACTGTTTACGGAGAATTCCTACTTCGCGATCCCCGCCTATCCGCTCGAGAGCGTTTTCGATCCGACCGGCGCGGGAGACACGTTCGCCGGAGGCTTTATGGGCTACCTCGCAAGCCGCGAAAAGATCGACAACGAAGCGATGCGGCGCGCGATGATCTATGGATCCGTGATGGCATCGTTCAACGTGGAGAAGTTCGGCACGGAGAGGATCAACGGGCTCGATTATCCCGAGATCAACGGCCGGTTCAGGGATTTCAAGCGGTTCACCCACTTTGAAGAGATCCCGTTCGAACAGGCCTCGACGGCAGGGCCCTGAGCCCGCCGCGCGCAAGCAAGCCCGGTCCCGGCCGGGCTTTTCATTCCCCGGATTCTGAATGGCTACTGAATTCGAAACGGCTGACACGGCGCCCGGGTCATCGGAATCCGACTCCGTACGGCTTTCTGCAAGGAATTACTTTTTCCTGGTCGCCGCACTGATCGCTCTTGTCTGTCTGTCGGTCGCGCTTGTTCTTGCCTACGGTTCCGAGGGGATGACCGCCGGGCAGGTCTGGTTCCTTTCCGGGTTCCTCGTACTTTTTTCGGTTTTCAGCGTTTCGATCGTAGGCTGGATGGCGATCCGCCAGGCGCGTCATCTGGCCTTCGCGGAGCGCGACGGTGCGATCGACTGGCGGACGACATCGCCTGAAAAACAGAAGCGGAGGCTGAACCTGGAGGTTCGGGAGCTGGGTGCCATCCTGAAGCTGAATGAAAGCCAGCTTGCCGATCTGAGGGCGGCTTACATCGTCGCCGAAGACCTCGCGTTAAGGCGCGTCCAGAACGAATCAAGGATCCCACTAATGAGGAAGGTCACTCTGGGCGCGGCCGATTTCGACGCTGTTCTGATCGAGGGCGATCTGGTCATCTGCGTCTCGATGATCTTCCTCGTCCGGCCTTCGATACCGCAGGAGAAGATCAACCGCCTACTCCGCGAAGCCGCGATTGCGAGAAACGCTCTCGAGGAATTCCGGGAGGGCTCACGGATCCGCCTTCTTCTCCTGCTCGTAACGCAACTCGATCAGAAGGACGAAGCGAGGCTGCGTTCGACCGTCGCGGACCTTTTCAAGGCCACGCCGGTGAACGTGGACATACGGTGGATGGATTTTCAGAAACTTCAGGGACTGTATTCCGACGAGTAGCGCGGGATCAGACGGAAATCATTTGAATAAGAGGAAAAAAGAGATGCTTCAAGACAAGATCGGCCTGGTTCTCGGTGTGGCCAACAAGCGCTCTATCGCGTGGGCGTGCGCCGAGTCGTGCATCGAACACGGTGCGAAGATCGCATTCACCTACCAGGGCGAAAGGCTCCAGAGGAACGTCGAAAAGGTCACGGCGGACCTGGAGGACACGCTCCTCATACCGTGTGACGTGACGAATCAGGCGGAGGTCGACGCGGCATTTGAAGCGATCGACAAAAAGTACGGGCGGCTCGATTTCGTGATCCATTCGATCGCCTTCGCGCCGCGCGAGGCGCTCGAGGGCGAGTTCGTCGCTACGACCCGGGACGCGTTCCTTACCGCGTTGGAGATCAGTGCGTATTCTTTGACCCAGATCGCACGCGCCGCAAAGCCTTTGATGAAGGACGGCGGAAGCATCGTCACGATGAGCTATTACGGAGCGGAAAAAGTGGTCCAGAACTACAACGTGATGGGCGTCGCGAAATCGGCACTTGAGTCTTCGACACGATATCTCGCGAACGACCTTGGCCGGCAAGGTATCCGAGTGAACGCGATCAGCGCAGGTCCGCTCAACACGCTTTCCGCAAGGGGAGTAAAGGACCTGGGCGGATTCCTGAAGCACGTCGAAGAGCGGTCTCCCCTTCGCAGGAACGTAGAGGCGCGCGAGGTCGGCGATACGGCGCTGTTCCTGGTCAGCGGGCTATCGTCGGGCATCACGGGAGAAACGATCTACGTCGATTGCGGATACAACATAATGGGAGTCTGAGCCGGACCCCGAAGGAGTTACACGATGGCTGACGACAGCAAGAAGAAAAAGGGCCGCAGGATAAGGCACAAGACACTGGACGAGCCGGCTACGGTCGCCGAGGCTAAAGAGCAGAAAGCGCTAGTGTGGCACGTGACGGAGGACGAGGCTCTGCTTCGCTCTCCGGAGCCGAGCGACCAGTTCAAGAGCTCCGATTCCTGGCGCGTCTTCAGGATTATGAGCGAATTCGTCGACGGCTTCGACGCGTTCGCAACGATCACCCGGGGAGTATCTATTTTTGGCTCAGCCAGAACACCGGAGGATAGCGAGTATTACAAAGCGGCCCGCGAAACCGGCCGTCTGCTTGCCGAAGCCGATTTTGAAGT
This sequence comes from Acidobacteriota bacterium, assembly GCA_016700175.1. GTDB lineage: Bacteria > Acidobacteriota > Blastocatellia > Pyrinomonadales > Pyrinomonadaceae > Aridibacter. The sequence goes on along the minus strand of CP065003.1, from coordinate 4,008,768 downwards.
GATAACCGGCGGCGGGCCCGGAATTATGGAGGCCGCGAACCGCGGCGCCCACGAGGCAGGTGGGGTGTCCGTTGGCTGCAATATCGAGCTTCCCTTCGAGCAGGTCCCGAACCCTTACCAGAGCCACGAGGTGACGTTCAAGTACTTCATGGTCCGGAAGACGATGTTCATCAAGTACAGCAACGCATACATAATCTTCCCGGGCGGCTACGGCACGATGGACGAGATCTTTGAGGCGCTGACATTGATCCAGACCAGAAAGATACGGAATTTCCCCGTGGTGATGTTCGGTTCTTCCTATTGGAAAGGGATGATCTCGTGGATCCAGTCGACGATGCTGTCGGAGAAGAACATAAATCCGGAAGACCTCGGACTGATGTATATGACCGATTCGCCGGAGGACGCGGTGAACTTCATAATCGAGTGCTGCACGGAGAACGGGAACGGGGGGAGTTAGTTTGGCGAGTTTTCTGAGTTGGCCGGGTTTGCGGAGTTTGCCGGGTTGGCCGAGTTTGCCGGGTTGGCCGAGTTTGCCGAGTTGGCAGAGTTTGGGGAGTTTAATGAGCCCCGTTTAGAGCAGCGCTTCGCGCTGCACGAGACACCGCGAATTTCAGTTTGCGCCGCCGAGGTACCGCGAACTTCAGTTTGCGCCGCGCGCAAATGCGGATCGTGCGGGCGAGGACGCCCGCGGTCCAAGACGCCAGTCACCGCTTTTAACACGAATGCTCATCGTCTTCACTACAACCCCCGATCGTCAACAGGCGGAATCGCTCGCCGAAGCGATCGTCAACAAAAGGCTCGCGGCCTGCGTTCAGATCCTTCCTGAAATGACGTCATTTTATTTCTGGGAAGGCAAGGTGCAGAAGGAGCCCGAGCATCTGCTCCTGATCAAGACCCTGGAATCCTCGTACGAGGCTCTCGAAGCATTCATTCTCGAAAACCACAGCTACGACGAACCGGAGATCGTGGCGGTGGAGGCTTCTGAGGTTTCGGAGGGGTACTTGAAATGGCTTGAGGGGTACGTGGACCGGTCCTGATGTGCCACGTACCGCCGGTTAGGTCTGCATAGAGTTGTGATTGCCGAATCCGGATTCCGGACCTAGAACGTCGATCGAAGAAATGTTATCCGCTTGAGTTAGCCCTCCCTGACGGTCAGGCTTCGGACACGCTCCGCGTTCAGTCGGGCTTCGCCCGCCTTTTGCAGCGCGAAGCGCTGCTCTAAACGGGGCGCGAAGCGCTGCTCTAAACGGGGCGCGAAGCGTTGTTCTAAACGGGGCGCGAAGCGTTGCTCTAAACGGGGCGCGAAGCGCTGCTCTAGACGGGGCGCGAAGCGTTGCTCTAAACGGGGCGCGAAGCGTTGCTCTAAACGGGGCGCGAAGCGCTGCATTAAACTGGACGCGAACTGTTGCTATAAACGGAGCTCGGCAAATTCCGCGAATTCAGCTAACTCTTCGAAACACGGGCGGGCACAGGTCCCGCCCCTACGATTTATCCATCAACTCCTTGTACTGGCCGCTTTCGACCCATTGCAGGATCTCCGACACGCGCCAGATCGGGAACGGGTGCGTCAACCCGGCGTTGATGATGTCCGCCCAAAACTTGTCCAGCATCTTCTCGTCGTAATCTTTCTGGAAATCGCGCGCCTGCTCGAGGAACAGGTCGTAGTCGATCTTCGACGCGAGCGTGCCTCCCGCCAGCTTCATCATCGTCTTTCCGATCACGTGCGGGTCCTGCGTTACGAGCAGCGCCGCACGGTCGCACGACAACTCGGCCCTTCGCATCCACGCGAGCAGGGCTCCGCGCATCGTTGCCGTAAGGAGCTCCTTGATGATGCCCGCGATCGGAAGCGAAGCCAGCGGGATAGTCGCGACCGCCAGGATCAGCTGAGCCGCTGTCAGGTAGAGAACGTGCTCGGCGTGTATGTGGCCGACCTCGTGCGCGATCACGGCGAGCGTCTCCTCGTCGTTCAAGCGCTCGATCAGGCCGGAATGGAGCACGATTATCGGCTTGTCCACGCCGCCCGTGAAGGCGTTCACGATAGGGTTCTGCTGGATATACAGGTCCGGCATCTCGACGCCGAGCGTCGTGCACGCGATCTGAAGCTTTGCGTGCAGATCGGGACACTGCTTCGGAGTGACCTTCACCGCGCTCGCCATAAACGTCACGCGGATCGCCTTCTCACCGGTAACCTTCAGCAGCTGCTTCAGTGCTGAATCGATCCCGGGGATCGCCCTCAGAGCCGCAAGCGCTTTGCTGTCAGCAGGATGCACGTAGTCGTGCTTCAAGAGGTCGGCGAATTTCTTGTGATATTCGCTCGACAAAGGCAGCTTGCACTTGCCGCAGTTCGCCTGCCCGTTCTTGTAGTCCTCGCGGACCGCGTTCGTCTGGCCGCAGTACCTGCAGCGGACCTTCTTGCTTTTGGCGATCGCGGCCGGTTCGTCGGCGTCGCCCGATTTCTTCTTTGCCATAATGAAAGTCTACTAATCCGATCGTCGCTTGTTCAAACTCGCTGAGCGTCGAAGGTTTAACGGATCTGTTCCGATAAAGGTTCAGGCGGCCCGTTTGAGCCTGACGACGGCCTCGACGTGATGCGTCTGGGGAAACAGGTCCAGCGCCGTGAAATTCTCTATTTCGTATCCGCTGTCGAGCAGCGATCGGATGTCGCGGGCGAGAGTGGACGGATTGCAGGAAACGTAGGTTATGCGCTTCGGCGCGGCGTCGGTGATCAATTCAAGGGCGCGTCCTTTCACGCCGCTTCGCGGCGGATCGACCACCACCAGGTCCGCGGCCTCAACCGCAGCTTTCTGCTCTTCGAGAAAGTTCCTTACCCTTGAATGGATGAAGTCGGCGTTCGAAACGGAGTTGGCGGCGGCGTTGGCTTCGGCGAACCGGAACGATTCGAACGCGCTCTCGACCCCTATGACCTTCTCGAACCTTTCCGCGAGAGGGATCGTGAACAGGCCTATGCCGCAGTAAAGATCGATCGCGAGCGCGCCCGAGCTTCCGCCGACCGCCGCGTCGATCAAGGGTCCGATCATATGACGGTTCGCCTGAAAGAACGAGCGTGCGTCGAACGAGAAGGTTCGCCCCGCGGCCTCGAAAACAAGTTCGTCTACCGGTTCGAACATGTCTTCCGAATAAATGCTCGCCGTCCCGCCTGAGAAGCCGGCTTCAATACTCAGCGTGCCTTCGGCGTCCTCGGGCCAATCGAACGTCGATCTGATCCGTCTGACGGTCCCGTCAAGCCCCGGCACAAGGACGGCGCAGCTTTCCGCTTCGATCACGTCGTGGGACTGGCGCTTGAAAAATCCTATCCGCTTCGATTGCGGGTCGGCGTGGACCTGGGTGCGGATCCTGTACTGAAAGGGTTCCGGACACGGGATGATACCGATCTCGATCTCGTCGCCAAGCCTGGCGATCCGCTTGAGGCAGTCACGGATGATCCCGATCTTCGCAGCGATTTGCGCCTCGTAGGACATCTGCTGAAAGTCGCAGCCGCCGCAAGTCCCAAAATACGGACACGGAGGTTCGATCCTTTCGGGGGAAGGCTCGAGGATCTCGACGATCCCCGCGAACGCGGTCCTTCCTTTCAGCTCGGCGATCTCGACACGAAGCCTGTCGCCGGGCGCGGAAAGCGGGACGAACAGGGTAAGTTCCTCGGCGAACGCGAGTCCCAGCCCGTTCGGAATGATCTTGACGACCTCGACCTCGAGCCTGTCGCCTGCTGAATAAACGGGGCTCAAGTGATCTGTTCCACCTCTATCTCGATGCCTCCGGCGAGAGCCGCAAACAGGTTGTAGATCAGCGCCCCAAGGGCGCCACCGATGATACCCATCACGGCATATCCGACAGGTATGCCGATCATGAGGATTATCCCCATCACGACGCCGCCTCCGCCGACCGCGAGCGCCTCGTTCCCGCCAATGCTCGCTCCGACAAGCGAAAAGACGATGACGATGAGCCCGTACGGAATACCTATCAAAAGGCCTATGATCAGCGCCATGATCCCGTACATCTTGGCGACCGACCAGATCCCGAGTTTCTTGATCCTCAGCTTGTTCATTCTTCCTCCTGTGTTTTCAGCCTAAAGGCGGAACGATCCGAGTCCCGGAATGCCCGAGGCGCGTCTCAATTCCTTCTTCACGATCAACTCCGTAGTCCGTTCGAGCACATCCTTGTCCATCAAGGAAGCGCGCTCACCCAGTTCCCAGAGTGCCGACTCTCGCATCCTTTGGATCTCTGCCTCGTCCGCCGAAGCAAGCAGCGCGTCATCGATCATAGAATCAAGGTGATCGAGCTCCGCCTCCGTGTCTGCGGGCTTCCCGGAAGCATCCCGCAGCTCATCGATCGTCTTTCTTGCCTCAGCGACCGCGCTTCCGACCCCTCCTTCGAATCCGCTCTCGAGCGCCGCAAGCTGCTCCGACAGGCCGGCGAGCCGGTCGCCCGACGCCTCTTCCGGCGAGGCCTCTTCTGCCGATTCGGATCCGGATTCGGCCCCGTTTTCAGGCGCTCCGACCATCGATTCCTTCCAGGTGCGGTACCTGGCTTCGACCGCGTCCTTGCAATAGGAAAGCGTCCGGATCGACCCCGCGCGTTTAGGATCGGCCTCGAGCTGATCGAACAGCTCGTCGATGGTCGAAAGCACGATCTTCAGCGGGATTCCTTCTTTTTCCCAGGATTCGATCAGCGCCCAGTCCACAGGGCTGAGCAGAAGATTCCTGCCTCGTCGGCGCACGAACGCCGATTCGATCTCGCTGAAATAATTGAAATGGTTCAAGTTGGAGCGTTGGAAACGCTGTGAGAGGCCTTTCCGGGCCGGTCAGTCATCGACCCTTATCTTCATTCGGCGAAGCGTCCTTCGGTCTTCTTCGGTGAGTTCCAGCTCGACGGCCTCCGGGGTGTCCCCGATCGGTTCTTCGACCTCTTGAAGGCGGATCTCCAGTTTCACGTTCAGGTCTGCCTCGTAGCCGAGCCTGCGCAGGTGTTCGAGCGCGTCGGCCACGACCGGCGAGTTCTCGATCGCCGAATTGATCGCATCGCCAAGTTCCTGTACGGCCTTGTTCTGCTTCTCGTGCAAACTCATCTTTCGTTTCACTAGAATTTACGTCAGAGTGCGGGATTAGTCAAAGTTTTTGTCTCTGAGGGCCGCACCGCCTCCGCTTAGGCGCGACGCCCGATTCTGCTAATCTGTGCCTATGCAGAGAAGAGAGACTTTCCGCACATCTTCCGGGATCGAACTGCCCAATGAATACGGTCCTGACGACATCAGCGGCCTCGATTTCGAAGAGGATATCGGAGTGCCGGGCGAGTTCCCTTACACGCGGGGCGTCCGGGATTCGATGTACCGCGGCCGGTTCTGGACGATGCGCCAGTACGCCGGTTACGCGACGGCTGAGGAATCGAACGCGCGTTATAAATACCTGCTCGAGAACGGCACAACCGGTCTCAGCGTGGCATTCGACCTTCCGACGCAGATCGGGCTCGATTCGGACGACAGCCTTGCGGCCGGAGAGGTCGGAAAGGTCGGCGTTGCTATCGATTCGCTCGAAGATATGGAGAAGCTGTTCGACGGGATCCCGCTCGACAAGGTCTCGACCTCGATGACGATCAACGCGACAGCCTCGACGCTTCTCTGCCTTTACATAGCCGTCGCCCGCAAGCAGGGAGTGCCGCTCGACAAGCTCAACGGAACGATCCAGAACGACATACTGAAAGAGTACATCGCGCGCGGGACCTATATCTACCCGCCGAAGCCCTCGATGCGTTTGATCACGGACACCTTCGCGTTCTGTGCGGAGAAAGTGCCTCGGTGGAACACGATCTCGATCTCCGGCTACCACATACGTGAGGCCGGTTCGACCGCAGCTCAGGAGATCGCGTTCACTCTTGCGGATGCTATCGCATATGTCGAGGCCGCTCTCGGCAAAGGGCTTGATATCGACGAATTCGGTCCAAGGCTTTCTTTCTTCTTCAACGCTCACAACGAGCTTGTCGAGGAGATCGCGAAATTCCGCGCCGCCCGCAGGATCTGGGCGCGCCTGATGAAGGACCGCTTCGGCGCAAAGTCGGAGAAGTCGATGATGCTCCGCTTCCACACGCAGACTGCCGGGTCTACGCTCACCGCGCAGCAGCCGGAAGTGAACATAGTCCGGACAGCGGTGCAGGCCCTCGCGGCGGTGCTGGGAGGAACGCAGAGCCTGCACACCAACTCGATGGACGAGGCGCTCGGTCTTCCGACCGAAGACGCCGCGAGGATCGCTCTGAGGACCCAGCAGGTGATCGCTCACGAATCCGGCGTCGCGGACACGGTCGATCCGTTCGGCGGCAGCTACGCGGTTGAGGCGATGACTACGAAGCTCGAAGAACTAGCGAACGAGTACATCGCGAAGATCGACGACATGGGCGGGATGCTTCGGGCGATCGAGACCGGTTACGTTCAGCGCGAGATCCAGGAGGCGGCGTACGAATACCAGAAGGCCGTCGAGACGAAAGAAGCGATCGTCGTCGGCGTGAACAGCTTCCGGATCGAAGAGGAGCACAAGGTGCCCGTTCTCCGGGTCGATCCGGAGATCGAGCGTGGTCAGATCGCGCGCCTGAAGGCTCTGAAGGAAAGACGGGACGGGGCGAAGGCCGAAGCTGCACTCGAACGGCTCGAGCACGCGGCCGCGACGGACGAAAACCTTCTGCCTCTGATACTTGAATGCGTTGAGAGTTACGCGACGGTCGGCGAGATTTCCAACCGTCTGAGAAATGTCTGGGGCGAATACAGGGAAGCTGTGACCTTATAGCACCTTGAACCGCTCGAGTGCCGCCCGTTCGAGCTCTTCCCTGTGGTCGGGATGCGCGATTCCGATCAGCGCCTTCGCCCTTTGCCTCAATCCGAGGCCGTAAAGGTTGACCGATCCGTACTCCGTAACCACATAGTGTACGTGCGCTCTTGTCGTTACGACCCCCGCGCCTTCCTTCAGATAAGGCACGATCTTCGAGATCCCCTTCGCCGTCTGCGACTCGAGCGAGATGATCGGCTTTCCGCCTTCCGAAAGCGAGGCGCCGCGTATGAAGTCCATCTGGCCGCCGACGCCGGAAAAGAGCCTTCCCCCGATCGAATCGGCGCAAACCTGCCCCGTCAGATCCACCTCTATCGCGCTGTTTATCGCCGTCACCTTCGGATTTCTTGCGATCACCGAAGGATCGTTGACGTAAGCCGCGTCGAGCATAACGAACGCGGGATTGTCGTCGATGTAGTCGTAGAGCTTGCGCGTTCCGAGCACGAAACTCGCCGTCACTTTGTTGGGGTGCACCTTTTTGAATCGTCCGGTGACCACGCCGCTCTCGCACAGGTCGATCAGACCGTCGGAGAACATCTCCGTGTGGACCCCCAGGTCCTTATGGTTGGCCAGCGCCTTAAGCACCGCGTTCGGGATCGCCCCTATGCCCATCTGCAGCGTAGCCCCGTCTTCGATCAGGTTTGCGCAGTGCCTTCCGATCGCGAGCTGTTCTTCGGAGAGTTCTGAAGGGTGCAGTTCGTGAAGTTCATCCTCCACCTCGACCGCGACATCGATCCGGTCGATATGGATCAGACCGTCGCCGTGCGTCCGGGGCATCTTCGGATTCAGCTGTGCGACGACCAGTTCGGCCATCTGGACACCCGCGATCGAGACATCGACGGATGTTCCGAGACTGCAGTAACCGTGGCGGTCGGGAGGGGAAACATGGATCAGTGCGACATCGATCGGCAGGATCTCGCGCCTGAAAAGCATAGGCACTTCGCTCAGGAACGCGGGCACGTAATCGGCCTCTCCCGAAGCAACCGCGGCCCTCACGTTGGCGCCAATGAACAGCGCGTTTGTGTGGAAGCTGTCTTTGTACTTCGGATCGACGTATGGCGCTTCGCCTTCGGTGTGAAGATGGTAGATCTCCACGCCTCTGAGTTCGTCGGCGCGCCCGATCATCGCTTCGATAAGCTGCCTGGGCGCCGCGGCGACACTCTGGATGAATATCCGGTCTCCGGACTTGATGTTTCTGACCGCTTCTTGTGATGAGACGACCTTCATACAAATGCAGAAAAAACGGGCCCCATAGCGCTGTAAATCAAGGTGACAAACGCAGTTAAACTGTGTTAGCCTTATCGATGGAGTTCGTTCCCTTGAACTCCTTCCCTCCAAACTCCCTCAGATCTGACCAAAAATACGAAAAGTCCTATATCGAAATGGAACACCTAAACGAATACCTGCAGAAGCTCGTCTCGAATTCCGGAAGCGCGCTTCATCTCGAACCGAACAAGAACCCGTACGTCGTCACCAACGGCGGCAACTCGGATGTAGCGGCCTCGCCGCTACAGGGATCTCAGATCAACTCGATGATATTCACATTGATCCCGAACGAGGTCAAACAGCAGCTCCCGGGTAGCAATGAAGTCGAGTTCGTTCATCCCCACAACCTCGGCGATTTTACATTTCACGTAAGGAAATCTCCTTCGGGATTCAACGTGACGATCACTCCCGCGACCGCCAATCCGGGCGATCAATGGCCCGAGCCGGAACCCTCCGCGCAATCCGCTCCGGATCCGCTCGAAGGTCTCGAATTCAATTCCGCGGTGCCCTCGTCAAATGATATCCACGGAATAACTTACGATTCCGAACCCGAGCTGTACCGAGAGATCGAGATGGCTGAACTGGAGATCGAGGTCGTTTCGGAAGAAGAATCCGATCCCGAGCCGTCCGCTGCAGTTGAACGGGAACCGGCGGATGTCCAGGCCCCTGTGGAGCTTTCCGGCCTGTCGCCGATCGAGATCGAGAGTCCCGCCGCTCCTGTTTCCGCTCCCGTCGTTCAGCCGGCGGCTTACGCGCCGGAGCCGGTGGCGGAACCCGCCCCTCAGGCAATGCCGCAGCAGCCTCAGGCGCAGCCGGTTCCGGTTCAGCCGCAGTTCGTTCCCGTTCCTGTTCCCGTCGAGGCCGAGGACGAGAATCTCTCGGTCCTGACGGCTTCAGTAAGCGCACAGGCGCGGTCGCAGATGGAAGAGCTGTTTCGGAAGATGGCGGGCGCCAAGAGTTCCGATCTTCACATGAGCGTTTCGGTGCCGCCGATGATCCGCAAAGACGGCAAGATGATGCCGCTGGAAGCGGGCAGCCCGGCATTGACTCCCGATTCGATTCGATCGCTTCTGACATCGATAATGCCCCAAAAGAACCTCGAGGAGTTCGCGCGCCGGAACGATACGGACTTCGCCTACGAGATCCCGGGCCTTGCAAGATTCCGCGCCAACATCTTCTTGGACCGCAAGGGAATGGGCGGCGTGTTCAGGATAATTCCGACCGATATGCTGACCGCGGAAGACCTTGGGCTCTCGAAACACATACTAAACCTGTGCGACCTTTCGAAAGGCCTTGTTGTCGTGACCGGCCCGACCGGATCGGGAAAGTCTACGACGCTCTGCGCGATGATCAACTACATCAACGAGCGCCGCGAGGACCACATAATCACGATCGAGGACCCGATCGAGTTCACCCACGAGAACAAAAAGTGCCTTGTTAACCAGCGTGAAGTGCACAATCACACGGATTCCTTTAAGGACGCCCTTCGCGCTGCGCTCCGCGAGGACCCGGACATACTTCTCGTCGGCGAGATGCGCGATCTGGAGACGATCTCGATCGCTATCGAGACCGCCGAAACGGGCCACCTGGTGTTCGGTACGCTTCATACGACTACGGCCGCTTCGACTGTCGACAGGATCATCGACCAGTTCCCCGCCGACCGGCAGCAGCAGATCCGCGTGATGCTTTCCGAATCGTTACGAGGAGTGATCGCGCAAACGCTTCTGCCGAAAAAGGGAGGCGGAAGGGTAGCTGCCTTGGAAGTCCTGATCGTGACGCCCGCGATCTCGAACCTCATCCGCGAAGGGAAGACATTCCAGATCCCGTCCTCCATGCAGACCGGAAAGAACCTCGGGATGTCGATGCTAAACGATTCGCTGATGGAACTCGTCCGCCAGGGACTTGTCGAGCCGAGGGACGCTTACATCAAGGCGGTCGACAAGACGGGCTTCGAGCTTCTGCTGCAGCGAAGCGGGATGGCGATGTGAGGATTGAGGACTGAGGACTGAGGACTGAGGACTGAGGACTGAGGACTGAGGACTGAGGACTGAGGACTGAGGACTGAGGACTGAGGACTGAGGACTGAGGACTGAGGACTGAGGACTGAGGACTGAGGACTGAGGACTGAGGACTGAGGACTGAGGACTGAGGACTGAGGACTGAGGACTGAGGACTGAGGAGGTTGGCGTACTCGTGACCGACTGTCAAGTTCTTCTCTCAGTCCTCAGTCCTTTCATCTCAGTCCTTCTGATGTCCTCAGTCCTTTCATCTCAGTCCTTCCTAGTCCGCGGTCCTTGTGCCTCCGCCTCCCGTTTGGCACAATTGTCGTTTCCCGTATGGGGAGCCGTTTAGCGAGGGAAATGACGATGCAAGAGATCACAGCTACGGAATTGAAAGAGAAGATGGACGCCGGAGAGGACCTGGTCCTGATTGACGTTCGCAATCCGGACGAGTTCGCGTTCGCGAAGATCGAGGGGGCGAAGCTGATCCCTTTCGGCGAGGTGATGGCGAGGGCAGACGAGTTCGAATCGGACAAAGACACCGTCGTGATGTGCCGGAGCGGCGTCCGCAGCGCGCGGGTAATCGAGTTTCTCGAAAGCAGGAGCGGCGGAGGGCGATACTTCAACCTCGCCGGCGGAATCCTCTCGTGGTCCGACGAAGTCGATCCGTCAGTACCAAAGTACTGAAGCAGGCCTCAGGAAGCGTCTTCGGTATCGACCTGCAGTTCCGGGCTGACCGTTTCGATCTCCATCCCTTCCTCGGCCTTCACAATGCACGCATACGCCGTCTTCTGTTTTCCATTTTGCGATATCCGGACCCGGCAATTGAGACAGTCGCCGTTCCAGCACAGATCGGCGTGCGAAATGGACTCCATATATAGGTACTGAAGACACCGAAGGATGGTGTTGTTCGAGGGCACACGGCGGATGGTTCCGTTGACGGTAATCTCGATCAGATGGTCGTATGGTTCAAACAGGTCGGGGTTCATGTTCCTCGAGGCGGCCTGCCTTTACAATCGCCGGGCAGTTGCTAAACTAACATACTTGGGATAAAAAGTAGCGGTTATGTCTTTAGTCATCTATACGAAACCCGATTGTCCCTACTGCGAACAGGCGCGGAGCTACTACAGGGAAAACGGGATCGAATTCACGGAATACGACGCTCAGAACGACAAAATCCACCAAAAGGACATGCTTGAGATATCGGGAGGCGACCTGGTTGTCCCCTGCATTGTCCGGGACGGCGAGCACGTTCAATCAGGCTGGGGCGATCCGCCCCGCGGCTGAACGATCAGAATCTAGAAGTCGGCAGTTTGCCGGCTCAATTTCTTTTGGGCCAGGAATTAAAGTCGAGGGCCGTGCTGTCAGGCTTCACTCGAAGGGGCACGCCGGAAGATCCGAGGTCCTATGACAGAACAGGGTATGGTTGGGTCAAGGATCCATCACTACGAAATAATCAAAAAAATCGGCGCAGGCGGTCAAGGTACAGTTTATCAGGCTCTGGACACGAAACTGGACCGGAAGGTCGTCATCAAGGTACTCCCTCCCGAACTCACCGCAAGAACAGCAAACTTCAAGAGATTCGAGCGAGAGGCGAAGCTCGCCTCGCAGCTGGACCATCCGAACATCTGCACGGTCTACGACTTCCACGAGGACGACGGCACGTTCTACATCGCTATGCAGTATGTCAGCGGAAAGAACGTCCGCCAGCTTGTAGACGGAAGGCCGCTCGAGATAAGGAGCGCGCTGCAGATCGCGATCCAGGTCTGCGACGCGCTCGCGTACGCTCATTCGAAGAACATAATCCACAGGGACATAAAGGCCGGGAACGTGATGGTCACGGAGGACGGCCAGGTTAAGATCCTGGACTTCGGGCTCGCGAAGCTGATGCAGGACGGAGATCTTGAGCACGTAAAGGGGGCCGACCGGACGGAACTCACCGAACTCGGTATACCGTACGGGACCGCGACATACGCGGCGCCCGAGCAGGCGAAGGGCGAAAAGACGGACCATCGGGCGGACATCTTTTCGACAGGCGTGCTTCTTTACGAACTCCTGACCGGGATATGGGCCTTTCAAGGCAAGACGGTGATCGACGTCCGGCACCAGGTGCTTTACGGAACTCCTGTCCCGCTTCAGGAGATGAGGCCCGATCCTGTGCCTCCCCGGCTTCAGGAGATCCTCGACAAGTCGCTCGCCAAGGACCCGAAGGACAGGTACCAGAAGATCGCGGTAATGCGTGACGATCTTAAAGAGGTCCTCCAGCAGGTAACGGGGATCCCGATCGAGCACGCCGACCTGAAGAAGCCCCGGCATCTGGACAACGAAAGCCCTGTGAAACGTGCGTGGAATTGGCTTACGGGCAAGTCCAGCGCGGATAGCTCGACACAAACGACTCCGACATCGACACCCTCGCAGACGACGCCGACCTACACTCCGGACACGACGCTTACCGCGACGGGAAAGGAGAAAAAGTCGGTTGCGATACTTCCCTTCAAGAACCTAAGCAAGGATCCGTCAGCCGCTTTTTACGAGTTCGCGCTTGCCGACGCGGTGATAACCGAACTGGCAAAGCTGCGTTCGCTTGTTGTAAGACCGAGCTCTGTGATCGCCAAGTATCAGGGGAAAGACTACGACGAACGCGAGGCAGGTCGCGAGATGGGCGTACACGCGGTGCTTACAACAGGGTTCCTGAGCTCGGGCGACAAGATGAGGGTCACGCCTCAGCTTCTCGACGTTCAGACGGGTGAGATCCTCTGGAGCGACCGTATCGATGCCGAGGACCACGACATCCTCGCGCTCCAGGACACTATCGCCCAGCGGATACTCGAGGGACTCGCGCTCGAGCTTTCGGACCAGGAGCAGGAAATTCTCGGAAAGCGTCCGACCGAAAATGCAGAAGCTTACGAGGAATACCTCCGCGGCAGGGACAATTTCGGGCGGTTCATATTCCGGACCGTCTCGGCGGAAGACTGCGAGGCGGCGATCGAGAATTTCAAGCACGCGATCGAGCTCGATCCCGAGTTCGCGCTGGCCTACAGCGGGCTCGGGGCCTGCTACGCGAACCGCATCTTCAAGGGAATGGGCGAGGCGGAGGATTACACGTACGCCGAGTCGGCATTCAGCAAGGCATTCAAATACGACCCCAACGTCTCGGAAGCGCGCGTACTGATGGTAATGATCTACATGGCCCGCGGCGAAAAGAAGAAGGCGCGCGCCGAGATCAAGCTGCTCGAGGAACAGTTCCCGAACGAGGCCCCGATATATTTTGTCAAAGGGGTCATCCACAGGCTCGACGGCGAGTACGATGAATCGCTGAAGGCTTATCAGAAGCTAGTCAAGCTCGATCCCGCTGCAAGAGTTGTGGCGAGCTATAACCGGGCCCGCATATACAACTACCGCCGCGAATACGACAAGGCGCTGGAAGAGCTCGACAAGGGAGCAAAGGTGGAACCGAACCACCCGATGATCAAGATCTTCCGCTCGGCGACGCTGTTCTACATGGGGCAGGTGGACGAAGCGATCGAGACGATGCGCGATGTGCTAACGAAGAACCCGAAGATGGAGGGCATCAAGCCCTTGTTCGGGATCTTTCTCGCCCGGCACGGGGATACGGAAGAGGCCCGCGCGCAGCTGACGGAAGAGGCTCTATCGATATCGAAGGCCGACCACGACATGGCTTACTGGGTCGGCGCGACCTATGCGCTGCTTGGAGACAAGGACGAGGCTTTCAAGTGGCTGAACCGGGCGATCAAGCTGGGCAACGAGAACCGGCCGCTTTACGAAACAGACAAAAGCCTGGACCCGCTTCGTGACGATGAGCGGTTCCAGGCCCTTCTCGAAAAACTGGAACGGTGAACTTCAGGGCTGTTCAGGCCGAGACTTCTTCCTCTACAGTGATCATTTCCCTGACCTGGAGCTTCAGGTGCTTTTCGAACTGGCGCGCCTCGTTGACGCCTCCGAAAGAGAGCTCCTGCAGGTTGGATTCGATCCTCTTTCTGTAGTCAGACACCAGCGAATCTGAAACTCCCAGCTTGTCAGCCACTTCCAGCTGCGTTCCGCCGTCTGAATTCAGGTAACAGTACCAGAGGATATTGATCATCCGATTATACTGCTTCGCCTTCCCGCGTACGGATTCCTTGAGACAGTCGAGGAAATGGTCGACGAATCCGGCCGCGGCCTCTTCGGCCTCGCGCCTCAGATAGTCCTCTTCGGGAGTCTCCCTCGAATCCACCGGATCGAGATCTACATAGCGATCGTCGTCGGTGTTCGTGGGCGCGGTGATCGGGACAAGGTAGATGTCCATCACGGGCAGCCTCGACATCACGAGGCCTCGGATGGCGCGAATGTTGACCGGCGAATCGACCGCCTTGAACACCCTTACGATAAGCTTCTCGAGCTCGGCATTGCTGATCACTATCTGCGCGTCGCCGGTGCAGCCGACCATTCGCGTGTCGCGTTCGTGGAAGGAGACCTTCTTGACGCGCTCTTCCATTTCCTGCTGGCTGCGCGTCTTCTTTCCGTCCTGCCAGTCCGTGAGGCCGAATACGCGTTCGGCCAGCCTCCGGTGAATCTCCGGGCTCCCTGTATTGTCGAAGCGCTTGAACGTTTCGCTTGTCTGGATCAGTGTCGAGATCCTGCGAGCGAGCCGGTAGGATTCGGGATGCCGTTTGCGAAGCTGTGCAGTGAGGAGATTTGTGAGTTCGATCTGGCTGATCTCCGCCTCGATCTCCTGATCCGTCATTCCGGTATCCAGGTAATGCTGGAACCTCTCTTTGCTAAGAAGCGCCACGAAGAGCTCCTGCGTCATGTCGGAATAGACGTTGTAGCGTCCTTCCTCGACGAGGAATCCGGCCTTCTTAGAAGCACGAACCAGGGGATGCGACGACACAATGCGGTGGAGCTCGGTCCAGATCTGGTTGACGTCGGAGGTCTTGAGGCTATCGTTCCACTTTCCGACGTTGATCCGTTTGTTCCTCTTCAGGAACTTCTTCTTCGGCTTCCCGCTTGGTCCCGCCTTTTTCGTGTCAGAACTCATAGATACCTTCAGTTTGCCCGAAATGGTAGAACTTCCTGAGGGGACCGCAGCAGCAAGAAAGTGATCGCCGTTTTTTCCCGATGATGGCAAATCACAGGTGTAACTCCGCCATGCAACCTGTCGCTGCCGCAGTCAATAAGGGTAGAAAATCTGTGTAACTTGATCGCCGAGCTTGGCGTTGTAGGTTGGGTTACTTAGGAGACCGTATCGCTCCTGACCACATTTAAGATATTAACAGGTCTGGTTTGAATGAGCAACACTTTTTTGTTTTGTTAAACACTGTTGCCATTGAATCGCTAAAGTCTTTCATTCTGTCGTTTAACAAACGCTGGAGCCTTGATTTCGGTTTCGACAGCATCGATCTCGCCTTCAAGTTGTGGAACCCTGAGGCGATTGCTGATTTAGTTCGGTAGGCAGTTTCAACAAGGAAAACAGTGTCATTTCGGGTTCCCGAGGGATCCCGGACCACACTTACAGTGTCCGGTATGTTCCAGAACAGAACGTCGGGATTCAGCAAGAGCGTCGACTGTCCCTCATCAGACCGCTTGCTCGCATTCCGCCAGAAGAGGCTCGGCATTTTTGCTTCCGACATCATCGGCAGGCACGTCGCTTCGTGTGATTTTTGCGCGGCAGAACTGGAGTTCTACCGGCACTTCCCGACGATCCCGGATGAAGACGTGAAGCCGGATCAGATACCTGGCCCACTCTACGATCTCGCACAGGCGATCCTCACGAACAGAACTTCGGGGATCAACGCTCTCAGGACGATAGTGGGAAAGCAGAACGACGAGGACTGAACCTGTACCCGCCCATCATCGCATTCAATCCCAAGAACTAGGTTTGATTTGAGACAGCCGAAAACCAGACGTCACGAGTCCTCGCGACTGCGCGGTCAGGAAAGGATCGTCTCCTTTGCGGAACTTGGCGTCTTTGCGGCTTGGCGGGAGCCTCTCCTTATTGAACCTAACCGCTCTCAGGACGAGTGTGTACTCATCAAGACTCTCGCAAAGGCGCGAAGCCGCAAAGGACCGCAAAGAAATTAGGTCAACAGACAGAAGGGACTCACTCCCTCCCGATGATCTCGTCGATCACTTCCGGGAACTCCCAGAAGCCGGTTTTCCCTACGATCCACTCGGCAGCCGAGATCGCCCCTGAAGCGAATCCCTCCCGCGAGCGGGCTGTGTGCTCAAGCCTGATCTGATCGTAAGTCCCGTCAAATCCAACGATGTGCGTTCCCGGAATATTGCCGGCACGGGTCGATGAGATCGAGAATCCGGGCTCGATGTATTCTTCGACGATCGACTTCAATTTAAGCGCGGTCCCCGAAGGCGCATCGACCTTTCTCGAATGGTGGCGCTCCTCGATGAACGCCTCGTAATCCTCGAAGCTCGAGATCATCTCCGCGGCCCGGCCGACGATCCTGTAAAAGAGGTTCACGCCGATCGAGAAGTTCGCGCCGTAAACGAACGCGGCATTTTTCTCAGTCACGATCGCCCGGACGGCATCCAGATCGCCGAGCCACCCGGTCGTGCCTTCAACGAGCGGCACGCCGTGTAAGGCGCACGCCTCCGCGTTGCGCTTCACGGCTTCCTTGACCGAAAAGTCGATGGCCGCATCGGCGCCGTTGAGCCGATTGGACAGGTCCTCGGCTTTGGACCTGTGCGATTCCTCGTCGATCACCGCGCATATCTCGTGCTTTCTCTCACGCGCGAGCCGCTCGATGATCTTTCCCATGGCACCGTAGCCGATAATTGCAATTCTCATAATTACATGGCCGGACACATAACAAGGCTGGACACAGATGAACACGGATGGGACAGATATCACGTCCCTCCGGTGTCAATTGTCCCGTGCGTGCTTCTGTCCCTGAAGAACGGGTATGGTTTGTCGCAACGGGTCGTGCCGATTCTCTGGAGATGAGCGTAACGGTTCGCCCATCAAACTGGCTCAGTTGATTATCCGTTTAACCTCGATCTTAGGCTTCCCGAAATTGATCAGGAGGCACAATCTCAGGTCGGTTGCCCTCAGGTAATTGAGACACTGGGCTTTGTGAGCAGGATCAAGGCTCGTCGCATGCTTGAGTTCGATCAGAATCTCGCTCTCAACCAGCAAATCCGCGAAAAATGAGCCCACCAGATTTCCTTCGTAGCGCACATCGATCGGCTTCTGCTGCTCGACTTGTAAGTCATGCTTGGATAACTCGATCTTCAATGAGTTCTCGTAGACCTTCTCTAAAAACCCGGTGCCAAACGTATTGCTGACTTTGAATGCGCAACCGATTACGGTCTCTGTTATCTTGTTTAGCCTGGTAAACTCCTCGTCATGGCCTAGAAGGATATCGACGGAGTGTGAGGCGTCGTTCATTGTTTACTCCTTCGACCTTTTACTTGGTTGTTTCAGTTCCCGATCATCAGAAAGGCTCAATCCATTTCTTATCTGTGTTCATCTGTGTCCAATTTTTCTTCCTCTAGAAGCAGACGAACAAGATTACCATATAGTTCAACCGCCGATTCCAGGTCTTCCTTCTTCACGAACTCGTGCGAAGTGTGCGCGTCGAGGATCGATCCGGGGCCCAGGAGAAGCGGCGTACCCCAGTTCGTCAGCTGCGGGATGTCCGTCGTGAACCGGACCACCTTCTGCCTGAAACCTTCGACAGCGAGCATTTTCACAGGCAGGCTGCAGGACATCGTTTCCAGCTCGCCGCGGTCGCCTATCACTTCCTCAAGCTTCTCGATCACGGGCCCGTCGTCCGTCGCGAGCCTTATGTGCAGGCCAGCCTCGGCATACGGCGCGACGACGTTCGTTTTCAGCCCGCCGCTGATCGTGCCGACGTTCAGAGTCGTCTCCCCGAAGAACTCGTCCCCCGGAAGCTCGGTCGATCTAATGTCGTGAAGTATCTCGACGATCCTGTCGATCGCCGAATCGCCCATCTCCGGATACGCTGAATGCGCCGCCTTCCCCTTGACCTTGAGGAGCATCCTCAAAGAGCCCTTCGATCCGATCCCCAGTTCGTTGTCGGTCGGCTCTCCGTTGATCAGGTATCGGCACTTCGCGGCAATCGGAAGGTCGTTCGCGGCCTTCGAGCCCAGCGAAGATTCCTCTTCATCGACCGTGAACAGCAGCCCGATCCTGTCTTCTCTTGCTATTCGCAGCCGCTCCGCGGCAACAATCTGCGCCGCGATGATCCCCTTCGCGTCGCACGATCCGCGGCCGTAGATCTTCTCCTCGTCCTCGGTCGGCGGGATGAAGGGCGGAACCGTGTCCATGTGAGTTGAAAGGAACACGTCCGGCGAATCGGACGCGATTGCGATCACGTTCTTCCTTCCGTGGACGACCTCCTGAAGCTCGACCTGATATCCGAGCGACGTCAGGTATTCGCACAAAAACGCCCCGATTGCCTGCTCCTCACCGGAAACAGACGGGATGGCCATAAGTTCTTTCGTAAGTTCAAATAGATCCATTATGCAGAATGCGGAAAGAACCGGCCGTGGAGACGGCTGATCACCTCGCGCACGTACTCTTCCTTAACCACAAATGTCAGGTTTACGCTCGACGCACCGTGGGAAATGAGGGAAACGTTCACGTCGTCGATCGTCGAGAAGATCTTTGACGCGAGGCCCGACGAGTCGCGCAGGCCCTCGCCCACGATGCAGATCACCGCGTATCCGTGCTCGACCTCGACATCGCCCAGCCGCTCGAGTTCGGTCACCACCTTATCGAGATATTCCGTGTTGTCCAGCGTCAGCGCCACCGACACTTCCGAAGTCGAGATGACGTCGATCACAGTCCGGAACCTTTCGAACACCTGGAACAGCGCCGACATGAAGCCATACGAACCGAGCATCCGAGCCGACGAAATTCGAAGGATCGTTATGCCGGTCTTGTGCGCGATGGACTTGATCCTGTTGTCCGACACGCCGCTCTCGGCAAGCACCATTGTCCCGCGCTCTTCCGGCCTTTGCGAGTTGCAGACGCGGACCGGGATCCCGTGATCGACGGCCGGCTGGATCGTTTTCGGGTGAAGCACCTTCGCGCCGAAATACGCTAGCTCCGCAGCCTCATTGTAAGAAAGCACATCGATCGTCGAAGCGTCAGCGCAGATCCTCGGATCGCAGGTCAGAACCCCTGTGACGTCGGTCCAGATCTGGATCTCGCGAGCGTCGAGCGCCGCGCCGACAAGCGCGGCCGAATAATCAGAGCCTCCTCGCCCGAGAGTCGTAGTTTCGCCGCTTCGGTTGGCAGCGATGAATCCGCCCATCACGGGGATCTCGCCTTCTTCGACCGAGCTTTCAAGATCGCCGCGCACAAGCTCTTCGGTTTCGTCCCAAAGCGGCTTCGCGGATCCGTACTCGTCGTCCGTGACGATCAGCCTTCGCGCGTCGACGTGCCTGGCCTTGAGCCCCTCGGCCTTCAGGACCTCGGTCAGGAGCCTTGAAGAAAGCTGCTCGCCGTATGCGACGATCGCGTCCTTCAGCATCTGCAGGGGAAGCGAGCGTCTCTCGACGCGCATCAACAGCGAGGAAAGTTCTTCCTTCGCAAGCTCGAGTTCCGCTCCAAACGCTTTCCTGCTCTGGTCGCCGAGCAGCTCCGACGAAACCTCTTCGTGCCTCGCGAAATGTTCTCCCAGCGACGAGAACGCGGCGGACGAATCACCAGCTTTCGCGGTCTCGAACGCGGCGAGAAGCGCGTCGGTCACGCGGGCCATCGCAGAGGTGACGACAACGGCGCCGTTGCCTTTCTCGCGATTGACGATCGAAGCCACGCGCGCGAACGCCTCCGGGTCCTTCACGGAGGTCCCGCCGAACTTCATCACTGTGGGTTTCTTTTTATCCACGTATGCGGCAGATGAGTTTGATTAGCTCGCGGCGCCCTCCGCGCCCAGGCCTTCGAGCCGGCCGAACGTCTTGTATGAAAGGAGCTCGACGTCCTTCGAGAGATACTCGTCCCGCAAAGGCTCTTCGCCGAACAGGTCCGTGCTCAGGTACTTCTTATTGCTGTCGCAGAAAACGGTCGCGACGACGGCGTCCCCGCCGAGCATCTCGAGTGCCCGCAGCGCAGCGATGAAGTTCGCACCGGAAGAGATCCCGACCGCGAGCCCGAGATCGGCGGCGAGTTTCTGCGCCATAATTATCGCGTCCCCGTCGTGGACCGCGATGATGTCGTCGAGCTCGTCGAGATGGACGATCGCCGGGATGAACTCGTCGGAGATCCCCTGGATCCTGTGGCTTCCGACCTTGTACCCCGTGCTGAGCGTGGGCGATTCGGCCGGCTCTACGGGAAAGAGTCTTACGGCGTCCCGCTTTTCCTTCAGATATTTCCCCGTTCCCATTATCGTTCCGCCCGTCCCCACTCCCGCGACGAACGCGTCCGGCTCAAGCCCGTGCTGCTCAAGCTGATGCCATATCTCCGGTCCCGTCGACCGGTAATGCGCTTCCGTGTTCGCGGTGTTCGAGAACTGGTGAGGAAGAAAAACGGGATCGCCGCCCGAAGAGAGCTCGTCCGCGCGGTCGATACAGCCGAGGAATCCGCCTTCATCTTCTGATACAAGCACGATGTCCGCGCCGTAGCTCTTGATCAGAGCGATACGCTCGCGGCTCATCCAGTCGGGCATATGGATCACGACCTTGTGTCCGAACGCGCGTCCCATCGCGGAGAACGAGATCCCCGTGTTGCCGCTCGTGGCTTCGGCGATGACGCAGCCTTCGGACAGAGCGCCGGACCGGTAGCCTTCTTTCAGGATGTGCAGCGCCATACGGTCCTTGATGCTGCCCGTGAGGTTCATATGCTCGGACTTCGCGAACACACGAACGTCCCTTCCCCTATATTTGAGATCGATCTCAAGCAGAGGCGTGTTTCCGACCATCTGGTCGAGCACCGTTGTTCTTAGTTTCTCGATCATCGGCTATCCGCAGAGAACGGCGCCGCCGTTTATGTTAAGGACCTCGCCAGTAATGTGCTGGGACCAGACCGAAAGCAGGAAGCAGATCGAAAGCGCGACGTCGTCGGTCAGGGCTATGCGCTTCAGGGGTATCGATTCGATCACGCTGCGCTTGTAAAGCTCGTCCTCGAAGACGGGCCTTACCATCGCGGTCTCGATCCACCCGGGTGCGACGCAATTGACGCGGATCCTTGGCGCGAGCTCGGTCGCGAGGCCCTTGGTGAACGAGATCTGCCCTCCCTTCGAAGCGGCGTAGTTCGTGTAATTCGCTTCGCCCCTCTGGCCCGCCGTCGAAGAGACAAGCACGACCGCGGCGCCTTCGTTCTTTCTAAGCGCGGGAACGCAGCACTTGGTCATCGCCCAGGCGGACTTAAGGTTCGTGTTGATCACCTTGGTCCACGTCTCTTCGGACATCTCCTCGATCGGCGCGCCCTCCCAGATGCCGGCATTGAGGACCAGATAATCGATCCGGCCGAATTCCTCGAGTGCCGCGTCAGCAAGCGAGCGGGCGCCTGCAAACTCGGAAACATCGGCCTGAACCGCGGAAGCCTCAACGTTCTTCCGCTTGCAGAGATCGACCACCTCTCCGGCCTCTTCCTCGCGGGAAAGATAATTGACGACGACGTTCGCGCCGCCTTCGGCGAGCCTCAGCGCGGTCGCCCTGCCGACACCCCGGCTGGCGCCCGTCACTATCGCCGTCCGGCCCTCGAACAGGTCGCGCGGCAGAGCAACATACTTTCTGGTCATAACTTTGTCGATTACTGCAGTTGTTATAAACTTTTGCCCGAAAAAACTCAAAGCTAACCGCCTTAGAATGCCGTCTTTACGGGCACTTTGGAGCCTCCGATGACCGAAACCGCCGCACTCGACGAACAGAAGATCGCCTGGGAACCGACCGACGAGGTCATCGCCCGTTCGAGGCTGGAGGAGTTCATGGACTCCGTCGGCGTTTCTGACTGGGAAGAGCTTTACAGGCATTCGATCGACGACGTCGGGAAGTTCACGGAAGAAGTTCTGGAGTTTCTCGACATCACCTTCGATCCGCCGTACGAACGGATCCTCGACACGTCGGAAGGAATCGAGTGGTCGAAATGGTGCGTCGGAGGCGGCCTGAATATCACCGAGATGTGCCTCGACCGGTGGGATAACGAAAAGACCGCGAACCGGCCCGCGGTGATATTCGAGGGCGAGGAAGGAAAGGAAGAAGAGGTCCTTTACGGCGAGCTCCTGAGGCAGGTCGAGTGGTGCGCTTCGGGCCTGAAGCAGAACGGCATTGGAAAGGGCGACGCGGTGGGCATCCACCTTCCGATGATGGTCGAAACGGTCGTCGCAATGCTCGCGATCAACCGGATCGGGGCGATCGCGGTCCCCGTTTTCAGCGGATACGGCGTCTCGGCGATCGAGGCGCGTCTTAACGCGGTGAAGGCGAAGGCTTTGTTCACATGCGACGGCTTCCCGAGACGCGGCAAGAATGTCAACGCCCTAAGCGTGGCCGTCGAGGCGGTGGAAAAATGCCCTTCGATCGAGCGCGTGATCATCGTGAACCGGCTGACAGACCAGCCGATCTTCGCCAGCCCCGATCCGAAGTTTATTCATTACAAGAGCCTGGTGGACCTTTTCGGGAAGAAACAGCCGGAACTCGGAGCGGCGGAGAATACTTCGGCGAACGACCCGCTCATCATCCTCTACACCTCCGGAACGACGGGCCGGCCGAAGGGAATCGCGCACGTGCACTGCGGTTTTCCGATCAAAGCGGCTCAGGACATGGCATTCGGGACCGATGTCGGCGAGGCGACGCGGATCTCGTGGGTTACGGACATAGGCTGGATGATGGGGCCGTGGCTGATCTACGGCGCGCTGATCCTCGGAGGAACGATCGTGATCTACGACGGTTCGCCGGATTTTCCGGAGCCGGACCGTATGTGGGATTTCTGCGCGAATCACCGCGTCGAGATACTCGGGATCTCGCCGACGCTTGTGCGGCTCCTTTCGACAAAGGGCGACGAACTTCCGAAGAAACACGACCTGTCGCATCTTCGCGCGTTCGCTTCGACGGGCGAGCCCTGGAATCCCGGTCCCTGGCGGTGGCTGTTCGAGAAGGTAGGCGGCTCGAAACTTCCGATAATCAACTATTCAGGCGGGACGGAGATATCCGGCGGGATCCTTATGGGGAACTTCTTGCTTCCACAGAAACCGGGCTCGTTTCCGGCGCCGTGCCCGGGGATCGCGGCTGAGATACTAGACGAGGAAGGCAAACCGGTCGGGCCGGGAGAGGTCGGCGAGCTGGCTATCCTCGACACCTGGATCGGGATGGCTCGGGGGTTCTGGGAAGAAAAGGAGAGGTATCTCGACACCTACTGGAACCGCTTCGAAGGCGTATGGGTCCACGGCGATTTCGCGATGCGGGACAAGGACGGGCACTGGTACATACTCGGGCGCTCGGACGATACATTGAAGGTGGCGGGAAAGCGGGTCGGGCCTGCTGAGGTCGAAAGCCTCCTCGTGGCCGACGAACGCGTAACGGAAGCGGCGGTGATCGGGGTGCCGGACGAGATAAAAGGGACCGCGATGGTCGCGTTGTGCGTCTTAGTCAGCGCCGGCGGCTCGCCTGCAGCGTCTGCATCAGCAGACGAACTGGAGAAGGCTCTCAAGTCCCTCATTGCCAACGAAATGGGCAAGCCTCTAACACCGAAAAGGATCCACTTCGTCTCGGCTCTGCCGAAGACGCGCAACGCGAAGGTGATGCGGCGCGTGATCCGCTCCGCTTACCTTGGAGAGGACCCGGGCGACCTTTCGGCGCTGGAGAACCCGGACGTCGTGGACGAGATCGGCTCGTTGAGTGATTGAAATCTCACACGGCTGCACACTAATCGAATCAATCTTCCTTCGTGTTCTTTCGTGTTCCTTAGTGGTTAGATCTAAACCACAGAGCGCACAGAGACTTTCACAGAGGGACACAGAAGATCTCATGCAATTCTTCCTTTGCGACCTTTGCGGGAACCTTCGCGTCCTTTGCGGTTGAGTCTTTTTCCGAGAACCGAATAGTCGAGGAAAATTTTCACCGCAAAGGACGCAAAGGTATTCGCAAAGAACGCAAAGGCATTTCAATTCGTCGACGGGCGGGGAAGCCATGCTGAAGGGCCTTCAGGCTTTACTCGGTGCCCTCTGTGTGAACCTCCGTGACCTCTGTGGTTAGTCTTCACCTTTAGAAATCTGACCGCCAGCCGCAATTCGAACCACAAAGATCACAGAGGTTTTCACGGAGGACACAGAGTCTTTCGAGCATCTCTTACTTTGCGACCTTCGCGTAAGACTTTGCGTCCATTGCGGTTGAGTCCTTTTCCGAGAACCGAATAGTCGAGGAAAATTTTCACCGCAAAGACCGCAGAGGTTCTCGCAAAGGACGCAAAGGCATTTCAATTCATCGACGGGCGGGCAAGCCATGCTGAAGGGCCCTCAGGCTTTACTCGGTGCCCTCTGTGTGAACCTCCGTGACCTCTGTGGTTAGTCTCAACCATCAAAAATCTGACCACCATCCTTTATTCGAACCACAAGGGTCACAGAGGTTTTCACAGAGGACACGGAGGCTATGGAAAGTCCGTCCCTTGGCGACCTTCGCGTAAAACTTTGCGTCCTTTGTGGTTAAATCCCGGTTCAATTGCTTAGTGCATGAGGGGTACCTCTTACCGCAATGAGCGTCGAGGTGTTCGCAAAGGACACGAAGAATTCTTGATTGAATCGCGTTGACATCGTATATGATGGGGAGCCATGAAGTCATCCGCAGCCGTTGCAAGCTTCTCGGTCCCTGCCCTGACCGCGGTGTTGCTGTCGTTCCTGGCGGTCGCCGATAGTCCGAGAGTCGCCGCCGATGCGGAACCAGTAAAGACGCCGGTCCCTTTGGAGATCACAAAAGTCGTTTTCGACCCGCCAACGGCGTGTCATCCCTGCCCTCCGTACAGAGGTTTTACCTTTTCGGAAAGCCCGGAAACTGAGGGTTGCACGGGTGAGGTCAAGGTGATCGCTTCTACAAACCGTCCGCTCTCCGACGGTGAAGAGCTCTACTACTTTGTGACGAGTGGTCACCTTTTCAAGAAGGGGCCGGACACTATCTGGAAGGTTCCTCGGGGCGATGCGAGTCACAAGATAGGCGTGGCGGGAGGGATCGGACACGTTCTGACCACTTCCCTTGAAACTGCCTCGGTAGAGTCTTTCGAGGTCACCTGCGATTACCCTTGTGAGTGTCCGACGGTCAAAATGGATGGGCCACAAAAGCCGGTTGCTCCGGGAGACAAGATCGTTTTTGAAGGCCTTGCGATCGGAGGCAACCAATACACCAGCAGCTACTCTTGGGAGATCGAGGGAGGAGAAGCTGTATCTTCGAATAACGCCACGTCTATTGTCGTGAAAGCGGGAAGAGTCTCCAAAGTCAAAGCTACGTTTAAATACAGAGGCGAAGAGGGCTGCAATTGTGAGGACTGGGTGTCAGCTGAGGTCGACGTCGTTTCCAGATAACACCAAACCTATCATTATTTAACCGGTGAAACTTGGAGTTTCTATTCTTCTGTTCTTTCTGGGATTTGCCTTTGCGCAGGCTGATCGGCCACACACCTCTGATTCTCAAGGAACCGATCAGGTCAAGATTACCGCGATCGATCTCGACCAACCGTACTCCTGCATTTGGTGTGCTGAAGGAGTAACGAGGGACCCCGGACGCGGATGCGACGGGAATGACAATGTGGTTGCGGTATCCGTAGAGACGAGCCGCCCCCTGAAGCAGTCTGAATCGATCAGGTATGAAGTGACCGGCGGCGAGATCGAGATCGAGGCCGATGGCGAACGGGCCACCTGGAATCTTCCAAGACAAGCCGGAACTTTTGAGATCACGGCTTCCGTCGTTTCAGATGGTTTGAACGTGTCCTCACTCTCAACAACCATCGTGAACATCTATGCCGAATGCGGAGGCGACTATGTGTGTCCGACGATCGAGATCAGATCACCCGTCTCAGAAGCTAAAGCCGGAGTTGAGGTCGAACTGCAGGCACTGATCGTTGGCGGCGACCAAAGGGATTTAAAGATCGAATGGACGGCCGAGGGGGCAGCGATCCTAAGCGGACGGGAAAAACGGCTCTTACGGCTCAGGATTTCGGAAGATTTTGGCGAAAACGAGCTTGTCGTAAGCCTTTCGGTAGTTGGCGATGAAGGCCGTTGCGACAGTCGGACATCCGAAACGATCCGAATCGTTGAAAGATGATCTTTGTGTCACTTGGTGTCGCGTAGTGGCTAGAGTTTTCCCGGGGGGATTGAGCCCACAATGAGGCACAAAGGGGCACGAAGCCGAGAGCGAACCAAAATTCTCCGCGCTCCCTCAGTACCCAGCGGTTCAATCCCGTTTCAAAACTTCGGGACCCAGCAGCGGACCGAGTTCTTGTATTCCAGATACGGTTCACCGAACCGCTTCTCAAGGTCTTCTTCCTCCAAAGGCCTGAACACCAGCTGCCAGATCAGTGAACCGATCAGAGCGTAGACCGCAACAAGCGGCGATCCCCAGAATAGAGCGACCACCAATCCCTGACCGATACCCGAGAAAGCCATAGGGTTGCGGATGTATCGATAGGGTCCGGAAACGACAAGCTTCGGGGCGTGGTCGAGCGGAAGAGGCGTTCCGCCGCCTTCCATCGACATCACCCACGCGCTCCATACGCCCGGAATACTCGCGATCATGAACAGAACCTCGGAAATAACGCCTTGGAACGAAAAGTCCAAATAAGGAATGCCGAGCTTCCTTTCAAGAAGCACGATCAGGTAAGGAAACACGCCAAGGATGAGGGACCAGACGACCACGATCTGCGTGAGCGTTTTCGCGAACATCCATCGGCCCGAACCTTCCTTCGTCTGCCGGAACATTCGCCTTCCCGGAGCGGAAACACCGAGCGCGAAAACACCCGACCAGAGCGTCGCCGGCGCCATAAATATCACACCCCACCAGCCGGAGTCGGTTTGGAGCGAGAATGCGAAGTTGTAAACAGTCGGATACGTGATCAACCCGGTGACGAACCAGGCGGCGATGCCCTTGTACTCGTGGCCTTTGTAACAAAGCCAGGCGGCAGCGAATGAAGCGGGAGCCAGGAAAATCAGATCGGGAAGAAGGAATGACGAGAGGACCGCGCGATCGGTGCCCATCTCGAAAACGGCACGGAAGCCTTCATCGACCGAGATGCCAGTCCACCATGCAAATACGGCGGCTCCCTGGAAGGCGAAATAGGTGGAGGCGGTTCGATCAATTTTCTTCATCTTGCAGGACTGGTACTCGGGTTCACCTTTGCGTCCTTTGCGGTTGGGTCTTTATTCCGAGAACCGAATAGTCGAGGACGATTTTTACCGCAAAGAGCGCCGAGGTCTTCACAAAGGACGCAGAGGGTTTTCACGTGATCGAAGCGCGTCCTAATCGTGCGGAAAGGCTTTCAGATATCTCTCAGTGCCCTCTGTGTAAGACTCGGTGACCTTTGTGGTTGAATCTTCGACGAAAGGCGATTCTCAAGTGAAGGTTTTACCACAGAGCGCACAGAGGATTTCACCAAGGACACAGAAAATCTTAAGCAATTCTCCCTTTGCGACCTTCGCGTAGACCTTGGCGTCCTTTGCGGTTGAATCCAGGTTCATGTGCTGAATACTTGAGCATTAACTTCTACCGCAAAGACCGCAGAGGTATTCGCAAAGGGCGCAGAAGCTCTCGACTCGTCAAACGGTCATATTCAGTCAAGAATCGCCGATGAGACTTCTTAACTTCATGCCCTCCGTGCAATCCTCCGTGACCTTTGTGGTTGAATCTTCGCGAAAGGCGATTCTCGAACGAAGACTAAACCACAGAGCACACAGGGGCTTTCACAGAGGACACTGAGGCGATGCTCGAAGACCTGAGCCTGCTCATCACCTTATTCCCCGTCAATTCTTTTTCCGAAAGGCCTCGACCGCCTCCATCATCGCGTCGTCCGTGATCTGAACGTGCGCCCCCAGCACGCGGTCGGCTTCTAACGTGAATCCCTCGCACCGGGCTTTCGCGTAACCGTTCTTCACCTTCCAGAACTCGCGAGCGAATCCCGTATCGGCCGAGAAGCCTGTGAGCAGCGATTCCAGGTCCTCCCAACGAAATTCATCCTGATAGAAGACCTCGATCTGGTACAGGCGCCCCCTGAAAAAGCTCAGATAGATCGCCCTTACGCCGGCGAGCTTCCCTTTCGCGGGTTTCTTGATCCAGTTCTTGAAGAACGTCTCCTCGCCTTCCGTTTCGGCTTTCACCTTCAGGTCCGGCCTCGTGACCGAATTGACTTCCACGAGGGTCATCCCTAGTCTCAAGTTCAGCAGAGCCGGCGGCTCGGTGACGGTGCATTCCTGTGCGGTCGAGTAAGAGGAGAGAAACAGGATGGACAGGATTAACAAGGTAAGGCGCATATTCGCGGTGAATTATAAACGATGAAAAGTGCTCCGACCATAGGTAAGATCTCCCTAGAGGACCTCGATCCGATCTGCAGGGAGCTGTCCGCCAACGACCCATCTATCCGGAGGGCGTACGAGCGTTACGGCGCCCCGCCGCTCTGGGCGCGCGAGCCTTCGTTCGCGACGCTTATTCACATCATCCTCGAACAGCAGGTCTCCCTCGCGTCCGCAAAGGCGGCATACGAAAAGCTCATGGATACCGTCGGCGAGATCACGCCGGAGAATATCCTCGCCCTCTCCGACGAGGAGATGCGCGCCGCGTATTTTTCACGGCAGAAGGCCGTTTACGCTCGGGAACTTTCAAAGGCGGTGATCGAGAAGCGCTTGGTGATCGGGAAACTCGGGAAACTGCCTGATAGAGAAGTGAGGACGACGCTTACGCAGGTAAAAGGGATCGGGCGATGGACGTCCGACATCTTCCTGCTGATGTGCCTGTGTCGTCCCGACGTTATGCCAGTCGGCGACATCGCTCTGCACCAGGCGTGGAAGGAACTGAGAGGTCTTGAGACTAGACCGACGTCCAAGGATTTCCCTTCGATCGCCGAACGATGGCGGCCGTACCGTTCGGTCGCGGCGCGGCTTCTCTGGCATTTCTATCTTTCCGAGAGAGGCAGGTCTTAGAACGGCACTTGGGTCCCTTTCGCTTTTCTAGAGAAGATTTAACCACAAAGAACACAGAGGTTTTCACAGAGGGCGCGGAGGAGCAAACAAATGCCTTCCCTTCGTATTCTCCGTGTAAACCTCCGTGACCTCTGCGGTTAATTCTTCCGACCGGCGTTTCCCGAAGGAAGATCTAACCACCGGGGACACAGAGGAACACGGAGGAAGTGGCAATTCCATCTCTTCGCGACCCTTGCGAAGATCTTAGCGTCCTTTGCGGTTGGATCTTTTATAAAGTACTGAACACTCGAGGATGATGTTTTACCGCAAAGGACGCAAAGGTATTCGCAAAGAACTCAGAGGACTTCAGGGCCACCTACCGGCGAACGGATCCCTCTGCAAACCTCTCAAGGGTTCCTCAATGTTCTCTGTGCGGACCTCAGTGACCTTCGTGGTTAATTCTTCGACAGCAGGCACTTCTCAGACTAAAGCTGAACCACAGAGAACACGGAGGTTTTCACGGAGGGACACGGAGAATTATTGAATTCTTTCTTTTGCGGCCTTTGCGGTTGAATCTTTGAAAGGCGTTTTTCAAGAAAAGGTCTAACCGCAGAGCATACAGAGGTTTTCACAGAGGGACACTGAGAATTATTGAGTTCTTCCCTTCGCGACCTTTGCGAGAACCTTTGCGTCCTTTGCGGTTAAATCTTCGATAAGACCCGCTTCTCAAGACAAGATTTAACCACGGAGAACACAGAGGGCACGGAGGAGCGGAATGATTGCCTTCTCTGCTGGCAACG
This sequence comes from Acidobacteriota bacterium, assembly GCA_016700175.1. Classification (GTDB taxonomy): domain Bacteria; phylum Acidobacteriota; class Blastocatellia; order Pyrinomonadales; family Pyrinomonadaceae; genus Aridibacter. The sequence continues at coordinate 3,978,805 of CP065003.1, read as the reverse complement.
GCTAAACGGGCCCTTCGATCACGCGCCGTTTCACCGGCGAGGAAAGCACCAAAGAAGTCGTCGTGATCCCGTATGGCGTGAGCTTGTCGATCAACGTCTGCAGATGCTCCACAGACTCGAGCGCGACCTTCATTATGAATGAATCACCGCCCGTGCCCCTGTGGCATTCGAGCACCTCCGGCGAGTTCTTCGCCACCTCGACGATGTGACTGTAATCCACGCCCGTGATGCTCATCCGTATGAAACCCGTGACCGGAAGCCCGACTTTCGACAGATCCAGTTCGACTCGGTAGCCCGTGATCACTCCCGCGTCCTCGAGCTTGTGCACGCGTTCGATTACGGCAGGAGTGGTCAGCCCCACCCGGCGACCCATCTCCGCGTAACTTGTGCGGGCGTCCTCCTGAAGGACCTTCAGCAGTTTCCAATCGATCTCGTCGAGCATTTTAGAAAGTAAAGCGAAAGGCTGTCACAAACTTATAATGTAAGTTTAGCACGACGCGAAACCTTATCAATGCCATTCAATGAAAGAGTGAAATCCGATAGGATATTATATTGGCTCTAATCCCCCCGATCTTTACCTTTTTCCAAAGCGAAAGGAGAACACTTGATGCTGCCTGATTCCATACCCTCCATCGAAAGCCCGGTCGAAGTCCGAAACTTCGAGGTCTCGGACGAAGACCTCCCCGCGTTTGAGGACATGCCGTTTGAGGATATCGAGGAACTCCCGCTCGACCATCCCGGCGCGAAAGACCCCGAATACCGAAAACGCAGAGACTACATCGCGAGCCTCGCGAAGAACTTCCGCGAGACCGGGGTGATCACCGATGTCCCGTACACAGAAGAGGAACAAGGGGTTTGGAGGTACGTCGCGGAGGAACTGGAAGAGCTTCACAGGAAGCACGCGTCTCCTTTCTATCTGAAGGCGAAGAAGAACCTGGGGATCAGCAACGAGCGCATTCCGCAGCTTTCGGAAATGAACCGGAAGCTCGGCGAGCTGACGGGATTCCGTTTGGCGCCAATCGAGGGCCTTGTGAATACCAGGTCGTTCCTCAGCTGGCTTTCGTGGAGGACGATGCTCTCCACGCAGTACATTCGCCATCATTCGAGGCCCGGCTACACGCCGGAACCGGACATCGTCCACGAGGCGATGGGCCACATCCCTATGTTCACGAACCAGGCGTTCGCGGATTATTCGCAGTTCATAGGCCACGGAGCTCGAATGGCGACCGACGAGCAGATCGAACAGCTCGGGAGGCTTTACTGGTTTACGGTCGAGTTCGGGCTTGTCGAGGCGGAAGGCGAGATCAAGGCCTACGGCGCGGGTGTACTGTCTTCGTTCAAGGAGATGGAGCACGCGTTCTCGAGCGACGTCGAACTGAGGGAGTTCGACCTCGAGACGGTGATCAATCACGATTACACCTACTCGGACATCCAGCCGGTACTGTATGTCGTTCCGTCGTACCAGTTTTTGAAGGACGAAACGAGGCGGTTCATTGAGACGTTCGGGTCGTGAATCGTGAATTGTAAATCGTGAATCGTGAATCGTGAATCGGTAATTGATTTTGAATTTGAACCGCGAGATTTTGAGGATCTTCAACGCGAAGGTCGCTAAGGGCGCAAAGGAAATTTTTGCTGTTCTTCTTGATAATCAACTTAGCTCAGTTAAAAGCACCAGGTACGCTTTTGGGAAAGCGATCCATAGTTTCGCCTTTGCGTCCTTCGCGACCTTCGCGTTGAACAAATTTCGTAGCTATTAGAGAAATGCCATGTCAGAACAGAACCCATTAGGACTAAAGAAAATACATCACGTCGAATTTTACGTAGGCAATGCCAAGCAGGCCGAGTTCTACTACCGCAACGCGTTCGGATTCTCGAGGATCGCCTATTCGGGCCTGGAGACCAAGAACCGCGATACGACCAGTTACGTCCTGCGCCAGAACAGAGTGAACTTCGTGTTCACGACGCCTCTGACCGACGATCATCCTGCCGCGGAACATATCAAGGTCCACGGCGACGGAGTGCGCGACATCGCGTTCCAGGTCGAGGACGCCGATTTCGCCTTTAACGAAGCGGTCAAACGCGGCGCAAAGGTAGCGATAGAACCGCACGACTGGAAGGACGAGAACGGAACCGTCAGGCGCGCCGCGATCCACACCTACGGCGACACCATCCATTCGTTGATCTCGTACAACACGAAGAACAACGGCCACAACTACTCCGGCCCGTTCCTGCCGGGATTCACCGAGCAGAACGTGCCGGGCGACGAGGTCGGGATCCAGCTTGTGGACCACATCGTCGGGAACGTCGAGCTCGGGAAGATGAACCACTGGTGCGATTTTTATAGCGAGGTGATGGGCTTCGAACGCTACATCACGTTCGACGACAAGGACATTTCGACCGAGTACTCGGCGCTGATGTCGATCGTAATGTCGGACGGCGGCCACAACATCAAATTCCCGATCAACGAGCCGGCGGAAGGCAAGGGCGGTAAGAGCCAGATCCAGGAGTACATCGATTACTACAAGTCTGCGGGCGTCCAGCACGTCGCCCTTCTGTGCAAGGACATCCTGCACACGGTCCAGAAGCTCCAGGACAACGGGGTCGAGTTCCTGCGCGTGCCCGACACATACTACGACGAGATCCCGAGCCGCGTGGGCGAGATCGACGAAGAGATCGAGGACCTGAAGAGGCTTGGCATTTTGGTCGACCGCGATCCCGAAGGCTATCTGCTCCAGATCTTCACTAAGCCGGTGGAGGACAGGCCTACGGTGTTCTACGAGATCCTTCAGCGGAAGGGTTGCAAGGGTTTCGGAAAGGGCAACTTCAAGGCTCTGTTCGTTTCGATCGAGGAAGAGCAGCGCCGCCGCGGGAATCTTTGATATGGAACAGGGATGGAGGGGATAAAGGTGATGGGAAGAGCGGTTATTGTCCTTCTCGGACATGCTGTGTTTTCTCTTGTAGTATTTGCGTCTTCAGTCCACGGACAAGATCTTTTGGAATTATCAAATGAGCGGATCAAGGATGAATTGCTCATTGAAATTCTGAATAACGCTAAGATCACCGAACTGGAACCGCCAAGAGCGATCCAATCGAGACTATTCTTGCGATTGTTTGCGATTGGTGAGTTAGGCACCTGCGAACCTAAGACGGAAACGGAAGTTGGGTGCAGTGTTCGGTACTATTTGGCGGTGTCGAATGGCGATTTGGGTGTAGCTGGGTCAGTTTTTTACTTGGGCGAAGTTGGTGAGATTTCAAAGATCATATGGCTGGAACCCCCTGATCAAGACGTCGCCAGGCTCCGGCTTGAGGTTCTTAATTACCCTGAAGCTGTCTTTCGCCACGTCCCGAATCTAACGAAACGTAGCAGAGTAGTCGAAGTTCTTGTCAGTCTGGATTCGTTTACAATACGGGACACGCAATAAGTTGCGCGCGTTTCTTCTGTCGCGCTTCGTTTTTCTTGTTTTGTTCCTTAAATCCCCTTTACCCCCTTCATCCCTGTTAATTAACAGATATGGCTGATTATCAAACAGGTTTCGGCAACGAGTTCGCCACAGAAGCCGTAGAAGGCGCGCTTCCCGTGGGCCGCAACTCGCCTCAGAAAGCGCCGCTCGGGCTGTACGCCGAGCAATTTTCCGGCACTGCGTTCACCGTTCCCCGCGCGTTCAACAAGCGCACCTGGAAATACCGGATACGGCCTTCCGTGATGCACGAGCCGTTCGAGCGGATCGGCAACGGCAACCTCCGATCGGCATTCGACGAGACCGAAGCTACCCCGAACCAGCTCCGCTGGAACCCTTTCCCGATCCCCGAAGAACCGACCGATTTCGTCCAGGGACTCAACACGATCGCCGGGAACGGCAGCTCGTTCTCGCAATCCGGTATCGCGGTGCATATCTTCGCCGCGAACCGGGATATGAAGGACCGGTTCTTCTTCAACTCGGACGGCGAGATGCTGATCGTCGCCGAGATGAACAGCGTCCGTTTCCTGACCGAGATGGGCATCGTCGAGATCGGCCCCGGAGACATCGCGGTCATCCCGCGCGGATTGAAATTCCGCGTCGAGCTTCCGGAAGGCGTCGCCCGCGGATACATCTGCGAGAATTACGGCTCGCATTTTCGCTTGCCGGACCTTGGCCCGATCGGCGCGAACGGCCTCGCGAACCCCAGGGACTTCGAAACGCCCGTCGCGTGGTTCGAGGACCGCGAAGGCGATTTCGAGCTCGTTAACAAGTTCGGCGGGAACCTCTGGTCGGCGAAGATCGGCCATTCCCCGCTCGACGTCGTCGGCTGGCACGGCAACTACGCGCCTTGCCGTTACGACCTTCGAAGGTTCAACACGATCGGATCGATCTCGTTCGACCATCCCGACCCGTCGATCTTCACCGTGATGACCTCGCCTTCCGGCGAACCCGGCGTCGCGAACTGCGATTTCGTGATCTTTCCCGAGCGCTGGCTGGTAATGGAAGATACGTTCCGCCCGCCGTGGTATCACCGGAACTTCATGAGCGAGTATATGGGCCTGGTCTACGGCCAGTACGACGCGAAGGAAGAGGGCTTCGTCCCCGGAGGCGGATCGCTGCACAACCAGATGTCCGCCCACGGACCCGATCTCGAAGCGTTCGAGAAAGCCTCTAACGCCGATCTTCAGCCGCAGAAGCTGTCCGGCACGATGGCGTTTATGTTCGAGTCGCGTTACGTGATCAATCCGACAAAATTTGCCCTCGAGTCCGACTCGCTTCAGAAGGAGTACTTCGAGGTCTGGCAGGGTCTCAAGAAAAACTTCAAGGACTAGCTTCCGGCCAGCGGACATCCCGGCGCGAGCACTCGTGCCGGGTTTTTCATTGCGCGCCGCCGCCTTTGAATATGCGGGGCCTTTCAACTAGTATCTAGCCTTGATCGAGCCTTCCCCCAAAATGAGCGAACAGGTAAAAGAATCCATCCGGGTACTCCTTTCGGAAGCGATCGACTACGCTGGGCTTTTTCCGCCGGCGGGCCTTTCGATGCCCGAATCTGTCATCAACTACGCGACCTACCGGAACAGCAATTACCGGTGGATGCTCGGCCGATTCGTCTGCCCGGTCAACAGGCTCGACGAGTTCACCGAAAGCGCCCGTGACTTTTTCCCCCGCGAAGAAGGTGACGAGTGGCGGATCAGCGCACTTGCGACCGAGGACTTGCGCCAGACCGCTGATTCGGTAAACGAATTCAACGAGGCATTCTCCGGCAAGGCGAGGATCGACTCCCTGGAACTAAAGTCGCAATCGGAAGCCGAGATCGAAGCGGCGGTGGCTGTGCTTCCGAAGAACCTTACTAATTATTTCGAGCTGCCCCTGAGCGAGTCGCTTCCGGAAACGATCTCTGCTTTGGCGGTAAATCGTCAGAGAGCCAAGATCAGGACAGGCGGCGTGACAAGCGACCTTTTCCCTTCAACGAACGACGTGATCAGGTTCATACGAACCTGCGTCGCGGCGAACACTCCCTTCAAGGCGACCGCCGGCCTGCATCATCCTGTCCGGTGCTTCAAGCCACTGACCTACGAGCCGGAAAGCCCGAGCGGCACGATGCACGGATTCCTTAACGTCTTCCTCGCGACCGGTTTTGCGCGCGAAGGATACAGGCCCGAAATGCTCGAGCAGGTGATGGAAGAGGAGTTCGAGGAGGTATTTGAGTTTTCGGACAACGACGCGATCTGGCAGAAGGACCACGTGCTGACGGTTTACCAGATCGAGGCTCTTCGGGCGAAGGGGATCAACTCGTTCGGCTCATGCTCGTTCGAGGAACCGATCGCGGATCTTCAGGAACTGGGGATTCTGTAGGGGCGGGAATTGTCTCCGCCCTCTGAGTTGGAGCTTCCATAGACCCCGTTTAGAGCAGCGCTTTGCGCTGCAATGACGGGCGAAGCCCGTCGCCAATCCGTGCCTTTTCCGGACGCTTCAGCCGCGCTTTGCGCGGCTTTGGCAGCGCGAAGCGCTGCTCTAAACGGCTCACTGACTTATGATCAATAGCACGCACGACTCGACGCTCAAAAGCTGGGTAGATTCCGCCAACGATCCCGACACAGATTTCCCGATACAAAACCTGCCGTATGTGTACTTCGACCGTTCCGGCGCGGACGGTGACGGAGGCATTGGCGTGCTGATCGGCGACCAGGCGCTCGACCTTACGCGCTGCCGCGAGGACGGACTTTTCGCCTCTGAAGAACTCGCGGAAGTAGCGTGGACACTGCAGAAGGGCGCGGCGGTCAGCAATCTGTTCGACATCGATCCTGAGGCGCTTTCGGCGTTCCGTGCGCGGCTGGTCGCGCTGCTCAAAGACGACTCCGACGAGGCGACACGTAGTATCGTCGCGAAGAACCTGGTCGATTCCAAAAGCGTCCGTTTCGACATCCCCTGCGAGATAGGCGACTACACAGATTTTTACTGCTCGATCTATCACGCGACCAACGTCGGCAAGCTTTTCAGGCCCGACAACCCGCTGCTTCCGAACTACAGCTGGGTTCCGATCGGATACCACGGCCGGGCGTCTTCGATCGTGCCTTCGGGAACCGATGTCATCCGCCCGAAGGGTCAGGGGCGCCCGGATCCCGAAGCGCCTCCGATATTCGGGCCCTCGCGAAGGCTCGATTACGAGATGGAGGTCGGGTTCTACGTCGGAAAGGGGAACGATCTGGGAGATACGATCGATATCGCCGACGCGGAGAAACACATCTTCGGCCTTTGCCTCGTCAACGATTGGTCTGCGCGCGACATACAGGGCTGGGAGTACCAGCCTCTCGGCCCGTTCCTCGGAAAGAGCTTCGCGACGACGATCTCACCGGCGGTCGTGACGATGGAAGCGCTCGCGCCTTTCCGTGTCCCCGCGTTCGACCGCGGAGACGATTATCCGGCTCCGCTTCCGTATCTATCTGACGAGACGAACGCCGGATCGGGCGGGATCGACGTGAAGCTCGACGTGCTGATCTCGACAAAGAAGATGCGTGACGAAGGGATCGAACCGCATTTGATCAGCCGCTCGAACCTGAAGGACCTGTTCTGGACGGTCGGCCAGATGCTGACGCATCACGCCTCGAACGGATGCAATCTTCAGACGGGCGACCTGATCGCGACCGGGACAGTTTCGGGCAAGGAAGACAGCGAACGCGGATGCCTGCTGGAGATGACCCTCGGCGGCAAGGAGCCGATCGAACTGCCTTCGGGAGAGACGCGGAAATTCCTGGAGGACTACGACGAGATCATCCTGCGTGGTTTCTGCGAACGCGAAGGCTTCCGAAGGATCGGCTTCGGAGAATGCCGCGGCGTTGTACTTCCGGCTAGTTAAAGAGAGAAGATCTCACCGCAGAGAACGCGGAGATCGCAGAGGGATCAAACGCGAAGGACGCCACGGTCGCGAAGATCCTTTTGACCAGTTTCTCCGAACCACTTCGTTCTTCAACAGTACTGAGAATACCGATCGGTCACATTCGTTCTGAAATCCGTCGCGACCCTTGCGACCTTCGCGTTTGGTCTTCCCTGCGTTCTCTGCGGTCTCTGCGGTTCATATCTTCGGGCCGGGACCGCTTCTTCTGCTAGAATACTCCCCTGATGCCGCAGACAAACGGATTTTCGAGGATTCCCGTCAGGAAGGTCTCGGATGAAAGGTCCGAAGACACGTCCGATTCGCTCGCCGTCGAAGAGCCGCTCGAGATTCGCGTAGGTTTTCTCGACGGCGACGTCCGGCGGAACCGCGCCGTGTCGATCACGATGCGCACGCCGGGAGACGATTTCGAGCTCGCCGCCGGATTCCTGTTCACCGAAGGCATCATCACCTCGCCCGATCAGATCGAGAACATCAAGCATTGCGGGCCGAAAGACACCGAAGGCGCGACGAACACGGTGCGTCTGGACCTCTCGGACGATACTCGGATCGATCTGAAATCTCTCGAACGGCATTTCTACACGACCTCGAGCTGCGGCGTCTGCGGAAAGAGCTCGATCGAGGCGCTGTACACCGGAGCGAAGAAGATCGGACGCAGCGATTTTCGGATCGACGGTGCGATGATCAACGCGTTTCCGGACAGGCTCCGGAGGCACCAGGAGGTGTTCGAACACACGGGAGGCCTTCACGCCTCGGCGCTTTTTGACGGTGACGGCGGCCTTGTTGAGATTCGCGAGGATGTCGGCAGGCATAACGCGCTCGACAAGGTCATCGGGGCGCGCTTTCTGAATCGTGAGACGTCATTGAATGAGACAGTGCTGATGGTCAGCGGCCGCGCGAGCTTCGAGCTTGTTCAGAAAGCGCTGATGGCCTCGATCCCCATTCTGCTCGCCGTCGGACCGCCTTCGACGCTTGCCGTCGAACTGGCGAAGGAGTTCGGGATGACGCTCGTCGGCTTCGTGCGTGACGGGCGGTACAATGTGTACTCTGGAGCCGAAAGGGTGAGCGGTGAGCGGTGAGCGGTGAGCGGTGAGCGAGGTTTGCCGACCAATTTTCAATTGTCAATTATCCATGATCCTTGACCATTGTCTTTGTGTTCCTTTGTGTTCCTTCGTGGTTGGAACCGCTTTCGAACCACAAAGAAACACGAAGAACCTGCAAAGGTGTCAGTAGCCCGACCGTCAGGCAGGGCGAAGATCAAGACCGTTGAAACCATAAAGCCATGAAACTGCGCATTCGAGGGAATTCAATCCGTCTCAGGCTCTTGAAAAGCGAAGTCGCCGAACTGTCCGAGAAAGGCTCAGTCTCCGAGACCACAGACTTTGGCGGTTCGCGCTTCACATACAGGCTTCAGTCGGGGTCGGACCGGATCGGAGCTTCTTTCGAAGGCGGAACGGTGACGGTCACCGTCCCGGAAAACGAGATCTACGAATGGGCCGAAACCGAAGAGAAGATCGGCATCGAGGGCGACTCGAACGGCCTAAAGATACTGATCGAGAAAGACTTCGCCTGCCCGACCCGAAAGGACGATCCCGATAATCTCGACGCGTTCGCCAATCCCGAAGCGGTCTGCACCTGACTTCCCCAACGCCGGTTGTCCGGCTTCATCGACCCGAAACATGTTCGAAGCCTTCATACTCGCCGGCGGAATGTCCTCCAGGATGGGCCGCGACAAGGCGTCTGTCGAATTCGAGGGCGAGACTCTCATCGAGCGCACGGCGAACACCTTGAAAGAAGCCGGCGCTACATCGGTTTCCGTGGTCCTCTCAAAGAGATCTGAAACGGTAGCCCCTGACGCACTTCCCGTCATCCGCGACGAGTTCCAGGATGCGGGAGCGCTGGCAGGAATCCACGCCGCGTTGAAAGCCTGCGGTTCTTCGATCACGTTCGTCGCCGCCTGCGATCTTCCGTTCGCAAGCGCCGATCTCGCGAAGTTGCTGATCGATGCACTTGAGCGATCCGGCGCCGACTGCGCGATTCCCGCACAGCCCGATGGCAGGCTCCAGCCATTGTTCGGAGCTTATCGGAGGGACCCTACGCTGCGCGCGGCGGACCGGATCCTGGTTGACACCGAAGCGTCAAATGCCGTCGCGAACCTGACGAACAGGCTGCGAATGCGGACCATGTCGTTCGAAGAGTATTCCGCACTTGCGAACGCGGACCGACTTCTTTTCAACGTCAACACGCCCCAAGAACTCGAACAAGCGGCGCGCGACACGGACTGCCGGATTTGAATATCCCGGCCCGAAATCTTACAGTTTAGTTTCAGCCGTTCAGTAATTCAGGGTATTCTCGGCTCCCCGCCCTTCCCGGCAAACGATGGAACTCGGTTCGGATAAATTCAGGGAAGAGTGCGGTGTCTTCGGCGTCTTCGGACATCCGGAAGCATCGACTCTTACGCAGCTCGGCCTCTTCGCGCTTCAGCATCGCGGACAGGAGGCGTGCGGCATCGTGTCTTCGGACGGAGAGGACCTTCACCAGATACGGCGCCTGGGCCTTGTCGCAGACAATTTCGACCGGAAGACGCTCGAGCGGCTTCCGGGCAGCGCCGCGATCGGGCACACGCGGTATTCCACAGCGGGAGCGACTTCTGTCCGCGAGGCCCAGCCGTTCAGCGTCACCTGCCAGCACGGTCAGATCGCGATCTGCCACAACGGAAATCTTCCCGACGCCGCGCGGAGACGGACCGATCTCGAGAAGCTTGGGGCTATATTTTCCTCGACCTCCGACACGGAAACGATCCTCCATTCGATCGCTCGATGCGAGGCCGACAACGCCGTCGACGCGATCGCCAAAGTGCTCCGCGACACCGAGGGTGCATTCTCTCTTCTGTTCCTGACTCCCGACGCGATGATCGCCGTCCGGGATCCGCGCGGATTCAGGCCTCTGGTGCTCGGAAAGAACGACGGCGCGTGGGCCGTGGGTTCGGAGACCTGCGCCTTCGACCTGATCGATTTCGTTTACGAGCGTGAAGTGAGGGCCGGCGAAATGCTGATCATCACGAAAGACGGGCTCGAATCCCGATTCCCGTTCGGTGAAAAGCGCTCCGCGGTTTGTACTTTCGAACACGTTTACTTTTCGCGCCCGGACTCGATCATCTTCGGGCGCTCGGTCAATCAGTCGCGGCACTTGCTCGGGCGCCAACTCGCGATGGAGCATCCCGCGGACGCGGACATCGTCGTTCCTGTCCCGGATTCCGGAGTGGCGGCGGCGATCGGCTACGCGTCCCAATCCGGGATCAGCTTTCGTCAGGGAATTATCCGGAACCACTACATCGGAAGGACGTTCATCGAGCCGACGCAAAGCATACGCTCGTTCGGTGTGAGACTTAAGCTCAATCCTATCAAGGACCTGATCGAGGGCCAGCGGGTGGTGCTCGTCGACGATTCGATCGTCCGGGGCACGACCTCGAAGAAGATCGTCGCGCTCGTACGCGAGGCCGGAGCGACCGAGGTCCATATGAGGATCTCGTGTCCGCCAACCATTTCGCCCTGCTATTACGGCGTAAACACACCTAAGAAGTCGGAACTGATCGCCGCGCAGATGTCCGTCGAGGAGGTTCGCGAACACATCGGCGCCGATTCGCTCGGTTATCTGTCGATGGAAGGAATGATGAAGGCGATCGGGCTGGACCGCGGTGCGGCCTGTGCCGCCTGCTGGGACGGAAGGTATCCGACGAAGATAAATGGGAGAGGGTGAATCTTGATTGGCGGTGGGATCAGTACCCGGAGCGGTAGCGACGGGCCCACCGATGCGCGGACTTGTTTCTGCGCAAGGAAATCGTGAGTCGTTGTAAGCGAACGATCAGTTTCGTATCCGGCCACACGCTTCTTCAGAAACGGCGCGGTTAATCGCGACACTGTTTGCGAAGCGCTTTGTATGTTTATTAAACTTCTCGTAGGTTTTGACCGGATAGAACTTGATTCGAAGATATGATTACTCGATCGATCACGGCGGACACAAGCTCCGCCGCTGTTTGGGCCCGTCGCTACCGCTCCGGGTACTGATCCGATCCCCCGGTCACCGAAACAGATCAAGGAGTCAATACATGCGCTTTTCATTAGCTTCAGTTTTCGTCCTGGCGACGGCGGTCTTCGCCGCTTGCCAGACGCAGGGACCCGAGCCGCTCGACGCGGCCCGGGATTCATCGGCCGGTGTTCCCGGGACCACGGCTTCTCAACCGGCAGCGAATGAACAGGCCCCGAAGGTCGACGAACACGGCCACGAAGACAACGCACCGCGCGTGGAGCTCGCGGATGCCAAGAAGCTCTTCGACGAAGGCGAGGCGTTCTTCATCGACACGCGGTCGGCCGATTCGTACGCTTTGGAACACATCAAAGGTGCCGTGAACATACCCGTGGACGCGCTTGAACAGAGGCTGAAGGAGGTGCCCAAAGGCAAGACAGTCATTGCCTACTGTTCCTGACGAGACGAACATACTAGTGCCCGTGCGGTACAGATACTCGTCGAAAATGGTTTTGAAAAAGTGTTCGCTCTTAAAGGTGGGACCGCCGCCTGGAAGGAAGCCGGATATCCGATGGAATCCGCGGCAGCCGCGAAATAGAAGCAGGACAGGTATGAAAACAGGCCGCGCCGGACATCCGCCGCGGCCTTCATATTTTTACAAACCGCAAACTGATGAACACGGATCAAGAAAGCGGTTTCCGCGGCCGAACGAAGTGAACCCAAAGTTTCCGTGTTCGTTCTTGTCTATTTGCCTTCCGATGTTCCGGAACCTTTAAAGTCGTAAGTCACAAGCAGATTCAGTGTCTTCTCCTTTATCTCCGCCCGGACGTCGCTGATCTGTGCGCTGAGCGTCCCTCCGCTTGCTTCGATCGGAAGGCTTACGGCCACCTGTTCGCCCTTCAGGATAGTGATCGGATTCACGCGCTGGTTGATGGCCGACTGCACGAACTGCGCGACAAGACCGCTGGCAAGCGGCGTCACCCCGTCGAGGTTCACAGTTTCAACCTCGATCTTTCCGTAAACCGTCCTTTTTTCCGAATCGTACGTCAGCGACAAACCCGTCTTGCTCCAACCCGAGAACCTGGCGCAGTTCCCCAGAACATTGACATTGCCTTCGAATGCGAGCGGAGCGACCAGCTTTCCTTTTTCCAGCCGTACGCTTGTCTTGACTCCGCTGCCTTCCCTCAGGATCTTGATAGTGTTGTTGCAGGGCGCGGCATTCTGAGCCGATGCGTACGATCCGGAGCCGTCCTGCCGATCAAGCCCGCCGTTCGATCCCCTCAACGGAAACTCAGGCGCGTTCATTTGCTCGAATATCGTCTGGAGCACCGCCTGAAAGAACGGTTCATCCAGTACCACAGTGGCCGTACCCGGAGGGGGCCCTCCCGGCGACGGAGCCGCGACAGGCTCCCCGGGCATCTCGTTCGCCGCGGGAACTCCCACAAACAAAAAATAGGCGGCAGCGCCGCCGATCAACAGTCCGAGCACAAATGTGAGGACTTTACCCATATTCCATCTCCTGAATCTTGCGGTTTGGATCGCGCGGCCCATCAGGGCATAAGCCTGATGAGCCGCGCAGAGTTTATCCCGTGATCAATTCTCCGAAGACTGAACGTCTTGGAGCAGCTGTCCAACGACCAGCTGTGCCGCATCGATGAACGTCTGCACCTGGCTTCGGACCTCTTCAGCCTCGACCTTGTCCAGACCTTCCGGCAATTCGAAGAGGCTCGCGTCAACGTCCGTGCTGAGGTTCGTGATCTCCGTGACAGCCTTCACGCCCGACACACCGCTGACGCTTCCCTTCTCGGACCGGATATCCATCACAAGCCTGAGAGGAAGCTCTGTCTCTTTGTCTATGAGGACGAACGACTCAGTTTCGACCTCGCCTGATTGAGTGCCGGTTTCGGCCGAATTCCTGAACGTGTAACGCACCACGTCGCGACCGTTGTACTTCTCCTCACCTGCTCGCTCAACGCCTTCAAGTCTCTTGACACGATCCACGATGTCGTCCGGCATCATGAGCTTCCTGATCTCGAACCCGAGCGTCTCCTTGTCCAGTTCGGCGTACTGCTTTCGGGCGGGCGCGAGAAGATACTGATCCGAATCGCGCGTCAGATAGATCAGCTTCTCGCCATTCGGCATCGTCAGTTCCATGCGACGGTTTTCGCCGTACCTCGCAACGTTCGCCTGAAGTGCGGGAATCTGGGATTTGGAAGTTGACGCATTCTCTCCGTCACCTTTCGTATCGACGCTGATTGACACGGTCGCCTTGTATTCATCGGGTTCCGCCGCCTCGATCGCGGCCGAGCTGTTGGCGTTCGTGTTCAGATTTGTGTTGAAAGTATTTTCGTTTGTGTTAGTCAGGTTACCGTTTGTGTTGGCGTTATTCGACCCGGTCGTTGGATTACAGGCTGTAAGAGCCCCCACGGAAACAGTAAATAGCAATGTAAGTAGTGTTTTTGTAAATCTGTCTATTCTCATATCTACAGAATCCTCCCGTATTCTATGACAAACTTTAGAGCATATTGACCGGGGGTTTCTGTAAGGAAGGTGTCAAAAGGCGGGGGTTAATCCATGTTCCAGGTTCCAGGTTCAAAGTTCCAGGTTCCGGGTTCCTAGTTCCAGGTTCAAAGTTCCAGGTTCCAGGTCCAAAGTTCCAGGTTCCAGGTTCCAGGTTCAAAGTTCCAGGTTCCTAGTTCCAGGTTCAAAGTTCCAGGTTCCAGGTCCAAAGTTCCAGGTTCCAGGTTCCAGGTTCCAGGTTCAAAGTTCCAGGTTCCTAGTTCCAGGTTCAAAGTTCCGGGTTCAAAGTTCCGGGTTCAAAGTTCCAGGTTCCGGGTTCCTAGTTCCAGGTTCGTAGCTCCAGGTTCATAGCTTGGGGCTCATCTCCGACAGGATACGATCACAGCTTACTGCTCACAGCTCACTGCTTACGGCTCACAGCTCACAGCCTCACGATCCGGGCTTTGCTGCCGTTTCGAGTATCCTCGTCGAGCGCGTTTCGTGTGTCGATGATCAGCGATGAGAGTTCGGTCACCCGTTTGTAATCGACGTTCGAATGGTCCGTGCAGATGATCACGCAGTCAGAATCGGAGATCAGGTCGTCCGTAAGTTCCTGGTTTGAAAGCGGCTCGCCGTCGCCAATCGTGTATGCGTGATCGAACGTCACCTCGGGAACGTAAGGATCGTGATAAACGACATCCGCGCCCTTCGCCCTCAGAAGATCGATCACCGACAGCGCCGGAGACTCGCGCATGTCGTCGATGTTCTTCTTGTACGCCACCCCGAGAACAAGCACTTTCGATCCGTTTACTGGTTTCCTGTCGTCATTTAGCGCTTCTGACGCAAGCTCGATGACGTACTCGGGCATGTTCGAATTGACCTCTTCGGCGAGCGAAATAAAACGGGAATCGAATCCGTGCTGGCGAGCCTTCCACGAAAGATAATGCGGATCCAGCGGAATGCAGTGCCCGCCAAGCCCTGGCCCCGGATAGAAGGCCATAAATCCGAAGGGCTTCGTCGCAGCGGCCCGGACGACCTCCCAGGTATCGATGCCGAGCGTCTTGCATAGCTTCGCCATTTCGTTCGCCATGCCGATGTTGATCGCCCGGAAGGTGTTTTCCCAGAGCTTGCAGGCTTCCGCGACTCGCGCGGAACTGACGGAATGCACGCTCTCCACGATCTTCGAATAAAGAAACGAAGCGGCATCGGTCGAATCCTCCGACACGCCGCCGACGACCTTCGGAATGTTGTGGGTCTGGAACTGCGGATTCCCCGGATCGACCCTTTCCGGCGAGAATGCGAGCAGGAAGTCCTCGTCCAGCTTGAATCCCGCTTCCTCGAACATCGGCTGGAGCACCTCGTCGGTCGTCCCAGGGTAGGTGGTCGACTCCAGGATGACCAACTGCCCTTTCCGCATATATTTGCAGATCTCTCTTCCCGCCGCGATTATGTACGACATATCGGGGTCCTTGGTCTTTCGAAGGGGTGTCGGAACGCAGATGACCACGACGTCGCAGTCCGCGATCTTCGAGAAATCGGTCGTCGCGGTCAGCTTCTTGCTTTCGAGGCACGCTGCAACATCCTCCGAGGGAACGTCCACGATGTAAGATTCCCCGCGATTGATCGCTTCGACCTTCTTGCGATCTACCTCGAACCCGATGCCTTCGAAGCCCTCGGAGGCGAACTCGACCACCAGCGGCAGCCCAACATAGCCAAGTCCGATCACGCCAATGCGCGCAGTCTTGTCCTCGATCTGTTTCTTTATTTCTTCTTTGATCATTTTCTTGGTCTGCGATCCTGAAGCGGATCAGAAAGGTAAGAGAGCGGTGTGAGAATAAGTCGTTTCTCTCCAAATGTCAGAGTAAGTTAAGTACATTCGCCAGTCAAGATGCCCGTTTGCGCTACTGTTCATATGGTACAATTTAGCCCGTCCGCACCGAACCGGATCTGCCGCCGTCATTCCTCCGAAACCGGGCAAATTCCTTTCAAGATGACCCTAGAGATCACTTCCAAAAATACCGTAGTCAGGGCGATCGCCGAAGGCAAGGCTCCAAGGCCGGCCCAGTTGGCGGCTGCGAAAGGGATACTCCCGCTTCCGCAGGTCGATCTTCTCGAAGCGCTCGTTGTGCTCACCAAGAGCGACGACGAAGAAATATCTTCGACGGCGAAAGGAACGCTTGCCGGCCAGGATGAAGATACTCTCTTGTCCGTGATCAGCACGGAGAGCGCGCCCCCGATAGTGCTCGACCACTATGCGCTTACGCCCGGAGCTTCTCACACAGTCTATGAGGCCATCGTTTCGAACCCGGCAACGCCGAACGTTTCGCTGATCGGCATCGCCCGGACCTCGCGAAATCCTGATCTCCTGGAGCTGCTCGCACTGAACCAGCAGCTGCTGATCAAGTCGCCCGAGATAATCGACGCGATCCTCGACAATCCGAACAAGAGCGCCGAGGCGGAACGCCGTGCAAAGGAAACGAAACGGGAGTTCTTTGAAAAGGAAAGAGGCGCGGAACAGATCGCCAGAGAGCTTCGTGCCCAGGGCAAGGATGCCGCCGCTGAGTTCATCGAGACGGCCGAGTTTGCGGAAAACCTGACCGACGATCCCGAGTCGTCGGAGATGAACATCGATGACGCGATGTTCATCGCGGACTTCATTGAAGTGCCGGATGCGGAGGTTGACGACAGCTGGCTGTCGCTGGAGTACATCGAGGAGATCTACGAAGAGTCCGAGGCTCAGCGCCAGGCAGTCGTCGACAAGATCATCGGCGATTTCCGCACTGAGGACGAAGACGAGCTCACGACCGAGAAGATCTCGATGATCAATCGGATAATGAAGATGAACATGCGCGACCGCATGAAGCTGGCGATGAAGGGCAATCGCGAAGCGCGCAACATACTTATCCGCGACCCGAACAAGATAATCTCGACCGCTGTCATCCAGAACCCGAAGATAACCGAGCAGGAGGTCGAGAAGATCGCGAACATGCGCACGGTAAATGCGGATGTGCTTCGAATGATCGCGATAAACCGGAAGTGGGCGAGAAATTACAAGATCGTCCACACGCTGTGCCTGAATCCGCGCAGCCCTCTCGCCAATGTGATGAGCTTCCTTCCGAGGCTCCAGATGATGGACCTGAAATCCATCTCTTCGAACAAGAATGTGCCGGAAGCGGTCAGGAAGCATGCGCTGCGGCTTATAGCCGCCCGCGCAGGGAGATAGCCGGAGCGGTTTACCGCGCATTCGCCGCGTAATAGAATCGAGCCTTGCCGGATGATCCGGCAAGGCTCTTTCTTTATGTCAGGATTCTTCGAAAAACTCGGAACGACGCTCGAAATGATCAAGTTCGAGCACACTCTTTTCGCGCTTCCGTTTGCGTTTCTCGGCGCGGTGCTTGCGGCAGACGGTCTTCCGACCTGGTGGCAGATCCTCTGGATCACGGTCGCGATGGTCGGCGCGAGGAGCGCCGCAATGAGCTTCAACCGGATCGCGGACCGGAAGATCGACGCTGAAAATCCCCGCACGGCCGATCGCGAGCTTCCTTCGGGCAAACTGTCGGTCGGCTTCGCGTGGGCGTTCATGCTTGCCTCATGCGCCGTCTTTGTTGTTGCGGCGGCGATGCTCAACCGGCTGACGCTCTATCTTTCTCCGGTCGCGCTTGCGAGCGTGCTCGGTTATTCGTACGCGAAGCGGTTCACCTCTTTCTCGCACTTGCTTCTGGGATGGGCACTCGCCATCTCGCCCACGGGAGCGTGGATCGCTGTCCGGGGAACGCTCGATTCAGAGGTTCCGATACTCTTGTCGCTGCTGGTGATGATGTGGACGGCCGGATTCGACGTGCTTTATGCCTGCCAGGACTTCGATTACGACCGAAAGAAGGGCCTTCGGTCGATTCCTGCGCGATTCGGGATCAAGGGCGCGCTGTGGATCGCAAGGCTGTTCCATTTTCAGGCGTTCATAGTGCTCCTGATCCTTTACCTTGTGACCGGCTTGGGCACGCTTGCCGCGATCGGAGTGGGCGCGACGGGAGCCCTGCTCGTGTATCAGCACACGCTTGTGAAGGCGAGCGACCTTTCGAGGCTGAACGCGGCATTCTTCACGACGAACGCGTTCGTAAGCGTGATCCTCTTCGCTACGTTCGGAGGGGCGGTGTTTTTGAAGTGAGCTGTGAGCAGTGAGCGGTAAGCAGGAAATGACTAGACATCACACGGAGCATCACGACAATCGCTTACAGCTCACACTTCACTGCTCACCGCTCACTACTTACCAAAGGCGGGCAAGCCCGACGCTAAACGGCTCACCGCTTACTGCTAACCGCTCACTGCTCCACTTCGTGTTTCTTTGTGGTTGAGATCGGTTTGAACCACGGAGCAGCACGAAGGAACACGAAGGTTCCCGCGCACAAGTGCGCAGGCTAAACGGATCGCCGGCGATTCTCAAACCGCCAATCCTCCATTCTCAATTTCCAATTTTCGATCCGCCCTTCCACGTCCGAACCTCAGTAAACAAAAGGCCCCGCTTCTGATAAACTTCTCGGAACAGCCATTGCTAAAGACGACGGTATGAACTTCTTCACCGATGAAAAGCTCGGCGGGATCTCGCACAAGATCGACGCCGGCGAGCGATTGACTTTCGAGGACGGGCTCGCTCTTTACGAGACCGAGGACCTTCACGGGCTCGGACGCCTGGCCGACACCGTGCGCCGCCGGAAGCACGGAAAGACGACCTTCTACAACGTCAACCGGCACTTCAACCACACGAACATATGCGTCGCCGACTGCAAGTTCTGCGGGTTTTACCGCCGCGGCCGCGACGAGGACGCTTACACGCATTCGGTCGAGGACGCGGTCAGAATAGCGGGCGAGGCTGTCGCCGAAGGTGCGACCGAGCTTCATATCGTCGGAGGACTGAATTCGAAGCTTCCGTTCGAGTACTACACCGACCTTTTCTCTTCGCTTAAGAAAGCCTATCCCGATCTCCACCTCAAAGCCCTGACTATGGTCGAGCTGGATTTCTTCGCGCGCTTCTACAAGATGAGCGACGAAGAGGTGATCTCGAAGCTCGCGGAGGCGGGAATGGATAGCTGTCCCGGCGGCGGGGCGGAGGTCTTTGCCGAACCGACACGCTCGCAGATCTGCGACCACAAATGCGATGGCGAACGCTGGCTTGAACTTGCCGGAAAGGTGCACAAAGCGGGCCTCAAAACGAACGCGACGATGCTTTACGGACATATCGAGACGCTTTGGGACCGCATCGACCACCTCGTGAAGCTTCGCGAACAGCAGGACAAGACGGGCGGTTTCCAGTGCTTCATACCGCTCGCATTCTATCCGCCGGGCACCGCGCTTTCGCATCTTCCCGGTCCTGACGGGATCGATTCGCTCCGGACGATCGCCGTCTCGCGGCTGATGCTGGATAATTTCGACCACATAAAGGCCTACTGGGTGATGCTGGGCAAGAACCTTGCGCAGGCGGCGCTTCACTTCGGGGCCAACGACCTCGACGGGACGATCACCGACGGCGGCGAATTGACCGAAAGCTATTCGGTCGAGTTCGGCGAGGTGAAGATGACGAAGGACGAGCTGATCGCATTGATCGAAAAGGCGGGATTCGAAGCGGTCGAACGCGACACGGTCTACAATCGCGTGGAACGGGCTGCGGTCTGAACCCCGGGGAGGATGCCGAAAGAAAGAAGCAAATTCAGGCTAAAGGCAGAAGCGGCCGCGGTACGTATCGTATTCGCGGCCCTTCGTATGTTGCCTTTGCGAGCCTCGATGGCCATTGGGCGAGGCATTGGAAAGGCGGTCAGCCGCCTGATACCGAGGCTGCGGAGAACCGCCGAACGAAACATCGAGATCGCGATGCCGGAGCTTCCGAAGCAGCGCCGCCGAGAGATCATCGCCGGCACCTACGGATCGCTCGGACGGCAGATGGGTTTCATCGCGCACTTCCCTCATTTCAACCCGGAAGACATACGCGAATTGGTCGAGGTCGTCGGGAAAAAAGAGAACTTCGATCCGGCATTTGAGAAAGGCCGCGGTGTGCTCTTCTTCACCGGGCATTTCGGAAGCTGGGAAGTGTTCCCCCTGCTTCCCGCCGCGTTCGGTTACGAAATGAACATACTTGTCCGTCGGATCGATAATCCCCTGGTCGAGGCGTTCGTTGATTCGCTCCGCACAAAATTCGGAGCGGTGACATTGGGAAAGCGGCAGTCCGGCAGACGGCTTTACAAGATACTCGAAAAGGGCGGACTTTTGGGGATCCTTGCCGATCTGAATGCCCAGCACAGGGACGGCGTGTTCGTCGATTTCTTCGGCGTCCCCGCATCGACAACCAAAAGCATCGCCAAGATCGCACTAAAGACCGGCACTGTCGTACTCCCCGCCTTTGCGGTCTGGGAGGAGGAGAAAGACCGTTACGTCGTGTACCTCGAACCCCCGATCGAATATGAGATCACCGAAGACCGCGAAAAGGACATTCTCGAACTGACGCGCAAGATCACCGAAACCGTCGAAAGGTACGTCCGCAAGTACCCCGAACAATGGCTCTGGATCCACAAACGCTGGAACACGCGGCCGGAAGGGGAAGAGGGGCTTTACTAAGTTTGGCGAGTTGGCTGAGTTAACTCAGTTGGCTGGGTTTGCTGAGTTAACTTAGCTGGCTGGGTTTGCTGAGTTGACTGAGTTTGTGGAGTTGATTGGGTTTGCTCAGTTTGCAGGGTTACTTAAGTTGAATGAGTTTGGCACTGGCCAACTCGGTCAACTCAGCCAACGCGGCAAACTCGGTCAACTTTGCGAACTCGCCAAACTTCCGAGATACCACTCCACAAACTTCGGTATCCCCTCAGCGATCTTCGTTTTCGGAGCATAGCCGAGCATCTCGCGCGCCTTCGTGATGTCCGCGCAGGTCTGCGGAACATCTCCCGGTTGCATCGGCTTCCGGTCGATCAGCGCCTTTTTCCCGAGGCTAGCTTCCAAAAGCGAGATCAGTTCGTGGAGCTCAACCGTCTCCGATTCCCCGAGGTTAAAAACTTCATACTGCGTGTCCGAATAATCGATCGCCGCACGGACGCCCTGGATTATGTCGTCGACGTATGTGTAGTCGCGTCTCGTCGTTCCGTCCCCGAAGACCGGGATCGCCTTCTCTTCCGAGATCAGCCGGGCGAACTTGTGGATGGCAAGGTCCGGTCTTTGGCAGGCGCCGTAAACCGTGAAAAACCTGAGCGAAGTCACGTTGGTTCCGTAAAGATGGGAGTAAGTGTGGCAAAAAGCTTCCCCGGCTGCCTTGGTGGCGGCGTACGGAGAGATGGGCTTTGAAATGTCGTCGTCTTCGCGGAACGGCACCGTGTTGCGCGAACCGTAAACGCTCGACGAGGACCCGAAGACGAACTTCGGCACCCCGAAATCCTTGGAAAGCTCCAGAAGGTTCACCGTCCCGCAGACGTTCGTTTCTACGTACTCGTGGGGTATCTCGAGCGACGGTCTCACGCCGGCACGCGCGGCCAGGTGCACGACGGCGTCGAACTTCCCGTCCGAAAAGATCTCCCTCAACTTTCCAACATCCCTGATGTCGGTCTCGTGAAGAACGAACCGCTCGTTGTCGACAAAGCCCCGGATGTTCTCGCGCTTGCAGGCAGGAGAGTAGAAGTCGCAGAAATTATCGACGACCGACACGCGCCACGAGCCTTCCCCGAGAAGGCGCCGGACAAGGTGCGACCCTATGAATCCGGCTCCGCCGGTTACAAGTATGTTCTTTGTCACAGAAATAATAGAGGGGTAAAGAAAACTCGTTCAGAGTATACGCAAGAGAATCTGCTTAGTCCAAGAATCTGGAGCGCGCGGACCATCGATGAAAGAGCTCCTCTAGAAACGCCTCGTAAGAGAAATTGTCCTTTTGGTACCTGGGCCGGATCTTGAACATGATCGGAAGTGCGACGCGCCAGGCCATCCAGAGCCTTTGGCGCTCCGAGAGGTCGAATCTCCGGCGGAGGAACATCTCGACAACCTCCATCTGGCTCGCTTCGATCACGCTAAGGTCGGCTTCGAAAGGACGCGGCTCGAACACGCGCTTGAAAGCCGGATCGGCCATTCGTCCGGAAGAGAATGTCTCTTCGAAGGTCGGCGCTTCGTCACTTCTTTCGCGGATGACGACCGTTCCGGCGAACAGGTCGCCGACTCTCTGGTCCCTTCGGCTGACGAAAACCGCGATCAGACCGACGGAATAGATCGGGATCACGAATCCTGGGATCGCGTCGAATACCCTCAGGAGGTTCCTGGCAAACGATTCCCAAAGAGTGATCGGACGCCCGTCGTCTCGTATCACACGGAGTTTCATAAGCCTTTTGCCCGGCGTCTGCCCCGACCAGAACCACTCGAAGAAAATGAAATATCCGGAAAAGACCAGGGAAAGCAGGATGACCAGGATCGCGACTCCCCATTTCGGAACGTCCGACGGCACTTCGCCGATCGTATAGACTGCCCTTCCAACGCCTGTCAGAGCGTAGATCGCGTAGCCGATCGTGAATATCGCGAAGAACTGAATGGTGTGGTCGATCGTGACCGCGAGGAAACGGTTCCCGATCGACGCAAGGGCGAACGATAGCGGAACGCGCTCGGGCGTCTCGATGATAAGTGATTCTTCGGTTTCTATCAGGTGCGACACTTCTTGAGATCCAGGATCAGGGGGCGGTCAGGCGCCCGTAACGCGCAGAAAACTGCGCTTTCCGACTTGCAACACGAGGTCCGTTCCCGAGGTGATCGACACATCTACGGCAGCATCCTCGACCTTTTCGCCGTCGATCTTCACTCCGCCCTGTTTGATCAGCCGCTTCGCCTCGCCCTTCGATCCGACCAGTCCTGCTTCGACCAGAAAATCGGCGATCTTGCGTTCTCCGCTGGCGAACGAGGCTTCCTCGATCTCGTCGGGGATGTTCCCTTCCGAGAACTGGCTGATGAAGTTCTGTTCCGCCGCGTCGGCATCGCTCCGAGGGTAGTAATCGGAGATGATAGACTTCGCAAGACTTATCTTTGCGTCGCGCGGGTTCTTTCCGCCGCTTTCGCAGCTTGATTTGAGCTTCTCAAGATCGCCCGGAGCGATGTCGGTCAGAAGCTCGTAGTACTTCCACATCAGTTCGTCCGAGATCGACATGACCTTGCCGAAGATCTCGTCCGGCGGTTCGTCGATCCCTATGTAGTTCCCGAGGCTCTTCGACATCTTCTCGACGCCGTCGGTCCCTTCGAGAAGAGGCGTTGTGACCACCACCTGCGGCTCTTGCGAGTACTCGCGCTGAAGGCTCCGCCCGACGAGCAGGTTGAACTTCTGGTCTGTGCCCCCGAGCTCGACGTCGGCTTCGAGAGCGACCGAATCGTATCCCTGGACGAGCGGATAAAGCAGTTCGTGAAGCGCGATCGGCTTTTCTTCGGCGAGACGCCTGTCGAAATCGTCCCGTTCGAGGATCTGTTTGACGGTGACGTGCGAACAGAGCCGCACGAAATCGTCGGCTCCAAATCCGCCCATCCATTCGGAATTGAACCTTATCTCGGTCTTTTCGGGGTCGAGCAGCTTGAAGATCTGTTTCTTGTAAGTTTCGGCGTTCGCCGCGACCTCTTCGGCGGTCAAGGGAGGCCGCGTGGCGGACTTGCCGGAAGGATCTCCGATCATTCCGGTGAACGAGCCGATGAGGAAAATAGCGGTGTGGCCCAGGTCCTGAAACGCTTTGAGCTTGCGGATCACGACAGTATGGCCGAGATGGATATCGGGCGCGGTGGGATCGGCGCCGAGTTTCACCCTCAGCGGCCGGCCGGTCTTTTCGCTTTCGAGAAGCTTTGCCTTGAGGTCTTCCTCGCGGATAAAATCAACCGTTCCCTTCTTCAGAAATTCCAGCTGTTCGTCAATGTTCATAGGGTTTCCGCCGAAGCGACGCGCATTAGTATGACAAATAATCACGAAACAATAAAAGCGGCCCGCCGGCGCCTTGAGAACTCTGACCTCGTGTTCATAGGCTGCGGCGTAATGGCCGAGTCGATGATCGCGGGGCTGCTCGCAAAAGAGCTCGTCCCGGCCCAACGCATATTCGCGAGCCATCCCAGGAAGGCCAGGCGCGACGAGCTTTCAAACCGTTACGGCATAAGGATCTTCGAGGACAATCTCGAGGCCGTGAGCGCCGCCGGTGAAAGTGCATCACGCGTGGTGGTCCTGTGCGTCAAGCCTCAGAGGGCGGCGGGGGTGATGAAGGGCATTGCGGAAGGGATCCGGGAAAGTGATCTCGTGCTTTCGATCGTCGCCGGCTGCCGGATCGAGACGATCTCCAGAATATTGGGGACTTCAAACATCGTTCGCACGATGCCGAACACGCCGGCTCAGATCGGTCACGGCATTACCGCCTGGACCTGCACTGCGGACGTTGAGGATGACGGACGCGAGACGGTCAGCGCGATCCTGTCGGCGCTCGGGCGGGAGATGTACGTCGAGAACGAACATATGATCGACATGGCGACTTCGTTAAGCGCCACCGGACCGACGTACATTTTCCTTGTAATGGAAGCACTGACCGACGCCGGAGTCCACCTCGGGTTTTCGAGAGATGTTTCAAAGGACCTGGTTCAGGAAACGATGCTGGGCGCCGTGCTTTTCGCGATGGAATCCGACAAGCATCCGGCTGAACTGAGGAACATGGTCACCTCGCCCGGCGGGACGAGCGCCGACGCAATATACCAGATGGAAAAAGGCGGCCTTCGAACTGTTCTATCGAAAGCGGTCTTCGCGGCCTATCAGAGGGCGGTCGCGCTCGGGGAGAAGGAGAGTTGACTGAGTTTTTCGAGTTTGCTGAGTTGGCCGAGTTGACTGAGTTTGCCGAGTTGACTGAGTTTGCCGAGTTGACTGAGTTTGCCGAGTTTGCCGAGTTTGCTGAGCTGAACGAGTTTGGCGGTGTGAACGATGTGTTTTTCTTTCGCCCCGAAGGGGCGACGGAAGTTAGCCCGGGGCAAGCCGAAGGCGCAGCCCCGGGGACTGTCAGATCGATGGCCCGCACGCCGGAGGCGTGCCGCCCCTAGCCCGACGAGGTAACGCGAACTTCAGTTTGCGCCGCGCGAACGCGCGGAATCGAACGGGAATTCGAATCGCGAAGATCGCCAAGGACGCGACTGGGATGGGCTCGCGGCAGCCGCTTCACTCGATTGACGAACTCGGCCAACTCACAGAACTCAGCCAACTCGGCCAACTCACAGAACTCAGCCAACTTTTCGAAGCACGAACCTCCACACCATCCGCTCGCGCTTCTCCTCGAACACGTATTCCGAATCAACGACCCGCCAGAAGCCTTTGAATTCCCATCGGTTCACACCGAGCTTGCAGAAGAGCGGCACCGAGACACCTGAATGAACCGCCGCGATAAGCGCCCGGTTCCGGATGTCCTTCTTCTGATCGCCTCTTCTTCCTGACCCCGTATAAAAGATCGTGTCGGGTGAATCGCCTTCGAAGTCGGGATAATACGGTGTGAGTTTCCCGAAGTCGGTCAGAAGCGATACGAGCTCCCCGTTCCGCTGAAAGATCCCGTTACGGGTCTTGTGCGTTTCGGATACCTCGTTCCAGGTCAGTATCCGGCCTTCGTCCTCGGGACCAAGTTGGGTCATAGAAGAGATGGTAGCAGAGCCGTGTCGTGAGCGGTGAGCAGTGAGCAGTGAGCAGTGAGCAGTGAGCGGTGAGCAGCAATCGGTGAGCGGTGAGCCGTGTCAGAAGCCCGACCGTCAGGGAGGGCTACCGTGGGCACCGGGAAGGGAGGCCTGATCTCGTGCCTTCTTTCGGTCTGTGCCTGGACAAGCTTCTCAAT
Organism: Acidobacteriota bacterium; assembly: GCA_016700175.1. Taxonomy (GTDB): domain Bacteria; phylum Acidobacteriota; class Blastocatellia; order Pyrinomonadales; family Pyrinomonadaceae; genus Aridibacter. The sequence continues at coordinate 3,953,099 of CP065003.1, read as the reverse complement.
GTCCAAATTTACGTATGCATAGAAGAAAGGCCGCCAACAAAGGACGGCCTTTCTATGGTTCGATCGAATGGAATCTACGGAAGATACGCGCCCGGAGCCGGGATATCGCTCGATATCCCGAAGCTGATCGCGTCGACCGATCCGTTCTGGCTCTTCCTTCGGAACCAGACCCCGTTCGAAGGCCTGAACACAGCGATGTCGGTCACTCCGTCGCCGTCGAAATCTCCTGGCGTCGGAATGTCCGTGAGGACCCCGAATCCAGCCGCGAAGAAGCCGCCGTCGGTGCTTCGGAGCACGAACCAGGTTCCTGTGGTCGGCCTGTAAACTGCCACGTCGGCCTTTCCGTCACCGTCGAAGTCGCCGCGCACAGGCTTGTCACCGGCCTGGCCGAACTGGCGCGCAGAGAATCCGCCTTCGCTTGTAAGCAAGTACCAGGTTCCGCTGGAGGTCCTCCATACGTTCAGATCAGCCTTGCCGTCGCCGTTGTAGTCTCCGGGGAGCGGTATGTCGCCGTTTACGCCGAACTGCGTCGCGCGCACCGACCCGTCCGCGCTGTGATAGATGTACCAGACACCGGAGCTCGGCCTGAACACTGCCGCGTCCGTTTTTCCGTCACCGTCAAAATCGGCGGGGACCGGAATGTCGGTGGAAACGCCGAACTGGAATCCGGAGAATGTCCCGTCGGAGCTTCGATAGGTGAACCACGTGCCGTTCCGGTAGACGGCGGGGTCGGTCATTCCGTCGCCGTCGTAGTCTGAAGCGATCGGCCGGTCGCCGTTCTGACCGAACGGGATCGTGCCGAGACTGCCGTTGCCGCTCCTGAACACATACCAGACGCCGTTGCCGGGTCTCCAAACCGCGATGTCGGATTTCGCGTCCCCGTCGAAGTCGTAGTCGGCGGCGGAATCGCCCGCGGGAGGCGCAAGGCAGTCGCCGTTCAGACTGACGAAGTTCCCCATCTCAGTGCGCGAGAACTCACAGAACGTCATCGGCGTCGATCCCGAAAGCACGGGGTTCATCAACGTGTTTCCGCAGCCTTGAGGCGTATCTGCGTGGGTGGCGTTCAGGTTGTGTCCGATCTCGTGCGCGGGTATGAGGTATTTTCCGGGAGCCCAGGAGATCCGGCCGCTGAATCCGTACGCGGAGAGCGGGCTGCTGCAAACCGTACCCAGGAAAGCCACGCCCATCGAAAGTACCGCGGGCTTGGCGGAGAACAGGTGAGCGGCGTCCCTTGGAAACTCGGCGTGTGGGAAGTTCGTGTTCCAGTAAGCCTTGAAGGAATTCAGCAGGAGTGTTCCGCTCGCTCCGTTGTATCCGTCGGCGGTCGTCCATGTGTGCTGGAACACCACCGAGATCGAGAGGTTCATTTGCTGCTGAAACGTTCCCTCGACCATGTTCAGGATCCCCAGGATCTCCTGGTTCGCCTGTGCCGGGCCGCCAAGCTCGTTCACGAACTCGAAGTCGGCATCGGTCGCCAGCTCGATCACTCCGGGGCCGTCGAGAAGGCTTCTCGGGGAGCCGAGGGCCAACTCCTTGCCTTTTCCGAGCCTTTCTTCAAACTCGCTCAAACAGGAAAACCCGTTGTCGTCAAGATGATCTCCCGGCAAGTAGATAACGAGATCGCTCGCTCCCGCTTTTTCCGAATACCTTGACGCGGGCTCGACAAGATACCGAACGCCTCGAGAAAATACGTAGCCTTCGGCGGAGCCGTCCTTGACGGTGAGTCTCACCTGCGAGTCCTTTTCGTCCCGGACCGAGCCCATATATGTGTCCGAAGGCGCGCGGTCGATTCTCGTCGTGCCTTCCGGCCCCGTGTTCAACGCCCTGAAACGCCGCGAACGGAGATCGCGCGGGAAAAGCACCAGATCGAGAGTACGGTCCGGGCTTTCGATTTTCACGCTTCCGTCCTGGCTCAGGCTGTCTCCCGCGAGTCTCGCGAGAGTGAAATCACGAAAGGAGCGCTCGAGGTCGGCCTCGATCCGTCCCTTCTGAGCGAAAGCAGGAAGGACGAAGACGATCGAGAGAGCAACAAGGGAGGCAGTGCGCAGAAGGGACCTTAGGCTGATGAACATTGTAAACTCCGGAATGAAAGAGATATGCTTGCTGGGCTGCGGGCAGTGGAGGTTCGCCCGCTAGTGTATATAAACGTTTAACACTGTTGTTGTTCCGAATTGCGGACCCTTCCGGAGTGAGTTTTTCCTGCCCGATATGTTGTTAGCGATCGCGCGTATGATCTGGAAGGTTCTGCCTTACAGGGCGAGGCTTTTTGCGATCCGCACCGTGCAGGACAAGTTCACTGTTTCGGTCGTTGCGCTGGTCGTCAATCCGGCGGGGGAAGTGCTCGTGCTGGACCATTTCCTTCGGCCTGGTTCGAGCTGGGGGTTGCCCGGAGGGTTCATCGATCCGGGAGAGTCCCCGGAAGCGGCGGTCAGGAGGGAATTGAAGGAAGAGACCGGGCTGGAGATCAGCGATGTATCGCTTCTGGAGGTTCGAACGATCAGGCGTCACGTCGAGATACTGTTCCGTGCGAAAGGAGACGGAGAGCCGGTCCTTGGCGGCCGAGAGATCAGGGCCGCTCGATGGTTCAAAGCGGAAGACCTTCCGTCGGATATGTACGATCACCAGCGCGAGATGATTATCCGGGAACTTGAGCGTATCGGCTCAGGAGACGAAGTTACCGGCTGAGCTTTCGGTGCAGGTCCCTGCGTTCGATCAGAAGCTCGATGAACAGATCGCGGCGGCGGAAAAAGAGAACCACCGCCCGAAACCACCCCCTGAGGTCCGTCAGAGATTCGAGCGACTTCATCGCTGCATATCCGCAGATCGCCGCAACAGGCACGGCGGGAATCCCGAACCGCCAGCCGAACAGCCATCCGACCACCAGCCCCGTGACGATCCACGTCAACGGCATCAGAATTATTCCCGCACCGATCTTCACCGTAGAAACGATATCGTCCGCCCCGTGCTTCGAATAACGCTCGCCGAGGACCCTTCCTATCTGGTACGCGGGCAAGTGAAGGACGAATCCCGCAGCCGAGAGAGGCAAGACAAGAGTCAGCACCGCGACCCTGAAGATGAAATGCTGAAAGACGTACCAGAACGGATGCTTCGATAGTGACAGGTTCTCCGGTTCCAGGCCCAGAACCCGCAGTTTCTTCTTGTAGCCGGAGATCATTCCCGTGATCTCTCTTGTTTCGAGGGTTTCAGGACTCTCGTCGTAGCTGCTGTCAAGGAACTTTCGGACGAATTCAAATCTCGCCGCAAGCGATTCTTCGAGGTCCAGGGTCTCTGTTACAGATAGGAACAGGTTTGCAGCCTCGTTCGCCGAATCGATCTCCGCACCGGTTTCAGCATTGACCGTCACCTCGCGAAGCGCGCCTTCGATCCGCTCGGTCAGTTCCCTGACTTCAGTTCTGGGAGGCCCGCCGTCTTCTTCAAGCTCGACCGGTTCGATGTCCATAGGCGCGCCAAAATAGATCAGCGCCTCGCTGCGGAACCTCGTCTTGCTCGTGTAATACAGCCCGACAGGAATGATCTTCAGATGGATCTCTTCTGACGCCTCGAATCCGGAGATCGCCCCGAGCGCGATCCGCGCCGCGCCGGTCTTTATCGGCAGCAGCTTCGGGGAATTGTGCGAGACCCCTTCGGGAAAAAGGGCGATCGCACCTCCTCGCTTCAGAAGCGAATGCGACGCGTCGAACGTCTTCACGTTCTGCCCGACATCGGCGTCATCGATCCTTCGAAAGACGGGAAGCGCCTCCACGACCCTCAGCATTTTCGCAAGAACGGGGATCTTGAATAGCGTGGACTTCGCCAGGAAGGACACCTTTCGGGGAAGCGCGACGAATACCAGCGACGGATCTATCAGACCGTTCGGATGGTTCATCACGAAGATCAGAGGGCCCTTGTAGGGCACAACCGACGCGTTAAGGGTCTCGATCCTTCTGAAAAAGAGGCGGAGTGAAAGGCCTACGAACGCGTGGATCAACTGGCGGACCGCCGAACCGCGGCGGTTGAAAACCATATCGCCGAGCCGAAGCTCTCTGACATCGGGTACCGGCATAGAAGAGGCTGTCCGGACGCGGGGCCCGCCGGCGAGCAGCTAGATCTCGTGGCGGTTTGAGAGGGCCTTGTCCATCGTCACTTCATCGACGAATTCGAGGTCCGAGCCGACGGGCATTCCCATAGCGATCCGTGTGACGCGAATCCCTAAGGGCTTCACGAGCCTCGCGATGTAGTTCGCCGTCGCTTCCCCTTCCGTCGTCGGGTTTGTGGCGATGATTATCTCCTTCACTTCTTCGCCGTCTTCTTCGTCGGTCGACAGCCTCGGAAACAGATTCGAGAGCATAAGCTCGTCGGGGCCGATCCCGCGGATGGGAGAGAGCGATCCGTGAAGAATGTGATAGAGGCCCTTGTACGAACGTGTCTTCTCGATGGCGACCAGGTTGTAGGGTTCCTCGACGACACAGATCATGCTCCGGTCCCTCGAAGGGCTGCTGCAGTACTGGCACGGATCCACATCGGTGAGGTTGTTGCAGGACGAGCAGAAGACGATCTTCTCTTTTACCTGGCGAAGCGCCTCGACGAAATCCTCTACGCGCTCTTCGGGAAGGCGCAGGACGTGGAACGCGAGTCTTTGGGCGCTTTTCTGTCCGATCCCGGGCAGGCGCTTGAACTCATCTATCAATCTTGCGACGGGTTCCGAGTATTCGAGCATGTCTGTGAGCTGTGAGCTGTGAGCTGTGAGCTGTGAGCTGTGAGCTGTGAGCTGTGAGCTGTGAGCTGTGAGCTGTGAGCTGTGAGCTGTGAGCTGTGAGCTGTGAGCTGTGAGCTGTGAGCTGTGAGCTGTGAGCTGTGAGCTGTGAGCTGTGAGCTGTGAGCTGTGAGCTGTGAGCTGTGAGCTGTGAGCTGTGAGCTGTGAGCGATTGTCGTGATGCCCTCAGTGATGTCAAGTACTTTCCTGCTTACCTCTCACCGCTTTCGGCTTACTGCTCACCGCTCACCGCTCACTGCTTTCCGCTCACTGCTCACTGCCTTCTGCTCACCGCTCACCGCTAAAGTCCCAACCCCGGAGGAAGCATCCCTCCGAGCTTTCCTTTCAAAGATTCCTCGACCTTGCGGCGCGCCTCGTTCAGAGCCGCAACCGTCAGGTCCTGGATCATCTCGACGTCGCCGTCCTTGACCAGGTCGGGTGAGATGACGAGCTCCATGACCTCAAAATCGCCGCGCATCTTCACCTGGACCGCACCGCCTCCGGCCGAAGCCTCAACCTTCAGCTCCTTCATCTCGCGGCCCATCTGTTCCTGCATTTCCTTGGCCTGCTGCATCATCGAGTTAAGATCAAATCCACCTGGCATTTTCATAACGTTATAATCGGGTCTCCTTGTCTGAGCGTTGGGTTAATCGTATCTTTCGCGAGGTGCAATTGCAACGGAGCCGGTTCCGGCCGCGGTGCTGAAACAAATTCCCGTCCGGAACTGTATTAGCGCCGAAGACATACCAGCTTCCCGCCATTTAAAAAGGAGATCATACGACCGATATGAGACGGATCGCAGGATTCTTGTTAATCGTCACTGCCGCAGCATTGTCCGCCGGGGCTCAAGGCCCGCGCCCTTATCTTACCGAACCCGCACTGTCGCCCGACGGCGGCGAGATCGCCTTCGTATCCGGCGGGGACATCTGGACGGTTCCTTCCGCCGGAGGCACGGCAAGAATACTCGTCTCGCATCCCGCGACCGAAGGCCGGCCGGCATATTCGCCCGACGGCAAAAAACTCGCTTTCTACTCCGAAAGGACCGGGGACGGCGACATTTACGTCCTGGACCTCGCGACCAACCGCCTCGACCGCGTGACGTTCAACGATACGGGTGACTTTCTTGACGGATGGTCGAGGGACGGCGAGTGGCTCTATTTCTACTCCTCGAACCAGGAGATATCCGGGATGAACGACGTCTTCCGGGTCCGTGCTTCCGGAGGAACGCCTCTCGCGGTCAGCAACGACCGTTATACGAACGAGTTCTTTTCCGCTCCGTCGCCTGACGGAAGGTCGATCGCTTTCTCCGCACGGGGGATCTCGAACAGCCAGTGGTGGCGCAGCGGGACCAGCCACATCGACGAGTCGGAACTCTGGCTGAAGACCGGTGCTTCGTACACGAAACTTACGGAGCGCGGCGCGAAACAGCAGTGGCCGATGTGGGCACCCGACGGCCGAAGGCTGTTCTACGTTTCCGACCGCGGAGGCGCGCCGAACATATGGTCGCTGGAGATAGGCGGCCGCGAGCGGCGGATCACGGACTTTCGCGACGGACGTGTTCTTTGGGCGAACATCTCGAACGACGGCAGCAGGATCGCGTTCGAGAGGGATTTCGAGATCTGGTCGCTCGATGTCAGGATCGGCAGGGCGGGACGCGTCCCGATCACGCTCCGCGGCAACTCCGCCGACGTACTGGCTTCGACGATGAGCCTTTCTTCGCGGATCGACGAGTTCTCGCTTTCGCCCGACGGAAAGAAGATCGCATTTGTGGCTCGGGGAGATGTGTTCGCCGCGTCGGCCTCTGACGGCGGCGAGGCGGTGCAGGTCACAAAGACCGCCGCGCCGGAATCGTTCGCGGTCTGGTCGCCGGACAGCCGCAAGGTCGTTTACGCTTCGGAACGCGAGGGAACGTACAGGCTGTACGAATACGACTTCGTTTCCGGCGCCGAGCGCAGACTGACCTCGTCCGGAAACGACTACGCTCCGGTCTTCGCACCGGACGGCAAATCGCTCGCTTTCCTCAGAAACGGCAGGTCGATAGTGCGGCTCGAGCTGGAGCCGATGAAAGAATCGAAGATCGCCGACACGTATTCGGATATGCCGCCTCTGGCCGGGAAGCGTTCGATGACCTTCTCGAAGGACGGAAAGTGGCTCGCTTACCTGACGCTCGCACCGAACCAGCGTTCGTACACGAACGTCTGGGTCGCGCCAACCGACGGAGGCGATGCGAAGCAGGTCAGTTTCCTCGCGAACTCCTTCAGCGGCACGGTTTCGTGGAGCCCGGACGGAAAGTACATACTCTTCGACACGGTCCAGAGGACGGAAACGCCTTCGCTGGCGAGGGTGGATCTCGAACTCCGGACGCCGAAGTTCGACGAGGACAAGTTCCGGGGCCTGTTCGAACAGGAGAATCCGAAAGAAAGGCCGAAACCGTCCGATTCGCCGTCGCCTTCCCCGACGCCCGTTCCCGAAGCGTCTCCGATCCCCTCGCCCGAAGAAAAGAAGGACGATTCGGTGGTGATCGCGTTTGAAGAGATCCGAAAGCGGCTGAGCCTTATCCCGACCGGCGTGAACATCAACGAACACGCGATAAGCCCCGACGGAAAGACCCTGCTTGTGACCGCTTCCGCCGAAGGCAAGTTCAACCTTTACACGATCGCGATCGACGAACTCGAACGCGACCGTTCGCCTAAACAGATCACCTCGACGCCGAACTTCAAATCCGACGCTCAGTTCTCGCCCGACGGCAAGCAGGTCTATTACATCGAGAACGGGCGGATCAATTCGGTGACTCTCGCCAACGGGGCCGTGAAGCCGGTCGGGATAAGCGCCGCTTCAAAGGTCCGGTTCGAGGACGACAAGATGGAGATCTTCGAACAGGGCTGGCGTTATATGCGCGACCACTTCTACGATCCCGGATATCACGGCGTCGACTGGAACGGGGCGCGCGCACGATACAGGCCGCTTGCCGAGGCGGCCTCGAACATCGACGAGCTCAGGCGGATAATGTCCCTGATGGTCGGCGAGCTGAACGCTTCGCACCTGGGCGTCTCCGGTTCGAGCGGCTTCAGCGCCGCGCCGATCGGAAGGCTCGGCCTTAGGTTCGACCGCGAGGAATTCGAGAACAGGGGCCGTTTGAAGATCACGGAAGTTATCGCTCTCGGTCCGGCCGCGGTCTCGAATGAGATCTCGGTCGGGGACTTCCTTGTATCGGTCGACGGAAACGCGATCGGCGGATCGACGAACCTCAACGAACTGCTCGAGAACAAGGTCGGAAAGCGTGTCGAGATCGGTATCCTGTCTGCGGCATCGGGAGCGGAAACGAAGACGGTGGTCTTGAAGCCGGTCAGCACCGGCGCGGAGAAATCGCTCCTGTACGACCAGTGGGTCGAGTCGAACCGCGAGTACGTCGCGCGGATCAGCGGCGGACGGCTCGGATACGCGCATCTTCCGAACATGTCTTCGAACGCGCTGGAAAGCCTGTATGTGAACCTGGACGTCGACAACCAGGCAAAGGACGGGGTCGTCATCGATATTCGCAATAACAACGGCGGATTCGTGAACCCGTACGTCATCGACGTGCTCTCGAGGCAGGGATATCTGACGATGCAGGAAAGAGGGCTTTGGCCGGTGCCGGCGCGAAGTTCGCTCGGGCAGAGGGCGCTGGAGCGTCCGACGATCCTTGTCACGAACCAGCATTCGCTTTCGGACGCCGAGGATCTGACCGAAGGTTACAGGGCTTTGAAACTCGGCAAGGTGGTCGGCGAACCGACCTCGGGATGGATCATCTTCACTTGGTCGCCGGCGCTCTTCGACGGAACGCGGTTCAGGCTTCCCAGAACGAAGATAACGGGCGTTGACGGAAAGAATATGGAGCTTAACCCGAGGCCAGTGGATGTCCCTGTGACCAGGCCGGTCGGCGAGACGTCTACGGGCAGCGATTCGCAGCTGGACGCTGCAGTGAGGGAGCTTCTAAAACAGTTAGGGGGCCGCTGAGGCCCCCTCGATCTCAAGCAAACGCTTTCATCTCCGAAAGCTGTTTGACGTCCTTCTCGGTATCTACGTCGAAGGCCGCTTCCGGCGCATGGACAAGAGTGACGAGCGATTCGTCGTACTTTTCGATCAGGCATTTCGCTCCGTTGTCGCCCTCGAGTGCGAGCAGTTCTCCGAACATCTCGTATCCGAACAAAGCCGGCACTCCTTTCGTTCCGCCGTAAGAGGAGGCCACGATCGGAAGACCCGTCTGTCTGTGTTTTTCTGCAAGGCGCGCGATCGTTTCCGGAGAAACTCCCGGCTGGTCGCAAAGCATTATGATCACGGCTTCCAGGTCGGGATAGTTCTTTCGGATCGCGGCCACACCCTTCGAGATCGACTTGCCGATGCCGTCTTCCCACTCCGTATTCACAACGGAGTCTATCGAAAGATCGCACAGTTCGCGCCGGACCTCGTCGGCGTGCGCCCCCAGGACCGCGACCGCGGGATGATCCGAGATCATCGCCGTAACGGCGGCGTGCCTGATCAGCGAAGTGCCCTTGTACGGCAGAAGCTGTTTCGGTTTTCCTAGCCTCTGCGAGCCTCCGGCCGCCAGCAATACTATTCCTAGCCTTAAGTCTCTCATCATTCCCAGTTTGTACCGCAAGATACTCGCAATTCGCAGCGAATTTCAGAAACTGCCGTACGGGACGATCAGTCGTAGATACGACCTTCCCTCTTCTTCAGGAAGCCTCCTTTCCTGCCTTTGAAAGCCGCCTGGATCTCCGCGACGATCGAAACGGCGATGGTCTCCGGATCTGCTCCTCCGATGTCGAGGCCCACAGGAGCGTGCAGCCTGTCCGGGGCATCTTCAAGAGAGCAGCCGCCGGTGTCGGAGATCTTCGCAAGCATTTCTTCCGTTCTGACACGAGGCCCGAGAGCGCCTATGTAACCGGCATCTGAATCGAGCAGCGCCTTCAGGTATACGGTGTCGTGCTCGAAGTTGTGCGACATCACCACCGCGGCAGTTTCCCTGCCCGGTCTTGTCTTTCCGGCCATCTCTTCGGGCCTGCACACGATGATCCCGTCCGCATAGGGGAACCGGTCCCTGTTCGCATAGGCCGGACGATGATCCGCGACCGTCACTCTCCAGCCGAGCCTGTACGCGATATCGGCCAAAGGTATCGCATCCGCTCCCGCACCAAGTATCAGAAGATGCATCGGAGGCGACGCGCACTCGACGAAGTATTCCTCATTCCCCGAAAGTATGATCGCGGCCGGGCGCCTCGCGGCGTGATCTTCAGCCGCCATCGACCCCACGAACCCGTTTACTTCGTCCGTACCGCCGCCTCCGGTCAATCTGCCCTCGCTGTCGAAATACGAGCGCTCGATCTGCGGACCCGGCCCCAGCTTCGTCGCGACGAACCCTCGTATTCCGTCAAACACGCTTTTCCGAAACACTCCAAGGTACTCGGAACCGGAATCGACCCGCTCCAGGAGAATCCGGACGACGCCTTTGCACCCCATATTGAGGCTGAATACTGAAGATTCGTCTCCCGTGGTGTCGTAGTGAAAGATCTCCGGAGCGCCGGTGTCGAGCACCCTCTTCGCTCTCTCGAGAACATCGGCTTCGACACAGCCTCCGGAGACGGTTCCGACAAAACTCCCGTCGCCGAACACCAGCATCTTTGCGCCCGGCAGGCGATAGCTTGAGCCCTGAACATCCACGACCGTGGCGAGCGCGGCCGGACCCTCCGATTCGTCGATCCCGGAGAGGATCTCCCGTAGTTCCTTCATCTGCGTATGAACCGGCTAGAGGAGTTTGTCCGGAGTGATCGGCAGGTCGCGCACGCGCTTCCCTGTAGCGTGATAAACCGCGTTCGCGATCGCGGCAGGGATCCCTACCAAGCACAATTCGCCCATTCCCTTGATACCGAGTTCGTTAACTATCTCGTCCTTTTCCTCGACAAAGTCGGTCTCGACCGAAAACACGTCCGCCGACACGGGCACGTGGTAGTCGGCGAGGTTCGTCGTCATCATCTTTCCGTAGCGATGATCGATCTCGGTCGCCTCGTGAAGCGCCATCCCGATCCCCCAAACGACGCCGCCCATCTCCTGCGAGTGCGAGGTCAGCGGATTGATGATGCGCCCGCAGGCTGTCGCCTCCACGACCCGTGTGGCCTTGATTATCCCGAGGCTTTCATCGACCTTCACTTCGACGAACTGGGCGCCGTGCGCCATTGTCGTGTAGTTCTGGCGCTCCGCGGACGGTCGCGACTGGTATTCGACCTCGACGTACTCCACGCCGCCTTCCTTGAGAGCATCGACGATCCGCATCGACTTCGATGTGTCGCTCTTGAGCCGGAGCATACCGTCGACGAGTTCGGTGTCCTCAAAGGCTGCGCCGAAAAGGGGCGAGCCTTCCTTCTTGTCGACCAGGCCCAGGAGCTTCCTGCGGACCTCGCCCGCGGCCCCGTAAACGGCCGAACCGACGGACGCGGTGGTGATCGAGCCTCCCTGCGAAGGAGCTTTCGGAAGCTCAGTATCGCCGAGCACGAACTCGATCTTCTTCGGCTCGATCCCCAATGCCTCTGCGGCGATGATCGTGCAGACCGTGTACGTTCCCGGCCCGATGTCGGTCGTGCCGCTGCCGACGAGCAGGGAACCGTCGTTCCTGACCCTGATCTTCGCGGTCGCAGGCGCCTGGAACGCACCCCACGTTCCCACCGCCGTGCCCCAACCGACGAAAAGATCGCCGTCGCGCATCGAGCGCGGCGCGAACTTCCGCTTCTCCCAGCCGAACTTCTTCGCACCGGCGGTGAAGCACTCCCGGAGCGCTTTGCTGGAAAACGGCTTGCCGGTCTCGGGATCCTTCTCGGCGTAATTGATCAGCCGGAGTTCAACGGGGTCGATCTTCAGTTCGTACGCGAGCTCGTCGATCGCCGATTCGATCGCGAAAGCGCCGCTCACCGCTCCTGGGGCTCGCATCCAGGTCGGAGTCGGAAGATCGGTCTTCAAAAGATAATACGGCGAGTCGTAATTCGGGCATTCGTAAAGCGTTCGCCCAAACCTTGTCGTGCCTTCCGCAAATTCCTCGTAGCTCGAGGTGTTCGTCGACGCTTCGTGAATGATCGACCGCAGTTTTCCGCTTTCGTCCGCGCCGATCGACACTTTCTGCGCTGTATACGGCCTGTAGCCGTGGCCCGTGAACATCTGCCGGCGCGTCAACGAGAGTTTGACCGGGCGCTTCACCTCGCGTGCGGCGAGCGCGGCAAGGAACGGATAGTAATTGACGTTCAGCGAAGATCCGAAGGCGCCGCCAACGAACAGCGATCGTACGTTTATATTGCCTTCTGGAATATTGAAGCTTCGCGCCAGATGCCCCCGAACCCCGTAAACGCCTTGCGACTTGTCAAAGACCGTTAGTTTCTCGCCTTCCCAGAACGCGGTCGCGCCGTGCGGTTCCATAGGGTTGTGGTGCTCGATCGGGATGGAATATTCGGCCTCGATCTTCACAGGCGAGTTTGCGAATTCTTCCGCGGGTTTGCCCCTGGGAGCCGGCCCTCGGGTCTGTACTCGCGGGGTAGCCGAGAAATCCGTTGACGGCTCTTCCTTCGCGTATTCGATCTCGACGAGGTTCGCGGCATACCGCGCCTGCTCGAACGTGTCGGCAACGACCAGTGCGACGGGCTGTCCGCAAAACAGAACGTTGTCGGACTGAAGAGCGCGGAACTGCCTACCCTCTTCCTCGACCTTGAGAGCGTTCTGGTGTGTCAGGATCTTCAGAACGCCGGGCAGCTTCTCGGCCTTCGAAGTGTCGATCTTCGAGATCCGCCCCTTCGCGACCGTGCTCTGGACGATATACCCGTAGGCGGGGTTGTTGACCTTGTACTCGACGGCGTACTTTGCGCGGCCCGTGACCTTCGCCACGCCGTCGACCCGGCTCATCTCTTTTCCTATGTAGCGCATAGATCTCCTCGTAAAAGGACTTAGGACTTAGGACTGAGTACTGAGGACTGAGGACTGAGGAAAGTGTTGAACGCAATCTTGTGTGTCAACTCCTTCTCAGTCCATCTCCCGTTGCTCCAACTCCTTCTCAGTCCCAGATTTTCGCTCTTCAGTCTTCGGTCTTCAGTCTTCGGTCTTCCGTCTTCAGTCTTCCGTCTCCGGTCTTCAGCCTTCGGTCCTCAGTCCTCAGTCCTCAGTCCTCCCCTCCCCCCGCACCCGCGCTTGGGTAAGGGCGCGAACTATCGCCCTTTCCGCGAGCGGGACCTTGAACGCGTTGTGTTCTAGAGCACGGGCGTCTTCGAGTTCCAGCTTCGCCGCCTTCTCGAACTCTTCATTTGTCGCAGCTTTTCCTTTCAGATACTCCTCTGCCTTTCTTTGCTCTCCAGGGTTTATGGGCCACGCCCCCGAGAGCGATCCGCACGTCCTTCACCTTCCCGCCGGCGATCTCAAGCGCGGCCGCGACCGAAACAAGTGCGAACGCATAGCTCGCGCGGTCGCGAACCTTCAGGTAGTAGGAATTCCCCGCGAACTTGTTCTTTGGGATCGAGATGGATGTGATCAGGTCGCCATTCTCGAGGGTGTTGTCGCGCGACGGATCATTACCGGGAAGCCTGTGAAATTCGGAGAAAGGGATCGCGCGCGTCTTTCCGCCTGGCCCTTCGACAGAAACTACCGCATCGAGCGCTGCGAGCGCCACGCACATGTCTGAGGGATGAACCGCGACACATCCGTCGCTCCATCCGAAGATGGCGTGCATACGGTTCAAGCCTTCCTTCGCGGCGCAACCCGAGCCCTTCTCGCGTTTGTTGCAGGGCATCGAGGTATCATAGAAGTACACGCACCGCGTCCTCTGCATCAGGTTTCCGCCGTTGGTGGCCATGTTGCGGATCTGTGCTGAAGCGCCCGCAAATATCGCCTGGCTCAACAAAGGAAAGTTCATACGCACCAGCGGATGGTTCGCCGTATCGGTGTTCTTCGCCATCGCCCCGATGACTACCGAATCCCCTTCGCTCCGCACCTGCCGAAGATCTATCCGGCTGACATCGATCAGCGCCGCCGGCCGCTCGACGTCCTCCTTCATCAGGTCGACCAGGTTTGTGCCTCCGGCGATGAACTTCGAACCCTCGCTATTCGAAGCCGCGCTGACGGCGTCCTTCACCGTGGAAGCTGTTTGATACTTAAACGGTCTCATCATCGACCTCCTTGTCCAGAAGCCCGGGTTTCGCGAAGTTCCACGTCGCAGCGGTTTCTTCGCCCTTGTGGACCTCCTTGATCGCTTTCAGGATATTCGGGTAGGCGCCGCAACGGCATATGTTCCCCGACATCCTCTCGCGGATGTCGTCGTCCGAAAGTTTCGCCGGGCGGTTTCCCGTGGTTTCCGTAACGTAGCTCGCCTCGCCGCGCTTTGCTTCGTCCAGAAGGGCGACAGCCGAGCAGATCTGGCCCGGCGTGCAGTATCCGCACTGGAACGCGTCGTATTTGACGAACGCGTCCTGCATCGGGTGAAGCGTTTCGCCTTTCGCGAGGCCTTCGATCGTGGTAACGTCCTTTCCTTCGCAGGCAGCCGCGAGCGTGAGGCACGAAAGAACGCGGCGGCCGTCGGCGATGACCGTGCAGGCCCCGCACTGGCCGTGATCGCAGCCTTTCTTCGAACCGGTCAGGTCCAGGCGCTCCCGAAGCGTGTCGAGCAGGGTTGTCCTTGAATCGACGGTGACCGATCTTTGTTCGCCGTTGACCTTGAATGCGACCTTGACGGCATTCTCCAGAGGAAGCCTCTCCGCCGCCGGCTCCAGCGGAACCTCGCCGGCGGCATGCGCCTCGCGTTCGGCGATCAATTGCAGCGCGAAAACGCTGAATCCCGCCGCTCCGACCTGGCCCAGGAATCGCCTCCTCGATTCGCCTTCAAGTCCTAGCTCGTCGAGCAGCTTCTCCTCGTCCGCGGTCAGCCCTTCGGCGTCGTGCAGATCCTCGAAATGATCGGTCATTCGATACCTCCCGAAACTTTGCTGGAAATCTTACCCGGTGTGCGAAAGCGACGAAGTCCGCCGCCGCTGATGTGTCTTTGTGGTTACGACTATATATTTTACGGGCGCGGGACTCAACAGTTTCATTCCCGAATGGTCCGCTCAGATGTCCCGCGTCTCAGTGCTAGAATGGTGCTCACCAGATGAAGAAGTACGTGATCAAGCGGGACCGGAGCGGCCTGCCCGAAAAGCTTACCCGTTACCGCTCGGAACTGAACGAGGAGCAGTTCCGGGTGGTCACTTCCAAACCGGGTCCGACGCTCGTGATCGCCGGCGCCGGATCGGGCAAGACGCGCACGATCACCTACCGCGTCGCGTATCTCCTCGAACAGGGTGTGTCGCCCGACAGGATCCTGCTCGCTACGTTCACGAACCGCGCCGCCCGCGAGATGCTCGGCCGAGTCGAGGCCCTGACCGGGACCCAGAACGTCCATCGCGTGTGGGGCGGGACGTTCCACAGGGTCGCCAATCTCATCCTCAGAAGGCACGCCGTTTCGATCGGCTACGACTCGAACTACACTATCCTGGATTCGGAAGACGCGCGTTCGTATGTCGATCTTGCGATCGAGGATTCGGCGATCGATACGAGCAAGAAGCGGTTCCCGAAATCAATGGTCATCCAGGACATCATCTCCTACGCCTCGAACACCGACCGCCCGATCGAGGACGTCGTCGTCCGAAAGTATCCGTATTTCGAGATGCTGACCCAGCAGATCAAACGGGTCGATTTCAATTACGCCGAGCGAAAGCGTGAGCGGAACGCCATGGACTACGACGATCTCCTTTTGAACTGGAAACGGCTCCTGATAGAGAAGCCTGAGATCGGCGACCTTTACGCGACGCAGTTCGAGCACATCCTCGTGGACGAATACCAGGACACGAACAAGCTGCAGGCGGAGATAATCGACCTTCTGGCGGTGAAGCACAAGAACGTGATGGTCGTCGGCGACGACGCGCAGAGCATCTTCGCCTGGCGCGGCGCGGAGTTCTCGAACATCTACGAATTCGCCGACCGCTATCCCGGAGCACGCGAGTTCCGGCTCGAGACGAATTACCGGTCCACGCCTGAGATTCTCGCGCTGGCGAACGTCTCGATAGCAAATAACAAGCGGCAGTTCAGCAAGAACCTCTCGGCGGTGCGCAAGCCTTCCGAGTTCAATCCGGCGCTCGTGCCCTGCTCGGACATCGACCAGCAGTCCGCCTTCGTCGCGTCCAGGATCCTCGAACTCCGGGACGAAGGCACGTCGCTTGAAGAAATCGCGGTCCTCTACCGGTCGCACTATCACGCGCTCGAACTTCAGCTGGAGCTGACGAAGCGGAATATTCCCTACCGTGTGCAGTCGGGCGTTAGGTTCTTCGAGCAGGCTCACCTGAAAGACGTTATCTCGTTCCTGAAGATCGTCGTGAATCCCAGGGACGAGCTCGCCTGGAAGCGGATTCTGATGATGATGCCGGGGATCGGAAAGGTCACGGCGCACAGGATCTTCGAGGCGGTCGCTGTCCGTGAGGAGCCGCACGCGATGATCCGCTCCGAAGCGCTCGCGCTAAAGGACCCTGCCTCGGAGGATCGCGGCGCGTTTCCCGCTTCTGTGCGGCCGCGCAACAAGCGTGCGTGGTCCGACCTGATCTCTTTGCTGGAAGATCTGACCGACGACGCGAACCGGAACAAGCCGGGGAAGCAGATAGAAATGATCCTCGACCGGATCTACGAAGAGCATTTGAAAGGAACTTATGAGAACGCCGAGGCGAGGCTCGAGGACATACGCCAGCTCGCGATCTACGCTTCGCGGTACACGTCGACCGACGAGTTCCTTTCCGAGCTCGCGCTGATCTCGACCGAACGATTCGGATCTCCGACCGGGCTGACCGCGGAGGACGTCGTTTCAGGCGGCGATGAGGACGAGCTGCTGACGCTGTCGAGCATTCACCAGGCGAAGGGACTTGAATGGAAGGCGGTGTTCCTGATCTGGGCGGCTGAGGGCAAGTTCCCGAGCCCGCGAAGCCTGAACGAGCCGGATTCGGAGGAGGAAGAGCGGCGGCTGTGGTACGTCGCGCTTACACGAGCGAAGGACGAGCTGTACATAACGTATCCGCTGATGATCTTCGATTACAACCGCCAGACGGTGGTCCAGAAGCCCTCCAGGTTCGTTCTTGAGGTCCCTCCGGCGATGTACGAGATCTGGGATATTGAGGAGGACACCGCGGATTTTGAGATAGTCAAAATAAATGAGGACAGTGGCCTTGTAAACTGATAGAATCCGCGGACATCGGAGGTTGACCAATGGCTATAAGAGATCAGCTACTGTCGGTTCTGAAAGGACGCGAGGCGAGGCGGATATCATTCAGCCTCACGGCTTCAAACGGCATTACGATCTCGGTGGACACTTCCTCGTTCCAAAGGGTTTCGGATGCGATCGAGAACAACAGCGTATCCATCGTCGAAGGAGGGGTTGCCGCCGGTTGGGCGCAATACGATTCCGGGAATAACACATTCAGCGTTGGTCCCGGACAGCACTGGTCGAGAGCATTCAACGCGCTGCTCGTACACGAGGCCGTCCACGCCTCGTTTGATCTTTCCCGCTCAAGCCTTCCCTGGCTTGATAACGAGACTGCGGCATACATCGCGCAGGGATATTACCTCCGCAACTCCGGCTTCAGCAGGAACAGGCTGAACACCACCGGCCAGCCGTATCTTGGATTGATGATCGTGGACTCGATCATTTCCGGCGGCTCGCCCGATCAGTTCTGGATCAGCCAGCTGCACGGATCACTTCTGTCGAGCCGTCAGTACCACAGCTACATCAGGACTGACTTCACAGGTGACGGTTGATCTGGCACAGGACTGAGGACTGAGGTCTGAGGTCTGAGGACTGAGGACTGAGGACTGAGGACTGAGGACTGAGGACTGAGGACTGAGGACTGAGGAGATTGACGCACTCTTCACAACCTGTCAAGTTCTTTCCTCAGTCCTCAGTCCTTTCCTCTCAGTCCTTCATCATTTCCTCAGTCCTTTGAAACGAGTTCCGCCGCCATTTTTCCGGATAGCAGCACCAAAGGCATACCGCCTCCCGGATGCGTGGTTCCGCCCGCAAAATAGAGCCCTTCTATTTCCCGGGACTTGTTCGGGAACCTCATGAACGCGGAAAGGATGCCGTTCGACGATACTCCGTAGATCGACCCTCTGTTCGCGCGATACCTTTTCTCGAAATCCGCCGGCGTGATCGTTTCCCTGTACACCGCCGACTCCCGCAGACCTTCAAGCCCGAACGATTCAAGCATCCCGACGACCTTGTCGGCGAGCCTTTCCTTTTCGGCTTCCCAGTCCACGACTCCCGTGTAGGGCGCGTTTAGGAGGATGAACAGGTTCTCGCAGCCCTCCGGAGCCTGTGTCGGATCGGTGCGCGAAGTGGCGCATACGTAGATCGTCGGGTCGTCCGGGACGGTCAGCGAACCGAAGATCGCCTCGAACTCGGCTCGGTAGTCCTCTGAGAAGAATATGTTGTGATGGGACAGCTGGTCGAACTTCCGTCGAACGCCCAGAAGCACGACGAACCCGCCGCAGGAAGGCTCGATCCGCTCCAGTTTCTCATCGGTATACTTTTTCCTGTGCTTTTCCGGGATCAGTCTTCGGTAGGTATCAACGGCGTCCGAGTTCGCGACGACCGCGTCCGCAGAAAGAACGCCGGTTGAAGTCCGGACGGCGGAAACCCCTCCGTTCTCGATCACTATCTCCTCGGCTGGCTCCGAATAGCGGAATTCGACTCCCAAACGGTGCGCTAGCGCCTCGATCCCGGTCGGTATCCCGTAGATCCCGCCTTTCGGATACCAGGCGCCGAGACCGAACTCTGCGTGCGGGATCAGCGCGAAAGTCGCCGGGGCCTCGTACGGCGAAGAACCGTTGTACGTCGCGTAGCGGTCGAAGAGCTGGCGTATCTTACTTGATCTGAAGTATTTGGAGTTATACGAATCGAGAGTGCTGGTCGAGGAGATCCTGAAAAGGTCCGGAAGATTTGAAGGCGTAAGTAGCTTCGGAAGGTCGTTGAGGCTTCTTGAAAGAAAGGTTCGCTGGGCTATCTCGTACTTCTTCTTCGAAGCTTCCAGATATCCGGCGAGCGCCCTGGCGTCTTCCGGAGCAAAGGCGGCGATCGCCGTCTCCGTCCGCCTGATGTCCGTCGATGTATCGAGGGTCGTGCCGTCCTTCCAGAAATAGCGGCAGATCGGATCGAGCGGCACCAACTCCAGGTGATCCGCCATGTCCTCTCCGCAGTATTCGAAAAGATCTTCGAACACGTGCTTCATCGTCACGAGGGACGCGCCGGTGTCGAAGCTGAAGCCCTTAGCCGAGACGAAGTTGACCTTTCCGCCCGGCCCTGCGTTCTTTTCCACTACCGTGACACGGTTCCCGTCGCGGGCAAGACGGCAGGCGGCGGACAATCCGCCGAGCCCCGCTCCGATCACTACTACTTTTTTCACCCTGGAATTTCCCGGCACCGCGTTCAGATACGGTTCAGGAATGACCGAATCCTCTCAAGCGCCGTCTCGATCTCTTCGTATGATTTGCAGTACGCGATCCGAACGTGTTCTTCGCCGCCGGAGCCGAAACTGCATCCCGGAACGACCGCGACCTGTTCCTCGAAGAGGAGTCGGTTCGCGAACTCGTCGCCGCTCAATCCGGTCGAAGCGACCGAAGGGAACGCATAGAACGCTCCTTTCGGCTCGAAACACTCGAGTCCCATTTCATTGAGCGACGAGACCACCATCGTTCTGCGGCGATCGTACTCGCCAATCATTTCAAGGACAAACGGCTCGCCGATCTCCAGCGCCGCCAGTGCAGCGTACTGGGAGATCGTAGGGGCCGACATCACCGCGTACTGATGCACTTTCGAAAATGCCTTCAGAAGTTCGGCATTGGCGCAGATATACCCGACCCTCCATCCGGTCATCGCGTAGTCTTTCGAGAATCCGCCCATCAGGACCGTACGGTCGCGCATTCCGGGAAGCGCCGGAAAGCACACGTGTTCGGTGCCGTAAACGAGCCGGTCGTATATCTCGTCGGAGATCACGATAAGGTCGTGCTTCTCGGCTACGCGTGCGATCTCGAGCGCGTTCTCGCGGGTCAGCACGGTGCCCGTCGGGTTGTTGGGGAATCCGACGAAGATCGCTTTTGTGCGCTCAGTTACCGCTGCCCCGATGTCCTCCGCCAGCGGTTCGAACGCATCCTCCGGCCGGGTGACGACGGGAACCGGCACGCCGCCCGCAAACACTATCTCCGGCTCGTACGCCACGAAGCAGGGATGGGGGACGATGATCTCGTCGCCTTCCTCGCAAACCGCCGTAAAAACGCACTTGAATCCCTCGCTCACCCCGACGGTCACGAGCACCTCGGTATCCGGGTCATAAGTGACGCCGTAAAGCTTCTCCAGATGCTCCGCTATCGCCTGCCTGAGCTCGAGCAATCCGGCGTTGGCCGTGTATCCGACGGCGCGGCCGCTGATCGCATCGAACGCGGCCTTCGCGATGGGGGCCGGCGTCGGGAAATCGGGCTCGCCCACGCCAAGCGAGATCACGTCGGGCATAGTGGCGGCGATCCCGAAGAAGCTGTGGAGACCGGAAACCGGTACCCGCCGAATCCTTTCGGCGATGAATCCGTCGTAATTTGTCATATTTGTGAGTGCGGCCGGGATCAGAACGATCCGCGAAAGGGGGTCGGGGGAACCGCCTGGCCAAGGCAATACAGTACCAAACTCCAGTTGGGGATGGAAGCGGCGGCACGGAATGTATTGAGGCGGAAAAGGTGATAGAATGCCGCCGTCATACCACTTCAAGGGCCGCGGAACGCTCGTTTCCTGCGCCCGAAATCCCTGGAGATGAACTTATGAAGGTTTGTCCGAGTTGCGGCTCCGAACTCTCTGAGGATCTTAGTTTCTGCCCTTCGGACGGCAGCCCTCTGCTCAGCAAAGAAGAGACCGAAAGCGAAGGCGACATCGGCGAGAGGACCGTCGTGATGGGGCAAGAGGAATTCGACGAAGAAGAAACGGTCGCGCCCGACAGGCACGGCGATGAAGGCGGAAGCGTCGGCGACGCGACTCTCGTGATGTCGGAGCCGCCGTACTCCGGACGCGAAGACGACGTCCCTTCGTCGGCACCCGGCGGATTTGTGACCGAAGACATCCCCTCGGCTCCGGAAGACACGATGTATTCTTCGCCGGAAGACACGGGCGATGCTGACGACACATCGGACTGGGGAGCCCCGGCGGCAGGTCCCACCGACGAATGGACTGAAAAGCCATCTTCGGAATATGACGAATTCGAAGCGACGGCGCCGACTTCGGAGGAGTGGGAAGAAGAACACGGAGAGCCTGCGGACGAGGCGGAGCCGATCGCTGCTGCGGTGCCGGCCGCCGCTGACGGCGGAGATGAAGGAAAGAAGCGGTCTGTTGTCGGGCTGATCATCGGCCTTGTGCTTCTGTTCTTCGCCTTTGTGATCATACTCGCGGCGGCCGCCGGTATCTGGTGGTACGTGTCCAACCGGCCCGCGGAAACCGCCGATGCGAACACTGAGCAGAACGTGAACGAAAACCTCGGATCCCCCGAAGAAGAGGTTCCTTTCGACGAAGCTAACGTGAATCTGGACGACGCTTCAAATGCCAATGCAGACGCTTCACCGGGTGAGTCACCCGCAAACACCAATACACGGGCGACTCCGACGCCCAGGGCCACGCGATCTCCGAGCCCATCTCCCGGAAGGACGGTAGATATCACAAGGGCGACCCCGGACAGGAGAACGACTCCGACTCCTGCTCCGGCACGCACGCCGACGCCTCCGAGGGCGACGCCGACCCCGAACGTCCCGTCAAGGGTTTCGCGCGGAGTCGTTAACGGCCAGGCCGTCAGTCTGCCGCAACCCGCTTATCCGGCGGCGGCGAGGGCAGTGAACGCGAGGGGAAGAGTGACCGTCGCGGTCGTGATCGACCGGACAGGACGCGTGATCTCGGCGAGCGCCGTCAGCGGACATCCTCTGCTTAGAGCCTCCGCAGTCTCGGCGGCAAGACGGGCAAGATTCCGTCCGACGCTGCTCAGCGGCCAGCCGGTCGAGGTCTCCGGCACCATCGTTTACAACTTCCAGTAGCCGCGAGGCTTCGAACGCAAGCCTTAAATAGTGTTAGGATGAGGGTTACTTTTGCGGGCACCATATGGGGGTGGGAATCCTGAGCCTATGAGATATTGTCCGACCTGCGAGACGAAGTTCGAAGAAGACAAGATCCGATTTTGCACGAAAGACGGAACGGAGCTGGTCGAAGGCTCGATCCCTTCGTTCACCGACAATCTTCCAAGCGACTCCGTACCCGTCGAGGACGATCCGGGTGAAGAGACCGTCATCCGACGAAAGCGTCCGGCCGCGCCGCCGGTTTCCGAGCTTCCCGAGGAATTCGACGATGTGGAAGAAGATTCTGCTTCGAGCCGGATCGTGATCGACACCGCGGAACCTCCAAAGGAACGGATGCGGGCCCGGCCGCCGGCGGGGCTCGTGCCGCCTCCCCAAAGAACCGGTCCGGGAACCGGCGTCATCATCTTCTTTTCAGTTCTCGGCACTCTGATCGTTGTGATCGGGATCTTCGCGATCTATCTGCTTCTGACGATGAGGGCGGGCGACGCCAACTCGAATGTCAACGAGAATATCAATGCCAACGAGAACCTGGACGAGAACTACAATGCAAACGACCTCTTCAACCTGGACTCTAATCTCGATTCCAATTCAAACCTGAACACGAACGTCAACACCGCGACTCCAACGCCGAGCCCTTCGCCCTCGCCGACCGAGACCCCCGAAACGAATGTGAACGGCAACGTGAACGTTAACACTTCACCTGGGCAGAGCCCTGCTTCGACCCCTTCACCGCGGCCGACCGTGACTGCGACGCCGAGTCCCGCGAACGTGCCTTCGAACACCAACCGGCCCGTGAACATCGGGACGATCAATAGCCGTGCTGTATCGCTGCCGCTTCCTTCGTATCCTTCATCCGCGAGGCAGGTCAGAGCGGCAGGACGAGTCGCGGTGGCGGTAACGCTCGACCGCAACGGGAACGTAGTCTCAGCAACCGCAACCTCGGGGCATCCTTTGCTGCGCGGCGCCGCGGAAGACGCCGCACTGAGGTCCCGCTTCAGGCCGGTCAGCGTCAACGGCCGCACGGTCCCCGCTCGAGGGACGATCCTTTACAATTTTGTGGACTGAGGACTGAGGACTGAGGACTGAGGACTGAGGACTGAGGACTGAGGACTGAGGACTGAGGACTGAGGACTGAGGACTGAGGAGCGTGCCGGAAGAGAGGACACGTGTCAAATTCTTGTCTCAGTCCTCAGTCCTTTCCTCTTAGTCCTCTCGAGCCGCGGCAGCGGCGTACTCCACCGCCGCCCTCGGATCGATCACTCCCCAGCCCTGACGATCGACCTCGTAATGCGGAAGCCTCTCCGCCGTCGTGATCAGGATTCTCTTGATCTCCTGCACAGTCAGTTCCGGATTCGCCTCGATCATCTGCGCGACGACCGAAGACACGATCGGCGCCGAAAACGACGTGCCGTCCACGTACTTGTAATACTTGTTGATCACGTTCTCTTGCCGGAGCTTGAGGATGATGATCTGCCTCAGCGAATGGACCGGCCTGTCGAGAGCGGCGTCCAGCTCGATCACGATCCCCGGATTCGCCCGTATCTTGTCGTGAAGGTCCTTGTCGGGTGCGTTGTCGAGCGCCTCCAGGAACTCAGCCTGTTTGGCAGTGGGTGTTCCGGGAAGGATCGGCGCCGGGACCCAAATGCTAGGTGCGATCACCTCCGGTTTCTGAAGGCCGTCGACCGTCGGCCCATATGAGCTTCGGTACATTCCTCGCCGGCTTCGGTCGATCGAGTTGTTATCGTCCAGGCCTCCGACCGCGATCGCCGAAGGGGCGCTCGCCGGAGGAAAGACCGGATGAGTCGGCAGATGGCCCGCGTTCCCGACCGCGCAAACCACGACGATCCCTTTCGAGACACATTCTTCGACGACTTGCGAAAGCGAATCGTGAAGATAGCTCTGTTCGAAATCGCCGCCGGCGGAGATGTTCACGACATTCACGCCGAACCGGGTCCGGTTTTCGAGAACCCATTCCAGCCCGTCCTGTATGTTCTGTTCGGTGATCCGGCCGGTCTTCGCAAGCTTGACGAGGACGACCTTCGCGTCGGGAGCGAGCCCCCGGTAGAAGCCGTTCGACAGCCATCCGTTTCCCGACGCCACGACCGACGTCATCATCCCGTGCCAGCTTGCGACGTCGGGTTCATAGAGCTGCGAATCGTCGCCTTCCTTGTGAAGGAGGCTTCGGTAGCCGATGATCCGGTCGGCGGGCTTCGTGAGATCGGGGTGCGGATAGAAACCGGAATCCAGGAACGCGATGGTCGTTCCCTTGCCCGTGAAACGCTCGACGGCGTCGAGCCTGAGCGGGGTCGAAAGAACGTGCGAGCCGTCTTTCTTCAGCGCGGCGTCTTTCAGGATGCTTTCCTTTCCGCGTTCGAAGAGCCTGGCGCAACGGGCGCAGACGGTTTCGAATCCCTCGACGCCCGGGGCATTGGCGCGGATCAGCCTCTCCAGATCGGGCTCGAGCGACGAAAGCGCGACGACTTCCTCCCTGGGCTCTCTGGAACAGACGGCGCATTTCCGTTCGCCGGCGGCGACGTCGGCGGAGGTCTTTCTCCTTTTGAACGGCTTTGCTTCGTGTAGAGTCATCAGGGTCCGTCCCGGCACGGGGTCTACTGTTTGATTATAGGCGCAGTCGCACGTGAATCGTGAATCGGGAAGAGGAGGAAACAGGATGAACAGGATAGAAATGATGGCTTCGCTGGTGATCGCCGGGACCTGTTCTCGGCAATCTCTTCGTGCTCAGCAATTTGGTCCTTTCAAAAGGTCAGATCTTGCAGAACACTTCGCCTGCTAGAAAAAAGCGAAATCGAATTCATCCTTTTCATTCTTTCCATCCCTTTCATCTTGTTCCTTTTCTCGATTCACGATTCACAATTCACGATTCACGATTTACCATTTACCCAATGGCGAAACCAAAGATCGGACTTGCACTCTCGGGCGGCGCGGCGCGCGGATTTGCGCACGCAGGCGTCCTGAGGGTGCTGAAGGAGCACAAGATACCTATCGATTTCGTTTCCGGAACGTCCGCCGGCGCGATCGCCGGTCTAGCATATGCCGCGGGAATGTCGGCGGACAACATAACGGAGCTCGGAAAATCGATCGGATGGTACAGCATCAGCAAGCTTTCATTCTCCGCGAAAGGACTGCTTTCGAACGAACCTTTGGGAGACATCATTCGCCAGCGCTTTCCCTTCAGCCGGTTCGAAGACCTGATGATCCCTTTCGCCGCGGTCGCGACGAACCTGGAGACTGCGAAGCCAAAGGTTTTCAGGGACGAGGGCGACGCAGGTTTCGCGGTCTGCGCCTCGTGCGCGATCCCGGGCGTTTTCGCGCCTGTCGAGGACAAGGACGGAAATAAGTACGTGGACGGCGGCGTGGTCGCCCCTATACCTACGGCAGCGGTGAAGGAGCTCGGAGCGGACAAGGTGATCGCGGTCGACGTGATCTCTCCGGATTCGGAATTCTGGGGCTCGCCGACGACCCTTCTCGGCGTCTTCTTCCAGTCGGCGATGATGCTCCTCAGGACCGCCGCCTCGCACCAGCATTACCAGGCGGATGTCGTGATCATCCCCGAGGTCGCTCACCTGAGGCCGGACGAGATAGGAAAGATGGACGAGTTCATAGAGCTCGGGGAAAAGGCCGCGCTGGCTAAACTGGACGAAATAAAGGCACTTGTGGAAGAGAAGAAGTAACAGGATGTACAGGATAGAGAAGATATCTTTCGAACCCCGGGATCGCGCCTAGATCTCTGGCTTCGTTGCATTCCGGCCCGGTCGTTTCGCCAAACGTGATCTTGTTTACCCTGTCTATCCTGTTTTTTTTCGTTTGATATGAACAATTCTTCTTTCGACGTCGCCGTCATCGGCGGGGGCCACAACGGACTGACCTGCGCCTGCTATCTGGCGAAGGCCGGCCTGAAGGTCGTCGTGCTCGAGCGGCGGAACATCGTCGGCGGCGCCGTGTGCACGCAGGATGACCTGATCGACGGCTACAAGATCGACGTCGGCTCGTCGGCACACATAATGATCCACCTTACGCCGGTGATCAAAGATCTGGAGCTCGAGAAGTTCGGCCTCGAGTACATCGACTGCGACCCTTTCGCCTTCGCCCCGATGCCAAACGGCGAGGGCGCTATCTATTTCTGGAAAGACGTCGACAAGACCTGCGAGTCGATCGCTTCCGTCTCTCCCGAGGACGCGGACCGCTACAAAGCCTTCATCACCGAATGGGAGAAACTGAACGAGGGCGTCTTCGACGCGTTCCTGAAGCCGCCGACGCTTACTAACCTCCTTCGGCACATGATCCTGAAGCGGAATGCTGATCCCGCGAACATGGTCCGAAAGCTTATGTCGAGCTACGGATCGCTGGTCAAAGAGACCTTCAAGCACGAGGGACTTCGCGCTGCGATGGCGTGGCTGGCGGCTCAGAGCGGACCGCCTCCGACGGCCGCCGCGAGCGGAGATTTTCTCGGCTGGCATTCGATGATCCATCGCTCGGGCGTGAAAAGGCCGCGCGGCGGATCGGGCGCGTTGACACAGGCGATGGCGAAGTGCCTGGAACATCACGGCGGGGAGGTGATGCTCGATGCCGAAGTGGCCTCGATCAATGTCGACGGAACTCGTGTTACGGGCATCGAGCTCGCGAACGGCGAACGGATCGAGGCGAAGCGCGTCGTTTCGAACGCGCACGTTCATACGACGTTCCTGAAGCTGATCGGGCGAGAGAACCTTCCGAACGGACTTGCCGAACGGATCGACAATGTCCGGATAGGAAACGGTTTCGGGATGATCGTCCGGTGCGCCGTCGCGGAACTGCCCGATTACACGGCCGCACCTTCCGGCGGCGCTCCCGCCGAATGCCATCGCGGTCTGCAGCTTCTGTGTCCGTCGATGCAATATCTCGACGACACATACGCGGATTATCTGAAAGGGAAGCCTTCCGAAAAGCCCGGCGCGCTGGCGATGACGTTCTCGTCCGTCGACGACACTCTCGCGCCGGCGGGCAAGCACACGCTCTTCATCTGGGGCCAGTACTACCCGTACGAGCTTTCGACCGGCGAGAACTGGGACGACATAGAGGACCGCGAGGCGGACAAACTCATCGACGTGGTGAACGATTACGCCCCGAACGTGAAGGCCTCGATCATCGACCGGTTTGTCCAGTCTCCGCTCGATCTGGAAAGAAGGATCGGGTTGCTGCGCGGGAACGTGATGCACGTGGAGATGGACTTCGACCAGATGTTCTACTTCCGGCCGCTACCGGAGATGAACGCCTACAAGACGCCGTTCGAAAACCTCTACCTGACCGGCGCTTCGACTCACCCCGGCGGAGGCGTCTTCGGAGCCTCGGGACACAACACTGCGAAGGTGGTGCTGAAGGATCTCAGAAAGTGGATTTGACAGGGATGAAGGCGATAAAGGGGATCGGGAGGAGCGTGTCCGAAGCCCGACCGTCAGGGAGGGCTACCGTGAGAAGTAAGCAGTCAGTACCCGGAGCGGTAGCGACGGGGCCTTTCAACGACCAGTGAACAATGATCATCGATCAATGCCCGTTAGGAACCGCCGGTTGGTTACGTTGCCAATTATTCCGGGACTTGTGTGGTCCGGAACGAGTCCCGGAGGGACGGATGTATGTTAGCCCCGGACCAGCCGAAGGCGCAGTCCGGGGAAACGGGAGAGAACCGAGCTTCAGCCGCGTCAGCGGCGTCGGTGTCAGTAGCCCTCCCTGACGGTCGGGCTTCGGACACGCTCCTCATCGCTCGCTGCTCACCGCTCACTTGGCTGCAGTAGCCCTCCCTGACGGTCGGGCTTCGGACACGCTCCCACCGCCCACTGCTCACTGCTCACTCCGCGCTGCTCACTGCTATCTGCTCACCGGTCCCTGACCACTTTTCCCCGCTTGACTCTCACCCAAAACGCGCTAAGAATTGCTAGTCCTCCACAATTTGCGAACTCTTGCGAATGCGGCGTTTGAAATTCCGATCTACTCGCCGGACCCGAATCCATCTCAGATCCCTAAGGAGAAAGTCTATGACCAAACCAATGTTATTCGTCCTGACCGTCGCAGCGGTATGTCTTTTCGCAGCGTGCCCGGCTCCGGACGCCAACAACTCGGCGAATACCGAAAACGCTAACACTAACGCGGAGGAAACCACCTCCGCGGCACCAACGAAAGAAGCATTATTTGCTCTCGAAAAGAGCGCATACGAGGCCTGGAAGAACAAGGACGCCGATTTCTGGGGTCCGTTTCTTTCCGACAAGTTCGTCGGATACGGGCAGACCGGCAAGCTGGACAAGGCAGCGGCCGTCAAGGAATATGCCGGCGCGGAATGCGACGTGAAGAGTGTAGCGTTCTCGGACGAAACGATGACGCCCCTCGGAGCGGACGCGGCCTTCATCACTTACAAGGTTTCGGTCGACGGCACGTGCGGCGGCCAAAAACTCCCGGCAAGCAGCTGGGCGGTCGGCGCGTATGTGCGCGAAGACGGTAAATGGAAAGGCGCGTTCCACGCCGAAGCCCCGGTCGCGGATCCGAACGCTCCGGCCGCCGCCCCGGCATCTGCTCCCGCGGCCTCTGAAACGAAAGAAGAAGCCGCAAAACCGGACGCGGCCACTGAGGCATTGTTCGCTGTCGAGAAGAAGGCCTGGGAAGACTGGAAAGCCAAAAACAAGGAAGGCATGGAGGCCTTTGCGGGCAAGAACATGACCTCGTTGTCGCCGACCGACGGCTGGACCTCTCGTGACGTCACGCTCAAGCGCTGGTCTGAAGATCCGTGCGAGATCAAATCCGTCTCGCTTACGAATCCCGGCAGTGTGTCGCTAGGAGCCGACTACGCTCTGCTTACCTTTGACTCTTCCGTTGAAGGAACCTGCGGCGGCCAGGCCGTGCCGGCGGAGAGGGGAGCCACGATCTACGCGAAAGAGGACGGCGCCTGGAAAGCGGTGATGACCTTCGGAACGCCGAAGAAGTGATCGCCTGAACGCGGTCCGGACTTCGCCGGACAAGGTAGAACAGATAGCCCGGGGCGGGAGCGAATCGGCTCAGCCCCGGGCGTTTCTATCTTGGCGGTGGACAGTGAGGTTGTTAAACGCAAAGGCCGCGAAGGTCGCTAAGGAAATTCGACAGCCTCGCGAATGCAACGTCTTTGAATTAATGGTGAGATGTGACTCCGGATCGAAGAAAGGTGGTAACTATTCCCTTCGCGACCTTGGCGACCTTCGCGTTAAAGAAACGCCCGGGAATCTCAACTGACGTCGGACACTCAGTCTCGAGTTTCGTCTCTCCCGGCTTGCATATGCCCGCCAACTAGCCCATAGTCAGAGAGTCAATCCTTCTCAATCACCTTCAAGGTGTTCAACAAGTCAAAGACGGTTTATTTGGATGAGTTTGAGAGCAGGTTGTTAATTAATCACAGAAGTCGCTCTTATAAACTCTGAGCATCCGAAATCCGACCCTTCGCAGCAGACCGTTTTTCTCCGAAGCCAGATCGATTCGAAAACTTCTTTTGACGTCCCCCGAAGGGGACAGGAACATACTTTAATGTCAATGAAACTTTACGTAGGAAATCTTTCCTTCGACGCAACGGAACAGGATCTGCAGGACGCTTTCGGAGAGATCGGAACAGTGGAATCAGTAAACATCATCGAAGACAGGGACACCGGCCGCTCGCGCGGATTCGGATTTGTCGAAATGTCCTCGAAGGAAGAAGGCCAGAACGCCATTTCGCAGCTTGACGGCAAAGAAATGGACGGCCGCAACCTGAAGGTCAACGAAGCCAAGCCCCGCGAGAATCGCGGCGGCGGTGGCGGCGGCGGCTACGGTGGAAACCGCGGCGGATCGCGCTGGTAAGAATTTCCGGCATTCTCGAATGCTTGAAAGAAAAAGCTCCCGGTTTCGGCCGGGAGTTTTTTTGTTTGCAGCACGGATGCAATCGGGAATTGCGAACCGTGTCCGAAGCCCGACCGTCAGGGAGGGCTACCGTGAGGAGTAGACAGTCAGTACCCTGAGCGGTATCGACGGGTGCTGAATCTTCCGCGGCTAAAGCAGCTGGGGAGGTATCTGCGATTTCGATTCTACAGACATGTCGCTCCTACGGAGCTGAACGCCCGGCCCAGGTTCTCAGTCCTCAGTCCTTTCGCCTCAGTCCTCGCAGTAGCCCTCCCTGACGGTCGGGCTTTGGACACGCCGCCGCTAAAGCGGCTCCAGATTCTTGATGTGCGCCTTACCCCGGACTGCGCCTGCGGCTTGTCCGGGGCTAACATATCACCGTCCCTACGGGACTCGGCCCGACCAACTGTGTACCTGAGTTTCACACCTGCACCCGCCGCCCCCTTCATTGGTCATTGGTCAGTGCGCATTGATCAATGATTTGCCCTCCCTGACAGTCGGGCTTCGGACACGCGGCTCACTGCTTACTGCTCACCGCTCACTTTGCTTCAGTAGCCCTCCCTGACGGTCGGGCTTCGGACACGCGCCTCACGGCTCACTGCTTACTGCTCACCGCTCACTTTGCTGCAGTAGCCCTCCCTGACGGTCGAGCTTCGGACACGTCCTACTGCAGATTTCGCAATTCGAGCTCGACCATTGTCGCCCTCTGTTCCGGTGAGCCGAACACCTCTATCGCGTTCAGGCCAAGATCGAGCCGGTCTTCCATCACGAGTTCCCTCAGTTCCTCATCGACACGGCGGCGCATCGAGGCGCACTCGACATCGGGGATCCGGTCCGGATCCTCGACCGGGACGAAAACGATCAGATCGATGAGTTCCATTGCCTTGCACACTTCGTCTATCCGGGTCTCCGGATCGAAGGTGAGGACGTCCGAATGGACGGCAAGGTACCCGAGAAAATCGAGCGGGCATCGCTCGAAGATCACATCGCCTTCACTCGCGAGGATCGAGGCGATCGAACGATCGAGCTGAGCTTCGAAGTCGTTGACCGTCGGCGGCTGAGAGAATGCATGGCCTTCTTCGACGAGCTGCCAGTACGGTTCTTCTACCAGGACGAACCCCTCGAGCCGGTCCGCGAGAGCTTCGGCCAGCGTGGACTTGCCCGTTCCGTGGGCTCCTGAGATTGCGATGATCATAGCGGAAGTCGGGAAAGGCCGGCTGCTTTGAGGAGTCAGGAACACTTTAGCGGCCGTAGACCGAAGCCATGTACGTGATTTCCGTCATCTCTTGATTCAGCCGAGAGCCTCTGATCGGATCCACGGTGTTGAGATCCGGGGTTCGGATGAGCATCGCTATCGTTTCCAATTTCCGTAGCAATGCGACCGATGCATCTTCCGGTTTGGTAATCAGCAATCGCTCAAGCTCGGCTCCGACGCGGGCAAGGGTTTCTTCATTCCTCTTGTACTGCAAACCTATCTTATTGAGTGACCTGCCAACGCGAAACAACCAGAGTTTCTTGTAATCACTCACGAGAGCACTTTCAACTGCGGCGATCAATGCGGCCTCTTCCTGAGGGTTGTCGCCCCAGATTTCGCTTCGCCGAACGTTGCGCATTTCACCTAGTTGCTCAACCCCCTCCGGAAGTCTGGACCATTGTATCTGTCCCGGCTCGGAGAAACCTATCTCAAGCCAGTTGTAGTGATAGGGGATATATCTGTAAATGATCAGCCCGAGCACGCGAACCGGCTTTCCCTGAAGAAGTATGGGGTAAAAGGTTGATTCCTTTGCGGCGGCAACTGAAGTACGGCGCAACAATACGGGTCCTTCGAGTGCCTTTGCATCTTCTACTTTTCCATCTTGATCGATCACGACTTCCACTCTCACCAAGCCATGATCGTTCGTGGACTTTGCCGCAGGCGGCCATTCGGGTACGACAAGTTCCTTCGCACGTCCATTAACAATGCCTGCCGAAATGATCGGTTTCTTGACGGCTTTTCTCGTTGATGCGGCTTTGTCCTGAGCGAGAATCGGAAGGCCGAGAACAAGAATGGCAAGAATCAGATGGAAAAGCGGTTTCTCGAACATTCCCTCGGGACAGGCTGGCTGGTGATAAGGTTCCATTGACGACCGGAATGATCCGGGCAGCTCTGGCGATGACGAAACTCGGTCGTCTCTATACTCTCTGTCGCTCAAACCGTTCGGGGCTCGTCGCTGCCGCTACGGGTACTGATGTGCCGCCGCTAAAGCGGCTGCGGATTTTTTTGCGCCTTACCCCGGACTGCGCCTGCGGCTTGTCCGGGGCTAAGTTACGGCCGTCCCTACGGGACTCGGCCTGAACGGCAGCGCTCCGGAATACTCTGATAAGGACCGGTTTCCTTTCAATGGTCATTGGTCAATGAGGGGCTCGTCGCTGCCGCTACGGGCACTGATGCTGCCACTTAAGCCCCCGGGGTGTTTCTTCCACAGTTACATTGTCCGCGACCTACGCGATACTTCCCGTTGTAAGATGGGTGCCGGCCCGTAAACCGAGGAAGCCTGTATAGACCACCGTCCCGGCGAAGAAGATGTTCGTGAAGTTCACGAGGAGCATCGGCCAGCCGAAGATCGGAGTAGCCGTAAAGACCACCGTGCCGATGACCATTATCACTCCGGTCCATCTCGGGAAGTATCCGGTCCGGGTCACCGAGACACTGAACAGGATCATACCGACGAACCATACAAGGCCGGCCAGCTTGTATGCAGGGTTCGCGGCCACAAATTCCGCCATCGAAAGTCCCGACCACATCACCTGCAGGGGAAAGATCGCGAAGGACAGGTAGGCGATCGAAGCGATGGCGGTGGCGGCCAGATTGAACAGATTTTTGCCCGCAGTCTGCGCTTTGTAGATACCCCAAACCCCGATTCCCGCGAGTACGTGATAAGCGGCCGTCAGGTAGTAGACCTCGGGACTATAACCGCGCTGAACGATCTCGAAGACCTCTGAAACGAGCCAGCAGCCGTACCCAAGGATCGCGGCAAAGAGAAGAATTTTCATAGGATTTTGCGTACCGTGTCAGAAGCCCGACCGTCAGGGAGGGCTACCGCGAGAAGTAAGCAGTCAGCACCCGGAGCGGTAGCGACGGGGCCCGAACGGATCGAACCGCAGAGCACGCTCAGTTTTTTTGGGAGCCTCTTAAACGCAAAGGTCGCCAAGGTCGCTAAGGTTTATCAGAACTTCGTCTGTGAAGCGGTCCTGAATGTCGCGAACAATTCGTCAACCAGATCAAAGTGCAATCTAGTAGTTTCATTGCGACCGTTGCGACCTTTGCGTTTGAGAATTTCCTCGCAATCTCTGCGGCCCCTGCGTGCTCTGAGGTTAAACGTGCTTGGGCCCGTCGCTGCCGCTCCGGGCACTGATTCATTTCGTTACTTCGACCGATCCGCCCGGATCTGCCACCAAAAACTGAGAAACGCGCCAGGCATCCCTACAAGAAGAGCTACCAACCAGTTCGGAATCTGGAAAGGGATCAGCATCACCAATCCATAGCAAATACCGACGGTGACGGCGATTCCCACGAAAAGGCGCCACGACAGATAGAATTCCAGAAAATCGGACAGCTCGAACATCGTGAGTATCGAGTGTATGCTGGGCCCCCGTATCTGCGACGAGTCTTCCTGGTTCGAGAACGGTGTCGCCAGTCGCTCCTACCTAACGATCGAATAGCAATACGCGTCACGAGGCTCGTCGCTCAGATTGGGATGGACCAGCCAGCGGCGCAAGACGCCTTCCCTTTCCATACCAACCTTCTCCAGCACTCTTGCCGAACCCAGATTCTCCGTATCGCAAGTAGCCCAGACGCGATAGATCTCCGGATTTGAGAACGACCATTCGATCACGGTGGAAAGTGCCTCGGTCATCAAACCCTGTCTCCAGAACTGACGGGCCAGGGCGTATCCCACATCCACAGCGGTCGCGCCGACCCTGATTTCGATGAAACCGGCGAATTCTCCCTCTTCCTTCAGCCACAATGACCACGGAAAAGCGGTACTCTCGGCCCAAACCCGTTCGCACCGCCGAATATATTCAAGGGTGTCCTTAACGCTCTTGTGAGGGCGCCAGGTCATGAACTCAGTTACCTTGGGATCACTTGCGTATTCCTCAAAGATGATCCTGGCGTCAAGATCTGAAGGAGGACGGGCACTCAGACGTCTTGTTTCCCAGTTTCGGTTTGGACGTTGCATTGATCTATGAAGCTTTCGTTTTCCAATGCAGATTCACTTTGCCTGATCAGCACGAATCTGCCACCAGAAGCTGAGAATTACACCGACTATCCCAACCGGAACAATGACTAACAAATACACGTTCCGATCCGGAACAAGCAATACTGTGGAGTAACAAACACTTGCGGTGACGGCGATGCCAAGCCAAAGCCGCCACGAGAGAAGTAGATCAGCAATTTCTAAGAGTTCAAGCATTTGGTCTCTTTTGCGACCTTCGCGTCTTTAGCGTTTAAGACTTCCTAAAAATCTCTGCGTTCTAGCGATCCTTATGCTACAGACGTGCCGCTCCTACGGAGCAGAACGCTCGGCCCAGGTTCTCAGTCCTCAGTCCTTTCGCCTCAGTCCTCGCAGTAGCCCTCCCTGACGGTCGGGCTTCGGACACTCCGCCGCTGAAGCGGCTCTAGATTCTTGATGTGCGCCTTACCCCGGACTGCGCCTGCGGCTTGTCCGGGGCTAAGTTACGGCCGTCCCTACGGGACTCGGCCTGAACGGCAGCGCTTCGGAATACTCTGATAAGGACCGGTTTCCTTTCATTGGTCATTGTTCAGTGCGCATTGATCAATGATTCGCTCTCCCTGACGGTCGGGCTTCGGACACGCCGCCGCTAAAGCGGCTCCAGATTCTTGATGTGCGCCTTACCCCGGACTGCGCCTGCGGCTTGTCCGGGGCTAAGTTACGGCCGTCCCTACGGGACTCGGCCTGAACAGCAGCGCTTCGGAATACTCTGATAAGGACCGGTTTCCTTTCATTGGTCATTGTTCAGTGCGCATTGATCAATGATTCGCTCTCCCTGACGGTCGGGCTTCGGACACGCCGCCGGTATAGCGGCATTCAATGCTCAATGCTCATCGGTCATTGGTCAATGATCTTCTGTCTCCTGACTTCTGACTTCTGAGTGCTTCTTCTCCAGATTCCGCGTCGTCTCCTCGGTGACCGAAGCAATGAACTCGTCGCGCGCTGAAGGCGGCATCAGGAGCTCGTTTGTCGATGCATCATCCTCCGTCTGGTCCGGGCCGCCGGACGGCAACTCTCCCGCAGATACGGATTCTCCCTCGTCTCTCTTAACGCCTCCGGATAACTCCTTCTTCGTCACTGTCAGGAAGTACCCGTTGATGATCAACGCGACACCTATAAAGAAGGTCACGATCCCAAGCGCTGAGAAGAACGTGATCCCGGGCTCGCCCGCCGAAGCAGCGACGATGAAGAATGCCAGCGCGGTACCGAAACCAATGAAAGCTGTGACAGCGCCGTTGCGGATGTTCCGAAGCCTTCGCTCCTCGGGAGATTCGAGGAACTTCTCTACTTCCGGAAGCACCTCTTCCGCGATCGAAGCCAGGTCCTTGGCCCTTGCCTGGCGGATACGGTCCGCGAAGGCGCGGCCGATCTCCTGCCGGGCCGAAACGGCTGAGCTCGTGATATCGTCGGGCCTTTCGAGCGCCGTCCTCACCGCGCGCAGGTCCGACCCGCA
Organism: Acidobacteriota bacterium; assembly: GCA_016700175.1. Lineage (GTDB taxonomy): Bacteria > Acidobacteriota > Blastocatellia > Pyrinomonadales > Pyrinomonadaceae > Aridibacter. The sequence continues at coordinate 3,917,560 of CP065003.1, read as the reverse complement.
CGACCGGCAGTAAACGTTCGAGGTGTTGTCTTCGGTTCCGCAGCCCGGGCAGTACATAGATTATTCAAGGGTCTACAAGGATAAAGGGGGTAAAGGGGATTGATTAGGCCTCTCAACTACTAAGCATTGTTTCCTTCATTCCTACCAAACATTTTAGGTCTTTTCCGCGGTACGATCCGGTAGTACTTTCGGGAAAGGAATCTCCGGATCGCCAATGACGGGCTTTCCGCATATCTCCTTCACCCCCTTCATCCCTGTTCAATCTACTTCCCAAGGATCTTGTCCACCGAACCCGCCGTGATCGGATGGTAACCCGCGCGGGACTTCTCGTAGATCCCTTCTGCGCGCTGTTTCCCTTCCGGCGTCTTCGCGAGCTCCTCGAACAGAGGCGCGACGAACTTCCGCCGACCGATCGCCGTCAAGAATTCCTCCAGCCTGGGGTACGCCGGCTCGTATTTGTTGTGAACCGCCATCATCAGCCACTTGAACGCGATCTCGGAATTTCCGGCGCTTGTCAGCCCAAAAGCCTCGTCGAGCTCCGCCATCTTCTCCGTTCCGACCTCCGGCGGGATTCCTCCAAGGAAATGCAGCCACTCCTGCGTCGTCCATCCCTGCGTTTGCAGGTCCGAAGCCTTTGTCGTCCCCTCCGTCCAGCTCTTCAACTGTTCATCGACCTTCTTGAACGCCTCGGATTCCGGCTGAGGAGCGTTCGGAGGAAGCCCCGGCTGGTCGATCCACTTGTTCAGGTCGTCCATCGCGACCTTGTCGGGGAACTTGTCGACCAGGTTTTCCCTCGCATATTCCTTGAACTGCTCGGTCGTGATGCTCTTGAACGCGAAGTGCTCGAAATAGCTCTTCAGGAAATTGTCGAAATCCTCCCTTCCGACCGCGAGTTCGAGGTGCCGCAAAAACAGAGCTCCCTTCGTGTACGGAACGCCAGTAAATCCTTCATCGGGATCGCGGTCCTTCAGATCGACGTGGAGGATCTCGTCGCGCTCCTCCATCTCCTTCATCTCTTCCTCGAGCCCCTTTTTCGCAAGGACCATCTCCATATCGGCGCGGTCCTTCCCGTAGACCGCTTCCTGGATCCGCCACTCAAGGTACGTCGTGAAGCCCTCGTTCAGCCAGAAGTCGCGCCACGTCGAGTTCGTCACAAGGTTCCCGGACCAGGAATGTGCCAGTTCGTGCGCGACGAGCGACACAAGGCTCTTGTCGCCGGCGAGGATCGTCGGTGTCGCGAACGTCAGGACGGGATTTTCCATACCGCCGAACGGAAAACTGGGCGGCAGGATCAGCAGATCGTACCGGCCCCACCGGTACTGTCCGTAGAGCTTCTCGGTCGCCGAGATCATCTTTTCGGTGTCTTCCAGTTCATTCGCCGCCTTTTCCATCATCGACGGCTCGGTATAAACGCCGGTCCTTTCGCCGAGCGGCTTGAAGGCTATGTCCCCCACAGCGATCGCGATCAGGTACGGCGGCACGGCCTTCGACATCTTGAAGCTGTACTCGCCCGGCCGTTCTTCACCCTGCGGATTGTTCTCGGCGCTCATCACGGCGAGAAGGCCCTCAGGCGTCTTCACTTTCGCGGAATACGTCACGCGGACACCCGGCGAATCCTGCAGAGGAATGAAACTTCGGGCGTGGATCGCCTGCGCCTGCGAGAACATGTAGGGCTTTTCCTTGCCCGCGGTTTGCTCCGGAGCGAGCCACTGGAGGCCGGACGCCGACGGGCTTGTCTCGTACGCGATCTTCACAAGTTTAGCGTCCGGTGAAAGGAATACCTTCAGTTCGGAACCTAGAATATCGTCCGGTTTAGCGAGCTCGAATTTCGCCTCGGCCCAGGTGTTCCCTCCGTCGGACGAACCTTCAGCCTTTTCGATCTTCAGATCGCGAGTGTCGAGGACCAAAGGGGCGCCTTTCCCCTTTTCGCTTCGCTCGATCGTGAGTACCGCAGTTCCGGCGAGCGTCTTTTTCTCGAACGAAACGGTCCAGTCAAGATCCACGTTCGTGACGCGCACAAGTTGCGGACTGGCGTACGAATGAAGGTCCGTCGGCGCCTCCGCCGTTTCGGGAGCCGGAGCATTGACCGGCGTCTGCTGACACGCAGTGAGCAGAAGGAAGGAAAACATTCCCGCCGCCGCAAATAGTTCTCTCAGTTTCCGCATTTTCGTATCTCCGGTCTCAAACAGCCGAGTGGGCATCGGCCGTTTCGATCTTCTTGATGAATTCCTTCTCTGCTTCCGAGAGATCGACGTCCTCGGCTTTCACCGAGGGATCGGGCTTGTACCAGAAGAACCGTTTGTAGAATCTCTTAAGCGTCTTGTCCTTGAGATCGTACCCGCGCACGGCGAATCCGAAGTTCCTGAGTATCCGGCGCTCGGCATTTGTCAGCTGCTTCAGCTCGTCCGGCCCGATCCATTCGCCCGGATGAATTGAGAGGAACGGGCCCAGCCGTTCTACCTCTTCGTCGGTCACGCACGGCGCGGAATCGGAACACATTTTCCTGAGCCAGCCCGCGGCCCAGTTGAATTCGCTGATGCTGATGTCGAAGTCCGGTTTGAAGTCTTTCGCCTTGAAAACGAGGTGACCGCGGTTCAGGTGGACCATCCGTATGGTGTCTTCGTCGAAGTCGTAAAACTTCTCCGCTCCGCCCTTGAGGACTCCGTCGCCGACGATTTGCCAGTTGGCAAGCGCTTTGCCCTTCACGAATCGAGCGGGAAGATTGAAAATACCCTGGTCCAAGTGAAGCTGAAGCTCGAAATCGTCGATCTGCTTGTTCGCCCAGCGCTTGCCCGTCGTGATCTGGTAGTAGAAATCCCTCTGGGTTTCGACCGACGCCCCTCCTTCGAACCTGTACGTGTGACGGACCCGGTTGAGGCCGGGCTTGAAGGTCATCGTGAAGTAGTACACGTAGTCGAAACCGTTGACATCGAGGGCTTCGGCATTAAACGAGGTCTTCTCCATCTGCGCGATCTTGTATTCCAGATCTTTCCCGTTGACGTTCACGGTGAAGTTGGTGATCCGCGGATGGCCTCCCTCGTCTTCTTCCACGTCCCCCATCGCAGGCGGCGAGACGAACCCTACAGTCAGCGTGCGGTCGCCGCCCGGATTGTAGAACTCGAAATCGACATCGACGTCGGCGAATCGAAAGTCGCGGATGAAGAACTTGAGGATCTCTTTTTTAAGCCTCACCTGCGTCTCCTGCAGGGGGACGAGGGTGTTTCCCTGCGCGTAGAAAACTCCGTCGTTGGGGAACGTGGCGGAAGCGAATGCCGCGAGGACGGTCAAAGCAATGGTGATGAGTCTTTTCATTTAGTTAATAAGCCCGTCGCTCGCGCTCCGGGTTTCGATGGGGGTTCCGATCTTGATGTTCAGCGGCACAGCCGCAAGAAGTATTCACATCACGGCGGCGAAGCCGCAAATCCCTTTCAGCCCCTTTATCCCTGTGCGATCGATCCCAAAAAAAGGAACAGGCCAATTTTAAGCCTGTTCCCGCGCAATTCAAAACAACACCCTGCTCAGGTCAGTTGTTTCCGCTTTCACCCTCGATCTTCCTGATCATCGCTTCCGCGTTCGAGTTCTTAGGATTCAGTTCCAGCGACTTCCTGTAGTTCTTGATCGCCAGTTCCTTCTCGCCCTTCAGCATATACGCCTCGCCGAGGCTGTCGTAGACGTTGTAGGAGTCGGGATAAAGCTCGACGTTCAACTGGAACATCCACAACGCTTCGTCGAGCTTCTTGATCCGGACCAGCTCGTAGCCAAATCCGTTGACCTGCGATTCGACCTCGGCGTACTTGTTGTTCGGATCGTTCTTATAAGCGATCACCTTTTCGCGAAATCCCTTGAGGTCCTGAGCCTCGTAGGCGGCCAAAGCTATCTCGCGCAGCGATCTCCGAGGCTCGTACGGCTTTGCAACAGCTTCGACCGCGGGATCGACATTCTTCATATAATCGGCGAACGACAACTCAGCGACGATGTCCGGCGGAGTCCATTTGCTCTCGTCGCGGGCGTGCTTGTTCTGCCAGAAAAGCTCCGAGATCCTCATCGGCATTCCGCTGTTCGGAAGGTTGTAGGTAACCGAATCTCCGAACATATTGACGTGCGACCCGGTCGGTTCGCCGACGAACACTGCGTTCGTCCAAATGTCGAGCATGTTCGTGAGGTTCTGCGCGGCCGAGAACGTCACACGCCCTATGATCACAAAGAACCGGCCCTCCTTGTCGAGTTCCGGCCTCTGGATGATGCCCCGGATGATGGGCCGTACGAGCGTGTTGTTCCCGCCGCCGTTGTAGCGCAGGTCGAGCACAAGTTTCTCCGGCTTTTTCGCGTCCGCCTCGGCGAACACGCGGCCCCAGAACTGCTCAAGCGTCTCGTTCTCGGAATTCAGCACGTCCTTCATATGGACGTACAAAAGCTTTTTGTCCGGAACATACTCGAACCATTTCGATTCCCCGATGTTTTTCAGATGGAGCGGCGTGTCGCCGGGAGCGGAATCCCTTGCGTCCGGCCAGTCCTTGATCCGTTTGCGGACTTCCGGGATCTTGTTGTCCACGCCTTCCGGAAGCGAGACGACCTTTGTGAAGACCTTGCCGTCCTTCTCCAGTCTTAGCGCGACCTTGTCCGGGTCGGGGCTGATTCCCAGTTCGTAAAGCACTTCGGGACAGCCCAGATACCGAGGCACATATTCCATCGTGAACATCTCGTTGTCCGCCGACATATACGGAGCGACGATGTCGTAGGCCTTTTCGATATCGTATTTGCCGACACCGATCACCTTCGCACCGAGTATGTCCTTGTACTCCGGCGCCGCCTTGCGAACGTAGATCCCGTCCGAGAACGCATACATGCCGTACGGGAACAGATGAAATCCCGATTTCTCGTAGTAAAGCGGCGAGGTGTACGTGTGGCCGTCGCGGGCGAGGCCGACGATGCGCTCGAACTCAAGCGCGGCGCGATTCGCCGTCATCCCGGGAAGTTCTTTGTCTAGCTTCTCGATCTCCGAGTAGAACTTGTTCCGGTCGAGCCTTCGAAAAAGGTCAGCGTGTTTTTCGGGCAAGGTCTTCTTTATGTACTCGAGGTCCTCGCGCCACTTTGCTAGCTCCGTCTTGGCTTCCGAGCTTTCGCTCTTGATCTCGCCGAGCTTGGTTCGCACCGCGGCAAAGGCCTGCCCGTTGACTCCGACCGCCGCGACCGATGTGAACACCGCAAGCGCCGCGGCCGCGGCGACAGCGTATCTCTTCGCAACTCGTTTCATTGTTTCTCCGTGATGTTTTCTGGTCTTTTCGTACTGTGAGAATTTCCTTACGGCATCGACGTGACCGAAGTTCCATTTCGGTCAATTTCCCTTTTGGTCTTCCAACACCGCCGGCCGCCGAATCGTGTCACAACCGACAAGAGACCGCTCCCGCGCATTCGCACGGGAACGGTCTCTCGCTTCTCTCCCCCTCAGGAGTGAAGTCACATTCCGGTTGCGACCGGCAATTCTTTGTGGTTCGAGTATTCCGCCCAGGAACCTTCGTAGAGCCGGACCTTCGGAAACTTCAGGACGTGCTTCAGGACAAGGTACTCGAGGCTCGCCTCGCGGCTTGTTCCGCAATAGACGATTATGTCGTCCGATTCCTTTATCCCTTTGTCGGCAAACACTTTGCGGAGCTGTTCGAGCGGCTTGAACTTGTGGGAGTTGTTTTCCTCCACAAGCGTCTTCCAGGGTATGTTCACGGCGCCCGGAATGTGTCCGTTCCGGGTCCAGATCTTGACCTCGCCGGCGAAGACGTTCTGAGGACGGGCGTCGATGAACTTCACGCCTTCCTTTCCGATCGCGTTCTTCACGTCTTCCGTCGTCGCCGCGATCGTGTTGTTGTCACGTGTGTCGTATGAAGGCACCTGGCCGTACTCGGGATACTCCTGGACCGCCTTCTGAGAGATCTGAAAGTCCCGGAACCCGCCGTCCAGAAGATAGATACGGCTGTGTCCGATCCGCTCCAGTATGTACGCCATCATCGTGGCCCCCAGCACGCCGTCGCCGTCGGAATACACGGCAACCTTGTCGCCGTTCTTAACTCCGGCGAACATAAGCAGACGCCCGGAAAAGAATGGATCGAGGTACTGCGTGGGATACCCGTTCTTAGGGGCCCGCATCGCGGCGTCGGCAAGGTGCACGGCGTTGGGCAGGTGGCCGGTGAAGTAATCGTAAACATTCAAACGAACATCGAGGATCCGCAGGTCGTCGTCCGCAACCCGCGCCGCGAACCATTCGGGGCTGACGACCTGAACCTCCGCCGTACGCTTCCCTTCCAGGGGATCGTCCAGCGGCAATTCCCTGTTCGCACTCCATTCTTCGAACGAGCCGTCATAGAGTTTGACCTTGTATCCGAGCTTTCGCGCGGCGAAGTACACAAGCGAGGCCTGCTGGCCGATATGGCAGTATGTCACGACGGTGTCGTACGGCTCGACGCCCGCTTCGGCGAACATCTTCCTCAGCGTGGCTTCGTCCTTGAAGCGGTTGTTCTCGTCCACGATCGAGCTGAACGGAATGTTCTTCGAGCCCGGAATATGTCCGGCGCGCGGATGCCCTCCGACCGACGTTCCGTCGTAGAATCTCGCATCGCGGGCATCGACAACGCGCACATCGTCCTTCTTCAGATTCGAATTCAGCCAGTCCGCCATCGCGACCTTGGACCGGTCGGTGGTGAACGAAAGCGATCCTCGCTCGGGAGACGGGATTTCCATGGAAAGGCTTCCGCCGGACGCTACCCATGCGGGCATCCCTCCGTCTAGTATCGATACGTTGTTTTTAAGCCCCATCGCGTCGAGCGTGAAATAGTACCGCGTCGTCGGGGTCACCCAGTCCTTTCCCCAGTAGAGTATTATCCTTGAATCATTGCTGACGCCCGCTCTCTCGAACGTCTCCTTCAGCCTCTCGTCGGATGGAAGCTGCAGCGAGAGGTCGCTTTCCTCGGGCGTCGTCGATATGTCGCGGCTTGCCATATAGACCGCCCCCGGAATGTGGCCCTCGTCGTACTCGGGTTTCTGGCCGATGTGTATAAGTACCAGCTTTTCGTGTCCGACGTGTTCCGAAAGCCATTCGGCCGTCACGGTCGGCGGAGTCATTTCGGTCACGGCGCACAGGTCTTGGGCGGCCGCGGGAATCGACAACACGAAAGCGAGCATCAGGAACAACAGTGATCGAATTTCGGTTCTTGGATTTAAAAGTTCAGATTTCATATTTCGGAGGCTCCTTGCGACCGCTACTTTCGCCGGGCCGCAGCGCAGATACTTTCGCGGACGTCAGTTCCCGGGAATTATCTGACGCGTCCGACAGTCTTACACAGAGAAGAGCCGGCGTATTGCACTGTCGAAAGGTCCCTGGAACCATTTAAAGGCGGGAGGCGTAAAAGAAAAATGACCAGAACGGCAATTGAGTCAAACCACCTGACACCCGGACAGTTCTACGGAACGGTCGCCGAGAAGCGGTCCGTGAGTTCGTCGATCATTTCAGAGGTCGTTCATTCGGCACCGAGAAGCCTCCCCAGTCACTCGCACGAACTGGCCTTTTTCTGCCTGCTTCTCGACGGAAGTTATGCGGAATCGTTTGGCCGCCGTAGTTTCTCGTACAGGCCGTTCTCGCTGCTCTGGCATCCGTCGGGTATCGAGCACAAGGACGAGATCGGGAACAATGGGGGTAGGTTTTTCGGGATCGAGATCCGGGATGCGGGTCTGCGGGTGCTCGAGGAGTTTGCGAACGTTCCCTCCCATTTCCATGAGCGCGGCACGCCGCTCGTTTGGCTCGCCTGCCGGCTTTATCACGAGTTTCGGAACTGGCAGCCGTGTTCCGAACTTGTCGCGGAAGGGATCACTCTTGAGATGCTGGGCCGTTCGGCGCGCAAAGAACCTGCGCCCCAGAAAAGGCCGCCCGCGTGGCTGAAGAAAGTCGTCGAGAAGCTGGACGCGGAGTTTCGGGCGAACCCTTCCTCATCCGACCTTGCAACTGAAGCGGGCGTTCATCCGGTCCATCTTGCGGCAGTGTTCCGCAAGTTCAAAGGCGAGACCGTCGGGGAATACGTTCAGGCTAGGAGGATCGAGTTCGCTTGCGGGCTACTGCGGGAGAACGATGTTTCGCTGGCAGACATCGCGGTCGATTCGGGATTCTCGGACCAGAGCCACTTCACGCGGGTGTTCCGCCGGTTCACGGGAATGACGCCGGGCGCCTTCCGCAACTCGATCTGACGAGCTACTTGGTTTTCCTAAGCCTTTCCTCGAACAGACGAGCGGAGACCGTCAGGAAGTCGTGCGCGGTCACCATCCCGACCAGTTTTCCCTTTTCGATCACAGGAAGACAGCCGACATTCCTGCTTCTCATCAGGCCCAATGCCTCGAGCGTGTCGGTCGCCGGCTCGATCGTAATCAGATCCGTCTTCATTATGTCCTTGATCACGATCTCTTCCGCCTTCCTGAACCTCTCCTTCGAAAGCAATTCCAGGAGGTCGCGGTGCGAGACCACACCGACCAGGTTGCCCTCGTCGTCCTCGACTGGCACGTGGCGGATGTGCTTCCAGTTCATAAGGCTCGCGGCGAGATCGATCACATCCTCGGGCCGGACCGTGAATAGGTCCTTCGACATTAGCCGCTCGACCGTCTGGTAGTTGTCGATCCAGTCGCTGTGGTCCTCCAGCTCTGCGAGCGGCCAGGTGTGCATCGGCTCGCCGGTGCGCTGATTCTCCTTGAGCTGTGCGGTCAGTTCACGGAGCCTAACGCTCATCTTCACGGTCTTGTCCATTTTCGAAAGCGATTCGAGCATCCAGCCGGACGAGGTCCTTTGAATCTCCACCCTTTCCCTTATCACCCCTAAGTAGCGGTCGATGTCCTTCGCATCGACTTCGAACTCCTGCAGTCCCTGCCTGGCGATCGGGAGAAGTTCGTCGAGGATCAAACGCTTTGCCCTGTAGCCGCGTCCGTCGAGCCACGCGAACTGCGACTTCAGCCCGAACCTCGCCGCGCTGAAGAAGTTGTCCTTCGCGTCGTCGAACGACATCTTTTCCGTGACGTCGCCGTGGATCTTGGGAAGCGCGGTCATCAGGCCGATGAAGAACGCGGCGTTCGCGACCTCGTCCAGAACGGTCGGCCCTGACGGCAGAAAACGCGCCTCGATGCGGAATCCGGGTTTTCCGTTCAGGACCCCGTAGCACGCCCGGTTCCAGCGCCAGATAGTGCCGTTCAGCATCTGCCAGGCCGAGAGCTTCGGGATGTTTCCTTCTTCGAGGAGCTGCATCGAGTCCTCTTCGATCTCGCGCGTGAGAATGATCCGGAACCTCGCCACATCCTCGTGGAAGGCTTCCATCATCGATGTCCTGATCCAGTCGTTGCCGAAATGCACGCGCGTCTGCTGGCCTCGCTTCTGGAACGTCTTCGAACGCGAGTCTGTGGCGTGCTTGAAAAGCGCGATGCGGGTTTCGAACCAAAGCCTGTGGCCGAGAAGGATGGGAGAGTTCGCCGCACTGGCGAGAACCGGGCCGGCGATCGCCTGCGCCCAGTTGTAGTGTTTCATGAAACTGCTTATCGGCACCTGCAGATGGACCTGGAAGCTCGCGTTGCAGAACTCCATAAAGGTGTCGGCGAGGTGCAGGGTAAGTTCGTCGAGACCCTTAATGTGGATCAGGCGCTCGTCCCCCTGAAGTTCCGTAAGCACCCTGTTCAATTCAAGATACCGCGGAAGCGGGGTCAGGTTCTCCATCACCAGGTCCGACTGCTGGATCGTGGGAAGTATGCCCGCGAGCACCACGTCGCCGCCCGATTTCTCCGCCGAGCGCCGAACGGCGTCGACCAGCTCCTCGATCTCGTTCTCGAGCTTCGAGAAGCAGTCGCCTCCGAGATCGGCCGGACTCAGGTTCGCCTCGATGTTGAAGAGGCCCAGCTCCGTCGTGAGGCGTTTTTCCTTTGCGTCCTCGAGGACCCGCATCGAGATCGGCGCGGGAGTCATCGAGGAATTCACGAGGAACATCTCTTGTTCAGCGCCTATCCTGAAAGCGTCGTCTTCAAAAAGGCCAAGCTCGAGCATCCGTTCGACCGCCTGAAGATCGTTCAGGACCGCCCGGGTGAACTGCCGGATCTCGCGGCCGCTGGTCCCAGAAGATACGTTGTGTTCTCCCATGCTCGCTCCGCTGGCAGCGCCCGGTCGGGCGCCGGATTTCTTGATTTGGGGGTCGTCAGCTAGTATAAAGCAAGTCACTGTTACAACAAAGATTACGGGAATTCTGTGATCCGAGTCATATTTCGAGCCAGGGCAGACAAGTACTCTTCAATCCGTCGGGAGACCGACGCTCCAACTTAACCCAATCGACACGCGGTAAACGCCGCCGCAGACTTGCGGCCGGACCGCACGGAGGAATATCTGGATGAAGAAGCTCTGGCTTGTTTTCGGGATCATTATGGCAGTCTCTTTCGGGACCCTTTTGTGGATAGGGACCGAGATCTTTCGAGAGGCGCCGCCGATACCGCAGAGGGTGGTGACGACCGCCGGCGAAGAACTGATAGGACCCGAAGACATCTCGGACGGGCAGAACGTCTGGCAGGCGATGGGCGGAATGCAGGTCGGCTCCGTATGGGGCCACGGCAGCTACGTCGCTCCGGACTGGACCGCGGACTACCTTCACAGGGAGGCCGAATACCTTCTCGACCAGATTACCTCTGACGAATACGGAGGCGATTACGAAGGGCTCGAAGCGGACAAGCAGGCGCTTGTCCGCCAGCGTATGCAGTCGATGCTCCGCGCGAACAATTACGACGCGTCAACTGGCACGCTGACTATCGAGCCGGAACGTGCCGAAGCGTTTCGCGAGAACCTTGAACATTACAGGCAGGTGTTTGGCGAAGGAAGTGCGGAGTACGCGATCCAGAAGGGCGCGCAGTCAGACCCTGAAAGGCTCCGCAAGATGGTGACATTCTTCTTCTGGACCTCCTGGGCATCTACTGCTCATCGTCCGGGCGACACGATCTCATATACGAGCAATTTTCCCTCTGAACCGCTTGTCGGCAACATCCCGACCAGCTCGACGATAATCTGGACCGGCGTCAGTATCATCATGTTGCTCGCGGGGATCGGCGGAATGGCCTGGTACTTCGCGAGCCTGCACGAGGAAGCCCCCACCGAAGGCGCCCCGGAATCCGACCCTCTCATAGGCATCGACCTGTCGCCGTCGCAGAAGGCCACGGTGAAGTATTTCCTGGTCGTAACCCTTTTGTTCCTGCTCCAGATCGTCGTCGGCGTGATAACGACGCACTACGGCGTCGAAGGCCACGGATTTTACGGGATACCGCTTGCAGATTATCTTCCGTACGTCGTAACGCGCACGTGGCACGTCCAGCTCGGTATCTTCTGGATCGCGACCGCCTGGCTTGCGGCCGGACTGTTCATCGGCCCGTTCATAAGCGGCTCCGAACCGAAATACCAGAAACTGGGCGTCGACATACTCTTCGGAGCGCTCTTGATCGTCGTGCTCGGCTCGATGGCCGGACAATGGCTGAGCGTGATGCATTTGCTTCCGGGCGACAGCTGGTTCTGGATCGGCCACCAGGGCTACGAATATGTGGACCTGGGCAGGCTCTGGCAGGCGGCGCTGTTCATAGGCCTCTTGCTTTGGCTGTTCCTGATCCTCCGCACCGCCCTTCCCGCGTTCAGGGAAAAGGACAACCGCAAGGAGCTCGTGCTCTTGTATATGATCTCGACCGCGGGCATCGCGCTGTTCTACGCGCCGGGCCTTTTCTGGGGAATGCGCTCGCACCTGACGGTCGTCGAGTACTGGCGCTGGTGGGTCGTACATCTTTGGGTCGAGGGATATTTCGAGGTGTTCGCGACGGTAGTGATCGCGTTCCTGTTCGCGAGACTCGGCGTGATCGATCCGAAGATCGCCGCCAAAGCTTCCCTGCTTTCCGGAGCCATCTACCTGAGCGGCGGCATCCTGGGCACCCTGCACCACCTTTATTTCGCCGGCACGCCGACCGTCGCCCTGGCTTTCGGCGCAGTCTTCAGCGCGCTCGAGATCGTGCCGCTGACTATGGTCGGCTTCGAAGCGTGGGAAAACATAAGACGTTCGAAGGCGAGAGGATGGCTCGCGCAGTACAAATGGGTGATCTACTTCTTCGTAGCCGTCGCGTTCTGGAACCTTGTCGGCGCCGGGATCTTCGGGTTCATGATCAACCCGCCGATCGCCCTTTACTACATGCAGGGCCTGAACACGACCGCGGTCCACGCCCACGGAGCGCTGTACGGCGTCTACGGCACGCTCGGTCTGGGACTGATGCTGTTCTGCCTCAGGGCGATGAATCCCGAGCGCGTCTGGAACGAGAAGCTCCTGGCCTGGGCGTTCTGGATGATCAACATAGGCCTGTTCCTTATGATCGTCGTGAGCCTCCTGCCGATCGGCCTTCTGCAGACTTATGAATCGATCACGACCGGTTACTGGTCGGCCAGAAGCCCCGAGTTCATGCAGCAGGACATAATGCACGTTCTTCGATGGATGCGCATATTCGGCGACATTGTCTTCGCGCTCGGCGCGGTGCTGTTCGTCTGGTTCGCTCTCGGGCTGATCTTCAAGAGGCCCGAGGTTAGCGCCGGCGATGGCGAATGAGCCGATTGGACGGGCATCCGGGCGGTGATATCCTCTGTTCAGAGGAAGTTATTTCGAAACGGGGGAAATCATGTACGATAAGATCAAGGAAATGCTCGAAGAAAGGAAGCAGGAGCTTGAGACGCTCCTGACCCGGGTTGAAACCAGTGCGAGGCGGAAACTCGACAAGGACTTCGAGGAACAGGCGATCCAGCGTCAGAACGAGGAAGTTCTGACGTCGCTCGACAACTCCCTGAATGACGAGCTTGACCAGATCGAGGAAGCGCTCTACCGGATCGAACAGGGAATGTACGGCAAGTGCGTGAACTGCGGCAACGAGATCTCCGAGAAACGGCTGCTTGCGGTTCCGCACACTAGCCTCTGCATCGAGTGCGCCGCGTAAATCACTAGTCTTCGGGCACGAAAGGACTGCGCGTGTCGTGTTTCCTGCGGCTGACTACGAGCTTGCCGGACTTCCAGAGCCTCTTCCTGAATCCCAGCAGGTGAAAGATCTGCAGAGGAAAGATCCGCGCGATGTTGGTGTTGACGACGAGAGATTCTTCGTTGAACGGGTCGCGAGTTACGCCCGGGAGCCAGTGAACGATGCCGGGGACACCCATTTTCCGTAGGGCCCTTGAAAGCCATAGCCAGAAGGGCAGTATTTCCCGGCCAAGAAAGAACCCGTCGTTCCCGAGCTTCTGGTAAAGCGGCATCAGGATCAACCCGGTTTCGCTGACCTTCACTTCTCCCATTCTGTCGTGCGCCACGACCTCGCCCTTCGTCACGGGCTGAAAATTCTCGTAGCCCGGTTCCATCCTGAAATCGTCGGCCGGCGTTATCGCGTGCCGGTAACGGATCTCGATCAGCTTCGGGTCCCCCATCGCTTCGCGAAGTGTCCGTTCGTGCCTCTCGACATCGACGTGTTCATTTCCAAGGCAGCCCGAATGATACAGTGCGAGCCACATCAGCGCTTCCTGATTGTCGACGGCTGTCTTCTGCCTGTGTTCTCCGGCTTCGAATCCCAGCGTGACCGCTCCCAGGTTATTAATGTACTCGAGGATCGTCGAATTAAGCTGCTCCTCGATGCCGAGGAGGATCGTCGCGGGAAACTTCCGTCCGAAATCGCGGTTCCGAAGGGTGTCCCCGATCATCGCGAAAGGCGGGCTCGCAGCGGAGGTCGAGTGGAGATCGAGTGCGTAAACCTCGTTCCTAGCCGTCAGAAAGATCCGGTCGAATATCCTGAGGAGCTCCCTTTGTTCAGCGTCTTCAACCCGGTTTGTGCGGATCGACGAGTCGGGGTCGTTAAGCGCAACGATCTCGGGCGTCCAGTGCCGGTTCAGGTCGCTGTCGATATAGCGTTCATCCTGCCTGAGGGCCCTTGTGTTCCCTGCGACGAGATAGACACGGCCCTTTAGCTCTCGTTCAAGCTTCTTCAACTCCGGCGCGATCTTGCGCATCGCGAGCAGGCCGCTCGGTTCGTTCCCGTGAATGCTTCCGACGACGAGCACGGTCACGCCGTTCTCGTCGCCGACAAATTCGCCGACGAGATGTTCGCCTTCGTCTATCTCGACCTTCGGCGCGGGGATCTTTTCTTCGATCTTCAGGGACTGGGTCTGCATTCTTTCGGATGGGGGGTCGATATCTAGACTTTAGCGGAAAGAGGAAGAAAAATGAACTGCGGACCGGCGACGAGCCTGGACCGCGGGCGTCCCCGCCCGCTCCCCGTTCCGCTACCAAAGCTGCGATCGAAATAGGTCGATACACTCTGCCCCTTCTGTTTGGCTGACTGGCAGATGAGCGAACCGATACCGGGGCCTGTCCAGACCAGAATCGTTCAACCTGACCTTTCGAACGTTATATACGGGATCCGGGCGGTTTGATATGGTGGCGTTGTTCCGGCGCTTGAATTGCCGGGAGGAGTGTCTCTTATGAAAATTTCGGTCAAGATCTCAGTCGCAATTGCCCTTGTCTTCACCTTTGCCGCATCTGCAGCCGCTCAGGACGCCGTTTTCTTCCAGGATGTTGAATGGTCTCCTGACGGCAATCGTCTGGCATTCTCGAGGATGCGGATGGAAACCGTGGACGGAAAGCGCAAGATGAGCGCCGACATCTGGATCGCAGGAGTCGACGGAGCGGATCGCACCGTGATCGGAACTCCGGAGCTCAACGAGTACTTCGTCTCCTGGTCGCCGGACGGCAAATGGATCGCGTACGGCGGCGCTGATCCTGAGACCAGGAACGGGGATGTCTATCTGGCCAAAGCTGACGGCAGCGGGACAAAGCGGCTCACAGGAGGAAATGCGAGAAACTCGCAGCCGGCGATCTCCCCGGATGGAGAGCGTATCGTGTTCGCTTCGACCCGAGACACGGAGAAATACCAGCTTTACGTGATGGACTCTGACGGCAACAACGTGAAAAGGCTGACGACAGACGATTCGATCGCGCACTACAACCCCAAATGGTCGCCTGACGGAAAGCGGATCGTCTTCTACTCCGAGAAAGGAGACGACAAGGACCAGATCTGGACTATCGCGGCCGACGGCTCGGACGCCAGGCTTCTGACCAAAGGGATCGGCCACAACATCTTTCCGGGATATTGCCCGGACGGGAGGGTCATTTTTGTCAGCAACCGGGATGGCGATGAGGGTGCCGTTTACACGATGAAGTCGGACGGGTCAGGTATCGAACGGATCGATTGGCTGAAGACCTCCTGGGCGAGGATCTCGCCGGACGGAAAGCGGATCGCCTGGATCGAGGGGGGATTTCCGCGCTCCGACATATATGTCGCGGATCTGGACGGCGGGAACCGGAGAAAGATCACAGGCGAATCCGGGGACGCAGAAAGCAAACCGAGCTAGCCTGATCGGCTCGACCGACTCGACAGACTGTCTATGCTTCGCTCGATGCGGGCGGGCCGCCCGCGCTCCAGTCAGACTCGACAGACTGAACAGACTGACACATCGTATCGCCGCTACGCGGCTCTGAGTAATTGTTGCGACCTTCCCCGGGGCTGCGCCTTCGGCTTGCCCCGGGCTAACCTCCGCAGCCCCTCCGGGGCATTGGCCCCGAAAGTCCAACGTCTGAAATATTTCAGTCAGAC
Organism: Acidobacteriota bacterium; assembly: GCA_016700175.1. Taxonomy (GTDB): domain Bacteria; phylum Acidobacteriota; class Blastocatellia; order Pyrinomonadales; family Pyrinomonadaceae; genus Aridibacter. The sequence goes on along the minus strand of CP065003.1, from coordinate 3,901,858 downwards.
TCGACGGACTCAATAGACTCGACCGACTCGACAGACTGAAGGGACTGACACATCGTATCGCCGCTACGCGGCTCTGAGCAATTGTAGCGACCTTTCCCGGGGCTGCGCCTTCGGCTTGCCCCGGGCTAACCTCCGCAGCCCCTCCGGGGCATTGATCCCGAAAGTCCAACGTCTGAAATGTCCCGGTTAGACTCGACCGACTCGACAGACCCAATAGACTCGACAGACCCAATAGACTCGACCGACTCGACAGACCCAATAGACTCGACCGACTCGACAGACCCAATAGACTCGACCGACTCGACAGACCCAATAGACTCGACCGACTCGACAGACTCGACAGACTCGATAGACTCGCCCGACTCGATAGACTCGCCCTCCCGGGTTATAATCCCCCCACCCGAAATGCAAAATCCAGACGCACTTATAGGAACCGTAAAGGGCCCCGGAGAACTTCCGCACGAATACCTGCTCATCACGACCGACGATTCGAAGATCCGCGTCGGCGAGTTCGTCTATTACGAGGCGCGGGACGGTGACAAGCGCCGGAGGATAATCGGGACCGTTAAAGGCAGAAGCCTTGTGAGGAGCCTGCCCGACGCCTTCCTTGCGGACCCGGAATCGGCACCGGCCGGGATCGCGTCGATGATCGGTCTCGATGCCGGCACGCCCGAGATCTACCAGATCGAAGTCGAGACGATCGGTTATTTCAGCGAGAAGCTGAACGATTTCGTAAATCCGAGGATCCCTCCGAAGCCCGGTGACCGATGCTACCTCGCTTCCTCTGAAACGCTTTCGAAGATGCTCTCGCCGAAGTCGGCGGGAGAGGTCGGTTCGGCTCATATCGGGAGTCTGCTCACGCGCCCCGAGGGCGAAGTTCCCGTCGTGCTTTCGGTCCGCGACGTCGTATCGACGCACCTCGCGATCCTCGCTTCGACGGGCTCCGGAAAGTCCTACACCGCTGGCGTGCTGATCGAGGAGCTGATGCAGGCCTACAACCGCGCGGCGGTCCTGATCGTTGATCCGCACGGCGAGTATCACACGATGCAGGCGCTTCAGGGCGACGAGCGATTCAGGGGCGCCGACGGATATGTGCCGGAGGTTAAGATCTTTAATCCCGACAAGATACGGGTGCGTTTCTCATCGCTGACGGAAGCGGATGTGAAATATCTTTTGCCCGAGGGTGCTTCGGAACTGATGAGGCACATTCTGTCGCAGGCCTTCAGGTCACTCAAAAATGATCCGAAGAAAGGCAAGGGCCTTTACGGATACTTCGACCTTCGCGATGCGGTACTCGCGCAGAAATATGAGGGCGACGGAGACCGCACGGGGAACGCGCCGTCGATTGACGGCCTTATTTGGCGGCTCGATTCGAGATTCGACCGGCGCGGAGGGATATTCCACGATTCCGAACACATACCGCTTCAAGAGCTCTTCAAGCCGGGGCGATGCACGGTTCTCGAGCTTTCGGACATCGAGCAGGCCGAACAGCAGGTGATAGTCGGGACGCTGCTCCGGCGCGTGAACAAGGCTCGGGTAATGACCGTCCGCGGCGAGGCCCGGGGCGGCGAGGACCTACTTGATTACCCGGTGTTCACGCTTCTTGAGGAGGCTCACAGGTTCGCGCCGGCGGGCGCGAGCGTCGTATCGACGAACATCCTGAAACAGATCCTTAGCGAGGGAAGAAAGTTCGGGGTCGGTGTCGGGCTGATCACGCAGAGGCCCGGAAAGCTCGATCAGGACGTCCTCTCGCAGTGCATGACGCAGATCATCATGAGGATCGTGAACCCGATCGACCAGCAGACGATAGCTCAGACGGTCGAGGGAGCCGGACGCGCGATGCTCGCCGAGCTTCCGGCACTGACGAAGGGACAGGCGGTGATCTCGGGAGTGGGTGTGAACACCCCTGTGATGTGCCGGATCAGGCCGCGGCTTACGAAACACGGGGGAGAGACTTTCGACGCGCCGGCAGAATGGGCGCACTGGCATTCACCGGACGAGGAGTCAAAACGCGAAGAGGAATCGGCGATCTATCTGAAGGAGTCTTCGAAGAAGAAATCGGAAAAGATCGGAGGGATCAAGATCTAGGCCTGTTGTCTCCCGACTTCTGTCTCCTGACTTCTGTCTTCTGACTCCTGACTCCTGTTTTCTGTCTTCGGCGGCTCCGCCGCCGTGTTGAGAATCTCGCCGTCCTCTCATTCACTTGGCTCACTTGAAATTCGCCGACAATAGCCCGGCAGTGAAATGCTGGGCTATTTTCTGAAAGGGAAACGAGGCCGAGCGCCCAAAACCTTGCTCACTGACACATGTTTCTGACATAATCTTCCCCATTTGAGGGCTCCGCGAGAAGCCGCGGCCCAAACCTCACAACCACCTCAAAGATCCGGTGTTGGATCAAGGAGTTTCGACATGCCTCACACTTATGTCGCCTCATACTACCACTGTGTTTTCTCGACCAAGCGCCGCCGAAAGATAATCACTGAAGACCTGGAAGAAAGGCTATTTCCATATCTTGGCGGGATCGCTCGGGCAAATGAAATGAAATTGTTGTCTGTTGGAGGGATGCCGGACCATGTTCATCTGCTTCTTTCGCTTCCGCCAACGATGCCGATCTCAAAAGCAGTTCAGCTGATAAAGGGAAATGCCTCTCATTGGATAAATCAAAACTTCCGCTCGGCGGGTAGATTCGAGTGGCAGGCCGGATACGGGGCTTTCACAGTCTCGGTCCGGGACCTCGAAAGAACGAGGAACTACATTCAGAATCAGAAGAAGCATCACTCAAAGCGTAGCTTTAATGAAGAGTTCAGAGCTTTTTTAGAAAGGAACGGGCTTGCCTAGAGATTCAGGCAGGGAGTCTAGAATATGGTCCGGCGTTCTTTTTGGGAGGTTTGCGCAATGAAATCAATCTAAGAGGACCCGCACCGATTCGCAGTGCTCCTTTCCGGCATGTACCCGGGACGCTCCGGGCGCGCACGTTCGCCGATAATAGCCCGGCAGTTCACTGCCGGGTTTTCGCCGAGGCGACCAATCGCAGCCTCGGATTTCATGCAAAGTCCCTTCAGGGACGGCAGATAACAAACGCAATCTGTCGCCCCTGAAGGGGCTCGCGTCACAATCATTCAATTCGCCGTGCTGTCATACAAGAACCCGGCAGTGAACTGCCGGGCTATTATCAGGAAACCGCAGACGCCACAAGCTTTTACCTAATTCGTTCTGGCATCGTTCGACGCTCTATTTCACCTCCCTGCCTTCACATCCTTCCTGACCAGAAGAAGAAGATCGACCCCCGGGCGGAGCGGGTATTCCCCCACGACATCGTGCGTCGAGCCGTACCTCGTGCCGAGCTCTGCTTCCTGGCTCTTGCCCGCGATGATCACCTCCGCGTCGCTCGAATCGGTCAGCGCCCCGTGATAGACGGTGTTCGGATAATCATTTAGGTACCAGGGCATCGGCCAATAATCCCCAGACACGACGTCGACCTTCATGTCCTTCCTTCTTCCCGACGCCTCAGCGATCCGCTTGACTCGATCCATAAGATCCTCAAACCCTCGGGTCGTATGCGCGTAAACGTACGGCATCCGGTCGTCGTCGTAGCGGACGAAGTTCATATCGTAGGTCTGAAACGCGAGAATGACGACCGAAACCGCGCCCAGCAATCCGCCCAGCAGTTTCTTCAGTATCTCGCGCGAATTCAGTAGCCTTCCGACACCGTAGCCCGCCACGATGCACATCGGGAGGATGAACGACAGCGCAAGCCAGGGCGTCTTGTACGGGATGATCGTGTACGCCGCGAAAAGGCCGAATGCCCACAGACCTGTGAAAAGCGCGACACCGTGCCTGGCCCTGATCCACGCCATCAGGGAACCGAGCGCCGCCAGCGCGAAGATAGGCGCTTCCGTTTCCATCATCCACCGGAGATAGGCGAATGTCCCGTTCTGGGTGTGGTCCCGCGAGCCGGTTTTGGTCCAGATCGCGTACGCCTCAAATGCTCCAATGACGCCTCTCGGGTAAGTGAAGAACGATGAGAAGAACAGCACTCCGACGTAGATGAACACGAACGCGCAGCCGACGCAGATCAGGATCAGATCGAGCTTTGAAGCGATCGCCTCCCTGAACCGCGCGAACGAAGGCTCATCGAAGTCACCTACGACATCTTCCTTTCGGCCGAATTGTTCCGAGGTCAGCCAGATTATCCACGCCAGCGCGGACGCGAGCGCGACGAATACGATCCCGTAGAAGACCCAGGTCTGGTCGCCGCTTTTCGAGAACTCGAAGAAGTCCCGCAGCCGTCCGTAGCCGTCGCTGAGTTCCTCGAAGTACGAGACGATCGCAAGCGCTGCGGCCGCCGGAATGCCGAGCTGCACGATCCACAAGAGGCCCGTCCGTTTCGACCGGAACCCTTCAATCGACGTTAGCTTCTGCCAGATCGAAACGCAGACCCACGCGATCACCATCGTGCCGATCGTGATGAAGGCCGTTTCTTTTGTAGCGAGCAGGAGGATCAAAGAGGCGGAGGCGAGAAACAGATAGATCGGCCTGCCGTTATCCCAAAGCAACAGCATCCGCATTACAAGGAAGACGAGCACGGCCTCGATCGCGAAGATCCCGATCGAGAACGCCCACTGCAGCGAATCGCCTTCGACGAGCAATCCGGGTATCTGCAACGCCGGGGGAAGGAAACAGACCATCAGGATCAGCGCCATCCAGCCCGTTGCGAATACGCCCGCCTTCTTCCGCTCGATGAAATACAGGATCGCGACGACGAACGAGAAACTGAAGAATACGAAAAGGATCTCGTGAATGAAGTACCTGGAGATGTAGACCATCCCCGGCGAAAGCGCCAGGAACAATGCGCCGGAAAGCGCTCCGATCCTCCCGAGCCATCGTTTCAGGAACAGCGCGAGCACGACCGTGAGGACGCCGAATATGGCCACGCTCCAGCGCACGCTGTGCGTGTTAAGGCCGAAAAGCTTCGTGAAAAGAAGCGAGATGTAATAGAGGTCCGGGCCGTGGTAGTTGCTTGGGTCGTACTGGTAGACGCCGTCACGGAAGAGCCTCGTGAGGAAATGTCCGTTGACGCCTTCGTCGTGATGGAGCGGCTTTAGGTCGATCCAGTAGAAACGAAGGAACGCCGCAACCGCGGTCACAAGCAGGCTGAGGACGATCCAAGGGACGTCGAATGACCGGTTCTCTTCGGCTGGTTCAATTGGGGTATTTGATTCTGTCACGGTCATTTCGGAACTTCCTTATGCGGCTCCGCCGCCCCTGTGTGCCGTTTAGCCCGCGCACTTGTGCGTGGGAAGTCTTGCGGCTCTGCCGCCCCTGTGTGCCGTTTAGCCCGCGCACTTGTGCGTGGGAAGTCTTGCGGCTTCGCCGCCCCTGTGTGCCGTTTAGCCCGCGCACTTGTGCGTGGGAAGTCTTGCGGCTTCGCCGCCCCTGTGTGCGGAAAGGCTTGCCTTTCCGGCAGGGCGGCCACTCTTTTTGTTTGTTGCGCGGAGGCTGAGCCTCCGCGCATGTCATATGTGGCCGGCTCCCGGTAAGCCGGAGGCTTACCGCACACACCGGCGGCAAAGCCGCAAGAAGTAGTTCAGACCGGCTCCCGGTAAGCCAAAGGCTTACCGCACACACCGGCGGCAAAGCCGCAAATCTCCCGTCTCCTGTCTTCCTTCACTTCGCGCGGTACAACCTGTACTCCCCTTCCTCGTGGGCGACCGGGAACTTGCTGAGGTACTGCTCGTTCACTGTCATCATCCCGCGTTCGGCGGGCGACACGAGGATGAATTCCACGTTGTATTTCCGGAGAAGCTCGTCAGCGTCCGGGGCCCCCGCGTAGATCTTCTTTACCTCATCCTCCCGGCCGTAGTAATCGATCCCGTGCGACGAGAGATGGCCGGGATATCGCATTACTGAGATCCGGCCGCTCAGGACAGCGGCAGAATTGTATGTCGGAGCGTTTAGGATCACCGCGTCGGGTTCAGTGTAAAAGCGCATCCATTCGGCGAGATCGACTGCACGGATGTCAAAAACGCGGTTGCGTATTTGCCCGGAAGCCGTTCTCCAGACGTCCAGAGCTCCAGAGAAAACAAGCGCGGCGAAGAAAACGGCCACCAGCGCCTTCCAGGCCGAACCTTTCTTCCAGAAGCCCGACAAGACCAGCGCGACCAGAGGGATCGAGCCCGCGAACCAATAGATCAGGACCTTGATGTTGTCCCACTCCCACGGTGCTAGTTTGAAGAGATTTGAGACGAAGAAGAGAAGCAGGAACGGGAGATAGAAAACGGCAAGTACGTGAATCGTGTCAGTAGCCCGACCGTTGTGGAGGGCGAAGAACGCATCGCGAATCGAGCCTTCGCCTTTTTGGGACCCGCCTCGCTTCGATCCTTCCGCTTCCGGATCAGCGCCCTTCTTACCGTTTCGACTTCCAGCCAACAGCAGGACGAACGCCGCCAGCAGAAGCGGGATGAACAGACCCGTGTTCTTCAACCAGAACCAGACCACGTTCGTTTCCCCCGCCTGGTAACCGAAATGCCACGCGAAGAACTCGCCCGTGCGAGAGGCGCTGCCAGAAAGGACCCAGTACAGCTCGGGGACCGCGACGATCGCCGTCCCTATCCCGAACGCCGTCCATTCCCTCCATCTTTCCAGGCTGAAGAAGAACCAGAATCCGCTTATCACAAACAACACGAACAGGCTATGAGCGTGGACCAAAGGCAGAGTCCCCGCCAGAAGTCCGACAAGAAAAGCCGGAAACAGCGGAGTCGCAAACATCCCCCTGCCCTTCCTCTTCTCTGTGTTCTCTGTGCTCTCCGTGGTGATCTTGCCCCACAGAAAACCCGCCACGATCAGCGCCAGAGGCATTCCCAACAGAAGGCTTCTCTGAGTGATAAACAGTGTCACCAGCGAACTGCCCCAGCGGAACTCGTCCCCGATCGTGTAATCCTTGCCGAGATTCCATAGCGTGTACCAGAGGCTCTGCGAGCCCGCCCAGTAATCGCCGAAGAACCATAAGAACCCGAGACCTCCGCTGAAGAACAGGATCGGAGCGGCGAGTTTCCCCGCAAGCCGTTCTCCCGTGACCTTGAAAACAAAGCGCTCGAGGATCACCAGAAGCGCGAACGCCCAGACGACGTTCTGGACCCACATCACGCTCGCAACCTCGGCGCCCACCGCCACAAGGATCGCGGTCAGGAAATCCGCGGTGAAGGGATAGGAGAAAGTCGCTCCGGCGAACGAGGGATTTTGCGGCGGGAAGTTGCAGCCCTCGGAGAAACTGAAGATCGCGCCTAAATGAAATGGAAGATCGCCGAGGTTCTGCGAGCCGCCGGTGTAAATCCCGTCCGCGGCGACGATCATCGCGCGTGCGAAGAAGAACAAGAACAGCAAACCGAAAAAGGCGTAGTAGCTGAACCGCAGAAGCTTCGTGAAGGTCGCGCCCTGGACCTTTCCTTTGGCGAGATCCTTCTCGTGCCGGAACTCGGCGCGAATGTCCTTGCGCCGGAGGAGCAGCAGCGGAAGCGAAACGAAGAGAAGCGAGACGAGGAGGATCCAGGGAGCTGCGCCGTAAAGGCAGATCCCGGTTTTGAATAGAAGGAACGAGGGAAAAAAGAACAGCACCGACCCGATCACGTTCCCCACGCAGAGCCGCCACAAAAGGCCCTCGTCCTTTGCGAAGAGATATGTGAGCGCGGCTCCTCCGAGCGAGACCGCCGCCGTAAATGCGATCGCGGTTAGCATAAATGCATCCGTCCGAAATACTAGATTTTCACCCCTCTTTAGGCAAGTTCGCCCTTCGGCCCGCATTTCCCAAAAGCTCTGCCGGCGGGTAAAATAGTCGCTTTGGCCGGAGGCCGAATTCTGTTCCGTCGCGTACAGCGCGATGTAGATCTCGTCTTATGCTTCAAGTTGGTATCGTGGGGCTTCCCAACGTCGGCAAGTCCACTCTTTTCAACGCTTTGACCTCTCAGCAGGCGGCGCTTGCGGCGAATTACCCGTTCGCCACGATCGAGCCGAACGTCGGCGTCGTCGCCGTCCCCGACGAACGGCTTCCTGTGCTTGAGGAAATGTACAAGTCGCAGAAGGTCGTGCCGGCGACGGTCGAGTTCGTAGATATCGCAGGGCTTGTTCGAGGGGCGTCGAAGGGCGAGGGCCTCGGGAACCAGTTCCTCGCGAACATACGCGAGACCGACGCAGTGATCCAGGTGGTGCGGTGCTTCGAGGATGAGAACGTGCACCACGTCGAGGGATCGGTCGATCCGGTCCGCGACATCGAGACGATCCACATAGAGCTCGCGCTCGCCGATCTAGCCTCAGTGGAGAAGCGGATCGAACGGACGGAGAAGACAGCGAAATCGGGCGACAAGCAGGCGAAGGCCGACCTCGGCGTGCTCTCGAAGCTTCAGGAAGTGCTCGCCGAGGGCCGGGCCGCGCGGACCGCGGACCTGTCGGACGACGAAAGGAAGATCGCAAAGAGCTTCTTCCTGCTGACGACCAAACCGACGATCTACGCCGCCAACGTCGATGAGAACACGCTCGCAGATCCGGAATCGAACGAGCACGTGAAGGCGGTCCGGGAATACGCAGAGAAAGAAAACGCGGAAACGGTCGTGATCTGCGCGAGGTTGGAGGAAGAACTTGTCGATCTGGATCCCGCCGAACGAGAGGAGTATCTCGCGGATCTTGGCGTTAAAGGCAGCGGCGTCGGAAGGATGATCAAATCCGCTTACAAGCTTCTCGGGCTGATGAGCTTCCTAACGGCGGGTCCGAAAGAGGTCCGCGCGTGGACGATCCCGGTCGGGACGAAGGCGCAGAAGGCGGCGGGCGAGATCCACTCGGACATAGAGCGAGGGTTCATACGCGCCGAGATAGTGTCGTACGACAAACTCGTCGAGCTGGGCTCGGAACAGGCGGCAAAAGAGAAGGGCCTTATGCGCTCGGAAGGAAAAGAGTACGTGATGCAGGAAGGCGACGTCGTGAACTTTAGGTTCAACGTGTAGAAGTTCAAGGTTCAAAGTTCAAGGTTCAAAGTAGGGGCGGGGCTTGTCCCCGCCCAAAAGCAAGGCCGCAGCAAACGGAACGCCCGCGTCGGCAGCCCGACCGTCAGAGAGGGCTACCGTCGGTAGTTCCAAGTTCCAGGTTCAAAAAGAGTAAGCGGTGAGTTTCTGAGATTCCGTTCGCGTAGCGAACACTGAGTTTAGCCGTGGCCTTCAAGGCCACGGGACGGGTCGCGAACGATTTTTCTAGTCGCGTAGCGACGTTCGAGTGAGCGGTGAGCAGCTCGAGCGGATATTGCAGAACCCCAAGCGTCAGCGCGGGGGCATATAGGAAACACGTATCAATGATCACGTATCAATCGGCCCGTATAGTCATCCTGCCCGCTTTCATTCTCGCGGCTCTCCTGTCCGTAGCTTCCGCGCAAACCAAGCCCCTGGAAAAGGCTCAGGAAGAAGCCGCGAACATACCCGAGATCTCGGTCAGCTACGACGAGACCCGATATCTCACGATCGCTAAGCTTACGATCGACTCCCGCGAAGAGAATGAGCCTCTGAAGAAATCCACGAAGAAGTTCGAATGGACGCTCGAGTCGTGGTTCTCGGTCAAGGGTATCGACGACAAGCCTGCTCGCGTCGTGCTCTGCGTGGACACCCAATCCAAGAGATTTCTATTTCAGAGGGACAGCGATCTGACACTTACCTTCGCCGGCGAGGACATCCTGCTCGGCGAGGGCCAGCGGACGAGCGAGTTCAAGGGCCGGGCGCGCGAGAACGTCTGCTGGGAAGTGGACAAAATGGTCGTAGAAGAGTTCGGATCGGCCGCTTCGGCTTCATTTTCGGTCGCCGGCCTGAAAGGTGACTTCGCGGCGGCGAGTCTTGCGAAGTTCAAGGCGTACTATCGGGTTTTGACGATGAAGTAGGGGCGGGGCTTTACCCGCCCTGGACCCACCTTCGTGCCCCTTTGTGCGGCTTCGTGGTTCGATCCTGCCGCCGCTAAAGCGGCTTGCGAAAATTTGTAACGCCCACCTCACGCTGCGCCTTCGGCTTGCATGGGGCTATGAGTATGACGTCTGCTTCGCAGACTCCCAACTCAGCCAACTCAGTAGACTCACCAAACTCCAAGAACAGACATGTCGCTCCTACGGAGCTGGATCGATCCGTCGTTTGCGAAGCTAGTAACATCAGGCGCCTACGGCGCCGGTACTAAACTTCGCAAACACACGCGACTCAGCAAACTCGCCAAACTCGGTCAACTCAGTAAACTCACCAGACTCCCGGAATAGACATTTCGCTTCTACGGAGCCGGATCGATCCGTCGCTCGCAGATCTATTAAGATTAGGCGCATACGGCGCCGTGAGTCTCGCCTATTCGTTCCCTTCGGGTGTTTGTGGTTAAGCTTTGGGGTAAACGGAAAACTCCGAAGGCAGGATGTCGTGTCACTCGACGAAGGTGTTCGCGACACGCTCGGAAACGAGCATATAGGGAATCCAAATCGCTGTCGCGATAACGGTCCTGCCGATCTCCGTAGCAGTTTCAACGTCGAAAACAGGAGCGTCCGGCATTACGATCTTTATCGAGAACGCATTTATCACCACAAAGCCAAGGGAGAATGCCATCGCCCCGATATACCACTTGGGGAAAGACTTCTTCTTGTTGAAGAAAAGCACCGCTATAAATATCCAAAGTGCGATCAGCAGCAAGTTGGTGCCGATCTCACCCAGCAGCAGCGGGGCCCACAGCGGATGATAGTTCGGCGATCCGGGTGTCGTAAGAGCGCTCCAAACCCCGCTCTTGAATACCTCGGTATACACAGGAATTATCTGGCCTGCGATGCGGATAGGCGAGAAGACGATACCGATGGCGACCAGGATAAGCCATCCGCCAATACCACTCACTCGATCTTCTTCTGAATTGAAAAGTGTTCCCATGCAAAACCTCGCAGCAGCGGAATTCTCTTGATCACGCAGAAAGAGAAGTTCGGTATAGCACATTGCGGAGCGAAATTGAAGGTCATCAAGATTTTTTTCTCGAAGGCGTTCCGAACGTCAATGAGATTTGCAGACCCGACAGGTAAGATTTGTGCCCTTTCTTTGCGATTGCCGGTCCCACTTCAGAAATCAAGTGTCATGCCCGCAAAAGAAACAGTGCCGCAAAGTTGAGAAAGATAAATCCCAACCAAACGACAAGGGCAAAGGCCCTGTCCTTCCACAGCCCGGGCTCCCAATTGTAATAGACATCGACGGGCTCACGCCCTACCCACTTGACGAACCCAGCATACAATCCTCTGAACAGAAAGAGGTGGACGATAGGAGCGATCAGGAAGACCGCATTCCCTCTAGATTCCCGATCGAAGCCGTTCAGTAAGAGCAGGACAATTCCTAAGCAAGCAGTTCCGAAACAGAGCGCGGAGAAATAGCCTTTCCACTTCCCCTTGATGATCAGAGGGACGTGATACTCAAATAGGTAGACTCCTGGGACAATGAAGGACGTGAAGACAAGAAGATAGTCAAGCGACATCGAATATCCACGCTCTTCGTGTTCTGCAACCAAAAGAGGCGAACTGAACTATGCAGATCCCACTGCTACGATCAGCGATGGAGGGCACCCGAAAGTTCAATCAGCGAGTTCACCATGTATGGGCTTCCATCTCTCAAATGTTATAGAAAACGTCATGTCGCCAAAAGGAAGAAATCTGTAGCCGATCGCCCATTCCTCTTCATCGCTTATACAATCCGGAACGGACACACAATCGATGTGGAAATCCCGCCAGCTTACCTCACCGACAAATTCCCTTCCGAAGTAACGGGCAGGTTGATGAAATAGCACTTCGGAAATCGATTCCTTCATTTGAGGATAATTGGCTATAAGCTCACGCCAGAATCGACGGTGACGCTCCTGGATGCCCGGTTTGCCGGTTAGTACGTGAACCCAGACTACCTCACGCGCAAAAGGGAATTTTATCTTCCTCTCCAGTATCCCCTTCCGAAAATGAACAATCCTCTCTGGAACCGTAGAGTCCCAAAGATTTCGTCGTTGATCCTTCTGCGAAAGAGATTAATCTCCATTTCAAACCGCCAGTAACCTCTATTAGGCAAATCCAAAAGAGCGCCGATACTCTTGCGATGAAAAGCAAAACGTACGTCGAACACACCCGAGGATCTTGACACTCTTACGAACCCTGCTCAATCTGCCGCCGCTAAAGCGGCTTAGATCTTCATTTGGAATCCCGCCTTCTACATACATGTCGCTCCTACGGAGCTGGATCGATCCGTCGTTTGCGAAGCTAGTAACATTGGGCGCCTACGGCGCCGGTCCTAAGCCTGGCAAACACACGCGATTAGCAGACTCAGCAAACGCAGCAATATCAACCAACTCGCCAAACTCAGCCAACTCGGCCAACTCTGTTAACTCCCGGAACAGACATGTCGCTCCTACGGAGCCGGATCGATCCGTCGTTCGCGAAGCTAGTAACATTAGGCGGTTATGGCGCCAAGGGTCCCGATTCTTCGTGCCCCTTTGTGCGGCTTCGTGGTTCGACCGTCCCGATAGTTTATAATTCCGCCCAATGAAGAACTTCACGTCGATGCTGCTCGCCCTCGTCGGCCAAGGGGCGACCAAGAGGAACATACGCGTGCTGATACGGTTCCTGCTGGTCCTCATCGGGCTCATCACCGTTTATAGCATCATCTTCCATTTCATCATGGAATGGGAGGGCCAGCGCTACTCCTGGATCACAGGCTTTTACTGGACACTGACCGTGATGTCCACGCTCGGGTTCGGGGACATCACGTTCCAGACCGATCTGGGAAGGATATTCTCCATTGTCGTGCTTCTCTCCGGGATGCTCTTCATGCTGACCCTTCTTCCCTTCACATTCATACAGTTCTTCTACGCGCCCTGGATGGAGGCCCAGACCGCGGCACGCGTCCAACGGGCGCTCCCCGAAGACACGAAGGACCACGTCATTCTCACGCACGACGACGAGGTCGCACGGACGCTGATCCGAATGCTTCAGAAGTATCAGTATCCGTATGTGCTCTTGGTTAATGACATGGGAAAGGCGCTCGCACCTCAGGATGAGGACATCAACATGGTCTTCGGCGACCTCGACGATCCCGCGACCTATCGCAGCGTGCGTCTCGAGAACGCTTCCCTCCTTGCCGCAACGGGCAGCGACATCGCGAATACGGCGGTGATCTCGGCCGCGCGCGGTGTCGACGAGGACGTCGAGATACTCGCGACGGTAAAGGACAAAGATTCGATCGACATCCTCACCCTCGCCGGCGCGAACCGGGTCCTGCGGCTCGGCGAGATGATGGGCGAGGCGCTTTCGCGAAGGCTTATGGCAGGCGGAGCGGTCAGCCAGGTCGTTGGCGCGTTTGACGAGCTTCTGATCGCCGAGGCTCCGGCGGCCGAGACGGACCTTGTCGGCAAGACCGTCCGCGAGAGCGGGCTTCGCGAGAAGGCGAACGTGAACATCGTCGGCCTATGGGAACGAGGCGTGTTCGCGCCCGCAGATCCCGATACGACGATTACGAGGAATACCGTGCTCCTGCTCGCCGGCTCGCGGGACCAGCTGGACGAGTTCGACCACCTGTTTCCGGGATCGGACGATCCTCAGTCGCCGATAGTGATTCTCGGCGGAGGAAGGGTCGGCCGGGCGACGGGCCGCGGGCTCGCGCGAAGAGGGCTCGATTACCGCATCGTGGAGAAGGTGCCGGAAATGGTCCCGGACGATCCGCATTACGTTCTTGGAAGCGCGGCGGACATCGATGTCCTGAACAAAGCGGGAATAATGGAGTGTCCCGCGGTCGTCATCACGACCCACGACGACGATCTGAATGTCTATCTGACGATCTACTGCCGCAAGCTCAGGCCGGACATTCAGATCATCACGCGTGCGACACGAGAGAAGATCGTCGGAACGCTCCATCACGCCGGAGCCGATTACGTGATGTCATACGCCTCGATGGGCGCGAACACGATCTTCAATCTTCTGAAGAGGAGCGACGTGCTGATGGTGACCGAGGGTCTGAGTTTGTTCCGCATCGAGGTCCCGGAAGATCTTGCGGGCAAGTCGGTCGGCGATTGTGCTATCCGCGAAAGCACGGGATGCACGATCGTGGCGGTTCAGAAGAACGGTCTGATGGAGATCAACCCCGGACCCGGTATCACCCTCGACCCGACAGGCGAGATCGTGCTGATCGGCGGGGTGGAAGCGGAGAAGGAATTCCTGGAGACTTTCACTTAGAGATCGTTTTCGGAATCTGCACCGCTGCTGACTTCTGACTCCCGGCTTCTGACTACTTTTCCAGCGGCTCTGCCGCCCCTGAGTGCCGTTTAGCCCGCGCACTTGTGCGTGGGGAGTCTTGCGGCTCTGCCGCCCCTGTGTGCCGTTTAGCCCGCGCACTTGTGCGTGGGAAGTCTCGCGGCTCTGCCGCCCCTGTGTGCCGTTTAGCCCGCGCACTTGTGCGTGGGAAGTCTCGCGGCTCCGCCGCCCCTGTGTGCCGTTTAGCCCGCGCACTTGTGCGTGGGCTAAACGGCACTCAGGGGCGGCGGCACGGCAGCGAAAAGACACTAACAGCTCCAGGAAACGACGATCAGGCCGCTCGTGCCTTCTCCTCGAAAATGCTCTCCAGCCGGTCGTAGCTGATCGCGACTCCCGTCTCCATTCCGCTCGCCTTGGCGCCGTCACGCGCTTCTTTCGAGGGATATAGCACGGTCATAGTCATTCGAGTTTTCCCATCTTCCCCGGTGATCTCGTTCGTGACTATCGAATCACCCTCCGCGTCGGGGACCCCTTCGAAACGTTCCGTATGCACCATATAGCCGGGCGAATCTATCTCTGTATAGTTCCCGCGGATCCCGAACTCGGTACCATCCTCGTCACTTCTCCAGACGTAATGAAAAGCGCCTCCCTCGCGGAGGTCGATCTCGCAGACCGGCATCGACCAACCTTCAGGCCCCAAGAGCCACCGTTTCACTATTTCCGGGTTTGTGAAAGCGTCGAAGACCATTTCCGGTGTTGCGTCGAATACCCTTGTCATTCGGATCTCCCGATCGCCGGGCAATGTGACTTCAAACGTGTCAGATAACTTCATAATTTCTTACCTTCCTTTGATGTCTCGCAAATTCCCTCAAGCCACCGCGGCGGACTCGCCGAAGATCTCTTCCATTCGATCGAAGCAAACCCGATTGCCCTCGGCCATTCCGGACTCGATCATCTGTTGGCAGATCTCCTTCGAGGGATAGACCATCGTCATCGTCAGGCGTGTCTTGTCACCTTCCGCAACAATAGTGTCGGTTTCGACAGACCCGCCGCTTGCCTCGTCATCGTTAAAGAACTCGGTGTGAACGATCAGACCCGGTGGATCGATCTCCGTGTACTTGCCGCCCACGACCCATTCTTTCCCGTCCTGGTCCCGCCAGACGAGCCTGAACTTTCCTCCGACCCGCACGTCGAATTCGCATTCGGTCATCGACCAGCCTTCCGGGCCGATCATCCATTGCTTTATGTATTCGGGCTTCGTGAGAGCGTCGAAGACAAGCTCAGGTGTAGCGTCAAACAGCCTTGTCATCACCAATTCCGTGTCGGTGGGGGTTAGGACCTCAAAGGTCTCAGAGTTTTTCATCGTTACTTTCCTTCCTTATTGATCTTTTTCATTTCATCAAGCAATCCTTCCAGCCGGTCAAAGTTCGCCGCCCAGATCTCCCTGTACTTCTCGAGCCAGTCCGCCGCTTCCTTGAGCGGCTTCGGGTCAAGCGTCGCGGGCTTTCTTTGCGCCTCGCGCGTGCGCTTGACCAGTCCCGCATCCTCGAGCACCTTAAGGTGTTTCGAGACCGCGGGGAGGGTCATATCGAACGGTTCGGCGAGATCTTTCAGGAGCGCATCACCTTCGGCGAGCTGCGCGAGCATAGCCCTGCGAGTCGGATCGGAGAGCGCGAAGAACGTCTTGTCGAGCTGTGAAACTTGCATATGTACTTAACCGATTGGTTAATTTACTGATGAGTTTAGCAGGGGATTGAATTTTGTCAACTGAAAATTTGCGATCCGCGGATTCCCAGCCGTGATGTGCGGAAAGCCTGACTTTCCGGGGACTGTCCCATTCTCTTCGCGGCTCTGCCGCCCCTGTGTGCGGAAAGGCTTGCCTTTCCGGGGAGTGACTTCTTTTTTTTATTTGGCGCGCGGAGGCTGAGCCTCCGCGCGGGTCTTAAGCGGCGGCCTCCCGGTAAGCCGGAGGCTTACCGCACACACCGGCGGCGGAGCCGCTAGAAGTAGTTCAAACAAGCTCTCCCGGCGGCGGAGCCGCTAGAATTCCCACGCACATGTGCGCGGGCTAAACGGCACATCACGGCGGCGGAGCCGCGATCAAATAAGAAAAGCCGCCGATCTTGATGACCGGCGGCTCTTCTGATCTGGTGCCCTCGGGAGGATTCGAACCTCCAACCAACGGATTATGCTTACCAACTACGCCTTTCGACGCCCCTTTCGGGTTTGTGGTCTGGACTTTCTCTTCTCTTTACGAGTCTGCTGTTAAGTCTCTACACGTTCCGGATCGCTCCGGCTTCGCTCGGGATCACCGTATCTTTCGACTTAGGCTTCCCCGAATTTAACAGATTCTACGAAGGCGCCCGTCAGGACAACTCCGCAACCCATTTTTCAGACGGCCGTATGAACTAACCACGTAGGCCATCCGTTCTCGAGTCCGCTGCTCTAACCGTTGAGCTACAAGGGCGGAAAACCTGATAAGTTTAAAATAGAGGCGGGGGATAAGTAAAAAGGCAAAAGTAAAAAAGCGTCCTTTCACTTTCGCGGTCCCACACTTTTTTACTTTTTACTTGTTCAGGATCTTCTCGATCTGCGTCACGTGCCTGGTCTCGTGGCTGCCGATCAGAGCGAGCCATTCCTGTGCCGTGAGCGGGCCGAACATCGGGTGCGGGAAAGTAAATCCCGAACCGTCGACATTGTCAAAGGTCTCACGGAGGTCCTTCAGCTTTGCACGGTTCTCTTCCATTCTTGCGAGCGATTCGGCGACCGCGATCTCTCCCGAGGGCCGGACCATGTCCGGTGCTTCGAACCTGCCACGGTTCCATTCGGCAGCTTTCTCGACCGTTTGTTCCGATATCTTCGCACTGCCGTCCGAGGCATGGCCTGCCTCCGCCGCCTTTTTCAGCAGTCGGTTCGCGATCTTCGCCATTCCCTCCTCTACGACCGCAAGGTGCTCCACGATCGCCGCAACCGTCCAGTCGCCTTTCTCTGTCCTCAGCGCCTCCTGTTCCTCCGTCAAGCCCGAAACGACCGACAAGAGCCGTTCGCGGACACGGTCGTTCGCTTCATAGATCTCTCCCACGGTCGAGAATTCAAAGGAGTACTCTTCCATCAGTTTCCCTGCGTCTCCATCACCGCCTGCTGCGGGCTCAGGATAAGCCTGTGCCAGCGCGCAAAGCTCGACACGTTTTCCGCCGAATCAAGATAGTTCTTCACGAATGCCGTCTGGAAATAGATCATCGGGTCTTCCGGCCATTCCAGAGCGACGATCGGGTTGAAGGACACAAGCGTGCTCGGGTCCGGCAATGCCGATGTCGGTGTCTGCGCATTCGAATTCGAGTTCGCGGCGGGAGGCGCGGGAGCCCCTTCGGAATTCGATTCCGGCGTCGCGAGCGCGCCCGGGCCCTCCTGGGCCGTCTTCTTCTCTTCCCACGCCTTCGACGCGATCAGAAGCTCGTTCTGGAGAGGGATTGCCGCCTGCGTCGGCCGCTCGCCGATCGCATCGTAGATCCTTATCTGCCTGTCGAACGCGACCGCCACCTTTGCCGAATCCGGAGACCAGACCGGGCGTACGGTCGTCGCGTAATCGTCCAGGAGACGCTCGCGGCCGCTCTTCTCGACAAGCCTCGGCCGTCCTTCGGGCACAAACACCTCACCCGAGCCCTGCATACGAGCCTGTTTCACCCGCCATTCGGTAATGCTCGTGGCGAGAGAGACCAGGGCCGAGCTGTCCGGCGCCCAAACGAAGTAGAAGTACATAAGCCCTTCGTTCTTCGTCAAAGGCTTCAGGTCGGCGCCGTCAGCATTGCACAGATAGATCTGTTCGGTCCGGAACGTGATCACGTCCTTTGGCGGTTCCCCGGGGGCCGTTTCGGACTGAGCCGGTTCCGCGTTCGTATTCGCATTGACCTCGGCGTCGGGACTCTCCTCGGCGACTTCTTCCGGACCTTTGCCCTTCAGAGGATCGGGAACGGCGGGGACCATTCCTTCCGCCGCGCGGACCATTGCCACAAAAGCCAGGTTCTGCGAATCCGGCGACCAGACGATCGTATCCGGGAAATGGACTGCCATCTCTTCGTGCGTCACTTTCCGGACAGGCTGGCCCTCGGGGGTGTATATGTCGAGGCGGAACTGAGCTACCTCGTCGCTCAGCTCCCTGTAAACAGCGGCGATCCTCTTCTTGTCAGGCGACTCGATGGTCCGGTCAAGGATCTCCTGTGGGCGGTTCTCGTCGAAGTGCTTCTGAACCGCTTCGTTGCGCTTCTGGATCATCGCCGGAGTAACTTTGATCTCCGGCGGCGGAACATCGGCCTCGAAACGGTAGTTCAGACGCTGCGCCGGAACTTCCCTGAACGAAACGGGGGGAGAATTCTCTTCCGGCCCCGAACCTGTGCCGCATCCCGCAATTCCGAACACGACGAAGCAAAGCCAAAGGGCCGCCCTAAGTGGTGCGTTGATTCTCATTGAGATTGGCTCTCCGGAGTTCAGTTCAGACTGGATCCGAACAGCCCCTGGTAGATCCTCTTCTGATCTTCGGTCGGGTTCTCCACCGGCCGGATGGCGTAACCGGAAGCAGGAGTCCGTCCAAGCGTGACCTCCATATTCATCAGTTTTCCGTGCCGGAAAAGCGATAACGTGACCTTGTCGCCCGCCTTCTTCGAATTCAAATAGAAGGTCAGGAACTGCTGGCTGATCTTGAAACCGTCGATCGCGACGATGTCGTCCTCGACATTCAGTCCGGCGTCCCACGCAGGGGAACCGGCCGGGACAGAACGGACCCGAAGCGCATCGCCCGAAGCCGACAGGTTCGCCCCGAGATACGCGTCATCGTTCTCCGAGCGCGACGAGACAAGCTGAAGGCCGATGCGGTTAAGGATCGAATCGTAGTCGATCTCGTCCCTCCCGCGGACATACCTGCTGAAGAAATCGTCGAGGCTCGATCTGGCCATCATCTCGCAAACCCGCTGGAAATCTTCCGGCGAAAAGTTCCTGTTCTTCTTGTAGAACTCGTTATAGAGATAGCGCATCACGTCGTCCATCGACTTCTCTCCGTTCGATTCGGAACGGATCATTATGTCGAGAAGGAAGCTGACGAGCTCACCCTTCGAGTAGTACGAGATCTGGTTGTTTATGGAATTCTCGTCCTGGCGGTAGTACTTGATCCAGGCATCGAAGCTCGCCTCTTCGAGGCTTGTCTCGAAACGGCCGGGCTGGCCGTAGAGCCCTTCGATGATCGAAGCCTGGCTCGAGAGCACTCCTTGAGCGGTGGTCAGTCCGGACCTGATCTTGAGGAGATTCTCGTAATAGGATGTCGTTCCTTCGGCGACCCAAAGCAGCTTTGTGTAGTTCTCGTTCTCGTAATCGAACGGGCCGAGTGCGTCCGGCCGGATCCTCTTGACGTTGTAAAGATGGAAGAACTCGTGCGCGACAAGGCCCAGGAATCCGCTGTAGCCCTGCGGCGAATTGAACGCCCAGCGGTTGAACTGCAAAGCGGTCGAGTTCAGGTGCTCCAGGCCGCCTCCGCCGCGCAGGTTCAGGATCAAGAGGTAATCGTCATAAGGCAGTTCGCCGAATATCTTTGCCGATTCTTCGACTATCTTCGCCGTGTCCTCGGCCATCCGGTCGAGATCGTAATTGCCTTCGCCGGTGACAACATACCTGTGCTCCTTCCCCCGCACGGTGAACTTCTTTTCCACGAAGTCGCTGACCTCGAACGGCGAGTCGTACAGGATGTCGTAGTTAGCGGCCCTGAACGTGTTCTGTTGGCCGGCGACCCTCGGAAGACCGGTCGCGACCTTCCAGTTCCCGTACGGCACGACCTTCACGGTCGAGGGCTGCGAGATCTGTCCCTTAGGGAACATGAGCAGCGCCGCTGGTGTGAAGAAGAGATGCTCGTAGTTGAGTTCGTTCGTCCTCACGGTCAGCTCGTTCGCGTAGACCTTGTAGTTGACTGTTATGCTCTTCGCGCCGCCGGTATCGATCTGCCACGTGTTCTTGTTCGTCTTGCGCCAGTTCAGGCTCCGCGAACCGGCCGACGCCTTGAAATCCTGCACGTGGCGGGCGTACTCGCGGATCAGGTACGAACCCGGCGTCCAGACCGGCATTTTCACCTCCGCCTGATTGGGAAGGTTCGCCCAGTTAAGCCTCATCTCGACCTCGATGAGGTGCGACGAAGGCTTGGACATTGAAACCGTGTAGCTGATCTCGGGCGCGCTCTGGGCGGACACGACGGTCGCCGACACGGCCAGGAACGCTGATACAAACGCAACTATGACTGCTCTCGATCTGATCGGATTTTGGATCACTTTCAGGAACTCCCTTTGGATGTTATGTTTAGGTCTTGCTATCTTACTACAATTCCCCTGCACCCAGAACTTTGCCTAAATGAGCCAGAGACGGCGTGGCGGCGGCGAGAACGAAAGATTCTTCACCAAACCGATCGCCATCATCTTCACAACGGTCTTCATTGACCTCGTGGGCTTCGGGATAGTGATCCCGGCCCTGCCGTTTTACGTTGAGGGCGAGCATTTCGCCGCGACCCCGCTCGATATAGGCCTTCTCTTCGCCTCGTACTCCGCGATGCAATTCATCTTCGCTCCCTTGCTCGGCTCATTGTCGGACAAATACGGCCGGCGGCCGATCCTTTTCTTCAGCCTGCTGGGCTCGGCGGTCGGATATCTGTTCATAGGTTTCGCGACCGCGCTTTGGATGGTCTTCTTCGGAAGGATCGTCGCAGGGATCACCGGCGGCAATATCTCGACCGCGCAGGCCTATATTGCCGACGTGACGACCAGGGAGAACCGCGCCAAGGGAATGGGGCTTTTCGGCGCCGCGTTCGGACTCGGATTCGTCTTCGGGCCCGCGATCGGAGGCATTCTCAGCCGGTACGGGATCCACGTCCCTTTCCTGTTCGCCGCCGGGCTGACATTCGCCAACGCGATCGCGCTTTATTTTGTCCTGCCCGAATCGCTGAAAGAAGAGGACCGGAACAAGGAGGCATCGAGGAACCGTTTCGGGGAGATGTTCGAATCGCTGAGGGATTCGCGGTTCTCGGTCCTTGCGATGCTCTACTTCCTGCTGGTGACGTCGTTCTCGATAATGACCGCTTCGTTCGCGCTGTACACGCTGTTCCGGTTCGGCTACGACGCCGAGGCGAACGGATACCTTTTCGCGTTCATAGGCGTGCTCGCGGTCGTATTTCAGGGCTGGATGTTCGGGAAGCTGGCCCATAGGTTCGGCGAGGCGTGGCTAGTCGTGATCGGGAGTTTCATACTCGGGGCCGGATTCTTCGTTCTTCCGTACATCGGACCGGATTTCGGGGGGCTAACGTGGCTTCTGATCGTGATCGGGTTCTTCGCGCTCGGAAACTCGTTGTCTTCTCCGGGACTTATGAGCCTTGCTTCGAAGGTTGCGAGCGAACGCGAACAGGGCAAGGCGCTCGGACTTATGCAGTCGGGAGCATCCCTCGCGAGAGCGATCGGGCCCGCGGTCGCGGGAGTCCTTCTGAACAACGCGGTCGGAAAACTGGACGACTGGACGATCCTGCGCACGTTCTGGACCGCCGCGATCATTATGTTCCTGACTTTCTTGCTTTCCCTTTATTTCGCGGAGAGCATGACCCACCGACAACGTTGAGTGGTCAGCCAGCTCATGCTCCCCGCGTTGTCTCCTCACCTTCGCGTCCTCAAGCAGGCTAGGTCATTTGACGAACTCCGCCTGCAGTGCCTTGTCAGAAGATACGCCAAATGGAAAGATCAGCGGAACTCCGGCTGAGCTGCGCCGAATGAACCAAAGCCCCTCGTTTGCTCTGAATACGGCGGCGTCAGTCTTACCATCGCCGTCATAATCGGCGGGGGCGAGGATATCTCCGTTCACACCCCAGTTTATGTATGTGACGCCGGAATCTGAGCTTCGAAGTATGTACCAGATCCCGCTTCTGAAAACGGCAGGGTCCGTTTTTCCGTCGCCGTCGAAATCGCCGCTTACGAACTTGTCGGAAGGAACTCCCCACCAGAACAAACGCATTTGAGAATTCGAACTCTGGCGAACGTACCACACCCGGTTGCTTGGTCTGAAGACGGCTGTATCCTGACGGTCGTCACCGTCGAAGTCGCCTCTCATCGCGATGTCGCCGGTCGCTCCCCAGGGAAGGTAAGTAATGCTCCCCCCGGGGTTGTTGAGCGAACCTCTGTAATAGAAGTAGCTTTGTGAACCCGAGGCCGAATCGCGGTACACCGCCGGATCGGCCTTCCCGTCGCCGTCCCAGTCCCCAACGACCATTGGATCGTCTCCGGTCATACCGAACAACTCGACCCTTACCGTGCCGGTCGCGCTTTCGAGAATGTAGAAAGCTGCTTCATCCGATGCCCCGGGCCGCCACACGGAAATGTCGGTGACGTCGTCACCGTCGAAGTCGGCCGGTGTGAGCTTGTCCGAAGGGATTCCCCACTGGGCGGCCGCAAATCCGCTCGTGCTCATCAGGAAATACCACGTGCGGTCGCCAGGCCTGTAGACAGCGGGATCGGACTTGCCGTCGCCGTCGAAGTCCGCGAACTGATGCGCAGGCGCGGCGGCAGCCGGAGATACGGCCTGCGAGTCCACGTACGTCTGGTCTCCGCTGTCGCCTCCATTGTTGTTTGCCTGTAGCCCTGAGGAATAGAAAGTCACGGGACCGACATCAGTGGCAGGCGCCGTCCAGTTGAATGACCACGAAGCGCCGCCGGTCTGGTTTCGGAACGTGCCGGAGGTAGTCTGGTCGACGTAGCGTCTGCCGCCCGATTGAGACGTCTGCGTAAACGACGTCGTGTTAGCGAATGTGCCCGCCGCCGCATTGGCCGCGGTCAGTGCGGTAAGCTGGAATCCCCAACGCGCACGGGTCGCATCTGCCGTCGTGTGCTGGACCGTTATCTGATAGGTCTGACCCGGAACATAATTCGAAGGGAGGATGAGCTGGAACTGGCCTGTGAGTGTGGACTGGTTGTGACAGTCCGTACAGTCGTTCTCATTCGGCGCTCCTGATGTCCCGGCGGGCGCGCCGTCGGGATACGCGAGCACCAGAGAATTATCCTCGGCTGATTTTGTCAAGAAAAAGAAGATGAGGGTGACGATGAAAGTGAGTACGACAAAGGGCTTAAGGCCCGCAACAGTAAATCTCATGTTGTCTACCTCCGTTTTGCCGATCGGCTGGTTCTAGAGCGAGGGAGTCAACGATGGGGGCCTTTCTGCAAGCATACTCCTCCGGCAGGAGGAATTGGAAGGCGATTGATGAAAATGAGAAGCCGAAGAATGAGATCGTGGCGAATCAGAAGCTTTCGAATGAAAAAAAAGGGGTCGAAATTCTCAAACGAACATCTTGCCGGGATTCAGAATACCGTTGGGATCGAACAGTTTCTTGATCCCCTTCATGACCTCCAGCGTCGCAGGATCGACGGCGATCCCAAGGTATGGAGCCTTCACGTAGCCGATCCCGTGTTCGCCGCTGATCGTTCCGCCGAGCTCGACCGCAAGCTCGAACGTGTCCCGCACGGAGCGCCTTGCGCGCTCGATGGAATCAGGGTCTTCGCGGTCACACATAAAGTTCACGTGGATGTTGCCGTCGCCCGCATGCCCGAAGTTCGCGATGAACGTGCCGTGCATTTCGCCGATACCGTCGATCCTTCTTATCAACTCCGGTACTTTCGACCGCGGCACAACTACGTCCTCGTTTATCTTCAGCGAGCCGTATCTCATAAGGCTCGGCGAGATCGCGCGCCTTGCGTCCCACAAGCGGTCCTCGTCTTCCTTGTTCTCGGAGCGGATGATGTCGAAGCCTCCGTTCTCCCGCAGGATCTGTTCTATTCTCCGCGAATCCCTCTCGACCTGTTCGCGGTCGCCGTCGACGGCCACAAGAAGCACGGCCTCCGTGTCCTGCGAGAATCCGAATGCGTAGTTCTCCTCGATCGCGCCGACCGAACGGCGGTCGATGACCTCCATCGCCATCGGGAGCAGCCCTTCGGGAGTGAACCGTGTCAGGACCTCGCAGGCGGCTTCCATCGAACGGAAGGAAGCGCGCACCGTTGAGGTCGCCTCCGGCATAGGGATCAGCTTCAGCGTCGCTTCCGTGATGATCCCGAGCATTCCTTCCGATCCGCACATAAGCCCCGTCAGGTCGAATCCGACCACGTTCTTCACTGTCTTTCCGCCCGTGCGTATGATTTCTCCGGTCGCGGTAACGACCTCAAGCCCGAGCACGGAATGCTTCGTAACTCCGTACTTCGGGGTCCGCATCCCGCCGGCGTTCTCGGCGATGTTGCCGCCGATGAAGGAATCCTTGTAGCTCGCAGGATCGGGCGCGAAAAGAAGGCCCTTGCCGGCTGCGGCCTCCTGAAGTTCGATCGTGCGGATCCCCGGCTGGCAGACAGCGTACAGGTCCGCCTCGTTCATCTCGATGATCCGGTTCATGCGGTCCGTACCGATCACGATGCCGCCTTCGACCGGGACCGCGCCGCCGGTGTAGCCGACTCCGCCGCCTCTTGCGGTAACCGGGAAAAGGCGCTTGTTGGCGAGCTTCAGGATCTCGGAGATCTGCTGCGTCGATTCGGGGAAGAGCACCGCCTCCGGAGGGAATTTTTCCTTCACCGCGTCGGCGCCGTATGGCTCGACCTTTGCCGGATCGACGATGATGTTATCTTCGCCGACGATCGCGGTCAGTTCGGCGATCACCCCGGGATCGGAAGCGCTGGTTACCGCGCGGCCTCGGGATCTGAAATGGATGGACTCGTACACAACAAAGAAATCAACCGCAGAGATCGCAGAGAACGCAGAGATCTGAGGCGACCGGTCTGGAAATCCTCGATTTCCGTTTATTCATCTTTCGCCCAATTAAGTGAGTTAGCGCCGATTGCGGCACGCGATATGATTGAATATCATACCCCAACTTCGGAAAGGTCAAACCCTATGGTACGCAAGTTCGATTACACGCCGCTCCTGGGATGGTCGATCTCCAGGTACGACACGTTCAAACTGTGCAAGCGGCAGTATTATTATCAGTATTATCCGAAATCTGACACCGAATTCGGACCGACGAAGATCTACACGCTGAGAGATCTCACGAGCGTGCCGCTCGAGATAGGCAACATCGCCCACGAGGTGATAAAGACTCTGCTCAAACGCCTTCAGAAGACCGCGAAGCCCATCGAACGCGACCGATTCCTCGAATATGCCGAGAAAAAGACACGGGACCTCAGCCGGAAGAAGGTCTTTTCGGAGGTCTATTACAAGGAGACCGACGCGATAGATCCGGAAACGCAGATCCTGCCCAGGGTGAGCGCCGCCCTTTCAAACCTGATCGACGGCCCGAGGCTGCCTTGGCTGATGGAAGAGGCGATCGAGAAAAAGGACGAATGGGTGATCGAGCCGGAAGGATACGGCGAATGCA
Organism: Acidobacteriota bacterium; assembly: GCA_016700175.1. GTDB lineage: Bacteria > Acidobacteriota > Blastocatellia > Pyrinomonadales > Pyrinomonadaceae > Aridibacter. The sequence continues at coordinate 3,876,182 of CP065003.1, read as the reverse complement.
GGATCGACGGCCAGAAAGCTTACTGCAAGGTCGATTTTCTGTTCCCGGTCGGCGAGGAGATCCACATTTACGACTGGAAGACGGGCAAGCGCGACGACATAAAACACAGCAAACAACTGCGCGGCTACGTGACCTGGGCGCATTTTCATTACGGTGCCGACTACACGAAGATCAAACCGACCGTCGCTTATCTTCTGCCCGAGTACGACGAACGGTCGGTCGAGCTGAACGAGTTCGACATTGAGGATTTCGCCGACCGGATACGGTCCGAAACTGAGGAAATGTACGAGTACTGCGACGACGTCGCACAGAACCGCCCGCTCCCGAAAGAGCACTTCGAGATGACCGACAATCTTCGGATCTGTGCTTTCTGCAACTACAGGGAACTTTGCGGGCGCGAGAACGCGGGGAGTTCAGTCGAAGAGGATCTTCCGTTTTGAATCGTCGGCCTCTCCGAAGCCTTCCGGGTGCCAACGCACGCGCTCCAGATCGCAGAGGCCTTTTTCATTGAACTCGACTCCTTCGTCTTCGAGCATCTTCTGTTGCAGATCGACCGGCAGGGTGAACCTTCCCGTCGAGCATCCGCCTTTCGCGTTGATCACCCTTTGCCAGGGGACGTTTTCCGAATCCGCGCCGTGCATCACGTATCCGACGGTCCGCGCGGTGTAGCCCTCGCCCAGGATCTCCGCGATCTGGCCGTAGGTCATCACTCGCCCGGACGGTATGTCCCGGACGATCTCAAAGACGCGTTCGCGATAGGATGGCTGGTCGGCTTGGCGCATAGAAAACAGAAATATCGAGTGATGAGTGCTGATAGGTGAGAGACGAGTGCTGAGAGATGAGTACTGAGATTTCTGGTTGATGGATACGAATTATAGCTTACCCGCACTCAGCACTCATCTCTCATCTCTCAGTACTCATCTCTCAGTACTCATCTCTCATCTCTCATCTCTCAGTACTCATCTCTCCCCCTGGAGCTCCGGATCCTTCTCTATCACGGACTTGGCGAAAGGACACAGCGGTATCAGCTTGAATCCGTTCTCGCGGGCGAACTCGACGCCGGCGCGGACGAGTCGCTTTCCTGCGCCCTCGCCGCGGAGGGAGTCCTTGACCTCGGTATGGTCGATGATCATTCGGGTCTCGCCCGCCATCGTGTAGGTCATTTCGCCGGCGCGCTCACCGTCCTTCATTACGAAGAATGCCCCCTTGTGTCCGTTCTGTTCGCGTTCGATCTTCATCTCTTTTTGCGTTGACTGATTTTTCTGAGTTATCCGAGTTTGCTGAGTTGTCTGAGTTGGCTGAGTTTTAAGCTAGATCATAAAAGGTTCGACAAGGATAATTTGATTCCGAGCACAAAGCCAACTCGGTAAACTCAATCAACTCAGACAACTCTGAAAACTCACCAAACTCAGTGAACTCGGAAAACTCACCAAACTACTCTCACGCTTTCCGCCGATCCAATTCTGAATTATCCTTCCGTGTATGAGGATCTACGATGTCTCCGTCCCGATCAGCCGCGAAACGCCTGTTTACGAGGGCGATCCGCCGGTCGAGGTCTCTTTGAAAATGTCGATGGCGGACGGCGAATTCGCGAACGTGTCGCAGATCTGCCTGGGAGTCCACACGGGAACTCACGTCGATGCACCGAACCATTTTATAGAAGGCACGAAAAAGGTGGTCGATCTTGATCTATCGGTCCTTATCGGCCCGTGCACGGTGGCGGAAGTGGCGGACGATGTGATGGCGATCGATGAGGAGACCGCGGAGAGCTTACCGGAGGCGGAAAGGCTGCTTCTCAAGACGCGGAATTCTGCTTTCTGGGGCGATGCGCAGGGCGGATTCCGGAAGGATTTCACGTACATAGAGCCCGCGGCGGCGCGGATCCTTGTGGATCGCGGTATTAAACTGATCGGGATCGATTATCTCTCGGTCGAGGCATTCGACGCAGAAACGCCTGACACTCACATCGTGTTCCTCGAGAAAGAAGTGATCATTCTGGAGGGGCTCGATCTTCGGGAGGTTCCGGCGGGCGAGTACGAGCTGATCTGCCTGCCTTTGAAATTCGCGGACGGAGCCGGCGACGGCGCTCCAGCAAGGACAGTGCTGAGGACGGAGAGATGAGGGATGAGGAAGAATCGGTAAAGTTCCCGCAGTCGTCATCCCGGCCCCCGGCTGCGCCTTCGGCTTGCCCGGGGCTAACCTCAGTAGCCGCTCCGCGGCAGAGATGGCATTCGACCGAAACGACTGAATATCGATGAACAGGCGGTGTGTGATTCGTCATGTCGCCGCTGAAGCGGCTCGGATCTCGTTATCGACCGGTCACCCCGGGCTGCGCCTTCGGCTTGCCCGGGGCTAACCTCAGTAGCCGCTCCGCGGCAAAGAACAGAAGCGACTGAACAGACTCAATAGACTCGATAGACTCAACAGACCGATCAATGAACCTTCCCAGAATCTCCGCGTCCAGCTATTCGAACACCGCGCCTTTGATCTGGTCCTTTCTCTACGGAAGCCAGCGCGGAAAGGCCGAACTGATCCTCGACAACGCGCCGGCACGCTCCGCCGAGCTCCTGGCGACCGGGCGCGTCGACGCCGCTTTGGTCCCGGTGATCGCCTATCAAACCATCCCCGAAGTCCGGCTTTTCCCCGACGTTTGCGTCGGCTCGCTGAAACAGGTCAGGAGCGTTTGTCTTGTTACGAACGGACAAGACCTCGGTGAAGTGGGTTCGGTCGCTCTGGATGTTTCGTCGAAGACCTCCGTCGCTCTCACGAAGATCGTGTTCCGAGAGTTCCTCGGACACGAGCCGGTTTGGGCCGCTTCGGAGCCGGATGCGGACAAGATGCTTCAGGAGCACGATTGCGCGCTTCTGATCGGCGATCCGGCGCTGTCGTTGAATGCCGGAGCTGCCGCGAGGGACGATCTGAAGATCTTCGACCTGGCCGAGATCTGGAACCGTTACACGGGTACCGGATTCGTCTTCGCGATGTGGATGGCTAAGAAAGCGCCTGGGGGAATCGACCTCGCGGCCGCGCGTGACGAAGGACTCAGTCACGTCGAAGAGATTATCATGAACTACTCGGACGAGATCCCGCTGGACGGTGAGGAATTCCGGCAATACCTGGCTAACAACATCACTTATAGCGTTTCCGAGAAACTGGAAGCGGGGATGAACCTCTTCTTCGATCTGTGTGGGAAACACGGCCTTATCGAGAAAGCCCGGCGGCTCGCATACGTCTAGAGGTCATTCATCGTCATTGTACGGATAGCTTTTTACGATTCGTGCTATTTCTTTCGCCAAACGTTCGGCCCACTCCGGATTCGCCTCCCGCATGAAAGCCACTTGCTTGGCGAAGAGCATTCTGCGAAAGTCCCTGCCCTCGATCCGGTTCTTCAGTTCATAGTCGCTGGCGATCTCAAACGTGATTGCGGAAAGCAGGCGATACATTACCTCCTCTTTTGAGCCTGTGGAAAACCGCTCCAGTTCGGAGCCCCTCTCCGTTACGACCAGATGGTATTTATCTCCCCAGATCTCGAGGTGTTGGGAGCCGTCATCGTGACGGCGAGTGTGAAATCGGTAAGTTTCTTCGGATGGGCGTATCTTCTGGCAGTACGCGTCGTATTCCTTCTGAAGCACCTCGATCAGAAACTCTTCGGACATCAGCGGATCCCCCTTGATCGTGCAGCGATCAATGGTGCGAAGAGCATGAAAACCAGACCGATCGCCATCAGCCCGCCTTTCCTTAAATCGTAGTCTTCGAAGATCCGCTCCCAGGACAGATCGAGCAAGAGGCGGCCGAGCAACAATTCAAAAGCCACGGTCAGAAGCACCCACATCGTGCCGACGATCAGAAGCCTTCCGGGCGACCTCGCCCCGACCCATCGAACGAAGAGAAATGTGACTAGGAAGATGAGCAGCGCGCCTGTGAGGACGGACAAGCGCCTCGCCTGCGGTCCGCCCATCGCGGGTTCGAGGAACAGGGTCCGCAAAGTTCCGTGGACTGACTCGGCGAGAATTATCAAGGCCCAGACGCCGAGCGCGCGCACGAAGACACTCAGATCGCTTTTCGATTCCATCGCTTCGCGTTCATTCTAGCGATACTCGCGAAAAAATGAAGACGCCCCCGCCGTTTCCGGGCGGGGGCGTTGACAGGAGGGGTGTGGAGGAGCTGTTCCAATGCTTAGAAGATCCCGGAAAGGAAGACCAGGCACCATGCCGCGACTCCCGCAAGGAGCAGCAACATTACGTCGCTGAAAACCAGATCTCTTCCCGTTTCTCTCATCCTCTTTACCGCCTTCGCTACGAGCATTGCCAATGTTCGCCCGTTTGTATTGATTCTGTGTTACCGGACGGTTCTCATCCGGATTTTGCGTAAGAGCCCAAAAAATCCCGCCTGTCCGGCGCCTACCGAAAGATGTCCGAGTAGAAGAGCAGCAGCCAAAGCGCCGTAACGACGAAGACCACCAGTCCCGCGTTCCCTGTTCCTATGTCCTGTTCGTTGCTTTTCATATCGAAGTCGCCTCTCTGTATAATTGCTTTGTTTACTAAGGCGCAAAAACTTCGCGGATCAGGTCAGTTTGCGGTACGAATATTGATCTTTAGCCCAATTGCTTGACCAATGTTTTCGCGGACCCCGTATTATTGGATTCGAGGCGACGTCGCTTTTGGGATTCTGCGAATCGATTCGCAGATCGAGACGCAGCGCAGCGCCTGGGATCAACCGTTATGAATGACATTCAACCAATCCTTGACAAGGTGCTGGAAGGCGGCCGCATTTCTTCCGACGAATGCAGGTTCCTGCTGGAGTCCCGCGATCTGGCAAAGATCGGCGCGGCCGCGGACGAGATCCGCCGGCGCAAGAACCCGCCCGACGTCGTCACGTACATAATCGACCGGAACATTAACTACACGAACGTTTGCAACGTGGTCTGCACGTTCTGCGCTTTCTACCGCAGGCCCGGAAAACCCGATACGTACGTTCATTCGATCGAGGAGATCTGTAAGCGGATCGACGAAACGATCGCTCTCGGAGGGACGGGAGTGCTGATGCAGGGAGGTCTGCATCCGGATTTCGATATCGAGTGGTACGAGGACCTGCTCTCGACTCTTCACGAGAAGTATCCGGATTTCCAGCTCCACTGCTTCTCTCCGCCGGAGATCCACAACATTCACCTGATCAGCGGGCTCGATTACGAGACCATTCTTGCAAGGCTGAAGAAAGCGGGTCTGAACTCAATGCCCGGCGGCGGAGCCGAGATCCTGGATGACGAGGTACGTAAGCGCGTCTCCACAAAATGCACTTCGCAGGAATGGCTCGACGTAATGAGGGCCGTCCACAAGGTCGGCCTGCGTTCGACCGCGACGATGATGTTCGGCATCGGCGACGACGTAGGGCACAGGGTCGGGCATTTGCAGAAGATCCGCGACCTTCAGGACGAGACGGGCGGCTTTACGGCATTTATCCCCTGGACGTTCCAGCGCGAGAACACGGCGCTCGGCAGGAAGATCACGGAAGAGCCGACGGGGATCGATTACCTTAAAATGCTCGCCGTGTCGCGGCTGTTCCTCGACAACGTGCAGCACATACAGGCTTCCTGGCTCACCCAGGGGCTGAGGCTCGGGCAGACGGCGCTGGGATTCGGCGCTGACGATATGGGCTCGATAATGATCGAGGAGAACGTGGTTTCGGCGGCGGGCGCGAACACCGACGCCAACGAGAAGGAGCTTCGCTACCAGATCAGGGAGGCGGGCTACAGGCCGCAGCAGAGGGACATTCTTTATAACTATGTCGATCGGGAGGTGGCACGCAGCTCGGTTTCCGCCGAGGTAACGTGAACTTCAGTTTGCGCCGCGCGAACGCGCGGAGATTCGACAGGCGGAAGCCTTCGTACCTTGAGGTAGCGCGAACTTTAGTTTGCGCCGCTCGAATGCGCGGAACCTCGACAGGCTGAAGCCTATCGTACCTCGAGGTACCGCGAACTTTTGTTTGCGCCGCGCGGACGCGCGGATTTCGACAGGCTGAAGCCTATCGTACCTCGTCGTGCGGGCGGGGACGCCCGCGGTCCAAATCGACAGGCTGAAGCCTATCGTACGTCGTCGTCCCTTCTCAGGTGCACATTTATCGGCGGCGCTTCCACCAGGTGGAACGTCGCCGAAGCTATTTGAACCGCCCCCTCCGTTTTGTCGAAGTCATCGAGGATCGTCGAGAACAAGAGGTCCTTCGTCGTCCTTCGCTTGTTGAAATCCACCACGTACCGCATCGTGAACTCGATCCAGTTGTCGTTCGCTTCCATCGTCACTATCGGATCCGTCAGCGCCGATTCCAGAAGAAACCTCTTCGAGAATTCCTTCCATGAGACCGCCGCTTCTCTAGCGTAGTCCACAAGGATCTTGTCAGCGACACCCAGCAGGATCCGTCGCGCGAGCTTGTGGTCGCTGCCGTACTTGACCGGTATCTTGATCTCGTCCCACAGAAATGGGAACTCGCCGGAGTAGTTATAAACAGGCGCTTTGAAAACGAAGCTGTTCGCCACCCGCACAACACGGCCTGTATAAAGGTCGCCGTCGACCCATTCACGGATCTCCATCAGGATCGTACGAAGGAACGAGATGTCGATCACGTCTCCCTTGATCCCGCCGACCTCCACGCGGTCACCAGTCTTGTAGAACTGGGCGAAGTGGATCGCGAACCAGCCCGCGAAACTCGCGATCACTTCCTGCAGTGCGAACGCGATCCCCGCGCCGGCGACTCCGAAGGCCACCGTCAGACCGCTCAGCTGGTCGCTGAATATCACGCTGATCATCAGCACCACCAGAATGTAGGCGAGGAAGGTGATGAACTTCCTCAGCCTGTACCGGCTGTCCGTGCCGGTTACGTATCTCGTGATCGACGACCGAATGATCCTGGCGACGATGACGATCACCAGAAGGCCCGCCACCGCCGTAAGCACGCGGATCACCGTCGGATCCGATAGCCAGGTTCTGATCAATGGTTCCATAAGGTTCTCGAAATTCTATTAGAACCGGACTCGAAAAAGCTATTACAAAACTCTTACACCGCTCGGCGCGCGAACCTGTTAGCCTCGTACTTGGCGGCACGTCCGCGTCTTCCGATCCTAGAAAAATCGAGGTATTGATGAACAACGTAATAGAGATAAAGCCTTCAATAGACAATAAACTAAACTGGCCGACCATTATAGCGGTCACCATTTTTCACGTGGTCGCCGTCGCGGCGTTCTTCACGTTTTCCTGGCAGAACCTCGCCGCCGCGCTGGTCGCCTGGTGGATCTCGGGGAGCGTTGGGATCGGACTCGGTTACCACCGTCTCATGACGCACAGAGGCTTTAAGGCACCGCTTTGGCTCGAGAGGATCCTGATGATCTGCGGCACCCTCGCAGTTCAGGCGGGTCCGCTCAGCTGGGTGACTACCCATCGAATGCACCACGCTTACACTGACACCGACAAGGATCCTCACAGTCCGAAAAACGGCTTCTTCTGGTCACATATAGGCTGGATCTTCAAGGGGCGTTCGCAGACTCACGATATGAAAACGCACGAGCGTTATTCGCCGGACCTGGTCAAGGACCCCTGGAACGTCTTTGCCGACAAGTACTATTGGCTGACCTCGGTCATTGCAGGCGGCATACTTTTCGCGATCGGCGGATGGACCATGGTCGTTTGGGGGATCTTCTTCAGGACCGTGGTCGGCTGGCACGCCACGTGGTTTGTTAACTCCGTAACGCACGTCTGGGGATCCAGGCGTTTCGAAACCCGCGATACGTCAACGAACAACGCTCTTGTTGCGGCCGTCACATTCGGCGAAGGCTGGCACAATAATCATCACGCCTATCCGCGATCGGCGAAGCACGGGCTTCGCTGGTACGAGGTTGATCTGAACTGGATCCAGATCAAGGCACTGGAGAAGCTCGGTCTCATCAGCGACGTTTACGCGTTCGAACTGAGCGAGCGTAAGAACGAGGCCGTGCCGCTCAGGAAAGCCGCCTGAGAAGGCTCCCTGATACGAAATTCGAAAGGCAGAGCCTTCCCGGGCTTTGCCTTTTTTTCATTCCTTCTTTACCGTGTCGGTTGGATGAGGCGCAGAAAATCCACCATCTTCTTCGTAGTTCTCGGAGTGCTCCTGATAGCCCTCGCGATCGCGCTGCAGGTCGGCTGGATACTCCTCAATCTTCAGCAGATAGCACTGCTGGTGCTCGGGATCGTTTTCTTCGCGCTTCTGATCACGGGCCTCGTGCTGAACACCACCTTTCTGGTCCGGGAGATCCGCAAGAACGAACAACAGGACGCGTTTCTTAATGCCGTGACGCACGAGCTGAAAACGCCCCTTGCTTCGATCCGACTCTATCTGCAGACCCTCAAGCAAAGGGACCTGTCCCCGGAAAAGCGTTCCGAGTTCTACGACATAATGCTTGCCGACAGCGACCGTCTGCTCGGCACTGTGGAGCAGGTACTCGCCGCAAGCAAGACCAAGGAGAAGACGCGCCGTTCGAAGGCCGCGCCGGTCGATCTCAGGGAGGTCGTCGCCGAATCCGCCGCGCAGATCGTTACCCGTTACAATCTGCCCGAGAAGGCGATCAAGATCACGGACGGTTCCGACGCACTGATGATCGAAGCCGACCGCGAGGAGCTCCAGACGGTATTCCTCAACCTTTTGGACAATGCCGTCAAGTATTCGGGCGACGACCCTGATATCGCAGTCAAGTTCCGGCTCCGCTCGACCGGGATGGCGGAAGTCCACGTGAAGGACCGGGGCCGCGGCATTCCGTCGTCGGAACTCAAGAGCATCTTCAAGAGGTTTTACAGGGTGCGGGGTTCGGGGGCTTCAGACCCTAAGGGAACGGGCCTGGGCCTGTTCATCGTCCGTTCGATCGTGGGTTCGTACGGAGGCAGGATCCTGGTCAAGAGCAAAGGCCTGAACAAGGGATCGACGTTCATAGTAAGGCTGCCGGTATCAGAGTGAGACCGGCAGCCGTTTGGGTCGATAAGGTTGAAGTCATCCGGCCGAACGGACCGTTCCGGTCCGCCTCACGGGGCCGAAGATCTTTGCGTAGGTGTATGACGGCACGCAGAAGCCGGTGGTCACGTTGACAGAAGCAAGCGCGATCATCAGGCCTCCCAGCGCGTATCCCGCCGCCGGAACTCCGGCGTAGAAGGCCGCGGCGGTCAGAGACAGCACGGCCGAGGCCATAAGACAGCCGAACTTCCTGGGCTTTCCGTACGCAGGTATCTTCGGTCCGCCGGCGAAAAACCGCAGCCCGTAGTTGTACACCGCGTCAAACGGGTGCCTTTTCAGGATCCCGCCCAACAAAGCGAACGGAACGAGCGCGGCGATCACAGTCGGCGACGCCAGCCATAGTCCTGCCGCGGTCCACGTAAGACACACAAGCGGCGAAAACCTGAGCCAGCCGTCGAGCTGGGCGATCTGGAGATCATCGAGACCCAGGAATCCCTGCATCTCGATGTTTCTCCTTGTTTTCAACGATATTACCTTTCCCATCGGGTTACTCCCTGCCCTCAGGCAAGTTTCACGCTCACCGGCACGGGATTGCTTACACAGTCGTAAACCGGCGAACGCTGCTGGGCGACCTTCACGAGCTCTTCCAGCTGTTCCCTCGGAGCGTCGGACTTGATCCTGAACGTGACGGTGATCCCCTCATATCCGTTCCGGACCGATTCGTCCATTCCGAGAAATCCGCGCAGGTCGATGTTGCCCTCGTAGGTCGATTCGACCTCGTCAAGCTCGATCCCGCGCGCGGCGGCGTGGTAAACAAGTCCCGTCGTCAGGCATCCGGCGAGAGCGGCGAACAGGTACTCGACCGGGTTCGCGCCCTTGTCCTCGCCGAGCAGGATCGGCGGCTCGTCCTTTTCGAACGTGAACGGCGTTTCGCGCGAGTGGGTCTCGCAGGCGCCGTAGTACTCATCGACGGTCGTCCGGTTGTTCGCTCCGTTCACCCACTTGTTCGAGGCGCGGAACTGGAATGCCGCGATATCGTTCTGTTCCTTGATCGCATCCATCGTTCCGAACAAACTGGTCACGTTCACGCCGTTAATGATCTTGTCTTCCTGCATTGATTGCTGTGTCATCTGTTTATCTCCTTTCTATGATTGCTGTTGGATCTCAGAGGCGAATTCCCGCCTCACACTTATTGACGGAAAATAAAAAGAAATGCGGACAGTAGAGATGCCAAAGCAGTTGAAAATTGAGGATCTCAGCCTCGACTGCGGATTCGGGACGCATAAGTTGCCCCCTCGCTTTAGCGGGAGGTTGCGAGGGATAACAACATTTACGAGGGGCTTCACCCCCGACAGAGGCCGGCTAAGGCCGGCTGTCATTTCCAGGGATCGCCTTCTAATCCCCCGGTTGAAGCGGGGGGCAACTGAGCGCGACAGAGAACCCCCGACCGCATCGCCTCTTCACGTCAAAAGTCCTGCCGCAAAAAAGGCCGCCCGATCACCGGACGGCCCTGAAAACAAAAAATACGATCGCGAACTAGACCTTCGCCTCGAGGATGATGTTAAAGGGGGTCTCGGCCGTGCGCCGCAGTGAGCCGAATCCGCCTTCCGTAACGACATCCCTCAGTCGAGCCTCTCCGGCCTGGGCCCCCAGCGCGAGGCCGACTTCCTGCGAAAGCGAGGCGGGAGTGCAGATCAGCGTCGATGCCGAGTAGTAAACACGGCCGACGGGATTTAGATTGTCCTGGACCCGGTCGCCTGCGAACGGCTCGACGATCATCCACGATCCGTCTTCCGCAAGGCTTTCTTTCACGTGAGCCGCGGCTCCGACCGGGTCGCCCATGTCGTGCAGGCAGTCGAAGAAAGTGACCAGATCATAACCGGACCCCGGGTACTCCTTCGATTTCGCGACCTCGAACGTGACACGGTCGGAGACTCCGGCCGCTTCGGCCTTCTTGCGGGCGGTTTCGATCGAACCTTCGTGATAGTCGAAGCCGTGAAATTCCGAGTTCGGATACGCCTGCGCCATAAGGATCGTTGAAGCTCCGTGGCCGCAGCCGACGTCGGCGACCTTCGCTCCCGCTTTCAGCTTTTCCTCGATCCCGTCGAGCGAGGGGATCCACTCGTTCACCAGATGCGTCGCGTATCCGGGCCTGAAGAAAAGCTCGGTGCCGCAGAACAATCCTTCGTCGTGCTCGTGCCAGCCCAGCCCGTCGCCGGTCCTGAAGCGCTCGGTGATCTTCGGCGTCGCCTTCAGCGCGGACGTCGCGAGAATGAACGCTCCCGGCAGATATGCCGCGCTGTTCTCATCGGTGAGCACGAACGCCTGTTCGTCGGTCATAAAATACGAATCCGAATCCGCGTCGTACTCTACGTACCCGCCCGCCGCCTGTGCATTGAGCCACTCGCGGACATACCTTTCATTCGTGTCCGTCCGCGACGCGAGTTCGGCTGCGGTCACGGGCTCGTTCGGCCCTCCGAAGGCCTTGTAAAGACCCAGTTTTTCTCCGATCACGACCGTTCCGGCGGCCATCGTTGCCCCAAGGTCTCCGACGAACTTTCCAAGCAGTTCATGCAGTTTGTCTTGATCTATATTCATTTTCTCTCCTATGGATAGCTGTTAATGAGTGCCCTAATGCGGTCTTGACCGCAGACAACTCAGGAGACGAGAAAACTTGGTTAGGGAGGACAAAGTATACATCAAGTTTTTTTCGATCCTATGAAGAACAAAAAGCCGCGGAAACCGTGAGGCTCCGCGGCGTGGAAACGAGCAGGACGCGCTGCCTACTCCAGGGCAAGGTTCAGCGAGCCGACAAGCGCCGGACTCGATTCGAGAGCAAGGCCAAGGCTTCCGACCGGGATGTTGCCGCCGACCGCCTGAATTACCTGCGGATAGGTCATACAAAGCGAATGTATGTAGTTGTCGCCCTTTTCGCCGAACAACACGTACCACTCCAGCACGTCGGCATTCAATGCCTGAATCGTCCATTGTCCCTTTCTTCCGAACGCTCGCTCACCCTTCGCGGGATCGATCCTTCCGTCGACCGAGATCGAAAGCCCCTGCCTGCGCCGAAGATACTGCTGGTATTTGCGGATCAGGTTCATCGTCGCAGGATCCATTGTCCCGTTAGGCTCGGGGAACCGTTCGCCTTTGAAATAGGTTCTGCCCTCCAGACCGTACTTCAGCATCGCCTGTACCACGAGGACGTCGTTTCTGTTGTTGACCCCGTTCTTTCCGACCGATGCCGTCAGGTTGATCTCGGACCAGTCGTGCCGCTTATGAATGTTCGCCATAATGATCGCTCCTTTTTTATGATTTCGTGCCGCCCGGGATCTGAATCCCTTCGCGACATCACTGATAACGGAAGCGGGCTTCAGAAGCGGACATTCGGATCGAATCAGGATCCGAGGCGTGCGGACGTACGTGTGGTAAACTTGCCCCGATTCAGGCATTTACGACTATCTCGTCGGCGAAGGACGTCACTTATGGAATCCGAACCGCAGGAAGAGATCACGCAGCTTCTGCTCGCGTGGGGCAAGGGCGATCAAGAAGCGTTCGACCGCCTTATGCCGTTCGTCTACAGCGAGCTCCGGAGGCTGGCGCACGCCTATATGCGCCGGCAGAGGTCTGACCATACACTCCAAACGACTGCGCTTGTAAATGAAGCGTATATGAGGCTTATCGACTCGAGTCAGGTACGCTGGCAAGACCGGAACCACTTCTTCGCGATGTCGGCGAGACTTATGCGGAGGATTCTCGTCGATTTCGCACGGGCCAAGAACGCGCAGAAACGAGGCGGCGGCGATCAGAAGGTCACATTCGACGAGGAACTTCCCGTTTCTGATTCCAAGCAGGCGGATCTTCTCGCTCTCGACGAGGCTCTGACGAGGCTGGCGGAACTCGACGAACGCCAAAGCCGTATCGTCGAACTGAAGTACTTCGGCGGCCTTACAGAAGAAGAGATCGCGGAATACCTCGAGATCTCCCCGCGAACGGTCCGAAGGGACTGGAGCGTCGCGCGCGCCTGGCTTTATCGCGAGATAGCGGGCGAGTAGTCCGTTCCGTTTCGTGAGACCTTCACAGAATGACCCCGGAACGCTGGAAGCAGATAAACCGCTTGTTCCAGTCGGCTATTGAACTGGAACCCGACAAGCGGGACGAGTACCTCGCCGACGCCTGCGGCGAGGACGACTCTTTGCGCGGCCAGGTAGAGACTCTTCTCGCCGCGGACCTCGAAGCAGGAAGGTTCATTTCGGGAAACGCTCTGAAGGACGGTATTCACCTGATCGAGGAGACCGAAGCTCCGGACGTTTTCGGGAAGAAGATAGGGCAGTACGAACTGCTCTCGATCCTTGGCCGGGGAGGGATGGGCAAGGTCTATCTCGCCCGGGACCCAAAGCTCAACCGTTCGATCGCTCTCAAGATACTCCCCAAACTCCTCAATTCCTCCTCCGATTACGTCAGAAGGTTCGAGACCGAAGCAAAGGCCGCGGCGAACCTGAATCACCCGAACGTCGCGACGGTTCATTCGGTCGAAGAGGCTGAAGACGGCCGCGTTTTCATCACGATGGAGTATGTCGAGGGCAAGCCTCTCGACGAGATGATCCCCGCCGGCGGGGTCGATCTCCGAACTTTCCTCGAATGGTTCATACCGATCACGGACGCGCTCGCTCACGCGCACGAGCGGGGAGTAGTCCATCGGGACATAAAGCCGGGAAACATAATGATCACCGAAGCGGGCGTGCCGAAGATCCTGGATTTCGGCCTTGCCCGCGTCGAGAGGACCGAATTCACTGGCGAATCGTCGACACTGAACCTTACGAAGACGGGGCAGGTGATGGGAACGCCCGCCTACATGTCACCGGAACAGGCTGAAGGCAGCCAGGCGGACCGAAGGTCCGACGTCTTCAGCCTCGGAGTCGTGATGTACGAAGCGATCACCGGCGAGAAGCCCTTCAAAGGAGAGAACTACGCCTCGATCGTCAGCAAGGTCCTGACTCACGACCCCAGGGAAGTGGAAGATATCCGCTCCGACGTCCCGTATCTCCTCTCCAGGCTGATAATGAAGTGCCTGAACAAGGAGCAGCGCCACCGCTATCAGTCGATGAACGAGGTGCGGGTGATCTTAAAGGAGATCGAATCGGCGCTTGTTTCCGGGGCGTCGCTGTCGAGGCGCGGTGTCGGAAGACGGCTGGGGAGGCGCTTCGGGAATGGATCCGCGCTATTAGGTGTGATCGCCGGAATTCTCTTGATCTCGACGGTCGTTTTCGGCTGGCTTTGGTGGAGTTCTTCGCTAGCCTTCGAGACCGCCCCGTCGCGCTTTTCGCTCGCTCCGCCGATCGATCAGGAGCTTCGTCTTTTCGAGGCGGACCTCTCGCGCGACGGCAAGATGATCGTGTTCGCGAGCCGTTCGAAAGGTGTACGCAACCTGTTCGTGCGTTCGCTGGAGAGGTTCGAACTGACTCCGGTTCCGGGCACCGACGACGCGAAAGAGCCTTTCTTCTCGCCGGACGGAACATCGATCGGGTTCTTCCTCGAAGACGGATCGATCAAGCGGGTCCCGGTCGGAGGCGGCGACGCGCGGACGATCTGCTCCGGATGCAAGGACGCGTCGGAAGGCATCTGGGCCGATGACGGATTCATTTACGCCTCCGACCCGGAGGGTATCTTCCGGATCCCTGACGGCGGCGGATCGCCGGAGCGGCTGACGACCCTCGACACCGGCGCCGGAGACAAGAGCCACCGTTCGCCGACGCTTCTTCCGGGAGGCCGGGTTCTTTTCTCGAAGGTCGGGAAGGATTCCGTGAAGTTCGCGGTCTTTGAACCTTCCTCGAAAAAGGTGAGTATCATAGAAAATGTCGAGGGAGAGTCATCGGTTCACGGAGGCGTTTCGATCGCTCGGTATGTTGCTCCCGGTCGTTTGGTCTATTCGAGCGCGGGACAGCTTTTCGCCGTAAGATTCGATCCCGAGTCTCTGAAGACCGAAGACGCACCCCTTCCGGTCCTTGGCGGCGTGTTCGCGCTGCCCAATTTCCATATTGCCGACAATGGAACGCTCGTTTATCTTCCCGAGGTCTCGATGAGCGAGAACCAGATGATCTGGGTCGGCCGCTCGGGGGAGAGGCAGACCGCGGTCGACCGGCGGGGGAATTTCAGGGCTCCAAGGATCGCGCCGGACGGGCGCAGGATCGCTGTCCAGCTTGACGGCGACATATGGATCTTCGAGACCGATTCGGGCAGGAGCCTGCGGCTTACGTTTGACGGGAACAGCCAGTCGCCCGTCTGGGCGCCCGACGGTTCTTCGGTCGTGTTCGCTACGGTTGACGACAATGTCTGGAAGATAATCAGGGCGGCCGCCGACGGCTCCGATTCGCGCGAGGAGCTGTATTCGGGCGAGTCGAAGGTAGTTCCCTATTCGTTCCATCCGACCGAGCCTTTGATCGCGCTCGCGTCGATGCCCGGGCCGGACCGGGCGGAGATCGCGCTGCTTGACCTCAACAACCGAAGCGTCAAGCCCGTGATCGCGACGCAGTTCAAGGAAGATTCTCCGAGGTTCTCGCCGGACGGCGAAAGCCTGGCGTACTTTTCGATGGAATCCGGAAAAGTGCAGGTTTACATCTCCGAATGGCGCGAAGGATCGGAGGCCAGAAAACAGGTCGTTTCAACCACGGGCGGGATGTTCCCGGTCTGGGGCGGCGGCGGCCGCGAGATATTTTTCCGCAGCGGAAAGCGGCTTCTGGCTGCCGAGGTAGGGCCCGGTTCCGAGATCCGCCAGCCGGTCGTGCTGTTCGAAGGCGATTACCTGACCGGATTTGACGCGGCTCCGGACGGATCGCGCTTTCTTATGGTCAGCAACGAAGGCGGCTCGATGCCTTCGAGACTTAACATCGTGCTGAACTGGACAGCCGAACTCGAAAAACTGGTACCCGCCGGCCGCTGATCCCCGATCGCAGATGAAAAGGATACTTATAGTCGAAGACGAAAGGCACATTGCCGAGGGGATTGTGTTCAACCTGGACGCCGAGGGTTTCGAGGCGAAGATCGCCGAGGACGGAGAGTCCGCCCTTGAGATGATCTCATCGAACGGAGGCTTCGACGCCGTGGTGCTGGACGTTATGCTGCCGGGAATCGACGGCTTCGAGGTCGCGAAGCGGCTTCGCGCCGACGGGAATTTTGTCCCGATCCTTATGCTGACCGCTCGCGGCCGCCCCGAGGACGTGCTCAAAGGATTTGAGGCCGGAACGGACGATTACCTTCCAAAGCCGTTCGACCTTCCGATCTTCCTCGCGAGACTGAAGGGACTGCTTCGGCGTTCCGAATGGCAGTCGGACGCGAGGCCTTCCACCGCGCTCGATTTGCTGGAGATCAATGGCAAGCGGATCGATTTCACGAACCTGGAGCTGGAAGATGAGGGCGAGGTCACGCGGCTGACCCTGATGGAAGCCAAGCTGCTGAGGCACCTTGTCGAGAACGCCGGGATTGCGGTCTCGAGGAAGGAGATTCTCGAAGAGGTCTGGGGCCTTCACGAGGATACGGACACGAGGGCGATCGACAACTTCATCGTCCGGCTCCGCCGGCACATCGAGGACGACCCCTCGAACCCGGAGATCCTTGAGACGGTCCGCGGCGTCGGGTACAGATTTAACAAGAATTGAGGAAGTCTGAGGTCAGGAGTCAGAAGTCAGGAGACAGGGGAAGAGGAAACAAGATATACAGGATCTAAAAGATAGCTGGTCCGATCGACCGCATTCAGAACAGTTGTGAACTTGAGCAATTCACAGCCACACCCTTTGTATCCTGTATATCCTGTTTCCTCTTCCCCTGTCTTCTGTCTTCTGTCTTCTGTCTTCACACCACCCGGACGACCTTCACTTCCCTCCGCCAGTCCTCGTTCAGCTCGAAACGGACGATCCTGATCGATCCGGACACAGCTTCGACGAGCTTCTCGGTCTCAGCCCCGAAACACGTCGCCGGCGCGGCGAGATAGATCATCGCCGGACGATCGGCGATCTTTCTTTTCCCGAACAATCCCGCCGCGTCGAGCATCCCCTGCCGCCTTTGAAGCTCGATCCTGCGCCAGTAATCGACCGCCTGGAAGACCATCGTCGGATCGTGCGAGACCTTTAGCTCGACTATCGCCAGTCTTCCCTTTTCTGTGAGCGCGAGCAGATCGATACGGTCACGCGAGGTCCTGAACTGGTTGTAGATCGGCGAAAGCACCAGATTGCGGTCGAGCACACGCACGTCCCGCCTGAGCAACGACTCGAGCCAGGCCTCCGGCGCCGCCTGGTAGAAAAGGTGTTGTTTGTTCGGTGAATCGAACCGGCGGTATTCCGCGAGGCTTTCGAGAAGTTCCGTGAGTTCGCCGCTCGAATCCTCATCAAGAATCTGCTTTTCCCTCTCAATTCCGAACCAGGCCTTTTCGTCGCCGCCGAGCTCGCGGAACCTCGCAAAAGGCAGTCCAAGATAGCGCAAAGTGGCTCCGTGCCTGGCAAAGAGATTGTCGATGTTCAAAGGGTCCGTTTCGACAACCGAACGGGCCAGATCGGGGAGGCCGCCGTCTCCAGACGCTCGGAGCGGAGACGCCCTGGGCTTCCAGAGGTCGTCAAATTCGATCGGGTCCGCGATCCCGATCGAAGGCGGTCCGGTCGGGTTTTTCAGCGAAAGAATTCCGATCCGCTTACGGACCGGATCCGAGAGGCAGGCGTGAAGCCGTTTCAAGGCTGACAGTTTTCCCTTTCGGGCGACCACGAATACCTTCCGAAGCCTTCTCTTCGACGACGAACCCGCTTTCGACTGCCAGAGCACGGCCGCCGTCAGAAGTCTTTCGGGTGAGCTTCCGCCCGAAACGTCTGCAATGACGCCATTGTCACCGAGGGCTCCGCCGTCGAGGATAATTCTTGCGTGGCGCGAGTGCGGACGGTTCATCGAGACGCGCCTTAGCTTCATTTTCGGAAACGCATCCGCGACGGCCTCGCTTATCGCGTTCGCAGCCGCAAGCCTGGCCTCCCGAACCCCTGCTCCAAGTTCCTCCGCCGATGCCCTCGGGATGAGCTCGAGAGAATCCAGGACAGACCCGAACCTTCGGCTAAGCAGAAGCTTCGCCGAACGATCCTCAACCGAGACCTCTTCGAGCCTCCAGACCGAATAGCCCTTGTTATCGAGGAATCCGAATGTTGTCGGTCCGAACCGTTCTTCAAGCTCCATCTCGTGCGAGCGGAGCCCGAAAACAGACCCGTCCCGGTGAACGGCGATCCATTCTTCGTGTTTGTCGAGAAATTCCCTGAACAGGAGGTGAGGTCCGTTCATAAGGCTTGTAGTCCTGGTTAGAAATGCCGCGCGGCTAGCCGCCGCCGGAACCGTTCGTTCGTTTAAGGTAGCACCTGACCATGTCCTCCGCCCACGAGTCGTAGCCCGACTCCGAAGGGTGAACGCCGTCGCTGAAGAATTCATCGCCGACCTTCTTCACTTCGTCGTAGTAATAAACATCCTCCATCTGGGAAGCAAAACCGATGGCGTTGAAATGCTGGAGCTTGGCGAGTTTCGCAAGAACGTACTTCAGCGGATGGGGCATCCCGATCGCGTCGCGCACCATTGGCACATTCGCCAGAACGATCCCCGCGTCCGGACTCGATCCGCGCAGACGGCGGATCAGCTCCGACATGTCGTTCCGAAACCGCACCGGGCTGTTGAGAGAGAAAACGTCATTGCCTCCGAGCGCGATCAGGATCAGATCGAACGGATCGTCCGGGATCTCGGGAACTATCTCCTCGAGCGTCCGCTTTACGGTAATCCCGCTGACGCCCAACGCCTGCCAGTGTACCGTCGCGCCGGTTTCCCGGCTCAAATGAAAAGCGAAGCGTCCGCCGAGAGCATCTTTCAGCTCGCTGACACCCACACCGGCAACCGTCGATTCTCCGATCGCGAGCAGCCTGATCGATCTTCCGTTCCCTTCGAATGTGCCGGAAGCCTCGCCCTCGGCGTCGGGAAGGCGCCCGACGCGGAACCGTGTGTACTGGCCCTGCAGATAGAGGAACGGCGTGAAGGGCGCCACGAACAGCCCGCTCAGCAGGTACTTTTTCTGCAGTGCGTTTATATCGGAGTCCATCGTATCAGGTCGGTCGTGAGGCCGATTCAGGGGTCTGCTTCGGTGTGTTAAAATCACCCTTCGCCGATGAGAACGCTTTCGAGATCGATGACCGCCGCCGCGTGCCTTTGGGCGGCGCTAACCGCCTTTTCCTGCGGCATTTGGGGTCCGTCAAACGGGGTCGGCGGAGATCCCGCGGTGACGCCCGAGGCCGTCTCGAACATACCTTTTTTAACAAAAGAGCCCGACCGCTATCAAGCCGACATTTCCGTGACCGGGTTCGATGACGGCGAACCTGTGATCGAAAGGAAGTACATCGTGGCGAAGCGCGGCATGGAACTGTCGATCACTTTCGAACCGGGCACGGAGTCCGAACGGCGGCTGATCGAGCTTGCCGACGGGCGGTCGGTTATCTTCTCCGATAAGACCGGGGAGTACACGGAGCAGAAACGCGGTCCCGGCGGCAACGAAGCGGCGCGCGAGCTTGTGCGGGGATGGCTCACTGCGACTCCGGGGACGAAGTACGAGAAGCTCTCGACGGAGAACGGTGTCTCGCGGTACAGAGTATCACCCGAGGGGCTTGAGGGTTCGGAAACGATCGTAACCTACGACGAGAACCGGAAGTTCCCGGTCGGGACCGAGATCTATTCTCTGCGGGATGGGAAGAAGGAGCTCGCGTTCAGGTACGAGGTTTCTAACTTCAGGAACGAACCGGAGGCGGGCTTGTTCGAGATCCCCGAGGGATCGCGTCAGAACAAGCAGTGAACGAGATGGCTATGACCGTTAAATGCGCCGGAAAACTCGTGCTGATCTTCCTGCTTGTTGCGTTTGCTTCCTGCGGCGGGCCCGGACCGGATCGCGAGGGATTCGGGAGCGGGAAGTCGACCGACGCGCCGAAGTTCACGTTCGGTTCGGAGCTCCCCGAGGAATTCGAGGTCGAGGTCACGCTCACGAGCTTCACTGATGGGAACGTCCAAAGCACGACGCCGCACCTGATCGCGAGAAGCGGCAAGCAGATCCTGCTTGTTACTAACTATGGAAAGCCCAACGAGCGGTCGATGCTCAGGCTTTCAAGAGAAGAATCGTACCTGATTGACCGCCGGGCCAGGGCATATGTCGATTGGACGGCCAACGAGAGCGAGTATCAAAGCGACAACGAGTGGGTCCACTCAATGGTCGGCGGCATCCTGGTGCTTTTCGACCAGGAGAAGGCGCATTTCGACAAGGTGTCGTCCGAGGATGGCGTCGACCAGTATTCGGTCTGGCTGCCCGGCGATGAAGGCGTTCAGCGATATATTTATTACGACCCGAAACTCGGGCACACTGTCCGGCAGGACACTACCGCTTCCGGAGATTTCGGCGACGTGTTCGTCAGGCGGAACATCAAGAGATTCTCACTAAAGGCAGGCAAGGGTCGGTTCGAGATCCCCCATCATTACAAGAAAGGCATCCTGAAGAAGAAGCAGTAAATGGAAGAACTTAGGAAATTCGTAAGGTACTTCCGGCCGTACTTGTCCAGCATAGTCTTCGGCGTGCTGTGCATTCTGTTCGGGATGGTCTTCAACCTGCTTGTGCCGTACATCGTCGGAATGGCGATCGACGAGCTCAGCCGGGAGATCACCTGGTATAAGGTCTTCTACTACCCGCTCGCGATTGTCGGTGTCAGCGCGGTCGGCTCTGCATTCCTGTTTCTCCAGAGGCGGCTTCTTATCAACGCTTCCCGGCACATCGAGTACGACATGCGCCGCGACTTCTACGACGCGCTTGTCCACCAGCCGCTCGAGTATTTCAGCAACACGCGAGTCGGCGACCTTATGGCGCGGGCTACGAACGACCTTGGCGCCGTGCGTCAGATCGTCGGCCCGATGATCCTCTACTCGTTCCAGGCGGTCTTCGCGCTGGCGGTCGTCCTTCCGATAATGTTCGGGATCTCGGTGAAACTCACGCTATTTCTGCTGATCCCTCTGCCTTTCGTGTCGCTGACGGTCAAATTCCTGGGCCAGCAGATCCACACGCGTTTCGAGAAGATCCAGGAGTTCTTTTCGGGCATCACGGCGCGTGCGCAGGAAAATTTGAACGGGGCAAGGGTGATCCGTGCTTACGCCCAAGAAGATTCGGAGATCGGCGAGTTCCAGAAGCTGAATACGGAATACGCCGACAAGAACATCAACCTCGTGAAGTTCGCGGCCGCGATGCGTCCTCTGCTTTTCTTTTTTATCGGGCTCAGCTTTGTGATAATCGTCGCCGTGGGCGTGCCGATGGCGGTCCGCGGCGAGATCACGGCCGGCGAGTTCACGTCGTTCATCCTGTATCTGCAGAGGATGATCTGGTACCTGATCGCTCTGGGATACGTCGTCAACCTCTACCAGCGCGGGACGGCGAGCCTGAAGCGTTTCAACGCGATCCTCGAGACCGAGCCGGCGATCAAGGACGCGCCGGATGTGCGCGAGCAGCCGAAGATAAAGGGCAAGATCGAGTTCCGGAACCTGAACTTCGCGTACGATGAAAAGCCGACGTTGCGCGGCATCAACCTCGTGATCGAGGCGGGCCAGACGGTCGCACTTGTCGGAAAGACCGGAAGCGGGAAATCGACGCTTGTGAGCCTGATACCGAGGATCATTGAGGCGGACGAAGGAACCGTGTTGGTGGACGACATTCCTGTGAGACGGTTCCCGCTCGAGCAGCTTCGGGGCGCGATCGGCTACGTCCAGCAGGAGACGTTTCTGTTCAGCAACACGATCGAATCGAACATCGCGTTCGGGGTGAATGAGCTTTCCGACGGCCATTCGGGTAATGGACGATCAAGGCTGACGGTCGAAAAGGCTGCCGCCGTGGCGGGCCTTGCAGAGGACATCAAGGAATTCCCGAACAAGTACAAGCAACTTGTAGGCGAACGCGGGATCACGCTTTCCGGCGGGCAAAAGCAGAGGACGGCGATCGCCCGCGCGGTGATGCGCGACCCGAGGATCCTTATCCTCGACGATTCTCTGTCTGCTGTAGACACGTTGACGGAAGAGAACATCCTGCGCGAACTCAGGGACATACGGTCCGGCCGGACAACGGTGATAGTCTCGCACAGGATCTCGACGATCCGCGACGCGGACCTGATCTGTGTTCTGGAGGAAGGCGAGATAATCGAAAGAGGCACACACGACGAGCTTCTCGATATCAAAGGCGAGTACGCCGATCTGTACCAACGTCAGCTTCTGGAGGAGGAGATCGAGGCGACGGAATAGGTCAGTTCCAAGTTCAAGGTTCAAGGTTCAAAGGGGGAAAGCAGTGAGCCGTTTAGAGAAGCGCTTTGCACTGCATAGAGCGTGTAACGCGAACTGTTTAGAGCAGCGCTTTGCGCTGCATTGAGCGCGCCGCGCGAACCGTTTAGAGCAGCGCTTTGCGCTGCATTGAGCGTGTAACGCGAACCGTTTAGAGCAGCGCTTGCGCTGCATTGAGCGCGCCGCGCGAACCGTTTAGAGCAGCGCTTTGCGCTGCATTGAGCGCGCCGCGCGAAAGCGCGGAATTCCCCGAGCCGTTCGGGCCGCGAGCGGCCCGCGACAACCTGAAGGTTGTCGTACACCCCATTTAGAGAACCATGCAAAACAAACCGAACATCGAGGTAATGCACAAGACGATGTCGATGATCTGGCTTGCATTGATGTCCTCCCAGGTCATCTTCATCATCGCGGCATTTGTCGCGAAGCCGGAGCTTCTTCGGTTCGATCTCGCGAAGCCGGTCCTGGGTGACAACCCGCCGATCGTCCTCGCGCTCGCGCTGGCGAGCCTTATGGCGATCGGAGCCTCGTTCTTCATCAGTTCCACGTTCTACAAGCGGGCGATCGACGAGCAGCAACCGACTTTCGTGCAGACCGGAATGCTTGTTTCCTGCGCGATGTGCGAGGCGGCATCGGCTTTCGGACTCGTGCTTGGATTCGCTTTCGGCTACCAGTACTTCATCGTGTTCATCGCCGCCGGTATGGGCGGAATGGCGCTTCACTATCCTTCGAGATCGAGGCTGATGGACGCCAGCTACGGAAAGAAGCTTTAGGAAAATGATCAAGCGCCTGATACATAGACGCGAACGACAGCTCGCGATGCTGAACGACAACCGTATCGTGAGGCCGTTCGAATGGGGTACGGAATTTATCGACCGTTCCTTGAACGGGACCGATCCGCTTGAGTTCTTCCGAAGGCACTCGCAGGTTTCGGTCGAATCGAGCGACGAGTATTTCTCCCTGGGTCCGGAACCCGACTTTTCCGAAGGGTCGCCCGATCCTCAGGGAATTGAAGGAAGCAGATACGTTTCCTGGCGAAGCGCGGTCGAGACCCCGTCGGAAGAGAACAACATAGCCCACGCGAGGCTTTTCGCGGTCGAAGGCGACAAACGCGCCGCGGCGGTCGTGCTTCCGCACTGGAATGCGCGCGAAGGGAGCTATCTGAACCTCTGCACAAATCTTCAGCGCTTTGGCGTTTCTGCGCTTCGGCTGACGCTTCCGTATCACGAGGAAAGGATGCCGCCGGAGCTGGAGCGCGCCGATCATCTCGTCTCGCCGAACATAGGCCGCACCATCCAGTCCGTGCGGCAGTCGGTCCTCGACACGCTTGCGGCGGTCCGCTGGCTGTATCAGCAAGGCTACGAAGAAGTTGGAGTGGTCGGGACCAGCATCGGTTCTTGCGTGGCGTTCCTGGCTTTCGTTCACGATGAGACCATCAAGTCGGCGGTGTTCAATCACGTTTCGGGCTACGTCTCCGATGTGGTCTGGAGAGGCCTTTCGACCTATCACGTGAAGGAAGGGCTCGAAACCGGCATTTCGCTTGAGGACCTGCGCGAGTGCTGGAAGCCGATCTCGCCGTTCGCGTATCTGGACAAACTCGCGGCGCTCCCGCCAAGGCCGCAACGCTACATCTACACTCTCTACGATCTGTCATTCCCGGTCGACCTGTCCCGCAGCACTATGAGAGCGCTGAATGAGCGCGGCATCGAACACGACGAGACGGTCATCCCGTGCGGGCATTACACGCTCGGCGAGAAACCCTGGGTATATCTCGACGGATACAAGATCATCTCGTTCTTGCGGAAGAGCCTGCGGGGGTGATGCATTGAATGTAGGGGCAGGGCTTGTCTGTATTGTGAGCAGTAAGCAGTAAGCAGTGAGCGATGTCGGTAGCCCGACCGTCAGGGAGGGCGTAAATAGTCCCGTTTAACCGCCGCCTATTTGAGGCTTGCGTTCGGACTAAACCGGATTGAGGGATTTCATTCGCGCTCGTCGCTGACATGAAACACTATCATTGTCCTAACCCGCACGGGACAACCTCCGATCAAATGCGGTTTCCATCTGAATTTCATCGCCGCCTTCTCTGCAGGCTCATGCAAGGTAGGATTCCCGCTCACTGCCTGGGCAGTTGCGACGACGCCATCCTCATTGACGAGGACGACCACGTTAACCGTATCGCCTGCATTCTCCCTCATCACTGCTTCGGAAAACACCGGTTCGCTTTTCTCTATCGGCTTCGTCCCTGGCGGGTAGTGGCCAACAGTACCGACTTTCTTGCAGTCTGTTTTGTTTGCAAGGGGAGTTGAATCTGAGAAAGCGATCGTGACGGTATGCTTCAAGAGTCCAGGGAGCCCAAAGCTCGAACTCAGTGTATAGCTTCCGGTCATTGCTGCCTCCTCCGCATAAGGCCGCAAGAGCGGGAGCCCTGAAACTGCTCTCGCGCGCACTGGTCTGCGGCTACTTGGGTCAACAACAACCTCCACTCGTACTTTCCCTCCACATTCGCAATCAGCCGGAACCCTCGGGGAGGTGATTCCAGCCGTAATCGAAAGTCCTGGGTCGCCGGTCGATCTGCACTTCTCTGGAAGTGGATAGGTGTATCGAATGATGCCCTCATTTACTGAGATGTGACTCTGATTCTGGAATTTTGAGCGTTTTGCCGTATCGACAGATTCCGCGACAAGGAGAGGATCCCCGCTAAGAGGAGTCGCAGATATTACATTCCCCTCTTCGTCTAAAGTCACCCTTATGTCTACTGTCCCATTGCCACACACTTTTTTCGCCTCGGCACTCATTTCGGGTGAAGGAAGCTCGGTCGCAAGGCCATTAATGATCCCCAGTTTGTGACCGGCATCGTCTAGCGGCTTCAGGCCGAGCTTCCCGATTACGAGATACTTGATTATCATCTTGTGCCGCATACCACTAGCTACCCGATCTGATGGCTTGAATCGTGCCTTTCGCGCTGCATCCTCAAATCTTATGCGAAAAAAAGTGTGTCCAGAAATCGCATTCGCAGAGGTCACTTTTCCGTCATTATCAACAGACACCGCCACTTGGACGAATCCTGTCCACTCGTGTGCGCCGAAACCCACATACCCATATTCGGGGGCCGGAAGCCTCTCAGCAAGGCCTTCACATCCGATGCAATCGTAGGCAATGATCGTGAATGGCCTCGGTTCGATCCCGCCGAGATCGATCTGCGCTTTTACATTGGAAATGCCGAGCAAGACTACAATTGCAGCAAGTACCAGGATTGGAATTCTTTCTCTCATATATGCCGGGGACACAAACTACTTTCTGAAGTTCCGGACGACATGACCACTGCAAGAAGAAAAGTAATAAATGCTTGATTAAAGTGCAGATAAAATAGCATATCGGGGATTATCCGATAGAAGTCTTCCGTTAAAGACCTCGACCTGAATACCAAAGTCCTCAGTCCTCAATCCCTTCATCTCAGTCCTGATTTTCGCCCTCCCTGACGGTCGGGCTACTGACACCGCTTGCCTCTCCCTGCCCTACGCACACGATGCGGGCAAGCCCGCCGCTAAACAGCTCACTGCTCACCGCTTACCGCTCACTGAAGAAGAGTGTTAAGATTTCCCCGTCGCTGATGACCTCCATCGCTCCAAAATTCCAGCCCACCATCGAAGAAGCCGCCGCGAGGCTTATCTCGCGCGCCGAGAACCCGCGCGGACTGACTGCGGAAGACATTTTCGGCCGCATCGGCGACGGTGTCGAGAAATATCTTCTGCGAGACGAGCCGGACGCCGGGCATCCCGAAATAATCGAGTTCATCGATTCCCTTCACGCCGACGACCTGTGCCTGATCATCGCCTGCGAACGCGGCGACGAGACCGCCTGGGGCGATCTTGTGATCAATTTCGATTCGACCGTGAAATCCGCCGCGTGGAACTTCTGCAAAAACCGTGAAGATGCCGAAGACCTCGCCGGATCGATCTGGGCGGAGCTCCACGGGCTGAAGCTGGACACCGAAGGAAAGACCAAGGGAAAACTCTCGTATTACTCCGGCAAAGGCAGCCTCGGAGGCTGGCTCCGTGCGGTCACGAACCAACTTGCGATCGATGAATACCGTAAGATGAAGAGGGTCGTGCAGGTTGAGGAGGACCGGGTTTTCGAGAACCTCGCCAGGGAATCCTCGGAAAGGACCGATTTCAAGGCCGTCGTTTCGACCGCCGACACGCCCGAGCAGATCTTTAGCGAATCGGAAGCGCAAGAAGACATAATGGAGGCGTTGATGCGCGCCGTTGAGGACCTGAACGACGAAGAGAAGCTCGTGATGAAACTTTATTACTACGACGGGCTTATACTTCAGGAGATCGCCGATATGTTCGGTTATCACGAGGCGACGGCGAGCCGGAAGATCACCCGCGTGCAGACGAAGATAAGGAAAGTGGTCGAAGAGGCCCTTGCAGAAAAACACGGCTGGAGCGAGAACGAGGTGAAACGGCACCTTTCGGACTCGGCAGAGAAGCTGGGAATCAGCATCGAGAAAATGTTCGTATTGCTGGTGATCGCGGGCGTCCTGCAAGACATCGCGGCGGGAGCCGTTCACAGCCTGCATTTTTAGCAGACACATTACCAAAGCTAGATGATCAAGGATCACGACATCGAAATCGACAGCCTTCTTCGCAGACTCGCGAAGACGGAAGCGAATGCGGAAGAGATCGGCAGCGGGCATATCGACGCCGACGAGATCGCCGTGTTCGCCGAGAACGCTTTGCCCGAGAAGGCGAGGGCGCGCATGATGTCTCATTTTGCCGACTGCGCCCGATGCAGGACGATTCTTTCGAACGTGGTGATCCTGAACCGCGGCGAGGAAGCGTCCGAGCCCGAAACGGCGGCCGGAGCGGCCATAAGTTTTGAGATACCCTGGTACAAAAAGCTCTTTTCGGTACGCGGACTTGCGGCGGTGATGGGCGTCCTTGTCGTGCTTATGGCGGGATTCTTCGCGGTGTCGCTGTTCCGCAACCTTGGCCCAGCGGGTGATTCCGTAGCAATGAGCAACACGAACTCGAGTTCTTCGGAATCCCCGGAACAGATTCCTGAAGCTTCGGCCAACAGAGTGGAAGAAAAGCTCGCCGACAGCAACAGCTCGCCCGCAAATGCAAACGCTGCGACCGCTGAGACCGAAAGCGATCTCGCGCCCGCTGCGACTCCAGGTGTTCCTTCCGGACCTCTCAGAGATGAAGGGTTCGCAGACCGGAGGGTCGGCGAAGAACGTGCAAGAGAGAACGTCGCCGCGGATGATGAAGACGCCGCAAGACCGCAGGTCAGCGCCGGAAATCGCGTTGCGCTTGCAAATGAGCCGAGTGTAGCGGCCCCGCCCCCGCCGGCGGCGGATGTGCGACCTGCCGGGAATGTAGCTCAGGCTGCAGAGGCGGCAAAACCTGACGACGCCGCAGGACGTGTAGCGAGAAAGGACAAGGCCGAACTCGGTACGCTTTCACAAAAGAAGGAAACAGGCGCGAAGCGCCAGATCAGCGGCAAGACCTTCGAACAGAAGGACGGTGTATGGTACGACTCGGCATACAAGGGACAGCAGACTACGAACGTACGGCGCAAGACCCCGGAATACAGGGCGCTCGACAGCGGCCTCCGGCAGATAACGGACAAGCTGACAGGCACGGTTGTTGTCGTATGGAAATCGAAGGCTTACAGGATCGATTAGTTCCAGGTTTCAGGTTCCAGATTTCGAATTTCCCGGCTTCAGCCGGGTTTATTTGTTTGTGATCTTCATTCTACGCCTACGGCGCGGGGACAATTTTTTCTCGCATTGCTATCAACATGCAGCGCCTATGGCGCCGGGGCGCCCGAGCTCATAGCGCTCCGCAGTCTTGGCTTGTCGCTTCGTCCTCAGCTCGCCTTGCGCCGTAGGCGCATCATGTTAATAGCTATTCGACCCGTCGATGATATCTCGCGCCAGAGGCGCGACATGTCATGTGCTGATATACCGTTTACTAGTCGAATTCGAACAAGTATTTGTCGTCGTACTTGATCTCGTATTTGTCTAACAACGCGAGATACTCATCTTTGAAGCTGCCAACTTTGTGGTGCTCTTCCTGGTTGAGAACGTACCGAACTACTGTATCGATGTGGGAATGAGAGTAAGAGAAAGCGCCGAATCCCCGTTGCCACATAAATTTGCCGCGGACAAGATTCTTGTCGTTGATAAACCGGGTGGAACTCGATTTGACGTCTCGTACGAGATCGGAAAGCGCAATATCCGGCTGATAGCCGACCAGGATGTGAATGTGGTCTTCGACTCCACCAATCGCCATTAACTTCTGGCCCTTGTTCTTGACTATTCCGGTGATGTACTTGAAGAGTTCTTCCCTGAATTCGGCTTTGAGACAGTGAGATCGTCCCATTACTGCGAAGACAACCATTGCGTATAGATGCGAGTAAGTGTTTGCCATGGTGAGGTTAGGCTCCTTATTTTTTGATTTTCTCCAATTCTGCTACGCGAGGTTGGGAGCATAAACAGAATCGGCGTCGAAGTATAACAATCGACGGGTATATACGGCAATACATTCGACGCCTACGGCGCCGGGGTATTGTTTTTCCCGAGTGGCTATTAACATGTAGCGCCTTCGGCGCAGGGGATTTCTGCAACCGAATTGGCATTAACATTCAGCGCCTTCGGCGCCGGGACATTTTTTTCCCGAATTGCTATTGACATGCAGCGCCTATGGCGCCCGGGCGAATTCTCTTACCGACCTGCTATTAACATACGGCGCCGAGGCAATCCTCCATCGTCTTTCTACCCCCTCTTTTTCTCCTCTTCTCCCGAATCGTCTATAATCTCGAAAATCTCTTTCCGACGATATTTCGATCCCGAGGAATCAATCTATGCGTTTTGCAGTTCTCGCGCTTTGCTCTCTTCTCTTCGCAACCGTACTTGCTTTTCCACAATCCGCTCCGCCGGTGAAGCGTACCGATCTGATAAACGGCCTTCTGAACGATGTATCCGCTTCCAAGATCGAAGAATACGACCGCAAGCTCGTTTCTTTCGGCACCCGGAACACGAACTCCGCCCAGGACGATCCGGACCGCGGCATAGGCGCCGCGCGCGACTGGATCTTCGAAGAGTTCAAACGCATCTCCGAAGCCTGCGGCGGATGCCTCGAGGTCCGGCTCCAGACATATCTTCAGGAGCCCAGACCACGCGTTCCGAAGGCGATCAATATCACAAACGTTATCGCGACATTGAAGGGCACGACGGATCCCGACCGCGTCTATGTCGTTTCCGGCCATTACGACTCGATGTGCTCCGATCCCGGTGACGGCGAATGCGACGCTCCCGGCGCCAACGACGACGCTTCCGGCACGTCGGCGGTGATCGAGATGGCCCGGGTGATGTCGAAGAAGCGATACGACGCGACGATCATCTTTATGGCCGTTGCGGGCGAGGAGCAGGGCCTGCTCGGGGCGACTCATTTCGCCGAAGAGGCGAAGAAGGCCGGGATGAACATTGAAGCGATGTTCACGAACGACATTATCGGCGGCGTGAAGACCTTCAAGGACCGTCCCGACCGCAACACGGTCCGCGTTTTTGCCGAAGGCGTGCCCTCGAACGAGACAGAACGCGAGGCCGGTCTCCGACGGAGCGTCGGAGGCGAGAACGATTCGGCAGCGCGGCAGCTCGGTCGGTTTGTGAAGGAAACCGCCGATCTGTATTCGCCCGATTTCAAGGTCTCGCTGATCTACCGCCGGGACCGATACCTGCGCGGAGGCGACCACATTCCCTTCCTCGAGCGCGGATATCCTGCCGTCCGGTTCACCGAACCTCACGAGGACTACACGCACCAGCACCAGAACGTGAGAACCGAGGACGGCGTTTTCTACGGCGACACGCCCGAGTTCATCGACTTCGGCTACATCGCGAACGTGACGAAGGTGAACATCGCCGCGCTCGCATCGATGGCGCTCGCCCCTCCGATCCCGAAAGAGGCAGGGATCAGCCTTACCCGCCTGACGAACGACACGGACCTGAAATGGGCGGCAAATTCGGCGGCTGACATCGCGGGATACGAAGTCGTATGGCGCGAAACGACCGCTCCGTTCTGGACGAATTCGAAATTTGTCGGAAACGTGACGAGCCACACGATGGCCGACATGTCGAAGGACAACTGGTTTTTTGGGGTCCGCGCGGTGGACAAGGACGGATACCGGAGCCCGGTGGCGTATCCGAGACCGACACGATAGTCTGCGAGTCTATCGGGTCCGTCGGGTCTATTGAGTTGGACTGGAGCGCAGGCGGCCCGCCTGCATTGAGCGAAGCGAAACAGTCGGCTCAGTCTGTCGAGTCGGACCGGAGCGCAGGCGGCCCGCGTCAACTGACCACGGCGGATAATGTGAACCTCCGAACCGGGATCCGAAACGAGATGAACTATCGACTAGCCCTGAAAATACTTATTATCGCCTGTTTTTTTGTCCTTTCGGTCTCCGCCCAGATCACGTCGGAAAGCGAATGGGAGATGACGCGGCCCGTCGAGCCGTTCCGTGTCATCGCCAATGTCTATTACGTAGGCACGAACGACGTCGCGTCGTACCTGATCACGTCCGACGAAGGCCACATACTGATCGACAGCGGATTCGAAGAGACCGTCCCGCTCATAGAGGCGAGCGTGAAGAAGCTCGGTTTCGACCTGAAGGACGTCAAGATCCTGCTCAACAACCACGAGCACTACGATCACTGCGGCGGCCTGAAAACCTTGAAAGAAAAAACCGGCGCGAAGCTGTATTCCGTCAGGGAACAGGCGGAAGTGCTAGCGAGAGGCGGCTCGAACGATTTCCGGTTCGGCGGAAAGCAGATCTTCCGTCCGGTCACAGCGGACAAACAGATCGTTCACGGCGAGGTCATCACGCTCGGCGAGAACAAATTGATAACGATCCGCACACCCGGTCACACGAAAGGCGCGACGACCTGGACGATGCGGGTCAGGGACGGCGACCGTGATCTTGAGGTGGTCTTCCTCTCAAGCCTCTCGAATCTCGATTACGATCTGGTCTCCAATGATAAATATCCCGAGATAGGAGGGGACTTCGAATCAACGTTCGAGATCCTGCTTGAGCTCAAACCCGACGTCTTCCTCGGATCGCATGCGTCTTTCTTTCGGATGGAGAAGAAGTTCGAAATGCTGAAAAGCTCACCGAAGGAGAACCCGTTCATCGATCCGGAGGGATACACGAAGTTCGTCGAGCGAATGCGAGAAGACTTCAGGCAGAAACTCGAGACCCAGAAGAAAGCAGCCGAGGAGAAATGACCTATGTGGAATGATTTCAAGGAGTTCCTGAAACGCGGAAACGTACTGGACCTGGCGATCGCGGTCGTGATCGGCGCCGCGTTCGGAAAGATCGTGACGACGCTTGTCGAAGGCGTGATAATGCCGCCGGTCGGGTTCCTGACCGGCGGGCTCGATTTCAAGGCGATGTTCTACGACCTAAGCGGGAAGTACAACGGCGTTACCGATCCCGCGATGATCGACGAAGCGATCAAGGGCGGCGCACCTCTGATAATGTACGGTCAGCTCGTCACCGACATCATCCAGTTCCTTATTGTCGCGTTCGTGATCTTCATCATCGCGAGGTACGCGGTGAGGTTCTTCAAGGGCCTGGAAGCCGAAGCCGGCCCGAGCGCAGAGGTCGAGCTGCTGACGGAGATCCGCGACCTGCTGAAGACGAAAGGCTGATTCACCACAGAGAACACAGAGGACACGGAGTTGATTTGGGCATCTTGCCCCCAATCCCTAAAGCTCTGTGCTCTCTGTGCTCTCCGTGGTAGACATCTTTATGGAGAGATGTAGGTCACCTCGTCCATCTCCGCAAGATCGGCGATCTTTCCGACATCGATAGTGCCCGTGGCTATGTCGCCGTTGACAGAGTCGACATCGAAACCCGCATTCTTCAGCTTGATGAACACGGCTCCGGACGTCTTCTTCAAGGTCACACGGATCCTCGCAACGCCGTCTGCGACGAATCGCGATTCGAATTCCGAATGCTCTTTCGAACCGGACTCTCTCGCCAGCACCACATCGTAGATCCAGAAATGAAGCTTCTTTTTCAGCTTCTGCCTTCGGATCAGTTCGGGCGGGAAGACCGCTTCTAGCTTCTCGACCGTGATGGCTACCTCATCGTCGCGCTTGAAGACGTAAGAGATAACTCCTTCAAGCTTCAGTTTCGTGCCGTCGAACTCGGCAGGCGTGAACTTCGAAGCCAGCGCCGCCTTTTCGGCGAACTGACGGTACCGGCCGTCGGTCGCTTCGCTCCCTGCCCCCTCGCTGACGCGCGGGGTTCCGCCATCGGTCGCTTTCGCCGAATATACGCGGCCCTCTTCATCGACAAGGATCTCGACCGTCACCTTTGTTCCGTCCTTTCCGGGCTTCGCGCCTTCGGGAAACTCCGGTTTGGCGATGCTCTCTCCGGCGACCGCTATCGGGCCGAGAGCGCCTGCACGGAAGTTCGCGACCTCCTGGCCGTCGATGAGATACACGTTCTCAGATCCTGATGCGCCGTCGATCTGGAACCCGCCTGACGAAGACGCCGGACTGACTCCGGGCTGAAGGCTCAGAAGCGAAGAAAAGCGCGTGTTTGCAGGAAGTGCCTGGATGGTCTCTTTCGTGACCGTGGTGCTGACTGCCGAGGAAGACGCGTTGACCGTGGTCGAGCCGCCGGTCGTGACGTTCACAACAGCGCTTACAGGTCCGGGAACGCTCGCCTTGTTTGCTGCTTTTCCGGATCCGCTTCCGAAGCCGCTTCCGGTTCCTGACCCGGAACCGGTACCCGAGCCGCTCCCTTGAGAGTATGTCACTGCGGGGGCGCGCTGGAGACTGGCGATGATCTCGATTTTTCGGAACGCCGAGTCTTCACCTTCCTTTTTGTCCCCAAAGCTCCCGTCCGCGTTCTCGACCGGAACGTCGACCCTCGCAGGATTCCCTTCCGGATTCCGGACCGCCTCTTCGACCGCGACAAACGACGTGTACTGCGTCACGATCCCGAACTCGAGTCCGATCTTCGTGATCAGATCTCCCAGGTCCTCGTCCGCGGTCCTGTTCTGGACACCCTTGTAATCGTCGCTCGTGAGCAGATCGACCATCTGCCTTGCCCAGAGCGTGCCGAGCACGTCGTGAGCTTCCTCACGCTCCGGGAGATCGACCTTGATGTCGCGCCTGTAATCCTGGCCGCCGACCTTTCCGCGGATCGTCACCGTTCCTGACGCCGCCGAATCGTACCTGCCGTTGATTATCAAAGGCTTCCCGGCGAACAGGTCCCTGTATTTCGTCGGATGGAGGTCCTTTACGGGAAGGCCGTTCCATTCGATCGAGATGTCGGTGAGAAGCGGCGCGCGCACGCGCTCGTGGAACTTCCTGGCGGCAAGCGAGCCTTCGTCCTCGAGGGTCACGAACGCCGCTTCGCCGCTTCCTTCTTCCGCGATCTTCTCAAGCAGGAAACGGTTGACGCTGTTGCCTATCCCGAACGAGAACACTCGCGCGTTCGGGTGCTTTTTGACCTCGTCTATGATCTCGGAGTCGTTTCCGACGTAGCCGTCGGTCATAAAGCAGACGATCCGAACGTGCTCCTGCGAACCGGAAGGTTCCAGCGCGGCCTTGATCGCCTTCATCATCTCGGTGCCGCCGCCCCCGCTTCGTGATTCGAGAAACCGAAGCGCACGGTCCAGGTTCGACGCAGTCGCGGGAACGGGTTCCTCAAAAAGAATGTGAGTATCCCCCGCGAAAGTGATCAGGTTGAAGGTGTCATTCGGGAACAGGCCGCGCAGCGACATCTTCATCGCCTCTTTCGCCTTCTCGATCGGGAATCCGCCCATCGAGCCGGACGTGTCGAGCACAAAAACGATCTCTTTCGGTGCGACGTCCTCGAACCTCCCGAGGTCGGGAGGCTGGAGGATGAGCGTGAAGAAACCGCCGAGGCCGCTTCTGTGGGTGAGGACCGCGTCCTCGATCTTCCCGCCGGTCACTTCGTACCTCAAAATGAAGTCCTTGTTCGGGATCGTTTTATGGTCCTTGAGGCTGACCTTCGCGACTCCCGGACCGAAGCTCTGCGAATCGATCTCGTGGAGAGACGAGCCGATCTTGCTGATCGGCACGCCCGCGTCGATCGAGACATTGATCGAGACGTCGTGGCCGGACCTGGTCGGCGCGATCTCGGGCGAGATCTTCGAAGCGTCTCCCGAAGCGTCGCCTGCCGGGATATACCGTTTGCCGACCACCATCGGAAAGACGAACTCGTACGCGCCGTCCTCGTACTTCAGCGTCTCGACGTAACTTATCTCGACAACGATCGTCTCGCCCGGAAGGATGTTGGCGACCGCCTGGGTAAATATGTTCGGCCTTTCCTGATCCAGCAGCGCGGCGGTCTTGCCGCTCGATTTCGCAGCTTCGTAGATCTGCCTCGCCTCTTCGCGGGTCCGAATCTTACCCTTTATGACGCGCGAGCCGATCGTCATCGTCATGCGGTCGACGGCGCCTTTTTCCGAAAGCGGAAATGTGTAGACCGCCTCGATCGGGCGGCCGAATGTGTTCTCGAATTCCTGTTTTAGGTTGACGCGGGCGATAAACCCGCTGATTTGTGTGTTTACCTCGGTGTGTTTCAAAGG
Organism: Acidobacteriota bacterium; assembly: GCA_016700175.1. Taxonomy (GTDB): domain Bacteria; phylum Acidobacteriota; class Blastocatellia; order Pyrinomonadales; family Pyrinomonadaceae; genus Aridibacter. The sequence goes on along the minus strand of CP065003.1, from coordinate 3,841,225 downwards.
GCAGGCACCCAGGCCTTCCGCTTCAGAAAACGCGGTCAGAGTTCCCTGCGTGACCCGGCCGTCCTGCGCGACAACAGCGGCGGAAAGGCACACGAGTACCCCGAACAACAGAATTGCTCTTTTCATTCCTAATTCTCCTCCAAAGACTTGCAGGGATTGTTTGGGAAGAAGTGCCTGCACCGCCTATGGTGCAGCATCTCGGGGATAGGTTTCTTTGGGGGAAAGAGTTTGGCGAGTTGGCTGAGTTTGCTGCGTTTGGGGAGTTAAAGAGGGAAACCCGTTTAGAGCAGCGCTTTGGGCTGCAACGGAAACTTCAGTTTGCGCCGCGCTTCATCCTAGGAGGTGCGGGCGGGGACGCCCGCGGTCCGGCGCGTTCGGCGCATTCTTAAGATCCGGCGCTACGGGAAAAGCCGGATCGAGACCGTAAGCTCCCGCTCGGCGAACGAAGCCGCGTTCGCGGCATCCGCCGCGCGAACCGTAAACGTCCACGATCCCCTTCGTACCGCCTTCCCGTGAATCTCACCCGTACTTTCATCGAGCCAGAGCCCGGGCGGAAGGCTTCCGCCGGATACCGACCAGACAAGACTTCCCGAACCTCCGGACGCCTGAAGTGTGTGCCGGTAGAAGGTCCCTCGCCTCGCGGAAGGAAGTTCGGTCGTAATTACTTCGACCGGCGATCCGGAGGAATATTCGAACGCGCCGAGATCGATGGTATTTCCGGAAGGGCGTGCTTCGCTCTCACGGTGCTTCACGTAATGAAATGCGACCGCGTTTGCCGGCAACGCGTCGGTATGCAATGCGGTTCCGGCGTCGATAGCCTGCGAGCCCTCGGAAAGCCCGAACTCCTGTGCGGGCTCGTCGATGAAGCCCGGCGAATCGCCCGTGATCCCCGTGCCATCGTCATTCACGGTTCCGGACGGACCGCCTGAATGCGAGATCCGAAGTCCGGGTTTCGACCAGTTATGCGAAAGATCGACGATCCCCGTGTCATCGATCAGCGCCAGCCTGCTTCCCGCGGCAGACACATAGAGAATGTTGTTTCGGACGTCGGCGGTTTCGTCGTTCGTCGAAAGCCTGAGAAGAGTGGTATTGCCGGTTCGGGTCGAGACGACAGTGTTGTTGTAGAAATAGAGCTTGCCCTTGCGGTAGGTCGAAACTGCCCCGCTGTCTCCGCCGTAATGCGCGATCTGGGAGTTTCCCGCGCCGTCGGGTTCGATCAGAACGTTCCCGTAGACGAACGTCTTTCGGTATGCCGGGTCCTGGCGGATCTGAACACTATCTTCCGCATCCACAAGATCGAGCTGACGATTCCCGGCCTCGATCCAGTTGTATCGCACGACGAGCCCTGCGGACCTGTCTTTGAGAGCGTTGCCGACCGAACCTTCACGAAGAGGCCCGAACCGGTTGAATTGGAACGTTATGCCGATCGCTGCAGTGTAATTGTTGTGCTGAAAGGCACTTCCGACTATCCCGTTCCCGTGAATATAGTTCCCTTCGACGAGAATCTCCCTCGACACCGTGCCATCCGAAGACGCGACAAAGAAGCCATTCGCGCTGTCGTGCATCACCGTGTTGCGGATCGTTATGTGTTCGCCTTTCTCAACGTAGATCGCAGACGCTGAGCTCGTGTAGTTCTGAACCGTTCCGTCGTCGGCTGTGAACGAGTAATCGGGATGCGCGCTTCGGATCTCGAGGTTCTCGATCACTATGTGCCTTGGCATCGTGTCGGAAGGTGTGTTCGCGCCGCCTATCTTGATCACGCCGCGCTGTTCGCTCCAGAAGTTCAGACCCGCCGGAGTGACAGCGTTCCTTCCGTCTATCACGGGAAGCTCGCCCTTGAGATTTGGAACTCCGCGGACAACTATCGGCTGCGAGGCGGTGCCCTGGCGGCAGATCACCCATTTCTCCTTGTACGGCTCGGGCCGCCAGTGGATCAGGACCAGGTCGCCGGGAGCGAGCGAGGCCCACGGCACTTCGGCGATCGTGTCGAGCGGAGTTCCGGGCTTGACCTCGTAAACAGCGGCCTGCGCCGAGACCCCGAGAGCGAGAATTAAGAAAAGGCCGGAGAAGAGTACTGAGATCTTCATTCAATCGGAAATTCGGGAGTGTGGCTTTGTGCGGCGGGATCCTTGGGCGATCGGTTTGAGTTTACCGAAATGGCCGCATATTTAAAGAGAGGAAGATAGGCGGGCAAATTCCGTTTGAACCTCGAGAGAAACCGTCCTTCCGTTCCGGATCGACGCCGTCACCCCTGCGCGTCCTGAAGGGTGCTTTCTTTAAAGTCCCAGACCTTTTCGGGAGTCACGCAGAAGTCGAGGCGGATATCGTGATCTTCAATATCCTCTATCTTCCCGATCGGATCGAAGAACGAGACGCCGATCTTGAGGCAGTCGGGCCGGCAAATGCTGAGGAACTTGTCGTAGTAGCCGCCGCCGTAGCCGACCCTGTGGCCGGTCTCGTCAAAGCAGATAAGCGGCACGATCACGGCATCGACCGCCTGCTCCGAAACCACCCTTGTGTTCAGCGGTTCGAAGATACCCCAGAAGTTCGGAATAAGACGCGACATGGGATCGTAAACCGCGCATTCCATTCTTTTCTCTTTCCGGTTTATGCGAGGAACCACGACGGTGATGTGCGGATACGACCGCCAGATAAGGTCAATGATTATCGATGTTTCGACCTCGCCCCGGTCCTTGATGGTCAGGAAGCTGTGGATGCAGCGGATCTCAGACAGGTCGAACGATGAGAATAGGTTGGCCGCTATGCGCGTGCTTAGGTCAAGGATCTGTGACCTTGAAAGAGTGTCGCGTTTTGCAAGGAACTGTCGGCGAAGCTCTGTCTTGTTCATCTCAAATTTCTGGTCTCACTTCCCTCGTTCGATCCATCCGCCGCCCACAACTTCCTCTCCTTCGTAGAACACCGTCGCCTGGCCGGGCGTGACAGCAGGCTGCGGTTCGTCAAACGTGATGCGGGCCCGGGAGCCCTCCAGCGTCTCGATCGTCGCCCGGACCGGCTTGTGGCGGTACCTTACCTTTACGTGAGCGCGCACGGGATGGTTCGGTTCGTCGAATGCTACCCAGTTCACGCCGCGGGCCGTGAACGAATCGGAAAGGAGTTCTTCTTTTTCGCCGACCACGATCCGGTTCTTCAATGGCTCGATCTTCACCACGTACAGTGGCTTCTCGTGCGCTATCCCGAGCCCTCTTCTCTGGCCAACCGTGTAGCGGTGAATTCCCGAATGCTCCGAAAGCCTCTCGCCACGGGTGTTGACGATCTCGCCTTCCGAGGGGATCTCCGATGCCCGGCCGTCATGATCAAGGTACCGGTCGATGAATTCCGAATACTTCCCGTCCGGCACGAAACAGATCTCCTGCGATTCGGCCTTCTCCGCCGTATAGAGATTCGCCTCGCGGGCGATGTCGCGGACCTCGCTCTTTAGCATTTCCCCGAGCGGAAAGTACGCGCGTGAAAGCTGGTCCTGCGTAAGCTCCCACAGAAAATAGCTCTGGTCTTTCCAGTGGTTCTTTCCGCGGAACAGGCGATACCGGCCCGCTTCCTTGTCGTGCTCGACACGTGCGTAATGCCCCGTCGCGACCTTGTCGCAGCCCAGGCTCAGGGCGAGCTTGTCGAGCGATGCGAACTTCAAACGAGAATTGCAGGCTACGCAGGGGATCGGGGTCTCGCCGGAAAGGTAGCTTTCGATGAACGGATTGACTACCGAATCTTCAAACTCTTTCTCGAGGTTCAATACGTAGAAAGGGAACCCGAGCGATTCGGCCACGCGCCGCGCGTCGTACACGTCATCGAGCGAACAGCAGCGCGAAGGCATAGGATCGCCGTTCTCGTCGACGTTCACATTGCGCCTCTGATTCCAGAGCTGCATCGTGAATCCGACAAGTTCGTGTCCCTGCTCTTTCAGGAGGGCCGCGGCCGAGGAAGAATCCACCCCGCCGCTCATTGCCACTGCTATCTTCATATCGCCGAAATTCCGGCTCCCGCCGAAACAATTAGGATATAACTCTGCCCGGCGGGATTCAAATATTCGGCATAGGATCTTCTTACGCCGAAGCGGTGAATACAAGTTTGACGAATCGCCTTTGACGTGACCCCTTAAGCTTCTTCGCCCAGGTCGTTTCCGCACGGAGTTCTCTGGCGGAGCCGGTTCCGCACGGAACTTGCTGAAGACCCGCCGATGCGTACCTCGACGCAATCGAAATTTCGAAATGAGCGCTCGCAGGCTCGATGCCGAGCCTCCCTAACTCGGTTTGGTCGCGTTTGGGATCGATCGCAGTAAGGATGGAAAGCCTTCCTCCCGGCTTCAGGACACTCAGAATCTGTGTAAGGAACTCCGGGTCGGGACGGAGCACGGCCCCAAGCAAACTTCCCCAGGGGAAATTGATGAATATCTCATCGGCAATGCCTTTGAACTCCTCGGGCAGGTCTTCGGCGGAAGCGTGGACGAACATTGCGTTCGCACGTCTTCCCTTCCCGAGCTTTCGTTCGGCCATCGTCGAGATTTTTTTGAGGGGTTTTGCGTTGGCGTCCACTCCGATCCAGAACGTATCCGGATCTCGCTCGGCCGAGCGAAACACGAATCGTCCGTCGCCGGTTCCGATATCGAGCGCCACTCTTCGGAAGCCCTCCGTCTCTCGGAGGAAGGCGTCACGGTCGAGTTATCAGATGGTGCTGCCGCGGATCTGCTTGATCATATCTGGAATCTCCTTGCGAGCCGGGATGATGACACATCGCGAGAGTCTTCTGCAAGCAACGGGCGAAGCGAGGCCTTGATCGATTCAGCATACGCCCTTGATCCTTCAGGGTTCGGATGCCCGAGTCCCGCGAGTTCGCAGAAGCGCTTTCCGAAATCGAGCTTGATGTCCTTTACGGAATCGATCGCCTCATCACAGACTTCCGTCCTCAGATCGTAAAGATCGTCTTCCGATCTTCCCTTCTTGCCCATTTTCCAAAGCAGAGAATTCTTGGTTCCGAAACAATTGCTCTCATCGATCGGCGACTTTACGAACAGGGCCTGTTCCCGGCCGGCCCGCTCGTTGTGGGCGGCAACGGCGTTTTTCAGTTCCCGGTCCGAGCCTTCCGCCCAGATCCTCGAACGTTTGGTCATTCCTTTGTGGAGGATCTTGAAGAACTGCTTCGTGAATACGTTGTTCATAAGCGGCTTCATCGGGCCCGGGAAATCGTAAAGCTCGAGCACCGCGTTATAGACCATTCCGGTCGACGACTTTGGCGAGATCATCGGGAAATAGCCAATGACGGCGATCAGTGCATTCGGGAACGCCTCGCCGGCTTCGCCAAGAAACCTGCTCATGTATCCGTTGCAGTACTTCACGATGTCCCTGCGGAGGTTGTCGGAATCGTCGAACGGATCGATGATGCCCTTGACCGTGATGTTCGTAAGGCCGCCCGAGACCATCACAAGCCCGACGTCATTCGGATCGACGCCCGCTCCCAAGTATTCCCTGACAGCGACCTCGACCTGCTTCGCAATGGACGGGAACGTGAAATTGACCTCAGAGGGGAAGAACTGGTCGAGCGGGCGCTCAGCTTCTTCAAGCGCCTGCCTGTCCCTCTCGTTGAGATAGACGTTCGACCCGGAGTGAGACTTGTTCTTGAGAAACACTTTGCCGCCGTTTCCGACGATCTCTTCCTGAAGCCAGTTGCGGGTCAGCGAGTAGAATCGGTCCTCCTCGCGGAGGCCCTGCCCCGAAACCAGAGAGTCGCCGACGACCAGGAAATGAAAATCGCCGGACCCGCCGCCGGCCGTTTTGGCGATCAACGCTGGAACGTCCCGGCACAGCAGGCCGGCGGCGGCCGCTGCACCGAGTTTCGCTATGAACTTTCTTCGCGGAATATCAGACATTCTTTCTTCTGAATAGTCGTAACTGCCCGTCTATTTTACAGATCGTGTCAAGATTTCGGCTTCTCCCGGCGGGTTCTCGAGCAGTTTGACCAGCTCGGAGTTTCCGCTTTCTCTGGCGAGGTCGAGCGCTGTCCTGCCGGTCCCGTCCTTCAGCCGGAGGTCAGCGCCGGAATAGACGAGGAACTGAGCCATCTTCAGAGACCCCCGCGCCGCGGCGAGCATCAGTGCCGTCCTTCCGTCACGGCCTCGTATGTCGAGATCGATCTCGGCCATCGTCTGCATCCGCTTCTTTTCTTCGCCGTCGATGCCTCCCTTCCGCAACGCTACAACCGCGAGGGCCTTTGAGGTTGCGAACGTCCCGACCACCTTCTCGTGTCCCGCTTTCGCAGCGGCGATCAATGCCGGAAGCCCTTCAAACGCGGGCGCGGAAGAATCTGCTCCGGCTGCAAGAAGGGCAAGCGCTGCTTCATCGCGACCGTATGCCGCCGCATATCCAAGGGCCGAGTTCCCTCCGCTGTCTTTCAGATCCGTTTCGGCTCCGAGTCTTAGCATCTTGAATATGAAAAGATCGTGTCCGAACTTTGCCGCGCGGATCAGAGGCGTTTCACCCCAATTGTCCCGGAGCTCGAGGTATCCGTCCTTGTTGTCGAAACCAAGGTAGACGCACTTGTCGCAATTGCCCTGCGCCGCGTAGTGCAGCGCTGTGCTGCCGTACGAATCGCGCTCCCCGAGCAGGCTTCTGTCTTTGCGCACCGCCTCTTCGAACAGGTCGCTGTAGCCATAATATGCGAGCGCCATGACGACAGTCGCGGAGTTTCCCATGCGCCCGCAGCATTTCGGATCTTCCAGCCGTGCCAGATTGTTCTCTAGAACGTACCGCCAGATGATCTCGCGCTCCGTCAGAAGCCTCGCCTTTCCCTTTTCCGCGAACGGCGGATATGTCGGTTGAGTCCCAAAAAGATAGTAGAACTCGTAGTTTCCACCAAACATGTCGGTCCTGGAGAAATCCGCACCGCGCTTCCTGAAGTACTCGTCCGAACTGTTGTATCGGCTGGCGGTCTGCGTGACCATCAGAGGCGTCGTGCCGAACGGGTTCGCGGCGTCGATATCGGCCCCCTTTTTGAGGAGAAGGTCGATGATCGTCTGGTGCCGGTTGTCGTAGGTCTTTAGCGAAGCGAGAACGACGATGGGCTGACCGAAGAGGTCGCGTGCCGCGGCGTCGGCTCCCAATTCGAGGATCTCACGCACGCGTTCCGCGTCGCCGGTCCTTGCCGCAAGCCCGAGTTCCTCGTTCAGGATCAACTTCGGAACCTGTGCGTGCACCGCCGCCGCGGCGATCGCGATGACAACCGAAAGCGCCAGCGCGGTTATTGAGTTCTGTTTAGCGGGGTATCTCAACGGTCCGGATGATGTCGGAAATGACCGCGTCGGTTGTCGCGCCGTCCAGCTCGGCTTCCGCTCTCAGCGAGATACGGTGCCTGAGAACCGGCATCGAGACGTCGCGTACATCGTCGGGAGTCGGGAAATCGCGGCCGCGTATCGCGGCGAGCGCCTTGGCGCACAGAAGAAGCGCGACCGAAGCGCGCGGGCTCGCGCCGTAGAGAATGGTCGGATGGTTTCGGGTTTTCTGGACCACGTCGACAATGTAGTTCTTCACGCCTTCTTCGGTCCGCATCGAGCGGATCTCGGCGCGGCAGGCCTTGATAAGGTTCGGGTCAGAGATCGGCCGGAGGTCGATCTCGTCCAGATGCTGGGAGTTGAATCCTTCGTCCCATCGGGTCACGACCGTTAACTCTTCGTCTTTCGTGGGATAGTCGATCAATATCTTCAGAAGAAAGCGGTCGAGCTGGGCCTCGGGAAGCGGGTAGGTACCCTCGTATTCGATAGGGTTCTCGGTCGCGAGCACGGTGAAGATCGGCGACAAAAGGTAACGCTTGCCGTCGATGGTCGCCTGGCGCTCTTCCATCGCCTCGAGAAGCGCCGACTGCGTCTTCGGGGGCGTGCGGTTGATCTCGTCGGCGAGAAGAATATCGGTGAATATCGGCCCCGGGCGAACGGAGAACTTTGACGTCTGCATGTTATAGACGTTCGTTCCCGTGATGTCCGAAGGCATAAGGTCCGGCGTGAACTGGATCCTCGAGAACTTCGCCCCGATGATCCTTGCGAGCGTCTTCACGATCAGGGTTTTCGCGGTCCCCGGAACTCCTTCGAGAAGCGCGTGGCCTTCGGCAAGGAACGCGACGAGAATCTGCTCGATGACCTCGTCCTGGCCGACGATGACCTTGGCGAGTTCCGAGCGTATGTGGGAGACCGTTTCCGGTGTGTGGTTCAGCATCTTTTTTGAGCGCGAAAGTTTATCCGACTAGGTCCCAGGCGGTCTTCAGCGCCAGGAGGACGACAGCGGAGATGAAGATCCTTTTGAGCCAGAGATCGTCGAGTTTTGTGACGGTGCGCGCGCCGACGTATGCGGCGGCGAACATTGTAACGCCAAGGATAATGCCAAGGTAATAGTCAATCAAACCCTGCCACGCGAAAACGGCCGTGGCGATCGCGGAAGAGAATACGTTGATGAACTTTGTGCCCGCGACCGCCTGTGTGAACGAAAGCCCGTAGAACCCGACAAGAACCGCGGTGAGCATCGTGACATAGCCTCCGCTGTACATTCCGCCGTAGATCCCGAGCAGGAACGTAAGAACAAGCGTAACCGCGACCGAACCTCTCGAAACCTCGCTTTCCTCCTTACTGCCGATGCCCGAATCGCGCTTGATGAGCGTGAAGGCCACCACGACAAACATCGAGACGGTGACGAAGACGGGCACGGCTTCCGAAGAGAACGAGCCGACCCACAAGGCCCCCAGCCCCGACGCGATCACCGTCAGGACCACAAGGAGCGAGAGCCTTGAGTATTCGATCTTTCCGTGGCGTATGAACCCGATGCTGGCGCCAATGTTCATAAATGTCAGCCCGAACATGTTGGTCGCGATAGCGACCTTCGGCTCGATCCCGAACTGGAACATCACGGGAACGGTGATGAGCGAGTTGCTCCCTGTGACCACACCGACCGCGCTGGTGAGGAAGAAGAGGGCGACAAGGATGATAAGGGAAGCGGTTGTCATATTTCAGGGATCAACGATCAATGGTCAGTGTTCAATGGTCAGGGACCAATGACCAGGGACCAGGGATCCGGTACGATTTTTCAATACAGTTGGGTGAAGAATCTCGATAGACTCAATAGACTGTATAGACCGAGAAGACTGAACCGACTGTCCCTGTCGCCGCTACGCGGCTAGCGGTCATTCTTGCGACCTTCCCCGGGGCTGCGCCTTCGGCTTGCCCCGGGCTAACCTCCGTAGCCCCTCCGGGGCATTCGGCCCGAGAATTGGCCTACTGAAATCATTCGAACCGACTGAACAGATTGAATAGACTGAATAGACTGAACAGACTGAACAGACTCACAAGTGCCTGGCGTTTCTGCCTCGCTCGAGCCCTAGAGCCTCTTCGATCTCGCGCAGTCTTCGGACGAGCTCCAGGACCGTTCCACGGCGGGTCTGCTCACCGTGCATGATGTCCTCGCACCGCTGCATCAGGTCCACCACCTCTTCCGCCTGCATTCCGAGCCTCTTTGCGACCATCCCCGCAAGCGACTCTTTCGATACCGTAAAATTGTCAACGCTGAAGAACCGCGAGACCCTGCGCCGGAAGTCGGTGTAGATGTTCTCTATGGCGAGGTCGAAGGCCTTTGTCCGCGACTGAAGCTGCGCCATCGCGGCGACATACTCCAGTTTCGAGAGACGGTCTTCAGACTCGGCGGGGACAGGCCGTGCGAACCGGCGGCCCCTGGAGAAGATCACTAGTGCGATCAGCGCTGTGAACTGCAGGAATATCGCGACAACAGGCGTGCCCGAAAAATAGCTGAGCAGCCGGTTGTCATCAGCCCCAAAGCCCTGGTGGTATTCGTCGAATGCTATCGGTCCGGTCCTTGAGCCGATCACGTTCAGCGCGACCTGTGCATTGTCGGCGAGATCGATGCCTCCGTTCGCGACCACGTACGGGTCGGTGAGGAGTACAATCCTTCCCGCCCCAAACGGAAAATCCGCCAGCAGGTTCTTGTCGTCGTTCGCGAGATGCACGACCGGCGCGAGGTTCGTGAGGTTCGGCAGTTCGGCGTTGTCCTCTTCTGACCCGGACGCACCGATTCCGGGATCATCCGTTCCGTCCTCTTCGGGCTGTCCGGGTACCCGCGTGATCCTGATCGAATTCGCAAACTTGGAAGGCTGAACGCCGTTGACCTGCGCGTTGAAGATACTCGGCTGGACCGGCCTCACCGCCGAAGTCCTGGCCGTCATTTGACCCTGGTTCGCCGGATCGACGCTCACGGTCAGGTAATCGCGTTCGGTGGCGGACACGGCGTTCCTTCCTTCGTTCACTCCGATCTCCCACCACGAGGATGTCGTCAGGAACTCGCTGTCGGGTTCCCGGTCGATCAGGACAAGTTGCCCACCGGCCGATACCCAGGCGAGAACGTGCCTGATCTCCTCTTCTCCGAGCTCCCTCCTGACGGGACCTATGATCACGAAGGTGTCCAGCCCTGTCGAATCGTATTCCTCGAACTCCGGACCGATCGGCTCCTGGCGGCGGCTCACCCGTTTTCCGGTAGCCGCCAAAAGATCGTGCAGAGCCCTCGTACCAGTCGCGCCGCTGTTGAAGGTGGAACGGTTGGGCTGGGCTTCCGAATCGGGCACTTTCTCTTTCTGGACGTACGACGCAGCGTTGAGCCCGATCAGGATGACGACAAGCGCGAGAACGGCGAAGAGCAAGAAGAACTTCTGTTTCATCTGCGCTTCCTCCCGAGAGCTTCGGAATACCCGCCCGCGAACTTCTGCCAATCTTCATCGGCGGCTTCGGAGGAGCCGTACCAGTGCCGCTCGTACTGTACCGTGAGGCCGGAAACCACGGAATGAAGTTCGGCCGACGCCGCGAGCTCCCGCAGGTAATCGCGGTTGGTCTTATGCTTCGCGAGCCCGATAGCCCGCCTCTCCCCAAGTCCGAAAAGCAACGCTATATAGCCTTTTCTCAGCGCTTCGCGCATACGGCCTTCGCGGACCAGCCTCTCGGCCTCTGAGAACAGGTCCTCCGTCGTCACTCCTGCATCGATCTTTTCCCCGAGCACGACGCGATCCTTCTTCGAGGTGCTTTCTCCGCTGCGCTTGCGGTTTAGCAATCTGGGGCCGAAGCGGTAGATCAGATACCCCACAAGCACGATGACAATACCGTAGAGCAGGATCTGAAGAGTGTAGCCGAGCGCGCCGAGATCCGGTGTGTTCAGAGGCTGCGGTGCGGTCTCCCTGGGCGGGAACAGGTACCTGAACCACTCCTCCAGCCATTTCATAAAACGGGCGAAGATGCTCTGTTGGGAGTCATCCCCCGCCCGCCTGTATTCCTCGCCGCTGAGGATCTCAGAAAGCTTCTGCTTGTTCTGGTCTTTCGCCGTCGGCTCGCCGCGGGCCCGCTGTATCTCATACAGCTTGTTCTCGATCGCTCCCAGCCGTTCGTACACGGCGGAGAGTATTGCCGCCCGCTCCTGTTCCGTCTTCGATCCGGCCCTGTATTCGTCTATTTTCTCCAGAAGCCAACGGTTGTCGGCCTCGATCTCGGAACCGGCAAACGAAACGGCATCGCGTTCCGAAACGAACTCCCTGACCTCCGCAAAGACCTCGTTCTCAAACCTCTCGAACTCCGCAGGGTCCTCGTTCGGCGACGGGCTAAGAAGCGCCGCAAAGTCCTCCCGCAGATGAGTGACCTCTTCCCTGTACTCCTCAACCGTCTTTGCGAACCCGGCCTGCGCACACAGAAAGACCGTTGCGACGATGACGGCCGATACCGCGATCCGGAATTGTCTCAGGTTCTCGATCATTCAAGTCCAAGCGGTCCCTTCGGACGCTCCCGCACGGGCGGCCGGGGCGATGCCTGGCTAATGACTCCTTCTTCGGCAAGCGCGGGCTGAAGCGGATTTACGAACTCCGGGGGAACAGAAGGCATTTCGCCCAGATGAGTCACGGCCAGAAGTTCAATGTCATATCCTTCGCTGCGCGTTCTTTCGTCAACATACAGAAGACACAGTCCGATCATAAGAACCGGGATGATCAGGATCAGGCTCCCCTGAAAGATCACCTGTGAAGTGATCTCGAACCAGGCCGGAAGCGTGTCGACCGCGTCGAACGAGAACAGCGGAACTCCGCTGAAGTAAGCGAACAAGCTGAGGGGAACGTAAACCAGCGAAAGCGCCGAGTAAATGGCGACAACCGTAAAGATGCTCAGCGCCGCCACGCGCTTCACGTTCTTGCCGGCAAGAGAGACGCTTCTTCCGATGGCCGAGAATGCGCCCGCGCCCTCGACGAGCATCACCTGGGGAACATAGATGAACCGCGAAGAGACGAGAAAGAAAAGAAAGACGCCGCCGCCTATCGCCGCAACGCTCAGGATAGTCGATATAACGATCGCGAGAAACGGGATGGACTCCAGCACAAACACCGCCAGTCCTATCGCGATCACAGCGACAAGAATCGAAATGTAGAAGATCAGGATCCCAAGAAACCCGAGCGACAGCGTAAGAAGCAGCGACACGCCCGCGAGCCCCGCCAGCCGGCTCCGGGCATTTCGGTACGTCTCGCGGAACGACATCGATTCGCCGAAGAGTATATGGCGGACAAAATTCCTAGAAGCGCCGCCCATCACGACGGCCATTGCCACCAGCTGGATGACCCAGATGATGAGGTCCCCGAGCCTCAGAAACAGCTGATAGAAAATGGATTCAGCCGGGTCCGCGGTTGTCACGTTAAAGAGATTCCGGCCGAGGACCATCCAGCCCACGCTAAACAGGATTCCCGCCACTACCGGCGGCGCGGCGATAAGTATAAATGTCCAGAAGTTCTTTCTGTAGAAACGGACCGAGCGGTCGATAAGATCTCCCGCCCCAAGCGGGTTCTGTGCAAGGCCGGCTCCGTTTGTCTGGGAAATGCTCATCGAATTGCGAGGTCAGATGAGTATATCTTTCACTGCCCGTTCGTGACAATCGATTCGCCGCGTGAGCATTCCGGCCGGCATTCCGAGTCCAGTGCGTGAGACCGGAATTCGATTTTTCGGACTTGTCCGACAACGTGAATTTCAATGCATTTTTCCCAAGAAAATCCGAAATCTCCAAGCATCTGTCCAACAATTCGTTAAATGTTGACTGATTTAACTTTAGAAGATTCAACGTTTTGGATTGATTCCCGGGAAATGGAACAGATTTTGCACCTTTAACCGCCTGCGAAACAATAGTCAGACAATTCCTTGGCAGATTTTCCACTTAACGCTTTACCGGACGGCTTCCAAGAAGGCCGTCCCAAAGCTCGATCAGGGGCCCGAAAGCGGGAATCCTGCCAGTCACTCAAAGCAAGACAGAACAAGGAGAAATAAATGAGACGAGTCATCTTCGCGACGCTGACCATCGGCATCTTCGCCGTGTTGGCTGTCGCCCAGACTACAACAGGTCGTCTTTCAGGCAACGTCTCCGGTCCTGACGGATTGCTTCCCGGTGCGACGGTGACCATCACCGACAATCAAACAGGCCGGGAACTGACAACCACCTCGAACGAGAGTGGGGCGTACTTGTTTGAAAGGATCCCGTTCGGCGTGTACACGCTTCGCGTGTCGTCCGACGGATTCAAGACTTACGTAGCCAACAATGTGAGGGTGGACGCCAACACGGAATACACGCTCAATCCCACGCTTGAACTCGGTGACGTCAGCGTCGAGGTAACCGTGGAGGCCGGTGCGGAGCTTGTTAACGCAAGTAACGCGGAACTCAGCACCACGGTCGACAAGAAACAGATCCTGGACCTTCCGATCGACGGAAGAAACCCGCTTTCGCTCCTCAGCCTGCAGGCAGGCGTGAACGCGACCGCCGGCAACCACGTGAACGGCCAAAGGACCTCCTCGACCAACTTCACGCGTGACGGTATCAACGTTCAGGACAACTTCATCAGGACAGGCGGATTCGTGCAGGACCGTCCGTCGGTAGATGACACGGGCGAGTTCACGGTCGTGACGCAGAATGCCGGAGCCGATCTCGGCGGCGGCGGTACCGCGCAGATCCAGCTCGTGACGCCCCGCGGAGGTAGCGAATTCCACGGCGGCGCGTACATTTACAACCGAAACTCCAAGTTTGCGGCCAACGACTTCGGGAACAACGCCACCGGTGTAGGCAGGCCGTTCCTGAACCGCAACCAGTTCGGCGGAAAGATCGGCGGTCCGTTCCCATTGCCGGGCTTCGGACAGGGAACTCCTTTCTTCTATAAGGACAAGGCGTTCTTCTTCGTGAACTACGAGCGGTTCCTGCTCGTTCAGCAGACACCGAAGACTGCCACGACGCTTCTTCCGCAGTTCCACGACGGCACGTTCACCTACACCGACAACGGCGGCGTGACCCAGACGGTAAACGTCCTAACCGGTGCAGGAATGACGGGGCCGATCCCGGCCGCTTCGGGCGGAGTACTCGGCGTCAGCCCGATCATCCAGTCGCGTGTGCTTTCGAGGCTCCCGAGCTCGGGTAACGGAAACATCACGAACGGCGGATTGACCCAGCAGTACTTCTTCAATCAGCAGAACAACGACACAAGAGACGCTGTAACTACCCGCTTCGATGTGGACATCAACGACAGCAACTCCGTCTATTTCGTTTACAAGTACAACAAGAACGCCGATGACCGAACGGACATCGACAATACGTTCAACACGGTACCCGTGAACACTCAGGGAGGACCGACCCAGGGATACCTGCTGAGTTGGACCACGATCCTTGGCTCGAACTTCACCAACGAGCTGCGCGGCGCTTACAACCAGAGCGATCCGTTCTTCTTCGAGGACCCGAACTTCCCGACTGACTTTGTCATCGGGGGAATTCCGTTCACGACGAACCCGCAATCGACCTTCCAGGCTCAGGGGCGTAAGACTGACCAGTACACGCTGCAGAACAATTCGTCATTCGTTACCGGCAACCACACGATGAGGTTCGGTATCGATCTGAACGCTCAGAGGATCGATTCCCAGACAAACTTCAATCGGGTCGGTATCTACAACATCACCACCACATCCAACCCGGCCACGCCGGCATTGCCGACATCGCTCTTCCCGGGCGGCATCAGTTCAACGCAGCGCGCACGCGCTGACGCGTTGCGGTATCTCCTCGGCGGTGTGGTCGGCAGTGGCACGATCGCAGCCCCGTTCCAGGGTCCCGAACTTGGACCTGTTCTTGGATCGTCGCAAAGGCAGAGGTTCGAGTACAACCAATGGGCGCTGTATTTCGCCGATCAGTGGAAAGTAACGCCGGAGCTGACGCTCAACCTCGGAATGAGATGGGATTATTTCAGCCCTCTCAAGAACCCGGATGTCGTGTATCTCGAGCCTGACCTTGAGGGCGCTGACGATCTCGATACCATCCGTCAGAACCTGCTCGATCCAACGGGACAGTACGTCCTGATCGGCAACAACGCCGGGACACCCGGGCAGTTCCACAAGGCCGACCTCAACAACTTCGGCCCCGTGGTCAGCTTTGCCTACTCGCCGATCGACCGCGGAGGTATTCTCGGAGCTCTGTTCGGCGACAGCGGTGTTCTCCGGGGCGGATTCCGGCTTGGATACATCAACGACGAGTACGTCCGCGGCCCGGACAACGCGGCCGGCGGTAACGTCGGTCTCGATCTGACGGGACGCGCGTTGAACAATGGTTCCGTGAATCTCAACTGCTTTATCGGCAGCTGTCCCGGATTCACGCTTCCGCCGTTCACGCCTCCTCCGATCAGCTTTGCGACCGGAAACGCGAATGCCGGAAACTTCTTCAACACGGTGTTTGCTGTCGATCCCAACCTGGAAATGCAGAGGAACATGCAGTACAACTTCGGCTTCTCCAGGGAGATCGGTTTCGACACGGCGATCGAGTTCCGCTACGTCGGAGGACGCAGCGACAACATGGTCCGCGGCGTCGATTACAACCAGGTGCTGATCAACGAGAACGGGTTCCTTACGGACTTCCTGAACGCGCGTGAGAACTGCCGTCAGGTGAATGCAGGGCTTGGCCTGTTCTTGAACGAACGTCAGTGCACGGCGACTGAAATGACTACCGGGCTTCCCGTCAGTCCTCAGCTTGCCGGCTTCCTGCCGCTGGCCGGATTCATCCGTGATTACGTCCAGCAGGGGATCATCGGCGAACTCGCCTTGATCTACATCATTAACGGTTTCGAAGGTTTCAACGGAGCAACCTTCCGCAGAAACCAGAATGCCGGCGTCGTCGACCTTCTTTCGAACTTTGGAAAATACCGCTATGACGCGTTTCAGTTCGAAGTCAGGAAACGGTTGACCGACGGTCTGCAGTTCCAGGCGAACTACACTTATGGAAAGGTCCTCACGGACATCCAGAGTGACGGACAGGCTCGATTCGATCCTTTGATCGATAACGACCAGCCTGAGATCGAGTACGCGCGCGCCGACTATGACCGCACGCACACGATCAACTTCAACGCGATCTACGACCTTCCGTTCGGACAGGGCAGACCGTTCCTAAACCAGGGCGGAGTCGTGGACAAGATCTTTGGCGGATGGCAGATCACCTCGATCATTAATATCAGTTCGGGTACGCCCATCTCGATCAAAGACATCAACGGAACGCTCAACAGGACCGGCCGTTCGAACCGTCAGACAGCTAATTCCAGCCTGTCGGTCGATCAGATCCGAAACCTGCTGGGAATCCGGTTCGTGAACGGAACGATCTACTACATCGATCCGAGCGTGATCGGGCCTGACGGTTCGGCCACGAACGGAAATGTGGAAGGCACGATCACGGACTTCCCGGGCCAGGTGTTCTTCAGGGCGCAGCCCGGAACCACCGGCAGACTTGCAAGGAACCTTATCTCCGGCCCTTGGTATTACAACTGGGACGCTGGGATCATCAAGAACATCCGTTTTGGTGAGAACATCAACCTCCAGTTCAGGGCTGAGGCCTTCAACGTGCTGAATAAGACGAACTTCTTTATCGGTGAGAACAGCGGCATCTTCGATGTCGATTCCACCACGTTCGGTCAGGTCAGCGCGGGAAGTAACTACGGGCCGAGGATCATGCAGTTCGCATTCAGACTCGATTTCTAGATCGATCGCGATCTGGAATTCGGTATGCAAATGCATCGAGGCGCCATATCTTCGGATACGGCGCCTCTATTTTGTTTTGAGTTTCGGGCCGCTGACCTTATAGTTAGGGGGTCAGAATCATTTCCAACCGCAAGACCACCCGGGACCGCTTTGCAGCGGTATCGGGCTTACAGGAGTTACACATGAGGTTTAATTCACGCATTAGGTTCCCTGCCGGATCGGTTACGGCGGCATTGTTGCTTACGATCGGTCTATCCGTCTCGGCCCTCCCGGAAACGGCTCCCGTTCCGGACGAAGAGTTTACCCGGGAAGTGATCGAAAAGCATCTTGCCTCGATAGGGACCGAAGAGGCGAGGAGCAAGGTCGAGTCTATGACCGTCGCCGGGACGAGCAAGGCGGTTTTTAAGGGCCGCGGCACCGGCGAAACTTCGGGACTTGTCGTGATGGCCTCGCAGGGAAAGAGCAATCTGATCGGGATGAAGTTCAACACGCCGGACTATCCGCACGAGAAGATGGGTTATGACGGAAAGGACTTCACGGTCGGGTTCATTTCTCCGGGCAACAGGTCGCCGATGGGTGATTTTTTGCGGATGAACGACAAGACTTTTGAGGTCGGAATTATGGGAGGCGTCCTTTCTACTTCGTGGGAACTTCTCGGGTACGATTCGAAGCGCGGAAAGCTGGACTGCGACGACGGTACGACCAAGGTCGACGGCGAGGAAATGTTCAAGTGCAGGTATCGGCCTAAGAAGGGTTCGGACCTCAGGATCGAGGTATTCTTCGCTAAGGACACGTTCAGGCATCGCCGAACCGAGTACTCCAGAGTCGATTCAGCGAGGCAGGGAGCGTCGATCGACGAATCTGCGCGGCAATCCGAAACACGATACAAGATGGTGGAGGAGTTCTCCAATTTCTCCGCGGAGAACGGACTGACGTTCCCGCACACATATGTTCTCTTTCTCGAAGTTCAATCGAACCAGGGATCGTGGCTTTACAGATGGGAAATGGAACTCCAGCAGTTCCAGTTCAACAACAGCATCGATCCGAAAGAGTTCAAGGTCGATTCGTACTAGACACTTCTGCGAACGAAAAAAAAGGCGCCGTCCGGATGAACGGCGCCTTTTTTTGTCTCCCGGAGAAGACGGTTCAAGTTCGGTCAGGATCAAAATTCGATCCTGGCTGCGAACTGCATTATGCGGGGGCTGTATTCATTACCCGGCAGGATCTTACCGAAGTTGGTCGAGCCGATGTTGAATATGCCGCTGTTCTCACCGATGAACAGGTTCGTGTTGTTGAGAACGTTGAAGGCCTCAGCGCGAAGCTGTACATTCCACCTTTCTCCAAACCGAATGTTCTTGATGAGACCCGCGTCCCAGTTGTAGTACCACGGTCCGTTCAGGAAATTCCTCCCAAGATTGCCGGTCTGTCCGGCAAAGTTGCGGAAGAACGCCTGCCCGGCGAACGCAGGGCTTCCGGGAGTAGCCGTGTAGCTTCCCGCCGTTGCCGTGCCTGCGCCCGGACCTCCAGCCGGAGCGATCACTGAAGGATCGATCCAGTAGATGGTTCCATTTACTTCGTACCTTCCGATCAGGTTCCGGATCTGCTCTGCCGTCAGATTCGAAAAAGCCGTCTGACGTCCGGACCGTCCGGTCCTGTTCAGCGTACCGTTGGGATCGAGGATCGAGATCGGGGTTCCGGAGCTGATCGTCACGATCGAAGTAAGCTGCCATCCGCCCAGGATCTTGTCAACAACGCCGCCCTGGTTGAGGAATTTCTTGCCTCTTCCGAATGGAAGTTCGTAGTTGGCGTTGATGTTGATCGTGTGGGTACGGTCGTGGTCTGCGCGCGCGTACTCGAGACCCGGCTGAGCGTTGTCGAGCAGCGGATCGAAACGCGTTTGCGCATCGCCCTGAATGTCGGTCAGCACCTTTCCGAACGTGTAGTTGGCCTGGAAGGCGAGACCGTCCGTGAAGCGCCTCCTGATCTCCATCTGAAGAGCGTTGTAGTTGTACTCTCCGAAGTTGGACAGCAGGTCCACAACGCCGGCGTTCGGGTTGTTAAGCAAGAGCGTCCTTGCGTTCGGGAAGAACGGGCTGTTAGCGACAAGGTTCAGCGCGAACTCGCCGATACGGTTTGTATCGAGGAATCCGTTCGTGAAGCTGGAACCGAGCAGTGCTCCGTTCGGCCCTAGAAGGTTGAAGAATGCTCCCACGGGAAGACAACCGGTGTTCGGATCCGTGCACGCACCGCTGCCGCCAAAGGTCCGCCGGTTGTATTGCGCATTGAGAAAGTCCGTAAGGAAATCTCCGCCGGTGAACACCTGGTTCAGATCGACGCCGCGGACCATGTTGTTGCTGCGCCCGCCGACATACCGGATCTCGAATGCGGTGTCGAAACCGATCTCGCGCTGGAATCCGAAGTTGTACTGCAGATTCCTCTGCATTTCGATATTCGGGTCGATCGCGAAGATCGTGTTGAAGAAGTTTCCGGCGTTCGCGTTACCCGTCGCATAGCTGATCGGCGGAGGTGTGAATGTCGGAAGCGTGAATCCGGGGCAGCTGCCGATGAAGCAGTTGAGGTTGATCGAACCGTTGTTCAGTGCACGTCCCGTCAGATCGAGGCCGACGTTTCCGCCTGCCGCGTTGTCCGGACCGCGAACATACTCGTCGTTGATGTAACCGATCCTGAAGCCGCCGCGCAAAACGCCCGCGTCACCGAAGAGAGCACCGAGGATGCCTCCCCTGTTTTGCGGCGAATAAGCGAAGCCCACTACGGGACCGAAGTTGTCGAGGTCAGACTTGTAAAACTGTCCCGGCTTACCTGCGTTGGTTCCGATGAGCACATACTGGCCCGTTGGATCCAGGAGGCTCGCGCTAAGGGCGTCGAAACCTTCCGCGCCTTCAAGGTCCGGCTCCAGATAGACAACATCCGGGTTCCTGAGCGGCGAGAAGTAATCCCACCTCATTCCAAGGTTGAGCGTGAGCTCGGGAGTAACCCTCCACTGATCGGAGAAGTAAAGACCGTACTGCTCGTACTCGAACCTCTGCCTTTCGGAAGAACCGAGGACCGGACCGAGGCTCGAACCCTGATAAGGTGCCGCGATAGTTCCGCTGCCAATAAGTCCGGCAAGCATGTACCTGAGCGCATCCGCACGGCCGCGGTCGGTCGTGCTGATCCCGCCCGGGAACAGAGATGCGGGAAGGCCCGGCGTGTTCGGGTTGGCAGTTCCGGTGATGTTGTAGATACCGACACGGTTGAAGTTCGTTTGCGAATCGATCCTCTGAGCATTGAAGTCGAGACCGAATCTCATCGTGTGGTCACCGGCGATGTATGACGCGTTGTCCTGGATCGTGTACTGATCCGTCTTGCGTCCCTGCGCCTGGAATGTCGACACCGGGTTGGTTGTGAACGAGAGGCCGCCGATCACGAAATCGGTCGGAAAGTTCGGATCCTCGAAAAAGAATGGATCGGACTGGGCGTATGCGCCGCGGACCTCGTTCGTGAAGTTCGAGCCGAAAACGCGTGTGTAGCTGAGCAGATATGACTGGGTCGGACCGCCCTGCGTGTTGACCGGAACCGTGTTGAACGTATTGTCGATATCGGTACGGTCGTCCGCGTTATTGTTGTACTTGTAGACAAAATACACCGAGTTGCTGTCGTTGATGTCCACGTCGAAACGGGTTGTCACGGCATTCCTGGTGTCGTTGTTCTGCTGGTTGAAGTTGAAGCCCTGGCTGAGTCCCCCGTTGGAGAAAGTGCCGTTTCCAGCGGTCGGGATCAGATTGAGGATCCTCTGCTGGATGATCGGACTGACAGTGAAGATCCCGCCGGATGCTGCAGGGATCGGACCGGTCATTCCGGTTCCGTTGAGGACGTTGACCGTCTGTGTCGTGCCGTTGGTCGCCGTGTAGGTGAATGTGCCGTCACGGAACTGGGGCAGAAGGATCGTCGTGCCCTTCGAAGACTGCTGGCGAAGGTCGAATCTTTCGTAATTTACGAAGAAGTAAGCCTTGTCTTTGTAGAAGAAAGGCGTGCCCTGTCCGAAGCCCGGGAACGGGAACGGCCCGCTTACCTTTCCGCCGTACTGGTTCCTGTTCAGGAACGGCCTGCCTACACCGGTGGCGTTGTTGCCGAATTCGTTTGCCGCGAACTTCGAGTTGCGGTTGTAGATGTAACCGCCGCCGTGAAAATCGCTACCGCCGCGAGGGGTAACCAGCTGGATCTGAGCCGATCCGCCGCCGCCGAGTTCGGCGCCCGCATTCTGCGTAACGACCGAGAACTCGCCCGTGTCATCCACATTCGGTCTGTCCTGAACAAATCCGCCCGTGCGGATGAAGTTGTCCTGGACGTTGATTCCGTCGCGGGTGAAGTTCGTCGATGATGTCCTTTGGCCGTTGACGTGGTTACCCGCCGTCGCGTTCACACCTGCCTGAAGGTTAAGGAGCGAGAGCGGGTTCCGGCCGTTGATCGGAAGATCGAGGATCTGTTTCGGGCTGACCGTTGTGCTCAGCTCCGCGTTCGATGCGTTGACGAGCTCGGCTCCCGCTTCTACGGTGACCTCCACGCTGACGTCGCCGACCTCAAGGGACGGGTTCAGCGTGTAGTCTGTATTCGCGTCGATCTTGAGCACGTTCGCGACGTAGGTCTTGAACCCGTCTGCGCTCACACGTACGGTGTAGGTTCCGAAAGGCACCCTTTCAAAACTGTACGCACCGCTTTCGTTCGATGTAGTGGTCTGCGACCGGCCAGTCAGGCTGTCGGTGATCGTGATGGTCGCGCCGGGAAGAAGCCCGTCCGGACCTGACACGCTACCGCGTAGACGGCCGGTGGTGGTCTGTGCAAAAGCCAGCGCAGCCACTGTAAGAATCAACAGCAAGCTGCCTAGACACCTCTTCATAACTATCCCCTCCAAATTCTGGATTGTTTGCTTCTGATTTGAGCGCATCGGCGTGAGCAACTTTGAGTCCAAAATCTTGCGGGGCGTAAGTGGTGTGTTTTCAATGACTCGGGCTGTTCATTCCTTCATAGAGTCAGCGGTTTTTCGTAGAATCATCCAAGATTTTGGATGGTGAACGGTCGGCGGATCCAGGATTTGAAAGATCGTACGCAGCGCGAATAACTGTAAAGGGGAAAACAAGCCCGGGCACTGAAGGCAACGGCAGTTCAAAGGGCCCTCGAAGTGTTCCCTAACCAGAGATCCCGGCGTACGTGAGTCTGTGGTCGATACACGCGCGCCGGGACACTTCAGGGACGGATTTTCGGGTCAATGCCTGGTGACGATGTTGTAGCTCTTGATCTTCGAGTTGAGAGTCGTCGCGTTGAGCCCCAAGAGTCTCGCCGCCCGGGACTGGTGTCCGCCGGTCTGATGCAGCGCCCTCTGGATCAGGTCGACCTCGAATCTCTTGACTTCGTCGTAAAACGTAACGCCGTTCGAAATATCGATATCCGACGAGGTTCCCCGGCTTTCCTTTGACAGGGTGATGGCGAGTCCGGGGTCAAGCACTTCAGGGCGAAGGCAGTCGCGAGTGATCTCGTTAGTCGGCGCGATGACCACTGCGCGCTCGATGATGTTCTCAAGCTCGCGGACGTTCCCGGGGTAATGGTAGTGCTCAAGCAGCGAGAGCACCTCGGGATCGAGCGTTGCTGAGATCTCCCTTGCGTTCTCTTCGTTATACTTCTTAATAAAATGCTGGGTGAGCGGAAGAATATCCTGCTTTCGCTCCCGAAGCGGGGGAAGCTCGATCGGGACGACAGAAAGCCTGTAGTAAAGGTCTTCGCGAAACACGCCGCTTTTGACCGCTTCTTTCAGATCAACGTTCGTCGCCGCGATGATCCTCACATCCACCGAGACGGGTTTCGTCTCGCCAAGTGGCGTGAACTCCTTTTCCTGAATTACACGGAGCAGACGGATCTGCGTTTCCGGCCTCAGATCGCCGATCTCGTCAAGAAAGATCGTGCCGGTGTCGGCGACTTCGAAAAGGCCCTTCTTCGCGTTGACCGCGCCCGTAAATGCTCCTTTAGTATGTCCGAACAATTCGCTTTCGAGCAGTTCTGAAGGGATATTCGAACAGTTGACCGGCACGAACGGGCACTCAGACCGCGAGCTGGACTCGTGGATAGATTTCGCGATCAGTTCTTTTCCCGTTCCCGATTCACCGGTGATCAGCACGGTCGAGCGCGCCGGCGCTATTCTCTCGATCATCCGGAAGACGTTCTCCATTCGCTCGGAACGCCCGATGATCGAATCCCTCTGAACGGAACGCGCCATGACCTGGCGAAGAGTTTGCCGCTCTTCCTCTTTCTGCCGCTTCTTCACCCCTTTTGCGACAAGTGCGAGGATCTGCTCGTTTTTGAAAGGTTTTCTGATACATCCCGTCGCGCCTTTCTCCCAAGCTGAGATCGCGGTGTCGAAGGTTGCGAACGCGGTGATTATCAGTACAACAGCGTCGTCGTCGAGTTTGATCAGCTCCTGGAGCGCCGTCAGCCCGCCCATACCCGGCATAGACACGTCCATAAGAACGACGTCGAACGGCTTGTTGTCGTACTTCTCGATCGCCTCTTCGCCGGTCTTCGCGAGTTCAACCTTGTAGCCCGCTCCGGACAGCACGGTCTCGAGCACGTCGCGCATGATCTCTTCGTCGTCGCAAACAAGGACCGAACCTTTTTTGGCCATAAATAATTACCTGATATATGAAAAGTTGAATCGGAGAATACAAAAATAGATATCGGAAATAAAGGGGTCAATCTGCTGAAACTTGAATCCTTACAAAAATTTACATTGGCCGCCCGATGCCCGCAAACGAGGCTATTCAACCGCTCTTCAGACTGCGACAAGCTTAACATCCGGTGGCGGCGGCGCAACGACCTCCAATTGTAAACCACAGTACGCATTAACTTTACAGAGAGCGTATCGAACGCAAGTGACGAATCGCAGGAGCTGGCACTGACCGAACTGCCGGCGTGATCAACCGCCCGGTTCGGTGTGGAAGCCCAAAATAATGCGTGTGCCGGGTTCGATTAAGCGCTCAGCGAGGCGGTTGCATCACCGGGAAATTCGGACTTCCGGGAACCTACAAACGAATTCTTGTATGGAAGCGATCCGCCTCCGGATGGCAGAATAGATTAATGATCCGGACCGGATGCCAAGGTTGGAACTATACCGACTGGATAACCACAAGCGGCGCGGAGCATGTTTTCTACCCTCCCGGAACAAGGTCGGAAGATATGCTCGGACTGTACTCCAGGGTATTCGACACGGTCGAGGTGGATTCCACTTTCTATGCGCCGCCCTCAGCGGACACGTTCGGGAACTGGTACGCGCGGACTTCCGAGGGCTTTCTTTTCGCACTCAAGATGCCACGCGAGATTACGCACGAACTGCGGCTTCAGAAAACAGCATACCCGATCGCCGAAGAGTTCTTCTTTAGGGCCTCACTACTGAAGGAGAAGCTCGGGCCGATTCTCATACAGCTTCCGCCTTCGTTTCGCGCCAACCGCGAGAACGCGGCAAGGCTCCGGGAGTTCCTCTCGTTTCTTCCGCGAGAGAGCAGCTTCGCGGTCGAATTCAGGGACCCGGCGTGGCTTGTCGAATGGACATTCAACGAACTGGAAAAGCGCGGTTCATGGCTGTGTACCGTAGAGGGTGAATGGATCGGGCGTGATCTTTGGTTTGCCGCGCTTGAAAGGGATTCGAGACTCCCTGTTTACGTGAGGTTTATGGGAGCCAGGGACCTGGAGCGCTTCGACCGCGTGGTCCGTCCGAAGGACCGGCTCATAGCGGAATGGTACGATAGACTCAGCGAGCTTCGGGACCGGGACGCGTACGTGTATTTCAGCAACCTCACTGAAGGCTTTGCTCCGGCGAGCGTGAACAAGCTTAGAGAGCTGTCCGGAAAAGGCATCGCCGATCTTCGAGATCTGGAGATACAAAAGCGGCTCTTCAGATGACGCCCTCCCAAACTTTTTGAGCTTCCCGTGCGTAGAACGCGATGGCCTTCGGACCGTTTTTCTTCACGCCCGGACGAGCCGGGAAATCATAAGACATGGCTATTTCAAAAACCGGAAAAATTATCATTATCGTTGCAGGCGCCCTCTTGGCGCTTGTGCTGGTTGCCGTAATCGGGCTGATCCTGCTCGCCGAATCGCTCGGCCGGCCGAGCGTGCCGGAGAACAGCGTGCTCGTGCTCAAGGTCGCGGGCGAACTCCCGGATCATTCCGCGGACGACCCGGCGGCTGACCTGCTCGGGATACCGACATCCCAGTCATTCTCGAGTCTCTTGACCCAGCTCAGGAAGGCGAAGGCCGACAGCCGGATCGGAGCCGTACTCCTGGACATAGAGTTTTCGGGGCTTGGCTGGGGAAAGGCGGACGAACTGCGAAGGGCCTTGAAGGACTTTCGGACTTCCGGAAAGCCGCTTTATGCATACACGGAGCTTGGTACGAACAAGGAGTACTACATAGCCTCCGCGGCGGAGAAGATCTATATGCCGCCGACCGGTGACATATATATAACCGGATTCGCCGCCAATGCTGTTTTCTACGGGGGATCGCTCGAGAAGCTGGGGATCGAGCCGGACGTCATCCAGATAGGAAAGTACAAGAATGCTCCTGACCAGTACACCCGGAAGGAAATGTCCGAAGCACACCGGGAGGTCCTAAACGCATTGCTTGACGATCTGTACGGAAGGCTGGTCAATTCGATTGCCGAAGACCGGAAACTGCCGGCGGAACGTGTCCGCGAACTCATCGACAATGCGCCATACAATGCGGTCCAGGCTGCGGACAAGGGCGTGGGCCTGCTCGACGGAGCAAAGTACAGGGATGAGGTTTACGAAGAACTTCACAAGCGGCTCGGTTACGCAAAAGAAGACAAACTCAGGACTATCAGTGCGGGAAGCTATAAGCAGGTACCCGCAGAGTCACTCGGGCTGAACACGGGCGAAAGGATCGCCGTGATCTACGCATCGGGGGCGATCTCAACCGGCCGGTCCACCAACAGCCCTTTCGGCGCCCAGACAATGGGATCGGACACGATCGTGGAAGCCGTGAACCTGGCCGCCGAGGACGAGACCATAAAGGCTATCGTCCTTCGTGTGGACAGCCCGGGCGGCTCAGCTCTCGCTTCGGACCTGATGTGGCACGCGATCGAGAAAGCCAAGGCCAAGAAACCGGTCGTCGTTTCGATGGGGGACGTCGCTGCGTCCGGCGGCTACTACATTGCCTGCAACGCTAACAAGATCGTCGCCGAACCTTCGACACTTACTGGTTCTATCGGGGTGTTTCTTGGAAAGCCGGTTCTAAGCGGTTTCTATGACTGGGTAGGCGTGAACAGCCAATACGTGCTGAAAGGCAAGAACGCGGGGATCTTCCGGGAAACCGAGAAATGGACGGAAGAAGAGCGCGCGAAATTCCAGGAACAGGCGAACAGTATTTACTACGACAATTTCGTGCCTAAGGTAGCCACCGGCCGCAAGATGAACAATGAAAAGGTCGATTCGCTGGGGCAGGGACGAGTATGGACCGGGAACCAGGCGAAGGCGAACGGTCTTGTGGATGAGTTCGGCGGCCTCGAGAAGGCGATCGAGATCGCCAAGTCGCTGGCCAAACTTCCGGCCGATCAGGAAGTAAAGCGGGTCGTGCTGCCAAAGGCCGAAACGCTCCTTGACAGGATCTTCGGCACTCCCGAGGACTCGACCTTCTCTGAAAGCGAACGCAGGGCGCAGGAGGCTCTGATCAGATCTCTGCCGGAAGATGTCCGCCGTTCGCTGAGGTACGCGGCTTTGTTCGACAGGATGAAGCGAGGCGAGGCGATGATGATGCTGCCGTACGAACTGGAGATCAGATAAACCGGATCCATTCGATCACGACGAAGGCGGGCTCTTGGGCCCGCCTTTCTTCATTCCGCGAACATCTCCTGGAGCACGGAGACCGCCCGCTCGCGGGCGGCGCCGTTCAGTTCGCCGATCTTCTTGAACAGCCGTGCTTTCTCGACGGTTCGGATCTGGTCGAGGACCATCGATCTTTTCTTCTCAAGGAATTCGAATGGAACACGCGTCGGGTACTTCCGAACGTCGGAGGATACCGGCGCGACGATGACCGAATCGATGTTCCGGTTCATCTCGTCCGGCGAAACGACGACGCACGGCCGGCTGTTCCTCGGATCGGCTGAGATCTCCGGATCGAGGTTAAGCAGGTAGATCTCGAATCGGCTCACCATCGCCATTCTTCCTTTTCAAAGGCGGTTGGGGCTTCGCCGTCTTCGATCAGCATCTCGTCGGCGTCCTCTTCGGCCATCGATCTGAATGCCTCGTCCCAGTTCTGGCGCGGGTTCTTGGCGGGCCTTATCAGAATTCCCTCGTCGCAGATCTCCAGCTCGACATCCTCCTCGAGCCGGCTGTCGGTTAGCATCACCTTCGGGATCCGGACCCCTTGCGAGTTACCAATGCGGACGATCTTCGCTTTCATTGGTTACAATGTAATTACGAACTCGGGATTCGTCAAACGCAAAGGACGCGGTGGACGCGACGATTCCGGCCCGGGATCCAAAAACCATGATTGGCCCCTGAAATCGAACGTTCTTTCCTTTCTTCGCGTCCTTTGCGTCCGTTGCGTTGAAATCCCTATTCCGCGAGACCGATCTTTTCCATCCCGCCCATAAAAGGCCTGAGGATCTCGGGGATCATCACGCTTCCGTCCTCCTGCTGGTAATTCTCAAGTATCGCGATCCAGGCCCTTCCGACTGCGAGGCCCGAGCCGTTAAGCGTATGCGCGAACTCAGGTTTCTCGCCGCCCGCGCGACGGAAACGCAGGTTCATCCTTCGCGCCTGGAAATCCAGGCAGTTCGAGCAGCTCGAGATCTCTCTGTAAGTGTTCTGCGAAGGCAGCCACACCTCGATGTCATACGTCTTCGCCGCGCCAAAACCCAGATCGCCCGTCGAAAGCACGACCGTTCTGTACGGCAGTTCGAGCATCTGGAGGATCGTCTCCGCGTCGGCGGTCAACTTCTCGTGCTCGTCCCAGGAATTCTCCGGAAGCGTTACTTTTACAAGCTCGACCTTTTCGAACTGATGCTGCCTGATCAGGCCTCGCGTATCTTTCCCGTAGCTTCCCGCCTCGCTGCGGAAGCAAGGCGTATACGCCGTGTACTTCAACGGCAGGTCCTTCGCTTCAAGGATCTCCCCTCCGAAATAGTTGGTCACCGGCACTTCGGCCGTCGGAATCAGGGCAAATCCGCGCTCGTCCTTTATGTGGAACAGGTCCTCTTCGAACTTCGGCAGCTGGTTCGTGCCGAACAACGCGGTCCGGTTCACAAGGAACGGGGGAAGCGTTTCGGTATATCCGTGCTTCGTCGTGTGGACCTCGAGCATGAAATTTATCAGCGCCCGCTCGAGCCTTGCTCCCGCGCCGTTGAGGATCGCGAACCGGGTCCCCGCTATCTTCGCCGCCCGCTCAAGGTCCAGGATGCCGAGCTTTTCCCCTATGTCGACATGGTCGAGCGGTTCGAAATCGAACTTCGCCGGCTCTCCCCATTTGCGGATTTCGACATTGTCCGATTCGTCGACGCCTGCGGGGACATCTTCGGCCGGGATGTTCGGAAGACCGGCGAGCAGTTCATCCATCGCTGATTCAAGTTCCTTCCGTTTCTCCTCGAGCTCCGACTGAAGACCCTTCAGGCCGGCGACCTCTTCCTTTTTCGCTTCGGCCTCTTCGCGGTTTCCCGCCTGCATCAGCGCACCGATCTCTTTGCTGGCTTCATTTCGGCGGCGGTTAACATCGTCGGCCTTGCCTATGACCTCGCGGCGCTCGACGTCGAGCCGAGTGAAGTCGTCCAGCACGTCTGCGGAAGCGTTTCGTTTCTTTAGCGCCTCACGGACGGTATCGAGGTTTTCCCTTACAAAGTTCAGATCAAGCATGTCTTATATTCATCTTCCAAGGCGCGAGCGCCGATGTTGTTCCCTGCCAAGTTATCTACTAAACTTTCTTCTTTCGGCCGTACCGCCGCAGAAAAATTATGGCAAACAAGATCAGAAAAGCTGTTTTTCCCGCTGCCGGCCTCGGCACAAGGTTCCTTCCCGCGACCAAGGCATCTCCGAAAGAGATGCTGCCGCTGGTGGACAAGCCTTTGATCCAGGTGTCGGTTGAAGAGGCCGTCGCGTCCGGGATCGAGTCGATCCTGATCGTGACCGGGCGAGAAAAGGCTCCGATCGAGAACCATTTTGACATCTCTTTCGAACTCGAACAATTGCTGAAGGAGAGGAAGAAAGACGACCTGTTCAATATGGTCCGGGGGATCTCGGAGATCGCGAGGATCTCCTACACTCGTCAGAAACAGGCTCTCGGACTCGGCCACGCGATCCTCCAGGCATCGGATTTCACCCCGAACGAGGCTTTCGCCGTGCTCCTCGCCGACGATGTCGTCGATTCGGCAGTGCCCGCGATGAGACAGCTCATCGACGTATACGAAAAGTACGGCGATCCCGTCGTCGCGACGATGCAGGTCGAGGGTCCCGCGATCTCCCGGTTCGGCGTGATCGACGCCGAGGAGGTCGAGCCGAACGTCTTCCGTGTGCGCGACATGGTCGAGAAGCCTGCGTACGAAGACGCGCCTTCTGACCTTGCGATCATCGGGCGGTACATCCTGACGCCGGACATTTTTCCGGCGATCGAGAACACGAAGAAAGGCGCCGGCGGAGAGATCCAAATTACCGACGCGATGCGCGATCTTCTCGAGGAACGACCGCTCTACGCGGTGCGGCTCGAGGGGAAGAGGCACGACGCCGGAGACAAGCTCGGCTTTCTTATCGCGACGGTGGAGTTTGCCTTGAAGCGGGACGATCTTGGGGACGAGTTCAGGGAGTATCTGAAGTCGCTCGACCTTTCGTAGGGAGATCTGATGGCCGGATCTGAATTCGAAAAACACGAGAGGAACACGGTTCGTCGCCAGGCGTCGAGGGGGAAATACGACCGCGAAACGGTGTTCGGCATCCTGGACGAGGCCTTTCTGTGCCACGTGGGGTTTTCTGTCGAAGGACAGCCGTTCGTAATCCCAACGCTGTACGCCCGCGACGGCGAGACGATCTTTATCCACGGATCGTCCATCAGCCGCATGCTCAAGAATCTGTCGGAGGGCCTTCGTGCATGTGTCACCGTCACGATCACCGACGGGATCGTCCTTGCACGCTCGGCTTTTCACCACTCGATGAACTATCGCTCGGTCACTATTTTCGGCCAAGGCGCGCTCGTCGAGGACGAGAATGAGAAGGTGCGCGCGCTGGAAGTGATCTCTGAGAACGTCCTGCCGGGAAGATGGGCGGATTCGAGAGGGCCAACAAAGAAAGAGCTCGACGTGACGTCGGTGATCGCGATCCGAATTGAAGACGCGGCGGCGAAGATCCGCGAGGGCGGACCGAAGGACGACAAGCGCGACTACGAACTTCCGATCTGGGCCGGCGTTGTGCCGATCGTCCAAATGCCGCTTGAGCCGGTTGCCGACGCTCTTTTGCCTGAAGGTATCGAGGTCCCGGATTACATTAAAAAGCTCTATGAATGATCCCGCCGTCCGTCCGGAACGTAATTCTGGGCGACTGACCGAAATTCGTTTATCTCCTGCTCTTTTCGCTCATCAGACCACCCGAGTTCGTCTCCCATCAACTCCGCCGCGGGACCTGCGGCTTCGATCGATTTTCGGGCGTCGAGAAAAAGCAGTCTGGTCCTTCTCGCGAGCACGTCCTCAAGCTTCAAAGCCATTCCAGACCTGACCGCATCCACTACTTCGGCTTTTCTATATGGGAATCCCGGAACAACCGGTTCCGCCAGCACCGGATCGCCCGAAGCCAGCGTGTCCGCCCTTTCGCGGGCACGGTCGCGGATCTCGATCTTTTCGGTCAAGCAAGTCCTCGCCGGAAGTCCCGCGGCCTCAAGAGCCGAATCGACGGCGTCCTTCGCCATCGTTCGATAGGTGGTCCACTTCCCTCCCCGGACGGAGACCATCCCCTCTGAAGTGACGTCCACAAGATGTTCCCGGGAGATTCGCGAAGTGCCCCTGTCGCGGGCACGCCTGACAAGCGGGCGTATGCCGGCGAAGACCGATCTGATGTCTTCTCGAACGGGAGCTCTTCGGAAATACCCGCGACAGGTTCCGAGCACGAAATCTATCTCACCTTCGATCGCGGAAGGCTCAAGCTTGGGCTCGTCGACCGGAGTGTCCGTCGTGCCGATCAGAAGCTGTCCGAGCCAGGGGATCGCAAAAAGGACCCGACCGTCGGAAGTCTTCGGGATCATCAACGCGTTCGGACCGGGGAGGAACTCCGGATCGAACACGAGATGGATTCCCTGACTGTACGCGATTCGCGAGGGCGGCTCGCCTGTCGCGAGCGACTCGACCTGATCGGCAAATATCCCAGCGGCGTTGATCACCGCCCGCGCATCGACCTCGAAAAGTTCACTTCCCGGCTCGTCCCGGAACGAGAGACGAACCGGCGTCCCCGGCTCGATCTTCTCTACCTTCGCGTAATTCAGCGCGAAAGCGCCTTTTTCTTCTGCGGTCGAAACGATCGCGAAAAGGAATCGGGCATCGTCGAACTGCGCGTCAAGGTACCGGACGCCCCCTGCCAGTCCTTCGGGATCGAGTCCGGGCAGAGCTTCGATCGTCTCCTTGGCCGTTAGCGTGTCTGTGCGTCCGAGCGAACGCTTCCCGGAAAGCGCGTCGTAGATCTTCAGGCCTGCGGCGTAATAAAGCTTCTCCGAGCGTTTGAAACAGGGAACGATGAAAGGTTGAGGCGATACGAAATCCGCTGCGATGTCGAGCAGGAGCTTACGCTCGGCAAGCGCTTCCCGAACGAGCGAGACGTTTCCCTGCTCAAGATATCGGACACCGCCGTGGATCAGTTTCGTCGATCGGCTCGAGGTTCCCTTTCCAAAGTCGGCCTGTTCGAGAAGCAGAACCGATAGGCCCCTTGAGGCGGCATCGAGAGCGCACCCGGCGCCCGTCGCGCCGCCGCCGATCACGACCACGTCCCACGGCTCGGACCGGGTCCGAATCGATTCAAGTATTTCTTCTCGATTCATTGGCGCCTTTCGTGCTCAATTGAAACTATATACGGGACATCAGTTGGAGACCGTCTGAAGAGTCATCGTCATTTCCTGTCGGTTCCGTAGGTCGGCATGATCGTAGACATCAGTTGCCCCCCGTTTCAACGGGGGGATGAAAAAGCGATTCCTGAAGACGTTCGCCGGCTTTAGCCGGCTTTTTTCGGGGCTGAAGCCCCTCCTCAATGTTGTAATCTCTCGCAACCCCCCGCGAAAGCGGGGGGCAACTAATGTTCGAATATCTACGCCAGAGAATTCTGATCTACCGGCAAAGAAAGAGAGGCCGTCCTTTCAGACGGCCTCATTCCCAAAAAACGGAGTGCATCTTGCGCTCACCTCTCACCTCTGGATGCCTCAACGGCCGACTCGAGCTCAACGACGAGCTTTCTCGACGTCGGCTGATCGAAGCTCTCGATCCAACGAATCGCTTCGTCGAGCACACGATGCTGGAACTGCTTCCAGTTCGGCTTTCCGGCTACGGAACCGAACTCCCCGTTGTAGTACGCGACCCTCGGGGGCCTGATCTTGTCGCTCACGGTGCGATCGACCGAGACCATCATCGTCGGGATCCCGTGCTTTTCCACTTCCCGGGCGACGACGCCGAGCGTCTGATGGCAAAGCCTCGATGCGGGGATCAGAAGCGCCGCCTGTACCTCATACCTTTTCAAACGCTCCGCGATCTTCGTGGCGAGTTGCTCCGCAACAGCGGCGGCGTCCGGAATGTAACTGCTCAGGCTCCACCAGACGTGGTTCAGCCTCCCGATCACCCGGTTGTCCTCGTATTCCAAAAGCCGGTCCACAGGGATCTGCGCGTTTAGGTCTTCCCGGACCGCAGAATCGTCATATCCCTTCGCCGCAAAATCGAGATCTTCGGCGCCGACCTCGACAGGGATCTCCTTGTACGAAAGATCACCGCCCTTGCTTTCCAGGTCAAAGCCCGGAGCGCCGTCAATGAACGCTCCGGCGGAAGTGATCAGGCCCAGATTGAGCATCGGCAGCGCCCTTCGAACCGGAGCGAACGGAGCGTGCCGGTTCTCCACGAAAGGATAGCCGGCGAGTTTTTCATCGCCGTTCCACTTCGAGAACCTGCTCACGAACTCGTCTCGCTTTTCGATTGTTTCCATATTCTTCAGAACTTGAGCTCGTCGGGCAGTTCAAAGCCGCCCCCGGAATTTGCCTTCCCGCCTTTACCGTACGTCCTTGAGATCACGAAGAACGCCAGCAAGGAAGCGATCATCGCGGCCATTAGAACCCAGACCGAGTATTGATGAAGCTGATTGAACTGGACCCGCAGAGGGTCATTCGCCGCGAGATCGTCGATCGGCGACCTCATCTGTACGCGCAGGTACGCCATCCAGAACGCGATCACGAACTGTCCGACGGCGCATCCGGCGGCGACGATCAGCAGAAGCACTCTCTGGACCCATATCCACGCCTTTTTTTCCTCGCCTCGCTGCACAAGAGAAGTGAGCAGAAGGATGACTCCTATCACGAGCCCGGCTACGTTGATGATCATCAGTGTGCGATTGACCATCGATCCCGCGAGTTCCCTGGAGGGAAGCACCGAGAACGCGCTCGGCGCGACACCGAAGCTGAAAAAACAGGCCGCACCGAGCCAGACGCCCAGCAGCAAAAGCTCTATTTTCGGAAGTATCTTCTGCATTTCGATAATCAGTTGGCGGAATTGGTATTATGTAGCGTTTTATCGAAAAGGGCAAAACAGGAGAATGCGGGCCGAGGCCGTGATTGGAAGGGCGGTCGCCGGCGTCAAGAGGACGCGATGGACATCGTCAAATACAACAGCGAGGCGTGGGACAGGGAGGTAGAATCAGGTGAGAATCCCTGGACCCTTCCGGTCGGACCCGAAGTGATCGAAGAGGCCCGCGAAGGCCGCTTCAGCGTACTGCTCACAAACAACAAGCCTGTCCCGCGGGACTGGTTTCCTGATTCTTTCGAAGGCGTCGACGTGCTTTGCCTCGCATCGGGAGGCGGCCAGCAGGGTCCAGTGTTCGCGGCGATGGGCGCAAACGTGACTGTCTTCGACAACTCTGAAGGACAGCTTGCGAAGGACCGACTTGTCGCCGACCGCGAGGGGCTCGAGATCCGGACCGAGAAAGGAGACGCCGCTGATCTTTCGAGATTCGAGGACGGATCGTTCGACCTGATCTTCCACCCTTGCTCCAACTGCTTTATGCCCGATATCGAGCCGGTCTGGAACGAGGCGTACCGTGTTCTGCGAACCGGGGGCGACCTTCTCGCGGGCTTTCATAACGGCTTCTTTTTCATCTTTGACCAGATCAAGGCGGACCGGGACGGGGTTTTGGAAGTGAAGAACCCCCTTCCCTATTCGGACCTCAACGATCTGAGCGAGGAGGATTTGAAGTACTTTGTAAAAGACGGCGAGCCGCTTGAGTACGGGCACACGCTCGATCAGCAGATCGGCGGCCAGGTCCGCGCCGGGTTCGCGATCACGGGTTTCTACGAAGATTCTGACGGAAGCCCGATCAGCGAATACTGCGGCGTACTTGCGGCCACGAGGGCGCACAAGTATTGAGCGGGAATGTGACGATAAAGGTCCTGCTTGCCGAAGCCGCATCGGCGCTGTCCGACGCGGGGGTCCCGGATCCTGTCGCGCAGGCGCGGGACCTGCTCGGGATAGCAACCGGCAAGGAGAAGGTCTTTATCATCGCCCACCCGGAACACGTTCCTTCGAAAACTGAGATCTCACGTTTCTCGGAACTCGTCCGGCGGCGGGCTTCAAGGGAACCGTTCCAGCAGATCGCCGGACATCAGGAATTCTTCGGTCTGGATTTTCTGGTCACGCCGGACGTGATGATCCCGAGGCCTGAGACCGAACTTATCGTCGAAAGAGGGATCGGTTTGCTTTCGAAGATCGCGACGCCTTCGATTTGCGAGGTAGGCACGGGTTCCGGGTGCATCGTCGTCTCCCTGCTTCACTCGCTTCCTGAAGCTACAGCTGTCGGTCTTGAGGTCTCGTCTCCGGCCCGGGAGGTCACGCTCGCGAACGCCCGATCGAATGGAGTGGCGGACCGGCTCGACCTGCGCGAGTCCGACGTGTTCAGCGCTCTCGTGCCCGAAGAGCAGTTCGATCTGATCGTCTCTAATCCTCCTTACGTGCCGCTGGAGGACATTGACTCACTTCAGCCGGAGGTCAGGGATCACGAACCCTTGGTGGCCCTGACCGACGGATCGACCGGACTGACGATCATCGAGAGGCTCGTGAACGAGGCTCCGGATCACTTGCAGAAAGGCGGTCATTTGCTGCTGGAGATAGGTTTCGATCAGTCACGGAGGGTTCTTGAGATGTTCAAGCCGCGGATCTGGGCTTCCGCCGAGGCGTTTGCCGACCTTCAGGGCATCCCGCGCATGATCGACGCGTCGCTTGCGGTCGGCTAACTTAAGCTGCGAAACGGCTTTGCGGGTCAAATAAATTGCCGACCCGTCGGTCTTTCTGTTATATTCAAAGCGTCCACAACATTTCAATTCAGTATCCCGCCCAAACCGGTTAGGACTACTGGGGAGATCCACTATGAGTTACGAAAGAGAAAGAGAAGAATCCAGCGTCGGTACAAAACTGACATATTTGCTGATCGGCGGCGGGATCGGCGCCGTCCTCGCGCTGCTGTTCGCACCCAAGTCCGGACAGGAGCTTCGCGAGGATATCGCCGACGCGACCAAGAAAGGCATCGAGCGAAGTAAAGAAACAGCCGCGCACCTTCACGAGGCGGCCAGCGATTACTACGAGGTCACACGCGAAAAGGCGAGCGAAGCGCTTCATTCGGCTCAGGAGAAAGCGAGCGAATTCGGCGAGCGCGCAAGATCGGCCGCCGCTCAGACCGCCAATCCTTTTTCGGCCGCAATTGAGGCCGGCAAGGAAGCTTATAAGGAAGAGAAGCGAAGAAACGAACCGAGGTCCATCAGCGAAGGTCGTCCTTCGTACCCGGTAAAGGAGAAGTCGCTTGACGCTCCGAAGAAGTCCCCTGAAGACACTGAAAAGAAGGATTCGTAATCAGTTATGAATGCCAGTGACCCGCAGTTCTGGATGATGATCGCCTCGATCATCATCGCGATCTGTTTCATTTTTATGGCGATCGCGCTCATCGCGGTCGCAATGATCGCCCGTAAGGCCCTCCGGACCGTCAATCAGGTCCAGGAGAAGGTCGAGCCGCTGATTGATCAGGTGAACCAGATCAGCGTCCAGGGCAAGGACATCGCGGCGCAGTTCAACGAGTTGTCGGTGAACCTTAACTCGGCGTCGAAGAACTTCGCGGAGTCTTCGGCCCTGATAAAGGAAGAGATCGCCGAACTCAAGGTCCTTGTCGGCCAGACTGCCGTCGTCGCGAAAGACAAGGTCGAGCTTGTCAGCGAGACGATCGACCGAACGCAGATCCAGGTGACTACGACCGCCGATTTCATCCAGGACAAGATCGTGCAGCCGGCAGCGGAGATCGCCGCGATAATGGCGGGCGTCCGGAAGGGCCTCGAGGTGCTTTTCGCGCCTTCGCCGAAACGGATCGACCAGGCTTACCACGAGGACGAGATGTTCATCGGGTGAATTTCGATCAGTGAACTTTGGAACGGGCGATCAGTGTCGCCCGTTTTTCTTTGCAGAAAGACATGGCAAACAACCGGAAACTGGTCCTTGCGATGGACCAGGGCACGACATCGAGCCGTTCGATCCTGTTCGACGAAACAGGTACGGCAGTCTCAAAGTCCCAGAAGGAATTCCGCCAGATATTTCCGAAGAGCGGATGGGTCGAGCACGATCCGCGCGAGATCCTCGAAACGCAGATCGGCACCGCGGTCGAAGCGCTCGAATCAGCAGGGTTCTCCGCTTCCGACGTTTCCGCTATCGGCATTACGAACCAGAGAGAAACTACGCTGATCTGGGACCGGAACACGGGGGAACCGGTCTCGAACGCGATCGTCTGGCAGGATCGGAGGACGGCCGACGTTTGCGCACGGGTCCGCAAATCCCACGGCGAGACGATCAGGAAGAAGACCGGCCTCGAGGTCGACCCGTATTTTTCGGCGAGCAAGATCTCGTGGCTGATCGAGAACGTGCCGGGAGTCCGGGAAAGAGCCAAAGCCGGCGAGCTCGCGTTCGGGACCGTTGACACTTGGCTCATCTGGAACCTGACGGGCGGGGAGAAGCACGTCACTGACGTCTCGAACGCGTCGCGGACGATGCTCTTCAACATCAACAAGCTCGAATGGGACGACGAACTGCTCGGGATCTTCGGAGTTCCCCGACAGATCCTGCCTTCCGTCGTTCCCTCGTCGCACCTCGTCGGTGAAGTTTCGGAGCCGGAAGCCCTGCGCGGCATCCCTGTCGCGGGGATCGCCGGTGACCAGCAGGCCGCGCTCTTCGGGCAAAGGTGCTTTGCCGAAGGCGACGCGAAAAGCACTTACGGCACAGGATGCTTTCTGCTGCAGAACACAGGGACCGAGCCGGCTTCTTCGAAGCACAGGTTATTGACGACCGTCGCGTGGCAGATCGGCGACCGGTGCGAATACGCGCTCGAGGGAAGCGTTTTCATAGGCGGGGCCGTGATCCAGTGGTTGCGCGATTCGCTCGGGATAATCGGATCTGCAGCCGAGGTCGAGCCGCTCGCGAGAAAGGCCGGAAGCTCGGACGGCGTGTTCTTTGTGCCGGCGTTCGCGGGGCTCGGCACTCCGTACTGGGACCCGACGGCCCGCGGGCTCATCACCGGACTCACTCGCGGAACAGGAAGAGGGCAGATCGGATACGCGGCGCTCGAGGCGATCGCGTTCCAGACAGCGGAGCTTCTCGAGGCTATGCAAAAGGACTCGCACCGCGAGATCCCCGAGCTCAGGGTCGACGGCGGCGCTTCGAAGAACGACCTGCTGATGCAGATCCAGGCCGATCTTCTTCAGATCCCGGTCGTGCGTTCAACGGTCACCGAAACGACCTCGCTCGGGGCGGCATATCTCGCGGGGCTCGCGACAGCTGTTTGGGATTCGACGGACAAAATCGCGGAGGGCGAGCTTTCGGGAGAGCGGTTCGAGCCTTCTATCAGCGGCGATGAGGCCGCGGAACGGATCGAGGAATGGAAACGCGCAGTCCGGCTCTCGCTCGGCTGGGCCGTGTGAACGGCAGGTTCGGCGTATTCTCTCTTTGCGACCGTGGGGCCTTTGCGTACGAAATCGTCGCTGCTATGCGGCTAATGATGTGGATAGGCATGCCACACACTTGAGGCTGTCTGATTACTGATTGTCGGGCAGCCTCATTTTTTGCCGGCCGGCGGATTTTTTGAGCAAGAAAAGGCCGCCTGGTCAGGCGAACCTGGCCTTGCTGAACCTCTGGAGGTTGTGGGCGATCGCTATTAGTCCCATTTCCGTGGTCACCTTCTCGATCCCCCGCAGGTTGAACCTCCTGAACCCCTTGTTCTGTTTTATATTCCCGAACACCGCCTCGACCGTCATTCTCTTCTTTCGTTTCTCGATGCCCTCTTCGCTTTCGAGCAGCTCGCGAGCCCTTCGCCGGTGTTTGATCAGGTTGAAGTTGCGCTCGACGACCCTGTCACCTTCGGCTTTGTGGCAGGGGCCCCGCATCGGGCATCCCCGGCAGTTCACCGCCTTGTAGAGCCTTGACCGCTGGAGATATCCTCCCGCGCTCGTTCTCTCCTTGTCCCCGATGTAGTCCATCGGCTTCCCCGCAGGACAGTACAGCGTGTCGGTTTCTTCGTCGTACCTGAGATTGTCGGACAAGAAAGGATCCTCACGGCGCTTTTTGTCCGTGACATCCTTGTGGAACCAGTTGTATTTGACGAACCCGGTGATCC
Source organism: Acidobacteriota bacterium (assembly GCA_016700175.1). Classification (GTDB taxonomy): domain Bacteria; phylum Acidobacteriota; class Blastocatellia; order Pyrinomonadales; family Pyrinomonadaceae; genus Aridibacter. Next base: position 3,802,252 of record CP065003.1, on the reverse strand, counting down.
CCCTCTCCCCGAGGTATTCGTAGTTCTCCTCCGATCCGTATCCCGCGTCCGCAGTCAGCGACTCGGGCGCCCCGCCGTACTTCTTCAGGTAGCTCTCGATATGATCCTTCAGAGCCGATGTGTCCGCCGGCGTCTGCGCCAGCGTGTAGTTCAGAATGTAGTGCCCTTCGGTCGAGGCCTGCACGTTGTATGCGGGTTTCAGCTGCCCGTTCCCCAGATGGTCTTCCTTCATCCTCATGAACGTCGCGTCCGGGTCCGTCTTCGAGTAGCTGTTCCGGCCATTCAGAAGCTTCTCCTTTTCTTCGTACTCCGCCAGCTTCTTCGGCCAGTTCTTCTTTGCGTACCTAAGCTTCTGCCTCGTCTTCGGGTCCGTCTCCTTGTCCTTCAGGGCCTCGTTGATCTCTTCTATCGCACGCTCGACGGCCTCCGGGTCCATCGCTTCAAAGTCCGGCTCGTTCGGTGTCTGTTCCTCGTCCTCGTACAGCTTCTCGACATACGCCCACAGCTGCTTCAACTGCTCTTTGATCCGCTCACGGTTCCCTTTCACCGTCTTGCCCCACACGAACGTGTACCGGTTCGCGTTCGCCTCGATCTTTGTCCCGTCAAGAACAGCTTCCTTCAGCGACAGCACTCCCTCCCCCCGCAAGCAGCTGCACCACTTCCGAAAACACTTTCTCCAACTCTCCCGACAGCCTCTTGCCCCGAAAGTCGTTGATCGTGTTGTGATCAGGCTTTGCTCCTGAGCTCAGCCACATGAAGTGGATGTTCTCCTTTAGCGCCTGCTCCATCTTCCTCGACGAGTAGATGTTCCTCAGATATGCGTACACCAGCACCTTCAGCAGCATCCGCGGATGATAGCTCGACGCTCCCCCACCCTTGTATCCCCGCTCTATCCCACTGATGTCGATCCGCTCGATCACCTCGTTCACCACCCTCACCGGATGGTTTTCCGGGATCAGCTCGTCGTAACTCGGCGGAAGCAGCATCGGCTGGTTCTGGTCGTACTTTCTGAAGACCGGACCCTTCTTTTTCATGCTGAATATTGTACCCTGAAAACAGAAAAGAGGCTGACTTTTCAGACAGCCTCGATCTTCGGTAAGCCGCGTTACTATTAACATTGCGCGCCGATGGCGGTTGTCATTGTTCAATGGTCATTGGCCAATGGGCAATGGTCATAGCCCATTGGGCAATGATCGATGAGCTTCGTCCATTGAAAAAGCGCAGGATCGATCTCAGTTCCAAATCGGTCTCTGCGCTCTCTGTGTGTGCTTTTCGGTGGAATTCTTGGTCCACGGCACGCTCCCTGACGGTCGCGTTTCTGCCTTGGGCTGTAGAAGCCCGCGCTGACGCTTGGGCTTCGGACACGATCCCGTCGCTGCGGCTACGGGTACCTATCTCATTGGCCATTGATCGATGATCGATGACCATTGACCATTGCTCACCCGTTTTCCGGATTTTCGCTCTGGGTCTTCGTCTTTTTTGGAGCGGCTGTTGCTTCCGGCAGCGGAAGCCCTACGGCGTCGGACTTGGTTTCGGGCGCGTCGCCTTCTTCCCTCTCGTCCTTCTCCTTGACGATCATCTTCCCGGCCTTCTTGGCAAACGTCATCTTCTCTTCCGTTTCGTCGTAGTCGACCATCACCAGGTCGCCCGTCTCTACCTGCTCGGTCGCGACGAGGTTCGAAAGCGGATAGACGAGGAACCGCTCGATCGAACGCTTCAGGTGCCTCGCGCCGTACTTAAGGTCGATGCCCTCCCGCAGCAGGAACTCCTTCGCGGGGTCGGTGCATTCGAAAATGAACTTCGTCCCGGCGGACTGAGTGATGCGGTCTTGAACAGCCGCGAGCTCGATATCGAGGATCTGCCGCAGGTGATGCTCCCTCAGGCTTCTGAACACCACGACCTTGTCGATCCTGTTCATGAACTCCGGCGAGAACTTGCGCTTCGCCGCCTCGAGAGCCGTCCGGTAGATCTTCGTGTCGATCTCTGTGTCTTCCGAGTTCTGGTTGGACTTCGAAGGAGCGAAGCCGATCCCGCCGGAGATCATCTCGGACATCTCGCGGGCCCCCAGGTTCGAGGTCATTATCACGATCGTGTTCGAGAAATCGACGTTCCTGTTGTCTCCCAGCGTCAGCGTTGCCTTGTCGAGGATCCCCAGAAGAAGCTGCCACAAAGAATCGGACGCCTTCTCGATCTCGTCGAAAAGGACGAATGTCAATTTCGTGTCCTCTGTGTGGCTCTTATCGAGATTTTCCTGCGTGAGCATCGGAGAGGTTTCGCGGTGGCCCAGATAGCCCGGAGGCGATCCGATCAGCTTAGCGATCTCGTGCGAGTGCTGGAACTCGGCGCAGTCGATCTTGACGACGGCGTGCTCGTCGTCGAAAAGCACACCTGCTGCAGCTTCAACGACGCGGGTCTTTCCTGAACCGGTCGGACCGAGAAAAAGCATCGTTCCGATCGGCCTCATAGGATTCTGCATTCCCGCAAGGTAGATTTGGTATAGGCCGCTCATCCGCCTGACGGCTCGCTCCTGACCGACGATCAACGCGGACAGCTTGTCCTCGAAATCCGCCGCGCGAGGGCTCTTCTTGTCAGGATTCAAAAAAATGGGTTCGTCAGTCGCCTTGGCCGCGTCGTTCGTCATCTGGTCATTCTCCTAATGGTTGATGCATCCGGTTAAGTCTATTCCGGAGACTCACCGCCGTGCTGTAGAACCGGACGGGCTCGATGGCCCGATCCGTGTCCAACCGATGATATCAAAAGGCTTTACGTTCGCTGAGTGGAAAAGGGAAGCGTCTGATCTGGGGGTTCGAACCGCGTCTGAGAGACAACGATCCGCCTGCAAAAGAGTTAACATAGAATCGCCGATTTGTGCAAGTGGCGCTCATTCGAATCCGAAGCCTGACATGCTTCAAAATCTCGCGTGCGCGGAATAATCTCGCTGGCGGTTAATATATGTACATTGTCGGTTAGCAGCAGTTTTCAGGAACGAGAGGACGGGCCATTGTTAGGATTGTTCAAGTCGAAGAAGGAAGAGGAAAAGCTGCTTGACGTATTCGAGCAGGAGGCGATGCCCTTCGCGCCGGACCTGTTCCGCGTCGCGATGTACCTGAAAAGGGACCGTGACCTTGCGGAGGACCTTGTCCAGGAAACGATGATGCAGGCGCTGAAGTCGTTCCACCGGTACGAGCCGGGAACGAACTGCAAGGCGTGGCTGACGACCATTATGTACAACACGCATTACAAACAGCTCCGGAAGCAGTCGAACATGCAGGTGGTCGACGATCCCGAAGAGAAGATAATGCAGACGCTGGCGTTCGAGCCTTCGATCCCGCAGAAGCTAACCGACGAAGAGATAATCGAGGCGGTGAAAAGAGTGCCTTCGATCTTCCGGGACGTGATCCTTTTGTGCGACGTCGAGGACTTCTCGTACAAGGAGATCTCGTCGATGCTCGACATCCCGATGGGAACCGTTATGTCGAGGCTGCACAGGGGGAGGAAGCTCCTGAGGGGAGAGCTGGCGGTTGTTGCCAGGGGCTACGGGATCGGCGAAGAGCCTCCGAAAAGCAACGTCGCTTCGATAAACAGCAAAGGAGGGAAATCTTGATGAACTGCACGGATTTCCGCGAACTACTTGATTCTTACCTTTCGGACGAGCTTCTGACAGAAACGAATCACGATATATTGCGCCACATTGGGGAATGCGCGGACTGCCGCGCGGAGATAGAAGGGCGACGGGCTGTCAGGGCGAGGCTCCGGTCCGCCGTGCGAACGGCTCCCGAGTTCGAAATGCCCCGTGAGTTTGACCAAGAGGTGCGGAATCATCTTCGTAGCCGCAGATCAAAAAGCGCGGAACTCTCGAACGGGCTGTTCGGATTCCGGTTTGGCTGGGTTGCCGCCGCGGCTTGTCTCTTGATCGCGGCCGTGTTCGGATCGATGTATCTGCTGCGAAGCGGCGCTTCAACCGAGCTGGCTGGCAGCAGCTCGGTTCTTCGGACTCGATCTCTGCCTCCCAATCACATCGTAAACATCGCCGTCACTGATCACGACAACTGCGCGGTCAAGCATCTCGCCGAAGAGCCGAAGACCACGCTCGCGCAGGTCTCGGCCGAATACAGGGACCTGGCACGTGTAGTGAGCTCGGAACTGAAGGATTCGCTGAAGGATTGCGACCTGATCTCTTCTCACTCGTGCAGTTTCAACAACGTCAAGTTCTCGCACGTGGTGATGAAGGCCGGCGGCAGAATGGTCTCGGTGCTGGTGACCAGGGACCATCCCGATGCAGAGAAGGCGGTCGGCAAGGCCTTGAATTTCGCTTCAGACGACTACACGGTTTCTAGGATCGACGTTGAGGACCGGGCGGTGTTCGTCGTTTCCCAACTGGGCACGGAAGAGAATGCGAAGGCGGCCGAATCGCTCGCCGCTCCGCTCCGACTTCACTACAGGAAGCCGGAAGCGGCGGACCCTGTGCAGACGGCGATCCTGTTTGCCAGGTAGATTGGGGTTTCGATCAGTTGCCCCCCGCTTCAGCGGGGGGGACCAAGGATCGACTTAGATTGCTGGCCGGCTTCAGCCGGCTCTTATTGGGGCTAACCCCCATATACGTATTCCACAGCCGCGCAACCTTCGCTCAAGCGGGGGGCAACTGAAAGCCCTCCGACATCTGCAGGCCGAACGGCTCGAACCTTGCCGACAAAATAAGGCCGCCTTTTCAGACAGCCTCCTACACTCCCGATCTTGAAGGGCCGGGAAACCTCCAACTTACCGTTTGAAATTTTCCTCTATGGACGCACTTTCCCCGGGATCCGCTACTCGTCGTAGTACTCCATCCCGAGGTGCGTGATGAGCTCTTCGCCCTTCAGATATCTCAGCGTGTTCTTCAGTTTCTTAAGCTGGATGAAAATGTCGTGTTCCGGATAAAGCCCGGGAGCCGTCTGCGGCGATTTGAAGTAGAACGAAAGCCATTCCTGGACGCCCTTCAGTCCGGCGCGTTTGGCGAGATCGAGAAATAGCGCGAGATCGAGCACGAGCGGCGCCGCCAGGATCGAATCGCGGCACAGAAAATCGATCTTGATCTGCATCGGATAGCCGAGCCAGCCGAAGATGTCTATGTTGTCCCAGCCTTCCTTGTTATCGCCCCTCGGAGGGTAGTAGTTGATCCTGACGACGTGCGAGAAGCCTTCGTAAAGGTCGGGATAGACCTCCGGCTGAAGTATCTGCTCCAGAACCGACAGCTTCGATTCTTCCTTCGTCTTGAACGATTCCGGATCGTCCAACACCTCGCCGTCGCGGTTCCCGAGAATGTTCGTCGAATACCAGCCCGCGAGCCCCAGCATGCGGCTCTTCAGTCCGGGTGCGATGATCGTCTTCATCAACGTCTGACCGGTCTTGAAATCCTTTCCGCAGACCGGGACGCCGTTCTCTTCGGCGAGTTTCGTCAATGCGGGAATATCGACGGTCAGGTTCGGCGCTCCGTTGGCGAAAGGAACGCCGGACTTGATAGCGGCGTAGGCGTAGATCATCGAAGGCGCTATCGCGTCGCTGTCGTCGTACATCGCCTGCTCGAACGCCTCGATCGTCTCGTGCTCCTCGGTTTCCTCGAGAAAGATCTCGGTCGATGCCGCCCAGACCATCACAAGGCGCTCGCAGTTGTTTTCCTCTTTGAACTTTGCGATGTCCACCATCAGCTGTTCCGCGAGGTCCATTTTGTTGCGTCCGGATTTAATGTTCGTACCGTGGAGGCGCTTGACGTATCGATTGTCAAACACGGCCTTCATCGGCTTCAGAGAGGACAGTGGTTCCGTAACCTGGTTCAGGAGGTCCTTCTCCAGCACGCCCGCGCTGAGCGCCGCCTCGTACGCGTTCTCATCAAAGATATCCCACGCGCCGAATACCAGATCGTCCAATTCTGCGAGAGAGATGAAATCCTTGATGCCCGGCACGCGCTTCTCTGTCCGTTTTCCGAGCCTGATCGTGCCCATCTGCGTGAGGCTCCCGATCGGCTTCGAAATGCCGCGGCGGATCGCCTCGACACCTGCGACGAACGTAGTGCTTACCGCGCCGAGACCGACGAGCAATATCCCAAGCCTTCCCTCGGCCGGCGCGATCTCCCCTTTGTACTGTGGCATCCTGGTTATCTCCCTAAAGGCAAGAGACGAATTCTAGCGTTACGGATTTGTTAAGGCAAACCGCCCTGCTGAGAACCGATGTTCAAAACCTGGGATTAAGCGGCTAGCGCTTCGAAACGGAAGTCCCGATTCCGAGCTTAACCAGCAGGGCCTCAAATCTCGGATCGGACCGGAGCGGGTCGACCTCCGGGGAGAATTTCAGATTAACGGCCCACCGTTCGCGGCGTTCGAGTGACGCTTCGAAACTCTTCAAGGCCCGTTCCTTGTCGCCGACCCTCAGATAGAACATGCCTCTCTGGACCTCCGGGAAGGTGCGAAGCCTCGCCGGGTCGTTGACCTGCTCCAGCCTTCTCAGCCACATCGCCCGGGGACCTTTCTCTTTCAGTACGTTCTCCAGGTCCGAGGCGGCGTCGGCCTCCCCGAACAGCTCAGTGGAGCGCAGGTATGCCCGGGCGGCGGCGGCATCTTCGCGTTTTTGTGTAAGCGCGAGCCATTTGAACACGTAGCCGTAAGGAAAGGAAGGATCCAGAGCAATGATCTTCTCCGACTCCTTGATCGCCAGATCGTACTGGCGCGTGAAATAGAAATGTCCGGCAAGGTCGGATCTTACGATAAGCGAAGTTGGATCGAGGCTCCGAGCCATCTCGAATTCCCTTTGGGCTTCGGGAAACCTCCCCACGGCGGCGAGGAACTCGCCGTACCACTGGTGGGCGGTCGGGTAATTGGGATCGAGCATTATCGCCTTTTCAAATTCTTTTTCTGCACGGTCCCAGTTCCAATCGTAAAATGCGAGAATATAGCCAAACGTGGTGTGGTTTTCCGAAAGCCCTTCATCCAGTTCGAGAGCCCGTTCGACGGCATCCCTCGCTCTGGAATACGCTTCTCTGGGCTGTGCAGCCTGATATTCGGCAAGAAGCAGATTTGCGTCGGCAAGCCCGGATAGGGCCGCGGAGAATTCCGGATCCTCCCGCAGCGCCGACTCGAACTGTGCAATGCTCTCCCGGAGATTCTCCACCCCGCGTTTGCTCCACAGATACCTGCCTGTCACATACAGCCTGTAAGCATCGGGATTTCGGGTGCCCCGCCTGTCAGGCAGGTCCTCCGGCCTGATCCCTAAATGGGGCGCCAGCGCTCCTACGGCGCGCCGCGCGATCGAATCCTGTACGGCAAATACATCGGAATATACGGTGTCAAACCTTTCGCCCCACAACGATGTTCCATCCTCGGTGCTGATCAACTGAACATTTACGCGAAGCCTGTCGCCGCTGCGTTGAATATTCCCGGCAATGACCGCATCGACCTGCAATTCCCTCCCTATCTCGACCGCACCTATCTTCGAGGGATCGTAGCCGGCGATTGCAGTCGTTGGCCTCACGGCGATGTTCTTAAGGCCCGTCAGCCGGGTAATGAGCGTATCGGTCATCCCGAACTCAAGCACCTCGTCGCGTTTTCCGGGCCCGATCTGCGTGAATGGGAGCACCGCGATCGATCTCACGCCTTTCCCGTCGTCAACACGGAAATTCCAGGAACTGAGCAGTCCGACGGCCGCTGCCGCGACGGTGAGGAGTATTGTGGCAAGTACGGGGCGCGAGACCAGCGGCGAAATAAACTTCGAAGGCGCAGCCGATCCATCCGCGGCACCCTTCGGAGCAGGATCCTTCAGCGAGGGGCCACCCGCCTCAGCTCCGGCCGTCACAACCCTCACTTCGGCCACGAATCTGTAGCCGCTTTTCGGCACGGTCTCAATGTACTCGTGTTGAGCGGTTTCGCCGAGCGCCTTTCTCAATGTGGACACGGCTTTGGCGAGTGTCGATTCCTCAACAAAACTGTCCGACCATATGGTTTCGAGGAATCTGTCCTTCTCAAGCAGATGACCTTCATTCTCGATCAGCAACAGCAACGTGTCGAAGACTCTCGGCGGAAGAGGAACCGGAATGCCGTCGCGGGTAAGAAGACGTTCGGCGGGGATCAGGCAGAAGCCGGAAAACTCATACTGGATTGGTTCCGAGTCGTTCACGCGCGGATTTTGAGAGGCTTCAACAAAACTTCCGAAAATTTTCCACGGACCTTCAAGACTTTTCCGACAGCGGAACCATATGCTCGCCGCTATCTTACGGGTTCTGAAGAGTGCGGATACTGATCTCGAGTGGGCGGATTATACCACAACGACCCGCGCCCGAGATCGTGCCGATCGCGGCGGACAGGACAGGAATCCGCGCGAGCCAATGGGAGCTTCGGTACCCGCCCGGACGGACTTTACGGACCGATCAGGTCCGGCTTTAGTAAGCCGCCGAAATTGGTTCTTGAGGAGGAAACCAGGATGTCTATTCGTACTGTAATGCCGCGGATCTATGCAATCTTGATAGCTTTCACGCTGTTCTTTCTTGCCGCCGGCCCGAACAGGGGCCTCTTTCGCACCAATGCCCGCGAACAGGGCATCGGCCGATCGGAAAAGGCTCCGCTTTCGCCCGGCGCCGCCAATCCCCTCTTTTTCGAAGAGAACCGAGGCCAGTTCGACCGCCGCGTCCGGTTTAAGGCGGTGGGAACCGACGAGGCATCGCTGTTCCTTACCGACAAGAGCGCGGTCCACGTGTTGCTTGAGAAACGGCCCGATAAAACAGGCGGGGAACCGCGCTCCGGACTCCCGGAAGAGCATTCAAAGACCGCTGACGGGAATGCGACCGCTGTTTATGTCACGCTGACGGGGACAAGAGCGGGTGCCGTGACCGAAGGCCGATCGCCTTTGAAACACAGAACAAATCACTATCTGGGCAAGGATCCGTCAAAGTGGGTGACCGGCGTTTCGAATTTCGCTGCAGTTTCGATCGTCCGGGCATATGAGGGCATCGACGTCGAAATATCGGGATCCGAAAACGGTTCTCTCCGGTACACGATAGACGCGACCGAATCCGCAGCGCTTGAAAGGGTCGAATTTCTGATCGAAGGGGCCGAAGGGGTTACGATCGGCGACACAGGCGAGATGACAATCCGGACCCGAAACGGAAAGATCGTGCAATCGCCGCCCAGACTTCAAAACCACGGTGCGGACGGTTCGGTGGCTCCGGTGACGGCGGATTTCTACCTCAGGCGCACCGGGCAGGCTGCGAGCGGCGGCGGAACTTCATTCACGCTCGGAATCCGGCCAAATTACGGCCGAACTCCGAATCTGCCGGTTGAAGGCGCCGATCTGACGGCTGCGAGGGCGGCGGGCCCGGAAGCCGCACCCAACCTTTCAAGCCTTGCGTATTCGACGTTTGTGGGAGGGAACGGCGCTGAGGTATTTCCGTATCTGGGAATCACGGTCGATTCTGCAAGAAACGTTTACATAGCCGGACAAAGCGGCTCGACGAACTTCCCGACGACGCCCGGATCGTTCGATACGACCGCCGGTTCCGGCGGTTCCGCCGTCATCACGAAAATAAACCCTGCCGGCGACGCGCTTATTTATTCTACATACCTGCACAGCCAGAATCCGACGCTCGCGACCGACATCGCCGTCGATTCAACCGGGAACGCATACGTCACCGGATGCACGGGGGAAGCAGACTTCCCCGGCGCCATTCCGTTTCCTACGACGGTCGGCGCCTTCGACACGACATTCAACGGCGGCAACTGTGACGTGTTTGTCACCAAGTTCGATCGGACGGGCGGTTCTCTCGAGTACTCCACTTTTATAGGAGGCAGCGACAGCGACTGGGCTTACGGGCTCGCGCTCGACTCGGCGGGTAGTGTTTATGTCACCGGTTTCACCGTCGGCGCTGCGACTCCGTACCCGACGACGCCGGGCGCTTTCGACGGATCACTGCACGGAAGCTCGGATGTTTTCGTCACGAAACTGAACCCGGCCGGATCTGCGCTCGAATACTCGACCTTTATAGGCGGAAGCGAGGGCGAGCAGGGTAACGGCATTGCCGTGGATGCAACGGGCAATGCATACGTTACGGGCTTCACTCTCAGCAATGTGGCGGGAATGGAGTTCCCTACCACCGGCGGGGCATATGACACCTCCCACAACGGTCAGAACGACGTATTTGTCGTGAAGCTCAATGCGGCCGGAAGTGCTCTCGTTTATTCCACCTTCCTGGGCGATTTTTCAGACGACAGGGGAAATGCCATCGCCGTCGACGCGATGGACCGCGCATACGTAACGGGCAGAACGGACGGAGGAACGAGTTTTCCGACCACTCCCGGTGCGTTTGACCAGACAGGAAACGGGGGCATCGACGGCTTTGTGACAAGGCTGAACCCGGCCGGCGCGGCGCTGGATTACTCGACCTTTCTTGGAAGTGATTCAGACGACATAGGTTACGGGATCTTCGTGGACGAGGCCGGTCGCGCGTTTGTGACGGGCGAGACCGGAAATTCTCTCAACACGCTCTTTCCGACCACGCCGGGGGCTTACGACACAACATTCAACGGATGGTCGGACGCTTTCGTATCCGAACTCGACGGGGATGGTGCGGGGCTCTTGTATTCCACGCTGATTGGCGGCGACGCGCGCGACAGGCCCAAGGACATCGCGGTCGACCAGAACGGCAGTGTTTACATAACGGGTGACACCGATAACGGAACCGTCGACTTCCCTACAACGCCCGGCGCCTTCGACACGACGATAAACAGCGGAGGCGTGGGCAACGGGGACTTCTTCGTTACCAAGTTCGGCCCGGGCCCGTTGCTTGCAGCCCGGGTGCTATACGACTTCGACGGCGACGGGATCTCCGACGTCTCCATATTCCGTCCGATGCCTCAGTCGGCCATCGGCGAAAGCGATCTGCTTGGGAGCTCGTCGCAGTGGTGGCTGCTGAACAGCAGCAATACGAGCGCGCTCGGAATGACCTTCGGAGAGGCCGACGACACTCTTGTTCCGGCCGATTTCACTGGCGACGGCAGAACCGATGTCTCATTTTTCCGTCCGTCGAACTCAAGTTGGTACGTGTTGAGAAGTGAAGACTCCACTTTCTTCGCTTTCCCGTTCGGCGCCGCCGGGGACATACCCGCACCAGGCGACTTCGACGGGGACGGAACCGCCGACCCCGCAGTTTATCGTCCCTCCTCGGGAACGTGGTTCATTCTGCGCTCCTCCGACGGCGGGGTTTCGGCGTTCCCGTTCGGTGTTGCCGAGGACAGGCCGGTGGTCGCAGACTACGACGGCGACGGGATGGACGACGCGGCGATCTACCGGCCCAGTGTCAGCCAATGGTGGCAGCTGCGGTCTTCAGCGGGCGTCATCGGATACCAATTCGGGGCGGCGGGTGACCGAAGCGTTATTGGAGATTACACAGGGGACGGAAAGGCCGATGTCGCGTTCTTCCGGCCGTCGAGTTCGCAATGGTTCGTCATAAGAAGCGAAGACTCTTCTTTCTTCGCATTTCCCTGGGGCGCGAACGGAGACATACAGGCCCCCGGCGATTTCGACGGTGACGGGATCTTCGATCCGGCAGTTTTCCGGCCTTCGAATGGAACCTGGTACATCTTTCGGTCCACAATGGGCTTTGAGGCGGTCCCGTTCGGAGCCTCGGGGGACATTCCCATTCAGAGCGTACACAGTGTGGAATGACGTGCCGGGCGGGGGCTCGATTTTATCTGAGCCCCCGCCCCGCCGTCGTCGGGAGCGGAATATCGCGGCGCCTCAGAACGAGGCGTAGGCCCTGAAATCGATCTCGCTGAAGATATTGTCGCGGTTCTCGAGCTCGGCGAGCAGTTCCTCATCGACCTCGCCGGTTTCAAGGCCGCTCGCAAGGAGATCGAACCGCTGGATGTGGGAGCGGAATCGCCTGGACGAATACTCGACCGTCGTGCCCTGGTAGATCTGGAAAGCCCAGTCGCTCGACTGCGCGAGGAGAAGCTCGCGCGCGCATTGGTTCAGTGCTCGCTCCTCCGTACCGGACGGGTCCGTGAAACGGTTCGCAAGGTCCGTCATCCGCCGTTCAGCCTCGTGCGTGTAACGGTACATCCACGAAGTCCCTTCGTTCAGCCAGACCTTGTAGTAGCCGGCCTCGCCCCACGAAGATGCCGAAGGCTTCTGGATCTGGATCGGCACGCCCGCGTCGAGATAATCGCCGGGCGTCACCGCGCGAACGACGTCCTGATCGAAGTGGATCTTCCTGAAAAGGTAGTCGATGAACTGCGGACCCTCGAACCACCAGTGCCCGTAGAGCTCTGCGTCGTAGGGCGAGACTACCAACGGAGGATGCCCGCCGAACCTCGCGCTTAACTGTTGCGCCTGCTCGATGCGCTTTGAAAGAAAATCGCCGGCGTCTTCAGCAGCCCTCATCGACGCCGCGAGCGGTTTGTACGGTCGCTTTTCATTCTGCGCGACATCCCTTCCGGTGATCCGGTAGTACTTGAGTCCAAGGTGCCGGCGGTTCCCGTCCTTGTGCAGATGAGGCTTTAGGTACTCTATAGGCAGGTCCCAACCTATGTCGCGGTAGAACTCCCTGTAGATGGGATTGCCGGGATAACCCACTTCCGCACTCCAGACCTGCTGGCTGGTTTCGATATCCCGCGCGAAGACCGCGACGCCGTTCGGGCAGACGACCGGCGCATGAACCCCGTATTTCGGCCTCGGATCGCCGTAGAGGATCGCGTGCGAATCTCCTATGAAATACTCGATGCCCGCGTCCTTCAGGATGTCCTCTACGCCTTCCTCGTAAGCGCATTCGGGAAGCCAGATCCCTCGGGGCTTGCGGCCGAAGTGCTTCTCGTAATTCCTTACTGCGACCTCGATCTGCGCACGTCTCGATTCTGCGGTGGAGATCAGCGGAAGAAAGCCGTGCGTCGCGCCGCAGGTGATGATCTCGAGTACGCCCTTGTCCTGCAGCTCGCGGAAAGCATTGATAAGATTACGGTTATACTTGTCGTTCCAAAGCTCGAGCGAGGATTCGAGAAAATCGACGTACATCTCGACGACGTCGTAGAACTCCGGGTCCTCTTTCCTGACCCTCTCGAATTCCTTCCGGGCGAGTTCGATCAGGTTTTCGAGGTGCCGCGTGTAGCGGGTTTCGAGCAGTTTGTCCGCGAGCATTTCGCACAGCGGAGGCGAGATGTTCATCGCGAGTCGGGGCTTGGCGTCGGCGTCGTAAAGACGCTCGAAGATGAAGATCAGAGGGATGTAGACTTCGGTGATCGCTTCGTAAAGCCAGTCTTCTTCGAGGAATTCCGGGTACTCCGGATGCCGGACGAACGGCAGGTGGGCGTGGAGGATCAGGCTGAAGTAACCGACCGGCATAGACTTGGTCCGTCTGCGGAAACGAAAGCCGGCGGTGCAAGCGGCGTCTGACCGCAACACCCGCCGGCGACTTACTTTACCCGCTAGTTATTAACGGGAAGAACTGACGGTGTCAAACTTCGACAGCTTATTGAGAAGTTTTGTCGGAACGCGGCGCGTCTTGATCCGCCTCGGAAAGTTCACCGCGCTCAGGCCGAAGACCGCAGGGCCGATCTCTTCCTCTTCCGGGATCTCGTCCGTTTCCACCTCGAAATTGTCCTGGAGAGCCGCGAGCGCCTGCTCGCCGGAGAATTTCGCTCCGCTCTCGGAAAGCTTTTCGAACAGCCGTTCGCTTATCTGGCCCTTTAGCTCCGCAAAGGAATAACCCGAAGCTATCGCGAGCAATATGAACCGAAGATCGTCGCCGTCGTAACCGGACAAGTCGAAACCGGCTCGTCCCAAAAGACCGCTTAGCGCTTCGCGAGCTCTGGAATCCGCAGTTTCACGGTCGTCCCCGGCCAACGCGACCTCGTACGCGTCGCGCGAGTATCCGGACGCGTCGAGAACCTGCGCGAACTCGTTCGCAGATACTGTGAAATGCGGAACGTATTCTGTCCTTCGAGAAGGGCTGCGCCGCGGAGTCCTAACGTAATTCGAGAACACGATCCTTATGTACGGCCGGTTCGGGGCATAGAACCCGACTTCGGCGCGATAAAGGCTGTCGGGCTCGACATTGAACCACCAGCTTCCTTCCGGTTCAACCCGGTAGATCTCTTCGGTTCCGTGCGTATGGTCCACGAGTTTAACGACAAGCGCATAACTGCCTGTCGCGTCACCGAAAGCCCGGTTGAGCGTCTTGAAAGGATTGTGTTTGATGGACCAGTAAAAATAGAGCCTTGTGGGCGACTGCATCTGAAGTCGCGCCCGATCTTCCCTCGGAAGTTCGGGAAGGACGGGGTCCGCAAGCTTTCTCTCGAGCGGGCTCAGATTCGCGAGCGGATCGCGTGCAAGTTCCTTATTGGACCCTTCCGCGGCGATGATCGCCGGCGTCTCGGGCTCAGGAAACTTCGGCGCGCTCCCGGAAGATCCCGGAAACACGTCCTCTTTCTTGAAGGCCGCCTTTATGGGCTTCGATCGCTTTGCCGATGCGCCAGCTTTCTTCACGGACCTCGCCGGTTTTTCCGCTTTTTCAGCCTTCTTCGGCGCTGCCTTTCCTGCTGGCTTTCTGACTTTTTTCTTCTCTTCGCTCATATCACTCCCGGGAGCCGGATACGGCTCCGGACCAAATAGGAGATTATGAGCTTTTTTTCACAAGGTTACAAGGAAGCGGGGTGCCAAAGAGGAAGGTGCGGGAAAAGATCAGTCGACGACCGCCTCGCCGGAGGGCGAGACGTACTTTTCAAGCTTGATCTCGACCCGTCCGAGTTCGGTGTTGAGCTTGGCTCGGACAGGAATGCGGCGTTCGTCCGCCGTAAGCCAAATGGTGAGGCTTCCCTTCTGCTCGATCACGCGGCCGTCGCCGAAGATCTCCGGTTCGACTTTCCAGCAGAGGACCTTTCCGAACAATGTCTTTTCGTATTCGCGGCCCGTGACCCTGACCGGGACATCGTAGACAAGCCCTGAATCGGTCACCTTGAACATCAGTGTCTTGCCGACCGCAAGGTCCTTGCCTCTGAGCACGAACACTCCGGTTACGAGGTCCTGCGTTTCAGCTGTAATCGTCGAAGCGACTCTCTTCGGAGGCTTGACCGGATCGTTGGGGTCGGTCTCGACCCAGGTGACACGCCTCAGCAGGTAGTCGAAATTCGCCTCGCTGTCGCGTATCCGGTCCTTCTGCTCGTCGCGTTTCACCGAGCGCATTACCTGAAGTGTGCGGGAATCGACCGTCGACTCGATCTTCTGGTAAAACGTAAAGTTGAAGAGTTTGGCGAGCGTGCCCTTCGAACGGGCCTCGGAGACTATCTGGTAGACGTCGTCGCCCTCTCTTCGCTGGACGTTGAACGTCATTTCCGCTATCCCGAATGAGAACCCGAACTTCTTGTACTTCCCTTCATACTCCAGTGTTTCCCCTACGGAATACGGGTTAGAGAAGGTCCTGGCCTCGGGTCCCGGCACCTCGAGCGGCCCGGCGCCGGTTTGCGCAGGCACCGCGGTCCAGAGGAAAGCGAGAACAACGAACAGGATTGGAAACACGCGAAACTTCATCGGTAATACTTTATCAGAAATATCTTCAGAACAAGCACAAAGGTCACGGCGGCAAATCCTATCGCCGCCTGGTACTCGCGGTACTTCATATAAAGATCTTTGTCGAAACCGCGGTTCGAATCACCGAACGCCGTCAGCCTTGGGAAGAACAGCGGAACCTCTTCCGCGTACTTCCTGTACTCGTCTCCGAAGGATTGTGTCAATTCACGCGCTTCGATTCGCATCACCGGAAGATAGATGCCAAGGTAGAAGACCGCAAAGATCAGCGCGAGCCACCAGACCCCGGACGCGACAGAGAACCCGAGTCCCATCAAAAAACTCCCGAGATAGAGGGGGTTTCGCGTCCTGGAATACGGCCCGGAGGTCGTAATCTCCTTGTTCTTTCTTATGTGTCCCGCCGACCATCCGCGCAGCAAAAGCCCCATTAGTGCTGTCGAGATGCCGATCGCCATCAGCAACGGCGTCGGCGCCGCAAATGCCAAGAAGAGAACGGCGAACGCAAAGCCGAGCGGTACGCGGATCCGTTGCAGAACTGAAGTGCTTCGTTTGGCCATCATCTGGCGAGAAGGAAAAGATACTCCCGGTTCGGAGCCCCACCTTCACGGGTCCACTCCTTTGTCCAACTCATTTCCGCCATAACATTCCGCCGGAGGTCCACTTCGACCGCCGCCACGATGTCTCCGCAGCCCCTCATCACGGCTTCGAGTGAACGCCTGGTCGCGCGGCCTCCCGAACTGTAAGAGAGCAAGACGAATCGTGATGACGTTTTCGAAAGCAGATCCCGAAGGGCGTTGACGGCGACGAATTCCCCGTCCGGCGCGAATCGAAAATCTTCGTACGGCGAGTAGTTCGCGTCGTCGGCCGAATCTTTCCTGCGCTTCGCTTTTCCGAAAAGCTCCGGCCTGTCGTTCAGGATCACCGTTTTCCAGAAATGGTAATAAGCGCCGTATCTGACCCTCGACGGCGGCATTTTCGCGTTGTTCGAGCCATATGGAGGATCAAAATACGCGAGATCCGCCGGAGTTCTTTCCGCTGCATCCGCAGCGTCTTCCTGAAGCACCTCGTGTCCATCGATGGTCCTTGTGAACCTCGGCACCTCCAGCCTCAGATCGCCGTACGAACGAGGCGACCATTCCCGCAGGTACGAGGCGAAATGCCCGATCGTGTTGTCCACTTTGTCCAGAGCGAGGACAAGGCTGGTAAGGGCAACGCTTCTTTCGCAACGCGAAAGCGAGAGCCGGTCAATCTCGTCCCGAATGGCGTCGAGCCTGCGCGTGTTGTGCAGTTGAAAAGGCTTCTTCAATCCGTCAGGCCCGATCGATTCAGGGCTCGCCGGATCTCCCCCGTAATGTTCGGAAAACCAGCCGTCCTTTCCGGGAAGCCGGTTGAGGCTTTCGATCAGCTTCGCATACCGGCCTTCACGCGGTTTAGCCGTCAAGAAGCATTCCGCGAAGACCCTTGAGAGGTCGGACGTATCGTTCGCCGTTACGCGAACCCCGTCCGCCGCGAGCGCCTGCGAAACTCGGGTCGTTCCCGAGAATCCGTCAAGAACCGTTTCCGCCCCGGTCTGGCGGACGAGCTTCAGAATGTGCGGAAGAAGACGCAGCTTTGAGCCGGCGTACTTCACGCCTTTTGTCCGGGATGTTGAACTGTAGATGGCAACGGTCATAGACCTAAGAGGCAGGCTCAGATAGCGGCTTTTTCTCCCGCTGCGCGCTTCGCGGTTCTCAGACGGGCCTGGACGGCCTCAAGAACCTCGGCGGGAGAAATGTCCATGCAGATCCACCTGTTGCAGGTCCTCCTGTGGCAGTTGATCCTGCACTCGATATCTTCCCTTCCGACACAGACGTCCTCGGGATTCACGCTTCCGTTCCGCCACCACTCGGTCGGCCCGAAGATCCCGACCACCGGGCATCCCGCGGCGACGGCCAAATGGGTCGGCCCTGTATCCCCGCCGACGTAGACCGCAGCCAACCGCGCGAGCTCGTGGAATCCTTTCAGGCTGAGCCGTGCAGGAATCAGCCGCGCGGACCTCGCTGCGGAACTTACACGCTCGATCAATTCGTTCTCACCGGGGCCTGCCGTAACAACCGGCACGAGGCCGGTTTGTTCGTATATCAGATCGGCTAGCGCGCCGTAGTCTTCGGCGCGCCACAGTTTCGTAACCCATCCACCACCTGGGTTGAGTATCGCGAACAGCCCTCCCGCCTGTTCGGCAACCTTCTCAGCCTCTTCCCGGTGAGAAACATCCGTGGTGATAGGAAACTCCACCGTCGTTCGGTCAAAGGACAAGCGTTCGCCCAGCACGGCCGAGACTGCCTTCTCCGCCAGTTCCAGATTCTTGGTCACGACGTTCTGTACGGGCTCGACCTCCACCCGGTCGGTATAAAGGAAGCGGCATTCCGGTTCCCGAAGGTTATCCTTGGTGAACCCGAACCTGCGCCCGGCGCCTGAAAGTCTCGCGATCGAAGCTGATTTGAAGAGTCCCTGGAAGTCTATAGAAAGGTCAAGCTCTGGGGCGCGGAGTTCCTGGAACTGCCTGAATGCAGATTCCAATGTCTTCCCAAGCACTGCATTTCCGCGCCTCAGAGCTTTTGTGTCGACTTCGATGAGGCCATCCAGCAAGCGGTTGTTTCGGAGGACCTCCGAGCTCCTCCGCTCGGCAACCCAGTATATGTTCGCGTCCGGAACGGCCCGCCTGATCGCCGCTGCCGCGGGGAGCGTGTGGACGATGTCCCCGATACTGCTCAGTTTTACTATGAGGACCCGCATCTTCTGAAAAATATGGATCAATTGGCCCGTGTTGGCAAATCTCTCACGGCAGGCTCGTTCGGGCGATCCCGGGGTTTTTTGTGGAAAACAGGCGGGCGGATACGTTATTCTATTTGTCGGTACCCGCCCCCTCGCTTTCTCACGTTCGCATTTATTGTTCAAGAATGAGCACCCAGACAAAACGCCCGAAAAGAGATTTGCGTCCCGCGCTCGTATTTTTGACTGGCGACCTGCTGGCCGTCCCGATCCCCCTCGAACGGGAGGAAGTGATCATCGGCAGGGCTCTCGAAGCGGACGTCAGGGTAAATGACACGAGGATCTCCCGGCGGCATGCACGAATCACGGCGGTAACCGATGAGAACACGGGGGAGACCGCATATCTGCTGGAGGACCTCGGCTCCTCGAACGGAACGCTTCTGAACGGCGAGAAGATCTCCGAAGAAACTCTCCACAACGGCGACAAGATCGCCCTCGGGGAACACATACTCAGGTTCGAGCTGCTAGACGAGATCGACCGCGAGTACCAGCACCAAATAAGGCGGCTTCTGGCGCACGATGACCTTACGGGACTGCTGTCCAGCCGGTCCTTCTTCTCCGAGCTGCGCCGCGAGGCCTCTCGCGCAAAACAAAGCGATCTGCCTTTTTGCGTCCTGATGATGGACATCGACCACTTCAAGAACGTCAACGACACATACGGTCACCTGACGGGCAGCAAGACGATAGAAGAGATCGGTATGTGCATCATGAGCATACTCAGGAACGGCGATGCAGCCTCGCGGTTCGGCGGCGAGGAGTTTGCGGCCTTTCTCCTTGAGGCGGAGATGAACCAGGCGATGGTCGCCGCGGAGCGGATTAGGAAGACGATCGAACGCCAGCCGTTCAGCGTCATCAGGCAAGGCAGGCCGTCGGGCATCCATCACATCACGATGAGCATAGGGGTCGCCTCGTTCCCGCAGGACTCCGAAGACCCGATCGAGCTCGTTGAAATGGCCGACTCGGCGCTCTATAAGGCCAAGCGCCTTGGCCGAAACAAGGTCTGCGCCTACAGGGACCTGACGGACGAGGAGCTTTCGCGACCGCTTCCTCCCCGAGAATCCTAATATTTGCAACCGAACGAAGCGCCTTGCGTGGTATCAAGGATGGCGCCGAGGTTTCAATGCCGCCGACCGTCTGTACCATCCGCGGCCCGCGCTGTTTGCCTTTGGACATTCGTGTTAGAATTCCAAGGTTAATCAGCCGCCGTCCGGACGGCTTTACAACCCCGGCCAATATTACCGATTCTTAGAGGCGCAGTGTTAGACAACCTCAATCTCTCTTCTAATCCTTTCAGGAACAGGACGCTGCCGTACCTCATCGCGGCCGCGGTGATCCTTGTCGCGCTCATCGGCGCCATTTTCGGCATCGCCGAATACAGACGGGCATCGGCCACGAATGAGCTTGTAAGAAGCGACATCGACAACATGGTCAAGCAGCTCGAGGTCCTTAAGGAAAAGGAGGACCAGGTCAGGCAGAGCCTTACGCCGCCGCAGCAGCAGCTAATGGTCGCGGCACACACTTTGGTGGCGCACAAGGATTTCAGCTGGTCGAGGCTTCTTTCGGACCTCGAGACGGTGCTTCCCGGCAGCGTGAGCGCATCGCGGATCAACGTCGAGAATGTCTACCGCGACGGCGAACAGCTGAAGGCAGAGCTCGATTTCGCGGTCCTCGCGCGGGAATACCAGGGCGTGCTGGAAATGATCAGGCGAATGAATGAGACGGGGATCTTCCGGGCGTCGCTTCGCGGCCAGGACCTTCAGAAAAGCGACCGATTCACATACTCCGAATTCACACTCAGGCTTATCTATACGCCGAGGGCCGGTTACGCTCCCGCGGCGCCTTCAGACGTAGCGCGCATCACCTCCGGAGGTGGCGAGAGATAAATGGAAGACAAGCAGCCATTTGAAGAGAACTCCGCCAACGAGCCGGAAGAGACGGCCGTGGTCGTTGAAGAGACCGTGGAAGAGCTTCCGGCGCGCCGCAGGAAGAAGACGGTTTACAAAGGTATGTGGGGGCCGCTGGAGATGGCGGCCGTCGGTGTTTCGCTCGTCTTCCTGCTCTTGGTGGCAGGCGGATATCTTCTGTTCGTCCTTCCGGAATCGAGGGAACTGGAGGCGAACCGCGCGCGGCGGGATCAGCTGGATACGGAACTAGCGGCCGCGAACAAGAAGTTCGGCAATATGACCGATACGGAGGGCCAGGTCGCGAGACTCGTCGCCAGTGCGGAGGATTTCGAGGTCCGCTTTCTGCAGGAAGAATCGATCGGCAGAACTGCGATCTACCATAGGCTTAACGGACTGATAAACGCGTTCGGGCTCGTGAATTCCACAGGTCCCGACTACACGCCGATCGAGATCTCCGACGAGGAGAGGCGTGCGGGCGCGAACGAGCGCGCCCAGAGCGGACGGGCCAGGTACCAGAGCCTGTTTCCGGGAATCTACGTGACGATGACGGTAGAAGGATCTTACATAAACCTTCGGCGGTTCCTGAACGAGATCGAGAACAGTAACGAATACATCGTCATCAGTTCGATAGAACTCGAGCCGTCCGAGACCGAGGAATCGACAACTCCCGAGGGGACGCAGGCGACGACCGCCTCCGCGAACCCTTCGGCTCCGGCCGGACGCGACGACACGCAAGGAAGGACCCGGGGAAAGGTCGTCAGCCTGCGGCTTGAACTGGCAGCGTATTTTCAGCGGGAGAATGAGAAGAGGTTGCTGACGGCAATACCGGGGACGCGGTCTGAGCCGGCGGAGAATTAGTTTTTCGATGGGAATTCTCGAAGGCAAAACGCGCGCGGAGCGCAACAAGACAATCGCGGCGATAGTGCTCGGCATCATCGCGGTGATCACCTTGACGTGGGCTTTCGGCGGAATGCTTCTCCCGAGCAGAGGTCCTGCGACTCCGCCCGTCGCTGAAGACACCTCGCCTTCGCCTGGGGATGACGGACAGGCGGCCGGCCAGCCGATCTCCGATCAGCCTGTGAATCTTGAGAACATTAACAGCGAGTACATCGTCACGCCAGTCGTTTACACTGGCGGGCGAGTCGATGCTCCGATCTCCGGCCGGAATATATTCGCGTTCTACGAACCTCCGCCGTTTACCCCGACCCCTGAGCCAATCCCGACGTTTACGCCTCCGCCCACGCCTCAGCCCGCGCCGATGCTCCTGAGCTTCGTCACTCCGACCACGACATACGCCGGCTCGAAGCAGTTCAGAATGGAAGCGATCGGCGACAAGTTCGTCGAGAACGCGAGGATCATATTCAGCGGGAACGTGCTTCAGACTACTTACGTGAGCCCGCAGAGGCTTGTGGCGGAAGTGCCCGCGTCGCTGATCACCCGGTCGGGGGCCGCAAGCGTGATGGTCAACACACCGGACGGATCGCTGTACTCTTATCCGGTCTCGTTCAACGTCATCGAGCCTCCGAAACCCGACTTTGAGTACATAGGTCTTATCGCGCGCCAGCATTACAACAACGACACGGCGTATTTTCAGGACCGCGGCCGTACAAACCAGGATCCCTTCACCGCACGGCTCAACGATGTCGTAAAGGGCAGATTCCGCGTGATCAGCATTTCCTCGAGGGCGGTCGAATTCGAGGACGTGCGGCTTGGGTTCAAGCACCGCCTCGAACTCCTGAGGCCCGACGGAGGATCGGGAACTTCGACGAGCGGCGGATTCAATCAGCCTGCCCGGGATGTACCGTCTCCGAACCCTGCCGGATTTCCGCCCAATATACGAATTGCGCCGCAGACGAATCGGCCGACCCGCGAGGACCTCAACCGCGCGATAGAAGAGCTTCAGAAGAGAAGGCAGCAGCAGCAAGACCAGAAGGTGGAAGACGATATCGAGATCCCCGAGGTCCCGGTCGAGCCGGAGCCGGTCGACGACGAGCCGCCGCAGAGATAAGGTCGATGCCCGATCAGATCAAGAGAAAAAGGATCAACGAAGAAAGCGGGATGTCGCTGATGACGATCCTCGCCGTGATGACGCTGTTCGCGATCGCGCTTCTCGCCGTTGCTCCATCCGTGATGACCGCGGTCCAGCGCGAGAAAGAGCTTGAGGCGATCCGGCGCGGCGAGGAGGTCGCGGATGCGATCCGCGAATACGTGAACTACCACCAGGGACAGAAACTCCCCGATTCGATCGACGAACTTCTGGAGGGGCTTCCAAGCGGGACCAAAAAACGGCAGATCCTGAGGCCTTCGGCGGCGATAGATCCTCTCAGCGAGGACGGAAAGTGGAGACTCATCTCGCCGACAAGCAAGGCATTCCTGAACTTCGCCCAACGCGTACAGGACTTCAATAGCGGACTTCTTCCGGCGACGCCGAACCAGTATCTGAACCGGTACGCGGTCGCGATAGCCAGCGCCCAGGGACTCCCGGACGACGACGATCTGAAATCTGCGGACGAATCGGAGTACGAGGTCTCCACATCGAACACGCCGTTTATAGGAGTCGCGAGCCAAAGCAAAGAAACATCGGTAGTAACTTATTACGGCGTCGAGAATCATTCGAAGTGGATCTTCACCCCGATGTTCCGCGGCGTCGGTTCCTCAAGGCCCGCGAACGCCCCGAACGCGAACACGGCCACGAACCGGAACGACTGAGACTTCAGGCCGCTAACGACGCGAGGATGCTTTCCAGTTCCCCGGCGCTTATCTCGTAGGTTTCGTTGCAGAATCCGCAGTCCAGCTTCGCTCCGCCGTCCTCTTCCAGCATCGATCTGACCTCTTCTTCCCCGAGCGCCTCGATCAGGCGAAGCGCCCTTTCATGCGAGCAATTGCAGCGGAATGCCGTCTCTTTTTCTCCAAGAAGCTCAAATCCGATACCGCCCATAGATATTCTCAGGAGGTCCTCCACCGTCGCGCCCCCGCTCATGCTTGTCGTGAGGTGAGGCGAGTTGCTGACCGCGGCCTCGATGACCGAGATCACCTGCTCTTCAGCACCGGGCAGCATCTGGATCATCACGCCTCCCGCGGCTGAGACGTAGGGAGGCGCGTTCTGAAGGAGGACACCGAGAAGGACCGCAGAAGGGATCTGTTCTGACCGCGCCAGGTAATACGCGAAGTCTTCCGCGATCTCGCCGGAGACGATCGGAACCGAGCCGACGTACGGATCGCGGTGCAGGCCTATGTCGAAGCCCGATTCGCGGATAACGTAGAACATTCCGCCACCGACGACGCCGCTCACGTCGAACTTCCCGCTTTCCTTCGAGGGCGCGTCCGCGGCAGGATTTCTGGCATAGCCGCGGACATTTCCGTTCGGGTCCGCTTCTGCGACGATCCCGCCTATCTCCCCTTCAGCTTCGATCTTCACCGTCAGGCGGTCGAAATCCTTGAAAGTGGCTCCTAAGAGAAGCGTGCCCGTGAGGACCCTCCCGAGCGCCGCCGATGCTGTCGGAGACGTTTCGTGCCTTCGCACCGCTTCCGCTACGATGTCGGTTGTGTCGGCCGCCATCACCCGAATGCTGCCTTCTTCTGCAAGACCGTGGATCAGCCTTCCCATAATCGCTCTCCCGCCCTAATTCGCCCGTCGTAAAAAAGCCTTTCCTTTTTCCCAACGCGCATTAACTCCGCTAACTTGAGAAACTACTTTAGGTTACCCGCCATTTGGCACCACTTGTGAAAACAAACACAATATGTTGTGTATATTTTCGGTTGACACCCATTTTCGATTCAAGTATATTCGTTCCCACTCGAGAGGGATATTCATTTTCTTGAATGTCCGAATAAGGTCTTCAGGCACCTTACAGCCCGCATTTTTTAATGCAACACAAATCGAGATAAAATACTAGCCCAGGGCATAATTGTCTTTTGGCTACAGAGGAAGGGTGAGCAAATGAGCACTGTTTTCGAACCCGCTTCCGCGGGAAAATTTGTCGTTAAGAACGGAAAGAGCACCGGCAATGGTACCGGCGCGGCACGCGTGAAGGAGAGGGCGCCGCTCGGCCTTAATGCCGAAAAAGTGATCAGCAAGCGATATTCGCTGAAGGATGAACACGGTAACCCGCTCGAAACCTGGACGGACATCGTGAACCGCGTCGTCGGTCACGTCGCTACCGCGGAAACCGATCCGCATATGCGCGACAAGTTCTTTACCTCGATGCGCGAAATAATGCTCGACCGTGAGTTCGTCCCAAACACACCTTGCCTCGTGAACGCCGGCAAACCGAAAGGCCAGCTCGCCGCCTGTTTCGTGCTGAACGTTCCCGATTCGATCAACGGCATAATGCAGCACGCGCAGAACGTCGCTGTGATCCACCAGACCGGCGGCGGAACCGGGATGACCTATGAATTCCTCAGGCCGCACGGCTCGATGGTCAACTCGACCCGCGGCGTCGCTTCCGGCCCCGTGTCGTTCATGAACATCGTCAACGGCACGACAGAGGTCGTGAAGCAGGGCGGCGTCCGAAGAGGCGCGAACATGGGGATCCTGGCGATCAAACACCCGGACATCCTTCGTTTCATCCACGCCAAGAACGACCAGTCGTCACTGACGAACTTCAACATCTCCGTCACGGTTACCGACGAGTTCATGAAGGCCGTGGACGACAAGAAGTGGTTCCAAACCGAGTTCGAGGACAAGCCCTGGACGCAGAACGTTTTCGATCCCGTTACGGGAGAGGACTACAAGGTGTACACGCACGATGACGGATCGACCGTCACATTCGCCGACAAGATGGCGTTCGAGAACGCCGACCTTACCGGAACGACCGCCGTCGAGCCTCCGTCGCCGGGAATGGTTTACGCCCCCGACATCTGGAACAGGATCATCGCCTCGGCCCACAAGTACGCCGAGCCGGGGATCATCTTCATCGATGAAGTGAACCGGCACAACCACATGATGAGCACGATGGGGCCGATCTTCGCCTGCAATCCGTGCGGCGAGCAGATGCTCCACTTCAACAACTCGTGCAATCTGGGCTCTATCGATCTCTCGAAGTTTTACAGGAAGACGACCGAAGAGGGGTCCGACATCGAGAAGGACATCGACTGGGAGCGACTCGGATCCGTCACCCGTATGTGCACGCGCTTTCTCGATAACGTGGTCGACGCCGGACACTTCCCGCTTCCGGAGATCGACGACGTCGTGAAACGAACGCGGCCCGTCGGGCTCGGGATAATGGGCTTCGCCGACCTATGCTTGAAGCTCGGCATCGTTTACGGCGAGGATGAGTCGATCAGGTTCATTGAGAAGATTATGGGTTTCGTTAGGAAGGAATCCTGGGAAGCCTCGCTTGAGCTCGGGGCTGAGAAAGGCACGTTCCCCGAGCTCAAAGGCAACGAGGAAAGCTACGCGAAGTTCCTCTACGACGAAATCGGGATCGACCGAAGCAAAGAACTGACTCCGAGGAACTACGAGGTCACGACGATCGCCCCAACGGGAACGATCTCGCTCGTCGCAGAAACGTCTTCCGGGATCGAGCCGAATTTCTCCTGGGCATACGTCCGCAGGGACACGCTCGGCGAAAGGCACTACGTCCACACGCTCGCTGCGGAAGCGCTCGGGATCGAGGTCGACCAGTCGGACGAGGATTCGATCCGTACCGCGGCAGAATTTGTCGTCGATCACGAAGAGGACCTTCCCGCGCATTTCATTTCCGCGATGGACATCACCTCGCATCAGCACGTGCAGGTCCTGGCAGCAGCACAGAAGCACGTCGACAACTCGATATCGAAGACCTGCAACGGCTCCCGCGACGACACGGTTGAATCCGTGGACAAGCTGTACAGGATGGCGAAGGACCTCGGATGCAAGGCCGTCAGTTACTATCGCGACGGCAGCCGCGAAGGACAGGTCCTGAACTCGATGAAGGCGGATAAAAAGAATCAGGAAGAGGCCCAGAGCGACACCGTCGGCCAGAACAAGGAGTTCCAGGTCATCCAGCAGGAAGAGGCCAGACAACGCGTCGCGCGGCCTTACGAACTGATAGGTTCCACCTGGCGCATCCCGTTCGACGGAGTGAACCTGTATGTGACGGTCAATCACGACGGCGAAAACGTGCTCGAGGTCTTCGCCACAGGGCCGATCTCGGAAGGCGTCGGACTGCTTGCTTCGAACATGCTCCGCGGAGGCTTCGGCGTCAAGGAAGTCGCACGCAGCCTGAACAAGGTCACGGGCACTCACGCGGTCTGGTTCAACGAGAGACTCCTGACCTCGCCCGAACAAGCGATCGCCGAATGCCTGCTCCTCACCGACCGAAGGCTCAACGGCGAGCCCGGTTCGTCGCGCCAGCACGACGGCGCAAAGATGGGCAGCCTTATCGGAACCTGCCCGGAATGCAAGGGCCAGCTTGAACACGCTTCGGGATGCGATTTTTGCAGGGACTGCGGGTATTCCAAGTGCAAATAGTCGATCGTTAACGGACTTTCGTTCGTATGCTCCTTTCGGGCCCGTTTCCCCTCAGCCGGGAAACGGGTCTTTTTTGCGCCTTTGTACCAAAGTGGAAATGTTGGTCACATTGTCCGCGATGATATAGAATTACCGTCGAGTTCATCTTCCTGGAGACACCGATGAAAAACTACCGCAAAACGTACTGCCTCGCAGCGATGCTGTGTCTGACGGCCTCCGTGTTCGCCTTCGCCGGCGGAGAACCGGAAAGAAGATCGAGGCGCGACTCGACTTACGAGATCAAGGCGGTTCCCTGGGGTCCGAACGGAGAACAGATCGAGTCTGCACGCCGTAGAGTTCTCGGGAGTCCGGAGGTCAAAGACCTACTCGGATCGACCGCCCACCGCCTCCTGGCCTTCAACAGCGAAGACAGGGCAGATTCGAACAAGAACTCGCTGCCGCCGACCCATTTCCTTGCGGTCTTTTACGACTACACGAACGACAGGACCTTCATTGCGAGAGGAGACTATGCGGGTCGGGAAAGAATTTCGGTTTCTGAATCAGACCTGAGGATGGACGTCAGTGCCACACACGAAGAGATACTCGATGCGTTTGAGGTCGTATCGAGGGATCCGGATCTGGGCGCGGCTTACAAGAGAGGTAAGATCGAGCTTTTCGCACCGATGCCGCCTCTTTCCTTCATCAACGGCGAGAGGCTCGTGAACATAGGCGTGCGCGACAATGCCTCAGGGGTCGACAGAATAATCGGCGTGAGCTTCAAGAACGGGAAGGTCGTTGATTACGGAGAAGACGCCCCTCGCGCAAGTGTGACCGGATCCAACTGCGGAATTCCGAACTCGGGCCAGGGAGCGAGCACGTCAGGAACGGGCACGCTGGCCGTGACGACTTCTATCAGCCAGCAGACGATCTGGGAAATGATCGTCGTGCGCCCCTCTATGTCGTCCGGCAATGTGAACGAAGGTTCGGGCATCGAGGTCCGGGACGTGAAATACAAGGGCAAGTCGGTCCTGAAGCGTGGGCACGCTCCGATCCTGAATGTGAAATACCATCCGGGCGGATGCGGCAACTTCAGGGACTGGCAGAATGCCGAGGGCTTTTTTCAGGCACCGGATGCCGGATCCTCAGAGCCGGTTCCCGGGTACAGGCAACTCGCGACAGGACAGGTCGCGCAGACAGCTGTCGAAAGCGGAAACGACTCTGGTAATTTTCAGGGTGTGGCGATCTACCAGCAGGATGTCGGTCTGGGTCTTGAACTCGTGCTAGTCACCGAAATGAATGCCGGTTGGTACCGCTACATAATGGAATGGCGGTTTGCGGAAGACGGGACCATCCGTCCCAGATACGGATTCGGCTCCGTTTCGAGCGGCTGCGTATGCGCGGCCAGGAACCACCACGTTTACTGGCGGTTCGATTTCGACATCGTGAGTCCGAACAACGACGTCTACAAGGTGGAGCGCGGCCGCAAGTTCCTGAGCCCGATCACGACCGAAACGAAGATGTTCAGGAACTATCAGACTAACCGCTCGATCCTGATAGAGAATTCCGACGGCGACGAGGCCTACACCATCGTCCCGAACATCACCGACGAAGAAGCTTACAACCTTGAAGGCAGCGTTCTGCAGACGTTCGGAGCGGGCGATCTTTGGATCCTGAAGTTTGCAGGCTCTGAGAATTCTCCCGGCGAGATCGACGATCCGAATTCGACCAATGCTGCAAACATCGACCCGTGGGTCAACAGTGAGGCGATCGGCAACAGTGACGCCGTCATATGGTACGGAGCGCATCAGTTCCGGAACGACGCGACGAGCCTTACGAACTTCGACAGAAGCGGCCTTGTAATGGGCGGCGTGCATACCGTAGGACCGGACCTTCGTCCCGTCCGTTGGTAAGAAGCCTGCTTTTACAGCTCATATCGATCAAGCCCGGGCCGCGCGCCCGGGCTTTTGTTTGTCCCAAGGGGCGGGTGATAAGATTGTCGCTTGCCGCCGGGGACGAACGGCGTGAAGATCGATATGGAACTGGCAGTTGAGAAATACAAGGTCGAGAACGAACCGTATTACCTCCCGATCGGAAGGGAGGTCGAACTCTTCGAAGCGGCGTATGCCACGCGGCTTCCCGCAATGCTGAAAGGCCCTACGGGATGCGGAAAGACGAGGTTTGTCGAGTACATGGCGTGGAAGTTGGGGCGCCCGCTTGTGACGGTTGCGTGTCACGAGGACCTTTCGGCGACGGATCTCGTCGGGCGCTTTCTTCTTGAAGGCGAGGAAACGGTCTGGCACGACGGTCCGCTCACGACAGCGGTGCGGAACGGCGCGATCTGTTATCTCGACGAGGTGGTCGAGGCGAGAAAGGACACGGTCGTGATCATCCACCCGCTTACGGACGACCGCCGGAGGCTTCCGATAGAAAAGCGTGGGACGATCATCGAGGCACCTCCCGAGTTCATGCTTGTGGTCTCGTACAATCCCGGCTACCAATCGATCCTCAAGGACCTGAAACAGTCCACACGCCAGAGATTCGTTTCTATGGAGTTCGATTATCCCGAGCCTGAACAGGAAACAGAGATCGTTGCAAGAGAGAGCGGCGTCAGTGAAGACGTTGCGAAGGACCTTGTGACGATCGGAGGTAAGATCCGAAACCTGCGCGGCCACGGGCTTGAGGAAGGCGTTTCGACGAGGCTGCTTATCTACGCCGGCCAGCTGATCACGAAGGGAATTCCCGCCATCGAAGCCGCGGAGGTCGCTCTCGTGTCACCCATCACCGACGACAAGGATCTCCAGCGCAGCATCCACGAGATCGTGACGACGATCATTGTTTGAATCGGAATTCAGGAGTTAGGAGTCAGGAGTCGAGGGGCCGGCGTGTCCGAAGCCCAAGCGTCAGCGCGGGCTACTGCGACAGATCTCAACAGCCAGGGTCAAGAATCAAGTTCCGGCGTCAAGTTTCGAGTATCGAAGCTGGGCGAGCGCCGTCGGCGCGGCAGGTCAATAGGATCGAAGATCCTACATTCCTTCCAAAGCCGCGTCAGCGGCGGCAATTGCAGAATCTACACTCTCGAGACGGTGCCCTGATCATCGAATTGTCACCGCCGAAGCGGCCCGGGTAGCTGGAGAACGTCGTCGATAGAATTTCCGCGATCTCTGCGTGCTCTGCGGTTCATTGCCGACAAGCTGAAGCTCGTCGGACAGAAAGAAGGCGGGGACAAGCCGCGCCCGTACGTCAACGAACCGCCGTCGTCTGCTGGACACGCGGATCGTAGGGCTCCGCCAGGTACTTCTCGACCGCCGTTTTCGCGTTGTCGTAGTCGTCAGGGATCATCTCCGCGCGCTTGTACGCAGCGACGGCTCGGGTCCTGTCGCCCTTGGCGTCGTAAGCATTCCCCATCTTGATCTCCGACCAGACATAGAGCCACGTCGGGCTCGCCTGTCCGTTGCGGCCCAGATTCCTCGAAGCCTTGAAGTTGTCGATCGCGAGGTCGTAATTCCTCTGCTCGAGGAACAGAAGACCGAGGTGGTAGTATATCCAAGCGTTCGATCGGTCGAGCTTCAAAGCCGCCTCGAACTGCTGCTGGGCCTCGACGTAGTTGCCCTCCTTGAACTGCTCGATCCCGCGCCTTGCGATCGAAGAGATGCGTAGGTCGTCGGAGATACGCAGGAGCCTGTAATCGGGATCGATGATCAGCTCGACCGGCTTTCCGTCGGACTCGATGTTGAAATCGGCGCTCGAATCCTCCACAAAGACCTCGATGTTCGCGACACGTCCCTGGCCTTCGGCCCGGAGCTGAAGCTCCACGGGCAGTTGAAGATTGTCGTAGTTCTGCTTTACGGTCCCGCGCGTGATGAACTTCCCTTCGCGGGTCCTGAGGATAAGGTAGTCCGCCTGGAACTCGGGAACGCCGGTGCCCTCGACCCATCTTGCGAAAAAGTAGCGAAGGTTCTTTCCGGACACCTGGTTCGCCAGCTCTTCAAAGTCGTAGATAGAAGCGTTCTTGCCCTTGTACTTCTGCAGGAAAGTGCGGAGAAGCTCCTCGAACTTCTGTTCGCCCATTGTGTCGCGGAGGAGCTTGAAAACGAACGCGCCCTTCGCGTACATGATGTACTGGTAAGCGACTGACTGGTCGTCAAGCGCCGCCGGCGTCCTCGCGAGCGAGGCGGTCTGCTCGAACGTCAGCGACTTCTCAAGCAGTTCGCGCCTGAGGCTGTCCAGCTGAGCGCCCTCGAGCTGGCTTTCGCGGAGCGAGAATGCCGAGTACTCGGCAAGTCCCTGCGAAAGCCACGCGTCGTCGAACGACTTTAGTCCGACCGTATGTCCCCACCATTGGTACGCGGCTTCCCTCTGGAGCCTTTCGAGCGTTACGTCCCTAGATTCGTTGAACAGGCGGTTGGCGAGATACAGCATCCCCTCCTGCGAATAATACTCAAGGCTTTCGTCGTCGATCTGAACCACGATCAGCTTGCCGCCCATCGAGGGCGTTCCCCATCTGCGCGAGTAGTATTCGAGTGCCTTGCCCAGAGTTTCACCGTAAAGATCGACGAGCGGCTCGACACCCTGCTTGGTGTAGAAGTTCAGTTCGAACGGCCCGTACTTGAGGTTCTTCGTAGCGTAACGACCGTAAGTGAAGTTGCCGACAAGGCCGGGCTCGTTACGGACGAACCTGGTCTTTCCCTGCAAAGGGAGCGCGGGAAGATCGCTGTGTCCGACGACCTGAAACGTAGGCGGAAGCGCGATGGTTATGTCCGACGTCGCCTTATCCGCGGCGTAATCGTGAAACGGGAACCAGCGGGCGGCATACATAAGGTATCCGTCGTTAGGGCCTATGAACGCCAGCCTCTTCGTAAGAAGCGGACCGCCCTCGGGCGTGACCATCACTCCGCCGTACTTAAACCGGAGTTTGATCGCCATCCCGTTGGTGACCGTCGAGCCGAGGTCGACACGCACGCTCGGACCGATATCGCTGACTCCGACGCGGTCCTGTACGAACGTAACTCCCGACTGCGAGGCAGCCGCGTCAGCTTGTTTAGATTTCGGCGCTTTCTCCGCTCCGCCTTCCGCAACCCGCTCGATGCTCTCGATCACAAGCGAGCCGTTCATTTCGAACGTGATCACGCGCGTATCCGCTTTCGGGATAAGGTCGACATCGACGACCGCCTCGAGCCTGTTCAAATCGGGCTTGATCGAGACGTCCATCTTGTAATGCGTGATGTCGAAAGGAGCGCGCTGGACCTGCTGGGCATATGCCGCCGAGCAAACCGCGGCAAAGAACGCCGCCGCGGCCAAGGCGCGGAAAGTCCTGGTCTTGAAATTATTCATCTTCAGAAGAGTAACCCTGTGTAATGCTGTGTTAAATGCCACCCTATGATGGTACCTAATTTTGATTCGTTGGCTTGGGCACCCCTGTGTTCAACGCCGAAGGGTTCCGAACGTAGATCGGGTTCGTGATCACCCAGGGCATCTCGTCGAACGGAGCTCCCAGCGAATCGAGGTAGGCCTCGACCCTGTATGTCCCTGTTTCCTTCGCTTCAAACTCAGCAGACCGCACAGCTTCGGACTCGAATATCTTTGTCCCATCCTTCAAAATCACGATCCTCGCAGGGAGTGGCGACACGACTTGAAGTACCGATCCCCGGGCGACATCGGAACCCGCACTTGCGACGGGGGCCCCATTTCCGGCCTCAGAATAAAAAACGAAGCCGGACGAATCTCCCAGGATGTCGAGTCCCAGAAAAGACCTGCCGCTCCGCAAAGCCGCAAGAATTGCTTCCCGGCTGAGCTCCTCGTGCTCAGGGATAAGAATGTGAGTCCTCATCAGCCGGAAGATCGTTCCGTAGCGATCATACTTGATCTCGAAAAGCTTGTTGTTCGCGTCGTCGCCGAACAGGTGAAAGCCTATGTTCGAATGAGCGTCGTTCCCTCCAAACAATGACACTTTTCTTGATTCGGCCACTTTGTCGAACCGCGCCAGGTTTTCGGACGGTCTTCGGAAATGCCTTGCCATCGTCAATTCGGGATAGGTCCTGAAAGACCAAACGGCGTCCATCAGAAAGAGGAAAGGATTCATTCCCTTCGCGTTCGTGTGGAGACTGAATACCTCGATGCCGTCGAAGTCCGAGTCCCATGACTTGAATGACTCCGGATAGGTGACGAACGCCAGCTTTTCTCTTCCGCCGATCTCGCTCAGCAGCTCATCGGTCGAAACGAACCTCAACTTGTTCAGTTCGTCAAAACCCTCGATCACCAGGAACTTTTCGCCGCCGGAGGTTGTCGTCTCATTTCCTCCGATCCAGATAGCGCGCCCGTGCTTCTCGTTCAGCGTCTTCGCGGACGAGTCGAATTCGTTAGCGACGTGCTCCGTCATCACGACAAAGTCGAGGCCGTTCTCGTTCGCCGCGCGGATCAACTCGTCAAATGTCCCCGTGCTGTGTCCGCCTACGAACGAGTGCACGTGGATCACGCCTTTGTAATCCTTGAAACCGAGGTCCGGAACGGAGCTCCGCGAGCGGTTCATTTCCTCGATCTCGGAAGCGAGCCTCGCGGTCCGGTACAGGTTCACCGCGAAAGGGATCTGCGCAACCAGCAGCAGGCATCCGGCGACCAGCAAAATCCTCTTGAACGTTCTCATCAGCAAGGACCTGGATCAGACGAAGAAATCGACCGAAGCGACGTGGGCCGAAATTCTCTTGCCCATCTGCGCCACTTTCACGTGCTCGGGATGATCGGTGTATGCGTCCAGAGCGGCACGGTCTTCAAACGCGGAAGCAAGCCCCGTATCGTAAGACCTTTCAAGGTGAAGTACGTCGGTCCCGACCTCGAAACGGGCCATTCCCGGCACTAAACCATCAAGCGCTTTCAGCGCCGCCACGTGCTCTGCCCGAACGTCCTCACTGACGTCATCGCTGTATTTCCAAACGACGATGTGGATCAGCATAAGTAAAGACAGGAACAAGTTACACGATTGGGCCGATTATCCAAAGATACGGACCGCTTACGGAGACTCGTAAGATCCTAGCTTCCCTCGGCGCCTTCACACCATTCGCGCGTGACCTTGTGCCTGAACTCGAACAGCTTCTCAAGCTTCGGCCGGACGAGAAGAGGATCGAGCAGCCGACCGACGAACCAGCCGGGTGGTTCGTAGTCGATGTCGTCGACAAGCAAAGACCCTGAGCCTTCGGGCCTGACTATGTGCTTGTGTCTCCACTGGCTGAACGGACCTGATATCTGAACGTCCTCGAACATTCTGGGCGGATCGTACGCGATGTGCTCGGCGACAAGTCGTGATGGGATCAACCCGAACAGCTTCTGCTCGATTATGGCCCTTGATCCGACCTTCGAGATCGCCGCCTTCTGGATCACGGTGATGTTTTCCCACGGCGGGATCAGCCGCTCAAAGGCATCGGGAAGTTCGTGGAATCCGAAGACCTTCTCCGGCGGAGCTGCAATGTAGCTTTCTTTGACGAACTTCATAGGCATTGAAGAGTGTCGGTCATCGGCTGAATGAATTCAATATCAAAGATATCCCGCGATCGGTCCTGTTTGGCGAGCCTCCGGGCGTGTGCTATTTTCGGAGTACCCCGTCCGACGATCCTTCCGGTCAGGCCACCAATCCCAGGAGAGAATTTAATGAACTATTTCGATGATCGTATGATTACCGGTTTCATTTCCGCCCTGAGAACTGCATTGTTACCCTTACTCGTTATTGTGCTCGTAATGGCAGCTGGGGCACTTTCAGGCTGCGGCATTGCCGGCTCCGACAACACGTCTCAGAACGCAGGTTCTGTCGAAGCGCCGGCCGGAACTTCCGAGACTACATCCGGGGAAACAGCGGCCGACACCTCTTCAAATTCCTGTGAGAATCCCTATTATCTCGTGGACTTCGGAAAGATCCGGAAATACAGGCTGAGCTCGAAACTGCCTGACGGCGAACGGGAATACACTCTTAAACAGAAGATGGTCGACGAAACGACCTTTGCCGAGATCCGCTCGTATTCGTCCGGCCTGACGCTTTCGGTGAACTGGATCTGCACGGACGAGGGCCTGCGCGCGGCGGAGTACGTGAGCCAGGCGCAGATGCAGGCGGCGCAGTTCCAGATGGAGACCCTCGAAAGCTCGGGGATCTCGATCCCGAACGAATGGTCGCTCGGAAAAGAATGGTCGAGCAGCTACAAAGTCAAAGCGAACCTCGATGCCGGTCCGGTGAAGGCAGCCGCTGACGGCACGGTGACGCTCGAGCACAAGCTGGCTGCGGAAGGCGAGAAGATCACAGTTCCGGGCGGCGAGTTCGAAGCGGACCGGGTGGACACGGTGATCAGGATCGACCTGAAGATGCAGAACGCGAACATACCAGTGAAAGAGTTCCGTTCGTCCGTGTGGTTCTCGCCAAAGGTGGGCATCGTGAAACAGAGGGCTTTCGGCGACTTCGGGGAAGAGACTGTCGAGTTCATGGGCTTTGAGTGAATTTGTCCTTCAAAGAAGAAGAAGCTCAAACGCTAAGGTCGCTAAGGACGCAAAGGGTGTTTGGATGGTCTCTTCTTAAACGGTTTGAATCATTTCCTGCAGTTAGAAAGCTTGAACAAGGAGTTGAGTAATAGTCCCCCTTTGCGTCCTTAGCGGCCTTTGCGTTAAACAGTCCCCAAAGAGTTCTCTTGCGGTTCAAGTATTCACCCGCGACAGGGTGTCGTTCAGAAGTCTCCACACCTTCTCGATGTGCCGTTCCTCCACCCGTATACTCCCGATCGAGAGCCTGAGCACGAACTTTCCGTTCAGCTTTGTGTGCGATATGTAAGCCTCGCCCGATGAATTGATCGCGTTCATCAGCCGCTCGTTTAATTCGTCGAGGTCTTCCACATCCGAAGGGCACGCCCGGAAACACACAAGCGCGAACGGCACGTCCGCCATCAGCTCGAAATCGTCCGACCGCTCGACCCGGCCCGCGAAATCCCTCGCAAGCCGGCAGTGATGCTCGATCCTCGAGATCATCCCCCGCCGCCCGAAGTACCGCATCACGAACCAGAGCTTCATCGACCGGAACCGCCGCCCGAGCTGGATCCCGTAGTCCATCTGGTTCTCGACCTCGCCGCCTGTGACCAGATATTCGGGGACCAGCGAGAACGTCCGCTTCAAGAGATCGATGTCCTTCACGTAGAGCACCGAAAGATCGAAAGGCGTGAACAGCCACTTGTGGGGATTCGTAACGATCGTGTCCGCGGAGTCTATCCCTTTAATATGAAACTGCAACTCCGGCACGATCATCGCCGAACCCGCGTAAGCCATATCGACGTGGAAGAAGACCCCGTGTCCTTTGCAGATCTCTCCAATCGCGTCGACATCGTCCACACTCGTCGTCGATGTCGTCCCGATCGTCGCCACCACGCAGCACGGAAGATGCCCTTCGAGCTTGTCCCTCTCGATCGCCGCCGCAAGCTTGTCGGGCCGTACGCGGAACTTATCGTCCGTTTCGATCTTCACCAGTGACCTTTGCCCGAGCCCGAGCGTGATCAAAGACTTTTCGATCGAAGAATGCGTGTGCTCCGAACAGTAAACGCGTAAAAGAGGCAGATCGCTTCGGCCGCTCATTCCCTTCTCGCGTATTTCAAGCCCTAGGTTCTCGCGCGCCATCGCGATCGCGTGCATCGTCGAAACGGACGCCGTGTCGTAGATCACGCCTTTCAGGCCTTCGGGGAGCCCGGACATCTTGCGCAGCCATTCGAGTACGACCTCGTCGAGCTCGGTCGAGACCGGCGACGTACGCCACAGCATCGCCTTCATATCGAACGCCGTCGCGAACATGTCCGCAAAGACGCCGACCGCGCTTCCGGAGGTCGAGAAAAGGCCGTGAAAGTTCGGATGGTTCCAGTGCGTGACGGCGGGAAAGATCAGGTCCTCAACGTCCTCGAGAATGCCTCCGAAGTCTTCGCCTTCCTCGGGAGCGTCTTCGGGAAGAGCTGCCTTCAGCGACCCGGGCTCGATCTCCGAAAGCACCGGGAGGCCTTCCAGCTCTTCGTAATACTTCGCCAGGCGCTCGACTATCGCGGCCCCGTGCTTCCGGAATTCCTCGACCGGAATGTCGCCAAGCAGTCTTTCTTGATATTCGTTCATACGGTACTCCACCGCAGCTAATCCTCTTTGCTAATGATCTTAGTTATGAATCCCTTCAGTCTCAAATCGGCCTCAAATGAAGTTCTGAAGCCCGGAAATACTCGACATGCCCTTCTAAATAGGTATAATCGCTGACTGTGTAAGTGTTAACTCCGGGTGAGGTCACCCCGACCGGGTGCCCACCTTCTCCGCTCTTGGGGCACCGAATTCCCGGAGAACATGCTTCCGCTTCCAAAAGTTTACAAGTCAGTCTTCAAGGATGGTCACAAAGCCTATGATGAATCATAAGATACTGAAGTATTTTAGCGCCGGTGTGCTCGCTTTCCTGCTTCCGATCGCCGCCTTTGCGGCCGAGGCGGCGCAGACGACCGCGGAAAAAGGACTCGATCAGAGAATAAACGACGCGTTCGATCCCATCGCATCCTGGTGGGAATCAACGATAATGTATCCCGTCCCGATCGCCGGGTTTGATGTCCCGATCGTTCTGATCCTCCTAGTCTTCGGCGCGACCTTCTTCACACTATACTTCGGATTCATCAATCTCAGAGGCTTCCCGCTCGCGATCCGCGTGGTTCGCGGCCACTACGACGAGATAGAACAGGGAGCCGCGCCGGTAACGACCGACACGGTCCCTCATTATGAAGGCGATATTCCCGATACCATCAGGGAAGAAGGCGTCGCAGGCGAGGTGAGCCACTTCCAGGCGCTTGCGACGGCGGTTTCCGGAACCGTGGGGCTCGGAAACATCGCCGGAGTCGCGGTCGCGATCGCGGTCGGCGGCCCGGGCGCGACGTTCTGGATGATCGTCGCCGGGCTTCTGGGAATGTCGTCCAAATTCGTCGAGTGCACGCTCGGCGTGAAATACCGCGATCTGGAGCCCGACGGCACGGTTTACGGCGGCCCGATGTACTACCTTTCCAAGGGTCTCGCTGAACGAGGCCTCGCTCCTGTCGGAAAGGTTCTCGCCATCATCTTCGCGCTGTTCTGCGTCGGAGGCTCGCTCGGAGGCGGCAATGCGTTCCAGGCGAACCAGGCGACGGCACAGCTGAGCTCGATGATGGGCCTTCAGCAGTATGGAGCGGCCAAGACGATCATCGGCATCATCCTGGCGTTCTTCGTCGGGATCGTGATCATCGGCGGCATCAAGCGCATCGCACGAGTTACGGAAAAAATCGTGCCGTTCATGGCCGTTCTCTACGTAGGCGCTGCACTGATCATCATCTTCGCCCACTTCACGTTCATTCCAGAGGCGTTCATGCTGATCATAAACGGCGCGTTCACTCCGGAGGCCGGTCTCGGCGGTATTGCAGGCGTGATCATCCAGGGCTTCAGGCGTGCGGCGTTCTCGAACGAGGCGGGGGCGGGTTCGGCGGCCATCGCCCACTCCGCAGTCAACACGAAGTACCCGGCAAGTGAAGGAATCGTGGCGCTGCTCGAGCCGTTCATCGACACCGTCGTTATCTGCACGATGACCGCTCTGGTGATCATCGTCTTCAACGACGACCAGTCCTTCATCTACAGCGCCGAGAATCTGAAGGGAGTCCAGATCGCCGGACAGACCGTCGGAGGCGTGGACCTGACGTCTGCGGCGTTCGACGACGTTCTTCCGGGCTTCCGGTACGTACTGACGCTCGCGATCCTTCTGTTCGCGTTCTCTACGATGATCTCGTGGTCGTACTACGGGCTGCAGGCGTGGAAGTACCTGTTCGGAAGGAGCAACCTTGCCGATATGATATTCAAGGTGCTGTTCCTTCTGTTCGTCGTGATCGGTGCGGCGGCGCAGCTCGACGCGGTCATCAAGTTCTCCGACGCGATGATACTGGCGCTCGTGTTCCCGAACATGATCGGGCTTCTTATCCTCTTCCCGAAGGTGAAGGAAGAGCTTACGAAGTACCTGAACGCGATCAAGGGCGCTTAGTACTGAATTCATCCCGGGGAATCTTTTTGAGAGATCGAAAGATTTCCCGGGATTTTTGCGTCTGGACCGAATAAATGTTTTATTATGTCCGGGCTTCCGGCTCCCCGAATAGTGGGACCTGCCCGTCGGAGGCCTTTATTTGTCTTAGAACAAGGGGTTTAGGCATTAGTACAAGTATCAAAAAACGCTCCGTTGGAGGGACAGATGTCACTTTTCAGAACCAAACCCATAGACAAGATCATCGCCGAAGCTCAGGAAGAGGGTAAGCACACCCTGAAAAGGGCGCTTGGCGCCTGGAGCCTTGTTGCCCTGGGAGTCGGCGCGATCATAGGAACCGGTATCTTCGTCCTTACCGGACAGGCCGCCGCTAAGCACGCCGGTCCCGCTGTCGTCATATCGATGATCATCGCCGGCGTCGTCGCACTTTTCGCCGCGCTCTGTTATTCGGAGTTCGCTTCGTCAGTTCCGATCGCCGGTTCGGCTTACACTTACGGCTATGCGACTCTCGGCGAGTTCGTGGCGTGGATCATCGGCTGGGACCTTATCCTAGAATATGCATTCGGCGCGGCCACTGTCGCGGTAGGCTGGTCGGGATATGTCGTCAGTTTTCTCGCCGATCTGGGGATACAGTTTCCGATAACTTTAAGCGCGGCTCCGGGCACGCAGTTCATAAATGTGCCGCCCGACATTGCCGACAAGCTGCAGGGCATTCGAGTAGACGGAAACCTGCTTGCCGCGGGCGAAGGCTGGAACCAGATGAGCGAGCCGCTTGCGAAGGGCATAGAGCAGGTCGGAGGCACGGTCGCCGCGCTGCAGACCGACACCGCCGTGTTCAACCTTCCGGCGTTCCTGATCGTCGCGGCTATCACGCTCCTTCTGGTCAAGGGGATCAAGGAATCGGCGACTTTCAACACGGTCATCGTGCTGATCAAGACATCGGTCGTCGTGCTCTTCATCGTCGCCGGCATCGGTTACGTAAGCATGGACAACTTCACGCCGTTCGTCCCGACGAACACGGGAGTGTGGGGCCAGTTCGGGGTCAGCGGAATACTCACCGGGGCCAGCGTGATCTTCTTCGCGTACATAGGATTCGACGCGGTGTCGACGGCGGCTCAGGAGACGATCGAACCGCAAAAGAACATGCCGCGGGGAATTATCGGATCGCTCCTGATCTGTACATTCCTCTACGTGCTTGTGTCGTTCGTGATGGCGGGCCTTGTCCCGTATACGGCACTGAACGTTCCGGCCCCGATCGCGGTCGCGATCGACGCCGCAAGAACGATGACGCAGGGCACGCCTATCGGCTCGATCTTCGCCGCGTTCCCGATGATCATTAAGATCGGAGCGGTCCTCGGGCTCAGTTCGACGATGGTCGTGATGCTCATGGGACAGCCGCGTGTGTTCTACTCGATGGCTAAAGACGGGCTGCTTCCCGAATGGGCGGCGAAGATCCATCCGAAATTCCAGACGCCGTTTGTAACGACGCTCGTGACAGGCGGTGTTGTGGCGTTGATCGCGGCTTTCTTCCCGGTCGGCCTGTTAGGCGAGCTGGTCAGCATCGGCACGCTGTTCGCGTTCGTCGTGGTCGCGGTCGGGGTCATCGTGATGCGAATCAACAATCCGGAGCTCGAGCGCGGGTTCAAGGTGCCGTTCGTATGGGTCGTGGCTCCGCTTGCGGCAGTGACGAGTGCATTCCTTATGTACAACCTGCCCTGGGATACCTGGCTAAGGCTTGTCGCATGGATGGTGATCGGCGTGATCATTTACTTCACTTACGGGATCAAGCACAGCCACCTGAGAAAGGAGAACGCGGGTTAGGTCTTAATACCCAGCTATAGACAAAAAAGGACCGTTTAGAACAGCGCTCTGCGCTGCATAGCGGGCAAAGCCCGCGCCTAAACGGTCCCTTTTATTTTGGCTGACTGCAGCGCGAAGCGCTGCTCTAAACGGTCCTATTCATCGCCCGTCGGGGGCTGCGGGATCGGAACGCTCTGCTGCGGAGGCATCGGGATCCCGCCCGGGAACTGCGGCGCCGGGGCGTCCTGCTGGTTCTGAGCTTCGAGCTTGGCAAGCACTTCCTTATAGATCACGATCTCGCCGCTCTGCTCCATCCTCCTGCGCACCGCAGCCAGATAATCCGCAAAGACCCTCCCGCGCTTCTCAAGAAGCATCTGTTCGACCAGCGAGTCCCTCTGCGCGTTGAAATCCTCCGTGCTGGCTTCCTCGCGGTCCTTGACGCCGACTACGTACCAGTTGTCGCCGACCTGGACCGCACCGGTCACGCCGCCTTCCTCCGCGTTGTATATAGCCTCTTCGAGCGCTTCCGAAGTGGTCGCGGTCGGACCTTCGCCGAGCGGCGAACCGAGAATGAAGTCCGCAGCCTCGGCCGTCTTCAGGTTCTTCGCCGAAGCCGCGGCTGAAAGCCCTTCGGTATTCTGCGCTCCCGAAGCGATGTCCTTCGCGATCTGCTCGATGCGCTTTCTGGCCTCTGCGACCTTATATGCATCGACCACCTTCTGTCGGACCTCATCCAGAGTCGCGTCGCGCGGATCACGCTTGTCGACGAGCAAAGGAACTGCGAACCCCCCGGGAACAGGGATCCTGTCGCCGACCTGCCCTTTCTCTTCAAGCGGGGCGATCCCCTGCTCGAAATCCTGGGAAACTCCGAAACCTTCGACCTCGTCACCCGGCTTGACGTATCCGGTCTCTTTTACCATGTTGGCAACCGACATATTCGCCTGGCCGGCGAATTCCTGGGCGACCTTGTCGACGTCTTTAACTTCCTTCAAGCGAGCGGCGACCTTCTGAGCGAGCTCTGAATTCGCGGCGTACGCCCTCCTGTTGCGGAGCCCGACCTCGAGCTCTTTTTTCATCTCCTCGAAGGATTTCGGTTCCGCCTTGCCGCGGCGAAGTATGAAGTAGTCGCTCCCGAACTTGATCGGCTCGGTGATCTCGCCTTCTTTCATCGAGAGAATCCTCTGGTAAGGATCGTCCGGATTGCTCGGATTCGGCCTCACAAGCCCGGACACGCGGCCGCCATTCGCTGCGGTCGAAGGCCTCTCCGACTGTCCCTTGGCCACTTCCGCGAACCGCTCCTCGGTAACCCCGCCAGGGCCCTGACCCTGGCGCAGGCTCTGAACTATCTGGTTCGCCTTTTCGAGCTGGGCAGGGTCGAAGTCGGGACTCGCGACCCTCAGCACGATCTCCTGCACGTTGACGCCTTTCTGCCTGCGCTCGGGCGGAAGTTTGTCGTATTCCGCCTTCAGGATCTCGTCAGTCAGGTTGAGCGTCTCGCCGACCTTCGAGGTCTCGAGATAGACGTAGCGTATCTTCTTCTGCGGCAGGCTTATGTAGTAGTCCTTCTTGTTCTCCTCGAAGTACTTCGCCAGTTCTTCGTCTGTCGGCTGTATCCCTTCTGCGATGTCGCCGGTACTGATCGCTACGTACGAGAGGTCGAACTTCGTGTTCTTGCGCCGAAAGTCCTCCAGCACCTCCGCTTCCGAAACCCGTACGCCCGCCGTTATGAACGCACGGACCTTCTCAGCGCTCAGTTCGTCACGGATCGACTCTTCATACGCCGTGACCGATCCCGCCTGGCGAAGAGCGATCTGCTCATACCGCGCCTGGTCGAAAGGCTGGCCGTCCTCCGGTTTGAAGATCTCCCGGATGGCCTCGGCAACCTCGGCGTCAGATGCGGTAAGGCCGAGCCTCTCGGCCTCGTTCTTGACCATCTTTTGGCGGATCAGGCCGTCAAGAAGGAAATTCGCCGGGATGTTCTGCTGACGCTGCTGGAACGTCTGCTGCTGAGTGGCAAGTTCGCCCAGCGTCACGGTTTCATCGCCGACCTGGGCAACGATCTCATTGCTTACGAGAAGGTTTTCCTGCGTTCCGGGCTGAAGCGCGCCGAAAACGATCAGGCTGACCACGAGAAGTACAGCGAAAACGACGAGGATGATATTCCTCGTCCTCTCCATTCGTTTGAAGAACTTAAGCATCTGTTGAATTCCTGAGTTCGGACCCCTTCACGGGACCCTTCGTTCTGTTCGGGACAAACCGCAATTTTAGCAACCGGCCGTCGAAAAGTAAAAATCGCCGGGCCTTGCAGAATTCCTCGCCAACAGGCCGTGCGCTTTTCCAATTCAGCGCTTCAGAATGTATCTTTAGAAGCTGTATGAATGCTGTCGAATATCCTCTTTGGGTCTGGACCGCTTTTTTCGTTACCGTCCTGGTGGCGCTCTTTGTCGATATCGGTATCGTCAACCGGAAGGCGCACGTGCCGTCGCGAAAACAGACTTTTGCCTGGAGCATCGTCTGGGT
Organism: Acidobacteriota bacterium; assembly: GCA_016700175.1. Lineage (GTDB taxonomy): Bacteria > Acidobacteriota > Blastocatellia > Pyrinomonadales > Pyrinomonadaceae > Aridibacter. The sequence goes on along the minus strand of CP065003.1, from coordinate 3,759,222 downwards.
CTCGCTGGCGCTTTCTTTCAACGTCTTCGTCTATTACGTCGTCACCAGCGAGGCCGGTCCCGCCATGGGACTGTTCAAGGCGAAGGAGTTCTTTACCGGATACCTGATCGAGCTTTCGCTGTCGATCGACAACCTGTTCGTGTTCCTTCTGATCTTCAGTTACTTCGCTGTCCCGAAGGAATTCCAGCACAGGGTCCTGTTCTGGGGGATCATGGGCGCGCTGATAATGCGAATGGCAATGATCTTCGCAGGCGCGGAACTCGTCGAGCGTTTCCACTGGATCCTCTACATTTTCGGCGTATTCCTGATCTACACCGGGATCAAGATGTTCTCGGACGACGAAGCGGGTTTCAATCCGGAAGAAAGCCGCCTCGTGTCGCTCGTCACGCGGTACATACGGATCAAAAAGGAATATGTCGGAAACAAATTTGTTATAATCGAGGACGGTAGACGGGTCGGCACGCTTCTGCTGCTCGTGCTGATTGTTGTAGAGCTTTCCGATGTGATCTTCGCGGTGGATTCGATCCCGGCCATATTCGGAATCACCACGGATCGGTTCATAGTTTACACTTCCAACATCTTCGCAATCCTCGGGCTCCGGACGTTTTTCTTTTTGCTTGCCGACATGGCGGACCGTTTTCATTATCTGCGGTACGGCCTGGCGTTTGTCCTAAGCTTCATCGGTGTGAAGATGCTGCTTCCTCTCATAGCGGAAACAGGGCTTTATCTGGCGGGCGAAGGCTCACATTCCTCGATCGCCGTGCTTATGCATAACTACCTGGACGGTGTCTACAAGCAGCAGGTGATCAACATTTCACTAAGCGTCGTCACGGGAACGATACTCCTCTCGGTCATACTTTCTCTTATCTTCCCCGTGAAGCACGAAGAAGATGTGTCCGAACCGCCGGATCTCCCTGTGAACGAAGCCGAATAGCGTACTTCCGAGCAGCCTCTTTCCCGCGCGTCGATGCCGGAACCAAACATGGAACCACATTACAGAAAATTCTATGTGGACTGGTTCAATATACGGAAGGCAACCGTCTATAAGTTGCTTGCCGTGCTGGCGCTTGTCGCCGGATCGATCGGAGGCGGCATATGGCTCTGGCAAAGCCAGCTCCTTGCGACTCCGATCGACGATCCGAACACGCCCAGGGATTCCGCGAGGATCCTTACCTATCAGGGAGATGTCAGGATAATACGCGTCTCGACGCGAAAGACCGAACGCGCCGCGGAAGGAATGATGGTCCAGGCCGGGGACACTATACAGACGCAGTCGGACGGCCGATGCCAGATACTGATGATTGACGGCTCTACGCTTTCGGTCAGGCCGAACAGTACTGTGGTGATCCGCGACAGTTCTTCCCTGTTCGGCGGCAAAAGCGTCCGCGTGAAACTCGACGACGGACAGATCCGGGTCAGGACTGAGGACCAGCCCGACAGCACGAACAACGTGGTGGAGGTCAAGGAATCGGAAAACAGGATCCTCGCGCAGTCCGAAGCGAGTTTCAATCTGAACCGGCAGACAGACCGAGGCGAGATACGCGTGACGCGCGGGAATATCGTCAGCGATACGAACGGGCAGAAAACAACGATCAACGAGAACGAATACGCCGCGCTGGACAAGGGCAGAGTATCTTCGAGGGAAACGCTTCTCAGGCCTCCTTCGCCGGAAGAGCCGCCAGCGTCCACGCAGATACCTGTGACGGGAAGCAGCCGCAGCGTAGCCTTTTCCTGGAAACGCTCGTCGGGCGCCGGCGACATCACCTACCAGTTCCAGCTGTCGCTGTCGCCGTTCTTTGTGCAGGATAAGGTCGTCGAAGACCGGCCCGGACTGCGGGATTCGAGATACGGAATCGCGGCGTTAATGCCGGACACTTACTTCTGGCGTGTCCGCGCGGCGTCGACATCCGGACAGCAGAGCGAGTGGAGCGAGCCGTTCAGGCTGACGCTTTACCGGCAAAGACGGGCGGCAAGGATCGAGGCGGGCGACTGGCAGGTCGAACATTTAGGGGGAAGGCTGTACAGGGTCAGCGGGAAGACGGATCCCGGGGCGACGGTCCAGATACTCGGGCGGGAGACCTTTGCGAAGTTCGACGGCTCGTTCATCTTGCAGATCTCGACCTCGTCCTCTTCGGTTAACGTATCGATCTCGGATAACAAAGGAAATCAGGGACAGTACAACCTTTCACTCAGAGGCCGCTGATGCAGCTTCGGCCCGCGAAAGTGCCGAGGCCGCGAGAAGCACGAAAGATATCCAGAGGGCATCTGCGAGCAGAAGGTGTACGAGCTGCATAACGATCGGCGCTCCGGATACGAGAGTCAGCCCCCCGAATGTAAGCTGTGCGATCACGATCAGGCTGACCGCGCCCGACCAGAATCCCGCTTTCCCGTTTCCCGATTCCCTCTTGATCCATCCCGCGGCCACGAACAAGAACACTCCTATCACGACTGAAGAGATCGGGTGAAGTACACGCAGTCGCACGATGATGTGGGACGATCCCGAAAGGTCCTGAGCGATTCCGGAAACGAGCGATTCCGAAGGGAACAGCATATTGCTGAGTGCGGCGATCGAGCCCGTGATCCCGATCGCGAAGATTCCCGCCGCTCCGAGCCCGAGTACCCAGGCAAGTCTTCGGTTTTCTTTTATGCGGAGCCGGTTTCCGCCCGACGCGTACCAAAGCGTCAGCGTCAGGAAGGCCAGAAGGACGAAAGTGTTGATCAGGTGACCGGCCATCCAGAACGGCCGGACCGGCGTGTAGGTCTCCGCGGTGTTCCCGGTGAGCACGAGTCCTGCGCCTACAAGAGCTTCCGTGAGGATGAAGATGAAAGAGACTACGGCGGTCTTTCGTACCGGCGAGCCTTTCTGATATTTACGGAACGCCCAGATCAAGAGCGCGAGGACGAAAAGGAACGCGAGTCCGCTGGTCAGCCTGTGCGAGAACTCGATGACCGTTTTGAGTTCCGGGGCCGAGGGGATGACCTCGCCGTGGCAGGTCAGCCAGTGCTGGCCGCAGCCGTCTCCGGATTTCGAGGCGCGCAGGAACACGCCCCAAAGGATCACCACGATGTTGTAGGCGAGGACGAAGAGCGAATACTTCGCAAAGGCGTTAAGCTTGCTGAACCGGCTCATTTTGATTTGACCTTTTTAATGACCGAGAATATCACCAAGCTTGGCGCGCAAGAAGCGGGCCCGAGATTAGCGGACCTTAATGGAAACCGAACACTTTTTTATATGCCCGTACTGCTGGCAGGAGATCTCGATGCTGCTCGATCTGAGCGCGGGCGCGCAGGATTACATTGAGGATTGCGAGGTCTGCTGCCGGCCGATCAGGATCACTTTCGAAGGCGGCGGGGATGAGCCTGAAGGCTTCGAGGCGAATTCGATAGAACAATGAAAAGAACATTCGCACTTTTCATCGCTTTGACGGCCTTCTCAGCGTTCGGCCTTGCCGCGGATCCGTACGTGGTCGTACTGGGCGTGGGGCAGGACGCGGGAGTCCCCCAGATGGGCTGCGAGTCTCCGTTTTGCAAAGAGGCCTGGAAAGATCCTTCAAAGCGGGAGATGGTGTCCTCTATCGCGATTGTCGATCCTGACACCGGCGAGCGATGGATCTTCGACGCGACGCCGGACCTGCCGGAGCAGTTCCAGCTCTTGAAGGAGATAACGGGCGACCGCTCCAACGCGCTGGACGGGATCTTCCTGACGCACGCCCATATGGGCCATTACACAGGGCTGATGTACCTGGGGTTCGAATCGATGAATGCGAAGGAAGTCCCCGTGTTCGCGATGCCGAGGATGAAGCGCTACCTCGAGACGAACGGCCCCTGGTCGCAGCTTGTGTCTTTCAAAAACATCTCGATCAAGGAGCTGGTCAAGGACAAGCCTTCGAAGCTGAACGGGCGGATCTCCGTCACACCTTTCCTCGTCCCGCACCGCGACGAGTACAGCGAGACCGTGGGTTTCCGGATCACCTCCAACGGCTTTAACGTTCTTTTCATTCCCGATATCGACAAGTGGGAAAGATGGGACAGAAAGCTTGAGGACGAAGTGCGAAAGAATGACCTTCTGTTCGTCGACGCGACCTTTTTTAAGGACGGCGAGATACCGAGACCTATGAGCGAAGTGCTCCATCCGTTCGTCGAAGAGACGATGGCGCTGCTAAAAGACCTGCCGGCGTCCGAGCGCTCGAAGATCCATTTCATACATTTCAATCATTCGAACCCTCTGGTCCAGCGATCGAAAGAGGCGATCGGAGAAGTCGAATCGTCGGGGTTCCGTATCGCGCGCACGGGAATGACCATTCCTTTAGAGAACCGCGGAAACTGAGCTTTTATGGGACGCGAGAGGATTGACAGGCTGCTCGTCGAGCAAGGGTTCGCCGAATCCAGGACGAAGGCGCAGGCGATGGTGATGGCCGGAGTCGTCCTGGTCGATGAAAAGCGGGTCGAGAAGCCCTCCGAACAGTTCGAACCGGACAGGGAGATCAGGATCAAGGGCGAATCACCGGAATCGCGCTATGCAAGCCGGGCGGGATTGAAACTTGAAAAGGCGCTCGATGAATTTCATATATGTGTTGACGGATATGTTTGTCTCGACATAGGTTCTTCCACGGGCGGATTCACCGACTGCTTGCTCTCGAAAGGCGCTTCGAAGGTCTACGCGGTCGATTCGGGAACGAACCAGATGATCTGGCGGCTTCGGAACGACGAGCGCGTCGTTCTGATGGAGAACACGAACGCCAGGCACCTTACTCGCTATGAAGTGCCTGAGGACGTCGATCTGATCACGATCGACGTTTCGTTCATCTCGGCTAAGCTCGTTCTGGAGTCTTCAATTGACTTCCTGAAGGATGGCGGCCGGGTCGTGCTCCTTGTGAAGCCTCAATTCGAGGTCGGCAAAGGCGAGGTCGGAAAGGGAGGCATCGTACGCGACGAGGAACTGCACGAGAAGGTGATCTTGGAGCTGACGGAATTCGCGGAGGAACTCGGTCTTAAACGGACGGGGCTTGTCGAATCTCCGATCGAGGGCGCGAGCGGTAACCGGGAGTTCCTGCTTCTTCTGGAGAAGAATTGATGGACAAGGGGACGGGATCAGAAAAGATGGCGGAAGGAACGGCGGCGCGAAGGGAAAAGCGCTTCGAAGAAGGCGTGGATTTCTACTATGAGAACCGGCTTATGGTCCTGACCGAAAAGTTCCTGCTCGAGCGCGGCTATTGCTGCGGCAACGGCTGCCGGCATTGCCCGTATCCCGAATCCGGAATTCAACGCAAAGGCCGCGACGGACGCGAAGGGGAGATTTGAACCGCCGAGAGCGCGGAGAAGATACGGAACCGTGTCCGTAGCCCGACCGTGAGGGAGGGCGTAGATCGGCATTCCGGAGAAATCATTTTCAGGAGCAGTCGCGCGACGGGGGAGTTGCCAAGCACGCGGAGGGAAATCAGACACGGATTAACACAGTTGAAGAAGGATCGGCCAAGAGCGGGCTACTCATCTGCTCTGGAGGAGCCAAATGTCTGTAGTCCCGCACCAAATTGATGATCTCCGGCTCAGTAGGAGCCAAATGTCTGTAGTCGCAAAGCGACGACCTGCTTTTAGACATAATGTTTTGACCTGTCCTGCCTCAAGAACGTGGATTATGTTAGGTGAGATTCACCAACACCTAGCCACAATTGAGGAGGACAGGCATGAAGAATACTAACGCAATCAACGGAAAAGCGAGAGAGATCTTTGAGAATGAAGCACCGGAGTATCCGGCATACGTAGGGCTCGATGTCCATAAGGAGACTATCGTGGCGGCGATCGCCCGGGAGGGTCGGGGAAAGCCGGAGTCGCTTGGAACGATAGCGAACAAACCGAAGGAGGTGGCGAAGCTTGTCGAGCGGCTGAGCCGGGAGTTCGGGGGAGAGGTTCTGCTGTACTGCTACGAGGCAGGTCCGTGCGGATACGTTCTGTACCGTCAGCTGGTGGAGATGGGGCAGGAATGCCATGTTGTGGCACCGTCGAAGATCCCTAAGAAGCCCGGCGACAGGATAAAGACGGACCGGCGGGATGCGAGGAAGCTGGCCCGGCTATTGAGGAGCGGGGATCTTACGGCGGTATGGGTGCCGGGAGAGGAGCAGGAGGCGATGCGGGACCTGGCGCGGGCGCGGAACGACTTCAAGATCCAGGAGCGGAAGGCGCGCCAGCAACTGAGCGCTTTCATGCTCCGTCACGGGCATTCGTGGCCCAAGGGAAAGACGCGGTGGACGAAGGGCCACTTCGAATGGATGGAGACGCGCAAGTTCCCTCACGAATGGCAGTATGTTGTGCTTCAGGGATACATCAGAGCGGTGAATGCGGCGGAGAAGAGGGTGGCTGACATCACGGCGGAAATGAGCATGGCGCTGCCGCACTGGTCGATGGCTCCGGTGGTCTACTCGCTGATGGCGTTCAGGGGTATCGACATGGTCAGCGCGATGGGGCTCCTGGCAGAACTCGGGGATCTGACCCGCTTCGACTCGCCGAAGCAACTGATGGGCTTTCTGGGGCTTGTGCCCAGCATACACGCCTCCGGCCCGACAAAGCGCGAGGGTGAGATAACGAAGACCGGCAACTCGAGGGCCCGGCGCCTGCTGGTCGAAGCCGCCTGGGCGTACCGCCATCCGGCGCGCATGACGGCTCATTTGAGACGAAAGGCGAAGAACGCGTCCGAAGAAGCCAGGGAGATATCCTGGAAGGCCCAGAAACGTTTGTGCGGAAGATACCGGTCGCTGGTCTACTCGGGCAAGAACAAGAACCAGACCACGGTGGCAGTCGCCAGGGAACTCTCGGGCTTTATCTGGGACGTGACACGGGTCGAGATGGCCAGGTTTGAAACCCCCGCCCGCTAGCGGGCCGGTAACGCATCGCAAAGAAGTATCCGACAAGAGGAAAAGAAGTTAACCACAGAAGAAAAGGAGGTCAGAGGCGCTCCAGGTCAGGGCATTCGCAGACAGATCTTCTGAAGAATCCCGGTCACGGCTAGAACGGCTTCCCCGAAAGGGGAATGATCCACGCTTTTAGATAAGAGGAAAGCTTCGCGACGAAGACAAGTCAGGTAGGTAACCAATCCACGTATATCAGCATGATCCATCGTCGCTTACCGTCCGCAATGCCCTGACCTCAGGCGCTTCTGACAAACGAGAATATGTAGAGGGGTTGACAGGTCAAAACATATCAGCCGTGGGCAAGCCCGAAGGGCGCAGCCCACGGGATTCTTCCCATTGTCTGCGCATCGCGAAGCGATTGCGTGATTCGGATCCGTATCCTCCGGCGTCTGCGAGGCTTCGCGCTTCGCGCTCAATGCAGCACAGAGCGCTGCTCTAAGACGGGGCGGTGTCGGGAGCCCCAGGCTCGCGCTTCGCGCTCAATGCAGCGCAGAGCGCTGCTCTAAACGGCGCGGTGTCCGGAGCTCCTGGCTCGCGCTTCGCGCTCAATGCAGCGCAGAGCGCTGCTCTAAACGGCGCATTTATTTGGGGAGGAGAGAAACCCCGCTCCAATTCTTCACTGCTCACCGCTCACTGCTCACGCCTGCCCATGGCAATCGGCACGCTCCCTGACGGTCGCGTTTCTGCCACTAGGATCAGCTTCAGAGAAGATAAGTCTCCATCTCTTCCGCTTCGTATTCCGGCTCTACCGTGCCCATCTCTCTCTCGACGATCGCCTCCGGTTTCGGAGCCCTCGCGATCGTTACCGGCGGGTTCACAGCGCAGCACGCGTCCTCGAGCCTTGCGTAGTCGGCCCGCATCTCTTCTTCAGACCAAAGCCACTCAAGCGTCCTTCTCAGAACCGCGGCCTTTTCCTCGTCTTCGGGGACGGCAATGCTGTAATGCATCCACTTGCCGTCCCTTCTAGCTTCCACGAGTCCGGCCTTCCGCAATACCGCAAGGTGCCTCGAGATCTTGGGCTGGCTCTCTTCGAGCGCTTCCGAGAAGAAGCACACGCAGATCTCGTCCTCGCGCATAAGATTGAGCACCCGCAGACGCGTCCTGTCCGCCAATGCCGCGAACAGTTCAGCCATTTCGGAAAGTCTGTCTTCGCCGTTCATATGCGAAATAATAGCAAAAATATGAAATAAAGTCTTGACAACATGCAATTGTGCGCATATATTCGCTTCAACATATATGTTTTGGCGTATATGAGATCAAACGGAGGCAGAAATAAATGAAAACCCATATATCCCTTAAGGTGTCGGACCTCAATTCAAGCATAGACTTCTACAAGAAAATGCTCGGTATCGATCCGGTTAAAGTGAAGAGCGATTACGCGAAGTTCGACGTGAACGATCCCCCGCTCAACCTGACCCTGAACTCATCCAAGGTCGTCGCAGGCGGACAGCTTTCGCACCTCGGACTTCAAGTCGCATCGACCGATGACGTGGATGCGATCGCGAGGCGCTGGGCGGATGAAGGACTGCTTACGCTCGAAGAGAAGCAGACCGACTGCTGCTATGCGCTTCAGGACAAGGTCTGGGTCGCCGACCCGGACGGAGCGCACTGGGAAGTGTTCACCGTCCTGGGTGACACCGAAGGCAGGAAGGACGAAGCATCGCAGTGCTGCGAACTGAACGCCTGTGAAACCGAGCCAGCCGCGCAGAGCGTGACCGGCTGCTGCTGACCTACCGGGCCGGGTGCGCGGGACGTGAGTTTCATTTAATATGTTCGCGTTCTAACGAAACTCCGTTCTGCGCACCCCGGCCGGGAACCATCTTTGTTCCCCGCCCAAAACCACAGGGCATTGAGAATGAAACACAGATCCCTTTTCACAAAGGCCGTGCACGCCGGCGAAGACCGTGCGGAAAACTTCGGAGCGCTTTCAACCCCGATCTACAACGCTTCGGTATTTGCTTTCGAGAACGCCGACGAGGCCGCCGCGATCCATAATCACGTCAAACCTGGTTACTACTACGGCCGACTCGGAAACCCGACCCAGGAAACGCTTGAGAAGGCCGTCGCCGATCTCGAAGGTGCCGATGACGCGCTCGCGTTCGCGTCCGGAATGGCGGCAATCTCGGCGGCAATCCTGACGGTGGCGAAGAGCGGCGACCACATTGTCGCGCTCGAGTCGATGTATTCGACCACGACTTCCCTTCTGAACCATCTCGCGGAGAACTTCGGGCTCGAGGTCACATACGTGGACGCGACCGATCCGGAGAACTACCGACAGGCGGCGCGTCCGAGCACGAAGCTGTTCTGGATCGAGACGCCTTCGAATCCCGTGCTGAACGTGACCGACATATCGGCGGTCTGCGGGATCGCAAAGGAGAATGGGATCGTAACCTGCGCCGACAACACGTTCGCCACGCCTTTCAACCAGAACCCGCTCTCGCTCGGCGCGGACCTCGTCGTGCATTCGGCGACCAAGTACCTGGGCGGCCACAGCGACCTTACCGCCGGGATCCTGGCCGGCGACAGTTCGATAGTCGAGGAAGCGCGAATGAAGACCACGCGGTACTTCGGCGGCAACATTGCGCCGCAGGTAGCGTGGCTCGTTATGCGAGGAATTAAGACGCTCGCGCTCCGAATGGACAAACACAATCAGAACGCATATGCTGTTGCGCATATGTTATCTGACCACCCGAAGGTCGACGCCGTGTTCTATCCCGGGTTCGGGGACCATCCCGGCCACACATATGCTGTGAAACAGATGCGAGGCTTCGGCGGGATGGTGGCGTTCGACGTGGGAGGCATTGAGGCGGGCAAGCGGTTTATCAACGCGCTCGAGCTCGTCTCAATCGCCACGTCGCTTGGAGGCGTCGAGTCGATCATCCAGCATTCGGCGTCGATGACCCACGCCTCGCTCAGCCCCGAGGCGCGAAAGCTTGCGGGCATCTCCGACGGGATGATGCGTTTCTCGGTCGGCGTTGAAGATATGGAAGACATCCTGGACGATCTACGTTCGGCACTCGAAGCCGTATAGGCGGAAATGAAACCTGAAAACTGCACCCCTGTCCGGCGGCTCGGATTTCTCGACCGCTTCCTCACGCTCTGGATCTTCGCCGCGATGGCGATCGGCGTAGCGCTCGGCTATCTCATCCCTTCCGTGGAATCCATCATCAACGGCTTCCAGATCGGGACCACGAACATCCCGATCGCCATCGGCCTGATCCTGATGATGTATCCGCCTTTGGCGAAGGTGAAGTATGAGCTGCTCGGCGAGGTGTTCAGGAACTACAAGATCCTCGGACTTTCGCTGGTCCAGAACTGGGTGATCGGACCTTTGCTGATGTTCGGCCTGGCCATCGCCTTCCTCGCCGACAAGCCGGAGTACATGGTCGGGCTGATCCTTATCGGGCTCGCGCGGTGCATCGCGATGGTCATCGTCTGGAACGAGCTCGCCGAAGGCGACACCGAATACGCCGCGGGCCTTGTGGCGTTCAATTCCGTATTCCAGATCCTTTTCTACAGCGCGTACGCGTGGCTGTTCCTTAGCTTTCTTCCGCCTCTCCTGGGGATGCAGGGCAGCTACGTGGACATCGGGATCGGACAGATCGCCGAGAGCGTCGCGATCTACCTTGGGATCCCGTTCGCGGCGGGCATCATTACTCGCTTCGTCCTCTTGCGGATGAAGGGCGAAGAGTGGTACTCGGGCACTTTCATTCCTGCCATTTCGCCGGTCACTCTTATCGCGCTGCTGTTCACGATCGTCGTGATGTTTTCCTTAAAGGGAAGCCTGATCGTATCCCTGCCGTTCGACGTTGTCCGGATCGCGATACCGCTTGTGATCTACTTCGTCGTGATGTTCTTCGTAAGCTTCGCAATGGGCAAAGCAGTCGGTGCGGATTACAGCAAGTCAGCAACGCTTTCGTTCACGGCGGCGAGCAACAACTTTGAGCTGGCAATCGCGGTCGCGGTCGCGGTGTTCGGGATCGGATCGGGAGCGGCCTTCGCGGCGGTGATCGGCCCGCTTGTCGAGGTCCCGGTCCTGATCGGCCTTGTCAGCGTAGCGCTTTGGATAAGGCAGAGGTATTTCAACGCGCCCGCGGAACTTTCTGTCGAAGGGGGTACCGTCGGTGGCTAAGAAAAAGATACTCGTGCTTTGTACCGGAAACTCAGCAAGAAGCCAGATGGCGGAAGGGCTTTTGACACATATCTGCAAGGGCGAATATGAAGTGTACAGCGCCGGAACGGAGCCTTCTATCGTACGCCCGGAGGCGATCGAGGCGCTTGCTGAGATCGGGATCGACATCTCAGGAAACCGTTCGAAGTCTGTCGACGAGTTCGCCGGTGAAGAGATCGATTACGTTCTGACCGTCTGCGACAACGCGAAAGAGAATTGCCCTTACTTTCCTGCCCGGACCAGGCTTGTCCACCGCGCTTTCCCGGATCCCGCGGGTGTCGAAGGCGATGAAGAGACCCGGCTGGCAGTGTTTCGGAGGGTGCGCGATCAGATCCGCGAGTATCTAACGGAGTTTCTTGAAGAGATCGGAAAATAACGGATGGCGAGCGAGGGCTACCGCCAGAAGTTCCAGATTCCAGGTTCAAAGTTCCAGGGAGATCTTGGGCACCTGACAGCGCCCCGTTTAGAGCAGCCCTCCGGGCTGTATTGAGCGCGAAGCGCGAGATCCCGGGCTCCCAACACCGCTCCGTTTAGAGCAGCCCTTCGGGCTGCATTGAGCGCGAAGCGCGAGATCCCGGGCACCTGACAGCGCCCCGTTTAGAGCAGCCCTCCGGGCTGCATTGAGCGCGAAGCGCGAACCGTCGCAAACGGCGGAGGATGCCGACCCAAATCACGCAATCGTTTCGCGATGCGCGACTGTGGCGACAAATCCGTGGGTTCCGCTTCGCTCCACCCACGGCTAAAGGCAGGCCGTCGCTTCGCGACTTCAGACATTTAGCTCCTATGGAGCGGGACAATGGTCAATGGATGGCCGGTCGCTGCAGCTCCCGGTACTGATCGCATGGGCCTTGATCAACGTGACGGCACCGGAGATGGAGACGCCAAAAGAAGAAAAACCCGACCTTCAGTGGGCCGCGTATATTAGCTTTCAAACTGGACCAGTTATGTGAGGCAAGTCAGCCAAGTAAACTATATAAGCATATGTTGAAAATGATAGGAGAATCGAGCCCAAAGGAACGTAGAAATGCAAAATGGCTTACTCACCTTACTATTTCTGCGATTTACCTCGGAATCGCTTGCTTTGCCTACTTTCAAAAACTCGGCACATTGCTCTATATCATCGGCTTGCCGTGGAGTACGATTATCTCCGTATTTGCTTTCTTGATCATTCACGTAGCTGATGATGGCGAGGCTGCAATCGACTTTGGAATGCTAGCAGGTGCGTTTCTAAACGGACTGATCTGGATGGTTATCATAGGAGTGAAAACGACAATCTATGCTCGATGGCGTGAATCGCGCCCGCAACAGTAAGTGTAATGGCACAGGTAAGCGTGTTCTTAAGAAGTAATGGCATTCAGCAATCTTGTCACTGAAGATCTGCCAATACGAAGTCGGCGGCGCCGGCATCTCGTCTCCGTAAGGAGGCGAAAATGATGGTATTGTTGGGCTCCTACCGGAGCCCAGATTATTGACGGGGGAATCTTGCTACAGACATTCGGCTCCTATGGAGCCAAAGACCGTCTGAGACCGACTCTGCTTTTAACATCGGGCGCCGATGGCGCGTTTCATCGGTCAATGGTCATTTCGCATTGGCCAATGATCATCTCGTCGCGGCGCGGCTCTTCATTGGGCAATTCTCATTTGGGAATGATCAATGAGAAGAAGCGTGCCTGGTTCTTCTCCATGCTCTCAGCGTGCTCTGCGGTTGATCCCCCCGTCGCTTGCGCTCCGCGTTCCGATTGTCCGCGGTAGCCCGCGCTGACGCTTGGGCTTCGGACACGGTCCCAGCGATCTTCTGCGTGCTCTGCGGTTAACTTGTTTTGCTACAATCGCTGGCGTTCGGGGTACCGATTTCTGGCGCCGATGGCGCGGATCTCATTGATCAATGGTCATTGCGCAATGTCCATGGATCTGAAGACACGGTCCCGATAAAGCCCTCTAAAACGTTCCGGCTCTTAAACTCAGTCCTCAGTCCTTTCGTCTCAGTCCTCCGAGTCGTGCTCTGCGGTTGAATCTTCTTGAAGTAGCCATCCAAAAAAAGAGGCCGCCGGGAACGCCCGGCAGCCTCGCAGGCTTTTGAAGGAAAAACTCCGTCTGTCTATTGATCCGCCGGCTTCGCTTCTTTCTTCTCGCGGAGCCTTTGTTCCATCTTTTCCCTTCGCTCGAGCATTCTTTCCTTTCTCAGCTCCATGCGCTCCTGGCGCTCTAGCTTCATCTGTTCAAGCTTCTGGGTCTGCTCCGGGGTCAGCAATCCAAGGATGGTCGCGCGGAGCTGATCGCCCGAGGCCTTCATCCCTGATCTAAGCTCCTCCACACGCGCCTTGTCGGCGTCCGTGAAGGTCCCTTCCCGGCGCTTCGTCATCAGCGAATGCATCTCTTCCATCACAGGCTTGTTCGTGGTCTTGTGCGTCTGGACAAGCGTCTCGATCTGCGACTTCTGCGCGTCCGTCAGGTCCAGCCTATGAAGTCCCCGGATCATTCCGCCGCCCCCGTGCCTGCCGTGGAAGCCGCGCATCGCGCGCATTCCTTCTGTCCTCGCACGCCTCTCGACACGCTCTTTCTTTTCAACCCTGTCCGCGCCGGTCTTCGGCGCCGTATCCTGTGCGAGGACCGCCGTGCTAAAGACAGCGAGCGCGAAGACCGCTGCTGCGCCTTTGATCAACCTCTGGATCGATATCATTACTTTTACTCCTTTGAATGAATTGAAGATTTTTCTTACACGCCTTTGACGCGGCCTTCCGCCATTTGGCCGAACTAATCGAAGCTCCCGATTTCCCGATTTAACATTTATTTTCCCGCAAGGTAAAATTCGAAGCTTGGGCAACAGAACAAGAAAAGGTCACAGATGAGATTTTTATCCGAAATCAACGCGCCCGCCGACCTGCGCGAACTACCCGTCAGCGATCTTCAGGAGGTCGCAGACGAGGTGCGACAGTTCATCCTCGAAACGTGTTCGAGGATCGGCGGACACACAGGCGCCTCACTCGGCGCTGTCGAACTTGCGGTCGCGATGCATTACGCCTTCGACACGCCGAGCGACAGGCTTGTCTGGGACGTGGGCCACCAGGCTTACGCGCACAAGATCCTGACCGGAAGGCGGGACGAGATGAGCTCGATCAAGCAGTACGGTGGCTTGAGCCCGTTTCTGAAACGCGACGAATCCCCGTATGACACGTTCGGGGCAGGACACGCCTCAACCTCGCTCTCGGCCGCGCTCGGAATGGCCATCGCCCGCGACAAGAAGGGGGAGGATTTCCACGTCTGCGCGCTGATCGGAGATTCGTCGCTGGCCGGCGGAATGGCGATGGAAGCGCTGAACCAGGCCGGGCATCTTAAGACCCGCCTGATCGTGATCCTCAACGACAACGATATGTCGATCGCGCCCGCGGTCGGGGCGATCACGCGATATCTGAACCGTATAAAGGAAGCTCAAAGCTATCATCACTTGAAGGAAGAGATCGGCGACACGCTTGACGCCGTGCCGGGCGTCGGACACAGCCTTCGTAGAGCTGCGAAGTCCTTCAAGGACGCCATCGCGGCCGCCGTGCTTCCGGGCGCGTTGGTCAACGAACTCGGATTCAAGTACATAGGCTACGTCGACGGCCACAACGTCCCGATGATGGTCCGGGCGCTCGAAGCGGCGAAGAAGGTCGAGGACGGCCCGGTGATCGTCCACGCGCTGACAAAGAAAGGCAAGGGATATCCTTCGCCTGAAGACAATTACTACGCCTGGCATGCGACCGGCCCTTTCGACATTAACACCGGAAAGGCGATCAAGTCGTCGAAGGTATCGGCTCCGACGTATACAAAGGTATTCGGGGAAACGCTCTGCGGCCTGATGGAGAAGAACGAGAAGATCGTCGCTCTGACCGCCGCGATGCCCGACGGAACCGGCATCGACCACGCGCTCGAGCGGTTTCCGGAGAGGACATTCGATGTCGGCATCGCCGAACAGCACGCGGTCACATTTTGCGCAGGCATGGCGACAGAAGGCCTGAAACCCGTCGCCGCGATCTACTCGACATTCCTTCAGCGCGGATTCGACCAGGTCATCCACGACGTGTGCCTGCAGGACCTGGACGTCACGTTCGCGATGGACCGCGCCGGGATCGCGGGCCCAGACGGCCCCACGCATCACGGTCTGCTTGATATAGCGTATCTTCGCGGTTATCCGAATATCACTTTGATGGCCCCGAAAGATGAGAACGAGCTCCGGCACATGCTCCACACGGCGATCGAGCATCCGCACCCCGCGGCGGTCCGGTACCCGAGAGGCTCGGGCGTCGGTGTGGCGATGGAAGGCGATCCGGAACTGCTTGAGATCGGCAAGGCGGAAATACTCAGGGAAGGATCGGAGATAGTGCTTTTGGCACTCGGATCGATGGTTTACCCTGCTCTTGAGGCTGCCGAACAGCTTGAAAAGGAAGGAATCGACGCCGCAGTGATCAACGCGCGCTTTATAAAACCGCTTGATTCCGAGCTGATCCTCGCGCTCGCCCAGAGCGCGCGCGTGATCTTCACCGTTGAAGAGGCTTACCTCGCCGGAGGATTCGGGTCCGCGGTACTCGAACTGCTTGAAGAAAACTCGATGCAGGATTCCGTCAGGGTCGTGCGGATGGGAATCCCCGACCGGATCGTCACCCACGGCGACGCGAAACTTCTGAGGGCGAAGTACGGTCTGGACGCCGACGGCATATTCAGCAAGGTCACGGAGACCATCGATGTACTCGAGGAAAAGAAGGTCGGCAGAAAGCGCCGAAAGATGGTCGGATAGAAGATATTTTTCGGCCGGCGCCGCCGGCCCTTTTATTAAACGATGGCAAATCAAACCAACACCACTGCTTCCGGCGAGAAGAAGTCGAATCTGGCTCCCTTCGTGATCATCGGGCTGATCTTTGTCGCGACGATCGCGGGAATCTACTACATCACGCAGACGGGAGACCGTTCGACGGGGAACACCGCGACGAATACCGCCGGAAACTCGAACTCCGGCTCCCAGACAGCACAGCCGCTTGCGAATTACGCTACGGCGCCTCCTGGCGCGTCACCGGCGCATTACAAAGGGTCTGAAGGCGCCCCCGTGATCGTGGAAGAGTTCGCCGATTTCCAATGCCCGACCTGTGCCGTCGTCCATCCCAGGATGAACGAGGTCGTCAGCCGCTTCGGTACGAAGATCAAGTTCGTATTCCGCAACTACCCTCTGACGACGATCCACCGGAACGCTTACGACGCTTCCGTGGCGGCGGAGGCGGCGGGATTTCAGAACAAGTTCTGGGAGATGCAGAATCTGCTTTTCCAGAATCAATCGCGCTGGTCGACCGCTCCTCAGCCGAGGCCCCTGTTCGAGGAATATGCAACGACGCTTGGACTCGACGTGGAAAAGTTCAAGAACGATATGGCCGGATTTGCTGCCAAAGGCCGCGTGGACGAGGACATGCGGCGCGCAAGGGCCCTGAACCTGACCGGCACGCCTTCGATCCTTGTTAACGGAAAGCCCGTGAACGGATATGAAACGGCGATCATCGCCCAGGCGGTCGAGACGGAGCTTGCGCGATTCGAACAAAGCAGCGAGAGCGCCGCGCCGGCAGGCGAGGATAAGCCCGCCGAAGCTCCTGCGAACCAGAACCAATAATGAACGGAGCCGCGAATGGATCGACGTCGGGAGGGCGGCTGCACGCCGCCTTTCCTGTATCAGCCTGCGTGGCGGCGCTCGCCGGTCTCGCGGATTCCGCTTACCTCACTGCAAAGCATTACACCGGGAACGAGGTTCCCTGCAGTTTGATCACGGGCTGTGAAAAAGTCCTCACGAGTTCGTACGCCGAAATATTCGGAATTCCGACCGCGATGTTCGGCGCACTTGCGTACTTCGCGGCGTTCAGCCTCGCACTCCTCGTCTTCTACGGCAACCGCGGGCTCTGGAACGTCTTCGGCGCGCTCGTCGCGTTGATGGCGGTTTTCACCGTCTGGCTTATCTACCTGCAGGCGTTCGTGATCGAGGCCTTCTGCCAGTTCTGCCTTCTCTCCGCACTCACGACCTTTACGCTCCTCGCGATCTTCATCGCTTCAAAATTCTTCCCCCGACGCTGATTTTTTTTGAATCCATCCCGGAGCTCGTCCCGAAAACGTTCTCAGATGGCGGCGGAAAAGCGCGGCCGACAGAATCAAGAACAATTTCGAACGATCAAAGGGAGGACCTAATGAAAAAATTCGCATTCTTTCTCGCGGCAGTGCTGGCTGTTACGCCCGTCGCCGCATTCGCGCAAAGCGCGGACAAATCGCAGAACAAATCCACTTATTCCAAAGCTTCTTATAGCGAGAAGGATATAGTTGACACCGCAGTTTCGGCGAAGATGTTCGACACGCTCGTCGCGGCGGTAAAGGCCGCAGGACTTGTCGAAACGCTCAAGAGTGAAGGACCGTTCACGGTTTTCGCTCCGACCGACGAGGCTTTTGCGAAGCTTCCGGCCGGAACGGTCGAATCGCTCCTGAAGCCCGAGAACAAAGAGAAACTGGCGAACATCCTGAAGTACCACGTCGTGTCCGGAAAGGTAATGGCGGCTGACGTAGTGAAGATGAAGTACGCAAAGACGGTCCTTGGCGAGAAGGTCAAGATCAAGGTCAAGGGCGACAACGTGATGGTCGGCGGCGCGAAGGTGATCAAGACCGACGTCAATTCCAGCAACGGGGTGATCCACGTCATCGATACAGTCCTTATCCCCGAGCAGAAGATGGATATCGTCGACACCGCAGTTTCGACGAACATGTTCAACACTCTCGTAGCTGCGGTGAAGGCTGCAGATCTCGTCGACACGCTGAAGGGCAAGGGCCCGTTCACGGTCTTCGCTCCGACCGACGACGCGTTCAAGAAGCTTCCTGCGGGAACGGTGGAGAACCTTCTGAAGCCCGAGAACAAGGACATGCTGGTCAAAGTGCTGACCTACCACGTCGTCTCCGGAAAGGTTAAGGCGGCCGATGTAGTGAAGCTCGACAGTGCCAAGACGGTCCAGGGCCAGTCGGTGGCGATCAAGGTGAAGGACGGCAAAGTGATGGTCGACAAGGCGAACGTCATAAAGACCGACGTCGAAGCCAGCAACGGAGTGATCCACGTGGTTGACAGCGTTCTGCTTCCGAACTAACGAAGCGCGCTTTCCTGTTCCGAAAGAGCGATCCCGTGCGCTTCTGGCAACAATTAGAGGTGTGCGGGATCGCTGTTTCAAAACGGATTCGGGCCCACAGAAAGGGCTCCTGACGGGTGGCTGCAAGATGTTTTACGACGCTTCCGGTTTTTCCGGACAGGCTTCTTGGTTTAAGATTGGAATACCTGCGAAAACCAAGGACTTTGAAGGGGAAATTCAGGAAACACAAGTGAGTCAGACAATTTTACAGCGCATCGCCGGCGGCGACAGTAGCGCGGTCAAGGATTGCCTGGACACGTACGGCGGGCTTGTATGGTCGTTGGCGCGAAAAATGCTCCCGAACCAGAACGAGGCCGAGGACGCAGTTCAGGAGATCTTTATAGAGGTCTGGAAGAACGCAGAGCGATTCGACGAGGACCAATCGTCCGAGACGACATTCGTCGCGATGATCGCCCGGCGAAGACTTATCGACCGGCTTCGGAAAGTAACTCGTCAGCCGAACATCGATTCATTCGAGGATATGGTTTACGAGCCCGCGAGGGTGGAAGGCGTCGACCTTCAGACGAGCGTCGAGGCCGGACAGGCGGCAGAGGTGATAAACACGCTTCGGCCGGAACAACGACAGGTTTTGGAGCTTTCGATCGTGCAAGGCTATTCACACAGCGAGATCTCGGAGGCGCTCGAAATGCCTCTTGGAACAGTAAAGACGCACGCGAGAAGGGGGCTTATACAGGTCAGGGAGATACTTGACGAAAAGGCTTCCGGACAGGGAAAGGAGGTGACGGCATGACAAACGAAAACGCCAGAGAGCGGATGCTTGAACTCCTCGCGGACCGTGCGATATTCGGTCTCGACCAGACTGAAAAGGCGGAGCTCAAGCGTCTCGAATCGCAGTTTCCCGAGCTCGCATCGGACGTTTCTTTTGAAAGGGCGGCGGCGGCTTACAGCCTTAGCAGCCTCGGAAAAGTGGAGGCGATGCCCTCGAGCCTTCGGGCGAAGATCGAAGCGGACGCTGCAGGGATCATATCGAGGGAGCAAGCGATAACCGCAGTCACTGAACCCGAAAGGGATCCTGCGCCTGTTGCGGTGGTCGAGTTCCAGAAACCGGGGTTCTCATTCTCGCAGTGGCTCGGGTGGGGCGTCGCGTTCGCGGCCTGCGCGCTGTTGGTCATAAACGTATGGCTGACGAGATCGCAGACTCCTTCGCCCGTGGCAGAGGCGACTCCGACCCCGGAAGCGACACGCGAACCGTCTCTTATTGAAAAGAAGCGGGCATTGATCGCTTCGGCCGTTGACCTGGTTCGAACGAACTGGTCGGCGCCGACCGAAGACGGCGAAGTCGGCGGCGAAGTGGTCTGGAGCGATTCGCAGCAGCAGGGTTATATGACGTTCCGCGGACTCGATGTGAATGACGCTTCGAAGGAGCAATACCAGCTCTGGATCTTCGACGAGAAACAGGACGAGGCCACTCCCGTGGACGGAGGGGTTTTCGACATCGACGAACAAGGCGAAGTGACGGTTCCGATCGACGCAAAGCTGACGGTGGACAATCCTAAAATGTTCGCGGTTACGGTCGAGAAACCCGGCGGCGTAGTGGTGTCGAAGCGTGAGAAGATCGTGGCGATCGCGAAGGTCTAAGAAGAAAGTACTGAGGACTAAGTACTGAGTGCTGAGACTTACGTAAGAGGGGCGGCCACAAGTGCCGCCCTTTCCTACGTTTATGCGCCTTTCTGCCAACTAAGCAGATGCCTCGTTCATCCTTCCCGCGAACATCCGTTCGAGCGCCGAACCGAGAATCCCGATACCAAACTCGCCCGCGGCGCGCGTCTTCAAATTGCCTTCCGCGTCGAAAAGATAATAGACCGGAACCCAGCCCTGCTCGTTCTTGAAGGCGTCCTTTAGTTTGTGGAGGTTGTCGACGGCGCAGATCTCCGTGATCATATTTGCACCGGCCGCTGCGCGAACTGCATCCAGGTCCGTGTCCGCCTCGTATCTGGGAAGGTGCACCGCGAACGGCTTGAGACCGGCAGATCCATACGTTGCGAGAAGTTTTCTAAGCCCCGGAAAGTTCTCTTTGCAGATCCCGCAGCTGATCGACCAGAAATGCACGAGGATCGGCGAGCCATCCGGCGGCACTTCGGCTTCCTCGCGGGTGCCGTTGATCCAGTCCGTCGCGCCTTCGAAGCCCGGAAACGCCTCTCCAATTTTCATCGGCATTTCGATCTCTCCTGAGTCAGTTTGGCGAGTTATTGTAGGGGCAGGGCTTGTCCCTGCCCGACTCAAAAAGACCCGGCGATTCCCGAACAAAGTCGCTCGAGGTATGAAAAAAGCAGGGACAGGCCCTGCCGAAAATAAGAAAGAAAGGGCAGGGACAAGCCCTGCCCCTACAGAACTTATGCCCCGATATTCGCTTCGCCGGGTTTCCAGTCGGCGCCGCACATTCCACCGGACTGAAGCGCCTGAAGCACGCGAAGGGTCTCATCGACCGAACGACCGATGTTGATCGCGTGAACGACCGAATACTGGAGAATGCCTTCCGGGTTGATCACGAACAGGCCCCGGAGCGCGATGTTGGCCTCTTCGATAAGAATATTGTACTTCCTCGCAAGGCGCCCGCCTGCGTCGGATGCCAGCGGGTAGTTGAGCCCCTCGACACCGTTCTGATCGCGCGAAGTGTTGATCCACGCCCTGTGCGAATAGACCGAATCGGTCGAAACCGCGAGAACCTCCGCTCCGATGCCCTTGAACTCCTCGAGCCTGTCCGAGAAAGCCGTGACCTCCGTCGGGCAAAGCGCGGTAAAGTCCAGGGGATAGAACATGAGGATCAGCCATTTGCCCTTGTAATCGGACAATTTGACGTTCTCCTTCAGCGTTTCGAGGTTCTTTGTCGACGGAAGATCGAAATCCGGTGCCGGCTTACCGACTTTAGCGAGTTCGATTCCGGTGTCTGTTGCGGGTGCAGTTGCTGTCATTCTGAAATGTCTCCTCTATAAGTTCTTGTTATCTATTTACATTCGGGACACGTCCCGCGCAAGGTCAACTCCATCGATTCCGGCTTGAACTTCGAATGCCGGGCCGCCTGCCTGATCAACTCTTCCGGAAGATCAAGATGGATATCGACCAGCTTGCCGCATTTCGAGCAGATCGCGTGGTCGTGCCTGTCGGTCATACGGTCGTACTTGCTTGCTCCGCTTCCGAAGCTCACCTCGGAGATCAGCCCCTCTTCCTTCAGATACCTCAGCGAATTGTACACCGTGGCGAACGAGATCTTCGGAAGCAGACCCTTCGAGAGTTCGAACACCTCGTTGGCGGTCAGGTGTTCCTTCGAGTCCATAATGACCGAAAGAACGACCTTTCGCTGCTTTGTGAGCCCGAGTTCTTCTATTTCTGTCGTGCTTTTCATAGCTAAAAAGTTGAATTTAGAATAATTCTAATTCTAAGGCTTGTCAAACTACTGAGTTGGACGGGTTTGGCGAGTTTGGCGGGTTTTCCGAGCTTGAAGTCGAGAGTGACGGTCGTACTTCAACCGCTCGTTCAGTCCTTTCCTCTAAGTACTCGGTTTTTACCTCTCGGTACTCAGTCCTTTCCTCTCAGTCCTCACGAATGCGGACGGGGACGCCCGCGGTCCAAGGTCCTCAGTCTCTTCTTCCCGGTACCCCGGGGAACGGGCCCGGAGACGTTCGTGCGGTCAGGAACGCTCCGGGCGACCCTTTGAAAGACCTAATTCCCCGCCCCCAGCTTCTTTAGCTGCTCGACGGCATTGTTGTTCTGCGGATTCAGCTCGAGCGACTTCCTGTAGTACTTGATCGCCAGCTCGCTATCGCCATTCAGCATATGTGCCTCGGCAAGCGAGTCCCAGGTATTGAAAGCTTCTGGGAAGAATTCAGTATTGAGCTTGAACACCTCCAGAGCCTTGTCGATCTCATCCGCCCTCAGGTGCACGTAGCCGATGGAGTTGACGGTCTGTTCGAGGGCCCCCGCAAGCCGCTCGCTCTTCATATCCGAGGCCTTGTAGGCCTCAAGCGCTTTCCTGATCTCACCTTTCTCAATGTGCCCTTCATAGACACTGATCTCCCTCCAAAGAGGGGCGTACGAGTCCGATATCTTCTTTAGCATCGAGTCGATCTCGCTCTTCGAGATCCATCTGCCGTTCACGAACACACCCGCTATCCGGCGCGTGTTCGAAATATCCTCCAGAGGATTCGCATCCAGAAGCACGAGGTCCGCCGCCTTGCCTTTCTCAACAGTCCCCGTCTTTTCCGAAATGCCGAGGAATTCGGCAGGCGTCACCGTGGCCGCCCGGAGGGCCCTGTACGGCGAGAGGCCGGCATCCACGAACTTGGCGAGCTCATCGTGAAGAGCGAATCCCGGATAGATGAACGTCAACGGAGCATCGGTCCCGGCCATCACCGGAACTTCGGCGTCGTCGAAGGTCTTGACGGTCTTCTCCTGAAGCTCGAGGCTCTGCTTCAGCATGCGGTCCATTTCAACAAGCCTGTTCGACCATCCGGCGCGGTATCGGTTCACACGCGGTCCCCACGAAGCGCGCGTTAGCGGCTCGACGTATTTGAGTTCCGGCTGCTTCATCAATTCGTGGAATTGGTCGGTGGTCTGCTTCCAGATCGTTTCGAAGGTGATAAGTGTCGGGGTGAAGGCAAGTCCCGCCGCTTTGGCTTCTTTCACCAGGCGGTCGATCACGGGAGGGATCCGGTCCTTTGAGGGAAACGGCGGATCGGCCTTTCTGTACTCCTCGAGGCTCATCCTTCCGAACTGGAAATCGACGTGCGGTTTGTACAGTTCCAGGATCGGTTCGTAAGTGTAGTAGATCTCCTCGGCGTGATCGATCGAGTCCTGCCGTTCCTCGAGGACCGCGCTGAACCCCATATTTCTAGGCGCGTGTCCGACGACCCGTATCCCCTGCTCCCTGGCGGTCCGAAGCAATGCGTTATACGTCTCGCGGGTCATCGAGTTGCTGCCGTCGCCGTACTGCTTGATCGCGTCGTAGCCGGCCTTCTTCTGCTCGATGACAAAATTCCTCGCTTTTTCCGGGCTGTCGACCCGTGCGGTCGCAGTCGTCGGCCCGGTAGTGAAGAATCTCGGTCCGAGCAGTTCCCCTTCGGCGATGCGCTTCTTCAATTCAAGGTGCCAGGGACTTCCGTGCATGCTCTGGACCGTCGTAACGCCGTTTGCTGCATAAAGCGTCAGATCCGATTCCTGCCCTTCGCGGATATGTATATGCATATCGAAAAGGCCGGGGATCAGGTACTTACCCTTCCCGTCAATGACCTTGGCTCCCGCCGGGGCTTTCACATCTCCCGCGGGCCCCACTGCTGTGATGATCCCGTTCTCGATGACCACAGACCGGTCTTTCAGCACGCGCTCGGAATCCATAGGGATCACGTTCACATTACTGACAACGAACGAACCGTCAGATTCGCTCCGGTGCAACGGCAAAAGGGTCGGGGCCAAAAGCAGGATGGCTATAATCAAGCTTATGGATCTTTTCATATGGATAACTCCTTGCCGGTCGGGCGATCGGCCTTTACGTCAGTGAAGCTGCGGTACTGATCATAACGCAAGCCGAAAGTCCGTTGTTTCAGCGGTCGGGACTTAGAATTAAGCTTGTTTTTCGTATATCGTGAAGAAATCAAAGGACTCCCATAGCTTAAACACCGCCGAACGATGAAAACTTGCCCCAAATGCAGATCGCAGTACACCGACGAATCGCTCACTTATTGCCTTCAGGACGGAACGCCTCTCGTCGATGCGTCGGCGGATGAAGGCGAACCTACGGTCGCTTTCGGTGACGCGGAGACCCTGGAGTCGCGGAAAGGAGAAGGCAGGATCGGGATCGAGATCCCGCGCGACGATGACGGTCCGGAAACACAGCTGAGAGCTCCGGCCCGCGCGACGGCGACCGAACCTGCGTCGAGATCCGGACTCCTTCGAACGACCCTGTTCGCGGCGGCGATCCTTTTCACGCTATTTCTGATCGCAGGAACGATCGGACTTGTCATCTACTTCAACATGGACGGCGGCGGCGCCGTCTCGAACACGGACGGAAGGCTGCCATCGAACATCGACATCGGATCGAACGCCGATAACGGCGCAAGTCCTTCTCCGACGCCCGAACCGACCGAGACTCCCGAGGCGAAGCCTTCTCCGTCACCGACCGAAGAGGAATCCCCAACCCCGGAATACATCACCGATCCGGACGAGGTCAAGGACTTCGTGCGCAGGCATTTGCAGATCTGGAAGCGGCTTACTGAACAACAGAGGCTCGACGAGCTTATGAGCTTCTACGACGAGCGGCTCGAACGCTATTACAGCAAGAGCAATGTGGCGAAGAGCGTTGTGCGGAGGGACAAGGCAGCGGCGTTTGCGAAGCTGGATTCGCTGAGCATCACGATCTCGAAACTCGACGTCACCCCTTCGGAGGACGGAGCGCGAGCCGTTGCGGTATTCGACAAGGAATGGCGGTTTGTGGGAAACGGCAGGGTTTCAACGGGCAAGGTGCGTTCAAGGTTCGATCTTCGAAGGTCCGGCGACAGCTGGCTGATCACCGGCGAGAGGGATCTGAAGGTGTATTACACTCGTTGAACGTGCTTACGTCGCAGCGGCGTAGATGCCCCCGATTATCGCCCAGATAATGAATATGCTCAGGAAGATCGATCCCGCGAGGATCCCGATCAGCACGGCGATCGTGACCGCTATGAAGACATAATCGCCGCCGGTTCCTGTTCCCTTTCCCTGTCCGTGCCTGCGGATCAGGTCCATGTTCTGCTGATTCGCCTTCCAAAAGAAATCGAAGGCGTCGCCGACGAACGGGATGACGCCGATAAGGTAATCGAGCCCGATGTTCATCGCCATACGAAGCAGAGTGATCTTCGGTACGCCGTAGCGGACACCGGCGACGAGGATGTAGAAGGAAACGAGCGCGGTCGAGACGTCGCCGACGTTCGGTATCAACCCGATCAGCGAATCGAGTCCGAACCGCCAACCGGTCCCGGGGATCCGGAACAGACCGTCGAGATAGCGCGAAAGCGTTTCAAGGCTCTCTTCGACCTCGATCTGCCGGCGCTCCTGCCGCGAAAGGCTCTTGTCTTCGTAAGCCTTCGACTTGCTCAGTTCTTCGATATCCTGCATCGACACGTCCGTTATTTCCTTGTTTCGATCTCGATCTTCTCGATCGTGTCGCCGCGCACAAGGCGGTCGACGATCATCATTCCCTCTTCGCTAACCTTACCAAAAACCGTGTAGCCGCCGTCGAGATGCGGCTGAGGCGAATGCGTGACGAACCACTGCGAACCGCCCGTGTCCTTACCCGAAAGCGCCATTCCGACCATCCCGCGCTCGTACGGTACGCGGTTGATCTCGCATCGGATCGACCATCCGGGGCCTCCGTTCCCGTCGCCCCTCGGATCTCCGTCCTGGACCACAAAGTTCGCGACGACGCGATGAATGTCGATGCCGTTGAAATAGCCTTTTTCAGCGAGCTTAACGAAGTTATCGACTGTCAGCGGCGCTTCCTCGGGAAAGAACTCGATCTCGAAACTGCCCTTCGCCGTGGTTAGGACCGCGAAAACGGTACCGTTCTTTCGGGAGAGCGCGCGGCGGTAATCTTCTTCCGTGTTCAGGACCTGGCCGAGCTTCGAATACGTTTTCGGGTGGTACTTCTGCACTCCCTTGGCCTGTGCCTCAGCGTCCGGAAAATCCTCATTCAGATGGTTCGTCTCGATCAGCCTAAGTGCCTGAAGGCGGACGAGATGATCGTAATGCCTGAGCGCGAGTGCGAGCGAAGGCTTCGCCTTGTGCTTGTCGAGCTTGACCAGCGCCGAAAGGATCGACATCTGAGCGTCGTTGTAGTCCTTGTCGGTCTCCAGCGATCCCTTGTACGCATCGATAAGCGCATTCACGTTCTCAACGGACGCAGGCCGGTCTCCGATCGCTGAAGCAGCCGCCGCGCGAACGAATGCGTCCGGGTTCTTCAGGTAATTCTGAAGAAGGGCATCGGCATCTTCCGGCTCGAGATCGGCGAGCATCTGTACGAACGAAGGAAGCGCAAGAAACAGGAACCGGTTCTCGTCCGAAATCTCCGAATGAAGCGGCACGACCTTTCGGAAGTGGTCGATCATCTTCGACCTGGCCTCTTTGTTCTCCGGCTTCTTCAGCTCGTCCGCGATCGAAGATACCGAGCCGAAAGCAGTAGACATCGCTTTCCACGTGGGTTGGCTTTGCCTGACACGGGTATCGAGATACGGCCAGTAGCCCTTCGGGTCTATCCCCGCGATCGCCGATTCGACCTCCGGCGCTTCGTAGTTCAGAGCCTTACTGACGTCCTTTAGAAGATCGATCGCGGCAGAGTTCGAAGTTCCCGACAATAGCCTTCCTAGAGCGGAAACCGCTTCAAGAAGCTCGTTCTGCTCCGAAGGACGTTTCTCTTTCGAATTCTTGTAAGCCGCGAATATCGCTTCGAGCCGTTTCTTTACGCGATCGGCAGTCGCCGGCTCGCTGATCTGGCCGACCGAACGCATCGCGCTTACACGCACCCGCAGATCGTCGTCGGATTCCGATGCGTCGAGGAGCATGTTCAGCGCCGTCTTGTCGGAGGCCGCGCCGAGCGCTCTGGCGGCATTCGCTCTCGCGACCGGATCTTCGTCGATCAGGAGCATCGTCTGGAGCTGTTTGTTGGCGGATTTTCCACGGACCCTTGAATAGGCGTTCGCGGCATCGGCACGGATCCGCGCGTCTTTGTTCGTGAAGAACTTCGCGACTACGATCTCGGTTTCGTCGGCACGCGCGCGAAGCGCCGCCGTCAAACCGGCGAGGATCACGACCTTCGAATGCTTGTCGCCCTTTCTCGCTTCAACTTCCAGCGCATCCAGAATGGCTTCACCGAGCCGCTTCGATGATTCGTCCGAACTGTTCGCCGCTGCGATCTTGCCCGCCGCTTCGACAGCGGCGGCGCGGAGCGCGTTAGGGCTCTTTTCGTTTTTCAATACCGCCAGGATCGAATCGGCGGCCTTCGGCGATTCGATCTCGCCAAGCGCGAATGCCGTCATCACCGCGACATCTCCTGACGGATCGGAAAGCAGCTTCTCGATCTCCGGGACCGAACCCTCGTCGCCGATCCTTCCCAATGCGAGCGCCGCTCGTTCGCGGACCTCCTGACGCTTGTCTTTCAGGAGCGCGACAAGTGCCGGGCCGGCTGTTCTCGCGTCTTCGGCCTTCACGATCTCGAGAAGCTCGGAATCCGGCACCTGAGCCGGAACGGCGAAGGCCGCGGTCAGGCCCAGCACAAGGAACAGTAGTTTTCGTTTCATTCTTTCGTAAGGAGAGATTCCGAGGGTCATTCCCTGAACTTTGCGTCCCGGACCTCGACGTCGGACTGGATCCCTGGCGGCAGCACGACCCGGAGCGTTGATCGGCCGTCGTCGGTGGTCTCTTCGACAACCGTGATCTCGCCCGGCTGAAGTCCTTCAAGCAGATTCGAAGGCCCGAAAAGAAGCACGCTAGCGCGCCCGCTCCGGTTCTGCGTTTCGTAAGGCACTATCAGGAGGCGTTCGATCCGCTTTCGTCCGACGCGAACCGTCACATTCGCGGTCGCCGCGCTCAGAAGGGTCATCTTCGGACTGACCACGTTCAAAGGGATCTGCTGGACTGAGAAGTTCGCTTTCGCACCTGCTATCTCGACCTTCTCCGTGGTCACGTAATCCAGCGCACCGACCACGCTCTCGGGTCCTCGGACGCGGACCGTTTCCGGTGAGACCGTAGTTCCGTACAATTCGTAGCCCGGTGCGGGATTGCCTTCGGTTTCGACCCTTATCGGCACCGCGACCTCCGACACCTTTTCGAGCCTGAGCGCGATCTTGTTCGGCTGGATCTCGATCACCTCGATACCGTTCGGAAGATCGATCGAGATGTTCTGCGGTGTGATATCAACTTTCCTGTCGCCCGGCCCAACTTCGTTGAGGTCCAAAGACACAACAAGGTCTCTCGGCAGGATCTGGTCGAGCCTCTGTTTCGGACCCCGCAGGACCAGATCGACCTCCTTCACGCGGTCCTTGGTCTCTTCCACGTCGCTGGAGATGAGGAGATTGAGCGGGACGCTTCGTACTCGGGTCGTTGTAGGCGTCTGAAGCCCGGTCACGCCCAGCCAAAGCGTCAGCGTTATCACAAGCGCGACGAGCTTCATCGCCCAGTCGTCGATGAAAACACGCCGGAACATGTACCGGAAGAGGCGCTTGCGCTCTTCTTTCTCGGTGATCCTGGTTGTTGGAAGCGAAAAGACCATCAGGTTGCCGTCGCCTTGCTCTCGGCCTCGCCAAGCTGGTCGGCCGCGCTTTCGTCCTCTTCTTTCGGCTCCTCGATATCGCCGTACGGTTTCTCCATCGCGTCGATCAGAAGCTTTCGAAGCTGTTTCGTTGTGAGATTTCTCTCGATCTGTCCCCCCTCGATAAAGGATATCAGCCCGGTTTCCTCGGATACGACTATCGTTACCGCATCGGTTCCCTCGGTGACCCCGATCGCCGCACGGTGCCTCGTTCCGAGCTCCCTGGAGATGCTGGGGTTCTTCGTCAGCGGCAGAAAGCACGACGCTGCGGCGATCCGCTCGTGGCGGACAATGACCGCGCCGTCGTGAAGCGGAGTCGTCGGATCGAAGATCGTGACCAAAAGGTCGTAACTGAGAACAGCGTCGAGCTTTACTCCGGCGTCGATGAAGTTCCTTAGCCCGACCGCCCGTTCCAGCACGATCAGCGCTCCGGTCTTTGCCGAAGCAAGTGTCGTTACAGCGAGAACTACCTCATCGTAGATCGAACGTCCTTCGGATTTGCCGGTCCGGAACAAAGGGATCCGAAGCCTGTTGCCGAAGTAGATCAGCGCCTGGCGGATCTCTGACTGGAATAAAACGATGATCAGCACACCGATGTAGAAAACCGCGGACCTCAGAACAAATTCCAGCGTTTGCAGGTCCTGCGCGACGGCGAGCCAGTACAAAAGAGACAGGATCACGATCCCGACGATCGTTGGCACCGCGCGAGTACCTCTCAGCAGGCGCAGGACGACGTACACGATGATGAACACAAGAACAATGTCCACCACCGTTCGGAAGGTCTCCAACGCAGGTATGTACTCTTCCATCGGTCGTAAGATCGGATTGCCGCCACCGCGCCGGACGCAATGTCAGGAGTCCGGTTCCTGCCTTCGGAGAGGGCAGTTTGCGGCGCTTTCTAGGATATCACAAGGCCTATGATTCGCCGTGTTGGGGAAAGGGTTCGGTTGGGGACGAAGTCAAGAGAAAGAAGTCAGGGAGAGGAAACAGGATATACAAGATAGTGAGGATTCGACTTCGACTCGCAGGTCTGTAGCATTTTCTTTACACAGTGACCCTTTGATCTAGATATTTCGACCTACGCTGGACTTCTGGAATCTCGGCAAGCAATGCCG
The DNA here is from genome assembly GCA_016700175.1 of Acidobacteriota bacterium. Classification (GTDB taxonomy): domain Bacteria; phylum Acidobacteriota; class Blastocatellia; order Pyrinomonadales; family Pyrinomonadaceae; genus Aridibacter. Next base: position 3,729,562 of record CP065003.1, on the reverse strand, counting down.
AGCTGAAAATGAGGGATCAGCAATCCTCACCATCCTGGATATCTTGTTTCCTCTTCTCTCCCTGACTCCTGACTTCTGACTCCTGACTTCTGACTCCTGACTTCTGACTCCTGACTCCTGAATTCTGACTCCTGACTTCTGACTTCTGACTCCTGACTTCTGACTCCTGACTTCTGACTTCTTGCTTCACGTCTCGAATGAAATCTCGGAATCAGCGAGGATGCCCGGTTCGTTGCGGGAAACGCGATCGAGGAGTTCCGGCGCGTCGAACATCTTCAGAAGCCCTCGGACCGTGGCGTAGCGAGGTTCGTCGGGAATGATGACGGAAAGATCGATGAATTCCCGGATGTACTTGTCGATATCGCGGAGGAGCGCGCCGCCGCCCGTCAGGACGATCCCTCGGTCGTATATGTCCGCCGCGACCTCCGGGCGAAGTTCGGTAAGCGTGTCTTTTATGACCTCTGCGATGCGGCGCACGATCTTCTCGGCAATGGGATAGACCTCGCCGGCGGTAATGGTCACGGCGTGAGGGCTGCCGGTCTGGAGATCGCGGCCCTTGACGAGCATCTCGTCCTGCAGATCGTCAGGCACAACGGCGGAAACGAAATTCCGCTTGATCTCTTCGGCAGTCTCGGTACCTATCTGAAGACCCAAATTTCGCTTGATGTGAAGCGTGATCGCCTCGTTTATCTGATCGCTCCCGATCCTCTCTGACCTTGAATGCGAGATGGCGCCCTTGGTCACGACCGCGATGTTGAGGGATGCGGCGCCGATATCGACCACCGCAGAGGCCCGCTTGTCATCCGGATCGACCCCGACTCCGAACGCCGCGGCAAGCCCTTCCTCGAGCATATGGACCCTGCCGATGCCCGATTCTTCGGCGGCGTTCAACATTGCCCTCTGCTCTACGTGCGTAACATCGGAAAGCACGCTCAGCACCGCCTCGCGGGTCACCTGCGATCCGCCGGATTTCGCCTTCTTAACAAAGTAGGCGAGCATATGCTTCGTCTTTTCGTAGTCGGCGACGACACCCGCGCTGAGCGGAGCCACGACCACGATGTCCCGGCCTTCCCGCCCCCTCATTTCGGCGGCCTCAAGCCCAACCGCGACGATCTCATCCTTCGTCTCGCTGATCGCGACAAGCGACGGCTCGTCAACGACCACATCACGACCCTTCACGGCGATTATGGTATTCGCCGTGCCCATATCGATCGCGAGGTAATCTGTAACGAGTTTCTTTAACGAAGAGAGTGCCATCGGAGCCTCAAAAAACCGCTGTAAATGCTTTAACCGCAAGCAGTTCCGCGAGTCTGGATCCTCACAGGAGCGGTCTCCGGGATTTGGTAATTGTAGCCTAATTCCACTTCACTTCAAACAAAGAAACGGGCTGAACCCTGTTTCTAACCTGAAGAGGCTGGCATTTTCGTATCTGGAAGGATTCTGTGCAAGCACGGCCGGTGGCTTCGCTGATCAGTATCTGGCCTCCCGCGGCCGCAGATTCAAGGCGGGAAGCGAGGTTCACCGTGTCGCCGATAGCCGTGTACTCGGAACGCCGTTCCGAACCGATGTACCCGATCGTGGCAACACCCGTATGCAGGCCGATCCCGACCGCGATCTCCGCAAAGCCGGACTTCTTGAGTTCGGAGTTCAGATCGACCAGCGAATTCTGCATCGCGATCGCCGCCTTTACAGCGTTGTCGGCGTCGTGATCGGAGACCGTCGGAGCCCCGAAGATCGCCATCAGGCCGTCGCCGAGATACTTGTCGAGGGTTCCGCCGTGCTCGAAGATGATATCGGTCATCGCCGTAAAGTACTTGTTCAATAGACTTACGACACGCTCGGGTTTCTCCGATTCCGAGAACGCGGTAAAGCCCCGGATGTCGGCGAACAGCACGGTAACGGTTTGATTCACGCCTCCCAGCCGGAACGAATCGGGCTTTTCGAGAAGTTCCTTTACCACATATTCGGGCATGAACCGTGAGTAATTGGCCCGTGCGACCTCCTCTCGGGCAAGCCGCTTGTGGGCCTTGATCGTCTCGACAGCAACCGCGGTCTGCGCGGCGACCGCGCTGATAAGCTCAAGATCGTCCTGGCTGAAGGTCGCGAACGGATCGAGACGGTCCGCGTAGACGACGCCGTGAACGTTCGATTCGGTGATCAAAGGCGCGCAGATAGTCGAACGTACGCCCTGAGCGACGATCGACTCGGCACCGGAGAATTCCTCGTCCGACTTCGCGTCCTGTGAAAGAAGAGCCACCTTCTCACGCATCACCTTTTGAGTGATCGTGCGGCTGACCGACAGATTTGCTGCCGCGTCCTCGCTGGCGACTCCCCTGGTCTTCGCGGCGATAGTGTAAAGGCTGTACTCGAGGATCTTTCCGTCAAGCGTCTCGTCAGCCAGAAGCGCGACGACACGTTCCGACGGCGTGACCCTGAAGATCAGGTCGGTCGCCTTCTCGAAGATCTCCTTGAGGTCGAAGACCGTTCCCAGCGTCTTGCTCATCTCGTAGAGCATTTCGAGGATCTGCGCTTTTCGACGAAGGTCCTTTACCTCTTCGTCCGTCGTCAGGTTTCCGATCTGGTCAACCGACACGAATTCGCCCGATCCCGATGATTTGGACGAACTGCGCTCTATGATCTCGTTCGCCGACATCACCATCTGGGTGTTTCCGAGCGGCTTGTTGTCGTAATTGACGGGCTTCGAGCTCTCGGTCAGGCCGGAATACACGGACGAGGACATGTCGCTGCGGTGGATCGAAGGGTCGGAACCGGGAACCGCTGCGGGTTTCGGGTCGGGAAGTTCCTCGTATCTGAGCTGCGTCGTGCCGATCGTTATCACGTCGCCCGGAGCGAGAGGCTTTTCCAGGATAGGCTGCCCGTTGACGAAGACCTTGTTCACGCTCCTCTTCAGCTCGCCGTTCTCATAGACGCCGTCGACAAGCACGAACTGATCGTCCCCCGCATTGATATGCGCGTGTTTTCTGGACACACGCTTATCGTTGAGGACGATGTTGTTGTCCTTTGCACGGCCGATCGAGTACACCGAGTGAGACTTGAGGGTCATCTCCCAGCTGTTTCCGGCCGATTCCTTGATCTTCAGTACAGCAGCCACAATTGCTCAGCGGAGAAAAGGCAAGTCGGAAAGTCGTTAATTGCGTAACGTGTATTATCATTTAACCTTCGATTTTTATCAATTGAGCGGCCCGAAGGGCCGAGGCCAGTCATGATCTACTTCGACAACAACGCCACTACCGAAATGGCGGGAGCCGCAGTGGCCGCGATGCTGCCCTTTCTGGCGGAGCATTACGGCAACCCCTCGTCCGCGTATTCGTTCGCCCGGACATCGCGGAAAGCGGTCGAGCAAGCAAGGGAAAAGGTCGCGGGTCTGCTCGGAGCGGATCATCCTGACGAGGTCGTATTCACATCGGGAGGCACCGAAAGCGACAACTGGGCGATCCGCGGCGCCATCGCGGCGGCAAACGGGAAGAGGAAGATCGTGACGACAACCGTCGCGCACGAGGCGGTCCGGAAACTCTGCGATTCGCTTGAAAAGGACGGTTTCGAGGTTCTCAGGCTCGATGTCGACCGCGAGGGAATGATCGACCTCGACCGGCTCGCCGAAGCGGTCGATGATCGGACCGCGGTCGTGTCGATGATGCTCGCGAACAACGAGACGGGAGTTGTCTTTCCTGTCGAAGAGGCGGCGAAGATGATCAGATCCCGGTCGGGCGCGCTATTTCACGTCGATGCGGTCAACGCCGCCGGGAAGGTACCGATCCGCGCCGGAACTTCCGGGATCGACCTGATCTCCGTTTCGGCTCACAAGTTCCACGGACCCAAAGGGATAGGGGCGCTTTACATAAGGAATGGCGTAGAGCTTTCTCAGCAAAGTATCGGAGGCGGGCAGGAAGACGGGCGGCGCGCGGGAACGGAGGCCGTCCATCAGATCGTAGCGATGGGCGCTGCCGCCGGGCTCGTTTCGGACCTCTCCGATATGGAACGTGTGCAAGAATTGAGAGACAGGCTGGAGCGGGGGATACTGGAAACGATCGCGGACACTTCTGTAAACGGCGCGGGGAGTCCCAGGATCCCGAACACCTCGAACATCTCTTTTGCCGGTGCGAACGGCGAAGGGATCCTTGCTCGCCTGAATGACATTGGAATCTGCGTTTCGACGGGCTCGGCGTGCAACGAAGGCGCCCACACCGTTTCGCCGGTCTTGAAAGCGATGGATATCCCGTTCGATCTGGCGACGTCTTCGGTCCGGTTCTCGCTCGGGAGAATGAACACTGAAGAAGAGGTCGATAAGGTGCTCGAAGCGCTTCCGGGCATCATTTCCGATCTGAGAAGCGCATACTCCGCAGGTGCCTGATGCACTGCGGCTTCCGAATTTCAAACCTGTTCGCCGATCGTCACGTATAAGCAGCGAACATTCATTTCGGTATACACATAACCAAACACAAATGATGAAAAAGAACAGAACGATCGCTTTCCTGGTATCCCTGTGTCTCGCGGCTTCGGTCATCGCGGCGCCGATCGCGCCGCCTGCTGCACCAAGACCTGCCTACCTTAGAACAGATTCCGACCTTGCGAAGCGCCTCGAGATCATCGAGAGCAAGGTCGAAAAGCGACGAAAGGAACTCGGGATCCCTGGAATGTCGCTCGCGATTGTAAAGGACGGCAAGGTCGTCTATTCGAAAGGGCTGGGATACAAGGACTTCGAGAAGAAGGTTCCGGTGACATCTTCGACGCAATTCGCGATCGGCTCGGCGACCAAAGCGTTCACCGGACTTTCCGTGCTCCTGCTTCAGGACCGCGGAAAGCTTTCGCTCGACGATTCCCCCAAGAAATACCTGCCGTACTTCAAGATCAACGATCCGGAGATCGATTCGAAGATCCAGGTGAGGGACCTGCTTTCGCATTCATCGGGACTAAACCGCACGGACCTTGCGATGATCACCGGAAAGCTTTCAAGGGAAGAGCTGATCAAGGTCGCGGGTGTCGCCAAGCCCACGGCGGGCCTTCGCGAGACGTTTCAGTACCAGAACATAATGTTCGCGGCGGCGGGAGAGATCGTCGCGAAGATCTCAGGAAAGGCCTGGGAGAAGTTCGTGCCGGAAGAGATCCTCAAGCCGCTGCAGATGAACAACAGCTCGATGTCTGTCGAAGAGATGAAGGAGGCTCCGGACTACTCTTTCGGCTACGACTACAATTTCGATACTAAGGTCACGCGCCGGCTCCCGATCCGCGAGATCAAGGCCGTGTCGCCCGCCGGATCGATCAATTCCTCGTCCGACGACATGGCGAAATGGCTCGAGTTCATCATCTCGAAGGGTGAAGCCGGCGGCAAGCGCCTGGTTTCCGAAGAGGGTTTCGAAGAGTGGATCAAGCCCCAGATGAAGATCTCTCCCGACGGCAAGGTCGCCTACGGGCTCGGGTGGTTCGTCCAGGAATGGAAGGAAAAGAAGATGATCCAGCACGGCGGCAACATCGACGGTTTTAACTCGATGGTCGCGGTGATCCCCGGAGAGAAGGTCGGGTTCGCTATGCTGACGAACGTTACCGCTTCGCCGCTCGGCGGAGAGCTGATCCAGACCGTGTTCTCAGGACTTCTGGACGAGCTTCCGAAAGAGGGAGCAGCGCTGACAGACGAGGAAAAGAAAGCGTTAGGAACCTACAAGTTTCCACAGGCGGGCTTCGATGTCGTGATCGCGGAGGAAGAAGGGCGGCTGGTGATGAAGGTCCCGAATCAGCCCACCTACATTCTCGAGAAGGTCGAAGGCGAGAAATACAAGCTCTCGAACGCCCCGGACGGCTTCTTTATTACATTCAGGCAGGGCGAGGCGTTTCTTGAGCAGCCCCAGGGAAGTTTCACGCTTAAAAAGGAAGGCTCCGCGGCAGCACCGGCCACCGACGATGTAAGGGAACTGATCGGGAAGTACGAGTCCGACCAGCAGAAGGGCAGTTTCATAGAGGTGAAGGAGGTCGAAGGAAAGACCTCTCTCGTGGTCAGCTCGCAGCCCCCGTATCCTCTTGTCAGGACCGGCGAAGACACGTTCCGGTCTCCGAACCTCCCCGAGACCTATGGCTTGAAGGCGAAGCGCGGTGCGGACAAGAAGGTCGCCGGCATCGTTCTGGTACAGCCGGAAGGCCAATTCCCCTTCAGCCGAGTCGACGAAGGAGCGAAAGCCGCCTCAGAGCTTCCCGATTCAAGTGAAGTGTATTCGAAGATGCTCCAGGCGCTCGGAGGGGAAGCCAATTGGAGAAAGCTCAACTCCCGCGTTACGGAGATCGAGCTGAACTGGGTCCATCAGGGAGTGACGGCGAAGGGCACCTCGTACCAGAAAGCCCCGAACCTGTCGACCTCTTCGCTTGAGCTGTTCGCTCTGGGCAAGAAGATCGGCTGGATCCGAGATTACTTCGATGGTACCGGCGGTGGCGAGTTCTACAGCTTCGGACCTGACGAAACCTACACCGGACAGCGGCTGGAAGACGTTCTCTTCAACCACGACTTCTACGGCTATCTGGATGTCGAGAAGAAGGTGAAGAAGATGGAGGTCGAGAAGATAGAGAAGGTAGGCGAGACCGACACCTACCGCCTGAGGATCGAGCCGTTAAAGGCCTCGCCGTACGTGCTCTGGATATCGAAGGAGACCTATCTTCCGGTAAGACGCCAGTCGGTCGTCGTCTCAAGCACGTCCCAGCAGAGGACACCGATAACGGAGACCTATTCGGATTACAGGAACGTCGACGGCGTGATGATCCCGTTCAAGCTGGTCAGCACGAACCCGAACATGGGGGACCTCGTAACGACTATCAAAAAGATGATTCACAACGTGGATGTTTCCGACGACAAGTTCAGGAAGAAGTGAGCATGTGTCCGAAGCCCGACCGTGAGGGAGGGCTACTGCGAGTACTGAGAGATGAGTTCTGAGTACTGAGTGACCGATTCCAGACCGGACTCGTTTAGGACAACCCTCTGCGCTGCGGAAGGAGGGCGAAGCCCGACTCTGTCGCAGAGATTTGCCGGCTGACTCCCGCGCTGACGCGCGGCGCAAACTGAAGTTCGCGGAACCTCCCAGCCGAGTTTTAGTTCACTTCTATTTTCGAAAGAAGCCCCGAGCCGGCCGGCTCGCTGTGATCGAAGACCTGGTCGAGTTCCCTCTCTACACTTCCGTGACCGGGAGGAATGCTCTTGATCGCGGGAGCGAAGTTCTCAAAGTCGTAGAGCTCCGTGTCCAGCAGGTGCGATCCCGTCACGTTCGAGAGCGCGGTCAGCATAGAATTGCGAAGGAACGGAATCTCCTTCGAAAGTTCGTTAACGAGCTCGCGCATCCTCGCTCGTTTCATATTCGGCTGAGATCCGCACAGATTGCAGGGAATTATCGGGAACTGCCTTTCTTCAGCGTACCTCGCGATGTCCTTCTCGAGGGCGTACGCAAGCGGCCTTATCACCGTGTTCCGGCCGTCGTCCGAACGCAGGATCGGGGGCATCGCTTTGAGCTGGCCTACATAGAACAGGTTCAGAAGAAAGGTGTTGATGATATCGTCCGCGTGGTGCCCGAGAGCGATCTTCGTGCAGCCTTCGTCGACGGCCGCCGTGTATAGGATCCCCCGCCTGAGCCTCGAACAGAGCGAGCAATACGTCTTGCCTTCCTCTATCTTGTCCGTGACAATCGAATATGTGTCCTCTTCGATGATCCGGTATTCGATACCATTCTTCTCGAGAAACTCCGGAAGGACGTGCTCCGGAAAACCCGGCTGCTTCTGGTCCAGGTTCACGGCGAGGATGTCGAAGGACACCGGCGAACGCTTCTGCACGTCCGCGAGAAGGTCAAGCAGCGTGTAACTGTCCTTGCCTCCCGACAGGCAGACCATCACCCTGTCGCCCTCCTCGATCATCGAGAAGTCGCGGATCGCCTGCCCCATCTTCTTCAGGAGTTTGGTTTTTAGTTTACTGTCTACGAACAAGGTTTTAGCGGTTCCTCCAAAACGAAAAGTGTGCCACGGCAGGCCCTATTTAACAAACTTCGGCAGCTTTTTGCACGCATTCCGAAAGAAGGCTAGACACGGAGTGCCAACATAAACTATCATTGTTTTCCTACTGCAAGGCTCCAAAAAGTGCTTCAGTACTCACGAATTTTCACTACATTTTGACTCGCCCTGGGGTTACTGTAAGCTACCTCTCTCCGCAGTTGAGTCGAAAATTTTCCGGAGGTACAACTTGTTATGATAAGAATGGGCAAGAGCTCGACACCCGACGACAACGAAACTTCCTCGACCACCGGCCAGACCTCTTCGGCGGGTTATTCATACGAACAGGAATACGGATCCTCGAAGGCGATGAGCGAAAGCGAGGCGATGGCCAAGGACATCAAAGACGGCCGCCTGAACGGATTTGTCGGACACGGCACCGTTCTGACGGGCGAGACTTACTTTCACTCGATGCTCCGTGTGGACGGGCAGCTCACCGGCAAGGTCGCGTCCGAGGACGGTATGCTGATCATCGGCTCGACGGGCCAGGTGGATGCGGATATTTCGGTAGCCAGCGCGACGATCAGCGGAGCGGTGAACGGCGACATCACTGTCACCGAAAAGCTTGAACTGGGCCGCACGGCGCGGGTGGTGGGAAACATTAAGACCCCCAGGCTGCTTATCGAAGATGGCGCGATCCTCGAAGGCAGCTGCAGCATGGTCCAGCCGATCGAACAGCTCAACCAGAAGGAAGAGGCAGCAGAAGAAGAACCGGAAGAAGAGGCTTACAGCGCGACGTCCGAGACGACCGAAGAAACCTCGAGTTACAGCTCATCTTCGTACAGCTACGAAAGCAGTACCGATGATGACGACGATGACGATGAGGAAGATGACGACGAGGAGAACGCGGAAGCCGCGGTAACCTAGTCATAGATCAACCGAAACCCGGGCCCGTGCCTTAAAAAGCGCGGGCCCTTCGTATTTCCTGTCCCGCCTCGTCAATGGACTTCGCCGATTTCATATTCATCAACGAGGAGTTCCGCGCGGACAAAGTCAGCCCGGAAGAGCTCGGCCGCCTTCTCGCCAAAGGCTGGCGCCACTTCGGAAAGTACTTTTTCCGGTACAGCATCGCGTACCACGACAATAAGTACCGGCGGGTGATGCCGCTCAGGATCAGGCTCGGCGATTTCTCGCTTTCCAGGAGCCTGAAGAGGATCGCGCGCCGGAACGTGGATCTCGAAGTGTCGGTCGGAAAGTCGTTTCTCGATGAGGAAAAGCAGCGCCTGTTCGACATTCACAAGCAGAGGTTCAGGGGCCCGAGGCCCGGCTCTATCCTCCATTTTCTCGATGCAGAGCCCGGGAGCGTTCCGTGTCCCGGGCTGGAGTTCTGCGTGCGAGGTGAAGACGGCTCGCTGATGGCGATCAGTTTCGCCGACGAGGCCGACGATTCGCTCTCGTCGGTCTATGCGATGTTCGATCCGGCGCACTCCCGGCGAAGCCTGGGGATATACACGATCCTCCTGGAGGTTGAGCACGCAAAGGACCTTGGCAAGGAATTTCATTACCTCGGGTATGCCTACGAAGGCAGTTCGTTCTACGACTACAAGAAACGTTTCTCGGCGATCGAGCGATACGACTGGCAGGGGAACTGGGTGGATTTCGAGGAATAGAAAGGGCCGCGAGGAGATTTCGCCGGCTTCAGCCGCTTATCAGTTGCCCCCCGCTCCAGCGGGGGGACAAAAGGGCCGCCAAATCTTCACGCCGGCTTCAGCCGCTCATCAGTTGCCCCCCGCTTCAGCGGGGGGACCCAAAGGCCCAGTGGATCATTTCGCCGGCTTCAGCCGGTATCAGTTGCCCCCCGCTTCAGCGGGGGGTGTTGGTGGCCGAGAAATGTTTCGCCGGCTTCAGCCGGCTCCTCTTGGGGCTGAAGCCCCTGATGTGTATTCCCTAACCGAGTACCCGGCTCAAGCCGGGGGCTACTAATGGAGCCCTGCGCCCGTGGCCGCAGGGCTATCAACAGTTTGCAGAGATGCTGTAAAAGCTTACGCCGCGATCTTCACCTCAGATCCGGTGCCCGGCTTCGCGGGAAGTTCTATCCCCACCCATTTCGCGTAGTTCTCCGGCTGCATCAGTTCCACATACCGCGCCGTCATTTCGGGCGTCATCACCTCGACCAGGAATCGGTCCTCGATCCAGAATTCCAAGAGCTGGAAGATTCCTTCGCCGCGGTTTGCGACGAAACAGCGCCATCCCTCGCGCTCGGCGATCGCCTTCACCTCTTTCTCGCTGAGTTGCGAGTTGATGTTCATATGCGTCACGACGTAGGCAGGTGAGAAGTCGCCGAGCATGAACTTCGACTCGAACTCCTCGGTCGGCGTCTCGATCGAGAATCCTTCTTCGTCGGGAAGCCCTTCCCCGGGGACCATTATCGTGTTGATGGGGGTTACCTCCACCGCCGTGCCTATGCCGTCGTCGGCAAAGACCATCCAGGAATTCTTGGCTACGGGGAACGGCATAGCGTAACCGCCCCAGAGTTCTGCGAGAATATTGGCGACCTTTTCCGTGTCGCGGACGCCGATCGAGATGTGATTGAGCATTGCGTATCTTTTCTCCTGTTGGATTTCTTGAATCTTCCCCTCACAGGAGTACGCGGTAAGATCCGCGGATACGTGTCACGTCATTGCTCGAACACAGGCGGAAGCTTCGGATCGTCCTTCAGGGACCTGGTCCACTCGATGTACTGCTTCGAGCCGAATTTCTTTCCCGTGCTGTTCGAGGTCATATATCGGAGCTTGCCGAATACATCGCGCTCGAACCAGGGGCGGTCGTGCTTGCCGAAGCACCAGAGGATGCCGGCGTACGAGTTCGGATCGCGCCCGTCAAGGCCGTATTTGTTGTTCAGGTGCTCGAGTATTCCGAACGCGGTTTCGTAGTCCTTTGTCCACGCGATGACGTTCTTGCCCCAAAGCATCCGCACGTAGTTGTGCATCTCGCCCGTCTCGACGATCTCGCGCTGCGCGGCGTTCCATAGCTCGTCGTGAGTTTCGGCGTTCTCCAACTCTTCAGCCGTGTATGTGTACTCCCGCTCGTCCGAAACGTGCTCGCGCATAGTCTCTCGCGCCCAGTCCGGAAGCGATTCCAGCGAGTCGTACTTCGGATTGAACTTCGTGAAGTTGAACGAGAGCTCCCTTCGGACGATCAGTTCTTCGAGGAACTCATCCTTCGCTTCCTTTGGAGCGTCTGCGTCCCTCGCGGCGAGCGCCGCCTCAAGTGACGAGATGAACCCGAAGTGTAGATAGGCCGAAAGCCTCGACGAACCGTCCACCTCGCACTTGTTCCTTGTCTTGTGGTAGTTCGGGAGGATCTCGTCGACGAACTTGTTCAAACGCTTTCTCGCGTTCGCGGTACCGCCCCTGTAGATCGGCGACGGCGGGACCGAATGGTCGATGTCGCATTCTGCGACGAGCTTCTCTATCATCTCGGCTGAGCAATCCGTGTCCGGGCAGTCGGCCTCGATCCCCGCGTCCTTGTTCTCGATCTCGATCTCTTCGAACGGGATCAGGTAGTAATCCAGGATCTTGTTTATCTTCGGCCGGATCGTGTACGCGGCGTACTCTTCTTTGTCGAACTTCGACATCGGGATTATCCCGTTCGAATCGACGGCATAGACCGTGACGTCGGCCTTTCCGACGATCGCCCTGTTGTGCGCTGGAATGATGAAGCAGGGATAATCGTCCGTGACGATCGCCGCCGCGCGTTTCGCAAGCGCTTTCACCGTCTGTTTCGGGGAATCCTCGTCTTTCTGGAGATAGAAAACGTAGCTGATGCCGCGCTCGCGGAGCGCCTCGCGCTTTTCCTCGACGCCCTCGAGGATGAACGTGTGCAGACGGTCGCTCGCCCAGGGGTAGTAGTACTTGAGGCCCTCGTAGACCAGCAATGGCAGGCCCAGATCGTTCGCCTTTTCGATAGCGAAGTTCAGAGCGTGGTTATGGTCCGCCCGCTTGTACATCTGCATCCAGTAGAGGACGTAATCGGCCTTCGGACGTTCGTCGGCGTCGTTCAGCTTCACCGCTCTTTCGCTGATCCTTTTCATCTTTCTTGTGTTCGTTCGTTGAGGGAGATCAGATGAAGGTCGCGATCACTTGCCGCTCTCTGGGGCCGTCGAACTCGCAAAGATAGATCCCCTGCCAGGTACCTAGAAGCAGCTTCCCGTTCTCGAACGGAACCGTCACGCTGGATCCCATGAGGGACGATTTGATGTGCGCGTCCGAGTTGTGCTCGAAATGCCTGAAGCCTTCGTAGTACTGCGGGATCGTGTTCCTTAGAAAGAGCAGAATGTCGTGCTTCACATCCGGATCGCCGTTCTCGTTGATGGTCAGCCCGCAGGTCGTGTGTCGCGTGAAAAGGACGCAGACACCGTCGACACGGCCTTCGTCCTTCAAAAGCGATTCGACATCGGAGGTTATCTCGACGAGCTGTTCGCGGTCGGAGGATTTTACTGAGATTGTCTTCATTGAGCTCGACACTGGCCGTGACCGAAATTTCAGGTCTTCTTCATCCGCTCGGCCACCTCATTCGTCACTACACAGAGCCCAGGCTTCTCGTCTTCCGAGAACTCACCGATCTTCCCGATCGCCTCGTCGTAGGTCAGGCCCTTCGCGATCGGGCCGTCAAACGCGATCACTGCCCAGAGGGGCTCCCGAAGATCGTTCGTTTCCTCTTCGGGCACTTCCTGTTCCGACTTTTCTTCCTCGGCGCTCATTTCCGCTCGGAGCCTCCATCGTATGTCCGCACAACGTAATGACTTAGGGTGTGCGGATACGATATCACAGGGCGGTGTGACCGCTAAGCTTTTTACGTTCAGCCGATCTCTGCGGTGATTCGTTGTCCTGCATTGCGTCCGTTGCGGCCTTTGCGTTGAAATTCGTGTCGTCGCTCTGCGACTGCGGGAGGGGGTTTGCGGCTCCGCGTGCTACAGACGTGCCGCGCCGATGGCGCTCCTCATTGATCAATGGTCATTGCGCATTGGTCAATGTCGATCCACGTTCTTCTGTGGCCAATTCTCCTCTGTTCTCTCGGTCTGCTCTGCGGTTTATCTGATTCAACCCACTGCGGCCTTTGCGTTGGAGTCCGTGCCGCCGCTACGCGGCTCACAACAATTTGGGGGCGTCGCTCCCCGGTCTGAAGCCCGGGGCTAAGATACGGCTGTCCCTACGGGACGCGAGGCGAGTCGGATATCGTGGAATACTCAGGTACGTGGATCTGACGATCGGAAGGGTCTCTGCGTGCTCTGCGGTTGATGACCGACAAGCTGAAGCTCGTCGGACAGGAGCAAGCTGAAGGTTGAACTCTGACGCGTTTTCTCATCGCCACTTCTTCCTCCGCGCTCTCTGCGTGCTCTGCGGTGCCATTTCTTCCGGGTTCCGATCGCGAGATTCCGTTTGCCCGGCTCATTTCCATCAATTAAATTAGGATTTGAATGAACAATAAAACGGTCAAAGCGGCATTGATCCAGCAGCCGCCGGTCTTCCTGAATCTCGAGGCATCGGTCGCGAAGGTCTCGGACCTCGCCCGCGGGTGTGCAAACGAAGGCGCGGAGGTGATCGTATTCCCCGAGACCTGGCTTCCGGGATATCCCGTGTGGCTCGACGACGCGCCGGAGGCTGCGCTTTGGGAACATCCTCCGGCGAAGAGGCTTTTCGGGTACCTTTTCGAGAACTCGGTCGAGATACCGGGTCCGGAGTTCGACAGGCTTGTCGAGGCGGCGAAGGATTCCGCGGCTTACATCGTGATCGGGATGCACGAACGCGACGGAGGAACGCTTTACAACACGACCGCGACCATCGCACCCGACGGCTCGTGGAGGATCCATCGCAAGCTTACGCCGACGTACACCGAGAGGCTCGTGTGGGGAGTCGGCGACGGAAGCACGCTCGAGACTACGAACACGCCGTTCGGAGTTCTTGGCGGATTGATCTGCTGGGAGCACTGGATGCCCCTGGCACGCGCGGCAATGCACGCGAAACACGAAGTTATCCACACGGCGCAGTACCCGACGGTTCACGAGCGGCATCAGATCGCGAGCAGGCAGTACGCTTTCGAGGGCCAGTGCTTCGTGCTCGCTTCCGGATCGGTCCTGAGCCGCGACGAGGCGCTTGAGGGATTCGATTCGCTGGGAACCGATGATGCGGAGGTCCGAAAGCTTCTCGGATCGATGCGCAGCGAGAAGCTCCTCCGAGGAGGCAGCGCGGTCATTGCGCCCGACATATCTTATGTAACGGAGCCTCTCTTCGACGATCCTTCGACGGTTTACGCGGACCTGGAGCTTGCAAAGGCGGCGCAGGGCCGTCTTCTTCTGGACACGGACGGTCATTATTCAAGGCCCGACGTGTTCGAGCTGAAGGTCAACACGCGGAAGAACGTCAACGTCAGGTTCTCGGACGGAGGCGAGAGCTGAATTTGATATGAAGTTTGAAAGGACGATCTTTGTTACCGGATTCCCCGGCTTTCTCGCCGGGAGGCTCGTCGAGCGGCTAGCCGCGCCCGACGTGCGGTTCTTCCTTCTGGTCCAGGAGCAATTCATCGACAAAGCGATGAAGGACGTCGCCTCGATCAGTGAGCGTTCAGGCGTTTCCGCCGTCAATTTCACGGTCATCCGCGGGGACATCACCGTGAAGAACCTGGGGATGACCGACGCGGACACCGAGGTCGTCACGAGCGAGACTACGGACGTCTTCCACCTTGCCGCCGTATACGATCTGGACGTCGCAAAGGACCTCGCCTACAAGGTCAACGTCGAAGGCACGCGCAACGTCAACGACCTCGTTAAGCGCATGGAAAAGCTCCGGCGCTACAACTACATTTCGACCTGCTACGTCGCGGGCAAGCGCGACGACCGGATCTACGAGAACGAGTTGGAGCACGAAGAAGGGTTCCGGAACTATTACGAAGAGACCAAGTACTTCGCCGAGATGGAGGTCGAGAAGCTCAAGGACGAGGTCCCGGTCACGATCTTCCGTCCTGCGGTCGTGTGCGGTGATTCGAAAACCGGCGAAACCGCAAAATACGACGGGATCTATTACGTCATCAAGTACCTTCTGCGCTTCCCGGAGATACTCCGGCTTGTGAACGTCGGCAACGAGAACGTCCGGCTCAACCTTGTGCCGGTCGATTTCGTGGTGGAAGGAATGGCCTTGCTCTCGTCGGACGAGCGCGCCGTGGGAAAAACGGTCGCGCTTGCGGATCCCGAACCTCTGTCGACGAAAGACATCTGCGATTCCATCGCCGAGTCGATCACGAAGAAGAGATCCGTCATTACTCCGCCGGCGAAGGTCGTGGAGACCTTCCTTAGTTCGCCCATTTCCCCGAGCCTGACCGGTCTGCCGCATTCCGGCGTGCCTTACTTCTTTATCCCGCAGACATACGACACGGCGGTGATGGAAGAACTTCTGGAACCGCACGGCGTGAAATGCCCGTCATTTCACGAGTACGTGAAGAACCTGGTCGCATTTGTCGAGAAGCATCCGAAACTCTGAGGCGGGTGCGGATGCAAAGCGAAGAGGACGAGCAGCATCGATTGAAACACGCGGTTAGTCTTGAAGTTCGGATTTGAAAGGACGGTGCAGATTGCCTGGCGCGCTCTGGTGTAGGAAGTTGGATCGTTTGGTCTGCTTCGATCGATGTTCCCCGGCTCCGAAGGAGCCAAATGTCTGTAGCAAGGGATCTTGAACGATGGTCCCAGCCCCGTAGGGGTTGAATGTTCTTTGCGCAGTTTGCGCTCCTAACGGAGCGCGGGTCGGTTTGCAGATCCTCCTTCTACAGACATCGGGCTCCTCTGGAGCCGAAGAGAATCGACATCGCAAATCAAAGCCGGTCAGAGCGAAAAGGCCGGTTGAAAAGTAAGTGGTTCCTTTCAGAAAGTGTTTAGCCGGCTGAAGCCGGTGAATATTGTCTGGAGGTCCTCATCCCCCGCTGAAGCGGGGGGCAACCGAAACAAGCGGAATTGATCGAATGAGACGCGCAATTGATTAAGAGAATTATGTCGTTCACACCCCGATCGCTGACAGCAATCGCAGTCGTCCTCGCGGCTTTGGCCTCTTCTTCCTTCGCACAGGACCCGGCTCCGACGCCTCCGCCGTTCAATGACGACACGCCCGTGAAGGTTGTGACGGAAGAGATCAAGCTCAACGTTTCGGCCTACGACAGGTTCGGGGAATTCGTCTCGGGCGTCTCGAAGGACGATCTTGTCATCGTCGAGGACGGACGGCTTCATCAGCCCTCGAGCGTCCGTCGAATGCCCGCGAACGTCCTGATAATGCTCGACACCGGCGGGGAACAAAGACAGGTCAAGAACATAAGCCGAACGCGAGACGTCGCGAAAGAGCTCATCCGAAGGCTCGATCCGGAGAACTCGCTGGCGGTTCTCGAATACAGCGACAAAGCAAGGATCCTGACCGAGTGGACGACCAACAAGTTAAAGGTCCTTGAGGACCTCGACAAGAAACTGATATTCGGACGCCGCTCGATGTTCTCCGACGCGCTGAACTTAGCCGCCCGGTTCCTCTCCAACTCGGAGCTTGAGAACCGCCACCTCGTGATCGTCTCCGACGGGACCGACAGTTTCTGGAGCGACGAGCGCCGCGAGGCGGAGATGCGCACGCTTCTGGGTACGAACATCAACGTACACGTGATCAGCTATACCGCACTTGAGAAAGAGGTGGTTGAAGAACGCGCTTCGCTGATAAGCAAGACCCCTGCAAAAAAGGCGATACCCGACGAGATCGCACAGACACTTCCCAACGGCGTTCGCGACACTGCGACCACGCCGAACTCGGTGACGGTCAATACCGACGCTCAGTTCATAAAGACCTTGAGAGACCGTGAAGAAGCTCTTGAGAAAGGCGAGGAATACCTGACCAAGCTCGCGACGGACACAAGTGGGCTGTTCATCCTTCCCGAAACGCCGGACGAGATGACGGAGAAGGCTTATCTGATCGCGAATGTGATCGATTCAAACTATGTCGTCACCTACGTCCCCAAGCGGCCACTTAGCGAATCCGAGCCGGGCGAGACGCGCGTTATCGAGGTCTCTTCTAAGAAACCCGGATTACGGGTTCTAGCCAAGCGGAAGCTCGTCATCGGACCTGACGAGCAATAGCCCATCTGCAAACGAATCCGAAAACCCTCGGGAAGTCGAAACCGGTATTGGCAAATACCGGGCGATTTCCTATTATCTAGGGTTAAACCACACAACAAGTTTTAAGGAGTAAGTGATGATCCTAAGAAGAACCTCTGTCTTTTTGACCGTCGCGATCCTCGCTCTCACATCGCTTGTGAGCGCGCAGGGACCGAACCAGCTTCCGAAGCTGAAATACAAAGAATATAAGCTCAAGAACGGCCTTCGGGTGATCCTCCACGAGGACAGGTCCACGCCGATCGTGGCTGTGAATGTCTGGTATCACGTCGGTTCGAAGAACGAGGTGCCCGGCCGCACCGGCTTCGCACATCTCTTCGAGCATATGATGTTCCAGGGCTCGAAGAACTACAACGACGACTACTTCAATCCTCTGCAGGAAGCCGGCGCGAACATCAACGGTTCCACAAACCCGGACCGGACCAACTATTACGAAGTGGTTCCGTCGAACTTCCTCGAGCTGGCCCTGTTCATGGAAGCGGACCGTATGGGCGGACTGCTCGAGGCGATGACGATGGACAAGCTGAACAACCAGCGCGACGTCGTAAAGAACGAGCGACGACAGAGGTACGACAACCAGCCGTACGGAACAGCGTTTGAGAAGATCTCGAGCCTCATGTACCCGGCGGACCATCCTTACCACTGGACGACTATCGGATCGCTCGAAGACCTTTCGGCGGCTTCGATGGAAGACGTCCAGTCGTTCTTCCGGAAGTATTACGTACCGAACAACGCTTCGCTCGTGATCGCCGGCGACTTCGACGAAAAGCAGGCCCGGCAGTGGGTCGAGAAATATTTCGGTCCGATCAAGGGCAGCGGCGAAATCGACCGTCCGGATCCGGAAAGGCCGAAACTGGACGGCGAGATCCGAAAGGAATACGAAGACGCGGTCAGACTTCCGCGAAGATATTTCGTTTGGCACTCCGTCCCGTATCTGGACAAGGACGAGCCGGCGCTCGATATTCTCGCTTCGATCCTGTCTTCGGGCAGAGGCTCGAGGCTGCAAAGCTCGCTTGTCTATGACAAGAAGCTTGTACAGGCGGTTTTCGCCAACAACTCAACCCGCGAGATCGGCGGCACGTTTTCCGTCGTCGCGACGGCGAGACCAAACGGCTCTCTCGACGAGGTCGAAAAAGAGATCGACGCGATCATCAACGACCTGCGAGAGAATCCTCCGACCGCGGAAGAGGTCAACAGGGCAAAGAACGCTTACGAATCCGGATTCATCTTCGGCCTCCAGACAGTGCTTGGAAAGGCCGATTCAATGAACAGCAACGCGACCTACGCCGGCTCGCCCGACATCTTCCAGAAACAGCTCAACGAGTATCTGAAGGTCACTCCGGAAGACGTCCATCGCGTGGCTAAGGAATATCTTACGAAGAACCGTCTTGTGATGAGCTTCGTTCCCGGCAAGGCGCAGGGAGCTCCCGAACGCGGCGCCACCGCGAACCGCCCGACCTCGGTCTCTGAAGACGGCGACGAGGAAGAAACGGAAGCCAAAGCGAAACCGAAGACCGACTATTCCAAGAACCTTCCGAAACCCGGTCCGGATCCGAAGGTAAGTCTGCCGAAGATCCGTAAGAAGTCGCTTTCCAACGGCCTCCAGGTCTGGATGGTCCCGCAGAAGGAGCTCCCGATGGTCGCGATGAACCTTGTGATCAAGACGGGCGGCACGGCAAATCCGGAAGGCAAGGACGGGCTTGCGGGATTCACCGCCGACATGCTCAGCGAGGGAACCAAGAACCGTTCGGCGGTCGAGATCTCGAACGAGCTTCAGTCGATCGGCTCAAGAGTGTTCGCTGGCGCCGACTGGGATTCGACTGACGCGGGAATGTCGACGATCACGAAGCATCTGGACACGGCGCTTGGCATATACGCCGATGTCGTGATGAACCCGACCTTCCCCGCGGAAGAGCTTGAAACCCAAAAGCGGCGGGCGCTTGTCTCGCTGGTCCAGCGGAAAGACAATCCGTCGGCGATCGCGAGCCTTGCTTACAGCAAGCTGCTTTACGGCGAGGACCATCCGTACGGCCGTTCGCTTTCGGGCACGGAAGAATCGATCAAGGCGATGAAACGCGAGGACCTGGTCAAGTTCTACGAGACCTATTATTCGCCGAAGAACGCGGTGATGATCGTGGTCGGCGACGTGAACGAGAAGACTCTGATCCAGAAGCTTGAAAAGACGTTCGGGGCCTGGAAGGGCGCAGAAGTTCCGGCGACGCCGATCCCTGAGAAATCGGCGTTCGACAAACCCGGGATCTACATCGTGGACAAGCCCGGCGCGGCTCAGTCAGAACTCAGGATAGGCCATCCGGGCGTGTCGAGGGACAATCCCGACTACATTCCGATCATGGTGATGAACAGCATCCTGGGCGGCCAGTTCTCTGCAAGGGTGAATATGAACCTGAGAGAGGACAAAGGCTACACCTACGGAGCAAGGACCGGATTCTCGACCCGCAGGGGCGCGGGACCGTTCACGGCTTCCGCCGGCGTCCAGACGGCCGTCACGAAAGAGTCGGTGATCGAGTTTATGAAAGAGCTCAACGGGATACGCGGTTCGATCCCCGTGACGCAGGCAGAACTTGATTACAACAAGCAGAGCCTTATCCGCCGATTCCCGAGGACGATCGAGACGGTCGGCCAGATCTCCGGCCAGCTGGCGGAACTCGTGGTTCACGACCTTTCGGAAGACTACGTGAACGACTATCTGGCGAAGATCAGCAAGGTCACGCTGGACGACGTGAAGCGCGTCGCCAACAAGTACCTGGATCCGGACCAGATGGCGATCGTGATTGTGGGAGACCGCAGCGTGATCGAACCCAGGCTGAGAGAGATCGAGGGTTGGGGTCGGATGATCAACTACCTCGACACCGAAGGAAACCCTGCGAACGTCGCGGCCAAGGACTAACAACGACGTTTGGTGCGAGATTAAAGGGCTGTCCCGGGATCGGGGCAGCCTTTTTTTTGAGCTCGGCTTTTGGATTGATGCGCTAATGCGGCCGCAGCTCGATCACCGACCCGATCCCCACGTTCCGCTTCGCGGACTGAAGAAACTCCCGATCCGACTGACTCGATTGACCCGATTGACTCGACAGACTCGACCGACTCGATAGACCCGATTGACTCGATCGACTCGATAGACCCGATTGACTCGATCGACTCGATAGACTCGACAGACGGTTTCTCCTCTCAAAGCTTCGAGAACGGCACGTCGTAGATCTCGTACGATTCCCAGTCTTTGTAGTCGAAATGCCACCATTCCTTAGGATTGACGATGAAGCCCTCGGCCTCCATCGCAGCCCGAAGCCTGTCCCGGTTGGCGCGTTCGATCTCGGTGCCTCCCGTGTAAAGCGGCGAGGCCTTTTCATTGAACTCGTCGAAATCGGAAGGCATCGGCAGCTGAGCGCCCGACGCGAGCTCGCACAGAGAGAGGTCCACCGCGCATCCGCGATTGTGTTTCGAGCCCTTCGCGGGATCCGCGACGAATATCTTCTGCTCTTCGGTAACTGTCTCCCAGAACAGCTTTGTGACCGACCAGGGCCTGTATCCGTCGTAGATCACGAGCCCCAGGCCGTCCTTTCGCAATGATCTGTGGACCCGGACCAACGCGTGCGCGGCGTCCGGCTGAAGAAACGCCCTCGCCTCCGAATACACGGGGCGGCCCACGAAGTTGTCCTCGCGCGCGTAGCGAATATCGAGGCGGATGGTGTCGTCAAGTTTTGTTAGTTCAAGCAAGGCGGCAGATGGTTCGGCAAGCGCCGGATGGCGATCTCAGGATGCGCATGGAAAATGGTCCGCCTGAAATGGCGGACCATCGGATTCTACACCGTGAACGGCCGATCCGGCGAACGGCGCTTATTCGCCCGGCGGGGGTGGCGGAGGAGGAGGGATCGAATCGTCGCCGTCCTTTCGTGTGACAGGCGTTTCCTCATCTTCCGGAATGACGATGTCGTCCTCGTCGGTGATGATGACCTCGGTTCCGAACTTCTGGTAATCGCGGAACTGGATCAGGTTCCTCGACTCGTACGACTCCTTACCCTGCCTGAACGTGAGCCTCACGTCCGACTGGGAAGGAAGCAGGTAAGGCTCGTCGCTGATCTTGACCCATTCGTAATCGATCATGCGGCTTGCCGCCGTGACGGGGAATCCGGAAGGGATCTCCGTCGCGATGCTCTCAAGTTTGAGCACACGAAAGTTCTCACGGTCGATCCAGACCCTCCCTTTCATGCCGGTTATCGTAGAATCCGGCAGGATCGCGTAAGAGGTTATCTGCTGCCGCGCCTTGTCACGAGTAATTATGTACTCGAATACGATCGTCCTTCGCTCGCGCACGACATCGGTGTCGATCACGTCGAAGAGAGTCTCGCTCTCAGGCTTGAAAACGGTCTCGAGCACCGAAACGAACTCACCGGTCGAGCTGGTTCCGCCGACCTGCGAGTAATTCCCTTTTGGTTTCGTGTCCGTCTGCCTGACGCCGTTGACCGACAGCAATTCGTATTCTTCCTGGCCGCTCGCCCTGTAGCTGACCGCGACGATCAGATGGTCTCGGCTCTGGAAGTTTCCCGTTCCTGCAAATGCGACCGATCGACGAATTCTCTGCTTGACCACGAAATCGGGCATCTCGCCCACCGCCGCCAACGCGGCGTCCCTTGCGTTTCCGAGCACCCTCGAGGCTTCTTCCGGGCTTGGAAGTCTGGCGGCTTCAGGGTTCTGCAGGCGGCGCGAAGCTTCTTCGACCGTCCGTCTGACCTCCGAATCGTTCCCGGACTTTGAGGCGGTAAGGCTGCGCAACCCGCTGTTCATCTCGAATCCGATGCCGCGTTTCCTTATCTGCTCGATCAGATCCGATTTGGACATCGAGCCGGACTCGACGGCATACAGCATCCGAACGTACTCGCTCTGCGAGATCTTCTCCGGCTGCGGTGTCTGGCCAAAGGCCGCTCCCGCAAGGAGCGCCAGGAGCACTGGAATTACGAGCTTTTTCATTGGCCTAGTTGATGCCCCCGGTATAACGTCCGTTCGCCCGGAGGCCGTATTCCCTATTACACAGAAAGGCGGGACGAGTTTCAAACCCGTCCCGCCATGCTTTACGGTCCAAGGAGAGATCCCGGCTTTAGTTAAGCCAGTCGTCTCCTTCGTAATTCAGCCGCAAGTCGCGAGACACCCAATCCTGGGCCGCGGCAAGAACCTTGTTCTTCCACTTCTTTATGTTCTTCACGATCGCGAGCGCCGCCTGCGGCTTGCTGGGATCGCGTTCGACCCTGATAACCGTCGCGGGAATCTCGATTATGTGCTTGTCCTCGTCAAAGAGGCGAAGCTTGACGCTGCTGCCCACCTTGGGCAGGACATTAATGTTTACAAGTGCGTTTGACTCGCCGACGTTCTCCGTGTGTCCGAGGATCGACACCCTCTCGTTGCTGTCCTCGTCAACCCAGCTTACCTGGGCCTGAAGCCGGGCCTGGATCCGCTTGTGAAGCGGAAGTGCCTCCGTTACTTCTCGATATGCTAACTGTCCCATTTCTTCTCCTTATAGAAGTCTGTTAAATGACTGCCTATGATTAACCTGTTCCGAAAGTGCCTAAAATTTACTCTCAAACGTTCAAATTGTCAACTTAAAACCGCTCAAACCGCTCATTTACGAGAATTCTTTAATCTGTTTGGAACGCTAAATCGCTCAAACCGAACGACTTGCGATCCACTCCGTTAATCCGGCAACCTGTCTTATTCGCGTCTCTGAAAGCGCCGTATGGTTGCGATTACCCGTTAACGAGTTGCCCGGGAATTCACCATTCCGAATCCGTCGTTACTTATTCCACTTTTTCGGCTAAATTGATGTATATTTGTCCCGCTCGTAACTTTAAATTAACTTCCCGCTGAAATACTCACCCCTTTGCAAATGGGACATAGTGGACGAAAACCGCTGGGAATTCAAATTGCGTTTTCGTTTTTTCACTCGACCAATGTGAGTGAAGCGGGAAGTGCCCGACGGGTGTCGGGCAGCGGCAAATGTCTGCTGTCGGGGACTTAGGGGCTCCCGACCCGTTATCGGATCGATCTTCCGTAGGGACAGGCCTGTTGTTGGGCAGGGCAATCCATCCGGGGAATCGTAAAAAAATCCGAGAATACGGATTGCCGATCAGCACTGGTTCTACCGATCTTTCAAACCTAAAAAAGCAACAGGGGACACTATGACTAATAGAAATAAATCAGGGTTATTAGCCATGTTGGTCTTATCGTTGTTCCTTGGGGTCACAAGCGTGTTTGCCCAATCACAGGCAAGCACCGGCCAGATCACCGGAGTCGTATCCGACTCGACAGGTGCCGTGGTCCCGAACGCAACGATCAAGGCCGTTAACAAGAGCACGGGCGCTGAAAAGACAACAACTACCAGCGACGCAGGAATTTACCAGTTCATTCTTCTTCAGCCGGGGACCTACACGGTCTCGGCAAGCGGCAGCGGGTTCGAAGAACTGACCAAAGAAGCCGTCGTCAACGTAGGACGCACGGTCGACGTCAACTTCGAACTCGGTGTCGGAGGCGTTTCGGCCGTGGTCGAGATCACCGGTGAAGAGGTCCAGACAACGCAGAGCGTTCCGGACGCGGTCCTGAGCGACAGCGCGATCAGCAACCTCCCGATCAACGGACGAAGGTTCCAGGATCTCGCCACGCTGACGCCCACGGCACAGGTCGATCCGCAGCGCGGCCAGATCTCCATCTCCGGACAGCGCGGCATTAATGCGAACATCAACGTCGACGGCGCGGACTTCAATCAGCCGTTCTTCGGCGGTATCCGCGGCGGCGAGCGCTCGAACAGCGCCTTCACGCTTCCGCAGGAAGCGGTCCGCGAGTTCAACATCGTCTCGGCCGGTTACTCGGCAGAGTTCGGCCGCTCGACCGGCGGCGTGATCAACGTCGTCACGAAGTCCGGCGGAAACAGTCTCAGCGGAAGCGCTTTCTACCTGATCAGGCCGGAAGAAATGGCCCGCGCGCACGACTACGCCGACGCGATCGCCCAGAACCTGCCCGCATCGGTAGATGCGACGCTCGCACCGACCCAACACCAGTTCGGCGGTTCGATCGGCGGCCCGATCGTGCAAGACCGCTGGTTCTATTTCGGATCGTACGAACAGCAAAGGGTTAGGGCTCCGCGGCAGGTACTGTTCCGGAACCGTCTTGACGTCAATACCGGAACGCTAACGCCGGCTCAGCTGGAAGTTTACAATCTTTACCAATCGCTCGAAGTTCCTTTCTCTCAGACAAACGACGCGTATGCGGGTCTTGCGAGGATCGACGGCAACTTCGGCGGCGGGAACAACTTCAACTTCCGGTTCAACTACAGCCGGAACAACGCCCAGAACGCCGTGACGACGGGCGAGTTCTCGGTCGATCCGACCACGAACCGCTCGCTTCTTACGAACGGTACCGAGAAGAACCGGAACTACGCTTTCGTAGGTCAGCTTGTCAGCAGTTTTTCCGCGAACGTCATCAACGAATTTCGCGGACAGTATGCGCGTGAAGACAGGCCGCGCCTCGCTAACGCCGAGGTCGCGCTTGTTTCGAGTACGTACGGGGACATCGGAACCCGCTCGTTCATGCCCACGACGCAGTTCGACACTAGGATCCAGATCGCCGACGCACTGACCGTCCTGTCGGGCAACCACACCTTCAAGTTCGGCGGCGACTTCAATCAGATCCACGCCGACCAACTGTTCGGCTTTAACCAGTTCGGGAACTTCAACATCTTCGACAACAATGACGGCAGGTTGTTGAACGTTCTGTCGAACGTGCCGAATGCCGATGCGATGTTCGGCCGCTTTGATAACACCTTCGCGACGTTCCGTCAGCAGATCGGGAACCTGGAAGCTGCGTACACGGTGTACGAGGTTTCGGCCTTCGCGCAGGATTCGTGGAGGGTAACACCGCGGTTCACGGTCAACTACGGTCTTCGCCTCGAACAGCAGTACAATCCCGATCCCGAGCTCGGCAACGATCCCCTGATCAATATTGTGCAGAACGCGAGTTTCCCGATCCGCGGCGGACGAGGTTTCGACCCGACGCAGATAGTGGACAGCGGCTGGCAGTGGGGACCGCGCGCGGGCTTTGCGTGGGATCCGTTCGGCGACGCGAAGACGGTGATCAGGGGATTCGCGGGACTCTATTATGCTCGCACCCCTATGCTGCTTCTTGCGGGACCGTTCAACAACTTCAGGGGAACGCCGGGCGACCTTTCGATCCAGATTCCGTTCTCCATCCCGACCACGTTCGATCAGGCGGCGTTTGATGCGGCCAATCCGCAGTACACGGCCCTTGTGGGCTTCGGGGTCAGGCCAGATACCGTTTACAGGCATTTTGCCGTCCTCGGCATCGACCTGAACCAGTTCCCGTTGACGAACATGCCGAGCCTTACTTCCGGACAGCTTGGAGATATCTCATCGGCGATCGTCGCCGCGTCGCCGGGAGCACCGACAAGCCCGCTCGGTTTCTTCACCGGAGTCCAGCCCCTCGGATGGGATGAGGACTACAAGAACCCCAGGTCGGTTCAGTTCGGTGTGGGGATCGAGCGTGAGGTCGCAAGGAATCTCACGCTCGGGTTCGACTACTCGCACATCAACACCGTGTATCTGCAGAGGAACAAGGACATCAACCTTCCCGTTCCGATCCTCCTCGACCCGAGCCTGGATCCGGCCCAAAGGCCGTATTTCGGCATCGTCAGAGGCAGGGGACTACCCGGTTCGGTGCCGATCAGGCTTCGTCCTGTCCCCGAACTCGGAAGCCTGCAGATCCGTGAATCTACCGGACGATCGCTTTATCGCGCGTTCACATTCCGGACGAGGTACAACACAAGCTGGCTCAGGCTGAACACGTACTACGTGTATTCGACGAGTTTTTCCGACGATGACAACGAGAGAAGTTCGGGCGGAACGACTTACGACAACGTTTACAACCTGATCCCAGAGTACAACTACTCGGAGCTTGATGTACGGCACAGGTTCACGGCGAACCCCGTGTTCTTCCTTCCTTACGGATTCGAGATTTCCTCGGCTCTGAGGTTCAGGTCCGGCAGACCCGTGAATGTAGTTGCCAACGGCGACCTGAACGGTGACGGTACGACCAATGACCGCCCGTACTACGCGCCCGGCCAGACGTTTGAGAGGAACGCCTTCCGGAACAGGGACGAATACGAGGTCGATCTCAGGATCCAGAAGGGCTTCGGTTTCGGAGACCGCAAGCGGCTGGTCCTTTCGGCCGAGTTCTTCAATGTGTTCAACAAGTCGAACATTCAGTACTCGGGCAGCAGCACGACGCGCTACTGTTCGAATGTCAACGACAGGGAATGCGGGTTCAACGGTCCGACCAACTCGACGTTCCTTCAAACCACAGACGGCAGCGGGAACCTTATCACGTTCGCGAATTTTGCCGGATCACCCGTGTTCCAGACACAGTTCGGAGCGCGATTCTACTTCTAGCCTGAAGAACGGAAGCCGACTCTCAGCCGGCTTTCGGATCGCAGTGATAATGAAAGCCCGCCACCCTTTGGGGAGGCGGGCATTTTTCTTTTTCTTCGAAGAATGTCCTTCCCGGATCGCACTGGCCAGTCGGCGGAATCGGGACTCAAAGTTGCCTAAATTCCGCGGATCAACTCCAAAATTTCGGCCGTCGTGAAAGCGGAATCAGGGACCGCCCGGCGACGTTTGTAAGATTCTGAAGATCAACCACTTAGCGTTGGGAGCTGGTTGTCGTGGACAGTTCTGAAGTATCTGACCTCGCAGACGTGTGCAATAAATCCGAATCTGCGGACAGAAAATCCAGAAATTCCATCGGTTTCGACATTTGCCGGGCTCCGGAGACGATCGTCCGAAAGCAATATCCAAAACTTAACTGAAATTTAAGGGGACGAATGATGATCAGAAGAATATCGAGTTTCGCGCTGCTCAGCCTGCTGCTCTTCGCCGCGCAGGCGTTCGGTCAGGGCACGACCGGGAGCATAACCGGTGTCGTTGCCGACAGTAGCGGCGCGGTCCTTCCCAACGCAACCGTAAGGCTGACCAACGAAAGTACCGGCGTCAACCTGACGACTACAGCCGCCGGAGACGGCGTGTACAACTTCACACTGCTCAAACCAGGAACGTACAAGGTGACCGTGACCGCGGAAGGATTCGCGGACAATACTAGGGTGGTCGAGGTCCAGGTCGGACGTACGACCACCGCCGACATCTCATTGGGCGTCGGCGACGTGGCCGCCGAAGTGACGGTCAGCGCGGAAAGCGTGCAAACGACCGAGAGCAAATCAGACGCCGTGCTGAGCGAGACCGCCATTTCGAACCTGCCGATCAACGGACGGCGATTTCAGGACTTCGTTACGCTTACTCCGACCGCGCAGGTCGATCCGCAGCGCGGCCAGATCTCTCTCGCCGGGCAGCGCGGAATCAACTCCAACATCAATGTCGACGGCGTCGATTATAACCAGCCGTTCTTCGGCGGAATCCGAGGCGGCGAGCGCGCGAATCTCGCGTTCACGATCCCGCAGGAATCTATCCGCGAGTTCAACGTGGTTTCGGGCGGTTATTCTCCCGAGTTCGGGCGTTCGACCGGCGGCGTCGTGAACGCCGTCACCAAGTCGGGAACCAACGATGTGCGCGGCTCCGCGTTCTATCTATGGAGACCCGAGGAACTTTCGCGCCAGAACGAGTTCGTTGACGAGATCGAACGAGTGCGAAACGTCGATGCGATCGCCGCGCCGACCCAGCACCAGTTCGGCGGATCGATCGGCGGCCCGATCGTTACCGACAGGCTTTTCTATTTCGGCGCGCTAGAATTTCAGAGGTTCGAAGCTCCGAGAGAAGTCCTCTACAGCAACCTCCGGAACGTCACGAGAAGTGCCACCACCGAGGAGGCCTACGCGATCTACACTGGCAACCAGACCTCTTTCACGCAGACAAACGACGCATGGGCCGCTCTCGGCCGCGTTGACTGGCAGGCGAATTCGAATAACCTGCTGACGGTTCGTTTCAACTACAGCAAGAATAACGCCGAGAACGCGAACGCGACCGGAGAGACCACGCTCGACCCGACCACGAACAGGGCGCTTTCCACCAACGGCACGGAGAAGAACCGAAACCGCATCCTCGTCGCTCAGCTGATCAGCAACTTCACCCCGAACATTCTGAACGATTTCAGATTTCAGCTGGCCCGCGAGGACAGGCCGAGGTTCGCCAACGCGATCGCTCCGAACGTGTCTCTAGGCGGCGTGGGTGAATTCGGGACGAGGACCTTTCTTCCGACTACCCAGTACGACGAAAGACTCCAGTTTGCCGACAGCCTGACCATCCTGGCTGGCAACCACACGCTTAAACTCGGCGGCGAGTTCAGCGACATCTACGCGAGCCAGCTTTTCGGCTTTAACCAGACCGGAGCGTACTTCATCGGAGGCGCTGCTCAAGCCGCGTTCGAAGCCGCATCTTTGACGGCGGGCTCCACGACGGACAGGCGTTTCGACAACACCTCGGCGAACTACCGCCAGCAGATCGGCAATCTTCTCGCCGACTACACGGTTCGCGAGCTCGCGTTCTTCGCACAGGACAACTGGCGCATCACCCCGAGATTTCAGATCGATTTCGGCATTCGCGCCGAGCAGCAGTACAATCCGGATCCGCAACTCGGCAACGATGCGTTGATCTCGTTGCTGCAGAATGCGAATTTCCCTCTGAGAGGCGGCGGCCTTGATCCGACGTCCATTCCGGACAGCGGATGGCAGTTTGGCCCGAGGGTCGGGTTTGCCTGGGACTTGAGCGGAAACGGCAAGAGCGTGCTCAGGGGCTTCGGCGGTCTTTTCTACGCAAGGACGCCCCTTCTTTTGCTCGCGGCGCCGGTAAATAATTTCCGCGATCCTGCGGGTGACCTTTCGGTCCAGATACCGTTTTCGAGTTCCGCATTGTCTGCGGGTACCGCTGCGGGCGCAACGGCGTACAACGCGTTCCTGACGGCTAATCCGGGCTATGTGGCGGCATTGTCCGCGACCGGCCTTTCCTGTCCGCAGGTGGTCAACCCGTCGGACACCAGGTCGTGCGTCCCGAACTCGGTCTACAGGCAGTTCCTTCTTGCCGGCGTCAACCTGAACTCGTTCGGTCTTGACAGCCTTCCTCAGCTTTCGCGGTCGGATATTGACACGATCGCGGCAGCGCTCGGGCAAGGGCTTCCGGGACTCGCTCCTATCGGAATTGAAGAGGACTTCAAGAATCCGAGATCGATACAGCTCGGGCTCGCGTACGAGCGCGAGGTCGCCGATGGACTCATAGTCGGGGTCGATTTTCTGAACGTCAACACTTCGAGGCTCGAGAGGAACCGGGAGCTGAATCTTCCCGTGTCTGTGAACCTGACACAGTACGCGCAGTCAGCGCCGGGTCTTACGCAGGCTCAGAGGGATCAGCTGATCGCTCTCGATACGGGCCGGCCGATCATAGGCGTTACACGGCCGACGAACTTCCCGACTTTCTTCCCGGTACGGGCGCGGCCCGTCACATCGCTGGGCAGCGTTCAGATCCGCGAATCGTCGGCCCGCTCGCTGTACACTTCGCTGACTTTCAGGGCAAGACTGTCGAGAAGCTGGGGAATCCTCAACGCTTACTACACCGTCTCGAGGTCGCTTTCTGATGACGACAACGAGAGAAGCGCGGGCGGACAGGACGCGGTCGATACGTACAACCTAATCCCGGAATACGGACCTTCAAGGCTGGACAGGAGACACCAGTTCGTGGCGAACCCGGTGTTTTTCCTGCCGTTTGGATTCGAGGTCTCAAGTGCGATCCGCATCCGTTCGGGGCTTCCGGTCGACGCGATCGCGAACGCGGACCTGAACGGCGACACCCTGTTCAACGACCGTCCGGTCTATCCGAACGGAGAGGTGTTCACGAGAAACATGTTCCGCAACCGCAGCGTGACGGACATCGACGCGAGGATCCAGAAGGGATTCGGCTTTGGCGAGAACCGCCGGGTCGTACTCTCAGCGGAGTTCTTCAACGTCTTCAACCTGATGAACCTTCAGTATTCGGGTTCGACCGTGACGGCCTACTGTAGTCCCGTCGCGATCGATTGCGGTGTGAACACCGCCACTAACCCGAACTTCCTTCAACTGAGGGATTCGAGCGGAAATCTGCTCCTGAACAACAATCCCGGAAGCCAGGTCTTCCAGATGCAGCTCGGGGCGAGGTTCCAGTTCTAGCCATTTCTTGAGGGCTTACTTCCGCGCGCCTCTTCCGGGGCGCGCTTTTTTTTGTTCAGCCGCTTAGCATCCGTGCCGGTTCCGAATAGAATTAGCCGATGCGGCTACTGCAGATATCATCCGCCGTGATGCTCGGAGATACCGAGAGGCACATATGCGATCTGTCTTCGGGACTTTCCGCGAAGGGCGCCGATGTCCGTTCAGTCTTGCCGGTCGGCTGCGAGTGGAAAGGCCGTCTGGCCGCCGCCTCCGGAAATGAACCTTACGAGGCGAAACTGAGAGGCGGTGCGGACGTGATCTCGGCGTTCCGGATCGCGGGCGTCGCTCGCAAAATCGGCTCCGAGATCATTCACGCGCATCTTCCGCGCGATTACCCATCCGCAGCGATCGCCGCCAAACTGAGCGGAGCGTCGCTGATCATCTCTCATCATTCGTCGGCCCCTGTGGGAATGTTTTCGCGTTTGACCGCACGAAACGCCTCGGCGCTGGTAGCAACGTCATACGTCGCCGGACAGGTCCTGGCGGAACGATTCGGCCGCGAACGGTTGACCGGGATCCCGGGGTTCGGAACTGTGCTTGAGCGGACCGAAGAGGGGAAACGAGATTTCGCGGCCGGATTCCGACACGAATACGGCATAGGCGAAGAGCGATGGGTCGTGGCGGCGGTCGGCGGGCTTTCACCGGGTGACGATCTGATCCTGGCCGCCAACGAGGTTATTCGTGAGCTGCCCGATGCGTATTTCGTTGTGATCGGATGGGCCTCCGAAGGCGACGGCCCGTTCAGGAGAAGGCTTAGACGGCTGGTCCGAGTGTTCGACCTGGAAAACAATATTCTCTTTTTGGACAAGATTGACGAACTCGATCATCTGTTCGCGGCTGCATCAGCGTTCGTCGTCACCTCGAGCTCGGGGACTGCGGATCTTGCCGCGCTCGAGGCGATGGCTGCCGGCGTGCCGGTCGTCGCGGTGCGCACAGGACCGTCGGGAGATCTGATCGGGGAAGGAAAGACGACACTCGTTTCTGACGGAAAGGATCCTGTCGCTCTGGCGGCGAATATCCTGCGGCTTGCTTCCGACAAAGAAGACCTGTCCGGGATAGGCAATTCCGCACGCAGCTTTGCGGAGGAAATGCTCACAAAAGAGAGGATCGCTGATTCAACGCTGAAAGTATACGAAGCCGCTATCGCCTGAAGACGAACCTGATCTCAGTATGGAACGATCGAGGTCGCGGTTTCCCGAACGGGAGAAAGGCGTTCAAACCCTTCGACCTCGAAGACGGGCGAGATCCCTCGAACGGCAGACGTCACGAACATCGCTTCCGCGTCGGCCCTGAGCTCATCCAGACCGATCTCCGCCTCCTCGACGTCCGTACGCTCCAGGATATATTCGCGAATAGTGCCGGGCAAACACCCCGTCGAGAGTGCGGGCGTTCTTAACGCACCGCCTGCGCGCGAGACCCAAAAGAGGTTTGCGAGACAGCACCCCGCGACAAATCCCTTCTCGTTCAACCTGACCGCTTCGCCGAAACCTCTTCGAAAGGCCTCTTCCTTCGCGAGCAGGGGCTCGAGGTAGTTGCACGTCTTCAGACCCGCGAGCGGTGATGCCGAATTCAGAAGGAACGGCGAGACCGCAACCGACAACGGGTCTTGTGCAGGGCGACGCTCCGATGTCTGGATCATTACGGAGCACGGCCGCGCGGGACCGCCTCCCCAAAGTTCCGGAGCAGAAGGATCGAAGATCGTGATCCTTGCCTTTCCTTCGCCTGATTCGTTTCTCGCCGCCAGATCCCTCAGCGAGCCTAGAAGTTCTTCGATCGCCGAAGGGCCGATCTCGAGACCAAGGATATGAGAGTTCTTCGCAAGCCTCTTCGCGTGACGCGCCCATTCGAAGGGCTCGCCGCCGCATAACGCGATCGTCGTGAACACTCCCTTGCCGTAAAGAACAGAGCCGGAAACGGCCGACGCTCCCGCGCAAACCTCGCTGACGAGCTCGCCGTCGAGAAATACAAGTTTTTCGTTTTGATCAGTCGGTGACAAAGAGGGAGACCGGATGGGTCAACTGGCGATCTTCTGCGGCGTGCGTGCGGCTTCAGGAAACGCGAGCTCAAAAGTGGTACCTACGCCCTTTTCGCTAAGTACTTCGATCGTGCCGGAATGCTCCTGCACGATGCCGTACGTCACGGCCATTCCGAGCCCGGTCCCGCTGCCGACCGCCTTGGTCGTGAAGAAAGGATCGTAGATCTTGGAAAGGTCATCGGGATCGATCCCCGTACCCGTGTCGGAAATGCGGATGATGACCGCGCCCTCACTTTCTATCTTGGTCTCGAGCGTGATCGACCCCTCGTTAAGGATCGCGTCCTGAGCGTTGATGATGATGTTTGTGAACACTTGCTGGAGTTTGCCCGGATTCCCGTTGATCTTCGGGGCCGCCTTAGAATAGGCCCTGACGATCTCGACTTTGCTCCTGCGGATCTGAGGCTCGAGCAATTGCAGGGTATCATCGAGCAGCTTGTTCACGTCGACATCCGTGAACTCCCCGGAATTTCCCGCTCTCGAGAAATTAAGCAGATTCCCGACGATGTTCGAAGCGCGCTCGGTCTGTTTGTGGACCTTCTGCAGAAGCTCGTGTTTGGGGTCCGATTCGGGGATCATTCCCAAAAGCATCTGCGTGTAGCTCGAGACCCCCGTCAAAGGCGTGTTGACCTCGTGCGCGACTCCCGCCGCGAGAAGACCGATGCTGGAAAGCTTCTCGTTTTGCTGCAGACCTTCTTCGAGCTTCACTCTGGAAGTGACGTTCTCAAGCACGACGATCGCACCGTTCTGCGAGCCGTCAGGGCTTCTGAGCGGTGCGATTGCCACGTTCAGGATCAAGGGCTCGCCGCCCAGCTTTCTCGTCTCAATCTTGTAAGCGTTCCGAATCTCAGTCAGGTGCCAGCTGGACTTTCCAAGCACCTGTTCTATGCTGTCCGCGAATTCAGGACGGAATACGTCCGCCGCCAACCGCCCGACTGCTTCCGAGCGGCTGAAACCGAACATCTGTTCGAACGAGGTGTTGCACCTCGTGATCAGCCCGCTTTCGTCCACTGCGATCAAACCTACGTTGACCGACTCGACGATCGACTCGTTGAACTCCTTTAGAAGGGCCAGCTCGCTGGCGCGAGTCTCCTGCTCCTGGTAGAGAAGGCTGTTCTCGATCGCCACGGCGACATAGCCGGAGATCGTCTGAATGATGCCGATGTCCTCCGAAGAGAGGAGGCTTCCGTCGCGGGCACGCCCCAGGCCGATAACCGCAACCATTCTTCCCCTGACGACACACGGCACGTAATAGTGAAGTTCCTGTCTCACGATCGCCGCCAGATGACCGTTTCCGTTTCCATTTCCATTCGGCGAGATAGGCACCTGATGCTCCTCGCCCGCGGATGCATCGTTTTCGAGAAGCGCGAACTCGTCCGCGCGCACGACGCCTTTCTTCGCAGACTTCTGGCGGATCATCTGTTTGAAGTCGGAGGGAATTCGGTACTCGTCGCTCAGTCCGACCGACTTCGCTATGCGGTAATTCTCTTCGGCATCCTGGTCCTCGATGAAAACGGCGACCTTCTCGACGTCAAGCACCTGCTGAAGCCTTGCCGTGAGGCCGTCAAGAAGCGGCTGCATTGCCGTACTTGCGGAAAGAGTCTTTCCGAAATCGAGGAGACCGCGGCGAAGGTCGTATTTCTCTCCGTAGAAATACCGCTCGACCCTTTCCTGAAGGAAGTTCTTGAGCGGCTCGGAAAGCATGATTATCGCGCCCATCGCCACGACCGCGATGACCGCCCGGAGCGCGATCTCGGTGCTCGAGAGGTTGTTTCCGATAGCCAGGAACACGAGTCCGAGCGCGACGGCGCCGATCATCATCGCGATGGTAACGGTCGTCAACGCATAGACGAAGGCGCGCCTTACCACCACGTCCACATCCATCAGGCGGTAGCGGACGACCGAGTGTCCGAAGCTCAAAGGGATCAGCGCGAGCGGCAGGATTGTTAAGGACGCTGTAATGCTGTCGTCCGAAATATATATGAACTGCCTGGCGGTCTGGAGCAGGAGGATCGGGATAACGGCGACGATCGTACCCCACATCGCCCATTTCAGGCGCTGTCTGACGAGCGGCTTCCGGTTCTTGAAGAAACGCCAGCTCAGCACGCCGGCGCCGAGCGAAATGCCCACGACGAAGTGATAGAAGCTGGTGTCGTACAACAGGGTCGGGATATCGTTCGCGATGATCGCCCTGTAAAAGGGATCGCGGACCGCGATGGGCAGTACCAGGTCCGCGAGTGAGATCACAAAGTACGACGAGGAGATGACAGCCGCGGGAACATAGAGAACCAGGGTCTTCCACGGCTTATCTTCAAACACCTCGCTCCTCACCGGGTATCGCAGGCAGAAATGAAGGAACAGGGGCGCAAAGAACGCGAACGCAAGGTTGTCGAAAAGGGAAACTCCGAGGTCAAAATCCTCTCCCTGGCCAAGCGAATTGTAGACGTGAAAGACAAATGCGGCGAGGCAGAGGGTGGCAAAGTGCAGGATGAACGGAGACCGGCTGCCCTGCTTAAATAGCACGAAGACCCCGATCAGTAGCCAAATACAGCCGACAACCGTCAACAGCAGGTAATTGGCTGTCCAGCGGGGCACGGAATCGATATTCCGCAGATCCGCATAGTAGAAGTTATTGGAAAACGACCAAGAAGGCCTTTGATAGAAGTACGTGAGGTTTCCGCCAACGCCGGCGGTTTCAAGATAGAGGGCGACATCGCCTCTGAGGCCGATCTCCTGAACCTTTTCGCCTTCGAATCCGATCCCTATCAGCCTGTCGCCGACGGCGATGCCCGCCCGCGAGGCCGCAAAGCCGGGTTTCACTTTCTCGGCATATATTCCGTCGTTCTTCTGAACCCACTCCACGCCGTCCGTCGGGGGAAGCTGGTTGTAAGCCCTCTGAGATAGGTTGAGAGCGCCGGCCGCGATCAGCACAACCGCCGCGAGCAGCCAAACGAGGCTCCAACTTGTCAGCACTTTCCCCTTCATCTCAACAAAGCGGACTTAACCGATTGAAATAATTAGGCAACATGCATTCCGTCAGCACGGTGAAATCAGGTGCGTTCTAACACCGTTAAACGCTTGCTCTTTCGCTGCACCGCCGCGGCGGCCTGGCCGATCCATCCGTAATTCCGAGACAAAATCCGAGAATTTGGAAAAAATAACCGCAGGCCTCCGCAGATATACACAGATAGTGCCGAACAAAGTCTGCGTGTATCCGCGCTAACCTGCGGGGTTGCGTCTGTCCCAATTTGTCTAGAAACGGACCAGAATGCCGCCGCGAAGCATTCGCCTCTGCAGGTTCAACTGCAAAGTCCCTTCGTCGCCGGAAACCCCGGCGTGGCGGTCGAACAAATTTCGCGCGTCGAGAACGGCTTCGGCGTCGATCGGAAGACCCCAACTCGGCAACTCCTGCGTGACCATCACGCTGAGGCTGGGATCGTAGATCGCAAGCCGGCCTTCGAACGGGTCAATAGCGAACACGGTCGCCCTGGGTGACAGCCTGAAGATCGTCCTGACACTTGTCCCCGACCGTATGTCTGCAGTGAACTGGCCGAAGACGGTCTGGAAAACATCATTCCGAAGGACGCTCGCGGGATCGCTGATCGCTTCTTCAGAAAGCCTCTGACCTGTCCCGTAAGCGTAGCCCGCAGCCGTGCTGAATATCCCGTTGAGCCTGCGGTTGTATACGACCCTCATTCCGAGGGCGCTGCCACTTTGCTGAGCGACAAAATTGTTAAATGCCTGACCGCCTTCCGAATAAGTCTCGAACCCAAGACCCCGGCCGACGACGGAATCAAAGAATACATTCGCCTCGACCGACGACCTGTTGTCGAGCACTCGTTCAACGCCGAACTCGAGCCGGCTGCTCTTGTTCATCAAAGGCCGGCTGTTTTGAAGCGGAATGTCCTGAACGGCAACTGGTTCGCGGAACAGGACCTGCGAACTCTCGAGTTCGATCACCCTCTGCCACGACCTTTCTTCATTTACGGTCGTATATGAAGCCTTAAAGCGGGTCTTTGAGTCGACGTCGTAAAGAAAGCCTATGCGCGGCGATACGGAGAAATCATCTCCGGCGCCTACAAACCGGGAGTAGTCGATCCCGAGTACGAGGATCACACCTTCGCGGACATTCCACTGGTCCAGGGCCTGGAACGAAACCTGCCCGAGTGTTTCCTCCCGTTTTCCGGAAACGACATCGCCCAGCTTCGAAAGCGATCCTTTAAGCCTGACCCTGTGGTCGTCACCGGCCTTGAAGCTGAATGCTGTCTCGAATCTTTGCGGAGCGGCGGGCCCGTACCCGGTCTGTCCGGAGATCACGAATTCGGCGTCCTTGCCGACAGGCTGAAGCGTCGCGAAATTCACGCCGGCGAAGCTGCCTGCTTTGCCGGAGGCATAAAAGGTCTCGACGATCGACTGCCCTTTACGGCCCGATCCCTCGTCCTCCCTGAACGCGGCAACGGTCTGGTCGACGCTTCCGCCGAAAGGCGCCGAGACCACAGGGCCGTCATCCGTATCCGCGGAAGGCACCTCGCCTTCCTTCACCTGGTATATCGACCTCTGTGCGGCCCGGATCGCGGTCCTCGCGCTCAAACGGTCGTTTCGCTTTTCGGGAAGCGTGTTGCCGCTGCCCGCTTTCTCCAAATTGAAACCGTAAACCAGTTCCGATTCGCCGTTTACCTTTACTTTTTCGAGGGTGACCGGATTGAAGCCTTGTGCGACTGCGAGGATGGTATAAGTGCCGGGAATGATCTTGGCGATAAACTTGCCGCTCTTTGTTGCCGTTACTTGTTTTAGAAGTCTAGAGGTGCCAGACCTGAAGACAGCGACCGTCGCGTTAGAAATGGGATTGCCGGCTTTGTCGCGCACTACGCCCTTGATCACGCCGAGGCGTGCCGCTGGCGCGCCTGCCTCCGTTTCAGTCTCAGTCTTTGCGCTTGCGGGCAGCGCAGCTGCAAAACCAAAAGCCCATACGAGGGCGATCAGTCCATAAACTCCGAACTTTCGCGGCAGATCACTCATAAGGTGGTGTCCTCTAATGTAAGAAACAGCACTACGGGAAGACATCATTTCCGGCCGGTTAACGTCGCAGAAAAACGCCTGAAAACCTAGGGTTTCCGCATAAGGGGCTATTGTCTTTCCTTTGTCAAACAGTGTCAAGTAACTTGCGGGGTCGATATGCGGCGTGGGATGCGGGTCAACTTGACAAAGTTCGCCTGAAGGCTAGAATGAACTTTGCGTCTGAGCCCGATAATTCGGGAGCTTCAGGCGTAGATTTGGAGGCGTGGCTGAGTGGCTGAAAGCGGCGGTTTGCTAAATCGTTAAGGGTGTAACAACCCTTCACAGGTTCGAATCCTGTCGCCTCCGCCATATTCGAAGCTGAAACGGTTCTTCCGGCTATCAACGAGGAGTTTGATAGCTTTTCGTGTTTTTGGGGCCCGTATTGCCGAAAACGGCGCGGTTTCCCGCAACCTTCAAGAAGATGAACAGAGTCCGCTTTGCACCGAGCCCTACCGGATACCTTCACATCGGTTCCGCGAGAACCGCCCTTTTCAACTATCTTTTCGCCCGGCATTCAGGCGGAAAGTTCCTCGTAAGGGTCGAGGACACAGACCTGCAAAGATCGACAGAGGAGTCCACCCGATCCATCCTCGAAGGCCTGAAATGGCTCGGTTTCGAGCCTGATGAGGAGATCGTCTTCCAGTCCGACAACGCGGACAAGCATCGAGAAACGGCACTCAGACTCCTGGAACAAGGAAAAGCTTATCGCGATTTCACTCCGAAGGACGAACGTGCAGACGGCGATGTAAAAGCGGCTATCGCGGAGAGGGCCCGGGAACAGGGAGCGGAGAAGGGCCTCCGGGACAATCCGTACAGAGATCTCGATAGGACCGCATCCGACGCGCGGGCCGAGGCGCGAGAGCCGTTCGCGATACGTCTGAAGGTCAGCCGTGAAGGAAAGACATCGTTCGATGACGCGGTTTACGGCCTTCAGGAGCGCGAGCATTCGGACATCGAGGACCTCGTGCTGCTACGCTCCGACGGGCACCCGCTGTACAACCTTGCGGTCGTCTGCGACGACATCGAAATGGGCATCACTCACGTGATCCGCGGACAGGACCACCTGACGAACACGCACAAACAGATACTGATCTACGAGGCGCTCGGGATCGAGCCCCCCATTTTCGCTCACCTGCCCCTCATCCTCGCGCCCGGAGGCAAGAAACTGTCAAAGCGTCACCACGGCGAGATCGTTTCGCTAACCACTTATCGAGACAAAGGCTTTGTCGCGGGCGCATTCAGGAACTTCCTTGCGCTGCTCGGCTGGTCGCCGAAGAGCGAGGACGAGATCCTCGGGCTGGAGGACCTGATCGAGGCATTCACGCTGGAAGGCATCAACAGATCGAACGCTGTCTTTAACTTCGACGCGAACAATCCCCGACGATGGACGGATGACAAGGCGCTCTGGATGAATGCCGAGTACATCCGCACGATGCCTCTCGATGAACTGATCCCGATGGTCCGTTCGGAGCTCAGGTCCGAGAAACTCTGGCGCGAGGAATACGACGACGAGGACAGGGTGTGGTTCGAAATGGTGGTTGACGTTATCCGCGAGCGCTTCTTCACCCTCAAGGACTTTTCCGAACAGGGCCGCGCATTCTTTTCCGAGGATTTCGATTTTGACCCGGCCGCCGTCGCAAAGCACCTGAAGAAGCGGCCCAAGCTCGAGGAGTGGCTGCCCGAATTCGCCGATCGGCTTGAAAAACTGGAAGACTTTTCGCACGACCCTATCTACGAAGCCGCCAACGAATTCTGCGAGGAGAAGGACACTAAGCTGGGGATCCTGCTCAACGGCGCCCGTGTCGCCCTGACGGGCCAGGCTGTCGGGCCTTCGATGATCACGGCGTTCGAGCTGCTTGGGAAAGAGCGTTCAGTTATGAGGCTGCGCAGCAAGGTCGCCTGGAACGAAGCCTGAGCGTCTGTCACAAAGACTTCCGTTGCGGTGTTTCTAGACTGTAAAGAGACAGAAAACGGAATCGGGAGAATGTTATGAACAAGAATCTTAAGTTCCTTGCCGGCGCTCTCGCCTGCCTTGTCGTGATCACCATCGGATCGATAGTGATCTCGGCGCAGAGCACGATCACGGGAACATGGAAAGCAAGCACCGAGAAGGCACACAAGGTAAAGGAAAAGACAGACAAGGATAACGGCGACTACAGCTTTGAGTGGAGCGACGGCAAGAGCGACATCCAGATCACCTTCAGCTATTCCGACGGCGAAGGGAAATCGAACAACCAGGGAACGGGTTATTCGTTCGACGACCTTCGCGGGCTCTCGAGCTCACAGGTCGAAAGCGTTTCGCGCGGAGTGAACTTCACGATCGAACGCGAAGCGGGAACGATCGCGTGCACCGGTAATTTCGAGAACGGAAAGGGCTCCGGGACGTTCGTTTTCACGCCCAGCGCGGGCTTCAGATCGGCAATGAGCAGTCGCGGCTTCGAGTTCAACGACCGCAAGCAGTTCGCTGCCGCCACGCTGGATGTGACTGTCGCGCTGGCGGACGATCTTTCGGCATCGGGATTCTCAAATCTCGATACGGACGACCTTTTTAAGGCGAAGATCTTCAAGATCGACTCGAACTTCATGCGCGAGATGGCGGCGACCGGTTTCCCGGATCTGGATATGGAAGACCTGGTCAAGGCGCGTATATTCAAGATCGACGCCAACTTCGTCCGCGACGTCGTCGCGATGGGGTTCCAGACGAAGTCGTTCGAGGAACTCGTGAAGTTCAGGATCTTTAAGATCACGCCGGACTACCTTCGGGATATGCAGACGGCGGGATTCCAGAATCTGAACTCAGAACAGGCGGTGAAGCTTCGGATCTTCAAGGTCACGCCTGAATTCGTTCGGCAGATGCAGGGCGAAGGCCTTGTGAATCTGACTGTCGAGGAAGCTGTGAAGCTTCGGATCTTCAATGTGACCGCGGACTTCATACGGGACGCGCGCGCGAATGGCGAATCGGACCTTAGCGTTGAATCGCTCGTGAAACTGCGGATCCACGGGAAGATAAAGTAAGAAGTCAGAATTCAGAAGACGGAAGTCAGGAGACAGCGGACCGCGTAGCGGTCATGTGCTTTTAGCCGCGGGTAAGCCCGAAAGGGCGCCACCCACGGTATGGAGGCACACACGAACACCCAGCCGCGTAGCGGAGACATGAAAAACTGAGAAGGCGGGCCTTGAGCCCGCCTTTTTGATTTATTGCGAACCGTTTAGAGCAGCCCTCCGGGCTGCAATTCCGCGCGAATGCGCGGAACTTCGACAGGCTGAAGCCTATCGTACCTCAAGTTCGCTTCGCTCACTGCACGCGGGACGCGTGCGTTCCGTTATGCCCGTCGCTTGCGCTCCGGGTTCCGACTCTTCACTCAAACTGCGACTTGAACTCCTCGAACTCGGCTCGCAATGCGTCAAGATCTTCCCTCATCCTCAAAATTTCCGACGCAAGACCGCCCGCGGCGACCTCGACCGTCCGCGCCGCCTGCTCCTGATATTCGTCATCGTCAAACTCGGTTTCCGACAGAAGGTGTATGAACCTGACCTCCTTCTGACCCGGAAGCCGGCCCAGTTTCCTCACCAGAGGCGCCTCGCGGTTCGCAAGTGAATCGAGCGTCTCGTTCACCTCGCCCAGACCCTCGAACTCGAACAGTCTCCCGGATCTCTGGTTCAGCTCGCCCGGTGTCTGCGCGCCTCGCAGCATCAGCACGGTGATCAGCGCAGTTTCGGCCGGGCCGAGCTCGTAGAAACTCGGAAGTATATGCTTGTATTTCGGAACGCGCCCGGTCGAGCCGTAAAAGACGTACGCGAGGTTCTTTTCCCGCAGGCTGTCCAACGCGGATTCGACATCGGATTCGTCGTAATCCACGACCGGATCGCGGTTCGTCTTCTGGTTGCAGGCCGCCACAAGCGAGTTGAGGGTCAGCGGATAGTTGTCCGGCGTCGTCAGTTCTTTCTCCACAAGACACCCGATGACCCGCAGTTCGATGTCGTTCAGTTTCGTGAGCATAGCGTTACCGTTTTCGAGGCAGATGTGGATTGTACAAACTTTTCACGCGCGGCGCATTGAACTAGAATCCGTGCGATGGAAGTTGTTGTAGTGAGATCCGAACGGGATGCAGGAGAGGCGATCGAGGCGCTTTCAGGTTCCTGCGTGCTCGGCTGCGATACGGAAACGTCGGGACTTCATCCATCGCGAGGCAGATTGCTCAGCATACAGTTCTCGGACGGTGAAGAACATGTACTGATCCCTGTTTCCGAAGGGATCTCCGCCGAACCCTTCCGGGGACTGCTCGCCGATGAATCCGTTGTGAAGGTCTTCCACAATGCGAAATTCGATCTCGGATTCCTGGGCGCTGCGGGATTCGAGGTCCGGGGCGTCTTCGACTCGATGCTCGCGGAACGGATCCTTACGAAGGGCGCCGACCAGTCTGTATCGCTCGCCGAAACGCTTTACAGATATTTCGCGGTCGATCTGGATAAGTCGAAAAGAAAAAAGTTCGGCAGGAACTGGTCCGGATCGTGGACGGATGACCTGGTCGAATACGCGATGAACGACGTCGTGATGCTCCCCGGCCTTATGCACGAGCAAAGGGAATGGCTCAGGAAACTGGACCTTGAGGCCGATTACGAGGCGCTGATAAAGACGGCGCTCGGCTAAGCACTCTTACCAGCGGTGGAATGCAGGATGGCCCTCGCCGACCGCAACGAACACACCCGTACAAGTCGCACA
The DNA here is from genome assembly GCA_016700175.1 of Acidobacteriota bacterium. Lineage (GTDB taxonomy): Bacteria > Acidobacteriota > Blastocatellia > Pyrinomonadales > Pyrinomonadaceae > Aridibacter. The sequence goes on along the minus strand of CP065003.1, from coordinate 3,687,324 downwards.
GACCTCGTCATTGGCTATGAGCTCGGCCTCGACCGTGGCTCGCTTTCCTTCCGACTCGACCACCTTCGCGCGAAGATTAATTACCGCGTCACTGGGCGTCGGCCTTAGAAGCTTGATCGAATAGCTCGCCGTCACGGTACACGGAGGACTGTCGGCGCCATCGCGCTTCATCATGTAGTGCGCCGCCGCCCAGTTGGAGTGACAGTCGAGTAGCGAGCCTATGATCCCGCCGTTGAGCATCCCCGGGAACGCCTCGTGATGCTTTTCGGCCCGCCATTCAGCCACGTACTCGCCGTCAATCTCGAAACTTCTGATCTTCAGCCCCTTCTCGTTCGCCGGACCGCAGCCGAAGCATATGCTCTCCGGCGCATAGGTCTCCTGAATGGATTTGTCCATACGGAGAGGATACAGAATTCCGGAGCCAGAAAACAGGAGCGAGTTGGCTGAGTTCGGGACACTCCTACGGAACGCACGCGTCCCGCGTGCAGTGAGCGAAGCGAATCCGTCTTTTTGTACCAAAAACGTGCCGCCGCTACGCGGCTAGATGTGTTGGGGCCTCTCTACCGTGGGTGGCGCCCTTCGGGTTTACCCACGGCCAAAAGCATATGACCGCTGCGCGGTCGGTTGTGCCCGTCGCTTGCGCTCCGGGTCTGACTCCTGACTCCTGACTCCTGTCTCCTGTCTCCTGTCTCCTGTCTCTTATGCTAAACTTTCCGCCGTCGTACCTACCTCACGTTCGGAGAAACATCTATGCTCGCTCTTATCGCGATAGTCTTTCTCTCGTGGCTTGTCTTCGGATACTTCTCGTACGGCCGATGGGTCGCCCGGCAGTTCGAACTAAGCGACGAGAACGTGACCCCCGCGAACAAGATCAACGACGGCGAGGACTTCGTCCCCACACGGCCGTTTTACCTGTTCGGCCAGCATTTTTCGGCCATCTCCGCCGCGGGACCGATCGCGGGACCGATCATCGCCTGCCAGTATTTCGGCTGGCTTCCGTGTCTCTTGTGGATAGCGCTCGGAGTGGTGCTGATCGGCGCTGTCCACGATTTTTCGTCGCTCGCCTCTTCCGTCCGGCACGGAGCCAAATCCATCGCCGAGATCGCACGGGAGAAGCTCGGCACAGGAGCCGGGCGGGCGATGATGGCGTTCATTTGGATCGCGCTCATTTACGTAATCGTCGCCTTCACGGACATCACGGCGGGGACCTTCGTCTCCGGTGACGAGGCGGTACGCCAGTCGAAAGGCTTCAATCCCGGCGGGGCCGTCGCATTCGCAAGCATTGCCTATTTATGCCTTTCGATCGTACTCGGCCTTGTCGAGAGATTCCTGAAGCCGCCGCTCTGGCTTTCGACAGTCATCTTCGTCCCGGCCGTGTTCTCGCTGTCTTGGCTCGGCACTGTTTACTCCGAGGTGTTCGTGCTGAGCCATCTCTCGTGGTCGGTGGTGATCCTCCTTTACTGCATCGCGGCGTCGCTGGTGCCCGTCTGGTTCCTTCTTCAGCCCCGCGGGTATCTTGGCGGCTTCGTACTTTACACCGCGCTGGCGGTCGGAGTGATCGGCGTTTTCTTCGGCGGCTACGAGATCGCCCAGCCGGCATTTCGGTCCTTCGACGTCGGTGGAATGACCGGCACGCTCTTCCCGTTCCTGTTCGTCACCATCGCCTGCGGAGCGTGCTCAGGCTTTCACGGTCTTGTCTGCTCCGGCACAACCTCGAAACAGATCGACAAGGAATCGCACACTCATCCGGTTGGCTACGGGGCGATGCTCGCCGAAGGGTTCGTGGCATTCATCGCGCTGGTCACGATAATGATCGTCGCGCAAGGCGCGGCCCAGGGCGTCTCGCCTGGCGTCATCTACGGGAACGGCATCGGCGATTTCCTTACGATCGTCATCGGCGAACAATACCTCCCGTTCGCGATCACTTTCGGGGCGATGGCGTTTTCGACGTTCGTGTTCGACACGCTCGACGTGTGTATGAGGCTCGGTAGGTATATCGTCCAGGAGCTCCTCGGCATTCCGGGCCGCGCAGGAGCGATCATCGGCACAGTTGCGACCGTAGCACTTCCGTTCGCCATAATCTTCCTCGCGGAGGCGGGCTCGTGGCGGGAGTTCTGGACGCTTTTCGGGGCTTCGAACCAGTTGCTCGCGGCGTTGACGCTATTGTCCATTACCGCCTGGCTTTACCAGGCGAGAAAGCGGATCGCGTTCACACTTCTTCCGATGCTGTTCGTGCTGGCGATCACGCTATGGGCACTCGGCGCGCTCGTCATCGGCAATTTCGCCGCCGCAGACGGGATAGACGCGAAGTTCATAAACGGACTGGCGTCGCTTTCGCTGATCGCTTTGGCGATCTACCTGGTACTGACGGCTCTCTTCAAGCTGAGGCGCGAACGTGGAGGCGAACTCTCCGCGACGGTTTGAACCCGATAATAGCCCGGGGCTTCGGACCCGGGTTCCGCGGGCGTCGCGGCAGAACCCCGAGCGTCAGCGAGGGGGCAACAGAAAATCCAAGGAGGAATAGCGTGGATAATAGGGAATCAAGTAAAGGCCCCAGAAAAAACATCGCCATCGTCACGGCCGTCTTTCTCGTCGTCGTGCTCGGGTGCCTCGGCGGCGGAGGCCCGACCTGCACAGGGGAACTCGTCATCGACGGCAAGACCTACAACGGCATCGACAATAACGAGGCGGAAGCAAAACGAAACACCTGCTCGATGTACTGTATAGAGGGCGACGCGGAGATGGACGCTATGTACAGGATCTGGCTTGAGAAGCTCGATCCGAAGAAACGCGAAAATCTTATGAAGAGATCGCTGAAGGAGCGAAAGTGGGAGGCGCTTTACGAGAACGATACGATCAAGTCCTATATCGAGAAATGCGAGAAACGCTGCCTAAGCGAGCGAGACATCTCGGTCAAGTGCGAGGGCTGATCAACTGTCGTAGCGTGCCGTGACGGGTCTGTCGCCGGGCGATCCCCACTGGATCGCGGCAAAGCCTTCGGTGCTTTTCAGAAGGAACCATATCCCTTCCCGATAGACGGCTATGTCGAACCGGCCGTCGCCATCGTAGTCCGCAGGAACGGGGATGTCCGTGGCGATTCCGAATTTAACCACCCGGAAACCTTCCGCGGTCAGGTATTGGTACCAGTTACCCTCGTGCGGCCTGTAAACCGTCAGGTCCGCGCGTCCGTCGGCGTCGAAATCGCCCGTCAGTGGAATGTCGCTCGAGATCCCGAACTGGGCCGCAAACGTACCGCCGTCCGAACTTCTCCTGACCCACCAGGTTCCGTTCGAAGGCCTGAAAACGGCGAGGTCGGTCATCCCGTCACCGTCGTAATCCGCGGGCACCGGCCTGTCGCCGGGAACGCCCCATTTCACAGGCTCTCCGAACCACTGCGAGGCGAAGTGGATCTTCCGGTACCAGTTTCCTTCCGAGGACCTGAAGACCCCTGTGTCGATAGCTCCGTCGGCGTCGAAATCGCCGGCGAAGGGGATGTCGCCGCCGGTTCCTGCAGCGTGTGAAAGATACATCGCGCCGTCCGAGTCGCGGATCCCGAAGGAGCCGCTCTTGCCGTGGATATTCCAGTAGCCTATCGTTCCCCCTTTTACGCCCTCGTTCGAGGAAAGAAAGACTGCCCGCTCCGGAATTATCTTCGAGCTCTCCGATCCGAAAACGAAGGTCGAACTTCTGCCGAGGCCGTCATTCACGTAAAGCGTTTTGTCTTCCGGCCGGAAAACGGCCAGGTCCGCCCGGTTGCGCTCGTTGAAGTTCTGCTGTCGCGTGCCTGCCGACGTAACGCCTTTAAGAAGGACAACGCTGTTCGATTCGGTCAAAACGGCGAGAGATCCGTTCCCGAACGCCGCGGCGCGTTCGATCGCAAGGTCCCTTTCAATTCCGATTAGCCTTTGGCCGCCGCCCGAGTACATCTTCAGGCTTCCGCCTATACAACCGCCCGCCGCTGCCAACTTTCCGCCGGGAAGCGATACGAGCGAGGAGCCGTCATGAAAGGGATTGATCCCGCCCTGACGGCTGACGTGTACGTATCTTCCGTCCGGAAGCACTTCCCCGTCGAACGATGCACGGCAGTTATAGCCGGACTTGTCCACAAACGCCGTCGCATCGAAGCCGACCGGCGATCCGTCCCTTCCCAGATCGATAAGGTACGATCCAATTTTTTCGACGCCGTCGAGAGTGAACTCCCAATCGCCGCCAAGTCTGAGGCCTCCGTCGGGAAGGGGCTCGATATCCGAAGGAAAGTCGATGTCGAAAAAGCCGGCGTTCTCAAACTCGCGAACCGCGGCGCCGCCGTTTCCGAAACCCGGATCGAGACGACCGTCCGATCCGATCTTTATCGCCACCGCCGCGATACCCGGACCGCTCGCACCTCCGGCGGCGACCAGGGAGCCGTCTTCCAAGACGGCAATGCTGTTCAGAGCTTCGTGCGAACTAAGATCTACGACCAGCACTCCGTTCTCCGCGAAACCGCGGTCGGCTGTGCCGTCGGGAAGAAAGCGGATAGCGAGCAGATCTGACGTCCCGTCTGCGTAAACCGCTGTTCCGGCGAGAATGAGAGTCCCGTCGCTGAGCGGTTCAAGATCGAAGACCTTGACCTCCACGCCCGAAATACCGAACCTGACAAGGCCCTGATCGCCGAAACCTGCAGCCGCTGCTCCCGTTCCCTCCAGACCGTACAGAAAAATGCTTCCTTTCGAGCTCCCGGACAGGTAGTTGCCGGCGACGATGATCCGCGAGCCATTTACCGCGATGTCCACCGCGTCAGCTCCTCGGCCGAGCTCGGGAGCGACGTGTCCTCCGTTCCCGAATTCGCGGTCGAGGACCCCTGCGGCATACGCGCTTGCCGCGAGGCAAGCAGTCAAGACCAGCAAGATCGAATGTTTGATGTGGGAGAAAGAACTGCGTACGGGCATAGAGAGACAGCGGCGGAAACCGGCTAAGGCCGGAAACCGGTTCTTTACAAGGTGTTTTAACTTCGTTTGTTACGCGGAGTAAACACCTAAAGCCGGCAAATTCCCGATTTGCACGCCTTGTGTCAGCCCGTTTTGTAAAATCCGGGGAATCATTCATAATACTTGGTTTTGAAACCTGCTCGTTTTCTGAGCTAACCAAGTCAACAGAGACGGTTTAAGAGAAAGGACGTATTACGTTTCTTCCGACAAGTGCGCAGGCGGCGGGACGGCGATTGAACGCAATTTCGTAGAAAAGGACAGCCAGAGCGGCCGCGCACAGCGGAAGAAGATTATTCAAGGTAACAGGTGATCTATTGATGGAATCAGCATTTCTCTACTTTATCCCCGCATTGGGAGTTCTGGGGCTGGTCGTGATGGCGGCCAAATCCGTTTGGGTGACAAAGCAGCCTTCTGGCGAAGAGAACATGGTCGAGCTCGCCGGCTATATCGCCGAAGGCGCGATGGCATTTCTCAAGGCCGAATGGAAGATCCTCACGTATTTCGCCATCATCGCGGCGGCGCTTCTCGCCTGGTCCGGAACGATGGTCGAAACGTCTTCGCCCATCATCGCGGTCTCGTTCATCATCGGCGCGGTGTTCAGCGCGACGGCAGGATATTTCGGAATGAACATCGCCACGAAGGCGAACGTCCGGACGACCCAGGCCGCGCGGACCAGCCTGAAAAAGGCACTGAATGTCGCCTTCACAGGGGGCTCGGTCATGGGCCTCGGTGTCGCGGGTCTCGCGGTGCTCGGGCTCGGTTCCCTCTTCATCATCTTCTACCAGCTTTACGTTGTCAGCACCGGCGGTTCCGTGAACGGGATCGCGATGGAGAAAGCGATCGAAGTGCTCGCAGGGTTCTCGCTCGGAGCCGAGTCGATCGCGCTGTTCGCGAGGGTCGGCGGCGGAATTTACACAAAGGCTGCGGATGTAGGGGCTGACCTTGTTGGTAAAGTCGAAGCGGGAATCCCCGAAGACGACGTCAGGAATCCGGCGACCATCGCCGATAACGTCGGCGACAACGTCGGAGACGTTGCGGGAATGGGCGCCGACCTTTTCGGATCCTATGTGGCCACGATCCTCGCCTCGATGGTCCTCGGACGCGAGATCGTAGTAAGCGACCAGTTCGGCGGGCTGTCGCCGATAATCCTGCCGATGGCGATCGCCGGTATCGGGATCGTGTTCTCGATCGTCGGGTTCTCGCTTGTGAGGATCTCCGACGACAACGGCAGCGTTCAGAAGGCGCTCAATCTTGGAAACTGGACCTCGATCGTGCTGGTCACGATAGCCTGTTTCTTCCTCGTCAAGTGGATGCTTCCCGACAAGATGAACCTTCGGGGACGCGAGTTTTCGGACACAGACGTCTTTTACGCGATCGTCGTAGGTTCGATCGTGGGCGCCCTGATGAGCATCGTGACCGAGTACTACACGGCGATGGGCAAACGCCCGGTAAAATCGATCGTTCGACAGTCTGAAACCGGGGCCGCGACGAACATCATCGGAGGGCTGTCGGTCGGAATGGAATCGACGCTGGTTCCGATACTGGTACTTGCCTCGGGTATCTTCACCGCGCATTATTTCGCTGGCCTTTACGGTGTCGCGATCGCGGCCGCCGGAATGATGGCGACCACGGCAATGCAGCTCGCGATCGACGCTTTCGGGCCGATAGCAGACAACGCTGGCGGCATCGCGGAGATGAGCGGCCTTCCGGACGAGGTCCGCGGGCGAACGGACATCCTGGATGCGGTCGGTAACACGACGGCCGCCACGGGCAAGGGCTTCGCGATCGCATCTGCGGCACTTACGGCGCTCGCGCTCTTCGCGGCCTTCGTCGGGCTTGCCGGGATCGATTCGATCGATATCTACAAGGCGGAAGTGCTCGCAGGATTGTTCGTCGGCGGTATGATCCCTTTCATTTTCTCTTCGCTGGCCATCGCGGCGGTGGGCCGCGCGGCGATGGAAATGGTGCGCGAGGTCAGGCGCCAGTTCGCCGAGATCCCCGGGATCATGGAGCACAAGGCGAAGCCCGAATACGACAAGTGCGTTGCGATCTCCACCGAGGCTTCTCTAAAAGAGATGATGCTTCCGGGAGCGATCGCATTGATCACGCCGGTCGTCGTCGGATTCTCGTTCGGACCCGAGGTTCTAGGCGGCCTTCTCGCCGGCGTGACCGTTTCGGGCGTGCTGATGGGGATGTTCCAGAACAACGCGGGAGGCGCGTGGGACAACGCCAAGAAGTCGTTTGAGTCGGGCGTAGAGATCAACGGCAAGGAATACCTGAAAGGAAGCGAGCCTCACAAGGCGAGCGTCACGGGCGACACGGTCGGAGATCCTTTCAAGGACACGTCCGGTCCTTCGATGAACATCCTTATCAAGCTGATGAGTATCGTCGCGCTGATCATCGCTCCGCACATCGCGGTCCATACGGACCACGGGACCGAGAAGGAACCGGCTCCTCGAACGGCGGTGGAGCGTAGTGTCAGTAGCCCAAGCGTCAGCGCGGGCTACCTAAAGAACTGAGGCGTCGGTACCCGGAGCGCGCGCGAGGTACGATAGGTACCAGCCTTTCGGAATCCCGCGCTCTCGCGCGGCGCAGACTGAAGTTCGCGGTACCTCGAGGTACGATAGGCTTCAGCCTGTCGGAAACCCGCGCGTTCGCGCGGCGCAAACTGAGTTCACGGTACCTCGAACAGGCCAGGTTTCAGCTCCGTAGGAGCGACATGTCTGTAGCGACTAGATCGAACCGAGACCACCAGTCGCGTAGCGACGTCAGATCGCGACGCAGAAGAACGTGCTACAGACATGCCGCTCCTACGGAGCTCTTGACCAAGCAAGGGGCACCTGATTCCCGGCACACGCGTATTCATTGTTGTCCGCGGTGACGCATTTGGTCTCTATCCACTGGTTTGTTCCTGGTACTGCTTTTTTCTCCCCGGTTCTCAATTGCCTTCAAGGATTTCTCCGATCCCCGGTCGCGCCCCAGTAGACATCTGATTCCGGAAGAATTCCCCGCCCGCTTCAGTCTTACTCTCTGAATCCATCCCTCTTCAAGGAGACTGAGGCTATGAAAAACCTGTTTCTGTTCTTCGCAATGCTGTTCGCATCCGTGGTGTCGAGTTATGCCCATCCGGCTTGGGGTATCGAGGTTGACAGACATCGCAACGTCTACTTCGCCGACATCTCGCACAACGGGATGGGAACTGTCTGGAAACTCTCGGCCAAAGGAGAACTGACAGCGCTTCTGAAAGACTTCCACGCCCACAACGTGAATCTCGACAAGAACGGCCTCCCCGTGGCTGCTCACGGAGAAGAGGGAAACAACCTTTTCATTAGGGTCTTGCCGGATTCAACAACGGAGACGATCATTCGGGAAGCTGACTGGGACAGGTTCTTTGGCGGCAACGCCTTCTACTCAAAGCGGGGAAACATCTACTTCGCAATGAAGGGTATTTGGCAGATCAAACCGGGAGGCGAGAGGATCAGGTTCAACGATCACGAATTCAAGTGGATCCAGTCAATGTATGTTGACGACGAGGAATTCGTCTACGCGGTGGACAAGGCCGTCGACAACGGAACACTCTATCGACTCTCAGGCAATGGAAGCGTGGAAGTACTGGCTTCCGGATTGATAACAAAGACCTCCGAGCCGGTTGATCTTCACGATGTGACCTTGTTGGGAATTACAAAAGGTTGCGAGGGGAGAATATACGTGACTGAATCTGTCGGGAGGAGAGTGGTCAGGATCGAAAGCGGCAAAACATTCACAACCGTGTACCGTTCCGCTGAGAACTGGTTTCCGACCGGGGTCGATATGTTCGCAGGCGACCTATATGTTCTTGAGTACGGTAGAAAGGAAAATAACAAGGGGCCCCGCATCAGCAGGATCGACGAGTCAGGACGGGTTTCGATCTTGTTCGAACTGGGAAGCGGGATCGGAGCCCGCAACGCAATCGAGGTGCGGTAGGCTTCAGCCTGTCGCGATCCCGCGCTCTCGCGCGGCGCAAACTGAAGTTCGCGGTTCCTCATTCACAATTCACAACTTCCTTGCCACTACGTGAAACAGCTGCCAGTGCTTGGGATTCCGTACATCCGGCGGATCGTCCTTTTCCTCTTCCCGCATCATCTCGATCTCGAAGCCTTCGAGTAGCTTCGTCACTTCCTCGCGAGAATGGTGCGTACGGTTCGGAATAGACGCCCAAGAGTCGCGATCTCCGAAGAACTGCCCGGCGAACCGACCGCCGGGCCAGATCGCGGCAACGATTTTGCCCCAGAGCCTGGGAAAATGTTCGGGCTTGCAAAACGGCAGAGCGAAGCTTGCGTTCACAAGATCGCACTCGGGAATCTCCATTTTCGCAAAATCGACTTCAACGGTCTTTACTCCAGGCTTTAGTTCCTCTGAAACCTGCGCCCAAAGAAGCGGGAACGCCCCGGGATGATTGTCCATCGCCACGACACTCCATCCTCTCTCAAGAAGCTCGACCGTGTCCCGGCCCTCGCCCGCGGCGATGTCGACCGCGAGCCCCCCGCCTCGTCCTTCCTGTTCAAACAGATCAAGGGCAAAGACCAGCGTTTCGCGTGGCCCTTTGCCTTGAACGGCGCCGAAATAGCCGGGCCAGTCCTCCTCCTCGGAGAAGTCCTGCGCCCTCTTGGGTGGAAGATCTTCAACCAGATCATTGCGTTGATCACCCATTGGATCCTTCAAGATTAGAACTCCTCCGATTGTCGGTCATCGCTTTACCCAAACCGGGGAACCGAAACAGAAATGTTGCAGACAGGTAGCTGGTTTAATACCAAGACATTGCCCTGCGGCAATTTGGTTCAAAGGTTCTTCGCAACGGATTGACCGATTCGACGCCAATCGATAGACAAGAAAGGACTTGCTCCCAAATACTAATCCGACTTCCGACCGGTGACCTTTCTTCTGCGCTTTCCGGCTCGCTTATACTTGCTCTGATACTCTCGCCTTTGTTTAGTTACTTCGTACAGGACTATCCCGGAAGTCGTTCCGAGATTGAGGCTCTCGATCATTCCAAACATCGGGATACTTACACAGAATTCGCTTCTTTCTACAGCAAGATCGCTGATGCCTCTCGCTTCGTTCCCAAACCAGACCGCCAACTTTGTATAGGAAGTATAGTCACCTTCGTGGAGAATAATGTTCTTTCTTCCCTTCACATGAGGCGATGTGACGATCGAGACAAAATTGTAGCGTTCCAAATGTTTGAGGCACGCTTCAGTACTGTCGAATCGCTTGACAAAGCTCCACTTGATCGCTGAAACCGAGATCTTGGAAAGGGATTTGCGCTCCCTCATCTCCTGCCAGTCGTCCGGAAGGGCGCGCCGGGGATCAACGACGTACGTTTTCTCAACGCCAAGAGCATTGACATTCCGAATGACTGTGCCCAGATTCTTGATATCCGTCGGATCCTCTAATACCGCTATCAAGTTCTTGCACCGGTACGGCTTGATCTTGTCGGCCCGTTTCCGAACACCGCTTTTCTTGAAAGCACTGTTGCTTGAACTTCGCTCTGTCATGAAACCCTCCATGTCGCATTTCTTACACCGGGAAACAAGATCTCCACAGGTAACTTCTCAGCCCTCGGTCCCTTTCTCTCGGTCCTGAGCAACAGGACCGCATCTAGCTCTTGAGTCGCCTAGCGACGGCAGGTTTAGACGCCGCTAAAGCGGCGCAGAGGATTTTGGGGCCGAACGTGCTACAGACCTGTCGCTCCTACGGAGCTTATGACCCGCCGATCGTTCCGGTCCAATTGAAACCCACTTCTTCTGGGTCGTTGATCAGACATAAGGCGACTGACCCGAGACTCTCTGCTGCTCGAACTAGCCCCTGCTGACGCGCGGGCTACGGACACGATACGCGGGCTACGGACGCGACGCCCGGGTAACCCACATGCCGGCCAATGGTCATTGGAGATTGATCATTGTCCGTTGCCCATTGAAAGCACCACCTTCCCGAAGCTCTCGTTCGATTCTAGATACTCGTGAGCTTCCCGTACGTCTTCCGCAGCGAAGACGCGGTCTACGTTCGGCACAATGCTTCCCGATTCGAGGAGCGGCAGAATGTCCCTCGCGAAAGCGGCCGTCGCACTCGCCTTCTCCTCGTCCGAGCGCGAGCGCAGTACCGTGCCTTTGATCGTCAGGCGTTTTGTGAGCGCGGTGCCTAGATCGAATTCGGCTTTCCTACCGCCGACCAGGCCGACAAGCATCAACCTCCCTTTCGGAGCGAGGCTCTTCAGGTTCTCTTGGAAATAGGACGCGCCGACAAGGTCGAGTATCACATCGACGCTGTTCCCGATCTGAGCGGAAAACCCGGAGTCTTCGCCGGTATCGATCGCCACGTCCAAACCAAACTTCTTACAATCTTCGATCTTCTCCGCCGTCCTTGAGGTCCCGATCACCCTGTTGCCTTTCGCTTTCGCTATCTGGAGCGCTGCGAGTCCGACTCCCGAACCGACCGCGTGTATCAGAAGGGTTTCGCCTTCCTTCAGCCCGCCCTGGGTCCAAACCGCATCGTGAGCAGTGATGAAAGCTTCGGGGACAGCCGCGGCGTCGACAAGTTCCAGGTTCGAAGGCACCGGCGCGAGGTGGTCTTCCCGCGTTAAGACAAACTCCGCTTGCGCTCCCCCCGCCGTGATCCCGAAAACACGGTCGCTTTCGCGAAACCGGCCCGCGGAAGGTCCACAGGCGACAACGGTTCCGGCGAACTCGAGTCCCGGGATCCGGTCCGGATATCCTTCCGGAGCCGGATAGAACCCTTTTCTCTGAAGCAGGTCCGCGCGGTTCAAAGCAGCCGCGGCAACCCGCACGAGCACCTCATTGCCTTCCGGATCGCCCGGATCTTCGACTTCCCTTATCTCAAGATTCTCCGGCCCGCCAAACTCACGTATGTAAACAGCTTTCATCGTCAGAAAACAAAGGGCGCCCGGAGAAGGTCCGGACGCCCTTGAGAAACCAGTTAATTCCCGCTCACTGCTTCGCGGACCTCTTCGCAACGTTCATAAGGTCTTCCGGAAGCCATTTGCCGACGCTCTTCTCGGTGACCTCTTTGATCCGCTTCTCGCGGTTTCGCCATTCCTTTTCCGGATCGTCCTCGCGGCCCGATTCTTTCGGATAGTTCTCGACCTGTTCGAGCGAGATGATGATGCCGTGTACGACGTCGTGCCAGTTCTCGTTCTGGATGCCGCGCAGAACTATCGGAAGCCCCGCGGTCCAGTCCTCCTCGGGAGCGACGTTGTCGAGTTCGGGGATCGTGAGAAATGCCGGTGACGGAAATTCGCTTCCCGAGAACTCCGATACAAGGCTCTTCTTGATCTCTTCGTAGCTCGCTTCGGGCGAGGATTGCCTGATCTCCTGCGCACGTTTGAAGATCGAGGACACTGTCGGTCGGTCTGCCATAAACGCTTCTAAGCTCCTTGCTGCGACTTGAAAACAGAAGATTATCACATAAAGTCCCGGCTCTTGAACCGCGCCCGGCCTTCCGAGCTTTCCGTTCCGCGCCGTGTTCAGTATTCTTTTCGCCTATGCGAAGTCTCATCCTAAAGGCCCACATATGGCTGGGCATCATTGTCTCGATCCCCGTTCTGGCGTGGGCGGTCAGCGGGTTCCTTTACGCGATTCCAAACACTGTGGAAGGCGGGAAAGTCGAGGTAATCGACCGTTCGAGGGTCCGGATCGCGGCTTCGGAGGCGATGGAAAAAGCGAATTCGTTCGCGGGTCGCGAGCTGCCGACGACGGCCTTAACGCTGCTGATGAGGGACGGAGCGCCTCATTACCAGGCGATCGGCGGAATGGGCGCGGATTCGATCCTTATCAATGCGGAGACCGGTGAAGTGCTGAACACGCCGCCTCCGAACGCCGCAACGAGGTTTTTTCGCCAGGCGCACTTCTACTACTTCGCGGGATCGTGGCAGGTGACGCTGCTTCTGGTCTTTTCGGCACTGGCCTCACTGTCGGCGGCCACGGGGATCTATCTGAACTGCGTCTATTGGCTGGCGCCGAAGAAGAGGGCCGTCGATTCCCGGACCCTCCGGGAGGGTGGCTAGCCTTTCAAACTGTCCACTGGTGCTTTGAAGGAACTTGGATCTTTGCGCCTTGGCGGCTTGGCGAGATCTATCTTTTCAGCAACCGACTCGCGCTATCAACTATGCTCCCGCAAAGTCGCGAAGTCGCAAAGCCGCAAAGCACCGTCAAGGAAGAGCCGATCAGCCCGTGTGTCTTGTAAACCGCCCTTCCAATGCTTATCTTGGAAATTGAGTTAACTCTGGAGAGTCTTAATAGATGAAGTTTTTCTTTACCGCAGCATTAGCACTGTCAGTTCTTGCTTCCTACGGTTTTTCACAGGAAAGGGACCACGAATACGCCGACATCGAGCTAAAGGATATCGAGTACAGGAACTGGACGTATCCGAACGGTGACGGAGAGGGAAAGACCGAGCTTCGTGATTATCTGAAAGGAAAGAAGCTGGTTATGGTGTTCTACTTCGCGCCGTGGTGCCACAGTTCGAAGTATCAGTCTCCGGTCACGCAGGAACTTTACGAGAAATACAAGGACTCCGGGTTCGGCGTCATCGGGGTGAGCATGTACGACACGGAAGAGGCCCTGACGCGGGAGCTCGAGCGGCGGAAGTTCACGTTTCCCGTTGTGGTCGAAAGCACCCAGCTTTCGGCGCGAAAGACCTCTCAGCACTTCAAATACCGATGGTCCACGGGCGATCACAGGAAATGGGGGACGCCGTGGAACATCTTCCTTATCCCTTCGGAGCTTAAGTCGAAAGGCGACGTGCTCACGGAAAAGGCCTGGGTCGTCAACGGCGAGATTCGGAAAGAGCAGGCAGAGGAGTTTATACGGGACCAGCTGGGGCTCGGCTGAGGACTGAGGCATCGGAACCCGGAGCGCGAGCGACGGGCGTAACTGAGGACTGAGGACTGAGGACTGAGGACTGAGGAACGTGTCGGAAGAAAGGACACGCGTCAAGTTCTCGTCTCGGTCCTCAGTCCTTTCTTCTCAGTACTATCCTTCGGAAATTGTCCCCGGCACAAGTGCCGGAGCTAAACGGCTCTCCGCTCTCTGCTCACGGCTCACTGACTAAGGAAGTTCAACAAGCACATCCGACAACCTCTCGAGTATCAGCAAAAGCTGTCTTCCCGAAGCATTGAAGTTCCCTGCGAGGGCAAGGTCCTCCGCTATCGCGCTGTCCTCGGAGATCCCTCGTACGTGGGAAAGGTACTGGCGCAACTGGGGTTTCGCGATGAAGTCCCGTTCGATGTTCACCAGCCCGGTACGCATCGCGCGAACGCTGCGGATCACGTCGTCCTTGAACTCCTGGTTCTTAGCCTCAAGCTCGCGCGTGGCTCTTCCCGCCTTTATTTCCTTGTCGAGATCATCGATCCCTTTCGCGACCCCGCCGAGGACGAAGAGGAACTTCGTCATGTTCTTGATCTGGATCGAGACTGCCTCGGCTGCTGCGCGAACTTCGTTTTGCGGAGGCGCGGTCCGTGTCCTCGTTCCCTGACCGTAGGCCTGGCTGCTGAAAGCCGCGGACGCCGCGGCGATGATAACGAAGGAGAACAGTGTTCTGAACGTAACTGTTGGTCTCATAGAGTGTTCCTTTTGCCTGATTGCCAACAATAATCTTACAATCTAGTCTGCGAAGATGAAAGAAAGGCATTTGGAAGTGCGCCGGCTCGGCCTCCTTGATTACGGCAAGGGCCTCGAACTGCAGAAAGAGCTGGAAACGCGCGTGATAGAGGAACGTCTCACAGACTACCTGCTGCTGCTCGAGCACCCGCACACATACACGCTTGGCCGCAGGGCGAAGACGGACGGCGTACTCGCGACGAAGGAACTGCTCGAATCGATGGGCGTGTCGGTCTTCGAGATCAACCGGGGCGGGAAGGTAACTTACCACGGCATCGGTCAAATAGTAGGATACCCGATCGTTTCCCTGAGCCCGGACCGCGAGGACGTCCACAGGTATGTGCGCGACCTGGAGGAAACTCTGATACTCACGCTCGGGGACTTCGGGATCGATGCTTTTCGGATAAAAGGCCTGACAGGAGTTCACACCTCGGAAGGAAAGGTCGCGGCGATCGGGGTCCATATCAAGCGATGGGTGACGACCCACGGTTTCGCGCTGAACGTGAACACGGACCTAAGTTACTACGACTGGATCATCTCCTGCGAGGGCGAGCCCGTCGTTTCGATGGAAAAGCTTCTGGGCCGAGAGATCGAGCTGCCGGAAGTTGAGGATTCGATAATCAGAAATTTTGCAGAAGTGTTCGGCGTTGGCGAGACTGTCGTTGCCGACCTCGCCAAGGCCGGTACCCCGGCTGCCGGCTGAACCGCCGGAGTTGAGAAAAAGAAATGAAATATATGATGAGATCATTCACGCTGCTACTGACATTGTCCGCCGCACTTCTTTTTTCCGCTTGCCCGTCGGAGCCTTCCAACAACGGTACGGCTTCTCCTTCCGAGACGGGAGAGACCGCTTCGGAACAGACCGGGGTTCGCGTCACGGAACAGCCTGAACGCATTCTCGAGATGATGAAGGCCAGGGGTGAGCAGGAACAGGCAAAACCCGAACTGACGGTCGAGTCGCCTAAGGAAGGTGCCGTGATCGAGAGCTCGACCGTTAAGGTCAAGGTCACGGTCGGCGGTGACCTGAAGATGGGCAAGGACGAATCTGGAATGGGAAATCACGTACACGTGATCCTCGATAACCAGCCATACGCCGCACATTATATGTGGGACGAGGGTTTCGAGCTTCGGAACGTAACCGACGGCGAACACACCTTGAGGATGTTTCCGTCGCGCCCCTGGCACCAGAGCTACAAGAACGAAGGCGCGTTCAGGATGATCAGGTTCACCGTCAGGAACGGCGGAGCGGACGAAACAAAGCCGACCACCGACGACAAGGGCAACACGATGGCCGATCCCAAGGCTGAAGAAAAGCAGGCCGAGGGCGTCGACGTCGAGGAAAGCACTGCGGGAAATGTCGATCCGGCGAAGCCGCTTCTCACGTACAGCCGGCCCAAGGGCGAATACAAGGGCGAGGAAGCAGAGGCAATAATGGTGGATTTCTGGCTCACGAACGCCCAGCTCAGAGGAGACGGAGGTCAATATCTCATCCGCTGCACGATCAACGACGGCGAGCCGCTTGTTATTGAAAAATGGGCGCCGCTTTGGCTTGCGGGATGGAAAGACGGTAAGAACGTCGTGAAACTGGAACTGATCGACGCTGAAGGAAACCCGGTCGAGAACGGGGGCTACAACTCGACATCCAGGGAGATCACGGTTTCCCGCTGAACCCGGCTCCAGGCAGATTCGGCCGCCTCGGGAGAACTCGCGGCGGCCTTTTGTTTACTGTACGGGCCGCCTTGCCAACCGGAGGCTTATAATTTAATCTCTTGGTTTTCCATTTTCACAGAATTCTATAGAGAGCACTTTTATGAGACGTGACATCACTTCGTGGTTCAGCGGGAACCTCGGAATGGAGATGCCCCTTGTGGCGTACGGGCATTCCGGATACCCACTGCTGATGTTCCCGACGGCCGCCGCCGACTACCTTGAGTACGAGCGGTTCTATCTGGTTCATTCGATCAAGGACTTCATAGAGGCCGGTCTGATCCGGGCATACTCCATCAACTCGGTCAACAAGTACAGCCTCCTCAACCGCGAGTCCCACCCGGGCTGGAAGGTAGAGATGCTGTCGCGCTATGACCGTTACATCGTCGAGGAAGTGCTGCCGCTGATCCGAAACGAGTGCGGGGACGACGCCAGGCCTCTTACGACCGGAGCGAGCCTCGGGGCGTTTCTCGCCGCCAACACCTATTTCAAGCATCCCGACCTGTTCCGCGGCACGGTCGCGATGAGCGGCAGTTACGACATCTACAACTACCTGGAGAGCTACTACGACGAGAACGTCTATTTCAACAATCCGTCGATGTATTTGAAGAACCTGAACGACGACTATCATCTGCCCAGGCTCCGTCAGGCGGATTCCATCGTCATCGTCACCGGTCAGGGCGCTTACGAGGCGCCGGACAGAAGCCGCGAGTTTTCCGGGCTGCTTCACTCGAAAGGGATTCCCCATCTTCTCGAGCTTTGGGGCCACGACGTGAACCACGACTGGGAGTGGTGGCGGAAGATGCTGCCTTACTATCTCGGAAGGTTCTGCAGTTGACCGCCCCCGCTCTGCAGCGGGAATGGGTGCTGCATGTCGACGGCCGGTATCTTATCCGGCTTTGAGAGGGTTTCCGCCGTCCGGTTCATCCCGTTTCGGCGTACCCTGACGAGTTCCCGTTTTCTCGGATCAGGAAGATCCCCGCCGAGGCAAACCAAAGGAGACATACCGCCTCGGTCAAAGGCATCAGAAATGCCGGGGTTCCGTTTCTCAGGATCGATACGACGAGAACGGCCGAAATCAGCGCGAGAAGACTGCCGGCCCACCCAAGGATCGAAAGCCATCGAGGAAAGACGCCCGATACCCAACCGGCAATGCTGAATCCTCCGATGAAGATCGACCAGGCGGCTACTTCTGCCGTGAAAACTGTTCGCGACAGGTGAAACAACAGCCAGAAATTGTCCGATTGTGACGAGAGCCGGTCAAAATCGAGAAATGCAAGGATCTCGATCGAGTTTCCCACCATCCCGCCTCCTACGTGGAGAGCTGACCCGACAATCCCCACAATGCCCCAACCGCCGGACGAAGCGACGTCGCCGGAACTCACCCTGACGTAAAGCGCGGCCGCAAATAGTACGAGACAAGCGAAAGCGACATACCGGGAGCCATGCACAAACGACCAGGAGTCCGCTTCGGCTGCCAAGTAGGCCGTCAACTCGATTGCCGAAGCAGTCGGGTCGGGGAATCGCTTCACGAAGACATTTACAACGATGTGTATGGCGAGGCCCAAAAGAACTGCGACTCCGCCGATCCGCAAGAATCCGCTTGAGTCTCTCATTTTGTCTGTAGACAGCTCGCTAACAGGCATTTCTCTATTCCGGGATCCAAAACCGGCTCCATTCTGGATTTTTCAGTTCTTGTCGTCAACGATTTGCGAGAAGAGCGAACCTGACGCGACCTCAGATCTTGGAGGAACATGCCGTTGAATCGCTCTGCGGATCCGATCTGACAAATTGGACGGCAGTGCCCATCCGGGTCCGGCCGCTTTTCTATGCGGCGGGCAGGTGATGATGCTATCCTCATTGCTCGTGCGGGACCAGAACGTGATCACCGGATTCTCGTTCGCTCCCGTCTCAGCATTACTTGAATACAAGGAGAAGTAAATAAATGAAGCGAATCATTTTGCCCGCCATCATTCTGTTCGCCACTGCAGCAGCGTTTTACACCGGTTCCGTGCTCGCCGAAAATGCCGAGAAGGAAGCGGTCAAGGTGCCGCTGGAGAACTACCTGAAAGGCCACGAAACCGGAGATCCCGAGTTCATGAAGAAGGCCTTCCATACGGAAGGCAAGCTGATGTTCATACGCGACGGCAAGTACACGACGGTCGATTTTCCGGCCTACATCGGCCGAATGAACGGAACGCCCCAGGCGGACGAATCCGCGCGCAAGCGCTGGATCGAAAGCGTCGACATATCGGGAAATGCAGCTGTCGGAAAGATCGTGCTCGATTATCCGAATGTCCGATTCGTCGATTACATGTCGCTGCTGAAGATCGACGGCGAGTGGAAGATCGTCAACAAGACGTTTTATGCCGAACCGAAAAACGCCGGCTCCAAGTGATCGGCTGATCATCGACAGCGTCTGAAGCGGCCGGGTCCGGAGATCAGTTCGGGCCCGGCCTTTTGCATTGAAAGAAATATTCCGGTCCTTGTGAAACTTTTCGCAAAAACGTCTCCCGCGTCTGTCTATGAGCGGAGGAAATATTCAGATCATGAGTATCACAGAATGTTTTGAGCCTGCAGCAAAGCAGACCGTCGCGAACGTACTAGGAAGTTCGCGGGTCCATAAAATGAAGAAGTTCACTTTCCAGGGCCACACGTTCGACCCTGCGCACCTCGCGCATATGTACTACGAAGTGACGCAGGGCGCTTTGAACGTTAAGCTCGACTCTTCGCAAAGCAGTTCGGCATACTACAAGGCCGGGAGCAATACGCTGTACATCAAGTTCATTAGCGCCAATTCGATCACACGGCAGGCTCTGATCGTCCACGAAACAACCCACGCGCTGTTCGATTTCAAAGCCGCAAAAATGGACATCGCGACCTCCGAATCGATCGCCTACATCGCCCAGTGTCTTTACGCCCGAGCGAACTCGACCAATTCGGACCCGGACGCGCGCCTGTATGACGAGAAGTCGAGCAAGGACAAGGTTTTCGAGGTCGGCTGGGAAATCGCCGGCAAACTTCTCAACGGAGGTTCACTATCCGGCGAAGACGTCTCGAACATGAGGGGCGCTGTCTCGCAGCATCCTTTCTACGCTTCCAAACACGGTTCCACAGCCGATTTCGACGGGATCTGATCCGCGTTCAATCTCCCGCAAAAGAACCAGGCCGCCTGGATTATTCAGGCGGCCTGGTTTACTTCATCAATGTCGGACGACCTAATTATCGCCCTTCTTTCCCTTCCGGCGCACTCCCTCCGGAGTCGGAGGAGGCGGCACCGGCTTTGTAAGCGCCGGAGGACGCGGCACGGGCCTCGTCACGGGATTCGCCGGAGGATTGTTCGTGCCGTCGGTCCGTCCGCCCGGATTCGCTCCGGGCTGGCCGGTTTGAGAAGGGCCGATCACGACGGTCGAGGGCTTGTCCGTTCCGGCCGGGTTCTCCGTCGCGACATTCACGTTCGCTCCAAGATTCTCGCCTGCCGCCTGCGCTCTCTCGAGTTTCTCAAGGCTCTCACGCTTGCGCTGCGCGATAAGGGCGCGGATCTCCGTCGGTATTCCGGGTGTTTTCGGAAACGTCTCGCGCTTCTTTCCCTTCATGAACTCGCTCATAAAGGAATTGAAGAAAGGAAGCGCGCCCCCGCCGCCGGTCATGCCCGAGCCGAGCGAAGTCTTCCTCTTCGGATTTCCCATCCAAACGCCGGTCACGAACGTGGGCGTATAGCCGATGAACCACACGTCCGTGTGATTGTTCACCGTGCCGGTCTTGCCGGCTAGCGGATGCCCGGCGGCGTTAGCTCCCGGCGCGGTTCCGCCGCCGGAGGTGACGCCCTGCATCATATCGACCATCGAAAGCGCGACATATTCGCTTGTGACCTTGTAGGTGGTCTTCTCCCATTCCTCCAGAAGTTTGCCGTCGCGGTCGAGCACCTTCCTGATCAGATGCGGCTCGACGCGGACTCCCTTATTCGGGAAGGTCGAGTATGCCGAAACCATTTCCAGAAGGGACGCCTCACTGGCGCCAAGCGCCGACGGAAGACTTGGCGCCATAGGATTCGTGATGCCGAACCTGCGCACCATCTGGGCACCGGTCTGCACGCCGACCTGATCGAGCAAATGGACCGCCGCCAGGTTGTAAGACTTGGCAAGTGCGACCTTCATCGGCACGTTGGCGTGGCTTAGCGAACCGTCGTAGTTGTGCGGCTGCCATCCTCCGCGCTTCAGTGGAGCGCCGCTTACCAGCATGTCCGGCGTTATCCCGTGCTCGAGTGCCGCGGTGTAAATAAACGGTTTATAGGCGGATCCGGTCTGCCTGAGGCCCTGCGTAGCGTTGTTGAACTTGTTGGTGTGGTAGTCGTACCCGCCGACCATCGCGACGATCTCGCCGTTCTTCGCGTTGACCGTCACCATCGCCGCCTGGATCTCAGGCACCTGCGCGAGTTCGACGGTCAGCGTTTCGTTCGCGTCATCGACCTCTTTGATCAGGAACTCGGCCAGGTACCCGCGTTTGAACTCTTTCTTCGGAGTCGAACCGCTGCGACCCATATCCTTGGGAGTCACCTTCGCCGAATACCTTCCGAATCTGACGGTCGCGACGTCTGCCGTCTCATTGACGCTCATAACGAGTCCCTTTATGTACTCGCCCTCGGCATAAGCGTCGCCGTACCAGTCAGCGTGCTTGAAAGAATTCAGGCGCCTCTCGGCCGCCTGAGCGTCCGTGATCGGTTCCCGGTTCTCGTCGACCAGGATGTCCCTGTAATCGGATCGCCACCTCCGCCCGCGGTCGAAAGAGCGAAGCCTGTTGCGAACCACGCTTGTGGCGAGCTTCTGCGCCTCCACATTGATGGTCGTGTAGACCTCGAGTCCGCCCTGGGCGACGCGGGTCGTATATTTATACTCGAGGTATTTCCTGATCTCTTCCACCGGGAAATCCCAGGCCGTGGACTTCGGCAGCGCCTGGTAGTAAGCCGAGTCGGCCAGTTTGATCGGCTTCGCCTTGGCGGCTGCGGCTTCCGCTTCGGAAATGTGGCCGTACTTTGCCATCTGTTCGAGGACGATGTTGCGGCGCGCCTTGGCCCGTTCCATATTACGTGTCGGCGAATACTCGGGGGATTTCGGGATCGCCGCCAGCAGCGCCGCCTCCTCGAGCGTCAGGTCCTTGAGCGTCTTTCCGAAATACGTGCGCGCGCCGGCCTCGAAACCGTAAGAACCGGCGCCGAGGAAGACGTAGTTCATGTACATCTCCAGGATCTGGCGCTTCGTATAGAAGCGTTCGATCTCGAGAGCCATCATCCACTCGCTGACCTTTCTCGTGTAGGTCTGTTCTTTTGTCAGGAAGAGGTTCTTCGCAAGCTGCTGTGTGATCGTCGACGCGCCTTCCATCCTGCCCGTCAGAAGGTTCTTGTAAACGACGCCCAGAATGCGGTACGGGTCGATGCCTATGTGGTCATAGAAGCGGTAGTCCTCGATCGAAAGCAGCGCGTTCTCTACCAGCGGCGGGATGTCTTTTTCCTTGATCGGGATACGCTTTTCGATAGCAAATTCGGCCAGCACCGTCTCGCCGTCGTCCGCATAGATCTTGGTCACCTGCGGCGGCCGGTAGGTCGCCAGCGCCGAGACCTCCGTCGCGTACCTTGAGTTATTCAGATAGTAAGCCCCAAGGATGCCCGTCAGGCCGCCCGCCGAGAGGGCGAGCGCCAGTGCGGTCGGAAACCAAAGCACCCGCCACCAGCTCCGTCCCTTTCCCGGGACCGAACTAATTTCGCGGGTTTTTCCGTTCTTTCTTCCGTTTGCCATCCCTTGAAACCTCCTAATTGACAAAACGCCTCATTTTAACACTTATCACGAAGCCGATCGCGATGAACGTCGAAAGGACGGCGGAGAGCCCCGCGCTCATGAGCGGCAGAGGCACGCCAATGACCGGCAGGAATCCGAGCACCATACCGACGTTGATAAATATCTGGAACACCATTCCCCCCGCGATCGACATGATCACGAGCATACCTATCCTGTCCGGCGCCTCGCGGGCGCCCGCCACAAGACGAGATATCAGCAGAGCGTAGGCAAGCAGAAGCGATATACACCCCACGAATCCAGTGTTTTCCGCGGTTACCGCGAAGATGAAGTCCGTATGCGGTTCCGGAAGGAACTTCAGAACGCTTTGGGATATCTCCTGGTTGCCTTTGATCCCGGTCAGGCCTCCCTTTCCGACCGTGATCATCGACTGGTGCGTGTGATAGCCGAATCCGCGGGGATCCGCGTTCTCCGGATCCAGGATCGCCTCGATCCTTTCGCGCTGATAGTTCTTTATGAATCCCGTGTTCACTCCCACAATGTAGGCGGTCGGGACAAAGATCAGAGTCGCGATGATCGCGAGAACCACGTACCGCATACGGACCGCGGAAAGAAAGAGCACTACGGCGAGCAGAGGAAAGTACGTGATCGCCTGGCCCGCGTCGGGCTCCATAAGGATCAGCACGAGCGGAAGCGCAAGGATCAGGCCTCCGACGAACATTTCACGGAACCTCAGCGGTCCGGGCTTCCTGTTGCCGAAGTATTTCGCAAGCATCAGCACCACGGGGATCTTCACGAACTCCGAAGGCTGGAACCGGCCTATGAAAGGAACGGCCAGCCACGCCCTTTGACCGTTGATCTTCACTCCGAGTCCCGGGATCAGTACGAGGATCAGCAGAATGATGCCGAGGGCGTAGAAAACTGGGGCGGCATCGACGATCCTCCGGTAGTCCGAAACGGCGACGACCAGCATAGCCGCGAGAGCGATGCCGAGCCCAAGGATCTGTTTCGACCAGTAGGTCTCCGAAGGCTGCGCGTTGTAGATCTGCCAGACACCGAAGGCCACGATCGCCACAGCGAGCACCGCCGTAAGCCAGTCGAAATCCCTTAACTGTCGTTTTTCTATGATCGCAACCATCGCGTACTTACTGTCCCCGGTTGTCGGCGGAGGTATCCGACTTCTTGCGGCGCGGTATCTCTCTTCCGATTATGTTCGCCGAAGGACGGTCGGGGTCTATCTCCGGCGGCGCGGTCACATTAGCGCCCGGGTTCGGCGTCGGCGTTGCTTCCGGTTTGACTTTGTCGGTCGCGGAAGGTTCTTCGTCTTCCGCCTTCTCTCCGCCGCCTCTGTATTTCTTTACATACGCCTCGAATACGCCCTTCACGGCAGGCGCCGCGTGCGTTCCTCCGAAGCCGGCATTCTCGATGATCGCGACAACGGCGATCTCGGGAGCGTACGCCGGAGCAAAACCCACGAACCACGCGTGGTCCTTCAGTTTGCCCTTGTCCTTGCCGAGCTCGGTAACCTGAGCCGTTCCCGTCTTGCCCGCGATCGCGAACTCCTCGCCCATCGAGATCCTCGTCGCCGTACCGCCTGCGTTTACGACACCGTACATTCCGTCCAGGACAAGCTTGTTCTGTTCCTCCGTCATTTCGACAACCGGTATCTCCGGCGCCTCGTACACGAATCCCTTTTTGGCCGGCACGTAGTTCGGTTCTCCCTTCTCGCCGACGGCGCCGATCTCCTTAAACTCCTTCATGAAATGCGGGACCTGCAGTTTCCCGCCGATGCCGACGCTTGTCACTGCCCGGAGCATCGAGATGGGGGTCACGTCGACCGTGACCTGTCCGATCGAGGCAAACACGGTCTCTATATCGGGCCATCTTCCGCGGCTCCGCTTCTCGACTATCTCGCGGTAGTACTTCGGCGTCCGGCTGATCACTTCGTTCGGGAGATCAACTCCGGTCCGCTTGTCGTACTCGAAGGTCTCGACCATCTTGATCAGGCCTTCGAGCCCCATCTTCAAACCGAGGCGATAGTAATAGCCGTCGCAGGACTTTGTGATCGCGTATTGCAGGGGCGGCGAACCGTGGTTTCCCATGCAACGCGTGAACTTGTTGCCGATCGTGATACCGCCTCCGCAGGCGAGATTCGAGCTCGACACGGTCACGACGCCCTGCCTCAGAGCGGCGACGGATTCCGGTATCTTCCAGGTAGAACCGGGATGGTAACGGCCCTGGATCGCCCTGTTGTAAAGCGGACGCGTTTCGTCCTGCCAGTACGCAGCGATCTGCCGCCGGCCTTCTTTCGTGGCGCTTCCCTGGACGAAGACATTCGGATCGAACGACGGCGCGGAGGCCATCGCGAGGACTCCTCCGTCGCGCGGGTCCATCGCGATGATCGCGCCGCGTTTTGTCGCGGACATCGCCAGCTGCTCCTCGGCGGCCTTCTGAAGATCGAGGTCAAGCGTCGTGTACAGGTCCTGGCCGGGCTGCGGCGGTACGAGGTCGATCTCGCTCTGTACCCTTCCGCGGCTGTCCACTATGACCTTTCGATAACCCGGCTGGCCTCGCAAATATTTGTCGTAGTACTGCTCGAGACCGCCCTTTCCGATAATGTCTCCCGGCTTGAGATGGCTGTACTCGGGCTTCTCCAGCTGTGCCGGGCTGACCTCGCCGACATAGCCGAGCACGTGCGCGAGCATTTCTCCGTGCGGGTAGAACCGTTGCGGCTGGAGCTGGATCCTCAGTTCGGGGAATTCGAGCGTCCGCGTCTCGACCCACGTAATGTCCTGAAGGGTGGCGTTCTCCTTCAGGACAAGGGTCTCGTAATCCGGCCGAGTCTTCAGCAGATTGATTCTCTCGATCAGGAACTCGCGCTCGACCGCGAGGCCCCTCGAATACTCGTCGACGCGGTCCATGGGGTTGATCTGCTCGCCCGGCTCGTGAGTCAGCGTGACGTTGTACGTGGATCGGGAATCGACAAGGAGGTTTCCGTTGCGGTCGAAGATGGCGCCGCGCGGCGCAGGGATCGGGATCATCCTGATCCGCTGGTTCTCGGCGCGTATACGGTAATCTTCCCCGCGGTTGATCTGAAGATGATAGAGGCGTATCCCGAGCAGCGTGAGCAGCACGAAGGCCAGGACCTGTATGGTCCCGAGCCTTATCGGAAGGTTCTGTGCAAAATCCTGTACCTTCATCTTTCGGTCACTTCCTGCCCAGCCTGATCGGGTTTCTTCTTCGGGACTGCCTCTTCGGTC
The DNA here is from genome assembly GCA_016700175.1 of Acidobacteriota bacterium. Lineage (GTDB taxonomy): Bacteria > Acidobacteriota > Blastocatellia > Pyrinomonadales > Pyrinomonadaceae > Aridibacter. The sequence continues at coordinate 3,661,948 of CP065003.1, read as the reverse complement.
CGAAGAACTCGGAGCGCCTTCGCCCGGACAACTTCTCAGCGCTGAGGTTTTCCAGCAGCAGATAGCAGATAGTCCCCGCTACGGTCGTCGCCAGAAGCGTGTAAGAAATCGTGATGAGCATCTGGCCCTCGATCTCTTGACCGAGCAGGTTGTGCATCCCGTAATATATCAGATCGTCAAGAACGCAAGCGCCCGCTATGACGGGTATCCTGAGAAGCAAGTTGTCCAGGTAGACGCGTCTCGCGATCTCCGAAACTATGAATGCTATCAATGTTTTAGAGAAACCGTTCGCACCCAGAAGCCCGCCGCTGAGCGCGTCAGTGGAGACGCCAGCGATGGTGCCGAAGATAATCGCCCGGATCGAGTTCCTCTGAAGCGCGGCATACACTACGACGATCAGCGGGAAGTCGATATACGCCAAGGGTTCAGCGACGTTCCTCAACGTCCACTGAAGCACTATGGCGATGATCAATGCGATCGTAAGCTTCACTCTTCTTGTTTACCCGTTCAGTCGTTCGGTGCCTGGTCATCCGCCACCGCGTTCGGAAGCGCCCTTTCGAAATCCGGTTTCTCAGGCGCGGTGTAAAGGAGCACAGCGACCTCCTGAAGGCCGGAAATGCTCGCGCCGGGCCTGATCTTTATTTGATGTGGCACGGTCGCCGAACCCGATCTGACCTCTATCACCTCTCCGAGCTTGAGCCCCGGAGGATAGATCCCGTCCTGGCCCGTCGTGTAAATCACGTCCCCCTCTTTCACCTCGACATAACCAGGAACGTACTTCATCTCGAGAACTTCGGATTCCCCGGTTCCCCTGACCACGCCGAGCGCGCTCGAATCCCCCAGTTCCCCGATCACGGCCCCAAGCCCCGATTTGTCGCGCGTTATCAGGTCGATCTGCGATGTCAGCGGGCTTACGGCGGTCACCCTGCCAACGAGGCCTCCATTGACGACGACAGGCATATTAAGCTTCACGCCATCGATGCTTCCGCGGTTAATGATCGCCGTATCGAACCAGACCGACGCATCGCGGCCGATGATCTGCGCGGGAAGGACGTCGTAGTCCGCAGATTCCTTCAGGTCGAGCAGATCGCGAAGCCGTCTGTTCTCGGATTCTAACTCCCTTGTCTGTTGCGCCCGCACCTCAAGTTCCTGGATCCTCTGCTTGAGAGTGTCGTTCTCCGACTGGGCGGTCCGCATGCCCACGAGCGAGTTGTAGAATCCGGACACTGCAGAAGAGGCGTACGTGACCGGCGACTGCACGAATCTCGCGAGCGCCTGGGTCCAAACGCGAAGCACGCGGTCCTGGTTCTCCGCCCTCGCGTCGTATGCCATCATCACGAAATTCGCCAACAACAGCACGATCATCAGCCAGGGCGTCAGCCTCCAGACTTCCTTTTGACTTCTCTCTGCGGGCATTTATTGGTGCGGGAACGTCGGAGAATCAAAACACGAGGCCGGAACCGAAGTCCTCTTCAGCTCCGGCCGTAAACAGCGGTATTTCAGACAGCGGATCAACTGCCGGTCATCAGGGAGTTATCCCATTTGACCCTCTTCAGCAGTTCGAAATCGGAAAGCATCTTCCCGGTTCCAAGAACGACCGACGAGAGCGGATCGTCGGCGACGACGACGGGGAGCCCGGTCTCGATCATCAGGCGCTTGTCCAGGTTCTTCAAAAGTGCGCCGCCGCCGGTCAGGACAATGCCCCTTTCGACGATGTCGGCCGAAAGCTCGGGCGGCGTGCGTTCCAGAGCGACTCGGACGGCGTTGACGATCGTTGATACCGAATCGGAAAGCGCCTCGCGGACTTCCTCGTCGGTCATGTTGATCGTCTTCGGAATACCCTCGATCAGGTTGCGGCCGCGGACCTCCATCGAAAGCGACTCGTCGAGCGGAAACGCTGAGCCGAGCGAGATCTTGATCGCCTCGGCAGTCCGCTCGCCGATCAGAAGGTTGTACTTGCGCTTGATGAACTGCGTGATCGACTCGTCCATCTCGTTACCCGCCACGCGGACTGCGCGCGAGTAGACTATACCGGAAAGCGAGATGACCGCGATGTCGGTGGTTCCTCCGCCGATATCGACGACCATGTTGCCGTGCGGCTCGGTGATCGGAAGACCGGCGCCGATCGCGGCGGCCATCGCCTCTTCAACGAGGTAGACCTCGGAAGCCTTAGCCCTGTAGGCGGAATCCTCTACGGCGCGGCGCTCGACCTGCGTGATCTCCGAAGGTATGCCGATGACGACTCTCGGCCGGACCCACGATTTGCCGTTATGGGCCTTTCGGATGAAGTGCTGAAGCATCTTCTCCGTCACCTCGAAGTTGGCGATGACGCCGTCCTTCATCGGGCGGATCGCGACGATGTTGCCCGGCGTCCTGCCGAGCATTTCCTTCGCGTCACGGCCGACCGCTTCGACCTGGTTAGTGATCTTGTTGATCGCGACTATCGAGGGCTCGCTGACCACTATGCCGCGGCCTTTCGCGTAAACAAGGGTGTTCGCCGTTCCGAGGTCGATCGCGAGATCGCTGGAAAATAAACTAAATAAAGACTTTAATGCCATTTCTCTCAAGCGGCCCGATGGGGCCCGATCTTCATTTCAATAGTTGTGTTATATGGATCGCAGAATCTGGAGGCTCTCTCTGAAAATATAAGTGAACTGTGGACTTGCGGATCGCTATCTTAACCTACAAGCATACACCGAACGCGAGCGATTTATCCAATCAAAACCGGCCCGCGCAGTTATTTTTTCGGTACGGCGGCCGAAGGCGCCGCGGACGGCCGCCGATTCCCGCCGCCCCGCCCCTGTGCTATCCTAAAATCATAGAGAACAAAGGATTTTGCCAGCCAAGGTCAGATGGAGGTCGTTATGAAACCACGGAAACTGATGGGCGTCTGGCTCGACACTTCGAAAGCCGTTCTGGTGACGCTCGAAGGGAACAGTACGGACGTGAAGACGCTTGAATCCGGGATCGAGACCCAAGAGCGGATCGAAGGCGAAACGAACCAGTCGGGACGCTTCGGGAACCAGTTTGTCGAAGACGAACGCGCAAGAGAGAACAGGATCGAGGAGATGGAAACGAAGTTCCTCGGTCGCGTGCTGAAGTCGGTCGCGCCCGCGGACCAGTTGCTGGTCTTCGGGCCGGCGCATATGAAGACCCGGTTCGAGAAGCTTTTTGAAAAAGAGGCAGGGCCGAAGCCCAACCTGAGAGCTGTCGAGGCCGCCGATTCGATGACCGACAACCAGATAGCCGCGCGCGTTCGCGAATTCTACGGGAAGGACACGGGTATCCCTGCGCAGTTCTGACGAAGATGGACAGGATCCGTGCGAATTTCAACAAGCAGGTGTTTATGCGAACGCTCGGAGCGGAACTCGTCTCGTGGGAGAAGGGCTTCGCTCGCATCGCCTGCGACATAGCCGAGCAACATCTGCAGCAGCACGGATACGCACACGCCGGCATCTTGGCCAGTATCGCCGATTCAGCGTGCGGCTACGCGGCGCTTTCGACAATGCCGGACGATGCCGAGGTGATGTCGGTCGAGTTCAAGATCACACTGATGAGACCCTGCACGGCGAATAGGATAATCGCCGACGGGCGGGTGTTGAAGACGGGAAGGACCCTTGTCTTTACGGAAGGAGCGGTCAACGACGCGAACGGTTCGGAAACCTACGCGACGATGACCGCTACGATGTTCTGCCTGAGACCCGTCGAATAAACGGATTCAACTTTCCTCTTTTGCGACGAGCCGGTCGCTTCCCTGGTCCGAGTTCCCGCCTTCCCCTGCGTGCGCCGCGTATTCTTCTTCGGACTTCTTGTCCGGAGCAGCCGAATCCGGCTCTAGAGCGGCATCGAGTACGTCCGATATGTCATTCGCGAGAACGATCTCCAGGTCCTTTCGCACGTCTTCGGGGATCTCGTCCACGTCGGCCTCGTTCTTCGCGGGCATAATGATCCGCCTGATCCCCGCCCTGTGCGCTGCCAGGATCTTCTCCTTGACACCTCCGACCGGAAAAACAAGCCCCGACAAAGTGATCTCACCGGTCATCGCCGTGTCCGAACGCACTTTCCTGCCGGTGTAGAGAGACGCCAGGGCGGAAGTCATCGTCACACCCGCCGAAGGCCCGTCCTTCGGAATGGCACCAGCCGGAACGTGCAGATGAACCCCGTTCTCTTTTATGTCCTCAACCTTGATCCCAAGTTCGTCCGCGTGCGCCCAAAGGTAACTGCGCGCGGCCATTGCCGATTCCTTCATAACGTCGCCAAGCTGTCCTGTAAGCGTAAGTCCCGAAGATCCGGGCAGTTTCGTCGCTTCGATGAACAGCACCTGGCCGCCCATCTCGGTCCACGCCATTCCGGTAGCGACTCCGGGAGCGAGGTCCGTTCGAGCCTGTTCGGGATAGAAGCGCGGTCCGCCCAGGTATTCCCTGAGCTCGTCGGGCCCGATCACGAACTTGCCTTCCTCGCCGATCGCCACCTTGAAGGCGACCTTGCGCGCGATGTTCCCGACGGTCCTTTCGAGCTGCCGCACGCCCGCTTCGCGCGTGTATCGTGAGGTGATCACGTTGACCGCCTCGTCGGTGATCTGAAGTTTTTCAGGACTCAGCCCCTTTTCTTCGACCTGGCGCGGGATCAGGTACTGTTTCGCGATGTTCAGCTTTTCCTGATCGGAATAACCCGCGAGTCCGATGATCTCCATACGATCGCGGAGGGGCATCGCGATCGGCGCAAGCTGGTTGGCGGTCGCAATAAAGAACACCTTAGAGAGATCGAACGGGAGATCGAGGTAATGGTCCCTGAACGTGTTGTTCTGCTGGGGATCGAGGATCTCGAGGAGCGCCGACGCCGGATCGCCCCGGTAGTCGTTGCCGAGCTTGTCGATCTCGTCGAGCATCATCACAGGATTGTTGACCCCGACACGCCTTAGCGCCTGGATGATCCTGCCCGGCATCGCTCCGATGTAGGTTCTTCTGTGCCCGCGAAGCTCGGCCTCGTCGCGCATCCCGCCGAGCGAGAACCTCTCGAACTCGCGCCCGAGAGCTCGAGCGATCGATCTTCCGAGCGAGGTCTTTCCGACGCCCGGAGGTCCCACGAAGAGGATGATAGGGCTCTTCGAATCGGGCCGCAGCTTCACGACCGCCAGGAATTCAAGGATCCTCTCCTTTACGTCTTCCAGCCCGTAGTGGTCTTCGTCGAGGATCTTGCGCGCTTCTTCAAGGTCGAGCTTCTCGGGGCTCGATTTTTTCCAGGGAAGCTCGAGAACGTACTCCAGGTACGTGCGGATCACGTGAAAATCGGGTGCCGACTGCGGCAGCTGCTCCATCCTGCGAAGCTCGCGTTCCGCCTCCTTCCTCACATATTCGGGAAGGTCCGCCTGGTCGAGGCGTTCGCGGAGCTGCTCCGCTTCCGCCCTTTCGCCAGTATCGTCCTCGCCGAGCTCCTTCTGGATGGCCTTCATCTGCTGGCGAAGAACGTAGTCACGCTGAGCCTTGTCCATCTCGCTCTGCGCTTCGGTGGCGATCTTCGTGCGGATCTGCATTATCTCGACCTCTTTCGCAAGCGAGGCGTGAGCGAGAGTGAGCAGATCGTCGACGGTCGAGGCCTCGAGCATGTTCTGCTCGTTCTCTTCTCCGAGGTCCAGGACCGAGCCCAGGAAGTACGAAAGCTGGACCGGATCCTCCTGCGACATCACCGACATCCGGATCTCGGGCGGAACCTGAGGAAGCATCGCCAGCGCCTCCTGGATAAGGCCGCGCACGTTCCGTTTCAGAGCCTCTACTTCGTCCTGGTTCTCGACCGTGAGTTCGGGAAGGATCTCCACCTTTGCCTTGAGGAACGGCTCGGACTGCGTGAACTCAATGACCCGGAAACGGTCGACGCCCTGGACGACGAGCTGCATCACGTCCTCGGCCCGCATCATCCGCTTGATCGTCACAAGCGTCCCAACCGAATGCAGGTCTTCAGGTTTCGCGTCGTTGCCCTCGACGTCCTCCGTCTTGACGGTAATGCAGCCGATAAGCTTCTCTTCTGACGAAAGTGCGAATTCGACCGCGCTTACCGACCTGCGGCGCCCCACCGCGAGCGGAACAACCGTCTGCGGAAACAGCGTCGTATTCTGCAGAGGCAGTATCGTAAGCTCGAACGGTTCGCCCGGAACGGACACGTCCGGTTCAGTTTCAGCTGCAGGTTTCTTTTCTTCAGTGTTTTCGGCCATTTGATCTCGGAGAAAACAAAAACACGGTCATCTGTCCGTGTCGCCGGTGCGTAAGGGAGAGTCGAAACGCTCTCAGCCGGTCTTCAGAAATATCATCAAAAGCCCGTCCTCGAAGTTATGTTCGAGTTTCGCCTCTTCGATCGAGCCGGGAAACTCCAGGGATTTTTCAAACCGGCTGTACGTGATCTCCAGCTGTTGGACTGAGCCGCCCGCGGCGCACGTCTTGTCCTTGCGGCATCCCGCGATGTAAAGCTGATTTCCCTGAATGTCGATCTCGATATCTTCGGCCGAAACGCCTGCGAGCTCGACCTTGACCAGCCATCCGTCCGGTGTCTTGTAGATGTCCGCCGCCGGATACCAGAGCCGTCCGGAGGGTTTGGCCTCTCCGGAGTTCTCGAGAAAGTGAAAATAGCGATTCAACGATTTAGCCATATGAGTTCCCGCGGCCGGTTCCTGCTAGTTCTTGTTCCAGAACGCGGCTCCGCTTGAGATCTCCTCGAGCGTTTCGGCCACTTCCTTTTCGTCTTCCATTTCGAGCGCGATGTCGGCCATCGAGACGATGCCCCGAAGCACGCCGTCCTCATCCACGATCGGTATGCGTCTGACCTGCTTCTCGCCCATTGTGCGAAGCGCTTCGAATACGAAATCGTCGGGGCCGGCGGTGAAGAGCTCCTCGGTCATTATGTCGCCGACGGTGGTCGACGTGATGTCGAGACCGTCCGCGACCGCGCGGACGACGATGTCCCTGTCGGTCAGCAGGCCGACGAGGCGGCCTTCGCCGTCGACGATCGGGAGAATGCCTATGTCGCCGTCCCGGAGGATCGCCGCGGCATCTTTGAGCGTGCTTTCGCGCGTCGCCATTGTGACGTTGGCGGCCATAATCCGGCGGCATTTGAGCCTGTTTTTAGCGGTTGTACCTATCTCAGTCATTCTCTGCGCCCGTTTTGTTATGGGTTTTATTCTCTTTGAGATAGGCCAATAAAGCAAGCCATTTTCCTTTTGGCGCGCCTGCGGCTGACTCGCCGGCGTTTGAATTGGTCCTTTTGCCAACTTAGACTTTAATGAGGTCCTGAACAAGAGCAGATATGGGTAAAGCAATGCGAGCGGCGCGTCGTCCGGCGCGCGAGGGAAGAAGGGTCAAGGTGGGCCAGGTAGGAGCGGTCCCGCCGGGCCGTGGGGCGACTGTCCAGCTGAAGAGCGGAACGGAGCTGGCGCTGTTCAATGTCGACGGCGAGTATTACGCGGTGGAGAACTTTTGCCCGCACAAGGGGTTTCCGCTGGCGGATTCAAGGCTTTACGGGAACATCGTCGAATGCGACCTGCACGGTTGGCGATTCGACGTCCGCAGCGGCGAATGCTTTACGAAAAAGAGCTGCCCGATTGAGACGTACTCGGTGGTCGTCGAAGACGGGTGGATCTACGTTGAGATATGAGTGATGAGAGATGAGGACTGAGTGATGAGTGATGGGTGAGGAGATCAATTCTTGGTAGTGTTTGATCAGAATATTCAGCTCCGTATCTGGTCCGAACGAGTCCCGGAGGGACGGGTAGATGTTAGCCCCGGGCAAGCCGTAGGCGCAGCCCGGGGAAAGGCGATTCCACCTGTTTCCAGCCGCGTTAGCGGCGTTACTAATCGGAACCCGGAGCGCAAGCGACGGGCATAACGGAACGCACGCGTCCCGCGTGCATCGGGCGCCCCGCGCTCGTAACGCCGCTACGCGGCTGACGAGAGTTTCTACAGACATGCCGCTCCTACGGAGCTCGATAGCCGCGCGTCACCGAAACACTATTACCATGTTGCTCCTACGGAGCTGCGGCCTAGACATGAATGCACGATTCACGCTTTCGCATAACAGCGCCGTAAGCGGGCAGGTTGGGAACTGTGTGGTCGTTTCCGCCTCTTAGCGCCGCAGGCGCAACATGTCAATAGCTCGCAGGGTCGCCGCGTGATCCAAGCTCCGTAGGAGCGGCATGTCTGTAGAATCCCGACCTCTAACTAGATTCGTAGTCGCGTAGCGACCTCGGATCGTGCCGCTGCTTCGCGGCAATCGCCCACGATGTACGATTGGCTTCTGCTTGTCGCCCAGCGAAAGGCGGGAACGGTCCGTTTCCTGATCGTCTGCCGCCCCTCCGGGGCGGAAGATTCAGCGAACTTTCTAAGTCCTCAGTCGTCTGCACTCAGTCCTCAGTCCTCAGTCCTTTCGTCTCAGTCCTCAAAGTAGCCCTCCCTGACGGTCGGGCTTCGGACACGTGCGCCTTGGTCCCTGGTCCCTGAAAAATGAAAAAGCCGGCTTCCGCCGGCATTCAAATATCAATTCTCAACTATCAATTATCAACTACCAACTCCCAACGAGCTCGTTCTCTTTTGATACCTCGTTTGATTCACCCTCACCCGCTCCGTCGTCGCCGATCGCTTCGACAGGGCAGGCCATCAACGCTTCTTCGCAGAGCTCGCGCTCCTCAGCGGTCTCCGGCTGTTTCCAGACGTACGAATAGCCGTTCTCGTCGTCGCGCATGAAATTCGCGGGAGAAGTGTCGCGGCACACGTCGCAGTCTATGCACTGGTCGTCGACGTAGTATTTGCCCGGGACGTTCTCCGGAAGTTTGTCAGCGATGTCGGCCATTTCTCAACGATAGGTGATGAGGGAGGTAATTGGAAGGACCTGGGAGAGCGGCTGTTCAACAGCCTTTAACAATACTACACCGCACGCGCCCTATCCTCCAAACTCTTTTTCTACCCTTCCGTCATCGAGATCATCCGTTCGAGTGCGACGTTTGCCCATTTCGCGGTCTCCGGCTCGACCGAGATCTCGTTCACGATAGTGCCTTCGGTGAGGTTTTCCATAGCCCACGCAAGGCTCTGCGGCGAGATGCGGTACATCGTGGCGCACATGCAGAGGTCGGGAGCCAGAAGATGCACTTCCTTATCGGGAAAGCGCTTCGCGAGGCGGTTAACGAGATTCACTTCCGTCCCGATCGCCCATTTCGTACCCGGCGCGGCCTCTTCGACGGTCTTGATGATATAAGACGTCGAGCCGTTAAAGTCGCTCTTCTGGACGACCTCGTAGATGCACTCGGGGTGGACAAGCACGTTCACGCCGGGCACGTCCTCCCGGATTTTGTCCACGTGCCAGTCCTTGAACCTGCCGTGAACCGAACAGTGGCCCCGCCATAGGATGAGCTTGGCTTCCAGAAGTTCCTCTTCCGTGTTTCCGCCCAGTTCCTTGTGCGGGTCCCATACGACCATCTTGTCGAGCGGTATCCCGAACTTCGCCCCGGTGTTGCGACCGAGATGCTGGTCGGGGAAGAAGAACATCTTGTCGAACTTCTTCAGATAAATGTCGAACAGCTTGGTCGCGTTCGATGAAGTGCAGACGACGCCCTCGTGCCTTCCGCAGAAAGCCTTGATCGCCGCCGACGAATTCATATAAGTGATCGGAGCTACGGACGATCCGGCTCCGACGACGCCTATCTCGGTCAGCACTTCCCACGCCTCTTCGACCTGGTCGATATGCGCCATGTCGGCCATCGAGCATCCGGCGCCCATGTCGGGCAAGATCACGCGCTGATCTTCACGTCCGAGTATATCGGCAGACTCGGCCATGAAGTGGACGCCGCAGAAGACTATGAACTCGGCGTCGGTCTTTGATGCGAGAACGGAAAGCTGGTAGGAATCGCCGTTGAGGTCGGCGTGGCGTATAACATCGTCGCGCTGGTAGTGATGGCCGAGGATGACGACCTTCGGGCCGAGTTCCTCGCGCGCGGACTCGATCCGCTCCGCAATCTCCTCGTCGGACATCGCGAGATAGGTTTCGAGGGGGCGGGTATCAAGTACTAGTGAAGACATTCTTACTTCCTGTTCCAAATTCCAAGTTCAAGGTTCAATCACATGCAATCGGTTTGGGTACCTTCCCGGCATTCCTTATAGTTCGAACTCCGTTTTATCCGTCGTTCCAAACCAGAAACTTGGAGAGAAGGGATTAAAGAAACCCTCGTTCACGACAACGGAACCAAGCCATCCGCAAAATCCGAATACAAGCACGAGGATCACCGAGAGCAAGGATTCTGAAAGCGATAAAAAGTCGTCCTTCGGCCATTGATCTGGCTGTGCCAAATAATGGATCAGGAAAGTCAATGAGATCAAACCGCTGACGAGATACATTGTTGCAGCAGCTCCCACACGATAGATCAAACTCAAGAAACGCACGCCTTCTCCAAGGATCCTTGTCACAACTCTAGTAAGCACTGCGGGTGACAGCAAGAGGATCAACGCCCATAGCGCTAACAGGATCAACACTGAATCTCTGGGAACCATAGTTTGAAAAGGATTCCCGAAGTCCGGTATCGAGCAAACGGCAGATCAACCCTTCCGCCGCTGACATGACAGAAAGGACTTGTCGGTGCCAGTGCTACAGACATGTCGCTCCTACGGAGGTGATGACGCGGAACGACTTCCAATGCTATTAACATTTGGCGCCGACGGTGCCCGGCTTGTGACACCTGATCCCCGTCACCTGACACTTGATCTCAGTCCTCAGTCCTTTCTTCTCATTACTGAGATCATGCCGCTGAAGCGGCTCGAAAGACTGGTTGAACCAATGACTAGTTCTTAACGTCCAGATCGATCTCAACTAAATCGCGCCCTTCAAACCAGAAGCCGGGTGAAAAGGGATTCAGTACGCCTTGATTTACAAGTACGGAACTCAGCCATCCGAGAAACCCGAAAAGTAACACGACGATTAAACACCAAAGAAAATCGGAGAACGAAAGGAAATCATCCGCGCGTCTCGGTTCTGCCCAGAAGACAAGCACGAGCAAGAGCATGGACACGCCTGCGCTGACAAAATAGACAAGTGCCGCTCCAATCGCGCGACCGACTAACCTGGAAGATCGTTCACCTTCTCTAACCGCCATCGCAACGGATCTAACCATGACAACGAAGGAAAAGACAAAGAAGAACAGCCAAAGCCCATACAGTGTCAGTGCTGCGGTTCCGGGACTAACCATTTGCTCAAGGTCCTAATAGCTACGCGATCGGATATTCTTGTCGGTGCCATTCCTACAGACATGTAGCTCCTACGGAGCTGATGACGCGGAACGACTTCCAATGCTATTAACATTTGGCGCCGACGGCGCCCGGCTTGTGACACCTGATCCCCGTCACCTGACACTTGATCTCAGTCCTCAGTCCTTTCGTCTCATTCCTTTTCTCCGTCGCCCCTCCGGGGCGATCGCCCGCGATGTACGATAAGCTTCAGCTTGTCGCCCGCCGAATGGCGGGAGCTATCCGTTTCCTGATCGTCCGTCGCCCCTCCGGGGCTTGGGATCTATTTTCCTCCGCTCCCCGGGGTTGCGCCTTCGGCTCCACCCCGGGCTAACTTCCGTCGCCCCTCCGGGGCGAAGAACTCCGCCAACTCACCCAACTCAGCCAACTCACCCAACTCACCCAACTCACCCAACTCAACCCTAAACGTCCAGATTCTTCACATCCAGCGCGTTGTCCTCGATGAACTGGCGCCTGGGCTCGACCTGGTCGCCCATGAGGATCGTGAATATCTCGTCCGTTTCGATCGCGTCCTCGATCCTGACCTGCAAAAGGGTTCTGGTGTCGGGATTCATCGTCGTCTGCCAGAGTTGTTCCGGGTTCATCTCGCCGAGACCCTTGTAACGCTGGATCGCTATATCTTTCTTCGCACCGCCGATGACCTCGTCGAGCAGTTCGATACGGTCCTCGATCTCTTTCGTCTCGCCCTTCTTCGTAAAAGTGAACGGAGCCGGGAACCTCTCCTCGAGAGCCTGTTTCAGCTCGACCGAGCGGTGAAACTCGACATAGCTGGCGATGTTCCAGTCGAGCAGTACCCCGCTTCCGGATTCCGTGCCGATCTCGATCGCGTGAAGACCATGCTCCTCATCGGTCGTAAGCTCCGTGGCGTAGCCGGCGTCGCTGATCTGCGCCTCGACGACCGCCAGCGTGTCTCTCTGTTCGAACACCTTGCGGATCCCGACGCCCTTCGTGTGAAGAACCCCGTTCTCGCCGACGAACGCGTCGAGAATGACATCGCGAAGCCGCTCGTTGTTGCCGAGCCTCCGCGCAAGCCTTGAAGAGAACTTTCGGTAATCGACCGTCTGCTGGAGCACTTTCTCAAGCGCTTTGCCGGACACGGGATTTCCGGCTGCGGTGACCTCGATATTGTCCGCCGCCTGGCCCATAAGGTACCGGAAGAACTCCGCCTCGTCCTTGATATAGCGCTCGGACCTGCCCCTCTTCACCTTGTAGAGCGGCGGCTGAGCGATGTAGATGTGGCCGGCTTCGACAAGCTCCGGCATCTGCCTGTAAAAGAATGTCAGCAGAAGCGTCCTGATGTGGCTTCCGTCCACGTCGGCGTCGGTCATCAGGATGACCTTGTGATAGCGAAGCTTCTCGATGTCGAAGTCGTCCTTGCCGATGCCGGTGCCGAGCGCCGTGATCAGAGCCTTGATCTCGCCGTGGCCGAGCATCTTGTCGAAACGCGCCTTCTCCACGTTCAGGATCTTGCCTTTCAAAGGAAGCACGGCCTGATTCCTGCGGTCGCGTCCCTGTTTCGCAGATCCGCCGGCGGAGTCGCCCTCGACAAGGTAGATCTCCGAAAGCGCCGGGTCCTTTTCCTGGCAGTCGGCAAGCTTGCCCGGAAGCGTCGACGAACCGAGCGCGCTCTTGCGGACGATCTCGCGGGCTTTTCTCGCGGCCTCCCTTGCGCGCGCCGCATCCACGGCCTTTCCGACGATCTTCTTCGCTATCGCCGGGTTGCGCTCGAAATAGTCGCTCAGTCTTTCGTACAGGAACGAACTGACTTCGCCGTCGATCGGCGAGTTCAACTTGCCCTTCGTCTGGCCCTCGAACTGCGGCTGCGGGATCTTGACCGAAACGACGGCGATTATCCCTTCGCGTATGTCGTCGCCGAGAAGCGAGCCCTTAAAGTTCTTCAGAAGCCCCGATTCCTTCGCGTAATTATTGACGACTCTTGTCAGAGCGCTGCGGAATCCCGAAAGGTGCGTTCCGCCGTCGACCGTGTTGATGTTGTTCGCGAATGTGTACACCTTCTCGTCGTAGGCGTCGTTGTACTGGATCGCGATCTCGATCGAGATGGCGTCGTCGACCTGCTCGAAATAGATCGGCTTGTCGTGAAGCGGGCTCTTGTTCTTGTTGAGGTGCTTGACGAACTCCGCGATGCCGCCTTTGTAATAGAATTCGTGCGTGCGTTCGTCATCACCGCGCTCGTCCTTGATCGAAATGCGGATGCCCTTGTTGAGAAAAGCCTTTTCACGAAGCCTCTCGGAGAGTTTCTCGAAGCTGTAAAGTTCCGTCTCAAAGATCGAACCGTCAGGTTTGAACGTGATCTTCGTGCCGCGTTTCTTGGTCTTACCTACCTCTTTCAGAGGTGCCTGCGGAATGCCGAGCTTGTACTCCTGTTCGTACGTTTTGCCGTCGCGCCAGATCTCCAGGTGGAGCCATTCGCTCAGGAAATTCACGCACGAAACGCCCACGCCGTGCAGGCCGCCTGACACCTTGTACGAATTCGAATCGAACTTGCCGCCCGCGTGCAGGACGGTCATCACGACCTCCGCGGCCGAACGGCCTTCCTTCTTGTGGATATCCACGGGGATCCCGCGGCCGTTGTCGATCACGGTGATCGAGTTGTCGAGGTGGATCAGCACCTCGATCGTGTCGCAGTAACCCGCGAGCGCCTCGTCGACGGAGTTGTCGACGACCTCGTAAACAAGGTGATGAAGGCCGATCTCGCCCGTCGACCCGATGTACATAGCGGGACGCTTGCGAACGGCCTCGCGACCCTCAAGGACGGTGATCGAATCGGCGCCGTACTTAACGGTTTCGCGTTTGATATTCTCTTTAGTGCTTTTTGCTTCTGCCAATTGTTTTCCCCTGAATAGATAGGATTTAATGCGGAGATTTCTGATCTGCTAAATAAAGGGTTATTTTACACTATTTTAACGCCATAAGACAGCCGGGAGGGCAGGCCCCGGCCATCCCCGAAGGCCCGATTTTTCGGCATTTCACGTATTTCGTACCTCTTTGGCGCTGGCGTCCGGTGTGTTACTCTCGATGGCAATTTATTCGTTATGCGTTTCACAGTCCTCGGAAGCGGCTCCACAGGTAATTCGGTCCTCATAACTACTGAAAACACAAGGGTTTTGGTAGATGCAGGGCTGAGTGCCAAGCAGATCCTTCTGCGGCTCGCGGAAGTCGGCGAGGATTTTGAGAAACTCGATGCCGTACTGATCACCCACGAACACTCCGATCACGCCGGCGGCCTGAGGGTCCTTCTGAAGACCGTCAGGTGCCCGGTCTTCCTGTCTGACAAAACGCAAGACGCTTATCTTCGGCCGAAGAACGGGGCAAACGGAGAGAGGGAGACCCGTTTGCGCCAGAAGGTGCTGAAGGACAACACGGTTTCGATCGAATCAGACGAGGGATTCACGATCGGCGACATCGATTTTGAGCCTTTCTCAGTCCCCCACGACGCGGCGGACAATTTCGGATTTGTGGCCAAGAACAGCGGAGTGCGGGTCGCGACCTTGATGGATTTCGGGCATTTCACGCCTCTGATGAAGGAAAAGCTGACGGGCTGCGACGCGATCGTCGTGGAATCGAACCACGCGATCGATATGCTGCGCGCGTGTCCGGTCTACAGCTGGGAGCTTAAGGAGAGGATCTCGTCGCCGACCGGACACATATCGAACGAGGACGTCGCGGAATGGCTGACGGAGGATTATGACGGCTCCGCAAGAGACATCGTCCTCGCCCACCTTTCGCAGAAGGCGAACGAACCGAACCTCGCGAAGCTGACCGCGGAATACGCGCTCGAAACCCGTGAGCCGCTGTTCCGCACGGAGACGAGGATCACGCTCTCGAGACACGACAAGCCGACGGAGTGGCTCGATTATCGGTAGGGACGAAAACGAAGATCAACCGCAAAGGCGCCAAGTCGCAAAGTTTTTGATTCGGGCAGTTGCGTCGCGTAGCGATGCCGTATCTTAGCCGTGGCCTTCAGGCCGCGGGAATCGCGGCCAATCCGCTCCCAGCCGCTTTAGCGGCGGCGGGACCAGCCGTCGCTACGCGACTTGGGGTGTTTTCTTGGCATTCGCAGCTACAGGCATGTCGCTCCTGTGGAGCCAAGCGCTCGGCGGTCCTCGGTGCTTATTAACATTTAGCGCCTACGGCGTCGGGGACGCGAAGCGTTACCGGAGGCCTGAAACATTGCCCATTGCCCATTGACCATTGAACGGCTCATACGGAGCTACGAACAGAGTGAGATCCTCCATAGGACTAACTTAAGATCCACCCAATTTCATATTCGAATCACACGACTCAATAGGGAACGAACAAATGGAAGATATGAACGGAAAGGTCGCGCTCGTGACAGGCGCGAGCAGCGGGATCGGACGGGCGACCGCTGAATTATTCGCCGAGAAGGGAGCGAGCGTCGTCGTCGCGGCGAGGCGCGAAGAAGAGCTCAAAGACCTGGTCGAAAGCATCGAGACCGCGGGCGGAAAGGCGACCGCGGTCAAGACAGACGTCTCGAAGGCTGAGGACGTCAGGCGTATGGTCGAACACGCGATCGAAAGCTTCGGGCGCCTCGATTTCGCCGTCAACAACGCGGGGATCGAAGGACCGGTTTCTTCCCTGGTAGATCTTGCCGAGGACGATTGGGACCGGGTTCTGGACATTAACCTCAAAGGTAATTATCTCTGCATAAAGTATGAAGCCGAGGCGATGCTCAACGCCGGAAACGGAGGCTCGATCGTCAACGGCGGTTCGGTGAATTCGTTTCTCGGATTCGCCGGCGGAGCCGCTTATGTCGCCTCCAAGCACGGCCAGGTTGGATTGACAACAAGCGCTTCCGCGGAATTCGGCCCGCGGGGAATCAGGGTCAATATCGTGTGTCCGGGATTTGTCAAAACGCCGATGCATCAACGTATTCGCGGAGTTCTGGGAAATGAGCTGTTCGAAATGGTGCTGGCCAACAGCGTACACCTTCAGCGCGCGGGGGAACCGGAAGAGATAGCCCGGACGATCGCGTTTCTTTGTTCCGAAGACGCCAGCTACATCACCGGCCAGACACTGACACCTGACGGCGGATTCACATTAACCGTATGACCGATAAGCCAAGGTGTCATTGATCAGGGATCAAGAGTCAGTAGCGCGAACGTTAGCGAGGGCGTAGGTGCGGAACGCACGCGTCCCGCGTGCAGTGTCCGTAGCCCGAGCGTCAGAGAGGGCGAGAATGTGGAGCGCGATCAATGCGCGCGCAATTGGTCATTGCCCGTTGAACGTTGACCAAAGAACCGCTCCGTAGAAGCGGCATGTCTGTAGCACGCGTGGCCAATAAATAATTCCCAGCCGCTTTAGCGGCGGCATTTTTTGAGCGAAGCAGCTTGGAAGAACATTTCCAAAAACCCGAGACGAAGAAGGCTTGCGACTGCGCAAACCTGCCCGACTTCTTCCTCATTGACTACGAGCTGGGGAGCTTCCCTCAGGACCTTGAACTACTAGAGAGCAACGCAGAAGGGTGGCTTGAACTAAAAAGCTGCAAGTTATGCGCGGTTTTGTGGGTTGTCGATGCCTGGGACTGGGGAAGCAACGGAAGAGCTGCTTTTCGTGTTAACCGAAAGACCGGCTGGGAAGATACCGATACGATCAAAAAAAGAAAGGAACTCCTTCTCAAGAGTCGCGGAGGCCTCACCGACGAGACCTGTTGTAAAGCAGGATGTGAGCGAAAGGCACTTGTCGGTGTGGCTCTTTGTCTGGATCACTACTACGATTTAGGTTGGAGACGATAGTAATACGCCGTCGCTTAGCTCGAAATGAACCTAAAGGTCGATTCAATGCACAGCCCCGATCTGCCGGAAAACGGCTATCCGGACGACCCGTTCGATTTCGAAGCGTTCGTACAGGCCTGGCTTTCCGAGAAAGGCAAGCCGGGCGCTGAGGTTTTCGGTTTCGTGGTCGTATCTCCCTCACGGCTGGCAAAATACGAGAGCGGGAGGTTTATCGTCAACACCCTTGTGCTGGAAGAGTTCGACTGGACAGACATTAAGACGAGGCTGGAGAAATTATTGGCTCACACAGCATCCGCGGAAGACTGGGACGAAGTGATCGATCGGTTGAAGGGTTATCTTTCCTATCAGCATTGAAATGTGCCGTCGCTACGCGACTTGGGGTGTTTTTTGGCATTCGTTGCTACAGAAATGCCGCTCCTACGGAGTTAAGATCTCTTTCCGGTTCTCGGGCTATTAACATATCGCGCCGATGGCGCTAGGAAGGCGATGCGATCCAGCGGACCGAGCGTCACGTCAGCGACAGCAATAGCTTAGCCGTGACCTTCAGGCTTCGGTCGCCAGCAAATAACCGGCGCAGCCGCGTAGCGGAGGCAAGTATCAGTAGAGGAAGCAGCAGCGACAAGCCGGGCATTGCTCACTGCTGTTTCTCCAGTGAGCCTTTCTCCCGATTTGACTGTCACTCGTCGTATAATCCCCGAACACATCACAACCACTGACAGGAGGATTACCTATGAAGAAACTGATCCCGGCCCTGATCGCGCTGATCTTGATCCCATTTTTTGTCGCAACTGGCGCCGCCCAGGACAACAAGGCGGCATTGATCAACACCACAAAGTTCCTGGAGGAAAAGCCTTTTGACAAGACAGCGAAAGACCTGCGATCGGCGGCGATGCAGTACGTCATTCAAACCGACGACGTTTCGGTTACGCTCTGCACCGATGTACTCAAGGGTGTAACCGACAAAAAGAACAAGTACGGCAGCGATCTGATGGCGCAGTACGCGTTTGGAATGGCTTCATTCAAGCTCTCAAACCCGGACCGGAAGGATGACGAGGCCGCCGCCCAGCTGGCCGGGCTCGAGAGTATGCTTCGGGCCTACGAAGCGATGGTGGCGGAGAAACCGAAGGCGAAGTACAAAGGCGTCGACGAACTTATCGCCAAGCGCGACAGCGGTGAACTGGCCGCATTTGTGCAAGAATCGGGTTGCGGCAAAACACCGAAATAGGCAGTCCAAAGGCGCTTAGAGCCAATGAGGGAAGAAAGACTCAAGATCTACGACAAGGTGGTGGCGAACAGTCCGAGGTTCGAACGAAATGAACATTGACCAGTGAACAGCTCCGTAGGAGCTACATGTTAATAGCATTCGGCTCGTGCGCGGTTCCTGAGCTCGTTGCGGTTTTCGGTGCTATTAACATGAAGCGCCGATGGCGCTGGTCATCGGACAATGCCCATTGAGCAATGATCGATAAATAGCTCTTAAGGAGCGAAATGTCTGCAGAAGAAGTGCCAGAGGTGCGAGAATAATGGGGTTGGACATCGCCGTCGGATTTCTTTCCGATTTGAAACAGAATGACCCGGAAGGTTTTTCCGAGATCAAAGAGGAATTTGAAAGGCTCAATACCGCACTTGTCGCGGTCGGTCTGAAGAAGCACGAGGAACCTGAGGATCTTCCTGAATCTCATTGGGTTTCTTATCAGATGTGGGGATACTCAGGACTCCACTACCTGCGACGAATTGCTGCCTATGATGCTCTCCGTCTCCCGCTTCCAAGCCCCGGAAATGAGAATACAGATGAAGATCCCGTGGTTGATCGCTATTACTTGGAACTCGATCGGTCACCGGGCCTCTTCAAGCGATTCTTCGGAGCCAGGGCAGGCTCCGAACTTCCTTTTCAGCACCTTATGATTCACAGTGACTGCGAGGGATACTACGTCCCGCAAGACTTTAAAAATGTGATCTTTCCTGATGAAAGCCTAGAAGTTGCAGGAGCGATGATCGGATCAACCCAACAGCTTCACTCAGAATGCCGGCGCCTTTCTGAACTGCTTGAAATTCCCGAAGGACTGGATCCCGAATCTGACGATGTCTGGGATGCGGCGGAGACCCCCTCTGATAGCGGAGAACTTTGGCAGATTTATGGCATAGAAACCTTCTGCTGCGTTCGTCTGCTTCGCGCCTGTGAAATCTCGATCAATACGGGTTCTGCTATCGTGTTTTGTTAATCGTGAAACACATGCCGCTCCTACGGAGCTAAGAGCGCTCGGCGGTCCTCGGTGCTATCAACATGTAGCACCGATGGCGCTGGTCATCGGACAATGCCCATTGAGCAATGATCGATGTCATGCCCGTCGCTGGCGTTCCGGGTTCCGATTTCACGCAGGACGCGTGCACCCCGATCTTCGCCCTAGCTTACGCGTGGGCTACCGACACGCTGATGCGCGTGCCACTGTCACAGAGCCCTTGATCCCCGGTCCCTGACATATGCGGCCTTCCACAACCTACACCGACCGGATCGACCGGGTCACAAATTACCTTCGCGAGCACCTAGACGAATCGCCTTCTCTCGATGACCTGGCAAATGTCGCCCATTTCTCCCCATTTCATTTCCACCGCATCTTCACCACCGTCACCGGCGAGACAGTCAACCAGTTTACAAACCGCCTCCGGCTGGAAAAGGCCGCGAGGCTCCTGCGGTATTCGAAGGACTCACTCACCGAGATCGCCCTCGACTGCGGGTTCTCGTCGTCATCCACCTTTTCACGCGGGTTCCGGCAATATTTCGGGATCGCTCCGAGCGAATACAGAAAAGGCGCGGAGATCGAAAACAGCAAGATTCGCAAAGACTTGTTCCCCATCAGCGAGTATCTTTTGCCAATGTCTGACGAGGAACTTCGCGGGAACTTCCCCGTCGAGATCCGGCGATTCCCCGAGCGGCGTGTCGCTTTCATACGCGTCATAGGCGGATACGAAGAAGACCGCGTCCCGAACGCGTACCGATCGTTGATCAGCTGGGCGGAAGAGCGCGGATTTTGGGACAAGGCGACGGTCTTCGGTATGTCGCTGGACGATCCGTCGGTGACGCCCAGGGAGAAGTGCAGATACGAAGCGTGTCTGACGGTTCCGGTCGGGACGCGTGCGGACGATGAGGCAGGGGTGTCGATAATGACGATGCCCGAGATGGACTACGCCGTTACACGGGTCTCGGGCGATCTAAAGCGAATGGCCACCGCGACGAACTATCTGTTCTCGACGTGGCTGGTCGAAAGCGAGTACGAGCCCGAGCACTCGCCGGGAGTCGAGATCTTTGCGGATAAGGAGAATGTGCTGAACTGGGAGCGGTTCGATCTCGAGCTATGCCTCCCTATCAGACGCTTCTGAAGCAAGTTGAACCGCAGAGACCACAGGGAACGCGGAGATTCGGAAATTAAGGATCAACGCAAAGGACGCAATGGTCGCAAAGAGAGCTATTGCTTTCTTCCAGATCAACGGGTCGATACGGCTTTGGAAGTTAAGCTGATTGCGACAAGAACCGGCCCAATGATCTTCGCGGCCTTAGCGACCTTCGCGTTGATTCCCCTTCCGGCCCTATGCGGTTAATTACAGTAAAAGGAGAAATCATGAAACTAGGTTGTTTTTCGGTGAGCCTCGCGGTGAAAGACCTGCAGGCGTCAAAGGAATTCTATGAGAAGCTCGGGTTCGAGAAGTATCACGGAGACGAGGACCAGGGCTGGCTGATAATGAAGAACGGCAGCACGAATATCGGCCTCTTCCAGGGGATGTTCGAGGGCAACATACTGACGTTCAACCCAGGCTGGGACCAGGACGCTCAGAACCTCGAGGACTTTGAGGATGCCCGCGAGATCCACGCGTCGCTTCGAGAGAACGGAGTCGATGCGGGAGACGATATCGAAAGCGAATCCGGCCCCGCGAGCTTTATGATCACGGATCCGGACGGGAATACGATCCTGATCGATCAGCACGTGTGATCAATGCTCATTGCACATTGGCCAATGATCAATGGATCGCTCCGTAGGAGCGCGATGTTAATAGCATTCGGCTCGTGCGCGGCTCCGGAGCTCCGTAGGAGCGGGATGTTTGTAGCGCTTCAGGACTGAGAGCAAAGGACTGAGGACCGAGCGTCGCGTAGCGATGCCGTATCATAGCCGTGGCCTTCAGGCCACGGGTGTCGAGGCAGAGCCATTCCCAGCCGCGCTAGCGGCGTCGCGACCTGCCGTCGCTACGCGACTTGGGGTCTGTTTTGGCATTCGTTGCTACAGACATGTCGCTCCTATGGAGCTCATAGACGTATGGTGATGGGACTAGCTATTAACATGTTGCGCCGATGGCGCAAGCAGGGCCAGGCGTTCCGGGCAGCTATTAACACTTCGCGGCTATGGCGTTGACAGGACCAGGCGATCCGGCGGGCTTGCAGCATTGATCATTGCCCATTGAACAATGACCAATGAATAGAACTGCTTTCTTTCTCCCATAAGTTCCCGGTTTTCGTGCTATTCTTCTCTGCCCAAATTAGCCCGCCGCCGGAGGAGCCGCACGATGTCACAGGACCAATTCACCTATTCGATCGACCATTCCACGTCGAGCGCCGAGATCGTCCTGACCTCCGAGCGGCTTCGCGTTCGAACCAAAGGCAAGGGACTCGCAGACAAAGAGCGGATCATCGATATCCCAATCGCCGGCCTCAGGCAGTTTTGCCTCGTGCCGACGATCGGCGCTCAGAACCTCGCTGGGGCGAAACTCGCACCGGATAACTCATACGATTCAGAGTTCATTTTTTCTTATGACGACGGCGGGCGGCTGGAGAAGAAGCGTCTGTTTGTTCTGAAAGGAGACGAGGCCTTCGTCCGTTTGATCGAAATGCTGGGTTCGCTGCGTCCGGACGCGAGCCTTCTGCATCTCGAGCCCGCCGAAGCGCAGAAACAGATCGGAGTTATCTCCGCAGCGAAAACGGTTTGGGTGATCGTCGCGATCATCGTCGGAATTCCCGTCCTGATTGCGGCTTTCTTTCTTGTTTCCGCGATTCTCGGCTGAAACGGTCGGGACTATCGTTTTGGATATCGTTGCTACAGACACTTCGCTCCTGCGGAGCTACTGAGGATCGGGCGGTCTTGAAGGCTATTAACATTTCGCGCCGATGGCGCTGAGATCCGGCCGCCGCGATGTAATTTCTCCTGCCCGGCTGTCCTTTTCTCGTTAAGATATCCGTCTTCTCTTCCGGATGAAGAATCCGGAAGTAACATTCCATCGAGGAAAAATAATGAACGCTAATAAAGCTTTGTGGGAAAAGGGCAATTTCTCGGAAATAGCCGCATATATGCGGGATTCGGGCCGCGAAGTCGCGAACTCGCTGGGAATCACGCCCGGAATGAAAGTGCTTGAGCTCGGCTGCGGCGACGGGACGACGGCGCTTCCGCTGGCCGAACTCGGCGCAGACGTGCTCGGAGTCGACATCGCGAGCAATCTCGTCGCGGCGGGGAACGCTCGTGCGACCGCGGCGGGGCTTGCGAATGCGAGATTCCAGGAAGGCGACGCGCGCGATCTTCGCGACCTGGAAGACGATTCGTTCGATCTTGTGCACTCTTGCTTCGGTGCGATGTTCGCGCCCGATCCGTTCGACGTCGCTAAGGAGATGGTCCGCGTGACGAAGCCCGGGGGGCGCATCATTATGGGGAACTGGATCCCGGGCGACCAGACATCGTTCGTGTCGCTGCTTTTGCAGATCGGCTCGGCCTACTCGCCTCCTCCGCCGGAGGGATTCGTCAGCCCTATGACGTGGGGCGTCGAGTCGCATATCATCGACCGCTTCGAAGCGGCGGGAATCCCCGCGGAGAATATCTCGACCGAAAAGGGTGTGTTCACGTTCAAGTCCGAAGACAAGTCTCCGGCGGATTTCATCGAGGCGATGAGGACCTGGTACGGGCCTACGATGAACGCATACGAGGCCGCCCGTAACCAGGGAAAGGAAGACGCGCTTCACGCGGAACTGATCGAGATGGCTAACGCTCAGAACAGAAGCCCGAACGGCTCGACATCTATCCCGGCTACCTACCTGAAGGTGACCGTGCGGGTGTGAATGAAGGACTGAGTGGAAAGGACTGAGGACTGAGCGTCGCGTAGCGACAGCATTAGCTTAGCCGAGGCCTTCAGGCCACGGGTGTCGGACCCCCTTTTTACCAGCCGCGTCAGCGGCGGCAGATATTTCTTCACCGCCGAGGCGCGAAGACGCAGAAGACAAGATCCGGGAGCTCGCCGTCGCGTAGCGACAGCATTAGTTTAGCCGTGGCCTTCAGGCCACGGGAATCGCGGCCAATACGCTTCCAGCCGCTTTAGCGGCGGCGTCGCTTCACGTCGCTACCCGACTCGGAATATCTTTCTGGCGCTTGTTGCTACAGACATGTCGCTCCTACGGAGCTGGAGCCATGGACCAGCCCATCGACTTCACGTGGCCCTGAGAGAAGAGTAGTGATTGAAGATATCGAGATCATCGATCCTTACGCCGATCGCGGTCTGGCTCCGCGTGTGGGATTGACTTTGGCTACTTTTGACGAGGTAAAGAAGGCTGAGGATCTGCTGGGCGCGTCATTCCCGGATGGCTATCGTGAATTCGTTACGGCCCTCGGCAAAGGCACTTACTACGGCTGGAACACGGCGATCAAGGTCCTGATGCCTTCCGAGATCCTGTCGGGCAATAAAGATCGGCAGGAGTTCTTGTCCGAATACTGGTTTTGGGAAAGAAGCGAGGACATTCTTCCTAAGAATGAGGCCATTGAGAGCATTGCCATGTGCGACAACGACATTGGGGATGTTGTGATTTTCCATCCGGACGCGCCTGAAAAACTATTCGTGCTCCCTCACGAGGAGGAATCGGCCCTCCTGATCGGTACAAACCTAACGGAAGCGATCGATTGGTTGGTTGAATGTGGTAGAGAGGCCACCGGGGCTGAGGCAGGGACTCACGTTCGAAGGGCGTTTGTGCCATTCAATCAATTTGTGCAAACGCAGCTTGTGATCCCGCCAAAGGGCGTCTACGAATAAGAGATGAAAGTCATGTACCCAATGCGGACTATCTCTACGATCCCGCTCACTCTTGTGTTTCTTGCCGTTTCGGTGTTTTCACAGATCACAGTCGGAGAATCTTTCGAGATCAACTCGAACGTACTCTCCGAAAAGCGCACGTACAAGGTCCATTTGCCCGAGAGCTACCGATGGGCAAAGGACCGCAGGTATCCCGTGCTGTACGTTCTCGACGGCCAGACGCAGTTTCTTCACACAGCCGTTTCAACGGAATTTCTCGCCCGGAACGGCGAGATCCCGGAGATGATCGTGGTCGGCATCGACAGCACGGTCCGGGTCCGCGATTTCACGCAGACCGACTGGCCGGAGATGTGGATCGGCGGGGGCGGCGCGAAGAACTTCAAGAAGTTTCTCTCTTCAGAGCTCATCCCTGAGATCGATAAGTCTTTCCGAACCAACGGATTCCGGGCGCTAAGCGGGCACTCCGCAGGCGGGCAGTTCGTGCTGTACTGCCTGACGGACGAGCCTTCGCTCTTCAAGGCGTACATGGCTTTGGCTCCAAGCCTCGACTGGGACAACAACCTGCCTCAGAGGTCGCTCGAGGCTTCGTTCGAGAAGACCTCGGGGTTGAAGAATTTTCTATATGTCGCGAGGTCGGACGACTTTGGGAGGCCGCTTGAGGATTACAACAAACTCGTCGAGACCCTGAAGACAAAGTCGCCGAAAGGGTTCCGTTGGTTCGAGCGGCCGTTTCCAAATGAAACGCATTCCGGAATGGCTTTGCTGGCGCAGATCGACGCGCTCCGAAGGCTCTTTGAGGGCTACCATTTTCATAACGACGACATACCGAAGGGATTCGCCTTCGCCGAAGAGCATTTCAGAAAAGTTTCCGAGACTTTCGGATGGACCTTCCCGGTCCCCGAAAGTGTAGTGAACGAGTTCGCGTACGAGGCAATGGCGCAGGGCAGGACGGACGAGGCAATTGTTTTATTTCGCCGGAATGTTAAGGAAAATCCGTACTCCGCGAACGCCTGGGACAGCCTCTCGGAGGGCCTCGAGAAGAAAGGCGATCTTAAGGAAGCAACGGACGCGGCGAGAAAAGCGGCATCACTGGCGAAGGAGTTCGATCTTGCGAACAGGGATTACTACGAAAGGCGGGTGAAGGAGCTGGAAGAGAAGTTGAATGACTGAGGATCGGAATTCATTGACCATTGCCCATCGAACATTGACCAATGGATTGCTCCGTAGGAGCGCGATGTTAATAGCATTCGGCCGACACGCTATTCTTGAGCTCCGTAGGAGCGACATGTCTGTAGCACGCTTCCCTATATGATCCAAAGCCGCGATAGCGGCGTCGAGACGAGACGTCGCTAGGCGACTTGGGAATTCCATTTGGCAACCGATTCTACAGACGTGTCGCACCTACGGCGCTAAGCGGGTATGGGGCTCTTGCAAGCTATTAACATTTCGCGCCGATGGCGCTCTTGGGAATCCGGCGTTCGGATAAAACGCCGCTACGCGGCTGGGATCGGTTGTCGCCCGTTACCGAGGCCTGAAGGCCACGGCTAAGATACGGCATCGCTACGCGATGTGCGGCGCTAACACGTGAATAGCCCGAAAGAAGCGGCCCTCGGCCAGCGCCAACAACTCGGCCGACTCAGTCAATTCACCAAACTCGGCCAACTCACCAAACTCAGTCAACTCAGTCAACTCAGCCAACCCAGCCAACACAGTCAACTATTTCCGCCCGATGGCGAAGATCTTGATCGTCGCAACGCCCGCGATGAAGCCTCCGATATGCGCCGCGTACGCCACTCCCGGCGTTCCCGCAGGTGTGAGAAATCCAAGAATGAGCTGGTAGCCGATCCAGATCCCAAGGGCGATCCAGGCCGGAACGGTCGTGTACACCCTGAGTATGAACGCCTTGACGGGCTTCATCGGGAAAAGAAGGACGTATCCCCCGAGCACGCCGGAGATCGCTCCGGAAGCGCCCAGCATAGGAATTATCGAATCGGGCGAGAGTGCGACCTGCGCCAGCGCCGCCGCGAAACCGCACAACAGATAGAACAGCGCGAACCGGATATGACCGATCAGGTTCTCGATGTTGTCCCCGAAGATCCACAGGAACAGCATGTTGCCGACGATGTGCATTATGTCGCCGTGCATGAACATCGAGCTGAGGAAGTTGAAATAGACGGGAAGCGGCGTCGCGACGTGATCGATCTGGGCGGTCTGCCGGCCAATCTCGATCAGCTGAGGCCCTGCGAGATCGACGCCGTCGACGATCTCACGCGGAACCAGCGAGAAAGCATACGTGAATGAGTCGTTCCCTCCCAGCCCCTGAAGGAACACGAACACAAGGACATTCACCGCGAGGAAGATGTAGTTCACCCACGGGGTGATGATGACTTCGGAATTGTCGTCGCCGAGGGGGAACATAGTGCTGAGTGCTGAGTACTGAGTGCTGAGTACTGAGTGCTGAGTACTGAGTGCTGAGGACTGAGGACTGAGGACTGAGTGCTGAGTGTTGAGTGCTGAGTGCTGAGTGCTGAGTACTGAGTACTGAGTGCTGAGTGCTGAGCACAGAGATTAGCGACTAGGTTATCTCAGAACTCAGCACTCATCTCTCATCTCTCATCTCTCAGTACTGACTAAGCCAGCTCCGTCTGCCTCACGTTCTTCAGCAGTTCGTGGCCTTCCGAGCGGGCCACGTACGTCGCCGCCGTGATGTCGCCGACGACGTTCAGCGTCGTACGGCACATGTCGAGTATGCGGTCGACGCCGATGATGATCGCGATCAGCGCCGGGTCGATGCCGATCATAGCCAGGATCCCGATGATAAACGGTATCGAACCTGACGGAACACCTGCCGTGCCTATGCCTCCGAGGATCGCCAGATACACGATCATCAGCTGTTGGGCGAGCGAAAGATCGAAACCCGCAAGCTGGGCGATGAACAGAACCGTCACGCCTTCATACAGCGCGGTCCCGTTCTGGTTAGCGGTGGCGCCGACCGTCAACACGAACCGGTTGATGTCCTTCGGAACTCCCAGATTCTCTTCCGAAACGCGGATCGCGGTCGGAAGCGTCGCATTCGAAGAGCTCGTCGAGAACGCGGTCAGGATCACCGTCCGAACCCGCCGGAAGAACTCGAGCGGGCTGATCTTGGAAAGATACTTGACCGAGATCGAATACACGATGAAAAAGTGTATCCCCAGTCCGAGCAGGACCGTCCCCACGAACCACGCAAGCGACTGCAGAAGCTCTAGCCCGAACAGCGCGATATTGTTGAACAGAAGACACGCCACGGCGTACGGCGCGAACTTCATTATGATGTCTATTATCTTCGCCGTTATCTGGAACACCGCGTCCATAAAACTGACGAACGGATCGGTCACCGAGTCCGGAACAAGGGTGATCGCGATGCCGACGATCAGGGCGAAGAACATTATGTGAAGCATGTTCGGGTTCGTGCCCGCAATCGAGTTAAACACGTTACTCGGTACGACAGTCTTCACTACAGACATCAGGGCAGTGTCTGATTCGGATGATGCCATCGTGCCCTTGACCCTCTCGCCCGCTTCCGAACTGTACTTCGCCTTCAGCGCTTCTTGGGTCCCTTTGTCCATCCGGTTTCCGGGCTCGATCGTGTTCGCAAGCGTCAGACCGATCACGACCGAGATCGCCGAGATGACCAGCGTGTAGCCGAACGACTTGGCACCGATCCGGCCCAGCTTGCGTATGTCGCCGATTCCCGCGACTCCGACCACCAGCGAGGCGAAGACGAGCGGCACGACGATCATCAGTAGAAGGTTCAGGAAAAGCTGTCCGATCGGACGCGAGAAGTTCTCGACGATCGAGACCACGCGCGGATCCTCGCCGCCCATCGTCCAGTTGACGATAAGTCCCGCAACGACACCAAATACAAGCCCGATCAGGATCTTCGTATGAAGCGGGATCCCCTTCGGCTTGTCGGGTGTATCGTCGTCCAGGTCGGTCGTCAGTTCCCGTTCGTATTCGTCGGGAGGGAGTTCTTCGTCTTCGCGGAGATCTTTTTCTTCAGACATAGTTTTGAGTGGAAAGGACTGAGGACCGAGGACTGAGGACTGAGATCGATTCTCGAATTCGATTGGTTCTTATCTCAGTCCTCTATCCATCAAATTAAAGAAAAGCAAATTAAGTATGTGCCTACGGAATCGCCGGAGTATCTCAACTCACATTCTTCCGTTTTTCGATGCCCCGTCGGAGTCCGCCTAGAATCCGACCGACTTCTCGCGAATCCCTCATCAACTCAGCAAGTTCATCGCGGGTAATGTACCCGACGTCCGATGCCAAGTACAACTGGGACCGTACTTCTGCACAAGATGCCTTGGCTATAGAAACAAACTGCGCAAATTCCGCCGGACGGCTGCGCTCGAAACCTTCGGCGATGTTCGACATTATCGAAACCGCGGCGCGTTGGATCTGGTTGCGCAACCCGTAGTCCTTCGCGAAATCGCCGTCACTCGTAATCTCGTAGATCCGGGATGCGAGTTTACGGGCCTTCTGCCACGCGATCAGGTCTTCGAACCGTTCAATACGTTCTGTCATTGGGAGATGCTCCTTTCTCCCACAGAGATCGAGAATGCGATCGCTTGTGGGAGATTCTGGACCCTTTGACCAACGGACTCCCACAATCCGCACGGAACTTTCTATCACAAACTAAAGAGCACTGAAGTATCAGGATCAGCCCTTTCTAATCCGTTCTACTTCTCGTCTTGAACACTTCGAACGCGACCCCAGGATCTTTCTGAGTTGTCACCACTCGTTTTGCAAGATGCGCGCGATCCGTCAAGCCCGTCGCTCGCGCTCCGGGTTCCGATTCCTCAGTCCTCAGTCCTTTCTTCTCAGTCCTTCCTATCTTCCCCACTTCAGCTTGTTCCTCAGCACGTCGAAGTAGTTCCTGTTCGGACTCTGGACCATGTTGAACGTCGTCGCGCTTTTGCGGATACGGACGGAGTCGCCCGCGCGCATCTCGTGGCCGATCTGGCCGTCGAGCGTCAGCACGACGTCCTCGCTTCCCTCGTTGAGGATCAGGTTGATCTCCGAATCGTCAGGCATCACGATCGGCCGGTTCGTCAGCGTGAAAGGGCAGATCGGCGTGATAACGACGGCGTTCATCGTCGGATACACGATCGGGCCTCCGGCCGACAGATTGTATGCCGTCGAGCCCGTCGGAGTGGATACGATCAGACCGTCGGCGCGAAAACAATTCACGTGAAGGTCGTTTAGTTCAACCTCGATCTCGATGATCCTCGCAAGCGCGGATTTATTGATGACAACGTCGTTCAGGACCCTTCCCGACGCGAGCATTTCCCCGTCGCGCACGTGCTCCGCCTCGAGCATCACGCGGCGCTCGACCTTGTAGTTCCCTTCCAGGACCGCCTCGATCGAAGAGTTCATCTCCTCGATCCTCTGCTCGGTGAGGTATCCGAGCCCGCCGTAGTTCACGCCAAGGACAAGGGGCTCGTTGTTCCCGATCAGCCTCGCGGCGGAGATCATCGTTCCGTCGCCGCCGAGGACGACGATCAGGTCCGCACCGCCAAACTTCTCTGTTATCTCGCTTTCGAGACCCGCTATCTCTGCCTCCTGGCGGGGCTCGGCGACCATCGACACGCCTTTGGATTCGAACCAGTCTGCGAGTTCACAGGCCGACTCCCAAGCCTCCCTGTGATTCGGCTTCACAACGATGCCGGCAGTGCTGATCTGGCGTTCGGTCATTGGGGACTAAAGGAAATGCGGGTAAATAATGGGGGAAAAGCGGTTAAAAGGCAAGAAAAGTGAAGAGTGAGCCGTGAGCGGTGAGCTGTAAGCAGTTTAGAGCAGGGCTTCTCGCTGTATTGAGTGCGAAGAGCGAACCCCCAATCCTTCAGAAGACACCGGCCCGTTTAGAGCAGCGCTTTGCGCTGCCGAGGTACCGCGAACTTCAGTTTGCGCCGCGCGAACGCGCGGACCACCGCTCGGGCCGCGGTCGGCCCGCGACAAGCTGAAGCTTATCGGACATCCGTTTAGAGCAGCGCTTTGCGCTGCCGATGTAACGCGAACTTCAGCGCCGCGCGGACGATGCGACGCCTGCCGTTGGTTCCGCTGCGCGACTACAGGCATTTGGCTCCTACGGAGCCGGGGATCTCGCGGATGCCCGTTGCTATTAACATTTCGCGCCGATGGCGCTTGTCATTGGTCAATGGTCAATGTCCATTGGTCAATGGTCAATTCGCATTGGTCAATGGTCAATGCACATTGGTCAATGAAAGCATCCGTGTTGATCCGTGTCCGATTTCTCTCTGCGTGCTCTGCGTGCTCTGCGGTTAAGAATCGACAGGCTGAAGCCTATCGTACCTCAAGAAGTCAGCCGCCTGTATATCGCCGGGAGCTTCTCCGGCAACAGAAGCACGTCGTCGATGATCGTGTAGCCGACCTCGCCGTAGAGATCCTTCAGCTCCTGTTCCGAATCGCGGTCTATAGTGATGCAGAACGGCGTGATCCCGACGATCTTCGCCTCCGTCAGGGCCTCGCGCACGTCTTCCTTCGCGTACTTTGCATCGCCGTAATCGTGGTCGTAGGGCCGTCCGTCGGTGAGAATGATGAGCAGTTTCGTCCTCGATTCCTGCGCGTTCAGCTTGGCCGTCGCGTGCCGGATCGCCGCGCCGAGCCGGGTGTTGTTCTGGAAGGTGATCCCGCCGATCCTACGCTCGACCTCTTCCGAGTACTTCTCGTCGAAATCCTTGACAACATAGAACTTGACGTTGCGCCGGCCTTCGGAAGTGAACCCGTTTATCGAATAAATGTCGCCGACCGCCTCGAGCGCCTCGCTCATAAGCACAAGACCTTCCTTCTCGATCTCGATGATCCTGCGCCCCGGATGCGTGTACGGCTGAAGCGGGTTTCGCGTGATCGTCCTCGCCGTAGAAGACGACTGGTCGAGCAGAAGCGAGACTGCGACGTCGCGCTCCCTTCGAAGCCTTTTCGTGTAGAGCCTATCGGATTGATGCCCGTCCGCCTTGCGGTCCACCACGTGGTCGATGACGGCGTTCAGGTCGTAATCCTCGCCGTCGAGCTCGCGGTTGATGCGGGTCAGGTTCTCGGGCTTCATCAGCTGGAACTGATGCCTAACAGACGAGATCACGCCGCGGTAGCGGCTGCGGGCGAGCTCGACAAAGTTCCGGTCGCCTTTCCTCACGTGCTTTTCGATGACACGGCACCAGCCGGTGCGGAAGTCGGCAAGCTCGCGGTCCCATTCATCGTACGAGAACGCCTCGTCGCCCGGCTCGAGCGGCTGCTCGGGCATCTCGTTGAAGGACCAGTTGTCCTGGCTTTGAAGATCGCGGCTGTCGCCTTCCTCATCATCAAGCGTGTTCCACGCGTTGAACAGGTCGCGTATGTCTTTCGTTTCCTCGGGCCTTTCCTCGCGCTTGATCTGCGATTCCGTCACGGCTTCGCCGCGCTCGTCCTCTTCGGCGCGGTCGCCTTTCTCGTCGCTGTCCTCCGGCTCTTCGGTCTGCCTGTCCTCGGACGTCACGTTCTGGAAAAGCGAGTAAACGCGGCTTGTGGCCACGACCGAATCGGCGACGGTCGTGTCGCGGCCGCCAAGGAACTGGTCGATCACGGTCTCGATCTCGGACACTATCTGGCCGTAGAAATGCTTCGCGTCCTCTGTGGCGCCGCCGCACATCGTGATCTGGAACAGGAGCTCGAACGGCACCTGTTCCATCGGAAGGTCGAATATGTAAGGACGCTTCTCCCTCAGCATCTCCTCCATCAAGTCCAGGTCCTTCACAAGGCCGCGGTAGGTCTGCCTCAGGCGCCGGTCGATCCGCGCGTTCTCCATCGTCCCGAATATCTTTCCCGCCAACCCCGGTTCCGGGAAGCGGCGCAAGACCTCTCGATAGCCGCCGCCCTTCGGGAACCGGCTCCGCTTCTTCCTCGCTTCTGCCAGGTACTCCTCTTCAGAGAGCGCGGTTTCGCCTTTCTGCACGTCCTCGATGTATCCGGCGAGCGAGAAAGCGTCGAGCTGCTCCGCTGAGGCCTCGAAGAAGTCCGCCATCTCGTCGAAAGCCGCCTTCAGCTCAGGCGTCCCGCGCGCGAAAGTGTCGAACTCGATCTGGCCGGCGCCGTGCGCAGCGAGCACCTTGTACAGGCGGAAGTCCGTCTCCTCGTCCTTGAACTCGTCGACCTTCGCCGGCAGGTAGATCGTTTTTCCGTCGCCGATCCTCGATTCCTGAGGCATCGCCGAAAGCGGCGCGATCTCGACCTCTTTTCCGGTCAGGCCCTCGATGTAGATCCTCAGGATCGTCTGCACCCGGTCGAGCGGAAGCCCTTCCTGCGCCTCGTTGAGAAGCTCGTTCGAATGCCTGGTCTCGAGCGCGAAGAACGAACGACGGGCCTTTGCCGAAGCGTCCTGCTTCGATTCGAGGCCGGTTTCCACCCATTCCTCGAACTGGTCCAGCGAGACCTTTCGAAGCGCCTTCGAGCTGGACTTGAAAGCGGCGAGAGCGCTTTCGGCATCCGTTTCCGCGATCTTCCCGATCAGTTCGAGCACACGCCTTGAGATCCTGCCGGCGTCTTCCCGGTCCTTTAGTCTCGAGATGTTCCGGAAAAAGCCCGGACCGAGCCGCAGGAAGGCGATCAGTACGGCGTTGCCGTGTCCACCGAACTGCTCCGCCGCCGAGCACCACTCCTCGAATACTTCTTCGTGCCGCCGAAGCGTCGAACCGCCCGCGGCCACGAAGTGAAGCGTCACGCTTCCGCCGTACTCCAGAAACTCCGTGCCGCGCCGCATAAGCCGCTCCGCCTCGTGCGCCGGAAGACCTCTGAGCACATCCGGAAGACCTGTCCAAAGGTCCGCCGTCATGCCGCCTGTCCGTTCGGCGAAAGCTCCGGCCAGCTCGAGCACAGCGTCCGCGACCGTTTCGCGAGCGTCCCCGAAGCCGGAAAGCGCGTCCGCGACGGCCGGCGTGGATTCGAGGAAGTCGGCGCTGTGCTTTGCGGACCGGTTGGCGATCTCGCAGCCGAGGTCCAGGATCTTCGTGAAGAGCCGCCGGTCTCCGACCTTTTCCGCGAGCTCTGGGATCCTTGAATAGGTCGCAAGCGCCGTCGAACTGGAGAGCAGCAGCTGCCGCGTCGCGATCCGGAAAGCGAGCTCCCTCGCTTCCGGCTCGAGAGCCTCAAGTTCGTCAACGCCCTTCTCGAAAAAATCCACGCCCGCGTCGGCGTCCGACATCGCAAGCCTGCGGCCCAGCTCCGCCCAGTCGCGAAGGTCGCCAGCCGTAAGCGATTCCGACGCCTTCGGAACGGCCTCGACGAACGCGCGGCTCACCTTCAGCGAGACAGCGGCCAGCGCCGCGCTCGCTTCGATCGCGGCCTTTCGCTTCTCGGCCGGCAGGCGGCCAAGCCGCTTCGCAAGTCCCGTCAGTGTCTGGCGGGACTTTGAAGAGTTTCCGTTCGGCTCTTCTGGCATACCTGAATTTTAAGGGATGGGAGTGTATTACCGAAATCGGGGCTCTACATCTGCGGCGGGACGCCGTCGTCGTATATGAACACGTGGAAGCAGGCATTGACGTTGCCCTCGCGGAGCGCGTCCAGGATGCCCTCATTCTCCATACGCGCAAGTTCCTCCATAACGAAGTTCTGCTCTTCGGCGGTCATATGCTTGCGCGCGAGGTCGAACGCACATCCGGAGGTATGAGGCGGAAGGCTGCCCTTTCCCCGAACCTTGAAGGAGTTCGCGTTCGTCTTGTTCAGAAGGATCTGGTACTCCATCGACCGCGAGAGCGAGGTGACACGGAGCGGACGGCTGAAGCGGGCGTGATACGCCTTCGCCAGCCGAACGAGAATGGGCCGAGCGCGCGGATGGAACATACGGAGCATCCTCTGCTTCATCTGTTTGCGGTCGGCGCCGTTGTTCATATCGTAGCGGTGCCCGGAATAGTTTGTGGCAAGCTGCGAAAGCGTGACGTAGTCGGGAAACATCGGCGTGATCGTCGGGGCGTCGACGTGGTCGTCGAAATCGAAGGAAGTGAACTGTTCTTCGCTGGCGCTGCTTCCGACCTCGAGCACCCAGTACTCGGTCGCCATCGGAAGCTCGACAAGTTCTCCGCTCATCCTTTTCTTCGCCAGGTCCGAGTAATCCATTGGCTGGACGTATCCTTCCTGAAGCATTTCGCGGAGCTTCGCCTTCTGCTTGATCACTCCGTCGCCGCGAAGCTCAGCGGGGATCTTCTGCCCCGGAGGATCGTTCCCGGTCGGAGCGTTCCTCGCTTCCATCGCCTTAGCCTGCTGTTTCTTGAAGAACTCGACGGTGACATTGAAGTTCTCCTCCATCGGCGCGTTCGCGTCCGATCCGGTCACGTCGTTCAGGTCCGCAACGTCGATGTCGTCCTGGACCTCG
Source organism: Acidobacteriota bacterium (assembly GCA_016700175.1). Lineage (GTDB taxonomy): Bacteria > Acidobacteriota > Blastocatellia > Pyrinomonadales > Pyrinomonadaceae > Aridibacter. Next base: position 3,627,443 of record CP065003.1, on the reverse strand, counting down.
AAATACTGGACAAGCTCGCCTATGTCCTCCTGTTCCTGGCCGCCGAAGGGGTCCTGAACTGCGATCGGGATCAGCGCATTCGAATCCATCTCGCGTCGCGGCGTTCCGTCCGCGGTTTCCGCGGCGCCGGGTTCCATTAGAAAGAAAATAACGATCAACGCTCCGAAGATGATAAGGAACGTCGATCCGAGGGCGACATACAGGACCAGCTCCGTCTCGGACCGTCTGCTGCGAGCCGCGGGTACGGGTTTTGGGGAAGGCTTCGGCGGCTGCGCGGCGGAAGACGTTTCGTGTGTTTCCTTCGGGGGAGCCTCGGCTTCCCTTCGAGTGTCGCCGATCCGAATCCTGACTCGCGTATCGAGCCCCATCTTGATCTCGTCGCCGTCGAACAGGAGTCTCGGCTCGCCTTCGATCCGCTTGCCGTTCAGAAATGTCCCGTTCGAGGACCCCTCGTCGACGATCAGGACCTCTTCGTTGTCGCGGAAGATGGTCGTGTTGATCCGCGAGAGCCCGGGATCGTCGATCACGATGTCGGCGAGCTCCGTACGGCCGAAGCTGACCTCGTTCTCGAGATCGATCTCACGGAAGCCTTCCGGCGAGTCCAGTTCGAGTTTGACCTTCTTTCTCAATGGTGATGGTGCTCTTCGTCCGAGCCTTCGCGGAGCTTCGAAATGTCCAGAAGTTGCGAGAACTGTTCAAAATGGAACATCGAGTCGTCCTTGCAGTTCTCGCAGTAATAGGTGACGTCGTCGGCAAGGTACATATCCTTAAGATGAAACGCGATCAGACAGCCGTAACAGCGCTGAACGCGTTTGCCGAAACGCTCGATTATCTCTTCCCTGGTCGGCTCCATAAATTGACTTTGAATATTACCACACGGAATGTGGCGCGCCGGACAGCGAATAAAAAATGAGGCTGCCCTTTCGGACAGCCTCGGCAAGGTGCAGGAGGATCAGTCAGCCCCTGCTCCCTGGAAGGGCCCAAACCTGCTTAGGGCGCAGACCGCGAAAAGACGGCCGGAGTCGGTTCGTCCCCGGTCGCGCCGAACTGCACGGCCTCGAAGCCGGATGTCGAACCGAAGATGTACCAGGTCAGATCCGACCCGCGGAACACGGCCGGATCGGCCTGACCGTCGCCGTCGTAGTCGCCCGGCGCCGGGACGTCGCCCGTAGCTCCCCACGGGAATGCGAAGAACGAACTGTCTTCGGACCTGAGCACATACCATGTCGCGTTCGAGGGCCTGAAGAACGCCACATCGGCAGCTCCGTCGCCTGTGAAATCGGCGACCGCGGTCTGATCTCCTGTCTCGCCGAACTGGTACGCGATGATGCCCGCCGTGCTTCGGAACTGCCACCACTGGCTTACCGAAGGTCTGAAGACCGCGATGTCGTCCGAGCCGTCTCCGTCGAAGTCAGCAACGGTGGGAAGATCCTCGGCGACGCCGAACGGCACTGAAGCGGTCTGCTGGTCGGACGAGCGGAAGATGAACCACGTTCCGATGCTCGGCCTGAAGACCGCCGGATCCGCGATGCCGTCTCCGTCGAAGTCTCCCGGTGCCGGCCTGTCGCCCGCGGCTCCGAACGGGAACGAGAAGAAGGACTGGTCTTCGCTCCTCAGAACAAACCATTCGCTGGTCGAAGGCCTGAAGAAGGCGATGTCCGTACGTCCGTCGCCCGTGTAGTCGGCGGGGACGGGAACGTCGTCAGGCTGTCCGAACGCAGCGGCAAACGTCCCCAGGTTCGAACTGTTCAGGATCCACCACTGCGAGGTGCTTCCCTCCGGTCCCCGGTTCGGCGCGAACGAGCCCGGATTCCTTCTGAACACGCCGACGTCGGTCTTGCCGTCGCCGTCGAAGTCGAACAGGGTCGAACCGGCGCTGGACGGAACGTTCTGCGCGCCGGGCGTCAGCATCCCTCCGGCGGGGAAATTCGAACTGAAGGGCGCCGCGTATTCGACCGTTTCCTCAGGCGAGGATGCGAGCTCACCGGAATACCAGGCGGCGGCACTGTTCACGTCGGTGTTCCCTGGGAACCTTGTCGCGGCGTCAGGCACGTCGCCGAGAAGGGTCTCGACCAGGTTCGGTCCAGGCCCGTACTTGTACTGCTCTTCCGGGTTGAAAATGAAATTTACTCCGTCCGTATAGAAAAAGGATTCGCCGGTAAGCCCCGATTTCGACAAGCCCGGATCGTTGAAATCAACGACGCCGTTGTCGTTTGTGTCGAGATCGGTTCCGGCGGTCAGCGTTGCGGTCGTGGTCACGAGGTAGAAGCCTTCAGAGCCCTGGCCCAGCGTGAGCGGATTGAAGTAGGTAACGACGTTCGCCGCTGCGTCGAACGGCCTGTTCGGGCAATCGCCGCCGTTGGTGTTGTCGAGGACCAGTATCCCGTTCGAACCGAACTGCTGACCGCCGAGATTGACCGCGGCGTTCAGAAATCCGAAGTTCGATGCGTCACTGTTTATCGATATGAACCAGACGTTCTGGTCGATCGTCGAATTGGGAGCGCCGATCAGCTCCACATACTGGCACCTGTCGCCAACCTGAACGGGCGGATCGACCTCGATCTCATTCAGCCAGACCGGATTACCGGCGCTGACACTGAACGCCGCTGCCAGCGCAATGACTGCCGTCCCCAAAAAGCCTAAAACTCTTCTCATTCTTCCTCCTTTTAGTGGAACATCCTGCGGCTGGTTCGTAATCGAAACGACCCCACGCACCACCCGATAAAATTGTTGATTGAAAAATTTCCTTGTCTCGTATTCCGCCCTGCGGCGATCCAATTGTTCAGGAAGGCCGTTCACCTGGCCTTCGCCTTCTCCGGAGCCGGCACGTCGCTCTTGCGAGGCTTCTCCAGCTCAACCTTGAAATCTTCTGGAAGCGAGACCGGGCTCGCTTGCTTGACCCTGGCAATGAACGCCTCGCGCTTCTGCCTTTCGACCTCTTGTTTCGCGATCTCGACCGGCGTCATGAACGGCCTTGGGATCCCGGGAAGCTTCTTTCCGGGCTCTTCGAATTTCCTCTGAAGCACGATATGCCGGACACTGAAAACGTACCTGCCGGTTTTAGGATCGGACCCCGAACCCTCGAATTTGAGGATGTGCCACCCGAGCTCGGTCTCTATCAGCTCGTCGGCGATCTCGCCGGGTTTCATAGTCTTAACCCGCTCCTCGAACTCAGGCCATAGAGCTCCGATCCCGACATCCTCGTACAATCCGCCCCTGTGGGAGCTTCGTCCGTCCTCGCTGTACTTCTTCGCGAGTTCTTCAAAACTCTCACCTGCCTTCACCTTTGCGAGCACCGTACGGGCCGTTTCGTACTTCCGTTTCGGGTCGTACTCGGGATGATCCGCGAGATACTTCGCAACCTCGGCGTCGGTCGCAAGGAGGCTCGGGTAATTAGCGATCAGGTAATCGTTGGCCAGAAGCCCGGCTTCCAGGATCTTTATTCTCAGCGGTATCGCGGGCTGTGACATGAACTCCTTGTCTTTCCTCGCCAGCGACGAAAGGAACGTCGTCCTGGCGAAGTTGTCCCTCGATTTCCGGAGCGTTTCTCCCTTCGGCGCCGTCACCGGTACCTTCTCTTCTTTCGCGTCGGCCGCCCTCTTGCGGATTCGAAGGAGGGCGTCCATTACCCGCTTGTATCGCGCTTCGTTCGCCGGGTCCTTCCAGACCTTTTCCATCTCCGTCGGCGGGACGACATACAGCCTGTCCTTGCCCTCGCTGAGCTTCGCCTGGTAGAGATCGGCCAGAAGAATGTCTGTCTTGTATTCGAGGTTGATCCTGAAGTCCTCGACGTCCGCGTATCCTTCGCGCCGCGCCTGGGCGGCGAGTGCCAAATGTTCCTCGAGTCCTTTAAGGAATTCCTTCCGCCTTTCGGGGCTCTCGTTCAGCTCGCGTATCGAGGAGATATCTGCCGTGGCTTCGCTCTTCAGGACCTCTGCAAGTTCGTTCCGGTCGATCTCTTTGAGGATCTCCGATTCGGTCCTCGCGGCGTTCGCCCTTTCCTGCATCACGCTCCAGACCACAAGTCCGACGACGACAAGCAGGGCAACAACGGTCACCGCGGCGACCAGTCTTGTTCTTTCTAAGCTCTTGCTCATTGTTTTCCTCCCGGCCTCAGGCGGCGGCTCCATTTGCCAATGTCCGCCGCCGCTCGAGCCCGTTTAGTCGTCAGAACCTCACCTTGGCGCCGAACTGCATCACGCGCGGAGCGCCGACCGTCCGGGTGATCTTCCCGAAGTCGGTTTCATCGCTGAGGTCGGCATTCGGATTGGCGAAGTTGACCAGGTTGAAAACGTTGAAGATGTCCCACTTCAGTTCGAGCTCCACCTTTTCCCTCCAGAGCTTTGTCGTTTTGGAGAGACTCAGGTCGAACCGCTTCTGCGACGGGCCGCGAAGGACGTTCCTCCCGAGATTCCCAAATCCGCCGAGCGGGGATATCAAGGCGCAGGAGTCGTCATTCGGGTCCTGGCAAATGTTGAAATAGGCCTGGGTGATGTCGTCTCCCTGCTGCCTCAGCAGATCTAGGTTCCTGACGCTCGGCCGTCCAAAGGCGGTGTTGTAGATCGTGCCGCTCGCCACACCGACGTTGTAGCGTTCTTCGCGGAAGACGCCTCCCGTTGGGGTGTTCCGTTCCGTGACCAGGGCGATGATGCCCAGATACTGCCTGAGAAACGCGCCGCCCGAAGCGACCGGGTCCCCGAATGAGGAGTCGGTGGCAAAGATCGAGAAAGGAGTGCCGCTCTGCCATTGACCCAGGCCGGAAAGCTCCCATCCGTTCAGCCACCGGGAACCGGATCCGAAGTTCGGAATTGCCCAGGTGAAACTCGATACAAAACGGTGCGGCCTGTCGAAATCCGAAACCGCTCGGTTGCTGTTCAGGTCGCGCTGGTTCCCCTGGACCACCAGTCCCAGGTTTGCCGTGTCGGGACGTCCGGATGCCGCCGTGCTCCCCGGATCTGTAGAACCGATATCGATCGACTTGGAAAGTGTGTAAGAGGCGTTGAAGGTGAAGCCCTTTGAGAACCGGCGCGAAACCGTCAGCTGGCCGGAGTGGTAAATGGAATACCCGATCGACTTCAGGATCACTGCATCGGTCGGATCGAAGCCCAGATACGGGGTCCGCACCAGCGCCGAAATGATCGCCCTCGGCCCCTCAAAGTCGAAACTTGTCAGGTTCAGGTCGACGACTCCCGGACCGAGGATCCCCACGCAGGGAATATCTGTTCCGAATCCGGTGCCGGCCACAAAAGGATTGCAGGCGCCGAATGTCCGCTGTGCGGTGTTCGAGAGGGTTGCACCGCGGTCTCGCTCCGTCTGACCCGGCATCAGCGGCGGCAGCGCGCCCGGAAAGACAGCCGTCAGCGCGTCATTCAGGCGCTTGTAGATATAGTCGGGCGTATTCGGGTCGTTTAGGTCATAAGGTTGGTTGAAACCGATCGCAAGCAGAAGGTTCTGGCCGCGGGTTCCGACATACCGCGCTTCGACGGTCCAGTCCTTCAGGAACTCGTGCTGGATCCCTATGTTCCACTGCTGGATCATCGGCGTCTTGAGATCCCGGTCTATTGCTCGGAACTCGAGCGGCTCCACGCCGCGAGATGTATTGATCCCGGTAGAGTTGTCGCGAAGAAGATAGGGTGTCGAGTCGAGGAGACTCGCCAAGCCCACAGAGAACGGAAGATTGTTGATGAACGGCCGGTTCGGATCGACGTTCTGATAAGCGGTTGACCCTTGAACCGTGTCGGGATTGAACAGGTTCGCAGCTTCGCGGTCCGTGAAGAACGGGAAGTTCGAATAAACCGTGTTGATGAATCCCGCTGACGGCCGGTCGAAGAAGATGCCGTAGCCGCCGCGAATGGTCGTGCTAAGGCTCTTGAACGGCTTGATCGCGAAACCGATCCGCGGGGCAAAGTTGTTGTAATCTAGCCCCTTCAGCGTGTGCTTGGTATCGGAGACCGCTATACTGTCGAGGCTTTCATCTATGGCGTTAAACCCGGTGTCCCGGACGTTGCTGGGGAGGATAAATCCCGGAAGGATATTGTTCGGGTCGGTAACCCGTTCAAAATCGAAGTTCGTGAACCGACCGTACTTTTCGACCGGAAGACCGAACAGATCCCACCTGACGCCGACATTCAGCGTAAGCCAGTTGTTGACTCGCCAGTCGTCGGTCACATAGAAACCCCAGTCATTGAACCGGAACTGCTTGTCGGAGACCCCCAGCGCGACGTCCGCCTCGGGCACCTGCGTGGTCAGGAGCTGCGTGAAATTGATCAGGCCCTCGAACTCGACACCCTGCTCCTCAGGCAGGTTGGTGTCGAAGTAATTGCGTTTGTGCTCGCCTCCGAAGCGAACTGTGTGATCGCCGCGAATGTACGTAAGGTTATCTGCAAAGGTCAGCGTTACCTGCTTCCGCTGGTTGTAGATGTCATTCGGCGCATTGACCGAAAAGTCGGTAAGGTTGCTGGCCCCCACGATGTGGGCAAGCCTCTGCGACTGCGGTCCGGGAACGAATGCCTCCGCCGGATTGATTATTCCCTGACCGGCGTTTGTCAGCTCGGGCGCGAGGAATCTTTCGTCGAGCTTTCTGGAATTGTTGAGGTAAAAATATCCGAACCTTGCCTCGTTGATCAGGCTGCCGGAGAAGATGTGGACGTCCTTTAGCGCGACGGTCCGGTTCGCGTCATCCTTGATAAGCGGAAAGGGCGAAACCAGAGTGCTGTCGGAAAACGGATCGAGTGACGGAAAATCGGAGAAGAAGAAAGACCCGGTCAGTACGTTCGAGTTGTTTCCGGCGTCGTCGCCCTTCAGAAGGTTGTAATCGAGCCGTGTCGAGAACTGGTCCTGTTTGAATTCGGCAGGGAATACATTTCGGAACCGAACAAGCGGAAGCCCGCCGGACATTTCTCCCTGAAAGGTCCCGTCAAGGAGCGGAAGTCCATTCGGAAGGCCGAACGAGGAGAAATCGGTGACCCGCTGTCCGCCTATGAACACTCCGACATTCCGGGTGTCGAGATAAAGCCTTTCAAATCTGCCCTGTGCCAGAGTCGGTATGACAAAGTCGCCCGTCGCCGGATTGATCAAACTCAACAGCCTGAAGCCCACCTGTGACGGATCGATGCAGGTGAGCGATATCGTAGTAGGTGTCGACGCCGGTGTCAGCGAGCGTATGCAGCTCGGGCCGTTCCTGAATGCCCTTCCAACGCCGCCTGCGCTTGCCGATGCGGCAAACGCCTGCCTGACCGCTTCAGGATTTGAGCGGTCAGCGGCGCTGAGCCGAGCAAGCGCTTCCGGGAGAACAACGAAGCTCGAGGCAGTCGGGACATAAGCCGTCTTGGCGTCGGTCTTTTGGTAGCTGGCGAAGAAACGCAGCTTGTCCTTTATGATCGGGCCCCCGATCGTGAACCCGCCTTCATACCTTCTTGCGATCTGCCGGTCGATGCCGTCCCGCTTGAAGAAGAAGTCGTTGGCATTGAACTTCTCGTTCTGAAAATACATATATCCGGTGCCGTGCCATCCGCTGTTACCGCCTTCCTTGATCACCAGCTGGAAACTGCCGCCTCCGCTGCGTCCCAGAGAAGCGTCGTAGTTGCTGGACAAGAGCTTGACCTCTTCGACTGCTTCAGGAGCGGGGGCGGCGTTTCCGGTAAGACTTCCCGTGCCCGATAAATTGGTACCGTCGATGCCGTTGAATATGAAACTGGAGCTGCCCGGCCGGGTTCCGTTGACCGCTGTCTCAGGGTTACCGGTGCTGTTGTCGAGCGGGCTGGCGATGTCGGCGCTGGTCGAACTGTCGCGGGAAGTGAACGCCAGCGAGTTCCTGGTTGGCTGGGGAGCGGCCTCGATGGCCCGTCCCGTAAATCTTGAAGAATTGGTCCCGGAGGTCGATTCGCTGATCAGGCTCACGTCATCGGTGGAGACGTTTACCTCGATCGTTCCCGCACCCTGGACCTGAAGATACAGGTCGACAAGGTTTGTCTGAGAGGCCTCAACTACTGCCTGCGAGACCGCACTATCGAAACCCTCCACCTCTGCGGTGACTTCATAGATCCCGAGCGGAAGCGTCGTGATCTTCCATCTTCCCTGTTCGTCGGAGGTCGTCTTACGGCTGAAACCTGTGGCAGTGTTTTTCACCGTGATGGTGGCGTTCGGAACCAAGGCCACCTGCGGATCATAGACCGTGCCTTCCAGCGAGCCGTTGTCGGTCGCCTGCGCAAACGCTCCGGCGGCCAGCAGCAGAATCGCGGCCAAGTACTTGATTTGACTGATCTTTATACTTTTGAACATTTTTCTGTCCTCGGCCCGCGGTCCCCTTCAGAACCGGGCCTGTCTTTTTGGTCAGGACCGCCCGGGGCAAGGCGGGGACGTTTCGTCTCCCCGCCTGTGCCGCGGCCGGGTCGCACTCGTTATCTAGCGAATTCCTGCTCCGTTGTTCGGGATGTCGAAGCCTTCGAAGTCAGCGCAGATCGGCGTGACGAGGCATCCGGGTGTCGTGAACCTTCCGTACGCGGGCGCGGTGAACGGGCCCGAGTTGGGATCGGCGTCTCCGAAAAGGACCTGGCTGTCCTCGAGAAGAAGAACAAGCGTTCCGTTATCGAGACTCGCGAGACCCGTGTCCTCTCCGTCGGGAGAAGCGAGGAGCCTTTTCACAAAGCTCGCCCTTCCTGCGTTGGGACCGGTCAGGAATATCCTGTAGAGGCTTCCGAGATTGCCGGACTTTGTAGCGCCGAATCGGGCCTCTGAAGCGTATGCGACTCCGTTGGGCAGGATCGCAAGACCGTCAAGATAAGGATTCTCTTCTCCACCCGCAGGGCTGGAGGCCACGAGCGTCACGCCGGTTCCGACGAGCGTCGCCGCACCCGTGGTCGGGCTGATCCTATAAATGCGCGAACGGATCCCCGTAGACGGAAGCTCGTCGTCGCTTGCTACGGAATAAAGCCAGCCGTCAGCCGCGTTGTAGGCCGCCGCGGCTTCGCCTCCGAAGTCGATACACGTTTCGCCGATCTGCGGACCGATACCGTCGGCGGTAAAGATCCTGACGTCGGCCGCAAGCCCCGTGATGGGATCGGACCCCGTGTTGCAAAGCTCGGTGTCGAATTCCGAAACGCCCAGAAGGACCGAACCGGCCGATCCGAAACCCTCGTACTCGCGGCGGATGGTCGGAGTGCCCGCGCCGTCATCGAGTGTCTGGATCAACGTACCGACCCCTGTCGCGAGATCGATCGAGTAGTACTGCTGTGCCAGCCCGGTGGCGTCACGGTTGTTGTCCGATACCGAATACGCGATCTGTCCGAAGGCGAGTGCCGACAGAGAAAGGACCGCCGCCGCCAAAAGAAATACCCTGAAAGAAATTCTCATTGTTCCTCCTAAAAAAGATGAGCCTCTTGCTTGTCTTAACTTGATAAACACCTGTGGTCCCGGCTGGGCGGAACCCGGTTCAAATAGCCGCGAACCGGGCGCCGGAACCAGCCTCATCGGGCGGGATCCGTTGGCGCACGGAGCGCAGGTTCGCTTTTCACGAGTTGTTGTCTGCAAGTGTCAGAGGTTATGCGGTCGGTGTGTCGTCGCTGTTACCCGTTGGTGAATTCGGTGTTAATAATCGATACCCCACCGTTACGCGGCTGTTAATTTGTTAATTTGTGGGCTTCCGGAAGGCATCCGGGCAGGGGCCGCTTGACCTCGGCGGCGGCGATGTGTTCTCTTGGTACTTGTAATGAACAACATCGGTTCGATCACCGCAGCGCACCATCATCACAGGCACGTATCCTTCACGCCTGTGGTTCCTGCTGTCTGATCGATCGGTACATTTGGTAATTGAGGCGTGAACTTGAAGCAGACCTTCAGGTTCTTTTTGTTTTTAAAATGGAAGAAAAGCGATTGCGGATCGCCGTGCAGCGGTCGGGCAGGTTGAGCGAGTCGTCCGTAGCGATACTCAGGAAGTGCGGGATCGAGTTCGGGAACGGACTCGGGAAGTTAAGAAGCTCTGCGAGAAACTTCCCCGTCGAGATCCTGTTCCTGCGTGACGACGACATTCCGCAGTATGTCGAGGACGGCGTGGCGGACGCGGGCATCGTCGGGAAGAATGTCGTCTTCGAGAAGGGCTGTGAGGTGGAGGTCACCCAGGGGCTCGGATTCGGCCGGTGCAGGCTTTCGCTGGCAGCGCCGAAACAGTTCACGTACTCCGGAGTTTCGGACCTCGAGGGACTGAGGATCGCGACCTCGTATCCGAATGTGCTCTCGGAATTCCTGGGCAGGCACGGAGTTTCGGCGGACCTGCACACGATCAGCGGTTCGGTCGAGGTCGCGCCTTCGATCGGCCTTGCGGACGTGGTCTGCGATCTCGTCAGTTCCGGAAGCACTCTTTTCACGAACGGCCTTCGGGAGATCGAGACCGTGCTTGAATCGGAAGCGCTGCTGATCCACCGCCGGTTGATCGGTCCGGCGAAGCAGGAGATCCTGGACAAGCTCTGTTTCCGCATCCGCGCGGGGATCGAGGCCGAAAAGAACAAGTACGTTCTGCTGAACGCCCCGAACGACAAGCTCGAGCGGATCGTCACCTTGCTGCCGGGAATGCGTAGCCCCTCGGTACTGCCCCTGGCGGAATCGGGCTGGAGCTCGGTACATTCGGTGATCGGAGGGAACGATTTCTGGCAAGTGGTGGAAAACCTGAAAGCGGAAGGAGCCGAAGGGATCCTGGTGCTTTCGATCGACCAGATGGTCTTGTGATGATGATGAAAATGGAGATTTGCAAATATCCCTCTGAGGACAAATGGCCCGCTCTGCTGTCGCGGCCGGAAACGGATGGCCGCGAGATCGCGAAGGCGGCGCGGGAGATCATGGACCTCGTCCGGAAGGAAGGCGACTCGGCGGTCAGGGAGCTCACGGCTCGGTTCGACGGCTATAAAGGCGATCTGCGAGTGTCGCTGGAAGAGATCGCCGCCGCCGAAGGGCGGGTTGCGGAAGACCTGAAACAAGCGATCGAGACGGCCGGAGCGAACATACGGCGGTTTCACGAGGCCCAGGACTCGCCGGACATCGAGCTCGAGACATTTCCCGGAGTCGTCTGCGGAACCCGCAAGGTGCCGATCGCGAAGGTCGGGATCTATGTTCCGGGAGGAACGGCGCCTTTGTTTTCGACTGTAATGATGCTCGCCATTCCGGCGAACATCGCCGGCTGCCGCGAGATAGCGATGTGCACGCCTCCGGGGCCGGACGGGTCTGTTCACGACGCGATCCTCTATGCCGCGAAGAGGTTCGGCGTAACCGACGTCTTTCGGATCGGCGGTGCGCAGGCGGTGGCCGCGATGGCATACGGGACCGAGACCGTACCGAAGGTCGACAAGATCTTCGGTCCCGGTAACCGTTACGTTACGGCCGCGAAGATGCTCGCGGCGGCCGAAGGAGCGGCTATCGACATGCCCGCAGGCCCGTCCGAGGTCGCAGTGATCGCGGACGGATCGTCCGATCCGCGGTTCGTCGCCGCGGACCTGCTTGCCCAGGCCGAGCACGGTACGGACAGCCAGGTGATGCTGATAACGGATTCCGGGGACGTCGCGCGGAAGGTAAATGAAGAGATAGAAAAACAGATCGCGGCGCTCCCGAGACGGGACATCGCCGCCGGCGCGCTGGAGAACAGCCGTGCGGTCGTGTTGACGTCCATCGGAGAGGCGGTCCGGTTCGCGAACGAATACGCTGCGGAGCACCTGATCATCTCGACCGAGGACGCGGACGCCGTGGCGGAAGACGTGACGTGCGCCGGTTCGGTCTTCATCGGAAAGTACTCCTGCGAATCGGCCGGGGACTACGCTTCGGGAACCAACCACACGCTGCCCACGAACGGATTCGCGCGTGCCTTCAGCGGCGTTTCGCTGGATTCGTTCCGTAAACAGATCACCTACCAGAAGATCAGCGCTGAAGGGATACTCGGCCTCGGCCCGTTCATTGAAACGCTCGCCGAAGCGGAAGAACTCGCCGCGCACAGGAACGCCGTCACGGTAAGAATCAAAGAGGCGAGGGGTAGGCTGGCGAAAGGCGCGGGAGGAAAGGAAGATGCGGGCTGAAAGTACAAAAGACTTCGATCCCGGCGCGTTTGTGAGGCCGGCGATCGCCCGGCTCAAACCGTATTCGTCCGCGCGCGACGAGTTTACGGGAACGGCGAATGTCTTCCTGGACGCCAACGAGAACGGCCTCGGGTCGCCGACCTCTAGGAGCTACAACCGCTATCCGGACCCCTATCAGCGGGAGTTGAAGAGTAAGATCGCCGCGCTGGAAAATGTCGGAGCCGATCGCCTTTTCATAGGGAACGGATCGGACGAGGCGATCGACCTTCTGTTCCGTGTCTTCTGCGAGCCGCGCGTGGACAACGTCATCGTCTGCCCGCCGACCTACGGAATGTACGAGGTCTCGGCAGCGGTCAACGATATCGAAGTGAGACGCGCTCCGCTGACGGAAGCTTTCGGACTCGATCCGTACGCGGTCATCGCCGAGTCGGACGAGCGCACGAAGCTGGTCTTTATATGCTCGCCGAACAATCCGACCGGAAACTCTATGGACCGGGAAACGATACTCCGGATCGGGGACGAGACCGGCTCGATCGTGGTGGTTGACGAGGCTTACATCCATTTCTCTTCAAAGGAGTCGGTCGCGAGCGAGATCGAACTCAGGCCGAACATCGTCGTGCTCAGAACATTCTCGAAAGCGTGGGGACTGGCGGGTCTGCGGCTCGGGATCGCGATCGCCGACCCGTCGATCGTGAGCCTGCTGAACAAGGTCAAGCCGCCGTACAACGTCTCCGGGGCGGCACAGCGCGAGGCGATCGAGGCGATCGGCGAAGCGCCCCATGTCAAGGCAATGATCGAAAAACTGCTCGGACTCCGAGAAGAGCTTCGCGAGGGACTTGAGGCGCTGCGGATCGTGGAGAAGGTCTTTCCTTCAGACGCCAACTTTCTGCTTGTAAGAGTTCCCGACCCAACGGCCGTGTACCGTGCGCTGATCGGGCGCGGAATCGTGGTCCGGGACCGGAGCCGTGTAGAGCTCTGCGAAGGATGCCTGAGGATCACGGTCGGCACGGGCGAAGAAAATTCGGCGCTGGTCGAAGCGATCGAAGAGATAGGTAAGGAAATGTTATGAGAAAGGCGCTTTTCATAGACCGCGACGGAACGCTTGTCGAGGAGCCGGATGATTTTCAGCTCGACTCTTTCGAAAAGCTCAGGTTCCGTCCCGGTGTCGTTAAGTGGCTCGGAAGGATCGCGGCGGAAACGGATTTCGAGCTCGTGATCGTGACGAACCAGGACGGGCTTGGGACCGACTCCTTTCCCGAGGAAAGCTTCCGGCCGGTCCACGAGCTGATGCTGAAGATCTTCGAGGGCGAGGGCATACGGTTCGCCGATGTCCTTGTCGACCGAACCTTCGAGCGCGACGGTGCGCCCACCCGAAAACCGGGCACAGGCATGCTGACGGCCTACATTGACGATTCGGACTTCGATCTGTCTTCATCGTGGGTCATCGGCGACCGCGCCACCGATATCGAGCTCGGAAAAAACCTGGGAGCGAGGACCGTATTCCTTGCGGGACCGAATTTCGGGCTCCGTGAAGGCGATCCGGAGCCGGAGGTCGTCGCGAACGACTGGGAAGACATCTACAGCGCGATCGCGGCTCCGCCCAGGAGATCCGAGATGAAAAGAAAGACTTCGGAGACCGACATAACCGTCGCGATCGATCTCGACGGGAACGGTTCTTCGGAGATCGGCACAGGCCTGCCGTTCTTCGACCACATGCTTGAACAGCTCGCGAAGCACTCCGGTTTCGATCTCGCGATCAAAGCCGAGGGCGACCTTCACATCGACGAACACCACACGATCGAGGACGTCGCCATCACGCTCGGAGAAGCGTTCCTCGGGGCTCTAGGCGATAAACGCGGCATCGGGCGATACGGCTTCGCGCTGCCTATGGACGATTGCCTGGCGCAGGTCGCGGTCGATCTGGGAGGCCGCAACTGGTGCGTCTGGGAGGCCGAGTTCAAGCGCGAGAAGATCGGCGATATGCCGACCGAGATGTTCTTTCACTTTTTCAAGTCGTTTTCCGACAAGGCTTTGTGCAACCTGAACATAAAGGCGGAGGGGACGAACGAGCACCACAAGATCGAGGCGATCTTCAAGGCTTTCGCACGCTCCCTGAAGATGGCGGCGGCAAGGGACGGCGGCGACCGTTCGCTTCCGACCACAAAAGGAGTGCTGTGAAAGTCGCGATCGTCAGATACAACGCCGGGAACACCGGATCCGTGACGAACGCGCTTCGGAGGCTTGGGATCGAGCCACTGGTCACTGGCGACGCAGAGCAGCTGCGGTCCGCCGACCGCGTGATCTTCCCGGGCGTCGGAGAGGCTTCAAGCGCGATGCGGAGCCTGCGCGGAAACGGGCTCGACAAAGTGCTCCCGTCGCTGATGCAGCCCGTGCTCGGAATATGCCTCGGAATGCAGCTGCTTTGCGAAAGCTCCGAAGAGAACTCCACCGAATGCCTCGGGATCGTTCCGGCAAAGGTCCGAAGGTTCGAAGTGCCCGGCCTGAAGGTGCCTCACATCGGCTGGAATACGATCGAAGGCCTTTCGGGACCCCTGTTCAGTGGAGTTGCCGAGGATTCATACGCTTATTTCGTGCACGGTTACTTCGTGGAGGACTGCGCGGCGGCTTCCGCCTGGTGCGAATACGGTGTAACTTTCACTGCGGCGCTGCAAATGAACAACTTCCACGCAACACAATTCCATTGCGAAAAGTCGGGCCCGGTCGGGGAGCGCATCCTCGCGAACTTTCTAGGGCCGGAGGAGCAAATGTGATCGAGATCATCCCCGCGTTAGACATTATCGAAGGCCGGTGCGTAAGGCTTGTCCAGGGAGACTTTGCGCGAAAGACTATCTACGGGAACGACCCGGTGGACATCGCGCTCGCGTTCGAATCGGCAGGCGTCCGGCGCCTGCACATGGTAGATCTCGACGGCGCAAAGACGGGCTCTATCACGAACCTGCGCGTCCTCGAACGGATCGCGGATGCTACGGGGCTGGTCATCGATTTCGGCGGCGGTATCAAGTCCGAATCCGACGTCCGGTCGGTGCTCGATGCCGGCGCCGCGATGGCCGTCGTGGGCAGTGCGGCGGTATCCGACCGTGAAGAGTTTCTGTCCTGGATTTCCGACTTCGGCGGCGAAAGACTTCTGCTCGGGGCCGACGTGAGGGATGGAAAGATCGCGATCGACGGCTGGCAGACGAACACGGACCTGCGGATCGTTCCGTTTCTGGGTGAAATGCGCGAGGCAGGGGTCGGCCGCGCATTCGTAACGGATATCTCGAAGGACGGATTGATGAAGGGTCCTTCGGTCGGACTCTACCGGGAGATCCTCGACGCGATTCCCGATTTCGGGCTGATAGCCTCAGGTGGTATCAGCGGCAAGGATGACATCCGTGTCCTTCACGAAGCCGGGGTCTCCGGCG
Source organism: Acidobacteriota bacterium (assembly GCA_016700175.1). Lineage (GTDB taxonomy): Bacteria > Acidobacteriota > Blastocatellia > Pyrinomonadales > Pyrinomonadaceae > Aridibacter. The sequence continues at coordinate 3,611,968 of CP065003.1, read as the reverse complement.
CGATCATCGGAAAGGCGATCTACGAAGGGCTGGTCGATCCGGCCGAGCTGGTCCGGCTTTCCCTTTCTTTCCAAGGCGAGGAGTAGCGATGCTCGGAAAAAGGATCATCCCCTGCCTTGACGTAAAGAACGGCCGGACCGTGAAGGGAACGAGGTTCGAGAACCTTCGGGACGCGGGCGACGCGGTCGAACTCGCCGAGCTCTACAGCCGCGAAGGAGCCGATGAGCTCGTTTTCCTCGACATCACCGCCACCAACGAAAAACGGAAGACCGCTTCAAAGCTCGCGGCCGATGTGGCCCGCGCCGTGAACATCCCGTTCACGATCGGCGGAGGCGTCAGTTCGGTCGCCGATGCCGAAGCCCTGCTCGAAGCCGGCGCCGACAAGGTGTCGATCAATACGGCCGCGGTCCGCGATCCGGACCTGCTTTCGAGAGTGGCAGGCTCGTTCGGCTCACAGGCGGTCGTGCTCGCGATCGATGCAAAGCGCGAGGGCGAAAGCTGGAAAGTCTATCTGAACGGCGGACGGGTCCGCACCGAGCTCGACGCTGTAGAATGGGCGAGAGAGGGGGTCGGAAAGGGCGCGGGCGAGATACTGCTTACCTCGATGGACGCCGACGGGACAAAGGACGGATTCGACTGTGCGCTCACCGCCGCCGTATCGAACGCCGTCTGCGTGCCTGTGATCGCGTCGGGCGGCGCGGGCTCGCCGGATCATTTTGCGGAAGCCTTTACCGAAGGCGCCGCGGACGCGGCTTTGGCGGCCAGCGTTTTCCATTTCCGCGAGATCTCCATTCCCGATTTGAAAAACTACCTGAAAGAGAAAATGATACCCGTCAGGATCTAGGTAAATTCCGTTTCCCGCAAGCTTATGAAGATCGATTTCGACAAAAACGAGGATGGCCTTGTGCCGGCGATCGTGCAGGACGCTGTGACGTCGAAGGTTCTGATGCTGGGCTACATGGACAAGAAAGCGTTCAAGAAAACCCGCAAATCGGGTCTCGTGACGTTCTTTTCCCGTTCCCGCCAGGAATACTGGACGAAAGGCGAGACCAGCGGCAATTTCTTAAAAGTGAAAGAGATACTGTCCGATTGCGACGGCGACACGCTCCTGATAAAGGCCTATCCGAAAGGCAAGGTCTGCCACCTTGGCAAAGCTACCTGCTTCGCCGAAAAGAACAAGCCCGAGATGTTCCTGCACGATCTGGAGAACGTGATCCACAGAAGGAAGGACAAGCCGAGTAGGTCCTCCAGGACTGCCCGGCTGTTTAATCGGGGCCATCTGCAGATCGCCAAGAAATTCGGAGAGGAATCGGTCGAGTTGGTGATCGAGGCGGTCGGGGCGGACGACGAACTTCTTATGGGCGAGGCGGCCGACGTGCTTTACCACTTCCTGGTGCTTCTCGCGGACAGGGATGTCCGCCTGGACGAGGTGATCGAGGTGCTGAAGAAGAGAAGAAAGAGATGAGGGCAGGGACCAGGGATTAATGAGCAATGACCATTGAGTATCTGCCTTTGTGGCGGTTCGCGCCTGCCGGCGCGCTGCACGCGGGACGCGTGCGTTCCGTACGCATCTCTCACTCCTCCGTTATGCCCGTCGCTTGCGCTCCGGCTTCCGATTCCTCATCTCTCATCTCTCATCTCTCTTCTCTCAGTCCTCAGTCCTTTCCTCTCAGTACTTCAAAAAAAAGAGGCCGCCCGTTTCCGGACAGCCTCTTTGCCAGTGGGCCTGAGAAAGTGCCTACTTGGCACCTCCCGCCAGTTTACCGATGAGGGTGAACAGCGGCAGGTACATTGAAACAACGATCGAACCGATCGTCACACCCAAAAACGCAATAAGCGCGGGCTCGATCATCGCCAAAAGGTCGGCGATGGCCGAATCGACCTCGTCCTCGTAGAAGTCGGCGATCTTGCCGAGCATTGCATCCATCGCGCCTGTCTGTTCGCCGACGCCGATCATCTGGCTAACCATTTCGGGGAAGACCTCAGTTGCCTTCAAAGGACCTACGAAGTTCTCACCGCGCTCCACGCCGTCCCTGACCTTCATGATCGCTTCCTGGATCACGACGTTTCCGGCCGTACGTGCGGTGATCTCAAGAGACTGCAGGATCGGGACACCCGACGAGAGAAGCGTTGAAAGGATCCTTGAAAAACGCGCGACGGCGATCTTGCGCAGGATGCCTCCGAAGATCGGGAGCTTCAGAAGCACGGTGTCGACGACCTTTCTGCCTTTCGGCGTCTGGTAGTAGAACTTGAGTCCGACGCCCGCGCCGATCGAGGCCACGAGTATCGCCAGGCCGCCCCAGCCGGCCAGGAAGCCGCTGATCGCCATCACGATACGGGTCGGGAGCGGAAGGATCTCGCCGGGTCCGAGAAGACCAAGGAAGATCGCCTCGAACTGCGGTATGACCACGACCATGATCACGGCGACGGCTGCGACTGCGACGAGAACGACGGCTGCGGGGTAGATCGACGCCGAAACGATGTTCCTCTTCAATTTGACGACCTTCTCGATCAGGGTCGCGAGCCTTTGGAGAATGATATCGAGCACACCGCCCGTTTCACCCGCCTCGACCATATGCGTGTACAGCTGGTCAAAAACCTTCGGATGCTTCGAAAGCGCTGCGGCGAGCGTAGATCCTTCCTCCACGTCCTGACGCACCTGGTTCAGGACGTCTTTGAAAAAGGCGTTTGGCTGCTGCTGGGCCAGAATGTCGATGCACTGAACGAGCGGAAGTCCCGCGTCGATCATCACCGAGAACTGCCTCGTGAATACGGCGAGTTCCTTATGCTTGACCTTCTTGTTCCGGCCCAGCTTCGGGATGCGAATGTCGCGGCCCTTCTCAGATGCCGACGTCAGTATCACTTGCTCACGCTTCAAAAGCGCCCGCAGCTCGTCCTGACTCGCGGCTTCCCTTTCGCCGGAAACGACCTCGTTCAGACGGTTTCTACCTTTGTAAGTGTAAGTTGGCATTTTCTATCTGGCTCCTCTTGAAACTGGATCTTGATTATCTGGTCGGCGGCCGTTTTCCGATCGGACGCCCCTGGGCATAAGGGCTGGGATGCGCGCCCGGGTTTCCGTTCTCCGGCCTGGGCTGTCCGCCCGTGTATGTCTGGTTGACGCCCGCACCGCGCTCGATAAGCTCTTTGAGCTCGTCGGCATTCGAGGTTCTCTGCATCGCAACGTCAAGGGTGATAAGCCTCTTCTGATAGAGCGTGGCAAGCGACTGATTGAACGTCTGCATTCCGTACTTGTCCTGTCCGGTCTGCATCATCGAGTAGATCTGGTGGATCTTGTCCTCGCGGATCAGGTTGCGGATCGCCGAGTTCGGTATCAGGACCTCCATAGCCATACAACGGCCGTCGCCGGAAGCTTTCGGAAGCAGCGCCTGACACAGGATCCCCTCGAGGACCAGCGAAAGCTGGGTCCGTATCTGCGCCTGCTGGCCGGCAGGGAAAACGTCGATTATGCGGTTGATCGTCGACACTGCCGAGTTCGTGTGAAGCGTGGCAAAGGTAAGGTGACCTGTCTCAGCGATCCTGAGGGCCATTTCGATCGTCTCGAGGTCACGCATCTCACCGACAAGCACGACGTCGGGATCCTGGCGGAGAGCGGTGCGGAGAGCGTTCGCAAATCCGTGCGTGTCCGCATTCACCTCGCGCTGGTTGACGACGCAGCTCTTGTGGTTGTGTAGAAACTCGATCGGGTCCTCGATCGTCAGGATGTGCTCGTGGCGCTCCATGTTGATCTTGTCGACCATCGACGCGAGCGTCGTGGACTTACCCGAACCTGTAGGACCGGTAACGAGCACGAGGCCGCGGGGCTTCTTGCAGAGGTCTTTGACGACCGGCGGAAGGCCCAGTTTTTCGAAACCGAAGATCTCGTACGGGATCGCTCGGAAGACCGCGCCAACGGCGCCCTTCTGGTTGAACAGATTCGCACGAAACCGGGACAAGCCCTTCAGGCCAAACGAGAAGTCGAGTTCCAGGTTCTCCTCGAACCTGTGCTTCTGCGCGTCGGTAAGCACAGAGTAGGCAAGCCTCTTCGTTTCCGCGGGCGAGAACGCCGGGTATCCGTCTAGAGGCTTCAGATGGCCATGCACCCTGACCTGGGGCGGGCTCTTCGTGGTGATGTGGAGATCGGAGCCGCCTGCGTCCGTCATCTTCTTAAGAAGCTCGGGCAGCGTGACCTGGAATTCGGGATTGTTCTGTTCTTCAACGCTCATTTTTTCTCATCGCGGCCCCTGGCGGCCGCGCGTTGCGGGGCGGGAGCGGAAAAGGCGTTGGGTTACTCCTTTTCCGCCGGTTCTTTCCTGGCCTGTTGCGGCCGTTTCTCCTTCTGGAGGGTTTTGACCATCTGTTCCGACTTTTGTACGGCTTCCTCAGGTTCATCCTTTGGCGCGCTGGCAGCGATCCTGTAGATGTTCCCTTGAGATTCCGCGAAATAGAACGTTTTGGCCCGTATCCGGTTCTTGTCATCCGGCGCCTTTGCCACTACGACGTAGACCTTCTTGCCATCGACGTCCTTGTGGTAATCGTTCTCGACCCAGCCATTTTCCCGGATCATCTGGTCGATGACCGTTCTTCTAAGCGCGGTCGTCGAAACGCCGGCAAGCGTGCGCCTGCGTCCGAAATCCACGGTGTCCCCTACAGCGGGACCCACGACGACGAGGCTGACCGTGCCGTCAGAATTGATCACGAGCTGCGTGATCTCCTGATTCGTGTTCTCTTCGTCAGCCGCCTGCGCCTCGGCCTGTTCGACGAACGCATATTCCTGAGCGGCGGCGTGCTGGCGCTGCAGCATCTCGCGGCGTTCTCTCATCGCGGCCTTGCGTTTCGCGAGTGCGGACTCTTGTCTTTTCTGCGCGCGATAGTTATGCCACCAGCGGGCGGTATATTTGCGCTTCGCCTTTCTGACCGTGCGGCCTCCCGTCGACGCCTTTCGTCCGACCGTGCTCGACTTCGAAGCGCTGCGATTGCCTTTGAACCGCCGCACTTTCTTGTACCGTACCTTCGTTCGCGCCTTTGAATTGCCTTTCTTTATCCGTTTCGTCCGCGTCGATCCGACCGGGCTTTTTGCGGTCCTTGTGCGCCTGGTCTTTTCGAGCTTGGGCGCCGGTTCTGAAAATACGGAATCGGCTCCCGATTCTGGAAGCCTGACCTCCGGACGCTTTTCGTGTTCATCGGCGGCGAGGAGTACCGCGTTGCGTTTGAAGCGTTCGGACTTGCTGTAGCTCGCAAGCCGGAACCGTGTCCTGTACCGGAACTTCTCCGCTCTGTCCTTCTTCTGAAACTGCCTTGCCTGTTCTTTTGCGCCGGCTTCGGTATGCTCGGTCGCGACCGGGATCATCATCCCAATCGCCACCACGACTACCATCGCCAGTATTACTGCTCGCAGCATAGATCCTCCGGGGTTATGTCACCGTTTCCTTGACGACCTCCTCGATCGTCGTAATTCCTTCCCTGAGTTTCGTGAGGCCCGATTCGCGAAGAGTTATCATCCCCAGCTCGATCGCTTTCTTCCTGATCTCGATCGAACTCGCGCCGATGATGATCAGTTCGCGCAGTTCGTCCGTGATTTCCATTACTTCGAAAAGACCTACCCGGCCCTTGTAACCGGTGTCGTTACACCGGGCGCAGCCCTTACCCTGATAGACCTTGAGCTCTGCGGCCTCGTCTTCCTTGAAACCTATCTCGACAAGCGCCTCGGGCGGGACGCGGTGCTCTTCCTTGCACTCCGCGCAAACTCGCCGGATCAGCCTCTGGGCCTGAACCAGGTTGACGGAAGTGGCGACAAGGAACGGTTCGATACCCATATTGACGAGTCTGGACACCGTTGAAGGAGCGTCGTTCGTGTGCAAGGTCGAAAGCACGAGGTGGCCAGTGAGTGCGGCCTTGATCGCGATCTCGGCCGTTTCGAAGTCGCGGATCTCACCGACGAGGACGATGTTCGGGTCCTGACGCAGGAACGAACGAAGTGCAGCGGCGAAGTTCAGGCCGATCTGTTCCTTCATCTGCACCTGGTTGATCCCGGGCAGGTTGAATTCGACCGGGTCCTCAGCCGTCATGATGTTCGTCTCGGGCTGGTTCAGCGACTGAAGCGCCGAGTAAAGGGTGTTCGTCTTACCGCTTCCCGTCGGGCCTGTGACCAGGACCATTCCGTAAGGCTTTGAAATGTTCCGCTGGAACATCTCCAGGCTTTCGGGCTCGAAGCCAAGCCTCGTCATATCGAGCATCAGCTTCTCCTTGTCGAGAAGCCTGAGCACGACCTTTTCGCCGAACAGCGTGGGAAGGGTCGACACGCGGAAGTCGAGCTCGCGCGAACGGTCGTCGATCTTGACTTTGATCTTGATACGCCCGTCCTGCGGAAGCCTCTTCTCCGAAATGTCGAGTTTGGCCATGATCTTCAAACGCGAGATCAGGGCGTCGCGCATCTTCATCGGCGGATGCATCACGTCGTAAAGCAGTCCGTCGATCCTGAACCTGATGCGGAAATCCTTTTCGTAGGGTTCGACGTGTATATCGGACGCGCCGCGCCGCAGGGAATCGACGAGAAGAACATTGACGAGCCTTACGACCGGCGCGTCTTCGCTCGCTTTCGCGAGTTCGGCCAGATCGATCTCGTCGTTGTCCTCGATGACCTCGACGTCTCCGCCTTCGGACTCGTCGAACCTGAACTGGCCTAGGGAGACCTTCAGGTCCGAGTCGGTCAGCTTGTCGTCGACCTCGTTCTTCTTCCTCAGCTTGCCGTTGCCGCTCGCGGCGACTCTCGTGCTTACGTTGCCGAATTCACTTTCCAGATCGAAGCCGGCGAGCTCGAGCTCCTTGCTTGAGCTGTAGTACTCACCGATCGATCTCTGGATCGAGGCTTCAGACGCGATGACGGGTTCGACATTGAGTCCGGTCATGAACTTGATGTCGTCCATCGCGAAGACATTCGTCGGATCAGCCATCGCCATCGTGAGCGTCGATCCGACCTTCGAGATCGGTAGAACGGAGTACTTGACGGCGACCTCGTGGGAAATGAGCTTAACGGTCTCTTCTTCGATGTGGAAGAGTTCGAGGTTGATGGAGGGCACGCCGTACTGGCGCGAAAGAACCGAAGTGATTACCTCGTCAGAAATGATGCCGAGCTTGATGAGGTTCGAACCGAGACGCCCGCCGTTCGTCCGTTGATAGTCGAGCGCCTCCCGCAATTGCTGGGAAGTGATGAGGTTCTCGCGGACTAATATTTCTCCGAGTTTTGCAGACATTGGTTTCTTGAAGAAGCTCCGGTGGAGTAGCTTGAAAGGGGCTTTCGGGAAGTATTCAGAAGATCACGCTGGAGAAAGAAACAGTGCTAAACACTGTTGAAAGCAATGATAGTATGTTTAACGAAACACTGTCAAGGCATTATTTAGGCGGGGCGACAGGGGTCGGGGGCTTGCGCGGGTCGACAAAAAGCGCCCGGCAGATCTGCCGGGCGCTCGCGTATTCTCGCTTCTGATCGGAGGTTAGTTGATCTTCTGCGGCTTCATCTTCTCGGTCGTCTTCAGGTAATCAGCCAGACCGGCTATGTCGGCCCGAAGCTGATGGTCCTGGGGCGCCGTGTTCAGATAAGCCTCCATAAAGTTCAGACTTTCCTGCTTCATCGAAGCGTCCTGCTTGTCTTCCGCAACCGTGTAAAGCGCCAGGCTGAACTTGGCCAGAACGTCCGGATCCTTCGGCGAGAACTGATACGCCTTTCTGTATTCCGTTACCGAAGCGTCGAAGTCACCGCCCTCGAACAGATAAGCGGCAAGACTTGCCTGAGCCTGAGCCTGCTTCTCTTTGTTCGTTTCCGATTCAAGGTACTGCCCGATGACCTTCTTCGCCTCTTCGACGCGATTCGCATCCACGGTCTTGATCAGGACCATAAGCCTTACGGAATCCCTTCCGCCATCGGCGGAATTCAACTTGTCCGCCTTAAGGTTCGCCGGTGTCCTGATCTGCTCTGCGCCGGGCTGTGAAGCGATCTCGAGAGCCCTGGCAAACGCGGCGAGCGCTGCAGAGAGATCTTCACCCGCTGATTTCTTGGCAGTCGCGAGCTGGCCCGCATCACCGCTCTTCGCTCCGGCGTTGTAGGTGTTGACCGCCCTCTGCTTCAGAGCGAGTCCCTTGTTATTGAGAAGAAGCGGCGCGCTTCCCGCAAAATCGGGATCGGCCTCGATCCCTTCGTCGAACTTCGCGATCGCGGTGGCATAATCGCCCGCCTTGTAAGCAGCCTCGCCTTCTCTGAGAACCCGCTCGATCAAGGTGTTCTTTTCCTCGATCTTCTTGTTCTTCTCGGTTATTTCGGCGACCTTCTTTTCGTACTCTTCCTGGGCTTTCTTCTGTTCTTCCGTCAGCTCACCGGTTGCTCCCGCCGCCCACTGGGCAGCGATCCGGCGCGTTTCGGCCTCGTCGATGACCGAACCGTCTCCTGCGATCAACTCGACCTCGATCTTGTCCTGTCCGGCCTTGATACCCGGATAAACCGTCGGGTTCATTCCAGGAGCGCTGACCGCGATCGCGACCGTTGCGTTAAATGGAATCCCCAGGATCGTGAACGTTCCGTCCTTGCCGGTCGTTGTCGAACGGCAGGCGAGATCGCTGTCTGTTCTGTAACAATCGACCTTGGCATTCTCGACAGGCGTCAAAGTTCCGTCCGCGGCTTTAGTCTGAACGCGTCCGGTTATCGGAGCGGTCTGACCCATCGCCGAGAACGCTCCTGCGGCTATCAAGGTAATGATGAATAGTGGTGTAAAAACTCTTCTGCGCAACATTGCGAGCCTCCAAAAGTGTGTTCTGAAATATGGTGAAAAACCGCGGGCTACGATGTCCCACCTTGCTATCCCGTTGTTAGAGCATTCGCCATCTTATCGTATCCGTGCCAAATTTTAAATTCGGAGACTGCCCTGTCCGCGCCTCTTAGAGGCGTGCTTCAGCTATGGTATTCTTTGCTTTCGCTTGAAGCTCCGAATCGGAGAAAACCGCATATGACCGAAAGAATATTCAACTTCAGCGCCGGCCCGGCGACACTTCCCGTCCCCGTGCTCGAGAAAGCGAAAGAGGAAATGCTCTCGTTCAACGGAACCGGAATGAGCGTGATGGAAGTAAGCCACCGCTCGAAGCACTTCGCCCCGGTCATCGAGGGCGCCACCGAAGGCCTTCGCGAAGCGATGAACATCCCCGACGGGTATCAGATCCTGTTCCTGCAGGGCGGGGCGACGCTTCAGTTCTCGATGGTTCCGATGAACTTCCTGGGCGATGGCGGCAAGGCCGACTACATCGTTACAGGTGCCTGGGGCGTGAAGGCGCTGAAGGAAGCGAAGCGCCGCGGCGATCCGAACGTGATCTTCTCGACCGAAGACGAAGGGTTCCGCTCCGTACCTTCGCAGCATGACCTGAGGTTCTCGGACGATGCGAAATACGTTCATTACACCTCGAACGAAACGATCGAAGGCGTCGAGTTCAAATACGACCTCGAGGCGGGCGGCATCCCGGTCGTTTGCGACGCGTCGTCGAACATCCTCTCAAGACCGATCGATGTTTCGAAATACTCGCTGATCTACGCCGGTGCCCAGAAGAACATAGGGCCCTCGGGCGTGACATTGGCAGTGATCTGCGACGAAATGCTCGAAAAGGTCCCCGAGAACCAGTACACCTTGCTCGATTACAAAGTGATTGCCGCCAAAGGCTCGATGCTGAACACGCCGAACACGTGGGGGATCTATCTGATAGACCTCGTGTGCAAGTGGCTGAAGGATCACGGCGGCGTGGAAGAGATGGAGAAGAGGAACGTGGCGAAGGCGCAGTTCCTTTACGACGCGATCGATTCTTCGGACGGATTTTATAAAGGACACGCCGACCCTTCGGCACGCTCGCTTATGAACGTGACGTTCAATCTGCCGAACGAAGACCTCGAAAAGCGGTTCGCCGATGAAGCGGCGGCGGTGGGGCTGGACGGGCTCAAAGGACACCGGAGCGTCGGCGGGATACGCGCTTCGATCTACAACGCATTTCCAGTAGAAGGGGTCAGGGCGCTGGTCGATTTCATGGGTGACTTCGCGGAAAGAAACGGTTAGGGGGAGATCAGACCGCTTCGCCCAATTCGATGTTAAGGCCCCGCCGGCCGACTTCAGCTATCCTATCCGTGACGGCGTTCATTCCGTCGAATCCCGGGAGCACACGCACCTTGTCGGTGACCAGCCGGTCGATCCATTCGACGCCTTCCGAGTCACCGAAAAGGACCCCGACCGTATAGTCCGTCAGCGGCCTGGACCGCGCCCCGCTTCCGACCGGCGCCCAGAACCTGTCGATCACGAACCGCGCGATCTTCCGCGCGAATCTGCTACGTTTCAACTCGAGCCGTGCGACGTTCAGGTAGAACTGCGTGTGAACGCTCTCCTCGCGGATGATCCCCTTTAGTATGTGCGTCAGGACGGGATGGTCGGCGATCTCGATCAGCCTCCGGTAGCTCTGAGCCGCCGAAAGCTCGTTGATCGTCCCGTAGGTCATATGGGTCGCCGTGAAGCTTCTGCCGACGCAGTTGGTCAGTGTCGTGAGCAACCGTGCGTACGTGTGGTAATACGCCGAGACGCTCTTCTTGATCTCGTCCTTCCAGCTCCTGGGCGTCTCGTACCCCGCTTCGTTGATGAACCGGTTGATCAGCTCCCCGTGAGTGATCTCCTCAACTCCCCAGCGCTCCATGAACTTGCTGATAACGGGGTCTTTCCCGGTCGGAGTGCGCAGAAGTTCCTGATGGTACATATCCGTCAGGATCTCTATATCGCGCATATACAGAAGTACCGGGATCAGCCGATCGTGGAGCGGATGGTCGTTGACCTGGTCCCAGGGGATCTCGGAAATGAATTCGTCAGTGAGGGCTCGGGGCTGGCTATCGTACCAATCAAGAACGTCCCGGTTTGTTTCGAAGGGCATGGCGATGTCTTCGGTTCGATATGCGGATCGGATGCGGTTCCGGCGGCGCTTTCAAAGGATTTTACCCGTAATCACTGAAATTCCGAAAACCTTTTTTGATAATCCCCCCTCTTCTGCTGTTGGCGACCACCCGCGCATTAAGTGTTTTTCAGGGCGAAATGTTAGGATTATTGAAATCCATTTCGATCTTGAGAGCATTATGAGAATCATTCTGAGTTTTGCCGTTGCGCTCGCGCTTACGGTTTCGATTGCCGCACAAGGGGAAGGCCTTCAGTTTGAAGGCGAAACACACCTCAAGAACATCAAGCAACTTACTTTCGGAGGAGAGAACGCAGAGGCTTACTTTTCACCGGACGGAAAGAAACTGATCTTCCAATCCAAACGCGGGGACCTGGGCTGCGACCAGATCTTCACGATGAATATCGACGGTTCGGACCAGAAGATGGTCTCGACCGGCAAAGGCCGCACCACCTGCTCCTTCTTCATGAAGAAGAGCAAGAGGATCATTTACGCCTCTACGCATTTGGGCGACCCGGAATGTCCTCCGAACCCCGATTTCTCGCAAGGGTACGTGTGGGCGATCTATCCGGACTACGACCTCTTCACCGCGAAACCCGACGGCTCGGACGTGAAGCGTCTTACCGATACTCCCGGGTATGACGCGGAAGCAACGCTTTCGCCGGACGGAAAGAAGATCGTGTTCACCTCCACCCGCGACGGTGATCTGGATATTTACGTAATGGACGCTGACGGAAAGAATGTGAAGCGGCTGACCACGGAGCTCGGTTACGACGGCGGGCCGTTCTTCTCACCCGACGGCAAGAAGATCGTCTACCGCAGTTTTCATCCGAAGACCGAAAAGGAGATCGAGCGCTACAAGGACCGCCTGGCGAACGATCTGATCGAGCCGAACAACTTCGAGCTCTGGATAATGGACGCCGACGGCAGCAACAAGAAAAAGATCACCGACCTTGGCGACGCCTCGTTCGCTCCGTATTTCCACCCGAACGGCAAACAGATCATTTTCTCTTCGAACCACCTCGCGAAGGACCCGAGGAAGCGTAACTTCGATCTGTTGATGGTGAATATCGACGGGACGGGTCTGAAACAGATCACGACCTACGATTCGTTCGACGGCTTTCCTATGTTCTCGCCGGACGGCAAAAAGCTCGTGTTCGCCTCGAACCGAAATGCCGCCAACCAGGGTGACACGAACGTGTTCATAGCGGATTGGGTGGAGTAGCAATGGTCAATTCTCATCGATCAATGATCAATGCGCGTGTTCTATCCGGGATACGCGCATTGTCCGCATTAGTTGTGCTGATGACATCTGTCTTCGCAGCACACGCGCAAGAGACGAACGACCGGAAGGTCGAGCGGATCCGGAAGATCTACTCGGAAACGAACGCCAAGATCGAGAAGGTCGAGAAAGGGGGCGAGGAAGACCGCCTTGCAGGGATCGCCGTCAACGAGCTCGTCGTGAACAAGACGGGCAAGAGCTGGCCGGCGGTCGGAAATTTCCGGGAGGTTTATCGGTTTTACTACGACTCCGACGGTGAGAGCCCTTATCCTTCGAAGCTTCTGAAGATATCAAAGGCGACCGAGTCGGCGGCACGGAAGTACTTCGAAGAGTATGTGTTCGATCGATCGGGGAACCTGATCTTCTATTTCGAGAAAACCGAGGACGGAGAGGTGCCGCTCGAACGCCGCGTTTATTTCGATTCCGGCAAGGCGTTCAGGTTCATCGACGACGGGAAGACCCGCGACAAGCTGTCAGAAGAAGACGAGATCGTGGCGAACGACATCCTTGCGACGGAGAACACGCTCCGGGGGATCTTTGAAGCGACGCTGAATTGAGTTTGGGGAGGAGACAAACAGGATAGACAGGATGAGAAGGATGGCGGGGTGATCTGTTATCTGTACCGCTTGGTCTGCTTTTGAGGAGAGTTGGCATTCGGCACGGCGGAAACCCTCTATCCTTTTTATCCTTTCTATCTTGTTTGATTTCCTTTCTCCTGAATTATCAGAGGTGGCCGTTGTGCGACAGCGTGCTTCGCACGCTCGCGATTCCCGGAGTCCCGCAGCTGTGTTAATCTGTGTCCCTCCGCTAAAGCTATGCCGGCGTTCGACTTCTGCAAATTCCACGGATTCGGAAACGATTACATCGTGATCGAGAGCGAGACTCTGCCTGCGGACACAGACATTTCCGGACTCGCCCGCGCGATGTGCGAGCGCAACACGGGCGTCGGCTCGGACGGGATCGCGCTGATCGAAAGAAGCGAAAAAGCAGACTTCCTTTGCAGGATCATCAATCCCGACGGCAGCGAGGCCGGTTTCTCCGGCAACGGAACCCGTTGTGCGGTCGCTTACCTCTACTTCAGGGGTAAGTGGGAAGATGAAAAACTGCGGCTTGAGACGCTCAGCGGTGTGAAGGACTACACGTTTCTCGGCCGCTCGGGCAATTCGTTCAGGTTCCTGGCCGAGCTCGGATCCCCAAGGTTCGCATCCCGCGACATTCCTTTCCTCCCGGATTCCTCCGGAACGAAGCTCGAAGAAGTGATCGATCATCCGGTCTCCGCCGGGGTTAGAAACCTAAAGGTGACGCTCGTCAACGTCGGAAATCCGGTCTGCGCCGTGTTTGTCGACGATTTCGATTTCAACTGGCGGCGCGTCGGAAGGAAGCTCGAGAGCCATCCTCAGTTCCCCGAGCGCACGAACGTGGTCTTCGTGAAGGTCGGCGACCGGGAACGGATCGAGATAAGGATCTGGGAACGCGGCGCCGGCGAGACCTCATCTTCGGGTACCTGTTCGATCGCAGCGGCGGTCGTCTCGGCGCACACCGGAAAGACTGAACGGAGGGTATCTGTCGAAGCGCCCGGCGGAACAACCGAGGCGGTCTGGCGCGAGGACGGGGAGATGCTGATCGAGGGAACCGCGGAACTGGCCTTCTGCGGGACGTATGAATTTCTTTACAGGGATGAAGGGGAATAAGGAGATGGGCTTTCTCTCCGGGATCACGAACCCTGTTTTCGCGACAGTCTTTTGTTCATTCGAGATCTGAAACCAAAGATATGAAACCGACAAACTGCCGATTCTTTTCCTTATTACTTTTGACCTTTGCCTTCGTCGCTTTCGCGGCGGCCCAGAACCCATACTTTCCGAACGTTCTCCCGATGCGGGAGCGCGCAGAGGTCATCGACCGCCTTCTCGAAGAGCGTGTGCAGACGGTCCTGCCTCCGCTGATGAAGCGCACGGGGATCGATATGTGGATCATAATCTCGCGCGAGTACAACGAGGATCCGGTGCTGAAGACCTTTTTGCCTTCGACGTGGCAGTCCGCGCGCAGGACCACGATCCTCGTCATCCACGATCCGGGCGACGGAAAGCAGCTCGGGACGTATGCGATGGCGCGGTACGCGGTCGGCAAAATGTTCGTGAAGGCGTGGGACAAGGAGAAAGAGCCGGACCAGTGGAAGGCGCTCGCCAAGTTCGTAGCGGAGAAAAACCCGAAACGGATCGGGGTCAACAGATCTGCGACCGACGCGCTTGCCGACGGCATCTCGGCGTTTCACTTTGACAGGCTGATCGAATCGCTTTCCGAGCCGTTCCGCTCGCGGGTCACCACCGCGGAGAACCTGGCGATCGGCTGGCTCGAGACCAGGACCGAAAGCGAGATGGCGATCTATCCGAACATTGTCCGGATGGCGAAGCAGATTATTGCCGAGGGATTTTCCGAGAAGGTCATCCAGCCGGGCGTGACGACGACGGACGATGTCGTCTGGTGGTACCGAGAGAGGATCAAGGAACTGAAGCTGGAGACGTGGTTCCATCCGTCCGTCTCCGTCCAGAGGAAGGACCCGGAGTCGTTCGAGCACCTGCGCGCGTTTTCCGACCGGCCGGAGGATCAGGTGATACTTCCGGGCGACCTGCTTCACGTCGATTTCGGGATCACATACCTTCGCCTCAACACCGACACCCAGCAGCACGCGTATGTGCTTAGGCCCGGCGAAACCGAGCCGCCTGCATTCCTGAAAGAAGCTCTGAAGAAAGGAAACCGAGTGCAAGACATTCTGACCGGCAACTTCAGAACGGGAAGGACTGGGAACCAGATCCTCGCGGCCTCGCTGGCACAATGCAAGGCGGAGAACATCAAGTGCTCGATCTACACGCATCCGCTGGGCTTTCACGGTCACGCGGCGGGCACGACGATCGGGCTCTGGGACCAACAGGAAGGAGTGCCTGTCGCGGGCGATTATCCTCTGTACCCGATGACCGCGCACTCGATCGAGCTGAACGCGGCGAGCTATATCGAGGAATGGGGGAAGGAGATACGGATCATGCTTGAAGAGGACGCGTTCTTCGACGGGACGACCACGCGGTACATCGACGGCCGGCAAACCGAACTGATGGTGATCCCCAGGCCCCTGCCGCCGAACAGGTGAATCGGGAATGAGGTGTCCGAAGCCCGACCGTGAGGGAGGGCTACTGCACAAGAGTTCAAAGTTCTGTGTTCAAAGCGCGGTGAAGCGTGTCCGAAGCCCGACCGTAAGGGAGGGCTACTGCACAAGAGTTCCAAGTTCAAAGTTCTGTGTTCAAAGCGCGGCGAAGCGTGTCCGAAGCCCAACCGTAAGGGAGGGCTACGAGGGGCAGTTTACCCTTTGCGGTTCCAGTCGCACTTCATCAAAGAGGGACTAACCACAAAGGACACTGAGGTATTCACAGAGAGCACAAAGGGTCTTTCTTCTTTGCGTCCATTGCGAAAACCTTGGCGTCCTTAGCGGTAAAAGCTTTTGTAACGCAATGAGTTCTCGGGTTTAGGTTTAACCGCAGAGAACATTGAGGTATTCACAGAGAACACAGGGGATCTACTTTGGGGTCCTTGCGAAGACATTTGCGTTTACTGCTTACAAGTAGCAATTCCCGCAACGCACGATCAAAGATCTCGCTTCGCCAGCGAGGCATAGTTAATCTGGATGTATAGCAATCGTGGAATAGTGCTTTCCCTCATTGTTCTTGAAAAAGATGTCAGATTCGATTGCCCAACATGCCGCACCTGAAGAGAAACTGGAGAAGATCTTCTTCTATTTGCCTACTGACGATGATGGCTATCCGCCCTATTCGTACGAATCCTTATGGGCAGAAAAGATCCGTGATGATACTTATCGAATCGAAAACATTCCCTTCTTTGTCCGGGAGCTTTGTGTCGATGATATTGTAGCGGTGTCAGATGAGGACGGCTCGTTGTACTTCCAAGAGGTACTCGAATACTCGCGACACAACACCGTCAGGGTAGTGGTTATTGAAGAAGAAAGAACAACACACTTAATCTCCGGGTTTAGGAAGCTCGGACTCGCATTTGAAGGCCTCGACAACTACCTGTTTGCGATCGACATTGACGATCCGGAGAAGATGGCTCAGCTCGCTAACTTTCTCGCTGACGGTGAAGAAAAGGGTTGGTGGGAATACGAGGAAAGCGCGTTGAGGCTTTAACCTCTTTTCGACACATGGAGTCTTGGCGGGAGAAATCTCTGTTGAGGACTGAGTTCTTTACCGGCAGATCAACCACAGAGGGAACTGAGGCATTCACAAAGGAACACTGAGAAACCCCTCGGTGTCCTCTTCGAACACCTCTGTGCCCTTTGCGGTTAGATCTCTTTCGAACTACTCAGTAGGTAACAGGGAGCTTTACCGCTAAGTACGCAAAGGCTTTCGCAAAGAACGCAAAAGGCAGATCAATAAGGAAAGAGAAACTTCAACGCCTCCGGAAGCCGGCCCGCCCAGGCGTCCTCGTGATGTGTGGCGCAAGGCTCGATCACGACTTTCAGGCCGCCTGCGTCGAAGCCGCTTTTCTTCTTTACGATCAACGCCAGCCGTTTCACATCGACGACCGCTTCGAAGCTCTCGTCTTCCGGATCACATTCCCTTTTTCCGCCTTCGTTCGTGCCGACTCCAAGATAAACCTTCAGCGGAAGTTTCTCTGCAGACTCAGCCATTGCCAACACCTTCGCATCGTTCACGTAAAACGAAGGGCTTTCGAGCAACAGCGATCCGAACAGGTCCGGTTTCTCTAATGCCGAGTACAGGGCGATGAGCGCACCGTAGGACGATCCGCCGAGCACTCTCGCTTGCCGCTTCTTCTGCGCCGGATACTTCGATTCGATAAACGGGATCACTTCTTTTTCGAGAAACTCGGGATAGAGCGCTCCCTTCGGATCGGGTATCGGCGGCGAAAGAAACTCGTCCTCCCACGGAAGGTACTCGTTCGCCCTCATCTTCTTGCCCGCATTGTCGATGCCGACCACTATTATCGGCGGGATCTCGCCTCTGGCAATCAGATCGTAAACCGTCTCATCGACCTTCCACTCCGCCTTGTTGAAGATCGAGTCCGCCTCGTCGAACAGGTTCTGGCCGTCGTTTTGATAGAGGACAGGGTATCCTCCCTTTTTCATTTTCTTGTCATACTGCGGGGGCAACAGGACTCGGATCTTCCGGGAGTTGTTGAAGATCTTGCTTTCGAGGGAATGGACACGAATGTCAGGCTTTGCGCGGGCCGAGGCAGGGGCAGGAAGGCCGAGCGGGATGACAAGGCAAGCAAAAACGAAAGGAAGTGATCTTCTTAGCGCTCCCACAACAGAGTTATCGGCGCGAGGAGCTTCCCTGTCCCGGGGCTTCTGAAGAGTGCCAAAGCCCCGGGCGGGAAGAGTTCAGGACAAGCGTACAGCCCAACTACGCAAGGTTTTCGTTCACGAAGTCCCAGTTGACAACGTTCCAGAATGCATCGACAAACTTTGCCCGGGCATTCCTGTAGTCGATGTAGTACGCGTGTTCCCATACGTCGAGTGTCAGAATCGCCGTCTTGCCGGATTTCATCGGGTTGTCGGCGTTGGAGGTGTTGAGTATTTCCACTCCGTCGCCGGACTTGATCAGCCACGTCCACCCGGAGCCGAAGTTTCCGACAGCCGACTTCTCAAATGCTTCCTTGAAACTGTCGTATGAGCCCCACTTTTCGCTTATGGCATCCCCGATCTTCCCGGTGGGCTCGCCGCCCTTGTCCGGCCCCATGCAGTGCCAGAAAAAGGTGTGATTCCATACCTGGGCGGAATTGTTGAAAAGCCCGCCTTCGGACTTCTTGATGATCTCCTCAAGGGACATGTCCTCATATTCCGTGTCCCTTATCATCGAGTTGAGGTTGGTTACGTAAGCCTGATGGTGCTTTCCGTAGTGATATTCGAAAGTCTCAGCCGAGATATGCGGCTGCAGAGCGTCCATGTCATATGGCAGTTCAGGTAGTTTGTGTTCCATAGAATTCTCCAATCAGATTATGAGCTATTGTTTGAATAGAGCTTATGGTTTAACCCGCGTCTCGTCAATCGGAAGCCTGTCTGGAGGAATTAGTCCGGTTAAATGCGTCGCTTGCGCTCCGGGTTCCGATTTCTGTCTCCTCTTACTCCCCTCGCTGCCGTTCCGGGTACAGGTGACCTCGTACTTCTCCCAGCAAATGCTCGACTTCGCGCGTGCTCCTTAGCCGAACATAAGGGATGGCCGAATGCTGAGGTTCGTCGAGAAGTCCCTCGATCCGGCGTCTCCGGTGCCAGAAGGTCTTCGCAACATAGTAGATCATAGAGTCTCGGCTGAGGAACGACTGTGAGAAGGTTTCGCGGTTGCCGGCAAAGAGCTCCTCCCGCGTGATCACGCGTATGGTTGTCCGCTTTACCGCCCTTGGAAATACGATCCGGAATGGAAGATCCAGCCAGATCACGAGTGTAACCCTCGGCCAGACAAGATCGCGTGTTCTGGTGTAGTTCCCATCGATGATCCACTCCTCGGCGGCCGCTTCAAGGCCGATCAGCTCACGCAGCTCCTCGGTTGGCCGCTCCTGCCAGTTCGGAAGATGGCTGTATTCGTCGATCGGGACGTGTTTGACGCCGGTGATCTCAGAGAGGCGTCTCGAAAACGTGCTTTTGCCTGAACAGCTCGAGCCGACGACAGAGATTCGCATTGGACGGGTAAGCAGTTCCAAATTCCAGGTTCAAAGTAACCGCACCCGGAGCGCGAGCGACGGGCACAGTCGGTTCCAGGTCCAAGAGGAGGGTATCGGTCTCCGGTGTCGCCGCTACGCGGTCGGTTATGCCCGTCGCTTGCGCTCTGGGTTCCAAGCTTGCCCGTCGATTGCGCTCCGGGTTCCGATCTGTCGCCGCTGAAGCGGCTGGAATCTTGGGGGCGTCCCTGTACCGTGGGTGGCGCCCTTCGGGCTTACCCACGGCTAAATGCACATGACCGCTATGCGGTCAGCGGCCAGCGGTCTTCTGTCTTCTGTCTTCTGTCTTCTGTCTTCTGTCTCCTGTCTCCTGTCTCCTGTCTCCTGTCTCCTGTCTCCTGTCTCCTGTCTTCTTCTATTCAAATCCCAGTTCCGGTTGTATTACCCCGCGGAATGACAGTCTGTGGAGAGGGCAGGGCCCGTGGAGGCGAAGCGCGTCGAGATGCTCGGGCGTTCCGTAGCCCACGTGGCGGGCGAAACCGTACTGCGGATAGAGTAAATCGAATTCGGCCATCACGTTATCCCGATGGACCTTGGCGATGATCGAAGCGGCGGCGATCGAAGCGGAAGCCGCGTCGCCTTTGATGATCGATCTCTGGGGAAGAGGACAGGCCGTGAGTTGTACGGCGTCGATGAGCAGAAAATCGGCCGCGGGATCGAGTTTCCCTACAGCCGTGATCATTGCGAGCCTGGTCGCTTCAAGAATATTGATCTTGTCGACTATGGATTGGTCAACCTCGGCGAAGGCGAATGTGAGGGCCCTCTGTTTGATCAGCTCCGCGAGTTCCTCGCGCTTGTCCTTGGGAATCTGCTTGGAATCGTTGACCCCTTCAGGAACGTGATCCTCCGATTCGAAGACCACCGCAGCGGCCACGACCGCTCCTGCCAGGCATCCCCTTCCCACTTCATCGACACCGGCGACCACCGCGAAACCGTCGGCTTTCGCCTTGTTCTCGAAATCGAAATTTGCGAGGGAAAGTCGTGCCACGGACCCGGGATAAAATGGGAAGCATTAGTTGCCCCCCGCTTCAGCGGGGGGATAGAAAGCGCCGGACCCCTGCCGCCGGCTTCAGCCGGCATCTATGGGGCTGAAGCCCCCAAATTTCAGGGGGAAGCCCGCATACCCCCCGCTGAAGCGGGGGCAACTGATGGGGTCGCGACAGATTGGTCCGGCGCACGAATGCGCCGGCTAAACGTAGATCTTACTTCTTCGCAGCTTGCTTCTTCTTTTTCTGGCGCATGTCGCGCTCGGGGATGCGGGCGGCCTTTCCGCGCAGATCGCGGAGATAGTAAAGCTTTGCGCGCCTCACCTTTCCGTGGCGGACCACGTCGATGTGATCGACGATCGTCGCGTGAAGGGGGAAGATCCTCTCGACGCCAACGCCGAAGCTGGTCTTGCGAACGGTGATCGTCTCGCGTGCGCCGCCGTGCTTGCGCGCGATGCAAACGCCCTCGAAAGCCTGGAGCCTTTCCTTATTGCCTTCCTTGATCCGGACGTGCACGCGGACGGTGTCGCCCGGCTGGAATTCGGGGATGTCGTCCCGAAGCTGAGTCTGTTCTATTGCGTCTAAACGGTTCATCTTGTTACTCGCGACAAATGTTCGGCTCTGACGGCCCTTTCACTCGTCGGCTCCCTTGTCTATCAGATCTTTTCTAACTCTTCTTGTCTTTTCAAGCGCCTTTTCGCGGCGCCACGCCTCGATCTCGGCGTGATTTCCGCCAAGGAGAACTTCGGGAACTTCCATACCTCTGAATTCCCTCGGCTGGGTGTAATTCGGAAAATCAAATATCCCTTCGGAAAACGTATCCCTTTCAGCCGAAGCCTCATTCCCGAGCGCCTCAGGCAGAAGTCTGATCAGCGCATCGGCAAGCACGACCGCAGCGGGCTCGCCGCCCGAAAGCACGTAATCGCCGATCGAGATCTCATCGGTCACGAGCGCCTCGCTGACACGCTCGTCGACGCCCTCGTATCTTCCGCAGATGATCACAAGCCGCTCTTCTTTATCGGCAAGTTCCTTCACGAGCGGCTGGTCCAGCTTCCTACCCTGCGGGGTCAGAAGTATCACCTTCGCGTCTTCCGGATATTCATCCTTTTCCGCAGTGCCGAGCAGATGCTCGACCGCAAGGAAGATCGGTTCCGGCTTCATCACCATCCCTTCGCCGCCTCCGAAAGGCCTGTCATCGGTCTTTCGGTGCTTGTCGTGGGCAAAATCGCGTATGTCGGTCACCGCGATCTCGACGATGCCTGCCTCGCGTGCGCGGCGGATGATGCCGAAGTCAAATACCTCGTTGAAGTACTCGGGAAATATGGTCAGTATGTCGATTCGCATATTTTCCAAGTCCTTCGCGAGCGCTCAAAGATCCAAAAGGCCCTCGGGGATCTCCGCCCGTATGACCTTGTTTTCAATATCTATGTCGGTGCAGATCGCCTCGACGAATGGTATCAGATAGTCCTTCGTGCCGTTCGACACCTCGAGATTCTCATTCCCGGCGGCCCTCATCACCCCGGTCACGGTCCCAATCTCGCTCTCCCCGGCCATCACTTTGCAGCCTTTGAGCTGCCAGTCGAAGAACTCGTCCTCTTCCAGCCCGACGGCTTCTGATTCGGGGACGCAGATCTCAAGTCCCACGAGGTCCTCGGCAAGATCGATAGTGTCGAACCGCTTGAACCTAAGTACCACGCGGTCCTTCTGGAACCAGTGGTCTTCGATCGTAAGCTCCGTCCTGTCGCCCTCCGGCCCAACGCCGATCACTTTCTCGAGCCCCTCGAACCGCTCGGGAAAGTCTGTGAGTATCTCCGCCACGAGCTCCCCTTTCAGTCCCCGCGTGCGGACGGTCTTTGCGATTGCCACTAAGTCTGTCGAGTCCGTTCGGTCTATCGAGTCTTTCGAGTCCGGGGAGTTTCTGTGGCCCGTCGCGTATGTGTTCATCTACGTTATCCTGCTAATTCCAATCCTTTCTCAAACCCTGTCAAAGCCAGCAACAGTGACCCGATAAGTTCGATAGATTCACCAGACCCGACAGATTCGACAGACCCGATAGACTCGACAGACCCGACAGACCGGACAAACTCACTCTTCAATGATCTGCAGATTGAACCGCCGATTCTGTTTCTGGCCAGCAAAATACAGGATCGAACGGATCGCCTTGACCGTCCTGCCCTGGCGGCCTATCAGGCGGCCCATATCGCTCTCGGCCACGCGGACCTCGAACGTAGTCGTATTGCCGTCCTGAAATTCCGACACTTCGACCGCGTCCTTGTCGTCAGCGAGCGCGTATACGATCTTCTCGACGGCTTCTTTCATAACAGATAGAACCCGGGACCGGGCACGTCATCGCCTCGGTCCCTAAGAACCTATTCGGACTTCTCTTCTTCAGCTTCCGCGGCGGCCTCTTTTGCAGGCGCTTCTTCGGCTGCTGCTTCCGCCGGAGCGGCTTCGGCCTCCGCGGCCGGAGCTTCTTCAGCAGCTGCTTCAGGAGCGGCTGCTTCGGCTTCAGCGGCGGGCGCTTCTTCGGCCTTCGCTTCGCTTTCTTCGCCTTCGGTCACTGCTTCCGCAGAGGCATCGGCATCGGCCTTTTCGGCGGCGAGTGCCTCAGCGGCGGCCTTTTCGGCGGCCTCCTTGGCGGCCTGAGCCTTTTCGGCGCGGGCCTTTTCTTCAGCTTCCTGCTTGGCGGCGATCCGCGCTTTGCGTTCTGCTTCCCATTTCTCGCGCTCTTCCGGCGTCATTTCCGGATTGTTCTTGATCAGGCTGGCAACCGTTTCCGACGGCTGGGCGCCCTTTCCGATCCAGTACTGGATCCGCTCGTGATCGAGCTTCACCTCGGGAGGATCGGTCATCGGGTTATAGGTCCCGAGATTCTCGAGATATTTTCCGTCGCGCTTGGAGCGCTTCTCTTTTACAACGACCCTGTAGAAAGGGTTCTTCTTCGCGCCCCTCCGGGTCAATCTGATTCTCAGCATAGAAAACTCCGTTCAGGTTCTACCTATTTCTTTTTCCTCTTTTTACGTTTCTTCTTTCTCTTTAATCGTTTCGCCAACGAGGCCGTCGTCTCGTCGGGTTCGTCGTCAAAATCCTGTCCGCCGCCGGGAAGTCCCGGAATTCCGCCGCCGCCGAGCATGTTCCCCAGCCCGCCGGCCATTCCGCTCATCATCCGCTTTCCGAGGCCGCCCAGAAGGCCGCCGCGGTTCATCTGCTGCATCATCTTCCGCATCTGCTCGTACTGACGCAGAAGACCGTTCACCTCGGCGATCGTCGATCCGGACCCGTTCGCGATCCTCGTCTTGCGGCTGGCGTTGATGATCGTGTGGTCGCGGCGCTCCTGCTTGGTCATCGAGTCGATCATCGCCTCGGTGCGTTTCAGGTTCGCTTCGACCTCTTCCGACTGCTCGTCCGAAAGCGACATCCCGCCGAGCATCTGCTCCGGAAGCATCTTCATAAGCTTCGACATAGAGCCGAGCTGCTTGAACTGCCGAAGCTGGTTGCGAAAGTCCTCCAGAGTGAACCGGTTCTGGACGATCTTCTCAAGCTGCGCCTGCGCCTCTTCCTCGTCGACCTTCGCCTGGACCTCTTCGATCAGGGTCAGGACATCGCCCATCCCGAGTATGCGCTGGGCAAGCCTGTCGGGATAGAAAGGCTCTATCGCGTCGTACTTCTCGCCGACGCCGACGAACTTCACGGGCTGACCGATGACCTGCTTGATCGAAAGGGCCGCGCCGCCTCTCGCGTCGCCGTCCATCTTCGTGAGCACGACGCCTGTGATCCCGACCCGTTTGTGGAACTCCTCGGCGGATCGCACTGCGTCCTGCCCGGTCATCGCGTCGGCAACGAACAGCACCTCGACGGGCCTGGTCTCTTCCTTGATCCGTTCAAGTTCGACCATCAGCTCATCGTCGATGTGAAGACGGCCTGCGGTGTCAATGATCAGCGTGTCGTGGCCGAGCTCTTCGGCGTGCTTTCGCGCGCCTTTCACCAGCGTCAACGGATCGTCCGTTTCGGGATCGGTGTAAACCGACTGGCCGACCGCGTCGCCCACGACCTTTAATTGTTCCCTCGCCGCCGGCCTGTAAACATCGACCGACACGAGCAAGGGCTTGCGCTCCTGGTTCTCGGCAAGCCACTTCGAGATCTTTCCCGTTGAGGTCGTCTTACCCGATCCCTGCAGGCCGACGATCATTACCGAGTTCGGCACCTGCTTCGTGAATACGAGCCGGGAAGATGTTCCTCCGAAAAGGTTTACAAGCTCGTCATAGACGATCTTGACCACCTGTTCGTGCGGCTTGAGGTCGTTCCAGACCTCTTGGCCCTCGGCCTTTATTCGAACCGCTTCTACAAAATCCTTCGCGACCTTGTAGTTAACATCCGCCTCAAGAAGCGCCATCCGGATCTCCCGGAGGGCCGCATCCACGTGCTCGGGAGTGAGCTTCCCCTGGCCGCGCAGATTCTTTAATGTTTTCTTGAGCTTATCGGATAATGATTCGAACATAAAAACGCACTTTCGCCATTAGAGCCGAAACTATAAATAGTAGGTGGCAGAGGGAGATGTGTCAAGAAACGGTGAGCAGTTAGCGGCAAGCAGTGAGCAGGTGACAAGGATCAGGGATCAGGGATCATGTATCGGAAACCAGGTATCGGGCATACGCGACAAAGCGTCGCAAATAACTATTAAGCGATCGCGAACAATCGACATTAATTCTTTGATCCATGACAGCCGATCCTTGATACATGTTACGTGTCGGTAGCCCGACCGTCAGGGAGGGCGTGAATCGGATCGCGGGGAAATGGACCGCGGGGCGCGCAGAAGCTCCCGGAGTGATTCGTTGCGATCTACCGGAGTCGTTCGTTTCCGGAATCCCGGTCCTTCATTGACCGCTGATCACTGATCGATGGACATCGTGTCGGGAGGGCGTGAATCGTATCGCGGCTTTCGTCGCGCCAGCGACAGCATTATTTTGGCCGTGGCCTTCAGGCCACGGTATCCGGCGGGTGAGCGATCCAGCCGCCTAGCGGCGTTTCGATCGTCTACAAACCGCGAGAGACAGACTCCCCTACGGATAAGTTAGAACCATCAGCAGAAACTCGGCGATCTGTTCCTCGTTTTTCACTCTCGCGAAGAAATTAGCGTGCAGATCCGGAAATGTGGCTATTATCGTTCGGTCGTTCGTTAGCGCAATCACTACATCGTGATCGCCAAATCTTTGTGTTCTCTTCCAAAGACACTCGGTCTGATTTCCACATTGATCAACGAAGTTCCCCGAGAGTTCACCGATGCCGTACCGGATAGTAAGTCCCCCATTCTTCGTAATCTCTCCAACAATGGTATCGATTCCTTGATGAGAAATTCTTCCGTAACCCTCCAACAACTCCATTTTGTCGAGATTATCCGGGGAGCGCAGTTCCGTGTTTTCGTCATACTCTAGCGAGATCGGCTGAAGGTATGCGCAGGAGGACTGGATCGTGGCCAAAACGATCGTCAGGAACAAGCATTTCAGAGCCTTGACCGGTTTCGGGTTTCTCCCTTTGTTCAGATCGGAGCGGCTGTTTGTCGTTTCATTCATTCTCCTGCGACATGAACAGATGCAAGTAGTTCCTGAGGGCACGGTGCTTCGAACCCATTCTTCATTCTACTCGGAGACCATTTCAGTACTGATTGAAGAAATGCGCGTAAATCGCCCTCTGTGCACTCGTCAGGTGCCTTCCCCAGTGTGTGGAGAAGCTGAATCGCCATTCCCAGACGGCTGAGCCAATTCTGCCTGCATCGTGATGTGCGAGACCGTCTTTTAGATCCGCGTATATGTCTGCAAGGTCATCACCAAGAGTATTGAATACCGGTGCCTCTTCGACAAGAGGGTCGAAAACATCCCAATGCCCCTGCACCGGCAAATCTCGGAATGAATCACGAATTTTCCTCCACTCATCAGCGCTCCACGTAACCTCATCCTGATCATCATCGTCGTCGAACCCGAGGTTGGGAAGTCGGATAATTGCGAGGTGGAGTTCAGCAAGGATCTCGCGCGCAACAACCATTTCGTCGTCCGGATCCCCACGCTCGGCTTCAGCCCATTCGCAATACCGCCGCGCAATTTTCGCAAAGTTCTCTACTGATTCAGGAATCGTTTCCATCTCTTCAGATCCAAATCGGGAAGGCCCTACGTGCATGACCGTTGATACCTGATCATTGACACCTGACAATTGACAGTAGCCCTCCCTGACGGTCGGGCTTCGGACACGGCTCACCGCGCTTTGAACCTGGAACTTTGAAGTTGGAACTCTTGTGAAGTAGCCCTTTCCCAGGTTCAGGCCTCGTGCACCTGATCCCCGACGCCCGCCTAGTTTCCCTTGTCGTCGAGAACGCCCCTCACAGCCTCGATAACGTCCCCCGCGTTCGCAAGCCCGTTCACCTTCTTCCAGAGCGAGGTCTTGCCATTCCCGACCGTGATCACCGAGTTGTGTGCTTCAATGTCTTCCACGTAATACCCCAGTTTCCGCAGCATGAACTCCACGTCCGCTTTACTTCCCGTAAGGAACAGCCAGCCCGGGCCGGCGTTGAACTTCGCCGCGTATTCCTTCAGTTTTCCGGAGGTATCGTTTTCGGGATCGAGCGTGATCGAGATGATCAGTAGCTCTGAACCCATCCGGTCCTTGAACTCCTCCTGTATCTTCCCGAGGGTCCGGTTGTAAACGGGAACGGTGGAAGTGCAGGAGGTGTGGAACGAGCTGATCACGACCGTCTTTCCCTTCAGGAGGCCGCTAAAGAACTTGTGCGGCGTTCCGTTCTGGTCCACCAGCTCGGTGTTCGTGAAATACTGCTCAGCGGCAGACGGCTGCTCGTTCTGGGCGAACATTGAAACCGCAGAGATCAGCAAAACGAGGGCCGTGTAAACGCGGGTTCGATATCTCATAATGGTTCACCTTTCGATCAAGTTGCGGGTATGACGGATCAAGTATCAAGGATCGGCAGCCCGATCATTAGCGTTGGCTACTCCGAGTATCGAGTACGGAGAAATGAGTACTGAGGCAGAGCGGAGACACTAACGACTGACAGATGATCGTTGATGAGTCGGCAGTCCTTTCATTTGAGTATTCGTGGTAACGATCACTTGTCTCTTATCAGCTCGAGAGCCGCAAGCAGATGTGGTAGATCGATCTCCAATCTTCCGGCAACTATATTGTCACGCGCATTTCCGTAGTATTCCGGTATTCCTTCGCAGACAGACACAGACCAAACCTGCTCCTCTTTTGCTTTTTCCGATTCGAACTGCGGATCGACCTTGAACAGAAGAAATGCGATCTTGTCGGAAGGATGTGAAAGTGAGGTCAATTTATAAGCTTCCGCCAGCCACCAATCGAGGTCGTCGGCTTCTAGAGCCTGTGCACTCCAGCCTCTCTTTTCGATTTCCATGAGAATCTTGTCTCTGTCAGTCGGGAGTGAAAAGTACTTCATTCCTGTTGTGACACTTTGTTAATGCTTATCAAGGCAGGCCCATCGAGCAACCACCCGCACAAAAAGCTAATGGCAAAACCTGCAGCTGCAAGCCTTGCCGCCAACCATGCGAATGAAGCCAAAAGATCGCCATGAGTCATTCCATCAAGACCGGTCAATGTGGTCCAATCAATTCCGACCCAGGAAAAAGCGACGACATAGAAGAGTACGAACACAGCCGGACAGACTACCGTCGATACTGCCGGTCCCCACTTGAGGGATGCTCTAGTGAAAAGCCAAGAGACTGCGACGCCGATGAGAGGCGCGGCGAATAAAGACTTGTACGCAATTATTTGGAAAAGAGCGGCCTCGTTTGAGATCTTATATGCCAGCCAGTTGACGAGTGTGTGCCACAACAAATAAGCCTCTCCGGCCGCACCAACCGCGCCAACCGCAACAGCCAGAACTCTCCATTTAGTGTTCAAACCAATCACGTCTAGTTTCATTCGGCGTTTACTCCGAAAAACTCTTCACTACGCATGCCGCGTGGCCTTCCACGATGTCGCCTTCCTTCAATCTCGAGGGAGTCGGTTTCCAGCCTCTCTCGAGCCTCGCTTCGAGAAGCTCGTCCGCTGTCGGAATGTGGTCCCAGACGGCGACCGCCGTCACGGCTCCGAGTCAGGTGATGCCGTAAACGATCACGAGTCCGTCTTTCCAGGGCACGATCGCATCGTGCGTGTACTCGTCCTGGACGATCACGTCCGACACAACCTGCTTCAGGGTGTCGCCTTCGGGCTGTTTCGCCGCCCAAGCGAGGACCTTTGCAAGCGAGTCATGTCCGGCTATCTCTCGCGGGATCGATTCGATCAGTTCGTCGGGCTTTTCGGTTTTGTTCTCAATGCTCATCAATACCGGAGAGGATCAAACCACGAAGCGACACGAAGTACCACAAAGGAAGACTGGCTGCACGGATGCTGATCCATGATCGGTGAAATCTGCTCAGTCCTCAGTCCTCAGTCCTTTATTCTCAGTCCTTGAAGTAGCCCTCCCTGACGGTCGGGCTTCGGACACGGCCCGTCGCTTGCGCTCCGGGTTCCGATTCATTGGTCAAAGACCGCCCTATCTCTGTACCGAGGCGTTCGCGCCCGTCACCATTCGTGCGTAATGGCTGGCGGGGACCCTCGTTTCGACGGCGTCCTTTGGGCCCGGGTACGGATTGTTTATCACGAAGTCTCCGTCGTCGGTGTCGACGTAGCCTTTCAGGACGGTAATGTGGTACGAATCTTTTGAGATCTTCCTGGAGACCCATAGTGGTCCGCTTCTCAAGAGGTCGTGAAGCTCTTCAGCGCCGTCAGTGATCCCGACATCGAAGAAACCCCGTTCCTGGTTGAACTTGGTCCCTTTCCAGTAAGACAGCCCGAGCGCTTCCGCACACTTCTTGTAGTCGGTATCGTAAAGACCATTGGCCATCGCGTCATCGAAATCGATCACGCTGGAAAGCTTGTCCTTGATCGAGTTCGTGTTCAGGCCCTTGAACGTATAGATCATCTTGTACGAAGCGTACCAGCACTGCTGGAACGTCGCCTGCCCCATACCGCCGGTCGGTACATTGTGGCTCAGGTTGTCAGCCATTAATTCACCTCGAGGAGATTTATTCGAATTCGGGCCCATTCTGTATCCGAACGGGTGAGGAATCAAGGGCCGGCCCAGTTCAAGGTTCCAGGTTCAAGGTTCAAAGATCAAACTTCAAAGAATCCCGACGCGGGAGCGGTTCTCTTTGAACTTTGAACCTTGAACAACTTCAGGCCCTTCGCGGCCGCTCCGGGCACCCAAACTTTGAACCCGGAACCTGGAACCTGGAACTACGAGATTTCGGCTTGTTCTCTTGCGTGGTAGGAACTGCGTGTGAGCGGGGATGATTCGACGTGCTTGAAGCCCATCTCTTCGCCGATCTTCTTCCATTCGGCGAACTCTTCGGGCGTGACGTAGCGCTCGACCGGAAGGCGCTTCTCGTAAGGCTGCAGGTACTGGCCTATCGTCATTATGTCGCACGAAACGGCGCGCAGGTCTTTCATCAGGTCGACGACCTCTTCGAACTGTTCGCCGAGCCCGACCATTATCCCGCTCTTCGTGAACATCTCCGGGAACTGCTCGTCGCGGTATCTCGCCGCGCGCTCTAGGAGCTCCATCGATTGCGCGTAGATCGCATCGGGACGAACGCGGCGGTAAAGGCGGGCGATCGTCTCCGTGTTGTGGTTGAGGACCTCGGGTCGCGCTTCGAGAACGGTGTTCAGCGCGTCTTTATTACCCTGGAAGTCCGGGATCAGGACCTCGACCTTGCAGCCTGGATTTAGCTCGTGAACCGTGCGGATCGTCTCTGCCCAGTGCGACGCGCCTCCATCGGAAAGGTCGTCCCGGTTGACGGAAGTGATGACCGCATGGGCGAGATCGAGGTGCTTCACGGCCTCCGCAACGTGCCGGGGCTCCTCGGGATCGAGTTCCATCGGGGTACCCTTATTAACCGCACAGAATCCGCAATGCCTTGTACAAGTGTCGCCGCCGAGCATGAATGTGGCGGTCTTGTCCGTCCAGCATTCGAAAATGTTGGGACACCGCGCCTCCTGGCAGACAGTGTGGAGATTGAGACCGTCGATGAGCTTGAGGACCTGGTTCTGGTTTGTGGGATCGCCGATCTTGATCTTCAGCCAGTCGGGTTTCTTGAGGCGCTCGCGCTTGCGGCTCTTCCCGTCCTTCTTCGCGATGAAGTCTTCGATCAACTGTTTCTCTTCGATCATTTTCCGTCAGGCGGCTCTACTGTACCGAGCCGCGATGTAACTTTGCCTTTTATGTATTCTAGCGAAACGGGCCCGAATCTGCGACTGTCGGTACTTTCGTCCGAATTGTCCCCGACAAGAAAGAACTTGCCGTTGGCGTCGATGGCGGTGATCCGCTTCGCCATCTCTACCCCTTCTTTGGAAGGGTGCCGCGCGATCACCACGTCGCCGATACTGACCTGCGCTCCTTCCTCGACCAGCACTTCTTCGCCGTTATTCAGGACCGGGGCCATCGAATCGCCCTCGATCCGGTAGACCGTCCTGAAGCCCAGGACCAGCAGCGCCTTTTCATAAAGCCCGGCGAAGGGAATCTCCTTCATATCGTTCCCAGCGGAACCGGCCACAGACACGAATGAGCGGCGGGCGCGAGGCTCGCCGCTCAGAAACAGGTCGGTAGGCCGGGAAACATTACGCGGTCGAAGGAACGCACGCGTCCCGCGTGCAGTGAGCGAAGCGAATACGTTTGCTGCAAACATGTCGCCGCTACGCGGCTGGATGTTCGGGGCGCCTCTCTACCGTGGGTGACGCCCTTCGGGCTTACCCCCGGCTAAATGCATATGACCGCTGCGCGGTCGGCTGTGCCCGTCGCTCGCGCTCCGGGTTCTGATCTTGCCCGCCGCTCGCGCTCCGGGTTCTCAATCTTCCGGTCTCGGCCCCGGATCGATCCCCTGCACGCTCGCCTGGTTTATCACTTTCACGTGAATGTCGTCGTTCAGCCGGATCTGGCACGAGAGGCGGCAATGATCGTCGAGATCCGGCTTCGTAGCCAGGATCGCTTTCTCCGCTTCCCCTATCTCGCCCGGATCGCCCGAAAGGACCTCGACCCGGCAGGTCGTGCAACGGGCATTCCCGCCGCACCGGTGCAGGATATCGATCCCGTTGTCCTCAAGGCACAAGACGAGCTTCTTGCCTTTCTCAGCTTCAAACGCAATTTTTCCTTCCGCTGTATCCGCGGTGATCTTGTACATTCGACTTCGTCCCCCTCGTTCTCGTCAGTCTGTCTTTCCCGGTTTCCCGACTTTAGGAAAATCGGTACTGAAAAGCAAGCCGCACATCTTTCGCCTTTGCAGCGTTTACAGGTGTTTATGTCAGCCGGATCGGGATCTTCTCGCGGTTCTGGTTGATAGCCACGAACACAACCTCGGCCTCGGTGACCCTCACGATCTGGCCTCTTGATCCGAACCTCTCGGCTTCGACGACGACCCGTATAGTGATCGAGGTGTTGCCGACCTTCAGGGTCTCCGCATAGAAGCTCACCAGGTCGCCGACAAAGACCGGCTCGTGAAAAATGATCTCTTTCATCGCGACCGTGACGAATCGGTCGTGGCCGGTGTGGCGAACCGCTTCGACACCGCCCGCGACGTCGATGTAGCTGAGCACGATCCCCCCGAAGATGGTCCCGTGATGGTTCGTGTCGCGCGGCATCATCGTCACCCTGATCGCCGCATTCCGCATTCGTTCTCGTTTCTTCTCGTCGGTCATATTCCCTCGCTGAATATGAGGATAATACACGAAACGGAGAGCACAACAGGCCGCCAGGATCCCGAGGGCCGGATCTCTGTTCGTTTACCGGGCGTGAGATCAGAAAAGGAAGGTCCGGAGGAAGAGGGCACCAAAGGAATGGGTCGCGCCTAAACGTTTCCCGCAAAGATTCTGATCGATCCTTTCAAGCGGCCTGATGCCGACGTGAACTGAAGGGCAGATTTCCAGCAAGGGCTGAAATTCGGCGGCCTGCAAGTCGGGATATCAACAGGAACTCTCACCTAATGGCCGAGCAGAACGATCCTACCTACTCATTTTGCCTTTGGTCCCCGACAAAATTCATATCGGTTATATCTCCAGAGAGCTGAATGAACCTGATTGGCTGATCGAACACGAATTGTTTCGAGTCGATCGTCATTATGTATGATTCGCCGGCCGGGAGATCTGCGAATCGAAAGTACCCGAAGCTCGTGGTTCGGCGCGTGATCGGCTCTTCAAATGGCCCACCCTGAATAGTTACGAGTATTTGCGGCAGGCCGGAGCCGTTCAGGTCTCTCACTCTTCCGCTTATTGAAGCGTGTGAAACGGCTGGCACAAATTGTGTGAAGTCGACCGAAGCGAGATCGGACTGAAGATCATTGAAAAAGTACTCGAGAGGAGTGAATTGGAAACCGTCTGCGACAGGTATGACCCTGAATGAACCATTGGCGGGCAGATCTGCAAAAGAGTAATTGCCTTCAGAATCGGTTTCGATCTCTAATGTTCGACCGCCTGCCAGTCTGATCCTGACGCCGGCAACCGGTTCTCCAGTTTCATCCCTTACCGATCCACCGATATCGAAACTGCCAGCGGTTGCGGTAAATGCGACGCGGTTTGAGTCTTGAATATTCAGGAAGCTCGCATACGGCCGATCGAACAAATAGCCAGAGCGGCGCGGTTCGACAAGATAGTTCGACCCGGGGGACAGATTTACGAATCTGAAATAGCCGTCGATATCAGTGGTCACCTGACTTTCAGCTTCGCCATACAGCACTACCGGGACATCTCGCATTGGCCGCCCATTTGAATCAACCACAACGCCACTGACCGACGGCAATCCCGGGTCAACCTGTTCTGCAACGACAAACGGACTGAACGACTCGACCTGCGCGCATATGGTGCGAGAGGGGAAATCACGGGATGACGTTCGATCGACCAGAACTCCGTTCTCCTGATGAAGAAAACTGAGAAGGTTGAATTTACCCTCCGCGGGATACGCGGCCGGGTCGAGGCCGACGCAAATGGTCGGAGAAGGCAGGAATGTTGCGCTGGTGTTGACCTCAAATGCGATCGAACTCAGCACAAAGAGGTTGGGAGCGGGACCCGCCGAAGTGATCGGAACCAGTGACGTAAATCCTTCTTCCGTGACGCCAGGAAAGGTGATTGAAACAGCGCCGGATCTGATCACAACGTCGGTGCCTACAGGGGTCGTTTGCTGGGGTATGATCCCCCATTCGATGCTCGTTCCCTTGAACGAATCATCGATGGTATAGATCGTTAATCCGTCAAGCGAGGTCACATTCAGGCTTATATCCGTCGGGTGAGGCGGATCCGTATTATCCAGAACATATCCGATCCAGTTGTCGTCCGGGGACCAGTCAATTCCCAGGAACCGGGGACGATTCGACTGAACGGAAACGACGGTTTGTCTACTGCTTCCGTCTGCATTCATCGCCTCTATCGATTGTTGGTTGTTCGTACCATTGTCAAAAGCGAACGCGATCTTCGTTCCGTCGTTCGACCACCGGGCGACCGTCGCGCCTTCCGTAAACTGAAACGGAACTAGGTTCGTGCCGTCCGGATGGACCGTTGCGATCCGGGTTTCCGAGATCACCAGGAGACGAGAGCCGTCCGGCGACCAATCAGGCTTGGAACATCGATAACATACGGACTGATCGTTGGTGCCGTCCGCGTTTACAACGTGCAGCTGCCTTCCTCGCACGTAGGCCAGCTTGCCGCCGTCGGGCGACCAGGCACTTTCACCGATAGAATCGCCCGCAATGTCCGAAATTACTTTCGCCACGCTACTGCCATCGTCGGCGCTCTTTCGAAAAGCGATCTCACCGTTTGGCTTGATTCCCGCAAAGGCTAACTGGGCGCCGTCCCTTGAAATCGACGGAGAGTAATTCGTATAGGCTTTTTCCGAAACGCTGCGGCTGCCGCTGAAAGCGTTGATAAGATTAACGACACCGGTACCGTTCGCGTTGATACTGTTGATCCGACCGGCGCCGTCGTCATAGATGAACCTCCCGAAAAGACCGTTAAGTCCCGGCGATTCCGCAGCGAAGCTGACGTTGACATGCGATTGCAGGGCAAGGGTAATGGACGGAGGAATGAACGTAAAGCCCTGTTTTGAGGGAGTAATGGTGTAAGTCTGAACCCCGAGATCAGGAACGAAGAACTCTCCGCGATCATCAGTGAAATCCGTAGCGACCACGTTCCCGCTGTCATCGGTCACGGTTATCGTGACATTACCGACGGGCGCAGGAACCGGCCTCGGCGGAGGCAGGATTGCGCTTCCGGGTTTTTGATCCGCGCCGGACTCCGGTGGACCCGCGGAGAGGGCCTGATTCGTGAGCATTGTCACTACACCGCCGATCGACGGGCGAACAGAAGACGTGTACGTGTCGAACTGATTTGAAGTCAGATTTGTATAGGAACGGGACTCAGGGGAAAATTCGTGACCCCGTTTCCCGGGCCGTACGAAGTAGTCGTGGCCCTGCGGGAGATTAGAGAACTCGAACTTGCCTGAAGAATCGGTACTGCTTATCCGGGACGATCCTCCTGCAGTTTGATCGAGCAGGGTTACGATCACGCCGCGCAACGGTTCCCCGGAAACGCCGTCCAGAACCCGTCCCCCGATATTCGCATTCAAGCCGAAGTACGCCGAGAATTCAGAGGTGTTGCCGAATGGATCGGTCGCCGTAGCCGTCACCGAGTGCCCCGCCGGAATTACCACGGGCAAAGTCACGTTGAACGGATTGGCGGCGCACGTGGACGGAATAGTCAGGACTGTTGAACCAATATGGGTCATTCCTTCGCCGTGTCCTGTCGAATCCGATGAAGGGCTGCTGTAAAGATCGATCGTGTAATTCTGCGTTGTCGGACTTCCGGTCGCGAGATAGCCGCCGATGTCCGTCGAACCGGCATTGACAGCGACGTCAGTTATCACCGGAAAATTCTGGCCGAGATTGCCTCCGGAATCGAGATCGCAGAAATCATTTGAGCTGACACCCAAAGGAGTGAGGTCGATACCGAGCCCCCCATTCGAATGGATCGAATTGCCGCGGACCGGATTTCGTTCTCCGGAGACCACGACACCTTTTCCGTTGAACGCGATCAGGTTGCCCTCGCCGGGCGCCGTGCCTCCGACAAAAACATTTCGGCGGAAGCTCAAGATCCCGACAGCATTCGGTACGGCGGCGGTCCCGGCCGCGTCTGTCCCGATCTTGTTGCCGCGAATGTTGATGATCGGCGGGTTGGTAGCATTGAGCCCCTCGATCAGAATACCGGCCTGGCTGAAGCCTGATATCATGTTGCCGCCACCCGGCACGTCTGAACCGATCTGGACGCCGGCCGCAAAATTCAGCTTGATCCCCCAGACAGATCCTCCTGCCAGATCGTTTCCTGAGGCATCGAGTCCGAAGTAATTGCCGCGTATTCGAACTCCTTCTCCTCCGTTAACTTCCAAACTCGCAATCAGATTTCGGTGTTCGGGCAAATTGCCGCCGACCAGGATGTCGATCGACCGGCCAACGATCTGCATGGCGTTTAGTCCGGACCGCTGGGTCGTGCCGTTGATCTCGACACCGACATAGTTTCCCTGAACAGAACAAACCAGGCAGTTTGAGAGCAACAGGGGGACTTCAAAACCGTTTATCGCCAGTCCGCGAACAGTCGAGGTGCCGCTCGTGATCAGACCGTAATACGGCGTGGAAGCGCCCACAGAACGGACTTCGATCAACGGGACGCCGCCGTATCCGGGCTGAGTTCGGCCGTCAATGTCCAGACTGTTGGCCGAAGGAAGCTGAGACGAAACAGTGATCGTATGCGGTCCGTTGCCGGGGATATCGAAAGTGACAGTGCGGGGTGATTCCGGGATCGCATTCGCATTGATGATCGCCTGCCGGAGGGAACCCGGTCCGCTGTCGCTCGTATTTGTCACCACCGTATTCATCACGACGTTGACCGTCGCGTCAGCCGTGGCGCCAAACGCATCCGTAACCCGAATCGTATCGGTCACGCCGGCAGTGCTCCCGGCGGTATAGACTCCGGTATCGGATATGAGCGATCCTCCCGAGTTATTAACCGCCAGGCTGAAAGTATATGGAGGCTGACCGCCAGTGGCGGAAAACGTCTGTGTCCCTGCGGAAGGAAGGTTCGCGGACTGCGGAGAGATGCCGAGTTGCGCAGGACAGCCGCCGTCGAACGTCCAGTTACCGGCGTTCCCGCGGTCCGTACTGCTGAATGCCGTGATCGAAGCAGTGCCGCCCATGTCCTTTATGTCGGCATCAACGATCCGGAAGCTTCCGGACCCGGACCAGTTTCGAACGACTCCGTTGATGGTCGATCGAATGACTATGCTGTCTGCTTCGGGACAAGCCGTGCCCCCGCCCTGAAGGTCAACACGTCCATCATTGATGAGATCCCCGCCGAGAACGAGATTGGTCGCCGTGCCGCTTGCCAGCCGACCGCCTGCGCCGATCGTTATCGCGCCGCTTCCGGTTGTGAGGCTTGAGCCATCGCCGAGATCAAACGTACCGGTGTCGATGTTCAGCGGTGTCGAACCGGTCAACGTCAGTCCCCCCGTCATCGTGACGGCCCCGGACGTCTTCGCTACCGTCCAAGAACCCGTAAGACCAGGAGCTCCATCGCTTATGAACGATTGGTCGGCCCCGCCTTCAAAATACATCGCCACATTTCCGCCGTCGGCCGCGGCCTCGATAGTCACATCTCCTTTCGGGACAAATCCCGACCGACCGGCGCCTGCCGTGTTACCGGTGCTGAACCGGCCGTTGAGAATATGCAGGTAACCATTTACCTCGTAAACATCGAACCCGATCGCGATATTCGCGTCCGGCGTCGATGGATTCATTACAAGGTTGTGGAAGTTCCCCGTACCCGGATTTCCGGGTACATTGATCGAATAAGCCGGGTGGGGACTGTCGAATATAACGGTTCCCGCATTGTTGTTGAACGTTCCGGCGGTGTGGTCGAAGACAAACCCGAAATTCGTGTTGCCTGCCGACGCGTTGAAGGTGCCGCCGGAGAGCGTGAAACGGCCGTTCACGTCCACGGAACCCGCGCCGGTTTCGAAGACCCCGCCGGTCTGTTCGAACGCATTGTTGACGCTGAAGTTGAACGTGTTTGACCCTGTGGAAGGAGTGAACGTCCCGCCGCTCAGTGTGAAGACGTTGCCGCCCAGATGGACCGCTCCGGAGCCGGCGTTGAACGTCCCGTTGTCGAGTGTGAAGTTCCCGAACGTATTCCAGACGATGTCTCCGGTCGAAATGTTGAACGAACCGCCGGTTTGCACGTAATGAGACCCGCTTCCGCCCGTGTCGGAACCGAAGGTCATGCCGGTCGAACCGAAGTCGAACGTACCGTTGATCAGCGTTATCGAGTCCGTTTGAACCGCTCCGGGACCGGTCGCCAGGAGAGTGATGTTTGCATCGTCTACTGTGATATCGGGCAAGGACACACCCGACGGCAAATTAACGGTGCGCACACCCACCGCGGGACGAAACGCTATAACGCCGGCGCCGGCGCCGGTCGCCTGTCCGAACGTGCTCGCGAAAGTTACATTCCCGCGGGCTTCCAGTGTTCCGGTATTGATCAATCCATCGGTCAGCGTGAGCGTTCCGTTTACAACATTTGTCCCGGCAAATGAAACTCCGACGTTGTCGGCTTTATTGATGCTCAGGTTCTTGAACGGTCCGCTCGTGCCGCTGACCGAACCGTTTTGCGGTCCTGTAAACACGATCGTGCCGTTGTCCAGATCGACGGTACCGCCCGTCCGCTGAATGTTCTGGCTGACGCTCATCGTTCCCGTTGACGAAACGAAAGAGCCGCCGGTGACGTTGACGACCGGTATGTCCAAAGTCGCGCTGCCGCCGTTGAACGTGCCTCCGGCGATTGTGAGGAAGAAACTGATGTTTACCGTGCCGGAACCGGCGTTGATCGTGCCTCCATTCAAGGTGTTGAATGTACCGGCGAGATCAAGCGTTCCGCCGCCGACGTCAAACGATCCCGAATTGAAGGTTGAGCCCGCGGCCGTCCCGAGGATCTTACCCGCCGCAATTGCGACCGTACCGCCGAATCCTGCGTTTAGATTGAACGAATTTACGCTGGAATTGGTATCGACTATCGCGTTCTTGGAGCTCGTTCCGTTGAAGAGGATGACGCTTCCCGAATCCGGCAGGACGTTCCCGCACCAGTTGGCCGCATCGGACCAGTTGTTGGTAAATCCGCCGCCGTCCCACAACTTCTGCCCACCAGGACACGGGACGTCAGCCACGATCACGGTCACCGTGGCTTCGGCGAAATTTCCCTTGGCATCTGTGACGCGAACGATGTCGATCCCGCCGTTAGGTCCCGATGTATACCCTCCGGTCGCGGGATCTATAGAGGAGCCCGAGACATTTGAGACAATGCTGTAATTGTAGGGAGTGAAGCCGCCCGCACCTAAGAACACCTGCACCGTGTTCGTATTGAGCGTCACCGCGGTTGGAGATATGCCGACCGCTCCGGTCGAGGCCGTCGCGAAGATGGACCAGAAGCCGCCGTAGAACTCGATCGGGCCGCCATATGAACGAGTCCCCACGACCGGCTGGCCGAGCGACGATTCGAGCAGGAGATTGCCGTTCGAGCTTCGCTCTCCGCCGCTTGTAACCGCATTTGTGGACATGTCGATGGTGCCGCCGGATTGGGCAAGCTCCAACGGCGCGAACAGTGCGACAAGCAGGAATATCGAGGCGGTCTTTCTGGCGAACATTAGTTTTTCCCTTGGCTCCGATCTTTCGTGTGCAGGGTGAAGAGGTTTCGTGAGGTTCGCGCCTAGTCAGGACGGCAGGCGCGGTCTTCCGGCCGCATCGAGCACACAAGTTTCCTGAGTTCTTCGATCGCCTGTTTTTGTTCAAGAACGGTTTTCTGAAGGGTTTCAATCTGCTGCTGCTGTTCGTTGATTGCGTTGACGAGGACGACACCGACACGGTCGTATTTCACGCCTTCCACCTCGCCCTTGTCGTTATAGGTGATAAGCAAGGGTTCGACTGCCGCGACTTCTTCGGCGACCAAGCCTATATCGGATTTGTTGTCCGCCTTCCAGTCAAATGAAACCGGTCGGAGATTTCTGACCAAATCCAAACCCGAACTAAAATCCTGGATGTTCTTTTTGTACCGAATTGATGATGAACAACTGGAGATCGTGTTATTCGTATTCAAACAAATTGCTGTTGGTCCGGCGACTCCAAGTGTGCCGATTAACACTCGATCTATGCCATTTCTACCGAGCTGGATGGCGTTACTGAAGGTAACAACCGCTCCCGCTCCGATAGCGGTCGCAAAATTCAGATTCCCGGACCCGACGTTCGCGCCATTGCCGATGATAGTGTTGTCAGTGCCTGTCGTGTTGTTAACTCCGGCATTATTCCCGAAAAACGAGTTGGACCCGCCTGTAGTGTTGTCTCGTCCGGCAGAACGTCCGAAAAACGAGTTGGAACCGCCTGTCGTGTTGTTAACTCCGGCAGAACGTCCGAAAAACGAGTTGGACCCGCCTGTAGTGTTGTCTCGTCCGGCAGAACTCCCGAAAAACGAGTTGGAATTGCTTGTCGTGTTGGCAAGGCCTGCGAAACTCCCGAAAAACGAGTTGTCATCGCCTGTCGTGTTGGAGAATCCGGCACTACTCCCGAAAAACGAATTGAAAGCGCCCGTCTGGTTTGCTTGTCCGGCGGCTCCGACTCCGGCAAACAGATTGTGCGAGCCCGACGCCCTCAGGATGCGGTTGCCACCCAGGTTGTATTGCGTCGCCGCATTAACGATATTTCCGGAAAGCGTTCCGCCCGCGGTGCCGTTGCCGCTGATGTTAAAGTTGCTCGCGGCTTGCGAAGTTGTCGTGTTCTGTATATAGCTTCCGTTGCCAGGTACCGGCGGACGGGCGTCTGTCATCCGCGGATCGGTCGTCTGGACAAACTCGGTTGCCGCGACTCCGCCGAGCTGCGTTGCGTTTGCGGCCGTGAGGCTTCGAACGGAATAGGGAACGGTTGTCAGGAAAACACGCGGATTGAGCGGCTGGTATGCGCCGCCGCCGGTCGGTTTTACTTCAGTTTCGATCCAGCGCGCTGTGCCGTCGAATGCGGCCGAGCCGAAATCGAGCTTGACGGTAAACACACCGTTCGAGACCGGGACGTTCGTCCTTTCTACGGTCCCGATCGCCGTACCTCCCGCAGATTGCGAAAAGAGCGTGAAACGAAGGTCGTAATTCACCGCGACGGGTACTCCCGCATCTGTTAGCCTACCCTGGAAAGCGAACTCGGTTGATTGGGCCCGGATCGGCAATGGCGCAATCAACAAGAAGATACTGATCAAGACTCCAAACCAAACGTAATTCTTCATTCCAGCTTTCCTCATAACGGTTTCGTCCTTTTGGTCTTTCCTATCTTCCCGGCGGCGGAGCCGATATCAGCTATCGATTCGAGCCCGGAAAGTGAATCACCGCAAATAAGCACGTGCCCGGTGTCTGTCTCGACCGAATGCAGAAGTCCCGCTTCGATCAGTCGAAACAGTTCCCGGCTGCCCCGTCCTGAACGAGTGACCGCCGCGTCGGCGGTGACCAGTTCGACTTCCCTTTCACATTCCCGGCAATGTCCTCGCCCTGTCGATCGATCCTTCTGGCGAACGATCAGGATTTCGTGAGATTCCTCCGTGATCAAATACTTCTTTGCCTTTGGCCTCATTTGTTCTACTCTCTGCTTCACTAGAGAAAGAAAAGGCGATCGATGGTCGTATGCGACTCGACTCGACGATTCGCTTAGTAGCGGAATTAAGGCTTACAAGCAGGGGAAAGTCCTGAACTATTTCTCCCTTATTTCTCCAAGGGTATTCTTGCGGACTTATGATGAATGGAATCAATAGTTTGAGGGAATTCGGGGAGTTTGTGCTCGACACCGAGAGGCGGGTCTTGTGGTACAGGAATGAGCCGGTCAACCTGCAGCTTAAGGAAATCGAACTGCTTGCTGTATTGACGGAACAGGGCGGCGAGGTGGTTACCAAGGAAGTCCTCCTCGACCGAGTATGGGCTGATTCGTTCGTGGAAGAGAGCAATCTCTCGAGGCACGTATACCGGATCCGAAAGGCCTTTCAAGAGCTTGGGGTCTCGGAAGAACTGATCCAAACGGTGCCCCGCCGCGGCTATCGATTTACA
The DNA here is from genome assembly GCA_016700175.1 of Acidobacteriota bacterium. GTDB lineage: Bacteria > Acidobacteriota > Blastocatellia > Pyrinomonadales > Pyrinomonadaceae > Aridibacter. The sequence continues at coordinate 3,570,795 of CP065003.1, read as the reverse complement.
GGCGCTATCAGTTGCAGCGCTGCAACTGTGTTTGAAAGGCATTCCTTGAAACGAACGCTGATCGAAGAGATCGAAGACGGTTCGGAGGCTGGTTCAAAGCCACTCTCCGGCGTGCTTCTGATCGGGAAGTCCTGGCCTCTTGGAGTACCGGGCTTGCTCTTACTTGTCCTTGTTTGCACCTCGTTCGGCTGGTATTTACTCGGCCGGGCCCGGAATTCCGTTGCAGATCTGCCTGTTCGTTCGATCGCGGTGCTCCCGCTGAAGACTCTGGGTAGTACTGATGATGATGCGCTGGGTATCGGCTTTGCGGATGCTTTGATAACGAGCCTCGGAAAGCTTGATGACGTAAAGACCATTTCAACAAACGCCGTCAGCCGATATTCGAACCTTCCGATTGAGCCCCTGAAGATAGGCAGACAACTGAACGTTGATGCCGTTATGGAGGGAACACTACAGCGGGCGAACGGCAAGTTTCGTGTCACGCTTCGTTTGTTGCGGGTCTCCGACGGGAAGCAAATGTGGACCGGGACTTTCAATGAATCCGAAAACAGGATTTTTGAGCTCCAGGACGCGATGTCAATGCAGACCGCGAAGATACTTTCCTTGAGTTTCGAGACCGGCGGATCCGTTCAGCGACCAACGTCAGATATTGAAGCCTACAATTTCTTTCTTCAGGGAGAGTATTTTTTTCGTCGCAGGGAGATCTCGATCGCAGGGGCCAATTTTAAGAGAGCGATCGAAATTGATCCGCGATTTGCTGATGCCTGGGCCGGATTGGCGGCGGTCTACGCGATGGGCGACGCGATGGATGAAGCAGAGCCGGCGGTAGACAAGGCTCTGGAACTCAACCCTGATCTTGCCCACGCTCATGCGGTTCGCGGTTTCATCAAGATGTTCCTCGACTGGGATTGGGAGGCGGCGGAGGATTCGCTCGATCGTGCTGTTGAACTCGGCTCGAATTCCGTAGAGGCCCACCACTGGCGGGGCATTTATATGGCGCTTCGGGGTAGATTTGCGGATGCGAAAGCAGAAATGAATCGGGCGCTGGAACTGGATCCCTTGTCGGCGAACATGATCTCAGACCTTGGTCAGATCCACTACTTCGCGTACGACTTTGAGACTGCTGAAGCGCTCTACCTGAAGGCCAATTCCATCAGCGAGGGCATTGCCGATCCGCGTTTGGTCGACCTTTATGAGCGACAGGGGAAGGATCAAAAAGCATTTGAGGCCCAGAGCGAAGTTGAGTGCCGCGGCCTTGCGTCCAATGAAGAATCCCGGTGTTTGGAAGAATTGGGTTCTCTCTATCGAAGTTCGGGGGCGAAGGCGGTCGCCCTCAAGTACTACAGACTTTTTCGCAGCAGAGTCAAAGACAAGGATCTTCCCAAAGAACAGGTTGCGAACGCCTGGTACGGATTGGCGGTTCAGCATCGGCGTCTTGGCCAAAAACAACAGGCGATCTCAAGCCTGCAGGAAACTCTTGAGCGCAAGACTCGTTTTGAGATCATAAACTTCACTTTTCCTTTCATATCGGTCGATCCTCAGTTCGATGAACTGAGAAGCGATCCGGTGTTTCAGCAAATCCTCAGAAGGACGAGACTTTAAGGTAGCGCAGCTAGGGGTGCAGACTGGCGAGTGTTGCGAAATCCGAATCCAGATAGACTCGCCTCAGGTTGACCGTCCTGATCCAGTAGCTCGATCTTCTGTTCCGTCCACTCCCGGATCGCTTCCCGCAAGCCCGCCAGTTGGCCGTCGAAAGAATGGCCGAAGTTGTCGTAGGTAACGGATTCCGTGCCGGTCACTGCGGATACCTCCGCGACAAGCTCGTTCAGGTTCGCCACGGAACCGAATTCGTCTTTGTCGTAGTGGACGAATAGGATCGGCATCGGTTTCCTGCACACCGAGGTTCACGCCGCCTGCGCGGCCTCCGCCATCTTTTCAAGTACCCAGTCGTGGACGGCATCACGGAGCTGGCGCAGATGATCGTCAAAGAAATGTCCGCAATTCTGGAAGATCACGACCTCGGTGTCGGTTACCGCCGACACTTCCGCGACAAGCTCGTTGAGATTCGCCACCGAACCGAACTCGTCCTTGTCTCCGTGGACGAACAGGATCGGTTTGCGAAGTTCTTTCAGGAAGCCGTAATCCAGGTATTTGTCCACCGGCGTACCGATGCTGATCAGCCGCACGACGCGGTCGTCGGTCATCCCGACCTCGGTGCCGACACGCGAGCCGAACGAAAATCCCGCCAGCGTGATCGGCTCGCCCGGGAAGTTCGAGCTGAGATAATCAAGCGCGTCCTGCACGTCCTGACGCTCTCCGTCACCCTCGTCGTGCTCACCGGTCGAATTGCCCACGCCGCGGAAATTGAACCTCAATGCCGCAAGGCCCGCGTCCGAAAGCCCCGCCGCGGCGCGGTAGACGACCTTGTTATGCATCGTTCCGCCTCCCAAAGGATGTGGGTGGCAAACGAGCGCCGCGCCGCGCACCTTTCCCTTCGGCATCTTGAGGATCGCCTCGAGATGCCCGTGCGAAGCCGGTACCTTAATGTTGCCCTTCGGATACATCGTCGAAAGGAAGATTGTAGAAAGTGCCGTCAGTTAGCGCAAACGCGCCGCAGGCCGGCGATGATTAGAACTGACCGTCCGAGTCATGATATTTTGTTGGTTACTTCCTGCCCCGGAAACAGGGCGCCACTTTACTCATCCACACTTTTTTTGTTCACCTATGGGAAACATCAGGCTTGACGATCCCGAAGAGAACCAGGGATCCGAAGAAGGCCGAGGCAAAGCAGTTGAGACTCCGGAAGAGCCGCCGGCTCCGCAGATTGGCAAGGCCGAGAAGCTCTCCTGGCGCGAATGGCTTGAGACGGACAAGGCGATCAACCTCGTCTATCTTGTTTTCGGGCTGATCTTCATCGCCATCCTGATGACGACGCTGCAGTTCTCGACGGCCGCTGTTTGCTGCGGCGACTGGGACGGCTACTACCACATAAGGTTCAGCGCGCTTCTTTGGGAGAGTCTCAGCCAGTTCCGCGGCTTACCGGAATTCACCTGGCTGCCTCTCACGGTGCTGGGCCCCGACACCTACGCAGACCACCATTTCCTTTTCCATCTCCTGCAGATCCCCTTCCTTTGGTTCTTCGAGCCGGTGATGGCGGCGAAGATAGCCGCTGTCTTCTACGGAACGCTGGCCATCTTCTCGGTCTACTGGCTGATTTACCGCTACAAGGTCGACTACCTTCTGATCTGGCTTCTCGCCCTTCTGACCTGCGCAAACCCTTTCTGGTACAGGATGAACATGGCCAAGGCGCCACCGCTGACGATCATCTTCACCGTCGCCGGGATTTACCTTCTCTTCGAGCGGAAATACGTGTGGCTTCTTCCGCTGATGTTCGTCTTCGTTTGGACCTACAGCCTGTTCCCGCTTCTGTTCGTTGCCGCCGTGATATGGACGGTCGTCCTCGCCTGGAACGAGAGGTTCTTCGAATGGCGGCCGATCGCGTACACCGGCGCGGGAATGGTTCTGGGAAACGTGATCAATCCGTATTTCCCAAACAACATCCTTCTTTTCGTCGAGCACTTCTGGACTAAGTTCACGAGCGAGTACGAGGTTGCGGTCGGCGGCGAATGGTATTCGTATCTCGCGTGGGACCTTCTGACGCACCTTTCGATCGCAATGATCGCGATGCTCGTGGGTTACGTTCTTTTCAAGCCGAAAGGCGGACGGCTTCCGGAGCGCTCGACGTTCTTCCTGATGTTCGCGACCCTGCTTCTGATCTGGATGTTCAAGTCGAAGAGGCTTGCGGAGTACTTCCCGCCGTTTGCGATCCTCTTCGCTTCGTTCAGCTGGCAGGCTTTTCGCCAGCCTGAAGCGGTCGAGCTTCCTGAAGAATTCCAAAGGGATATCGAGCCTTTGCTGGACGCGGACAAGGAAGCGGCTCCGAGAACATATTCCGATTACGCGAAGATCGCCGCCCCGTGGATCGTCGGTTCCGTCCTCGTGCTCTGGCTGTTCTTCAACTTCTTCGGCTCGAGTCTTCCGTACAATTATCTGCCAGAGTATCTGCACAAGATCGAGGACCTTCGTTCGAGCGTCAAAGGGAACGAGGGCAACGACAAATACAAAGAGGCGATGGAATGGGCGAAGGCCAATATTCCGCCCGGCGATCGCATTTTCAATTCGAACTGGGACGATTTTCCGAAGCTCTTCTTCTTCAACACTCAGAACAGCTATGTATGGGGTCTCGATCCGAATTACCTCTATTCAAAGGACCCGGAATTGTTCAAGACCGTCAAGGAGATCACCGACGGAAAGCTGGACGATCCGGCTCCCCTGATCAAGGAAAAGATCGGGTCGAATTGGGTGTTCGCCGACGCCGAGCAGAACGAGACGTTTCTCGCGAAGCTGCTCGAGAGCGGCTGGGCGGACATCGTCTACGAGGACGGGGAGGCGTACATACTGAAGCTCCGCGAACAGAGAGGCGAACCCGCGGCTCCGAAACCGGCGCAGATGCCGACTCCGCAGGAAGCGATCGACTCTTCCGAGGACGAGCCTGGCGAAGAAGAAGACAATGCAGCGAATCCGGCCGGTGAGGACGCAGGCGACGAGGAGGTTGCGGAACCGCCCGCGTAACGTGCATCATTTCCAAATGAAGTTCAGATCGATCTTTCTCGCGAGCGCCATCTCGGCATCCCTGATTTTCTCGCTGGCCTGCAAGCCTCCCGAGGCGGCAAACAACGCCGCGACTCCCGCCGAACGGGAAATGACCGAGTTCGAGCGCGAGATCCGGTCGCTCAAGACCGCCGACTTCGACTACATATATGTCTTCCGGAGGAAGGACGGCGGAGCGATGACCGCCGAGGACAAGCGGTTGATCAAGGACAAGGCTCACTTCGCAACCAATCGTTTCACCCTTTCGGGCGATGAAAGAGCGGTCTTCGCGGGCTCGAACTTCGCTTTCGAGGAAGAGAACCTGAACGAACTAAAGGAAAGGTTCAACTTTGAGGATTTCTCGAAGCCTCCCGAACAGATCAAAAGAGAAGAGGAAGAGGCGAACGCCAATTCCTCGTCCAAGAACTCAAACTCTAACTCCTGACACCGCTTGTCTACCGGGCGGCGGCCATCTTCTTTTCTTCGAGGATCTGTATGAACCGCGCGAAGTGATGTACGGCGTCGTGTGGGCCGGGAGCGGCTTCCGGATGGTACTGAACGCTGAAGACCGGCAGCGATCTGTGGCGGATCCCTGCGACGGTATTGTCGTTGAGATTGACGTGCGTGATCTCCACTTCGGGGCCGAGCGTATCCGGATCGATCGCGAATCCGTGGTTATGCGAGGTGATCTCGACCCTTCCGGTCGAAAGGTCCTTGATCGGCTGGTTCCCGCCGCGGTGGCCGAACTTGAGCTTGAAGGTCCCGCCCCCGAACGTTTGACCAAGTACCTGGTGACCGAGGCAAATTCCGAACATCGGCAACTGCGCTTCGGCGATCTTCCTTATCTGGTCCACCGTCGCCTGCATAGCTGCGGGGTCGCCCGGCCCGTTTGAAAGGAAAACGCCGTCGGGCCGCATCGCGAGTACGTCTTCCGCGGGCGTGTCCGCCGGAACTACCGTCACGCGGCACCCGGCTTTCGAGAAGTTCCTCAGCGAATTCGTCTTGACCCCGAAGTCGTAGCACACGACGTGGAATCTTTCATCGCCCTCGGCTGCAACCGTGTATCGCTCTTCCGTCGTCACGGCGCTTGCAAGCTCCCGGTTCTTCATCTCCGGCGATGCGAGCACCTTTTCAAGCAGTCTCGATTCCTCGGTTTCGACCGTGGAGATCCCTGCGCGCATCGCTCCCTTGTCGCGTATGTGGCGGACGAGAGCACGAGTGTCGATGTGCTCGATGCCGACGATCTTGTGTCGTTTCAGGTACGAATCCAAGGTTTCAGTCGCTCGCCAGCTGGACGCAATTCGGCTCGCCTCGCGCACGACAAATCCCTCGACCCAGGGCCGCCGGGACTCGACGTCGTCTTCATTGACGCCGTAATTCCCGATCAGCGGATAAGTCATACAGACGATCTGCCCAGTGTAGCTCGGGTCGGTAAGGATCTCCTGGTAGCCGGTCATCGAAGTGTTGAAGACCATCTCGCCGAAAGTCTCGCCTTCGGCCCCAAATGAAAGGCCTTTGAACGAGCGGCCGTCTTCAAGCACCAGGATGGATCGTTTCGGTAGTCTCATTGCAGATCGATATCGCCGTTGAGCCTCGCCCTGGGATCATCATCGTCCGGGACCCGGTCGCGAGGGGGCGTTCGCTCCGGATCCTTCAGCCTTGCCGCACCTCGTCTTAGTATCCCGAGGTTCGAGGGCCGCCAGTAACGAAAGAAGGCCTTACCGTAAATGTACTTCTCGGGAACGAGTCCCCAGGTCCTCGAATCGAGCGAGTTGTCCCGGTTGTCGCCCATCACGAAGAAATAATGATCGTCAACTCGTTTTCCGGAGTAGTTCAGCGACGATCGGTTCTTCGCTGGGCTCAAATATGGCTCTTCGAGGAGTTTGCCGTCGATATAAACACGACCGCGCCTCACTTCAACCAGTTCGCCGGGAAGGCCGATCACGCGCTTCACGAAACTCTTGTTCGGGTCCTGCGGGTACCAGAAGACGACGATGTCGCCCCTTTGGATGTGGCCCCAGTCGAACCGCTCGATGTTGTAGTAGATCAGCTTGTTCACGAGCAGGCGTTCGCCCTCGTGCAGTTCCGGGACCATCGATTCGCCGTCTACGACGACCGGCTGGGCTACGAAAACACCGAACAGCACGAAGATCGCGAGTATCAGGATGATGTCCCGAAGGAGCCTCATGCTTTCGAACCAGATCCCCCTGCCGGATGCTCTGCGCATTCGATGGACGTCTATGTCGAGATCGTCGCGAGGATCGAGCGGCCCGAACTCGTACCTGTTCTTGTTTCTTAGAAGTGCCATCGGCGAAGCGCGGCGGGCGCCGTGAAATGGCGCTTGTCGCGAAAAGTAAAAGTTACTTTACGGTGTGTTCGAAGTCAAAACGATCGCTCCATTGGTACAGCCGGGAACTTTTGAGATACATTACTCCACGCAGCGGGCTCAGCCGGACTCCGGAACCCGCAGGAGGTAGTTCACAATGAATGAGACTATACGAAGCCAGTTCCCGGCGCTCAAGAAACAAACATATCTCAACAGCGCGGCGGTTTCGCCGATACCCGTTTCGGCTATTGAAGCGGTTAACTCTCAGCTCTGGGACGTCGCTGAGAACGGTTCGACGCACTATCCGGAGTGGGTGGCGACGAAGAACCGCGCCCGGGCTCTGGTCGCGGGAATGCTGAAGGTCGAACCGGAGCAGATCGCATTTACCCGAAACACATCTGACGGCTTTGCCTCCGTTGCGGCGGCGATCGACTGGAAGCCGACCGACAACATCGTCACTTTTCACAGAGAGTTCCCCGCAAATTATTACGCCTGGCGAAGCGTGCGAGACCGCTATGGGGTCGACCTGAGGCTTTGCCCGGAGCGCGACGGAAGGATCGATCTCGACGAGTTCGTAGGCCTGATCGACGAGGACACAAGGCTGGTATCGATCAGCGCTGTGCAGTTCGCCTCGGGCTTTCGGGCCGACCTCGAGAAGATCGGTAGAGCCGCCCGCGATGTCGGAGCTCTCTTCTCCGTAGACATCATCCAGGGTCTGGGCGCTATGGAGTTCGATCTCCCCGCCTGCCTCGTGGACATCGCGAGCGGCGCTTCACACAAGTGGCTGTGCGCACCTGAAGGCTGCGGGATCCTTTACGTCAGCGATCGTGCAAGGCAGATGCTCACTCCTTCACTTGTCGGCTGGATAAGCGTGGAGGAGCCGTGGGACTTCAAGGACTTGGACCAGAATTACAAGCCCAATGCGCTTGCCTGGGAATCAGGCACCGGAGCTTCCAGCCTTTTCTACGGACTGGAACAGAGTCTGAAGCTGCTGACTGATACCGGCATCTCCAACATCGAGGAGCATCTATCGGAGCTCACGGACGCATTGTGCGAAGGCCTGACCGAACGCGGTTATTCGATCGTGAGTTCCCGGCTGCCCGGGGAACGTTCGCAGATCGTGAGTGTGAGGCCGCCGGAGGGGAGATCGGCGGAAGAGGTCTTTCGTCAGCTCGAAGCGGAGAAGATCATCGTGTCGGCGCGCAGCGGCATAATCCGCATCTCGCCTCATTTCTACAATGTCAGGGAGGACATCAACCGCTTGCTTGAAAATCTTCCCTAGCGGTCAGTCTACTTGTTGAGGAGCCGGCCCGGCACTTCTTGAACCGAAAGGCCGTCAAGGTTGAGCCTTGTCATCCCGCCGGCGTCGGAGAAAGCATCGATGTTGGATCGTCTGCGCTCCCGGAAGACAAAGTATAGGATTCCGACTATCACGCCTATCACAGCCGAGATCGTGAATCCGGAAGCGATGACCACCACGGTGGCGATGAAAAGTGAAGAAGCGCCGACTATGAAATCTCGCTCGCTTTCGCCTTCGGGCCCATAGAAAGGTTCGGCGCCAAGCCACTGGACGACCTTCTCGTACTTGATCTGGTCGAATAGCGCGTTCGCCGCTGCTTCGTCGCTTCCGTCAAACAAAAAGACGTTGTAATTTCCGATCCTTCGGTAGAAGAATACGGCGTCTGTTTCTGAAGAGCTTACAAAGTCCGTTACCCTCTGGTCGGCATCGACCGATGCCTGCGGCGTCGCGAACTCGATGATGACCAGCTTGCCGGCCGGATAGCTTGCGATCACGGCCTCGGTCCCGGGAAGAAAGTCGATCCTGTTCAGGACCTCGCGCTCGTTAAGATACGTTTGAAGATCGGCGAATTTCGTCACGAAGATCGCCGTGTCCGCTTTCGTTTCCCACTCCGGAAGGTGCTTGATAAGCACCGGAATGCCTTCCTTATCGGAGATCTCCTGGCTAGTCTGAACTGGGGGTTCCGCGGCTTGCGCGACAAAAGGGATCGCGCTTAGAAGTGCGATCAACAACACGAAGATCGATGCGAATCTTGAAAATGACATCAGGATCTGTAGATGAATGACTCTGTCTTCTCTGCTATGTTCCGATGGTACCATGCGGCCTATTTATTAATGCAACAAACGCCCGAATCGGTAGTATAAGAATAAATACCGCCCGCTCCGAAAAGGTGTATCACCCGCGGACACGTTACACGCAATGGTTTAAAACTGTTCTCTGATGAAGGACGAATTAAAGGGTATGTCCAAGGAATGAAACGGAATAAAAACCCGTTCGGTACGTAATAATCGAATACAGGCAACCTTTGGGAACATCTTGGCACGGCAATTGTTTTAGGCATTGGAGAGGGGGAAAATAAAATGGCAACAACTGACACGCTCGAATTTCCGATTCTGCAATCAGCCGAAACAGCTGAAACCATTAAGAAGAACGCGGAGCACGCCGTCGATGTGAAGTCGATGACCGATTATGACCTTACTCAGGCGTCGGCCAAAGGCGATATGATAGCGTTCGAAGAGGTCTACAATCGCCACCACAGAAGGGTCTATGCGATCTGCCTCAGGATGTTGAAGAACACGAACGAAGCGGAAGATCTGACCCAGGACGTCTTTATACAGTTACACAGGAAGATCGGCAGCTTCCGCGGCGATTCCGCCTTTACGACCTGGCTTCACCGCCTGACCGTAAACCAGGTGCTGATGCACTTCCGGAAGCGTACGGTGAAAATGGAGAAGGTCACCGATGAGGGAGAGACCCCGGTACAGATAGTGAAGGGGTCGGAAAAGCCGAGCCGCATGCCGGTTGTTGACAGGATAGCGATCGAGAACGCGATCAAGGAGCTTCCGAACGGCTACCGGAACGTCTTTATCCTTCACGATATCGAAGGTTTCGAACACGAAGAGGTCGCAAGGATCCTCGGATGCTCGGTCGGTACGTCGAAATCGCAGCTTCACAAGGCACGGCACAAGCTGAGAAAGCTGCTTCAGAAACAGGCGCCGCCGAGACTGTTCGCCCATTGATCATCCTTCCCTTTTCAGCAAAAAGAAAAGCCCCATACGAAATGGGGCTTTTTTATGTTTCTAACGTTTTGATCAGCCGGCCGCATACCGAAAGCCCGGCCTACCAGTCGTCGAAGACTTCGGGTTCTTCCTTGTCGAGCAACGAACCGGCGTACGACCATACCTTTTCTTTCCAGACCTTAATAGATTTGGTGACTTGAAGGGCTGCCTGCGGATGCGCGGCGTTGCGTTCGAGCCTCAGGACTTCCGCCGACACTGAGATCTCGTCCTTCGGATTCTCCGTGACAGTAAGCTTGACCTTGCTTCCGACATCGGGAAGCAACCTTGGCAGGAAGATCAATGCGCCGTTGGGTCCGACATTTTCGGTCAAACCCTCTTCCATAAGGTCTTGACCGTTCTCATCCTTCCAATTAACGCGGACGGGGAAAGCGATCACGTGGCGCGGTCCTGATCTGCGGTTTTCCATAATGCGGGGCCCGGGGGGCGGCTTCGAGCAATATACTCAAAAGGAAGTAATTAGTCCACATCGCCCCAAGACTCGAACGAGGTTCCCGAGGGAGGCGGTTTTCGGGCTGGACATTACCAAATGCGGATGCTAGCCTTTTTGTTTGTTCCGGGGAAATACCCCGGGATGTACGCCGCGAAGCGGCAAATTCATACCCCGGCAGTGCCGGATTTTTTATTTGTTGGCCTTTTTATAGGGCGCCGGCCGGTGCCGAATGATTGATAAAGGCTTGGCTTTAACCAGGAGAATGATCTATGCGAAACCAAGCGAGACGCTACGTCATTTCGGTCTTGTTTGTCCTGCTTGTAGGTGTCGCCTACTCTCAGACACAGACCGAAGACGATAAAGTCTTGACCAAGGATCCGAAGGAATCTATTCAGAACAAAGTTAATAAAGAAAATACTAAGACAGATAACAAAGAAGCAGTTAATAAAGAAGCGATCAAAGAAAAAGAGGATAGCGAAGTGATCGAGGCCGAGGTATCGGCAACCGTTAAGACCAGCAATTCGAAAGCGAGGAGTTTTAGGGCAACTGCCTATTGCCTGCGCGGCAGAACTGCGAGCGGGCAGAGCGTTCGAAGGGGTTTGATCGCGGCCGACCCGCGGGTACTTCCTCTTGGAACAAAGGTTCAGCTTACCGCCGGCAGATACTCTGGCGAATACATCGTCGCCGACACCGGAGGAAAGGTAAAGGGAAACAAGATCGACATTTGGGTACCGAATTGCGGCGAAGCCCGCCGATGGGGAAACCGCGGCGTCAAGCTCACCGTGATGAGCAGACCGACCAGGCGCAACTAGCTGCCCGTCAGCCCGAAGTTCAAAGCCGTCGCGAGTTACCGCGGCGGCTTTTTCGTCTTTAGAAATACGGGTGATTTCAAGACATAAGGAAACTGAAGAACCGTATCGATTCGAGTCACAATTCGTGGTATCAGCTGCCGGAATCTGCCCAGGCCCGGATCACTTTCTCGACCTCAGCGAATACGGCGCGCCGTGCTTCGCCCCGGTCCCAGCTGCGCATGAGAAGTCCGTCGTAGTTCGTGTGCCGATGCCTGATGTGCGCTCGGACCGCCAGCTCGATCATCGTTTCGTCGAACTCCTTCGCAGCAGCCGACCGGCCAACGCGCCCCGAGTACTTGCGGCAGGCGTGCTCGGCGATAGCTCTTGCCGTGCCGTCGGGACAGTTCGGATAGAACTCCCTTATCTTCCTTCCGAATTCCTCGACGTACTTCTGATCAAGTTTCTCCCTCCGCTCGGCCTCACGCTCGCGGCGGATCGCACGGGCGTCCTCGTCTTCCAGGCACTCCTGCTCGGCCCGGTCGAGCGCTTCTTCTTCGACCAGAAGCCCCTGACGCTCGTACCGCTTACGCGCCCGGCTGAACTTCAGGACCTTCGCCTTTAAGGTCGAATGCTTCCCGGCCCTGCGTGTCAGCGCGGCATCGCCTGCAGGAAGGAAGACAAGGTGGTCCATATCGGCGCATTCCATACAGAGAGCCTTCTTATCCTCAAGCCGCAGAAGACCGCCCTTCCAGATCTCCGCACCGCATTCCTCACACGCTGTGTTTCGGGAAACGGAGAACACGACGATCTCCTCTTTCTTTTGCTTTTCAGTTCCTTTCCCTCTCATCACCGTCACCAGGATTCCGAGTCTGCCGCCCGCCGGCCGGAGCCGGTCTCATTTTCTGTCCGGAGCGAAATTCGACACGTTCCCCGTCAACTTCCACTTTCCCTCTTTCTTCTCGTAAAGCTCGATCCAGGCGCTCGTGAATTCCAGAGGCCCTGTCGGTTTTCCGTCCTTGTCGAACCGGACTCCCTTCGCGTAAACCTTGACGATCACCCACGCCATCGATCCGTCCGCAGAGATCTTCACGACCGGCCGGATAAGGTCATCGTAGACTGTGTAGTCCCGCGAGCCCATTATCCGGTCGAACCCGGCGTCCGATTCGGCGTCGGTCATTGTGTAGACCTCGCCCTCGCTGACGACCGTGAAAGGAGCCCGGTTGTTGGACTTCATCCCCGAAGCGTCGCCGAAGAAGTGGTCGTCCATCACGATCCTGTGAAGGCGCAACAGTTTCTGCTCGTCGGTTAGGACCGCTTCGGGGGCGCGGTAATCAGCGAGGGCGCCATTGTTGAATTCGATCGAAGTGTATCGGTATTCAAAGGTCCGTTCGCCGTCGTCAATGGTAATCGTGTTGGGCAAGAGAATTCCGTCAACGCTTTTGAGATCCGAGAAGCGGATTGTGATCTTTGGCCCTCCATCGATCTCGATCAGCATCGTCCTAAGAAGGCCCGAGTCGTGAATCATCGACCACGTTGCCGACCGGTCTTCTGCCGTTGCGATGCTCAGTGTTCCTTGCTCCTTGCTATTGAGGTTTCCTCTATGGATCTGATCGAAAAACAGGATCTGGGCGTGAAATTGATGCCCGAGAACAATAGCCTCCGTCTGGGCCGTGCCTTCCTTTTCCGCTTTTCCGTCGAAGGTCCAGAAATACCTTCCTTCGACCGCCTGGGTCACGGTCCTTTCTGGATATCTGATCTGAAAAGCGCTTCGTTGCGGATCGAGGTAAAAGCTCTCCGCAACATACTTCTTTCCGTCTGAAACTGTTACATCGGCCTTCGCGCGGATCGAGGTGATCGAATCGCGCTTCTCCCTTGCTCCGATATTCATCAGCCAAGGCGTTTCTTCCTGCGCGAGTGCAGAAACCTGAACGAACAGCATCAGGATTACGAGTACAAAGACGTTTCGGACCCTTCGCAACTTCATCATTCTGCTTTGCCCCGGGGGACGGAGAGAGTTCTTAGTAGAGTGTAGATACTTGACGTGCTAATCCTTCGGTAGCGGCGAACTAAAATAGACCGCGTTCCTTGCTCCGCTTCTTGCAGCCGCGATGTCAGGATATCCGTCGCCGTTCAAATCACCGATCGCAAGCCCGTAAACTGCTCCTTCCGAATCGCCAAACCTGATCTCAGAGAAATCCCTTCCGTTACCGGCCCCGAAAAATACGGATCCCGGAGCTTCCACGTACCCGATGACGACATCCTGTCTTCCATCCTTGTCGAGATCGGCAATGGCGATCGAATAAGGTACCAGTTCCTTGTTTCCAATCTCGCGCCGCTTTTCAAACCCGCCTTTTCCGTCACTTAAATGCACGAACGAACCTTGATCTTCATCGCCGATAACCAGGTCCATCCAACCGTCCCCGTTAAGGTCGCCCGCGGCCGCGGTCCTCGCATTCGAGTCTTCGTTCCCGATCAGAACCGAACTGGAAAAGCCGCCCTTGCCGTCATTCGAATAGATCCGGCTTTTACCGCCGTCCCGATGTGGAACCGCAAGATCGACATCGCCGTCGTTGTCGAAGTCCGCGGGGACGATGGTCGTAGCTGACGAAGCTTCGATATCGAAACAGAGCCCGGCACTGAAGCCCGCTTTCTTGTCGTTCACGCAAAACGAGCTTTTGCTCACACGGTTGGCGGCAATAATGTCTGGGACCTTGTCTCCGTTCAGATCCGCGGCGGCGGCATTGCGGGTGATCCACTCGGGCGCTCCCCAGGTTCCGGATTCCGTGAACTTGGCCTTTCCGTCGTTGAGATAGACAAGTTTCCTGTCGGGTCGGTCGTTGCTAACCGCGATGTCGAGATCGCCGTCGCCGTCCAGATCGGCGAGAACGGCCGAATACGTCCTGTCGGCACCGCCAAGATCGGACGCGACCTTGAAACTTCCTTTCCCGTTATTCAGCAACAACCGGTTCTTCAGAGGCCAGTGCCTTCCTTTTGCAAGTACAAGATCGAGATCGCCGTCGCCGTCCAGGTCGCCTATGCTGACGTTGGCAGAGGTTTCGGCTGTGGATTCGAGATAGAGGACGTTGTCGAAAACTCTCTGTTCCGCGTCACTTGGCTGTAACGAGAATAGGAATGACAAAACAAACGCTAAAAAAATCAGAGGATTCCCCATAGATCAACCTTTCTCAACCAGATCCAGATCCGGCCATCTGACCGAGATGCGCTGGCCGGCCTTCAATCCCGACCAGGCCTCGCTCAATATGTCGAGATGGTCGCAGGTCCTGTCGAGCGCATCCTGCAGCATCTTTTTGTCCGCTGCAGGCATACGATCCCAGATGTGGGCCGCATTTGTTTTCATCGACAGCGCCTTGTTCCGGTCTTCGGTCCTGTGTGAACGCGACAGCCATTCGTGCCAGCAGACGTAGGTCGCGTTCTCGGACATTGCAAAATGCCCGTCTTCTTTGGCCCTGATACTCTCGCCGCGTTTCTTCTGTTTCCGCCTTAGACGGGAATGGTCCTTACCCGATGCGTCCGACTCGTTCTTGACGTGAAAGCTTCCGGCGTCGCCGCCCGCGGCAAGCTGGCCGAACACAGCCCTCTCGAGACCCAACACCGCCTCCACGATCAGGTGCATCATGTCGTGCGGCACGCGCGCGTCGAATCCGGGAGCGGGATTCAATTCAAGCAGGGGAAGACCGTCACGTTCGATCTCGACCGCGTACCGCTTCTCACCTGTTCTGAGGAAATGAATGACCATCCGAAAGTCTGAAGCTTCTTATGGCTGGAAAAAACGACTCAGCCCGTAAAGAATAAATGCGCCAAGCGCCAATGAACCAAAAGCGAAAAGCCGAAGCCGCCGGAGAACCATCGGTACCGCCCATTTTGCGTATTCCCTGTGCCATCTCCAAGGCAACACAAGCAGGATCGCCGAAGTGACGACGAGAACCCAGCCAAAGATCAGGAACAGGGGCGGAAAGATAGTCGACGGTGAACTGACGATGAACGCCGCTCCGACAATGAAGCGGATCGTGTGCTCCGTGAAGTGGGCCTTTGCGGAAGCC
Source organism: Acidobacteriota bacterium (assembly GCA_016700175.1). Lineage (GTDB taxonomy): Bacteria > Acidobacteriota > Blastocatellia > Pyrinomonadales > Pyrinomonadaceae > Aridibacter. The sequence goes on along the minus strand of CP065003.1, from coordinate 3,555,438 downwards.
GCGAATCCCGAGAGGAAGCGTTCCGCGGCAGGTCTTCGAAACACGCACAGCGCCGCGAGGCCTATCAGAAAGAGGCCGAAGAAGGCGACCACTATGCCTGCAGCAAGTTGCATCTTTCTACCATTTTGGTCTTACTTTGCGGCACTTTGCGGCTTTGCGACTTGGCGGAAGCGCTTCCCATTCGCCAGCCAGCCATTCAATCGGACAATCACACACTCTCGCAAAGACGCTAAGGCGCAAAGTCACGCAAAAGAAAATCCTCAAGTTCTATCATCAATTTCTTACTCTTCTTGGCGGAACTTGGCGGCTTTGCGACTTGGCGGGAGCGCTTCCCGCTCGCCAGCCAGCCATTCAATCGGACAATCACACACTCTCGCAAAGACGCTAAGGCGCAAAGTCCCGCAAAGGAAAATCCTCAAGTTCTATCATCAATTTCTTACTCTTCTTGGCGGAACTTGGCGGCTTTGCGACTTTGCGGGAGCAACCAGAAAACAGAAGGCTCAACCGCTGAGGCGCTGAGGCGCAAAAAGATGATTACGCAGGAAACTCCGAATCAGCGATCCTAATGATCCTGTCAATCTTGTTACCTCTCCTCCCCCAGCGACACGATGTTCGCGAACAAGCGCCAGGCGCCCGGAACACCCGCCGGAAGCTGCCGGAAGAAAGCGTACGATGTATATACGAACTGACCTTCGCCGACCTTCGCGTACACCATACCGCCGTTGTTCTCCGGCTCGCCTGTGTCGTGCGATTCGAGCAGAGGCGTGTACCGCTCATCGAACGAACGGAACGCGTATAGGTTCCTCTCCTGGACCCAGCCTTCGAAATCAGCCTGCGTGATCTTGTTCGGCGTAGTAAAAACCGGATGCTGAGGCTCGAGGATCGTCACTTTCGCGTCTTCCTCCGAAACCCGCGCGTTGAACTGGACCGGATACGGAGCGAGGTTCAGCGTCTGATACGGGAACTTCTGATACTGGACTATCATCGTTCCGCCGGCGCGAGTGTAATCGAGAAGCCGCCCGTTGTTCGCGACGTAATCCGGATTCACTTCCGAGGCGCGTATGCCTATGACGATGGTGTCGTATTTTGAAAGATCTCCGCTCGTGAGCTCTTTTTTCCCAAGCTCCTCGACCTCAAGCCCCATCTGGCGCATCGCCTCCGGCGCGTAGTCCCCGCTTCCGGGAACATAGCCGACCTTCACAGACAACGCCTTAAGGTCCAGCAGAAATACCTTCGTTTCGGCGTCGGTGTAGTAGCGATGCGTCTGTATGTGTTCGTAGGCGATGGTGTTCATCGTCTTCGAGAAGGTCTTGCCGTTCGCCGCGACCTCGGCCCGGACCGCGTAATCGCCGGCCGAAGCGTTCGCAGGGATCGTCACCGTGCAGTCGACGGAAGTAGATCCGCCTTTCTTGAGCTTCGCGAAAGAGGCGTTCTCGCAGGACGACCTCCAGCCGTTCGGGACCACGAGCTTCGCCGTTCCGTCGATCCCGTCCGCGGCGTTTCCGTTGATGTTGATCGCGATTTGCCGCCGTTCTTCCCTTCCCGTACGCGGCACGGCGAGAAGACCCTGGTCCACGCCGACCGAAACCGCGGGAACTACATTCAGATTTCTCCGAAGCTCGCCTCGCGTGTCGTCTGCGAAGCGGTACTCGACGGGCTGTTCGAATGTGATCTCCGTGCCTTTCACATCCATCGTGACCAGGGCCGTTATAAGCGCCGGCTGGAACGGCTGCGTCGGATCAGCTTCATCCGCAACCTGATAAAGGTATCCGTCTCGGGGTTTCTCGAGGAAGTAAGGCTGCGTGAGTTTTGCGTCGGCGGGAACCGTGGCTTTGAACGATTCTCCCGCACGGGGATTCTCCCGGAATCGCGCCGGCCCGCCTTCGGAAGCTTCGGGATCAGCAGGCTCGACCTGCCATCCTTTCGGGGCTTTCAGCTTGACGCTTCTCATCGACAGGCCCGAATCTTCAGGAAAGAAAAGGTTTACGTTTACACCGAACGACTCTCCCGCAGTGACGGTCTCTTGTTCGGCCAGCGCGTCGATCTGAAGGCCGGACGCTTTTCGGATCGCAACGCCCACTTCCTGCAGCTTGTCGTTGACCGCGATGTTGTACTGAAGCGCATCAACAGGTCCGGAACTGGCAGCCAGTATCCGCATCAGCTCTTCACGAAGCTTCAACAGGGAGTAGATGGTTTCTGACGTTTCGAACAGTGTAGTGTCCTGAAGAAGCCTCTCGAATTTCTCAATCGCCGCGCTGCCGGGTCCGTCGCTACCTGGGGATCCAGAAGGACCTGTGAAAATGCTCTCCAGCGATACATCCACCCCATCGAACATGCTCGTTTCTTTCGCGGGAGTCTCGACCGAGCTCTCGACAAGATTCACCCCCGAGAACCGATCGCCCCGAAGCTCGAGGCCGCCCTGTTCTTGCGACTTGTGCTGGCTGCGTCCGTATGCCGCGATCTCGTAGTAGCTCTTCCCGATCAGGTGATCGTAAAGCCCCGTGTTCATACTGAGTGAAGGCTCGGCGTTCAATCTGAAGCTCTGGCCGACATATAGCTTCTGCACCTTCCAGGGTGCTCCCGTTCCGGGGCACTCGTTCGGATCGGCGGCGGCCTTCACCGCGATCGGTGTGATGTAGCCCGCGAACTGATGCTGGCCGTGTCCGTCGGCGGGCGTTCCGGAGAACCTCGGGTTCACTACCTGCGGGCGGAAGCTCCGGATCGCGCGAACGATGTCGCACTTGATCTTTTCCTCGTCCCAGAACCGCTTTGCTTCCTCGAGCGTTTTCGAAAATCCGTAATCGAACGCGCGCGTGAACATCTGCTCGGCGCCGTCGAGAGTGCGCGCCTGCAGAAGCTCCTCGGTGCGGATGACGCCGAGAGCCTCGAACAGCTCGGGCCCGATCACGTTCTGGCCTCCGTCGCCGCGTGTCAGGGAAAGGTAAACGACACGCGCGTTCTCCTTGCGCGCGAGATATGCGAGCAGGTCCGAATCCTCGTCGTCCGGATGCGCGCCTATGTGCATTATCCGCTTGGTGTTGCCGATGCGCTTGAGCATCTGCCCGAGCCCGACCGCGCCCTGGTCGTAGATCGGCCGCACCTGGGATAGGGAAGAAATGGGGAAGAAGAGGATGAAAAGGATAAGGACGGTAAAGAAAACCGTCGGTCTTGCGAATTTCATACGTGCTACCTAAACAGCTGGAATTCTAAAAAGATAGCACGGGCAGATTCAACCACGAAGGCACACGAAGCGGCACGAAGATATCGAAGGTATCGATCATCGCGCTTCGTTTATCTTCGTGCGGCTTCGTGGTTCTAAGTTCCCGTGTCCGAAGCCCGACCGTCAGGGAGGGCTACCGCTTTCTGTTTGGTGTCAGGACTTCCGGCCGAGATCAATTTCCGCCCGCCTATTTGTGGATAAGACGATGTCGCGCTGGCCCTTTATCTCCCATTCAGTCCAATTGTCCCAATAAAACTCGATGGTATCGTCTCCGAGCCTCATCGTAATCCAATCTCGGTCGATTCCCTTGTCAAAGTTCTTATACTCATCCTCTGGCACCCATCCATCCGCCTTAAGAATCGAGATCATCTGTTTGCCAATGTCAGTCGGGACTTCTTCGAGCTTAAACGTTTTCATACTGAAAGAAAGTAGAGAATCGCCTGATGATAGGCAAGCTTCCTCCACCTCGAAGCCGAAGGTCTTGCGTGCGTCGTGTTTCTATCAATACCACGCGCCAGAGACGCCACCCATTGGTCGATGATCGATGAGCACTGGTCAATGACCGCAGGCACGCTTCCTGTCGGTCGTGTCTCTGCCTCTTGGAACCTTGAACATGGAACTTACAGAGGTAGCCCGCGCTGACGCTTGGGCTTCGGACACCTGGGCGACGAACCCGATCAGTACCCGGAGCGGTAGCGACGGGCCCTCTGATCTCACTGCAGAAGCGCCGAGTCGCAGAGGAGGCTCAGTTCAAGTACGGAACCGTAATGCCGGATCCATCCTACTCTTCCTCGTCCACGAAGATGTTAACGCCGAAGATGTCCTCCATCGCCATACCCATCATCAGCTTTCTGGCCGCCGCAATGTGTGGAGGAACGTGGATCAGAACCTGCATAAGGAGATTCGCGGTTTCTTCGTTCGTAAGCGAGGCCGGGTCCGAACAAAACCGGTGCCATTTATCGAGGTCGTCCAGCCAGTCGGTCATGTGAAAGGCGATGTCATCGATGACCCCCGGTTCAAGTTCCCAGTCTTCGAGCGAAGCCTTAATAGCGGATTCGATCTCGTTCTTTTCGTATTTCATTTGGGATGCTTCTTACGAGAGGGATCGAACGGAGCCGCGGTGAGGCAAGAATGACGCTAAAAACAAACCGAGAATTTCTTGTTTAGCTCTAAGGCCACGATCACCGCCTCAGTAGAGTCTTCCGTAACCGTGCCAGAAAGCCCACCTCGTTGGAATGGTTGTCTGTGATCTCAGGTGGGTTTCGAGAGATCACCTCAATGAACTCATGAGAAGTGAATAGAACATAGTGCCTGCTACCCGGCTCCAAATCCTCAAATTCCTCTGCGAACTCATCGATCCAGCTGCTGTTCTCAAAAATGAAGCTATTGCCTGGTTCATCGAGTCTCGGCCATTCCTTGTTGTGTCTGTATCTCTCCGGTTCGATCCTCATCGCAATTGCATTCTCAAACCTAACCCTCCAGTTCACAGAGTCTGCCGTTTGGACAATAGGACTGGATTCAGCTATCAACCTTTCAACCGGATCTTCAATTGGCTCTGTTATAGGTTCCGGGGGGATCACATGATGTTCCGTTACGGAGATTTCCGTGAACTCACCATTTATCCGCACCAGGTGGTCACAAACTAACCACTCAACATTGAAGAATGGAGTGTCCCACTTCGATAACTTCATGCTAGGAATCCCGTTCCTTTCATACTATTGATACCCGAATTCTGTAAGACTCTAAGCCGATTCTAAAGATACAGTTAGTCCGCATCGCTCCGGCCGTCGCGCCGCCAGAGATATACATCCTCAAACGATGCCGCTGCAAGGTGATTCCCGCAATACGAGAACCCGCAGAAACGAATTTCATCGACAAGCAGTACGCAGCAACCTTCCTGCTTTCCTTCTGTAAGAGCATCGCTTTGAGTGTCGCAGAAGATCAGGTGCTTGAGTGACCACTCGGGCGTTTCGATCGATGCAGTCTCGCCGTATCGATTGCAGAGCGAGAGCCCGCCTCCCCATATGCTCGCAAGCCGGACATCTTCATCGGCGATCTCACCGATCCCCTCGCAGTTGAGGTTGTGGTCGTCTAGTCCTTCGTAAGGAGCCGGATCCTTCGCGATCTGGGTTCCGGATTCGCAGTCTAAGAGGTATCGGCCGTCGTGGGTAACCACCAGCAGCAGATTCGTCTTGCGGCGCGAGAAACCGATCCCGACCACCCCTTCAAGCCAGACATTCGGCAACTTCACCCAGCCGGGCGGACTGTCCCGCCGCGCGATCTTCGCGAGCTGAAAATCTAGCCGCTGCCGGTCGTCTCTTTCGTATTTGTTCAACGGTCCAAACCTTAAGCGTACAATCTCTCAACCGCAAATCCCTCGACCACGACGTACATCCGGTCGAGCGTCATCACCCAAATACTTGGCTGACGGAAATCATACTCGAACACTCTGAATCTCATTCCGTGTCTCTCGAGAACCGGCACAGCTGTCTCGATTGCGATTTTTGGTCCTCTAATGAGTTCTCCGCTCGTTCCCGGAGGAAGGTGCGTGGGATCGGTGAAATATGTATTCATCAACTCCGCCGGATCGATCCAGCCTTCGAACAATTCGTCCAATGCTCGATTGAGATCTGTGAGGAATGCCTCAGCTTCAGAAGGTCCACTATGAAACGAGATCCTCGCGCGCTTCTCATCATAGAGGAAGCTAAGCGGATGCGATTCTGAGATCTTCCCTTGTGAGTATTCCCCTCTAAGATACGACCTGCGGTGCGCGATCCCGAAGTGAATGCGCCACAGGCCCTCACGCTCTTTGGGCGCGATGTCGATGAAAGTCGTCTGAGCCCTTTCTATCGTGCCTGGTCCGGAGAGAAGATAGAGCAGTTCCTCGGTCGGTTCTTCAAGTCTCACTTCTTTCCAACCTGCGACCGGTGCGAAGAAAGTACGAGTTCCCGAAACAGATCATTCAGCTCGCCAGTCAACTCGTCTTTTCGCGGTGGAGGCGGCTCCTTTTCACTCAGTCTCCGGATCTCCGACTCAAGATATTCGTGGATCGAAGGTATCCTCGGACCGCGGTCTAGCTCTCCAGACGATCTCTTCTTTTCGAGCAGATCGTCGATGTCGCTCCTGATGTTACCGGAAGGGATCACTTCGTTCAGCATCGCCTCGAACTCCATAGGGACGGGCCCAATCTCCCGTTCGATCCAGTTGCAGGCGAGCACCGGCCGTAGCACGTAGAAGTATTTCTTCAGCCTCACATCCTCCCGCTCAAGGTAGTCACGGAAGTTCCCGCGGGCCATTGACAGGTAATGGTGGAAACAGGAAACGGGCGAGTAGCATTTGTCCGCCATCGACCTGAGCTTCTCGGTCGCGGAATCGTCCTTCCGATAGACGATCGGGGACCGCAGCCACTCAAGAAGAGGCGGATTCGATTTCCTCATCAGCACCAGCGCCTTCTTCAGGTCCCATCCACTTACATCCAGAACATCATCGATCGGCCGTTCGATCACGTCGCGGCCCTCTTCTATCGAGAGATACCAGTCCCGCGGACGGACGTAAATGAACCGCACGTCGTAATCGCTGTCGGTCGATTCGAAACCCCACGCGCGGCTCCCGGACTCGCAGGCAAAGAGAATCCGAACGCCTTCGGTACTCTCGATCTCGTCAAGGGATGATTGGATTTCGGTTTGCATTTACTTCAAGGTGAGTTTTACCTCGGGACGCTCCCGAACGATATTGGCCAACCAGTCAAAAACGGTGAATCCCTTGTCTGCGCGCGCGAGATTCAACCGGTATTCAGTGTCTTCGACCGCGGTTGGATGGCATTTCCGGCGCCTGATCTCAAGCTGGCGAACCGTCTCTTCGTAACCCAGCCTCTCTTCCGAAAGATCTGAGTTCTTCCAAACCAATTCGAATTCATCCGGAGTGCCAAAGCGACCGCTCAGGATGTCCCAGAATGCATCGAGATTCCTGCCCCAACTCACACCCGGTATGAGCTTCTCTGAGATCTCATCCCAAAACTCCTCGAGGGAGCCGATGTTGTAGCCGTCGATCTCCAACTTTGGAAGTTCGGAAAAATCGTACGGTTCTTTAGAGAGATCGATTGGACCGTGGATCATCAGACCATCGCTGTGTTCTTCGAGCGCCTGAACCACTCGCCCAAGCAGTTTATCGAGCAGCGGACTCCGGCTCACCCCCGAGCAAACGACCGTCGGAAAACCTCCCGGGTCTTCGACCTTCCAGACCCTTGCTTCCTCCCCGCCGCTTTCGAGGATCACCGAGTAGCGCCTTCCGTCGACGAACTCCGGCCAGTCTCGCAGTTCCCCAGCGAGGTCGGTTGGTTTCGAGTCGTAGTTAGTGATGTGGAACTCCACTTTCATTGCGGTCGGTTCTACCCTGCTACTCCTTTTGGGCTAGTTGGCACGATCTCCGCCCCCTTGCTGACGCTCGGGGTTCTGCCGTTGCTTACTTCCAGCCTTCGGGATACTTGTCCTCGGAATTTTCTAGTTCCGAGGCCTTTCTCGCCAGTTCCTCCATGTAGATGATCATATCGACATATCCCTGGTAGAGGGTGGGCGGCATTACTTCCTTGAACTCTCCTTCCGAAAGGCCAGGAAAAAACTTGAAATATTCCAGAAACGACACGTTTATCGCGTTCAGCAAATCACTTTTCGCTTGAACAAAGTATTTCTCAACAAACTCGAAGCACTCTCTAGCCGCTTCCAGCTTCCTCTCTTCACAAAGGTCCTCCGCAAATCGCTGAAGTGCTGACATCTGACAGTGAAGCAGGCCGTCGCACTCTTCAACGTCTTCCTTTAACTGAGGATAGAGCGACAGCAACTCACGGAGAAAATCTTCGATAAGCCTCTTCTCGGCTTTGGATATCACGAAATCTGGTCCCTGTATGTCGTCCATTAAAAATTACGAGGCCTCTGAGAGAATGATGTTCACAGGTATCGCGTACCGCTATACCGAAACGTGCCAGCTGAAGTTACCGGGAAGGGCCGCCGGTGCGAACAGATAGTGCAGGACCCTGCGTTGCCCTGCGCTCTGAGCCAGTTTCGATGATCCGTGCAAGAGTGTCGGCTTCATCACCAGGGCGCCAAGCCTTTCAACCGGCACCGCGACTGCTTGAGTCGCATCCGGTTCTGATCGGTCCCGATGCGAGCCGGGTACGACGTTGATGTCTCCGCTCGGCGCTCCATCAAGATGAACCCTGACACCGACACAACGGTTCAAGAACTCGACGTCTGCGCTGACCGTTGAGAGTCCTTCTTTCTTACCGGCCGACTTCCAAGGCCCTGAACCATTCACCGGGATCACAAGATCCCTGTGGAGCCGCACAGCCCAGTTATGCTCCGGCGTTTTGCGAAAGTAGGTGCATTGGACCGCCGACAGGCCCGCAAGCGTCTTGTTTAGCGATTCCGAGTTTCTCAGCCCTCTCGCCAGTTCGGCAAACGCCTGGTTTTCGAGCAAAGTACGGGTACCTGACTCCTCGATCGGGGGAAGCTCGGCTATCAGCCTTGTTCTCGTTTCTTCATCGATCACGTCGGCGAGGACGAAGAAGCCGTTCGCGTTGAATTCGTCGACCGATAGCCTTACTTGTTTTAGGGAATCCTTCATGAGGTATTACGGTGAAGAACCGGCACCAAGACGCTTTAGTTCTTATTACCTTCAAGCCATGCCTCGATGAACTCGTCCGGTTGGGTTAGAGCGGATCGTATCGTTCTTACCTGTTCCGGAAGCGCCCCAATCGAGATAACCACACCGGCTCGGCACTCCTCAGATAACTCCTCCTCGACGAATGAGTTGTTCAAGAAGAACCAAATAGCGTCTTCCGGAGGCTCCTTTTCGTGCCAGGTGGTCATTATGTGCCTCTCCGGCCAGTTTCCGGTGTCAACTGGTCTTTCTTCGGGAATCGCCTCCCAGGCAACAATAGTCTCGTCGAATATATCGTGAAGCCTTTCGCAACCCTCTCCAAAAGCACAGACATAGACGCATCCGCTCTTCAGAACCGTCTCAGCAACACGAGAAAGTTCTTGGATGTCGGCGCCCGCAGAATTCCATACGATAAGCAAGACAAAATATCGCGAGCCCGTAAGTTCGAGCCTTCGCAGCTCTTCAGAATCACGTAGGCTCACCAAGTAAAGGTCGCGATTCAAATAGTTTCCGAACTGTTCGGGCGTGGGATTCATGAACCAGGCGTTTTAACAGACTTTGAACTTGGAACCTTGAACTTGAAACTTGCCGAGCTAGCCCGCGCTGACGCTCGGGCTTCGGACTCGAGCCGCCGCTACGCGGCTTTTCAGTGGTCATTGGTCAATGGCCAATGATCCCGGGCACGCTCCCTGACGGTCGCGTTTCTGCCCTGCTCACTACGTTCGCTGCCCCCTCGCTGACGCTCGGGGTTCTGCACCAGCTGTCGCCCGGCGTCTCCCCAACCATTGATCCCGAGATTCAGCTGCATTCTTTGAACCTTGAACCTGGAACTTGGAACTTGGAACTTGGAACTTACTCGCGGTAGCCCTCGCTGACGCTTGGGCTTCGGACACGTCACGAGTCGACGATCTGCCGCCGCTACGCGGCTTTTGATTGGTCAATGGTCAATGAGCATGGTCGATGATCGCGGGCACGCTCCCTGACGGTCGCGTTTCCGCCCTGCTCACTGCTCACCGCTCACCGCTCACTGCTCACTGCTCACCGATGATCGCTGGCTAATGATCATTGATCTTCCAGTTTGTCCGTGTCCGGTACGGTGTCTCTCGGGTTCTTCACATGCCCTCCGAGGTTCGTCGTGGTCTCCTCCGTCACGCTCGGGACCGCGTCCCCAAGGAGCCGGCCGGCCGGGGCATCGTTCAACTCCGGCGCCTCGTACCGGCTTCCGTATAGCTCTTTCTCCGTTGCCTCTTTCCGGTTTTTCTCCGCAAGCACCCGGAACGGGCTCGTGATCAGCAGTAGGAAGAAACGAACCGGTAGGATGTTCCACATCAGAACGAACAGGAATATGTCGATCAGCGATGTCACGATCGCCTGTCCCAGAAGGCGCCACGAGCGGACCACGCTGTGCTCGCCGGAGCCCGGCTTGGGCTCCGTGAACACCCGCTCCGTGTACCGAGCGATGAACTGATCCAGACCCGTGTCGAGCCGCGTGAAGATATCTTCCTCGCGCCCGGTCAGCGCCTGCGAGATGGCCTCGAGGTTGGTCCCGCACGATGCGCAGAACTTCAGCTCCGCCGAATTGTCTCTTCCACAGTTTGGACAGAACATATTTGGCCTCCAATGATACCTCAATACGCTCTACGCCTGGCTTTGGGATTTGTTTTCGCTGTCCAAACGAAAAAGAGGCCGTCCAAAGAAAGACGGCCCCCTTCGATCTTCAGTTTTCACGGGACCGGGACGTCAGACCACGCCCACTGCCTCTGTCTCGATCTTCTTCGTCACTTCCACCGTCGTCACAAAATTGACCACATCGCGCGCGAACCTTTCGGGCTCCTCCCAGTGAGGCGCGTGGCCTGTTCCCTGGTAGATCTTAAGGCGCGAGCCCCGGATCGCGTCCAGAAGGATCTCCTGGTCGCTCCGCGAAGAATACGCGTCCTCGTCTCCCCAGATCAGGAGCGCCCGTGCCTTTATCCCTGAGAGTTGGCCAAACACGTCGTCGTCAAAGAACGAACTGCACGCGGCCTTCCAGATCCTTGCGGGCACCTTCAGGCTTTCACCGACGATCGTCTCAAAGAAATGCTCGGGTATCGGCCGGCTGAAAGTGCTTTCCTGGAACTCCCGCACGAACGCGGGATCGATCGGGTCTTCGAGCGGAAGTATCCCTTGCTCGAGAAATTCGCGTATCCCCACCTTGTCGGCGAACGTACCGAACGCGCTGATTAACGCTAGCCCCGAGACCCTCCCTGGATTCTCGAAGGCGAAGCGCGAAGCCGTCATGCTTCCCATCGAGTGACCGGCGATCACCGGCGCCTCGAGGCCCAGAAAATCGAGCAGCGCGAGAAGATCCTTGGCGTACTCTGAAGATGTGTATCCGTTTTCGGGCTTGTCCGATCCGCCGTGGCCTCTGTGGGAAACGGATATCGCCCTCACGGTCTGCGGAAAGTACTTCATAGCCAGATCGAACGAGCGGCAGGAATCGGTCACCCCGTGCAGAAGCACGAGCGGCGTCCCGTTGGGATATCCCTGGTCGATGATCTCGAGCGCCGGACGGCCCGGAAGCTCGACTATTCTCTTTTCACGTCTCATAAATAATCCTCCAATGCGCACGCAGGCCCCGGAAGAGGAGCCTGCATAAAGATTGCGACTTTGAAGACGTGAAAGTCGGACGGATCAGGACAGGGCCTTGGATTATTTGACAAGAAATCGCCGGAAGAACTCGACAGCGTGCCGGTCGCGCTCCTCGCGAGATCCTGAGATCGTATGATCCGCACCGGGGAAGACTGTGACACCGAACTCGAGATCGGATTTCGAGAGTTCGGAGGATAGCCGGAGCGTCTGGTTAACCGCAACGCTTTGGTCCTTTCCGCCGTGCATAAGTAGCAAAGGGACCTTCAGCTTTTCCGGCCAGAGGATCGCCGACCGGCGCTCGATGATCTCGGCTCGTTTCTTTTCGAAGTCGGGCCAGATCGCCCGAGCCATCGCCTCGCCTTGCGGGCCCCTTCCCATTTCTTCAAGATCGGTGAACGCTCCGAACGTCGCCGCGGCCCTCGCGGGAAACCCGTCGCGTATCGCCTGGAAGACCATCATCCCGCCTCGCGATTCGCCGTACAGGAAGAGGTTCTTATCGCTCCATCCGATCTCCCTGATCACGGGAACAATGTTCATCAGATCGTTGAGATCCGCGCCTCCGAGCTCGTCACGGCCCTCGCCGCCGTCACTTCCGCGATACAGAGGGGCGACGATCGTGAATCCGGCATCCGCCAAGCGGTTGAACATCGCGATGTGCTCCGGTGCGATGTCGCCCCGTATGTAGCTGCCGCGGTTAAAGACAATGACCGGACGGTTCCAGGCCTTTTCGCCTTTCGGGCCGTAGATATATGCGACAACAGAGAGGCCGTCGCTTCTGTAGCGGATCTTCTCGAACCGGAATCGCTTGTCCGATACGGCTTTGCGATACTCGGACTCGATGGCGTAGAACTTCTCTACATCGGTCGATTCCGACGCCTTCTCCCAAGAGGGGAATTCGTAGATCGTTCTGCTAATGAGGAGTGGGTCGGCCTGGGCAAGGGCCTGAACAGCGAGAAAGAAGGGGAGAAAAAGGGCCGGGAAGATCTTTTTGTACATCGTGACCGCCTGTTTGTCTGTTTCCCGATCCTACGACATCGAGGCTGTGGAGGTTCATTCACCCACCTGGCTTTCGATTCACCATTCACGATCCACTTCTACACCAGTCCCAGCCTCTCGTTCTCTTCCGCGAAGATGTCCCGGACCGTGTCGCCGTCCGAAGGCAGTTCTTCGAGCGTCTCCGGATCCCACATGCACCGCGTCGTATCGAAGAAGTCTCCGCCGTAGATGTGGATCCCGCCCGTGAACCTCCGGAGCGGATTCGTCACCGAATGCACCGCATCGACCGGCAAAGTGGCAGTGTCGCGTTCGAATAGCGCCTTCGCCCCGAATGCTTCGATCCGCCCGCCGCCTTTTTTCCAGAGGATGTTGTCCTCCCGGCCCGTGTAGATCCCTATGTTCGCCCACATAAGGTGATTGTGAGGCATAAGGTTCATTTGCGGAGTCCAGACGGCGTTAAGAATTGTCAGCGTTGCGGATTGATGCAGCGTCTCGACCAGCGCTTTTCGCGGTTCGCCGAGAGCTTGGATAAAAGCGCCCGGCTCCGACACCGCACGGCGCAGCACCTCGAGCACCGCCGCCTGCGGCTCGCTTTCGGCGTTCGCTTTGACGCAATCCTCTATGAATCTCTCGATGTCCATTTCTTCTCCTTCTCTCCCGCGGGTTCATTCCGGAGGCCGGTCCGCGTCGGGCTTTCGTCGGTAAAAAGGCCTTCGTGCTCCTTAGTGGTTTAAGAACTTCCGAAGAACCCTGATCTCAGTTTTCTGACCCTCTCCCTGTCCTGCTCAAGTTCGAGCGCCTTCTCGGCGTGATCGAGCGACTTCTTCGAGAGCAGATCGGCGACTTTCCGCATCTCGTCGCCTCGCGACGCTAGCGACCCCAGCGCCTTCTGAAGCCTGATCACGACCTCCACCATTCCCGCGCCGTCGCGCGCGACGGCTCCGAATCCGTCATCGAACATTTCCTCGAGCGAAAGCTCCGGTATCTCGACCCTGTCCGCATCCGGCCTGTTGTCGTTCTGCTCTTCGTCCGGCTCCTCCGACCAGATCGTGAACAGCCTTACAAGCGACGAAACGACCTCGATCGCAGTCCCCGGGTCGTTGATCCCCGGCGACAGGGCGCGGCTTGCGATCTCGGAAAGAGCGACAAGACCGAACCTTGGATCTTCGTCGAATGTTCGTTCATCTCCGATCACGAATGCTTCCCGGACGTCGTCCGGATCGATGCCTTCGTAATCGCCTTCGCCCGGCTTCACGACCGCGAGGTCCCTGCCCGGAAAAACGTACGAGCCGGGAAGCGTTGTCACCTCGATCCTGGCGGAAGCTTTTTCAGCTATCTCCTGAAGTACCGAAGTATCGATCCGCTGGACGAATCCGATCTCCGATCCGGAGACTATCTCGGCGTTCTCGGGCCGGTCAGTTACCTCGACGCCTCCCATCCGCGGGTTATCGCGCCTCCGCCGCATAGACACCGCCGTCGCGTTCTCGACCTTTCTGATCGTCGGCCCAAGCCGCCCCAGGCGTGCGATCCGGTCGACCCATCGCACGAAAGTGAGGATCACGATGACGAAGACGAGGAGGATCAGCACAAACAGAGCGAACCGGCCGCCGCGCCCGTAATAGCTGTTCTCCACCGCGATCAGGCCGACGATGCTGAATATGAAAGCGCCTATGAACGCGGAAAGCGCGTTTTGCGATACGTCGTCCGCGATCACGAGCGCGAATGAGCGGGGGGTGGCGGTGTTGCTAGCGGAGGCGTACGCGTTGACCATCGAGCCGACCGCGAAGGTCGCGATCACCAGCATGCTGCCGGAGATCACCGTGAGAAGTTTTTCGAGAGTCTCGAATGAGATATCGGGAAGGTATTCGGCGGGGTTGAGGTAATCCGCCGTCCTTGCGAGAAAGACCGCCGAAATGACGACGATGCACATCAGCGCGGGACGGAACCAGAGATGTTCCCTGATCCGGTTTGCGTAGAATCGCAGCTTGTCTTTCACCGCCCCGGCCTGCATCCGAAGCATTATAGACCATTGTGAATAGTGAGCCGTTTAGCGGCGGGCTTGCCCGCTTCTCGAGCCGTTTAGCCTGCGCACTTGTGCGCGGGAAACTCGGTGAGCGGTGAGCGGTGAGCGGTGAGCGGTGAGCGGTGAGCGGTGAGCGGTACGAAGATACTCTGTCTCCCGTCTTCACGCCCATCCCAGCGGCACGCCTCCGGCGTGCGTCTCGACAGAGTCCACTCACCCGGGGCTGCGCCTTCGGCTTGCCCCGGGCTATTCTCCGTCGCCCCTTCGGGGCGAAACAGTCTCCGGTCTCCGGTCTCCCGTCTTCAGTCTCCCGTCTCCGGTCTCCCGTCTCCCGTCTCCCGTCTCCCGTCTGCTGTCTTCAGTCTCCCAGTGTCTTCGTCATAAACACGCTGTTCGGGTCTTCCACATACCCCTCGAACGGGCCGCATTCCTCGAATCCGAACCGTTTATAGAGCGCGCGAGCCGGATCGAACTCCTTCATCGATCCGGTCTCGAGGCTGAGCCGCTTGTATCCCCGCTCGAGGGCGACATCGAGTATGTGCCTGACTATCAGAGAAGCGACGCCTCGACGGAGGAACTCGTCCGAGGTACGCATCGACTTGATCTCGCCGTGCGTGGGATCGATCTCCTTCAGCGCACCGCATCCGGCGAGCCTGCCGTCTTCCCAGACCGTCCAGAACGTGATCTCGGGTTTCTTCAGTCCGCTGAGGTCGAGCGCGTGGCAGCTCTCCGGCGGCGAAGTCGCCTGCATCCTCCGAAGGTGCTCTTCGAGAAGCGCCCTGATCTCGGGGCCTTCAAGATCGTCGATACGAATTTCCATAACAGTCGTACGGGCGGGGTTTTTCCCGCCTTTGTCGGCGTTGTCTGTAGTAGAGGCGGGGCTTGTCCCCGCCTTTGTCGGCGTTGTCTGTAGTAGAGGCGGGGCTTGTCCCCGCCTTTGTCGGCGCCGTCTGTAGTAGGGTGTCCCCGCCTACGAGGATACATGGGTCACTGATGCGACCACGAAGATACACAAAGTGACACGAAGTCGTCTTTGTGTATCTTCGTGTTTCTTTGTGGTTTCATTACCGCGCGTCCTGTCACTTCTCACCGATCCGCGGTGTTTCCGAAGCAAGAAAGCAGTCCGGGTATGTTCGACGAGGAGATTACACGATGAAGATCAGATTCGCGACCTTTGGGATAGTCTTGTTCGCACTCGCCGTTTCGGCGAGCGCTCAGGGCATAGGAGACAAGATGCCGCCGCTCAATGTCACCGACTGGATCACAGGCGACCGCCAACAAGTCGGCACATGGGGAGACGGAAAGGTCTACGTCCTCGAGCTCTGGGGCACCTGGTGCGAGCCGTGCAAGGCGATGCTGCCGAAACTCACAAAATTGCAGGCGGACTACAAGGACAAGGGCCTCGTCGTGATCGGTTACAGCTGGGAGGAGCCGGACATTCTCCGCAAGTTCACGAACGAATTCAAAAAGGACATCGGATATCTGATCGTCGGAGACACCGAAAGCAGGACCATCGACGCGCTGAACGAAAACGAAGCGGTCGAGGGATTCCCGTACGCATTCCTCATCGGCCGCGACGGAAAGGTCGTGTGGAAGGGAAATTCAAAGAAGCTGCCGTTCGCCGCCGAGCTCTACTTCGCAGGCAAGCCGGTCGAGATCGACGACGGGCCATTCTAACCGCGAAGAATCACGAAGGGACACGAAGTTGTGCGAAGAGATCTCGTATCACTTTGTGTCCCTTTGTGTCTCTTCGTGGTTCACTCAACTGAACTCGTCAGAGGGCCCGTCGCTACCGCTCCGGGTACTGACTCATTGGCCAATTACCAATGAGGGGCCGCCGATTTACGCCCTCCCTGACGGTCGGGCTACTGACAGGATTGTCGTGTTCCAACCTTTGTTATAACATTAGTAATAACAAAAGGTCGCTATGGTCAAAGTGAAGATAAGAAAGATAGGAAACTCGCTCGGCGCGATACTTCCCGCCGACACCCTCAGCCGACTTCAGATCGAGGAAGGCGACGAGGTCCTCGTCAGCGTCGACGAAGAAGGGATCAGGCTTACGCCGTACGATCCGGACTTCGAAGATTCATTGACGGCTGCCCGCGCCGGAATGAAGAAGTACCGGAACGCGCTGAAAAAACTTGCGAAATGACGAGATTTGTCCCGCTCCCGGCGGTCCTGGCGATCCACGCTGAAGTGATCCGCGATTTCGGCGGACGCGCGGGCCTGAGGGACGGGGCGCTTCTCGAATCCGCCCTTGCCCGGCCCCGGAACCGGGAAGCGTACGAGGGCTCGGACGTATTCGGACTCGCCGCCGCATATGCGTACGGGATCATCCGGAATCATCCGTTCATCGACGGGAACAAGCGGGTCGGGTTTCTGTGCGCGTTCGTCTTCCTGAGCCTGAACGGCTTCGAGCTGGACGCTCCGGAAGAGGAGGCCGTGATCGTGATC
This sequence comes from Acidobacteriota bacterium, assembly GCA_016700175.1. Taxonomy (GTDB): domain Bacteria; phylum Acidobacteriota; class Blastocatellia; order Pyrinomonadales; family Pyrinomonadaceae; genus Aridibacter. The sequence goes on along the minus strand of CP065003.1, from coordinate 3,538,462 downwards.
GAAGGCGTCGCGGATGGGAGCGTGGATGAGAAGACCCTGGCCGAATGGCTGAGGGATCACGCTTCGTGATCTGTGTCAGTAGCCCAAGCTTCAGCGCGGGCGTAAGTTCGGACAGGAACACGAAGCGGTACTCGTGTCCCGTCGTGTCGCTTCGTGGTTTCAATCCTTCAAGAACTACGCAGACTGAAGCTCGCTGATCCGGCTGAGCGCCTCTGCCTCGGTCCGCTGGGCGTTGTACAGATCGAGCCGCATCTGGAGGTTCAGCCAGAAACCGGGCGAGTTCCCGAAGAATTTCGCAAGCCTGAGGGCGGTCGAAGGCGTTATGCCGCGCTTGCCGTTCACGAGTTCGTTGACGCGCTGAAAAGGCACGCCGATCTTGTCTGCGAGCTCGCTCTGCGTGATGCCCAGAGGGTCAAGGAACTCTGTACGCAGCATCTCCCCCGGATGCGTCGGCTGTCGGTCTGTAGGAATTCTGGTCATACTTCTTAGATTTTAGTTCAACCACGGAGAAACACGAAGTTGCACGAAGAGATCTTCGTGTCGCTTCGTGTTTCTCCGTGGTTCATCTGGCGGAACTAGTCGGAGGGCCCGTCGCTACCGCTCCGGGTACTGATGCATTGGTCAGTGATCAATGGTCAGCGGTCAATGAGCGGGCCTGATGCTACCGCTCCGGGTACTGATGTCCAAAGTCCATTTTTCTCAATGTAGCTGCATATCCTTCCATCCATTTTTCAGGTACTTCTCATTCGGACTGAACTCACCCGCGCCGATGTCCAGATCGCCCGAGTAAGGGATCCGCCATTCTCCCCAGTTCGCCACCTTTCCTTTCGCGGCACCGTGAGCCGTCCAGGTCCCTACGTACTGATTGTTGGAGTAGCCGTCGGCGAAGAACAGGATCCTGTCGTACCGGAGAATGCCGTTGCGGTCCAGATACCAGTTCATCGTGACCACGCCCTCGAACACTCCGCTGTGTTTTTGGCTCTTTTCCTCGACAAATCGGTATTCGCCGATCGCGATCCCGCGTGCTTTGATCCCGGCATCCTTGTACTCGTCGTCAAGGCCATATTCGGGTTTCACGTACTCCCGCATCTGGACGATCTTGATCGTCCCTTCGAACCGGCATTTGTTGTCCTTTGCTACCGAGAAGCCCTCAACCTCATACAGCGCCGGATCCGCGGCGTCTTTTGAGATCGAGGTGTAGAAAATGTACAGCCGCTGGTAATCAGGTTCGATAAAGCCAAGAAATTCCGAATGGGGTGCAAGCAAAAGCGATAGGTCGTGCCGCTTGTACTTGTCCAGGAAATTCTCCGGCTTGAGGCGTTCCGACGCGTCGGTCGGGTTCTCAAGAGCCTTAAGCCATTCTTTGGTCTGCTGGGCGGCTGCGCCAGAAACCAGGATTGCTGAAACAAGCAATACGGTCAGAGTCAGTTTCTTGATCTTCATAACTCGCCTTGTGCGATTTTAACCACCAAGTAACACGAAACGGCACGAAGATGAAGTAAGGCGTAGTCGTGAACCTTCGTGTTCCTTTGCGTATCTTCGTGGTTCAAGAACCATAGAAGAGGGCCCGTCGCTACCGCTCCGGGTACTGATTCATTGGTCAATGATCAGTGGTCAATGACCAATAAGGCAGCCGTCGATTTACGCCCTCCCTGACGGTCGGGCTACTGACACGCCATTCACGATTCACGATTTACGATTCACGATTTACGATTCACGATTTACGATTTGCGATTCGCCGCTCACTGCTTACCGCTCACCGCTCACTCCGTCGTCAGGCTGATCAGATACCCCGCCAGGACCGTAACAAGGCAGCCGACGACGTTGAACCAGAGGAACTCGATGTCCGTGTAGTTCGAGGCTATCCCGACCGAGGCCATCCCGATCAGAAGCCCGAAGAACGCTCCCCTCGCCCTCGCCCTCTTGATTCCGATCGCCAGTACGAACACGCCGAGCAGCGAGCCGTAGAAATACGATCCGAACTTGTTCACCACTTCGATCAGCGATCCCAGATTCGTCGCGTAGATCGCCACGATACAGGCGAAGATTCCCCAGACCGCCGTCGCCAGCCTTCCGAACAGGACGAACTCTCGGTCCGTTCCGTCCGGGTTGAAGTGCCGCTTGTAGAAATCGATGGTCGATGCCGTGGCGAGGGAGTTAAGCTCGGAAGAGATGCTCGACATCGCGGCGGCGAAGATCGCGGCGATCATCAGGCCGACCATCCCCAGCGGCATCCGGTTGATTATAAACGTTGGAAAGACGTAGTTTACGTCGTTGAACGCCTCGTTGTTGTTCGTCTTCTTGATGAACTCCTTCGCTTCCTTGCGCGCGGCGCCGAAGTCTTTCGTCGACCTTACATAATCGGCTTTCGCCTTTTCCGCGGCAGCCCCGTCGGACGTCTTCCTGGCGTCGACGAACTGTTTTGCCGCCTCGCTTCTTCCCTTGTGCGCCTCGACGTACTTTTCCTCGATCGCCCGATAGCCCTCTGCGTTTCTCGAGATCGCCTGATCCGCTTCGAACTGGTTAAAGATCATAGGCGGCTGCTGAAACTGGTAGAAAACGAAGACCAGCACGCCGATCAGCAGTATCAGGAACTGCATAGGGATCTTCAGGAAAGCGGACATAAGGAGCGATGTCCTGCCCTGATCGATCGATTTCGCGGTTAGGAATCGCTGGACCTGGCTCTGATCACAGCCGAAGTAAGAAAGAAAAAGGAACAGGGCCGCGAACAGCCCGGACCAGATCGTGTACTTTTCCGTCAGGTCGAAGCTGGTCTCGATGGTCGTCAGCTTCCCAGTGGCGCCGGCGAGATGAAGACCGTCCGTCAATGAAACGCCCGCGGGGAAGCTCGTGAGAATGATGTAAAGGCAGCCGGACAGGCCGACGAAGATGATCACCATCTGCTTGACGTCGGTCCACGTCACGGCGCGCACTCCGCCGAACATTGTGTAAAAGGTGGTCGTCAGGCCGATGACGAAGATGGTGATGATCTCGCTCCAGCCGAAAACGATCGACAGGATCACCGCCGGCGCGGCGATGATCACGCCGACGCCGAGCCCCCTCGAGATAAGGAAAAAGAAGCTTGTCAGCGTTCGGGTCTTGAGGTCGAAGCGGTTCTCGAGGAACTCGTATGCGGTGTAAACCTTCGCGCGGTGAAAGAAAGGGACTACCGTCACGCAGAGGATGATCATTGCGATCGGGAGCGCGTAGTAGAACTGCAAAAAGCGCATCCCGTCGTCGTACGCCTGGCCGGTGGTCCCTACGAGCGTGATCGCGGACATCTGGGTCGCCATTACGGACAGCCCGACCGCCCACCACGGCAGGCTCCGGTTCGCGAGGAAGAAGCCTTCCGCGCTGTTGTAGCTGCCCTTCGAAAGGCGCACCCCGTCCCAAATGACGTATGCCAGGTAGGCCGCTACGATTGTCCAGTCAAGCCAGCGCATAATCTAGTGAGCTGTGAGCTGTGAGCTGTGAGCTGTGAGCTGTGAGCTGTGAGCTGTGAGCTGTGAGCTGTGAGCTGTGAGCTGTGAGCTGTGAGCTGTGAGCTGTGAGCTGTGAGCTGTGAGCTGTGAGCTGTGAGCTGTGAGCTGTGAGCTGTGAGCGATTCTCGCGATGCCCTCAGTGATGTCAAGTACTCTCATGCTTACTGCTCACTGCTTACTGCTTACTGCTCACTGCTTACTGCTTACTTCTCATTGCTTTCTGATCACGGCTCACGGCTTACTGCTCACTTTTTGCCGCTCACCGTTCACCGCTTACTGTTCCACTTTGTGTTCCTTTGTGTTACTTCGTGGTTGAGATCGGTCCGAACCACGAAGAGACACGGAGAGGCACGAAGAATCCCGCGCGCAAGTTCGGAGGTTAAACGGCTCACTGCTTAATGCTTATCAAAGGCGGGCAAGCCCGCCGCTAAACGGCTTTCCGCTCACAGCTCACCGTCTACTGCTCACCGCTCACCGCTCACCGCTCACCGCTCAACCGAAATACACCTTCGCAAAGTAATAAACGATCGGCGCGTTGAACAGCAGGCTGTCCAGCCGGTCCAGGAAGCCTCCGTGGCCGGGGAGCACGCTCGCCGCGTCCTTCGACTTCGCCGCGCGTTTCATCGCGCTTTCCGCAAGGTCTCCCAGCACGCCTACCGCCGCGATTACGATCCCCAGCGGCACAGAGACCTGATAGGGAAGCTCCGGGAAAAACCAGAGTGTCGATAAAGCTCCGAAACCGGCCCCCAGAAGGATCCCGCCGGCGAAGCCCTCCCAGGTCTTGTTCGGCGATATCGAAGGCGACATCTTGTGCTTCCCGATCGCCCTGCCTGTAAAATACGCCCCGACGTCCGATCCCATTCCCGTGAGAAAGAAGAATGCGAGAAGTTTCGTGGAAAGCCCGGGATCGGAATCGAACCCCGTACGCATCGCGACGATGTATCCACCAAGAAACGCCACATAGAAGATCCCGATCAGCGTGGCGCCGATCCCGGACAGCATCTTCGAAAAGTCTTCCCGGAACCGGAAGGTCTGTGTGACGACGACCATCGCGACGCAAAACGCGCACGCCGCAAGCAGAATGTCCGGCCCTTCCGACGGAGCGTCAAGCACGAACAGCACGAACAGAAGCGCGGCGCCGGCGTAACCTATTCCCGCATCGGCCTTGAGCTCGAGCTTTTTCGTAAGCGTGAAGAATTCGAAAAGGCCCGCACCGAACGCGAACGCCGCGATCGCGACGAACAGAAGGTCCGCCTGCGGAAAGGCGTCGGCATATGCCGGATAAACGATCGAGAAGATCAGTATCGGCAGAGCGATCGCCGCGGTGATCAATCGGCTTTTCATAAGGATTGGACCGGCACTCGAAAAACCGTGCGGATCAGTTCACGCCGCCGAATCTTCGGTTGCGTTGCTGGTATTCGATTATCGCCTTGAATATCTCCGACCTTCGGAAGTCCGGGAACAGCGTTTCCGTGACGTAGATCTCGGCATACGCGATCTGCCAAAGAAGAAAGTTCGAAACGCGCATCTCGCCGCTCGTACGGACGAGCAGATCGACCTCCGGCAGCCCGCGCGTGTAGAGATTCGCCTCGATGTCCTCTTCCGTCAATTCTTCCGGGGCTTTCCCTTCCGCAGCGAGCCCGGCGAACGCCTTCTTCGCCGCCTCGACTATCTCAGCGCGGCCGCCGTAATTCAGAGCAACGTTGATGATCGTCCCCGTGTTCTCCGAAGTCCGTTCCTGAGCATTGCAAACCGCCTCACGTACATCCGCTGCGAGGCCCTCGATGTCGCCGATCGGCCGGAACCGGAAGTTGTTCCGGTGGACGTTCTCGAGCTCCTTGCCGACGTAGTACTTCAGCATCTGCATCAGCGCGTCCACCTCGTCCGCGGGCCGTTTCCAGTTCTCGGTCGAGAACGCGTAGAGCGTAACTACCTCGATCCCGAGCCTGCCGCAGGTGTCGAGGATCGCCCGTACGGACTCGGCACCCTCGCGATGACCGTTGATCCTGGGCTCGCCGCGAAGCTTTGCCCAGCGGCCGTTGCCGTCCATTATCACGGCGATGTGCCTCGGCAGTTTGCCGGGATCGATCTGTGACAGCAGCTCCGCATCGTCGGAACCGGGTTCGATCACTTCTTCGAAGTTCTTGAGCATCAGGCGACCTGAATGCGGTTTTATGCGGGAGCCGCTACCGCCGCGGTGCCGATCACCGCGTCTTTATTTATAGGACCGTATATGTGCGGGTAGTCTTCGCCGCCCGTCGAAGGTTCCGTTTTCATTTCAGCCCGGAGCCTCGCAGGATCGATCTCCAGGACCAGCAGTTCTCCGGCGCCCCTGTAATAACGCTCCAACACACCGCTCAACTGGTCCTTAAAACTGCAGTGAATGAAACCTTCCGATTCGAGGCTCGCCGCCCGATAACCGCCCGGATCTTCGGCGGCTTCCCACGCTTTCGTCGTGGTGATGTGATAAACGTTCATCCGCTTCGGATCAGCCGTAATCGACAGACAGAAGGGTCAGGCCGTTCGCCGGCGCGGTGATGCCCGCCAGCTCCCGGTCGAGCGTGACTATAGCCGTGCGTATCGAATCGGAGTCCCTCTCGCCGCGGCCGAGCTCGAGCATAGTCCCGACGATCGAGCGGACCATGTACCGGAGAAAGCCGTTGCCGGTGATCTTGAACTCGATCATCGAGGCCGCGCAGCGGTTGTCCCACCGGGATTCTATAGAAAAATCGGTGATCGTTCGAACCTTGTTCTCAGAATCGGAGCCGGCCGAGCTGAATGCGGTCCAGTCGTGCTCGCCAAGAAAGATCGGAGCGGCCTCGCGCATACGTTGAAGATCCAGAGGCCTCGACTCGAGATGAGCGTAACGAGCCCAGAACGGAGACATCACCGGTGCGTTGACGACCCTGTAGAGATATGTCTTTCCTTTCGCAGAGAAGCGCGCGTGAAAATCGTCGTCGGCCTTCGAGACATCGAGGACCCGAACGTCCCTCCAGGAATTGCCGTTGACCGCGCCGCGCAGTTTTTCAGGCTTGAAGACTTTGTTCATCTTCACGTTCGCGACCTGGCCTTCGGCGTGGACGCCCGCGTCCGTCCTTCCCGAACCCGCGACGTGAACCTCCGCGTCCTCAAGCAGCGAAAGCACGCGCTCGAGTTCGCCCTGGACCGTGCGCTGGTTGTTCTGAACCTGCCAGCCGTGGAAGTCGGTGCCGTCGTACTGAATCAGAAGTCTGTAGTTCATCGCAGACATTGCTTAAACCCGGTCTCTTGATCCGGGCTTGATCGCTTTCTCCCCCGATTCGCAAAGCGGACACTTTTCCGGCTCGTAAACCGGCACGTCCATCTCGACGAGGCTGATTCTCGGAACTCCTACGTCGGCCTTTCCTCCGGAGCGATCGATGATCGATGCCGCAGCCACAACGTTCGCGCCAAAAGCGCGGATCGCCTCCATGCACTCGATCGTCGAGCCGCCCGTCGTGATCACATCCTCAACCACCAGAAACCGCTCGCCTTCGCGGATCGTGAACCCGCGCCTCAGGACCATCTCGCCTTCCTTGCGCTCGGTCCAAATGAACCTGACATTTAGAGCCCGCGCGACCTCGTAACCGATCACGAGCCCACCGATCGCGGGCGAGCAGACGGTCTCGATCGACTCATCGACAAAATGATCCGCTATGGCGTGTCCGAAAACGGTCGCGTCTGCGGGGTATTGCAGCGCCCTTGCGCATTGAAGATACTTCGGGCTGTGAAGGCCGCTCGACAGCACGAAGTGTCCTTCGAGAAGGGCTTCGGATTCGCGGAAATGCTTCAGCACGCTTTCGGGTTTCGAGGCATCCATAACTTCTCTTTCGGACAGTTCCCCGGCCGCGGCCGGGCCGGTTTTTGCAGATCCCGCCGGAGCGGGTAGAATCGTTCAGATGACGCCGTTCCCTAACCTAATTTCAGACTCCCTCCTTGTCAAAGAAACTATAGAGCTTCTGAAGGAAAGGGGCGGCCGCGTCCCGGCCGTGACGGTCGTCGATTACGTGATGAACATTTCCTCGCCGGCACCTTCGCTGGCAACGATGCTTGCTTCCGACCTTGTCAGCACTGATCCGAGGCTGCGTCTCGACGATGATATCGTCGAACTCGTCGAGGTCGACCGCGAGACTCAGCGGCTGAGCGAGGCCGAATTCGTCGTCTTCGATCTTGAGACGACGGGAGCGAAGGCTCCTCCGTGCCGCGTCACCGAGATCGGCGCCTACAAGATCTCGAAAGGCGAGATCGCAGCTGAATACCAGTCGCTGGTGAATCCCGAAACGCCGATCCCGGAGTTCATAACTTCGCTGACAGGGATCAATGACGATATGGTCCGCGACGCTCCGCGGTTCAGCGACCTTGCCGGCGACCTGCTCGACTTCATCGGAGATGCGGTGCTCGTGGCTCATAACGCGCCGTTCGATATGCGGTTCCTGAACCACGAAATAGGGCTCGTCCACGGAAAGTACCGGGTAGCGAACCCGTATCTCTGCACCGTTCGGCTTTCAAGAAAACTGATCCCCGGTATCGAGAACCACAAGCTCGCCACCGTCGCGAACTTCTATTCGATCGACCTCACCAACCACCATCGTGCTTCGGCCGACGCAAGGGCCACCGCGATGATCTTTATCAAGCTGCTCGATCTCTTGAGCGAAAAAGGCATCGACGAGCTTTCCGCCGCTGCCGCCTGCAAGTTCTGAGGCCTATCCGCCGAGTTTCTTCTCTTTCCTGAACTTCTTGATCACCATCTCGCGGCGCATCTTCGGAAGGTGGTCGATGAACAGTTTTCCGTCGCAGTGGTCGGTTTCGTGCTGGAACGCCCGGGCGGCGTAGCCTTCCGCCTCGCGCTCGAACCATTCGCCGTTCTCGTCCTGAGCCCGGAGCTTCGCCTTCAACGCGCGCGTTACCACCGCGGGGACCTTGCCCAGCGAAAGGCATCCTTCCTGTCCGGCGTCCTCTCCGGAAGTCTCGATGATCTCCGGATTGGCCGCGATCAGCTTGATGCCGTCGCAGTCCATCACGAAGAGCCGGAGCGAGAGTCCGATCTGAGGTGCGGCCAGGCCTACGCCCTGGTCGTCGTACATTGTCTCGAACATGTCATCGCAGAGCGCCCTCAGCTCGTCGTCGAACTTCGTAACGGGCTCTCCGACACGCGCGAGGACATCCTCTGGGTATTCGGTGATCTTCCTGATACTCATCGGGTTCGCGACCGCGGGCCGGACTGCCCGCGCGGGAATCTACCTGGGTATGTAACCGCGGCGCGACCTACGCCGGAAATCCCGTTTGGCATTGAATCCTTTTTCGTCCCTCATCTGGCACTGCCAGCAGACGATACGGGTCTCGTTGGTCGGCGTGAGGAAGGTGTAGTAATGATCGACCTCCCGGTCGCATTCCGAACAGCGCGCGATCTCTTTCGGATTTCGGTTGTTGAGTTCCACTTTCATAATACTGCTCCGGGAAGTGATTTTGAGCGAACTACAGTTTAATCCGACCCGCGGTTCTCGGCAAAACCCGGCAGGATTCATACTTCGGCGGGCCGCGAGATTCCGGTCAGGACCTCGACGATCTTTTTCGCGCTGTCGCCGGCACCGAACGGATTCTGCATAGGCTTCACCGAGTTTATCCAGCTGTCGGCGAAATATGTGTTCTCGAGGACTTCCCTGAAGGGTTCCGGCTCTGCTCCTGCGAGCCTCGCCACGCCGCACATCACCGCCTCGGCGCGCTCTGTTTTTGCCTGAAGGATAAGGACGGGACGGCCGATGCTCGGTGCTTCGTCGATGATCCCTCCCGAGTCGGTAAGGATGATCCACGAGTTCTCCATCAAATGCAGAAAGTCGGGATAGTGGAGCGGCTCGAGAAGGAGGATCCGGTTGCGCTCGGCGAGTATGTCGGTCGCGATCTTCCGTGCGGCGGGGTTTAGATGGACAGGGAAGATCAAAGCGACTTCCTCGTGCCGTTCGACGAAATCGCCGATCTCGGTCAGGTACTCCCTCATCCGCTTGCGGAAGCTCTCGCGGCGATGCATTGTCAACACGACCCGTTTTTTGCCCTCGGTCATCTCGAGCACCTTCACGACTTGTCCGCTCGGCTTCTTCTTCCTTGCGATATCGATCGCATCTACAACGGTGTTCCCGGTGACGAAGATCTGCTTGTCCGAAACGCTTTCCTTTAGGAGATTCTGGCGGTTCTGCGCGGTCGGCGCGAAATGGAACGTCGCCGCCTGGGTGATCAGCCTGCGGTTCATCTCTTCGGGGAACGGGCAGCGGAGGTCGCCGGTCCTCAAGCCCGCTTCGATGTGTCCGACCGCGATGTCGCGGTTGAATCCGGCGAGGGCGCCGGCCAGAGCGGTCGAAGTCGCGCCCTGGACCAGGATAAGGTCCGGCGCTTCGCTTTCCAGAAGCGAGTCGAGTTTGATTACCGTGTCGGCAAGAACCGTGTTTGGCGTCTGGTTCTCGCGCATCACTTCGAGATCGTGGTCGGGCTCGATCTCGAACACTTTCAAAACGGGACTGAGAAACTCCTTGTGCTGGCCCGATGAAACGACGACCGTTTCGAAGTGCGTAGCTTTTTTGAGTTCGAGAATTACGGGTGCTAACTTTATAGCTTCGGGGCGCGTGCCGAAGAGGACGAGGATCTTCGCCGCCGCCTTCACGGCGGACCGCCCGTTCGATCCCTGTTCGTTTCCCTCGAGAGGTTTTTCCATAGTCCAACGAATGCGCCCGCTGTTCGTCCGCATCCTCTCTTCTTCGGCACTGGCAGCGGTGTTCGCTGCCGCCGTGTTTGCACAAGTCCCGGTAACACAGATTCTACGCGGAACGGTCGTCGACGCAAACGGCGACCCGGTGCCGGGAGCGGAGATCGTCGTTCAACGGCCCGGTAGTTTCACGGTCTGTCCGGCAGGGGACGATGGAAGATTCGAATGCGGGATCGGCGGCTCCGGACCTCTCGAGCTGTCGGTGAAAGCGGCGGGATTCGGTGATTACACGATCAGCCTGACGGAGACCGAGGCGTTCTCCGGGCCCCTGACGGTCACTCTGCAAACTGCGGCGCTGAGAGAACAGGTCGTCGTGACCGCAGAAGGATCCGAGTCCCGGATCGGAGAGACCGCAGCGAGCATCGAGGTCCTTTCGTCGGAAGACATTCTGACGACGGCCGCGACCGGCATCGACGACGCGCTTCGCCAGACCCCCGGTTTCACACTGTTCCGGAGATCGACTTCCCGCACTGCGAATCCCACTACTCAAGGCGCGTCGCTTCGCGGGATCAATCCGAGCGGCGCGAGCCGATCTCTGGTCCTTCTCGATGATGTTCCGCTCAACGATCCGTTCGGCGGCTGGGTGCCCTGGGCGAGCGTCGCTCCGATCGCGACCGGATCTGTCGAGGTCCTCCGCGGCGGATCATCCAGCTTGTACGGAAGCGACTCGATCGGCGGCACGATCGCGATCAGGCGGCGGACGCTCTCGAGGTTGAACACGTTCTCGGCGGAAGCATTCGGAGGTTCTTCCGAAACCGCGTCCGGGTCGTTCTTCGGAGGCTTGAAACGAAAAAGATTCGAAGCGGACCTGACTGCTGCCGCGCTCACGACGGACGGCTACATTCCCGTGGAAGAGGCGGTGCGCGGGGGCGCCGACGAGGCCGCGGGAACCAGGGACCTGAACCTTTCCGGGAGATTCGCGCCGAACTTCGGTCCGCGATTGAAAGCGTTCGTCCGCGGATCGTACTTCGCCGAACGGAGAAGGAACGGGACGAGACTTCAGAGGAACCGAACCAATTCCAGGCGGCTTGAGGCCGGTCTCGATCCTCTGATCCCCGACCTGCCGGGAACCTCTTCAACCTCGCTTTCGATCCGCGCGTTCGGCATTTTCCAAGTGTTCGACCAGACCTTCTCCGCCGTTTCGGACGATCGCGACAGCGAATCGCTCGTGCGTGTCCAGAGAGTGCCCTCGCAAAGCCTCGGATTCTCGGCGCGGTTCGCTACGGTTGCGGGACCGCACGCGGTCCTCGCCGGTTTCGACGCGAGGAACACACGCGGGGCAAGCGACGAGACAGGGTTCTTCGCCGGGAATGCTACGTCGGTGACCGGTTCGGGCGGCGGCGAGACAAGCGCGGGGATCTTTCTCCAGGACCGCGTATCGATATCCGACCGCGTGATACTCACCGGCAGGCTCAGGTTCGATTCCTGGAGCAACTACGGAGGGCTTCGGACGGACCTGAGGTTGTCCGACGGGAATATGACGATCACCAAGTTCGCGGACCGCGACGAACGCGCGCTAAGTCCCGGCGCTTCGGTCCTGGTCCGGATCACTGAATCGGTATCGGGTTACTTCAACGCCTCGAGAAGCTTCCGGGCACCGACTCTTAACGAGCTGTACAGGGGATTCCGGGTCGGCGACATCGTCACGCTCGCGAACGAGGACTTGCGTGCTGAACGATCTCTGAATCTCGAAGGAGGCGCCTCCTTCTGGAAAAGGAACTTTGGGCTTCGCGTTTCGGTCTTTTCGGCTTCGATCGACGATTCGGTCAGCAACGTGACGATCGACGCGAGCGGCTCGCCGATCATCCGGCAACGGCGCAACGCTGCGGAGGTCTTGGTGAGAGGATTCGAGGCCGAATCGGAGGTCCGCTCGGGCGACCTTTCCTTTTCCGCGGGATACCTCTTCTCCGACGCGCGGTTCGAGGACTTCCCTTCGGAGCCGGACCTTGAAGGAAATCTGCTTCCCCAGTCCGCGAGGCATAACGTTACGATGCGTTTCCGGTACGCGGACGAGTATGGCAGAACCTTCGCGGCGCAGGGGCGCGCTTCTTCTTCGCAGTTCGACGACGACCTGAACCGCTTCCGCCTTCCGGCTTACTTCCAGCTGGATCTGTTCGGCGGATTCCGGCTCGGCGAGAACGTCTCCTTTTTCGGCGCGGTCGAGAACGTCTTCAACTCGCGATACACCGTCGGGCTGACGCCCGTCAGGACGATCAGCGCGCCTTTCACCGTCCGGGCCGGAATGCGCTGGAACTGACCGCCTCTCGCTTGACTTTCAAAGCGCCTGATTTCAGGCTATTCGCTGAAAGATGGAACACTTCGATGTACTGATCGTCGGCGCCGGACTTTCCGGAATCGGCGCGGGCGCACATTTCAGGTTGGAATGCCCGGACAAGACCTTCGCCGTTCTCGAAGGCCGCGAGGCGATGGGCGGCACGTGGGACCTTTTCCGCTATCCGGGGATCCGTTCCGACTCCGATATGTACACGCTCGGGTACCGTTTCCGGCCCTGGAACGACCCGAAGGCGATAGCCGACGGGCCCTCGATACTTGAGTACATCAAGGAAACCGCGCGCGAGTACGATCTCGACAAAGAGATACGCTACGGTCACCGCGTGAAGAAGGCGACGTGGTCGTCGGTGGACGCGCGCTGGAGTGTCGAGGCCGAGATAAGCGGCGGAGAAACAGCGCTTTTCACCTGCAGTTTCCTGTATCTCTGTACCGGCTATTACGACTACAACGAAGGCTACACGCCCGAATGGCCCGGCGCGGACCGGTTCAAGGGCGAGATGGTCCATCCCCAGAAATGGCCGGAGGGCCTGGATTACGAAGGAAAGGAGATCGTCGTTATCGGAAGCGGAGCGACGGCCGTGACGCTCGTGCCCGCGCTTGCGGAAAAGGCGAAGCATGTGACGATGCTGCAGCGCTCGCCGACCTACATCCTCTCGATCCCCGCGAAGGACAGGATCGCGAACTTCTTCCGGGCGGCGCTGCCTTCAAAGGCGGCCTATGCGCTTTCGCGATGGAAAAATGTCCTGATCGGGATGGTGATCTACACGCTCTCCCGCAGGCGGCCCTCGACGCTCAAGCGGTTTCTCGTGAAAGGAGTGGAGAAGGAGCTGGGAAAAGACGCGCTTCCCGATTTCACGCCGACGTACAATCCCTGGGACCAAAGGCTCTGCCTTGTGCCGGATTCGGACCTTTTCGAATCGATCCGCGAGGGCAAGTCGTCGGTCGTGACCGACACGATCAAGACTTTCACCGAGACCGGTATCGAGCTCGAATCCGGAAAGCGGCTCGAAGCCGACATCGTCGTGACCGCGACCGGGCTTGTGCTGAAGCTCATGGCTGGGCTGCAGCTCGTGGTCGACGGCGAGCCGGTCGAGCTCTCGGAGACGCTGACATACAAGGGAATGATGTACAGCGGCGTGCCGAATCTTGCTTCAGCGTTGGGTTATACGAACGCTTCCTGGACTTTGAAATGCGACCTGACCTCCGAATACGTATGCCGCCTGATCAGGCATATGGACCGGAACGGTTTCGACTACTGCGTCCCGAAGCTCCACGATCCTTCGATCGAGCGCGTGCCTGCGATCGATTTCAACTCCGGCTATGTATTGCGTGCTTTGGACGAACTCCCTAGCCAGGGAACGAAGATGCCCTGGAAACTTCACCAGAACTATTTCAGGGACCTCGCGATGCTGCGCTACGCGCGGCTGGAGGATGACGCGATGGAGTTCAATCGGAACCCGGAACGCAAGCGACAGTACATTGACCAGGGACCAAGGACCAATGACCATTGAAGAGTCGCGAAGCGACGACCTGCATTTAGCCGTGGACAAGCCCGCAGGGCGCAGTCCACGGTAAGCATCGACGGTAATTCGCGCATCGCGTAGCGATTGCGTGATTGCCGCTCCGTTCACAAGTCCTTTCAAACAGAGAATGAGTCTCACCGATAACAGCGTGGTCGTGATCACCGGAGCCGCCTCCGGCATAGGCCGCGCGCTCGCCATACGCCTTGCCCGCGAACCGATCAAGGGAATCGTGCTCGCCGACGTGAACGAAGCGGGCCTCGCCGAAACCGTAGCGATGATCGGCGACTCAGGTCCGGAAGTCACTTCACATCTCGTCGATGTTTCCGACCAGGCCGCGATGCTGGACTTCGCCGACGAGGTCCTCGAACGCCACGGAAGGGTCACGCACGTGATCAACAACGCCGGCGTCGCGCTCGGCGGAGACGTCCACGAAGTCTCGATGGGAGACATCGACTGGCTGATGGGCGTAAATTTCTGGGGTGTCGTTTTCGGGACGAAGATCTTCCTGCCTCACCTTATGAAAGAGCGATCCGCGCACATCGTGAACTTCTCGAGCCTTTTCGGCCTGATCGCGCCGCCCGGGCAGGCGGCCTACTGCGCGAGCAAATTCGCCGTCCGGGGTTTCACTGAATCGCTCAGGCACGAGCTCGAAGGCACGAACGTCGCCGTTTCGGTCGTCCATCCCGGCGGGGTCAAAACCAACATCGCGAACACGGCAAGGATCGGGGAGCACACAACGCAGACGAAAGAACAGATCGAAGCAAGAAGGGCGAAAGCGAACAAGGACCTCGATCGGACGTCGCCGGAGAAGGCCGCGGAAATCATTGTAAAAGGGATCAAGGCTCGGAAATCGAGGATCGTGATCGGCCCGGATGCACGGATACTCGGCGTGATCGCGAGGCTTTTCCCGAAGCGGTATTTCAGCGTGATCGACCGGCTGACCGGGAGAAGGCTAAGGAATGAGTGACGAGGCCGAAGGTCAATGCACAGTGAGTGTCAGAAGCCCGAGCGTCAGCGAGGGCTACCGCTAACAGTTCGGGATTCAAAGTATCAACCAGGATCCGGACTCCACCGGACCTGATCACGCAATCGCTTCGCGATGCGCGGACAATGCGACGTTTCCCGTGGGTTCCGCTTCGCTCCACCCACGGCTAAATGCAGGGCGTCGCTTCGCGACTCGCATTTGGTCAATGAGCATTGCGCAATTCTCAATGGACTGTCGCCGCTAATGGAGCTAGGAAAATTTGTCGTGCCGCCTTCCGTGGGTTCCGCTTCGCTCCACCCACGGCTAAATGCAGGGCGTCGCTTCGCGACTCTTCATTGGGCAACGATCATTGATAATTGCGCATTGGACAATGACATCGCGAATTGGTCCTTGGTCCCTGGTCCCTGGTCAATGAAAAAGCCGCCCTCCCGGACGGCCTTGACCTATTAAGATTCTCTAACAGATCGCAAGATCCTATGGTTGGAACCTGGAACCTGGAATTTTGAACTCTCTTCCTCGAACTTTGAACCTTGAACCTGGAATTTTGAACTCTCGTTCTTGAACTTTGAACTTTGAACTTAAGCGCTATTCCGGATCGCCCGAGCAGTTCGGTCCGTACAGAGCCGGCTGTTTCGTGCTTATGATCGGGTAATTCTCCGCTTCCGCGTTCTTCTCCAGCCAGTCCGCGTACTTCTCCGGATAGGACATATCCGAATAGATCGCCTCGACCGGGCACTCCGGGAGGCAGGCGTCGCAGTCGATGCAGACATCGGGATTGATCAGGAGCCTGTCGGGCGTCTCGTGAAACGCTTCCACAGGGCAAACCGCGGCACAATCTGTGTACTTACAGTCGATGCACGGTTCCGTAACGATATAGGTCATCTGGAAAAAATCTCCTCTCTCAGGGAAAAATCAAACTACGAAGTTAATACTCAGAGGCTAACTTGTCAAAGCAGGTCGGACAAGTGTTAGAATGCCTCCATATTTCCCTAAGAATTTTAGAATCAGCTATAAGGAACCGTCTATGAAGAACGCCAAATCGGACGAGCTCGCGCTCGATTTTCTGCGTGTCTGCGAAGCCGCCGCCATCGAATCGGCGAAAACGATGGGACAGGGGGACCGCAAGCATTCGGACCACGTCGCCGTAGAAGCGATGCGAGAAGTGATGGACTCCGTGCAGATGCGCGGGAAGATCGTGATCGGCGAGGGTGAGCGCGACGAGGCGCCTATGCTCTACATCGGTGAAGAGGTCGGCGGAAAAGGATATTCAGAGGAAACGCGGGCGACGTTCCCGGAGATCGACATCGCGGTCGATCCGCTTGAAGGTACGAACCTCTGCGCACTTGGGGCGAACAACGCTATCGCGGTGCTCGCGGCCGCCGAACGCGGCGGCCTTCTGAACGCTCCCGATATCTATATGGACAAGATCGTCGTCGGGCCTTCGTGCCGCGGGGCGATCGATATCGAGGCTCCCGTTAAGTACAACCTGAAGGCGATCGCGAAGTCGCTTGACCGCGACGTAGACGATCTGACCGTGATCGTTCTCGACAGGCCGCGTCACGAACAGCTCGTCCGCGATGTCCGCGAGGCCGGAGCGAGGATCCGCCTGATCTCCGATGGGGATCTTTCGGCCGGCATCTCGGCGGCGGTCGCAGGGACGAACATCCACGCGCTTATGGGAATAGGCGGAGCGCCTGAGGGAGTATTGACCGCGGCGGCGATGAAATGCCTGAACGGCGAGATCCAGGCGAAGCTTGTTTACGATCCGAAGCGTTTGAGCGTAGACGCCTCGAAGGTACCGCCGGCTGAAGAGGTGCACGAGCGTTTGAAGTCAATGGGCATCGACGATCCGGATAAGGTTTACAGCACCGACGACCTTGCTCCCGGAAAGCGGATAATCTTCGCAGCGACCGGCGTCACTGACGGCGCTCTGCTTCGCGGTGTGCGCTTTTTCGGCGCGGGTAAGAGGACCAATTCCGTGGTGATGACCACCGACACGAAAAACATTAGGTTCGTCGATACCGTACACGTCGAAGGAGGTCCGGATTCGGTGATAAGATTCTGAGACTTCTGCAGCTTACGATCCAGGGGAAGAACACTATTCGCACAGTTCGTTCAAAGATCCTCACAGTTGCTCCGGAGGTTTTATGAGCAGTTCAGTTGAAAGCGACGCCCGTGCGGCGGCGTCCTCCTCTTCAATGCCGAATGGTTCAGGCGGCAAGCTGATCGTCCTGACCGCTCCTCTTACCGAATCGATCGACCACGCCGGATACTTCATTCAAATGGCGATGGCATCGCTTCCTATCTGGCTGGAAGGCATACTTAACCGAAAATACCCCGAATGGAAGGATGTCGAGCACAACGACGACGGCTCGGCGAAGTATATGCCCGCGGGCGTGCGCCTGCTTGAGAAATCGCTTCTTCGCGAGTACAGCGAAGACGACATCGTGTGCTGCTTTCCGGAAGACCTGGACAAGTTCATAGGCCCGGAAACGCGGATCGTCGCGGTTTCGACCCACAATCCGCTGGGTGTCACTTTCGCGGCGGGCGTTTATACCTCGATCTTCGGTTCTTCGAAGATGCCGATCAATTCGCATTACGCGCGGCAGTTGTTCGCGCGTTTGAAGGAAGACCCGTACAGGGAGAACTTCAAGGTGATCGTCGGCGGATCGGGCGGCTGGCAGATCATCGAGACGGATATGTACGAAGAGCTGAGCGTCGATTGCGTCGTCGAAGGCCGGAGCGAATCGGATGAGACGCTCAAACTTTTCCGCGAAGCGATCGAAGGCAAGGAGCTTCCGAAGGAGATCGAGGTCAAGCACCCGACCGAGCGCGACAGCATACTCTTCCCTGACAAGCGGACGACGTTCGGCGTCGTCGAAATGACGACGGGCTGCGGCCGTCGGTGCAAATTCTGCCTACCGGACCTGAACCCGCAGATCGACCTTCCGAAGGACAAGATAATGGACGCGGTCCGCGCGAACGTCCGCGACGGAAACCGGCAGATCTCGCTCGCGACGGAAGACATGTTCATATGGGGCCAGGTCCATACGGACACGCCTTTTTATTTCCCGAACCGAGAGGCGCTGCTGGATCTTTACAGCGACGTCGTCAACACGCCGGGCGTCGATCAGCAAGTGCTCAGCCACGCCACGATCGCGCCGGCGGTGGTCGATCCGGTGCTGATCAAGGAACTTTCGGACCTGCTGCTTCCCAAGAGTCCGATCCATTTTCCGTACCTTAGCTCGCATCCTGAAAAGAAAGCGCTTGCACCGCTGATCGGCCTCGAGACGGGATCCGTGAAAATGGCAAAGAAGGTCATGCCCGGCAAAGGCGTGCCTTTCTCGATCGAGGACTGGCCGAGCGTTGTGCTGGAGGGGCTGCGAGTGCTGAACGAGAACAACTGGTTCCCGGCAATGACCTTGATCGTCGGGAATCCGGACGAGACGGACGAGGATGTGATGGCCACGCTCGACCTGGTTTACGAAATGGAGCGCCGAGGCCTTTTCGCATTCCTGATCCCCTCTATATTTACGCCGCTCCACGACACCCGCATGGAGATGGAAAAAGGCGTTACCCAGACGAAGCAGCTTTCGCCATTGCAGTGGCAGCTGATGATGAAATGCTGGAAGATGAACCTTCGGCCGGGCCAATATAGCTGGTGGGGACCGACGGCGTGGCGAGTGGGCTCGATCGGAATGTGGCTCTACAAGCTCCGGAAACTGAACGGCCCGAATTTCACATACCCTCTACTGATGTTCTCGGGAGCACTCTCCGAAAAACGGCTCGAGAAGATGGGCAAGATCTATGTCGGCAAGCCGCTCGAGACGAAATCAAGAGCGGAGCTGATCGCGACGCTGCGACCGAAACAGATGCAGTATCTCCGGGAAGATTGCGGCGATCTGCCGTCCGGCTTTCCGGTTCGTGAAGGGTCAGGTCAGCACGCGGCGGTCGCGTAGAGACTCGAATGCGGGAAACTCCGAATCCAAAATACAGAACTGCGGAGTTCAGAGGCGATCTGCGATCGCGAGCGAGGATTTTCTGGGGAACTGTCGTGGCGATCGCGTTGCTTTGGGTCCTCCTGATCGTCGGCGCGCCGACGGCGCATGCGTTTGGCGGTCACGCGATTTCAGAATCGCTCTACGGCTTCTTCGGCTACGCCTGCCATCAGGACCCCGCACGCTCATTTCATGTCTTTGGTGAAAAACTTGCGGTTTGTTCCAGATGCTTCGGGGTTTACTTCGGGCTTTTCGGAGGTCTTCTCGCGTATCCGCTGCTGAGGCCAATGGATGAAACGAGGCCGCTCCCAAGGGTGTGGCTCTTCGCGGCGATGGTCCCAATGGCGATAGACTGGTCACTTGGCTACTTCCGGATCCTGGAGAATACACACTTTTCCAGGGTTGTCACGGGACTTATCCTGGGGATCGCCTGCGCGGTGTTCATCGTGCCCGCGCTGATCGAACTGGCGGAACTCGGGCTGAACAGGTCGCTCGCGAAAAGCAAAAAGGCTGCCGGTTAAGGCAGCCTTGACGTCAAAAACGATTCTGGATAGTGGTTCTCGATAGTTTGCTGGCGGAAGGTTTCCCTCACGCTCTGATATCAAACGCTAGTATAATCCCATTTCCCGATTCTGACAACCCCTTGATCATCCTGGCCTTCCGGAAAGGGCATCCTGCCCCCAGGCGGCCTCGATCTCGCCGTTTCGATTTCTGCGAGATCATTGACTAATCGGCCGATGCATAGGAAAATTGCGTTACCTTTTATTAACAGTTGCGGTTTGATCATGAGTTTTACGAAAGAAAGCGCGTCCAAGAGGGCGGTCCGGGACCTTTCCGGCCGTTTGGGGGTTTCCGAGAACGACATTGATGTCAGTTCGGTAAGCGAAGCGGATTTCCCCGATATGTCCCTGGGCGCGAACGTGCCCGGTGAAATGGCCGCCCAGATGATCTCGAGCGGATGGCGGATCGACCTCAAGGCTCAGGGCAAGAAATACGAATACAGGGCTGACAAGTATCAGCTCCGCCTCGTCGGATTTAAGGGCAAGAACCACGTGGTCGAATCGTAGCCCGGAACAAGCCCTTTGCTTTTGCAGTATTAGGAGCAAATGATGAACAGAAAAAATGTATGGATACACGTCGGTCTCGCGGCTTTGTTCGTGGTGATCGCCGCGGTCGCGGGTCAGATCAACCGGATGAAGTTCACCGATTTCGACCTCACTGCTAAACCGGATCAGGCCGCTGAAAGGCCTATGGCGGTCGAGAGGACTGTCACCGAAAGTGAACCGGAAGTCCTCGTCAGGCTCAAACCGGGCGTTGCGTTATCCACGATCAAGAAGCTCGCTGCGGCCAACAACGACAGGATCGAAGACGAGATCGAAATGGTGGACGGGCTTGTGGCGATCGACGATCTTGACGATGCAGATGCTGAGGCGGTCGCGAAACAGTACGACGAATTGGAGCAGTACGTTGAGTACGCCGAGCCCAATTTCCGAATAGAGCTTGATCCGCTGACGTCGTCTGAAGAATTCCCGGGTGGTGACGCTGTCTCAACTGCGGACGGCGCACCAAACGATCCCATGTTCGGTGAGCAGTGGGCGCTCAGCAATGACGGCAGCAACGGCGGCAAGGCTAAGGCGGATATCGATGCGTTGAAGGCATGGCTCCTTACTCAGGGCAGTGAAGAAGTGGTGGTAGCGGTACTGGACAGCGGTGTCGATTACACGCATCCGGACCTTGTTACGAACATATGGCTCAGACCGGATGAAGTGCCCGCGTACTTCGACGACGAACTCGGCACGGTAGACGACAAGAACGGTTTCAACTCGGTCGAGAACGCAAGCGATCCAATGGACGACAACGGACACGGAACGCATTGCGCCGGGATCATAGGAGCTGAGGGCGACAATGGCGTCGGGATCACGGGGATCAACTGGAAGCTCGAGATAATGCCTTTGAAGTTCATCGGCAGGGGCGGATTCGGCTCCACGAAAAACGCTATCGAAGCGATCAACTACGCCGTCGACCGAAAGAAAGCGGGCGTCAATGTCAGGGTGATCAATGCCAGCTGGGGTTCCACTCTTTATTCAAGAGCGCTTGAGGACGCGATCCGTGCTGCGGGTGAGCAGGGCATCCTGTTCGTCGCGGCCGCCGGGAACAACAGCACCGACAATGACAGAAAACCGCACTATCCTTCGAATTACGACCTTCCGAATGTGATCAGCGTGGCTGCGCTCGACAGGGCAGACACCCTCGCTCAGTTCTCGAACTGGGGCGTGAACTCGGTCCACATCGCGGCTCCGGGAAAGGACATACTCTCGACCTGGCTCAATGACGCGTATCGCGAGGCATCGGGTACTTCGATGGCGACTCCGCAGGTCGCAGGCGTAGCGGCTCTAATTGTCGCAAGCAATCCGAAGATCAATGTCGAGGAACTCAGAAGGCGGCTTCTTTTGTCCGTCGATCCGCTCGACATCTTAAAGGACAGGGTCGAGACCGGGGGCAGGCTTAATGCCGGAAAGGCGCTGGGTGATTGATCTTCCCGGTCTTTGATCCCGTTTGAAAACTGCAAAAGCCGTCGGTCCGAAAGGCCGGCGGCTTTCTTTTCTTGCAACGATATCGAATACGGTCGCGACGACATCGTGGCGGAGCTCACCCGACTTGAGTCTCGCGATACTAATAACTGTTGTCTTCATTGAACTTATACATTGCCATAAACACTTGGCATAATGATTGCGGTTTCCTTATAGCGTGACAAAGCCTACAACCCGCCGAACCCCGGCAGATCAAGTAAGCAGCACGGTATTTTCTAAGTTCAAAGGAGACCGAAATGAACAGCTATAAGAACGTTTACGCCGCGTTATCCATCGGCGCAATGATACTAGGCCTCACGGTGTTTGTTTCCGCGCAGCGGCGCGGGGGCAATTACGATCCCTACTACGGACAGAACAACGTCTCGATCAACTACGCAGTCAAGAACCTCAGGAACAACGCACGCCGTTTCCAGGACGTGCTCGACCGGGAACTCGACCGCAGCAGATACGACGGCACCAACCGGGAAGAGAATCTCAACGACCTCGCAAAGCGATTCAAGAACGCAGCAGAGAATCTGGACGACGAGTACGAAGGCAACGCCCGGCGCGGCAGCAGCAGCGCAGACGAGGCCCGCCGAGTGGTCCAGTACGGATCGCAACTCGATCAGGCGCTTTCAAGGTCGAGGCTTGCGTACAACAACTTCAATCTCCAGGCATCGTGGTCAGCGATCGAACGCGACCTTTCGGTGATCGCCCGCGCCTACAACATAGGTTACCGGGGCGCATACGGACGCGGAAACAACGGCCCCCGGGGAGGCAATCGCGGCCCGATCGGCGGCAACCGCGGACCGATCGTCAACAGAGGACCCAACAACAGGAACCTGCAGGGGACGATCCGAAACCTGCAAAATAACGCGCGGCGCTTTGAGGACAGGGTCGACGACATCGACGACCGCGACCGATGGGGCAACAGATCGAATAACAATCTGGAGAATCTGGCGAACAGGTTCAAGAACGCCGTGGACAGGCTTGAGGACGAATACGACGACCGAAGGGACTACAACGACAGTTACGACGAAGTCCGTAATGTACTGAACATTGGCCAGCAACTTGACCGCGAGATCTCCAGAGTTAGAGTAAACAGCTCGATCCGAAGCGACTGGAACCGCATCGAAGCCGATCTTCGCGTACTGGCGAACGCATACAACGTTCGCTACACCGGGACCGGCTACGGCATCGGAGATATAATCCGCGATTGGCCGTTCTAGGTCACGATCAGCTGAGACACCTTTTCGCCCGGGCTTCCGCCCGGGCCTTTTTACGTCCGCGTCCTTTGTTTACAGTCTTTCAGGAAGTACCATCTTCGAGTGGCCGGAACTCTCTACATAGTCTCGACGCCGATCGGCAATCTCCGCGATATGACCTATCGCGCCGTCGATGTCCTGAAGCTCGCCGACGCGATCGCCTGCGAGGACACGCGGCGGACCGGGAAGCTTCTGAAAGAGTTCGGGATCGAGGGACGTCTTATCGGCTATCACGATCACATCGAGGCGGAGAAGGCGGAAGAGATCGGCGAACTGCTCGCTGCAGGGGCTTCGGTCGCATTAGTGTCTGACGCAGGAACGCCCGGCATCGCCGATCCGGGATTCCGAGCGGTGAACAAGGCGCTTGAATTAGGCGCGGCGGTCGTGCCCGTTCCGGGACCTGCCGCGTTCGTCGCCGCATTGTCCGTTTCCGGCCTTCCGACCGACGCCGTCTTTTTCGGAGGCTTTCTCCCGTCCAAAAAGGGTGAAAGGGTCCGGAGGCTCTCCGAATCAAAGGAAATTCCGGCGACTTTGGTCTTCTACGAGACGCCGCATCGTATCGAGCAAAGCCTCTCTGATTGTCTCGAGGTGCTCGGCGACCGCGACGCTGCGCTTGCCAGAGAACTAACGAAGATTCACGAGGAATCCCTACGCGGGTCTTTGTCGGAATTGCTGGAACGCGTAAGGTCTGAGCCGCCGAAGGGCGAGATGGTCCTTCTTATCGACCGCACGGCGAGAGAACCGGCGGCGGAAGGGGAAAGGGACGTCGCCTCGATCTACAAGGACCTTTTGGAAAAGGGAGCAGAGCCGAAGAAGGCATTGAAGCAGGCCGCGAAGGAATCCGGAATTTCGAGATCCGAAGCTTACCGAAGGCTCCACATCCTGGACTAAGAAAAATAAAAGGCGCCCCGCCGGGAGGCGCCTTCGTCCTGTTTACCGACCGGGATTAGTTCCTGCTGGTCAATTCCGGCGGCAGCTGCTTGTCCACCGCCGGGCGCTTGTCGAGTTCCGCGATCTCCCACAGCGTCAGGAAGATGGTCCTGGTGACCTTCTCCATCTTCTGATAGTCGATCTTGTCCGGATGGTCCGACGCCTGGTGGTAGTCCTCGTGCACACCGTCGAACCAGAACACGACCGGGATGCCGTTCACGGCGTAGTTGAAGTGGTCCGAACGGAAGAAGAACCGGTTCGGGTCCTTCGGATCGTCGTACTTGTAGTTGTACGACATGTTCAGGTACTCGCCGTTGGTGCCCTTTGTCACCGCCCCGAGCGTCGAGCTCATCATCTCCGATCCGATCACGTAGATCTCGTTCTCGCCGGAGAGCTCCTTGTTCTTCGGGTTCGTGTCGCCGGGCTTCTTGCTGCGGCCGATCATGTCGATGTTCAGCTGCGCGACGACGTTCTTGATGTCAACGGTCGGATACTTGTTGAAGTACTCGCTTCCCCAGAGGCCCTTCTCCTCGCCGGCGTGCCATACAAGAAGCACCGAGCGCTTCGGACGCTGAGGCGCCTTGGCAAGCGCTTCGGCGACGGCAAGAACGGCGACCGTTCCCGAACCGTCGTCATCGGCGCCGTTCCAGATCTTGTCCTCGCCTCGGGCATTCTCCCGGGTCCCGTCGTGATCGTAATGAGCTCCGATGGCGACCATTTCGGCTTTAAGTTTCGGATCCCCGCCTTCCCAAAGGCCGACCACGTTCTGTGTCGGAACTCTCTCGGTCTTTGTTGCGGCGGCGATCATTCCGGACTTGGCGATCGCGAATGCCGCTGTTGAATCCTGATTCGCAGATGCGCCTTCGAAGATCGCCGTCCCTACGTCCTGTGAAGCGAGGAACAGCGGAAGAGAATCTGACGATGAACCGCCGCCGCCCAAGCCTTCTACGTACGATCTGCCGCGGCCCAGGAAATTGGCAAGCTGCGGCCAGAAACCCTGGATCTGCGGGTCGGCGACGACTATGACGCCTTTCGCGCCCTTCATTTTCGCGTGGTCCATGGGATTGGCCCAGTCCACGCCCTCTTCGCCGGTCATACCGCCTTCGGCGAGTTCCGACGGCGCCTGGAATCCGCGGCCGTTGAACCCGGTCTTGTAGAGCACCACGATCTTGTCCTTCACATCGACCCCGGCAAAGGCGTCGAAATTCTTTGACTTGACCATCCAGCCGTTTCCGCCGAAAACAAGATCTCCTTCCGCTAGTCCGTTTCCACGGAGCAGGTAGAAGTCCTTCATGAACTCGAACTCTTTGCCGCCGACTTTGAGCTTAGTGGCGTCCTTGTCGATCGTGTCGGTGACGATCCACATTCGCTGAAAGAAGGTGCCGTCATCGCCGGCGGGTTTGAATCCCCATCGGCTCAGGTTGAGCGCGAGGAACTTCGCCGTGATGTCGAGTCCGCGGGAAGGCGTGTCGCGGCCTCCCATCTCGTCGGAAGCGACGAAATAGAGATAATCGCTGAGTTGTTCTGCCGTGATCGTTTCCGCCATCTTCTTCTCGGCGGTAGTGATCGTCACTGTCGGGTCGTTCGCCAGCGCCGTCGCCTGCAAAGCGAACGCAAGGACGACTGAAAGCGCAATAAGTCTTTTCTTCATTAAATGTTGTCTCCGAATGCCTGTCCGCGCAGAATTCCTCCGGGAGGGCCGTGCGCGTCAATGTAATGTAGGGCTTAGAATACCTGATCTTTACGCAGGTTCGACGTCATTTGTTTCGGGCGGAGAGCCGACGATGCATATGTTCCTGCTGTCGGCGAGTGCGATCATCTCGCTCTTGTCGAACATAAGCGTCTTTCCGGCAGTGACAGAGAGGCATCCGGCGCCCGCTTCGGCCATCGTCTCGATCGTGGGAAGCCCGACAACGGGCACGTCGAACCGCATGTCCTGGCCGGGCTTGGCCACCTTGATCACGCATAGCTTGCCGTCGACAAGCCTGCCCGCGCGCCTTATGACCTCGTCGGTGCCTTCCATCGCCTCGACCGCCACGCAGGCGCCGCCGCGGACCATCACCGTCTGGCCCAGATCGAGTCCTGCGATCCCGTTCGCAACACCGAGACCGTATTCGATATCGCGAAGTTCGTCTCTGGAAGGCTTCCGGCGCGTTAGCACACCTTCCTCAGCAAGCTGGTCCTTGATGAAATAGGTCGAATCGATAAGTTCGATCCCGGCCGCTTCCATTTCCTTGGCTATCCCGCCGATCAAAGCGTCCGTGTTCCTGGCCGGGAGGTTCCACAGCATCTTGACCATTCTCAGGTCCGGAATGGCGCCGCCGAAAAGCTGCACGTGCTTGACCTGGCCCGCCATCATCGCCCGCTCGACGCCCATTTCCCTGAAGTAGGAGATCATCTTCCCCAGCTTCCCGACCCCGATCCATTTCACGTTGTCCGAAACCTTCTCGATCTCAGGATCGGCCTCTTCCCTGATGGCAACGACGGCAAGCTCACAACCGGCCTTCCGCGCGCCTTCCGCGACCAGGAAAGGGAATCTGCCGTTGCCGGCTATGAGGCCGTATTTCATTGGAAACTGTCGGGGATTTGACTATTTTACGACGCCGCGTTCGGAAGACTCGATGAACCGGACAAGCAGGTCGACCTCCTCGACCCCTTCGATCTCATCCCTGATCTTTTCAACCGCCTGGGTCGTGTTGAGTTTGGCCGAAAGAAGAAAGTGAAAAGCGCGGTTCAGGGCCTTGACCGTTTCTTTCGGGTAGCCGCGCCGTTTCATCCCGATCTTATTGAGTCCATAACACTTCGCGTGATTGCCCTGAATGATCGCGAACGGCATCGCGTCCTTGACGACGACCGAGTATCCTCCGACGAACGCCTCGCGTCCGATCCGGCAGAACTGATGAACTCCGGAATACGCTCCCACGCTCGCGCGGTCCGCGATCTCGACGTGTCCCGCGAGAGTCGCCGCATTCGCCATAATTACCTCGCTTCCGACGCTGCAGTCGTGGGCAATGTGAACCTGCGCCATCAGCAGGTTGTCGTCGCCGATCCGCGTTACACCTCCGCCTCCCGACGTTCCCCTGTGAATGGTCACGAACTCGCGTATCTGGTTGCGTTTCCCTATTTCGGTCCGCGTCTCTTCGCCGCCGTATTTCAGGTCCTGCGGCGCCAGACCGATCGACACGAATGGAAAAACATGCGTGTCGTCGCCGATGGAAGTGGTTCCGTCGATTACTGTGTGCGAATCGATCCGGACCCTCTCGCCGAGAACGACATCGCCGCCGATCGTCGAATACGGGCCTACGACGCAGCCATCACCGATCAGTGCGCCGTCGCTTACGATTGCTGTTGGATGGATCTCTGGCATTTCGGAAGGGAGTTGGAAGTCTGAGGCACTAACGTTCGGCGATCACGCTCATTATTTCAGCTTCCGCAGTGATGTTGCCGTTGACCTTCGCCTCGCCCCGCATTTTCTGAACCCGGCTTCCGATGCGAAGCGCGGTAACTTCAAGAGTGAGCGTGTCGCCCGGCACGACCGGCTTGCGGAAACGCGCCTTCTCGATGCCGCTGAAGAAAGGGATCCGCTTGTCGCGGTCCTTGAACTCCCTGAGCGCCAGGATCGCTCCTACCTGTGCAAGAGCCTCGATCTGAAGCACTCCGGGCATCACCGGCATCTCCGGAAAATGCCCCTGGAAAAACGGCTCGTTGAAGGTAACCTGCTTAATCCCGACGATCCGTTCTCGCGGCTCGAGCTCGATAATCCTGTCGACAAGCAGAAAGGGGTACCGGTGCGGGAGGATCTCCCTGATCTGGTTGATGTCGTAGGTGATCATATTCGGCGCGCTATTATATTTCGGAAAGCAAGAAGTCAGAAACCGGCGGACGGCGTCCGGCGGTCACTGACTTCGGATCGTCTGGAAACAGTTGATTACTGGCTCGCCGGTGCGCTACCGGCCGGTTTCGTGTTGAAGAAGGTGATGAAGTCCTTCGTCACGTCAAACCTTGTGTCGAACGTCATAAGGATCCCCGATTCCTCGAGCTTTGCGCCGTCCAGGATCATCGAGTAGCCCTTCTGGAGGGTGTAGTCCTGGAGAGATTTCATCACCTCTGACAACACAGGCCCGACGATGGTCTGGCGGCGGCTGTTGTACCGGGCCTGAACATCCTTTTGTTTGTATTCCGCTTGCCTCTTGAGCGTTTCGAGCTCGTCGTTGCGTTGTCTCAGCGTCTCGTTGCTGACCGGCGAACCGGGATTCCGCGCCTGTTCGGCGAGCTTCTGGAGCTCCTGAGTTTTCGTGCCGATCGAGTCGGCAAGTGTCTGAAGCTCCTTGAGCTCCGTGTCGAACTCCTTGTTGAGGGTCGCGAGCGCGTTTACGTACTTCGTGATCCCGCCCTCTCCGCCGAGCGCCTCGAGGTTGATCAATCCCACCTTTCCGGCGGGCTGCGCCTGCGAAAAGGTGGCAGACGCGGAAATGACTACAATTGCAAGAATGAATGCTGCTGATCTGAAGGTTCTCATGTTCGGTCAAGGCTCCTTGCGCGCCCGGGTGAGGCTGATCGTGCCGTTCACCTTGTTTGCGCCTGAAAAAATTGGTTTCTACGGGCAGTTATTATATGCCACCCGGCAAAAAAGTCCGAAGCCGCGCGGAAACGTCCGCGCGGCTCCGATGCCGGTCTATTGGAACTTGCGTTAGGGTTTGGTGCTCGCGGTCCCCGCAGGACGCGCGTTGTAGAACTTGATAAAGTCCTCAGTAACATCCAGCTTTCGGTCAAACGCAAGCACGAGACCCGCGTTATCGAGCTTCGAAGCGTCCAGGATGATGGAGAAGCTGTTCTTCTCGGCATATTCCTGCATCGCCTTGCCGATGTCCTGCATTATCGGGCCCATCACGACGCGCTGGCGGCTCTCGAACCTGGCCTCCGCGTCCTTCTTCTGAAAGTCGAGTTCGCGAACCAACCGGTTGTACTCCTCGATCTTCTTGTTAAGATCTTCAGGCTTAACGGGGACCGTCGCGTTCTGTTTCTGAAGCGTCTCGATCTCCGTCTTCAGCGTGTTTATCTGGTTCGCCAGCGTCTGAAGCTTCTGGTTGTCCGGCTTGAACTCGTTGTCGAGGCTGGCAAGCGCATTGATGTATTTCGCGATGCCGCCTTTTTCCTGCTCAAAGAAGAATGGGTTTATGACGCCGATCTTCAGCGCCTCCTGGGTCTGAGCGAACGCCGAAACCGCAAAGATCGCCGTAAAGATCAAACCGCCTGCAAATAACCGAAGTGCTTTCATTTCTAAATTGCTCCTTGGACATTGAAGAAGGAAATTCACGGTCCGGCCGTTCCTTCCCCGCCACATTGGATCCTACTAAAAATTATTGCTTGTCGCGAATTCCGCTTCCCGCGGCCGTTCGCCTGATTTTCTGTCTGGCAAGAATTCATCCCGTAGATGAACACCTGCCCGCAAATGATGCTTCGCCCGACCGAGTTTTACCGCGCCGGCCTAGAAAGTACGTCCCACCGTGAACCTGAACCCGTTTCGTTTCCCGGGAAGGAACAGCCCGGGGACCTCTTCCGTGAACCCGAACACGCCATTCGGATTGTAATAGTAGATAAGCCTGAACGGAACGTTCACGACCGGCACCTGGATCCTTGCCTCGATACCAAGGCTCGAACGGAAGTCCCCTATGCCGTTGAACGCGGCATTATCCACCTCGAGGAGCGAGTTCGTCTGGGCCTCGCCGCGAAGGAAAAGGGCCTGAACACCCGGCGGCACGCTGTCGGGACACGCCTGATTCGGGCAGAAGATTCGCCTGAACGAAGCGTTCGTAAGCAGCTGGTCCTGATAATAGAGCAGAGATCCGAAGCTGTTCGCCAATTGCGGGTAGTTCCTGAGGGCTAGCGCTCCGAGAGTACCCGCTCCTAGGAACACATCGTCCCTCAGGAACTCGCTGTCGATCCTCTGAGTCCCCGTTTCCCGCAAATTGAACACAGCACCGACATCCGCGAACGCCGCGAGAGTCAGTGGGCCGAAAATCGGGATCCTGTACTCGAAGTTGCCGAGAAGCCGCGTGTCGCCGCCGATGAACCGGTAGTTGTTCCTGAACAGCGCATTGAGCTCGCCGTCCGGGCCGTTGAGCATCCCGAGCGTGGCAATCTCGGCGCGCCTGTTGTCGGGGAGCCCGGGGGCCGCTTCCGGCTCGCCGACGAGATTCCTGGCGACAACGATGTCGCGCGTGGTGATATAGCTGTCGTACGGAGCGATCGGCCCGATCGAGCGGGTATTGTACCCGCGGACGTCGAACTCGCTTCCGAGGAAGTACCTTTCAAAGATCGGGACGCCGCCGACGAAAGACAGCGAGTTCGCATTCCGGATCTTGTCGGTGGTCGCGAAGCTTCCGATCGTGCCCGCCTGGATGCGGAATCCGAACACCTCTGCGCTGTCCGAATTCTTGCGCCTGACGGGAATGAACTGTGTGTACGTAAGGTTCGGATGATAGGTCCTCACGTCACCGCCAAGCCCGGCGAATGCGAATGAAGCCGAGATCTGCGTGCCGCGGAGGGTGTCGATGCCGTTCGCGGCGGGCTGACGCGTGTCGTAAACAAACGTCGGCGTGATGCGGCTGGTAATGATGTTCGGCTGCTCGAAGATGATCGGGATCCGGTCCGCCGGATCGAGCGACTCGTTGATCGGCGGGTCCTCGATCGAGGTCGCGGTGAACTGGTACGAAAGGCCTATCCTAGAGAATTGCGTGAACCTCTGCTTCCTGAAGAACAGCTCCGACAAAGGCGCGGTCGCGAAGACCGACGCTCCGAGCGTGTTCTGCGTGAACAGCGTGCTCTCGTCAGTGATGATCGTTCCGAAAGGGTTGAGCGCGCCGGCGATAGCGTCGGGGTTCTGCGACAGGAAGGTGCCCTCGCCGAAGAACTTGTAGCTCGAGGCGAACACCGAGAGGCCGACCGCGATCGGGCGGTCCTGAAAGTACGGCTCCTGGAACGTGAACTGGAAATTCCTCTGTCGGTTACCGACGCCGAGCGCGAACGAAAGGACCTCGCCGCGTCCGAGCAGGTTGTTGGTCGAGTACTCGAGGCCGATGAATGTTCCGCTGATGCCGGACGTACCGCCGTTGAAAGAGATCTGCTGGCGCCCGCGCTCGCGGACCTTCACGGCCACATCCACCTGGCCCTGATCCGGGTTCGTCCTCACCTCGAGGTCCTGGTCTTTGTCGATCGGGTCGAAGTAGCCGGTCTGGTTCAGTCGGAGCACCGAGGTTTCGATACTTACCTGGTTGTATATGTCACCCTCGTTGACGAGCATCTCGCGTCTCATAACCTCATCGCGGGTGAACGTGTTGCCGGTGAACTCGAGGCGGCGCAGCCTGAACTGCGTTCCCTCGTCGATCCTTATGTTGATATCGACGATGCCTTCCTCGGGATTGTCGGGGTTATCACGGAACTCGGGCTCGAGCTCGACATCGTATTCGACAAAACCCTGCGCACCGTAGATCTTCTTGAGGTCTTCGAACAGCGCCTTGCGAAGCCGCTGTCCGTTGGCGATCTCGCCCTCCTGCACGCCGACGATCGCCGAGATCTGCTGTTCGGAGAAGATCGAGTTGCCCTCGATCGACACCTCGCCGACGCGGAAGATCCTTCCCTCGACGACCGGAACGACGATCCTCAGCGTGTCGTCCTTCGAGGTCACGAGCGGAAGCGGGAACCACTTGAGTATCGGAAAGCCCGTCCTCTGGACACCGAGTCCTTCGACCCTCGGTTCGCCGATCCTCGCCTGGAAGTAGCCCTTCGAGAACATGTATTCGCGGACGTTCTTGTTGAGGTCGTACTCGAGCTTGCGCAGGTCCAGGATGTCCTGGCCCTTGAAGCGCGAGATCAGGCCCGTCTCCTGAACCAGCTGCAGCTGCTTTCTGAGCTCGCCGTCCTTGAAGTTCTCGTTGCCCTCGAAATCTATGTCTACGATCCTCGAGCGCCTTCCCTGGTCGATGACGAACGTGATCGCCGTCGAAGTTGCGGACACCTCTTCCTCCCGGACCTCAATGCTCGCGTTCGGATATCCCTTCGCGGCGAACAGCTCTCGAAGAAGCCGGCGCGCGTCGCGGGCCTTTGCGGGGTCGAACACCGATTCTTTCGAGATCCCGATCCTGTTCTCGCGGAAGGCCTTGAGAATGTCAGACTCCGGCACGGCGTCGCCGCCTTCGAACTGCAGGTCCCTGATGATCGGAAGTTCACGCACTTCGAAGATCACGTTGACGCCGCCCCGAATGCCGGGTTCGGTCAGCACCTTGGCCGATGTCTTGTCGAAGAAGCTGAGCGAAAGAAGTTCGCGGAGGTCCCGTTCGAGCTGCGCGGGGTCGTACGTATCGCCGGCCCGCGTGCGGATGTAATAGAAAAGGTCCTCGTCGCGCAGCCTCCGGTTTCCCTGGATGTCGACGTTCTCGACAATCTGCTGGCTAACGGATGAAGAAAGTGCTTCGGGGGGAGGAACTGTTTTCTCATGGCCATCCGTCGCCGTGACGGAAAGTGCGGCCGAGAGTACTGCCAAAACAAGCCCTAGAGCCCGTGCGATATGCATAATGCCTGCTTTCCTGTTCCTGATAATGCTAAATATGAGATTAGAGATATCCAAAAACGTCTTCCGCCCCGAGGACCGGTTCGGGGGAGTATTCGAACAGAATTATCAATAAATTGGGCCGGGCTGACGGTTGAATGAATTTGGGGCCTTTGATTCGGACCTCCCCAAGAGCGGTTGCTTTTCCGGCCGCCTGGAATATTCTGCTGTCCAACAAACTTTCGAATTATACAGGCATTGACTTCAAAAACGAAAAGCACAAAAGCTTTCCGCAGATCGCTTTTGTGCTTTGCCGCCGCGCAGTTGCGCTCGTTCAGCTCGTTACGGCATTCTTCGCCTTTCCGTTTCCGACGGGCTTCAAACGGAGTCCCGCCTTGTCACGGACCACCTCGATACGCTCGACGCTGTCGAGCTTGCCCTGGATAAGGGCCTCGGACAATTCGTCCTCGACGTGCTTCTGGAGAGCCCTCCGCAGAGGCCTTGCCCCATAACTTCTGTCGGCGCACGTCTCGTCGATGAGCCACCGCTTCGCACCGTCGCTCAGCGACACCTCAAGCGAATGCTGTTTGAGGATCTTGTTCAGCTGGCCGACCTGCAGATCGATGATATCGGCAAGATCCTCATTCGAAAGCTCGCCGAAGAGGATGATCTCATCCAGCCGATTGATGAACTCGGGAGCGAATGTCCGCTTGACCTCGCTCATCACCTGCTCGGAGATCTTCTCGCGCGAGTCTTCCTCGCTTGCCTGGAAACCGACCGCGGTCCGCTTCTGAATGAATCGGGCGCCTATGTTCGAGGTCATAATGAACAGCGCGTTCCGGCAGTCCACTTCATTGCCCTGCGCGTCCGTCAGGTTTCCATCCTCAAACACCTGCAGAAGGATGTTGAAGAGATCGGGGTGCGCTTTTTCGATCTCGTCGAACAGAACGATCGAGTACGGTGCGCGCCGGAGTTTTTCCGTAAGTTGTCCGCCCTCGTCGTGACCGACATAACCCGGAGGCGAGCCGATGAACTTCGCGACCGTATGCTTCTCCATGTACTCCGACATGTCGAACCGGATCAGCGCCTTCTCGGAACCGAAGAGGAAATCGGCGAGCGTCCTCGCAACCTCGGTCTTTCCGACGCCGGTCGGACCCAGGAAGAGGAACGAGCCGACGGGCCGCTTGGGATTCTTCAGGCCCGCTCGCGAGCGGCGGATCGCCCTCGCAAGCGCGGAGATCGCAGACCGCTGCGAGACTATCCTCTCGTGCAGCTCTTCTTCGATCTTCAGCAGCTTCGCCGCCTCTTCCTGCTTTATCGACTGGATCGGAATTCCCGTCCAGCGCGCGATCACTTCCTCGACATCGTCACGCGAGACCTCGACCGCGAAGAACGAATCCTCCAG
Organism: Acidobacteriota bacterium; assembly: GCA_016700175.1. GTDB lineage: Bacteria > Acidobacteriota > Blastocatellia > Pyrinomonadales > Pyrinomonadaceae > Aridibacter. The sequence continues at coordinate 3,504,692 of CP065003.1, read as the reverse complement.
CGTTTTCAATTCGAGTGAAAGCAGTTTGTCCTCGTCGGTCGCCTTCTTCCAGTTCTCGACGGCCTCTTTCCAGGACGGCTCGGATGTGTTCTCCTGCTGATATCTGAGCTTCGCGCGTGCTCCCGCCTCGTCAAGAACATCGATCGCCTTGTCGGGGAGGAACCTCTCAGGAATGTACCTGTTCGTCTGGTAAACCGCCGCCTTCAAGGCGTCCTCGGCGTACCTGATCTGGTGGAAAGCCTCGTACCGCTCGGCAATGCCTTTCACTATCTCGAACGCCTGCTCCTCTGAAGGAGGCACTACCTTCACGGCCTGAAACCGCCTTTCGAGCGAACGGTCCTTCTCGATCGACATCCGGAACTCGCGGGGCGTCGTTGCGCCTATGCACTGCAGTTCGTTCCTGGAGAGCGCCGGTTTTAGAATATTCGCAGCGTCGAGCGATCCTTCCGCGGATCCCGCTCCAACCAGCGTGTGGATCTCGTCTATGAAGACGATGTTCTGCCGGCTGTGCTTAAGCTCGGCCATGATCTTCTTGAGCCTTTCCTCGAACTGCCCGCGGTATTTCGTCCCGGCGACGACCAGTGAGAGATCGAGCGACAGTATCCGCTTGTTCTCGAGGAACGATGGCACGTTCTTGTCCGCAATCCTCTGCGCAAGGCCTTCGATGATCGCCGTTTTTCCCACTCCCGATTCTCCTATCAGGACCGGGTTGTTCTTCGTCCTCCGGCAGAGGATCTCGATCAGCCGTTCCGTCTCGACCTCTCGGCCGATGAGCGGATCCAGCCTCCCGCGCGCCGCTTCTTCTGTCAGGTCGCGGGTGAATTCTTCCAGATTGGGCGTTTCCGACTTGTCGCCGTCTATCCTCTTTCCGGGCGCTCCGCTGTGCTTGCTGATCTTTTCACGGACCCCGTGGAGCCTCACGCCGTACTGGTACAGGATCTCCGCAGCGATCGAGGTCTCTTCACGAAGTATGCCGAGCAAAATGTGCTCGACCCCTATTTTACGGCTTCCGAGCCGTTCGCTCTCTTCCTTCGTGAAAGCGAGGATGCGCTTTGTTTCCGGCGCGAGATGCAGTTCTGCCGATTGCGGGATCCTTTCCTTCGGCACGATCCTCTCTTCTACCTCACGCCTGATCGTGTCCACTGTGAGGCTGTGGCGGAACGGAAAGAAACGCGCGGAGATCGTCTTGTCCTCGCGCATAAGCCCAAGCAGGATGTGCTCGGGCGAGATCACTTCCGATCCGTACTGAAGGGCCTCGTAACGAGCGAAGAAGATGACGCGCCGCGCTTTTTCGGTATAGCGTTCAAACATAGATGGAACAGTTCGGACTCCCCTGTCGGTTGAAGCCCGATTATAGACCCGAGACAGGCGTAGATGCCAAATTTATTCGGAAAAAGTTCTGTAAGACTTGCTAACAGATAGTCTGAAACACGCGCGAAATCCAGAATTCGGGTTTGAGCGGGCTGAAGCCGTAAACCTTTACCCGCAGATACTTAGATCGGCCGCCCGGCGGAACTCATTTCAGGCGCAGTATGTCAAGCGGCTTCACTCTCGCGGCGCGTGCGACGGGAACGGCCATCGCCGCCGTTGCGAGAAGAAGTGTCACGAATGCGGCGGCGGCGGTCGCGAAGGGGTCGTGCTCCAATGTAACGGTGTTAAGAGAATAGACTTCGGGCGGCAGGCTGATCAGGCGGAACCGGTTGATGATGACCGACGCGAGCGATCCCCCCGCGACTCCGAGCAGGATGCCGGCGAGCGCGAGTATCCAGCCTTCGAACAGGAAAACGGCCGAGAGCATTCTTGTGTCCGCGCCGAGGGTCCGAAGCACGGCGATGTCGGGAAGCCTCTCCTTCACGAGCAGGGATAGAGTCGTCGTGATGTTCATTACCGCCAGCAGAACTATCAGCCCTATCACCCAAAGCGCGACCTGCCGTTCGAGCGCCAGGGCGGCAAACAGCGGCCGATTCGCTTCCTGCCAGTCGGTGATCTCAAAATCCGGCCCGAGCGCTTCCGCGAGACGGGTACTGACCTCGGCCGAGATGAAGGGATCCTTGACACGAACCTCGTAGGCACCCGGATCAAACTTCTCAAGTTCCTTCATCCGGACGAAATCGCTCTCGCGGATGTAGATCCACCTGGAATCGTAATCGTAGATCCCGGTCTCCCGGACACCTGCTATGCGGATCTTTTGAGTGCCCAGACCTCCCCCGGATTTGCTGAAGAACAGGTCTGACGACGGCGGTTCGCGATCCGGAGTCCATTCGATCAGCCGCGAACCCAGGAGTACCGGAATTCCGGAATCCGTTTGTTGTCGGGCTGAGGGGAAGCCCGGCGAAGAATCGGGAACCACCCTTATCAGTACATATTGCTGGAACCCGCCCAAATAAACTGCTGCGGGTTCGAATGTCGTTGCAATAGCGGAAACCACTCCCGTTGTCGATTCAATTTTTCTCTTCACGATCCCGGGTGAGGCGCTGACGAGCCCTTCGGGCCTGACGGTAATATGACCGTTCGCCGCGAGGAGTCCTCTCGAGATTCCACTCTTAAAACCTTCGGCGATCGCGTGCGCCACGATAAAACCCGCCAGCCCCGTCGCTATCCCCGCCACGGCGACAAGAGACGTGAAACGCACGAGCCGGCTTCTTCCGGAGAAGAAATATCTTGCGGCGAGCTTTGCTTCGATCAGCATCCGGGTAATCTTAATCAGCCCGGGCGCGAACGTAAACCGTTTCTTTGCCGAAAAAAGCGCGATTCGCAGGTTTGGCCGGGATGTTAGCCTTAATATGCTGTATCAGTTAAAATTCAGATTCAGACGGGCGCGAGGGGCCGGCGCCGAAAACGGCTCTGAGAAGTATATGCCGCTTAGCTCCATTGAAGAGGCCGCCGTGGATATCCGCGACGGAAAGCTGATCATCATCGTCGATGACGAGGACCGCGAGAATGAAGGCGACCTCGTGTGCGCGGCGGAAAAAGTCACTCCCGATGTGATCAACTTCATGGCGAAACACGGCAGGGGCCTGATCTGCCTGCCTCTGACCGAAGAGCGCTGCGACTTTCTCCAGCTCCCCCCGCAGTCTCAGGAGAACACATCGCGGATGGGAACCGCGTTCACGATCTCTATCGAGGCAAAGGAAGGCATAACGACTGGCATCTCCGCCGCTGACCGTGCGAAAACAGTACTTACAGCCGTCGACCGCGCCACAAGGCCCAACGACCTCGCGCGTCCGGGCCATATCTTTCCGCTAAGGGCGAAGAACGGCGGCGTGCTTGTGCGCGTCGGCCAGACCGAGGCGAGCGTCGATATCGCGAGGATCGCCGGACTTGAGCCGGCCGCGGTCATTTGCGAGATAATGAACGACGACGGCACGATGGCCCGAATGCCCGAGCTCGAGGACTTTGCACAAGAGCACGGATTGAAGATCATTTCGGTGGCCGATCTTGTCCGATACAGGATCGAGAAAGAGACGCTTGTCGAGCGCGTACTCGAAACGGAAATCCCGACCGATCACGGACCGATGCGCGCTGTCATTTACCGCAATGTCATCAACGGCGAGACCCACGTCGCGATGACGATGGGCGACATCGCCGGGTCCGAGGACGCCGTTCCGGTCCGCGTCCAGACCGAGAACGTCACATTCGCGATGTTCGGTTCTCAGCTCGGCGAGGCGGCGCTCGCTATAAACTCTTCCCTTAAAAAGATCTCGGAAAACGGAACCGGCGTTCTTCTCTACTTAAGGCAGAGAGAACACAACCTTGACCTCATCCACCAGCTTGAGACTTACAAGGTGATGCAGGAGGAAGGGGTCGGATTTCAGGAAGCCAGGAAGCGAACCGGTTACGGCAACTTCCGGGACTACGGCATCGGAGCCCAGATCCTGAAAGACCTGGGCGTTCGCAAGATACGGCTGCTCACCAACCACCCTCCCCGTGTGGCCGCGATAGACGCCTTCGACCTTGAAATAGCCGAGGTCGAATCGCTTTAGTTTTCAGCTTTGGCGGAAATGCCAGAAGAAAAGAAAGACAACACGAAAGAGGAAAAGCCGGAACCGGCCCCGAAGAAACGGCTCGTGACGAAGAGGCGAATGGGAATATGGCTCGGGGTAGCGGCCTCCGCCGCGATCCTCGCGGCGATCGTGCTTGTCGGCCTGTACAAGACCGGCACGATCGACGCCTATATTAAGGGCCAGTTCGTCGCCGCGTTCGACGAGATGGGGATCGAGTTCACCGCCGAGACCTTTACGGTCCAGGCATCGCCATTGGTGATGCGGTTAGAGAACGCGGTGTTCACGAACAAGAAGACGGGAGAGGTCATCGCGACCGCACGCGAGGCGCGGTTTTCAATGACCATCCTGGATCTGTTCGCGCTGACGACGGAACGCAACATCAACATCGATTCGTCGGAGATCTACGGCCTCAACGTATTCCTTAAGTTCGACGAGAACGGCCGTTCGAACTTCGACGGGGTCGACTTTTCCCTTCCGCCCGGCCGGGTAAGGTTCCGGTACGCGTCCGCCAGAGTGACGGTCCGCGACAGCGCATTCATTTTCAACGACACCAAGCGCGAGATTTCGGGCGACGCCGAAGACCTCGCGATCGAGCTTTCGCCGGACGAGCGGACGGTGGAGGGCTCCGATATCAATTACCGTTTCGATCTTTCGACGACGAAGGCCGAGTTCAGTTACGGCGGCGAAGAGGTCGAGCCCATCGCGATCCGCGGAATAGGAAACCTGACGGAGCTCGGCATCGACCTCGACTCGCTCGCGCTCGTCTCGCCGCTCGGAAGGTCCACGCTTCGGGGAAGCATAGTCGGCTGGGACCGGTTCAAGTACGATCTAACTATCGTGTCGGACGTCGATCTCACACAGGCGTCGAGGGTGTTCCCGCTCGGGACCGCCGTATCGGGAACCGGCGCATTTCAGGGAAGGGTCACGGGCGAGGGAGAGAAGTACCGTATCGAGGGCGAGGTCACGTCGGAGTCGCTCGCAGCTTCGAACGTGCGGCTGAAGGCCCTCCAGATTAATGCCGTCGCGGACGGCGAAGGCTCCGCTTACAGGGCGACCGGCAAGGCGATCGCGGAGCTTCTGACGTTCGAGGATTTCAGGCTCGATTACCCGCAGATTATGGGGACGATCCGCGGCACGGGCACCGATTTCAGATGGCTCGGAGCGCTCGAGGCCGCCGCGCTCTCCTCTCCGCTTGGGACGGTCGGGAGCCTCTACATCAATGACGCGGCCGCCGAATATAGGGACCGGGCGCTGCTCGCGAACCTGAACGGCGTCAGGGCGGCGAAATTCTCTTCCACCGAAGCCTACCTCGAGTCCATCCAGACCCCTTCGATCAGGATCATCTCGACCGACGACCTTACGACCGCGCTCGCCGACACTGCGACCGCGGCCAGGATCGACGCCGAGGGAGCCACTCTCAGAAGCGTCGACATCAACGGCATCGAGATCCGCAGCCGTCGGAACAATACGGAGATCGACGCGCGCGACGTACGGGTCGACAGGGTCGATACGAACGATGCCAACCTCTCGGACGTCACTGCAAATGACATCAAGGTCTTCAACCGGGACGGCCGGACCTCGGTCGCGGCCGGGCGGATAAATGCCGAGAGGGCTTCCGCGGCCGGCGCGGATATCCGACGCGCTGAGGCCGAGAACGTCGAGGTCGACACCTACGGCGATACTTCGAACGTCGTGATCCCCCGGTTGCGGCTGGCGGCGGTCGAGACCGACTCGGCGATTCTCGCCAACCTGAACGTCGCGGGCGTCCGGCTCACGATCAGGCAGGGCGTGATCACCGGACGGACAGACGACTTTGCTCCGGGCACGGTCGATCTGAAAGAGAACGGACGGCTCGAGAACGTAGCCGTTTACAGACCCGTCTTCGTGCTTGAACCTTCGGGGCGTTACCGCGCAAGCCTGGATATGACTCTCGGCGGCGGGCTCCTCGGTTCCATCGATCTGGGGAACGCCCGGGCAACGGTCGTCGCGGACAACGACAAGATACTGCTGAACGGCGTGGAAGCCGAGGTGATGAACGGCCGCCTGAACGGCGACGCGGTCGTGGCGATGAAGGATTCTTCGCGCTCGGGGATCAACGCCGATTTTTCCGACTTGGACATCGGGAAGCTCATCGCCGTCGCCTCCGGGAACGTCGTGCCTATTGAAGGAGACACGTCGGGGAGGGCAGATCTGACGTTCGCGGGAACCGACATCAGGCGGGCGACCGGAACTCTTTCGGCTACCGTCGCCGCGACCGCCGGAAATACCGATCGGGGCTTTCTTCCCGTATCGGGTGAGTTGCGAGCGAGCGCGGACGACGGTCTCGTCACCTTTGACAGCGCGAGGCTGACGAGCGGCGCAACGGACCTGCTAGCGACCGGCAGGCTTGACCTCTTTGAAACCGATTCCGATCTGGCGATCTCGATCGATTCGACGGACGCATCGGAGATCGAGCGCGTGATAAGGATATTCGAGCTTTCGCCGCAGCTTCGGGAACAGATGGACGCCTTCGACGGGCACCTGGCTGACGATTTCACGTTCCGTGGGAACCTGACCGGAAACGTGGAGGATCCCTCGGTCAAAGGGCGCGCGGAGCTTGAGTCCCTCATCGCGGGCGGACGCATTCTCGGTTCTCTGGCCGCCAATTTTAATATCGATTCTCAGATAACGAAGATCACCGACGGTATCCTTCGGGAACCGGGCGAGGGAGGCCGTATGACCTTCGACGTGACCATTCCGTCGTACGGCACGAACAATACCTCGGTGCAGGCGCGCCTCGAGAATTTCAACATAGGTACGCTGCTCACCGCGGTCCCGATCAGGTCGCTGCCCAATTCGCTAAAGGACCTTCAGGCGAGCACGTCCGGCGAACTCGATCTGACAGGGCTTCCCAACAACATGCAGGGATCCGCGACGCTTAATTCAGGTGTCGGCACTCTCAACGGACAGACCTTTGACAGCCTGCGCACCGCCGTAAGCTTCGACGGGACCCTGGTGAACATAGAAGAGTTCGAAGCGCGATTCGGTGACGGGATCCTGACAGCGAACGGCTTTTACCGCACCGACTCGGAATCATTCATCGCCCAGGTTAAGGGCAGGGAGGTTCCGGCGACCCGCGTTCTCGCGTTCTTTCCGAAAAACAGCGCTGTTCCGGATGCCGAAGGCACGCTGGACATAGATCTGACCGCCGAAGGCACGGTGAATGATACATCGAGTTACGAGATCGAGTTCAACGGCACGGGTCAGGGAATAATAGTCAACAACAACTCATTCGGTGCCGTGACCTTCTCCGGCAACACAGTCGACAGCGTACTCACGGCGCGGCTGGTCACGAACGTAGGGGGCAGCGAGCAGATCGTAAACGCGACGGCTGACCTGGGCAGGCCGGAAGTCCCGTTCAGGGCGGAGACCAATCTGACGGGCACACCCCTCGGGCCTTTCATAGCGATCTTCAGAAAACCGGATCCGGACCAGGTCACGCTCGACGGTTCAGCCACCGGCAGGATCGTCTTTGCCGGAGATCTCGTTTCGCGGGACGCTGACGGGAACGAGGTGTTCAGCACGGAGAATCTCCGTGGAAATGCCGCGCTGACGGAATTCCAGCTCGTCATAGGCGAAACGCCGCTTGTCGCGTCTGAGACGGTCAACTTCACGTTCAGCACGAATGAGGTCACGGTCGACAACGCCCGGTTCTCGGGCGGCGGCACCAACCTGACGGTGAATGGAACGAAGGCCCTTTCCGCGAAAGGCGTGAACAACCTGGCGATGAACGGAAGGATCGATCTCCGGGTTCTGAATGCGATCTCCCCCGACCTGTTCTTTGCAGGGATAGCGGATATGCAGGTCACACTGGCAGGCCCGAACAACACGGCCAGGCTGAACGGTCGAGCCGAACTTCATAGGGGATCGTTCTCGACATTTGTCGGCTCTGAAAGGGTTTCGCTCAACGACCTGAACGGCTGTGTGCTTTTCAACACCAGGCAGGCGCTTATCGGCTGCAACGACGGCACGGCCGGCAGTGAAAGGATCACGGGAAGTCTTGGCGGCGGCAGAGTGACCCTTTCCGGAGAAGCCGTGCTTACCGACAACCTTCTACTTGAGGCATTTCGCGTCGATATCCAGGGAACGAACATCACCGCGCCGTTCCCGACCGGGTTCACGACCACAGGAAACGCCGATCTGGCGATTACCGGCCGAAGGACCGGAAGCGAGTTCAATTCGCTGATCACGGGGACGATCTTCGCTCGCCGGAGCGTTTACACACGTGACATAGACATCGCGGATTTCGTAAGCGGCCGGCGTGAGGCGAGCCTGGCGACCGGCTCGGGCAGCAGTTCGATCCTCTCCGATGCGAGGCTGGATATACGGATTCTCGGCCGTGACGCTCTCGTGGTCAGGAACAACATCGCGGACCTGACCGCTTCTGCGGACCTGCGTGTGACGGGCGATGTCGAAAGTCCGCAGATCGCGGGCAGGATCAGCGCGAACGAAGGCACCGTATTCTTCCGTGACGACCGATACGAACTGCAGCGAGGAACGCTGACGTTCCCACCTAATTCGAACGGCGATCCGGTCATCAACATTTCAGCCGAGTCGGAGATTCGCGGGTACCAGATCTTCGTAACGCTGAACGGCCCTCTGGCCGACGCCGATTCGCTCTCGGCGACTCTGCGCTCGAATCCCTCGCTTCCACAGGCCGACGTAATTTCGCTCATTACCACAGGAAGCCTCGCCAACACGGGAAGCGGGATCCCGACCTACGCTCAAAGCGGACTCAACACAGCGGCTGAAATACTCGCGGACGAGATCATCAACAAGCCTGTGGCAAGGGCGACCGACAGGCTGTTCGGCCTTAACCGTTTCAATCTCGACCCGATCGTTTCGGGACAGCGCGGCAATCCAACTGCCAGGCTCACCGTCGGCAGGCAGATCAACCGGAACCTGCTCGTGACCTATGCGACGAACCTCTCGCAGGACCAGAACCAGGTACTCGCGCTTGAGTACAGGGTCTCGAACCGCCTGTCGTTCGTCGCGCAATACGAGCAGAGGTCGATCGCGAACGTCACGCGCCAGCGCAACGCATTCAGCTTCGAAATAAGGCTCAGGACGAGGTTCTAGTGAGAAGAGACCGGCCCGGAAAACTCCCGCCTCTTCCCGAAAGCCGGCCCTTCGCCGGCAGTGTGGCGCTGTTCGCTGCCCTGGTCCTTGTCCTTCTTTCGGCGTTCTCCGCATTCGGCCAAGGTGATCTGGAAGACCGAAGGATCGCAAGGATCGACATTACGTTCGAGGGCACCGACCGCGACGTTGCGGCATTCGAGCAGTTCAGGAACACCGTCGAAGATGTGCTGGGCCCGACATACTCCGCGGTCCGTGTAAGGAGCGCGCTCGAGGCATTGTACCGGACCGACCGGATCGTCTCCTCGACGGTCGAGGCCGAAAGGCTGGGCGACGAGCAGGTGATCGTCCGCTTTATCATCAAGCGAAAATCGAGGGTCCGTCGGATCAACGTGAACGTGATCGAACCTCAGGGCTCGCCCATCACGGAAGCCGACATCCTCTTGAGGCTCAACCTGCTTTCGCCCGGTTCCGCTTTCACCGACAGGATCCTGGAGGAGAACGCGAGTGCGATCCTCACGTACCTGCGCGTGCGGGGTTTCTACAATGCGCAGGTCGATTACCAACAGCAGCCCGTACAGAACGATACCGATGTCAACGTCACGTTCAACGTCACGCCCGGCGAGCAGGCGAAGGTCGACGAGTTCCGGATAGACATCGACAAATTCGAAAAGCAGGCGGTCGCCGCCGAACTCGAACTTCAGCCGGGTTCGCCGTTCTCTCAAAGGGCGCTTTCCAACGATGTCGAACTGATACGGTCTGCGCTCCGCGGACAGGGCTACTTCGCGCCCCGCATAGATGACTCGAGGTTTGTTTTCGACAATGAAACGAACACGATCGATGTAGAAGTCACCGGTGCCGCGGGCCCCGTCGTGAACGTAGTCATCGACGCGGAAGACGTAAAGATCGGCGAAAGCCGGAAGACCGATCTGCTCCCTATCCTGCGCGAAGCCACGCTGGACTATTCCGCGATCGTCGAAGGCGAACGCAGGCTCGAGAACTACCTGCAGGAGCAGGGATATTTCTTTGCGCGGGTCACCCCCGTCTGTTCCGTCGAGCCGGCATTTGCCGACGATGAGGCGTTCGAGACAGCCAACGGAACCGAGGAGCTGTGCACCGCCCTTTCGGGCGCTCCTCTTTCGAACCGGACGGTGAGCGTGACATACGAGGCCGATCTTCGCCTGCGGCTGAAGTTGGTCGACATACGGCTCGAAGGCACGGATGTGCTTTCGATCGACGAGATAAGCTCCGTACTGGAGTCGCAGGAAGCGAGCATCATCGGGATCATCCCGTATCTGGGATACGGACGCGGACGCACGAGCCTCGATCTGCTCGAGCAGGACCGGATGACGATCCTTTCGCTGATGAACGAGCTTGGATATCGCAATGCCCAGGTCGGGGTCCGGCAGGGTGTCTCTCCGAATGCCGAGGACCTGATCATCACTTTCATCGTCGAAGAAGGGCTGCCGACAAAAGTGTCGGCGATCGAGATCGAAGGCAACAACGAATTCTCCGACACCGAACTCGCCGCGGTCGTGCCGAATATTGCGGGAGAGAACTTCTCGCGTGCGAAGGCCCGGAACGGCGTAAGAAAACTCTCGCAGTTCTATGCCGACAAGGGTTACTTCAATGCTCGCGTCGACTACGCGATGGTCGAAGTGGACGACCGGCCGGAAGGCGATTTTGACGAGATCAAGCTGGTCTACAGGGTCGAACAGGAAGGCCGACGCGTCGTCGTCAACCGCGTCCTGATCACGGGAAACGAGGACACGAAGGAAAGCGCGGTGATGAAGGCGATCGACATCGCACCGGGGGAAGTGCTGAGGCAGACCGACATCTTCACCAGCGAACAGAACCTCTATGCGACCGACGTTTTCGACCTGGTCGAGGTCAAACCCGAACCGGCCGGAGAGACTCCTGACGGGCAATCCGAGCTCTACGACGTGCTTATCGGGCTCACGGAGAAACCCCCGAGGCTTATGACCTACGGCGGCGGTTATTCGACCGACGTCGGCCTCAGCGGGTTCTTCGACATACGGCATTACAATCTCTTCGGACGATTTCACCAGGGTGGCGCGCAGGTCCGCCTTAGCCAAAGGCGCCAGCTGGTCCAGTTCGACTACGTCAATCCGAGGTTTCTTTCCGACGGCGTGGATGAGAACGGCAAGAAGAGGTTCGCGCCGATCACGTTTTCCGCGCAATATCAAAGGGACTCGACCGTGACGCGTTTCTTTCGGTCGACCTTTGACGAAGGCACATTCGGAATTGTTCAGAGGGTGGACGAGGACGGAAATCCCATCGACGAGTTCGGAAACTCGACGGGCGATCCCACGATCAACAATTTCTCGCTCTCCGCTGAAACGAACCGTACGCTAAGCCGAAAGGACCGAACGATCTTCTTCCTGCGTTACCGGTTCGAAGACGTGCGTTTGTTCAATTTCGAGAGCCTTTTGATCCGGGAACTGCTTCGGCCCGATTCCAAGATCAGGATCTCAGGGTTCACCGCGACTTTCGTCCGGGATACCCGGAAAGACTGCGACATCAAGTACTCGCTGCTCGAGATAATCTCGCGCGGCGAGCCGGGCGAGCGGTGCCGCTACAGTTCCGGCGATCCGACCGACGGTGACTATCTGACCGCAGAGTACAAGTTCTCAACGCCGATCCTCGGTGCGAACGTGGGCTTCAACAAGTTCCAGATCAGCTACAACCGCTATTTCACCATCGATGCACTGAACAAGACGACCCTTGCGGGCCGGGCGATCCTCGGGATCGCGAACGTTTTCTCGGGCGGCAACAGGTTCGGCGGGACGGACTACCCGGGCCTCGACGGCCTTCTTCCGATCAGCGAGCGGTTCTTCGCCGGCGGTTCGACGACATTGCGCGGCTTCGATTTCGAGGCCGCGGGCCCCAGGGTCGCCGTTGTTCCCGAAGGCATCTTCCGCAACCAGCAGGGTGAAGAGATAACGCTGAACCCTTTCACGATCCCGTTCGGCGGGAACGGTCTCGCTATAGTAAATCTGGAAGCAAGGGTGCCGTTCACCGACAACTTCAGGGTCGTTCCTTTCTACGATGGCGGAAACGTCTTCCGTAAGGCGTCAGAGATCTTCAACCCTTCCAACGAACAGCCTGGCGACCAGTTCCAATCGAACGTTCGAGCGGTATGGACGCACACGATTGGCCTCGGCCTGAGGATAAAAACTCCGTTCGGCGGCGAGTTCGCCGTCGACTACGGATATCTTCTCAATCCGCCGAAGTTCATCATTCCAAACGATAACGGCCCGGACGCGATCTTGCGCCTGCACCAGGGCCAGATCCACTTCCGGTTCTCGCAGGCTTTCTAGAAAAAAAAGAGCCCGGCTGTGGGAGCGCCGGGCTTCGATAAGGCAGGACCGCGTCGAGGTCAGTTGACCGTCGATGTTGAGACGATGTGCCGTTCATCGAGTTCGATGATCAGATCGCGCTCTTCGGCATCCGGGGAGCGGACGCCATCAGCCTCTGCCTCGTCTGCACCGAGGGGTTCGGGAGAAAACGAATCTTCGTGAATATCAAATACCCTCTCGCTTCCAAGGTCGTTGACGGATCTCTTGTGGCGTTCTTTGACCGCGTACATCGCTTTGTCTGCAGCAATGACGATCTGATCGAGGGTCTCGCCGTTCTTGGGATATTCGGCGTGGCCTATGCTCACTCCGACGGTGGAGAACCTTCCCCCGCCTACGTCCAGTCTGAACCTTCCGACGGACTTTTCGATCCTGTGCGACAGTTCGAGGGCGGCCGCCGCGTCGGCTTCGGGGATGATCGCGACGAACTCGTCTCCGGCATACCTCGCCAGGAAATCGTATTCGCGGAGCTCGGCCTTCATAAGGTCGGAAAGTTCCTTCAGCATCAGGTCGCCGGCCTTGTGTCCGAACGTGTCGTTGACCGCCTTGAATCCGTCGAGGTCGATCATCAGTATCTGGAACCGGTTCCCGGTCCTCCGCGCCCTTGAGATCTCGCTTTCGAAGCGCGCCTGAAGGCTGCGTGCGTTCGGAAGTCCGGTCATCGGGTCGGTCAGGGCGCGAACCTCGGTTTCCGCGTGGGTCAGGGCGGTCCAGATAGCGTCGGAAGCTATCTTGGAGGCCGTTTCGATGAGCCTCATGTGCTCCTCTTCGTAGCTCTCGAGCTCGCACGAATAGATCGATACGGCGCCGAGCAGCTTCTCGTGCGCGATCAGCGGAACTGACGCCATCGCCTTGTACGAGTTGACGAAGTCCAGTTCGTAGGACGCGAAGTCTTCCCCGGGTGCGGCTGTCGAGATCGATTCGAGTGTATCCAGCGTGGCTCCGGTCGTGCCCTGTCCGACCCTCAGCTTTCTGTTCTTGAGCGCTTCGGAGTTGATCCCTTCGACCTGCTTCGCAATGGCCACCGTACGTGTCTCGTTCAAAAGGTAGACGACGCAAGTGTCCATCGGGAGCAGCTCGGAGATCTTCCTCGTGAAAAGGGACAGCGTGTCGTCGATGTTCAATGAAGTGCCGAAAACGCGCGCCAGCTCGAAAAGGGTGTAAACCTCGCGGTTCGCTCTTTTGATCTGTTCCACGTAGCCGCCGTCTTCGTCCTCCCTGCCTTCCGCCTTCAGGGTTGTTGAGTGGTCGTCGTACGAGAGACCCCTTTCGGCAACCTCGGCTTCAAACTCGCGAAGCTTCCTCAGAAATAGGGCAACGAGATCCGGATCGAACTGGGTTCCGGAACCGTTCTTCAATAATGCGCGAGCGCCCTCGCGCGTCATCGCGGGGCGGTACGGCCTGGTCACGCGAAGAGTGTCGTAGGCGTCCGCGATCGCGAGAACTCGGGCAGTTAAAGGAATATTCTCGCCGGCGAGGCCGTCCGGATAGCCTTTGCCGTCCCAGCGCTCATGGTGGTGCTTGATCGCCGGCGTGACGGGATATGGAAAGTCGATCTCGGAAATGATCGAGGCGCCTACTGACGCGTGTGTCTTGACCTTCTCCAGCTCGGCAGGCGTCAGCTCGCCCGGCTTATTGAGTATGTGGTCGGGAACGGCAAGCTTGCCGATGTCGTGAAGCAGAGCGGCCGTGTTCAATGCCTCAAGTTCGGACTTTTCGAGCCCAAGCTCTTCGCCCATGCGCACGGCGAAGAGTTGGGTCCGGTTCACGTGGCCGCGGCCGATCTGGTCACGTGCGTCCACCGCGGTCGCAAGTGCTTCGACAGTCGATATGTAAACCCTGTTTGCTTCGTGGATCTCGTGGGTCTTCTGATCGAGCATCAGCTTCTGCGCCCGGAAAGAGACGATGCCCATCATCGCGATTAGAAAGACGGCGAAGCCGAGAACGATGATCGGGCCCTGGATCTGAAAAACGAAGATAGAGAAGAAAGCGAGTATGAGCGCTAAAGAGACGACAGAACCCCAGAACATCTTGGAGAACAAGCTGTACAGATCTGGCTTTGCGAATCTCACGGATATCTTCTCCGGCGCGGCAAGCGCACCAATACTTTGGAGGGATACTCTTGGGAGAGGATAGAGCCGGAGCGATACCGTTGATCTATCTGAGCCATCCCGTACACCGGCTCGCCCTTGCTAAGAACAAGGCTCGTGCCAGCGGAGCCGCTGACGAAAGGGCATATGAATGAAGGGTTTTCAGAGGTTAGGGCGTGAAATCGCCCGGGGAAGGCGTCGCGGTGAACGGTCAGTTTGAGGGGATTCGGTCAGATTGAACGAATGGAACTGAGAGTGGGGGGGCAAAAAAACGCGTCAGAGTTCAAGCTTCAGCTTGTCCGTGGTTGTACGGAAGACAAGCTGAAGCTTGAACTCTGACGCGTGAGTTCACCGGAAGAACAATCTCTGCGCTCTCTGCGTGCTATGCGGTTGATTCTTCTGCCGCCGATGGCACTCTTCATTCGCCATCGTGCGTGCCGCGTGGCGGCAGCAATTCCTACGGCAGGAACTCTTTAGGCAGAGGATTGTCCGGCGATTCGGCCTGCCAGTAGACAGTGACGACCCACCAGCGCTTTCCGTCGTTCAGGAGCTGGATGCTGTTGATCCCTCTAAGAAACGGTTTCTCGTCCGATTCCTTGTTCCTTCCCTCGTAGGTAGAGAACAAGTGCACGATGTTCCCGAATTTGATCGTCTTCCGGGCGATCTCCTTTTCAAAAAAGCCGTTCTCGACCAGGAATTTCCCGGACCGCTCGACGTATCCTTTCGGGGTTAGCGTGACCGCCCTGAGAATGCCTGTCTGCGGGTTCTTTTGAACGGGGATCAGCCGCGCGTCTTCAACGAAAAGGTTGTTGAACCTGTCCCAGTCCCTTTCGACTCCCGCACCACCTGAGATCGAGTCGTAAAGCGCGGCGATGATCGAGTCGACCGACTCGGTATCCTTCGCGTATTTGTCCGGTCCTTTGTCCGTCATTTTGTCACCGTTCTGAGCAGGGACATTACCCGCTCCCAAGGCTACGAGCACAACGCAGATCGCTATCGTGATCAGTTTAACTTTCATCATTCCATCATTCCCTTCCAAAATAGGCTTTTGTTTCAGGCTTCAGCCAGAAAATTATCAACGGCACCGTCGCCGGCAGAAAGCAGCAGCTGGTCAGCCCGATCGCGATCATTACGATGCCGACGATCCAGTTGAACGGCTTCCGCGGAAGAAGTAGTGCCACGCCGTAGACGACCGCGAAGATCGCCCCGATTCCGCCGTAGATGACGCCGGCGGCGACCGCGCCTTCCGGGTCGTCCATCTGCAAGTTCGTTCCCGCAAAGACCAGCCAGATCGCCATGACGACCAAGGTGCCGTACAGCGCGAACATGCCTCCGCAATAGACCCTGTACCAGAAAAAGGTCTTTCTTCCGGTCTCGTTGTCCGGAGAGATCCTTCCGCCGGGCGGCCTCGAGCCGGCTTGTGCCTGCTGAGCGAGAAAGGTCTGCTCGATCGGCACGGACACCTGGGCCGTCGGCGGCAGATCGACAAGCGTTCTTCCGCAGCGGTGGCATTTCTCGGCGGTCAGAAGATTGACCAGGTCACACTGTGGGCACCGGAGTCCGTTCATAGATTGATCAAACGAATCGATGTCGCGGCCGCAGTTGCCGGATCGGCATTACGCCCGGCCGCAGAAGCTGCAGGCTCTTCGATCACAACGAGTACCTTCCAAAGTAGACCCTTGAATCAGGTTTCGACCAGGCCATCAGCAGAGGGATCGTCGCCGGAAGAAGAAAACACACCGGAAGTCCGAATAGGATCAGTATCTTTCCAATGAACCAGCCGGACGGGCTTCTGCGCAAGAAGGCGCCGAAACCATAGAAGACGGCTAAGGCGGCTCCACCGATCCCGAAGATGAGACCCGCCGCGATATCGCCCTGCGGGTCCTGGCTCTCGAACGTGCCGGCCAATGATATCAGAATCACGCCGAGTCCGATCACGGGCAGGCACAACAAAACCATCAACCCGGAGTAGATCCGGAACCAGAACAGCACCTTCTTCCCCAGGTCGGTCTCGCGCGGAACTCCTTCGGCATAGGTATCGCCATCCGTCCGCTCCGCACTTTCGCCGTCGATCCCGAGGGAAAGCCCGCATCTGACGCAGTTACCCGCACCCGGCAGATTGACAAAACCGCAGCTTGTGCATCGTTCGTAATTCATCGGAAGAACCGGTGGGGACGGTGTGGGCATTGCCGTTTGTCCGGCGCCGCTTACTAAAACACTCCCAATCTTTTAACATTTACTGTGATGGAAGAGAAACCGCACCTTACGGGTCTCACAAGACAAGAGCTTGCCGAATTTGTAAAGGCCCTGGGCGAGCCCTCATACCGCGCGGACCAGATCCTGCGCGGTATCAGGGGACGAAGGGTCCGCGACGTGGAGGGGCTGACCGACCTTCCGAAAGCGTTTCGGGAAAAACTCTCGGAGACGGCCTCGGTCTCGTCGCTCAAGGTCCTCTCGAAATACGTTTCCGAGGACGGCACCCGACGATACCTTATGGAGACGGCGGCGGGGCATCCGGTCGAAACGGTGTTCATCCCGACCGAGAACCGCGACACGATCTGCTTTTCTTCACAGTCGGGGTGTCCTCTTAAATGCGACTTCTGCCTGACGGCGAAACTGGGACTGCTTTCGAACCTGACCGCCGGAGAGATCGTCGAGCAGATCATCATCGTCCTGAACGACGTCTACGGAGAAGGGAACGAGACCCCGCACGGAACGAACCTTGTGGCGATGGGAGCCGGCGAGCCGTTCCTGAACTTCGACGAACTTTTGAAGGCCGTGCGGATCCTGTCCGAGGAGAACGGCCTGCACATCGTGCCCAGACGGATCACGGTCTCTACTGCCGGCATCGTCCCGAAGATCCTGGAATTCGCCGAGCTTGAGACGCGCCCGAACCTCGCGATATCGCTGTCGGCGCCGAATGACGAGCTGCGCGGGCGGCTTATGCCGATCAACCGGAAGTGGAACATCGAAGAGCTTCTGAGTGCGGCGAAAACGTTTCAGAATACGCTCAGAAGGGGCGAGACCTTCACTTTCGAGTACGTGCTGCTCGACGGCGTGAACGATTCCCCGGAAACGGCACGTGAACTGGCGGAGCTCCTGAAGAGTCACGGGCTGCAGAAGGCGAAGGTGAACCTGATCGCGCATAATGCCGCCGACCCGCTTCCTTACGGACCTCCTTCGGCTGAGAACGTGGCGAGGTTCAAGTCGATCCTTGAAAGCGAGGGAATCCCTGCTTACGTGCGAACGCCCAGGGGACGCGACATTTTCGCCGCGTGCGGACAGCTTGCGGCAAAGAAGGAGGCGGCGATCACCTCCGCCTGAGGCCGTTCGTTATGGAGATCCTGATAATCGGCGGCATCGTCGTGATCATTATGGTGATCGTTTCGACGAGGATTAAGCGAAGCGCTGCGCAGGCGTTCGAGCCCGAGACGATCGAGACGGAGGAGTTCGTGATAGAAAAACCGGAGGGTTTTCTGTATCCGCTCCGCGAGCCGCCCGATTTCCCCTTCGAGGCTTACTCGAAATTGTTCGGCGAGCGTTCGACGAGAAACATATGGAGGGCGAGGGCAAGGCTCAGGATCAGCGAGGGCCTTAGGCTGGACGAGATCGCGAAGGAAGTTTCGGAATCCGAAACGGTTACTGGTTCTGAGATTTCCGAGGGGTCCGAAAGCCGCCGAGAGGCCCGCATCGAAAGTCGTCGGACGGAGGACGAGACCGAGTACGTCGTGCGGCGAAGGATCGTCGAATCCAGGAGGCTCGGGAAGACCTACGAGCTTCGCGCGACCCTGCTTGTGCCGTACGTCGAGGAATACTCTGACAGGATCGAGGCATTATTAGACTCGTTCAGGGTAAAATGACCGGGCAATCGCTTTCGAACCGAACGACGGGTGAAGGCATCAGGGGAAGGAGCGGATATCCTCACGGTCCCGGAAAAGCAGAAGAACAAGGAATTATGAAAAAGACGATAGCGATATTGATCGTATTCGCCGCGGCGGTCTTCGCCGCCCAGGAAGCGCAGGCACAGACCGTCAGCATCAGCGCGGGAAAGGGCGGCTTTTCAAAGGGAAAGACGACCCGGGCGAGCGTCGTGATGGACATTCCGGGCGGCCTTCACGTGAACTCTAACCAACCGAGAAGCGAATACGCGATCCCGACCCGCGTGACGGTGACGGCCGAAGGCGCCACGGTCGGGGCGGTATCGTACCCTCCCGGCAAGATGAAGAAGTTCAGCTTCTCGGAAACTCCGATCAGCATTTACGAGAACCGTGTCGCATTCGGGTTCAACGTCACCGTCCCCAGGAACTTCAACGGAACGATGCTGAGGCTTAGAGCGCAGGTCCGCTACCAGGCATGCACCGAAGAGGTGTGCTATTCCCCCAAAACGAAGACCGTCTATCTTAACGTGCGCGTGAGATAGGAGTGAGAAGTGAGCAGTAAGCGGTGAGCCGTGAGCAGGGCAGAAACGCGACCGTCAGGGAGCGTGCCGATTTGAGCGGTGAGCCGTTTAGCCTGCGCACTTGTGCGCAGGGCAGTGAGCAGAGGCAGAAACGCGACCGTCAGGGAGCGTGCCGATCACGAGCGCGGGACTCTTCGTGCTCCTTCGTGTTGCTTCGTGGTTCAGGTCGATCTCAACCACAAAGGAACACAAAGAGACACGAAGTAGGTCAGTGAGCGGAAAGCGGTGGGCCGTTTAGCGGGCGCACTTGTGCGTCGGACAGATCAATCCAGCGTAAACGAAGGCGGAACGAACTCGATAGCGACTATGTTGCCGTCGAGTTTTTTATCGTCCGTGCCCCTGAGCGTGACCAACGCCGGAACGTCCAGAGGGCCGAATCCGCAGCGGAACTCGATCCCTTCCGCGTCAGGCGTATAGGTAATTATGTGAAGCGACACATCCGGGTCGTTTCGAAGCCGCATGGTCCTGCCGTCGACGCTGACCACATATGTCGTAAAACTGCGGCCGCACTCGATCTTCATCAGCTTGCCCAGGACGCGTCTTTCTCCCGCTTCGGGTTTGCGCAGAGATCTCCTCAACGCTTCCATCATCGAAATGCGTCGCATCTCGTCAAAGTCCACACCGCCGGACGAGGTCCTTTCGTCGTCGATGATCACGACCGGCCTCGTCGCTGCGATCTCCTCGGAGGTTTTCAGCCTGAAGAAATCAGGCACGAACGTCATCGAGAGTAGCGTGCCGGCCGAACCGTCAGTGGAGGGACGGTAGGTAAATACGGTTTTGATCGCGCTCAGATCGGCGTCGCAACCAACCTTGACGCCGCCTATCTTCTCATCGAGAGTCAATAGGTAGAGTCCGGCGAAGTCCTTGCTCACAAGATCAATCACTTCATCGCCCGCGTTGATCCTGAACCTCGGCTTGCCACCACTGCACGAGATACTTTCGACCCGGCCCATCTTCATCACTTCGGACGTGCCCAGCCTGGGAAGCTCCAAATGCAGCCGGTTTATCCTGTTCTCGAGATTCACTCGTTCGACATCCTCCTCCGTGATCTCGGACCGCTTAAGGAGCAGGGGTTCACCCTGGCTTCCCGTCTCGGCCGCCGCGTCCCGCCTGATCCTTTCGAGGTTCTCCCGAAACGCCGCCACCGCGTTCAGTATTCGTCTCGCCTCGGCACGCAGATCTTCGGCCGATGCGGTTCTTACGACACGGTTCGCGATCTTCTCCGCTTCCGAATACTTTTCAAGCCTGAGCAGGATCTTGGCTTTGAGAATCTCCGATTCGGGATTGCCCGGCGAGACCTTCAAGCCCTTTTCGATGTACTCAAGAGCGGCCTGAAGATCCTCATCATTGACGAGATTGATGAACGCCATCAGCTGGTAACTTGGGCCAAAGTTGGGCGCTGCATCGATCGCGGCCTTCAGAGCCGTGCGCATCTTCGCTGCGGGATCCGGAGGGATCGCCGAGACATAGCCGAACTCGTCCATCGATTCGCGGCTAAGCAGGTAAGCGTAGCTGTACTGTGCTACGTGATTGCGCTTGTTCGAGACTACTGCCGCTTCAAGATACTTTTTGGCCTCGTCAAACCTGCCGCCCTTCAGAAGCACGAGTCCCAGCGACGTGTTGGCAAGTGTATGGCCCGGATCCGCAGCGACCGCCTTCTCAAGGAACACGGCGGCATCAGCGAATTCGTGCGTGTGATAAAGAAGATCGCCGAGATAGGCATTGGTATCGGCCTCCGAGAGAAGGGCGACCTCCATTCCGGTATCAAACTCAAGCTGCCGGTTCAGAGAAAGGGTGCGGTATTTGTACGTGCGCTGATCAACATACTTGTCCAGCGCCGCTTCCATCTCCGTATAACCCATTCCGAACGCCTGCCTGAACGCCTTCTCGGGTGCGACCTCTTCGAAAAGGAAAGAGAGAAAATCGCCGAGCTTCGCTTCCTGGCCGCCCTCCATCAGGTAGTGCATCAAAGCCCAGGCCTGTGCGTAGAAATAGCCTCTCGATTCGGAGTCGTGTCGCTGGAGAGAATAATTGTCCACCGAAAAGAATTGTTCGAGAGGGATCAGTTCAGCGCTTCTGAGAAGCCTGAGGTGATCGTTCTGAGGCTTCCCAAGAACGATCTTCCTGCCTTCGAGGATCTCTATGGTCTGGTAATACTCGGCGAGGCCTTCATTGAACCACGCGGGGACCTGCGATTTTCCGAACTGTGCATCGACCAGAAAATGAACGTACTCGTGAAAGACGATGCCGAACGTTTCGGCCTCCGGACGGTCCACTGAGAAGGTTATGTAGTTGACGTCTTCACCGGGCTGAAAGAATCCCGCCAGATCCTCGTCGGGTGTTCCGTCGTCCTTTTTCGGCTTAAAGGGTCTGTAGGAAGCCTTGTCTCTGAATACCACGACATTCGTGGGAATCGTCGCATCGAACCGGACCTCCGGGAACAGCAGCTTGAATGCTTCGCGAAATTGCTCGAGCTTTTCTGCCGCCGCGCGAACGTCCTTTTCGGCCGCGTTTCCGAAGAGGAAGAAGTTCTTCGTGCGGACACTTACCCATTTGTCTGGCGCTGCGGAAGCACTCGCCGCAAACGACAACGCAATTAGAATGAAAAGCGCGAACCTTAAAGGATTTTGTTTAAGACTGCGGGTCATAGTTCTATCCCTTAAACAAAATTTTTTCTGTAGGGCCTTCGATCATACACCAAGGATGACGGTACGTTAAGGAAAATCACAACGCCTTACCGATCACGGACAGGAGGCGTCCTGTGCGGCCGTGCAGGCTCTTTTCCTTCCTGTACGAGAAGAATAGATCGGTCCTTTCCATCGTGCAGTAAGGTGCGATCGAAACCGCATCTTCGGCGATTCCCGCCCGCACGAGCTGATCTTTGTTGGCAAGATGCAGATCGACCAGAGCGTGTCCGCCGGCTGTGGGCGAAAAATATTTTCCACCTGTGGAAAACTCCTCGCCGAATGCCTCGACGACCTCGGGACCGACCTCGTAGTTCCGGCCGCAGGCGGCAGGCCCGATCGCTGCCACAAGCCTCGACGGATCGCTCCCGAATTCGCTTGAAAGCCGTGCGACCGCCTTCTCGGCTATACGCTGAAGGGTTCCCCTCCATCCGGCGTGGACCGCGGCGAATGCGCCCGTTTCGGGATCGCCGATAAGCAGAGGCACGCAGTCGGCGGTCTTTACTCCGATTAGCAGATCTTCAAGATCCGACACAAGCGCGTCCGCACGGTCTTCGGTGGCCAGCGCTTCTTCCTCGCTCCTCACGCTCTTCACCGTGTCGCCGTGGATCTGCCAGACCGTGGAAATGGAATAGCCGTTATCGAAGAGTTCCAGAAAACGGCGGCGGTTCTCTTCTATGTTCTCGTCCGTGTCCTCTCCGTAGCCGGCGAGGTTCAGATCGTCCTTCGGAAAAGGCGACACGCCCCCGAGCCTTGTGGAGAACCCGTTGACGAATCCGGCCGCTTCGAGGTGTCTCGAGACGAGAAGCTTCAGGCCCTTCTGTTCTTTCCAGTAGAAATTGTCCATATGGTGGGAATTCAGGAGTCAGGAGTCAGGAGTCAGGAGAAGAGGGAAACAGGATGGACAGGATAGAAAAGATGGGTGGTTCTGAACGTCTGATCTCTTCCGTTTTCTTGAGCGTGCTGATCGTTAGAGGCTTTGACAAAGAACGACAGGCATCGTTCGAGGGACCGAGCAATATCCGCACCACCCAACGACAATCCTTCTATCCTGTCAATCTTGTTTCTCTCCCTGTCTCCTGTCTCCCGTCTCCCGTCTCCTGCCTCCTGACTTCTGACTCCTGACTCCCGTCTCCTGACTCCCGTCTCCCGTCTCCCGTCTCCTGACTCCTGACTTCTGTCTCCCGACTTCTTAAGCTATCCTCTTCCCGTGATCGTATCCATCGGCACCGACATCATCGAAGTTTACCGCATACGGGAGACCATCGAAAGAACTCCGAGGTTCGTGGAACGCGTTTATACGGACGCAGAAAGGGAGTACTGCGAAGCAAAGGGAGCGGCGGCCGCACAATCTTTCGCCGCGAGGTTCGCGGCGAAGGAAGCTTTCCTGAAAGCCTTGAAAACCGGATGGCGGGGCGAGATTACCTGGCACGACATCGAGGTGAAGATCGACGGCTATGGAGCGCCGAGCATCGAGGTCTCAGGCGAAGCGAGGGAGATCCTCGCCCGGATGGGAGCGACGAGGATACATCTTTCGATCTCGCACACGACCGAACACGCGACGGCTCAGGTGGTGCTGGAAAGGACTTAGTGCTGAGTGCTGAGTGCTGAGCAGCGTGCCGGATGATCGGCTGGGTGTCAACTCTCTTTCTCAGCACTCAGTACTTCTATCTCAGTACTTCTTTACGCCCTCCCTAACGGTCGGGCTGCTGACACGCCTTACTGGTCCTTCTCCGACGCGGGAACCATCACCGCCGAAGGGAACGTGTCCGGCGACGTGTGGAGATGAAGGACCTTCCATTCGCCGTCGATCCGTTTGAAAACAAGCGTCATTCTTCCCGAGGACTGCTCCAGCTTGCCCTCGAACTCCTGAGTCTGCTTCCATTTACAAGACACGTACGCCGATGTGGGGCTCAGGATCTCGATCCGTACTCCGGTCGTCTCCAGGGAAGTGTTCGAGCGCTTTTCATACGAAGACTTGCGGTTCTCGTACATCTGCTGCCAGCCGATCGTCGCCGTGCCGTTGTAGTTGAAGAACAGCGTCCGGTCGTCCTTGTGATAAACGCTCATCACCTTCTCGACGTCCGCCTGGCGGATCCCCTCGATCAGGCGCTCGAACGCCTTTCCGACCTCGGCTTCTCTCTCCTTGGCCAGCGCGACGGCCCTATCGGCGGATGTCTGTGAAAGGCCGGAAACGGTAAATGTTAGAATGATGAGAAAAGCGGCTGTAAAATACTTGGTCATCGCGTTTGAACCTCGTCTAGAACGTGGATTTTGAATGGTCGCGGGAGAGAATTATGAGTATCGCATATCAGTGCCCTTCGTGTCTCAGGACGCTCTATTACGAACCCGGCGATTCGACATTTCAAACCTGCCACCACTGCCAGGGCAAGATCATGGTCCCCTCGGACACGGTGCATCAGGCGGAGATGATCGACGCCGACCCGACCGACTATTCGCTGAGGGAACAAAGGGACCTCAGGCTCGCCGAGATACAGAAGGAACTTCAGGCGGGAAACAAGATCCAGGCGATCGCGATGTTCCGCGAGACGTTCGGAACGGGGCTCGGCGAGGCGAAAGATGCGGTCGAAGCGATGCAGCTGGGAAGAAAGCCCGACATGTCGCGTTCGGCGCTTCAGCAGAACTACCAGGCGCTTCAGGAACAGCAGCCGCAGTCGATCTACCCGGACACTCAGGCGCAGGTGCAGGATCCCGGAAGGATCGCGATGGTGATACTCGGTGCGCTGATCGCGCTGGGGATCGCGATCTTCATCATTTTCATGGCGGAGTGAGCGGTGAGCTGTGAGCTGTGAGCTGTGAGCTGTGAGCTGTGAGCTGTGAGCTGTGAGCTGTGAGCGATTGTCGCGATTCTCTGAGAAATATCAAGTTCTTTCTCCTGCTTACTGCTCACTGCTCACTGCTCACTGCTCACCGCTCACCGCTCACTGTCTGTCTTGTGCACTTGTACGCAGAGCGGTTCGGTGAAAGCGACGAGCGGATCGTACGACAGCTGGCGCCATTCTAGTTTCCAACACCCGGTCCTCAGTCCTTTTCTCTAAGTCCTGACTTAACATCCTGCCCGGTCTTTGGTTTTCGCCGATTCGGCAATCAGCGAAATCCGTAGGTAATGCTCCGCGCGACCCAAACAAGGATCAGCGCCCCGCCCAGGCCGAGGATCAGATTCAATACGGTGCCGGTAACCGGAAATAACTTGCGACGGTTCGTAAACAAGCCCCCGATCCCCAGGCCCGCGCCCACGAGATGCGCGATGGGTGCGATAAGGGACAGCAACACCGCAATTATGACAATGACATTTCCGGGCGAACCCTTGCGCGTGCCAAGCGCGATCGAGAGGGTGTAAAGAAGCACGAGGCATAAGGGAACGGCGCCGGCGATGATCGCGGACGCGATGCCAAGTCTGGAATGTCGGATCGTGGTCATATAGGTTCTCCCGCGCACAAACGCCTGGGCTGAGCGCACTGGTCAAACGGCTCAGATCACTGTCCCACTTTGCGTATCTTTGTGTTCCTTTGTGGTTGAGATCGATCTGAACCACGAAGCGACAAGAAGAAACACTAAGAACTGTGCATAAGTGCGTAAGCCAATCGGCAGTGCTCACTTCGTTCGCTGCCCCCTCGCTCACGCTCGGGGTTCTGCCTTCGCGATCGGCACGCTCCCTGACGGTCGCGTTTCTGCCCTGCTCACTGCTCACTGCTCACCGCTCACCGCTTCCCTCTCACTGCTCACGCTTCGAAGCTATCCACTCGTCGACGTTCCTTTCCAGGATGTCCAGTGGAACCGCGCCGGACAAAAGGACGACGTCGTGGAATTCCTTCAGGTCGAACCGGTCGCCGAGTTCGCGCGCAGCCTTCGCCCTTACTTCCTTTATCTTCAGTTCGCCGATCTTGTACGCGAGCGCCTGGCCGGGCCACGCGATATAGCGATCGATCTCGTTCACGATGTCCTGCTCGGTCTTCGCCGCATTGTCCATAAAGAAATCGATAGCACGCTGACGGTCCCATTTGTAATAGTGGATCCCGGTGTCGACGACCAGCCGAACGGCGCGCCACATCTCGTAGGTCAGCTGACCGAACTTGTCGAGCGGGTCTTCGTAAAGCCCCATCTCCTCGCCGAGCGATTCGCTGTAAAGCCCCCAGCCTTCGGTGAATGCCGTGTAGCCCCCGTACTTCCTGAAATTCGGAACTTCGCCGAGCTCCTGCTGAAGCGCGATCTGGAGATGGTGACCCGGAACCGCTTCGTGGATCGAAAGCGCCATCATCTCCCACTTCGGGCGGGTCTCCGGTTTGTAGAGATTGACGTAATAGTAGCCCGCGCGGGATCCGTCCGCTGCCGGCGAGTTGTAGTAAGCGGTCGTCGTGTCGGGTGCGATCGCGTCGGGGATCGGGATCACACCGTACGGCATTCTGGGCAGCGTCCGGAAGACTTTGACCAGTTCAGGATCGATCTTCTTCGAGATCGCGCGGTAAGCATCGAGCAGTTCCTCGGGGGTTTTGTAGAAGTACTTCGGGTCCGTGCGAAGATGATCGAAGAACGCCTTCAGGTCCCCCTTGAAACCGACCTGCGCCTTGATCTTCTCCATCTCGGCGCGGATGCGCTTCACTTCGGAGAGTCCCTTATTGTGGATTTCCTCCGGGGTCATATCGGTCGTCGTGAACTGGCGCGCGAGAAACGCGTAGTATTCGCCGCCCTGCGGGTGCTGCCATATGCCCGCTTCGGGATAACACGCCGGAAGATATTCTTCGACAAAAAACCGTTTGAATTCCCTGTACTGAGGAATGACGTTCTTCGAGATCGCTTCGGCCGCGGCTTCTGAGAGCCTCGAACGGTCTGCATCCGAGATCGAACTGTGAAACTCCTTGAAAGGCCTGTAGAACGGGCTGTCCTCGGGATTGTCGACGATCTGAGCGTCGATCTGGCCGGGCACTCGTTCGAGCACCTTTCGCGCAAGGACGCTTCGCTCCTTCATCCCGAGCCGCATAAGCGCGATCGTGTTCTGCATCTGCGCAGGGAACGCGTTGAGCCTGGCTATCCAGTCTTCGTAATCCTTCACGCTCGTAAACCTAAGCGAACGGTTGATGCCGTCGGCGTTCTGGATCCCGCCGCGCTGGTTCAGAGGCACGAGCCAGCCCTTGTACTTGAAGCCCTCTATGTCGCCTTCGAGGTCTTTCAGGTACAGGTCGTAATTGAGCTTGTCAGAAACGGAGAGCTTCGAACGGTCGATCGCCTTCAGGCGGTTCATCGCCTCGATGTCTTCGCGGTGCCGGCGTTCGATCGCGGCGATCGAATTGTCGCCCCAGCGGTCGTTGTACCGCTTGTCGCCGAGGAACGAGGCGAAGGTCGGACTCTCCTTCAGGCCCTGCTCCCAGCGTTCTTCGAAGAAGGCGTAGAGCTGCCGCGTCGCTTCATTGTCGAGCGAACGGGCGGTCTGGGCGAATACTGAAACGGAAAGTACGGCGAAGGTCAGGACGACGGTCAGAAGGCGCATCGTGTGGTTCTCCTACTGTGAATTTGGGAAGTAGGATACACAAATCAGCGCGGACTAAGAAGTTCCAGGGTTAGTGAGTGAGCTGTGAGCTGTGAGCTGTGGGCGATTGTCGCAATGCTCTGAGTGATATCAAGTTCTTTCTCCTGTTCAACGCTTACTGCTTCCCGCCCACTGCTCCCTACTCACTGCTCACCGCTCACTGCTCACCGTTAACCGCTTTCTGCTCACTGTCCAACTTTGTGTCCCTTTGTGCTGCTCTGTGGTTGAGAACCGTCTGAACCACGAAGAGACACGAAGGAACACGAAGATGCCCGCGCACAAGTGCGCAGGCTAAACAGCTCATCGTCCGTCCCGCGCACAAGTGCGCAGGCTAAACAGCTCACAGCTCACTGCTCACTTCTTATGAAGCGTCGAGCTCGTACTCGCGGAGCCTTCTGTACAGCGTCGAAGGCGAGATGCCGAGAAGCTCAGCCGTCTTGCCGCGGTGCCAGCCCGTTTTCTCAAGCGCGTGGAGTATCTGCTGGCGCTCGATGTCCTTCAGGCTCGTCGGCGACGCGTTCTGAAATCCGTTAGTCGAGTGCTCCGAAGGCTCGCCGTAACTGACCGACACCTTCGGCTCCGACCGTTCATATACCACTTCCGGAGCAAGCTCGCGCCTCGTGATCCTGCCGTCGTCGCACAGAAGCACCGCGCGCTCGAGGCAGTTGCGAAGCTGCCTCACGTTCCCGCTCCATTTGTACGAGACCAGCGAATCGATCGCCTCCTGCGCGAGATCGGGAGAATTCGGGCTGGCGATCTGTTTCAGCAGGTGCCTCGCAAGCGGCTCGATGTCCTCGCGGCGTTCGCGAAGCGGCGGAATATTGATCTCGAAAGAATTGATCCTGTAGAGAAGATCGGAACGGAAAACGCCTTCTTCCACGGCCTGCCTGGAACTGCGGTTCGTAGCTGCGACGAGCCGCACATCGACCTCGACCTTTTTCACGCCCCCAACCCTGAAGAAAGTGCGCGTTTCAAGCGCGCGGAGAAGCTTGGACTGAAGCGCAGGCGGCATCTCCATAACCTCGTCGAGGAACAGCGTTCCGCCGTCGGCGATCTCGAACAGGCCGAGTTTCCGCTTTCCGGCGCCCGAAAACGCTCCTTCCTCGTGACCGAACAGCTCGGATTCAAGCAATGTGTCCTGGAGCGCGGCACAGTTCAGATCGATAAATGTCTTGTCCGAACGATCGCTCAAGCGATGGATCGCCTGCGCGATCAGTTCCTTTCCGGTCCCCGATTCACCCGTGATAAGCACCGACGTATCGGACGGAGCGACGCGCTTCACGAGCCTGAGGATCTCTTTCATTTGAGGCGATTCGGCGACGATGTCGGGCATCGAGCTGCTGGTCCGCTGGATCTGCGCCTTCATCCTCTGGTTGTCGGTCTTGAGCTCGTGTTTCTCCGCCGCCTGCGAGACGAGCATCGTCAGTTCATTGATCCGGTACGGCTTTGTCAGATAGTCGTACGCGCCCAGTTTCATCGCTTCGATAGCGGTCTCGACCGTCGCCTGCCCGGTGAGCATTATCACTTCGGGAGGATCGGCGAGATTTTCGCTCAGCCTTCGAAGCAGCGCCATTCCGTCCAGCTTCGGCATGTTGATGTCGCTGAGCATCACGTCGAAATCGCGGTCTTCGAGCAGTCCCCACGCTTCTTCGCCGTTCATCGCGACCTCGACCTCGTGGCCGATTCGCGCCAGCTCTTTCTGGACCACAAGCCTCAGGTTCTTTTCGTCGTCAACTACGAGGATCCTTGCCATATTATGTCGTTGTTGTGAATAAGGGGAGACTTTCAGGCGGGTCGCGGGTGAAGGTCGTGCGTAAGGCTATTTCGAAAGCGGCAGGAAGATCGAGAAAGTGGTTCCCTTTCCCGGATTCGAACGGACATTCAACCGCCCGCCGTGGTCGGTGATGATCCCGTAGCAAACGGAAAGTCCGAGGCCTGTCCCCTTTCCTACTTCCTTGGTCGTGAAGAACGGTTCGAAGATCCTTGAAACGTCCTCAGTCTTTATTCCGACGCCGGTGTCGCGGACCTCGATCAGAAGCCGATTGCCGTCGGAATTCGCGATGAATGTCAGCTTGCCGCCATCCGGCATCGCATCGATGGCGTTCGTGGCGAGCGCGATTATCGCCTGCTGGATCTGCCCTTCGTCGGCTTTAACCGCGGGAAGGGAATCTTCGATCTCGACCACTATTTCGATGTTGTCGCCGCGCTTCTGATGAGAGACCAGGTTTGCGGACGAGCGGATCACTTCGCCTAGATCGACCTCGTTGCGGTTCCCCGTTCGGACCCGGCTGAAGTCCAGCAAGCCGTTTGTGATCGACTTGCAGCGGAAAGCTTCGCTGTGGATAAGGCCGAGATACTCGCGAAGGTCCTCCACATCGGGCGACGTTCCGAACACGCCTTCATCGACCCTGGATTCGAGCGCTTCCGCGCACGCCGATATCGTCGCAAGCGGATTGTTGATCTCGTGAACGACGCCGGCGGCAAGCCTTCCGACTGCGGCGAGCTTCTCCGCCCGTCCTACGGCGTGGATCGCCTCGACGCGCATCGTGATGTCCTCGCCGACGGTGATAACGTGCGATATCTCTCCTTTCTCGTCGCGCATAGGGACCTTGCTCACAAGCCAGTGGCGTGTCACGCCATCATTGTCCGTCGTCTGCTGTTCGATCCGCTCGATCTTGCCTGTGCGGAACGCACGCTCGAACTCGCGGCTGAGCTTTCCCTTCGGGTACTTCGCAAGGACCTCGAAGACGTTTCTTCCGATCACCTCGTCGCGAGGCATTCCCTGGATCCCGATCTCGCGGTGGCGGTTCCACATCACGATGTTGTAGTCGCGGTCGATAACGTAAAGCGAGACCGGAAGGGTGTCGAGCACGGCCTCGGTGAACTTGCGGTGTTCTTCCTTCGCCTCTGTGATCGAACTGTTGATGGTCGCTTCGTAGTGCGAAGTGAGGTTTATGCTCATCGCTGCCATCTGGGTGGCAGCATCGACCAGCTGACGGATCTCCTTCGTGCAGTCTTCAGCATCACCGAAGCCGACGATGACGGCGCCTTTGACGGTTCCCTCGATATGTATCGGAGCGACGTACTCCAGGGAATGTTCTCCGCCGTCGATAAAGAACTTCTCGGGGTTGTCGTTGTTGATTGAAACCTGTGGAGGCAGCAGGGAAAGCCATCTGCGGAAGCGCTCTTTCTTGAATGACGATTCTTCTCTCGAGGCTCCGGTTTCCGCTACGCTGCAGACGAGTCCGATATGCTGGAGATTCACGGCGACCGCGCACGCCGAAGCGCCCGTGCCGGACCTGATGGACTCCGAAACGACGTTGGCGACCTTTTTGGGGTGGACGGTGAACAGAAGGCTTCGGCCCAGGTCCGAGATGAACCTCATACCCGAAGTAGCATCGTGCATCGGTCCCCCGGAAAGGGCGCCCTTCGGCCCTTTTGTGGAATTCTCTTTCGACAGCATGTCGGTCTTGATTATTGGTTCGACAAACCGAGGGGAGTGTTCGTCATCGGAGCCAAACGCCAGGAAGGGTTAACATCAGTAAAGAAGAGCGTTTACTCCTGCTTTAGATTAAAAAAGATTTTGTACATTTTGTCAATGTGTTTAACACTTCATGGGCGAGCATTGACACCGATTCGCGCTTTTCGGAGAATCGAGCTGTCTGAAACGATACAAGGGATGTTAAAGCTAGTCCGTTCAATCGCTTACACGCTGTTTGCCGCCGCTTTCCTGTTTGCGGCGTCCTTCTCGGCTCCTGCCCAGCAGGTCGTGGACAAGACCGTGGCGACTGTCAGCGACGGTGTCAGCACCGAGTTGATCACTTATTCCGACCTTATGTGGCAGCTCGCGCTCGTGCCCGGCATCCCGCTTTCGCCCGCCTCATCCGAGGACCTGAACCGGGCCCTTCAGCTTGTGATACGCCAGCGGCTGATCGCGCTCGAGGCCGAAAGGCTTCCGCGCGGGATCGAGACGACGGACGAGGAGATTAAGAACGAGATCGAGATCATTCTGAGGTCGTTTCCTTCTTCGGCGGATTTTATCGAAAGGCTTAATACGGTTGGATTTAAGTCGATCGACGATCCTAATTTCCGTGACCTTATCGCCCAGCGGATCGCTATCGAAAAATACGTCGATTTCAGGTTCCGTTCATTCGTCGTGATCACTCCGGAACAGGAGCAGAGATATTACAGGGAGGTTTACACGCCCGAATTCCGGCAGATGAACCCGGACCGTATACTTCCGTCGTTCGAAGAAGCCCGCGAGGAGATCAACGCGATCCTGACGAGAGAACAGGTCGCGGAAGATATCGAGCGGTTCATCGATAACGCCGAATCGCGCGCCGAGATCGTCATTCTGAATCAGGTCTGACCCGAGGCGGCTCCCTCTTCGCCTTCCTTCAAAAGCAGTTCTCTCGCATTTTCAAGACTTTCGAGGTGCTCGGCGGTCATCACCGGGTACTTCAGGTCCATCGATTCGAAGGCCTCGGCAACGGCTTCCGAAACCGCGAGCCTTGTGAACCACTTGTTGTCCGCCGGAAGCACGTACCAGGGCGAGTCCTCGGTAGAGGTGTTTCGGATCACTTCCGTGTACGCGTGCATGTACTTGTCCCAGAAGCCGCGCTCGCGAGCGTCAGCGG
Source organism: Acidobacteriota bacterium (assembly GCA_016700175.1). Classification (GTDB taxonomy): domain Bacteria; phylum Acidobacteriota; class Blastocatellia; order Pyrinomonadales; family Pyrinomonadaceae; genus Aridibacter. Next base: position 3,472,781 of record CP065003.1, on the reverse strand, counting down.
ACGAGAACTTCCAGTTCTTCTCAGGAGTGTCGATCCGTGACAGGAACCGGTTCTTCTGCTCTTCTTTCGACACGTTAAGAAAGAACTTGATCACCTTTGTGCCGTTCTCGGTAATATGCTTCTCAAAATTGCGGATCTGCCGGAACCTGCTGTTCCAAATGTCAGGATCGCGCTTGACCGCATCCGGCAGACGTTTCGATTCGAGGATTGCCGGATGGACTCTAACAATAAGCACGTCTTCGTAATACGAGCGGTTGAAGATCCCTATGCGGCCGCGTTCCGGCAGAGCCTTCGAACACCGCCAAAGGTAATCGTGGTCGAGTTCTTCCTCCGAAGGCTTCTTGAAGGAATAGACCTGAGTTCCCTGCGGGTTCAGGCCGCTCATCACTTTCTTGATCGCGCTGTCTTTCCCCGCGGCGTCCATCGCCTGAAAAATGAGCAGGAGCGAGCGCGTGTTGTCGGCGTATAGGACCGCCTGAAGGTCCCGCAGGCGTTTCACGTTCGCTTTCGTGTCGCGTTTCGCCGCTTTCTCGTCCGAATAGCCGCCCGTGAATCCGGGATCGTGGGCAGCAAGATCGAATCCGCTTCCGTCGGTGATCTTGAATCTTTTTAGGTCCATACCCGTATTCTGCAACAACTTGCGCAGGACACGAAACACACCGCGCGATCAAAGTTCTGCTTGGCAAATGCCTCGGGCGGAATGTTACATTGAAATATCCATTGGCTGCTTCGATATCTTGTCCTTATGAACATAGGAATCACGGTCTATCCAACATACGGCGGCAGCGGGATCGTCGGCTCGGAACTCGGGGCCGAGCTCGCCGAGCGCGGACACAATGTCCATTTCATCTCGTCAACGCTGCCGACAAGGCTGACGGAGCTCAGCGAGCGGATCCATTTTCACGAGGTGGAAATGATGACGTATCCTCTCTTCGAGCATCAGCCGTACAGCCTCGCACTGGCGACGAAGATGGCGACCGTGGCACGCGCGGAAAGGCTGGATCTTCTGCACGTGCATTACGCGATACCGCATTCGATCAGCGCGATCCTCGCCCGCGAATCGATCAAGTCGAAGCGCTATCTTCCCGTGATCACGACGCTTCACGGCACGGACATCACGCTTGTCGGAGCAGACCGTTCGTACCTTCCGATCACGAAGTACGGCCTTCAGCAGTCCGACGGCGTGACGGCGGTTTCGAAGTTCCTGAAGAAGGCGACGATCGAGACCTTCGATTTCGACGACGTAGAGGTGATCCCGAACTTCATATGCCCGAACCATTACAAGAGGGATACAACTTCGCCGTTGAGAACAGAACTGGCGGACGAAGGCGAAACGCTGCTCGCGCACGTATCGAACTTCCGGAGCGTAAAGCGCCCGGTCGATTGTGTTGAGATACTCGGAAAAGTCCTTGAAAAGGGAGCAAAGGCGAGGCTCGTGATGGTCGGCGACGGCCCTCAGCGTTCGGCGTGCGAGTACAGGGCAGAGCAGCTCGGGATCAAGCAGTACGTCACCTTCGCGGGCAAAAAGGCGAACATCTCCGATTATCTCGCGGTATCGGACATCTTCCTTCTGCCTTCGGAGCTTGAATCCTTCGGACTCGCCGCGCTTGAGGCGCTCGCCTGCGAGGTGCCCGTGATCGCATCCCGCGTCGGCGGGATCCCCGAAGTGGTAACCGACAACGAGACCGGATTCCTCAGCAATTTCGGCGACATCGAGAAGATGAGCGAAGACACGCTGAAGCTCATAAACGATGAAGACCTGCGCGAGGCTTTCGGAAAGGCCGGCCGCGAGAGCGCGGTCACACGCTACAGCGCCAGCGAGATAATCCCGCAATACATAAACTTCTATGAAAAGGTCCTCGGAGCAAGAACAGCCAGCGCCGCAGAGCGTTCCTGAAGAAAAGCCGAACGAGTGGTGGTACAGGGTTTACGCCTTCGTGGTGGTGTTCACCGCCGTCGTGATCGCGCTGCTCGGGACGTTCACGTGGTATTTTTCGGGATAGGCGGCACTTTACATTTCTTTGCAGTAATCCCCCGGCCGCAAGGCTATAATCTCCGTCTTATCGCGAGATCACTTCTTACGGAGATATTTACAATGAACAAAAGGATATTCGCCAGCGCGGCTCTCGCCGTGCTTGCCGCGGTTTCGTTCGCGGCCGCTCAGAACAAGACGCCTGACTTTGGGGGCAAGTGGAAGCTCGATATGTCGAAGAGCGAGCTCGGAGAGCGCTCCAGGATCGAGTCGATGGACATGACGGTCGAGCAAACCTCCGATTCGCTTTCGGTCGAAAGGACCCCGAAATTCGCCGGCGGCGGCGAGGGAATGGGCGCAATGGGCCGCGGAATGATGGGCGGCGGAAAGATGACTTACGATCTTTCCGGAAAAGAGACGAAGGTCGAAGGCTCTATGGGCAATGCAATGCTGAAGGCTGAAAACGGAAAGGACGGAAAGCTTGTCCTGACCCAGAACCGAAACCTCGAGACCCAGATGGGCTCGTTCTCCCTGAAGACGGTCGAGACGTGGGAGCTTTCAGCGGATGGCAAGACTCTCACGATCAACAGCTCGACGGAAACCCCCAGGGGAAACCGGACACAGAAGATGGTGTTCGGGAGGCAATGACCAGTCGCCGCGCACGCGTTGTACGATAAGCTTTAGCTTGTCGCCCGCCGAAAGGCGGGAGCGATCCGCCTTCCGATCGTCTGCCGCCCCTCCGGGGCTTGGGCACATATTTCACCGCTAACCCGGGGTTTCGCCTTCGGCTCCACCCCGGGTTACCTTCCGCTGCCCCTCCGGGGCAGATGCCCATAAGATTCGCGATCCGGATTGACGAGGGACGGACCAGAAAGGCTTCGTTCGCTTCGCTCAATGCGGGCGGGCCGCCCGCGCTTCAGTTATTCCGACTCACAAAACCCGGTAGACTCGAAAGACTCGATCGGCCCGACAGGCTTTTTTCGCTTCGCTCGATGCGGGCGGGCCGCCCGCGCTCCAGTCGTTTCGACTCGACAGACTCCACAGACTCCACAGACTCGATAGACTCGACAGACTCTCCCCCCGCCCTTAGAATTTAAGTTTCACGAATGAGCAAGAAGATCAACATCGTAGGTGGAGGTCTCGCTGGCGCCGAGGCCGCGTGGCAGGCCGCGGAGGTCGGAGCCGAGGTGCGGCTGTACGAGATGCGGCCCGTCGCGCAGACTCCCGCGCACAGGACCGACAAGCTCGCGGAGATCGTCTGTTCGAACTCCTTCAAGACTGATGAGCCCGGAACGGCTCCTTATCTTCTGAAAGAAGAACTTCGGCGCGGCGGTTCACTGATCATGGAAGCCGCTGATTCAAACCGCGTCCCCGCAGGCGCGGCGCTGGCGGTGGACCGTCTGGAGTTTTCGGAAGAGATCACGCGCCGGATCGAATCGCATCCGCGGATCGAGATCGTTCGCGAGGAACTCACAAAGCTCCCGGATGACGAGATCACGGTCATCTGCACGGGGCCTCTGACCAGCAGCGCTTTGACCGACGAGATAATCCGGCTGACGGGCGACGACCAGCTCTATTTCTACGACGCGATCGCGCCGATCGTATCGTACGAATCGATCGACATGTCGGTCGCGTTCAAGGCAGCACGGTACGGCAAGGGCGGAGACGATTACATCAACTGCCCATTCACGAAGGAACAGTACGAGACCTTTTACAACGAACTGATCAACGCGAAGTCGGTCCCTCTGAAGCGGTTCGAGGAGACGCACTGGTTCGAGGCGTGTCTCCCGCTTGAAGAAACGGCGAGGCGGGGTGTGGACACTCTCCGCTTCGCGTGCATGAAACCGAGGGGCCTGCCCGATCCGAAGACCGGGCGCGAGCCGTACGCGGCGGTCCAGCTGCGGCAGGAGAACCAGATGGCCGATGCGTGGTCGCTGGTCGGATTCCAGAACCATCTTCGGTATCCGGAACAAAAGCGGATCATCCGCCTCATCCCAGGGCTCGAGAACGCGGAGATCCTGCAGTACGGACAGATCCACAGGAACACGTTCGTGAACTCGCCGGAGCTTCTCAACGAATCGCTTCAGGTGGAAAAACAGCCGAACCTGTTCTTCGCCGGGCAGATAACAGGTGTCGAAGGCTACCTCGAATCGGTTGGAACCGGATGGCTGGCGGGGATCAACGCCGCGCGTCTTGCCGAGGGCGCGGAACTCTTGACCGCGCCTTCGAAGTCCGCGATCGGTTCGCTCTGCAGATACGTCGCGACCGCAGAGACGAAAAACTTCCAGCCGGTGAACATTACTTTCGGACTTCTCGAGCCTCTGCCGGAAAATCTGCGAAGAAAGTACAGGAACAAGCGGGAAAGGCACGCTTACCAGGTCGGTCTTGCGCTTGAGGAATGGGACCGCTGGATGGAAGAGACCTTCCGGGTCGCCGACGCAAGCGTGGCCTGAGAGAGATCTATGCCGATTACGAACCAGGAATTCAGGAATGCTCTCGCGACCTTCGCCAGCGGCGTGACGGTTGTCACGGCGGCGGCGGCGGACGGAAAGCTCTACGGCCTGACCGTCTCTGCCTTTTGCTCGGTCTCGCTCGATCCACCGCTTGTGCTGATCTGCATCGAGAAGACCGCTCGCTGCCACGAGGCGTTCAAGGAATCCGGAAAGATTGTCGTGAACGTGCTCGCCGAGGACCAAAGGCACGTCTCGGAGCGGTTCGCGACGCAGATGGATGACAAGTTCGAAGGGATCGAGTATTCGCTGAACGACGCCGGAACTCCCGTACTTGAAGGCGCGGCGACGGTGCTGGAATGCGCGGTGCGGGAATCTCTCGACGGCGGGGACCACACGATCTTCATCCTCGAGGTAGAGGACACTGAGGTCGGCATCAGCAGGCCACTTCTTTACTACGGCGGCAACTACCGAACGCTCGGCGCCTGATCAGCGTAGAAGGGTCAAGTACCTAACGAACCATAAACGGAGGAGCACACGATGGATTTCTATTTCTTACTTTTCTCGCTTTTCTTTCCCCGGATCGTGATGCTCGTGTTCCTCGCGCTCGAGCGCTTCCCGGCAAACCAGGTCCCCCTATGGGGCGACATTCTGCTCGGCGTGCTTTTCCCGAGGATCCTGATCCTGATCTACATCTACCAGAACATGGGCTACGAGAATATATGGTTCGTCGCCCACCTGGTCGCGATGTTCCTGACCTATTTCGGAGGCGGCAGAAGCAGCCACAGGCGCTACCGCAGGAGAAGAGAAGAGTAGGAGGCGCTATATTAGGATTGATCGTATCAGTTCCCCCCGGCTTCAGACGGGGGTCAGCCGGGAAAACGAGACAGGATAGGGGCTGTCCCAAAAGCAGTTCCTCTTCGTGCCCGGACCAGGTGAGCATAAATCTGAGGACAAACTATATCAGTTGCCCCCCGTTTCAACGGGGGGATAAAGAGGGACTCTCTGAGATCGATCGCCGGCTTTAGCCGGCTGTTTTCGGGGCTGAAGCCCTTTTCAGGTTAGGGGACACTGATAACCCCCCGCTAAAGCGAGGGGCAACTGATCTTCCGTATACAGGATGTCAGGCCATCCCGCGCGAATGTCAACCGACACAAAAGTGCCTTTTGAGACAGCCCCGAGATAGCCGGCTGAAGCCGGCGAGATGATCCATTGACCCTTTTCGTCCCCCAGCTGAAGCGGGGGGCAACTGATAGAAGGATCGATCGCCGGCCGACTCACTTAACTCGCTCAACTCGGTCAACTCAGTCAACTCAGCCAACTCACTCCGGCCTCTTGGGTCGCTCGTTCTCCGGAAGCACCGCGTAAACGTCGTCGTAAGATACGTAGCCGTCCCGGATCACCGTGTCGATAATGTTGCTCTTGTCCACAACCACCACTTCCAGAAGTATCGCCGGGATCTCCTTGCCGATGGCGTCGTTCATAAACGGATCCGTCTTCAGCTTCTCGCCGTTCGCGAGCTTGATCGCCGCCTCGACGGCTCCCGAAGCAAGCGGGCGGATCGGTTTGTAGATCGTCATCGTCTGCTCGCCCTTCGCGATCCTCTGCAGAGCGGCCTTCTCCGCGTCCTGACCGGTCACCAGCACCTTGCCCGTCAGCCCCGCTTTCTTCAGCGCCGCCGCGACTCCGCTTGCCGTTCCGTCATTCGAAGCGATCACCGCATCGATCTTGTCCGCGTTCTGCGTCAAGGCGTTCTCGACTATCTTCAGTGCCTCGTCCGCTTTCCAGTCGGTCGCGTGCTGGTCCGCGACGATCTTTATATCTCCGCGCTCCACATAGGGCTTCAGGAACTCGTTCTGCTCCTTTTTCATAATTACCGCATTGTTGTCGGTCGAGGCACCGTAAACCAGGACATAGTTCCCTTTCGGAACCTTTTCGACCGCGTACTCGACCATCCTGCGGCCGATCACGGGGACCTGGTGCGAGATGTAAAGATCGATCTTGTCCGAGTTGATCAGGCGGTCATAACTTATGACCGGAATTCCCTGGGCCTTCGCCTTCTCGACCATCGAAGCGGACTGAGTCGCGTCGTGAGGCGCGATGACGAGGACGTCGATCCCCTGCGTCAGGAGATTGTCCACGTCGTTCGCCTGGCGCTGGGCGTTCGAGTTCGCGACCTTGACGAGGCATTCCACGCCCAGTTTCCTGCAGTGCGCTTCGAACTCCGCTTTGTCCCTCTGCCAGCGCTCTTCTTTCAATGTCGCCATCGAAAATCCGATCTTGACCTTTCCGTCGTTCCTCGCCGAGGCCGAGTCCCCGCCCGGAGCATCCGGAGAAGTGACACACCCCGCCGCGAAAGCCGCAACGACGACCAGTGAAAACAGGCATTTCCAAAGCTTCATATCGTTTCCTTTTCGAAGACAGGCGCACGGTCACGCAGAACGCTTGCCGATCATATCCACGCCGACCGCCGCAACGAGTATCGATCCCTTGATCACTTCCTGGGTGTAATCCGGCAGATTCAGCAGAGACATTCCGTTGTCCAGGCTCGTCATTATAAGCGCTCCAAGGCACGCTCCGAAAACCGTTCCGCGCCCGCCCATCAGACTGGTCCCGCCGATCACACACGCTGCGATCGCGTCGAGCTCGAGAAGCGTGCCCGCGTCCGGCGAGGCGCTTGCGACGCGCGCGGTGTAGATCAGCGCCGCGATCCCTACGAATCCGCCGAGCAGTGCGAAGACCTTCAGCACGATCGCCTTATTGTTGATCCCGGAGAGCCTCGCCGCTTCAGAGTTGCCTCCGACGGCGTAAATGTACCTTCCGAAGGTCGTGTTGGTAGTGATGAAGTATCCTGCCAGCGCAACCGTGAGGAAGATCAGTACCGGAACGGGGATGCCTTTCCAGGCGTTCATCACGGCGATGAATGCGAGGACGCCGGCGATCGGCAAGAACGTCCCGAGCAGTTCTCCCCGGAGTCCCGATTCTGCGACATCGTATTCCTTCTTGACCCTTGCTCGCCGCACCGCGAAATAGACAATAGCTGCGATCGCGACGGCGGCGAGGCCCCATCCGGCCTCGGAAACGATGTAACTTTGCCCGATCGCCGTGAACCGTTCGTCCGCGATCGGGATGGTCTCGCTTTGAGAGATCCCCTTGATCGCTCCGCGCCACGCCAGCAGTCCTCCGAGCGTCACGATGAACGCCGGAATTCTGGCGTACGCGGTCAGACTTCCCTGAAGCAGGCCGATGGCGACCCCGACCGCGATCGCGGCGAGAATAGAGGGAACAAGTCCAAGTCCCAGATTTACGAGCAGGATGGCGCCGACGCCTCCCGAAAGCGCCAGCAGCGATCCGACCGAAAGGTCGATGTTCCCGGACACGATGACCATCAGCATCCCTACGGCTATGATCCCGGTGACCGATGTCTGGAGCATCAGGTTCGAGAGATTTCTGGGAGTGAGAAATACGAGCCCGGTCTGCCAGTGGAAGAACAGCCAGATCAGGACCAGCGCCCCGAGCATCGTGTAGGCGCGGAGGGACGACGTCCTTAGCCTTAACTTCAGCGAGTTGCTGCTATTTTGCATTCCGAAACCCGGAGAGATATCGTTCCCGATATGTCGGAGATACTACAGTATGCGGAATTGTCGTGCCAACGGACTTTGAGATCTGTCGGCGGCCGGAGTACGACTGTCAGGCAAATGTGTCCTGTTTAGTGTAGCCTTCCAGACCATGCGCCGCCAGCCTCTCAAGACCCGTTTAGAGCAGCCCTCGGGGCTGCATTATCGCGCGAATGCGCGATCCCAATCGGTGTACGGATCTATCCGGAGTCGGGCTTCGCCCTCCTTTTGCAGCCCATAGGGCTGCTCTAAACGGCTGTTCGATAAGCTTCAGCTTGTCGCGGGCCACCTGTGGCCCGACCGGTGGGAGGAACGCCGTTCGACATAGCCTGTCCGGCGCACAAGTGCGCCGGCTAAACGGCTCACTGCTCACTTACATTCGTGATCGAATTCAGACAAGCAAGAAAGGAATACGGCGACGTGGTCGCGCTCGAGGGGCTGGATCTGCGTGTTGAGTCCGGAGAAACGGTTTGCCTGATCGGGACCAGCGGGTCCGGAAAGACGACCGCGCTGAAAATGGTGAACCGGCTCATCGAGCCGACCTCCGGAAGCATCTTTGTCGGAGATGTCGACGCCACGAAAGCGGACCTGACGGAGCTTCGAAGATCGATCGGCTACGTCATCCAGCGGGGAGGCCTGTTCCCGCATATGACCGTCGCCGGAAACATAGGCCTCTTATGCAAACTCGAAGGCTGGGAGAAAAGGAGGATCCGCGAGCGTGCGCGCGAACTCCTTGAACTCGTGGACCTTCCCCCGGACGAGTTCGCCGACCGTATGCCGAGCGAGCTTTCAGGAGGCCAGCAGCAGCGAGTGAGCATCGCACGCGCGCTGGCGTTCGATCCGGAGATAATGCTGATGGACGAGCCGTTCGGAGCGCTCGATCCGATCACCAAGACCGAGCTCCACAAGGAGTTCATCGACCTGAAGGACAAGCTTCACAAGACGACCCTTTTGGTGACTCACGACCTGGCCGAAGCGTTCAAGCTCGGCGACCGGATCGCGCTGCTTCACAAAGGAAAACTAATACAGACCGGCACGGAGGAAGACTTCCTCGAACGGCCGGCGACGGAGTTTGTGGAGCACTTTGTGGGAAGCCAGCTCAGTGAGCTGTGAGCTGTGAGCTGTGAGGGATTGTCGCATTACATCAGGGTGACGTCGACGACCTTCCCGCGAACCGCTTACTGCTCACCGCTTTCTGCTCACCGCTTCCTGCTCACCGCTCACTGCTTACTGCTTACCGCTCACTGCCCACGGCTTACCGCCCACTGCTTACAGCTCACCGCTTACTGCCCACGGCTCACCGCTCACTGCTCATCGCTAACCGCTCACTGTTCACCGCTCACCGCCCCGGATTTGACACTCACTATATAATTCAGCCCAATTTCGAGGTTCCGCCAGTTACTACCTGAAACGACTCCTTCAAGTACAACTGTGGATTCCTTCAAGATTGGGTTTACGAACTCCGGGGAGAATAACAATGGCCAGAGTCTTTGATTTAACTTGCTCGCTGTCGGGAATGTCGTTCACAAGGTCAGCGTGTCTCGTTTTGTTGATCGTCGCGGTTGCAACAGCTACCACCTACCCGAGTTGGCGGGACACTCCGGAGCAATGCCGCGCTGTCACCCGGCTCTGGATGGCGAACCAGCTCCGGGCGGAGTTTCTCAGGGCAAAGTTCGATGGCGGCGACGGGATCCCGTCAGGCGAGGATCCGCTCAGGGATGCGAACGAGTATGCCCGGTGGTGCGCGTCTCGCGGGGGAAATGGAGACATATGTAAAGAGGCCCCGGATTACTTCAAAAGCGGCCCGGTTCCGGATCGGCCGCTGAATGGACTTACCTTTAGTCCCCAAACCTGTCAGATCAAGTCCGGCAATTCTCGAGTTGATTCGAAAGAGGATCTCCCTTTGATCGACGGCGGCGCGCAAGAGAGGGCAGTGATGGAATCGTCTTTCGAAATACTTTCGCGTCTCAGACGTAGATGCGAATTAACCAACTCACCCCGAGAATACCGGGATGGCGGTCCTCAGTCACCGTACTCGCAGAAACTCGAAGATCCTGTTTATCACGCTAAGGAATGGCTCGCGGGGTTCGGGGAGTCGCTCGGCCCCCTGGAGAACTATCTGGCGGAGAACTGCCGCGACAGAGACATACGCATGGAAATCGGCCGCTTCCTTGAGTCTTGCGGGAACTCGCCGAGCACTGCGATCAAAGTTTTTCTTCAGGGTTTTGACCAGGTACCGGGGATGGATCCCCGCGCCATCTCGCCCGAACTCTACCAGACACGATCGATGAAGATCAGGCTGAGGGACTGGTCCCGATTCAGGATCAAGGCAGACCCAAGCGCTTTTCAGATCGGCCCGGAGAATCCTGAGCACTCTTGTCAGGTCAGAGGCAGCTGCCCCGATTGCTGTAAAGACGAATCCGTGAACAACAAGGCCTTTCTCTTCGGCGGTCCCGATGGCGACATAATCATCGATCAAATTCCAGTTTCAATGAGTTGCAATGCGACTGGAGGTTGCGGCGGCTCGAATGGCGACCCGCATATGTGCACCCATGACGGGCTGAAGTACGACTTTCACGGTGTGGGTGAATTCGTTCTTTCGCGGACAGACGATTTCGAAGTTCAGGCGCGACACGGGTCTGTGTGGAAATACGCAGCATTCAATTCCGCCGCGGCTGTCAGGATCAAGGGTACGCGCGTGGCGGTGTACGGGGGAAAACCGGCGAAACTTACCGTAAATGGCGAGGACTTTGAGCTTGAGGTCGGAGAAGAGCTACGTCTGCCGGGCGGCGCTTCCCTGCGCCGTGATGAATCAACCTACCGTGTTTCGGCCGACGGATATGTCTTCGAAGCGATGACCCAGTCAGACAAGATAGGTGCGGTCCGCGTCCGGGTCCCGGAGGGAACGAACTCCGTCGGCCTTCTGGGAAACAGGAACGGCAGCCGGGTAGACGACCTTATGCCTTCAGCCGGACCGGCGCTTCAATTTCCCGTGAGCTTCGAAGATCTGTACAAGAAATTTGGCGACAGCTGGCGAGTGACTTCGAGAACGTCCTTGTTCGATTATGCGTTTGGGGAATCCCCGGACACGTTCGCTGATCCCACCTTGCCTCTTAAGAGAGTAACGGCGAAACAGTTGAACAAGACGATGAGAGAGCAAGCGGAGGAGATATGCAAGAACGCCGGAGTAACCGACGAGTCCAATCTTGAAGATTGTGTTCTTGACGTCGCGCTGACCGGAGATCCCGGATATGCGGAGATCGCGCGGCTCCGGCCTCTGACGATCGAGCGGCTTGCGGTCGAGGATGAAGATCAGCCTGAACCTCAATCTGCAACTTACCAGGGCACAACCTTCAGTCTGCCAACGGAGGCCTTTGCCTCGTACCCGGTTGAGATCACTATCACAGGAAATGACCGCAAGGGACTTCTTACTTTCGCAAAACCGGGAAGTAAACCGACAGACAACGTAGGAAATCCTTACAGCGCGATCGTCCTCAGGGGAGGTGAAGAGTCGGTTTCCATCCGGGCTCCGTATTTCCCGGGTAACTATGAACTCAGGCTCGTATCGCAGGACCGCGACCGGACCATCCATTTTCGGCTCCCGTTTCGGTCAAAAACTCCCGAAGTGGAGATCCTGGCTGACGAAGAAGCAGCGGTTGGCGGCTCGATCGAGGTTACGGTGTTCGGAGACGTCAGTCCGTTCGGGAAGATCGCGGTCGTCGAAATGGGCGCACCGGATAACGAATCCGGCAGGGAGAAATACCTGAGCGGTGGTTTTGTTGATAGGACCGTCGTCGACAGGCTGCCCGAAAAAGCAGGAGTCTATGAGATCAGATATATGAGTCAGACATCCGGAGCAGTTTACGCAAGAAGAACACTGAGACTGCGGTGAGGCCGGAGGCAATTCGCTCCGCCGATGACGGGATCCAAGGCTCTTTGGGTGACGGATCGATCACCTGTATTCGAACGATCGCGCGTTCGCGCGATCATGCAGCCCGGAGGCGCTCTAAACGGGGCCTTTGGACCCCGCTTACCGCTCACGGCGTACTGTCCTGTTATGTGTCTCTTTGTGTTTCTTTGTGGTTCACATCGATCTGAACCACGAAGAGATACGAAGAAACACGAAGCGTCCCGCGAAAATGCGTACCGGCAATTCAGATCATCGTCCGTCCCGTGCACAAGTGCACCGGCTAAACGGCTCACTGCTTACTGCTCACCGCTCAACGCTCACAGCTCACTTTTCATTCTCCAGCATCGCCAGAAACCGCTTAAAGGTCTTGTAAACCTCGCCGGGCGTTACGGTGCCCTGGCGATGGTCGGGCAGTCCTTCCGCAAGGTCCTCTGCAGACCTGCGCTCGGGGCCGAGATAACCGGGACGACGCTCGGCATTGGCGTAAAAAGCGTGTGTAAGACGCGCTGCGATAGATTCTTTCGATTCTCTGTCCATATTGTGTCGAGGGGAACCAGTGTGGAGATCGGGATGAAGCGCGGGGAGGAGCCGCCCGAAGTATTGTAATACGCTATGCAGCGATTTGTTAATACCTGTTAAACGATTTCGAAGAGCCAGCCTATCTCGAAGGAGCGAGCAAACGGTCGGCGAGTCCGAGAAGTCCGTCGACCGAAAGCGCCAGCAGCGCCGCCGGGATCGCGCCGGCCATAATCAAACGCGGTTCGTTGAGCTGAAGCCCTGTTAGGATCGGCTCGCCAAGCCCGCCGGCGCCGATGAACGCCGCAAGCGTCGCGACACCTACCGAAATAACCGCCGCCGTCCTCACCCCTGCCATGATCGTAGGGATCGCAAGCGGTAGCTGCATGTGCCGCAGGATCTGGTTCTCCTTAAGCCCCATTCCTTCCGCGGCCTCGATCAGATCGGCATCGACCTCTTTGATCCCCGTGAAAGTATTGCGCACGATCGGAAGAAGCGCGTACAGAAAGAGCGCCGCGATGGCCGACCGCATCGAGAGCCCGAATCCCGGTATCGGTATCATGAACGCAAGCAGCGCCAGCGAGGGTATGGTCTGGATCACGCCGGTGGTGCCTATCACAAGCCCGCTGAAACGCTCGTTTCTTGTCAGATATATCCCGAGCGGAACGGCGATCAGGATCGCCAGCGCGACCGCCACGCCGGTCAGGAAAAGATGCTCGCCGATCAGCCTGAACGTAACCGGTATCCTTGCGACGATGAACTCGCCGAGCGTTCCTCCGCCGATCGATTCGCCGGAGGTCTGCGGAGAATCGGCCTCCAAAAGTCCTTCCTCTAACAGGAACGACCGCGCGACATCCGCGAATGGCCGGCCCGCTTCCTCCACCTCGTAGTTCAGCTTCTGCATCTTCTCGGCCGGAATGCGGAACGCGAGTTCGCTCAGAATGCTCTTCAGCTCGGGATGCTTCTCCAGCGTTTCGAGCCTAACAAGCGGCGCGCATTCGTACGGCGGAAAAAAGTTCTTGTCGTCTTCAAGCAGCCGCAGGGGATATTTGAGAAGTTTGCCGTCGGTCGTGTAAGCGTCGATCAGATCGATCTCGCCGGCACGTATGGCTTCGTATGCAAGCCCGTGCTCCATTCCTCTCGATTCGGCGAGGCGGAGACCGTAGTGCGAACGCAGCCCCGGCAGCCCGTCCTCGCGGTTCAGGAACTCCAGGCTCCATCCGGCGGTGAGCTCGCCGGCGTGTTCGTTCAGATCAGAAATGCGCGTTATCCCAAGCCGTTCGGCGACCGGCTCGCGGACGGCGACCGCGTAACTGTTGCTGAACCCGAACGGATCGAGCCAGGTGATGTTGAACCGCCGTTCGTACTCTCGTCTTACCGTAAGGAAGGTTCTGAGGGGATCGGGAGCCTTTTCTTCCCGTTTGAGGACGATCGACCAGCCGGTGCCCGTGTAATCGGGATAGATGTCGGCCTCGCCTTCCTGCAATGCGGTGAAAACGACCATCGTCCCGCCGAGTCCCATCCGGCGTTCGACCGTCAGGTCCGTCCGCGCCTCGATCAGCTGTGCCATTATCTCGGCAAGCAGGCGGCTCTCCGTGAATGCCTTACTCGCGACGGTCACCGTCCCGCCGGATTCGGCAAATAGCGGAAGGGCAAGTACGAGAAGAAGAACTGTGGATTGAAATCGCCTGAGTCGCATCTCAGGGCCCGACTTTATAGCAAGCCAACGCAAAAAGGAATCACCGCGCTGTGGAAGGCTCCTCGAACAGTTTCATACAGGAAGCGTCGGGTTTCTTCGCGGAGTCGTCCATAAAAGCGTTCATCATTACCATTTTGCAGGCGAAATTTCCGCCGCCGTGGCCGCCTTCGTCGATCACGAACAGATGCGAACGTTCGAGCTTCTTTTGAAAGAACCTGCCGTTCTCCGGAGGCGTGACCGGATCGTACTGGTTCACGAAAATGATCGTCGGCACGGAGGACATTTTGAACACCCGGTCGGCCGCGGACACGGACTTGCCGTGCCAGTCCATCCCTTCGATGTAGAGGTTGGTGAAGAACGCCAGCTGATCGGGGAAGTGAGGAAGCTCGCGGTACATCTTCGCGATCGCCTGCGGGGTGTTCGCGCGGTCCATGCTTTCGTATGCGCTGACCGCGAGGAACATCGAGGTGTTGAACGATCCGTCCTCGACGTCCGCAAGCTCGGCCTCGACAACCGCCCTGAGGATCTTCAGGTCCTTATCGACAAACGCATGAAGCAGCGCAGGGAACCTCTCGAGCGCGTCGGTCCTGTAGAGCTGACGGCGCAGGAAATACACCGCGTCCTGTGAATTGATCACGAAAGTTCCGCCTTCGTATTTGACCGGGACCGGCTCGCTTTTCAGCTTCCCGATAACGGAGGTGTATTCCTTCTCAAGGTCCGGATGTGCGCCGCGGCATCTGGCGTCCCGTTCGCAGGCCCGAAACGTTTTCTCCGCCGCCGCCGAGTAGCTCTTCATACGGTCGATCAGGAAATCGTCCGTCATAAGGTTCGGCGAATCGAGGATGACCGTGTTGAGCATTTCCGGGTATAGGTCCTGGATGATCCTCGCCAGCCTCGTCCCGTACGAAACGCCGAAGAGGTTGTACTTATCGTACTTGAGCTTCTTCATAAGCTCGGCGACGTCCCGGGCGTTCTGGAACGAGTTGTAGGCGCCGAGATCGATCCCTTTCTTGTCCGCCTTCTTCCGGTACTCTGCGAGGACCGCGGCGATCATCTTCCGCTCGCCTTCCATGTCCGTGTCGGCGGCCATCGCGTCGTAAACGCCCTTGCCTATGTCCGGCAGAGCGCTGGAATGCTGGATGCCTCTCTGGTCGAAGATAATGATGTCGCGGGTTTCTGCGAGCGGACTGCTGCCGAGGAAATTAATGAACCCCGCTCCGAGGCTCCCTCCTCCGGGGCCTCCGGAAAAGTAGATCACGGCCTCTTTCGCGCGTCCTTTTTTCGCGCTGACGACGGCGTAGGCGATCTTGATCTTACGCCCTTCGGGGGTCGAATGGTCCTCCGGGACCTTGATCCGGGAACAGTTGATACGGCCGTTGCTCTCGAGCCCGCGTATGAAATCGCACGGATCCAGGGACTGCGCGCCGGCGGGCGCCGCGCCGAAGAGCAGGAATACGAAAGCGAAAAGCAGGTAGTGTTTCATGATCCTCCGGAAAATTACGGATTAGGAATAGTATTCGACCCGACTGATGCACTCAATTCCCGCAACGGTTTGTTCGGTCAGGGATTTGCACTTTATTGCATCACCCGTTTTCGAGAGGCCGAAATCCTACAATTAAGCGTGTTGTCATTGAATGCTATTTATTGACATTTCGCCGATTCCACGTATCCTTTACCCGGGAGGTCAGAAATGGCGATCGAAACCATAAACATCTCGCTTCCGGGCGCCCTGAAACGAAAGGTTGAAGAAGCGGTTGCCGAGGACGGTTACGGTAACACAAGCGAATTCTTCAGGGAACTCGCGAGGGATTACCTGAGATCGCGCGAGGACAGGCGGCTCGGGACATTGCTTCTTGAAGGCCTCGAGAGCGGAGATGCGACTCCGCTGACAAAAGAAGATCTGGCTGAGGTCCGCCGGCGGGGGATCGAGAGGATAAGAGAGACGCGAGAGTAAAAAGAAAGAATTGTCTCACCCAATTCTAAGACGGCCGCAGGCCCTTCGGGATATTGAGGAGATCTTTGTGTTCCTTGGGACAGAAGATCTCGATGCCGGCTTGCGATTCCTCAACGCGATCGAGGAGAGTTTCCTTCACATCTCCCTTCATCCGCACTCTGCACCTTCCAAAGATCTCGGTTTGGGCGAGATTCGCCGTTTTCGGATGTTTCCGGTCAAGGGATTTAAGAGTTACCTGGTCTTTTACAGGATCGGCGGCGATTCTGTTGAGATCGTCAGAGTACTCCATGGCGCACGTGACAGACCTCGGCATTTAGTCTGAGACAAGAAAATCGAATCAGGTACGGGAGCCCGTTGCCGGCGGAGCGATTCAGCCAGATTGGTTCTCAAGTGGTTGTCAGGCTTTGTCTCTTACTGCCCGGAGAACGCAAGAATCCCGAGTAGCCTGCGCTGAGAATGTTTTTGTCGGGCCGCTATAACCCCGATCCGAGTTGGCCTCCTCTAGACTCCATATCATCTTGATGAACTGTTCCACTGCCGGTTTGACGCTTGAGACGTGATCCCCCGCCAACTTCCGCAGGTCAAGCCTTGTCTTCTGATCCGGGTACAGATCCGCCAGCAGTTTTGCGGCGTCATCGTACCCGTCTTCCGAACCGACAAATGCGATGTGCGGTCGCACCATCGACTTCAAATTGTAAATAGGCAGACGAAAGTAGTTCTCCCGCTCGTCGGTATGATCGTAAGGGAATTTTATGTAATCGTCTTCGGTCGCCCAGGACCGGATCAGCTCCCTGTCATAGATTCCCGCGCTTGAACCGGAAAGCCGGACCGGGATGTCCCCGTGGAGGCTCAAATTCAGTGCGATCCCGCCGCCCACGCTCCAGCCAAAGATGTAAATCCGTTCGGGATCGACGTAATCCTGCTTTGCAAGCCAACGCACGGCGGCTTTCGCATCACGGACCTCGCCCAGAAAGAGCTCGAAATGGCCGGGGTTCGAGTTCTCGCCGCGCCAGGAAGGTGCGAGAACCACGAAGCCGGCCTCTGAGAAGCCTCTTGTGAACTCCATTTGGCCATAGGTAAGTGCGAAGCCTCCGTGAAGGTATACAACGGCGGGGCGGCGATCTCTCTTTGCCGCTTGACCTTTCTTGAGAAGCGCTTTGAGGATCATCCCATCGGAGCTGTAGGTGACAAGCTGAAAGCCGTCGCGGCCGTCCTCAAGCGGCTCCGCCGCCTGAAACGACTTCTCTTTCCGGATCAGTTTCGTCCTGAAATCATCCCATTCCGACAGGTAGCCGGATTGCTGTGAAAGGACAGTACCGGCTGCCGCGATCACGATCGCAAACATCAAGAAGATAGTTTTGAGTCCCATAGAGCGCATTTGAAGACGGGAAGCCGGGCGGGGCGCCTTGCTGCAGAGTGTATAATCCCGCCCGGGCTCCCCGAGTATGATCGTAAGAAATGAACCTGCAGGCTGACGCTATGAAGAAAACACCGCTGATACTGATTTTGCTACCTTTGTTGGTCCTTTCGCTTTTCCAGCAGGCGTTCGCCTGCGCCTGTTGCGCGGAGAAGGGGACCTATTTCTCGAGCAAAAGCGCAGTCGACGACTATGAGCGCGAGATCCTTTCGAAGATGAAGTACGCGTCC
Organism: Acidobacteriota bacterium; assembly: GCA_016700175.1. Lineage (GTDB taxonomy): Bacteria > Acidobacteriota > Blastocatellia > Pyrinomonadales > Pyrinomonadaceae > Aridibacter. The sequence continues at coordinate 3,455,016 of CP065003.1, read as the reverse complement.
GAGTCCTCGCTATACCTCGACGCGGCGGGATTCGAGATCGTGCGTGGCCTGGACGCGCTTCGACAGATCTCTGAGTCGTCCGAAACCTGGTCGGAGTTCGACGAGATAGGAACGCGTGTCGGCGTGATGTCGACTTCGTGGATGTTCACGTTCTCGCTGAAAGACGCGGTAGGCGCTCTCACAATTCCCATCCCTGCCGAGCGCGAGTATTACGCCGCTGACATACACGACGGAGAGGACTCACCCGGCGGCGGGCCGCTCCTTTACAAAGAATTGAAGTTCCGCGGCAAGGTGGGATCGGCGAGCGATATGTTCTCTGCCGGCTTCAAGGGAGGTGCGGATTACTTTCTCGTCTTTCAGGGACGCGGGAACGGATGCAACAACGTCGAGGACTTCACCCACTGGCGTCTCTCCGTGAACGGCCCGAACGCGAATTACGCATTCTTCGGAGCGCTGACGTCGGGAGACGTTCGGACGGCGGGCGCCTCGCAGGACACACCGAAGTTCGAGGATCACAAGGCCGAGGTCTGGAACGGGACCGTCAAGGCTGTCAACCTGGACAGCCACAAGGACGCGAGGATGTTCCGGACAAGGCTTACCGAAGCGCAGAAAGAAGGCGTGAACTTCGCCGGACACTTCATTCTTACCTACTGGGGCTGCGGCACGAACTGCCTCGTCGGAGCCGTGATCGACGCCAAGACGGGCCGCGTCTACTTCCCCGAGCAGATGGCGGGCCTCGGAGTAGGGCTTCCCGGAACGGATATCGAGGCGGAGGCGCTTGAGTTCAAAAAGGACAGCTCCTTGGTTGTCGTCCGCGGCGCGCTCTCGGACGATGAAAGGGTGGGAACGCACTATCTTGTCTGGGAGGGTAACGGGTTCAGGCAGCTGAACTTCGTTGGTTCTGAGTGACGGAAGTCGGATTGTGATCGGCAGGGTCTCCGCTTCAATTGTGGCCCGATGAAACGGCGAGAAGATCGGGGGCCATAACAGGACCGGTCCTGACAACTTGCTGTGCGAGATGTACTCCCGCATAAAAAAAGGCCACCGCGAGAACACGGTGGCGAAATTCGTTCGTTAACGAAACCCCGGAATTACGCAGCATCCATATAGGTTTCGGTGAAGATCGTCGCCTGGGTCAGGATCTTGTCAAAACCGGCCTGATTCTGGCCCGCCCCGATCTTTACGCCGGCTATTGACTCCAGCAGTTCGATCTCCTCTTCGGAAGCGTATTCGGCTCCTTCCTCGGCCAAGGCGCTCAGGTCCTTAAGATTTTCCTGGAGCTCTGCCTCCATCCCGGGAACGCTCGCGAGGATCACATCCATCAGTTTGAGGCCGGTCCTGAAAGCCCATCGTTCCTCGCCGCCAAATTTTGCGAGCAGCGCCTTTTCCACGTCGTCAAAAGCGTTGTAGAGATCCGCATAGGTCAGATCCTTTCGCTTCAGGGTGTTCTCGATGATGTCGCCTTCAGGCGTTCCCTTGAGATGGCTCTCCAGGTAGGTCAGTTCTTTGAGCAATGCCTCTCGTGACCCGATGCCTGCCACCATCATCAATGCCTCGAACTTCGCAGCTTTGATGTCCATACCCAGGCACAGCACTTTGGTAGCTTTCCTGGTCTTGATGTTCTTCGCAGACTCAGCAGAGTGTCCCCGCATTGCGATCTTGCCGTCAACCAGCATATTCCCGGCGCTTGCAAGGGAGCTCGATACGAAAAGAAGTATCACTGTCATAGCCGTCAAAAGTGTATTTATCGTCATTTAATTATTCCTCTCTGGTGGTTTGATTTCGCCATTTATCACGGCGTATGGCTTTAAGTGGCGGCAGCGGGGATTTCCTTACAGTTCGCGTTGCCGGATGCGGGTTTTGCCCGGTTGTCCGCGGAACGGCACACTTTCTTGACAGCCTATGTCGAATGAAATAAAGCTCTAGTGTCGCTCCTGACTTTTCTTCGGTATTTCCGCTTTCGTGCGTAAGGGGAACGAACTTGCACTTCGAGAACGAAGTCGAATTCAAGAAACTCCGGCAGAAGCTTGTAATGTACTTCTCCGGCCGTAGGCTCTCGCCTGCCGAAGACTATGCCGACGAGGTGATCTTCAGGGCAGTATCGAAGATCAGCGAAGGCGAAGTGGTCGAGGATCTTCGCAAGTATGTGTTCGGGATCGCGAAGTTCGTTTGTCTGGAAGCGTTCAAGAATCCGACGACCGTTTCCATCGACTCTTCCGGCGCCATAAGAAATGGATCGGACGAAGACGATTCGGGGCACCTCGTGCCGGACCAACTGGTCGAAGCTCCGCCCGAGCTCGAGGAAACCCCCGAGGAAATCAACTGCCTCCGCGGCTGTCTTAAAGAACTTCCCGAAGACAAACGCAACCTGCTTGTGTCCTTTTACAGGATCAAAGGGACCGACAAGACCCACATCGAGCAGCGAAAGAAGCTTGCAGGCGACAACGGAATGAGCGCCGGCACGCTGTACACGAATATCTGCAGGCTCCGAAAAAAAGTGGGAACCTGTGTCGAGAATTGCCTGGGCGAAAAAAACGGTGACCGGATGTAAGGTTTTTGTCGATCCTTCCACTTTAAAGACGTGGAGGATCAGATCTTAGAAATGAGCACAGATCAGCAAACCAACATCGATTTTTATCTGTTCGGAGAACTGGCCGGCGAAGAGCTTGAAGCGTTCGAGGAGTCGTATTTCCTTGACGACGACCTTTTCGAGCAGGTCGAAACCGCAGAAATGCGCTTGATCGACCGGTATGTCAGAAGCGAAATGGACTCAGATGAAACAGCGAGGTTTGAACAAGGCTATCTTGTGTCGCCGGAACGACATGCGAAGGTTACTGCGGCCCGTGTGTTTCATCGCGAGCTGGCAAGGCTGAAGCCTGAGAGCAAAGGGTTCTTGGCGGGTCTGTTCGAAGGATTTTCGTTCAGGATTCCCGTACTGCAGTTCGCAAGCATCGCCACGATCCTGCTGATCGCCATAGGCATTCTCTGGTCGCTCTGGATCCTGCAAACCCAACCGCAGCCTGTCGCAGAAGCGAACCTCGACACACCCACTGTTCCCGTGAGCCCGGACGCCAACGGTAGTCCTCTTCCGGGAAACAGGAACGATCGCGAGGTTAATGACTCCTCCGGCCCGGGACAGGCGCCGACCTCGACTGCCCCGCCCGTCAGGCAGAACCAATCGAATCAGGTTTTCGCGACTTTGGCGTTCGTTCCTGGCATGAGAACCACGAATGTGTTTCGCGCGGTCCGGATCGGAGACGACACTACCCAGCTGAACCTTTCGATCCAGCTGCCGGAGTCCGCTGCCGCAGGCAATTACTCCGTTTGGATAAGAGATCTCGAGGAACAAGAGATCTGGTCGCGCACTTTGATTTCCTCGAAGTCCGGAGAAAAAGGGCCCGTTCTGGAGGTGATAGTCGGTCGCGACGACCTGAAATTTGGGAGGTTTCGAGTGACGGCCGAGCGGGTCGGAACGGAAAGCCGATACCGTTACGGTTTGGAAATTCTACGTGAAGATCCGAAGACAAACTGACTGGAACGCCGCTCTCAGTTCCCGGTCGTTTGTGCGGCCCTTGAGACGATCAGATCCACGAGTCTGGAGATCAGCTCCCCTGGATTACCGGCATTCCCTTCCAGGGTCGTCGCTTCGCCCAATGGCCGGTTGTTCCTGATAAGCCTGATCCTGATCACGAGCCTGCCTTCCGTCACATAGTAAGATCCGCTCGGGCTGATCGCGTCCAGACCTCCGACGCCTTCAAAATAATCAACCGGCGATTCTCCGCTATCTTTTGACTCGGAAAACTTGAGATCCTTTAACGCCGTTGCCAGCATGGTGCCGAGATTAAGATCGTCATAGTCCAGATCCCTGTTTATCAGAACGGGCCGGGAGATCACCGGCTTCCTTACCTGCAGCTTGATCGCTTTTCTGTCCTCCTCGGAGAATCTGAGCATCGGGATTCTCCCTTCGATCTCGCCGAAGACCCTTGGATTCTGAACGATACCGATCTCCTTCGCGAGCTCGGGGACCTTTTTCTTCGCGTAGTCGAAGAGATCGCCTACATACGCATTTCCGTCTTCGAGAGCGAACTCCTGTTTGATCCCATAGAGCAGTGAATAGGTCAAAAGGCCTCCGTAGCTGCTGGCTTCGTAACTCACCCTGTCAGCCGAACTGCCCGCCAGCACCAGGAAGCCCATACTGTCCTTCAGAGCCTCAAGCGCCCGGATCTGGTCCGAGGGTATGTCCCTCGACAAGTAGCTGTTCCCGACGGCACCCGCCGCACAGGTGTCGAGGATCATTATCTGTTTCAAGGCCCTGTTCTGCTTCATCAGCTCCTTTATCTCTTCCCCTGAAAGCGCCTTCTTTTCCCTCTCAAGCCTCGCGGCGAAGAAGTTCTTGTTGTTGGTATCGGCATCCTGAGTGAGGAAAAGGTAGTTGTCGTAACTTGAATCCCGGGAATCCGGGCCGAGCGAGATAGATATCCCGTGTCCGGAAAGAAAGACGACAAAGATATCCTCCGGTCTTGCCGCTTCGAAGTCGCGGAATGCCTGCTTGAGATCTTCTTTCGTAGCGCCGTAAATCTTTGCATCCGGGATCCTGAACTCTGCTCCTTCGCCTCCCGCCGTGAGGAGCCTGATATGCACTTTCGACGGATCTTCCGTTATCCCAAGCGCGCCAAGCTCTATCGCCGCCGCGAATGCCTCGGCATCCCTCGCTGCATACCTGAGATCGATCTCGGTGCCGTCATAATCTGAAACCCCGGCCACGATCGCGTAAACATTTGGACGTTCGAGATTGGGACTACCCTTGACCTCGACCGATTTCGATCCCTTGGGTGTTCCGCGATTCGTCAGCCAGCCCTCTGCATTCCTGGCGATGACCTCGATACTGTTGTCGGCTCCGGGAAGGAGCGACGCACCTTCGAGACTTGCAGTCAGAAGAGTCTCTCTCGTACCTGGATCGAAACCCTCCGGCCTTGCGTCCGCCACTACTTCCTTCCCGTTCACAAGCACCTGAACCGGGCCGATCCCTCCACCCCGGTTCCGGAGGCTGATCTCGACCTGCTTTTTGCCTTCAAGGCGCGGCGTGAAAGAAACCTCGGGAAAAAGGTCATTCGAAGTGAACAAGGTCTCGGTCCCTCTAAACTCCCCTTCGAAGATCGATCTCAGAAGGCCGGGTCTGTAATAGCGGTCCTTCATCTGATCGAGCGTGACCGTCTCCACTCCGACGACATAATGGAGCATTTCCCGGCCGCCGGGCGAGGCGTCGAAATGACCGGTGGGCGTCGTCACCGCCCAGTTTCCATCCCTCAGGGAGAACAGGCGGCAGACCTCCTTTCCTCCTTTTGTTTCCACGACCTTTGTCGATCCGTCTTCGAGCCTTATGAAGACGTAGTCCCCGGTTTCGGAAACCGCGATTCGGCTGATGATGCCTTCGTCGACAGCAATCTTAGAAATGTCTTCGCCGCGCCCGATCTCACGCAACGAAACGACTTTTCTCAGACGATCCGAAAAAGCTACATATCGGGAGTCGCCGGAGAAAGCAAAGATCTCCGGACTCTGCCCGGGAAACGCTTTCACTTCCTTCCAGGAATCCGTATCGAAGAGCTTCAGGACAGGGTAATCGTCCCCGATACCGCTTATCCCTTCCCCCGGATCTACGCCGGCTTCAGGTTCCGAACCCGTTTCCAAAAGCCGTACAAGATTTACGCCTGCAAGCAGGAACTTCCCGTCAGGCGAGAACTCGAGCCGTGTGAATCCGAACAGGTCCCCGGGATCGTCGGACAACGGCAGCCTGGACCGCCTTCCCGTGTCGATATCCACAATGAGAAGTCCGTTCTGTCCCCCGTAGCACTCCTCTGCGAGAACGCTCTTCCCGTTTGGGACGACCGCGAGAAACTCGTTCGAGCACCCAAGTTCTGTGATATTCCTCACCTCAAAGGTCCGCAGGTCGACTCGCTTCATCGAGCAGGGTACCGCGGAATTGCCCTGTGGAGGCGGACACTCGTTAAACACGAGGAACGATCCCGTTCGATCAAGTGCGTACGGATACGCATATTCGTGTCCGCCCGCGAAATACCTACCGTAGTCCGACCGGACCTCTGCCGTCCATTCGAGGCGCTTGTCATCGACGTTGAAAACGCTGATCCTGTGTTTCGAGGCTACGACCAGTAGTCTGTCATCCTGTGCGAACCTGACGAATCGCGTGTCCCACCACTCAGCTTGGTAGTCGTCCGAATGCTTGAGCGGCACATCGTAGATGACCCTTCCCGAGTCGACATCGACCACCGACAGTTCTCTTCCCGCGGAGAAGTCCTCATCGTCAGGCTCTGCAGCGCATTTCGAATAGACAGCTCTCTTTCCGGACCGTGAGAACCTGGTCAGGCAGTTGGTCGGATTCCGGTTAAAAGGTGAGTCTTCCGAGAAATCATCAACCGTCTGGCCGAAATGCGTAGAAATTGACGACTTCAGATCCCAGATCGTACCGCCGGACTGTATTTTTTCGCCGGCTCCCAGCACCAAGAGATCAGCGGTTACATTTGTTTCTGCGAATGCGGGGAATTGCGAGTCTGAACAAGAATCGCCGCCCGAACGGGACGCGAGGTCTTCGATACGGGCAATCCCCAAAGCTTCTTCACCGAAACCCCCTCCGGCGCTTCCGCCGGTGGATGCGATCCCTTCAGCCCAGCCGAAGTACTTGCCATCGGAACTCAGATTTATCGAATTGAACTGGGTTATCTCGTTGAAACAAGGGTTCGCGAACTCCTCCATGTTCCAGTTCCCCGCTTTCGTGAGCCAAATGCGGCAGAGGCCGCCGGTTGTTTTGCAGGGAACCAAGGCCGAAACTGAGTCGGGCGAGACGGCGATCGGCCCGTACAGACCTACCGCATCGATGTCTCTTGGATCGCCTCCGCCAAAGCTCGCAACAGGCCTCCCTCCCGCTCCGTCATTCTTGAGGTCCCAGATCTCGGCTATTCCCTCGTAAGAAACAGCAGACATTGCGAAATAGGGATTCTGCGAGGTCGCGATAAGGAAGCGCGAATCGTGTGTAAAGGCGAGATTGTGGCCGTTCTCTTCGTAGACCACATCCAGCTTCCTGATATGGCTACCGTCCCTGGAAGATACGAGGCGTATCTCGTTTTCGGACTCGACTTTGAAAGCTATCTGCTTTGAGTCAGGACTGACGGCAACTGCGGTGACCGGATCCCCCCGCTTGTCCCCCGGACGCCCCACATCTTCGGCTTCAAACAGAACCTCGCCATCGCCCGTCCACCGACGCACGGAGCCGTCCGCGGAAGAACTGATCAATACGGGCTGGGAATCGAAAGTGTACTGAAGACCGGTTATCTCACCAGTATGCCCCCGAAGAACCGCCGCCTCTTCCCAGCCCGGGACGGTCCACACACGGATCTCGAAACCGGCTCGTTCGCGCTCGTCGAGGTCCCCGGGCGCGTCTTCCTCCCGGGAACCGGTGCCTGCCGCGAGAAACTTCCCGTCTTTCGAAAAGGCAAGTTTCTTCACTGGCCCGGAATGTCCTTTGAGCACGCGGAGCATCCGTTTCGATTCGGCATCCCAGATGATCACGATTCCTTCCTCTCCGGCGGAGGCGATGAGCTTGCCATCGGCCGAGATCGCGATGTCGTTGATTGAACCGGAGTGTCCGGTCTGGACCACAAGCCGGGCCGTGTCGATGACGGTGTCAGAGCCCGCCTTCAATTGCGAAGAGGTTTCAGCTGACGACAAGAGCACAAGCGCCGCGAGACAAAAAGCCACGGCAGCCCTTGTGAACCGTCCTTGTTTCCATTGTTCGCCTCTTCCTTTGATAACTCTGGATGTCCCCTTCTATTTGAACGTCATCGACGCTTCCTGGATCTTCTCGACGAGCGATCGTACAAGCCGCTCCGGATCCGAAGCCTCACCGTCGATGACGATCTCCTCACCGACAAGCTGATTGTCCCGTACAAGAACCAGGCTGACCGTCAGCACGCCGTTCAACACCCGGTACGAACCGCTCGGCCGGACCGCCTGCGACATCTCGTCCGCGTCGATGAAGACGATCTTCGGCTCCTCGCCGCCTCGGGCGGAGACATAGCTTGCTTCCCTCAATGCTTTCTCGAACATCGGCTGGAGGCGGAGGTTGTCGAACCGGAGGCTCTCGTTGATCAGCACCGGCCTCAGGATCTGAGGCTTCGGGCTGGAGAGAGTGATCTGCTTCCACTCTTCTTCGGTGAACCTCCCGATCGGGAAGTTCCCCGCCGCCTCCGGCGCGATTATCAGTGGCCTCTGCACTCCGCCTATGTTCGCCGCCAGCTGCGGCACCGTGTCCTGGGCATAGCTGAACAGCTCTCCCACGTATGCGTATCCGCCGTCCCTGAGCCTCGCCCCCTTCATCCCCTGCAGCAGCGAGTATGTCAGAAGCCCCTGCCCGTACCTGCTCGCCTCGTAGCTCACACGGTCCGCCGCGCTTCCCATCAGCACGTACGATCCCGTGTTGTCCTTCAGCCTCTCAAGCGCCTTTATCTGGTCCGAAGGCATGTCCCGCCTCCCGACAAGGCTCTCCACCGCCGCCCCGGCCGCGCAGGTGTCCAGGATCAGTATCTGCTTCAGTGCCCGGTTCTTCGTCATCAGCTCCTTTATCTCTGTGCTCGAGAGCGTCATCGCCTGCCGCGCTCCGCTCACGACCAGTACGTCCCTGCTCGTCGTCGTCGCCTCCTGCGTCAGGTACAGGTACGTGTCCCCTCCCGGCATCGACGGGTCCGGGTTCAGGCTGACCGACGTTCCGTGGCCCGAAAGATACACGATGAAGATGTCCTCCGGCCTCGCTCCACGGAAGTCATCGAACGCCTTCCGGAACTCCTCCTTCGTAGCGCCGCCCGCCTTCGCGTCCGGGACCGCGAACCCGGCCCGCGACTCCCGCCCCCGCTCGTCAGCAGCCTGATATGCACTTTCCCGGGATCGCCGGTCAGCCTCAATGCCCCCAGCTCCACCGCCTTCGCAAAGTCCTCCGCGTCCTTAGCCGCGAACCTCAGGTCCAGATCGTCCCCCGTGTAGTCCGACACTCCCCCTACTATCGCGTACACGTCCGGCGCCGAAAGGGCGTCCCCGTCCCCTGACACCTTGCTCGATCTCGATCCCTTCGGAGTACCCTTGTTCGTCAGCGACCCCTCACGGTTGCGGGCCACCACCTCTATCCGGTTCTCCTGCCCGGCAAGGAACGGAGCCCCTTCGAGGCTCACCGTCAACGAAGCCTCCCTCGCCCCGGGATCGAAGCCCTCAGGACGGGCGTCCTCCACAACCTCCTTCGAGTTCACAAGCACCTGCACAGGCCCGATCCCGCCTCCGCGGTTCCTCAGCTTCACAGACAGCCGCCTGCTCTCCTCTTCAAACTCGAATGCGACCTCCGGATAGAGGTCCTTCGAGGTGAACAGCCCGACCTTCGGCAGAGGCTCGCCCCTGAAGATCTTCTGAAGCAGCCCCGGTACGTAATAAACCTCCTTCATCTGCTCCAGTGTGACCGTCTCCAGTCCCACGACGTAATGCAGCATCTCCCGCCCTCCCGGCGAGGCGTCGAACAGCCCACCAGTCGTGGTCACAGCCCATTCGTTACCTAAGAACAGAAGGAGGCTTGCAAGGTAGCCATTCTCTCCCGGCCGGCGCAAATCCAGCCTGCCATTTACTCCCGGAGAGTAGGTCAGACGAGTCACGGGATCGATCATCTTCAACTTTGTAAACTCGAAGAATCGCGGGCAGATCTGAATTACTGTGTTGACCGTCTTATCCTCATCGATGTCGAGGACTTCGGTCATTTCGCCCGATCCCGTATTCCAGATCCTTACCTTCCGGTCAGCCGATTCGGTTACAAGCCTGCTCTCGTCAGGTGAAAAGCGAACTGTGAACACAAACCCCAACTCTCCATCGGTGATCTCGAAAGAACTGAGCTCGTTGCCGGACCCGAGATCCCATATCTTAATGACGCCATCTTGCCCGCCCGATGCCACCTTATTCCCGTCAGGCGAAAATACCACCGAAACAGCACTGTACTTGCGATGTACGAATTCACTGGCTACTGTTTGAGATTCGAGGTCCCATACTTTGACGTTCCCATCCTTGTCTGCGGAAACAAGGCGCTTCCCTTCCTCAGAATACGCAACAGATGTTACCCAGTCGGTGTGGCCTGTAAGGCGGTGCCTGAAGCTTCCTGTGCCAATGTCCCAAATCCCGATCGAACCGTCCTGACTCCCTGATGCCAGAACCTCCGAATCCGGTGAGAAAGCCAATGCGATCACGGGCCGAAGGTGTCCGGCAAGCTGCCTTGTATTGTGGGATATGGTCTGGTCACGGACCGTCAAACCGGTTTCTCCGCCGACCGCCAAATACTTTCCGTTGGGAGCGATCGCGTATGAGAGCACCTGGTTCACAAGCCCGCTTAGCACTCTCTTCAAGGTTCCGGTTCGAACATCCCAAATTCGAACTGTCTTGTCCCAGCTGCCGGATACGAGTTGGCCTCCATCCGGAGAAAAGGCCACGGTGTCTGCATAATTGTCATGCCCTTCAAAAGTCCTGGACTCCCGCATCGCGTCCAAATCCCACAATTTGACGGAATCTCCTCCCGATGACGCGAGCGATCTTCCACTGGGCGAGAACTCCAGTGCCCTGACGGGCATGCCGTGGCCTGGAAATTCGCCATTCAAAGTTCCTTCTTCAGCGTCCCAGATCCTTATGTCTATTCCGTCGCCGGCTCCGCCACAGGAGACAAGGCGCCCGTCGGGGGAAAAGGCGACGGCTCTCACCCCGTACTTCTGACATTCCAGCGTCCTTTCGAGCGTGCCGTCGGCAAGACTCCATAAAAAGACCTCGCCTGTCTCGCCTCCCGAAACAAGGCGGCTTCCGTCCGGGGAAATCGCCAATGACGAGACACTTCTGGAGTGACCGGCTAATTCACCGACACGCTTTCCTGTTGCAGTTTCCCATACAAAGATCTTTCCACCGCTGCTGGAAGAAAACAGGAACCTGCCGTCAGGAGAAAACCCGACAGATTTGATCCATTCGTCATCCGCTTTCAACCTGAGAATTGCTGCGCCGTTTGAGGCATCCCAAAGACCAAGCTCTCCGGTCGAACCCCCCGCCGCGATCATCTTGCCGTCCCGTGAAAATCTGATCGCATTGGGATACCCCGTACCCACCTTGATCGTCAGAAGTTCCAGACCAGTTTCCGGAGACCAAAGCTTGATCGTACCGTCGCGACTGCCCGAGGCGATCGTTTTTCCGGACGGAGAGTAGGCAACAGAATTGACGTATCCGTTATGGCCGGTTTGTACCACCAGCTGCGCGGGGATCGCCCCGTCCTGGGCCGACGCGGTCCGGGACAGGTCCGCCGCACCGAACAGTGCCAACAGGCTTAGCGCGATCGTGGTGCTTATCAATGTATGGATCAGATCTCTCATCGTCTCTCGGGATCCTCAGATTGCAGCGGGCTCCCTATCCGCAAGGGCGAACCGTCGCACGATCATTTCTCCTTGCTCACCCTTGTAACCGTCTGAACGTACCAGTTCTCAGGTGTAGAGAGCTCCCCCCTGGCGAGCTTCGAACCGACGGGATCGCCAATACGGTTGAGCAGCTGCGAAAGAGGATCGCCTACGAATTTGCCGCCGTCCGTCCGAACTCCTTCCGAGAAGAGGATCGATTTGTCCGGAAGCGGCGAGGTCGTCACAAGGAGAACATAGTTCTCTGTTCCCACCGGAGGGCCGATCTCGAAATGCCAGGTTGTCGACGGTTCGATCTCCGCCTGAGGATCAAGCGGATCGATCGCGATCCGAACCTCGGAGCCCCGCTGGTGGAGCAGCCCCGCTTCACCGTTCTTGTCGATCGCGACAAGGTAGGCGAAAAAGGTCAATTCATACCTGCCCAGATTCGCCTCAAGAAACTCCTTGTCCGCAACGAGAAAAACCCTGTACTCATTCCCTTCGTAAAGAGGCTCGGAGTCCCCAAGCGGGCGGCCTTCCTTGCTCCGGATCTCGAGCCGGTAAGGGAACCTCGCCTCCGCTCCCGGCGGCGGCTGAAGGCCGAGCCAGCCGCTTATTCTTGCCACTCTTCCAGCAAATGTGAGAAGGCGCTGAACGGCATCTTCACCTTCTTCGAAGTCCACCCAGTCCGTTGATTCGGGAAGCGCAGAGACTATGCCGTCCGGATCCGGTGTTCTTCGCGGATCGTGCTCATCGAACGCCGACCTGAGGATCCAGGAATACTCCAGAAGCGTTTTCTCTCCTGCGGTTCGCGATCTTCCTACAAGCAGATAGGTCGAGCCGGCCCGGGTCGCCGACCTGGCTATTGCGCCGCGCGGATCGGCGTCGGAGAATCCGAGGGTCTTTTCAAACTCCTTCGGCGGAGGGAATGCGATGAAAAGCGCATCGTTCTTTTCAAAGTCGGATCCTGAGAGGCGCTCTTCCAAAGTCGCCGCGGTCAGGACCTTCCCGATGCGCTTCTTTTCGCCCGAAGGGAAGGTCAGGGTCCAGACGGAAGCCGGGCTTTCGCGTTCATAGCTGAGAAGATGGGTGTAGTCGTCGCCGAGCGGGGAATCCGCGATGCGCAGGCGTTTGTTCGAAGCAAATGACCGAACCTCTCGCGCCATTTCCATTAATTGTGCGCCGGTGAAGTCGGACGGAGGAGGCCACACAGAGATGATAGGACCGGTCTCCATTCCCCAGGTCTCCTGCCTGAACAGGTCGCCTTCGCTGAGGTCCGCAAGAGTATGTCCGGAGATCACATCGAACCGGCTCTTGGTGAGCTCCACTTTCGTCAGGCGTATCCTGACATACTCGTCTTCGTTACCTTTGTCCGACTTCGGATCCCGCACGAGATCATTGCCGGCCGAAAGACCGTTCGACAGGCCGCCGAGCAGATAGTAGTGGCCGTCGTCACCTTTCTCGATCGGCAGGAGAGATTGTTTGACTGCGGGTTCGAGCCCGAATAGAGTCTTGCTTCTGCGTTCCCTTCCGCCCTCGATCTCTGGACGCTGGCGAATTCCCTTCGCCCTCATCCGGCCCTCGACCCTTCGGAACAAGGTCTCGGCAGAAACCGCGTACGAGGGATTCTCATAGAGCACCATCAGGAGGTGTGCGGTGAAATTCCCTATCGTGTCCGTTTCGTTAAAACCGAGCTTCCGGAAGACCTCGTGGGATCCGTACGGCGCCGAGGACGCGCGCTGAAACTCCCGTGCGGCTGAATAGATCAAAGATCCGTTCTCAGAAGGACTCACAAGCTGGGACGGCTTCGGTTCTTCCTTGATATCAAATTCAGCCGGTTCGAGCTGTCTGACATCGTCCTCGCCCTTGGCGATCGAACCGCTATGGCACGAATCGATGATCGCCGTGAAGCGGACCCCCTTTTCGGCCGCTTCATTGATCAGTTCGTTCAGCTCCTTGTCCCTGATGTCGCGCAGGTCGTCACGCTTCTTGACGGGGCGTACCACATCGTAAGGAACAAGCGTTTCGTCCTTCCCGTCACCTTCACCCCCCAATGAGTTCTGCACCTGCGATCCGTGACCTGAGAAATATAGAAGAGAAACATCGCCTTTTGAGGCCGACTCGATCAGGTGCTCGCGGATGGCCCTCAGGATCCCGGCGCGCGTCGCATCCGAATCCACCACTTTCCGGACCTTGAAATCGTACGCGGGAGATCCGAGCAGGATCTCCATCGCCCGAATGTCGTTCTTGACCGAAGGCAGTCCCTTGAAACTCTTGTTCGTCGGACTCGTGTTGTACTCGCTGATCCCGATCAGCAGCGCCCGCTTGACGGCCTTCCTCTGATTCGCGGCCTCCGCCTTGTACGGCGCGCCGATCTCGACGCACAGCTGACAAAGCGAAATTGCCAGGATCAAAACTGAAAGGATCGATCTCTTCATTACAACCTACTCTCGCAGCGTCGCCGTGGGCACATTCAAATGCTGCGTCTTCAAACCGAAAAAAGGCGGCGCGGCTGCCCAGTGAGCACCGATACGCCGCCAGATTCGTCAACTGTCCAGTGCCTTCAGGGCTGGAAGATCTTCTCGCCGTAGATCCTGTCCGCCCAGCTGTCGTCTTCACTGGATACATCGAATGCGAACAGATCGATCTGCGGGGTCTGCACCGTGGGCAGCTGCTCCTCGCTTATCCTGACGACGAGGGCCTGCGTGATCACGTGCAGCTCGCTGTACGTCATTTCCTTCACCCTCTGAGCACTCCTTTCGATATATCCGGTGACCATCGATGTGAAGAGTCCGCCGTCGGGCCCGCCCCACGAAACTTCCGTGTCGCTAGATGCCGAAAGGGTCAGGTAGAATCCGTTCTTGATGGTCTGCCGGCCGGACTTCTGGTTCGCCGGCACCTTGAGGTTCTTCAAAGCATCCTTACCGAGAACGTCTGCCGGATCCACAAAGCGCGCTTTGTACTCGCTTGCTTTTACCTCTCCCTTAGCGATCGTTCCGGAATGGCAACTGTCGGATATGAAGACCACTCGCGCGCCCTTTTCGGCAATCGGGGCCAATGCGAAGAACAGTTCGTCATCGAGGATCAGGTTGCCCCAGGGCCTTCCGGAACCCTCGTCATCCGCGTCGATCGGCACTATTGCGGCGTCATAATAATCGAGCGGATAGACGATATGTGAATCCTCGGTCTCTCCCGCCCAGAGATCCACTGAGATCTTCCTTGCCTCGTCCCTCACAGGCGAGTACTGGTCGAACCAAAGCGTTCCATGTCCGGAATATGTGAAAACGAACAGATCGCCGGGCTGCACCTTTTTCGCCATCTCGGCGATCGAGTTCAGGATGCCTGCTCTCGTTGCGTCTTTATTGAGCACCAGCTTTGTATTGCCTTCGCTGAAGCCGAAGTAATCGATCATCGTCTTCTTCCACATGCTCGCGTCCTTGGCCGTTCCGGGAAGCGGAGCGAACTTGTAATCTTCAATTGCGACAAAAACTCCATACCTGTTTCCTTTCGCATTTGCGATCGTCGCTCCAGCCGTCAGCACAAGCAGAGTAAGAACAAAGAAAATAAGTGACTTTTTAATTTTTGCGGTTTCAACTACTTGATCAAATCTATCTGTCATCAGAGTTCTCCTTTTCTAATTGTTTTGTGTAGTCGGGAATTGCTTCCCATACTCCAACGTGTGCGACTTTCCCGAAACCTTACATCCGGCAGGCATATCTAATTCGCTTGCCCGCAGATCTCTTCACGACATCCGCTGTCGTGCGTCAACTGAATTCCCGGCCGCTTCTCTAAAGATCCTCGCTTAAAGCCCGGATCATTGCCTCAAGCGCGGACCGGATCACAGCCGGGATATCGTCCGCCTTTCCGTTTACAAGGATCTCCTCGCCCAACCTCTGGTTACCGCGCACGAGGACTATCCGCAATGTTAATCCTCCATTTTCAATGGCGTATGTTCCGCTTGGCCGAACGGCCTGCGACATCTCGTCCGCGTCGATGAAGACGATCTTCGGCTCCTCGCCGCCTCGGGCGGAGACATAGCTTGCTTCCCTCAGTGCCTTCTCGAACATCGGCTGGAGGCGGAGGTTGTCGAACCGGAGGCTCTCGTTGATCAGCACCGGCCTCAGGATCTGAGGCTTCGGGCTGGAGAGAGTGATCTGCTTCCACTCTTCTTCGGTGAACCTCCCGATCGGGAAGTTCCCCGCCGCCTCCGGCGCGATTATCAGTGGCCTCTGCACTCCGCCTATGTTCGCCGCCAGCTGCGGCACCGTGTCCTGGGCATAGCTGAACAGCTCTCCCACGTATGCGTATCCGCCGTCCCTGAGCCTCGCCCCCTTCATCCCCTGCAGCAGCGAGTATGTCAGAAGCCCCTGCCCGTACCTGCTCGCCTCGTAGCTCACACGGTCCGCCGCGCTTCCCATCAGCACGTACGATCCCGTGTTGTCCTTCAGCCTCTCAAGCGCCTTTATCTGGTCCGAAGGCATGTCCCGCCTCCCGACAAGGCTCTCCACCGCCGCCCCGGCCGCGCAGGTGTCCAGGATCAGTATCTGCTTCAGTGCCCGGTTCTTCGTCATCAGCTCCTTTATCTCTGTGCTCGAGAGCGTCATCGCCTGCCGCGCTCCGCTCACGACCAGTACGTCCCTGCTCGTCGTCGTCGCCTCCTGCGTCAGGTACAGGTACGTGTCCCCTCCCGGCATCGACGGGTCCGGGTTCAGGCTGACCGACGTTCCGTGGCCCGAAAGATACACGATGAAGATGTCCTCCGGCCTCGCTCCACGGAAGTCATCGAACGCCTTCCGGAACTCCTCCTTCGTAGCGCCGCCCGCCTTCGCGTCCGGGACCGCGAACCCGGCCCGCGACTCCCGCCCCCCGCTCGTCAGCAGCCTGATATGCACTTTCCCGGGATCGCCGGTCAGCCTCAATGCCCCCAGCTCGACCGCCTTCGCAAAGTCCTCCGCGTCCTTAGCCGCGAACCTCAGGTCCAGATCGTCTCCCGTGTAGTCCGACACTCCCCCCACTATCGCGTACACGTCCGGCGCCGAAAGGGCGTCCCCGTCCCCTGACACCTTGCTCGATCTCGATCCCTTCGGAGTACCCTTGTTCGTCAGCGACCCCTCACGGTTGCGGGCCACCACCTCTATCCGGTTCTCCTGCCCGGCAAGGAACGGAGCCCCTTCGAGGCTCACCGTCAACGAAGCCTCCCTCGCCCCGGGATCGAAGCCCTCAGGACGGGCGTCCTCCACAACCTCCTTCGAGTTCACAAGCACCTGCACAGGCCCGATCCCGCCTCCGCGGTTCCTCAGCTTCACAGACAGCCGCCTGCTCCGCTCGTCAAACTCGAATGCGACCTCCGGATAGAGGTCCTTCGAGGTGAACAGCCCGACCTTCGGCAGAGGCTCGCCCCTGAAGATCTTCTGAAGCAGCCCCGGTACGTAATAAACCTCCTTCATCTGCTCCAGTGTGACCGTCTCCAGTCCCACGACGTAATGCAGCATCTCCCGCCCTCCCGGCGAGGCGTCGAACAACCCTGCGGGAGTGGTCACTGCCCAGTCCGAAGTTTCGACCGCGACGATCAAGGCCAGGGTTTCGTCGGTATCGGCATCCCTCAAGTCGATACCGGCGCCATCGGATTCTGCGCGGACCATCCTGCCGTTGATGCGCGACACGGCGAAAGATCCCGAGAACCGCACCCACGCCGGCAGCTTGTCGTACCCGATCGCTTCACCTGTCGCCGTGTCCCAAAGACCTATCGGATTGTTCTCACCCCTGTCAGCCGCGACCGACCGGCCGTCAGGCGAGAACTGGATCGATTCAGCCGGCCAGGCTTGGAGCCGATCGTAATCATCTTCGATCACACTCCGGACCTTTCCCGAACCGGCGTCCCAAACGATCAGGTACGGGTATCCGCCGCCGGACGCCGCCACATACCGACCGTCTGCCGAAAACGCTACCGGCCCGGAAACGGACTCGCCGGGATTCTCCATTCTTATCTCGACGCCCGAAACGACACTCCGGATCTTCAGGGTTCGTTGTGCAAGGTCGTCTCCGCGAACTTCCAGAACCGCGATCTTCGTCTCGTCGAAGGAGAACTCGACCTGATCGAACTTCCCCAACGGTCCGAGTTCGACCTTTGACCCGGTTTTGAGGTCCCACGCGCTGTTTCCGTAAGACAAGAACCTGCCGGTTGAGGAGAATCGGATCTGCCCTGTACCGGATCCGGCTTCGAATTCCCGGATAGTGTTTCCGGTCTCCAGGTCCCACAGCTTCACGCTGTACCCCGATCCGGTCATCTGGTGGCTCGCGAGCAAACTACCGTCGGGCGGGAAGACAAAGTCGCCGACAAAATCACCGTCACGGTTCAGGAAGGTGGATTCGCCGACATTATTCAGATCCCACAATCTCAGCGCCCCCCCGCTGTCGCCGGCCGCGAGGATGCCCCCGTCAGGAGAGAACGAGACGTCGCCAACCGCCACGGCACGTCCGCGAAACGGAGCGAGTTCCCGTTCCGATCCGAGGTCCCAGATCTCTATGTCCGATCTCAGTTCGGCGGAAGCGACCTTCCGAGGTTCAAGGTCAACTCTCCTTGCCAGAGCCAGGGCCTTGCCGTCGCCGGAGAAGGCCACCGCGTCGAAGTCTCCTTTTTCACCAAGAAAGTTCGCAAGGCGGCCCTCCGAGACATTCCATAAGGCACTTCTGTAGATCAGGAACTTACCGTCAGGTGAAAAGACGGGTCGGGAAATTCCGCTGAGGTTTTTGGTATTAAGCGAGGTGACGCGCTCGGTTCCGGAATCCAGGTCCCAGATCGAGATGCTCTGTTGCCAATCGACAGAGACAAGAGTACTCCCGTCCGGCGAAAAGACCGGACGATCAGGACCGGTCCGGTCTGCGAGACTTATTACAGCGCTGCGGGTTGCGACGTCGAGGACGATGTCGCCAATCGCCAGAAACTCTCCGGTCGGAGAAAATACCATCGAGTGATCGGCGGCGGAAAGATCGACCAACGCTCCGGATCTCCCGCCGCCGGCCACATTCCAGAAGATCGCTTTCCTGTCTTCTCCAGCCGAAACAAGGATCGATCCGTCCGGTGAGAACGCTATGGAACTTGTCGCACCGACGTTAGCCTCAAATGTCCGAATTTCCTTTTCGGTCTTAAGGTCGAAGAGCCGTATGCCGCGGGCCTCGGTGGCGATAGCCAGTGTTCTTCCGTCTTTCGAGATCGCGATCGGGCCGATGTCGGCCTCTTCCGCCGGACCGCGATCGCCCAGGAAACCGGGGAGCTCTCCCGTCCCGGTGTCCCATATACCGTAGTCGTTCACAAGGAACTTGCCGCCGTCGCTGAACGTGACCGTGCCGCTTCCGAGCAACGTTTCCCATCTCTTCCGGCCAGTCTCTACTTCCCACAGTATGAGCAGAGGGTCTCCCGCCTGAACCGTAGCCAGCAGCTTTCCGTCGTTTGAAAAAACTATCTCTTTGAGGAATCTCGTATGTCCTTTGAACACCCGAAGTTCCCTTCGCGTGGCAAGGTCCCAGAGCTTTACTGTCCCGTTGTTGTCGCCCGACGCGGCGAACTTTGAATCGTGCGTGAAGGCTATTGCTGAGACTCCATCCGGGTGTCCGGTCTGAACGATCAGTTCCAGCCCGCCGGAATCATCCCGCTGACCGGGCGCGCTTGCCGCGATCACTAGAATGGTCAGCCACAGGAAATGTCTCAGTCTGCGCACGATGTGCTCTCCGAACAGCCCGCGAATTCAACAGCTGTATGCAAATGACCCGGAAGATCCTCCGCAATCCTGCCCGCATACAGGCGGCGGGATCTCGGCGCTCCGGTCAGCATTGCTCGCGATCAGATGGGACGCGATCCCGCCGGGACACGCCAGATCATCTTCCCGGAGCCGCCGCAGCACCGCTTCTGTCAGTTACTGTTTGTCTTCGCTTGTCGTGAATGTATCGGTAAAGGGAGGCAGGGTCAATTTTTTTTCGCGACGTCACAAGGACTACCTTCGGGTACCTTCCCTTCGCTTAGCCCGTAAGCGAAATGGGTCACGTGCAAGGATTCCCGAGAAGTCGGGTGTTCATGTCGACCGGTCTGGCCGACCGCCAGAAGATCGAGCCCCGGATTCCGGGGCTCTGTCCTGCCTTCTTTGAACTGCTTGTCCTTGTTCAGCCCTGGGACAGTTGAAGCATCTCCACGTGGCTTCGCAGCGTTCTGGTCCTGAGTTTTATCTCTTCGTACTTCCGATAAGGCCTCGAAGGAACCCACATCGTTCCGGGGCCCTGGACGGCGATCAGCAGGTCGATATCAGCTGCCACGGACTTCTCCCATTTGTCCTGCGACGAAGCAAGCGCTTTCCTCTGGTCTTCATCTATCAGGCCGGAGAGATGCTCATAAGCCGCTTTGGACGAAACTAGGAAGGCAGAAGAGCGGTTCGCGACGGCGTTCGTGCAGTTCGAACTTGTAAATTAGAAACCGGTTCGCTCAGTTGCTCGTCAGGTCCGGACCCGGAGATACGCTTCGCGCATTGGAATCTCCGGGGCGAGTTGTCGTGTCTCGGGCTTTGGAAGCCAGGCTGAGAAAAGTCTCCGCATCGATCAGCCTTATCCCTTCCTGCTCGCCAAGCTTTTCCCGAAGCCAGTACGAATGCTCGGCGCCGACGGTGACGAGGATCCGCGACCCTTTGTTCGCGCGTGCGGTTTCGAGGACCTTCTCGAGGAAGTGACTGTTCCATCCCTCCCAGCCCTTCTCCTGTTTCTCGCCGTACAGGCTGTTCTGGTAAGCGTGCTTCACTTCGAACAAAGCGTCGGTCCGCGCGGAATTCACTTCTGCCGCCGATCTCCAGTGATCGAAAAGGTATCCGTAAAGCGCATCGACATACGTCGAAAAGCCGTCAGCCGCGTCCGGTTTCTTTTCACCCAGCTCGGAATCGGAAGCCCGGATCAGGCCGACGAGCTCCGAGAACTTCGGTTCCGCCGGCTCCATCGGGACCATCTTCGCTTTGATCTTGTCCGCCGACGGAAAAATGCTCTTCTGGTACTCGACCTTCGTCTTCTGCTCCTTTCTCGTCCGAAGATCTTCCGGCGTCAGTTCGACCGCGATGATGTTTGGACGGTAGCTCTCGACGATCTCCGAAAGCTCTTCGAACGTGTAGCTGTTGTCCTTGCCGTGGAACTGGTGAAGCGTTGACAAGACAAGCACTTCGGTATGCGTCTGGGCAAATGCGTTCGGCGCCGAAAGGACTACGAATAGCGTGATCAGCGCCGATAAAAAGGCGCGGGCAGCGAATAAGATCATATACGGTTTATTTCAAAGGGCGTTCGGCGGGATCTTCGAGGTCTTTGGTTACCGCTTCTTCCTTCTTATCCAGGTTCCTGGTCGTCGACTCGACTACGCTCGGAGGAGCAAACTCCGCTTCCCTTCGCTCGCGGGCCGCCTCAGGAGAAACGTATTCGGTCTGCGATGCCGGGAGTTCCTTGGTATCGGCCATCGACAATTCATTCTGAGCAGCCGGGTGTGCTTTGACCTGATCACGGTTATTTGAACTGAGCTTGACCATTTGTCCTACGGCGAAACCGATCAGCGGAAAAGCGAGGATGAGAAGTCCAAGCCCCGGCGTTGGCGAGCCGGTCGAGTGGTCGAACCCAAGGATGAACCCCAGGATCAGTAGCACAACTCCAAGCGAAAACGCAGTCAGGGCCTTTTCCCAGCTCGGCTTGCGAAAGAAACCCTTCCCTTCGCCTTCGTCAGAGACGACAAGCCGGCCCTCGAGCAGAGCGGCGACGGCTTCGATCTCCACTCCGCAATTCCGGCAGAAGCGTACTCCGGAGGTGTTCTCGGTGCCGCATTTTGGACAAAAGATGTTCATTTCGTGGTGATCCGGCGGGACCCTGCCGGACCTGACATCTTACGGTCGGACCGACCGCGATGTTCTACGCCAAGTCTAGCGGGCGAACTTTGTCCGGACAAGACGACGGTGGAGCGGCATCAGACGCCCGTTCTTGAATTCGTCCCGGTTTTTGTCCATATTGCATTGAGCAAACCCGTTGTCAGACAGTATCCCGTTACCCGGGAACCGACGAAGCCCGAATGACCCTTACGATCGCATTCCTCATATTTGTCCTCGCGGCGATGGTGTATTTGTTTCTCACGGAAAAGCTGCCCATCGACCTTACTGCGTTTCTCGGCCTTGTTGTCCTGATCTTTACGGGATATGTCACAGCAGACCAGGCTTTCACAGGCTTTGCATCCTCGGCAGTGATCACGATGCTGGCGATCTTCATCGTCAGCGCCGCGCTTATGAACTCGGGGGTGGCGGACGTCGCCGCGGCGTGGATACACAGATTGGTGGGCGATCGCGAGATCGCGCTGCTCGTCACGATCATGCTTACCGCAGGCGTGCTATCGGCGTTCATGAACAACATTGCCGCGACCGCCGTGATGATGCCCGCCGTGGCGAGCCTCGCGCGGAGATGCGGGATCTCGCCGACAAAGATCTTTATGCCGCTCTCGTTCGGCGCGATCCTCGGCGGCGGAACCACGCTCGTCGGAACGCCGCCGAACATACTCGCGGGCGCGATGCTGGCCGACCGCGGGCTCGAACCATTCAAGCTTTTCGATTTCACTCCGCTCGGATTGACGATCCTCGCGCTCGGTGTGATCTATATGGTCACCATCGGGCGGAAGCTTCTGCCGGACCGGAAGATCCGCGAAGAGGACGCGGGCGCCGAACTCGCGGCATTGTACAGGCTGGAAGAGGCTTTGTTCACAATAAGGATCCCCGAAGGCTCGCCGATCGAGGGCAAGTCGCTGGCAGAGACCGGGATCGGAAATGTGTTCGGAGCGCAGATCGTCTCCGTAATGCACAAGGGTAAGAAACTGCTTGCGCCGTCGGCGGACATCAAGCTCGAAGCGGGCGACGAACTGCTCGTAAGCGGCGACAAGGAGCGGATAGGCGAACTGATCGAGATCCAGGATATCGACGTCACCGACGCGACCGTAGGCCAGCTGGGAGACCCGCAGGGCGGCGTCAGCGGGGTGAAGCTGAGGATCAACGAGGGCTCGGCGATCCTGGGGAAAACGCTCCGCGAATCCGGCTTCCGGGGCGGGCTCGGGATCGCGGTGTTCGCGATCGAGCGCGACGGCAAGAGGACAACGGGAAACATCCGCGACCTGCCGTTCAAAGAAGGCGACATTCTTTTCGGAATGGGAACCTCGGACAAGGTGGACGCGGTGGGATCGAGGACGGACCTGTTCGATGTCGAGGCGACCGGCGCCGCGGCGCTCGCAGAGTTAAAGAACGAGCCCATCCTTCTCATACGCCTTTCACAGGATTCACCGCTCGTCGGCCGAAGGATAGCGGGCAGCCATTTCTCTGAGTTGATGCGGATAATGATCATCGGGATAATGCGCGACGGCTCGGTCCAGTGGTCGATCTCGCCCGACGAGGTCCTGCGCGCGGGCGATCAGCTTTTCGTCAGCGGCGAGAAAGAGCGTCTGAGGGCGTTGCTGAAGATCGGCGATGTGGAACTCGTGTCAGAAGTTTCCTCGCCGGGGCTCGTTTCCGAAGAGGTCGGGGTGATCGAAGCCACGATAGCGCCTCGGTCGGCGCTGGACGGAAGGACACTTGCCGATGTGAGGTTCAGGCAGACGAAGGGGGTCCAGGTACTCGCCGTATGGCGCGACGGAAGGCCGATCAGGGACGATCTCGCCGAGATGGAACTGAGGGTCGGGGACGGCCTTCTTCTGCAGGGAAAACACGGTGCGCTTGCGGCGCTCGGTTCCGATGAAGATCTGGTCGTGCTCTCGCCGCTTCTCGGTGAAGAAAGGGACCTGAGCAAAGCTCCGTATTCGATCGGAGCGCTTCTGCTGATGGTCGGCCTGGTCGTCGCCGGATACCAGCCTATCCACGTCGCGGCGTTCGCGGCGGCGACGCTCGTGATCCTGACCGGCGCGCTGACGATGAAGGAAGCGTACAGGGTGATCGAATGGCGGGCGATCTTCCTAGTCGCTGCGGTCCTTCCCGTCGGGGCGGCGATGGAAAGCAGCGGGACCGCGACGTTGATCGCGAACTGGGTTGTCGAATACGGAGGCGGGCTCGGGCCTTACGCAGTGCTGGCCTCGCTCGTTGTTCTCTCGAGCCTTTTGAGCCAGGGGCTCGACGGGGCTCCGGCGGTCGTGCTTCTGACACCGGTCGTACTTTCGACGGCGACGGGGCTGAACATCTCTCCTTATCCGCTGATGATGGGCGTCGCGCTGGCGGCCTCGGCGGCGTTCATGACGCCGTTCAGCCACAAGGCGAACCTGCTTGTCATGGGCGCCGGCGGATACCGCTCGATGGACTATGTAAAAGCCGGCACGCCCCTGACGATCGTGATCCTGATCGCGCTGATACTGTTGGTTCCTGTGTTCTTTCCTTTTAATCCGGCGTAAGACGATTGAAACAGGGATGAAGGGGATGAAGGAGATACCGGCAGCCGAGTGGTCGCGTCGAAAGGTACTCCGGAGCACTCACGACGGGCGATCGGAACCCGGAGCGCGAGCGACGGGCATAACAGTCTAAGACAAAAGACAGGATAGACAGGATGAAAACATTGATGGTTGAAAATTGAAAGTAGAAAATTGGACCATCTGAAGCCTGGTTGTTAAAACGCTTTTCGGTTTACCCGAAGTAACCGACTTCGTTAAGCGCTTTCAATCCTCAACCATCCATTATCCATCTCTTTTTTCCTGCCAATCCTGTTTTCTCTTCTTTTATTGAAACAGGATAGACAGGATAAACAGGGTAACTGATCCGAGTTCTCACGTTGCGGAGTACAGGTAAACGTCAGTGTTCGGTTCGAGTGATCTTATTAATCCTGTATATCCTGTTTCTTCTTGTCCCTGTTAACTCAAGATCTGCGAAACTGGAGCCACCCATCGGACTTGAACCGATGACCTACGCATTACGAATGCGTCGCTCTACCAACTGAGCTAGGGTGGCTTTAGGTGTGCTTCGGACTACTTCTGGTGGGTCGAGCCGAACGTAAAATATACGGTCGCGGGGCGGGGAGTGTCAAGAACGCGAAGCGAGGACTGAGGACTGAGGACTGAGGACTGAGGACTGAGGAGCGTGCCGGCCACTCGGACACGTGGCAAGTTCTTCTCTCGGTCCTCAGTCCTCAGTCCTTTCAGCCTTATTCCCGGGATGATATTCTCGAATCTCCTCAAACAATATGTTCAAGGATTTACAGCCGCCCAGGCGGGTAGTCATCACGGGTTTCGGATGCGTCACGCCGATCGGCATCGGCCGCGAAGCGTTCTGGGACGGACTGCGGGAGGGCCGCTCGGGCGTACGCACGATATCGTCCTTCGACGTAAACGACTCTGCCGTCAAGATCGCCGCCGAGATCCCGGAGTTCGATTGGAAGGCGCAGCTGGACCCGAAGGACTACAAGAACGTGTCGAGGATCGTCCCGCTGGCGCTTGCCGCGGCCCGCGAGGCCGTCGCCGATTCCGGGATCGATATGACGGAACTTTCCACGGAACAGAAACAGGGATTCGGCGTCGTGCTCGGAACGGGCGGCGGCGGACTTGAATTCACCGAACGCCAATACACATACTGGCTCACGGGACGCGAAAGACAGGCCTCTATCTACACCATCCCATCTTCCACGCACGGCGGCCTATCAAGCGAGCTCTCGATGGTCTTCGGCCTAAACGGCCTCTCGCACATTGTCTCCACGGGCTGTACAAGCTCGACCGACGCGATCGCGTATGCCGCGCAGCACATCGCCCTCGGAAAGCAGGACAGGATGCTCGCCGGCGGCGTCGACGCACCGATCGCGCCCGGAATCCTGGAAGCGTTCAACGTGATGACCGTGCTTACGCGGGCCTGGAACGACGAGCCCGAACGGGCATCGAGGCCTTTTTCGAAGGACCGTTCAGGGATCGTGCTCGGCGAGGGTTCGTGGATCTACCTGCTCGAAACGCTCGAAACGGCGGAGGAAAGAGGCGCGAGGATCTACGCCGAAGTGGCCGGATACGGTGCGACCTGCGACGCTTATCATCGCGTGAGGCTCGAAGAGAACGCGGTCGAGCCGGCTCGCGCGATGGCGCTTGCGATGGCCGATGCCGGGATAGAACCGGAACAGGTAGGGTACGTGAACCTCCACGGCACATCGACGCAGCTCAATGACAGGATCGAGACCCGCGCGGTGAAAAAAGCATTCGGAGACCACGCGAACGCGCTCCGTATGTCGGCGACGAAGTCGCAGGTCGGCCACCCTCAAGGCGCGAGCGGCGCGGCGGGGATCGGCGCGGCCTTGCTCGCGCTTCACGACGGCACGATCGCCCCGACCATCAATCTGGATTCGCCCGACGAGGAATGTGACCTGGACTATACCCCGAACGAATCGGCGAACGGTTTCGACATCGACGTCGCGCTCTGCAATTGCATAGGCTTCGGATCGAAGAATTCTGCGCTCGTGCTCAGAAAGGTGTGATCAGCGCGGTTCGATCCGCGCCCACACGAAAGGCATCACCTCAGTGAAGAGCCGGCCGTGCCTTCCCCATACGCGGTTGCGGTGGTCGCCGTTGTATTCCTCAAAGAAATGCCCGATCCCGTTGTTCGTCAACTCACTTGAAAGCCGGCGAGCGTTCACGGGAATGAAGCGGAACTCATCGTCATAGCCCGAATCGAACTTCAGGCCTTCGAGTTTCCTTAGATTGGACCTGAATTCGCGAACCATTTTGATCGGCGACCGCTCCGCCCATTTTGTGAATGCCGGTTCGTTCGGTACCATTTTCCCTTCTTCGAGCCTGAAAGGAAGGTCGCAATAGAACGGCGGATTGTCCGGATTCGGGGAAAACGCCTGGCCAACCGTGACCAGTCCCACGTCATAAAGATTCCCCGTGCTCATCAGTTCTTCGCGGGTCTTCGCTTTCACCACATTCGCAAAGCTCGGGGTCGCGATGGTCAGATCGCCTCCCCAGTCCATCACAGCGGGATTCATCGCGTAAACGGTCCCGAACACGTCCGGATGCCTCATCCCGAGCGATAGCGCTCCATATCCCCCCATCGAGTGGCCCGCCACCGCCCTGTGGTCCGCGTCGGCGATCGTCCGGTATTTGGAATCGATGAACGCAACCAGTTCTTTCGAGAAGAAGTCGTCCCAGTTCCCCGTAACGGAAGAATTCACATAGAAGGAGCCGAACCAGTTGGTGCGCCCGTCTGGCATCACGACGATGTACTCGCCGAACGCGTGTTCTTTGATCCCGCTGTCCATCAGCGAAGGGATCGTGTCGAAACCCTCGTTTCCCGGGAACCATGCCCGCAGCCAGGTCTTTTCCGTATCCCCGATCCCGTGCAGCAGATAGAGGACCGGGTACCTCCGGTCCGACGACTCGGCGTACGACGGCGGTAGATAAACGGCGACGTTGCGATCCGGGTTTTCCTTCGTCACCGTGTTTTCAAGAGACTTTCCGCGAACGACCTCGTTGACGATAGAACCGGTCTGTGCCTGAACAAGCACGGAGAGGCCCAGGAGAAGGACCAAAGCTGCGAAGACGGGCATCGGAGCCCGCAGACTTGGTTTGGCTTTCATATTTTCCTCCAGTCAGATAAACGGGTTTGAATCGAATAACGGATCGTATCAGCATATGGTTCCGGCCCGGAAGCATTGGCACTTGCATATGGCCCGATCAGGTGTTCCAATTGCGGCACGCCAGGGAGCAACTTATGAACAGAAGGGATTTTTTGTTGGGGACGTGTGCCGGCGGGGTCATCATCGGCTCGGGAGCCGGTTCTGTGGTGCATCCTGTCCGTAGATCGCCCACCCAGGAACCGAAGTCGATCCATACCCACTTCGACAGCCCGGAGAGTGACATCTACGCCTACGACGTCGATGTAAGGATCAACAAGTTCCCGAAAGAACCGGATAAGCGATGGCTCTATTACTTCGCTCTTCAGGTCAATTTTACCGACCACGATGAATGGTCCCACGGCGGGCTGCAATGGGCGGGCGTCAGGGAATTCGAGAACAGCGGCAACAAAGGCATCAACTGGGGCGGCGGATCGGACTGGGCCGGATATGGAGGGATCGGACGAACCAACACGCCGTTCATTTGGAATACAGGCAGATGGTACCGGTACAGGTGCTGGCGGCTCGATCCAAAGGACGGTCTCTGGCGATGGCTCTTCGCTTTGCAGGATTACGAGACTGCAAAAGACGGTCAGTACGGAACGGTCGTTACCAAGTCAAAGCACATCAAGTCCGCGATGGTCTGGACAGAGACCGGTTACGGCGTGAAATGCGATACCGAACGAGCTGAGGTCGAATGGCGCAATCCGGTCTACCGCACGCCAAAAGGAACCTTCACTCCGGTGGCGGGCACGGCAACATACAACGGGACTTGCGAAGGCAGCCCGAGTACCGATCAGGGATTGATCTCGAAGAACCCGCTGCGGTGGTTCCAGGCGACGAACTCCCGAAGGATAACGGCAGCAAACACGAAGCTCTGGGGTTGAGATCGGGAATCGGGAATCGTGAATTGAGAATTGATGATGGAGAATGGAGAATTGTGGATCGTGAATCCTTATTTGTAAATCGGAAATTGTAAATAGAACCCCGGGCCAATGGGTTTCCTGTTTGTTCGCTTTTGTTCGCTTTTGTTCGCTGAAGTACTTACGGCACGGGCCCTGTGTTCATTCTCACTGATTCTCCGTCGCCGCCTCCGGGTTTCCATTCTCAATTCACAATTCTCAATTCTCAATTCACGATTCACGATTTACGATTTACGATTTACGATTCACAATAAATGAACGTCACACACCTTCATTGTTCAAAATGCGGATCGCACTACCCGGCGAACCGTCTGATCAATCTTTGCGAATGCGGCAAGCCGCTTCTCGTAGCGTACGACCTGGATGCCGCCAGGCTCACGCTGACGAAGGATGCGCTCCATAATCGCATCCCGACCCTCTGGCGGTACGAAGAGGTCCTGCCGCTTGCGGACCAGCACAACCGGATCACGCTCGGCGAGGGCTTCACGCCGCTTCATCACGCAAAGAGGCTGGGCGATGCGCTCGCGATCCCGTACCTGTTCATCAAGGACGAGTCGATGAATCCGACGCAAAGCTTCAAGGCGCGCGGTATGACAATGGCGGTTTCGATGGCGAACGAACTGGGCGTCACGAAAACCGCGGTGCCTTCCGCCGGAAACGCTGCGGGCGCACTTTCGGCATATGCCGCCCTCGCCGGAATGGAGGCGCACATCTTTGTGCCTTCGGACACACCCAGCGCGAACATCGTCGAGTGCCAGTCACTGGGTGCCCACGTCACGCTTGTGGACGGGCTGATCACCGACTGCGGAAAGATCGTCGCGGAGCGAAAAGAAGAGGAAGGGTGGTTCGATGTATCGACTTTGAAAGAGCCGTACCGGATCGAGGGCAAAAAGACGATGGGGTACGAACTCGCAGAGCAGATGCAATGGGAGCTTCCCGACGTGATCTTCTACCCGACGGGCGGCGGCACGGGCCTGATCGGAATGTGGAAGGCGTTCGACGAGATGGAAGAGCTGGGGCTGATCGGTTCTTTCCGGCCGCGGATGGTCTCGGTCCAGTCGTCAGGCTGCGCGCCGATCGTCGAGGCTTTCCATCAGGGCCTCGAGAACGGCGCGGAGATAAAGAATGCGCACACTGTCGCGTCGGGGCTTAGGGTCCCGAAAGCTATCGGGGATTTCATTATTCTCGACATACTCCGCAAGTCGAACGGGACGGCGGTGGCCGTTTCTGATGAGGACCTTGTCGAGGACGCGCGGGTAATTGGGGCTTACGAGGGGATCTTCGCCGCGCCTGAAGGAGGCGCTCTGCTGACAGCGCTCAAGAAACTGGTCTCGGCAGGCGAGGTTAAGCCGGACGAACGGATCGTGCTTTTTAACACCGGCTCGGGAATCAAGTATCTTGAGGCTTTCAAGGGTTGAGCTTCTTTGCGGCACTTTGCGTCTTGCCGTCTTGGCGGGAGGGTCTTCTCAACGCATCGAATCGCTAATCGGGAGGTTAACCACGGAGGTCACTGAGGTTCGCACAGAGGTCAACGAGGAGAACCTTGTCTTCTTGGCGGCACTTTGCGGCTTTGCGGGAGGGTCTTCTCAACGCATCGAATCGCCAATCGGGAGGTTGACCACGGAGGTCACTGAGGTTCGCACAGAGGACACCAAGGCATTTTCTTCTTCTTTGCGGGTCTTTGCGGCTTGGCGTCTTGGCGAGAGTCTCTCGTCTTCCTCCGTGCCCTCCGTGTAAACCTCTGTGTCCTCTGTGGTTAACTTTCCCGTTTGCAATTCGACGCGTCAATAAGAACCTCTTGCAAAGGCGCTAAGACGCAAAGACCCGCAAAGAAGAAGAAAAAGCCACGGTGCCCTCCGTTTAAACCTCTGTGTCCTCTGTGGTTAACTTTCCCGTTTGCAATTCGACGCGTTAATAAGAACCTCCCGCAAAGACGCCAGAAAACGCAGAAACGAATCCGCCGTTATCAAGGCGACAAAAGCGAAAGGCAGGTCAGGCCGGCTTCCGCTTTCAGAAACTCGGAGATATCCACTGCCATCACCTCGAAACCCGCGTCGCGCAGCTTCTCGATGGTTCCCGGGAATCCGGCGTGCGCGACAATGCGGTTTCCTAATCGAAGTACGTTTGCTGCGAAAGGCTCTTCATTGTCGATCTCGATCACACGAATTCCTTCGAATGCAGACGGATCGACCCACCCCTTGTTCATCAGCACCGTTTCCTCATCGAGTGCGGTGACCGCCGTCTTCAGGTGAAGCGAACCCCGGACGGGAACCTCTGCGACCTCGTATCCCCATTCGGAGGTCAACTCTGACAGCGTTTCTATGCCTCTGCGATCCGTCCTGGACGACCTGCCCGCGAAAATCCGCTTTCCGAAAGTCAGTAGATCTCCCCCTTCGATACGCGCCGGCGGCTTGATCTGCCTTACATCCGGGAAAAACGTATTTAGCGGCTCCAGCATCAACCCGGACTCTTCCGTTCGAGACTGAGTTCCAAGCGGCAGGAGTATCGTCGCCTCGGGAAGGATGAGCGCGCAATCTTCCACAAATGCGCTGTCCGGATACTCGTTCACGGCGGGAAGCGTGATAACAGTGTAATTACACTTCGAGAGTACACGCCGGTATTCTTCGTGTTGGTGCAGAGCAAGCCCGTGATCGATCGGCAGGCGACCTATGTGGGTTAGCTGGCAGCAGGGAATAGTGTCGGGAGGAAGGCGGGTAAGTGCGTATTTCAAAAGGGGTTTACGAAAGGTTATGCTAGCTTTGAGTGAAGTAAAAAGTAAAAGGTTAAAAAGACTTGGGCTTGCTGTGTACTTTGTTCTTCGTCGTCCGATCCGGATTTTTGGCGCTTCGCTTCTTCTACCTTTTACTTTTTACCTTTTACTTTTTACCTATCATGTTTCCACCGGATCAGGCCGTGATATAGCTCTCGAGCTGTTTTATCTGGAATTCCTGCTCCTCGATCTTCGCTTTGACCAGGTCGCCGATCGAAAGCACGCCGATCACCGCTCCGCTGTTTACCACAGGCAGGTGGCGGATCCTCTTTTCGGTCATTAACGCCATACATTCCTCAACGGACCTTTCAGGAGCGGTCGAAAAGACCTTGTCCGTCATTATCTCGCGGACCGCCGTTTCCCTGGACGATCTTCCCTGCAGAATGACCTTCCTGGCATAGTCGCGCTCGGAGAGGATGCCTGTAAGCTGCTCACCATCCATCACAAGCAATGCCCCTATCCCCTTTTCCGCCATCATCTTGATGGCGTCGAGCACCGAGCGGTCCGGCTCGATGGACCATATCTCGTTCCCTTTCTCTTCCAGCAAGTGCTTTACAAGTTTCATCGCTTTCTCCTCCAGATGCGCTTCGCGCGTTTGATCAAGTGGGACAGGGCCAACTGCGATGCCGAGATAATATGCCATTATCGAGTGCTTTATCAACAATTTTGCAATCCTGCTATTCTCAACCTGTGTTCGAAAAGCGTAGCGAAAAGCTGGAGAGGATCGACACCGGCGACTACACGGCGGAAGAATACGACCGTTTTCTGGAGGATATCCGGAAAGTGAACCGGTATGCAGGCGATTCGCGCGCGCTTCGGAACTCCCTCATCAATACGTTAAAAGCCTCGGACACAGATCGATTCAGGATACTTGACATCGGAGCCGGCTCCGGAGAACTCCTGAGGGAGATCGCGCGATATAGCCGAAAGGCCGAAAAAAAAGCGCATCTTGCGGGCCTGGAGATCAACGAGCGCTCCGCGCGATCCATTCTGGAGGAATCGAAGGCGTATCCGGAGATCCGCGCCGTGCGGGGAGATGCACTTCGGCTCCCATTCCGCGACAGAGCTTTTGATTACGTGATCTCCTCTCTGTTCGCACACCATCTTACAGACCGTCAGATTGTTATGGCACTAAAGGAAATGGGAAGAGTGGCGGGCCGCGAGATATTTCTGATAGATCTGCACCGCCATCCAGCCGCGTTCGCGGCATACAAAGTGTTCTGCAGTGTTTTCGGTATCAGTCAGCTTGTAAGACAGGATGGATCCCTTTCGGTCCTGCGAGGTTTCAAGCCGCCGGAACTGCTGGATCTGGCGAAAGAAGCGGGATTTGATGATGCAAGGATCGTGCGGTCCTTTCCTTTCCGCCTGATCTTGAGGATCAACCTGCGGCAGACCGATCAGAACTTGTCTGCTCAAGCCTTTCCAGATGAGCTGCGACGGACCGGACAGCGAGCGGCATAAGTCCCGGATCGAGATCGGTGTAGATACGCCCGGCGATCTCTTCAGCCGACCGCGCGCCGCTTTCCAGTGCCTTCGCCACCTGCCTTTCTCTTTCCAGCCTGTGTTCTATGTACTCGTCGATCTTCGCTTTCGCGTCCGAAACGGCGGTGCCGTGCGATCCGCACAGGCTTCGGAGGCCCTCGAGCTCCCGCATTCTTCGAAGGGATGCAAGGTAATCTTCCATATTTCCTTCGGGAGGATCGATCAGGACCGAACCATGCGAGAGGACATTGTCCATCGTCAGGAGGAAACCGAATTCAGGGTCGAAGAACGATAGATGCCCTCGGGCGTGACCCGGAGTATGAAGAACCTCAAGGCCGAAAGGCAGGCCTTCCGAGTCTTTCAGCTTGTAAGTATCGCCTTCGCCGACGGTCCCGTGGAATTCGGTCTCGCCCTTCAAAGATTCGACCGTAAGGGGGTGGGCAACGACCGGCACCTCCATTTCGTGGCGGGACCTGAGATAGGCCTTCAATACCGATTCTCCGCCGAAGTGATCGCGGTGAAGATGAGAAACGATTATCGCGTCGCAAACACCGCCTTTCCCTACCAGATCATCGACCAGGCCAAAGAGCTTCTCCTGTTCGGAGACCTCTCTCGACGCCGGATCGATCACGACGAACCTTCTGGAGCCGACAATGAAACAGTTCGTGTGAGTCGCCGGCGGGAGCGTCTTTGTCCTGAGCGGTATACAGGAGAGGCGCGAATTCAGCTCGATGTGATGGATCTTTCCGTCCATCCGTGCAGAATGCGCTCGCAGCTTTTGAGAGCTCTTGGCGACCGAGATGGAAGGATTCGCGAATTCGTTCAGCGCCCGGACCGAGAACAGAACCGGAGGTGCGACAAGGACTTCCGAACTCGACCAGCGCCGCACCGCCGCGGAGGGCTCGACGAATTCAATGTTGCGCAGCTCTCCTATCGCGGCGTAAGGCTCTTGTTTTTCGGGCACCGTGGAAATGAAGAAACGTGTCTTGAACCGGACCGGAGAGAACTCCGGCGTCGTCCAGCAGCCCGCGTATTCAAGATCGCGGCCGTCGATCCAAAGTCCCCAGTGTTCGAGGATCTTGCTGAACGGCTCGCGGCCGGAGACCAGGTCGTCGTGCAGCAGCGGAAACTGTCCTTTCGTAAGCTTTTCGCCGTTACGGACCAGAAGAACGCCTATCTCTTCGAACGTTTCCCTTACTGCACACGCTTTGAGCCCGCGCATCTCTGCGTCGTGCTCGTTGCGGACGTCGCATCTGCTGTCGTCGGGCTCCAGTTTCCCTCCCGAAAAGCTGTGGTAGCCGCCCAGGAAGCTGATCGCGGGATTCCTCTGCGCCCAAAGCACATCGCGTCTGTCGCGGCTGATCAGGATCAATGAGGCTGCGTCAAGAGGTGTGGTCATTGCAAAAGAAACGGCTCAAGCCTCAAATACGCCAAGACGGGCAAGACTTCCGAGGCTCTCATCGACCCATTCATCAAGCCTGGCCAACAGATCTTCACGGTCGTCGATATCGTCGAGAGACTGTATGAAACTGCGCATTTCTGAGGTCAGTTCGGGAACCGTTCGGCTGCCGTCGGCGAGCCGCAGCAGCTCCTCTGATACAGGATCTTCAACTCCCACGTTAAGTCCGAATAGCGAGGTGATGTTCTTCGATTTCCCCAGCTGCCATCGGGAAAGCCCGTTGAGCCTCGGGCGTTCCGAAAGCGTCTGAGACGCGTCCGGGCAGAATACGTGCAGATCTAGCAGGTCCGTACCTTGAAATATCCTCAGGATTATCGCCAGCGTGGTCGCTTCGTGGGATTCCGGGGCGCTCACCGGAAATCCTGCGGACTCGACCATATGTCTTGCTTGCTGTAAGAGCTCCTTGAGCGGAATCGCTCTCCCCCAGGCGGACCCTGCGATCGCGATCGCGGCCTTCGTCAGCGGATGGTCGATCTCGATACCCTGTTCCCGGTTTCCCTTGAACCGAACCTTCGCTTCCGGAGCAAGGTCGAGAGGCTCCGTCTCCGGACGAAGCGTCGTCGCGACCATCAATCCTTCGAGCCTGGATGCGGGAAGCGAACGGTCCAGAGTGACTGCCTTTCTGCAAAATACGGACTGGCGGAAGACGCGGCCCCTGAAATAGTCAAGATACTGTTCGCGCTCGATCAGGTCGTCCACCGTTTCGACGAATTCCCGGACCTCCGGCGAGAAAGGAAGCAGCGACATCGTGTGGAATTCCGCCTCGGTAAGGAACTGGAGGCCGGAACGCTCAAGCAGCGCGCAGAAGTCCTTGAAATAGAGCGGATGGTAATCGTCGGCGAGATCGTCGTGAAAAATGTCCGAGACATCGTGGTCAAGATGACGTTCGAACTCGCGTCGGTAAATGTGCTTGACCACCTTCGTGTCTATGCAGTCCTCAGCGAGAAGCGCCAGAAGAGTGACCGATTCTCTGACTTTCTGCTCGATGTCTTCGATGCCGCGTGTGTGATGCTGAAGTATGTCCCGGACCATCTCCCGCGTGCGGCCTCCGGGGTGCGCGTTGTAGCTGAGAAACCCGACCCCGTTTTCCGTGAGCAGCGCGCCGCAGACCGAAAAGATCCGGTCGCGCACGTCTTCCGGGATCCAGCTGATCAGCCCGTGCCCGACGATGTAATCGAACTCGCCAAATTCGTCCCGTGCGAGGTCGGCGACATCCATCTCCGCAAACTTGGCGTTCGAAAGCCCTAGTTCATTGGCGGATGCGTTCGCGGCCTCAATGTGACCTTTTGAAATGTCGACGCCTACAAATTCGGCTCCCGGATTCGTGTAGGCATGCGCAAGCAGATTGCTTCCATTGCCGCAGCCGAGTTCGAGAACACGGCATTCCTGCGGCGGGGCCGCTTCGAGCCCGAACAGGACGGCGAGAGTCGCAAGATGGTCCGGATTCGTGAGATAGAAGAACTTGCTCGGATACGGCATCCGGTCATAGGCTTCGGCGATCTGCATCTTGATTCGGCTCCTGAGTGATTTCGGTGCCGAGAATTTATCACAGGCCTTTGTTCAATGACCAATGGGGAGTGAGCGGTGAGCAGAAAGCTGTAAGCGGTGAGCAGGGCAGAAACGCGACCGTCAGGGAGCGTTCCGATTAGCGGTGAGCGGTGAGCAGAGGGCCTGCGCACTTGTGCGCGGGTCTTTCCGTGTCCCTTCGCGCGCCTTCGTGTTCCTCCGCGGTTCAGATCGATTTCAACCACAAAGGAACACAAAGAGGCACTAAGCCGGAATCTTCAGTTCAGATCGAACAGGAGTATCTCGCTCTCGCCGGCAGCCGAAACGATCTCGATCCGGTCTTCGCCGCTGATTGCGGCGCCGTCGCTGGCGTCCAGCGTCGTTCCGTTCACCTCGACCGAGCCCTTCACGACCTGTATCCAGCCGTGGCGGCCTTCTGAGAACGCGTGCGTCACCGACTCGCCTTCCCCTAGTATCGACGCGTAAAGCGATACATCCTGGTTGATCTTCACGGATCCGTCGTCGCCGCCCTTCGAGGCGACAAGCCGAAGCCTTCCCTTCTTTTCTTCTGGCGCGAAATAGGTCTGCTCGTACCCCGGTTCGAGATCATTCGCTTCCGGAAGGATCCATATCTGATAAAGATGGACTCTCTCTTCGTCGGACGGATTGAACTCGCTGTGCCTTATCCCCGATCCCGCGGTCATCCTCTGGACCTCGTGCGGCTTGAGCACTTCCGATCCGCCGCTGCTGTCCTTGTGAGCAAGGGCTCCTTCCATCACATACGTGATGATCTCCATATCCTTGTGGCCGTGCGTGCCAAATCCCTGGCCGGGCTCGACGTAATCCTCGTTGATCACGCGGAGCGAGCGAAAACCCATATATTCCGGGTCATAGTATGTGTTGAATGAGAACGTGTAACTTGTGTCCAGCCACCCGTAGTTCGCGTGGCCCCTTTCTTCCGCCTTTCTAACCTTGATCATTTTTCCCTCCTTGTTCCGCGGCGTGCGCCGAACTGTAGCTTTAAGGATAGGATCTGCAGGGCGGTTTGTAATCACCATTTCCGGCTAGCCGCGGTTCACCAATTCGGGTGATGCTTCAGACGTCGATCCTGACCAGCCCGCGGCGGATCGCAGTCGTCGTGGCGGAGGTCCGGTCCGAAACTCCCAGCTTCCCGAAGATGTTCTTCACGTGCGTCTTGACCGTGTTCTCGGACACGTCCAGAGCGAATCCCATCTCCTTGTTCGACATCCCGCCGACCAGCATCTCGAGTATCCTCTGCTCTGCGTTCGTCAGCTCTTCCGCGCCGAGGTTCTCGGTCAGGATCGCCGCGATATGCTCCGGTATGAACTTCTTTCCGGCGGCGACGAGACGAATTGCCCTCACGAGTTCGCCCGGCGAGACGTCCTTGCCGATGTAGCCGAGCGCTCCTTTCTTTATCGAACGCGCTATCTCGGCATCGCCGGAATGCTCGGCAAGAACTATGATATTCGCGCCGTTCCCGCCCGCTAGATATTCGTCCAGATCGTCCACCGCGCACGAGTCGGGGAGCCGTAGGCTCAATATCACGACATCGGGAATCACCGCGCGAAACCGTTCCAGGCCTTCCGCTCCAGACGCGGCCTCGGCGGCGAGTTCCATATCGGATTCCCCTTCGAGCACCGCTCGGATACCGAGGCGCACGAGTTCCTGATTCTCGACAAGAAGCACTCTGATCGGCATAGCCGCTATCTTATCAGAAGCAGCAGCGATGCTTTGCGGTGAACCCGCAAAAGAACTAGACTTTTCTATTCGAATCACCCCGGAACGGACTTGTAAGATATGTCAACGATCGTCGTAGTCAGAAAGGACGGAAAGGCCGTCATCGCCGCCGACACGCTCACGACCTGCGGAAGCACGAAGGAATCCGCGGAGTACGTCGTCAACCACCACAAGATCATCGCAAGCCAGGGCTCGTATCTCGGGATCACCGGCTCCGCGAGCCTCCAGATCGCCGTCCTGGACTTTCTTCAAAGAAGGAAAAAGCGCCCCACGCTCACCAGCGTCGCCGACATTTACAGGTTCGGCCTTCAGCTTCACCGCGAACTTAAGGACGAGTACTTCCTGCGCCCCGACGACGAAGAGGACTTCGAAACGTTCCGGGGCGACATCCTGATCGCCAACAGCAGCGGGATCTACGGGCTCAGCTCGTACCGCTATGTGCAGGAGTATTCGAAGTTCTATGCCAACGGCAGCGGGGCCGAATACGCGCTCGGTGCATTGTTCGCGATCTACGGAAGCGACAAACCGGTCGAGGAGATCGCCGAAACGGCTGTCCGCGCGGGCGCGGAGTTCGACGACGGCTCCGCTCTTCCCATCACCTCTCATTCCGTGAAGCTCAAAAAGAGCTAGCGCCGGGCACGATGCTATAATCGCGTTTTACTCGCAGGACGAGCCTGGCGCCGAAACCTCCCGGCTGTCGGATCGGCCGCGAACGACATCAAAGCCGGCAAATGACCCGTTCGATCCTCATTTTGCTCTTGCTGAGCCTAGTCTCCGTTTCGGCGGCGCAGAGCGGTCGTGTGAAGAAGAAGCCGGACCCTGACAAGCCCGAAAAAGAAGATAAGTACGTTCCGACCCAGGCCCTGAAGCCCGGGCCTTCGCCCACTCCGACCGTGGTTCCCGAGCCTCCGCCTCCTCCTCCGCAAGACGACGACAGGCCGATCAACGTCGAATCGAACCTTGTTCCGATACCCGTCTCGGTTGTGGACAGATTGACGGGACGGGCACTGTCGGGCCTGACGATCGAGGATTTCGAACTGAAGGTCGACGGCGCCGCGGTGAAGATCGACGACATATACCGTGCCGAGAGCCCGGTGAGGCTTGCGCTGCTCTTCGACAACAGCTCTTCCGTGACAGTCGCAAGGGAATTCGAACAGAACGCGGCGATCCGGTTCTTCAGAAAGGTGATCAGGCCTTCGACAGATCTCGCGGCGCTCTATTCCGTGGCGGGCGTCTTCCGGCTCGAACAGCCGATGACGAAGGACGTCTCGAAGCTCGTCTCGGCGATCAGGAACCTTCCGGAGCCGCAGGGCGCGACGACTCTCCACGACGCCATCGTCAACGCTTCCAATTATTTGCAGGATTACACAGGACGGCGTGTGATCGTCATCGTTTCTGACGGACAGGACACGCTGAGTGACTACACGTTCGACGAGATGGTCAGGATCGTCCAGCTGAACAACTGCCAGGTCTACATCGTCCACACGAACGAGTTCGAGAACTTCAAACGGACCGGCAAACGGTCCGGAAGCGCGAACCTGCGCGCCCTCGCCGCCGAAAGAAGGATGCAGAACCTTGCCGCGCAGACCGGCGGCGAGGTCTATTCGCCGATCGACGATGACGAACTGGACAAGGCGTTCGCGCAGATCTCCGTCGAGCTCTCGAACCAGTACATCCTCGCCTATTACCCGGAGAACGAGACGAAAGACGACCGCTTCCGCGAGATCGAGCTGACCGTGAGATCGGACCTCGATCTGACCATCCGCACGCGAAAAGGCTACTACGTCCGCTGAATCTCCCGGGGACTTTCCGCCCCAAAATTCAAATTGCAGCGCGATTCGTGTATCTTGAACGGGTAATTCCACCACAACCCGGGAGTGAAAACGATGATGATCGCGAGATACCTTTGCTCTTTCTTTGTTCTGGCCGCACTGATTTTGAACCTTCCCGCTGCCGCGCTTGCCGGCGGCGACGAGATCCCGGCGACGCTCGGAGGCCTGCCGGTCGATATGGAATCGTCGAAGGCGATCCGCGCCGCGACGACGGAAGAGCGATTTCTTACGCCGCTGGTTTCCGCGATCCCCGATCATCCCTCAATCCCCAGCCCGCGCGACTTCTTCGGTCACATTGCGGGCGCTCCCGGCGAAATGTCCAACGCCGGCGAGATCCATGATTATTACCGCGCGATCGCCGCCGCGACCAACCGGGCGAAGGTCGTCAGCCTGGGGACGACTGCCGAAGGCCGGGAGATGATCGCGCTGTTCATCGCGGACGAAAACACGATCGCGAATCTCGACGAATACGTCGCGAAGCTGAACGCGCTCTCCGACCCGCGGAAAGTTGGACCTGAGGAAGCCGAGAAGATAATCGCCGGAGCGAAACCGATCTACTGGATCACCGCCGGCCTGCATTCGTCCGAGTTCGGACCGCCCGAGACCGCCATCGAGCTCGCGTACAGGATCGCTGCGGAAGAAAGGCCGATCTTCAAGGAGATCCGGGCGAACGTCATCACGATGATCACTCCCGTTTTCGAAGTGGACGGCCGGAACCGAGCGACCGAATGGTTCCATCGGCACGGAAAAGGCAGGACGAACGCTTACGACCGTCCGCCGACGAGCCCGCCGTTCTGGGGCAAGTACACCTTCCACGACAATAACCGCGACGGGATCGGCCTGACCCAGCCGATGACAAAGAATTTCCTGAAGGGGTATCTGAAGTACAAACCGACGCTTTCGCTCGATCTTCACGAATCGATCCCGTACATGTATGTCGCGACCGGAACCGGCCCTTACAATCCTTCGATCAGCGCCACGACGGTCAGCGAATGGGGATCGATCGCGAACTACGAGGTCTCGAGGCTTACGGCGATGGGCCTCCCCGGCGTGTGGACGTGGGGATTCTACACGGGCTGGTTCCCCGGCTATATGCTCTGGGTGACGAACAACCGCAATTCCAACGGACGTTTTTACGAGACGTTCGGCAACGGCAGTTCCGAGACGATGAAGCGGGACCTGGGCGACAGCCGGTACGCGGGCGAGAAGGTGATCGACCGCACTTGGTACCGCCCTGTGCCGCCAGATGAAGAGGTCCTCTGGTCGATGCGCAACAACCTCAACTACATGTCGAGCGGCGTCTATGTCTCTCTCGAGTACGCGGCGAGAAACAAGGCGGAGCTTGTCGAGAACTTCTACAAGAAGGGGGCCGAATCGGTCCGCAAGGGAACCGAAAAGGCGCCGTACGCGATCGTGATCGGACAGGACCAGAGGGACCGGGGCGCGGCGCGCGAACTGATCGACCTGACGCTTGAGCACGGGATCGAAGTCCAGATAGCGGACGAGGACGGCGAGTTCGGCGACGTGAAAGTATCGAAAGGCGACGCGGTGATAAGACTCGACCAGCCGTACGGCCCGCTCGCGAAGAACCTGTACGAAAAGCAGGAATTCCCGGAAGACGCGGCCGTGCCTCCGTACGACGACGTCGCGTGGACGCTCGGGCTGATCCGCGGCGTGGACACGAAGTTCGTCGGTGACAAGAAGGCCTTCGATCTGAAGATGAAGCCGGTGGTTTCGGGAAGGGACGTCTATCCCCAGCGAAAGACCGCCGAAGGCCGCTATATCGTTGTGAAGCACAAGGGACAGGAAGGCCTCGGCGAGCTCCGGTTCGCACTGCCGAACGCGAAGATGATGGTCGCCGCGGAAGATGTTAAGGACGACGACGACGTTACGTACCCGGCAGGCACGATCTTCATCGACTCTGCGACGGCGGACAAAGCGGCCCTCGGAAAGGTGCTTTCGAACACGCTGCTTGAAACCGGCGCGGCTGCTTCGCTGCCAGACGTCAGGCTGATCGATGCGAACGCACCGAGGATCGGCCTTCTACACAGCTGGATCTCGACTCAGAACGCGGGCTGGGTGCGCTTCACGCTCGATCAATCGGGAGTTCCCTACAAGATCGTCGAGAAATCGGAGCTTAAAGCGGGGAATCTTCGCTCAAAATACGACGTTTTGCTCGCGCCGCATTTCGGGCCTTCGCTGCGCTCGCTCCTGACCGGCGTGGACAAGAAATGGAGCCCGCTGGCATACACGACGACTGAAAAGACGCCCAGCCACGGCAAGATCGTCAGCTCGCCTGACATTACGGGCGGCTACGGATTCGACGGGCTGGCATCGATCGAGAAGTTCGTGAACGAAGGCGGGACGTTCGTTGGGCTCGGTTCGGGCGGCACGCTGGTCGTCGACAGCGGCATCGTCAGCGACATCGGGATGTCATCGCCGGGGATCAACACGCCGGGTTCGGTGATCTCGATGAAGATCACGGACAAGTCTTCGCCGCTCACCTTCGGGTACGAAGAGTTCACTCACGCTTTCCGCGGTAACCTTCCGATCTACAGGGTCGGAAAGGACGAAACGCATTTTGTCGTTGCCCAGTTCGGTAACAGGCCTCTGCCTGTCCGCCCGTGGGACAAGACGGAGAAGAAGGCAAGCTCCGGCAAGACTCCCCCGCTGGTGCTTTCGGGCGGGATCCTGAGCGGGAGAGGGGCTTTGGACGGAGCTCCGGCTATTCTGACCGCACCGGTCGGCAAGGGCCGCGTGATCCTTTTCGGGTGGAACCCTATGCACAGGCACCTGAACCATCACGACCACGCGTTTGTTTATAATGCGTTGATGTTCTGGAATGACCTGGGGCGCCCCGCCGCCCAATAGAAAAGACAGGAAACAGGATGAACAGGATGTTGAGGATCGTGAACTCCTCCTGATCTTGGCAAGTTTTTACTGTGAAAGGATTGTTCAGCCGCAGTAGGAGAGAGCCATCATGCTCATCCTGTATATCCTGTTTCCCTCTTTTCCCTGACTTCTGACTTCCGATCGATGCTTCTTGTTGATCACATCGCCGAGTTCCTCAAGCACCTCAAGTACGAGCGCAACGTCAGCAAGCACACCCTGCGCAATTACAAGAGCGACCTCGACCAGTTCGTCGAATTCCTCGCGCCGGCAAAGGAGGACGGAAGCCGCGACGAGGTGCCCGTCGAACAGATCGACAACATCACCATCCGCGAGTGGATGTCCGAGCTTCGGTCGGAGAACAAGAAGAAGACCTCGATCGCTCGAAAGCTCGCGAGCCTGCGGACCTTCTTCCAGTTCCTCGTCCGCGAAGGTGTTGTCGAATCAAACCCCGCCAAGCTCGTCACGACGCCGCGGATCGAGCGGAAGCTTCCCACGCACCTATCGATGGAGGACATCGTCCGGTTCATCGAAACTCCGGATCTGAACACCGACCTGGGCCGCAGGGACCGAGCGATCCTCGAGTTCCTCTACGCCACGGGAATGCGCGTGTCGGAACTCGTGAACCTGAACCTGCGCGACATCGATTTCAAGGAAAAACTGGTAAGAGTGACGGGAAAGCGGAAGAAGCAGAGGATCCTGCCGTTCGGAGACCCTGCGCTTCAGGCGCTTATGTATTACCTGAACGAGGCCCGGCACGAGTTCCTCCAGAACTCGCCGCCGCACGAACGCGACGACCAGGCGGTCTTTCTGAATTACAAAGGGACGAGGATCTCGGAACGCAGCGTCGGGCGGATGGTGGACAAGTACATCAAGCTGTGTCCGGACGTAAAGGACATCTCGCCGCACTCCCTTAGGCATTCGTTCGCGACCCACCTTCTCGACAGCGGCGCCGACCTTCGGGATATCCAGGAGCTGCTCGGCCACGCCCGCCTTTCGACGACACAGATCTACACGCAGGTCTCGATGGAAAAGCTGATCGAGGTCTACGACAAGTCGCACCCGAAAGCGTGAAAGACGGGACGCGGCACTGACGGAACGCACGCGTCCCGTCGGTTTTATGACAGAAGAAGGCAGAAACAGAATGGACAAGATGAAAAGGATAACTCGGACTGAGCGTTCGCGTCGTCGGTTTTCATCCGGTCACAATGTCCCGAGGAAGCGGCCTCGCGATCACTCAGATCGGGTTATCTTTTCCATCCTGTACATCTTGTTTTTTTCTGACCAGAGTTCGGAAAATCCCGTGAAGGCTGGATTGTGCGAGGCGCCAGAGGAATGGGAGTTCTCCGGCGCGTTTGCGGCTAATGATAAAGCCTCAACGGATTAGGGG
Organism: Acidobacteriota bacterium; assembly: GCA_016700175.1. Lineage (GTDB taxonomy): Bacteria > Acidobacteriota > Blastocatellia > Pyrinomonadales > Pyrinomonadaceae > Aridibacter. The sequence continues at coordinate 3,411,939 of CP065003.1, read as the reverse complement.
AAGTTAGCTCGCTTGCGCGAGCTCTGCACGCGGGACGCGTGCGCTCCATAAAGAAGAAACAGGATGGACAAGATGAAAGGGATAACTGAGACTGAGCACTCGCATTGTCGGGTCTCATCCGGTCTCATCGTCCCGAAGAAGAGGCATCGGGATCACTCAGATCCGGCTATCTTTTCCACCCTGTCCATCCTGTTACTTTCTGTTCTTACAAGTCAGACGAGCCGATCTTCACCCCGCCGTTCGTCGTCTTCACGCGGATCAGCGCGCCGCCGCCGTTGATGCTGGCGCTGACGTTCTTGTTCCGCTGGTAGTAGCGGTCGTTCTCGTCCTTTTTCACCTGAAGTTCGGGAAAATCGCTCTTGAATCCGCCGTTGACCGTTCCGGTCTCGACGTTCGCCGCGTAGTTCGTCGGAAGCACGAGCTTCACTCCGCCGTTCGTCGTTTCGACATCGAGCCCGCCGCCGCGCCAGGTCATTCCCGAAAGCGCTACCTTCACGCCGCCGTTCGTGGTGCGGCCTTTAACGTCGCCTGCGACCTCGGAAAGCGAAACGCCTCCGTTAACCGTCGAGAACTCGAGATTGCCTTCGACCGACTTGATGCTGATCCCGCCGTTGTGCGCCTTCAGGTTCAGGCTTGTCTGGACAGGGACGATGATCTCGAACGACACGGAGAAGTGCGATTTTTCAGACACGTTCGACGCGCGGATCACCGGCGAGGTCTCGACTCGGGTCGTGTCGACAAGGTTCTTGGCTTCGGCCTCGGTATCGGCCCAGGCGCGAACGCAGGCGCGTACGAGGACATCGCTGCGGTTCTCGCCGCGCACTGCGATTCCGCCGTTCTTGCCTCCGTCGACCTCGATCCTGCCGGTGGCGGGGATCGTCGTCTCGCGAAGATCCGTCGCGGAAGCCTTGTCGCCGTTGTAGTTGTTGTTCGAGCAGAAGTCGCCTGCGTACGCCGATACGGCGAGCACTGCGATCGCGAACAGACTTAGAACTGATCTCTTCATTTGTAAGAATCCTCCGGAAAAATTTGATTGATTGAATGAGTGTCTCTGTAAGGGAAACACCGGGACCGCTTCTTTTATGACACAAGAGGGAAACAGGATAGACAGGATGGGCAAGATAGCAGGTCCTGAGATTTCACGCAGCCGAGTTTCGAAAAGATCCGATTGCGCCGCAATAGATCCGGAACCGTAGTCGGTCAGATCCAGTTATCTTTTCCATCCTGCCCATCTTGTTTCCTGACTCAATGCAACTGTTCGAAAAAATCACCGCATCACAGCCGACAGTTTCACGAAACCGTTCTAAATCCGAAACATTGAAGAGGTAAATTCCTATGCGAATTAGGGTTACAGCCCTGCTCGCGATGGCAGTAGTGTGCCTTTCGGCAGGCATAAGAGCGCAGGTCGTCAACGAAGAGGCTTCCTCGGCGGAGGTCACTGAAGAAGGGATCACGATCACACTCGCGGTCGAAAACCTCGGGAAAGAGTTCCAGTCCCGCCTCACCGTGGAGATTCTCGACAATGAGGGCAAAGTGGTCTCAAGTGAGTACAGCGACCTCAGAGTCCGAGAAGGGGGCAGGAGTTATTCGATACCTCTTCCGGTTCCCGAGATAAACCCGGATGACGAAGACGGAATATTCTGGCACAGGCTCCGCTATCGGATCGGACAGGCTCACGGTATCGTCTCGCTTTCGGAGTTGCTCAAGGGCGTGATCGAGGTGACCGTCATATCCCCGGACGAGATCCGGCCGGGCCAGATCTTCAAGGCTAGAGTCCGCACTAGGGCCCCTTTCACAAAAGAACCGGTCCCCAACGCGAACATCAGAGCGTCGCTCGGTATCGATATCGAAACGGACGACGATGAAGACACCCTGGAACTGCTCGGAAGCGGCATCACTGACGAGAAGGGTTTTGCGGTGCTCGAGTTCAGGATCCCCGAAGGCATCGTCATCGACTATGTCGAAGACCTGAAGATAACCGTCGAGAAGAACGGCCTCGTGCGGACCGTGGAAAAGAATCTGAGCGATTCGGAAGACGAGGGAAACATCTTCCTGACGACGGACAAGCCGATCTATCAGCCCGGACAGACCTTCGGCGTGCGGGCGCTGATCTTCGACAGTGCGAAGACCGTGGTCACAGGCGAAGAGCTGGAGTTCGCCATCTACGACGAGGAAAACACGCTTCTGTTCCGCGAGACGGTCGAGAGTTCGGATTACGGCATCGCGTCGGTGTCGTGGGCCATTCCCGAAAACGCGAAGCTCGGCACGTACCGGGTCGAGGTAGAAGGCGATGATGACTTTAAGGGCGGCGAGCGGACATTCAAGGTAACCCGTTACGATCTTCCGAACTTCGCCGTCACCGCAAAACCGGACAAGCCGTTCTATCTTCCCGCCGACAAGGAAGCGGTGATAGAAGTTAGCGCCGACTACCTTTTCGGCAAACCAGTTCCGGAAGGACACGTAAAAGTCGTTCTCGAATCCGGACGCAAGTGGAACTGGCGAAATCAGGCGTATGACGTTGAAGAGTCGCAAAAGCTTGAAGGCGAGACCGATCCGGACGGAAGGTTTCGCGCCAGGATTGATATCACGAAAGAGACGGGGGAACTCGAAAGGGCCAACTGGAGGCGCTTTTCGGATCTTCATCTCGCCGCTTACTTTACCGACCTCTCAACCAACCGGACAGAACAGAGACGTTTCGATATTCGAATCTCGAAAGAACCGATCCACGTGTATCTGATGAGCCGTTATTACGGAGTTCATTCCCAGCTTCCGATCAGCGCATACTTGTCGGCGTTCTATGCGGACGGAAGACCTGCCCAGACAAAGGTGAGGGTAATGGGCAAGGAGAACGGAAGCGGTGATTCTTCATTCACTGAACTGGCCCGGACGGAAACGAACGCTTACGGAGCCGGAAAGATCGTCTTCACGAGACCTGATTTCGGCAGCGTGTCGGACGATCTCGACCTGAAGGTGACCGCGACGGACGGCTCGGGCGCCGTAGGGACATTCGAGGACAGATTCTATTTCAACGACCGGCCCGGGATCACTGTTTCGACAGGGAATGCTATCCGGAGGCCCGGCGAGCCTATCGAACTCGACATCCGTTCGACGATAAAGGAAGGCACGGTCTACGTCGACGTGATGAGGGATTGGGACTCGGTAGCGAATGTCGAAGCGGCGCTGGAAGACGGAAAGGCGAACGTCGCCATTCCTTACGAACCTGCCTTCAGCGGAGCGCTCAACATCTGGGCATACACCGAGTACACAGATGACGGCGATCTGGAGATCGCGAGGGCAAATACTGCCGTGATTTACCCGGAACAGAAGAACCTGCTGCTTGACGCTTCCTTCGGCGCCGTTTCTTACAAGCCGGGCGCGAGCGCCGATGCCGTATTTTCAGTAAAGGACGGGACCGGAAAGCCGGCTCAAAGCGCGCTCGGGGTAGTCATATTCGACAGGGCGGTCGAAGAACGGGCGAGGACCGATGCCGAGTTCGGAAGCTATTTCGGACGCTTTGGCGACTGGCTCGGGCTTTCGCAGAGGTTCGGCGGAGTGACATTGAAAGAGCTCAACGAACTGGACGTAGCGGCGCCTCCCGCTGAAGATCTTCAGCTTGCCGCTGAAGTGCTTCTCGCGTCGAGCGGCGGCTATTACTTCCCAAGCATCGAGAGAAGCGAGATCGAACCGACGGCTCCGGGCTATGTCTTCAGGAAGTACTTCAAAACCCAGTTCGGACCCTTCGAGGCGGCGCTAAAGCGTAAATACGAAGAGGACTTCGACCACCCAGTGGACGAGGCTTCGCTCGAAAGGATCCTTCAGACGCTTGGTCTCGATCTTCGGGACCTCAAAGATCCCTGGGGACAGTCCTACCGTTCATCGTTCACCGTTTACAGGAACAAGCATCTTGTCGCATTCAAGTCAGCGGGCGCGGACAAGAAGTTCGGATCGAGAGATGACCTGACGGTGAGCCATATGGAGTTCGAGTACTTCCCGAAGATCGGCAACGCCATAAGAGAGGCTGCCGTCGCCATGAAATCGAACCTCGGAAGCTACATCAGGGACTACGGGACCTTGCGTGACGTGCTCAGAGTAAAGGGCATCGATCTCGACGCGGCTCGCGATCCCTGGGGAAACCCGTACGTGTTCATCTTCGATGTTTCGGGCAGAAGATACACGATCGAGGTCAGATCGACGGGTCCCGACGGCAAGCGCGAAACCGATTACTGGCGCGGCGACGATTTTCAGGTGCATTACTCCGCGATCGATTATTTCTCCGAGACCGAACAGAGGATCACGACCATCCTGAGCGAAGAGAGAAACGACGATGCGTGGGTATTTCCGGAGACCGAAGATGAGTTCTGGGAACTTGTTGAGAAGAACGGGATTCCCAGAGGATCGATCCTCGACGGATTCGGACGGCCTGTGTTCGTCACTACCTACGAGCGCTGGGAATATTCCGACAAAGAGACCGTTTCCGACGGAAAGCTTAGCATCAAGCCGGTAACCCAGAAGGTCCGCTTTATCGAGATCAGAAGCACGGGACAGGACGGCATTCGCAATGGCGAAGGATATCGGAGCGATGACTTCACGCTCGCCACTTTTTCTACGGTCACGATCCAGCGGATACGTTCGCAGGCAAAGTCGAGTGGCGTGATCAGGAAGATCTCTTACACGGGCTCGAGCGGGGCGATCTCCGGAAAGGTGACCGACCAGACGGGCGCGGTGATCCCGGGAGCGACGGTGACGGCGTCGAGCGACGAGGCCGGAATTAGCCGATCGGACATTTCGGATGATGCGGGCAGTTTCCTGCTCGAGAACCTGCCCACCGGGGCATACCGGCTGGAAGCCACTGCCGACGGATTCCAGAAGATGGTCTACTCGGATATCCGAGTAAAGGCGTACAGCAACACCGAAATAGACATAACTATGGAGATCGCGGGAGTATCTGCGGAGGTATCAGTGTCTTTGGAGGGATTGCAGACGATAGACACATCGGACGCGAGCGTGAGCACGAACACGGTCGTGCGATCGGAGATCCCCGGAACAGGAGTGCAGATGGAAACTCCACGCTTGCGGGAGTACTTCCCCGAGACGCTTGTCTGGGCCCCCGAGGTGATCACCGACGAACAGGGCCGCGCCGAACTGAAGTTCCAAATGGCCGACAACATCACGACGTGGAAGATGTACACGGTCGCCTCGACGAAGAACGGGAAGATAGGAGTTTCGGAGAACGAGATCACCGCGTTCCAGCCGTTCTTTGCAGACCTCGAGCCGCCGAAGTTCCTCACGACCGGCGACGAGATCCATCTGCCAGTGCAGATAAGGAACTACACGCCTTCGGAACAGCCCGTGAACGTCACGATGGACCGGGCGGACTGGTTCTCGTTCCTCGGCGGTAACGAACAGAGGATAGAGGTTCCTTCGAACGCCTCGGAGAACGCCGTCTTCGGCTTTCGAGCCGAGCGGGCCGTCGATGGCGGCAAGCAGAGGGTGACCGCGATCGCCTCGAGCGATTCCGACGCGATCGAGAAGCCCGTCACTGTGAGGCCGAACGGCCGGGAGATCACAAACTCGGAGACGAAGCTGTTCAGCGAGAGCGGCACATTCCGCGCGGATATTCCGGAAAGTGCGATGGCCGAAGGCCTCGACACACGTGTGCGGATCTATCCTAATCTCCTTGCCAACGTCGCGGATTCGGCGGATGGACTTCTTAAACGTCCTTACGGATGCGGCGAACAGACGATCTCGTCGACTTATCCGAACCTGATGATCCTGAAGCTCGCGCCGAAGAACAGCCAATTGAGGGCGAAGGCGGAAGAGTATCTGCGAAAGGGATACGAACGGCTGCTCGCTTACCAGGTCTCGTCCGGCGGATTCACCTACTGGGGAAGCGAGGGTACCGAGGACCTTGCGCTCACCGCTTATGCGCTGCGGTTCCTGAAAGACGCCGCCGGGACGATCGATGTTGACGCTTCCGTAGTACGAAAGGCGGAGAACTGGCTGCTCTCACAGCAGAAGAGCGACGGGCGCTGGGTAGTGACCAACCGATGGTATACAACGGAGGACTCAAGGCGTACCCGCATGACCACTTCGTACGTCGCGCGGTCGCTGGCTATGAGCCGCATCGAAGCGAAGGAGCCGACGGATCTCGACCGCTCGCTCGCACGCGCGCTATCGTACCTGAAGATCCGGAATGCCGAGATCGACGAGCCGTACGCTCTGGCGCTTTACGGGCTTGCCTCTCTTGATGCCGGCCAAAAGGAGGAGGCTGAATCGGCGGCGGCGACGCTTCGAAAGATGGCGATCCCGGAAGGGGCGGCCGCATACTGGAAGCTCGAAACGAACACTCCGTTTTACGGCTGGGGAACCGCCGGGAGGCTCGAAACGACGGCGCTCGTCGTCCAGCTCCTCGCAAAACTGTCGAAAACCGGGGAAGAACGCGACGCCGTTGACAAGGGCATTTTGTTTCTCTTGAAGAACAAGGACCGCTACGGCGTCTGGTATTCGACCCAGACCACGATCAACGTCCTCGACGCCATACTCGCGACGCTCGAAAGAAGTACAGGCGAAGGTGCGCGCAGCGCGTCGATCCTGGTCAACGGGAAGGCGGTAAGGACTCTCACCCTTCCGCCTTCTAATGAACTCGCGCCCGTAATCGAAACGGACGTCACCGGAGCGTTGGCGAACGGCGCGAATGAGATCGAGGTTTCGGTCGGCGATGATTCGACCGTGATGGCTCAGGTCGTGAGAACGCACTACATTTCCTGGCAGGATGCCCTGGACGGGGGCCTGGCGGAGATCGAATCCGGCTCCAACGAGACGGTCTCGAGGCTTCTGGAGCTGGACTACTCCTGCGACAAACAAAGCGCGAAGGTGATGGAAGAAGTTTCGTGCAGCGTACGCGCCGAGCGGGTCGGTTTCCGGGGCTACGGAATGCTTCTGGCGGAGATCGGGATCCCGCCCGGAGCGGAAGTCAGCCGCGAATCGCTGGACAGGGCCTTGTCCTCGAACTGGAGCGTGAGCCGGTACGAAGTGCTTCCCGACCGCGTGATCGTGTATATGTGGGCGCAGCCGGGAGGAACACGATTCAGCTTCTCTTTCAGGCCTCGTTACGGGATCAATGCGCAGACGCCTGCGTCGGTCGCCTACGATTACTACAACGACGAGGCGAGGGCTGTCGTGGCTCCTTTGAAATTCACAGTGAGATAGGGGAGAAAAAACAAGATCGACAGGATAGAAAAGATAGCCCTACCCGAGTGATCGTGATGCCGTTTCTTTTGAAGAGTGAGCACGGCCCAAGGGAAGACGGCGACGCGGGAACTCGAAAACAGTTATCTTATTTATCCTGACCATCCTGTTTCCCGCTTTAATCCCTCTTTAATCCGTGTCGAACTGAAGCTCCTCGATGATCTCCCGCATATACCTCTTGCCCAGTTCCAGCTCATCCGGCTTGAGCGAGACCGCGCCGACGACCGCGTGGCCGCCTCCGCCGTACTTCTCGCACAGCTCGGCGATGTTGTGCTCTCTGGGCCTTGGAGCCCAGGGGTTCGAGCCGACCGAGATCTTAGTCCGGAACTCGCTCTGGGTGAGCGCGACATTGTAGGTCGTCTGCGGATAGAAATAGTAAGGAATGAACTTGTTGTAGCCGTCGACGCCCTCGTCAGTCAGGTCAAAGCTGACGACGCCTTTCGCATATTCCGCCCGTGCCTTTATCAGCTCGACGGTCGCCCAGTGTCGTTCAAGGATCGGCTCGAGCTTCGCACGTATCTCATCGCTGCCGACGACCTCGTCGAGCGTCTTGCTCTGAAGATCGACTATTATCTTCTCGATGAACCTGGGATCTTTCTCAGTCTCGATCACCTGCATCAGCTTCAGCGCCGATGAACGGAGTTCGACGCACTGCGCGGGCGATTCGTAAAGCGCCCCGTCGATGATGTGAGCCCATTCGATCAGTTCGTCGAGAAACGGGTCCTCAAAACCGAACTTGTCTTTTGCGATCCTGGCGATGAACTCCGCGCAGGACTTGCTATCGGTATCGAGAAACTTCTTGCCCGAAGTGTCCGCCAGGAAGTGAGCCTCGTCCTCCTTGCTGAGGAACGCAGACTGGTGATGGTCGAACCACCACGTGAGGCGGTCGTCGGCGCAGTACTTGAAGTCCACTATCGCGTTCTCGTCGCCGTCGAACTGCTCGCGATCGAACGCGTTGCCCGCCCGGTGCATTGTCGGGGTATAAGCGATCTCGACATCTTTGTGCAATTTCTCGCGATAGAACTTGCTGAATATCGCCGCCGATGAAACACCGTCGAAACAATTGCCGTGGTAAAGTATCCGTAATCTCATACAGTTGCCTAAAGCCCGTCCGGGCAAACATTTAAGAGTAGAGGCCGGGCACGCAATCGTCAAGGAGGGCGTTTAACAGATGTCAGAAGATCTTAATGTGAGGATCGCCGAGAAAAAGGACATCGATTCGCTGGTCGCTTTCAACCAGGCGATGGCGCTCGAAACCGAGGGGAAGAAACTGCTCGACGAGACGATCAAAGCCGGGGTCCGGGCGGTCTTCGAGGACCGAGGCAAGGGCTTCTACGTCGTCGCCGAGAACGCCGCGGGCGAGATCGCCGGCGGACTTATGATCACATACGAATGGAGCGACTGGAGGAATTCCTGGTTCTGGTGGATACAAAGCGTTTACGTGATCCCGGAGGCCCGGGGAAAGAGCGTGTATCGCAAGCTCCACGAATTCGTCCGCGACCTTGCGAAAAAGCGCGCCGACGTCTTCGGCTTCAGGCTGTATGTCGAGAAAGGGAATGTTGGTGCCCAGAATGTTTACCGCAAGATGGGAATGGAAGAGACGGACTACCAGATGTTCGAAGAGGCGATATAAGAAACGGGCCGTCCGAAGAGCACTTTGAGGAACTCTTTGGTATCGGTTGGGCTTTCTTTCATCGTCTGAAAACCATCAGTTGCCCCCCGCTTCAGCGGGGGGATGAAAGTGCCCACAAATTATTTCGCCGGCTTTAGCCGGCGATTTGAGGGGCTGAAGCCTCTTTAAGGGATGTCTCTGCCGCTTGTGAGGCTGACTTGAAGATAGGCCTTTGGCTATCAAGGGAACTTTGAGCCCTATCAAATTCTTGTCTGGTAAGAAGCTCTTCTCCGGCTCCGCAGGAGCCCGATGTCTGTAGAAGGACGATCTCCGGAAATATCCGCGCTCCGCAAGGAGCGCAATCTGCTCAAGAAACATTCAGCCCCTATGGGGCTGGGATAATCGTCCGCGAACCGGTGCTACGGACATTTGGCTCCTACGGAGCCGGCAGGCCTCAATCGTTGCGAGCTATCGTTCATCCGCTCTTCCGCGAGAATCGGAAGAAACGATCACTGAACCCTTCCAGACAGCTTTCAACTCATTGCCCCGGAATACCTGCCGGTCGAATCTTTCGAGCCCTAAAAAGAAAAAAGACTGCCATTTAAGACAGCCTCTTTGATTCAAATCCTTTCGCCTCCTCAATTTGCGGAGGCGGTCGGAGGATAGTAGAAGGTCCTGTGCGTCACAAGAGTGTCGGTGTCAAACCGTTTCCGGGCGCCGCAGGATACGCAGCTTCGGTAGCCGACCTTTCCGTCCGAGAACGGGCGGCTCAGGTTCTTATGGCGGCAGCCGAACAACAAGGCGATCACACCCATCCGTTTACCGAATACTCTTCGTTCCATTGCTCCGTTTGAAGATTCGATACTTGTCTTCAAGCTGATCATTGCTTCCGACCTCCTTCTCTTCAGATTGTCCGTGTAGCTGTTCAAAACTCGTAACGCGAAAATCATTCCTGTTTTCGTATCAGGCCCGTTAACGGATGCGTGCCTGTCGCTTGCGCCGCGTTTGAGATAATTTTTCCTGTCCTGTTAAATGCTGTTGTGGAGAAGGTATCGGAAGAACGTTTTGCTCAAATATGCGAAGGGATCAAGCGGGACCGCGAGAAGATCATCCTTCACAACCCGATCGGCACGGACGAGGAGATACTCCTCTGGATGCTCCTTAGCGTACTGATAAGCTACCTGAGCCTGTCCGAGCTCGAGACGCCTTGTTTTACGGGCGTTCCGGATGCTGAGACCTACAGAAAGGCGATCAGGCACGTGCTGAGGGACCGCCGGGAGACGGATTTCGACATCGAGCCTTTTCTTGAAAGATTCTCAACCTCAGAGGGCGCAGAGCACGCAGAGGGAGGAAAATCGGCGTTTGAGGACGATCTCGAATAGACCTCTCCGCGCTCTCTGCGATCCCCGCGGTTCAAATCTCTTATGATCATTAAGAAGTTCACAATCACACCGTTTCAGCAAAACACACGCGTCGTCGCATGCGAGAGGACCGGCAAGGCGATCTGCATCGATCCGGGCGAGGAATGCGACGACATCGTCTCCTTCATCAACGATAACGGCTACAGGCTCCAGGCGATCGCGCTTACCCACGCTCATCTCGATCACGTAGGCGGGACGCTTGCGCTGCACAAAAAATATCCGGAAGCCGATGTCATCATCCACAAAGGCGACGAGGAAATGTATCTGAATCTCCCGCTTCAGCCGCTGATGATGGGAATCCCGCAGGCGCAGCTGAAGCCTTTGAAAATGGACTACGGCGAGCCGCCGAAGATCACCAGATACTGGAAGGACGGCGAGATCTACGAGGTGGGCGAGCTACGGTTCAAGGTCCTGCACTGCCCCGGCCATACGAAAGGCCACGTCGTCCTCGCTGAAGAAACCGAGAAGAAGGTGTTCGTGGGAGACTGCCTGTTCGAGAATTCGATCGGCCGGACCGACCTTCCGGGCGGCTCGTACGACGAGCTTATGGATTCGATCAACAACAAGATCGTCGCGCTGGGCGACGACTTCACGGTCTATTCCGGCCACGGCCCCGAAACAACGATCGGCAGGGAAAGGACCTCGAATCCCTTCCTCACCGGCGTCTACCAGCCATCAAGAGGACGTTTCATCTGAGCGATCTCACCGCCGCGTCACAAAAGTGTTGTAGTACCCTCTGAGCGCGGCGGCGATCCCGAACGTCGTCGGACCGTAGGCGACCCTCCAATCTGCACCGAGTGAGGCATTTCCTACCGCATAGAGATACCGGTTCGCCCGCGAATCGTATTTCTGGAACAGATTGTGTTCCTTCTTGAACTTTGCCCACCGCGAGCTCTGATATTCGGGAGAGTTCACAAAGCCCCAGAACACGCTCAGACGACTGCTCGGATTGCTGTCGATCTTCGCCGCCCAGCCGCTGACCACCGCGGCCGATTCCGGCGCCCGACCGAGCACTCCGGTGTAGAGCGAACCTACAAAGACCGTCGGGCTCGCTCCCCAGTTGATTGCGTTTGGGTTCGGGATCGCCTTTGATACAGACGGCATAGCGGCGATAGCCGCGGCCGCGAGTAGAAGAGAAAAGAACATTGCTTTAAGTTTCATGTAGCTCGCCTCCTTAACTGGGTTCATCTGTTTTGCTCGCGGGCGCCTCTGGCCGGAACTGACCGCTCATCCCGCGCTCATCGCTGCCCTGCATTTCTTCAAGAGAAGCTCGAGGCTTACGGGCTTTTCAAGCGCGCTTGAGAATCCCGCGGTCCTCGCCTCCGCATTGAGTTCGTCGGTGAGGTATGCCGAGATCAGAATGAAGGCTGTTCCACGGCCGGCGCGCATCTCTTTCATCACCTCGAGCCCGTTCCTGCCCGGCAGTTTGTAATCGCAGACGACGAGATCGGGTCCGGCGCTTCCGGATCCCGCATCCTTGAGCGCAGACTCGCCGTCCGCGAACTCGCGCACGTTGAATCCCTCGCGCTTCAAGAAGCGCGAAAGTCCCCGCCTCTGAATATCATCGTCCTCGATCACGAAAACGAGGGGCTGTCTGGCCTCCGGCGTGAATCTGTCCTCGGTTTGCATTTGTACGCACCGGCCTTCTTTGCCTACTGCCTTGCGGGCAGCGGCTTGTCGCCCGCCACACCGAACGTGTCAACCCGCCATCCGCCCGTACTGAGCCTCTGCCACCACTCGCCGTTCCGGAATATTGCGATGTCGCCGATAGTGTCTCCGTCGTAGTCGCCGGGCACGGGGATGTCGCCGGGGCCTCCCCAGACTATGATCTGGACCCCGACAGTGCTCTGCAGCAAGTACCAGCCTCCATTCGATGGCCTGAAGACCGCGATGTCCACCTGCCCGTCGCCGTCGTAATCGGCGGGCACGGGCACGTCGTTGCCGACGCCGAACGGGATCGCGTCGAAGTTCTGGTTTGGAATGCCCGTCGGACGCGCGATGAACCACGTTCCCTCGCCCGGCCTGTAGACCGCGAGGTCGTCTTTGCCGTCGCCGTTGAAATCCATCACCAGCGGGATGTCGCCTGAAACGCCGAACTGATGCACCTGTACCTGCCCGTCCGAGCTCTGCAGGATGTACCACGTGCCGTTCGAAGGCCGGAAGACGGAAATGTCGTCCTTGCCGTCGCCGTCGTAGTCGAGCCCGACCGGGATGTCGCCGGGGACTCCCCACTCGGCCGCCATCACGGGTCCGCCTCCGCTCGGAAGTATGAAGAAATCGGGCTGGCCCGGGGCGGCTGTCGCTCGGAATATCGCTACATCGACATTGCCGTCACCGTCGAAGTCGCGCGGCACAGGCACGTCGGTGCTGATCCCGAACTTGATCGCTGAAAAACCGTCCGTCGATGATGCGAAGTACCAGACCCCGCTCGAAGGCCTGAAGACCGAAACGTCGGTCCTGCCGTCGCAGTCGCGGTCGACGATCACGTTGCCCCCGGGGCAGGCAAGCGGCCGCAGTACGGCGACACGGTCAGCAGCCTGGTGCCCGACGACCACCTGGTTGAATACCGGATCGTACTTGAATCTGATCGAGGCTCCCCCGGACGGTATCGTGCCGATCACGCTGGTATTTTGCGGGATCGGCCCTGTCGACCCGCTCGTGAGATCGACGTATGTGACGGCCCCCACGTTCTCGCCCGGGGTCCCCAGATTCGAAGCCTGAGGCTGCGACCAACTGCCGCTCGCGATAATGAAGTCTCCGTTTGGCAGGTGCAGGAATCCGTTGTTGCCTAGCTCGTCAGTAGACATAGTGCCTACGACCGAGTTCGAAGCTGAGACGGGGCCGAAGCATCCTTCAGGACCGCAGGATGTGATCGCTCCCGCGTCAAAAGCGGACCCGTTGTCCCATCGGCTCGATTTGATCAGGTACCTGCTGCCGCTGACCAGGCCCTCCTCGCCCACGTTGTCGTTCGCTGATGTCCCGATAAGCGAATTGGCAGCGCTGATCGTTCCCGAACACCCGCCGACTCCATTGCAGAGCGTCGCCGCGCCCGCGTTCGCCGCTCCGCCGTTGTCCCAGTCGCGTGACAAAACGACATAGCTGCCATTTGCGAGCGTGAGCAGGCCGCTGCCGCCCACCCGGTCGTTGGCCGTCGAGCCGACCAGCGAGTTCGAGGATGAAACGGCGCCGACCGGGCATCCTCCGGCGATCCCCGTGCAAAAGGTGACGGCCCCACCTCCGGCAACGCCGCCGGTATTCGAAAACTCGCTGACGATGACCACGTTTCCGTTGGCGAGTTCGTACGCCGCATTGCCGATCACGTCGTTGGCGTTGGTCCCAACGAGCGAGTTGCCCGGCCCCACCACACCTATACACCCGATCGTGCCGCTGCAGAGTGTTACTGCGCCGGCCTCGTTCGCGGCGCCGTTGTCCCAGTTCTTGCTGAGGAGAAGATAGTTCCCGTTCGAGAGCGGCATCCCGACGTTTCCCACAACGTCCGAAGAAGTTGCGCCCACCATCGAGTTGGCGGTCGTGACCGGCCCTGTGCAGGTGCCGTTGCCCAGGCAGAAAGTCGCCGCGCCGGCATTGCTGGCGGTAGCGCTATTCCAGCTCAGGCTCATCGCGACGTAGTTGCCGTTGGCAAGAGGCATCACAAATCCGACGTTGTCCCCGAATGAGGTGCCGTAGAGAGAATTGTCGGTCGTGACGGGTCCCGTGCATCCCGTGTTCCCGTTACACCAAGTAACAGCACCGGCATCCGGATCGTCTGGTGTGTCCCAGAAGGTGCTCCCGACAACGTAGTGCCCGTTGGCGAGCAGGAATGCGCCCAGGTTCCCCACCTGGTCGCTGGTCGCGGACCCGACAAGCGAGTTCGCCGCGCTAACCTCACCTATACAGCTCCCGTCACCAAGACAGAACGTCACTGCGCCCGTGTCCGTCGCCGCACCGTTCCAGAGATTGCTCGCAACGACATAGTTCCCGTTTCCGAGCGGAGTTATCCCGCTCCTGCCTATGTCGTCGTTAGCGGATGATCCGACAAGAGAGTTCGCGGACGATACAGCCCCGACCGGACATCCCGCGGTTCCCGAACAATACGTCACGGCGCCTGCATTGGCGCCTCCTTTGGCGTCCCAGAACCGGCTCGAGATCACAAAGTCGCCGTCGGAAAGAAAGAAGATCTCACGGCCTACCTGGTCACTCGCGGAGGTCCCGATCAGCGCGTTCGCCTGCGTTATGGTTCCTGTACAGCCGGTGATCCCGCTGCAGAAGACAGCCGCACCGACGTTCTGTACGCCTCCGTTGTCCCAGTACTGTGCAAGCACCACAAAGTTCCCGTTCGGCAGTGCGCGGATGTCCGATCCGATGTTGTCCTCTGTCGAGCCCCCGACCAACGAGTTCAGAAACGTGATCTGCGATGGACAACCCGTCGTACCGCTGCACAGCGTCACCGATCCGACATCTTGAGTTCCGGCGTCGTCGAAACTATACGTCCCGACGACGAAGTTGCCGTTCGGTAAGATCAGAATGTCGCTGCCGCCGATCTCATCGTTCTCCGAGCTGCCGGTCATCGTGCTGATCAGCGAACCGGTCCTCCCGTCGAACAGATGCACCGCTCCCACGTTCTGCGTTCCGCCGGGGTCGTCGAACGAAGGATCCGTAACGACAATGTTCCCATTGGGGAGAACAAAAACCTGCGACCCGAAGTCCTGGCTTCCGGCCGGGGTCGGAAGATCGAACGTCACCTGCGAATATGCAAAGGAAGAGAACAGAAGAACTGCGAAGGAGACCGATGCGAGCCTGAAGTTCTGAAGTGCTTTCATCACGGGATACCTCGTATTTGGAAGTAAGATCTGTCCCGTGATTGAAAGCATTCGCCGTTCCGAACGTAATACCGGTCTTCAACGGACGGTTAACTTAAGTAGTTACAATGGTTTGCGGGAGATTGGCGGATCCTCCACTTGTGACGAGAAAAGTGCGGTCCGTTAAGCCGTGTTTACGGTGTGAAAAGCGAAGGTTACAGATCGTCACTCGCCGGGAGGGGCATCGGAGGGGTCGCGGGAGAGGCCGTACTCGTTCATCTTCGAATGCAGCGCGGGGCGCGAAAGCCCTATGTCTTCCGCGGTCTTTGAAACGTTCCACCTGTTCTTCTCAAGATTGTCGAGAATGAACTTGCGTTCGAAATCCGCCACAAGCTTTCCCCGCGCCGCCTTAAGGCCGCCGTCGTTGTCGGGCTCCGGAAGCGCGGCAGCTACGGACGCTCGAAGTGTCGCCGGAAGGTCCTTCTCGGTCACGGCGTCGCCGGTCGCGGTCACGACCAGCATCTCGACAAGGTTTTCAAGCTCCCTGACATTCCCGGGCCAATTGTGGCGCTCGAACGCTGAAAGGACACCCGGACCGAACTGAACCTCGCGGTGCTTCGCTTCATTGAACCTGTCGAGAAAATGACGTGCGAGAAGCCGCACGTCGCCCCCGCGATTCCGAAGCGGAGGAACCTCCAGCGAAGCGACCGCGATCCGGAAATACAGGTCGCTGCGGAAGGAGCCGTTGGAAACCAGTTCGGACAGGTCCTGATTCGCTGCGGAGATCAGCCGTATGTCGACACGCTTCGACTCCGTACCGCCGACGGGCCGCACCTCTTTCTCCTCTATCGCCCTGAGAAGCTTGGCCTGCGTCTCCTTCGGCATCGACGAGATCTCGTCAAGGAAAAGCGTCCCGCCGTCGGCCGCCTCGAACAGGCCTCGCTTCCTGCTCGACGCTCCCGTGAACGCGCCCTTTTCGTGGCCGAAAAGCTCGCTTTCGATAAGGTTCTCGGGCAGTGCGGCGCAGTTCACCGCGACGAACGGCATTCCTGCCCTGGGTCCGTTCTGATGGATCGCGCGCGCGAAAAGCTCCTTGCCCGTGCCGCTCTCGCCCAGGATGAGTACCGAGATATCGCGGTCGCGCGCGAGCGGCCGGAGGCGTTCGATCTGCTCGCGAAGCGCGTCGCTCTCTCCGACGATTCCCTCGAGGCCGAACCGCCTGTCGAGCTCGCCTCTTAGTCTTGTGTTCTCTTTCGCAAGACTGCCTCTATCGATCAGTTTACGGGCCTTGATGGCGATCTCGTCGAGCCTAGGGGGCTTGCAGATATAATCGTCGGCACCGAGTTTCATCGCCTCGACCGCCGATTCGACGCTTGCGAATGCAGTAAGCATCATCACGGGCACGCGCGATCCGCGGCCCCTGATCTCCTTCAGGAACTCTGTGCCGTCCATTTCCGGCATCTTTATGTCGGTTATGACGAGGTCGAAGTCCTCCCGCAAAAACTCGTCGAGGCCTTCTCTGCCGTTTCTGCACACGGTCACGTCGAACCCCTCGCGCTTCAGGTGAAGCTCGATCGGCCTTCGTATGTCGCCTTCGTCATCGATCAGAAGTATTCTGGCCATTTCCGTCTACCGATAAGCCTTCCGCAGATCCGCCATTGGCCGCGGGAAGGAGCACCGTGAATGCGCTGCCGCCGCCCGGTGCGCTGTCGACGGAGATCGATCCGCCGTGCGCAGCGACGATATTCGAGGCGATCGCGAGCCCGAGTCCGCTACCTCCGGAACGGGTCGAGAAGAACGGATAGAAGATCCTCGAGCGGTCCTCTTCGTTTATCCCACATCCGTCGTCCGTGACGGTCAGCGAAACATTCGAACCGCCTTGTCTTGCAGCGACCGACACGTGTCCTCCTTCGTCCACTGCCTCTACCGCATTGAGTATCAGGTTCAGCAGAACGCTCCGCAAGAGCTCGGGATCGCCGTTCACCTTCGATTCGGACCCATCGTCTTCTACCGTGACGGCGACGCGCTTCTTATCAGCCTCTTCGGCCGAATACGGCACTGTCCCGCGCACCAGTTCCCCGATGTTCACCTCGCCTCGGCTCAGGACCGGCGTGCGGTAGTACTGCTTCAGATTCGCGAGCATTTCCAGAAAGCCCTCGAGTCCGCGCTGGATCTCTTCAAGATACTCGCGCCGCGGGTCGTCCCGATCGATCTCGGAATCGAGGTACTGGATCCAGAGGCTGATCCCGCTGATGCGGTTCTGGATCTCGTGCGAGATCTCAGACGTCAGCTCGCCGATCGTGGCGAGTTTCGCGGAGCGTATCAGCCGCTCCTGATAATCGCGCAGGTCCTCCGCCATCGTGCGGAACGTCGCCGCGAGGTCCTCGACCTCGTCACCGGTCCTGACTTCGAGGTCGATATCGAGATCGCCCTTCGCAACCTGTTTTGTAGCCCGGTCGAATTGTTCCAGCGGTACGGTGATCTTTCGGGCGAACTCCGTCGCAGCGAACAGGACTGCGGCGCCCGCGAGCAGAAGCGCGATCAGGAACACGATCTGGAACGACCGCGTCGCAGCCGAAACCTCCTCTTTCTCAATTACTCCGAGGAACCAGTTCTCCCCCGCCTGCGGCTCATAGACCGTGCGCTGGAACGCCTCGGCGGGAAAGACCGAAACGGAGTAACCCTCGCATTTGTCTCCGTACGCACTTGCCGCATCATCGCCAAGAAGACGCGCCGCTTCGGCCGCCAGGTCGAATTCAGCTACGCATTCCTCCTCGGGAACGCCGGCAAGAGCGCTGGCGAAGACCATCCCGCTGTCGTCGAACAGGAATGCAGAAAGTCCCTCTCCCGCGAGCAGCGATCTTAGCCTGGTTCCGAATGCCTCCGTGTTGAGGCTCAGGACGACGACGCCCAGGAACTCGTCGCCGACGATCCTTTCGGTGAGTACGGTAACCTTCTTTCCGTCGCCGAGCTCGCGCACGGGCGACTGGACCGAACCGCTGATCAGCGTCCTTCGGAAGAAATCCTCCGAGATCACGGATTGCGGGCCGGAACCTTCGGCAAGTCGGCTGTACGCGGCGAGCTCCGCGCCGTCCCTTCCGAAAAGCCTCAGATCAAGGTAGTAGGGGTTCTGGTCAAAGAACAGCTTCATCGCCGTTCGAGCGCCCGCTTCGTTGCCGTGAGCCTTCGGTTCGACGAGGAAATCTACAACGGCCGGAACCCCTTTCAAGAGCGCGAGATCCTTTCTCGCCGACCTAAGCTCTTTTCGAAGTTCCGCGACGGTTTCCGCCGCATTCTGATCTTTCTCTTCCGTCGAAGCGATCACGTCGGCGCGAACGAAGAAATAGTAGGCCGCAAGCGCCGTCAGCAAGAATGGCGCGAGGATCAGGGGAAGCATATAGCCGATGATCTTGTTTCTGAGTCTCACGGCCTGATCGAATAGATCCTTATGTCGTCGAAATATGTCGGCGCGGAGGTGTAGCCGCCGAGTCCGATCGAACCGGGCTCGGCCTTTTCTTCAAGCCTCACGCCGAGCATCCTTAGTCCGTCCACGTAGTAGTCGATCTGCGCCGGGGTCACGACCAGCCTGAAGTCGTACCACTTGTTTCGCTGGAACGGAAACCTCCGCTCGGCCACCGGCGTGCCGCCGATCGGGCTTTGCCACGCCGGGTCTCCTTCGTCCTTGATGCTGATCCACGCGCCCACGCGGAACTGGTTAGTGACGGCGATCTGGCGCTTACGTGAATCGCCGGAGCGGATGTAGATCGACGAAATGTAGTGCGCGACGGGATCCAGGAGAAAGCGGCCCTCGAGAATGTAAGCTTCCGGTTCACGGACGGGCGCAAAGGAAACGAAGTAATTCGCCTTTCCGGGCGCGGTTCCCATGTAAGCCCCGTTGACATTGAGCCACAATCCCTCCGATTCGTCCCATCGGGATTCGCCGCTGAAGTCGTCAGCAAAGAGCAAAGATCCCTTTTCGACCCGGAGAGGCTCGGGCGCCGGGGCCTGTTCACTTTGCTGAAAGCCGGCCGGCCTGCCTTTTCCTGCAGAAATGACGCGGAATACGGTCTTTGACGAGTCGTAGCCGCTTTCGCGCCAGGCCGCGAGCAGACTGCCTTGATGGACCGACCTCGCCGAGATCCCGGTTAGTTCCGAGCTGTTGTTGCCTCCAACAACGGCCGAAGGCGACCAATGGCGACCTCCGTCAGGAGAGTATGAAACCGCGGCTTCTCCGAAAACGGTGTTTCTGCCGGTTCTCCAGACACAGTAGAGCTCGCCGTTCGAACTGACCGCAAGTCGCGGATCCTTGTCTATTCCGGCAGCCACATCGTTCAGCCGCAAGTTCCTTCCGAATGAAGTGCCGTTGTTCGAGGAACTCGCAAAGTAGATGTTCCAGTCGTTGTCGCCTTCCTCCCCAGGGTCGCGGAAATCCGAAAAGGCGACGTAGATATCGTTGCCCGCCGCGGCAACAGAAAAGTCCAGCTGCCAGACGTGCGCCCCGTCGTCGTTGACCTTTCCACCTGACACCCAGTGCCTGCCTCCGTCGTCGGACCAGGCATACCTAATGTCTACAAGCGTCTTCCGGTCGCGCCAGTCTTCCCAGAAGACGAGCAGGCGCCCCCCTGCCCCGATTACCATCTGCGGGTTCCATTGATCGCCTTCCCGGAAGTCGAACTCAACGGGCTTATTCGGGGTCCACGTGCGCCCGCCGTCCGATGAAGAGGAAAAGTACACCAGCGGAAAGCCCTGTCTCTTGTCGATCCAGACGCAGTAGATCGAACCGTCCGGTCCCTGGTGGAACGAGACCGAGCCCTCAACAGTGGCGAGTTCGTCATTGACCTGCGCCGCCGGTCCCCAGCTGCGCTCCTGGTCGGTCCTGTACGCGAGCGTGATGTTCGAGCCCGCGAATCCCACGGCAGCTATGCCGCGTTCCAGGAGATTGATCCCGGGTACGGCGCTTCCGGCCGAAACGCCCGGGACCGGTCCGATCTTCTCTTCAGGAGAATATGAACCGCCCTCTTTGAACGACTGTCTGAAGAAACGCCCGATCGTATTTCCGTCCCTCGATTTTTCGTACTGGACGACAGTTCTGCCGGATGGAAGGCTCTGGACGCTTAAGGTCGAATAATCGACGCCCGGCTCGGGATCCGAAACGGGCTGCCATTCGCCGAACGCGATCTGCTCGAACCTGGGTTCAGCGGTTTCTGTGCTGCCGCTCACGGCGGACGATGCCGAATAAATAGCCGGGAGACCCGCGGCGATCAGCAGACCGAGCATTCTTGTCCCGAGGCTGAAGAGGTTCACGGGCGGAATGATATCCGAACCGATTTTCGATTGGAAGGTTTTGCGCACGCTCGATCGTGTTGCGCTCTCCCGGGCGGCGCGTGATATTCTTCCGGGATTCCGAGGACAACAACACTTTTAAGGAGGATCTATGCGTAAAATTCTGGTTGCCGCCTTGTTCGCGGCGTTTCTTGCTTCTCAGTCATTCGCGCACATCTCGCTGATCAAGGGAAGCGGGCACGGAAAAGAGCCGCAGGCCAGTTTCAGGCTCGAGAAGGTTAACGGAAACGTCTACGCGCTTTTCGGGCAGGGAGGAAACATAGGGGTTTCATTTGGCGAGGACGGCCTTTTGACCATCGACACGCAGTTCGAGAACGTCGCCGACAACATCAAGGCCCAGTTGAAAACGCTGGGGACCGACACGCCGAAGTTCGTGTTCAACACTCACTGGCACGGCGACCACACCGGCGGCAACACTGTGTTCGGCCGCGACGCGATAATCATCGCCCACGAAAATGTGCGTGACCGTCTGCTGAACACGCTGGAGTTCAGGGGCCAAACCCGAACGCCTACTCCGAAGGTCGGTCTTCCGATGATCACTTACGAGTACGGGCTTTCACTTCATTTCAATGGCGAAGAAGTTAAGGCCGTTCACTTCAAGAAGGGCCACACCGACGGCGACACGGTTATCTTCTTCACGGGATCGAATGTAGTGCACCTCGGCGACGATTTCTTCGTGGGTCGGTTCCCGTTCGTGGACCTAGAAAGCGGAGGCTCGGTCGAAGGGCTTGTGAGGAACATAGGCTCGCTGATCCAGATGATCCCGGCGGACGCGAAGATCATCCCGGGGCACGGCCCGGTCTCGACCCTGAAAGATCTCAGGGATTATCAGGGCATGCTTATCAGTACAACTCTTATCGTCCGCCGGCAGATGGCGGAAGGCAAAACCCTCGAACAAATAAAGGCCGCGGGATTCCCTGATAGGTACATGGAAGCCGGATCGGGATTCATCAACACGAACGCCTGGATCGAGACGATCTACAGGAGCTATTCGCCGAAGATGGGAGCTTCGTGAATTGTGAATCGTCCGGAGCGCACGCGTCCCGCGTGCAGTGAGCGCGCAGCGCGAAGCGTATGATGGGGCAGGCTCGCCGCCCGCGCCAATATGCGGGCGGAATCCTGGAGCTTGTCGTCTATTCGTTCCGGGCCCTATCTCGTAGAGCTCAAATATTCGCCAGTTTCATAAGCTGCTCTCACGACCGGGACGCGGAGCGCGACGACTACTCCCGCCTGACGGCGGGCGACAAGCTGAGGCTTATCGAACATACGGGGCGCATTCGCTAAGTTTCGGTCCTCAGTCCTGACTCGTTCCCTTGAGTTCCGCGAGGATCTTCCTCGCCGCCTCGGCAGCCGGATAGTTACCGTCGATCGAAAGAGCCTTCTCGTAAAACTCGATCGCCTTATCCCTGTTTCCCATGCGCCGGTGGAAATCCCCTGCGCTGTCATAGAGATTCGCTTCGTCCGGATACATGCCGATCGCCGTCATCAGCAAGCGAAGGCCCGCCTCGGTCTGGCCCGCTGAGGCAAGGTCGTACGCCACACCGTTTAGACCGCGCCGTCCGGCCATGCCGTTCGGCGAGATCTCTGCCGACTTCCTGAGCAGAGACACGCCTTCGCCATTGTTTCCTGTCACTACGTAAAGCACGCCAAGAAGTCCGTTGGTCGTCGCCGATGAAGGATAGAGCTCGACACCCATTCTTCCCGCTTTGAGTGCGCCGGGAACATCGCCGGCTACGACACGAGCACGAACCAGGTTGTCGATATCGGAAACAAGGTCCGGATAGACGCTTGCGCCTTTGAACGCTTCACTGAGTCTTCCGGATATCTCTTCGAGGTTTGTATCTGCGTTGATCGCGAGGTCTTCACCAACCGCTTTCGAGGTCTTCCTCCAGTCGAGAGCCCACTTCGAAACATTTTTTCTCAGAGCCGGATCCAGCCTAAGCGCGGTCGGCCCGCCCATCTCGGACGCGAGCACCGAGTAATCATCCAGAAGCGCCGGCACACCTTTCCTGTAATACTCGTCGACGCTTCCCCCTTTCATCGACGCCAGCGTCGCAGCGATGTGAGAAATAACCTTCACAAGCGGCTCGCCGGAAAGCGGATGCCGCCCTTCGTCGAGTTTCTGCCGGATCGTGCCCGGATCACCCTCGACGGCGGAGTTCAGGTAAGCGAAGGACTTCGCGAGTTCTCCGGGATCTTCCGTCGCGGCGCGGCGATGCTGATCGAAGTAGCGCATTCCGAAATCGAACGCTCCGTCGAGTCCTTCGAGGATCGCGTTCTCCGTTGGATCGGGCGCAAAGTACTGAATCGACCAGGGCTCGCCGAGAACGATCTCGAATACCTTTTGAGCATAGAAAGCGGAATCCGCCGGTTCGAAGTTGATCGCGACCGCCGCCGAGAAATTCTCGTGGGGCACCGTGAGGAGATAGGTTCTCGCCTCCTGCTGCGCTCCGCCGTGGCCCACGACAAACCGTCCGTTCGCGGTGTCCGTTCCCCAGCCATAGCCGTAACCGATGTCGCGCCCGCCCTTCGTCGTCTGCGCGGTCCACATTTCGTTTACCGTTTCAGGTTTGAGGAGCTTTCCTTCCCTAAGCCCGTCGGCGAATGCGAGCATGTCCGCAACGGTCGAACGGGTCCCGCCTCCAGCGAAGCGGCTGCTGATGTCGACGAACTCGGAGTTCTTCAGCTCTCCCCCGACGACCTGATAGCCGCGGACGCGATTCGGAATGATCTCCAACGGATCATCCAGCCTTGTAGCTTTCATGCCGAGAGGTTTCCAGACGCTCTCCGTCAGATACTCGCCATAAGATCTGCCCGATGCTCCCTCGATAACGGCGCCGAGCAGATTGAATCCGTAACTCGAATAGTTGTAACGTGTTCCGGGTTCCGCGACCAGATCGAAGTCCTCAAAGATGGCGATCGATTCGCGCGTGGTCATCGGTTCCTTTATGCGGCCTTCGACGAGGTAGTTCCTATAATGCGAAATGCCGCCGAGATGTCCGAGAAGCTGCCGGACGGTGACCGGGTGCTGTTTCTTCGGAAAATACGGCACGTATTTCTGGACCTCGGCGTCGAGATCGATCTTCCCTTCCTCTACAAGCTTGAGGACCGCGGCGGCGGTGAAGGTCTTTGTGACAGACGCCATGCGGTACGAGGAATCGGCTTTTGCCGGTGTTTTGTTCTCAAGGTCCGCGTAGCCGAATCCCTTCGTCCAGACGAAACCGTCCTTGCTGAACCCGATCGACAGTCCTACAGAGCCGTCGCGCTTCATCTGCGCTTCGACGAACTGCTCGATCTTTCGGATCTCGTCGGCGAAGTCTTCGGACTTAGGCGGGGACTGGGGAAGGACAAGGGAAGCGAGGAAGAGGTTGAAAAGGACTGCTAATGCTAAGAATCTTCTTGGCTGTTTCATGCTGAAGTGATTTCGTTATGCCCGTCGCTTGCGCTCCGGGTTCCGATCGCCAGCTATTCTTGAGGGCAGGGACAAGCCCTGCCCCTACAAGACTTTTCGCCCGTCGCTGGCGATCAGGAACCCGTGCATTCCGGAAGCGTCGCGATCAGATCGACTGCCGTCTGCCATTTTCCTTCGCGGAACTTCCAGATCCGAAGGTGATTCCCGCAGTACTCTCGTCCGTCCTGGTAGGCCAGTGCGAACCGCGTGTAACAGTAGTAAATCTCTCCCGAGCCGTCGCAATCGATCCCGCTCCACGACGCCCGCTTGATGCCGGCCGCGTCGGCCTTCGCCCGGCGTGCCGCAGCGGTCAGCCCGCGGGCGGGAAACTCGCCGTCTCTGTAAACTATCGCGTCCGACGAAAAAGGTTGTTTCGGGAACAGACCTCCGAACTCGACCGGCGCTTTCGCGTCCGAGACTCCTTCCGAAGCGGTTCCGGCATCGGCCGGGTATTCCGTCGCTCGAGCGGGTGCTTCGTGCTTTCCGTGCGAAACACCTATATCGACCACAGCCCGGAAATCCCCATCCCTCTGCTTCTTCCAGATCGTCAGGTAGTGACCGAAAGCCACCGGATCTCCGTCCTTCCCTGCGGGACGGAATTCCCACGGGCCGGTCGTGTATCCGAGCGTCCCCGACGCGTCGATGTCCGCCCATACGGGCTCCCACGAAAGCAGTCCGACCGAAGGAGGCCTCTTGCTCCAGGCCTCCTTTCCGTTTATAGCGGTCGGCTCAAACACGACGCCGTCATCGGCGAGGAAGTGCAGAAACGCTTCCTTCGTGCTCTTTTCGAGCGCCATGCGGGCGAACGCCCGCTCGGTTTCTACCAGTTTCTGAAGTTCGGGCTTTTGTTGGGATAACACCGAACCGGCGAAGAACGTGACAATGAGGAAAATGAGGAGATGTTTCATAGATCTGCTGTCTCCGGATAATTTTTTCTAAGAAGATAACACGAAGGTCTAGGCTGAGGCCTGAATTCCGGTCGCTATCGGTTCTCTCTGCGGCCCTCTGTGAGAACCTCCGCGTCCTCTGCGGTAAAGATCTTCTCCCGGAAGGAAGGCAACCACAAAGGTCCCTAAGCAAGGCCTCTGGCTCACGCCTTTGCGATCTTCGCAGTGATACGACCCACTGCGACTCGGAAGAACATAGAAGAGTTTGACCGCGAAGGGCGCAGAGATTTACGCAAAGCACACAAAGGGCTTCTTACTTAAAGCCGCATACTTCCTCCCTTCTTTGCGTCCCTTTGCGAAGTCCCTTGCGGTAAATCAATCGGCCGCGAATGGGTGGAACGGAGAAGAGTTTAACCGCAGAGGTCACGAAGGTACTCACAGAGATCACGGAGGAAGGTCGCGGGTTCAACCCTCGGGTCCTTTGAGTTTGTAAGACCCGGCTGCGATTCCCTGGAACAGAAAAGAGCTTTGCCGCAAAGGGCGCAGAGATTTACGCAAAGCACACAAAGGGCTTCTTACTTAAAGCCGCATACTTCCACTCTTCTTTGCGGCCCTTTGCGAAGTCCTTTGCGACCTTTGCGGTGAATCAATCGGCCGCGATTGGGCAGAACGGAGAAGAACGAAATCGCCAAGGAACAAGCCTGACCCAAATCCGGGAGAAGTTGGCCGAGAAACTGAAAAGAGTAGCCAGCGATCTGCGGGCTACTCAGTCCTCAGTCTTTTGTTCTCAGTACTGAACTACGCCCTCCCTGACGGTCGGGCTACTGACACGGCTCACTGCCAACTTTCCCGCGCACAGGTGCGCAGGCTAAACGGCTCACCGATCAAGCGATCGTGATCTCTTTCGTCAGATACACGTCCTGGATCGAGTTGAGCAGTTCGACGCCTTCCTTAGTAGGCCTCTGGAAGGCCTTTCGGCCGGAGATGAGTCCCGTTCCGCCGCCGCGCTTGTTGATCACGGCCGTCCGCACGGCAGCCGCGAGGTCGCCGTCGCCCTTCGATTCGCCGCCCGAATTGATCAGTCCGCAGCGGCCCATGTAGTTGTTCGCCACCTGGTATCGCACAAGATCGATCGGGTTCTCGGAAGTAAGCTCGTCGTACACCTTCGCGTGGGTCTTGCCGTAGCTTCCCTGCTTGTTCAGTTCGGTGTAGCCGCCGTTCCGCGTCGGGAGCTTCTGCTTGATGATGTCCGCCTGGATCGTCACACCAAGGTGATTCGCCTGGCCGGTAAGGTCCGCTGCGCTGTGCATATCGCCCGCCTCGGTCTTGAAGACAGGATTGCGCAGGTAACACCAGAGGATCGTCGCCATTCCCAGTTCGTGGGCATAAGCGAACGCTTCGGAGACCTCGATTATCTGCCTCGACGATTCCTCCGATCCGAAGTAGATCGTCGCGCCGACCGCGACCGCTCCCATCTCTTTCGCCTGGTCGATCGTGCCGAACATCACCTGGTCGAACTTGTTCGGATAGGTGAGAAGCTCGTTGTGATTGATCTTGACGATGAAAGGGATCCGGTGCGCGTACTTCCTCGCTACCGAACCGAGCACGCCGAAAGTCGACGCGACCGCGTTGCAGCCGCCCTCGATCGCGAGTTCTACGATATTCTTCGGGTCGAAAAGCTTCGGATTCGGCGCAAAGCTCGCCCCGCCGGAGTGCTCGATGCCCTGGTCCACCGGAAGTATCGAAAGATATCCGGTTCCCGCGAGGCGGCCGTTGTCGAACAGCGTCTGGATCGACCTGAGCACCGAGGGCCTCCGGTCGGATTCTATCCAGACCCGGTCGACAAAATCCGGACCCGGAAGATGAAGATTGTCTTTGGTAATAGTGTCGCAAGTATGACCCAGAAGTGCCTCAGCGTCTTCGCCCAGAAGCTCCTGTATCCTGCCGAAATCTACAGCCATTCTGATTCTCCTGATCTTAATTGATATATGGAATATGGTTACGGATGCGGCACGGATTATAGCATAACCTCTCCGCCGCAGCGGACGGGACCCCGTTGTCCGCGAATCCCTTGCCCGGCTTACGAAACTTGGGATAGTATCCAAGTCTGCGGCGCACACAAATGCGTTTGCCCATCCTCAACGAATCGCGGTGCTTTACGATGTATTCAGGATCCTCCTTCAAAACTCTTGTATTTGCGGCAGTTCTCTTTACCAGTACTTACGGCGTACTGGCGGCCGAACGTCCCGAATGGAAGCCGGTCTCAAAGGCCGAACTTGAAATGACGGAACCGGTCGTGCAGCCGGGCGCGGACGCTGAAGCGATATTTTGGGAAGTGGACTTCAATGACAAGTCCGGCTGGAAGTTCGAGGTCAGGCACTATGTAAGGATCAAGATCTTCACCGACCGAGGACGCGAACAATACAGCAAGTTCAATATCGAGTTCGGTAACGAGACAAAGATCAGGGACATCGCCGCGAGGGTTATCGATCCGTCGGGCGAGATCTACGAGGTCCGGGAGTCCGAAATCTTTGAGCAGGACATTCTGAAAGCGGAAAGACTGAAGATCAGGGCGAAGTCATTCGCTCCCCCGAAGCTCGGGCCGGGCGTAATCTTCGAGTACCAGTTCCGCGAATCGCACCCGTTCGGACTTCTTTCTGCGAACCGTCTGCTCTTTCAGAAAGAAATACCGGTTCAGCGTGCCTCGTATTACGTCAAGCCGCAAAAGGGTTTGGACGTCGAGATCGTCCCGTTCAATATGGACAAGGACTTCGCGTTCGAGAAAGCAGAAGACCGGAAAGGCTATCTTGTGGTTTCCCAGACCAACATCCCGCCTGTTGTCGAAGAGCCTTACATGCCGCCGATGGAAGAGGTCAGCAGGTGGGCATACATACGCTACACGTCTAAGAAAGCGCCGAGTCCCGGCCCCGGCCCCTCGATCAGCATCATCTTTGATATGTCGGGAGCGATCAGTGCCGCTCTGTTCGACCGGTTTACGACGCCGAATGGCGCGCTTAGGGAAAAGGCGCTGGAACTCACGGAAGGGGTGGAGGACGACGAGGAAAAGGTCCGCCGCATTTACCGGTTCGTCCAGGCTGACATCCAGAATATCCTCTATCCGAAGGGTGAGGAGGCCGACGAGGAAGCTAGTTACGACTCACCCGAAGACGCAGCGGATCTTCTGAAGAAGCGTTCGGGACTTCCTTCGCACATCGACCTGCTGTTCGCGTCGCTGGTCCGCTCTCTTGGAATGGAGGCCAGATCGGTGATGTCCGCCGATAGGCGGAGACACTTTCTTGATCCCGATGCACACGGTGGGTCCGGCTCGCTGACCGCCTACGGGGTCGCGGTCAATGTCGGGGGAACGTGGCGGTATTTTCGCCCGGGCGTTCCGTACATGCCGTTCGGACAATTCGTTTGGTACCGGCAGAGCGTGCCCGCGAGGCTTTAAGGTGAATCCGGGTATCGATGGGCGACGATTCCGGCAAGCTCCGCCCGCTCGTCCCTTGCGAAGCGAACCGGAGAACTCGACATCTCGGAAGACGGCACTCTTTCGGGCGAGGTCACGATCGAGTACACGGGCCAGCTGGCTTCGCAGCGAAGGGCGGACGACTGGTTCAGAGCGGAAGAAGCTGTCTTGAAAAGCTACGAGCAGGAATTCGCGGGATCTTTTCCGTCAGCCGAGATACGTGACCTGAAGATCGAGAACCGTTTCGAATCTGAGAAGCCTTTGCGGTACACGTTCCATCTGACGGTCCCGAACTACGTCCAGCGGACCCAGACCAGGGTCTTCTTCCAGCCCGGAGTGTTTGAGTTCGGACGCACGGCGATCTTCCCTTCGGAACAGCGCAAGTACGACATCCATTTCCCGTTCGCGTGGGCCGAACAGGACGAGGTGACGATCACTTTCCCCGAAGGCTTCGAGCTCGAGAACACGACATCGCCGAACGCGGTCGCGGACCGAAACGGACTCGCATCGCTGAAGGTCAACCTCAGCGCCGATATGTCGGAGAGAATGATCCGCTACAGGCGAGATTTCCACTTCGGCGAAGGGACCATACTTTTCAAGGCCTCCGCCTATCCCGCGATCAAGAAACTCTTCGACCTGTTCCTTCAGACCGACCAGCACGTGATCGCGCTTCGAAGAACGGCCGAGTGACCAGCGTCCGGGCTTCCGCAGAATGGCATTTCCAGGCTCGAGAACGTTACTCCTTTTCTTCGCGGCTGTGGTCGCAATGAACACCGCTGTGTTCGCGGCCGATCCGCCAGACTGGAAGCCTGTAACGAAAGCCGAGCTCGAAATGACCACGCCTCAGGTCGAACCGGGGGCCGACGCCGAGGCGATCTTCTGGGAAGTTACGCTCGACGACACCAACCCCGGCAACTTCAAGACAACAAGGTACGCCAGGATCAAACTGTTCACAGAGCGCGGCGTCGAACAGCACGCCACGTTCAGGGTGACCGACTCGTGGTTACGGGATATAGAAGATCTCGCCGGCAGGATCACGCTCCCGGACGGGACCTCGAGAGAAATATCGAAAGATGACATCTTCGAACAGGTCGCATCGCGCACAACGAGAAGCCGTGTGAAGTCGTATTCGTTCGCGTTTCCGGGAATCCGGCCCGGCGCGGTGATCGAGGTCCGGTATACCGAAGACGGCGTCGGCTCAACACTCGACGGCCGCGATTTTCCCATTCAGCTGCCGATACCTGCCCAACGGCTGACGATCTTTCTTAAAACAAGAGGAGGGCGGAGCGTTTTCACGCGCTCGTACAACACGGAAACGAAACTGGAGTTCCGGCAATACCAGGGTGACGAGGATCTTTTGGTTCTGGACCGTCGGAACGTACCGGCGTTTCGTGAAGAGCCGTTCATGCCGCCAACCGACGAGGTGCGGCAATGGGTCTTCATCGAATACAGCAAGGACGGAGAAGACTTCGATTGGTCTGCCTACGCCGGTCGTTTTACCGCCGGCTTCGATCGGCGCACGACCCCCCGCGGCAAGGTGAAGAGGACGGCCCGCGAGATCGTTGGCTCCGAAACCGACGACCTGAAGAAACTGGAGAAGCTCTACAACTTTGTCCAGAAGGAGATCAGGAACCACGACTTCGACGATTCCGAAGAACTGCCGGGCAGATCTTCATACAGAGGAAGAACTCCGGACGACGTGATCGGTTACAAGGCCGGGCTCGCGCCCGAGATCAATTACACCTTTGCGGCACTTGCGAGGGCTCTCGATTTCGAGGTGCGAATGGCGCGGACCGGCGACCGCAGCAAACTCTTTTTTCATCCCGAGTTCCACAAAAGCTCCGAGTTCGTCAGGGACTGGTTCATAGCGGTCAAGGTCGGCGAGGACTGGCACTATTTCGATCCGGCGGTGCCCTATCTGCCGGCGGGAATCGTCCACTGGAAGAATTTGAACGTCAACGGGATGCTGATCGACAAGAAGACGTACATCTGGACCTCGATCCAGTTTCCGCCCGCAAACAGAACAAAGGTCTCGCGAAAAGGCAGTTTCCGTATTGACGAAAAGGGAGATCTCCGGGGCACCGTTCGGCTGGAGTTCACCGGACAGGCCGCGATCGACCGGCGTGAAGCGCTGTGGTGGAAGACTTTTGAAGGAAGGATCGCGACCGTGGAGGCATCCTTCGAAGCGAGGACAGGTACTGTTGAGGTTTCGAACGTAAAGATCGAGAACATTAAGGACAACACGCTTCCGCTCGTCTATGAGTTCGACCTTGCGATTCCCAGGTTCGCGCAACAGGCTGGCTCAAGGATGTTTTTCCAGCCTTCGGTATTCGAGTATGGGATCGCGCCCGTATTCACATCGGCTGAAAGAAGGCACGCAATACATTTCCGCTATCCGTGGACCGAGGAGGACGAGATAGAGATCGAGTATCCGGAAGGGTATTCAACGGATCTCTCGGACTGGCCGGCGGAGGTCGAAGACAGAAGCGGAGTCAGCGGGCTTAACATTTCCGTGATACCTGACAAGGCAGCGCCGAAGCTTGAGGTCAGCCGGCGGTTTCGCTTCGGCGACCGAAGCATCATCTTTTCCGCGGACGCCTATCCGCAGCTTAAGAAGCTCTTCGACACGTTCAGCCTGACGGACGGAAAGATGGTACTTCTCGAAAAGCGATGAGCAGGAACTCATCTTCGGCTCCATAGGAGCCCAATGTCTGTAGCGAGACGATCCGAATATCGACCCGCACTCCGTTAGGAGCGCAATCTGCTCAAAACGCATTCAGCCCCGATGGCACCGGGTACATCGTCCGTGAACGCGCGCTACCTGGATCTTGAGAACCAGGATCGTCGGACATCCGGGAGCCGTCAGTTGCCCCCGGATTTAGACGGGGGGACAAACCAGGTAAAAGAAACAGGATAGGGGCTTTAGCCCCGAGATATCCGGCTGAAGCCGGCGAAATTGTCTAGTGGCCTTTTCGATCCCCCCGCTGAAGCGGGGGACAACTGATAGGCGATGTCAGATGGTCTGAAATTCTGATCCTCAGAAGAGAGAACTGGAATTCTGAACCACGACAACAAGAAAATGGCCGCCCGGACAGGCGGCCTTTTTCGCTCAATTGTCGTAACCCCACCTACTGGCCCGGCGCCGCCTCTTCTTTCTTCTTCACGCTCTCGATCTGAAGATCGATCCTCACGTTGTCCGACAACATAGGCGATCCGTTCGGAAGATCTCCGCCGTAGTTCACGTTGAAGTCCCTGCGGTTGATCTCGGTCGAGCCGACGACTCCCAGGCGGATGGTGCCCCGCGAATCCTTGATCGGGCCGACGACCTTTACGGGGATCGAGACCTCTTTTGTCACGTCCTTCATCGTCAGGCTGCCGGTGACGACGTACCCGTCGCCTTTCTTCGCGATGGACTTGCTCTTGAACTTCATTTCGGGGTACGTCTCCACCTCGAAGAAATCCTTCGATCGGAGATGATTGTCGCGGGCGTCGACGCGTGTGTTAACGCTTTTCATCTGAGCCGTGAACTCTACCGACGAGTTCTTCGCGTTGTCCGGATCGAAATCCACATCGCCCGTAAAATCGGTAAAGCTCCCGGGCACGTCGACCAGGCCCATATGCCTGACCCTGAAGCCAATGTAGCTGTGCGCGCGGTCGAATCCGTAAGCGCCTTTTTGCTCCGCTTTGGACAGTGAGTCGTCCGAAGCGATGATGTCGAAGCGCTGTTCGACTGTCGGCGTGGTCGCGTTTGATACGAAGAAAAAGCTGCCGAACGCAAACAAGACGGCCGCGGCGAACGACCCCAAAGACAATACTGCTGATCTGCGCATAAATTTCCTGCTCCTGAAAGACCCTTTGATTGAAGTTGAACCTATATCTTATGACCTGGAGGCGGACCTTTCAATCAGAGCTTTTCTCGCACGGGCGTCAGCCGGTCTCGACAAGCTTCTTCAGGTTCTTCAGATCGTCGTCAAGATTCTCCTTCAGCTTCTTCGAAAGGATCGAGACCGGCGAGTTGAAAAGAAGCTCGCCGATGCTCGATACCGAAACACGTGCGAGCGTCCCGCCTTCGGCCTCGCGGACCGAGTACTTCTGCTTCATCTCGAAGGGCTCGTCCTGGTAGAGCTCCACCGATCTGCCGGGGTCGCACTTCATCACCTGGACCTTTGCAGAGTAGCGTTTGCTCATAAAGTCGCCGACACGCTCGATCTTCGCGCCCTGCCTGTAAAACCCCGATTCCATCGGGAAGACCTCGGCAAGGCTTCGGATCCAAAGCTTGTCCATCTTCGGATTGAACATTACTTCGGCTACTTTTTCGGGCGGTCTCTCGATAAGGATCTCGGAGTGGACATCAATTGCCATCGGGGATCTGCTCCAAACTGGATTGAATTACTTGAACGTCCCGGGACCGGAACCGGAAAAAAGATATCAGCAAGGCGGATCGCTGTAAAGCATTTCACGGAAAGCTTTTCTGGCTTCAAGCGCCCGTCTGCCACACCTTTATCGCCTCGATCGGCCAGAGAAGCATCACGATGTTGATCAGAAGGCTGTCGCGGATCGTGAAGATCAGGAAAAGTTCGATCAGGACAAATACGGCGAGCGACTTCCAGAACCTTAGCTTGTAGGCAGCGATGAACCCGAGCACGCACGACGCGACGTCGCCGATCGAATTGGCGATCGAATCTCCGAAGTAGTCCAGCGAGGCCGTGTTCGCGCGGTACCTCTCGATGATGCTCGGCGAGTTCTCGATCACCTCCCATACGGCTTCGCCGAACACGCAAACCAGAAGAAGCCACGAGAACGCGATCTTGCCGCGGAACAAAAGATTAGCGCCCCACAGGAAAAGGAATCCGTGGAGCAGATGCGTCAGCGCGTAGGGATCGAAGAGGTGCTGTGAGGTGTGCGAGCTCCAGGCGTCGAAAGTTACGAGGTAGATCGGCGAATCGAGTTCGCACCACCATATACGCCCCACGAACCATAGCTGGAACGTCATCCAGGCGAACACCGCCGCCATAAGGATCCACGGCAGGTAATCTTTGAGCGTCTCGTGACGGAACAGTCCGTTCCGGGGTCTCGGTTCTTCTTTTGTCATCGGATCCCGGTTACTAGAGTTTCGCCTTGTCCCACTTCCTTCGGACTTCGATTATCAGCCCCGCAACCTTGTCGGTAACTTTCCGGAAGTATTCGTCGGCTTTCGCCTGATCGAACTTCGGATATCCCTCGCCTTCCTTGTAGAGCCCGATCGACGAAGGAAAAGGAACCGCAGACCACGTTCCCGGCCTTGGATAGGCGGTCGCCATGTCCTTTTCGTATCGCTTCTGATCGACCAGCGTGGGGTCGATAGCCTGGATGAACGCGGTCTCGTTCCATCCGGCGTGTCCGCCGTCCTCGCCGAAGACCTCGAGGGTCACATCGGAAGCGAACGACCACCAGTTGATGACGAGCGTTCGAACCTTGCGTTCGATCGCGACCTCTTCGGCGACGGACTGAAGGACGGCGGTCTGACCGCCTCCGTGTCCGTTGAGGATGATGATGTTCCGGAATCCGTTCTTGGCCAGGCCTTCGAGGATCTCTTTCACGAACGGTCGGTATGCTTTTTCGGAGATCCGGAACGCGCCCGGATACCCTTCAAGGCTTCCGGTGATTCCGTACGGAAGCGTCGGCGCGATCATAGCGTTCGTGCGTTTCGCTATCGCCTTCGCCATCGCCGTCGGCGCGGTGTTGTCGGCTCCGTTGTTGGCGACGCCGTGAGGCTCGAGCGTGCCGGTCGGAAGCAGGACCGTGTCGATCTTTGAAGGAACCGTCTCGCCGAATTCCATCCAGTTGATACGGTCCATCTCGCGGGTCGAGACGATGTCGGACTGCGGGAATGCTGACGCGGCAAGGACAGTTGCGGCGAATGCCGCTGCAAGTAGTCTCATCGTAAGCTCCTGTGTACTTTGCAGTCGGAAAGGTTGGACAGGGAAGAGTTTACGATACTTTCGGGCGATGTACGATAAGCTTCAGCTTGTCGCCCGCCGGAAGGCGGGAACGATCCGCTCCTGCGACTCAACGCAAAGGTCGCAAAGGTCGCGAAGTAAGAACGAATCAGATCCCTTTGCGTCCGTAGCGACCGTCGCGTTCCAGGTCCTCGAACTCTCCCGCGCGTTCGCGCGGCGCAAACTGAAGTTCGCGTTACCTCAGGATTTGGACCTTATCCACCCGTATTGCCGGTTGGACCGCGCGCCTCCCGCGTCGGCGTAGTCCTTCTTCAGCTTCGTCACGTAATCTCCCGGGATCGCCTTCAGCTTCGCTTTCACGTCGATCCCGTAAACGCGAGCCGAGTTCAGGCCGAAGATCTTTTCCTTCACTTCGTCGGTCAGGGGCTTGAAGCCGAAGTCCTTTATGAACCGTTCCGGCATCTGCAGCCGTTTTAACGCCTCGATCTGCCATTGCGGACTGCCCCACCAGATCGAGTCAGTGCCCCAAAGGACGTGGTCTTCGCCGAACGCATCGATCATCTCGCCGAGCATATACGCGCACAGATCCGGCGCGGTGATGGCGGTCATTCCGAACGTTGTCCCGAGGTCCATATAGACGTTCGTCATCTTCGGGTCCTTCCTGCGCGCTTCGCACAGGTCCGACACCCAGGGGATGCGCGTGCGCGTCTTCAGCCCGCCCTGAAGGATCTGCATTATCGGGGGCCCGCCCTGAAATCCGGCGTGATAGATCAGGAAGTTCATGTCCGGAAAATCCTTCGCCGCCTTCGGCACGTCCTTCGGACTGCTGTGGTCCAGGTCCCAGCCGGGCAGCGGAAGCCCCTTGTGGACGCATATGTTGCGGATGCCGATCTTCTTCGAATACTCGTAAGCCGGGTACGCGACCTTCTCGTCGTCCATCCACCAGCCCACGCTTCCGTCAGCCAGAGGCTGCCCGGGATAGCCTTTCCATGCCTCGACCTTCAGGTTCTCGTGCTGGCGTTTCATCGACTCGAGATCCGATTTCCCAAGATCGGGAGAGAACAGACCGTGTGCGACGATCCTCTGAGAATCGGCGAGCCCGTTGATCTTCGTGCGGGTCTCGATCATCTCGGCTGGCGGAAGGACGTTGTTCTTGTCCTCCTTCGCAGGCAGGCCGGTGATGACCGCCATCGACGTGTCGCTGTCGAGGAACATCTCCTTGATATAGTTCTCAAGGTACATGTCCTCCCAGACGTGTTCCTTTCCCACGAGGTCCTTGTTCCCCCACGCGGCGCCGGCGTTTCGGTAGTTGAGCAGCGGAGGGTCGTTGATGACCTTGCCGGTTTCGACGTGATGCGTGTGAATATCGAAGATGAACGGCTTCTTGGGAAACTTCTCGTCCGTCGCGGCGGACTCGAAAATCTCGGCGGCATCGACCTGGAAGAATTCGCCAAAGACTGAGTTCATCGCGAGGAACGCGGCGGCCATTCCCCCGGAAGACCGCAGGAAATCGCGGCGGCTGACGCCGAGGCGCCTCGACGCCTCATCGGCGATCTCGTTCAGCTTGCGCTCGACGCGCTTCTGATCCTCGGTCTGGTCGGGCGGCGCGAACTCCTCGTTCGAAACGATCTGGGTCGGTACGGGTAGATCAGGACCCAGGTCGCATTTCTGGATCCATCGGGGGCGGGTATTTTTCTTTTTCATATGACGTGCGCTTCACTCAAGGATTTGAGGGGGTTGGAGAGTTACGCAGCGGCCGGAAGAAAGGTTTTTTTCAGGTATCAATGGTCAAGAATCAGGGATCAATGGGAAATGAACAAAGAAAGTGGTTTCCGACCAATTTACATTCGCGGCACGATCCCGTTTAGAGCAACGCTTCGCGCTGCGCGGGCGGTCTCAAAGCGACGTTTCAATCGTTGTCCAGGTCCGTGAATTTGCACGGCAGATACTAAGGCGCCATCAGTTGCCCCCCGCTTCAGCGGGGGGGGGGCGGCCGGAGATGTAAAACACATGCGGGGCTTTAGCCCCAACGAACGGCCGGCTGAAGCCGGCGAGGTACCTGAATCGTCCCGTGACCCCCCGCTGAAGCGGGGGGCAACTGATCTCGTCCAACCGCGGCTATGACAATCCAATTGAATTGGACAAATATGACTTCTATACGCGACTCGGGATAATTCTCCGATCTGTTCCTATATAAGAATAGCCGCGCGGTGCGCGGCTCGGGCAGCGCGGAGCGCTGCTCTAAACGGGGCGTTTTGGGTGCATGTGGGACAGGTGCATTCCCTCAGTCCTCAGCCCTCTCCTCTCACTCACTTGATCGAATCCCAGAACAGCTGGGTCTGCTCCGTGTAGTTCGCGTTATTGCTTTCCCGCGCCCAGGCGTTCGCCTCGGCGATCACCTTCAGAGCCTCAGCAGTCTTGCCCTGCTTGTGAAGGATCTTGGCGTGGAGCAAACCGAATCGGGGGTTCTTCGGGCTCTTTTCCAGTCCCTTAGTGATCCATTCCACCGCCTGCTCCTGATCGAGGTCGTTGTGGAAGTAATACTCCGCCGCCAGGAAATAGCTGAACGGATTGGCGGCCGCCTCGTCCTTGAGGAGCTCCGCGATCTGCTTGTCCACTTGCGAAGCGACATCGAACTCGATCGTGAATCCCACCATCGTGTTCTCCCAGCTCAGCACGACATCCACCGCGTCGGACTTCAGATTCGCGAACTGTATCGTGAATGTCTCAACGAATTTCCCGGTCGAAGCGGGTTTCGCTGTGAACCGAAACACGTCGTCTGCCTGTTTGTAAACATCTCCCGCGAGCGAGCGGAGCCCCAGGTTCTTGTGGATGATCATCGTCCACTCGTGCTCGCCGGGGATCGTGTAAAGCGCGTATGTGCCCGCCGGAAGCGGATTGCCCGCCACCTTCACGTCTTCCTTAAAGGTCAGCTTCGTCGACGCGTTCGCGCCCGTTCTCCATATCTCGCCGAATGGAACAAGGCCGCCGAAGATCGTCCGGCCTTTCGCGCTCGGCCTCGAATAGACAAGCTTGACCTCGGTCAGGGCCGCTTCCTGGGTTATCTCGGTGATCGGGCTGAGCGTCGGGACGTTCAGCCTCGGCTGATTGTTCTGCGCCGCCGCAATTCCCGCGAGCAGCATCGAGATCACAAGAACACTGATCGATCGCATCGTCTCCCTCCTTGTTTACTTAGCTTTCTGAAGCTGTTTTGCAACCTTCTGCACCTCGTCGAGGACGCGCAGAAGATTTCCGCTCCAGATCTTCTTTATCTGTTCTTTCGTGTATCCGCGGCGGACCAGCTCGAGAGTGACGTTGAACGTCTCCGAAGCGTCGTTCCAGCCCTCGATCCCGCCGCCGCCGTCGAAGTCGGAGCTGATCCCCACGTGATCGATCCCGATCTTCTTCACAAGGTAATCGATGTGGTCCACAAAGTCGCTTACGTTGACTGCGGGCGCCGTGTCCTTAAGCCTTTCATCGATCACCGGACGCGCCTTTCTCTGTATCTCAATGAACTTCTGAATGTAGTCGTTCCGCTCGGCCTCTGGAAGCTTCATCACTTCTTCGCGCGAGGAGTAGATCTTCATCCCTTCTTTCTTCGCGAACTCCTCGAGGATCTCGCGCGACAGCTTGTCCCTTTTCTCGACCTTTGCCGGATTGACGTAGGAATCGAGCGCCACAGCCTGGACCACCCCGCCGTTCTTCTTTATCCACGCGAGCTGTTCGTCGTCGAGGTTCCTCGGGTGATCGGCGAGCGCACGCGCCGATGAATGCGAGGCGATGACGGGAGCTTTCGAAAGCTCGATCATCTGGCGGATCGCTTCTTTCGAGGGATGCGAGATGTCGACCATGATTCCCCACTTGTTCATCTCGGCGACCGCCTGCTTTCCGAGATCGCTCAGGCCGTTGTGAAGATACTCGCCGCTGCGCTCGCCCGTGTTCGAATCGGAGAACTGGCTGTGGCCGTTGTGCGCCAGCGACATATAACGCGCGCCGCGCTCCCAGAACTTCTTCACATTTCCGAGATCGGTGCCCATCGGATAGGCGTTCTCGACGCCGATCATCGCTACGAGCTTCCCTTTCTTGACGATCCGCCGGACATCGTCCGAGGTTCGCGCAAGCTCGATCTTGTCCGGAGCGTACTCGTTCACAAGCCGGTCGATCGCGTCGAATTTGTCGATCGCGTTGGCATAGGCCTTTTCATAGCCTTCTTCCGTCAGCGCGCCCTGGCCCGTGTAAACGATGAACCAGGCGACGTCCAGACCGCCCTCCTTCATTTTCGGAAGGTCTACCTGGGTTTCGAGCTTCTGAGTGTAATTCTTCTCGGCAGTGAAGTTAGCCGTGTTGATATCGTCGTGCGTGTCGAGCGTGATGACTTCCGCGTGGATCTTTTTCGCTTTCGCGATCAGATCCTGTTCGCTCATTTCCTTCTTCGCGGTCTGTTGCGAAGCGGCCGGGCCGCTCAAGAGCAGTGAGATCACAAGAAGGGGCAAAAGAA
This sequence comes from Acidobacteriota bacterium, assembly GCA_016700175.1. GTDB lineage: Bacteria > Acidobacteriota > Blastocatellia > Pyrinomonadales > Pyrinomonadaceae > Aridibacter. Next base: position 3,373,272 of record CP065003.1, on the reverse strand, counting down.
CTCTCTTCATAAGATTCTCCGGTTCGTTTGTCGGAATTTGTGTCCCTGGGGACGTTGCGGGGAATGCTCAAGCTTAACTTGCGCGCTTTCGAAGAAGCAAGAACAAAAGTGCGGTCAGAACCGCGGCAGACGCGACGACGAGGATAATGAATGTCCGGGAACCGATGAACGGTGCATTTTCCGCCTCGCGGAGCAGTTCCCTCTGCTCGGCCGAGCCAACGTTCGCGGAAGCCAGCGCCGTGTATTTCTTCGCATCCTCCAGGAACTCCTCCATCTTGCCTTCCGCCTGGTCCTCGATCAGGCCGCGGATCAGTCCGCCGAGCCGGCCTCTGAGAGCGCTCGCTCTCGACCGGCTGATGAAAACAAGATAGCTCGCAGGCCGCTCCCCGTTCCCTGGAAAGCCGAACAGAGCCGTGATCCCGAGCGTCGAATCGAAGTAGTGATTTGCAAAGACCTGTTTCGATACGCTGTACATCGCTTCGCTGCCCGGCTCGTACGCCAAAGTGTGCGTGATCATCACCACGGGCTTGAGTCCGACCTTGACCTCGGACCAGTTGAACACGCTACTGACGCCGTCCGGCGAGGCCGCCGGATAAGATCGGGCGTGGTCGGCGAACCGGCCGGCGAAGCCGTCGATGAAGGGAATTTCGCTAAGAAGGTCGGAATACTCGTCGGCAAGCCCAACGCGGAGGTCCGTGTCTCGGTACACCATCAGCGATCCGTCGCCGTTCGCTATATATGCGCGGAGATACGAAGCCAGCTCGCGCTTCAGAACTGCCGACGCCTTCTCCGGTGCGTCCGCGGCGTTCCAGTCCACTTCACTCTTAAGCGTCCCGATGATCTCCTCGGAGAGATTCCATTTACAGTCGTTTACGCGGCAAGTGCGGAGGTCGTCCAAATCGCCTTCGTCGAAGACCAGGCCGCTCATATCCTCCGCCCTGGGGGCAGCGGAGAACTCGCCGTACTCGCGAGCGGATTCCCTGCGCTGGGAATCGACCGTCCTGTCCAGCCCTTTCTTCGCGAGTTCGAACGAGTACCCGAGCTTCACGGCACCGATCATAGCGACCTCGCGTTTCACTGTCCGCTCGAGCTCCCTGATCACGGTCTCGCCTTTCTCAAGCCGCTCGATCTCCTGTTCGGTGAATCCCGCCCGGCTGCGAAGTTCCTGCAGAACCCTGTCCCGGGACAGCTCCTGGCCGGCTGCCGAAGCGCCCGCGAGAAAAACCAACACGACAAGCATTGAAGGCTGAACGATTGTTGCGAGGCTCTTCATAAACAATGGTTGAGATTCTATAGCGAAACCCGGCCCGGATACAGCATTCACTTCGTTCAAGTTTGCCGTTCTCCCTAGAGTCCGCGATTTCAAAAAGAAAGCAGCGGCAGCCGCGGCCGGTTCGGAAACAAATCCTTCGGAACCGTCTCAGCCTATGGCTATAATGTCAGCTGTCTGACTCGTAGGCTGAAGCTATGATACCTCGCCTGATCTCAATCCCTTTGGCTTTGCTTCTCTTCGCCGCTGTCGCATCTGCTCAGGCTAACGGCTGGAGGCCCGTCTCGCCGGAGGAATTCTCTTCTAACACCGCTCTTGTGGAGAAAAACGCGGATGCCGAGGTGATCTTCTGGGACGTGAGAGTCGAAGATCAATACGTTCCCAAGACGGGATTCCGGACCAACCTCGACCACTACATCAGGATAAAGATCTTCTCCGACCGCGGAAGGGAAGATAACGCCAAGGTGGAGATCCCGTACGGCAACCTCACTTCGCTCGACGCCCGGGTGGAGATATCCGAGATCGCGGCCAGAACGACGAAGCGCGACGGGACGATCATCAACTTGAAGCAGGAGGATATCTTCGATCAGGAGGTGGTGTCGGGAGCGGGAATCAGCCTGCAGACCAAGTCGTTCGTCATTCCGGGAATAGAAGCGGGGTCTGTTGTGGAATACCGCTGGAGGGAAGTGCGTCGAGATTCGCTGACCTTTTTCGAACGGCTTCAGGTGGCGAGGGACGTACCGATCCGCGAAGTCAAATATTATCTCAAACCCGTATCGGCCCCCGGGTTCAACCTGTCTATGAGGGTCAGAGCGTTCAACACGACCGCCGAAGCCGTAAAAGAGGCCGGAGGGTTCTACAGCCTCACATTTTATGACGTGCCGGCGTACGTGGAAGAACCGTTCATGCCGCCCGAAGACGCCGTCAGGCCCTGGCTGCTCGTTTATTACGCTGGCTCGGAAATGAGCAACGATGTGCCGAGGTCGCAGTACTGGGGACGCGTCAACCTGAGGACGCTCGAGTCGCACAGGTCGACCTTCAAGAAAAGGAAAAGCATTTCAAAAACGACTGAAAGGGTCGTGGGCGACGCGACTTCCCCGGTTGAGAAACTGCGCCGTATCTATGCGTATTGCAACAAGAGCATAAGGAATCTGTCGGATGACGCGCTTGGGCTTTCCCGTGAAGAACGGGAAGAGCTAAAGGAGAACAAGAATGCGTCGGACACCCTGAAAAGAAGGCAGGGTTATTCCTACGAGATCAACCACCTGTTCCTTGCGATGGCGAGGGCAGCGGGATTTGACGCCCGGCTGGCGATGTCCTCGAGTCGCACGAACCCGACATTCGACAAGAGTTTCCTCAGCGCCTTCCTGCTGGATTCGGAGATCGTTGCCGTGAAACTGGACGGAGAGTGGAAGTATTTTGATCCCTCGCTGCAGCATCTTCCCTTTGGAATGTTGAGCTGGGAATTGGAAGGCCAGGAGGTGCTTATCGCGGACGAAGACACCCCGGAGTGGAACAGGATTCCTGCGAGCCGGCCTGAGCGATCCCGGGTTACGAGGACCCTTCGTCTGAGGCTCGATGCTGACGGAGGAATCTCAGGAACCGCCGACATCGAGTTCACGGGCCATTCCGCCGCGGCCATCGCAGAGACTCTCGATAATATGACTCCCGAGGAACGCGAAGCCGAGGCAAAGGAGTATGCCGTTTCGAGGATCGGCTCTTCAGCGGCCGTGAATAGAGTAACGATCGAGAATCTCCGGGAACCGGAAAAACCGCTTGTGTACAGATTCGATTTCACTGTACCCGATTACTGTGAATCATCTTCCAGAAGGCTGTTTCTCAGACCGAACGTGTTCTCCAGCGACACCAAGCCTGTCTTCACTTCCGGCTCGCGCCGAAACGACATCTTCTTCAGATACGCGTGGTCTGAGAAGGACACGGTACAGATAGAAATTCCGGAAGGCTTCGAGATTGAGACGGCCGGTGATCCCGTGTCGGTCGCGGACGCGGGCCACACCGGAAGCTACTCCGGGAGAATTGGGTTCGACGCGAGCTCCCGGACGCTGACCTACTCACGTACCTTCTCCTTTGGACAATCGGGGAAGCTTCAGTTCGAAGCGACTTCATACTCACGGCTCAAGGATCTGTTCGATGGCGTCCACAGCGCCGACCAGAAGGCCGTCACGTTGGTCAGGTCCGGAGCACTCTGAGCTCTAAAGAACCTGATTCAGCCGGGTTCCCGGGCCCTTTGAAGGCGTGCGCTGTGGTCCGATTTTCTTCTACCGCGACGCGGGAAACGCCCCTCTCCCTGCCACACGTCGGCGGACGATCCCCGAAAAGTTTTTTTGACTGGGGGCCAAACCGTCTATAATGGGCGCGATCTTCACCGGAGGCCTGAACAATGATCCAAAGATCCCGCAGCGTCACCCTGGCACTCTTGCTCCTTTCTGTTTTCGCCTTCTCGCAGGAAAGCGGCTGGCGCCCGGTTTCGGCGGAGGACCTCAGCTCGACGAGTTCCGTCGTCGAACCCAATGCGGACGCGGAAGTCCTGCTGTGGGACGTCTGGGTCGAGGATGACTACCAGCGAAGGGCCGGCTACAAGAGCATTCTGTACCACTATTTGAGGACCAAGATCTTCACCGACCGCGGCCGCGAGGAGCATTCGAAGGTCTCGCTGCCCTTCGGAACCATTCCCGGCTATCCGGGCAAGGTCTCTATCCAGGATATCGAAGCGAGAACCATCGCGCCCGACGGCAAGATCTCTGTCCTTGACGGGAAGGACATCTTTGAACAGGAAGTAGTAAAGGGCGACGGCGTGAAGGTCATGGCAAAGTCGTTCGTGATGCCGGACGTGTCCGCAGGCTCGGTGATCGAGTACCGATGGAAAGAAGTCAGGAGCGACGCGATCAGCATGTACGTCCGACTTCAGCTGTCCAGGGAGATACCCGTCAGAGTGGTGAGTTATCACCTGAAGCCGGTTTCGCATCCCTGGCTGGCGATGCGGATCCGGACCTTCAATACTTACGCAAGGTTCAAGGAAGAGAGCGACGGATTCTACGGGACCTCGGTAACGAACGTCCGCTCATTCAAGGAAGAGCCCTTCATGCCGCCCGAATACGACACCAGGCCGTGGCTGCTTGTCTATTACGCCGATGAGGAAAGCGACACGGGACTGACGCCGGACGAATACTGGCGCAACAAAGGCCGCAGCACTTACGAAGTCCACGAATCGATCTTCAAGAAAAAAAAGGAGATCCGGCAGGCGGCGGCCGAGATCGTAGGCGATACTTCGGACCCGCTTGAAAAGGTCAAGAGGATCTGGGAATTCTGCAAAAGAGACATAAAAAACCTAGGCGACGATGCGCTTGCTCTGACGGACAAACAGAGAGAAGGGTTCAAAGACAATAAGTCAGAAAGCGACACTCTGAAGCGAAAACACGGCTACTGGCACGACATCCACATGCTCTTCGCCGCCCTAGTCAATGCGGCGGGCCTTGATGTAAGGATCGCCAACGTGACCCTAAGGTCCAATCCCGGCTTCGACAGCTCGCTGCTTAACGATTACCTGCTCGAAACCGAGATGGTCGCGGTCAAGATCGCCGGCCGATGGACGCTGTTCGAGCCTTCCGACCAGCACCTGCCGTTCGGGATGATTCCCTGGTCGCGTGAAGGCGAAAGGGCGCTGATCTCGGACGCCGACGAATTGATCTGGATCGAACTTCCCGCATCGGAAGCTGATCAGTCAAAACAGAAGCGTACGGTGAGGATGGAGCTTGGTCCGGACGGATCGCTCACAGGTGACGCGGTCATCGAATTCTCCGGCCACCAGGCCGCCGCGTACAAGGAAAGGCTTGACGACGATTCTCCGAACGAACGGGAAGACGCCGTGAGATCGTTCGTGAAAGCGAGGATCTCCGAGGTTGCCGAGGTCTCCGACATTTCGATCGAGAACCTGGAAGACTCAGACATGCCGCTCGTTTACAGGTTCAGGCTTCGCGTTCCGGATTACGCCCAGAGGACCGGGCGGAGAATGTTCCTTGTCCCGAACGTATTCGCGAACGCGGCAAAGCCAGTCTTTCAAACGGCGGAGCGTGTCAACGACATCTTCTTCCAATATCCCTGGTCGGAGGAGGATGACTTTGAGATCAGGCTGCCTGAGGGATTCTCGGTGGAGAGCGCCGAGCCCGCGGATCCGGTAAATGACACGGGAAAGCTTGGAAGCCACAGGACGGAGATCGCCGTCAGCGCCGACGGACTTCTGAATTATCGACGTTATTTTGAGTTTGGATCGCCCGGCAACCTTGAATTCTCCTCGAGCTCCTACCGGCGGCTCAAGGACCTCTTCGATGCCTACCACAGCGCCGACCAGAAAGCGGTCACGCTGATGAGACCCGAGACGCCCTGAAACCGCGCTTTAAACGAATCTCACCCGCCTGCCGCGACGCGCGCGGCTCGGCGGCTGTACGCAGCATACCCCGGTACAAGCGATCGCGAGAGATGTGGACTATCGAACGAGGCGGATCGTAGAATAGCCGCCCCGCTTATTTGTCTTTCGTATCTTCTTCTTCTTCAGACGGCAGGAGTTCCGAAACGCTCTTCGGTACACGCTTCTCGACCGATCTGATGTGCAGGTCCCTTTGCGGGAACGGGATCTCGATCCCGGCCTCGTTCAGCGCCTTGTACACATTGATGTACAGGTCGCTCCTGGTTATCCACCAGGTCGATTCGTTGTCCGCCCAGACACGAAGCTGAAAATCGAGCGAGTTGTCGCCGAAACCAACGAAGATGATCTGCGGCGGAGGATCTTTCAGGATCTCCGGGTGCTCGTTTCCGACCTTCGTAAGTATATCCAGCACTTCCGACGGGTCCGAGCCGTATTTCACGCCCACGTTTATCTCGAGCCGCTTGAGCTGATCGGCGGCCATCCAGTTGGTTACCTCTTCCGACAGCAGCTGCCCGTTGGGCACGATCACATCGGCTCCTTCGGGAGTCCCGATTATGCTCGCCCTCAGGCCTATGCTTTTCAGACTGCCGGTATTATCGCCGACCTGGATCATGTCGCCCACGTTGAACGGACGTTCGAACAGAAGGATTATCCCGGACACGAAATTGTTCACGATGTTCTGCAATCCGAATCCGAGGCCGACGCCGAAGGCTCCGGCAAGAATCGCGAACCGCGTCAGATCCATCCCCACGGCCGAGATCGCGATGAAGAAGCCGGCAAGCAGGACAAGGTAATGCAATATCGTTGAAACCGCATAACCCACGCCTGCCGCGACATTGGCCCGGGGATAAACGTCTTCTTCAAGGATGAATCTGGTGATCCGGGAAATGACGAACGCCAGCCAGACAGTCAGACCGAACAGGACGATATCCGACAAGCTGAAAACCAGAGAGCCGATGGCGAGTTCTGCCGTCAGCACATCGCGGACCCTTGTAGTCGCGGGCCTCAACAAATAGAGGTTATTGAGCACAAGGAGCGCCCACAGGACGATCGCAACCCACTTAAAGAGGTTCGAGATCTTTGCGTGAAGAAGGTCTCCGTGGTTCCTGACCATCATCAGGCCGGACAGGGGCCTCACCCGGAATGCGAAAACGATCACACTGTCAAGGACCATATAAAGCGCGTAAATGAGCAAAGCCAGGTAAGCGCTTTCGAGTATGCCTTCGGCCAACAGCCGCGCCAGGCTGACGTAACCCAGAAGATTCGCCAGAAGGGAAACCACGAAGGGGATCGCGGCGAACGGAACTATGACGTGAAGGATACGGGCAAGCTTCGAATGGTCGGGCCGATCGGCCTCGATGCCTCGCCGCGTTCTGTAAAGCCACATCAGTAGGCCCAGCACGACAACCGTCTCGATCGCAAGGATCGACCTGAGTACATAAGAGAACGTCGTGAACAGGTCGCTGAAGACGTCGAAAAGAAACAGGAGTACCAGCACTCTCAGCGTCGGGACAAGAGGCCTCTGAATGATCCTTTCCAGCACGACGTACCCCGGGATCAGGATCAGCGCCGTCAGGATGGCGTCGAGAAGGACGGGGGCTTTCGGGTAAAAGAAACCGCTGAGGGCTATCGAAAGCAGGAAGCCGGTCGCGACCGGAACCGCAAAGACGGATACGGCGCGTTTAAGCTTCGGTTCCTCCTCGATCAGATCTACGGCCCGTCTCCTCACAAAGAACAGCGAGCCCACAAGCAGGAGCGTTAGCGCAAGGTGGAGCCCGATCGCCAGCGAATGCTCGCTCGCGTAACGGTAAAGCTCGGAGTACATTCGCCCAAACGAAACGCCGAGCTCATCGCGCTCTGAACTAGTAAAAGCGCCCGGCTCCCAGATCGCCGGATATTCCTGAACCAGAAGGTTGGAAAGCGCTTCGTCCCGTTCCGACACAATCTCCGTTCGTCTGTCCGAGATCAGTTCTTCGCGCTCGCTGAGCCTCGCCTGAAGGTTTAGAAGCGCCCTGCGCTTGTCGGTTAGCTTTTTCCTGGAAGCCTCGATCGCCTGAAGAACTTCCCTGATCTTCTGTTTGATCGAGGCCGGAACGGATGAAGGCAGTTCGCCTGCGGCCGCTTCGGTCGGATCCCCCGTTTCAGCGCCTTCGACGGCGGCCCGCAATGCGCTCCAGGAATCGTCCATCCTCTGAAGGTCCTTAAGCTGATCCGAGATCTCGTCGGACAGCGCCTGCAACCGCGCTTTCCAGCCCGGGATCGGACCCGCGACCTGTCTCCATTCGTCGTCAAGGTCTTCGAGAGCTTCCAGCGACGGAATGCCTGCGAGCACTCGTTCGGTCCTGCTGCTCAGGCTGCGGACATCTTCCGCCTGCCCTTGGAGACCGGAGGCTACGTCTGCGATCGAATTGTCCTTGGTGATCTTCGCATCGCCGGCCGCAAGCCTGCTGTTTACGTCCTCTGCCGCGAGTACGACGTCGGAGATCGGGATCGGCGTCGGTGACGGCTCCGCCGAAGGGCTCGGCGTGGGCGAAGGTGACGAGCTGCTGAAGACATTCGCCTGCGCATTTGCTGAAGTACTGATCGCAAAGATCAGTGCGGCGAGTATGACCGTAGAAGATATGGAAGTAGGTATTCTCATCGGAGTCCTTTCGGTTCGGACTTCTGCGGAAAGCGTCGCAACGAATACTCCGAAGTCCGCAGAAAAAGACGTCAGGCGCGGTTTCTACAAGTCTACATTGTAAGGAGTCAGAAGTCAGAAGTCAGAAGTCAGAAGTCAGGAGTCAGGAGTCAGGAGGCGGGAGACCGGAGACGGGAGACAGGAGACGGGAGGCAGGAGACGGGAGGCAGGAGACCGGAGACGGGAGGCGGGAGACCGGAGACGGGAGACGGGAGACGGGAGACGGGAGGCAGGAGACCGCGTAGCGGTCACGTGCATTTAGCCGTTGGTAAGCCCGAAGGGCGCCACCCACGGAACCAGGTCGGAGAATCATCCGGAGTCGCGTAGCGACGGCCTGCGTTTATCCGAAAATCGGAACCCGGAGCGCGAGCGACGGGCATAACCGACCGCGTAGCGGGTGACATACCGCCGGGAATCAATCTCGCGCACCGTTCACTGTCCCGCGCACAAGTGCGCGGGCTAAACGGCTCACTGTCCCGCGTACAAGTGCGCGGGCTGAACGGCTCACTGCCCCGCGTGCAAGTGCGCGGGCTCAACGGCTCACCGCTTCCCGACCGAGGTCCTACCCCCGAAGGTCATCTTCACTTCGCCGATCGATCCGTCAGAAGCGGGAAGGGGCTCGAAAACGACGTCTGCAAGCGGCGATGTCAGAGTGCCGTCGCGGTCGAGAAGCATCTCGGCATCGGGCAGAGGCATTCCTACAGGCCTTGCGAAAAGCCTCTCCTCGAATCGGTAGAACTCGATCCCGATCGTTTCATTGACCATAAAGCGGCCTTCGATCTTTCTCTGAAGCGCCGGAGGAACCGGCTTGAGGCCCGTCTTCAAAGGCGCGGGTTTCTTGCCCGAAAGCGGCTCGATCCGAACGGGTCCGAGCTTCTCTCTGCCCTTCGCGCCGCCGGTCCGTGCTTCCAGGATCATTTCCATCAGCTTGAAACCGTCACGATCGTCCAAACCGTTCCCCGCATCGGTGTCGGCAAGATGGACTATCAGCAGATCGATCTCCGGAAACAGCACCATCACCTGGCCTCCGGCGCCCTGCGCCGCGATGCGGTGATATGAAAGATATTTCGATCCGGAGTCCTCTCTCGCCGGCCATATCCACCAGAGCCTTCCGTATCCGTTCCCTTCGCCGCGATAATGGTCCTTTCCGAACACGGTGTGCGGCCGCGTGCTTTCCTTGACCCACGCCGCGGGAACTATCTGTTTGCCGTTCCACTTTCCCTGATCGAGATACATCTGGCCGATCCTGGCGAGGTCCCTCGCCGAAAGGCGAAAAGTGACTGCGGGATACTTTGAGTCGCGCGGCTCGAGCCACCGGAAAACGTGTTCCGATCTGTAATCCTCGAGTCCGAGCCGACCCGCCAGGTACTTCTCGAACGCCGAATCGATCGTCGATCCGTTCATCCGTTCGAACGCTTCGGTAACCAGATTGAAGTCCCAATTGTTGTAGTACCAGAACTCGCCCGCGGCGTGCGAGCCGCGTTCGGGGCGCCTTTCGGCGTTCGAGCGAGTTTCGTACGCGGCGGGATGATAGATGCCCGATGTCGCCGTCATCAGGTGCTCGACGGTCGCCTTCTTCTCCGCGTCGGTAAGTGGCTGAAGGTCGTCGATCCCGAGTTCGCCGACGGTCTTCGAGGGATCGAAACGCTTGTCTTTTTGCGAAGCTCCGATGACGGCGTCATAAACGCTTTTCCGCATCGACGCCGCCTTGTACGGATGATCGACCGCTCCCCACGCCGCGACCACGTTGCCGCGGTCGACGATGAAAACAGCCGCCGAACCTGACTCGGCGGCGAATTTTCTCGCGGCTTCCAACTTCTCCGCGGACCATCCCGCGGCGTTGGCGTCGCGGTACTGCTTCCATTCCTGGGCCTTAGCCGTTCCGGTTCCGATCATCGAGACAGAGAAAGTGATTATGAATGCGAAAAGGTTCCTGACTATTGATGACGACATAATACGCGTGCCTCCTTCGTATGGATCTTGGATTTCCTTCCCGTGCTCGATTCAGGATCTTAAAGAGGGTTTCACCCCGAGGTACTGCTTTGCCATCCGCTTGACCAATTGCTTCAGCTCTTCGTCGTCCATACCGAGAGTTCCGTAGTGCGGACCCTGGTAGAGGATCGCTTCGCGAAGCACGGTGGATACCGCGAAGACCATTAGCTCCACTGCCCGCTCGGGATCGGGCACGTCGAATTCGTCCCTGTACCTCAGGATCCCTTCGGCGATCTGGTCGAGGATCTCCTTTCGTTCGGTGCGCACGGAATCCGAGACCACTTCCGGCCGGATCCTCGAGATCAGGCCCATTTCGCGAAGCAGCCATCGGTTCTCGTACAAAGACCGGATCAGGTTGTCGATCTCGCGGTCGAGATACTCTTCGAGGCCGAGATCCTGGCCCCGCGTCGATTCAAGCCAATTCCGGTGACGCTCTTTCAGGTGCTCGTCGTGGCGCTCGTAAAGCCCGACCAGAAGATCGTCCTTGCTCTTGAACCTTCCGTAGATCGCGCCGTTCGAAAGGCCGGCCTCGGCCATGATCGCGACGGTTGAGATCTTCTCCCAGGGTTTCTCTTTCAGCAGCTTTTCGGCGGCGTCGAGCAATGCGTCGTAAGTCTTCCGGCTCCGGTCCTGCTTCGGCGGCTTGCGCTTTTTCGCGGCTTGTTTTGTCTTCGGCATTGAAAACAAGAGTAACACTCTTGTTTTTATCTGACAAGGAATTATTCGCTGAGTCTCTAAAGAATTGTTAAACGCAAAGGTCGCCAAGGCCGCGAAGGAAAGAAAAGGTCTGCTCGTTTGTTTTACTTGTCTCTACGTTCGCGAAATCTAGAGCCGCAGCACGCACGAAGCGGTCAATTTCCCTTTGCGGCCTTGGCGACCTTCGCGTTCAGCCATTTCCCCTGGGAGCATTTCGATCTGCCGCTCCCTAATTCCTTCAAAACCCGTTCGCGGTTCGCGACGTAAACCAATCCTGTTAAACTTGTCATCCATACCGACAAAAACACGCGGGAAAAAAATATGAAAAGCCTGAAGGCCTTTGCCTCGATCCTTATCGTCCTTACGTTCGTTCTCTCCGTCCCGATTGCCGCCCAAAAGAACGCGGCGCAGCCTGAATTCAAGATCGGCTTCGAGAAATTCACTCTCGACAACGGTCTCGAGGTGATCTTTCATATCGACCGATCCGATCCGGTTGTCGCCGTCGCGTTGACAGCCCACGTCGGCTCCGCGCGCGAGAAAGAAGGCCGCACGGGATTCGCTCATCTGTTCGAGCATCTTCTGTTTCTCGAATCGGAGAACCTGGGTAAAGGCGGGCTCGACAAGCTGAGCGCACGCGTCGGCGGCTCCGGCGCGAACGGATCGACATCGCGCGACCGCACGAACTACTTCCAGACTGTGCCGAAAGACGCTCTCGAGAAAATGCTCTGGGCTGAGGCGGACAAGCTGGGTTGGTTCATCAACACGGTGACCGAGCCCGTTCTCGCGAAGGAAAAACAGGTCGTCAAGAACGAAAAGCGCCAGGGTGTCGATAACCAGCCGTACGGTCACGCCTTTTACGTCATCGACAAGAACCTCTATCCGGAGGACCATCCGTACAACTGGCAGGTGATAGGCTCGCTCGAGGACCTTCAGAACGCGACGCTAGCCGATGTCAAGGAATTCTTCCGGCGATGGTACGTCCCGAACAACGTGACGCTGGTCGTCGCCGGCGATTTCGATCCCGCGCAGGCGAAGAAGTGGGTCCACAAGTATTTCGACGAGATAAAGAAAGGCGAAGAGATCAAGCCGCTGCCCAAACGGCCGGGCAAGGTTGCGGAAACCGTCAAGGTTTACCACGAAGACAATTTCGCAAGGCTGCCCGAGATGCGTATGGTATGGCCGACGGTCGAGCAGTTCCACCCCGATTCGTACGCGCTGGACGTTCTCGCCGAGTATCTTTCCGATGGAAAGAAGGCGCCTCTATACCAGGTCATAGTCGAAGATAGGAAGATCGCTCCGGACGTGTCGATGTTCAATCGTTCCGACGAACTCGCCGGCCAGGTGTACCTCGGCGTACGCGCGTTCGACGGCAAGGACCTCGACGACGCGGAGGCCGCGGTAAAGGCCGCATTCGCGAAGTTCGAGAAGGAAGGGATCTCGGAAAAAGACCTGAGCAGGATCAAGGCCGGACAGGAAACCGCATTTTACAACGGCCTCTCCAGCGTGCTCGGAAAGGGTTTTCAGCTGGCGCAATACAACATCTTCGCGGGCGATCCCGGATTCGTCGAGCAGGACATCAAGAACATCCTCGCGGTCTCAACCGACGACGTGATGCGAGTCTTCAAGAAGTACATAAAGGACAAGCCGTACGTCGCGACCAGCTTCGTTCCGAAGGGTTCCGTCGCGCTCGCGCTTGAAGGATCGAAAAAGGCCGAGGTCGTCGAAGAGGCGATCGTTCAGGGAGCCGAAGAATCGTTCGACGCTTCGAAGGAAGCCGCTTACGAACGCTCGCCGTCCACGTTCGACCGAACGAAAGAGCCTCCGTACGGAGAGGCGCCGGAAGTCGTCGTTCCGACGATCTGGGAGGACAAGCTCTCGAACGGGCTGAAGATCTACGGTATCGAGAACGAAGAGGTTCCTCTCGTCCAGTTCAACATCGTGATCGACGGCGGGCAGCTTTTGGACGACCTGAACAAGGTCGGCGTGGCGAACCTCACCGCCGAACTGATGACCAAGGGCACGAAGAACAAGACGCCGCAGGAGCTTGAAGAAGCGATCCAGCAGCTGGGCGCTTCGATCAATGTTTCGGCTGACGGCGAAAGCATACGGGTTTCGGGAAACACGCTTTCGAGGAACTACGAGGAAACGATCGCGCTTATGGAAGAGATCCTTCTTCAGCCCCGCTGGGACGCAAAGGAATTCGATCTTGCAAAGCAAAGCGTGATCAGCCGGATCCGCCAGCAGATGGCGAATCCGAACGCGATCGCCCAGCTGAAGTACGGCGAATTGCTTTACGGAAAGGACGACATCCGCTCGCGAAGTGTTCTCGGAACCGTCGAATCGGTTGAGTCGATCACTCTCGAAGACCTGAAGAACTACTACGCGAAGAACATCTCGCCTTCGGTAGCGCGAATGCACGCGGTCGGAGCCCTCGACAAGGCCTCGATCGTGAAGCCGCTTTCGGGACTCGCAAAGAACTGGAAGGCTAAGAAGGTCGATGTCCCGGTTCTGAGGAATCCGCCGGTTCCGAAGGAATCGAAGGTTTATTTCTACGACGTGCCGGACGCCAAGCAGTCAGTTCTGAGGATCGGGTACCCGGCACTCGCCGCCACGGATAAGAACTTTTATCCCGCGACCGTGGCGAATTACATCCTCGGCGGGGGCGGCTTCGCGTCTCGGTTCACACAGGAGCTGCGCGAAGGCAAAGGCTATACGTACGGTATCGGTTCGTTCTTCAGCGGATCGAAGCACGACGGGACGTTCACGATCCAGAGCGGCGTCCGCACGAACGTCACGCTTGAGTCGGTCCAGCTTGTGAAATCGATCCTCGATCAGTATCCGTCGACGTTTACCGACAAGGACCTTGAGACTACGAAAGGATTTCTGATCAAGAGCAACGCGCGGGCGTTCGAAACCGCGGGCGCCAAGCTGGGCATGCTCGAGAACATCTCGACGTACGGCTGGCCCTATGATTATGTGAAGAAGCGGGAAGCAATCGTCAGGGAGATGACGATACCGAAGATCCGCGACATCGCGAACACGTACCTCGACGCCGACAGGATGATCTGGCTGGTCGTCGGCGACGCGAAGACCCAGCTACCTCGTTTGAAGGAGCTGGGCTTCGGCGAGCCGGTGCTGCTGAACGGGAAGGAAGCGGAAGAATAGAAGCCGTACGATAAGCTTCAGCTTGTCGCGGGCCGCCTGTCCGATAAGCTTCAGCTTGTCGCGGGCCGCTTGTCCGATAAGCTTCAGCTTGTCGCGGGCCGTCTGCGGCCCGATCTCTTGACAGGGATATCGAACCGCGAACCCACGCAGCGCAACCCGCGCAAAGGGCATTCAGCCCCGATGGGGCTGGAAACATCGTTCGTGAACCCGTGCTATCTCAGCTTGTCGCGGGCCGTCTGTCCGGTCAAGAGCAATGCTTAGCCCGATCGATGCGGCGCACTGTCCCGCACGTCATTCCTGATTATCCTGCCAGTCTGAAGAATACCTGTGTGACCAGGTGATTCTCCCGTTCGGAGAATACGAGTAACAGAGCCCCTCGAAAGTGGGCATCTGTCCAAGTGAATAGCCTCCCCTGTTGCGCTGAACTTCCGTCGAAGCGTAAACATGGCTGTTCGCGTTTTGCGCCAGATTCGAACAGAACGCGTGTCCGTCGCTGGTTCCAAAGCCTGAGTATTGTGAGTTTAACTGTGCCTGAACGCTCGCCGTCGGTGTTTCAGCGACACGACAGGCGACAAACCAGATCTTGAAGACAAGTCCGCGCCACTGACGAAAGAGCCCAAGGTGCGTTGCATTGAACCCTTGGCCAATACCAACCCAGCCCGGAAGGCCGTGACAATTGATGACGACGTTCTTGAGTTTTCCTCCGGGAGCGCCGCCCGCGACCGTCGCTACCCATTCCACGATATGCTCTCTCGTCTGCGCCCGATCGACTTCCCAAGTGTTCCACATAAGGATCTTCGACCAGGAGATCTCAACCGAATTAAGCGCCATTGAAGGCTGTTCGAGCGTGAACATCTGCAATTCCTCCTGAATTAACGATAACTTCGACCTTGCGCCGGGGACGGACTTCGACGATCCATATTGCCTAACGCGAAAGGCAGCTCAAACGAAGGCGGGAAGACCGCACTCCGCTGGAGCGCAATCTGCGCCAATAGCATTCAGCCCAATTGACGACAGGCTGAGGCGGGCTACGAATCAAATGAGTTTCCAGATGAGGCTGTCTGAAAGCCAAGGGCAAAGATTCCTGCAATCATGTCTGAGCCCACAATAGAGAGAAAATGACCATCAGTTGCTCCCAGCTTCAGCGGGGTCACCGAAATTGCCAATAGATTATTTCGCCGGCTTCTGCCGGCTATCTCGCGGCAAAAGCCCCTGTCCAATTTTGTACACCCGGTTGCCCCCCGACTCTAGCCGGGCGCGACTGATGTTTCCCGGCAACGCGATCTTTCGTGCGAAACGATCGGGAATGGCGTCGAGATCTGCCTTTCAGACAACCTCGAACTGACCGACGCTCGTATGGGCGTGGGTCTACTTCAACCGCTTGCGGAGCTACATCCACGTAAGTGCCGGGTCCCGGAACTTGAGCTCCCATCTCAGCTGCTCGGGAAGGAGTGGGTCGCTCATCAGGTAGCCCTGCCAGTCATCCACGCCGTAAGCCCCTTTTACCGTGTGGCCGTAATAGAAGTTGAACAAGCTGATCGTGTACAGGCTCTGGGAGATAGTTGAATACTTCCCGGTCGCCGGATCGCACCTTCCGTCCCTGTAAACCGGCTTTCCGCGCCGCAGGACATCCGTCTGAAACCTCCAGATGATCGCCGACGCCTGCTGCTTCGTGTGCTCCGAATGGTAGTTCATGTGGGACGGCGTATAGTCGAACCGCTCTCCCGGCTTGCTCGGGAAATGCTGCTTGTTGCCGTCCCTGTAAATGATGTAGCTGAAGTAATAGATCAGCTGCATGTCCGTGACCATATTGGCCGCTGGCGCATTGGTACCAACTTCGGGCCCCCCGACTGCCTGATCGACGTTGTACACCCCGTTATTAAAGTCCACCCCTTCTGATACCCCTAGATTGAGGCTTGTGTCTCTGTACGCCATTATTCACTCTTTCCTTATTGTCAAAGATTGCGGGATCGAGTGCCTTCGGTGCTGCTTTGCAGGCCCCGAACCCAAGAACGAACCGGTTTAAGAGAAGCGGAAACGATCAGAAAGACGCCTTTCCGACCCCGCATCACTACAATTTTCCGGTCAAGGATGTGAGACTTATATACTGCCCGCCCGCGAAAGTAAACGATTTTTGGGATTTCGCGATATCGTTTATGGGTCACCGGATCGCAGCAGAAGTGCGGTAATGGGAATCAGGACCCGGCTTGCGACGCTTTCAAAAGAAGACGCGGGTACCGTTTTCACAGCCCCGCGCCCTCGTTGTTCTTCAGGATCAATTCTCTTTGATAGGTACCGAGATCGTCGAGAGAACCTGCCACCGCCCGTTCCGTTTCACGTATGTGTCTGTGTACCGGACCCGGTTATCGAAAGGCTTCCCATTTTCGTCGGTTCCTTTCCAGTGATAGATCCCGATGATTACGCCGACGTTGCGATCGACCCTTATCATCTGGTTGGTGGATTCGGTCATCTCCGTTTTCGCCTTGCTGTTCAACGTTTCCTCGATGTCGGCTCCTTTCCCGGAAACGCTTCCGTCGGTGCTGCTCACGCTGGCGTACTCGTCGGCGAAGTTCCTTTCGAACCAGGCCTTGTCCCGCTTCAGGTTTGCTTCGGTCCAATCGAGGTCCATGTAGTACAGAGCCATCTCGTCGTCCATCTCGTGGCCGGTCGTGCTCACAAGCTGCCACTTGCCGCCGCGCTTCTCGAGCACGTGTATGCTCCTCGCCCACGTCGTGGTCTCCCGCCCGTCGGGTCCGTCGTCCGAGACAATGATGTTCCTGTGCGTAATCGTCGCCGAGTTGGGTGTACAGGTGATGATGTACCGGTCCCAAGTCACATTGCCGGCAGGCGTTCCGCCGGTTTGTTGAGCGTTTGCGACGGCATTGCTGATGGTCTCCGCCTTTGTGCCCATTCCGGGAAGCGCCCGAAAATCGGCGGCGATGAAACTCTCGAGTGTCGCCCTGTCGCCTTTCTGAGAGGCCGTGCCCCAGGCCTTGTCGAGCGCCTCGAGCGCAGCCTTGTCCGCATCGCTGCACTGTCCGAATGCCGCGCCTGCGAGTGACCCACAAATTATCGAAACGAGAAAGAGAATTCGCATTCTGATGCCTCCGTTGTTAGGTTCCGGCGGCCGCCGCACCGGCGGACTCCGGATCAAAGAGTGGATGCCCAGAAACGAGAAGTCCGCGGACCATCCGCATCTGGACGGCTCCGCGCTCTTGCGTCTTGGAAGACTATTTGAGGAGTGTGCCGCCGACTATATTCCTGTGAGAGAACTTAGTCAACAAAATTCAAGCGCTCGCGAAGATGCAAGTGGCGATGTTCGCAGAGGTTAGGAGTCCCGCCGAGCGCTGTCGACCGGTTCGTACCAGTCCTCGTGAGCTGACCAGCGCAGGCATCTGTGACAGGAAGTGTACTTCCATTGATGTCGGCATCCCGGACATCGGCCGCGTGTTTCGAAGGTGTTCCAGGCCGTGAAGCAGCCGTTTGAGAAGCTCTCCGGCGGGCCGGCGTTCCCGCACTGCCAGATGCTTGTGCGGACCGGTGTCCAGAAGCACAACGGACAACGGATCCCCCTGAAGCCGCCGTCCTCATCGGCAGTGTCTTTTTTCTCTTTGAGTGAATCCGACTTGCCGTCTGATCTTGTATCGAAAGGCATTAGTCCGAATCCGGGCGCCGAAAGATCTCACTGCTTCTTGACCCTTCCGAACTTCATCACGACCTTAGTGTAATTGCCCGCGTCGTAAGAATAGCCGGAGATGAAGCGAGCGTCCTCCGCGAACCCCACAGCAAACTCGGCGACGCCTTCGAACGCGTACAGGAGCTTCAGATCTTTAACAAGGTCTCCGGGTTTGAATCCGGTTGTATCGATCTCGCAGTAGTCGTCGTTCGAATAGAGCTTGACCGAAATGAAGGTTACCTTTCTGAACTTTGCGCCCGAGACTGGGATGGTCTCCTCGCCGCTGTAATCGGTGAATGGCGGTTCCGCTTCTTCGACCCGGTACGATCCCGGCGAAAAAGGCGAATCGGACGTCCAGTCCCTCCGGATCTCGAAGATCAGGTATTCGAATCCCTTCGAAGCGGTCCTCTTCACACCCGTGATAGAGTCCGCTTCGTCGCATTTCCTGGCCTGCGAATGAACGGCGGCGGCCGGCAAAAGTAAGAGAACGACGGTCAGTGCAATTCGGTGAGCTTTCACATTTCCTCCATCAGGTCCGCGCGCACGGCCGCGGCACTATTCAATACGGGGTCCTCAAGGCGCTCCTTCCCTTACGATCGCCACATTCCCATTCTCGAGGGGAACGTACAGATGTCCCGTAGCCGGGTTCAGAGCAAGGTATCCGTTCGGCGGACCGGGCAAACTCAGTGTCCGGACCTCGCTTCTGCCGTCTTCGATCACGATAAGATCTTTGTTCCGGGCGGCGACCGCAAATGCGCGATTCCGCAGAGGGTCCACGGCAACGCCCCGCTTGGTCACATCCGGCAGATCTCCGCTGTAGGTAAAGCCATTAGTAAATGAAGAGATCTCCCTTCCGTCAAAGTCGCTCCACGCGAGCCCGTCCCTCGAAACCCAGAAAAGACGGTTGGAAACGGGATCGACAAACAATTCTTCAGGCATCGCCGATGTCGGGAAAGACCCTTCAAGCGCGCCGTCATAACCGATCCGGAATATGCGTCTCGCGCCGCAGTCTCCCGCGAAAGCGGCTCCGGCTACGAGGTTCAGGACCAGGCCGCAGGGCTGATTTCCGATGACCACCTTTCTCTGAACGGAGCCGTCTCTCGCATCGACGATCGCGACACCTTTGTCGAACAGCGCAAGGATCTTCCTCCTCAAGGGATCAACGTCGATCTCCCGCACGAACTCCCCAACGACAATACTCCTCTGAGATCCGGTAGAGAGGTCCGCAGAGATGATGCCCGACTCCTCGGGGACCGGCACCTGAGCCTGGTATCCCTGTACCGCGGCACCCGCTCCCTTCTGAACGAACAAGGTCGTGTAGATCCTTCCGGCTACCGGATCGACCGCGACGCCGCCGACGATGTCGGCCGCCAGCGCCAGGAACTTCACTTCCGGGACCGATCCCCCGATCGTGATCACCTTCCTGTCCCCCGGCAACGGCAAAATGACGAGGTTCGACACGGGATCGACCACTACGATCGAAGGGACCCGGTTCTCAAAAATATCGGCCGCTTTGCTCACTTGGTTATTGCCGGGAGTGATGAGCCAGAGAGTGCCGGGCTTTCCAGTGCTTGCCACGTAAACCCTTCCACTGACGGGATTTACATCGATCGCGTGAAGGCTCTCCCCCACCTCCACCCAACCCGCGTGGAAATCCGTCCCGCGATATCCCTTCATCACGGAGGCGACGAATACCTCATCTGCCCGAAGGGCCCCGAGATCCCTTTCGATCTGCCCGTCTACCCTGAAATCCACGCCCCGCCGTTCAATGTCGGCAATCACCTTTTCTCTGACAGCACGGTCCACGGACCCGTCCGAGATCACCTCGAGAGCATTCTTGATCTGGGCTAGAGTGAATGGCGATTCGCGGTAAGACTCCCGGATCGCGAGAAGCTCGGCGTTTGTTGCGCCGCTGACTGCAAACATCCTCTGATCGTTGGTGTCAGGTTTGAAATCGACACCTTGTTTCCGGATCTCTTCCGCGAACGCGATCCGGAGTACCTGTGAAACAGGCACGGGATGCGTGCCGATCCACGAAAGGACCTTCACTAACCTTTCACGCGAGAAAGGCCGCGACTGAACGGACGTCACAGCTGCCAAAGACAATAGAACGGTCAGCGCAATTGCCGTCGATCGCTTTGCCGCTCCTGTTCTCATCCGCACCTCCCGTTGTATAGGCAGTCGTCGGTCATTCTCTTAGGGGTGGGCGTCGGCGTGCGCGGTCTGGGAGTAGGAGTTCGGGGCGGCCGGGTCGGGTCGGCTACGGCGCGAGGGGTTCTGGTGGCGGCCGGCGCCGGCGTCCGTACCGTATCCGCCGGCTGCTTCGTCGTCTCGGGTATCGGAGTTTCCGGGATCGAGGATTCGAACGGGGTCACGGAGACCGTCGGGACCGGCGAAGGATCGTCAGAATTCGTGATGACTGCGGAGTTCGAATCCGCGAGCGGATCGGGTGGAGAAGGATCAGGCATCGCCAGCCACGCGGCGCCGAGGAAAATCGCGCCGAGCAGGATCCCGGCCCCGCCCGCCGCGGGAAGGATCCACCGTCGCCTGACGAACGAAGATGCCGCCGGGCTTTCCATTTCGCCCCGCTCGGCTTCTTGCGCGGAAATGCCTTGAAGTCCGGAAGCGTCCGTTCCGCCCGTGTCCCGGGTCTTGTCCGGGCCCCGCGTTTGCACCGGCTCAGAGAACGTATTCGCGCTATCCCCCGCCATCGTGTCCGCTTTCTGGGTCGCTCCAGGATCGGCATCGACCACCGTCGGGCCCGCGACCGTGTCGTCCGCCGAAGAAGATCCCGTCGCAGGCGGGAGATGCTCGGTCTTTGCGCGCATCTTCTCGGCAAGCCCGGCATCGCGATCCCCAAACGTATCGGGCGGCAGACCCGCGACCGTCGGAGCGTCGAACGAAGGGTGCTCGTCTGTGCGGCTTGCGGCGCCGGTCGGCATCGCCCGCCTCATCTCCCTTGCAGACACGAAGCGGTCGTCGCGTTCGATCGCCATCGAGCTCAAAAGAAAAGCGGAAAGGGCTTCCGGGATCGAGGGATTCAATGCGGAAGGAGCTTCGAGCGGATCGTCCTTGCCGGACCAGACTTCGACCGCGCGCTTCGTGGCGTCGACCGGGATCCGGTTTGTGAGGAGGTGGTAGAACGTCGCTCCCAGAGCGTAGATGTCGCACCTGGCATCGGTCGCCTGCGAGAGAACCGCCCCCGCCTTTTCTTTGTGGCTTAAGAGGATGAACTCGCGGAATGTCGGATCTATAACCCTGAGTATCTGTTCGATCGGCGAGTAGTTCAGTGTCGCCGCGAGGAACGTGTGGCTCGTGACGGTCGCGCTTCCCGCGTCGATGCTCTTCGCGATCCCGAAATCCAGGAGCTTCACGCGGCCCCTTGCGTTCAGCTTGAGGTTCTGCGGCTTGATGTCGCGATGGACGATCGGCGGAGTGAGAGTGTGAAGATAGTCCAGCGCGTCGAGAAGCTGATCGAGCCAACCGAGGGATTCTTCGACCGTAAACGGCGCCCGGCGCGCAGCGAGCAGCTCCGCCAGTTCTTCGCCTTCGACCAGTTCCATCACGAGGAACTCGCTGTCGCCTTCCGAAAAATAGTCGCGAACGAACGGTACGGCCTCGTGCCGCGCGTTGGCGAGCGCCTTTGCCTCGCGCTCGAACGCCTCGCGAACCATCTTGCGCTTCGCCTCGTCGGCATTCGCGCCGAGCTCGAGGAGGATCTCCTTTACCGCGACCGGCGTCCCGAACCTCTGGTCGACCGCCTCGTAGACAGCGCCCATCCCGCCCTGCCCGAGCGGCCGGACTATCTTGTAACGGCTTTCAAGTATTGAACCGGATTGGAGCATCCTGCTGTGATCGGAACCCAAACAAGATACCACACCCGGCAAGCGATTCAGACGGCAGAGGTCAGACCCTGAAGATCTTCCTCCCCTGGATCGCCGCTTCCGTGACAAGCAGGGGCAGCGACCAGCAGATCCAGCTGGCGACGGTCAGACGCTCACGGATCTCGCCGACCTCGAGAATGCTGCTTCCCACAACGAAGATCCGGAAGAAGACGAATCCGAATGTAACGACATAGCTCCGGATCATCCACTCCTGATGCTGTAGGTAATCGTGTTTGCGGACGGCGATGACGGCGAGGCCGGTGGTCACCACCCACGCCAGCCCGAGTCCCGCGAGCCCGAGCCCGAACATCCATCCGTTCAGCGTCGTCGCGGCCAGGTAGAACGCGGAAACGCTGCTGACCGCGATGGAAGTCAAATATGCGTAGCCGAGTTTCCGATGGACCGATAGAGCCTTGCGCCTGAGTCCCATCCAGATCTGAAACGGCCCTATGAAGATCGCGGCTCCGCCCGCGACTATGTGTGCGAGGATCCACGGTTCGCGGCCGGCGAATCCCCTTATGGACTCAGAGCCGGGAAGGAGATAAGGAACTCCGGCCGCAAGAAAGAATACGACGGCGACAATAAGTCCAAACGCGAGGACGACGTACAATGAAACACCTGTATTTTGTTCGTTGCTGGTAAGCGGTTCGGCCATTTGAACCTCCGGAGAAGCGCCTGCATTGATCACCGCACGCTCGGAACCCCTTTGAGAAGAAGCCGGATCCAGAGGGCAGATTAGCAATGTGTTCTGATTGATCAACGATCATCCGGGGAAAAGGTTCGCGGAGAAGTTCCGGAACTCCTAATGGCCTGTCCAAGGGTCGAAAAAGCCGGAGATCCGGGAGATGTGAAGTGCGGCCTGAGCCCCTGAGTGCCAGGTTCGTGAACGGAAGGAAGGGAGACGCCGATGTTTCCGAGATCTCCACGGGCAGGGCAATCCGCGTCTCGTATGTCCCGTGTCACTCGATACGACAGACGAACTTCGTGTCGCTCTGTGCTTCTTCGTGGTATCGAACGTACTGAGGGAAATTGACCACGGAGCAGCACAAAGCGGCACGAAGTTCATGATATCTAAGGCGCCGCTTTCGATGCCGGCGCCCTGTCGTTTTATCCGCTCACGAATTCGAAGGTGCCCCCGAACGGACCTGACGATCCGCTTGTGATTCCGTTCCTGACTGAGCCCTGGTATGAGGACTGCCCCGGCTGGATGACAACCGTAACGCTGCCGCCTTCCTCGCGCTTGATGGCGCCGGCGTGAACAGCCGCCGAACATATAGACGAATCATCGGTATACAGGATCGTGCCTTTCACGCTCCCCAGCGCTCCGTTGGCCGAACACTGGAATGTATAGCGTTTCTCGCCGCGGCCACGAAGACCGAGCGAAACGACTGTCGCGTCCCAGCCGATCGGACCCACATTCGTTCTGGCAGGGGGTTTTGGCCTCGGGCTCGGCGGCAGAGGCTCGAACGCGGGTGGGGCCGGCTGCGCCGCAGTTTCCCCGGGTTGCGCCGCGGTTTCCCTCGCCTTGGGCTCTACTGCCATGACTTTGCCATCGGGTGTTGAGTAAACAAAGAAAAAACTGCCCGGAAAAGCATCGCCGTTCATGGTCAGTATTCCATTCAATCTCGAACCAAAGTAGACGCCCTTTCCTTCCGTCACAAAGATCGTGACAACCCCGCCCTCACTCCGCGTGATCAAGCCCGCGTGCACGGCCGCAGTGCAGATCGATGAATTGTCCGTATAAACTTTCGTTCCCCAAACAGGTCCCACGCCAAGATTTCTACTGCATGCAAAGTTCGCTATATACCTGTTCCAGCCCCGTACTCCGAATTGGGCCGCGGTTGCGGACGCGTCTATATTAGTAAATCCCTTGTCGAAGACCTTCGGGCGGGATCCGTTCGGATTTCCGGACGGCGGGCTACCCCCCGAAGAGGAGGCAGGCTCGTTCCCTCCGGCCGTAACGCTCGAGGCGGGTACTCCAAGAGAAAACGTGTGGGCCCATTGACAACTGCCGATCAGGTTTCCGGCCCAGCTTCCCGAAGTATCGGCGGTATTGGTCGAAAGGCACCAGCCCCTTCCGTCATCGTCGCCCTCTTGATTGATCAGTGCGTTGTTCAGGTACAACATCCAGCGGTCAATAAAGAAAGCGTCATCTCCATTTGTAGTTATCTGAACCTTAGCGGCGGGTTTCTCGGCGTTTATTGTTATCTGCGTATTTCCGCCCAGACAGCCCGGCATCCCCTCCCGCCGCGCGTCGCCCACCCACTTGCCGCTTTCATCGAACAAGTACACGATGATCCGATTCGCGGTGTGAGTGTTGGACAGGCTCGAGTGCTTGCAGTCGACCTCCAGAACGTACTGATAAGCGGACGGGGGCGGAGGAGCAGGCCTGCGTTCAACGATAACGAACCGGACCGATGCGCTGCACCCTCCCGATACGTAATCCTTCCAGGCACCTTCGGAGTCTTTCGAATCAGTCGAGAGACACCATCCGCGTCCGTTGTCACGGCCTTCGTGCTTTATCAGCTGCCCGTCTTTGTAAAACCTCAACTCGTCGATGTAGAAGGCGTCGTTCCCTGAGGTACGGACGACGATCGAACTGACGTCAACAAAAACCGACAAAGTGAATACGGCTTCAGCCACCAGGCAATTCCTGACTCCGTTCGTGTACTTGGTCCCCACGATCCTGCCTCCCGGATCAAGAAACTCCACGGAGATCCTGTCTCCGGTATCGGAGTTCGAGACGTTTGAGTGGTTACAGTCGATCTCCACTCTGTAATCGGAAGCTTCGGAGGTTGCCGAGAGCACGGCAAAGCAAAGCGCGGCAAAGATCACCCTGCCGGCGAAGGTCGTCAACTTTTGTCTGTTCAATGTCGTGGTCTCCTGCGGTCAAGGGAGAGACGGTGACCGCTGCGTTGACAGCCCCGGTCGGCAGTCCATTGAAAATTCACGCGGCGATCGTGGGGTGGCGCCAACTATAAGTTGATTCGGGGGGCTGCGTCAATGGGGGACGGACGTGGCCGTCGCTTCGCGCTCGGCGACCTCGTCACGGCATTCTGCTCCCTGCTTCCTGCTCACCGCTCAATGTTCACGGCCTACTGCTCACCGCCAATCGGCACGCTCCCTGACGGTCGCGTTTCTGCCCTGCTCACTGCTCACCGCGCGCAAGTACGCAGGCTAAACGGCTCACTTCCCGCGCACAAGTGCGCAGGCTAAACGGCTCACTGCTCACCGCCCGGCGTCCACTCGTTGTCTTTCGGATCGCCGTCCGGGAAGCGCCTGTGAGGATCGAAGGTGACCTTCCTGATCTTTCGGCTTCCGAACTCGAGTACCGCTTCAAAGTCGCGCCTGCCGTCGAACCATACATCGACGGGCCACGTGACCTCCGCGGAATGATCGTCGATCATTTTCGAGTTCTTCATAGGTCGGATCGCCGGGCCGCCGGGCTCGAACTCGACCTTCAGGACGACCGGCGAGGGCATCTGGCCCGCCTGATGGACCGTGACGATCGTCCTGTTCCCCTGTGTACTTACGCTCTTGATCGAGCCGTCTACCGCTTCCGTCGTGAACAGCCAGTAATACCAGAACCACCCGAGATCCTGACCTAAAGCGTTGTCCATAAAGAACATATAGTCCCAAGGAGAGGGATGCTTGAACGCCCAGACGTGCGTGTATTCGCTCATCGCGCGCTGGACCTCCTTATCGCCCACGATACCTCCAAGCATCGACAGCATCATCGGCGTCTTTCCGTAGGTCTGAAATCCGTAACCGGGCCCCGCCCAGTTCGCGTTCCACATCATCGGCGCCTCGTCCTCACTTCCGCTGATGTTCCCATAGGCCTGACCGACGCCGTCCAGATTCGGCTCCTGGCCCGTTCGATGTGCCCTGGAAAGGATGTTCATATATTGATTGAATCCCTCGTCCATCCATCCGTACCGACGCTCGTTGTTTCCGACCATCATCGGCCACCACTGGTGAGCGGTTTCGTGGTCCGCCGCGCCCTGGTTAGAGTTGATGACCATCGGGTATTCCATTCCGGCGCTCGGGCCGTCCTGGAGCGTCAGCTGGGGGAACGGATAAGGCGCCCAAAGCCCGGAATAGAATTCGAGCGCGTGCCGCGTGAGCTCGCCGGCGTTCTCGAAGAACCGCGCGCGCTCCGGAAGGTGGACCATGTAGATCGGTATCGGGCCCTTTCCGGGGATCGTCGCCCGGGTCGCCTTGAAAACGAAGTCGCGGGCCGTCGCCCAGGCGAAGTCGTTAACGTTGTCCGCGACGAAATGCCAGACAAGCTTCGATCCTTCAGCGGTCGATTCGCCGGGCCCTACCTCGTCCGGACCGACGATCGTCAGCTCCGAATCCGATTCCAGCACCTTCGCAAGCCTCTCCCTGGCCTTGGCGGTGTAGACCTCTTCCGGGTTCTGAAGCACGCCCGTGCCGGTCACTATCCATCCTGCGGGCACGTCGATCTTGACGTCGAAACGCCCGAAATTGTTGTGGAACTCGGCGGGGCCCAGATATGGATCAGTGTCCCATCCGCGCAGGTCGTCGTACTTGGCGATCCTCGGAAACCATTGCGTGGGCTGAAAAAGGCGGTCGTCCCAGCGCTGCGTCATACGGTGCCCGCGACCGTTCGGGCCGCCCGGAAGTTTCGTGTGCCATTCGATCTCGAGCTCGGCGCGGCTCTTTGCCGGTATCGGGTTCGCAAGGTTGATCTGGCCGACTGTCTGGTCGAGCCCTGATGCCGTCAGCCTCGATTCCTGAGACTGGGAGCCGCCCCCGCGGCGTTGTTGAACCGAGCGGGGAGCCAGATCGACCTCGGCGCCGTCCACCGTGATCCGTGTGATCTCCATCCCCTCCGTGTTCTCGGCGGGGACCGAGTACCCTCGGGGTACTAGCCCGCGAAAGATGTTGTGGTCCAGCCTCAGGACGATCTCCTTAAGCTCGCCCGGGCTGTTGTTCTGAAGCACGATCGTTTCCTTTCCGTGAAGCGTCTGCGTCTCGGGCAGGAGTCGGACCTCGATCGTGTAATCGGTTTTCAACTGCCAGTAATTCGCGCCTGGCTTGCCCGTGAAGCCGCGGGTTCCGGCGGCCATCGCCCTGCGGATCGAATCGGTCAGCGGAACGTCGCGCCTGATCGAACGGGTAGGGTACTCGATGGAATTCCGGACCGTGTCCTGCGCCGGAGCGAGCGGCACAGCGGTCAGGCAAAGCGGGATGACGATGAGAACGAGAATGAGTCTTCTGAGCATTTCAGCACCTTTACGGGGAAAGCGGGTTAGTGAGAAATAAAAATGATCTTGTGCCGACTAATGTAACAGCGAAGGGGAATTGAGTGAAGCGAACAAGACCTGCAATGGTCAATGGTCAATGATCATCGTTCAATGGTCATCGGTCAATGAACAGGGAAAATTGACCAGGAACCAAGGATTAGAGATCAGGGATCATTGATCGATGTGCATTGATCGATGAGCATTGTCTTCCGGAACTTTGATAAACCGGAAACCGTTCTGCTTTCCTGTCACACCGCAGAGACCAACGAAAATCAAGGAACGAATATGAAACTCGCGCTCACGCTCGTGCTCTTAGTTCTGGCGCTTTTTCCGATTGCCGTGAACGGCCAGCCGCAGTTCGCAATGACCCCGGAAACCGCAAAGATCGTTTCGTCGGATGTCGTCAATTTCGTCGAGGCGATGGACAGGTTTTCCGGCGGAGGGGACAAGGCGGAGATCCTTCAGGAACTCTATTTCGACCGCGGATCTCCCGGGCTGAAGGAATTCGTGAAAAGGTTCGGGCTGAACGCTTCGGAACTCGCCAAGGCGTACGAGAAGAATCCGGAACAGTTCGCGGGCTTGAAGGGATTCCTCGAAAGGTTCGTAGAGTTCGAAGAGATCTTCCGGGAAGACCTTCGAAGCTACAAGAAGGTGTATCCGAAGGCGATGTTCGCGCCGACGTTTCTCCTCGTCGGCGCCGACCGAGGCATCGGACAGGCATCGGCTATCGGCCCGCTTGTCAGCGTCGAGACCGCTTATCACGATCCCGAACGGATCAGCACGCTCGCGATCCACGAGGTCACGCACTTTCAGCAGGCGGTCGCAACCGGTCCCGAGAAATACACGGCGCTCTATTCGCAGAAAGACAACATGCTCGGGATAATCCTGCGCGAGGGCGGAGCCGACTTCGTGACTTACCAGCTCGTAGCGGGCGGCAAGCGGCCGTACTCGCGGCTTCAACACCTCGAAAGAAGCGAGGTCGAGTTGTGGGACAAGTTCCTTCGAGACCTGAAGACCCAGGACAAGAGATTTTGGCTCGAGGTCTCTTTTGACGACAACAACAGCGGTTTTGGGTACATGCTCGGTTACGCGCTCGGTTACAAGATCGTCCGGTCGTACTACAACCGCGCGGACAATAAAGAGCAGGCGCTCGCGGAGATCCTCGCGATCGCCGATCCTGCAGAGTTTCTGAAGAAATCCGGCTACTCGCCGCGGCTTACGAAGCTCGAGAAAGAACTCCGGTTCGGGACGCCCGCAGCAGACGCTCCGCCGCAGGTTCGGGATTACGACGAGATGATCGGGATCTCGGACTGCAAGAGCATTTCGAGAGGCGCGGACGGCAACTGGGCCGAGCCGGTCGATATGGTATGGACGTTCCGGTACGAGCTCGGGGGAACCGCGGTGCGCGACGAGACCCGCCGCGCCGACGGTTTCTACGCGGGATCGATCAGACAGTATAGTCCGGACGACGACGCCTGGTACGTGCACTACTACAGCACTCTCGGCAAACCTCCGGCGCGTCTTCCGGCGTGGAAGGGCGGGAGAAAAGGCAACGAGATATCGCTCCTGACCGAGCAGAAAGCACCGAACGGAACCGACGGATTTTACAGGATCCGCTTCTACGACATCTCCGAGAATGGCTTCAACTGGCTGGGCAGCTGGACCAGCAAGGACGGATCGTTCGTGTTCGACACGTGGAAGATCGAGTGCGTGAAACGGGAACTGTGAGCGGTGAACTTTAGCCTCGAGCAGTGAGCCGGAAAACTCTGTCCCACTTTGTGTCCTCTGCGAATTCCCTTGCGACCTTTGCGGTTAAATTTGTCCAACGTGCAGAGACTTTCAAGGTAAGTTTTACCGCAAAGTACGCAAAGGAATTCGCAGAGGTCGCAAAGGACCATCAGCCGTAGATCACCACTCTTCACTGCTTACCGCTCACTGCTCACAGCTCACCGCTTACCGCTCACCTTCCCCGTATCCTATCCATCTTCCCTCGCCGTCGAACTTCCAGTTCGCGGGTACGGTCCGAAGTTCGAACAGTTCAAAATCCCCGCCATTGAACACGCTCCGTGCCTCCGGCAGAAGTTCGATCGGCCGCCTTGATGCATAGTACTTCTCAACATCGCTAAGCCGCCCGTCGCCGTCCCTGTCCACAGGAAGTTCGTCAAACGCAGCTGTTTCGGTAACCAGGACGAAGAATCGTTCTCGGCCGCTGAGGTCTGTTCTCTCGACCGCCGTGATCAAGGCCGACTTCGTCCCAAGGAACCAGTTGCAAGCCGGATTTGCGCCGTACGAAGTCACGATCAGATCCCCGGGAACAAGGATCCCGCTTTCACGCAGACGAACCAGCTCCGTCTGCGTCCGTCGGTTCGACTCGTTCCTCATCACGGTTCCCATAACCTCGCCGAACACCATCACCGCACATATCAGCGCGAGAACGATCGCTGGGCCGGTTCTCAGAATTCGACTTCCCGAATTCCGGAACAGCCCCCCGAAGATCACGATCGCCGGCAACGGAAGGAAGAGCAAGAACCTGGGGACCAGCGAAGTGTCGAAGAACGGAGCCACGAGGAGATACGCAAGAAACAGGTTCGCGAGCAGAAATGTGGATGTGCCCGGCGACATTTCTACGGGCAGATTTCTGAGGTAGCGAATCGCAAGAAATAGCAGCACAAGAGGTGCGATGATCGCGCCCAGGTACAGGATCTTGTCGATCGGAGAACCTTCGAAGATCAGTTTGCCCAAGAGGGAGTTCCCGAGGTTCGCCTTGCCATA
The DNA here is from genome assembly GCA_016700175.1 of Acidobacteriota bacterium. Classification (GTDB taxonomy): domain Bacteria; phylum Acidobacteriota; class Blastocatellia; order Pyrinomonadales; family Pyrinomonadaceae; genus Aridibacter. Next base: position 3,343,423 of record CP065003.1, on the reverse strand, counting down.
TTCGACGATCCTGACGACTCGTTCGGGAACGAGAAGGAAGATCAGCGATAAAGCGGCAACACCCGAACCGATCCCGCCCGCCAGCACCGCGACTGTTCGTTTCGAGAGTCCATCGGTCACGAACAGAGAAATCGCCACAGATGCAAAGAACAGAATGGCGACTGCAAGCGTGCCGAAATGGCTCACGCCGATCAGAGCGAGCAAGATCGCGATCGACACGCCCCTTAAGATCGAGAATTCCTGAAGAGCGCTGAATACCGCCGCGAGAAGACACGCGAACAGGAAAAGCCCAAACGAGTTCTTCTGGAGCAGTTCGGGCATATGAACAAGATTGAGTGGAAGGAAAGACGCAGCCGCGACGAGCAGTCTGTCGCCAAGTGTCATTCTTTCGCCTCTTCCCATCGTGCGAAGGAGAAAGAAGACCGGAACGGCGGTAAGCGCCGGGACCACCGACATCAACAGCCGCGTCGAGTTCACGATCGCGGCTTCCGGAGCGAGCCCAAGGAAGGTCAGCCCTTTGGCGGCGGCGGCGTAAAAGTAGAAAAGCAAGGGGAGGTCCGAGTAGGGCATCGATCCATGCGCGAGGATCCCTCGAACCTGCACGAAGTAGTAATAAGTATGGTTGAACCAGCCGGCGAACTCCGGTCGCGTGAACCAAATAACCAGGGCCCTTACGATCATCGACACGCCGACCACCGCAAGCATGAAGCAAAGCCCGGCTGATCTGTTTGAATTTTTCATTTCCGACGGCAGTCCTTACGGATATCCGCCGGCAAGGTTCCGTCAGTGCGAATTTCGCGAATGGGGGGTCGCCTGCTCGTTCTCCGGCGTTTCGCTTCGCTCCATCCCGGGCGATCATCCGGCGTCCCTCCGGGACGTGGCCGATTGTTATGCCCGTCGCCCGCGCTCCGGGTTCCGATCTAAGCCCGTCGCTTGCGCTCCGGGTTCCGATCTATGCCCGTCGCTTGTGCTCCGGGTTCCGATTTATGCCCGTCGCGCCTTGGGCTATAATCCCTCCACCGGAGCGGCGAATGTCTTTCCTTGAAGTATTCAGACTTGCGATCGACTCGATGCGCGGCCACAAGCTGCGTTCGTTTCTCACTCTGCTCGGCGTTATCTTCGGCGTCGCGACGGTCGTCGTGGTCGTGTCGCTGATCGAAGGCTTTAACGCCTACGTGGACGAGAAGATCGCGAACATAGGCACGAACGCTTTCAGCGTGCAGAAATTCTCGATCGACGATTTCGCGAGCGTCGAATCGCTCAACACGGCTCGCCGCCGCAACAAGGACGTTCGCATCGACGATCTCAAAGCGCTCAAAGAACACGGCGGCAACATCAAGGACGCGGGCGGAAAGGCGGGGACGATCGCCGACGTGAAGCTCGGAAGCGAGGAACTGCTCAACGTCCGGGTCAATGCGACAAGCCCGAACATCGCCGAGATCGAGAACATTGAGGCCCGCCGCGGCAGATACTTCTTCGAAGCGGAAGAGGAGAACCGGAAATACGTGACCTTCATCGGCTCGGAGGTCGAAGAAAAACTCTTCCCGGACGAAGACCCGATCGGACAATACATCAAGATCGACAACCGAAGGTTCCGCGTCGTTGGCGTCGGAAAGGAGCTCGGTTCGACCTTCGGCCAGTCGAGGGATATGTACGTGTCGATGCCGCTTTCGACATTTCTCTCGATCTACGGGATGCGACGGACGATCTCGATCAGCGTGACCTCGGAAAGCCCCGAGACGTACGACGCCGCGATCGAGGAGGCGCGGACGCTTATGCGCGTCCGCCGAAAGCTAGAGCCTTCCGAGAAGGACAACTTCGGCATCGTGACGCCGGGCGCGATCAACCAGCTTCGAGACAACATTTTCGGCACTATCCAGATCGCGGCGATCGGCGTGACCTCCATCTCGCTGGTAGTCGGCGGGATCGTGATAATGAACATTATGCTTGTGACGGTGACCGAGCGCCGGAAGGAGATCGGACTGCGCAAGAGCGTCGGGGCGAAACAGAGGGACATCGTGAGGCAGTTCCTTGTCGAATCGACGCTTTTGGCGCTGGCGGGAGGTTCGATCGGAGTGCTTATCGCCTATTCGATAGCGAAACTGATCGCCGTCGCGTCGCCGATACCGACTTCTTTGCCCATCGTGTGGGTGACGATCGCGCTTCTCGCTTCGAGCAGTGTGGGATTGGTATCGGGCGTTTATCCGGCGTGGCGCGCGGCAAGGCTCGATCCGATCGAGGCGCTTCGATCCGAGTGATAATGAAACCACGAAGCCGCACAAAGCCACACAAAGGAGATTGCTCTTTCTTCGTGTTGCTTTGTGTCACTTTGTGGTCAAGTTTCTTGTTGAGTACCGAATAGATTATGAGGCTGCTTCGTTCGGATTTTCTCGAAAATCTCCGCATGGCGATCGTCACGCTGCGCCAGAACAAGCTGCGGTCTGCCCTGACGATACTCGGAGTCGCGATTGGGACGATCACCGTCATCGTCATCGCCGCGTTCGTATCCGGCATCGATTCCCGGGTTTCGAAGGAGATCGAGTCCTTCGGCACCAATTCCGTCTACGCCTTCAAATTCGATCCGGGTTTCAACTTCAATCCGTCGATGGAAGAGCGCACGCGGCCTCCGCTGACCGAAGAGGACGCCGACGCGATCCGCGACGAATGCGACAGCTGCGCTCTGGTCTCGCCCTTCATGTCTCCGGTGGATTACACTTCGGGGCCTTTCGTCGACCGGGTCGTGGTCCGGAACAAAGAGGTCGAGATGTCGAACGCGACCGTGACAGGTTCGGCGGCCGATTATTTCCAGATGGGAGTGACATACCTCGATGAGGGCAGGGCGTTTACCCGCGAAGAAGAGGCGACCCGCGCGAAGGTCGCGGTGATCGGCGTCGATGTCGCGAACACGCTTTTTCCTTTCAAGAATGCCGTCGGCGAGGAGATCCAGATCGAGGGCCGGCATTACAGGGTCATAGGCGTACTCGCCGAACGCGAGATATTTATGACCGCCGGCGACGACCCGAACAACGAGAACAAGGCGGTCTACATTCCGTTCAAGACGATCAAGCAGCTTTACCCGGCGAACGAGGACTGTTTCATAATGACGGTCGCGAAACCCGGGCGCGTCGACGAGGCGGTCGAGGAGATCCGGAACATCCTGAGGCTCAGGAGACAGGTTCCGTACGGGAAGCCGAACAATTTCGGCGTCACGACCTCCGACGAGATACTCGATCAGTTCGCGGCGATCACCGGCGGGATCTTCCTGCTGATGGTCGCCATATCGAGCGTCGGTCTTTTGATCGGCGGGATCGGGGTAATGAACATCATGCTCGTCTCGGTCACCGAGCGGACGAAGGAGATCGGCATACGGAAAGCGATCGGCGCGCGTCGGCTGGATATCATCACGCAGTTCCTGATCGAGGCGGCCACTTTGACGAGCATCGGCGGTATTGCGGGGATCGCGGTCGGCGTGCTGATCTCGTATCTGATCCAGAGCTTCCTTCCGACGTACGTGCCTCTCTGGGCTCCGGTCGCGGGGTTTGTGGTCTCGGTCGGATTGGGAGTGGTTTTCGGGCTGTGGCCGGCGTGGAAGGCGGCAAGGCTTGACCCGATCGATGCGCTGAGGTTCGAGTGAAACAGTGAGCGGTAAGCAGTGAGCAGCAAGCAGTTAGCAGTGAGCGGTGAGCAGGTGTCCGAAGCCCGACCATCAGGGAGGGCTACGCCAAAGCGCTCTGAAGAGAGGAATGAGGACGTGAGCTTCCCCGCTTTGAACTTTGAACCTGGAACCTTGAACCCGCCGCGGTAGCCCGCGCTGACGCTTGGGCTTCGGACACCTGCACACCGCTCTCCATGCTCACTGCTTGCCGCTCACCGCTCACTGCTTACCGCTCACGGCTCACTGCTCACCGTTCCCCTGCCCTCTCAAGATCAGCGAACTTATCGCCGTGATCACCAGCCCGATCAGCACGATCGAGACGAACAAAAGGAATGCCTGGACCCAGGGCGTATAGACCCATGCCGGTGTTTGCGCGATCTGCTGTTCGTACGCGGCGACCTCGGCAGTGGACAGCCCGCGCTTCGTCCACTCGATGAACTCTTCTCCCTGGAAGATAAAGAAGAGCGCGCTGTAGAAATACATCAGCGCCGACACAACGAACGTGATCCCGAAGCCGATCCTGAACCCCTGTCCGAACGATACCTTCCCATCGTTCAGCTTGTCGCGAAAATACCTGATCCCGAGCGGAACGCACATAAGCGAAAGGATGATCGAAAGCCACCCCACCGTCTGGGAAGGGACGGGTCCGAACCACTGCGCCACGGAGAACCAGTTAAGGAGACCGAGCGCGATCGAGACTGTGCCGCCGACTATGCCGTATCTGAGTATGTAATTGTTCATAATGCCGCCGAGTCTAGTTCAACGGCAGAGATTGTACATCGGCCGAAAGTAGGAATTTCGGGGGATGAGGGGAAATTGGTACTAAAGAGGGAGATCGAAACCGCGGAGCACGAAGAGGGAATTAAGGGTGGCCTTTTGAAATGAGCCTTCTTCTTTGGGGTACTTGGCGGCTTGGCGCCTTTGCGGGAACAAGGGATATCACCACGGAAGAAAATTGAACCGCAGAGAACGCAGAGAGCGCCGAGGTTTACAGGGAGCGAGTTATCAAGTTGCCGAGAACCCTTTGCGGTCCTTTGCGACTTCGCGTCTTTGCGTGAGTCTTGTTCGCTTGAGAAGCGACGCTTTCAGAGGCGGGGTTCCCGCAAAGGCGCCAAGCCGCCAAGTGCCGCAAAGCGGAAATGGACCTGCCAAGATCTGCCAACTTCCTAAAAACCTCTGCGCTCTCTGCGTTCTCTGCGGTTCAATTTTCTTCCGTGGTTATGTTCCTTCCTCCCGCGAAGGAGGGTCAGATTATCTCCAGGTCGCGGCCGATCTTGACCGCCTCGGTCCTGCGCCTCGCATTCAGCTTCGAAAGGACGTTCGATACGTGGGTCTTCACCGTGCTTTCCGCGATAAAGAGTTCATCGGCGATCTCGGAATTCGAAAGCCCCTCGGCAACAAGCTCCAGCACCTTGTGCTCCTGTTTCGTGAGGTCCGATTCCTTAAGCTGCCGGCGTTCACCCGAGGCACCGCCGCGTGCAAGGAACCGGCTTAGGAAGAATCCGACCGCGATGAACGCTACGCCCGTGAGAACGATAAACACCTCCGCCGCGTCCGTCTGATTCGACAAGGAGTACTTGTTCAATTCGAACAGAAGGAATATCACCGCAGAAAGCAATCCGAAGATGAGTATGGTCTTTTTCATCGCCTGCCTTTGCGGGAAATATACACTGATGCCGTTAGAAAATGATAGGGTAGGGCAATTTTATGGATAGGGGGAAATGAAAATGAAGTCGGTGTTCGCAGGACTATTTGTTCTTGGTTTGATACTCCTCGTACAGGTGTCCGGAGCTCAGGATCGATCGGCCGCGATCGAGTCCCTTCTGAAGGAAGAGATGGCACGCCAGAAGATACCCGGGATGAGCGCCGTTGTAGCAAGGGAAGGAAAGATACTCAACGAAGCTCACATCGGTTTGGCTAATCTCGAGCTTGAGACCCCAGTCAATGAACACACTGCTTTTCTGATCGCCTCGATGTCCAAGATCTATACTTCCGCGGCGGTCCACCTGCTCGCCGAAAAGGGGAAACTCGATCTGGATGAAAGCATAAGGAAGTATCTGCCCGATGCTCCCGAATCCTGGCAGAAGATCAAGCTTCAGCACCTCATCAACCATCAGTCCGGCCTAGTCGATGACTGGACGCTCCATGACGACTGGGAAAATACTGAGAAGAGCATAATGGCGCTCGCCACAACGAATCGCGACTTCCTGAAGGCACTATACGCGCAGCCCCTTCTGTTCGAACCAGGCACCGATCTTCGATACCAGGCGGGAACGTACATCCTTGGACTGGTGATCGAGGATGTTTCTGGAATGTCCTACCCGAAGTTCATGAAAAAGGAAGTCTTTGACCCTATGGGCTTGAAAGAGACCTGGGTTGAGGATCCCGTAGGTCTGATTCCTCATCGTGCTTCCGGGTACCTTCTTGAAGACGGGAAGCTAGTCAACGGCCACCGACTCGCTCGAGTCACGTTGAAACGCGGAGACGTCGGGATTCGCACGTCCGCGCGAGACATCGCAAAATTCCTTGTAGGCCTGAAGAAGAAGGGAAAGCTGCTGGAAGATCCGTCGAAGATGAACGTGCTCGGCCGGCAGGCTGACGGAGGGGTTACGACGAGAACCAACGGAGGCTGGTTCATTTCTTATTTGCGCGGATCCGCTACAAGCGAGCACGGCGGCCTTTACCGAGCGGGATTTACTTCGACGATGTTCGAGTTCGTTGACGAAGGCCTGACGGTCGTGCTGCTTGCCAACAGAGCGGATGCATCGACATTCTCGATCGTCCTGAAGCTCGCTTCGTTGTTCAATCCGATCTTCAAGCCCATCAGGCAGCAGGAATTTGAAAGGAAACCTGCTCCGGATCCGAAGTACGCCGCGGCATTGACGGCGATCAGCGAGAATCGCATCGATCCCAAGGTGATGTCATCGGCGTTTCCGATCACATACTATAGGCATTTGAGCAAGGGATACGGGAACAACAGCGACCTCGAGGTCCTCGGCTCTTTTTCCATGTCAGGAAAACGACGAATGGTATTCGGCCAACTCCTGAATGAGATCGTCTTCGTCAGGTTCGACAAGAACAAATACACGGGTATCTATCTCGATCCGGAAGGAAAGATCATTTTCGTGGAACTGTTCGAAACCCCTTAATATTGATCCCGACAGACGGCCCTTCGCACGGATCAGTTCGCCATAGCTCTCGAAAAGGCCGCCGCGCCTCCCACGACAGGCAGCGTGAGCTTCGTACCGTCGAGGTCGATCGTCAGCTCGGTCCCCGGATCGGGATGAAGGGTGAAGTCCTTGTCGCTCGAGAAGATCATCAGCCCGATCTGCTGTCCCGCGGCGATCACCTGGTCGTCCGGCTGAAGCTCGAACGTCATCTCGTAGAACCTTCCCGGCACAAGCGGTTCACCATCGGTCAGCGAGCGATAGTTCTGCGGGTCCGCCCATCCGCGCGTGATGATGTTGTCGGTGATCTTCGCCCTGCGCCCGGTGTTCCAGGGCAGCGAGACCACCCAGACCGACAGGTTCGCCGCCGGCTTGCTGCTCGCGAGCCTGATCTTCAGCTTCGCCACCCCGGAGATATGCATCGGCTGCTTGAGGACCGGCGTAAGGTAGATCAGCCTGTGGTTCGTGTATTCCGCGCGGGCAAGCGCCTCGCCGTCGAACGAGAAGTTGTCGACAAATGTCTCGGTTCCCTGCTTCGCAGGCGCATTCGCCGAAAGTCCGCCACTCGAAGGCGCGCCCTTCGAAAGATGGAATGTCACGTCAGCCGCGTCCGGATGCGGATAATCGGGATAGGCGGTCGGGTCGGAAGCTTCCTTGTCCTCCCGGACGATCCACGACTTCGGATCGTTCTCCACGCCGTTCTGAACCCCGTGAAGATACCGCGTGAACCAGCGGTTCATAAGCGTCATCGGCGGAGGCCCGCCGTGGCCACCCTGGTGATAGAAGATCTGCACCGGAAGACCCATCTCCTTCGCTTTCTTGTAGATACGGTAGCTGTGCTCCGGCATCACGTTCCAGTCATTGAACCCGTGCGACATCAGAAGCGCTGCCCTGAACGGCTTCATGTCGTTCAGGTAATCGCGGCCTGCCCAGAATTCGTTGTAATCGCCGGTGATGCGGTCCATCTTCGCGACCAGCTCCTTGTCGCGGACGACTTCGTTGTTCCGCGCACGCTTCGATTCCTCTCCGCTGTGTATGAAGTCGTATAGCACGTCCACGTCCTCTCCCGGATAACCGCCCGGGTTTCTCACGAGGCCGTATGAGCGGTAGTAATGATAGTAAGAGGTGTTCGGCGCGATCGGGATGATCGCCTCAAGCCCTTTCACGCCGGTCGTCGCCGCCGCGACCGGCAGCGTGCCGTTGTACGACGTGCCGGTCATCCCGACCTTTCCGGTCGACCAGGTCGCCATCACCTTTTCCGAGCCGGTCCGTGTGGTGTAGCCGTTGTCCTTCCCGGCGAGCCATTCGATCACGGCTTTCGGCGCGAGTGATTCGTTGTCGCCTCCCACCGTCGGCGATCCGTCGGAAAGGCCCGTGCCCGGCGAGGACGAATGGACCACGATGTAACCGCGCGGGATCCAGTCGGCCTCCTGCGACTTTGAAATGATAGGCCTTTCGCCGCGCCTCGTGACCTCGGGATGGACCCTCGGTTCGGGCGCCGGTTCGCCGAGATTGTGGCGGATGTTCCAGAACAGGCCCGGCACGAATCCCGCCGTGCCTGCGTAGTACGGGCTTGTCTCGTAGACGACCGGCAGCTTGAGCCCTTCGGTCTCGGTCTGCCTTGGCCTGGTCACGCTCACGTGCATACGGTCTTTCCGGCCATCCCCGTCCGAATCGAACTCGGTCTCGACCCAAAGGTCCTGCCTGATCCAGGAATCGGGATCCTTGAACGCCTCGACCACCTGCGCCTCGCCGTTGGCAAAGACCGGGCCCGCCTTCGGCGCGGCCTGTTGCGAATACACGGTCGGAAGCGCCGCAAACAGCAGCGCGAAAACGAGAAATGCTGACCTTATCTGTCTCATAGTCTGTAATTTATACCACAGCCGGGCATCATTTTTCTGGGCCTCGAAGATGATCGGAGGCGTAGTTTCACGCCACTTTCGCAAAAGAACAAAGGCCGCCTTTTCAGACGGCCTTGATCAATAGCTGGGTCCTTACAGGCGATGCTAGGCACCGGGAGTTCCCATATAGAACGCCGGCTTCCAGGTGTCGCCTTCCTTTACGAAGATCGACGACGACCATATCGCACCCGGCATCGCATTTCCGTCGCAGGTGCCCTCGACCATCGATTTGTAGGTCACCAGAACAACGTTGTCGCCAAACTTGGTCGTTCGCTGGCCGTCGTGAGAGATGCTCTTGATCTCGCACTTGTGCTCACCCTGGAACTTGATCCTCGTCGCTCTGTCGCTGCGGCCTTCGGTTGCCGTTATGGAGACATAATCGGCGGAGGTGTTATCTTCGAACCACTTCGCGTCTTTCTTGGACCAGGCTTCCCAGCCCGCTTTCAGTTTCTCTGAAAGTGCGGTCGTAAGTTCCGCGTCAGCATCCGTCGGCGGGCTGTCTTTCGCGCCTTCCGGCGGTTCCGGGAACTCACCTTTTGCGTCCGGTGCGGGAACCGACTGATGGTACGCGGCCTTCCACGAATCACCGTCCTTGACGTAGACCGTGGCTGCCCACTGCGGACTTGGCACGGCTTTGCCCTGGCACTCGCCGTCTTCGGTGAGCTTCATAGTCAGAAGAGCTACTCCGTCTCCAAGCTCGACCGCTTCCGCATCGCTGGTCGAAATGCTCTTTATGTTGCACGGACTACCACTGATCATCTTCGGGATGTCCGCCTTGCCGCCTCGGCCGAATCTCCCAACGCCAACGAAACCGTCATCGAGGAAGCCTTCGAAGAACTGACCGTTCTTGGATTTCACTGCGTCGTATGCGCCCTTTTCCAAGTCGGCCAGCGTCGTCGCGAGTTCCTTCGCCGGCTCGGTCGCCGTGTTCGTGTTCGTGTTTTCCGAGTTTGTGTTCGTGTTGTCCGCGGGCGGAGGACAGGCGCTGAAGAAGAGCGCCGTTAATGCAAGTGCGACTACCAGAGAGGCTTTTTTCATCGGTTGTCTCCTTGATTCTTTCAAATCGTTGGATCCGATACTGCTGGATCGCCGGGTGGCCAGGTTGACGTTTGCAATAAGATTACACACAACGCGGAGGAAAGCAACGAAAGGAACAGGCAGGGATGGACAAGATGAACAGGATCGGAATGAGAGCGCGGCAGACTGTCGATCCCAAATTTCCATTCTGATTTGCCGATCAGCGCTCCTTTTGGCAATTCGCCTTAAAGCGCCCCGACTCAAGCTATCCCGCCTTTTCCACTCCATCCCCGTCGTCCCTTCAATGCCTGTCAATATCTCGATCTTCTATTCAGCACCGCCCTTGCCGCGAGCGCGCCGGGAGCGCCGGTCAGACCGCCTCCGGGGAAACTCCCGCCGGAACAAAGGAACAGTCCTTCAAAAGGCGTTTCGTACATTGCGCACTCCGGGGAAGGCCGCACCAGAAGCTGGTCGAGCGCGTGCTCGCCTTCGTAGATCTGGCCGCCGGAGACCCCGTAACGTTGTTCGATATCCTTCGGTGTCAATAGCTTTCTTCCAACGACCGCGTCACGAAGTTCAGGTATCCTTTCCTCAAGGATCCGGATCACCTTTCTTGTCAGTTCCTCCCCCGCCTCTTCTGTCCATCCGCCTCGAAGGTCGTAAGGCGTGTAATGGACCATTACCGAGACAACTCCCTTTCCTTTGGGGGCAAGTTCGGGATCTTCCTGCGACGCAAGATAGATCTCCAGGCAAGGTGAATCCGAAACCTCTCCGTACTTCACCGGATCGAACGCCTTCTCGATCGCGTCCAGGTCGTCGGCGATGACCGCGCGGTCAGCTCCGCCAGGCAGTGAAATGGTTCCGTCGACTGCGAGAAGCAGCTGCGAGGAAAGACCCCGTGTCCTGAAGTTCACGATCCTCCGCTCGAGCCTGTGGCTCAGCTCGTGCGGCCGCATCATCTCCAGAAAGACCTTTTTCGGACCGCAGGAGGCAACGATCGTCTTCGCTTCGAGAAGATCGCCGGCCGTCGTCTCGACGCCTTCACCGGGCCGGATCGCGATTGCCCCGGCGCCAGTTTCGAAACGGATCCCGAATCCCTTGGCGGCGCTGACAAGCGCCTCGACCAAGGCCGTCGCTCCGCCCTTGAACCCTCGGCCTGCCGTGACCCTTCTGATCAACAGATTCGCGTTCGTTCCCGGAGACCAGGGACCTGCGTAGCTTTCGGTCACTGCCGGAAGCGCGAGCGCCGCCTTGAGCTCGTCGTTCTCGAACCACTCGTCGAGCCAGTCGTACACGGTCATTGGCGCCAGCCTGAGGACCTCGAGCATGTCTTTCTTGCCGAGCCTTCTGAGCGCGAGGCCGTATCTGAGAAGCGGAAGCAGATCGCCTGAGACCGGATCGACGATGTTCGGAGGAATGTTGTTTAGGAGTCTTTCGACCGGAGGCCTGATCCTTTCGTAGAAAGCCGCGAACTCCCTGTACCGCCCGGCGTCCGCCTTCGAAACGCGGCCGATCTCCTCCGCGGTTTCCGAAACGTCGTCCGAGAGCACGAACCGCCGTTCCTTTCCGAGAACCGCCGCTTTCGACGACCCTTCGAATGCCAGGCCGTGCTCCTCAAGCCTGAGGTCCCGGACGATCCATTCGCGGAACATCGATGTGTCCGAGAGCACACCCGGCGAAGTGAAGCCCGGATGAAACTCGTGCGTCGCGCACATACCGCCGATCGAGTCCTCTTCGCAAAGCAGGGTGACATCCCTGCCCGCTTTCGCGAGATAACAAGCGGCCGTCAGGCCGTTAACGCCTCCGCCGATAACGATCACCGAGGATGCCATCAAACGCCTCCCTCCCCGAGCATCGTCTTCGCAGCGAGCTCGCCCGGGGCGCCCATCACGCCTCCGCCCGGATGCGTGCCTGACCCGCACATCCATAGGTTTCTGACAGGCGAGCGGTACCTTGACCATTCCGCGACGGGCCGCAGAAATGCGAGCTGCTCAAGGCTCAGCTCGCCCTGGAAGATGTTTCCTTCCGTGAGCCCCGTGATCTTCTCAATATCCCACGGACTGAGCACCTGTTTCCCGACGATGCATTCGCGAATGTCGGGGCAGAACTCCTCGATCGTGTCGATCACGGCATCGCCAAATGCATCGCGCTTTTCGGGCCAATTCTCGGCGCCTTCGCGGATGTTGTAGGGAGCGTACTGGACGAACGCCGAAAGGACGTGCTTGCCCGGAGGCGCGACGCTCGGATCGGACAGCGAAGGAATGACGATGTTCAGGAACGGCCGTTTGGAGAATTCGCCGTACTTTGCTTCGTCGTAGGCGCGTTCGACGTAATCGACGGAAGGAGCGATAGTTATGTCGCCCTTCAAGTGGCTGATGCCAGGCCTGCCGTCCCTGAACGAGGGCAGGCGGTCGAGAGCCAGATTGACCTTGCCGGAGCTCCCCCGGTTCTTGTATCTCCTGATGTTCGAGACGAACTCGCCGGGAAGCTCTCTCTCGCCGACCAGCTTCAGAAAGGTGCGGTTCGGATCTAGGCTCGAGATGACCGTCGCAGCCTTGATCTCGTCGCCGTTCTCGAGCACCACGCCGACCGCCCTGCCGTTCCTGATCTTCACGTGGTCGACGCCGGCGCCGGCGATGATCTCCGCTCCGAACGATTCCGCCGCATTCGCGCAGGCGATGCTGATCTGTCCCGTGCCGCCCTTGGAGAATCCCCACGCGCGAAACGCTCCGTCGATCTCCCCCATGTAGTGGTGAAGAAGTACATACGCGGTTCCGGGCGACCGAATTCCGAGGAAGGTGCCGATGATCCCGCTTCCCGCCATCGAAGGCACGAGCGGCTCGCTCTCGAACCATTCGTGAAGAAAATCGACCGCGCTCATCGTCAGGAGCTTCAGGTTCAGGTAACGCATCTCCGGGTCGAGGTCCCTCAAATGGCGGCCAAGCCGAAGCATCTTCATCAGCTCGCGCGGATCGAGCGACGCCGGCTGCGGCGCCGTGGTATCGATCACGTTCTTCGTGAACCGGGAGAGCCGGCCCATCGCGAGTCCGAACTCCGGATAAAGCGAGGCGTCCTTCGGCGAAAAGCGCGCTATCTCGTCACGCGTCTTTCCCGAGTCCGCCCACCGGACGAGTCCCTTGTCGCCCGGCAGAGGATTGTAGGTCGTCTCCATAGGAATGATCTGGAGACCGTGCCGGACAAGATCGAGCTCACGGATGATGTGGGGACGAAAGAGGCTGACCACGTAAGAGAAAGTCGAGAACGTGAATCCCTTCACCGTCTCTTCGCTAACCGCCGCGCCGCCCAGGACCTGCCTGCGCTCGACCACGAGGACCTTCTTTCCTGCCTTCGCAAGGTACGCCGCGCATACGAGCCCGTTGTGCCCGCCGCCTATGACAACGGCGTCGTATGAATTCGATCGGGGCTTGTCCGTGTGCTCGTTCATCTAGGCTCGCTTCCGTTTGGGGTCGTAAAACATAGGCTCCGCGACGGTCGCGGGACAGAGCTTCCGTTCATATTCCGCGGTGACCTCGATCTGAACCCTTTCGCCGATCCTGAACTGACCGGACCTGAGCGAGGCGAGAGCGAGGTTCTTTTTCAGGGTCGGAGACCAGGCGCCGCTGGTAGCCTGGCCGATCTGTTCACCGTCCATACCGAAAACGGGGACCGGCGTCCGCCAGGCTCCGGCTGGCGTTTCGGGCGGCAGATCGAACTTCGCGAAGATCGCTTCGAAGGCGTCCCAGTCATATTCAAGACCCACGAACCGCCATCGGCTGCCGTTCGCCTTCTCGCGTTTCAGGGCGTCCCTGCCTATGAAATTCTCGCGGTCGAGGTCCACACTCCAGCCGAGCCCGAGTTCGTACGGAGTGGATTTTCGGTCGTGTGTAAGGCAGTGATTCGCCGAGAAATAATCGACGCCGTTCATAATGAAACCGGCCTCGACACGCGCGACATCCAGAGCGGCGAGCCCCGCGGGCATCAGCTGATGATCGCGGCCTCGATCCATCAGCGTGTCATACACTGCGAGCGCGTCGGCGTTCCTGCACCAGATCTCGTAACCGAGGTCGCCCGTGTATCCTGTCCGCGTGATAGTGACATCTCGGCCTCCGACCGAGCCGCGCATCAGCCGGAAGAACCCAAGAGACGACGCCTCCTCACCCGCGGCGCGCGCGATGATCTCCCTTGAAAGAGGCCCCTGCAGGGCGAGCATCCCGTATTCGGAAGTGATGTCCTCTATCGAGACGTTTAGCGAGCGGGAATTGAGGATGAACCAATGAAGAAAGGGCTCTGCGGCTGTGATCCTGAAGTGTTCCTTGCCAAGCCGCGACACGGTCCCGTCGTCGAGGACCTTTCCATCATCGTCGCACCAGCAGCAGTAGGTCACGCGGCCTTCGGCAAGACGGCTTATCTCCTTCGCCATCACACGGTTGAGAAGATACACGGCGTCCGGGCCTTTGATCTCGTACTTGAAGAGCGGCGTCGCGTCCATCAGCCCGGCGGCGTGACGGAAGGCGAAATACTCCTGTTCGTGATGCTCCTGATATGAAACAACTGCGTGGTAGCCCGCCCAGTCCTTCCAGTTCAAAGACCGGCAGAGCTCGGAAGTCCTTTCGTGGAAGGGCGACGGTTTGGGCATAGATGCGGCTGCGCGTTCGTCGGAGCGCGCGGTCCGGGGGGACCCCGGAGTTGGCTTTTCGGGTAAGTTTATAGCTTTTTGGCCCGGAGCGCATTCGCGGGGGCGGTGACGGAGAAGACGCTATATATGGGAGATGCTTCAGACATCAAGCTCCTGTGGGGCCGATACGAAGAGTTTCGAAAGGTCCTTTGTTAGACCAGCAGCGCAAACGTTCCTCTAAACGGCTTTGCGTGTTCGACCTCCGATATTCGCTTCGCTCACTGCAGGCGGGACGCCTGCGTTCCGGTGTTGGACGCGGGGGTTCCGGCTATGCCCGTCGCTGGCGCTCCGGGTTCCGATTCCCGTTTCCGTTGCGACCTTCTACCCGGACCGCGCAGACCTTGTACTCGCCCGTCTGCGTCACCGGATCGCCGGCGTCGTTGGTGATCAGGTTCGCCCTCGATTCCGCGAAATGCATCGGCATCCACACACAGCCGACCCGCATTCTCGGCGAGATCATCACTTCGGCATCCACTCTTCCGCGGCGCGAAACCACATCGACGATCTCCCCGTTCTCGAAGCCAAGCCGTTTGGCGTCCTTGCGGTTCATCTCGATGAAGTTCCTTCCGACCTTTGCGACGGAACCGGCTTCGCGCCGGGTCTGCGTCGCGGCGTTGTAGTGATAAAGCACGCGGCCTGTGGAAAGCACAAGAGGATACTCGTCGTCGGGAAGCTCGGCGCTCGGCCTGTATTCGACCGCCTGGAAATCCGCTTTCCCCTTCAGAGGCCCGTCGATGTGAAGCGTGGGCGTTCCGGGATGATCGGGATCGGGACACGGCCACTGCAGGCCCATAACGTTCTCTTCGAGCCTCCTGTGGGAGATTCCCGCGACCTTCGGCGTCAGCGAAGCCATCTCGTCGTAGATCTCGGCGGGCGAAGCGTAATCGGGCATCGGGTAGCCGCTCGCCTTCGCAAAATCGATCAGGATCTTCCAATCCTCGCGCGCGTTACCCGGAGGATCGACCGCTTTGCGGACCCTCTGCACGCGGCGGTCGCTGTTGGTGAACACGCCGTCCTTTTCGGCGAAGCAGGCGCCCGGGAGTATCACGTCGGCGAACTGCGTAGTGACGTTGTGGAAGATCTCCTGGCAGACCAGGAACTCGCAGTTCTCGTTGAGCCCGACCTCGAGCTTCGAAGCGTTGGGCTCCGAGATGACGATGTCCTCTCCCATCACGTACAGCCCGCGTACCGTGCCCTTGATGACGCTCTTCATCATCACGTTCAGGTTCTGGCCCTCGTTCGGAGACAGTTCAACGCCCCAGGCCTCTTCGAACTTCTTCTGCGCCTCGGCGTCCGTCACCCTTTGGTAACCGGGATAGAACACGGGCGAAGCGCCGGCGTCGTTCGCGCCCTGGACGTTGTTCTGGCCGCGCAGCGGGTTCATACCCGCCGAACGCTTGCCTAGGTGTCCCGTCATCAGGACCAGATTCGCCAGGCAGTAAACGTTGTCGGTTCCGTGGGTGTGTTCGGTGATGCCGAGGGTGTAGTAGATCCCCGCCTTCTTGGTCGTCGCGTAGAGCCTCGCCGCCTCGCGGATCAGCTCCGCGGGAGCTCCGGTGACCTTCTCCGCTTCCTCGGGAGTGTATTTCGCGACGGTCTCTCTGACCTTTTCGAAGTCGACCGTGCTGCGGGCGATGAACTCGTTGTCGGTAAGGCCCTCCGAGATGATGACATTCGCCATCGCGTTCAGAAGCCAGACGTCGGTCCCGGGCCTTATCTGAAGAAAGATGTCGGCGACGTCCGCCATCCAGATCTTCCTGGGATCGGAGACGATCAGCTTGGCGCCGCGCTGAATGGCGCGCTTCATCTCCATCGCGATGATCGGGTGCGCCTCGGTCGTGTTCGAGCCGGTTACGAACAGAAGGTCCGCGTCCCGGATCTCGTCGATCGAGTTCGTCATTGCTCCTGCTCCAAACATTGTCACCAGACCGGCGACGGTTGGGGCGTGTCAGGTGGCGGAGCACTGATGAATGTTGTTTGTTCCGTAAACAGCCCGCGAGATCTTCTGCATCAGGTAATTCTCTTCACCTGTGCAGCGGCTGGACGAAACAAACCCCAAGGCATCAGCGCCATATTTCTCCTTAACTTTTCCAAGGCCTTCGGCGGCGGCGGCGATCGCCTCTTCCCAGGTCGCGGGATGAAGCTCGCCGTCCTCGCCGCGTATGAGCGGCTCGGTAATGCGATCCTCGTGATGAATGAAGTCGTACGCGAATCTGCCCTTGATGCAGAGATTGCCGTCGTTGACGGTCTCGCCCGGAGGAGGGCTCGTGACCTTCGCGACGCGGCTTGTGCCGTTCGTGCCGACGACGTGCAGGTCGAGTTGGCAGCCGACGCCGCAAAAGTTGCAGGTCGTCCTTACCTTTCGCGCGTCCGCCGGGAGCGGATCCGGGGACTTCTTCTCGACAAGCGCTCCCGTCGGGCAGGTGTCGATGCATCCGCCGCAAAGTTCGCAGGTCGTATCCAGAAGCCCGCGCATTCCCGCGGTCGCGATCGTCGTTTGAGATCCGCGGTTCGCGAGCGTGATCGCGTTAACGGCCTCGACCTCGTCGCAGTAGCGTGTGCAGCGTGCGCAGAGGATGCAAAGATCGGGCTCGAATCGAATGTACGGGTTCTCGTCTGCGGGGCGTCCCGCCCTCGGAGCTTCTACCGGATGAAGCGCGAGCGGCTCGGTCTTCATAGCGAGCTCGCGGAGCTGGTTGCCGTTTCCGGTTTCTACCGGAAGGCCCTCACTGTCCAGTTCGTGGTCAGCGAGATACAGGCCGTAAAGCACCTTCCGATGACGCTCGATCCTGTCCGATTCGGTCGTGATCTTCATCCCTTCCGAAACCTTCCAGGCGCAGCCGGGCTCGAGTCTCCTTTGCCCTTCGACCTCCACTAGGCATACCCTGCAGGCTCCCGCCGGTTCGAGCCTCGTGTCGTGGCAAAGCGTCGGGATATTGATCCCTTCTCGCGCGGCCACTTCGAATACCGTCTCGCCTTTTTCGGCGGAACAGGCCTTACCGTTGATCTCGATGTCGAATCTGTTACTGCTCATTCTGATGACCTTTCTTCAAAAACTTCCGGAAAATGCTTCATCGCGCTTTCGAGCGGCTTCGCCGCGACCATACCGAGGCCGCAGATCGATCCCTCTTCCATCTCCCAGCCGACGTCTCCGGCGAACTCAAGCGAATCCGGATCTCCGTCCGCGAGGAACGAGTCGACCTGGCGCCTCAGGTACCTGGTCCCTATTCTACACGGCGCGCACTGTCCGCAACTCTCCCGCTCGAAGAAATCGAGCTGCCACTTGGTCGCCATAACCATATCGACGGTGTCGTTCAGCACGACAAGGCCCGCGCTGCCGAGCATCGACCCGGCGTTCGCCAGGCTCTTGAAATCGAGCGGAACGTCGCGGGCGGAGATCGGCAGGAATCCCGACGAAGGGCCGCCGGGACTGAACGCGACGGGCGTTCCGTCGTATCCGCCGGCGACCTCGACAAGTTCGTCGAGCGTGACGCCCAGCGGAAGCTCGTACACGCCGGGCCTGTTCACGTGGCCGGATACGCAGTAGAGTTTCGTTCCCGGCTCGGATCTCCCGAGGCCCTTGAACCATTCGCCTCCGCGTTCGACGATCGCGGGTACGCAGGCGGCCGTTTCGACATTGTGCATCAGCGTGGGCTTGCCCCGGAACCCGTATTCGGTCGGATACGGAGGTTTCAGCCGCGGCATCCCGCGCTTGCCTTCCATCGATTCGATCAGCGCCGTTTCTTCTCCGCAGATGTACGCGCCATGGCCGTTGTAGATCTTCCAGTCGAGATCGGAGATCTTGTCCCCTGCTTCTTCGATCGCCTTCTCGATCATCCGTCTCTCGGATGTGAACTCCCCGCGGATGTAGATCGCGACATTCTTCGCGCCCACGGCGTGCGCCGCGATGGCGAGCCCTTCGAGCAGAAGATGCGGCTGGCGAAGTATGATCTCCCGGTCCTTGAACGTGCCGGGTTCGGCCTCGTCCGCGTTGCAGATGACGTATCTTTCCGTTTCGGCCTGTCCACGGACGCCCTTCCATTTTATATGCGCGGGGAAAGCGGCTCCTCCGCGGCCCTGGAGGCCGGCGGCCTCGATCTCGGCGATCACGGCGTCGGAACCTATTTCCTTCGCCTTTTCGAGCGATGCATACGAATCGACCCTGGGTCCGCCGAGGTTCATCGGAAGCGAAGGATCGTCCGGCATAACCCCGCGCTCGACGCCTCCGTAACACACTTGCTCGAGGTTTTCATCGAGCGTCGCGGGAGCCCGGTCGCACTGGCCCAGGCAGCTGACGCGTTCGCATTCCTTGCCTTGCTCGGCCAGCCTTTCGAAAAGCTCGTCGGCGCCTTTTATCCTGCACGAGAGGCCGTCACAGACGCGCACACGCTTTCCCGGCTTGCTGATGAGGGTATAGAAAAGTCCGGTTCCCCAGATGTCGGCCTCGGGGACGCCGGTCTCGGCCGATATCCTTCGGACGGCATCTTCGGTAACGCCTCCTTCTTCTTCGAGAAGGTGCAGAATGCGTTCTCTTTGTGCTCCTTTCTTTCGCATCGGGCGGGAAAGATCCTAACGCGGTTTGGGGGCTCACGACCCGGATCTCCGGACAGACCCCCTTGGACTTTACGTGAAAACGATTATATAGATGAATCAGGGCAATACCAACAAGTTGTGCGTTCCCGGCTCTGCGATTGGAGAGTCGGAAACGGTCCGGAATGCGCGGACCGTACCGAGATCGCGATGACAGTGGAATGCTCAGAACAACTACCAACTACCTGGGGGGAAAAAGATTTGACAAAGTCGATAAATTCCGCGACAGCCGCTTTGCTGCTGATCGTGCTGATAGCTCTTGCGTGCTCGGACACCACCGAAACTCCGGTCGAAAACGCCGCCAATGGAACCGACCAGGCGACGCCGGAGCTATCGTCCGTACCGCCAATTACCGAGGGGACTCCCGAAGAGGAAGAAGAGACCCCGGAAATGGAAGAAGAGGAGACTCCCGAGGCCACGCCGGCAGGTCCCGAGCGTGTACGATTCAGCAGGGGCTCGACGGAAGGGACGGTCAGGTTCACGCTCGCACCGGGCGAGATCAAGCGATACGTCGTGGGAGTCGCGCCTGCACAATACTTCCACGTCGGCATGGACGACGAAAGACTGGATATTAGTCTGCCCAGCCGGGCGAGGCTTACCGAGATCAACAAAGGCGACAGCTTCGTCGACGGAGTAACGATCAGCACCGGAGACATCGTGTTCGAGATCCGCAATCCCACGCGCAACGCGATCAGGACCTTCGCGATAGTCACGATCCAGGACCGCGAACCGATGGATCATTAAGATCGCCGGGTAAAGACAGACTCTCGAGCAGTACACTCTTGTTTTAATGAAGACCTACGATGTCATTGTTGCCGGGCTTGGGGCGATGGGAAGCGCGGCGCTTTACCAGCTTTCGAAGTCCGGGGTGAATGCACTGGGGATCGACCGCTTCGGTCCGCCTCACGACCTCGGCTCTTCGCACGGCGAAAGCCGCATCACGCGATCCGCGATCGGCGAGGGCGAGGAATTCGTCCCGCTCGTGCTTCGCTCGAATGAGATCTGGAGCGAGTTGGAGGAAGCGACCGGAAACAGGCTTCTGAAACAGACGGGCCTTCTGATCTTCGCTTCGGGAACCGAAAGCTCCGTGATGCACGGCGCCGACATTCTGAACGACACCATCCGCATCGCGCGGGCTCACGGCATCGACCATGAAGCGCTGCACGAAAACGGACTCCGCGAGAGGTTTCCGGACCTGTCCTTCCAGGAAGGCTCAAGCGGATACTTCGAACCCGGAGCCGGATACCTTGTCCCCGAGCTTTGCGTCGAGACCAACCTTCAGGAAGCGCGTAGGCTTGGGGCGGAAGTATCGACGGGCGAGACCGTGATCGCGATCGAATCCGCGCGCGGGACCGTGAAGGTGACGACCGACCACAACAATTACGAATGCGGGAAGCTCGTGCTTTCAGCAGGCGCGTGGATCAAGAAACTGCTCGGACCCAGGGTCGGCGACGACGAATTCCGGATCTTCCGGCAGGCGATGTTCTGGTTCGAGACCGAAGCCGACTATTCCGAGGCCCGCTTTCCCGTTTACCTGAAAGCCGGCGATGACGAGCGGTCTTCGTATTACGGATTTCCTTCGATCGGCGGATCACGGACGATCAAGGTCGGGATCGAGCAGTTCGACGAGGAAACGAATCCGGACGAAGTCGACCGAAATGTGACGGAAGCGGAGACGGACGCCGCGTTCGAACTCGTATCGAAGAGCTTCCGGATAAGGCGAGAAGGCGCAAAAGCGAAGACCTGCCTTTACACCGTGACACCGGACTACGGATTCGTGATCGACTTCCTTCCGGACGCGGATAACGTGTTGGTCGTCTCTCCGTGCTCGGGACACGGGTTCAAGCATTCTGCGGGGATCGGGCTGCTTGCGAAGCAGTTGGTAATGGACGAAGAACCGTACACGGATATTGGACGCTTTAAATTTCAGGGAGCCTGAGACTGAGCGACGAGTTGAACAAGATGAGAATTAGGACGACCCTTCTCTTGGTCCTGGCCGCAGTCCTCGCGGCGTCTGTTACGGCTCAGGACAAACATTACTACCAAACCGATTTCACGAAAGAAGAATTCGCCCAACGGCGCGCGCGGATCTATGACGCGATCGGCAACAGGGCGGTAGCGGTGGTTCAGGGTGCCAGGGATGTCTCGGGATTCGCGGTCTTTAGACAGTCGAACACCTTCTATTACCTGACCGGACTTGAGACCGCACGTTCTTATCTGCTGCTCGACGGCCGGAACCGGACAGCAACCGTATATCTTCCGCACCGAGACGAGGATCGCGAGCGGAGCGAGGGAAAGTCGCTTTCTGTCGAGGACGCGGAACTCGTCAAAAACCTCACCGGCATCGATAGCGTGCAGGCGGTCGATGCCCTTTCCGACGCGTTTTTCGGAGGAGCCCTTCGCCCGCCCGCGCCCGTACTCTACACACCAATGGCTCCTGCGGAACTTGGAACTGACAGCCGCGATGAGCTGCTTAGGGGGCGCTCGAGGATCGCTTCCGATCCGTGGGACGGCCAGCCCTCGCGAGAGTCCCACTTTATTGGTCTCATCAAAGAGCGATTTCCCCAGTTCGAGGTTCGCGACCTTACTCCGATCCTCGATGCGATGCGGCTTGTGAAAAGCGAGAAGGAGATCGAGTTGATCCGGGAAGCGACGAGGATCGCCGGTCTCGCGATAATCGAGGCGATGCGCTCGACCGAACCCGGAGTTTACGAATACCAGCTCGACGCCGCGGCGAAGTACATCTTTCACACCAACGGCGCGCGCGGCGAGGGCTACGCCTCGATCATCGGAGGAGGCGTGAACGCGTACTTCGGCCACTATTTCCGTAAGACCGACAAACTTGTCGACGGGGATCTCTTGCTAATGGATTTCGCTCCGGATTACCGCTACTACACGAGCGACGTCACACGAATGTGGCCGGTGAACGGGAGATACACTGAAGGGCAACGGCAGCTATGCGAATTCGTCCTGATGTATCGAAACATTCTCTTCGCATATGTCCGTCCGGGCGTCACGTCTGACTTCGTGCTTGATTCGGCCGCGAAGGTAATGGAGAAGTACCTGGAAAAACAGACGTTCGTGAAGCCCGAATATGAGAGGGCGGTTCGAGAAAGTCTGAAGTTCCGCGGCCATTTCCAGCATTCGGTCGGGATGGCCGTGCACGACGTCGGAACGCTTAGGGGCGTGAAGCTCGAACCGGGGATGATCTTCACGATCGACCCGATGATTTGGGTTCCCGAAGAAAAGCTCTACGTGCGAATTGAGGACATGGCATTGGTCACGAAAGACGGAGTGGAGAATCTAAGTGAGTTTGTCCCTTCATCTACTGCGGACATTGAGCTCACGATCGCAGAGCCGGGCATCGTCCAATTCCGCCCGGCGAACTAACCCCGACACGGGCAGTTCCGGATTCCAGGTTCCACGTTCAAAGACCGTGTCCGAAGCCCAAGCGTCAGCGCGGACTACGTCCAAGGACTAAGATAAAAGGACTGAGGACTGAGACGTATCAGACGCATCGCTCTCTGCTCACCGCTCACTGCTTGAGGTAGCCCTCCCTTACGGTCGGGCTTCGGACTCCCTGCTCACCGCTCACTGCTCACCGCTTCCTGCTCACTGCTCACTTGCTTGAGGTAGCCCTCCCTTACGGTCGGGCTTCGGACACCCTGCTCACTGCTCCCTGCCCACTGCTCACTGCTCACCGCTTACAGCTCACTGCTCACCGCTCACTGCTCACCGCTCACTTGCTTGAGGTAGCCCTCCCTTACGGTCGGGCTTCGGACACCCTGCTCACCGCTCACTTGCTTGAGGTAGCCCTCCCTTACGGTCGGGCTTCGGACTCCCTGCTGCCTGCTCCCTGCTCACCGCTCACTGCTCACTGCTTACAGCTCACTGCTCACTGCTCACTTGCTTGAGGTAGCCCTCCCTCACGGTCGGGCTTCGGACACCCTGCTCACCGCTCACTTGCTTGAGGTAGCCCTCCCTTACGGTCGGGCTTCGGACACCCTGCTCACTGCTCACTGCTCACCGCTCATTGCTCACTGCTCACCGCTCACCGCTCACTGCTCACCGCTTCCTGCTCACTGCCTACTCCCGCTCGTATCTCTCGCCGTCGAGAACAAGCGCCTTTGGAGGCGAACCGTCGAATTCGAGAACCCTCGGGCTTAACACCAGAAAATCCACCATGAACCGATTTCCGCCTTCGTTCTTCAGGAATGAGGTCAGGTTTCCCATCTCGGCGAAAAGCCTGCCGTCGCGTACGCTGACCGTGATCTCGCCGTATTGCGGGTTGACGTATTTGCCTTCGTAGCCTTGAAGGGGGCCGGGCGCGGCGGCAGAAGAAACGGGTTCCGCCGTCGAGGCCGAAGCCCGTTCGCGGCTTCCCTCGCGTTCGCGTCCCAGATTCCGGAGGTATTCATCGATCAGGGGATTCGCGTCAGCGTTCAGTTCGCGTTTGCCGAGCATATAGTCGTAGATCTCGTTGGCGATCAGGTCGGGCAGGATTATGCTCTCGTCGCTCTCGTTCACGAGCACGACGACGCCGATCTTGTGCTCGGGCATAAACGAAACGTGAGGCCGGAACCCTGCGTAGGTCCCGAAACAGTGGATGAACTCTTCTCCGTCGTACGTCGCGATGTTCCAGCCCAGGTTGTAAGCGTATCGACGGTACTTGTAGAAGCCCCGGTCCTGCGTGATCTGCGGCGCGAGGATCTCGCGCATCGACCTCGACGAAATTATCCTCTTGTCGCCGAGCATCCCGTCGTTCATCATCACCCGGACCCACTTCGCAAGGTCCTCCGCGGTCGAAACGGTACCGCCCGCGGCGTGCATCGTCCGGTCGTTCTTGTAAGGAAGCTCCGTGAACATTCCTTCGTCGGACCTGTACGGTTTTGCGTAATTGCCCGAAGCGAACGTCTCCGACGCGTACGAGGTCGTGTTAGTCATTCCAATCGGACCGAACAGGAGCTCTTTCTCGAGCTCCTTCCAGGTTTTTCCGGTCGCCTTTTCCATCGCCACGCCCGTCATCACATATCCGAGATTCGTGTACGAATACTCCGGCGATCGCGGCTCGCTGTATTCCGCCAGCAGATCGAGCAGAAGGTCGTTGTCGTACTGGCCCGTGTACGAGGTCCTGAGGCCGATCGGGCCGTTGCTGATCCCGGCGCGGTGGGTGAGGAAGTCGCGGATCGAGATCTGCTTCTCGGAGAGCGGCGCCTTCAGCTTCAGCTCGGGAAACACTTTCTCGATCGGCGCGTCGAGGTCAAGCTTGTCCTGCTCGTCGAGGATCTTAGCCGCCGCGGCAGTGAACGACTTGGTCGTGGAAGCGAGATAGAAGCCCGTGTCTTTCGTCACGGGAAGCTTCTTCTCGAGATCGCGGTATCCGAATCCCTCGGCGAAGATCACATGGTCGTCTTTTACGACCGCAACCGCGACCCCCGGAGAAGTGGGGATACGTTTCATCACCGCTTCGACGTGCCGGCGGACCTTCGAGGCATCGAAGCGCCCGTCCTGCGCCAGGGCCTCGTTCCGGACGAGTGATCCGTAAGATCCGACCCCTGCAAACATCGCGATCAGAAAAGTAAGACTTCGTTTGAAATACATAACTCCCGGCCAATCCTCCTCAGCTGGTTAAAGATCCCTTTTAGCACGATGCTACCGGACCGGCCCGCCTGCCGTATTGGAACATCCTTTCCTGCTTGTATGAAATTAGCGCGAGCGCAGAATTTCGCGGTATTCGCCGGGAGTCACGCCCGTGAGGCGCTTGAAGTTCGAGGTGAAGTGGCTTTGGTCGTAGAATCCAGCGTGGGTGCCGATCGATGCGAGGTCGAGTTCGGTCTCGGCAAGTTTCCGGCAGGCGGAATCGATCCTGACCATCCGGATGAACTCGCCAATTGTCTGTCCGTTGTGCTTCCTGAATTCGCGCGAAAGATGGACCGGATGCACTCCCGCCTCCGCCGCGATCTCTTCCAGCGGGATCTTCTCCGCGAATCGCTCTCGAAGCATCTCCTCGACGGTTCCCAGCCATTTCGGCTTCGGAGATTCACGGCGCGACTTGTGCTGTTTGCGGCCGACGCCCGCAATCATTTCGAGGATCAGTCCCTGGATAGAAAGCGCGGAGAACTGATCGTTCCGTTCGAATTCTCGGAAGAGTCTTGTCGCGATCCAGGCCAACGGGCCGCCTCGCACCTCCAGCGGCTCGTCGAAGGCGGGCGCGAGACGATCGTTCTGCTCGATCCAGCCCTGAGAGAGATCTACCTGAAAGATGCGCGTCAGGCAGTCGCGGAAATCGACGGCGTGCGATTCCTGGGCCGTGTGGACGATGAAGTCTCCGGCGCTTCTTTCACGCGCGCGCCGTCCGTGTCTCTCGACGTATCCGCCTTCGAGGACAAAACTGAAAAAGGGAAGGTCGTGAGAATGCCTGCGCATCGTGAGATTCTCCGGGTAGAAGATCTCCCACAAACGGAACTCGCCCGCATCAAGCGGCCTGTCCGATCTTTCCTGAAGCCGGCGTCGATATTCCGCAGTGTTCATTCGTAAGTGTCCTTGATCTTCAGGAACTTCCTCTGTGTCCCTCTGTGCAAACCTCAATGTCCTCTGCGGTTATTTTCTCTTGATCGGAACTGAACCACAGAGCGCACGGAGGTCTTCACTGAGGCCACCGAGTGCCGGCCGATTCAATGTTTGCCGATCCGCCTTTGCGCTCCTTTGCGTGAATCTTTGCGGCCTTTGCGGTAAAAATTCCGCGACCTCTTCGTTGACTCAGCAAGAAACTGAAACGCAAAGAACGCTATAGTCGCGAAGGAGACATAGATCCTGTCACCCTTGCCGGTTCCGCCATTCGAACTATATGCCGCCTCATTGTCTACAACACCTTCAACAGCGTGATCGTGACTACTTAGGCAGGTTACTGCTTCTTGAACTTCAGGTTCTGCACGCGTCCGGCATCCAGGCTGAATCCGGTCGCCTGGCCCTTCCCGTTCGTCTCGATCGCGAAAAGGCCGACATTCTCGTTCTTGAAGAGGCCCTTCATCACAGGCTCAAGCGCCCCGCTTTCCGAGTCGTTGAAGTACAGAGTCAATTTTCCGTCCTTCATCGCAAGCTTGTAGAATGCGTTGATCTCTTCGCTGAAGTACGTGCCGGCCATCGCCTCAAGTTCCTTCTCTGTATACGTAGCAGGTTCGTAAGCCGCGAATTTTAAGGGCTCGCGGCTGTTGATGACCTCGTCGAAGCCTTTATTTGCGCCTGTCCCGAACGTCAGTACAATATCGAGCCTCGGGAACAGGAGCTTCAGCGACTTCTCGCTGAGGGCCGTTAGTTCTGTTCGAGGGAGCCCGTCCCTTTCGATGTACTGCTTACCGCCTTCCGAGAAGATCCTTGCGAAGATCGAATTTTCGCGGTTCCAGTAATGCCCTTCGAACTTCTTCAATTGATCCGCAGACAAGGTGATCGCCGGTACCGTTGCCTTCGCCGTCGAACCGGAAGAAGATTCCCCTGAGGGCGCTTCCGTTTTGAATTCGTCCTTCAGAAAGATCTCCGCGATCTCGCGCGCTTTCCCTCCGGGATTGATACCGGCGAGATTCGCCAGGACTATCACCGAGAACCGCTGCTCGGGATACCTGATCAGGAACGTGCGGTAACCCGCGAGGCTTCCGCCGTGCTCGACCGTCCTCAGGCCCCTGTGAGTCCCATTCTGAAGCCCGAAAGCATACTCCGCGGAACTTCCGTCGTTCAGGCGGCCGTCCTCTTGCATCTTCTCGATCAGTTCCTGCCGGCCCTTTCCCAGCTTGTTGTCGTAGAAGTTCCGGTCCCAAAGAAGCATGTCCTCGACGTTCGAGTACAGACCGCCGGACCCGACCAGGTCGTAGCGCATTATCAGGTTGCGGAAGCCGTCTTTGCCGGGCTCGTAGCTGAAAACTCGGTTTTTGACGATGTGGTATTCGTCGTCGTGAAAGTGCGTGTTCTTCATACCGAGAGGCTTGAACATCTCTTCTTCGGCGAATTCCTTTATCGACTTTCCGGAAACTTTCTTCACGATCTCGGCGAGCATGAAATAGCAGGAATTGCTGTACAGGTATCGCTCTCCGGGCTTGAAGTTCAGCTCCTTCTGGCGGCGGATCATCTGATACATTTCGTCCGCGTCGATCGAATCGTAGACGTCTTTGCCCGAAAGCTGCCAAAGCGTGAGGTTGTCGCGGACACCGCTTGTGTGGTGGATGAAGTTGCGGATCGTGAGCGGGCCTTCGTACCTTGGGAAATCGGGAAAGTACTTCTGGATCTCGTCGTCCAGGCCCAGTTTGCCCTGCTCTTCGAGAAGCAGTATCGCCATCGTGACGAACTGCTTAGAAACGGAAGCCATGTAGAAAACCGACTTCGGTGTGATCGGGACATCGTGCTCGAGATCGGCGGAGCCGTAGCCTTTCTTGAAAATGAACTCGCCGTCGCGGATGATCCCTACCGCGGCTCCCGGCGAGTCGGGCTTGTTCCATTCGGCGAAGAGCTTGTCCACCGCAGCCTCGTGCTCGGCGGTGATCTGCGCGAATGCGGATGGCGCGAGGACGACAAGTAACAACGATGCGGCGAAGAACGATCTGAATAATGTGGTCATACGAATACGGTTCTCCCGAAGGATCTGTTTATTTCAGAGATTTCGTTGGGAGTAGGGTACTGCAAATGACCAGAATACGACAACGGTCATGAGTGCAATGCGCATTGGGCATTGACCAATGATAATTGGCAACTGCCTTCGTGTTCTCTATGAAAACCTCCGTGTCCCCTGTGGTTAGAACTCTTCTTCAGGATCCTCAACCACAGAGTCCACTGAGGATCACACGGAGGTCACGGAGGGGGTTGATGATCCGATTTTCTTTGCGTTTCTTTGCGAGATTCTTTGCGCTCTTTGCGGTTAAGTTCCTGACGACGATCTGAGTTCGTAAGATGGATCTCTACCGCGAAGGACGCAAAGGTATGCGCCAAGGTCGCGAAGGCTCTTACGGTGAGAAGCCCCCTCAGTGCTCTCTGTGAAAGCCTCCGTGTCCTTTGTGGTTAAACCTCTCCGTCAGCTCCAGATCCGCCAGCGGGAGATTTACCACAGAGATCACCGAAGATCACACAGAGGTCACGAAGGGGATTTCGATGGAAGCGGGTTGATGATCGGTTTCTCTTTGCGGCCCTTTGCGAGAGCCTTTGCGCTCTTTGCGGTTAGAGTCCCGAAAAGATTTAAGTTCGTTAAGAAGATTTCAACCGCGAAGGTCGCGAAGACAATGTACCGGTGGAGGGTTCCCTCAGTTTCTCTCTGTGAATACCTCCGTGTCCTTTGTGGTTAAACCTCTCCTTCAGCTCCAGATCCGCCAGCGGGAGATTTACCACAGAGGGTTCCCTCAGTGTCTCTCTGTGAAAACCTCCGTGTCCTTTGTGGTTAAACCTCTCCGTCAGCTCCAGATCCGCCAGCGGGAGATTTACCACAGAGATCACCGAGGATCACACAGGGGTCACGGAGGGGGTTGATGATCCGATTTTCTCTGCGGTTCTTTGCGAGATTCTTTGCGCTCTTTGCGGTTAAGTTCCTGACAATGACCCGAGTTCGTGAGATGGATCTCTACCGCGAAGGACGCAAAGTTATGCGCCAACGTCGCGAAGACAATGTACCGGTGAAGGGTTCCCTCAGTGCTCTCTGTGAATACCTCCGTGTCCTTCGTGGCTAAACCTCTCCTTCAGTCCCTAGTCCGCCAGCCGGAAATTAGCCACAGAGATCACTGAGGATTACACGGAGGTCACGGAGATCATTGCTCATCGATCAATTTTCATTGGTCAATAAGAAGTGGCCACTGGAAATTGGTCATTGATCATTGGCCGATGAACATTGGTCATTGGCCACTGCTCACTGCTTCCTGTACGCTATCTTCCCTCCCACGATCGTGTACAACACTTCCGTCGAAGGGATCTCGCCCTCGGGGACCGTCAGAATGTCCTTCGAGAGGACGACGATGTCCCCCAGCTTGCCGACCTCCAGCGAGCCCTTGATCTTCTCCTCGAACCCCGACTTCGCCACGTTGATCGTGTACGACCTCAACGCCTCGATCCTGCTCATTCGCTGGTCTGGATAAAATACCGAGCCGTCCTTCAGTTTTCGGGAAACCGTCGAATAGTATGACGCGATCGGCGAGACACCCTCGACAGGAGCATCCGTTCCGTTCGTCACAAGCGCACCCGACTTCATAAGCTTCTGCCAGACATACGCGCCTTCCTCGCTCCGCTTGTCGCCGAGCCTGTCGGGCACCCACGAACCGTCTGAAGTGCAGTGGACGCCCTGCATAGACGCGATCACCCCGAGTTGCGCAAACCTCGGAATGTCGGTCGGATTGAGGTGCTGCGCGTGCTCGACTCGCCAACGCAAGTCCTTCTTGTCGGGGTTCGCTTTGAACGACTCCTCGAAGATGTCCAGGACCTCGCGGTTCGCGCGGTCGCCGATCGCGTGGATGCAAAGCTGGTAACCGTTCGCCATCGCCAGCTCGGCAGTCTTCTTGGCGGATTCGATCGGGATAAGGTTCAGACCCGTGAGGTTCGGAGCGTCCGAGTACGGCTCCAGAAGCCACGCGCCACGCGATCCCAAAGCCCCGTCGATCGAAAGCTTGATGGCGCGAACGGTCAGGTGGTCATTGCCGTAGCCGACCGTCTTGTAGCTGGCGAGTTTCTTTTCCAAGTCCTCGTTCGACGCCCGGATCATCACCCAGAGCCTGACCGGGAGCTTGCCTTCATCTGCCAGCTTTTTGAACAGATCGACCGTTTCGAACGAAGAACCAGCGTCGTGAAATGTCGTCACACCCTTGCTCAGCACTTCCTGCGAGGCTAGCTCGGCCATCTTCAGCGCCTGGGCGGTCCGTTCTTCTTCAGTCGCCGGACCGGAGTTGGCCCTCGAAACAAGCCCCTGCGCCGTCTCCCTCAAAAAGCCGGTAGGCTTTCCGTCCGCGTCGCGGAGGATCTCGCCGCCCGGAGGGTCTTTGGTCGTCGAATCGATCTTCGCCAGCTCCATTGCCTTCGCGTTGGCGAACGAGCCGTGGCCGCTGGCGTGTGTCAGCACGACGGGATTGTCGGGCGAGACCTCGCTGAGCTTGTCGTGTATGGGAAGGCCTTCGACGTTCGGCTCCGGCTTTTTGTCCCACTTGTCCTGATGCCAGCCGCGCCCTGTGATCCATTCCCCGGGCTTCGCCTTTTTCGCGGCCTCGGCGACCATCGCCACGATCTCGTCGAAGTTCTTCGGCTTCGTCAGATCGAGGATCATCTTCGAATTCCCGATCCCCATAAAATGGCCGTGACCTTCGTTGAACCCCGGGATCGCGAGCTTGCCTTCGAGATCGATCACCTCTGTTTTCGCTCCGACCCTGGTGCGGATCTCTTCGTCGGTTCCGAGCGCGACGATCTTCCCGCCTTTGACGGCGATCGCCTGAACTTCCGTGTCCTTGTCGTCGACGGTAACGATCTTTCCATTGACGAGGACAAGGTCTGCGGCATCCGCGGGATCGGCGGTCCCGGACGCATCGGCTGTGCAGCCCATGACAATAGCGAGGCCCGCGATAAGAACAGAAAGCACTACAACTGCTAACCGGTTCATGGTTTGTCTCCTTGAAAACTGGAATAGTGGGGCGGGACTAGGATATGTGCTAGTGTATTGCGTTTTCAAGCTCGGGAGGCATCACAGGAGCTAAACCATGGGAATCGACATTCACGAAGCGAACAGAATGCGCTGGGAAGCGGGCGCGAAACAGTGGGCCAAAAGGGCGGATTCACGAGGTCTCTGGCAAAGATGTCCCGAAGAACCCGAGCTTGTACTCTCGGAAAGAGAACTCGCTTATCTTTCAGATATAAAGGGAAGGAAAATAGCGGTGCTCGGCAGCGGTGATAACCAGATCGCATTTGCACTCGCGGGTCTCGGCGCCCACGTGACATCAGTCGACATCTCGCAGGCGCAACTTGAGGTCGCTCGAGAGCGCGCCCAAAAGCTAGGGCTTGAAATTGATTTTATGAGAGCTGATGTGACAGCTCTGAACGAGATTCGGGATGGTTCTTTCTACCTTGTTTACACAGGCGGTCACGTGGCCGTTTGGGTTTCGGACATCACTCGCTACTATTCCGAAGCAGCTCGGATCCTGCAACTCGGGGGCCTCTTCGTTATTTCCGAATATCATCCTTTTCGAAGGGTCTGGAAGGGATCGAACGACAGCCTGGAAGTGGAACACTCCTATTTCCAGCGCGGCCCGTTTGAATACGACGCTTCTGCCGACATACTCGAACCTAAGACCGGAACACTAAAATCCTACGAATTTCATTGGACGTTTTCGGACTACATCAACGCAGTGATAAGATCAGGATGCAAGATCGTCGAGGTCGCGGAGTTTGGTGAAGAGGTAGCAGATTGGGAGGGAGCCCCGATGACCGGACTCCCCGAGTTCCTATTGATCTTTGCGCAGAAGTAGATCATGGAATAAGAGTAGGATGCTCCTTTCCTATTGTGCATCCTCTCTTCCGCTTCCTGTCTCCTTCATCTCGGCACCGCCGGTCTCGGCCTTTCCTTCGTCGGGATCTCGTTCAGGATCGAGACTATCCACCAGCGTCCGTCTTTCCTGTTCAGGTGGAAGCTGTCGACACCCTCTTGCGGCTCTTTCGTAAAGTCCGGGAGATACGCGGTGTAGATGACCAGTACGTGGGCGATGTCGCCGTAGATCATCGGTCCCATCTTTACCAGTTTCTCTTCGAAACCGGTTTTCTTGACGTCCCGGTCGTAAAACCCAGCGAACTGGCCCAACTTCTTCTGCCGCCGCTAGCGCGGCTGCGGAGGTATGATTATTGGTTCCTTTTCTCCAGACCTGCCGCGCCTACGGCGCTCGCCCGGGTGATAGTACATCCGGGTTTCGGATGCGGTCCGTTCTCGTAACTCGGCAACTCGGAAAACTCAGGCAACTCGCGAAACTCATTCTGCCGCCGCTAACGCGGCTCCGGGATCACGATGCGCCGCCTCCCGTGGGCTGCGCGCTTTCGCGCTTGCCCACGGCTGATATGTTTTGACCTGTCAACCCCTCTACATATTCTCGTTTGTCAGAAGCGCCTGAGGTCAGGGCATTGCGGACGGTAAGCGACGATGGATCATGCTGATATACGTGGATTGGTTACCTACCTGACTTGTCTTCGTCGCGAAGCTTTCCTCTTATCTAAAAGCGTGGATCATTCCCCTTTCGGGGAAGCCGTTCTAGCCGTGACCGGGATTCTTCAGAAGATCTGTCTGCGAATGCCCTGACCTGGAGCGCCTCTGACCTCCTTTTCTTCTGTGGTTAACTTCTTTTCCTCTTGTCGGATACTTCTTTGCGATGCGTTACCGGCCCGCTAGCGGGCGGGGGTTTCAAACCTGGCCATCTCGACCCGTGTCACGTCCCAGATAAAGCCCGAGAGTTCCCTGGCGACTGCCACCGTGGTCTGGTTCTTGTTCTTGCCCGAGTAGACCAGCGACCGGTATCTTCCGCACAAACGTTTCTGGGCCTTCCAGGATATCTCCCTGGCTTCTTCGGACGCGTTCTTCGCCTTTCGTCTCAAATGAGCCGTCATGCGCGCCGGATGGCGGTACGCCCAGGCGGCTTCGACCAGCAGGCGCCGGGCCCTCGAGTTGCCGGTCTTCGTTATCTCACCCTCGCGCTTTGTCGGGCCGGAGGCGTGTATGCTGGGCACAAGCCCCAGAAAGCCCATCAGTTGCTTCGGCGAGTCGAAGCGGGTCAGATCCCCGAGTTCTGCCAGGAGCCCCATCGCGCTGACCATGTCGATACCCCTGAACGCCATCAGCGAGTAGACCACCGGAGCCATCGACCAGTGCGGCAGCGCCATGCTCATTTCCGCCGTGATGTCAGCCACCCTCTTCTCCGCCGCATTCACCGCTCTGATGTATCCCTGAAGCACAACATACTGCCATTCGTGAGGGAACTTGCGCGTCTCCATCCATTCGAAGTGGCCCTTCGTCCACCGCGTCTTTCCCTTGGGCCACGAATGCCCGTGACGGAGCATGAAAGCGCTCAGTTGCTGGCGCGCCTTCCGCTCCTGGATCTTGAAGTCGTTCCGCGCCCGCGCCAGGTCCCGCATCGCCTCCTGCTCCTCTCCCGGCACCCATACCGCCGTAAGATCCCCGCTCCTCAATAGCCGGGCCAGCTTCCTCGCATCCCGCCGGTCCGTCTTTATCCTGTCGCCGGGCTTCTTAGGGATCTTCGACGGTGCCACAACATGGCATTCCTGCCCCATCTCCACCAGCTGACGGTACAGAACGTATCCGCACGGACCTGCCTCGTAGCAGTACAGCAGAACCTCTCCCCCGAACTCCCGGCTCAGCCGCTCGACAAGCTTCGCCACCTCCTTCGGTTTGTTCGCTATCGTTCCAAGCGACTCCGGCTTTCCCCGACCCTCCCGGGCGATCGCCGCCACGATAGTCTCCTTATGGACATCGAGCCCTACGTATGCCGGATACTCCGGTGCTTCATTCTCAAAGATCTCTCTCGCTTTTCCGTTGATTGCGTTAGTATTCTTCATGCCTGTCCTCCTCA
This sequence comes from Acidobacteriota bacterium, assembly GCA_016700175.1. Lineage (GTDB taxonomy): Bacteria > Acidobacteriota > Blastocatellia > Pyrinomonadales > Pyrinomonadaceae > Aridibacter. Next base: position 3,309,845 of record CP065003.1, on the reverse strand, counting down.
ATTGTGGCTAGGTGTTGGTGAATCTCACCTAACATAATCCACGTTCTTGAGGCAGGACAGGTCAAAACATTATGTCTAAAAGCAGGTCGTCGCTACGCGACTCTGCCCCTGACTATGAGAATAGGTTTACGATCCCTGTCTGGAGCCCTTGTCCGCCTCTCGCTAACGCGTGGGGTTCCGCCTCTTTACTTTGAACTTCGAACCATGAACTTTGTACTAAGAAACGGCAAGGCAATTTAGTTCAATGCGTCCGGTTTCGGCCTGTCCTTTGTCGGGATCTCGTTCAGGATCGAAACGATCCACCATCGGCCGTCTTTCTTGATCAGGTGGAAACTGTCGACACCTTCTTGCGGCTCTTTCGTAACGCCCGGAAGATACGCGGTGTAGAGGACCAGTACGTGGGCGATGTCGCCGTAGATCATCGGTCTCATCTTTACCAGTTTCTCTTCGAAACCGGTCTTCTTGACGTCCCGGTCGTTTATGAAATTCACGAAGTCGAGGATCCATCCGTCCAACGAGAACGTCGTCGTCGAATCCCTGCCCGTGCGCAGCGTGACCGTGGCGTCGTTTATGAACATCGAGCGGACGTACTTCCAGTCCGGTGTCTTGCCGGCGGGAAAGGTTAGCTGGGCGTAGAGTTCGCGCACTAGCTTCTCCGGATCTTCGAACTGCTGGTTAGACTGCTCCCGGGAACCTAACACCGCTCCGGATGCAGCGGTAGAGAATAGGAACAGAAAGCTGGCGAATACGAAGAACCGGACCGGGGATGAACTGAGGATCGATTTCATTGACAGAAGACCTCCCTGCGAATTTCGGTGAATACGCAAAGGGCGGTTGTATGGTTCAAGGTTCAAGGATTGAGAAGCGGAGACGCGCAGTTCAGCGCGTGGTTCTGCATCTTTTCGCGTCGAGCCTCAAACCTGGAACCGGGAACTTTTCAGCAGGAGCCCTGCTGACGCTTGGGCTTCGGACACGGACCGTCGCTCGCGCTCCGGTTACCGATCGCCGCTGAAGCGGCCGGATATTTCGGAGCGCCTCCTTACCGTGGGCGGCGCCCTTCGGGCTTACACACTGCTGAACTCAGGCCGTCGCTTCGCGACTCGGGAACCTCCCGTCTCCTGTCTTCTATTACGCCCGTCGCTTGCGTTCCGGGTTCCGATCGCTGTCTCCTGTCTCCTGTCTTCTGATATAGTCAGTGCCCGATCAAATCAAACAGCGGGAGAATATAATGAGAAATAGTTTGATCTGGGTTGTGATACTGGCGCTCGCGGCATTCTCTGCCGTCGAAGCGCAGCAGAAGAAAATGAAGATATACATATCAGCAGACATGGAGGGCGTGGTCGGTGCGGTTTCGGCCGACCAGTTGGGACCCGGGGGATTCGAGTATCAGAAATTCCGGGAGTTTATGACGGCGGAAGTCAATGCCGCGATCGAGGCCGCGCGCGAGGCCGGGGCGACCGAGATCGTCGTCAGCGATTCGCACGGAAACGCGCAAAACCTCCTGATGGAGAAACTGCCGAAAGACATCCTGCTGGTTCGCGGATTCCCGCGGCCGCTGATGATGATGGAAGGGATCGACGAGACCTTCGACGGGGTGATCTTCCTCGGTTATCACTCCAGCACGAGTAATCCGGACGGAGTCCGGGCGCACACGATGTCCAGCGCGAGGCTCGCCGATGTTCGCTTGAACGACGTAACGATGACCGAAGGCTCGTTCAACGCGGCGATCGCGGGGCATTTCGGCGTGCCGGTGATAATGATCTCGGGCGACGACGCGGCGGTGAAGGAAGTGACGGACGTTGTGGGCGATATCGAAGGCGCTGTCGTGAAGTGGAACTACGGATTCCATTCTGCGCGGACGATGATGCCCGAGGCTGCGTATGCGCTTATCCGGGAGAAGGTAAGGAACGCGATGGGCCGGATCGGCGATTTCAAGCCCTACAAGGTCAGTGCGCCGGTGAAACTCGACGTCCGCTTCAAGAGTTACAGGCCCTCGGAGCTTCTCAGCTATCTTTCGATCGTCGAGCGGACCGATTCGCATTCCATTAGGTTCAGCGGAAAGGACATGGTCGAGGCCTCGAGGTTCATGGAGTTCATACTCACTTACGAACCCGGGCTCGAACCCTGATCGTTCCGCTCCCAAGCCCAAACCTGCAAAGAAAAACGGGCGGCCAGTCTGGCCGCCCGAATCCATTTGAATCAGCTGTTTATCGAAACGGTCACGGGTTTGCGACAAGATTCACGCCCGTGACATTGTCGTTGACATCGATCTCAAAGTCGTTGAACGAGTAGTTCTTCGCCTTTGCTCCGATCGTGTAACCTGTTCCCGGTGCTACTCCAGTGATCTGGTAAAAGCCCAGGTTGTTCGAAAAGGCCCAGCCAATCTCGCCACTGGAATCCAGCAGGATCACGTACGCGAACTTGATCGGGCGTCCTCCGGCATCCGTCACGCGGCCGGCGATCGAATAGGACACAGTTGCGGCACCGGCCGGAGCGAGGACCTCAACTGTGATCGGCGCACCGGTCTTAAAGAACCCGACCGTCGCGTTCCTGAGCTCCGGCGGACTCGTCGAATCGAAGCGGAAATTATACATCGTGCCCCAGCGGATTGCGTTCGCGTTCGAATTCTGGGCTATCGTCTCGGAACTCCACTTCATTTCCGACGCGGTCTGCGTCTCCGCCCAGGCCGCACTGCTGAACCCGGCGCTGCCGGCAGTGCCATCATTGTTCCACCCAGGGTGCTGCGGGGGAGCGTGGAAATCAATATTGCTGATCGACACGCCGTCAGCGAGCGGTACGGCGAAAGACTGGATCGCGCGGTCAAGATTCTGGTTATAGACCGCATACTCGTAATGCCACACGCCCGGAGAGGTGTTCGTGACCTTATACGCCACCATTCCGATGCCGTCGTTGCCGGGATCAGGTTCGATCCGGGTCACGGTTGCGCCCGGCCAGGCCTCGACCGCGGCCTTCTCGCGTACGGTCGACCCCTCAGCATTGAAGGAGAACGGGCTTCCATTTCCCGAAACCGAGTACCGGCGGTACGACACATTGTTATACATGTTGCACTCGCCCGGATTCGACTGGCACCACTGGTACTCGTGCGGGGTGACGTATTGTCCTTCCGCGTAGTAGGTCGCGCCGGGGTTCTGTGAATTGCTGAGGTCGCTGATCTCGGTCAGGATCCTGTGCGACGGGCCGACATGCGAATGGCCCGAGTGATTGTTTGGCGGCGTTGCAGAATCTCCGCGAGGATAGTCTCCGGTGAATGGGTTGATCCACGCTTTGGATCCAAGGTTCGGCCCGGAGTTGAGGCTCGCCGAATAAGGATCGGAACATCCCGAACCGAGCCTGCTGCCGCCTACGCCGTTGCATCCCAGACCGCAGATATTCTGCGTAAGTGCCGTGAAAGCGTGCTTGACGTGCGACTGGCCGATCTGCTCAAACCGCTCGTCGTTCCCGGCGCCGCCGCTCATCCTGTACAGGTTCTGCGGAATAACGGGGTGGTCGTTGCTCGGCAGCGCGTTCCAGTTAAGATTCTCTTCGCCGTAGTTGCAGGAAACGGTTCCCAACGCGAGCCCGACCTGGGACCCGCTGCTTGATCCGAACTGAGCAAGACCGTAAACATCGCCGACCACGACATCGGGGCCCGGCCTGGTCCCGGCTTCCGCCCCCTTCTGTGCGGGCAGGACATTCGTGATGATCTCGCCGTCGGCAAGCTCGGTCACTTCGACCTGGCGCATCCTGGCAGAGAGCGAGAACTCGCCGATAACGGTTCCTGCAATTCCCTTCCGGCCAAGGTCGTTTGCGAATCGATCGGACACGAGCATGCGGCCGCCTTCGATATTCAAGAGCCTCGATCCGTTGTCGTATTTGACCTGCTGGCCTTCAATGTTGAAAAACGGATACCAGGTCCTGCGGTCTCGTACCACGAATTCGTATGCGGACCCGGGTGCGCTTCTTTCGATCATCAGGTTTTCGAAACCGGTGCCGAGCTTGCCCGGAAGCTCCGCGCTTCCCTTGGGTGTGATCGGCAGTTCGCCCGGAACCGCCCCGCGAAGCTCGTTCTCGAATACGACGATCGCAAACAGCGCATTCTTATCTGCATCGAAGCGCAGTTCGCTCATTTCGCCGGTGCCTTTAAGATCACCATTCAGGCGGCCAAGGTCCAGTTTCATCGATACGGTTCCGCTCGAAACGATAAGTCGTTCAAGCGTGCCGGTTTCCGATTTCTGCGCGCTGGCAGAAGGGTCGCCGAAGTAACCGATCAGCCCAACTACAGGCAGAAATACCGCGAGAGATATAGCAGTAAGTGTCTTAAACATAATCTGAGCTTTCGCCGCCCGGGCGTTGTGTTGTTTCTTGTTCCCTGATTTGTAACGGATTACGGAAGGGGTTCCACCTTTTTACACCACTTTGGTGCTTTTGTTCAAGGAAGATATAGAATTGAGAATACGGATTCCGGGATAGAGATCTCACCACGGAGCGCGCAGGGAGCACAGAGGACAAGAAGCCAGAATTGCGGATGCGGCGTGAAATAATCTGTGTCCTCGGAGTTTTCCGCGGTTAGTCCTTCCGGATTTTCTATGGCGAAAAACTGCACACCTAAAGAACAGAGGAAAGGTAGGTCGATCGAGCTGCCGGTCCTGAACGCCGAGGCCGCCAAAGGCGCGATCCGGAAGTCGCGGACCGCGCGGTGGCGTGCTGCTGCCCTGATCACACTCAACCTGTTGATGATCGCTCATATCATCCAGTGGCAGATCACCGGAAGCACGGTTTCGCCGATCGAACCCTCCGAAGCCATGTTCACGATCCAGAACGGTGCGTTGAACGCGGGCTTCATTTTCTTCACTCTTGCGATACTTGCGACGCTTGTTTTCGGGCGGTTCGTTTGCGGATGGGGGTGCCATATCGTCGCGCTTCAGGATCTATGCGGCTGGATGCTGAAGAAGATCGGACTGAAACCGAGGCCCTTCCGCTCCAGGCTGCTTGTTTACGTGCCTTTGATAGTCGCTCTTTATATGTTCGTCTGGCCGACGGTTTACAGATGGTTCGTCAAGCCCGCGAACGAACCGCTGATACCGGGCTTCACAAACCACCTGATCACCACGGACTTCTGGGCTACATTTCCGCCCGTGGCGGTCGCCATTCCTTTCCTCTTTATATGCGGGTTTCTCACGGTCTATTTCCTGGGCCAGAAAGGATTCTGCACCTACGCATGCCCGTACGGAGGCTTCTTCGGCGTCGCGGACAAGGTCGCTCCGGGGCGCATAAGGGTGACGGACGATTGCGAACAGTGCGGCCATTGCACGGCCACCTGCACCTCGAACGTGCTTGTACATAAAGAAGTTAAAGAGTACGGGATGGTCGTCGATCCGGGATGCATGAAATGCATGGACTGCGTCAGCGTATGCCCGAACGACGCGCTGTATTTCGGATTCGGCAAACCCGCCTCGTCCGTGAAAAGTACGACCCCCAGGACCTATTCGCTGACGTGGCCCGAGGAGATCGCCGCGGCGGGCGTGTTCTTCGGAAGCTTCATGGCGGTCTGGGACGTTTATCAGCTGGTCCCTATGCTGATGGCGCTCGGGATCGCAACGGTGACAACGTTCCTCGCGATGAGATCGTGGAGGCTTGTCCGTTCGAAAGATCTGTCGTTCTACAAGTTCGATCTGAAAAGTGGAGGAAAGATACGAACCGCTGGGGCAGCCTTTCTGGGCGTCGCGGCTCTGTGGATCGGGCTGAACGCGCACAGCGGCTGGGTACGGTATCACGAAGCACTGGGGACACGCGCATATGAACGTGTGGGACTCCCGGACGAGCTGGCTCTCGCTCAGGCGGATCCGGCTCGATGGCTGACCCCCACTGACAGGCAGAACATTGAAGAGAGCAAGCACCATTTGAACCGGGCGCGCTCTATCGCCCTCTTCGAGAACACGACAGCTTTGCCGAAACTCGCCTGGATGGAGTTCCTGTCCGGCGACACGAACCGTTCCGCTGAGCTGCTCTCGGAAGCCGAGGCGAGCCAGGACGGCGAGCCGAAGGCTCTTAGCCTTTACTACCGAGGCGCGATCCTGAACCGCTCCGGCAGGTATGAAGAAGCGCTCGCGAGCCTGGACCGGGCGTTTCAGGAGAGACCCGACTTGATCCTTGCCCGTGTGGAAAAGGGCGAATCGCTTTGGCAGCTTGGCCGGAAAGATGAGGCCGTGTCGGAGTGGAAAGCGGCGGTGAATGCCAACGAGAGAATCGCGCTGGCAAGTCTCTTCCTGGCTGGCGCTGCCGAGGCGGAAGGCGACACCGATTCGGCGTCTGCTTTCGAGCGGAAGGCCTCGCCGTACATACCCAGGAACGCGCCTTTCCACTGGATGCTGGGCCAGAGGCTGAAAAATGTCGGGATGAACTCGCTCGCGGAAAGGCACTTCGAGATCGCGGGAAACATGGACCCGGCATTTAGATAGCTTCTCCTGGACCGATGACAACCAACCCTTAATCTCCCTGATAGCGCCGAATCTCTGCTAGACCGTCCCGTCCCACAGTAAGTGGGAAGACCAAGATCGGCACCTGATCGAATTCTCACCGATGCGCGCAAAACGGATTCCGCCGTACGTCCGCGTCTGAGCCTTGTGCTCGAAGTTCCGAAATTATTGTTAGGAGATATGAAGATGATCAACTACTTTTCGGTCAGGCAGTCGACAGCGATCCGCTTCGTAATCGCCGGATTTGCCGCCGCGTTCGTTCTTTCGTCGTTCGGAATTGAAGCTGCTGCGCAGGAGACGCGTAGCGGCAAGGTCGATACAGGCAGGAGTATCGGCTTCATGTTGGCGGAATACGATTTCGACGAGAACGCCGTTGAGGTCAGAATCTCTCCGAATGGGATAGTCGAGGCTTCCCTCAGGGGCAATCTTCTGAAGGTAAAGGGGCTAGCGAAAGGCACTGCCAAAGTCAGGGTCTCCGGCATGGCAGGCGATCCCCAAAGAGCTTTCGTTGAGACTTTCTCCATCAGCGTCGGTGAGGCAAAGCGTCCCGAGTTCTTATCCCCCAAGACCGTTAGAGATTACTTTATGCTTTTGACTGATGAGTACTTCGTGATGGAAGGCTGTAAGTGGGAGACCGACCAGGACTGCGAACAGGCGAAGAGAGAGTACCTGCGCGACTTCCTCGAGGTTGACGATCCGAAAAACGGCTATCTGAAGGCGGGCTGCGACGGAGCGCAGAACTGCCTCGAGATGGCGGTCTTTCGAAAACCGGATAGTACACACCTTGTGGGAATCTCGGTCACGGTCGAAGGAGAGTCATCGGCTGTCTTTCTCGAATTCAGGGATTCGGCCTGGGTGAACGTATCCGAAGCCGTCATTCCGGATTTCAGTGAAGAGGTTCATTATGAGCTTCCCAGGAATGGCACGACGATGCGAGTATTCGAAAAGGTCTGGCGGGAAGATGAAGAGGGATACGAAAGACAGGGTCTCGGACGCCACCTTTACTCATTAAAATGGGAAAAGGGCGGCTTTGCCCGCGTCAAGGTCAAGTGACCCACCCGTTGCTTTCGTACGGTCGTTTGATCGAACTTTAAATAGCCGCATTTAGCCCGAAGAAAAGGACACAGATGAACACGGACGATTTCTGAGATCTCCGCCGGTCAAGCCCGCTCAGATCAGTGCTCATCCGTGTCCCCGATCTGGTCGTAATAAACATCTGGAACAAGTCCTTGGGTGGCGCCCTCCGGGCTTACCCACGGCTGAACTCAAGTGGCCGCTAAGCGGACGGCTGAATTCTGTTATTCCCGTCGCTTGCGCTCCAAGTTCCGATTCCTGTTTCCGCCGCTTGCGCCCATGGATCCGATCCGGATTCAAGGACCCTTGGCGATTTGCCCGCGTCATCGACGCAAACTGAGATTCGGCCCGCGTAGGTTTACGTACACCCTTACCCAAACCCGTTGTAGACAGAAGAAGCAGTCTTGAGTAGTCTCTTGTCGTGACGCTTATGGACAAGCACGAGAAAGCCGGTCCAACTGCCTCGGGCCGAGATTCCCACGGATCGGATATCCTCTTGCTGAAAGACAGGGCTCTGGATGTCGCTGCCGAAGGAATAACGATCGCGGACATGCGCTTGCCTGACCAGCCTCTTATCTACATAAACGAAGGATTCGAAAGGCTTACCGGATATTCGGCCAGCTCGATGCTAGGACATAATTGCCGCTTTCTGCAGGGCGAAGGGACAGAGACGGAAACCGTCGACGAGATCCGCAACGCGCTTCGGTCGGGAAAGGAATGCACGGTCGAGATATTGAATTACAAGAAGAGCGGGGAGCCTTTCTGGAACCGGCTCTCCCTCACTCCCGTTTCCGACGCCTCCGGCGAGGTAACGCATTTTATTGGCGTCCAGTCCGACATTACGAAGAGAAAGAACGCGGAGAGCGCACTTCGCGATGCGAATGAGCAGTTGAAAAACGCCAACCGGAGTATGAAGCGTGACCTTGAGGCGGCCGCCGCTATCCAAAGGTCTCTTCTTCCCGACAGCGCTCCGATGTCCGAGCGGATCAAATTCTCGTGGCTCTACCAGCCGTGCGACGAACTCGGCGGCGACACTTTGAACGTCTTTCGGATAGACAGGGACCGCTTTGCCGTTTACATGGTCGACGTCAGCGGTCACGGCGTCAGGGCCTCTCTGCTCTCGGTAACGCTGAGCCACTGGTTCACGCGTCATTTCCAGGCGGTTTCAAATCCGATCGGAGAAAGGGATCCCGCCGCTATCGAGTCCCTGTACCCGGTAAAGGTTGCGGAGGAGCTCAACCTTCAGTTTCAGATGGACGCGGAAAACGCCCAGTATTTCACGATGTGCTATGGGATCGTGGATGTGAGCTCGCGGGAATTCCGGTTCGTAACGGCCGCCAATCCGCCTCTTATCGTCGCGCGGAAAGACGGTTCGGTGGATATCCTGAAGGTCGAAGGCTTTCCCGTCGGGATGTTTTCTGAGCCGGGCTATACCGAAAATGTCGTCGGTCTCGATTCGGGAGACCGGGTCTTTCTCTATACGGACGGCGTCACGGAGGCCGAAGGTGAAGGCGAGGCCGGTTTCGGGACGGAGAGGCTCGCCACTAATGTGGCGAATCTGAGCGGTCTCGATCTGGATGGATCCGTCGGAACGATTCTCGAGAACGTAAGGGGATGGACCGGGCCCCGGAGCCTTGAGGACGACGTTTCCATTCTTGCGTTTGAGCTCGCGTAGCATTCCCGGTCAATGGACTTTTGGAGATCTGTACGGCATTGACAGCAGAAGCCCGGTCCGCGACACGCCGGCCGGATAAAAAGACCAGAAAATGAAAAACACAATCGCACTTCTCATCGTCGCTTTCGCGATATTGTTGGCCGGATGCCCGTCCGAACCGACCGAACAAAAGCCGCCGCCCACCGCGGAACAGAAACCGCTCGTCGTCTTTCTCGTCCGTCACGCGGAAAAGACCGACGACGGCAAGGATCCCGAACTCTCCGAGGCCGGCAAGGCCCGCACGGAAGTGCTCGCCGAAACTCTGAAAAGCTCGGACATCGAGCACGTGCATTCGACCGACTTCATCCGCACCCGCGACACCGCGGCCCCGGTTGCGAAGGCCGAGGGCGTCGAGGTCGAGAAATACGATCCAAAGGACCTGGCGGGCTTTGCGAAAAAGCTGAAAGAGACAGGCGGACGCCATCTTGTCGTGGGCCACAGCAACACGACTCCCGAGCTTGCGAAGTTGCTCGGTGGCGATCCCGGAACTGCGATCGACGAAAAGGGCGAGTATGACCGGCTCTACATCGTTACGATCGGAAAGGACGGGACGGTGAACAGCGTGCTTCTGAGATACGGCGCGGCGTTCGAGAAACCGGCTGAGAGTGAAGAAAAGAAGGAAGCCGCGGGCTCGATGATGTTCTAGAAACCGCCCGGCCCAAAGAAGGCGATTCTGCTGCACGCATTTATCTGATGGAACGGATACTTCGATTCCCGGGAGGTTCGAAGCGCGATCCGGCGATCGAGTCCTGGTTCGACGAGCGGCCGGGCCATCTGGCCCGAATCGCGAAGCGTTGGTTCGAACTGATGCGTGCCTGCGGTGACGACGTGCTTGAGCTTCTCCACGACGGCCAGCCGACCGCGTGCATAGGCGACGCGGCTTTCTGTTACGTCGATTCCTTCAAAGCCCACGTCAACGTCGGATTCTTCCTCGGCGCCCTGCTCCCGGACCTGGGCGGTTTGCTGGAAGGCTCGGGAAAGTTTATGAGGCACGTCAAGATCCGGCCCGGAACCGGCATCGACGAGGAAGCACTGTCGGACATGATCCACGCGGCTTACAAAGATATGAAAGCGAGAAACGGAGCGGGCGCCTCCCTCAAGAAGGACTGAGTACTGAGTGGGGTTCGATCGCCGGAGTCCCAGTTTATGATTCATAGCTGTCCCTGAATGCAAAGTCCGGCGTCCGTCGCGCACCCAAGTGCGGAATTGCCCGCCTTCGGTCGACGGCTGCAACCCGAGGAGTTTCGATTACCCATGCGAAGCAGGAATACCCAGATCGCCCCACGTCGGATCGTACCCTTGTTGATAGCCGTCCTCTTGTTTGTCTGCCCGTCGGTTTACGGTCAGTCGCTCTCTCAACAGATCGACAGCTACGTAAGCAGCAGGGTCAAGGGTCAGGAATTCAGCGGGATCGTCCTCGTGGCACTGGACGGAAAAGTAGTTGTTCAGAATGCTTACGGTATGGCGGACCACGAGTATTCGGTTCCGAATACGCCGCAAACGAAGTTTCGTATCGGTTCGGTGACCAAGCCTTTGACGGCGATAGCCGTAGCGAAACTGCAGGAGATGGGAAAGCTGGATTTCGAGGACAGTATCTGCAAGTTTATCTCCGACTGTCCTGCGGAGTGGCAATTGGTCCGGATCAGGCATCTTCTGACTCACACTTCCGGGATCCCCGACCTCTTTGGTGCGATGGATGCCGTTCCGGTAGAGAAGACGTCCGATGAAATAGACCGCATCGTTAAGTCACTTAAGAACAGGCAGTTACAAGGTCAACCCGGTGAGGAATACAAGTACAGCAACTTCGGCTACTGCCTTCTCGGATACGTCATTGAGAAAGCCTCGGGAAAACTGTACACGCCGTTCCTCACAGAAAACATCCTCGGCCCTGTCGGTATGAGCGGAACGCTTTATGACGACCCCCGGCCGATCATCAATGAAAGGGCGCAGGGATATGTCCGGAAGGACGGCCAGGTCTATAACGACAAACTTACGGACCCGGCCGGATATTCTGCAGGCGGACTGCTTTCGACAGCAGGGGACCTGTTCCTGCTGGACAGGGCGCTCTTTTCAGGCAAGCTGCTTTCAAAGAAGTCACTTGACCGAATGTTCACGGCATACAAGAACGAGTACGGTTTCGGATGGAAAGTGACTAGCAGGGGCGGAAAACGACTGTACAATCACACCGGCGCGACTCACGGTTTTTCGGCTCACATCGCACGCTATCCGGACGACGATGTTTTGATCGTCATACTGAGCAACATCGAAACCGAGAACGCCAGTGAAACTGCATCCTGGATCGCGGAGATCGTTTTCGATCCTGAGCGCAAGTCAGGTGCCGAACCAGGTAGGTGAGGACTGAGGGTTTCGCGGATTTGGGAGATGAGTGCTGAGAATTTGGATGAGTCGTCTCACGAGGTTTTCACGCCTCGTTGACTGGACCGCAGACGGCACTGCGCTTCGCTAGTACTGAGAAGAAAGTGCCGGCCTATGTCCCACTCGGGTGTCCGGTCGCAGGCGGGGAAGTTTTGACCGCAAAGGCCACAGAGGTTCTCACAGTGGACACGGAGAGGACCTGAAACCTCAGCGATCTTGGCGGAGACCTTTGCGGCCTTCGCGTTAAAACCAACCGCCGGAAAGAGATCGCTCAGATAAGTCCTCTCCCGCAAAGGCGCCGAGCCGCGAAGACTGAAATCGGGATACTGAGAGCCAAAGTTCTCCGTGCTCTTCGTGAAACCCTCCTTGACCTCTGTGGTCAAATACTCCTTCCAAGCGCCCCGCCTGTACACAGGAAACAAGCCACGCATAGACGGTTTAACGCCAAGGGGCCGCCGCTCAGTACTCAGTACTTTTCACTCAGTACTTCCGGTAGGCACGTTCCCTCACGGTCGCGTTTCTGCCCCGCCCCCTCGCTCACGCTTGGGGTTCCGCCGCCTATCTTTGAACCTGGAACTTGGAACCTGGAACTCGATTCGGCACGCTCCCTGACGGTCGCGTTTCTGCCCCGCCCCCGCGCTCACGCTTGGGGTTCCGCCGCCTATCTTTGAACCTGGAACTTGGAACCCTGAACTACCTTCAGCACGACTCGCCGTAGATATCCATGTACTCGTAAATGATCCCGATAGCCTTCGTCCGCATATCGTTCATCAGCTTCTCATTCTTGCGGATCCCGTCCGTGATCTGATACACCGCGCAGAAGCTCGAGTCCATCATCTTCTGTGCCTTGATCAGGCCGGCGATCAGATGGAATGTGCGGCTCTTACCCTTGTTCTCTTTCAGAGCCCGATCCGCAAACCGGAGCGCTTCGTCGACCTCGAAGTAATTGTCCATCGCCTTCAGGTAAGCATAGGAAAGCAGTTCAAAGTCCTTTCCTTTCTTATAGAGCCTCTCAGCGTCGGAATACCCGCGGTTCTTCGCCAGGTACTCGAGGAAAAGCTGCGAGTTCTTACGCCCGCTGATCTGCCAGCCGATCTGGTTGATGACGGCCATCTTCACATCGATCGGGTTGTACTCGTTGACGAGATACTCCATCAGCCGGTCGTTAATGACGCCTTTCGCATCGGCCGCGGCGGCAACGATCGGCTCGTCCTGGTAGGCTTTGGCGAAATCGGTTGAGGTGATCGGCGAGTCGGCGAAGGCGGCGGAAACGAGAATCGCGACAGCGAACAAAGAGGTGAAGAGCATTCTTGGTTTCATATTTTAATTCTACTCCATTGCTTGATCTTGGTAATGGGATCTCGGCCTTTTGACCGGACACCGGACACGACGCTCGAACCTTTCTCGATTGCGGAAGGCTCGGAACCGGTCACGCAAGAACTTTGACTCCCCGGCCGGCAGACTATACAAAGAGATGAAGAAATTGCCCGCGCTTTCTGCAAGATAAACTCGTGAACCGTTCGAAGGGTGATTTTACGAGTGTTCTATACTCAAAGCGATTCATCACCTCAACCAGCAACGGGAGAAACGGAATGATCAGGACGATTGCTTCATCACTGCTGTTCACTGCAGCCGCACTTATACTTTTACCCAACAGCGTCGAGGCTCAAAGCCTCGCGACCAACCCACCGGTCGAGATCAAGAACAATTCGGGCGAAACCAGAAAGATCTGCATGCATAAGGACAAGGAGATCACCTTGTTCGCTATCGGCTGTGTTGAGCTACGGAGCGGGGAGAACATCTTCTGGAACAGGGAAGGCGTTTTCACGCCGTTCAAGGTAAAGGTCTACGAATCAAGGAAAATTCTTGACAAGTACCTGTATGCCCGGGACCTCCCGGCGGACACGGGGAAGATCATCATCGGAACAGGCAGACGATTCGGCTTCTCCCGCTTCAAGAATATCCGCACGAAATACAGCTTGAAGGTCTGCAACGAGAGATTTGACGACGAGGTCTATTTCTCGCTCGGTTATGAGACGAATTACGGCTTCTGGACCGAAGGCTGGTGGAGTGTCAAGAAAGGAGAATGCAAGACGATCCCCGTAAGCCAGAGGCTTAAAGAGAAGAAGAATATTCCGTACGGAACAATGCCGAGGACCTACTATTACGCAAGGACGTACGGAGACAAGCCTCTGTATTGGACCGGCGGTGAAGGCGACTACAACCTCTGCATAAACAAGAACAAGGCGTTCAACATACTGCAGTTCAAGCAGGACGGCAGCTCCCAGTACGATCCGCTTCCCTGCGAAGCGGAGAATCTCGAGCGGACGAAGTTCCGGCGGGTGAACGACCCTGTGGGGAACCAGTCGACATATTATCTGACGTTCTGATCTCCCTCCTGGCTTTGTCACAGCAAGAAGCGCTGCTCCGAATCAACCGCAAAGGTAGTCTGGAGCAGCGCTTTTCATTTAAAGCACGACGAGAATTCACACGGCCAACTTGGTCGTCGTTGTCCAAATCGGTCAGATCCGGCCATCGGTAAATCCCAGCTGCCTGGATACATTCTGAGCGGCCTCTTTCACAAGTTCGACATATCTGGACAGATGCTCGGTATCGATCTCAAGGATCGTGCTCGACGTGCCCAACGCGGCGATAACGCTTCCGTTCGCGTCGAAGATAGGCGCTGCGATGCACCGGACCCCGGGCGAATTTTCTTCGTTGTCCACGGCGAACCCGTACTTTTTGACCTTCTTTGCCTCGCGCAGGAAACCCTGCGGCGTCCTGATGGACCGTTGGGTCTTTGTCTCCATTCCGCGTTGTTTCAGGATCTCAAGGATCTTCTCGTCGGGAAAGGAGCACACGAGGGCCTTTCCGATCGCCGTCGTATGTACCGGCAGTCGATGCCCGACCCATATGTCCATCTTGATGAAACTGTCCGGAGATTCGACCTTGTCTATATAGACCGCCCGGCCATTATCGAGAACCGCCAAATGGGCTTCGGGCAGGCGGGACCGCCTCAGAAACGCTTCGAGCTCCGGCTTCGCGACCTCGCGGACGTCCATGTGCGAAAGGTTGTCGCTGGCCAGGCTCATCAGCTTCATTCCAAGCAGATACTTTCCGTCGTCACCTCGTCTGAGGTAAGCCCGGTTCTCGAGGACCCGCAGGATATAGCTTGCCGAACTTTTCGGTATCTTCAGGCGGCGGCTCAGGTCCGCGTTTGTCAATCCGGTTTTGCTGTCACCGATCAGTTCCAGCATCGACAGCGCCCGGTCGACCGCGCGCGAGGTCGTGTTTTCAGACGATTTTCCCTTTTCCGACTTCGCCATTTTGCCCTTCCAGCTTCCTCTTTAATCCTATACCCGCCTTTCCTGCAGGCACGCGGCATTCTAGCACTCGCATTCTGATATGTGAAATTGTGTTCGATATTTCGAACACTCGAGACTTTTCTGTTTACAAATGGTGCATACCGACTTAAAGTTCCTACCGAATCACAATCAGAACGACTGTTCAATATTTTGAACGCAATTACGGAGAGGCATATGACTCAATCCACTTCAGCAATGAAGTACGACAAGCGGATCAACCATGCACCGCAGGATCTCGATATCGAGAGAGACTTTCCGGATGGGTTCGCGGAGTTCCTGAAGGACCTTCACGACGAATTCACTCCGCGGCAGAAGGAACTGGCCCGGAAACGCACTCAGGTCCTGAGCGCGGCGCACAACGGCGATCTTCCCGGCTATCTGCCGGAAGATCCGGAGGTCACGGGCGAATGGGAGATCGCACTGCCCGAATGGTGCAGGGACCAGCGAAACCAGATGACCGGACCGGCGGACGACGGAGCGCTTGTCGTAAAGATGCTCAACTCGGGCGCTCCCGGCGTGATGATCGACCTGGAAGATTCGATGGCGAACACGTGGGAGAATCTCGAGCTCGGGATCCGTAACACGCTCGAAGCATTGCACGGCGGGTTGACCTATTTCGACGAGAAGCGCGGCGGCGAGATCTCGATCAAGGACTCCGGCACTGTGATCTGGACGCGCGTCCGCGGGCTTCATCTGAACCAGGCGGGCATTTATCCCGATCAGCTTTTGTCGGCGTCGGTCTATGACGTCGCGCGGGTCGCATTCGGCGTCGATACGTCACAGCTCAGGCACAACCTCTGTTTCTACGTCCCGAAATCGGAATCGGCCGAAGAGGCACTGTTCTGGCGGGACCTGTTCCAAGCCGTCGAAAGCCGGCTCGGTTGGGACAAGGGCTATATCAAATGCATGGCGCTGGTCGAGTCGCATCCGCTCGCGTTCCAGACGGAAGAGTTCATCTACAACCTGCGCGAACACATCCTCGGCCTGAACCTGGGCCGCTGGGATTACATGGCGAGCCTTATCCACTTCAATCTTGAGGATGAGAACTGGGTTCTGCCCGACCGCAACACGATCCCCTCGGATGTTCCCTTCTTCCAGAACCTGCGGCTGAAGATGGTCGACGTTTGCCACAAGCACGGACTTCTCGCGATCGGCGGAATGACGGCGCTCTACCCGAGCCGCGTCGATCCCGAGCTGAACGCGCAGGCCCTGAAAGTGCTTGAAGCGGACAAGAAGAACGAGGCAAACGTCGGCATGGACGGCGCGTGGACCGGACATCCGGACCAGAACGAGATCGCCGTCGCTCAATTCCCCGTACCGAACCAGATCACATATCTGACCGGCAGCACGGACCCGCGCCCCGAACTTCGGCCCGTGCCGTACGGAGTGGGTAAACGCTCGCTGGAAGGCACGCGCGCCGCGGTTCGAACCGTGATCCGGTACCGGCACGGGGTTCTGAGCGGACGAGGAGCTTCGCTGCTTGACGGCTATATGGAAGACCTCGCGACCGACCGCATTTACAGGCTTATGATCGCCCAGCGAATGAAGCATCGCGATTCGGTGAAGATCGTGAACGAAGACGGCGAAGAAGTGAAACACACACCGGAACTCATCACGCGGATCTTTGATGAAGAACTGAAAAGGATCCTAGATGCGCTCCCGGAAGACTCGAAAGCGGCCGAAGCCGAACTGTACAGGGAAGCGAGGCGCGTGAGCGAAGAGATGATCACCGAGTGTCGTTTCGATCCCGTTTAACGGTTCTTGAGGGGCGGTTTACAGCCGCCGTGGCCCACACACCAGACCGGAGCCGCGCCGATCGCGGTTTACTTTCAGGAGGAACATCTTGACCATGAATCACGAAGAACAGGCAAAAGAGTTGGAAAGAGACTGGGCGGAAAATCCGCGCTGGGAAGGGATCGAACGAAAGTACACGGCGGAAGACGTCCTGCGTCTGCGCGGAACAGTGAAGATCGAACACACGCTCGCAAAGATCGGCGCGGAACGGCTCTGGAAACTGATGAAGGAAGAGCCCTTCGTGAACGCCCTGGGCGCGCTCACCGGCGGGCAGGCGATACAGCAGGTGCAGGCGGGCCTGAAGGCCATATATTGCAGCGGATGGCAGGTCGCCGCGGACGCGAACGTCACCGGGCAGATGTACCCGGACCAGAGTCTTTATCCGGTGAACAGCGTTCCCGAACTCGTGCGCAGGATCAACAACGCGCTCCAGCGAACGGACCAGATCTACAGCACCGAGGGCAGGAACGGGATCAACTGGTTCGCCCCGATCCTTGCGGACGCGGAGGCCGGTTTCGGCGGGACCCTGAACGCATACGAACTGACGAAAGCGATGATCGAAGCCGGCGCGGCGGGCGTGCATTTTGAGGATCAGCTTTCTTCGGCGAAGAAATGCGGCCATATGGGCGGAAAAGTGCTTGTGCCAACGTCAGAAGCTGTCCAGAAGCTCGTGGCCGCAAGACTCGCAGCGGATGTCTGCGGGATCCCGACCGTCCTGTTCGCAAGGACCGACGCCGACGCGGCGAGCCTTCTGACGAGCGACTTCGACGAGAATGACCGGCCTTTCATCACCGGCGAACGGACCGTGGAAGGCTTCTACAGGGTGCGGAACGGGCTAGATCAGGCGATTTCACGCGGGCTTGCTTACGCTCCGTACGCGGACCTGATCTGGTGCGAGACCTCCGAGCCGGACCTGGGATCGGCGAAAGAGTTCGCGGAGGCGATCCACGCCGAGTTCCCCGGAAAGCTTCTCGCGTATAACTGCTCGCCTTCGTTCAACTGGAAGAAGAAGCTGGACGACGAGACGATCGCGAAGTTCCAGACCGAGCTCGGCGCGATGGGATACAAGTTCCAGTTCATCACTCTGGCGGGATTCCACGCGATGAACTACTCGATGTTCGAGCTTGCGACCCGTTATCGCCAGGAGCAGATGACCGCTTACGCGAGGCTTCAGGAAGAGGAGTTTGCTTCGGAGATCGACGGATATCGAGCGACAAAGCACCAGGCGTTCGTCGGCGCCGGGTACTTCGACACGCTGACGCAGACGATCGCCGGCGGGAATTCTTCGACGACGGCTCTGAAGGGCTCTACGGAAGAGGAGCAGTTCGAGGTCCTGGAAGCAGCGGCGCAGACGGTACGATAAGCTCCGGCGCGTCACCTTCGGCGACAGGACTGAGTTAAAAGGACTGAGGACTGAGAGCAAGGATCATTGACCAGGTACCTCAGTTCATTGACCAATGACCATTGACCAGGGACCAAGGGCCTTTGCCGGAGAGCAGTATTCGTTGACCATTGACCATTGACTGGGGACCAAGGGCCCTTACCGGAGAGCAGTTTTCATTGACCATTGACCATTGGTCATTGAATGCTGGTCCCTGGTCCCTGATCTTTACTCCCCTTCAAGTTCGGCGATCTCTTCGAAGCCGTAAGACTTGTACAGGACCCACCTGCCGTTCATGTGTTTCTGCACATTCGCAACGATGTGTTTGTCAGCCCATTCCTGAGGCATCGGATCCTCGAGTTCTCCGATTCCGCTGATCGCCTTCACGTACTTGATGTACTCGCCGACCTTCGAATCGTCATCCACAAGTATCAGCTGTGTGTCGTCCTCCGACTCGTGGATCTCCTTCGCCGTCTTCACAAGCTCATCCTTTTCGAGGCCCGCCGGGATCAGGTAGTAGGCGAACTTGATCCCCTTCAGCTCGTAGGAATCGAGCTTCTTCGGCAGCGACGAGCTTTCCGTTTGAGTATCACCGCCCGACGAGCCGTTGTTCTGATCGGCGTCGAGATTGCAGGCCAGGCCGGCGCCAAGAAGGATGATCAGCGCCAAGATCGAGGCATTCCATCTTCCTTTCATTCGAGTTCCCCCAACCAATGTGTAAGTTACTGATGGTTCCAATCTTACGCCTATTCTGCGGAAACTGTGCGGGAAAGTTTCAATGTCGGGAAATGAAGGGAAACAACCCGTCCCAGGCACGCGTAACCTGCGTTGAGTTGCGAATCATTCGACGGAGGGGTTGAGGGCAATGTTCAGCATAAAGAGGATATTCCTGCCGGACACCGAGCGCTATGAAGGCGTACGTCCGATCAACATCTATCTGCTGAGGATACTGTATTTCCTGATGCTCGTGATGATAGGGACCGAATCGTGGCTGACGCTTCTGAGCCACCAGGGGGAGTGGGATCACGTCAGGGCCGTAGCGTGGTGCGTGTGGGCGGCTTACACGACGCTCTCGCTCTTCGGGCTGATCAATCCGCTCAGGTGGCTTCCGATCGTGATCTTCATGATCTTCTACAAGACTCTTTGGTTGTTGTTCGTCGCGTTCCCGCTTTGGCGGACGGGAAACCTCGCCGGTTCTTCCGCGGAAGAGATGGCAGGCGTCTTCATCGCCGCGCCGTTCCTTGCGCTCATCGTCCCCTGGAAGCATGTCTGGCAGAAATACATCAGGTGGCAACGAGCTTCCGCCTGAACGGAATGCACGCGGCCCCTTCCCGAGGCGCGAATCAGCATCCGGACCGCGACAGTCAAACCGGGTTCAGATTCGTGGATTACTTTTGGATTCGTTACCGCGGTCCCGGACCTTCCCCTAACGAGCACAGAGCATCGTTCAGCTCTTTAGCTTTTTCCGAAGTGAATCCTTCCGAGGGATCGGTCAGGATCAAAGGCGCATCAGCAGGATAGTGAAGCGGGTCGTCGTCGATAGCGATCCAGTTCGCGCCCTTCTGGTGGAAACGCCGAAGATACGCGAGGATTTCCGTGTATCGGTAATGTTCGGACCGTTCGTTCGCGATCGGCGTCGCGCCCTCGATCCTTTCAGCGAATTCTGAAGGAAACAGGCGCCCAATAGTCCGTGTCGAGTACGCCTCCCTCCAGCTGGATGTGATCACGACCTTCAGATCCGTGTGCGGCAGCACCGCGTTTTCAAGATTACGGACCAGATCCGGCTCCAGCTTATAGAGCCGGCTGGTATTTCTTCGAAGGACCCCGTCAAAATCGAGGAAGATCAGCGTCGGAAAAGGCTGCATACGGAAAGCGTAAGAACGTCATTGAATTCAAGAAACAGCGGAAGGTGAGTGGGGGGGGGGGGGCCGTGATCTGCCCCGTCGCTCACGCGCGGGGTTCTGCCACTCATCTTTGAACTTTGAACCTTGAACCTGGAACTCGAAGACCGGCACGCTCCCTGACGGTCGCGTTTCTGCCTCCTCGCTGACGCCCCGGGTTCCTCCATTTGTTCGTGGCATCTGAACACTACTCGCGCTTCGCGCTCAATGCAGCGCAAAGCGCTGCTCTAAACTGGTGCAAATGCAGTGCAAAGCGCTGCTCTAAACTGGTGCAAATGCAGCGCATAGCGCTGCTCTAAACGGTTGCAAATGCAACGCAAAGCGCTGCTCTGAACGGGTGCAACCAAGGGCTCGGGTTTCGCCGCTGATAATTGAACCTGGATCCTTGAACTTCCCGTGCCCTTTACTGGACCCGCTTCCCGGGGGTGTCGGCGCCTCCCTGGTGCAGAACAAGCCCGTTCACGTTTCCGTCTTCACCTCTCGTGAACGAGAGGCTCACCTTGACCGCCTTCAGGAAGAACTCGTCCTCCTTTTCCGCGAACAGCTCGAGCCGGGACTGGCCGGTCGGCTCGCCGTACAAATGCTTCCCCTCGCGAGTAATGACTATCGCAAACGTGGGCGTGAGCTCGTATTTTCCTACGTACTGTTCGAGCTGTTCTTCGCTCAGCTCCACTTCCTTCTTCGGCGGCTCGACGACGCGCAGCTTCGCTTTCGGGTCAAGGATGTGAAAACCGATGTCGTCGGCGCTTTCCGACCCGTTCGTCGCGACGAAAACGCCGCGCTTTTTGCTGTGGTCCAGACCGGCAAACGTCCTGTAACCGCCAGTCCCTCCGTTGTGCCACTGGATGTCGATATCGCCCGGCTTCGTGGTGATCCAGTTGTAACCGACCCGAAACGTCGGTGCGTTCTCGCGCTCAAAGGTCCGCAAAAGCTCGTGGGACTTCGCAAGAGAATCGCTGATCTTTGTCTTTTTCAGCCCCAGATTCGCCGCCAGGAATTTCGCCATGTCCTTCGCGGTCGAGCGCAATGCTCCCGCACCCGCAAACGTCGGCAGGTCCCAGTTGGAAGTCGCTTTTCCGGAGGCGTCGTGCCCGACCGCCAAATGTTTCTTCATTGACGGCGAGAACGTGATCGCGGTGTCCTTCATCCCGAGCGGCTCCAGGATCCTCTTTTTCACAAGTTCTTCGTAATTCACCTTCGCCTGCTTCGCGAGGATATGCCCGAGCAGGCCCACGGCGAGATTCGAATACTCGAACTGCGACCCGATCTCGCGCGTCAGCTTATACCTTCCGAGGAAAGCGTAGAGCTGTTCGACGGTATAGTCCGCGTACGGGTTCAATGGATCCTTAGGCTTGAAATCGTCCGGAAGGCTCGGCAGACCCGATCCGTGCGTGGTGAGATCTTTCAGTGTGATCTCCTTGTCGCCGTACTTTAAAGGGGCAATCGAAGATGGGAGGAACTTCGATATCGGATCGTCGAGCTTCACCTCGCCCCGCTTGATCGCCTCCGCAAGCAGTATCCCCGTGAAGACCTTTGTGATCGAGCCGATTTCATAAACCGAGTTCTCGTCGGCGGGTCTTGCGCCCGCGTCCTTCGAAAGCGTGCCGACGTTGTAGAATGTCGCGCCGTTCTCGTCGACGACCACAGCCGAGATGGCGGAACCTACGGGCTCTTCGGTCAGCCTTGTCTTCAGGATCGTTTCGATGTCCTGTCCGAACACGAAGACCGGCAGGAGGAGGAGGAATGTAAGCAGTGCGAATCGTTTCATAATTTTGTTCTCTCGGGGATGTATAAGTTACCCCCGTTTTAACGGGGGGCAAGCGGAGCCGCTGATGGATCTTAAGCGGATTCAGCTCCGAGATACGCCGGGTGAAGCTCTTTAGTTGCCCCCCGTTTTAACGGGGGGTAAACAGCGCCCCAACAGAAATTCAAGGGGCTTCAGCCCCGAAACCGCCGGCTGAAGCCGGGGACAGATTATGGATGCCCCTCGAATCCCCCCGTTAAAACGGGGGGCAACTGATCTGGACTGAAGCCCTCATACCCCTTTCTGATTCAACGCCCGATCTCTTCGAACCGCTCGTTGCCGATCCTGTATCTGCGCCAGTCGTCGAAGTCGAAATGCCACCACTCGGCCTCGTAAACCGTGAACCCTTGCGATTCCATAGCGTCGCGGAGAAGCTCACGGTGCCAGCGCTCGAGCGAGGTCCCGCCCGGATAGTCCGGATACGAACGGTCGGTCGTTTCGTCGTACGTCCCGACCATCTTCACAGGCTCGCCCGTCTTCAGGTCGTAAAGCGTCAGATCGACCGCGGCGCCTCGGTTGTGCCTTGAACCCTGTGAAGGATCGGCGACGAAGATCTTCAGTTCCTGCGGTGTGGCGTCCCAGAACACTTTTGTCACATACCACGGTCGGTAAGCATCGTGCACGAGTAAGCCGTAACCCTGTTTCCGAAGCTTCTGATTGATCCGCGCGACCGCCTCCGCGGCGGGCCTCTGCATAAAGGCGCGAGGCTGCGAATAGAAAACGGAGCCAAACAAGTTGTTGGTCGTCGCGTACCGCACGTCGAGTTTGATCGTGGGATCGAGCTTCGTCAATTCGACAAGATCGGTATCGAGGAAATCCCCTTTCTCTTCCGGAGGCTTCGCTTCGAGCGCATCCTTGACGAGATCCGGGACCGGACGCACGACCTTCACGAGCAGTTGTTCCGCGCCTTCGTCCGGCCCAATGTTGCGGCGCTTGAACGAAACGCCAGCGGCGATCATCTCGTTCGCGCGCCCCTTGCCGTCCCTTTTGAAAACGACCTGCTCGCCGTGATAGAGGCCGCGGTCGGGGAATTCGAATACATCTTTGGATACCTGCTCCAGCTGATCGAACTCTATCTGCTCGATAAGGAGCCAGAGCTTCCCGTCCCTTTCAAAGACGTAGGAGGTATTCCAGTCCGGGCCGTATTCGCCGATCAGCCCTTTGTAATCCTCGGGAGCCGGCGAGGGCTTCGCTTGGGGAAATCGTTTGAGGGTCCGCTTCCCGATCGTGATCGAATCGTTCGCACGGTCGGGTTTAATCCGCATCCCGAAGCCCAGCCTGTCGTCGACTACCAGCTCGTCGCCCAGGGCACGGAGCCTAAGCTCTATGCCGCCGTCAGCCTGGATCATACGAAGCTTCCCGCCGCGTTCGATCAGGTCGACGGCCGATCCTCCATCCGAGTATCTTCCTGCGATCGACATCGCGAACCCGGGGTCCACAGGTACCGTGATCTCCGGTTGCGGTACCGGCCTGTTCTCTTTTTCATTGAGCATCGATTGCAGCGCAAGGTCCGCGATCCTGCTTGTCACGCCGTTCGAGACGTCTTCGGTCGACACCACGACAACGCCGAGTTTTTCCTCGGGAAGGATCGCGAACTCCGTCGAGAATCCGTAGATGGCGCCTCCATGGCCGACCCTTCGGTGCCCTTCGAGATCGGAGATGAAGAACCCGATCCCGCCGCCGGTCGTTTGTCCTGCTTCCGCGAACTGCGGCTGCCACATCTTGTCGAGTGTTTCCTTTTTCAGGAACGAGCCGTCTTTCGCAGCAAAGATCGCACTCGCGAATCTCGCAAGATCGCCGGTCGTCGTGTACATGCTTCCGGCCGGGGCCATTCCGAGTTCGAAGGTCGGTGCGTCGAACGACTTGCCGAAGACCGTGGTCAAGCGCGCCTTCGCAATGTGCTTTTCGGTCAACGGCGTGGGTTCGAAGCTTGTGTTCTTCATTCCCAGCGGCTCAAGAAGCGCGCGCCTCAGGTAATTTGCGAACGCTTCGTTCTGAGTTCTCTCCAACACATAACCCACTACCGCGATCCCCGCGTTCGAGTACTTCAAGCGCGTCTCCGGCTCGTACACGAGCGCGGTCTTGTTCAGACTCTCGACGGTTTCGCGAAGGCTCGTCCCGCTATCGTCGAAGTAATGCCCCGCCGGCGGTTCGCGGACAAGTCCCGCACGGTGCGACATCAATTGGCGCAAAGTGATCGCTTTCCCGAAAGGATTCATCGGCTTAAATTCGGGTATGTAATTCGTCACCGGCGCGTCGAGATCGATCTTTCCTTCTTCTACCAGCTTCATTACCGCGATGTCGGTGAACAGCTTGGAAACCGAGCCGACGCGAAATATCGTGTCGTTAGTAACGGGCTTCTTCGACGCCGGATCGGAATATCCGAATCCCTTCTGCCAGACGATCTCCTGCCCGTCGACGAGTGCGATCGCGAGCCCCGGAAGGTCCTTGTCCTCCAGCTCCCGCCGCGCAAATGCGTCGAGCATTGCGACGGTCCTCGGGTACTTGCTCTCGGCCGCTTGAGCGGATGCGGGAGTCGTCCCGCGGACAAAGACAATGCTGCCGCTCAGCAAAGCGATCAAAACCCACAGTCCGATCAGATCGCGCGATCTTGCTTTCAATTTCCTCACAACAGATCTCCTTTAACGCTGTTTCCTTCTGTCCGGCCTTCGTCTCGTCACTCTTCAGGCTTCAACGGCGGCTCCATTTTCTTCTTGGATTCCCTCGCCACCTTGATGATGTAGGGCACTGCCTTCGCCGCATTGTCCTTGTTAGTGATCAACCCCATGTGGTCGGCGGTGTCGATCTTTATATGTTCGCCCCTGGCAGACAATGCCGCGATCTCGACGTGAAGCTTCACGAACTCCGCCTGGAACTTCTCCTTCGAGACCCCTTCCGGAAGGATCCCGTCCGGCAAAGGCTGAGTTGCTGAGATCACGATGACCGGCCTGTCGCCGAGGCTCTTGTTCAACGCCGCCTGCTTCCCGGCAGCGTCAAACCCGTCCAGTTCGGCGAACCCGGCGTCGAAGGCCGTCGGCCGTTTAGAGAGGTAATCCAGCTGTCTTTGAACGTCTTCGGGGGCCGCGGCGTAGTCGGGGCTCATCTGCACGACCGGGTTGTATAACTCGGTCAGTCCCAGGGTGTTCAGCCATTGCACTATCGAGATCATTGTCTTTGCCGACGCGATCATCTCTTCCGTCTGCGCTTTGGACACTCCCCCGCGTGCTAGCTGATCCGGATGGCTGGGGTCGAGAAAGACAAGGCCGGCGACGTCTTCGGGGTAACGCTCGACATAATCGCGCATATACAGACCCGCGATCGAGTGGCCGGCGAAGACAAACGGGCGCTCGATGCCTTCCTTGTCGAGCAGTGTGTGAAGCGCGTTCGAGATCGTCTTGGCGTCCCGCGGCAGGTTGCTTTCCTCGCTCCAGGCGAGTCCCGCACGGTCATAAATGCAGACCTTCGTCTTCTCCGCGACTCCGTTCAGGATCAGATAGTAGTTCGGGGACGCGGTCCCGGCGCCGGCCTCGATGACTACGGTCGGAAGATCCTCGTCGGTAGGCTGTGTCGGCCCTACGCAGTTGATGTGCAGCTTGTAGCCTCCGACATCGACGAGCTTGCCCGGCGGCGGCTCCGCATTCGCAAAGAATTTAAGGGCCAGGCCGATCAAGATCGGCACGGTGATGATCAAGAGCAGGGAGATCCCCGCGATCTTGAGAATCTTTTTGAACAGTTTCATTGTTCCTTCCTATTTGGCTGGAGTTATCTCGCCGCTCGATGGATCGGTGCCGACCCTGCCTCGGGCCCTTCGGTCCGGGTCAGGAATACAGAGCGAGATGCTGGTAGGGGGGATTGGAATTCGCCGACAAGAAGATACAACGGAGAAACGACAATCGACAAGCCGGATCCGGCGGTCTTCACGGCGTTCGGCAATGTTTTCCGGCCAACACGACGGCCGGGTGGGTCCGCCGCAGGAGACTACCTCCACTCTTTGCCTTCGACGATCTGGATATAGTTCGCCCGCTCGTAGGCGGTCGGGTCGGAGATGTGCCTCTGGCTCATTGAACCCTTGAATGCTCCGACCGAGGCGAACTGCATTTCGTTCATATACCTCTTGAGATCATCGAGGATGTCGGTGATCCAGGGAATCCCGTGACCTAGGATCGCAGAAGCGACCATTCCGACATCGGCTCCGGCAAGAAGGTATTTGATCAGTTCGCGCGCGCCGTGGATCCCGGTCGTCGCCGCCAGCGAGACCGCGAGCCTGCCGTAGAGAACGGCGATCCAGAGAAGCGGAAGGCGTATTTCCGACGGATGGCTCAGATCCAGGTTTGGTACAGCTTTCAACTCGTCAATATCAAAATCCGGCTGATAAAAGCGGTTGAAGAGCACGAGGCCGTCGGCTCCTGCCTTCTGAAGCCGGTCCGAGATATTTCCGATCGAGGAAAAATATGGATTGAGCTTTACAGCGATCGGGATATCGACGGTTTCCCTCACCGCCGAGGTAATGTCAACGTACCTTTTCTCTACTTCCTCGGGCGTGAGCCGTATGTCGGCCGGTATGAAATATATGTTCATTTCGAGCGCGTCCGCGCCCGCCTGTTCGATCTCGCGCGCGTACTCGATCCACCCTTCCGGGGTAACGCCGTTGAGACTTGCGATCACGGGTATGTCGACCCGGTCTTTCGCCTGCCTGATTATTTCAAGGTACCTCGCGGTTCCGACGGGATAGTCCTCCAGAGCCGGAAAATAATCGGCGGCTTCCGCAAAGACGTTGCTCGTTGCAAGACCGACCTCTTCGACCACCGCCGTTTCCTTGCGTATCTGTTCCTCGAACAACGAGAACAGGACCACGGCGCCCGCTCCGGCGTCTTCCATCGCGACAATGTTTTCCACTTTCTGGGACAGCGGGTTTGCCGACACGACCACCGGTGTGCGGAGCTCCAGGCCCATATAGGTAGTTCTGATATCGGTCATCTACTTTCCTCCTACGGTAAGGCGACCGGCGCGAACGAACCCGCCCCGTAACCGGCCATCTCCTCGTATGTCTTCCATCGAAGGTCTACCAATTCCTGCGCGAGCTTCATCAATTTCTCGGCTTCCACAGGGTCTGTCTGGGTCAGCATTTTGTAGCGAAGCTCGTTGTACGCGTAGTCGCGAAGCGGTATCGAGGGTCGTGTCGAATCGAGCACGAACGGGGTCAGTCCTTCTCGCCGGAGCACGGGATTGTAGCGGATCAGCGGCCAGTAACCGCAGTCGACAGCGAGTTTTTGCTGACGCAGGCCTTTCTCCATATTGATCCCGTGCGCGATGCAATGGCTGTACGCCAGGACGAGCGAAGGTCCGTCGTATGCCTCCGCTTCTCGCATCGCGAGGAGCGTCTGCTGAGGATTCGCACCCATAGCGACCTGGGCGACATAGACGGTTCCGTACGAGATGGCCTGCAGCGCAAGGTCCTTCTTCCCGACCCGCTTGCCAGCGGCAGCGAACTTTGCAGACGCGGCGGTCGGCGTCGCCTTTGACATCTGTCCGCCGGTGTTCGAATAGACCTCCGTGTCCAGTACCAGGACATTGACGTTCCTGCCGCTGGCGAGCACGTGATCCAGCCCCGCCGAGCCAATGTCGTAAGCCCAGCCGTCCCCGCCTACGATCCAGACAGACCTGCGGACCAGTTGATCGGCAAGCGAAAGCAAGAGCATCGCGTCATCGGAACCGATCTCGGCCAGCTTCGTCTTGAGCGCCGCGACTCGCACCCTCTGCTCTACGATCTCGCTCTCGAGTTCCTGCGGCGAGCCTGCCAACGCGTCCGCCAGCTCCGCCCCCAGGTCGGGCTTCATCTTCTCGAGAAGATCCAGCGCGACCGCGAGCTGTTTGTCGGCCGAGAGCCGCATCCCGAGCCCGAACTCGGCATTGTCCTCGAACAGCGAGTTCGACCACGCGGGTCCTCTTCCTTCGACGTCCTTCGTCCAGGGAGTCGTCGGAAGATTGCCGCCATATATCGATGAACATCCTGTCGCGTTCGCCACCACCAGGCGATCCCCGAACAACTGTGTCATTACCTTTATATAAGGCGTTTCGCCGCAACCTGCGCAGGCGCCGGAAAATTCGAAATACGGCTCCAGAAACTGCACGCCGTGAACCGTCGAGAAATTCACCTCGCTTCGCGTTATGTTCGGCAGCGATTCGAAAAAGGCGAGCTTCTCCCGTTCGTTCGAAAGGTCCTCGGGCTTCCTAAGCACGTTTATTGCCCGGCCTCCTCCGGAACGGTCGGTCACGGGACACACGTCGTAGCAGAGATTGCAGGCCGTGCAGTCTTCCACATACACCTGAAGCGAATACTTCGTTTCGGGAAATCCGCGGGCGTTGATCGGGGCCGACTTGAAACCCTCCGGAGCCCCTTCGAGATTCTCGGAGTGATAGAACTTTGACCGTATGACGCTGTGCGGGCACACGAATCCGCAGTTCCCACACTGGATGCATATATCCGGCTCCCAGACGGCGGCGCGGTCTGCGACATTCCTTTTTTCGAACTTCGCGGTGCCGCTCGGAAACGTGCCGTCGACCGGCATTGCACCGACAGGTATCGCGTCGCCGCGTCCCTCGATCATCATTCGTGTCACATTTCGGACAAAATCCGGAGCGGATTCCGGAATGCCTGTGTCCTGTCGCGTCCCGGCGGTAACCGCAGCCGGCACGTTTACCTCGAACAAGTTCTCGAGCGTTCGATCGACCGCTTCGAAGTTCTTTTCGACGACCGGCCTGCCCTTTTTCGAGTACGTCTTCTCGATGGCCTTCTTGATCTCCGCGATAGCCTCGTCACGCGGCAGGACTCCGGAAAGCGCGAAGAAGCAGGTCTGCATGATCGTGTTGATCCGGCCCGCCATCCCGGTTTCGCGGGCCACCCTTGCCGCGTCGATGACAAAGAACTTCAGTCCTTTTTCAAGTATGTGCTCCTGTACTCTTCCGGGGAGTTTGCCCCAAACTTCTTCAGGGTCATGAGACGTGTTCAAAAGGAACGTCGCGCCGGTTTTGGCGAACCCGAGCATCTCTTCCTTTTCCACGAAGTTGTACTGGTGGCACGCAACAAAGTCCGCGCTTGCAATAAGGTACGGAGCCCTCACCGGGGCCTTTCCGAACCTGAGGTGCGAAACGGTCTTGGCACCGGATTTCTTGGAGTCGTAGACAAAATAGCCCTGCGCGTAAAGGTCCGTGTTCTCGCCGATGATCTTGATGCTGTTCTTGTTTGCACCGACGGTGCCGTCCGCCCCGAGTCCGAAGAAGAGCGCCTCAGTCCACCCCGGATCGTCGAGCCGGAACGATCCGTCGACTTCGAGGCTTGTGCCGCCGACATCGTCGGTGATACCCGCCGTGAAGTGGTTCTTCGGTTCGTCCTCCGAGAGATTCTCGAACACCGCATTGACCATCGCCGGCGTGAATTCCTTTGACGACAGCCCGTACCGGCCGCCCACGATGCAGGGCATAGTCTTCAAACGTCCCGAGGAGAATGCCTCGGCAAACGCGACCGCCACATCCTGATAGAGCGGCTCTCCGGTCGCTCCAGGTTCTTTGGTCCTGTCGAGGACCGCGATCTTCGTCACCGACTCGGGGACCGACTTCAGGAGGTCGTCAACGGGGAATGGCCTGCAGAGGCTGATCTTCACCACGCCAGTCTTTTCTCCCTTGCCGCACAAGAACTCCGCAGTTTCGATCGCGGTCTCCGCTCCCGAGCCGATGATCACTATCACCCGTTCCGCATCCGCCGCCCCGAAATGCGTTACGGGAAGATAATCCCGGCCCGTAAGCTCGGCGAACCTCCCCATCTCTTCTTTGAGAATCCCGGGAACTGCCGAATAGAAGGGGTTGACCGTTTCGCGTCCCTGAAAGTAAACGTCCGGGTTCTGCGCCGTACCGCGGATGAACGGGTTGTCGGGATTGAGCGCGCGCGCACGGTGCGCGAGCACCAGCCTGTCGTCGATCATCGCCCGGATCGTTTCGTCCGGAATGACGTCGATCTTGCTGACCTCGTGTGAAGTTCGAAAGCCGTCGAAGAAATGAATGAAAGGGATCCGCGATCTAAGCGTCGCCGCCTGGGCGACGAGCGCGAGATCGTGCGCTTCCTGAACGCTGGAAGATGCAAGCAGCGCGAAGCCTGTCGTGCGTGCGGCCATCACGTCCTGATGGTCCCCGAAAATGGAAAGCGCCTGGGCGGAGAGCGAGCGGGCCGCGACGTGAAACACCGTCGGAGTCAGCTCGCCCGCGATCTTGTACATATTGGGGATCATCAGCATCAGGCCCTGCGATGCCGTGAAAGTGGTGGTCAGCGAGCCCGCCTGGAGGGCACCGTGAACGGCGCCCGCCGCTCCGCCCTCGCTTTGCATCTCGATAACCTCCGGACGGTTCCCCCAAATGTTCGTCACACCCTTCGCGGACCATTCGTCGGCGAGTTCCGCCATCGGCGACGATGGAGTGATCGGATAGATCGCACAGACCTCGTTGACCCGGTATGCGACGTAAGCGGCGGCTTCGTTGCCGTCGACGGTCATCACCTTGTTTCTTTTAGCGGCCATTGTTACTGATCGAGAGGCTCCGGGATCATATCGATAGCGTGACACGGGCACTGTTCGTAACAGACGCCGCATCCGGTGCACAAACTGTAGTTGAACTTGTACCTCTTGCCGGGCCCGAGCTTGATCACGGCGTCCTCAGGACAGGCGCCGAAACATCCGTCGCACTCGAAGCAATTGCCGCAGGAAAGACACCTCTGGGCTTCGAATCGGGCTTCCTCCTCGCTAAGACCGGAGACTATTTCCTCAAATCCCGCGACCGCCTCCCCGGGTGTCCTGGAGGGCTGCTCCTTCGCTTCTGCGCTGGTTTTGAACCAGACCTGAAGCTTGTCGATCTGGACCAGCGGATTGTTCGCCGGTTTTTCGTAGGCCGTTCCGTTCAGCCATGCGTCGATATTACGAGCCGCCTTCTTGCCGTGTCCGACCGCGACCGTCACGGTACGTTCACTCGGCACCATGTCGCCGCCGGCGAAAATCCCTTCCCGCCCGGTCATCATTCCCCGATCGACGATCACCGTCCCGTCATCCGCGAATTCGATCCCCGGGACGGACCGCAGGAAATCGGTATCCGTGTTCTGACCGAGGGCCAGGACGACCGAATCCGCCTCGAGAGTCTCGAAATTGCCGGTTGGAACCGGGCGACCATCCTCGACCCTCATCTCTTCAACCGTTATCGAAGTCGATTCAAGGTTCTTGATCGTGCGGAGCCAGTGGATCTTGATCCCCTCGCTCAGTGCCTCATCGGCCTCGAAATCGTGCGCGGGCATATGCTCGCGATCCCTTCGGTAGATGATCAGCGCCTCTTCGGCCCCCAGCCGCTTCGCCGTGCGGGCGGCGTCCATCGCGGTGTTGCCGCCGCCGTAGACGGCCACACGTCTGCCCAGTCTCGGGGCATTTCCAAGCTCGACGTCCCTGAGGAATGTGACCGCGTCGAGTATTTTTCCGGCGTCGCGCGCAGGGATATCGATCTTCTTGCCGATGTGCGCTCCAACCGCTATGAAGACCGCGTCGAAGTTGCCGGCTGACATCTCGGCCTCTACATTGGTCACCTTCTTGTCGAATGTGAAGGAAACGCCGAGCGATTCTATTCGGTCCGTTTCGGCTTTCAGTACATCCCGCGGCAAGCGATAGGCAGGAATCCCGAAGTTCATCATTCCGCCGGCGACGGGACCCGCCTCGAAAACCTCTACCTCGTGACCCAGTCTCGCCAGGTGGTAAGCGGCGGAAAGCCCGCTGGGTCCGGCTCCGACAACGAGTATCCTTTTACCCGTCGATCTCCCGGGCTTCGGGAACTGCCATCCTTCCTCGTTCGCCTTGTCGCCTAGAAACCTCTCGACGGAGTGTATGCTCACCGAGCTGTCCAGCGACGCCCTGTTGCAGGACTCCTCGCACGGGTGATAACAGACGCGGCCGTGGATCGCCGGCAGAGGGTTCTCTTCGACAAGCTTCTCCCAGGCTGACTTGTACTTCCCGGCCTGCGCCGGATCGAGCCATGCCTGGATGTTTTCTCCGGCCGGACAAGCCCGGTTGCAGGGAGGAAAGAAATCTACATACACCGGACGCTTCACGCGTGCCGGTCCCGTTCCGGCCGCGTGATCGGCTAGGTCCGGCTTCGTGGTCCGGTCGGTCTTTAGAGAAGTCATCTGACGAGAGAGCCTGTCTGGATCTAATGTCTCAGCTAGTTATCTTTCAGGTTTTCCGGAGGCCGCATTTGGTCCCAATAAGAGCATTTTTGCAGATTTGTGAAGCCCGTTCTGTGACGCAGGTCGCAATCTAAGGCGCCAATAATCGCAAACAGGGATTCAGATCCCATGCAAAGAAGATCTTCTTCGACTCCGTAGGAGCCGGGAGTGCTCGAGCGGTGCAGCGTCAAAATTCAACGATTCTTCGAATACTCGCCGCCCCTCGCTTACGCACGGGGTTCCGCAACTCAGTACTCAGTACTCTTCACTCAGTACTTCCCGTCGGCACGCTCCCTGACCGTCGCGTTTTTGCCTTCGCTTGCCGCCCACAATTTATTCACATAGGAATGGTCTTTTTTGTCGGCAAACGTCGTTGAGTGAGGTAGAGCAGCAAAAATCAACGGCGGCGTTGATCCCGGCCGGGATAGCCGGACAGGCATCGCTCGCCAGCTGTCACAAGGAGCCTGAGATCATGAAGCCAATATCGGTAGTCAGTCGTCGTTTCTTTTTCGTCCTCGTCATCGCGCTGGCGACTTTCGGCAGTGCCTTCGGACAACAGCCCGTCTCGGTAACTGTCGAAGATAAGCCAGGCGCGGGCCCGGATGTATTTTCAGGAATGGAAAGGTCGGCGATCGAGAAGATCGTCAGCGACTACCTGATCAGGAATCCCTCCGTCATACGCGACGCGATGCAGGCGCTGGAACTCCAGGAACAACGCGAAAAGGAGTTGAGGATCGCGGAGAGCCTGAAAGCGAACCGGCAACAGCTTTACGCAGATCCCGACTCGCCGGTCGCCGGGAATGCGGCCGGAGACGTTTCGGTCGTGGTTTTCCTCGACTACAACTGCGGCTACTGCCGAAGCACGCTTCCACATCTGCAGAGCATTGCCGAATCCGATCCCGGCGTCCGGATCATCTTCAAGGAATTTCCCATCCTCGGAATGCAGTCGCATACCGCGGCTTTGGCGGCGCTTGCCGCGAAACGACAAGGCAAGTATCTGGATTTTCACAACGAATTGCTGACAACGGATTCGACCGGCGAAGGCGGTATCAGGCAGATCTCCCAAAAGCTCGGACTTGACTTCGCAATACTGCGAAAGGACATGGCCGATCCGGAACTTTCGGATCAGATCAACCGGAACCTGCAGCTGGCCGCGTCCCTTTCTATCAACGGAACTCCGGCATACATCGTCGGCGATCAGCTGATCCCGGGGGCGCTTGACCTCGAGTCGCTAAAGACATTCATCGCGATCGCGAGGGCCAAGGCTGAACCGAACTCCGGGCCGGTCAGTCCATCGATTGAGGGGAAGAGGTAGAGGTCCTCGATGATCGGAACCATAGCTAAATAAAGGAAAGAAAGCAGTGCCCTCTGGACAGGACCTAATGGATTCAAAACACCCAGGGCATACAGAAGGAGACCAAATGAAAAAAGAACACTCGTCATCCCGCAATTTCCAGTTTCCCAGGACCGTCGCCGCGATGGCACTCAACCTTCTGCTTATCCTTGGCCCGATCGTATCGGTCTCCTCGGTCGCAAGAGCGGAGGACCCGAAACCCCTGCCGGCGGCCGAAGAAGTAGCGGAAGCACCGCAGCCCGCAGCCGACGTTGCCCCGGAACCTCAGCAGGCAGCCGACGAGGCCCCGGAACCCCAGCAGACGGGCGAGATCGACGCGGCGTTCTACCATCCGGGTGAAAAAGTCTCTTATTTCTTTCAGGGAGACCATTACTATCGCCTGACGGAAACAAAGGTAGATAACGGATTTCCGAAGAAGCTTCCGGGCGATTTCAAGGGTCTGCCGGCGAGCTTTCATTCCGGGATCGATGCGGCTGTGATCGACCCGTCTTCCGGAAATCTATACTTCTTCAAGGGCAACAAGTATTCGGCTTTCAAGACGGATACGAAGACCGCTTATCCGGGCTATTCGGAAGTCACGCTTCCGGGAGGCTGGCGGGGATTGCCGGCCGAGTTTTCAAACAATCTGGATGCGGCGATAGACGAAGACGGCGCCGTGGTCTTCATCAAGGGAAACAGGCGAGCGATCGTCAAGAACGAGTCCCTTGTGCGTGTCGAAGATTTCTCGGCAAGCGATCTGACCGGAGCGGGAATGGTCAACGCGGCATTCAAGTACTCGAACGGAAGGAACTACTTCTTCTCCGGCGACATGTTTTCGAGGGCCATAGCCTTCACGAAGGAGCCGAGACAACTGAATCCCATCGCCGGAAGCTGGGTGGGAGTAAAACCTGCTTCATCGTTCGAGCCAATCGACCCGAACGCCACGAAGGTGACGCAAGTCCTGACGATTGATCCCCAGGCGCCGGGGAACCCAAAGCCGGCGTACATATACGTTCAGGTCGGCTATCGAGCCTGGGAGCACAGAAAGGGTGATCACACGGCGAGCACACTCGTAACCAATTGCACTGAGGTAAGCCGGGGAGCCAACACAATAAATCTGTCCTGTGCGAACGGCTCATACCAGCTTGAACTTGCTCTCAATATCAACAATGTACGCCGATTCGAAAACGGCAGGCATGTCGCTATAAAGGACCAAGCGATCCGCGAGACCGACACATTTGAAGTGATCGCCGACGCAGATCTGAAGGATCCCTTCAGACCCGGCGATATCCTCAAGATCATGGCGTGGATCTCAAAGGAAACTTCGAACAGCAAACTCGACTATTGCTACAAGAACACTTTTGGTCGTGGCGTAGGAACTCCGCTTACGAATTGCCCGGCCGGGACCGAAAAGAACGGTGCATTGTGTTATCCGAATTGCCGGACAGGCTTTGCCGGCAATGGTCCCGTTTGTTGGGGAGTTTGCCCGCAGGGATTCACCGACATCGGAGCATTCTGCCAAAAGACCGGACAGTACGAACGAGAAGGGTTCGCCTGGCAAATAGGCGATCCGCTTCTGCCAAACTACTCTGGACCGATCGGCAGATGCGAGGGCAAATACGGCAGAGGCGCCTGTGAGCAGCGCGGCGCGATGATATATCCGAAGTGCAGAGCGGGATTCAAGGAAACGGTTGTGACGGTATGCGCTCCGGTATGCCCTGCCGGATGGGCCGACACCGGGACCGGATGCACCAAGCCGTCCTACGGCCGTGGAGCCGGACAGCCGATGACGTGCGCTCCCGGCCTTCAGGAGCAAGCCGGACTTTGCTATCAGAACTGCTCAGCCGGATACCAGGGTGTCGGACCCATCTGCTGGCAGCAATGCAAAGGCGACCAGAGTACCGAGTGCGGGGTAGGCTGTGCGTCCTCCGCGGATTCTTGCGCGTCTGCAACTGCCGACATGGTCCTGGCGCCGATCAATTTACTTTCGGGTCTCGTCACTATGGGCATTTCCGCGAAAGCGAAAGCGGCGGTCGATGCAGCAGCCAAGGCCGGAAAGACCGGCGCAAGCGCAGCCGCTGGCGGGCTTGCAGAGCTTGCCCTTGACGGAACGCCGAAATGGACGAAGCTGCTTGACGAATTGAAGGAACTCGACGCCCTCGGGGGGATCGAGAAACTGACGAGCACGACCGGGCTGGCTCTCGACCTCTCGAACGTAGGCCAAGGCCTGCGCGATGAGATCGAGAAGTGGACCGACGAGTACGAGGCAAACTTTGCCCAGAACACGACCCTTGCGGTCGAAAGTCGGATTCGAAGCGAGTTCGACTACAACACGGCACGATATATCAAGCGTTATTACGCATTGCACCATTTGGGCTCGATACTCGAGGCAGACGGCTGGCGGATCGGAAAACTCGTGATGACGATCGGAGCGGTCGTAGTAGGCGTTATTGGTGATCCCGGATTTCTCGCAACCATCAATGCCTTCGCACAACCGATGTGCCCGCCCGTTGGAGGAACCCCATTCCCCAGGGTCGTGCGAATTGACCGCGGCACGCCTATATCTCCCTCGGGTTCAAGGTGGGAACAGGTTGCCGGCGGGCCTGTTCAGGTTTCCGTTGCCAACGACGGAACCACTTGGGGAGTAACCGGCGACGACAACATTGTGCAGTGGTCAGGTGGCCGGTGGGGAGGCGTTCCGGGCAAGCTCAAACAGATATCAGTTGGAAGCCTTTACTTTGTCTTCGGAGTCAACTCCGCAGGTCAGGTCTTCTCACGTGATCAGAACGGATGGGCGAGGCTTTCGGCACCCCCGATGAAGCAGGTCTCGGTCGGAAACGACGGAAAGCTCTGGGGGATAGACACGGCCGACAACATCTACAGATGGGACGTCCCGGATAACAACATCCTGAGAGTGGGAGGCGGATCTCCGACATTGGTCCCCGGAAAGCTCAAACAGATATCCGTCGGAAACGCTGCCAATGTCTGGGGCGTAAATGCCGGCAACCAGATATACCGTTGGACTGGAAGTACGTGGACCAATGTTCCCGGGATCCTCAAGCAGGTTTCCGTCGGAAGCGATGGCAGCGTCTGGGGCGTGAATCCCGGCAACGAGATCTTCAGATGGACGGGCAATTCCTGGGAGAAGATCCCGGGAGGTCTGAGCAGTATCTCGGTGGCGGACTCGGGACTGGTCTGGGGAGTGAACCTGAACAACCAGATCTTCTCAAGGGTGTTCTAGGCAAGGACGGTTCGCCGGGGGGCGATGCAGCCCTAGCACTCAAGGCTCATCCCGAAGAACCTCGTCGGACCTTGGCGATTGGTCGAAACGCCGTCTTCCGTACACAAACGGAAGGCGGCGTTCTTTTTCAAACATACCTGCTTAGATTCCTTCCGAAGTCCGAAGCCTCTCCTTTTATCACCTTGGAGCGAGCGCTAACCAGAAGAGCTGTCACTATTCCCTCCTAGTGAAGCTCCACGCCCTGGAAGTTTCAAACTACCCTGTTTCACTCCGACGAGATCGAGGCAAACTTCACACCCGCCTTTTGCCTGCGGAAATATCGGACGATTCGAACTCTACTACAGGCTGCACCATAACGGACATCCTCAGCCGCCTAGATCCCGGGTTCTCTTCGCAGCTTCCACTGCCGACTGAGCTGATCTGCGGATGGGGGTCGCATTAGCCGCGAACGGATCGGGTGAATCTACCGGTCTTCGCGGGAAACGGCGACGACGGATGCAACAAGACTGCGGCCTGACGTTTATCCCGAATTTGGTTTCGTCAGGGATGGTCCGGTCGGTTCGCCAGGTTCTATCAGATATGAGATCGACTAGTTTGAAGGAAGGGCGCAATGAACTGATAAAGAAGAACCGCCTGCTCGCGATAATCGCAGCGGTTCTTTTCTGGATACCTTTAGCTGGCTTAAGCCTGGCCCCGGAGCAATACAGCAAGAGTGCTCGAATTGCGGCGGATAAGGTCTATCTGATCGCGACCGGAAGACTTCCTGAGGTAGGCGGCTACAGACTCCACATCGAGTGTCGGGGGACCGGGGACGGTCCTACGATCATCTACGAAGCCGGACTGAATCAAACGATCGAATCGTGGGGAAAGGTGCCGAATGAGACCGCCAAGTTCGCACGCTCGTGTACGTACGAGCGACGGGGACTTGGAATGTCCTCCGAGTTGCAGAAGAGTCGAAGGACGACATTGGACGTCGACGAGGATCTGATCAGGCTTCTGGAAGCCGAAGGTATCGAGGGCAAGATCATTCTGGTCGGGCATTCCTTCGGCGGAATCTGCGCTCGGTACTTTGCAGCAAGACATCCCGGCCGGATCTCCGGCCTGGTACTGGTCGATCCCTCGCACGAAAGGCAATACCGGCTTTTCGCCGATCTCAAGCATGGCAAGGAAAGAACGGACTACCTGCGGCACGAAGGCGGCAAGAATGGCGAACATCTGGACCTGCTGAAGAGCGCCGAAGAAGTTGCTGCTTTGAGGCCTCTTAGAAGCGACCTGCCCCTGATAGTTCTGAGCGCCAGGCCTAAGGGATCGGATCCTGAAGATCCATACCTCAAGATCAACGAACGGCTCCATACGGAGCTTGGCGAGATTTCCAGGAACGGAAAGACCGTGGTCGTGCAAGACTGCGGGCACTTCATCCAGCTGGAGAAGCCCGGAGCGGTTGTCAAAGCGGTGAGGACGGTCTTCGAGAAAGTGCGGAATAGCAAGTCGTAAAGACCCCGGGGACGATCGCTTCCACAAAGCCTCTCAATCCCGATTCGCCGGCTGAAGCCTCTAAGCTGCCCCCCGTCTATCAGTTGCCCCTCGTTTCAAAGGGGGGTTGAAGGGAACCAAAAAAATCCAAGGGGCCTCAGCAGCGAAATCCACCGACTGGAGCCGGCACAATCTTGGGTCCATGCTGATGAGCCTGTCTTAGAAATAGACGTTTTCCTCTCAGGTGGCCCTTGTGTCCTTCCGAGTTCTTGCTTGCGAAGAGATTCTTCTTCGGCTCCGTAGGAGCCCGATGTCTGTAGCAGGACGATCTGAAGATCGATCCGCGCTCCGTAGGAGCGCAATCTGCTCAAGAAGAATTCAGCCCCTGCGGGGCTGAGGTCATCGTTCAACTACCTGTGCTACAGACATCGGGCTCCTACGGAGACTTTAGACCCCGATCGATCGTACCGTCGGGTCTGCCCTACCATTCAATACTTTACAAGATATTACACATTATGTAATATTACGTTTGGGAATTGAATCGCCTTCTTGGAGGTGACGTTCTATGAATGGATCAGCACTCAGAGAATCAAGAAAGCGGCGCGGATTGACGCAAGTGGAAGCGGCGAAGCGTCTCGGCGTGTCTCAGACCTATCTCTCGTTGTTGGAGAACGGCAGGAGAGATCTTACTGAAGAGGTCGCGCGAAGAGCTGTGTCGAAGCTGGATGTTTCACCGACTGCCCTCCCTTTCGAGGGAAAGCTCAAGCAGGTGAAAGCCGCGACCAATGCCGGATTTGCAAGAGATCTTGCCTCACTTAGGTACCCGGGCCTAAGCCAAATGAGGTCCGCCAAAAAGAGGAATCCGGCGGCAGCGTTGCTGAGCGCTCTCCGGGCAGAAGACCTGGAAAGGAGGCTTGTCGAGGCGCTCCCCTGGATGCTTCTGAACTTTTCCGACCTGCAATGGGATGAGCTTGTGGACGCTGCAAAAGTGAACGATCTACAGAACAGGCTCGGGTTCCTTACCGCTCTGGCAAGGCAGCTCGCCGCCCGCCAAAAGGATCGCGAGAAGGAATCGATGTTCGCCCGGAGAGAAGAAGAACTCCTTCCTTCAAAGTTGGCAAGAGAGGATACTCTTTGCCGCGAAAGCATGACCGAATCGGAGCGGAAATGGCTGAGGCGCAACCGCCCGCCGGAAGCCAAACGTTGGAACGTGCTGTCCGATCTGAAGGTGGAACATCTTACGTATGCGTGACGAGATTCCCGAGCCGTGGAAAAGCTTCCTTTTGGATCTGGATCAGGCACTGGAGAGCGAGGTCTCACTCGTATGCATTGGAGGGTTTGTCCTCGCTATGCTCTACGGTCTCGAACGGCCAACTGCAGATCTGGACTTCGTAGAATGCAAGCCGAGAACAGAGAGCACAGGACTACTCGAAATTGCGGGCGAACGTAAACCGCTCCACACTAAACACGGGCTGTTTCTGCAATACGTTTCTGTCGCTCAACTCCCCGACAATTATGAAGACCGCCTTGAACTTCTGTTCGAAGGGGCATTCAACAATCTCCGGATCTTCGCAGCCGGACCGTACGACCTTGCTTTGTCGAAACTCGAACGAAACTCTGAGAAAGATCGCGATGATGTCCTTCGCTTGGCCTCCGCCGCCATTTTCGATCTTCGCGAGTTCGAGAGGATCTACAAAGAAGAGTTCAAACTGTACGTGGAAGATCGGCTGTTCCACCGGACTACATTCGAATTCTGGCTGGAACTTATAAGCGAACAGAGATCGGATCCAGGCTCACGAAGTCAGTGAGAATTGAGAAAGGCGAAACCACAAACTTGGCCGCAATCCGCTAGGAGCACAATTTGCTAAAGAAGCATTCAGCCCCGATGGGGCTGGGATTGTCTCTCTCAAACTTTTGCTATTAACATTTGGCTCCTACGGAGCCGGTTCACTTCGGCGAAGCTATGCGATAAGGATCTCGACTTGCGAGGACGATCTTCGGCTCCGTCAGGAGCCTAATGTTAATAGCAAAACGCCCCGGCAATGAGCCGCGCTCCGTAGGAGCGCAATCCTCGCACGGGACATTCAGCCCCGATGGGGCTCGGATTGTCTCTCTCAAACTCTTGCTATTAACACTTGGCTCCTACGGAGCCGGAGAACTTCGGTCGACAAAGTGCTTTCCGCCCTTCCCTTTAAGTTGCCCCCCGCTTCAGCGGGGGGCCGAAAGCGCTAATCCATTGTTTCGCCGGCTTTAGCCGGCGTCTTTCGGGGCTGAAGCCCCTTCTCAATTCTGTTACCGCTAGTAACCCCCCGCTAAAGCGAGGGACAACTGATGGGCTAAAGCCCTACGCTCGATTACCGATCAGACCAACCGCTACGACATATCCATCGCCCCGAAGCACGGTCCAGATCGATT
Organism: Acidobacteriota bacterium; assembly: GCA_016700175.1. Classification (GTDB taxonomy): domain Bacteria; phylum Acidobacteriota; class Blastocatellia; order Pyrinomonadales; family Pyrinomonadaceae; genus Aridibacter. The sequence goes on along the minus strand of CP065003.1, from coordinate 3,269,252 downwards.
CAGCTATTCGGAAGTGAATGAGTGAATGAGAGGACTGATCACTTCCGAGTATAATGCATTGGCCGGCTCGTGCCGGATCTCCATTCTCGATCAAACAGGCAGGATCACAATCAAGAGTACAGCTGAACAAATCCGCGATCGAACATGATGAAAACCCCCGACGAACTTTCCACGCCTTCCCTCTTGATGGATGTGACGCGCGTACGCCGCAACGCGGAGCGTATGTCCGCCCGCGCGGTCGACAACGGCGTCAGTCTTCGGCCGCATGTCAAGACTCACAAGTGCGTGGAGGTTGCGAGAATCGCGACCGAGGGGCATTCCGGCGCGGTGACGGCGTCGACGATCGCGGAGATCGAGGCGTTCGCGGCGCACGGGTTCAAAGACTTCACGTACGCCGTCCCGATCGTTCCCGCGAAGCTCCCCAGGATCATCCGTTTGCTTACCAGCGGAACGAAAGTAAACCTTCTGACTGACGATCCCGATATGCCAGCCGAGCTCGACAAGGCGGCCAGGGCGGCCGGCGTCGACTTCGATGTTTTCCTGAAGGTTGATTGCGGCTACCACCGCTGCGGGGTCGAACCTGGATCGAAAGAAGCCGTACAAACCGTACGAGGGATCTCGGACGCCGCGGGGCTGAACTTCGCCGGCATTCTCACGCACGCGGGGCATTCGTATCACGGCAATTCGAAAGAGGAGATCGCGGAGATCGCAGGTGCCGAGCGCGACGTTATGTGCGAATTCGCGGAAGAACTCCGATCAAGCGGAATTCCGGTGCCGGTGATCAGCATCGGATCGACGCCGACGATGACGCACGTCGATCATCTGGAGGGCATCGACGAGATCCGGCCGGGAAACTACGTGTTCTTCGACGCGTTCCAGGCCACGCTCGGGAGCTGCGGATTTGAGGACTGCGCGATCACCGTGCTTGCGTCTGTTGTCCATCGAAGCTTCACGAACAAAAAGGCGATCGTCGACGCGGGCTCGATAGCGCTTTCAAAGGACAGGGGACCGGTCGATATCGATGGCGGCTGCGGATACGGGCGCGTCCTCGATCTTGCGGGCGAGGACACGGGCCTGCGAGTCGGCTCTCTGTCGCAGGAGCACGGCGAGATCACGGTCGAAGCCCCGGCTCTTCTGGACAAGCTGAAGGTCGGAACGAAGGTTAGGATCCTTGCGAATCATTCCTGCCTGACCGCCGCGCAGTTCGATCACTACGAGGTGATGGAAGGGGATTCGATCGTCGACCGCTGGGAGATCCACCGCGGCTGGTGAGCTATTTACTGCTTCTAAGTTGCCCCCCGTTTCAACGGGGGGACAACGGCGACCAAAACAACACAAGGACTTCAGCCCATTAGTTGCCCCCCGTTTCAGCGGGGGGATAACGGCGACCAAAACAACACAAGGACTTCAGCCCCGACAAAGCCGGCTAAAGCCGGCGAGATAATCTATTGTCCCTATCGGCCCCCCGCTAAAGCGAGGGGCAACTGATGGTCATTTTCTCGACATTGTGAGCTCAAATATGATTGGAGAATTCCCGGCCCTTGATTCTCAGACAGCCTCCAACTGAAACCCCGGAAGGCCAGCCTCGATAGCACAATGTGACGCGGCCGCCATTTCCTGCGGCCGCCTCCAGCGGTATTGAACACACCCACCCGACGATCAACGAAGATCGAAGCGGTCCGCGTTCATCACTTTGTTCCACGCCTTCACGAAGTCATCGACGAACTTCTGTTTCGCGTCGTCGGCGGCGTAGTACTCCGCGACCGCGCGCAATTCAGAGTTCGAACCGAACACAAGGTCGACCGGCGTCGCCTTCCATTTTAGTTTTCCGGTCTTCCGGTCGAGGCCCTGGTAGACCCCTTCCGTTCGCGACTTCGACCACTTTGTCGACATATCGAGAAGATTGACGAAGAAATCATTTGTCAGCGCGCCGGGCCTGGCAGTGAAGACTCCGTAGTCCGTGCCGCCCGTGTTCGCGCCGATCGCGCGCATTCCTCCGACAAGGACCGTCATTTCCGGAACCGTCAGTTCGAGAAGGCTAGCCTTGTCGACCAGCATCTCCGCCGGCGACATCCTGCTGCCCTTGCCGTAATAGTTCCTGAATCCGTCCGCCATAGGCTCGAGCAATGCGAACGAATTGACGTCCGTCTGTGCCTGCGAAGCGTCTGCGCGGCCCGGAACGAATGGGACCACTACATCGTGTCCCGCGTTCTCTGCCGCCTGTTCGACCGCGGCGTTTCCGCCAAGAACGATTAGATCGGCCAGCGAAACTTTGGTACCGTCCGTCTTCGAAGCGTTGAACTCTTTTTGGATCCCTTCGAGTTTCCTGAGCACCTTGTTCAGTTCCGCCGGATCGTTGACCTTCCAGTCTTTTTGAGGTGCGAGGCGGATGCGCGCGCCATTCGCACCCCCGCGCATGTCCGTCCCGCGATAGGTCGATGCCGATGCCCACGCGGCCTTGATCAGTTCCTGCACGGTCAGACCCGAGTTAAGGATCTTCGACTTCAGGTTCGCGATATCACCGTCGACGACCAACTTGTGATTGACCGCAGGGACCGGGTCCTGCCAGATCAGCACTTCGGCCGGAACTTCCGTGCCGACATAGCGTGCCCTTGGACCCATGTCGCGATGCGTCAGCTTGAACCAGGCGCGCGCGAACGCGCCTTCGAATTCCTCCTGGTTCTCCATGAACCGCTTGGAGATCTTCGCGTATTCCGGATCGAACCTCAGCGAAAGGTCCGTGGTTAGCATCATCGGCGGATGCCTGAGATCTTTCACGTGTGCATCGGGGACCATCCTAGCGACCGAAGGGTCATCGGGGACCCACTGCACCGCGCCTGCCGGGCTCTTGGTCTTCACCCAGTTGAAATTGAACAGGTTCTGCAGATATTCCATGCTCCACTTGACGGGCGTCGAGGTCCAGGCGCCTTCGAGCCCGCTCGTGACCGTGTCCTCGGCGTTGCCTTTGCCGCACTTGTTGGTCCAGCCGAATCCCTGTTCTTCGGTTCCGGCAGCTGCGGGTTCAGGTCCGACGCATCCGTCGACCCTATGCGCACCGTGGACCTTTCCCAACGTGTGTCCGCCTGCGATCAGCGCCACGGTCTCTTCATCGTTCATTCCCATCCGACCGAAGGTGTCGCGTATGTCCTTAGCCGCGGCGACCGGGTCCGGATTGCCGTTCGGGCCTTCCGGATTCACGTAGATGAGTCCCATCTGAACAGCCGCGAGAGGATTCTCGAGATTCCTGTCGCCTGTGTATCGTTCGTCGCCTCCGAGCATTTTCTTCTCAGGGCCCCAGTAAACGAGGTCGGCCTCCCAGTCGTCCTCACGTCCGCCTGCGAATCCGAAGGTCTTGAAGCCCATATCCTCGAGCGCGACGTTGCCGGCGAGGATCATAAGGTCCGCCCACGAGATCTTGCGGCCGTATTTCTGCTTAACTGGCCACAAAAGCCTTCGCGCTTTGTCGAGGTTCGCGTTGTCGGGCCAGCTGTTCAGCGGTTCGAATCTCTGCTGGCCTCCGCCTGCTCCTCCGCGGCCGTCGTTGGCGCGGTATGTTCCCGCGCTGTGCCACGCCATGCGGATGATGAACGGGCCGTAGTGCCCGTAGTCGGCAGGCCACCATTCCTGTGAGGTCCGAAGAACCTTCTTAATGTCGCCTTTCACTGCCTTGAGATCCAGGGTCTTGAACTCTTCGGCGTAATCGAAGTTCTTGTCTGAAGGATCGGATTCTCTCGAGTGCTGACGGAGCTGTGTAAGGTCGAGCTGGTCCGGCCACCAGAACCTGTTATCCTTCGGATCGCCCTGTGCAAAAGAAGTCAGTGAAATTAGCAATGTTGATAGGATCACCGCTAGCGCGGTGAAAAGGTATTTTGTTCGTTGCAACATCGGTTTGCCCCCTTGGAGAAAGTAAGATCGATCTTAATTAGATAAAGTAATTTTACTCCTCGCCGGAGGGGCAAGACGTGACCGTCGTCACGATTCGCGAGGCGCATCGATCCGGCTATGTTTCGCCTGAGAGAATTTGCGACGAGTGGGCGTAGCTAGGTAAGCGAATCCAGGTAGTTGTCCACAATGGCAAGCGTGTCGTCGGCCGTCGCATAAAGGTCAGGGGCGGTGAACTTCAGGCGGCAGACTCCGATGATAAAAAGAAGGAGGGTCTTCGCGACTTGTGCTGGAGGGACCTTGTCGGCGATGACCCCCTCTTCGATCGCCCCTTGGGCGAGAGACTCCATCACGGCCACCGCGTAGCCGTAAGTATCTGTCTTTTCCCGGTTTATCGCCTCGAATTCGGAATACTCGATCTTGAACGTCGTGAGCTCCAGATAGTCGCTGTACCGCTCGTTGAGGTATATATTCCTGACGATCGCGTGCACAAGCTCCCTTAGCTTTTCGAACGGCGCCAGATCGAGGTCCGCGACCCCATCGAACACGGCCATGTCCAGCCTGTGGACGCGTTCATAGAGCTCGCGGTAGATATCCTCTTTCCCCTTGAAATGCCAGTAGACCGCGCCACGCGTGAGGTTCGCGAAATCCGCGATGTCCTGCAGCGTGGCCGCCGAATATCCCTTGGCGAGAAAGACATCCAGCGCTGCGTCCAAAAGCTTCTCCCTTGTTTCGATCGCCTGTTCTTTTGTTCGTCTCAAATCGGTCCTCGCCGGATTTGGTGACCGGCTTGTTTTCAGATCATCGGGAATCCGGTTTTCCGGTTTCCGAAGCCTTTTTCACTCCCAGCTTCTCCAACGCAGCCTTGTGCGCCTCTTCTTTCGCATCTCCTTCCGTTGGAAGGTCCGGAACCACGCCGGTGGTGTTCCAGTTGGAATTCGTCTTCGGGTGGACCACGCGGCCGATCGGGATCGTGGAGACAAAGCCGTCAGCAAGCGTGAAAGGTCCGGCGGAATGGGCGCCCAGCCTTCCGGCTCCGGTCGTCTGGCCGACCACGGTCGCGCGGCCATGCTTTTGCATCGTGTACGTGAAGTTGGTCGCCGCTGACCCGGTTCTCTGATTGATCAGAATGTAGACCGGGACCTTGTCGAGCCGCTTGTTCGGAAGATCGTTCTCGACGTAGAACACCTGCGGGTCGCCTATGCTGAGGTCCCTCCTGAACAAGAGCATCTTTTCCGCGGGGAAGAAGTAGCTCATAAAATACGAGATGAAACCCCCAAAGCCTCCGGGATTGTCGCGCAGGTCGATGATCATCGCGTCCGTGTTCCCGAGGAACCCCATCGCCGAATCGAGCGTCGGCTTCGCCTCGTTGATCTGCGGGATCAGTTCGAGCTTAAGGTAGCCCACGTTCCCTTCGAGAACCTCCAGCTTTCTGAAGAAGAAGTTCTTCTTGCTGTCGGTGCTCGGAGGAGGCTGCGGGGCGGGACCTCTTTGGCTTCCGCCCGGGCCGGCGGCGTCGGCGGAAGCGGCAGTCGCCATCTGTTCCAGCCTTTGAAACAGAAGAGGATGATACAGCACATTGAAATGGGGGTCATTTGTAATGGCCCGCAGGTCCATCGTCAAGGCTCTGCAGAACGAATAGGCGTCGCCGGTTTCCTTGTATGCGCCGGACGAGAACTTTTCCCCGATCTGATCTGCCACTCCCTTTGCTTTGTCCCGGAGGATGTACCCTTCCAGAATGCTTTCCTTTAACTTGTCGATGACCGCCCGCTTCTGATCTTCCGAGATCTTCACCGCCTCGGCCTCTTCCTTCGTCGGCATTCCGGCCATCATTCCCTGGGCACTCGCTTCGGTGCTTAGAAAGACCATCATCGCGAGCAGAATAAGTACTTGTATGTGTATTGCGGTCCGGCTCCGGCTCGGCAATATGCCTGCGTGCGCCAGTTTCAGGACTTTCAAATCAATTGATCGCATTGCGTTTCTCCTTGTGTCTCTGCTTCCTCCCGGAAGCAAAAACTATTTCTTCCCGGCCTTCCTATAGTGGTAGTCGGACTGCAGAAAATAGTCGCCCTTCGGATCCTTCAGGTAGATCTCGTGCTTATAGGTCCCATCCTCAAAGAAAACATATTCCCATCTGATATCGAGGCTGGGTCCTATCCCCCACTGGGGATAGCCGTCCATTCCCTTGAATTTCAGGCGCGAGTCAACGAACTCGCCTGTCAGGAACAGGGCGCTTGCCCGTGAAGAGTTGCCGTCGATCTGGAACAGTTCGAACCGCTTGTGCGCGGCCGAGAAGTTCATAAAGATCTCGCCCTTGTATTGGCCCCCTAATACGAATTCCTCCCTTAGCTGGCCTTCGGAATAGTGCTGGCGGATCGACGATTTGCCGTTCAAGCTGCTGAATTCGGAACTCGGGCCCTGCCAGATCCTCCCCTCGATATCCCAGTCGCCGATCATCTTCTTCATAAGATCGGTGCCGGACTGATTGTCGTTTCGTATCGCGTAGGCTTCCGCCGGACTCATAAATCCGGCAAAGGCGCAGACGAGTATGAACATAAGTATGTATTTCATAGATCACACTATATACATACACGCTTGTATGTTTGTTAAGAAATTGTAAAACTTCTTGTATCTTGCATTTAGTTCGGGTTTCGGCAGTTTGAGAACGGCTTAGTCGTTGAGCCGAGATCCGGCAGGAAGCCGCGCAATTCAAAGCCTTGCGCGGAAAGCATTGACAAGGCGAGCCGGTTGATCGTTTCAGGGTACAATTGGCGTTCAGTCTCGTTCGTGATCCCGTTCGCGATGCCCGGTTGCGACTTTCGAGCCGGCCCTGAGAATTGTGTCCAGGTCAATAGACGAGACAGGGGCTTCACCCCAGGAACATGAAAGTAATTCTACAGAACCAGGATCTTGCCATGGAGACAGCGATCCTCGATGTGCCGACCGGAGAGATCAGCATTCGGCGCGAATCCGGGATGCCGAGATTCCGACAAGGACTTCCGATCGATGGTCTTTTCTCCAGAGTTGAGGACGACATCTATTCGCTCTACAGGACAGTTGATGGGCTGTATTTCCAACACGGCAAGGAGCGGATTCCGATCGACGAACAAACAAAGACACGCTTCGCAGTCAAAGAATCAATTCATGAGTTTTCGATCGAAAGAGACGGGGAGGTGAGGATCACAGTGACCTATCCGAAACCGAGTTTAGTTGTCGATCCTTCCTTAGATCCAACCCCGTTTGTATCCTATGAAGATTTCGATTTCCTACACTTAGTGCATCGGCTAGCGAATGACCCAGATCGTCGCGAGCGGATTCTTTCTTTGTAAGCCACCTCGCCTGCGACGACTTACTGTTTGGTGGTGATCGCTGAAAAGCATTGATTCTGTCCGATCAGACACTACTTCTCGGTCTTCCCGAAATCTCCCGCCGGACAAACTCGAAGAACCCGTCGCCGCACGATCCGAAAACGCAGGCCTGATCAGATCAGATATTCAGGCACCGCCCTGGAACCGACAACAGGTGTCCGAAGGTCTCCGGCATTCTTCTTTTTGTCGGATTCAGCTCATATGTATCTTCAGTGTTCGGGCAGAAGTGAGAAATTCCTTGACATGCTACAAATGTAGCACTATGCTACTTTCATAGCACATCGAGAAGGAGAAATCATGAGCCCGCCATCAATCGAGAACCTTTCACGCAGAGAGCGCGAGATAATGAACGCCCTGTATTCGATCGGAGAACGCGCATCTGTTGAGGACGTCCGCCAGCTGCTCACTGACCCGCCAAGCTATTCCGCCGTGCGGGCTATGCTCGTTAAGCTCGAGTCGAAGGGTTACGTTCTTCATCACGAAGAAGGCCTCAAATACGTTTACGTCCCGACGATCCCGCGACAGAAAGCGCAGCGGAATGCCCTCGACGAGATCGTAAGGGTCTTCTTTGGCGGTTCCCCCGGAGATACGGCGACGGCGTTGTTGAAACAGGAAGAATGGACTGACGAAGAGCTCGATGAACTTCGCGCGAAGATCGACGCGGTTCGCAAGGAAAGGAGTGAACAATGAATCATTTTATTTCGGAAACAGCACTTTTTGTAAGTCAGTCGTTCGAACTTTCGATACTGATAAAGTCAACTCTTTTGCTGGTTCTCGGGCTGGCGATCGCAACCCTGGCAATTAGATCGAAGGCTTCAACGCGTCATTTGATCGTGGCGACCACGCTGCTCTCCCTGCTCTCGCTGCCGATGATCGTCGCTACTTTTCCATACTTCAGTATCGAGATCCCTTCAGCCCAAACCGCCGCACAAGCTCCTTCCGGCACCGCGGAAGCCGCGTCAGCCCCGGCCGGGACTACACAGGACACGGGCGCGATTACCGAGGCCGCGGCTTCGCAAAGCGAGTCCTCGATCTCGGCGGCCGCTCTGCTTCGCGGTGTTTGGGTCGTCGGAAGCCTTCTTCTGATCGGTTCACTGGCATTGGATCTCTGGCGTGTCCGCGCTCTCAGGCGGAACGGTCTGCCGCACAAGAAAACTAAGGATCTGACCGCGAGCATCGCCTCCGAGAACGGTTTGCAAAGGCCGGTCGAAGTACTTTTTCACGAGGACATACGCTCGCCGGTTACTTATGGACTGCTCCGACCCGTGGTGATGATGCCGGTCGACGCAAGGGGATGGGCCGAGGCAGATCTTCGCCGCGCGATCGTGCACGAGCTCGAACACATCAGGCGCGGTGATTGGGCCACACAGCTGGCTGCCCGCTCAGTCTGCGCTTTCTACTGGTTCCATCCCTTGGTCTGGATGGCCTGGCGAAAGCTCTGCCTCGAAGCCGAGCGGGCATGCGATGACGCTGTGGTCCAGAACTCGGAGCATGTCGAATATGCGGATCAGCTGGTGGCCCTGTCGCAACAGCTCTCCGAAGCGCGGACACGACCGGTTCTCAGCATGGCATCGAGAAGCGACCTTTCGAGACGCGTGACCGCGTTGCTCGACACCGGACAGAGGCGCGGACGAGCGGGACTTGTTGCCGCGGCGGCTTCAGTTGTCATCGCAACGGCGCTCGTATTCTCGGTCGGACCTCTTCACGCGGTCGCTCAATCAGTGACCTCGACAGCTTCTACGTTCAACGATGGAAGTGCTGAGAAGGATTCGCCGCTAGATCGCGCGCTCTTCGCAGCTGCCGAAGAGGGCAGCACGGACGAGATCGAAAAGCTGCTTGGCGCCGGAGCGGACGTTAACTGCAAGCTTGACGGTGATGGGAGCCCCTTGATCGGCGCCTCCCGGAACGGTCACACGGATGCCGTGACTCTATTGCTCGACCGGGGTGCCGACGTAAATATGGCGGTCGAAGGCGACGGAAGCCCTCTGATCGCCGCGGCTCGCGAAGGACACGTAAAGATCGTCGAATTGCTCCTGAACCGCGGAGCGAACGTCGATCTCTATGTGCCGGACGATGAAAACGCGCTGATCTCAGCCAGCGGCTCCGGCAAGCTCGGCGTTGTGAAACTGCTCGTTGCGCGCGGAGCGGACATAAACGCCCGGTTCGAAGTGAAGCTGTCGAACAATACGGGCGAGACCGAATGGAGAACGGCGCTCGGCATGGCTCGTAAGGGCGGACACTCGGACGTCGTCGCCTATCTTGAATCGATCGGCGCCCGCGAATAGATTCCGGAGTCCGGCGAGTCCCCTGAAACCCGATATCCAGGTTAGCGGTTGGTTCAACCTGTCGATGCACTTGCATCGGCCGGGACGGAGTCTGCCCGCTGCGAGAGACGAAGAACGATTATGAAGGCTCAAAAGATGTCTGCCGTAAACCGGTTCTCGATGGTGTTCACTTGCCTGATCCTGCTTCAATCCGCAGCGTTCGCACAGCAAAGGCTGACGGCGGATCAATGGCGCGAAGACATTGAGTTCCTGCGAGCCGAACTTCCAAAGCGACACTTGAATCCGTACCACTCGACTCCGAAGGATAAATTCGAGGTTGCATTCGACAGACTCCACGAACGGGTTCCGAAGCTGACCGATCACGAGATCATCGTCGAACTGTCCCGAATCGCGGCGCTGATCGGCGACGGGCATTCGGGCATCCGTTTGTATTCCGATCCGAAGATCGCGTTCAGCTCGCTGCCGATAAGGCTGTACCTGTACGAGGACGGGCTGTTCGTACAGAAGATCGAAAAGGAGTACTCGGAATTCGCCGGCGCACGCGTGACAAGGATCGGAAAGCTGCCCGCCGCCGAAGCGATCGATGCGGTCACGCCTCTTATCTCAAGGGACAACGAGATGTGGGCCAAGTTTTACGCGCCCTACTTTTTGACCACGCCGGAGGTCCTTCATTCCTTGCGGATCACCGACGACACCCGCTCTGCGAACTTTGAACTCGAGAAGGACGGGAAAAGGACGACGATCACGTTAGAACCGAAGGGCAAACTGCTGCTTGAGGGACACGCGCAGACCGAGAAGGGGATCGATGGGATCAGTTTCGTCGATGCGCGAGACCCTTCGGTTCCGACTCCGCTCTGGCAGAAAGGGGATCCGGAGGACAGCTACTGGTTCGAGTACCTGCCGACTTCCCGCACGCTCTATTTCAGATACAACGAGGTTCAGGACAAGGAAGGCGAAAGCATTCAGGAATTTGCCGACCGTATGTTCGGGTTCATCGAGAAGAACGACGTGGAACGGATGATTGTCGACGTCCGCTGGAACCGGGGCGGAAGCAACCTGCGCTCGCGGCCGCTGCTGCTTGGGATTATCAGGTCGAAACTCGACAAGCGGGGCAAGCTGTTCCTGATCACAGGCAGAAGGACATTCTCAGCGGCTCAGTATTTCGTCAACGAAATGGAGATGTACACGAACGCGATCGTGGTCGGAGAACCGACCGCTTCGCACGTGAATCCGTACGGCGATAACTATAAGATCGTCCTTCCGAACAGCGGGATCACAGTACGCGCCTCGTTCGTCAGGTTCGAGCAGATGGGGCCCTGGGACACGCGAAAGTGGACCGCTCCGGAGATCGCTGCCGAACTGACTTCAGAGGACTACCGTAAAGGGATCGACCCGGCGATGGAGGCGATACTGAATTTCTCAGACGAGCCCGCACTGGATGATCTGATCAAAGACACGATCGCTAGAGATGGCCTTGCGGCGGCGATCAAAGCATTTCGCAAGTTCAAAGCGGACAAGAAGAACAAGTACGTCGATACAGAGGAATTCGTCAACGAACTTGGCTATCGATTGCTTTCGGAAAAGAAAGTGTCGGACGCGATCTCCGTATTCAAGCTCAACACCGAGTACTATCCGGACAGGGCGAATCCATACGACAGCCTGGGAGAGGCGTACGAGACAGCGGGGCAAATGGAACTCGCAAGGCAGAACTACGAGAAGGGCGTCAGGATAGCCAAGGAGGCCGGGGACACCGAACTCGCGGAAGTGATCGAAAGTAACTCCATAAGGGTTTCGGCCGATCGATCCGGTGAAGAGTTCGAGGTCGTTCTCGGCGGCAAGGCTCAGGACAGAGGTGTCTTTGTAATTCAAACGACCGACGGAGGCTATGTCTCAGTCGGAGCGACTCAGAGTCAGAGCAAAGGCGGGGATGATGTTTACCTTGTCAAGATCAATTCCAAGGGAACTTTGGATTGGTCGACCTCGTTCGGCGGTGCCGAAGAGGACGCGGGATGGTCTGTACTTGAGGTGTCAGACGGCTTTGTCATTGGCGGATTCACAAAAAGTTTCGGAGCCGGAGGATTCGATTCTCTGCTGATCAAGACCGATCTGAAGGGAAAGGTGATCTGGCAGAAGACATACGGAGGAAAGGGAGACGAACGGACCTGGGGACTGGCGCGTTCCGTTGACGGAGGTTTTGTTCTGATCGGCGAAACAACCGGTGTTACGGCTGAAGAAGAACCGGATTGTCTCCTGATCAAAACCGATGATCAGGGCGTTGAGAAATGGACCCGGACATTCGGAGGAGAGAAAAGCGACCGTTGTTTCTCGATCGTTCCGGATGACGACGGCTTTGTGATCGCCGGACAAACTTACACCTACGGTGCGGGTGACCGGGATATGTATATCCTGAAGACGGACTCGGAAGGGAAACAGATATGGTCCCGTACGTTCGGAGGCGCTGCGTCAGATGTCGGACATTCGATCACGAAGCTTAGGGACAGCGGCTTCCTCGTGACCGGCTATACGACAAGCTTCGCCGAAGACGCCGATGACCCGTACCTCGTAAAAGTCGACGCCAAAGGCGAGGTCGTGTGGACACGCGTCATCAAGCTGGACGGGCACAACCGGACCATCACAGGTACGGAAACGACGGACGGCAACTTTTGCCTGACCGGCTTCTCCGTAAACCGGAACGTCTACGGAACCGCAGCCATCCTGCTCAGGGCGGACGCAAATGGAAATCTAAAGAAGGTGACAAACATCTTGCCGACACAGACCGGGCAAAGTTTCGGATACACCGTTTCGCCGACATCCGACGGAGGATGTGTCGTAACGGGTCACACAACGGTCAACAGCTCCGGGGACCTTGATCTGTTCGTTGTGAAGGCGCCTCGTGGGAATGAGTAATGCGACATAGACCCTTGACCCGATCTTACGCGCTACGGAATCGCGTTTTGCTGTTCTGCTTTCGTCTGTGCATCTGTTAGTTTTGGCCGTATGAATGATGAAGGTGCATCACGAACGATCTTTTTCTACGGGTTGTTCATGGACCCGGACGTGCTCGGAGAGAAGGAGGTAGAACCTTCGAATTTCCGGCTTGCCGTTGTGGATGGTTACGGATTGCGGATCGGCGCGAGGGCGACCCTTGAACGAGTGGAAGGCGAGCGGGTTTTCGGATCGCTGATGGATCTGAAGGAGGAAGACCTGAATTTTCTTTACTCCGAAGCAAGTGTCGCGGATTATGCTCCGGTGCAGGTGACGGCGTTCGGAATGGACGGCGAACGTTTCGAGGCGGTCTCGTACATCCTTCCGATGGAAAGACTCTCCGGCCGGAACCCGGAATACGCACGCGCTCTTCTGTCAGTTGCGGAGAAGCTCGGAATTCCGGAAGAGCACTTAGAAGTGATCGGATCGTGGATCTGAATAATGAACCCGGCAGCAAATCCGCTGCTCACGAAACATCAACGGTCCTTGTCCTCGATCAACCCTTTGAAAATCGGCGCCAGCCTTTCCGAAAGCACAAGCACTTCGGGTTTGTCTTTTCTCAGCGCGATCCGCCAGCCTTCAAATGCTTCCCAATCCTCGTTCACGAACGTCGGTTCCCCGTACTCAGCGGTCAGCGCCTTCCGAAGCCGGTCCTCTTCTCCTTTCCCGGTAAGGATCCAGGCGAGTTCGAGGACATCGTCGCCAAAGACGGCCTCGATCTTCCTGGGAAAACCGCCATATTCATATCCGAAGCAATTGATCTGGGTTTGTGTTTTGGGTTTTGTCTGCAGCCAGGGCTCGGCGATCTTCTCGACGTTGAAGATCGGACACTGGCCTTCGAACCCTGGCAGCAGCTCGGCAAGGGTCGATCCGAACTTAAGAAGTTCGGGGTTCTTTGCCGATGCGCGATACACGGTCTTGTCTCCCTTGTTCGACGGCAGGTAGGGATTTGACCAGGCGAACAGGTTCGGATGGATACTTTCCGGGGACAAGAGCCAGACCGCATCAGCCTTTGTGTCGGCAAGCATCAGGTCCTCGAAATAGGCTTTGAAATGAAGGTAAGGCTTTGCCTCGGCCGAGGCTCTTGCAGTCAGCGCCTTAACGGCTCCGCTTCGGGCCTCGATGAGCGAAAGCCTGTCGTCCCCGAACGCAAAGGCAACTTCCCTGATCTCGTCCATCCCGATCCTGATCCCTTCGCAGACAAGGTGCTTCTCGCTGTCCTTTGCAAGCGGAAAGTTCGGCTCTTCTACGGTAAACACCCGTAAGGACCGGCATTGATCCGACAGTCTGGTCTTCACACTTGCGAGCGAATCGCCAAAGTCCGCGCCGTAGAACACGCCTTTGACCTGCGCCTCTGCTCCGTACGGAACTGCGATCGTGAAGACGGCTGTGGCCAAGAATGACACGAGTTTCTTTAGGATCTTTCTGTTCATATTCGGGTGCACTGCACGGAAACCCAACGCAGGTTCGTAAACAGAGGCGACACGTCGCTCGCCGATGACCCAGCCACCTTTCCGGAACCAGGCACCGCCTCGCCGAAACGAAGGTCTGCTTTACGGCCGTGACCTAAATAAGGTTCCACAACCGCTGATCTAAAAGGAGAGAGTCGGACGCCTTTCCACGGTCTCCGGACATAAAAAACCGGTGAAGATGATCTAAAAAGGCAATGTTTCTTGATCCGATCCGGGTTTCGGTGAAATTCCTTCGGGATCTTCATTCTTTGAAATGAAGACTTGCGGCGCGATCGATCGGCCTCTGCCTGCAATACCGCAGGAGAAGCGTTGTTAAATTCTGAAGCAAGGCCGGGTTCCCGACGTTTCTGAGGAACAACCCTCAAACGAATGGTCCGCTATTCTGCAGCACGCTTCGGCCGGAATTCGTTTGCGAACGCGATCCGCGAGGCGTCCGACGGGTGAGAACTGCGAAAGAGCATGAAGAACGGGCTCGGTTCCGGCACGCGAAATGTCGAAGTGGTCGTCCAACTCGAGACCATCTCGCCAAGAACCTCGCCGTTGCCCGTGAGCTCAAGGCCATACCGGTCGGCTTCGAACTCAACGTGCTGTCTGAACAGATTGATCGGGGGCAATGCGATCAGGTAAACAATGCTCAAGACCAGGACCAGCAAAGGCATCGCGGCGGCCTGAGCGATCGAATCGAATCCCAACCGAACGGAAAATCTTCTAAGGGCCACCCTGCAGACCAGGTCCGCCGCCAGAAAGAAAACCAGGAATATGAAGGTCAGCACGACCCAGCCTGTAAGGTTGTCGTCCATTACGAAATGCTTCGATTCGTGGGCAAATGTCTGGAGCGTCCAGCTTTCAGGGCGCGATCGCAGCAGCCCTTCGTTCAGCAGTATCAACCTCGTCGGACCCAGCCCTACGACGTGTGCATCAACGCACGAATCGACCGGCTCGCAGGTCTCAAGGGCAATAGAATCCTTCGGTATTCCGACCCGGCCTGCGAATTCGACAACCCTTGACTCGATCGGTGTCCGGCCGATCGGTTTGTGGCCGGTAAACAGAGGCTCTCCCACAAGTACGACAAGAGACAGCGCCGAAAAACCAATGGCCGTCCACAGCCACCATCTCTTCGGACTCCTGTTTATAAGCCAGAACACAAGCACGGCCGCGACCGTGGCAAGCACGACAGACGGCAGCGATTCCAGCACCTGACCAGGGATCCATTGCAGTAAAGGTTCGGCGGCGACGCTTCTGGTCTGGCTCAGTTTGTTCGTGCGGATCCGTTCGAGGGGCAGACGGATCAGTGCGTTCAGAACGAAGAGAGTTGCGGCAATCAGGGCAAAAGTCAGATATTTGCCGTACCTGAGCGTTTTGAATGAGATCCGTGTCCCCAGCCCTGAGATCAGGAATACCATCGGCAGCAGCAACGCCAGAATCTGGTTGACTCCCCACACTATATTGCTGACCGTGTGATACTCGACCGCCTGTTTAGTGGGCACAGGGATCGGGACCGGGCCGGCAAATACCGATACGGCGGAAAGCACTATGAGAACGGCGGTAAAGGCAATTCGCGCCCGACGGAGTACGTGTCCGGAAGCTGAATTTGATGTGAATAGCCGCATAGAGTCCCTTGCCGGACATAGATCGCGGCGTTCCGGTTTTCTATTCCTTGATAATTGCTTCCCGAATTCGCTGACGTGGGGATGGTCACGGGAAGCGCGGCTGCTGACGGGGAGGTGAAGGGCGGATTACAAGTCGATACTCACAACTCGCGCTGCTGCCGCCCGGCGGCGCCGGCTATCTAAAAAACCCGGATTTTGACCCGAACCGACTTTCGGTCATAATGGGTTCCTTGATCCGATCCGGCGAGATCTCCGGCTGCCCGATTTGGCGCCGTGACGCAGGAACTTACGAAGATATGTATTTACAGGTAAGCAAAGTGGTACTTCTGGCGTGCCTTCTCACGGTCGTCGGAAACGCTCAGGTTACGGAAAAACCTGCTGATCAGCGAAAGACCGAGGTCGAGTACAGGAACGGCGAGATCGTTCTGTCCGCCACCCTCCTCATTCCTTCAGGCCCTGGCCCGTTTCCGGCCGTTGTGATCGTTCACGGATCCGGGAGCAGCACGCGCGCGAATCCCTGGACCGGCGCCTATGCCGATGCTTTGGTGAAGCGCGGAATCGCGGTGCTCCACCCGGACAAGCGCGGAAGCGGAAAATCGACGGGAAACTGGATCAACTCCACTTTCCTTGAACTGGCTGACGACGCGATCGCGGGGGTTAGGCTGCTAAAGACAATCCCCGAAATCGACAAGACAAGGATCGGCGTCATCGGTTTTAGCCAGGGCGGCCACATTGTCCCGGCTGCCGCGGCGCGATCGGGCGACATTTCATTCGCGATAAGTATTTCGGCTTCAACCGTCCCGATGATGGAGCAGATCATGGATGAGGTCGAGATAATGGCTGAGAACGAAGGGCTTAACAAGGCCGAGATCGAGGTCGTGAACGACATCAATCGCAAGGCCATCTACGCCGCGTTGACAGGAAATGGCGTCGACGATTACCTCAAGGCACTGAACGCCGCAAAAGAAGGGCCTCTTAGGGGCAAGGAAGTTGTCGAGGGATTCCCAACCGATCCGGACCATCCCTCGCGAACATTTATCCACACCATAGGTGACTATGACCCCATTCCTTACTGGAAGAAAGTAAGCGTCCCCTTCCTGTTCGTTTACGGAGGCAAAGACACCCAGATCAGGATCAGGAAGAGCATAGACCGGATAGAGAACACCCTTGGCAAGAGCGGATACAACTACTCGATCCTGCTCTTTCACAACAATGGTCACGGCATTTTCCGGGAGGATCTGCTCGATCTCATTGCTCGCTGGATACTGGACAAGGGCGTTTCGTAAGGGCGTACATATCCAGGTGCAGTCACGAACCGCACCATTCGGGGATCGCGCGTTGCTCCCAAGTTCACTCCGTGTGATCGGAAGAGATCGTCGCCGGCCGTTCGGAACAGGCGTGGGGTGATCATCGTTCAGCTTTGGTCTCAAAGATCGATTCTCCCTTGTCGCCGGTCACTTTGATCAAAGGCTTGCCGGTGTCATCCGTCAGCTGAAGCCTTATCGATGACTTGCCGTCTGTACCCATCATCAGCAACTTCGCTTCATCATCGTCATTGCCTACGGCGAGGCGGCCGAGTATCAGGTTGAACCTTTGCTTCGTATCCTTGATCATCAACCCGCTTCGTTCTCCTCCCTGGGTCAGGCAAAGCGCTTCTCCGATCCCCTTGTCATAGTCCAGACAGAATGTTTGCCGGCCATCCGGGAATATGCCCCAGCCGTTCCTCTCGTTTCCATTTTCGTCGTTCATCGTGATCCCGGTTACCGGTGCAATCCTTTGGATCTGCTGACCATCGGCCTTGGGATCCGGAACCGGCGACCCGATATAGATCCGCTCGACTCCCTTCTCATCGACAACGATGATCTGCCGAACGCGGATCTTCTCAAATACCTGTTCATCACCTGTCCGGCCGCTCGATGCTGTTAGTACGAAGAGTCCAAGAAAAAGTAAGCCGATGACCAGCGCCAGCCTCAGCTGTTTTTCCAGTCTCTTCACGCGTTGATCAACGGCGCGGTCCGCTTCGTTCTCATTATTGGTCATGTTCGAATCCTCCGGCGACCCCGATCAAGATCGGGGTCCGGTGCCTTCTCGATGTTTCAGCCGGATCAGGCCCCTGCATCAGCGATCGTGATCCCAGCCACAAAATTCCACTGGATAGCTTTCTGCCTTTTCAAGGAATACGCCGCGCCTGATCCAAATGGGACAGAAGCAAGGCGGCTCTGCAGGAAAGGCTCAGGCGTCGAAAGCAGGAAATATGTCAGGCCGAGCGCAACGAATCAGACGATTGCGAATCGTGAATGTTGACAAATTTATTAAAGAGCGACAGCGACAGTCTTGAAATCTGGTCGGGAGAAAATGAGTTGCCCTCTGCTTTGGCGGGGGATGATAGGCGTTACAACAACGCAGTGGCTTCACCCCTTCAGTTGCCCTCAGTCTTGACCGGGGATATCGGTGACCAAAACAATACAGGGCTTCAGCCCTTCGGTTGCCCTCCGTTTTAACGGAGGGATAATCGTGACCAAAACCGTACAGGTACTTCAGCCCCCATGGGGCTGGGTTTTTCTTTGGGGGACCTGTGCTACAGACATTTGGCTCCTACGGAGCCGGCAGGCTCAACCAAACCAAGGCGATCGATAATATCCACTTGAGAGATAGGTCTTCTTCGGCTCCGTCAGGAGCCCAATGTCTGTAGAAAGTCGCCCTGTTAGCAAGCCGCGCTCCGTCAGGAGCGCAATCGGTACAAAGGACATTCGGCCCCGATGGGGCTGGGCACTTCGTAGCGGACCTGTGCTATTGACATTTGGCTCCTACGGAGCCGGAAGACTTTGTCCAAGGAAGAATGATTCCGTGTCGATAGCCGGATCTCAGAACCCAGGAGGCCTTCCGTCCGTCAGCTGACGAGTTCCAGCAATCCTCTCTTTTTCTTGCTTCTCGGTTTTGTCACGCGGATCTCTATGCTCATGTCCAGTTTCAGGAGAAAAGAGAATAGCCGGTCAAGCGTGAAACCTTTAAGCTGTCCGCCCTTGAGCTTGGAAATGTCCGGCTGCGAAGCGCCGATCAACCTGGCAGCCTGTTCCTGGGTCAGTTTATTCTCCTCGACGATCTTTATTATTCGCAGCGCGAGGTCGGCCTTGGCCCGATACCCCGATGGATTTTCAAATCCAAGGTCCTCAAATACGCTGCCCGAACCTCTCTTAATTCTCTCACTCATTCTTTTGCTCCCTTGCTGTCCTCGATCGCCAGTTTCAAACGGGATCGGATCAGTTCCAGATCCTTCTTCGGGGTTTCGATCCCGGACTTTGATTTCTTCTTAAAGCAGTGCAGGACGTAGATAATGTCTTCGAGCTTAGCGATATAGACAGCCCTGTACGCATCGCCTTTCAAGTGGTTTCTTAATTCGTAAACCCAGCTTAGATCTTTGCCCTTTAGCGGCTTTGCTGATCTTGGCGTTTCGCCGATCTGAAGTTGATAGAGCTCGAACCCGAAGCTCTGCTGGACCGGGTCCGGGAAGGCTCTCAGGTCCTCAAGTGATGAACCTACCCAATCGACACGCTTTTCTTTCGGTCTGTCCGCCACGATTTTTTATAGCAAATATACCATATTGTGTAAAGATAGAATATGGCAGATATGCCATATTCTGTGGTCAGGTGATTACTTCTTTCAACACTTGGAATCCCATCAGTTGCCCTCCGTTTCAACGGGGGGATCAAAGGCAATCCGAAAAACTCCCAGCCGGCTTCAGCCGGCGCTTCTTGGGGCCAAAGCCTCGTATTGGAGCAATTCGCGCGATGTTTATCGACTTCGGCTCCGTCAGGAGCCTAATGTTAATAGCAGAACGCCACCGTAATGAGCCGCGCTCCGTCAGGAGCGCAATCGGTACAAAGGACATTCAGCCCCGATGGGGCTGGGCACTTCGTAGCGGACCTGTGCTATTGACATTTGGCTCCTACAGAGCCGGGAATCCTTGCAAGATGAAAGCGATCAAGATATTCACGTGCTTCACAGCGACCTTCCTGCCGTTCCCAAGATCAACCCAAAGAGCTGAAACCAAGAGCAGAGAGCAAGCGCGATTACTACTGGTTTTCGAACAGGGTTTGGTACGATACGCGACATGAAAGCAGCCTGGTACGAAGAGACGGGTCCCCCTGAAGATGTGCTGAGGGTGGGCGAGCTCGGCGATCCGGTTCCCGGCGAAGGCGAGGTGAGGATCCGAATCGTATCGTCAGGCATCAATCCCGGAGATGTAAAGAAACGGCAGGATGCCTTTGGCGTGGGATTGGCATTTCCGAGGATCGTTCCCCACAGCGACGGCGCGGGCGTTATCGACGCGGTTGGGCCCGGCGTCTACGAAAAAAGGATCGGTGAACGGGTCTGGTGTTTCGGGGCCCAGTCATACAGGCCCTTTGGCACCGCGGCGGAGTTCTGCGTCGTGCCGACCGATCAGGCGGTGGAACTTCCCGATGACGTCTCTTTTGAGATCGGCGCATGTCTCGGGATCCCTGGACTGACTGCTTACAGGGCGGTGACCGTCGCGGGTGATCCCAAGGGCAGGAACCTCCTGATCCAGGGAGGAGCGGGCGCGGTCGGGCAATGCGCTGTCGCATTGGCGCACAGCCTGGAAGCATTCGTCATCGCGACAGTCCGCACGGAAGCCGACGTCGAAAAGGCGAAGGCCGCAGGAGCGGACGAAGTGATCGAGACCGGATCGTTGAGTCGTGATGACATGAATTCCTCGGTCCTCGGGCTGTTTCCCGAGGGGGTTGATCACATTGTCGAAGTGGCATTTCACACAAACATAGAGGCCGATGAAACTGTCCTCCGTTTGGGCGGTTCGATCGCGACCTTTGCTTCCGGAGTCCCCGATCCGAAGATCCCGTTCTGGCCGCTCGTGTTCAAGAACGTGAGCGTACACTTCCTCGGAAGCGACGATTTCAAAGTGGAAACGAAGATCGCCGGAGCGCGGGCAATAAACCGTGCGCTCACCGGCGGCTGGGACGGCCCCGTCATCGGAGCCAGCTTCGGCCTTGGGGAGATAGTGGCGGCACATCAGGCGGTAGAAAACCGTGAGATCAAGGACCGTGTGGTTCTTCAGGTGGTTTAGTGACCTTCTTACTAGTTGCCCCCCGCTGAAGCGGGGGGACCGTAAGGGCTTATAGATCATTCGCCGGCTTCAACCGGCTATCCCGGGGCTGAAGCCCCAATGTTCCTTTGCGAGACCCGTTAACCCCCGCTAAAGCGGGGGGCAACTGATGGTAATGAATTCTATTGGCGGCAAGATCTCTCGAACGCAGACAAAGGAAGGAGGCTGCCTCTTCAGACAGCCTCCGTGATCTATTTTTCCGTTAGTCTAATCCTACGCCCCTAAAACACGAATTCCCTGATCAGATTAAAGCCTGTACTGAACAAGAGACTGTATCCTCCGCTTCGAAGTCCGTCCCGGGCGCTGAATCTGTCCGGATACCAAACGGTCGCCGAAGTCACGTTTGAAACAAACGGAGCGGCGACCTTCTGCGGAGCAAAAACCGTTCTGCCTCTCCGGTCCCTCGCAGTGAATCCAGACTTCAATGCGTGCCACGCCCGCTTTCCTAAGTTCTTGCTCTCGCTCTTGTAATACTTCGCGTCGTGTCCCAGGATCTCCGATCCCGCGTAGATAACGCTTTCCTCGATCACATCCTCCGCCACGTTCGAGGCGAACCGGCGCGCAAAGCCCTTGCCGTTCTTCTCCCATTCGGGCGGGGACTCGCCGATGGTCTGAAAGGCCGCGCCGATCGCCGGGCCGATATAGGCCTTCGGACCGAAGGCGTCATTCAGGAACCGTTTGAAGCGCTCGGATCTTTCCGGGAATTCATAGCAGCGATCTCCCCTACCGGGATCTGAACAATCAGCGACTTTCCGTGCATCGGAAGTGTCGGGTTCAGGCGCCGGAGACTCACTGACTACCGGGACTGGTTTACCCTCGACCGAAGATGGCCCGGCCTCCTGAGCCGCCGCGAACGACGTCGAAGCCAACAAGATCAACGGGAATATAATTCGTTTCATAGTAAATCCTTGAAATAAGCATTGATTTCGCACTTGGTCCGCGGGCGGATTCAATCTTGCAGAAGAAACCTGAGGAAATCCGGGAGCGGTCCGTGAAAACGGCGGCGCCAGTCGCTATACTGTCTCTATCCAAAATTCAAAAATCTAGGGGGAAAAGATGCGCATAAGCAAACTCGTATTGATCTTGATGGTTTTCGTTCTCGGCACAGGTGCGGTATTCGCTCAGGGCGAGAGGCCCGCGTCACCGCGCGGCGAGGCCTCGACCCAGATCGGCGGCAAATGGATCGTCGTCGATTATGGACGCCCGATCCTAAGGGGCCGCCGCGGTGTATTTAGCGCGGCAGAAGATTACGGAAAGAAGCTGTACGCGGGAGCTCCGGTCTGGCGCCTCGGCGCAAACAAGTCGACGAGGATAAACACCGATGTCGACCTGATGTTCGGCGACAAGAAACTTCCGGCAGGGGAATACAGCATGTTTGCCGAGCTCGGCCAGTCGGGCTGGACGCTTATCTTTTCGAATCACAAGGCGAAGAACTCGGGTCGCGAAGAGGGCGACGGGATCTGGGGTTCTTACAATTACGACAGCGCAAAAGACGTGATCCGCGTCCCGCTGAAGGCCGAGATGCTGCAGAACTCCATCGATCAGTTCACGATCGTATTTATGGATGTAACGGAAAGCGGCGGCGTGCTGGGCATCGCCTGGGACAATGTGATGGGCGTGACCGCCTTCACAGTCGGAGCAAAGTAATAAGGTGACGAGAAGTAGTGATCTGCCTTTGATCCTGGTCGTAGTCAAAAACGTAAAACGAGGCTGTCTGCAAAGGCAGCCTCTTGTTCTTGTACGAGAAATCGCAACGGCCGCAGTCGCACAGCTATCAGTTGCCCCTCGCTTTAGCGGGGGGGAACTTAGTGACAAACAGATCATTTCGCCGGCTTCAGCCGGCTCTCGTAGGGGCTAAAGCCCGTATTGGACCAATTCGCAAATGTGACATTCAGCCCCGACGGGGCTGGGTTCTTCGTTCGCGGACTTGTGCTATTGACATTTGGCTCCTTACGGAGCCGAGAACGCTTGTTGCAAAGCGTGATTAAATTATCCATTCACGTGAGGCGTTGATCTTCTTCGGCTCCGATAGGAGCCCAATATTAATAGCCAGACGGCCCCGCATCGAGGCGCGCTCCGTTAGGAGCGCAATCTGCGCGTGGTACATTCAGCCTCCATAAGTTGTCCCCCCCCCCGTTTCAGCGGGGGGATCAAGAGACATTTTAGATTTTTGGCCGGGTTCAGCCGGCTAACTCGGAGCCAAAGCCCTGATCCTGTTTTGTTGACCCAATTGACCCCCGGCTGAAGCCGGGGGCAACTGATGTAACTGTTCCTCGGAAATATCCTTGCCCAGGACCGGGCAAGAAAACGCGCTGGGTTTAGTACAGCCCAATTGTTGCTGAATTCACCGTCCTTCTCCGGCATTCAAGAACCTCCGGAAACACGCTGGGCAATCACTCAGTCGCCGCAACCTCGACGGCGAGTTAATGATCCTGCAGGCTTCCATCAAGAACGAGCTTGTGGCCATCAGCGTTGTTTATCGATCAACCAAACCTGCGCTCTTGAAATGTGATCATGTCGGTCGAATGACTGTCTTTAGTTCAAAATATTCGTCTATCCGATTCGCGGATGGGCGCGTCGTTGATCGACGCCGCACGCCGGCGCATTAGCCCGCTCTCATCGAATTCCCACAATTCATTGCCATAGCTCCGAAACCAGTTGCCGTCCGCGTCGTGCCATTCATACTCAAAACCAACGGCGATCCGATCATCCGTGTACGCCCACAACTCCTTGCGGAGCTTGTAATCGAGCTCCTTGTTCCACTTTCTAGTCAGGAATTCCACGATCTCGGAACGCCCGTTGATAAACTCGGACCGATTCCGCCACTCCGAATCCGCGGAGTACGCGAGTGCAACGCGTCCGGGGTCTCGTGAATTCCACGCATTCTCGGCCGCCCGGACCTTTGCTCGGGCCGATTCGAGCGTGAACGGCGGCTTGATGTCGGTTGGTTTGACAGGTGCCGATCCTGTCACGGTTCTCTTCTCCTGGTGCGGTCTCTGCGTCATCATTTTTCTCCTTTCAGAATCCTTATCTCTTCCTTAAGCGTTTCAATTCGTTCGAACAAGGGGGCGCTGACCGCTTTTATCTCGTCCAGCGTGTAGCGCTCGGTAATATGCTGCGGGCAGTTCCAGTCGAAAGCCTCAACGTGCAGTATCATTGCCCGCTCGATGGTCGCTTCGTAGTCAATGTCCGCGAGCTTCCCTATGACCTCCGGCGCTTTTGCCGCATCCAGTACCTCGACTCTTGAAAGGATCTTCAGCCGCCTTTTGGCTGCGTAATCCATCAGGAACAGCGCCGCTTTGTCATTGGCCTTTAGGTTGCCGACGCTTATGTATTGCATATTCCCCCGAAAGTCCGCGAAACCGAGCGTTTCAGGGTCCAGGACTTTCAGGAATCCTTTCTTGCCGCCCCGGAACTGTATGTAGGGCTGAAGATCCTGATTAACGGTGGCCATATAGAAACCGTCGCGTTCGCCTATGAAAAGGCGTTCGGAATCGGTCAGGCCCTGAAAATCCGGCTCGCCGCCTTCGCGCCGGGCGTAGCTTTTCCTCGAACCGTACCTCTCCTGCGCTGCCTTGACGGATTCGGTAAATGTCAGATCGAAAAATTTGTGTGACATGTTTTGTGTCGAAGGCGTCAGTTGCGCGCCTTCATCGGCCGTTCCTGCCTGGCCGGATCTGTCAGTGAAAAGAGGCGGGGCGCAAAAGCGCCCCGACCAAAAAGGCACTAAGCGTGTGCGCTTTTGCTTGCCAACGGAAATTCGACCGCCGGAAAGTCCACTTCCGTACCGGCCGTTATATTGAAGTAATTTGTAAGGATGTTCAGCGCGACATTCGCAACGATCTCGCTTATCTCCTTTTCCGAGTGTCCGGCATTCTTGACCGCGTCATACTCTGCCGTCGAAGCGTGTCCCCGGCTGACTACCAAGGCCTTTGCGAACTTCACAGCCGCATCCGCTTTCGGATCCTCGGAACCGCCGCGACGGGCGCTCTCAATCTCGTCTTCGGAAAGCCCGGACATCTTCCCGATCGCCGAGTGAGCGGCTGCGCAGTATTCACATCCGTTTATCTCGGCTACGGCCAGTGCGATCCGCTCCCTTACCTTTGCGCTGAGTGAAGAACCAAGCGCATCACCAAAATTCAGGTAAGCCTCCAGTACGGCGGGCGAAGATGCCATCGTCGCCATCATGTTCGGAACGAACCCGAGTTTTGCCTTAACACCGTCAAGAAGTTCCCTTGTCTTTCCGGTTGCGACTTCATGTTTTATTGCATTTATTCTCTGCATTTATCCATATCTCCTTTGTTGTTTTGAAGCAGTTGCTCGGTTACCGATAGCGCATTTCCCGTGCCGGAAATCAAGACTGCTGTAAACCTATGCAAATGATGAGTTTACGGCAGGATCTCGGACGCGGCTGCAACCACGGAAGCTCGTTGTAGCACGATTTTACGTTGCGCAATCAACGGGATCTCGGTACAGTCCGGCCATGACGATGGAAATTGGATCGGATTCGATAAGCGAGTTGATCATCAGGAACAATCCTGTCAACGAGACTCTGCAGGCGATCATTCTTCAGCTGATGGAGAATGAGGAGGTCGCCCTGGCAAGGATATGGCTCATCGATCAGGGGGACATCTGCAAAGTTTGCATCTTGCGTACTGAGTGCCCGGATCAGGAGCGGTGCCTGCACCTGACGGCAAGCGCGGGAAGGAATCTGAAGGGTGCGGATGTCTGGACGAACACCGAAGGGCGCTTCCAGCGTTTCCCGATCGGCGTCAGAAAGGTGGGACACGTGGCGGCCACCGGCGAGTCGATCTATCTCGATGATCTGGGGGTATCCGGGAGTGAATGGATCGTGGATGAGGAATGGATCAAGGCTGAGAAGATCGAAGGATTCGCCGCGCATCCGCTCAGGTTCAAGGAAGACATTCTCGGCGTACTGGCTGTCTTCTGCCGAAAGAACATAAGCAAAGAAAGCTTTGCCTGGCTCCGGGTCTTTGCCAACCAGGCGTCGGTAGCGATCGCGAATGCGCGCGCGGCTGAGGAGATCGAAAGGCTGCGGGATCAGCTCAGGCAGGAGAACGAGTACCTGAAGGAAGAGATCAATGAGGTCACTCATCACAAACAGCTGATCGGAAAAAGCCCTGCCTGGAAAAAGATCCTGGACCAGATTGACCTGGTCGCGCCGACCGAGGCGACCGTCCTGCTGACGGGCGAAAGTGGAACCGGAAAGGAACTGGTGGCCCGCGCACTGCACGATGCGAGTTCCCGCAAAGACAAGCCGCTGATCAGGGTGAACTGCGCCGCGATCTCGGCCGAGCTGTTTGAAAGCGAATTCTTCGGGCATGCGAAAGGAGCTTTTACCGGCGCAGTGAAGGATCGTGTCGGTCGCTTTCAGCTCGCGGACGGCGGCACCATCTTCCTGGACGAGATCGGTGAACTTCCGCTCGGTCTTCAGGGCAAGCTTCTGCGCGTGCTCCAGGAAAGGCAGTTCGAACGGGTCGGGGAAGGTAAGAGCAGGACCGTCGACGTTCGAGTGATCGCGGCGACAAATCGCGACCTCGCAGCCGAAGTTGAGACCGGGAACTTCAGACAGGACCTTTTCTATCGCCTGAGCGTCTTCCCGATCCATCTTCCGCCTTTGAGGAAACGGCTCGAGGACATAGAGCCTCTGGCGAGACATTTTCTGGACCAGTACGCGCGCCGGGCCAGATGCGAGCCCATCCGCTTAAGTGCGCAGAATCTGAAGACCCTGCAGGAATACTGGTACCCCGGAAATGTTCGCGAACTGCAGAATATGATCGAGAGGGCGATGATCCTTTCTCGGTTCTCGATGTCGAAGTTCACCGTGTCCCAGGTCATCGATCAGGTGCTGGTCAAAGACAGGCCCGCATCGGCGGCTGAAAGCCCGATACTGAGCTATGACGAGTTACGGGACTTCGAGCGGGAAAATATCATCAGGGCCCTGCAGAAAACGAACTACAAGATCTATGGCGCGGACGGCGCAGCAGAAGTGCTCAAGATGAAACCGACGACGCTCGCTTCAAAGATCAAATCGATGGAGATTCCTATGAGGCCGTAGGAGTATAGGTTCGAACCAGCTGATCGAGATCCGCGAGTACGGCTGATCTTCGGTAGAAAAGCCGTTTATACTAAGCGTCGGACCCGACCTGTTTTGCGGGCCGAGCCGCAATGCTCATCATCTCCAGACAAGACGTCGAAGATCTGCTCCCGGTGTCGGAAGCGATCCCGTGCGTCGCAAGGGCGTACGCGGAGCTGTCCGCCGGGACCGCGAACGTGCCGGACCGCATCGGCCTCAAGACCGAAGACGGCGTTACCTTAATAATGCCCGGTCATCTTTCCGGCGAGGATTCGCTGGCGGTGAAGATCGTTTCCGTTTTCCCCGGAAACCGTTCCGAGGGCAAGCCCTCGATCTACGGGATCGTGAACGTCTTCGATCCGACGGACGGGCGGCCTTTGGCTCTGATCGAGGGAGCTTACCTGACGGCGCTCCGCACGGGAGCTTCGGTCGGATTGGCGACAAAGCTTCTTTCGCGCGAGGATTCTTCGACGATGGCGATGATCGGACTTGGGGCTCAAAGCAGGACGATCGTTCCCGCGGTCTGCGCGGTCCGGGACATAAAAGAGGTATATGCATTTGATACGGATGCGGCGGCGTTCGACAGGTTCAGCAAAGACCTCGGAGAATCGTTTCCGATCGAAAGTGTAAGATCCGCGGACGAGGCGGTCGGGAGTTCGGACATCGTCTGCACTGCGACTACTTCAAACGAACCGGTATTCGATGGTGCCGGACTGACAGCGGGAACTCACATCAACGGTATCGGCTCGTTCACGCCGGAAATGCGGGAAGTCGGATTTGAGGCGCTGAAGAGATGCTCGAAGATCGTGGTCGATTCTCTCTCCGGAGCGATGTCGGAAGCGGGCGATCTGATCCGGGCGATCGAAGCGGGTGTGATCGGCGAGACGGATATCGATTGCGAGATAGGCGAGATCGTACTCGGAAAGTGCGTCGGGAGGGAGACGAACGAAGCGATCACGTTCTTCAAGTCGGTTGGAAACGCGGGGCTCGATATAGCCGTGGGAAACGAGATCTACCGCCGGGCGAAAGAGAACTCGGTCGGGGCCGAAGTTTCGCTGGACTGAGTAATTCGCAGGTGCGTGAGATCAGAGGCTTTATCGCAGCCTTTTCGCCAGCCAGTCTGCAATGATCTCCAGGACATCGGACCGGATCGCCACGGGCGGCGGAAGATTTTTATAGTTGCCCGCGAAGCCGTCGGCGTCCTCCACGAACAGGTGGTTCAAGCCCGGCAGGACCTTTGCGGTCACGTCCTCATTGCCACCCGCCTTGAAGGCCGCCTTCATCAGCACCACCTGCTCCGGTACCGCCTGCTTGTCGTTCGAGCCTGTGAGTATCAGCACCGGTGTCTTCACTTTGCGCATCGTCGCCGCGGGGTCGTAGGTGACGAAGAACTTCATCCACGGATCAGCTTCCATCATCGCGTCGATCCTCTGGGGAATCGCTTTGATCAGCTCCTCGCGTTTTTCGGGCGTGAGCGAAGTGTCGTGATCGTAGATGTTCTTCATCTGGAAGTGCAGCGCGCTGCGTGCGGGTTCCGCAACTCCTGCAAGCAGCACTATGGCACGCAAGCCGGCTTCCTTTTCGGCAACCATAGGCGCGATCAAGGCGCCCTCGCTGTGACCGAGCACTCCGAGCCGGCCCGCATTGATCTCTGAACGGCCTCGCAGATACGCAAGTCCGGCACGGATGTCCTCCGCAAAATCGGCGCTTGTCGCGCCCTTGAACTCACCGCCCGATTCCCCCGTTCCGCGGTCGTCCATACGGAGCATTGCTATGCCTCTTCGCGCCAGCGAATCGGCGATCTGTCTAAACGGCCGGTATCCTTCGAAACCGAGTTCGCCGTCGCGGTTCTGCCGGCCGGAACCCGTGATGATGACGATCGCGGGTGACGGTTTCTCGCCGCTTGCGCTTTTCGGGAGCGTCAATGTCCCGGCGAGCACGTGTCCCATCGGCGTCTTAACCTGCACATCCTCCGCGGTGTAAGGCGCGTCAGGCGGTGCAGAATAGTCCGGTTTTGGCGCCGGCTTTTTTGCCGAAGAAGCTGCCGGCTCGCCCCGTGTGAATGTAAGCGGGATGGTCTGGCCGCCCTGCATGAACTTCCCGGCCCACTCCGTCCGGTCTTTGTTGAGAACGCCTTCGAAGACGATTCCGGCCGCCTTTACTTCGAAGCGCGCGTTGTCGCCATCGAGATCGATCGAATCGATCGGGACCGTCGCGCCTTGATCCAGGCTTTCAAATTTGCCCGTGTATGTCCCCGACTCCGACTTGGTCACGGTCACGAGCAAACGAAGTTTGGTGCCGCCGGCGTCAAGCAGGCCGCTCCAGGCGCCTTCAAGGCCCTTTGCGGGTGATTGAGCAAAAGCCTGAAACGAAAAGGCGATCAGAAACAGCAGCAGTGATCTGGTCTTCATATTATTTCCTTATTGTAAGCCGGCGTGGGTCCTCGGGTCCGGTTCATGATTGGCAGTAGGCCGCCCGGTCTGCCCAATCAAACTCGAATGGTTTGAATATGAGTATACGCGGAATCCTTTGGGTAGGTTATTGGCTCCTGTCGAATCCCTGTCTTCCGCCCCCAGGAAACCGGTCGAATGATCCAAGACGGAACCCATCGCTCCTGCCACCGATAGCGTGCTGCGGATCGCACCGGCTGTCCAAGAACGGATCCGGTTGAATAGGAACGCGTTCAGCCCGCGAGGCTGAACTTCTTCGGCTCCGTCAGGAGCCCAATGTCTGTAGCAACGGTTCGCCAAGATGACATCGGGCTCCGTTAGGAGCCGAATCTCGCTTCAGCAAGTTCGGAGGCTGTCTCAAAAGGAACTCTTGTGTCGCTTGATATTCGCGCCGAATGGTCTGACTTCCTGGAAATGGAAGATCAGTTGCCCCTCGCTTTAGCGGGGGGGGCAGAGGCCCCAAAGCGGAAAGGGGCTTCAGCCCCTCAAAACAGCCGGCTAAAGCCGGCGATAGATCTCAGGGGGCACCTCTTGATCCCCTCGTTGAAACGGGGGGCAACTGATCGAGTTTCTTTCCAGAATTATCCTCACCCGGTTCGGGCAGGGGGAGGCGCTGCTTTTGAGACAGCCCCCGCGATATTGTTGGGTCGGCCGCTTCTACAGACATTGCGCTCCTTTCGGAGCGCGGTGCATTTCGCGGGCTTCCTTTCCATCAGTTGCCCCCCGTTTCAACGGGGGGGATCAAAGGACAACGAATAGATTCCCGGCCGGCTTCAGCCGGCTAACTCGGGGCTGAAGCCCCGATCCTGTTCTGTGTTATTGTCCACGCGTTGAGACGGGGGGGCTACTGATAGCTATCCAGTTTATGCCTGCTTATCAGAGATGGAATCCTGTCCAATGCGCCCGCGTCTTGAATTGCGAGGCTGAACTACTTCCGCTCCTTAGGAGCCAAATGTCTGTAGCGCTGGTCCTCAGACAAAGGCCGCAGCCCCATCGGGGCTGAACTTCTTCGGCTCCGTAGGAGCCAAACGTCTGTAGAAAGCCGTCCCAAAATGAGTCGCACGCTCCGCTAGGAGCGCAACCACTGCACGGGAGATCCAGCACCTGTGGGACTGCGTTCGTATTTCGCAGGTCCTTGCCAGGATTCTGCAGTGGGAAAAGCAGATCCGAATCGAAACGGAACGGTCAATCGTAGGCTTTGTAGCCGTTACTGTCAGAGGTAAGCAATCGAAGAAGTTTCTTGTGAATGAAAAGCTTCTCACGGCCTGCCTTCTTCACTTCCAAGACACCGATATCGACAAGCTGCTTGAGGTGCCTTGAGGCCGCCCGGCGCTCTGCTATGTCTCGTTCGACAAGATTCTGGATCCGGCAGTAAGGCTGTTCGAAGATCGCCTGGACAAGCTCGAAGGAGTATATCTTCGGAAGCTCTTCCTTCACATACGCGCCAGTATCAAAAAACAGGCTGACTATTGCTTCGATCTTCCCCGTGGTCCATCTCGCATTTTCCGCTACGCCTTTGAGAACGAACAATATCCACTCCTCCCAAGATCCGTCACTTGTCACTTCCAGAAGCAGCCGGTAGTACTCCGATTTGTTGTCGATAATGTATCTGCTCAGGTAAAGGATAGGAAGGCTCAGCAGCCCTTTCTGGATCAGGAACAGGCTGTTAAGAATCCGTCCAGTCCGCCCGTTGCCGTCGGTGAAGGGGTGTATCGCTTCGAACTGATAATGACCGACAGCCATTCTGACCAGCGGATCGAGATCCGTCCGCTCATGAAGGAACCGCTCCCAATTGGCCAGCTTCTCGCGCAGAAGCGATTCTCCTTCGGGAGGCGTGTAGATCACTTTCCCTCCCGGCGTTGACAAGGCTGTTCCGGGCACCCGCCTCACGCGCATTTCTTTGTCTTTGATCTTGCTGCAAACCTGCTCAGCTGTAGTAGTGCTTAGAGGCTTCTTCGTAAGGGATCGATATCCGTTCAGAAGAGCCTGACAGTATCGGAGCGCCTCTTTCGTGGCCGGATCTGCATTTTCTTCTGAGTCTCGGTACCGAAAAAGCTGATCTGAAGTTGTAACTATGTTTTCGATCTCCGTGCTGGCCTGGGCTTCCAGAAGAGGAACGGTATTGATAAGTATCCCCTGGTTTGGAATACGAAGAGCCGCCTGCCTGAGCTCGGCGACCGCGGCCCTGGAAAGAATGCACTGCTTGAGTATCTTCTTTGTTTCGAGATCGACTGGCGGAGGAAGATCGGGTAGCTGGTTGTATGGCCTTTCGGGATCCCACTCCGGTAAAGGACCCGTTGTAGTGTCGGCGCTTTTGGGCATGGAAGAAGAATATGTCGCCCAAAGTGACAGGTCAATAGAATATGTCACAATTTTCGCGTTTTTGTGACATATACTTCCGGGCATTTCACATGAGGTGACATGTTTAGAGGCCACCGGTGAGAGAGAGAATGGTGGCCAGAATGGTCGCCCCGAGATATCGAAAGCAATGGCGGAGCCGGAGGGGGTCGACGTGCGCTACTTTACTGGTCCAGTTTGAATGTCAGACTTCCCGTCTTTCTGCAGGTCGCGTGTTCTTTCCTCACTGCCACCCACGCATCCAATCCTCTCAAATCAAATACCAAGCCATCGCCTCTCCCCCCCCCCCCGAAAGTGCCTTCCAGCATTCGCCGGCTATCGAGGAATGAATCAGGGAGCGAGGGGGGTGATCGGTTCGGCGGACCGTGGGTTGATCGACATATTCCGGATCTCGTTTTATATGGGTTTCTGTTACTATCGATCCAGCTCAGAAACGCGGGGAAGCTCAGCTCCGCGTGTAGCAAGACTTACAATTGAGAAAGCCGGCACCTCCGCTCCGTTAGGAGCACAATGTCTGTAGCAACCGATGCGGATGGGATCCCCGGCTCCGTCAGGAGCCGAATGTTTCGCATTTCCGCCGGACCTCTACCGGAGCCCCTGCCTCACTCGGGAGACTCTCTGATTGAGTTCCCGACAGCCCGGGCCTCTGAAACTGGCGGCATAATCGGAATGGCTTTCCTCCTTAAACTAGCCGCGAAACTGTCCAACGAATGGGGTCCATCTCTCTCCTGGCGATCCCTTCTACATTCCCTCTATTTGGAAGGTTCTTCCGGATCCAGAACTTCTGCCGTTTCTTCAGCCAGAAATCGGCGTGAGATCTCGATCGCCTGAAAAATGTCCTCGCCGAATTTGTCTTTTCCGACCGAATCCACGAAGCCGCTCCTTTTCATCAGTTGAAATACGGGAGGCGAGATCGCTGAGAAAACCAGGACCGTTCCATGCCTTTGCAAGTCATTGTGCAGGTCGCTCAGAGAGTGAAGGCCGCTGGCGTCAATCGACAACACGTCTCTCATTCGGAGTATCAGCACCCTCGGCCGTCCGGAAACCCGCCTTAAGGCATCCCTGAAATGCTCGACCGCTCCGAAGAAAAGTGAACCGTAGATCTCAAAGGCTTCAACACCAGGCGGAATAGAGATCTTCGACATATCACGGGCTTCCGAGTCATCCCGCTCTCGGAAATTCTCCGAAATGTCTCTTAGCTGAGTGTTGGTCGACATCCTCTGCAAATACAGGAATGCCGCAAGAAGTACGCCGACTTGAATGGCAGTCGTCAGGTCCACGAGAACCGTCAGGAAAAAGGTAATCAACAGAACGGCTAAGTCGCTTTTCGTACTCTTGGAGAGATAAAGGAACTCGCGCCATTCGCTCATATTGTAGGCGACCACGATCAGCACGGCCGCGAGAGTTGCGAGCGGTATCAGGGAAGCCCATTGTCCTGCAAACAGAAATATGACGAGCAGAACGACGCAATGGACCACGGCGGCGACCGGAGTTCGCCCTCCGTTCTTAATGTTTGTGGCTGTGCGGGCAATAGCGCCGGTGGCGGGCAGACCCCCAAAAGCGACCGAAGCGATGTTCCCGGCACCCTGGGCCACCAGTTCCATATTGGATCGATGCCGGGTGCCAAGCATTCCGTCTGCGACTACCGAGGAAAGGAGTGATTCCAGACCCGCGAGCAACGCGAGCGTCACACCCGGAGCGAACATTTTCTTGACCAGCTGCCAATCGACAAGCGGCAAATGGGGTGTAGGGAACGAATTGGGAACATCCCCGAACCGGCTTTGGATCGTGTCTACGGGAATATTGAAATATTGCACAGCGATCGTCATCAGGACAATTGCGACCAACATTCCCGGGATGCGATGTGTGATCTTTGACCAATAGACGATTACCAAGACAGAGGCTATTCCAACCAATAACGAGTATCGGTTTAGGGTGCTGATATTTGCCCCGTATGAAATCCACTTTTCGACGAAGTCCGCCGGAACCTGATTGATCCCCAGTCCGAGAAAGTCGCCTAACTGGGAAGAAAATATGAGGAGCGCAATTCCCGATGTAAAACCAACGGTGACCGGATAAGGCACGAACTTAAGAAGGGCTCCCATTCGGAAGAGCCCCATTAGAATGAGGAGCACTCCGGCGATGAGTGTTGCGACAACCAATCCCTGATAGCCGTATTGCTGAATGATGCCGTATACGATGACGATAAACGCCCCGGTCGGACCGCTGATCTGTGTACGACTTCCTCCCAAGACGGCAATCACGAATCCGGCAATGATTGCCGTGATCAAGCCCTGCTCAGGTTTTGCGCCCGACGCGATCGCCAGGGCGATCGAAAGCGGCAACGCAACGACCCCCACGGTAATGCCCGCCGTCAGATCAGCGAAAAACAGTTTCTTCGTGTAGCCCGCCTGGATAACGGTCAGCAGCTTGGGCTTCAATACCTGATGCATCTACTTTAAGAGGATCTATTTACAGGTGCCCAGAGCAGGATGAGTCTAGTTTCTCCCTTGAAACCCGGACATGGGTTTTCCGGTCACTTTTCGTTGATTTCAACTGGCTTTCCCTTCCCATTCAACTTCAATTCTGCGCTCTGAAATTCCGCTTTCAAAGTGCGGAAATCGGGGTCGATATACATTCCGGAATCCATCGTGAGAATTGAGCCTACCAAATACCGGGACGAATACAAGGCCGCCGCATGCTATAACAATCACCCGACGACGGGCAGCTGTTCAAGGTCGAATACAGCTCGAGCTTAAGAAGAGGTTTGCCGCAGAAGCGTGGATGGAAAACAACGGTGGAGCACGCAGAGAGCACCGAGGGACTTGTTTCGTTGAAACAGGTAAATGTCGAGAGCTGGTTCTCGGTGAATCTGGCTTGTCTCATTCTCGGTCTCCTTGGTTATCGTCCATTGTGACCGAAAACTGTATTTATGTCTGGTACTGTTTTATGGGAGGCTTACACGGCGTATAAACTTCCGTTCGACCCGTTCCCGATCTCCTTTTTCGTAATTTCTTTTCACTATTGATCCGGACCACCTGTTCTGCAGACAAGGAATAGCCTTATGGACGTTTCATTGTTCAATGCACCTGAAGAAGAGCCTCGTTTGAAGGTCTCAATTCCCATTCGTCTGATCGCGGTTTTCTCGTGCCTTTTACCGGTTGTCGGTGTGGTCGTGAGTTCGAAGCTAGTTCTGGAAATGTTCGTAGCTTTGAGTGCGGATGAATCTGCGGGAACCGCCGAAGTAACAGAAATAATGACCAGAGCATCGTTTATTGCTGTCGGTCCCCTTTATCTGGCTATAGTAAGCGGACTGGTCATGATCGTCATTCTGGTACGCCGGATCTTTGTGCGAACCAGAACTGCATCGCCGCCGGTCTGGTTCTTCGGGGCTGCCGGCGTCCTTTATTTACTTCCCACCTGGCTCTACTGGAAAGCTCACCTGTTGGTTCTCGAGGCACTTAGCCCAAACAGTTCGATCCCGTCCAATGAGATGGGAATTACCGGAGCTTATATAGCAGAGCTCCTTCTTTGGAGTATTGTGGCGGCAGTCATAGTGTCCATTTCAATGCTGGTGCTGGCCTTCGTGCCCTTCAAATCTCGATCAGACACTACACAAATGTCGCTCATAGGGGCTACGGCGATCGAAGTGTTGTTGATCGGAACGGCGATCGTCGTGCAGCTTCGATAAACGATCCGACGAAACAGACAGCCGAACCGGCCGTGTATCCAGTCGATCCCAGAAAGCGAAGAAGGCGACCGCGCTAGTCACCCTCTTACTGTCAGTCTCTGGATATGAAAATTAAGTAAGATCGATCGCAGCAGACTCTCTCAGCGGTAGACACCTGACACTTGATCATTGACAGTTGAAAATTGAACCTGGTGGAGCCGTGGGAAGATCAAGCCCCTGAAAGGCCCCATCCTGGAGTTCGGCATATTGGCTCGGAGTTGTTCACCGCTCACCTGCATTTCGCAGTCGCCCTGTTTTTTGACACGCACTGCGATACAAACTATCTTTCGGAAGCAATTCAGACAGAATATTCAACCTGTAGATCCCGGGAGACCAGAACCGATCAATGGAATTGATCTGCGCTTCAAGCGAAGATCACGTTTGTGCTCTCGATCAGCCGAAATATGAGAAACATCAGATCGAACGTCGCTGTTTTCGTCGTCCTCGCGACCCTTTTTCTTCAGTTCACTGCAAGCTCACAGGTGCCGCAGGTCCCTGAGATCAACTACGAACCGGTTCCGGGGTTTTTGGATCTGCCGGCCGGTATGAATTTCGGCGAAGTGTCCGGCATTGCAGTCAATTCGAAGAGCCACATCTATGTGTTTCATCGAGGGGACCATTCGCTGTTGGAATTCGACCCTGACGGGAAGTTCGTACGAGCCCTCGGAGACGGCCTCTTCGAGAACCCTCACGGTCTCCGCATCGACGAAGACGACAACATCTGGACGACCGATCTGGCAACACACCTTGTACTTAAGCTGAGTCCCGAGGGAAAGGTGCTGATGGTGCTCGGAAAACGTGGGATGGCGGGAGAATGGCTGGGCACGGCGCTCGAGAAACTGGGATATGGTGGCTGGACCGCTCCTTCGAACATGCCCTTGTTCGATCAACCTTCCGACATCGCCTTCGGAGCAGACGGCAGCATCTTCATCTCGGACGGATACGGAAACTCGCGCGTGATGAAGTTCGACAAGGAGGGCAAGTTCCTCACTTCCTGGGGAGTGAAAGGAGATAAACCGGGGCAGTTCAATCTGCCGCACGGGATCGTGGTCGATTCGAAAGGAAGAGTATACGTGGCTGACCGGGAGAACAAGCGGATACAGATCTTCGATTCTAAGGGCGGGCACCTTGCGACGTGGGACCAAGTGGGATATCCCTACGGCCTCGCTCTTTCTCCGGACCAGAAGCTCTTCGTGACGGACGCCCGAGCCGAACGCGTTTTAGTGCTGGATCTTGAAGGCAAGATTCTCGGTTTTCTGGGGAAGCCCGGGAAGTCCGTCGGCGAGTTCGGCTGGGCCCACGGTATCGCCGTCGGACCGAAGAATGAGCTCTATGTGACCGAGGTGCTCAACTGGCGAGTCCAGAAGTTCGTGCCGAGAAAATCTGGAAACTAGGGAATGCTGAACACTCGCACAGATGGTGACACAGTCAATCTTTATCTAAACTGAAAAGAGCGACCGCGATGGTCGCCCTTACCTTCCCATTCAGCTTGTCCTTGGAAACTCTTGAAGGTGTGAAGCCCGAAATGCGAACAACTGGACCATGGATACCTGATCCTTGAACATTGGACGATGAAGCACGCCCCTCTCTATCCCGCCGCCAGCGCCAGGGACGCACCGACCGGATCCTGAATCGCGGCGTACGCATACTTACCGTCCTTTCCCTTTGTCGCCATGATGACCTTTCCCCCTTCCTCTTTCACCCGACGGAGGCTCTCCGCGAGGTCACCGACCGGAAGGTAGATCATCCAGACTGACGGAAGCCCCACGTTCACGCCGCGCGCGTGACAGATCCCGGCCGCCGGGTTTCCATCGTCGCCTAACATATTGTAGTCAGCGTAGCGCTCGCCTCCGTCTTCCATCCCGACGTCCTCAACCGACCAACCGACGACCCGGCGATAGAAGTCCCGGGTTGCCGAGGCGTCAGGGACCGTTAGGTCGAGCCATGCGATGCAGCCCGCACTTCCGGAAGCATCGCCTTCAGCGGAGGGAATCTCATCCGCGGAAACGACCGGGACGATCCCGAACGCCGCTCCGTTCGGATCGAGCAATACCGCCCACTGGCTGTTTCCATCGTCATCCTTGCCGCGTATGAGCTCGCTCCCGCCCAGATCGAGCGCACGCTCGGCACTGACCGCCACATCTGCGACCTGAATATGCGGCATCCACTGGAGCGGCAGCTGATCATACTCCGGGATGCGTTCGCCCAGACCGATGATCGACATTCCGAGGTTGTTCATCAGGTCCTCGCGCCAAAGCGGATCATCGCCCGACGTAAGTACATTCGAATAGAAACTGAGCTCCCGTTCGTGTTCGGGAACGGCGATGTCGGCGCTTAGGATCCCGCCGACGCGCGGGACAAATAGGTTGCTCATCTTGATCGCCTCCTTAAGAAAGCGTGAAAGCTCGTGATCTGGCCTACATAACCTGTCCGGATTGAAAGCAAGTATACCCGGCTTTTCGAATGGTCCCGTGCTTCTTCTTCGGGCGCCACGCTGTCCTCGCTAGATATCGGGATACTTCGTATGCCAGGACGAAGCCTGCTCGTATGCGTGACCCGCCCGGCACAGGACCGCCTCACTCAAAGCGCCGCCCACAAACTGGACGCTGTACGGCAACCCGTCCGAAGAGAATCCGCACGGCACGGAGAGAGTCGGAGAGCCCGCAAAATTGAACGCTTTTGTGTGAACATCGTTCACCACGCATTGCCTCCACGACTCCTCGCTTCCGGCTTTGTACGGATCTGCTACCTTTGCGCGCGCCGTATTCGACATAGACGGACACACGAAGCAGTCGACCGTGGACAGCAT
Source organism: Acidobacteriota bacterium (assembly GCA_016700175.1). Lineage (GTDB taxonomy): Bacteria > Acidobacteriota > Blastocatellia > Pyrinomonadales > Pyrinomonadaceae > Aridibacter. The sequence continues at coordinate 3,231,066 of CP065003.1, read as the reverse complement.
CGCGTTAACCCCGCCGGCGACCTCGGACCTTATCTTCTGGGCGTTCGCGTACTGAACGCCGCTCCGAGCGGAGCCGTATTCCACTACCTCAACGAGGCCGGGCCCGTACAACTCCTTGTGTTTCTGATACAGGGGTCTGTGATACGCGGCCGCTTCTACCGTGGCGAGGTCCCACCAGGCGGCCTCGACCTTGCTCACATCAGGCATTTCCACCTCGACTATCTCTGCGCCCATCGAAGCGAGCTTTTCCAGCACGAGTTTCAAAGCGGCCGCCAGTCCGGGCTCGACACGCTCGGTCGAGTAGCGTTCGTCATATCCGATACGCATTCCCTTGATCCCCTTTGACAGCTGCGGACGGACGGCCTGAACTGGCTCAAGCCTCGATGTCGGATCGTTCTTGTCGTAACCCGCGATCGCGTCGAAGACTATCGCCGCGTCTTCGACGGTCCTTGTCATCGGGCCGATGTGGTCCAATGTTTCCGCGAGCGGAATGACGCCGTATCGGCTGACCCGGCCATACGTCGGTTTCAGCCCGACGCAGCCGTTCGCCGCGGCTGGATAACGGATGGAGCCTCCCGTGTCGGAGCCTATCGAGACGAAACAAAGCCCGGCGGCTACCGCGACACCTGATCCGCTGGATGAAACGCCGGTCCACCGATCCTTATCCCAGGGGTTTACGGGGACCTTCAGGTCCGGGTGATAGGGAAACATCGCGCCTTCGCACAGAGTGTTCTTGCCCAGTATCACCGCTCCCGCGTCCAGCAGTCGGTCGACGACCGTAGCGTTGAAGTCGGGCACAAAGTCCTTGAGCACCATCGTGCCGCCCATCGTCGGCACGCCGGCCGTGAACAAAAGGTCCTTAATGCCGATGGGTACTCCGTGCAAAGGCCCCCGGTACCGGCCGGACCTGATCTCCTTCTCAGCCGTGCGCGCGCCGGACATTGCCCGCTCTTCCATCAGGGTCACATAGCTGTGCAGATTGACGTCTATGCTTTTGATCCGGGCGATCATCTTCTCCGTCAGCTCGACGGGGGACAGCTTCCGGGACTCGATCTGTTTTGCGACTGAAGAAAGGGATTCGAAATGAAGTTCGGTCTTTGAAACTGCAGCAGGCGGACTAGGCCGGCCGGATGCCTGGGTCACCAAAGCCGAAGAAGCGATGGCGGCTCCCAGAGTAGTTAGCATATCGCGGCGAGTGATGGTCGAGCCTGTATCCGAAGGAATACCGGTCCCGTCTTTTGTTTTTTTCATTTCTTACCTTGTTAGCGGCCGGCAGCGGAATGGATCCCTGATCGTACAGCGTATGATCGACATGCCGAGCGGTTGGTCAAGTTTGAGGGCAAGTATACATCTCCTTGTGAAAGCCCTGGACGTGCAGGGAACTATCTTCTCGCAGGAGAAGAGGTGCGTGAAGGTTGCCAATACCCGCCGCGAGGTCGTTAAATCAAGGAATGAGAAAAGATCGAATCGAGCCGGGACCCGGACAGGAGTCGGTCTGGGACTACCCGCGTCCGCCGAGACTGGAGCCGACGCCGAAGCGGATCGTGATCAAGACCGCGGGGATAACGATCGCGGATTCGACCGATGCCTGGCGGGTGCTCGAAACCAGCCATCCGCCTGTTTATTACATCCCGCCGGAAGATGTCAGGATGGATTGCCTGCACGAGTCGTTAGGAACCACGTACTGCGAATGGAAGGGCGTCGCGGCGTACTACGATCTTGTTCTGCCGAAAGTGCGAATCGATCGTGCTGCCTGGTGTTACCCGGATCCGACCGAGGATTTCGAGGGCATACGCGATCATCTCGCGTTCTATCCTTCGAAGATGGATGAGTGCCGGGTGGACGGAGAGCTGGTGAGATCGCAGGCCGGTGATTTCTACGGAGGATGGATCACTTCGGACATTGTGGGTCCGTTCAAAGGGGAACCGGGCACCGGGTTTTGGTAAAAGGTACAACTACCCCCGATTCCAGCCGTTCCCGGTTACCATAAATTTTTCTGAACAGCGAAAAGGGCGACCACGGTCGCCCTTATCTTTTGCAACGGCTCGGTCTACCCTCCTTCAGGACGCCCGACCTGACGTCGATCTTTTTTTCCCCTATTCTTTCTGAATCCTGTATAAGTCTTGTTCAGAAAGGATAGGCGTAATCGCCAGATCCGTAGGGGGAAGAATATATGAGGACCGTATCGTTGAAGCTGGCTGGCACAGTCGCGTTGACATTATTGCTGGCACTCTTGAGCTGTTCGGCAGTTGAGGAGCAGGCCACCATTCTCTTGACCGCGGAGTCCGCCGGACCCATCAAGCTGGGGATGAGCATCGACGAAGCCAGGAAGGAGGCCAAGGACTGGGAGTTTGTGCGCGGGATGGACGAGACCGCTCTGAATCCGCTGATCGTCGAGGTCCGGCGGGAAGGAAAGCATATACTGACGCTCAAAGCGCTCGAAGGCGAGTATGACCCCGACGCGGAATCGCATCCGATCAACGGTGAAGCCGAGATCTTTATGATCATGGTTCTCGACAAGTCCTTTCGCACGAAAGAAGGCATAGGGATCGGGTCGACCGTTTCGGAAGCCGAAAAGGTCTTCGGAAAGCTGGAGGGAATGTACAACGTCCCGCGCGTAGGCGAAACGGGCAGGTTCAGCAATCTTCCTGAGTGGCTGCCTTACTCTACTGAAGCGCCGGGTTATAACTTCATTTTCGATTCGGAGCTCGAGGATTCCGCTGGGGTCTACGAACAGATCCCGGACTGTGAATTCGACAATCCCGTACAGTGCAACGTCGCGAAGAGATACGCGAAAGACGCGTTCATTGCGAAGATCGTGTTGCTGCCGAAGCTTGAAGAATAACGGTGTTCGGAGAACCGTTCGACAAGACCAGATCGTCGTTCACGCCGACCATTCGTGCAACGCCGTCAGTCGTTCCTGTTCCCCAGGGGTACTCGTTCTCGATCGGTGATCGGGATCCCCTTGCCGCTTTCGAGAACTCCAGCTCGGTCATCGGCCGAAGCCCCGCCCAGTCGGCGAACGCAAGGCTGTCGTCCCATGTCACGAAGTTCATAGGCCTATCGGGCTTGCCCGCGACAAACTGCCCGTCCTGCAAACCGATCGTTCCCCTGTTTCCGTAATACGACCGGCTATTGAAGTTTGCGCGCGCGAAGCTGTCGGAATCGGAGACCGTGTTCAGCATCGCCGCGTACTGCCCCTGCGTCATCTCGTACTTCATCAGGTAGAAATGCCTGAATCCTTTTGGGAAAGCCTCGGGAACGGGACCGCTGATGCCGCCGACATCCTCTGCCTTTGGTTGACTGAGTGCGCCGTTGGAACTGCCGACGGCGATCTCCTCTTCGGAGGTCACGCGGACAAAGCCAACGGGCTCACCGTCCGCGGCAATCACGGCGTGACTGTATCCGTTCTGACCGAGGGGCTGCTTTACGAACACCCACACGGCATCGTGATTCCTTGAATTCCGCCGCGAGTTCTTCCAGCTTAGGTCAAATACCGCGAAGACATCGCCTTTGGTGTCCTGCTTTGAAAGGAAGCGAACCCGGTACGCCGTCGGGCTTCCTTAAGGGGATCCGGGTCTGTCACCGTTAGGGACTCTGCGCTTCAGTGAGGACCTTGTCGATTGCAAAACTCCCGTCCCACAACATCTTGTCGACTTTTCCCTCCTTGTTTCTGGAGAAGACTATCGAAACATAGAACTGGGGATAGAAGAAGGTGGTTTCGGAGAGGGGCTCAAGCGGTAGAAAACTGCCGCCGGTTCCCTTTAAATACACTGCGCCATCATCCGTTTTGACGGTTAGCGTCATCTTTGGGCCGAGCCGGTACCGACCAGCGTAGTCCTCCAAGAGGTTGGAAGGGACCTTGACCAGCTTCCTTGTCTTCACGGGTGTGTACTGTTCATTCAGGGCGATCGCCGCGAGGTCTTCTTTGATCTTGTTGATCGCGCCGGTGCGTATGTTGCTAAGGACGATAATGCATAGATCGTCCTTCAGGTATGCTGAGATATGAGCCGCGAAACCCGGATCGTTACCGTCCTGTTCGATGAGATCCCGGCCGAATCTCTTGCGGACGCCCCAGCCGAACGGGTACTCGAGCGAATCCAAACTGAACAGCTTTCCCTCGTGTATGGCCTTGTACCAAATGAACAGGTCCTCGGCGGTCGAGTACAAAGAACCGCTCCCCCACAAGACCGATTTGTTGTAGTGATGCGTATTTGTCAGGCCGAATTCCGAGACGTATGAAGGATCGTAGCCGGAGGCGCGGTTCCTGAGAACCTCTCCGTCAGTCCATTGCCCGGTGTTCTTCATACCGAGCGGTCCAAAGATCTTCTTTTGAAGGAAAGCACCGTACTGCTCGCCCGAGGCTTTCTCTATCACTTCGGCGAGAAGCGCGTAGCCGGCATTGCTGTAACTGTTGTTCGTGCCCGGTTCAAAATCGAGGGGCCTGGATTTGATCAGTTCCAGCCAATCGGAATGCGAAAGCCCTGAGGTCATTAGGTCCTCATAGCCGTTGAGCCCTCCGAAATCCGGTACCCCTGCGCTGTGGGACAGTAGCTGGGAGATCCTGATTTCTTTGCCGGCAGGATAATCCGGAACGTATTTCCCGAGCTTCTCGTCCATCCTCAGTTTCCCATCTTTCGCAAGCAAAACGATGGCCGCGGCAGTGAATGTCTTGCTCAGGGATGCAATATGAAATCTGGTCTGAGGGCCGTTCGGGATGCCTAGCTCGTAGTTCGACTGGCCGTAACCCTTCTGCGCGATTATCTTCCCCTTCCTTGCAATCAGGACCTGACCGCTAAAATCCTTCATCTCGACGTACGGCAACAGATACCTGTCGACCTCTGAGATTACGTCTTCGGCTCTTTGTGCGAAGACACCGTTCGCGAATAGTGCCGCGCAGACGGCGACCAGCAAGATCTTCTTTCTCAAATCCATAACCTCACTTACTAGCGACTGAAACCCCTGACCGGAATCCACCGATCGAATTCTCTTTCCGAGCGCTTTCGGAAGTTGTCTTCTTCGGATCGTCGGACTATCGATGTGACTATATTACCGATCTGGTCACGAGTCAACATTTACTCCGCCGAACGGTTTTTGTGAACGAAACAGAGGGAGACTCCGCCCGCACTTCTCACTTTACGGCACGACAGCCGACCGCGATGGTCGCCCTCTTACTGTCAGTCTCTGGATATGAAAATTAAGTAAGATCGATCGCAGCAGACTCTCCAAGCGGTGGAAACCTGACATTTGATCATTGACAGTTGAAAATTGAACCCGGTGTCGCGAAACGGGATCGAACCCGTGACCAGTTGACTGCTGATCATCTGCTTGTGTTGATCACTGAAGAGCAAGGAAGCAGGAAGCTGAACCATTCGAGCATCAATCAATCCGGTCGGGCTATTTTCCGGGTGCTTCACTGCACGTCGGCAGCCACGCCAATCTCTGCCGCCTTCCGGGTGGTTTAGAGTTTGTGTTCAAACCACACCGCGATCATTTCCGACATTTCCGGATGATGGTCCAGTATCCTTGTCGCGTGGTCCTGGCCCGGAATTTCCAAAATCTGCGAAGTTTTTGATTTTTCCCTTATCGCATCATAGAGATCTTTAAAGAATGGTCTCTCGCCAAAAGACCTGATAAAGAACCAGGAAGCCTTGCTTGGGTCGATCGCCTCTATCGATTCATCGCTGAAATCTCCCGGCGAAAGGGCAACGTAAGCTTTACCAAATTTTCCTTTTCGTGCCGATTTGGCCATACGCTCGCCGCTATAGCTCGCCCCGACAAATCCAATCCGCCCGGCGTCAATTCTGGGATGAGCCTTCAGATAATTGAATGCCTCGGTTACATCGTTTTCCGTTCCGTCGAGTATTGCCAGCATCTTCGGGTCCTCACCGAATGGGGGGCCAAACTTGCCTTTGTTGGTGCTTTCGCCGTGCCCTCGCAGATCTATCCGAAGTGATGCTATACCTCTTGTTGCCAACTGATCCGACAGTTCCACGTATTCCTTTCTTGTGCCGTTGGCCTTATGAAGAAGTATTACCGCCGGGACCGGCTTTGTTGATTCCGGGATACGAAGATCACCAATGATCTCCCAGCCGTCACTGTGAAGTTTGATACGTTCATCGGCCGGGCGCTCTGTTTCAGGATGCAAAGCGCCTGCGGGTACGAAGAGAGCAAATGTCGAGAGGATCAGGAGAATAACTGAAAGATTCTTCATAAGTGCTCCATGGTCAGATTCTGATCTGTAGATACCACCTTATGAACAGACGTTGGCAAAACGCAATTGATTTGTCTTGTAATGAGTCGAAATGACCTGACCCGGGTTTTCTGGTCCAGATCTAACTGGTAAAAAGCCATAGAAAAAGGGGATCTGGAACGTGCCAAGGAAAAGACATAACACGGAAGAGATCATCCACCAGTAGAGATAAGCGGAGGTGATTCGCCTCTCGCGCCCCGAACCTCCCAAACCGTCCGCCACGATCAATCCATCGCCCCAACCCTTGAAAGCGCGTTCCAGCTGACATCAGCTGTCGAGAAATGGATCAGAGAGCGGGGAGGGTGATCGGTTGAGCGTATAACGGGTTGTTCCTGCTCATTTGCTATCGACTATACTGTTTCGGGGGGCGCGGTCGGGCGTGCCACTAAAGTAAATGTCACCTGGATAGCAAGGTTGTGAACAATGTACTAAAAAGTGAATTAGAAGAACTGATAGAAGCTAAAGAGTGGTCTAAGTTGAAGACTTTGGCCAATGAAAAATCTAATGACTTTGGGGGCTCCTCTTTAGTTGCTATCGAGTCGATATATCAACTACTGAATTTGTTGTCCTATGGGACCTATAAGAATTACGCCGAGCACGATGAGATAGCACAGACACTCTATGACATATTCGAGAATTCTTTCTCGAAGTTTCACGATGATCCTGAATATCTCTTCTTCGTTGGATATTGCATTGCACTCAACGACAGGTATTTTAAGCAAGGCGATCTTAAGTTGAGTCATACACTATTGCGAAAGGCATTCGATCTTGAACCCGATAACTTGCTTTACGAGTGGGGCTTTCGGTTTTCGACAAGTGATAGAGAGGCGAGAAAAGTAACAGAACAGATCGTCAATAATGATGATATATCCAACACGCTGCGAAAAAAGCTTAGCGCCGGGAAGTTTATGGTCGAAGCAATTCTAAATGCAGAGCGAAGATTCAAGAGCGGCAGAATTGAACAAGATGATTGACCTGCCTCACAAAACTGGTCCAGTTTGAATGTTAGTATACCCGGCCCTTCTGAGGTCGAATATTTCTTCTCCGGCCACTTCTCTCCCACGCCCCTGGAACCTCCTAAACCACCCGCCACGATCAATCCATCGCCCCAGCCCCCAAAACCGCGATCCAGCTGACACCGGCGATCGAGAAATTGATCAGGGAGGGAGGATCTTTTGAGGCCGGGACGAATGGACCTGAAGTTCTTTGAGTTCCTTGTCATAGATTCGATTTTCTCTTTCATCTTGCTCGTTGTAGTTGTAAGCTTCTGAGTAAGCATTGTGGCGCTGGGGTTAGCAAATCCCTTGGGAGAAGATCAAGAAGTTTTGGTCGGGCCGTCAAGATTCGGAGTGGGAATATGGTTGTCAGATACTTTTGGTTGTTGCTGTTCCTGCTTACCTTGGTACCCTCCCTTCACGCCCAGACAGTTGCCATCCGTGACGAATACCTAAACATCTTGCCGTTTCGATCAACAATCGAAGACGTTACGAAGATGTATGGAGAAGGAAGGGTAGTGGTAAATAACCCGGACGTTTATCTTGCGAAGAATTACACCTTAAACGATGGTGCCGAGATAACGATTGATTACTTCAAGGATTGTCGCCAGGGAAAAGATGTCCCATCCCAACGTGAGTGGATCGTCAGGAGTGTCTTCTTTAGCTTTAGTGAAGACAAGAAAATTTTGCCTAAGCACATCTATTTGAATAAAAAGAACTTCACCAGATTTCTTTACGGCGACGTTCTTGGTCAGATTATTTATCAAAGTTCTGACAAGAGATTTTCATTTACTTATCTTTGTGATCGTCGTTCGGTATCCGATCTGGAAGTAGGGCCGTCGGCTGCTGACCGTAAGAAGTTCAGCTGTTTTGAGCCTTCGGTTAATTTTGTTTTGGATCCTGCAGGTCTTACCGAAATAGAACAGGAATCCGATATCGGGTCACTTTGTCGTCGCTTGATGAATAATTAGGCGCCCTGTCATTCGGAAGGTTCAAGAGCAGTTGTTTCCACTGCAGCCCTACGTCACTTGCCACTTTGAGATTGCACGAGACCTACTCGCGCCCCGAACCTCCCAAACCGTCCGCCACGATCAATCCTTCGCCCCAACCCCCGAAAGCGCGATGCAGCTGACGCCAGCTGTCGAGAGATGAATCAGGGAGAGAGGGGGGTGATCGATTAGGCATATAATGATTCAGTCGACATGTTGTGGACTTCCCTTCTTGGCTTTCAATCACTTTGTATTTGGATCGGAGACCATGGCCAAGGTCGGAGAGGTGTCCAGGATTACAGTACAGCGAGTGCTCGTTTGGTTAGTAAGTGGGGCGGTTCTAGGCAGTATTGCCTGCTCGAATGCTAATCAGGGGGCGGTCTTCAACCACAGTGGTGAAAATGGAATCAACTCGAGTTTCAATGCCAGCGCCAATGGGGCTCGTCAGCGTAAATGGCATTCGGCACAGATTCGGGGACTTGAGATCGGAATAGCCTCAGCTAACGAATTCATTTCATTACTGGGGCCTCCAAGTGATCGGGTCGCAGACCGTGACCGTCCAGGAGATATCGTTTGGCTTCATTTCACAGTTGACGAGCCATTTAAGGGCAGGTTGAATCTTATAGTGGAAAAAGAAAGCAAAGTCGTAAGCTCAGCGGTCCTTGCTCCTGAAAATCTGAGTCTTGAAAGAGCGATAGACGATTTTAAGTTGGAGCCCCAGATAACGAGATACGCGTTTCTTGACTGCGACGGCTCAGAGTCAGCTCCGGTAAGAGAGTCCGACGAAGGAGAACTTGTTTACTATCTGCTTCCAGAAAAGGGGATTGCGATGTCAGTCGACGACGTGTCAAAACAGGTACGGTTTATCGAGTATCTTCAGCATCCTCCAGGCTCAATGAAAGCCGGATGTGACTAACGCAGCCTGCTTGTTAAGCCGTAATGAAACGTCCTGAGAGTAGACTCGTCTAGACTGCATTACGCGGGACAAACACTCACTACAATTCTTACTACAGACGAAAAAAGGCGGCCGCGATGGTCGCCACTATTTTGGCGGTCAGATCGTCTGCGGAAATCTCAAAGCTCTCAGGCTCAGACAGTGAACACCGACTGTCACATGATCCGTGAAACCTGTCACATGATCCCTGAAACCTGATACATGATCCCTGAGACCTGATCCATGACCTATGTGCGTCAATTCCTCGAATTGCCTTTTCCGTTGCGGTAGGATTCCTTTTCTTCCCAGGTCCTGGGACGGGGACCATCGTGCGGCTGGAATTTCGCAATATACTCCCGTCCTTCGATCGAGAACCTTGGGCCCACACTATCTTTGACCAGGTGTCCCTGAACATACCAGAGCCCCCATCCGTCTTTGTATTCGATCGCCTTCTGAACTGTGTGATGCAAACGGCTTTTGTTGTCCCGGGAGATCCGGACGGGCCGGTCGCAGAGTATCAGGAACTCCGAATTCGGCCAGAAGAAGTTGATCGACTCGCAGATCGAAAGCCAGGCTTCAAGACGCAGGTGCATTTTCGGATCCATCCGGAGGCCGCAAATGTCGGTAAGGAATGACATATAAACAGGAGACCCCGCCCACGCCTCGAGTGCAAACTGCCCCTGACCCCACCGATGCCAGCGCAGCCCATCCGGAATATCGTCGATCGTCTCGCCTGTGATCCGCTCCACTATCGCGCTGACCGTGTCCCAGTGATGTACTACAGCCGGGTCAGATGCCGGGATCTCGATTGAACCGCTTTCCTCATCCAGCGAAAAGAGATCCGCGAAAGCCAGCGATATCGGTTCATATACCTTCTTGTAAACAACCTCTCCGACCCCGGCACCTAGCGTGTTGTGTACAAGCTCTTCGTGAACATCAGGCCAAATGGCTTCCCAGATCGCGACGTCAACGTCTGAACTGATCTCATGCCTCAGCTCGTTCTCGAGCACCTTACCGTTCAGCAGTCTGTTGCATATGCACGCCGCGAGCGTGCCCACGAATGGCGACTCCACCCTCACGACTTTCTTCGGAAACGGAACGCCTATCGCCGAATATGCAAACCGAAATGCTGCTTCAGCCCGTTCAAAGTCCGCGTCCCCGGTCGCGAGTCCTATTTCGATCCATTTCCGCTTCCAGTCCGGAATTCCGGCTACCTGTTCATCGGTAAGACTGATGATTTTCTCGACCATTTTTTTGAATGTATGTACTTCGTCAGGCGATCCCTTCTCAACCAGCTAGACCCGGCCTTTGTAGATGTTTCCCGAAAAATCGGTCTGTTGAACCGGACACTACTCCTCCCACGGCAGCCCTTTCCTACCGAAATGACCATAGTTGGTCGAAGCGCGGTAGATCGGTCTCAGAAGGTCGAGGCGCTCGATGATCGCTGCGGGCCGGAAGTCGAACCCTGATACAAATTCTCGGGCCGCAGCCTCATTTCCCGTGCCGAATGTTTCCACCTTGATCGATACGGGCTGTGCGACGCCGATCGCATATGAGACCTGTAGTTCTGCCCTATTCACAATTCCTTGTTCAACTAGTTTCTTCGCGACGTATCGGCAGAAGTAGGCGCCGCTTCGATCGACCTTTGAAGGGTCCTTTCCCGAAAAGGCACCGCCACCGTGCCGGCCCATTCCTCCGTAAGTGTCTACGATTATCTTCCGTCCAGTCAGGCCGCAGTCCACGGACGGGCCGCCATTTACAAAACTTCCTGTCGGATTAACAAGTAATCGCGTGTCCTGATCGGTCCAGTCCCCCAGCACCTCCCTGACAAGCTGATCCACCAGCTCCGTAATCTCTTCTGTAGATATCCGGGCCGCGTGCTGCGTCGAAACCAGCACATCGGTAACTCGCACCGGCAGATCGTCCTCGTATTCGACCGAGACCTGGGTCTTCGAGTCGGGCCGAAGCCAATCGACGGCACCCGACTTTCTTCTGCGGCTTAGCTCTTCGCACAGCTTGTGGGCGAGTGCGATCGGAAGGGGCATTAGTTCCGGAGTTTCGTTTGTCGCAAAACCGAACATTATGCCTTGATCTCCGGCTCCCTGTCCCGAATCGCGAGCCCGGTCTACCCCGGTTCCGATCTCCACACACTGCGTCGTCAGCAACTCCGTGATTCTGACGGCCTCCGCAGAGAAAGCTTCGCCGGCGTCCGTGTACCCGATCTCCGAGATAGCGGCCCGGACCGTCTTCTCGATGTCGACGCCGGCGGACGATGTGATCTCGCCGGCAACCACTACCTCAGATCCTTTTACAAGAACCTCGCAAGCCACCCGGCTCAAGGGGTCCTGTGCCAAGTGTGCGTCCAAAATCGAGTCGGAGATAAGATCAGCGACCTTGTCGGGATGCCCTTCGCTAACTGATTCGGATGTGAATGTATATTTCATAGCTCTATTCCTGAACTCCCTGGATTCGTTTATTTCGGACGATCTCTTGCCCGGGACGATCAGCCTCAGGCGACCCTTCTTCGGCCCGCGACCTGCGACGGCGGAATATGATCGTTGTACTTCCCGCTGACTCGTCTGACTTGTCATCGAACGGAATTCCAAGCTCCTTGCAGAGTTTCTCGATCCGTTTTAACTTTTCCGACAATCCGGCCTGAATTCCTCTTTCCTTTCTTTCTTCCATTGCGTTTCCCTATTACCGGCCGATCCGGTTCCAAAAAGAAAAGCCGGCGACACATCAAGAGTCGCCGGCCCATAAAACCAACTGAGAATTTCCGGGTAAAGACCCGGCACATCGAGGTTTTCTCCCTCGCAGGCACCGCTTTTCTCTACGGTTGCCGGGACCGCCTTCGGGCGATCCGCTCTTGATGTCTGAAGCAGACTCTACAAGACAAATGGTCGGAAGGTCAAGAAAGGGGAAGCTCGTTCCACCTTCCCTCTGTCATCACCGATGCCTCCGAATGCGCGATCCAGCTGACGCCAGCTATTAAGAAGTGGATCAGGAAGCGGGGAGGTCGGCAAGGAAGAGCGTGATCCCCAAAGAAGAAACACCCGACCTTCAAAAAGCCGCGTATATTGACTTTCAAACTGCACCAGTTATTTAGGGAAGGTCAGTTTGATTTGGGGCTGGTCACCATTTTACGATTTCAGTGCCGGACCAAAAATGCAGGGCAGGTCGTTGCCGCAATTTTAGACCAACTGGCGTTTGAAAGTCGCCGAAGGTTCTAGCGTGTCTTAATGCGTTTATCGAGCCTTTGTGTCATCGGGCTCCGTAGTGCTACTACTCTTGCAGCGCGGTTTCTGCTCCGGTAGCCGGATTCTTTGCGTTGAAGTCGGCAATGAACGCACTTGTGATGTCGATGCTTTCCGACGCATATAGCAATGGCACCTGTCCCGCATCGATTATCACGTTAATGCCACGCGCCGTGGCAAAGGCTTCGAGCGCTTTACCAAGGTCATCCTGCAAAGGAGTAAAGAGCTCCTGCCGGCGGCGATTGTATGCAATCTGAGCATCTTCACGTTTGCGCTGGATGTCTTTCTTCAACTGATCCAGTTCATCGATCTTTGATTGCAGTGAGGTTTGGTCTATCTCCGTGCCTGCCTGCGCTTCACGCAATTTGTTGATTTCCATTTCAAGTGTTTGCGCACGGGTCTGCATTTGAGTGAGTTCGTCTTTCGCCCTTTGGAATTCACCGTTGAGCTTGTTCATCACGGTGTTGAACTTCACGATCCCGGTCTTTGCATCGAGGAAGAGGTCCGTATAGATGACTGCAATTTTGCTGACAGGCAGTTGGACGGTGGTGTCAGTCGGGGTCGGCTGCTGAGCGTTGGCCAAAGCCGCGAATACCGCAAGGCACAAGGCGCTGACTGAAAACATGTAATGTCTGATCATTTTGGTTTCCGCCTGATTGAAGGGTTATACATATCTCGCAGTATGACCCGTTGCGCAGTGATCTTATGGATGCGTTACTGAAGCAGTCGCCGGATTCATGCCGTTGAAATAATTGATAAACGTACGCGTGATATCGATACTGTCGGCGGCATAGACCATCGGCACCTGGCTCCCATCGACAATCACGGTAATACCGTTCGCTTTTGCAAAAGCTTCCAGGGCTTTGCCGATGTCCTGCTGCAATGGCGTAAAGATCTCGGTTCGGCGCTTGTTATAAGCAGCTTCAGCATCCTCACCTTTGCGCTTTAATTCGGTACTCATCTGCGCAAGCTGGTCTCGCTTGGCCCGGATAGTACTTGGATCCGCGACGCTCTGAGTATCTTCGATCTCTTTTGTCAGCGTAAAGATCCTGGTCTGGAGGGCTTGCATCTCAGCCTGGCGCGGCTGAAACTCACGATTCAGTATGCCGAGCAAACTGTTGAATCTGGCGATCCCGGTCTTTGGATCGAGAAAAGAGTCAGAATAGATCATCGCCAATCTACTGTCCGGGAAGGCTACAGTTCGGGAGGCCTCCGAATCCTGTTGTGCCGAAACGCATATTGAGGCAACCGTCAGCACGGCAACTGCGGCGGAAAACCGAGCTATCTTAATGAAACTCATGCGGTACCCCTGAAATATTGTAAAGGATTGAGACCTGCTTCAGATACCTGGTCCGATTTGAAAGTCAGTATACCCGGCTTTTTCGATGTCGGGAACTTCTTCTTTTCACAGCACGGCCTCCGGGACTCTAGTAACCTTCCAAACCGCACGCGACGATCAATCCATCGCCCCTGCCGCCGAACGCGCGATCGAGCTGACGCCAGATGTCGAGAAATAGATAGGATTCGATCAATGTGCTTCGACTTGCGAGACCGATCTTCTGCGGCTCCGTCAGGAGCCAAATGTCTGTAGCGGCGAGATCGCCAAAATGACATCGGGCTCCGTTAGGAGCCAAATATTAATAGCCAGACGGCCCTGCATCGATGCGCGCTCCGTCAGGAGCGCAATCTCTTCCGGAACATTCAGCCCCGATGGGGCTGGTTTGCTCGTTCGCGGACCAGTGCTACAGACATATGGCTCCTAACGGAGCCGCTGACCTTTTAAGAAGTCGATTATACTAACCTTCAAACCGGACCAGTTATGTAAGGCAGGTCAGTGTCTTATTGCGGACGGGGTCAGACCCCGATCTTCTTTCCGTACTCGGGTGGGATCATATGCCGTTGCTCTACGCGCCATTTCGCTATCGGGCGGAATCGTTGTTACGCCGCGGGCTTTTGTGTACTATCTTGAAAAAAAACTAACATTTTCCTTCACGGGACTGGAGGCCTAGGAATTGATCATAAGAAACTACATTGCGGGCGGTTTCGCGCTCCTTCTACTGTGCGTGGGCAGCGTCCACGCCCAACAATCGTCGCAGCTGCGGGTAGGTACGCCCGTTAATGCAACGCTGGCCGCGGACGGCTCGCTAAAATACGAACTGGATCTGCCAAAAGGTCAGTTCGTCGCCGGTCGGGTGGATCAGGACGGGGCGGACGCAACGGTTTCGATCAAAGACCCGGCGGGCAAGTCGGTGTCCAAGGGGGAGCGCATCGGGCGAGGTGCTCCGGAGACATTCGCGTTTGCGACCGAAACGGCCGGCCGGTATGTCATCGAGGTTACGCCGGCGACAGAGGGCAAAGGCGGACCGGTTCGAGTGCAACTCACGCGTTCCGAACCGGTGGCGGACACACCAGAAGGCAAGGTGGATCAGGCCGCGGCGCAATTGTATAAGGACACTCCGGGAGCAGTCGTAGGAGTGATCAAGGCCGGCAAGCTTGTATTTGTGAAAAGTTACGGCGCCGCGGATCTGACGAACGGGTTGCCGTTCACCGTGGAGACCCCGACCAACATCGGTTCCTCGTCAAAGCAGTTCACCGGGTTCGCCCTCGCCTTGCTGGCCTCGCGAGGCAAGCTCTCGCTGGACGACGACGTGCGAAAGCACATTCCCGAGCTTAAGGACTTCGGCAAGAAGATCACCGTGCGTCATCTGCTGACGCATACCACGGGTTATCGCGAGTTCATCAACACGCTGCTCATCGAAGGGCGGCAGGTGCTGGAGGGTGATTACATCGCGCCGGATGAACCCATCAAGGTGATCAACCGGCAACCGGAACTGCAGAACGATCCCGGTGCGGAGTTCAACTACAACAACACGGCGTTCAGCCTGGCAACCATTGTGGTAGAGCGAGTCACCGGCCGTCCATTCGCGGAGTGGATGAGGGATGAGGTCTTCCTGCCGCTGGGCATGACGAAGACGTGGGTCCGTGCGAATCCGGGCCAGATCATACCCGGGCGCTCGATCGGATACATCGCGGGCGATTTCGGTTTCCGCGAAGTAAGGGATCTGCATGCGGCAGCGGGCGCCGGCGGGATCTATACAACGCCGGGCGATGTCGCCAAGTGGATGAGCAATCTGAAGACCGGGAAGCTGGGCGGGCCCGAGGTGATCAAGGAGTTGACGACATCGTTTGTTCTCAATGATGGAAAGCCGTCAAATTACGGTTACGGTGTGTTTCTGGACACGAATCGCGGTCTAAAGCGTTGGCAGCACGGCGGAAACGATATCGCGCATAGCTCTACGTTCGTGTACTACCCCGACCTCGACGCCGGTTACGTTGTTTTCAGCAACTATCAGGGCGTTCCCGGTGGGATCTCGGGTGTTGTGGCGGATGCATTCTTTGGCGAACACATGAAAGCCCCCGAGAGCCAGGCCGCTGACTCAGGCGAGGCTGTTGACGTGCCGGTGAGGACGCTTCGCCGCTATGCCGGCAAATACGAGATGACAACGCTCGGCGGCTTGGTCGTTTCTGTTGAACTGGAGGGACGTGAGCTGCGACTCCAGATCGCGGGCCAACCGGCGCTTCCGCTAAAAGCCACCTCGATAAACTCCTTCGAAGTGGTCGGAGCCCCGGCCCGGATCACCTTCAACACGGGAGAGGACGGAGCCGTAGAGGGGATCACCTTTCATCAGGGCGGAGATCACCCCGGAAAACCCCTGGAAGAAAAATCGTCAGTGGACCTCGACAGCTTCACGGGCCGATTCTTCAGCGAAGAACTCGAGACCTTCTATAACCTGAGCATTGAAGACGGAAAGCTCGTCATCCGGCACCGTCGCTTCGGACCGGTTACGCTAACGCATACCAACGGAGACACCTTCTCCGGAACGCTGCCGGTAACGCAGGTCGTCTTCAGTCGCGATCAGGAAGGGAATGTTACCGGTTTCGAGGCCGGCAACGGCCGGGCACGCGGCATCGTCTTCAACAAAGTCAGCCGTTAACCGCATTGGCAGCCGAGGGTCATGCGGGATTGACCTGCCCTATATAACTGGTCCAGTTTGAAAGTTAACATACCCGGCTTTTTGAAGGTCGGGTATTTCTTCTTTTGGCGTCAAGCCCCATCAATTCTTTGGGAAAACCAGATTACGCAACACAATCGATCCATCGCCCAGCCCCTCGAAAGCGCGAGCGAGGTGACGCCAGCTGTCGAGAAATGGATAAGATTCGATCAATGTGCTTCGACTTGCGAGACCGATCTTCTGCGGCTCCGTCAGGAGCCAAATGTCTGTAGCGGCGAGATCGCCAAAATGACATCGGGCTCCGCTAGGAGCCAAATATTAATAGCCAGACGGCCCCGCATCGATGGGCGCTCCGTCAGGAGCGCAATCTCTTCCGGAACATTCAGCCCCGATGGGGCTGGGTTCACCGTTCACAGACCCGCACTATAGACATTTGGCTCCGATGGAGCCGGCGACCTGCCCGAAGTAACTGGTCCAGTTTAAAAGAAATGCTAGAAAGCCCGCGCTGTCCCAAACCGCCCAACACGATCAATCCATCGCCGCGACCCCCCGAAAGCGCGCTCCAGCTGATGCCAGCTGTCGAGAAGTGGATGAGGGAGCGGCGAAGCTACGTCGCGTTTTGTCAGATGTTCGGATTCAATTGATTATACTGTTTCGAGGTGTCCTGTCTGACGTGCGATTGCGAAGTGTTAGATAAAGAATCATACGAAAGAGGAATTCGAGCTGCGAGAAAGGCTATTGCTGCTGGCACGCCTTTTTGGATAAGTACAAAAGGGCGAGCACCGGGCGAGTTCATCCACGCCGAGACAGGTTTGCCGTATTTGGGATTGAGTGGCCCACCAGAACTCGAGAACTCAAACCTCTCTTACGCCAAAGGCTACAACGACGAAGTACTGAACGGTGTCAGGTCCGGATCCGTTAGTGTCGACTTTCGCCCATTATTGATGACGCTAAGTGAGATACTAGCCAGCCTTGAAGCTCATACCATTGGAACTATCTCAGAGGACAGCCCGCGGCTCGAGGTGTCCAAAGCCGACCTGATCCTTGAGTTGAAGAAGAGAAAAACCAGGCATTCCGGCCAAATCACCATTGTTTCTTTCAGGCGCGCTGGTGTCGAAGTGGGTAATAATTTTGAGGTCTACGAAACACCCATTCGCGTGGCTTTAGGAAAGGACGGTCAGGTTCTAGTGATGGAAACGCAGAGATCAATTTTAACAAGGGATGTCGTAACAACACAGGTGTTGAACCTCTTCCTTCGCAGTCCTGGAGATTACCGCTAGCGAACTTGACCTACCCAATATGCCTGATCAAGTTTGAGAGTTAATCTACCGGACCTCGTGAAGGCCGAGATTTTCTCTGTCGCCACCGACTTCCGGAAGCTCAAACACCTCCCAAACCATTCTCCACGATCAAGCCATCGCCCCTTCCCCCGAATGCGCGCTCCAGCTGACGCCGGCTGTCGAGAAGCGGAGCAGAGGGCGGGGAGATTGGCAACGAAGAGCGTGATCCCCAAAGAAGAAGCACCCGACCTTCAAAAAGGCGGGTATACGAACTTTCTAAGCCGGACCAGTTATGTGGGGCAGGTCAAAATGAATTCTTTCAGAATTGAATAAACTCGCCTCGAAAATCTACCTCGAGCTACCTGATCGAATCAATTTCTTGAAAAAAGTTAATCGATAAGATAGCCTCTTGAAACTAGCCCGAAAAAGCAAAGAGCCGAAGCCAATGTTTATCTTTAAGAATTTCCGAAAAGAGGCATTCTATGAGGACAACTAACTTCGCAATTCCCGCCAAATTGTGGTTGATTTTAGTATTCTGTCTGGCCGTTACCGGCACTGCTCATGGCCAGATACTTGATGCGATAAAGGATGCATTAAGCGGAAAAGCAAAACAGTCAAAATCTGGTAAATCAAGCGAGACTCCCGAACCAAACACAGCCCATGAGATAAATCCGGGGCCGAAGAATGAATTCTTTACCTCAAATGTTTCTGTCTCATCGTATGACTTCGAAAAACAGGCCCGTACCGAAAGTTGTTTTAGTAAAGCAAGCTTGGCAATGAGGTCCGATTGGACAGATCCAAGAACGGACGAACGTCAAACGGCTTATACCGACAGCGAAGGATATTTTACGGCTCTTAACAAAGGCGAACAAAGGTGGGAAAAAACGAAGCTGTTGGCAATGGAAGGGATGGATATGGTCGGCCCCAGCACTATGCTGTCTGCCTATAAACTGCCCGTCGGTCCATACTGGGAGGCTGCAAAAAAATATAAAGAGAAGGGCTTAAAAATAGGGGCATTTTTGCATGTCGGATTTGCTTTTATTTATAAACCTGAACATTTTAGGACTGAACACTATACGGAAAAGAAGGTTAACTGTAACGGGACCGAGCGCTGTACAAAATTTGAGATCAATGAAGATGGTTACGAAGGCAGTTATATAATGTTTGACTACCTGGACAAACTCGCGGAAATTAATGTAGTTGTAAAAGACAACCCGCAATTCGGTTCAGGCAAAGGCAATATTGAATATTTTTATGATAGGGGATGCAACTTCACTATCCCGGCGGCGGTAGAAATGAAAATGCCCGGTCAGGATCTTTTTAATATGGATTAAGATCCAACAGATTTGGGAAAAAAGGTCCAAAATGTCCCGTCAATGCGTTTATTGACTAACTTTCCGACGCAAATTCCGATTGAAATTTTTAATTGCATAGCCGTGACCTGACCCACGATTTCTGGTCCAGATCTGAAGTTGTAAAGAGCCATAGAAAAAGGAGATCTGGAACATGCGCAAGAAAAGATATAACGCAGAAGCGATCATCCACTCTTAGACGGAAGCAGAAGTGATCCGCCTCCCCTGCTCCCTGGAACTTCCCAAACCACCTGCCACGATCAATCCTTCGCCCGTGCCGCCGAAAGCGTTCGTCAGCTTCGGCCGGCTCCTTAGGATTGAATCAGGGGACAAAAAGGCTAATCAGCTAATTCATATCGGTCGCCCAAGTGATCTTGTTTGGGCTCTTCAGTACTTCCTAATGACTACAGATGAGCTGGCTCGATTTCAAATCCTGACGGTATACACCAGGTCTTGGGCTTGGTTCTTAGGCCTAACGGCCGTGTGCCAATCTTTCGTCCGTGTTACCGGATGTTTCGATCACGAATGAAACTGAAGATACTTCCTCCTTATGAATTTCCACAGACGACCGTACCAAGTGAGGTGACGTCGCTGTCGACCCTCGTAATACTCACTTCGGCGGCTCTCTTCATTGAGCCGACCTAGTTCGATCTCTTCAGGGGGCCACTCGGGAGCCCAAACGACCTTGCCACCTCTAATGAAGTAGTGGGTTTGACATGGATATTGCCAGTTTCCTATAGAGGGATACATTGTGGGACCATCTGGAGTTTCGTACACTTTCCATTCGCTTGGGCCAAGCGGCGTCTTTACCTTGGATCCGCATCCACAAGGGCAAAGGTGTATGGCGATTTCGTACTCACTTGAGACGTACAGCACCCCTGTCTTCAGCCTGTCTGGCATAGTGACAACCTGTTGGAGCACAAATCTCATGGTCTAGGGAAGTCGACGGATCGCCGTTTCGGCAGTTTCAAATATCGTTTGAATCCCCGGATCTTCTTCGAGGTAGAACCCTTTCAACTGCTTAAACTTAATCACGGCGAGGGCTGCGTTGAGAGCATTTAGTTCGCTTATCTGAATATTCGTGTTGTATATATCGTCTGCTTCGTCGGAAGTAGGTGCCAGCCCCATGTTTCTCGTCGCTTGGGAATCTTCAGCAGAATAATATGTAGTTCTCACTAGACCCTCAATTGGCCCACTCTTCTTATTCAGCCCCATACCCACATCAATAAAGGAAATTCCCTTAGGAATCAGAAGATCGAAAATGCCATTTCGTGAGGACCCCTTGTCGACGCAGACAAACGCGAAAGTGACTTCGTCGAGATCCTCTGCACAAGTGGTATCCACGGACTTGTCGTAAAAAAACAAGCGCTCGCGAAAGTTCTTGTACCTTCGCGCGTAGACATTGCTTTTCTTCTTATCGAATTCTGAAGCAGTTACCCGGCCTGGAGACCGGAAGGCGTTGTGTACATGGTATAGATCAAAGTCGAATGCTCGTATCTCCTTAACCGGCGTCCTAACAAGGAAATCGAGCAAATAAGCTCCTGTCCCACCGAGTCCAATGATCGCGACGACTTCATCCTTTAATCGTTCCGCCAGTTCGGTAATCTCAGCACGACTCGTGAGAGTGTCATGAAACTTGAATACCGAGTGAGGGATTTCTTCAACGGCCCGATAAGTTAGTGGATTTGCTCCATGTCGACTAATGGCCGGACCGGCGATAATAGTGACATAACTCTCGATCTTCTCGAAAAAGTCAGGAAACTTGCCGCCCACTGTGGGCTTATTTGAAAACGACCGCTCAACGACAACGTCGTTGCAGGCTGAGCTCAAGCTCAACGAATGGGGACCTCCTCCTAAATTCGGAATTGGCTTTCCACTGAGATCGTGAGGGATAGAGCCAGCAAAAAGTACCTGGTGGTCTTCTTGAGCGATTCGCCTTCCGTCCACGGAGACGTATTTGGACACGATCGCACCAAGCTCAAGGTCTCCGTTTTCGTTCAAATAAGGAATATCACGAATAATGAGGTAATTGCTGTCGAAGGCAATCGCGTAGCCTTTCTCAAGGAGCTTTCCTATATCCGGATTATGACTGACCAGTTGGTGAAACACGGAAACTCGTGCCCTCCTTTACTTTGACTGAATCACCTGGAGCGAGAATTCCTTCGGGCTTGTTGCCTCTTCCTCGCTTAAAGGTTACCGAATAGGTTATTTCAGGATGCTGCGGATAATCTGGGACATCGAGCGTTACTACTTCGGTATATGTAATTTCGCCTTTTGGCCATTCATATCCAGTCCCGTTGACGAAAATCGACACAACTTTTTTGTCATTTGACTTTGCACTCATATCTATTCCTCCTGTCAAGCTCCTCATCTTTGAGGTATATTCAGGTTAAGGAAACTTGCAACAAATGCCAAATGTTTTTACATCCTATTGACAAATTTATTGACAAGGATGAAAATATGAGCATGATCCACAAGACAATACGCGACCTGAGAACTGCCTTGGGATTTACCCAAGAGCAGATGGCAGAGATCCTCGGCGTGTCACGCCCTACCTATGCGGAAATCGAAAAAGGAAAGGGTGAGATTACTATTTCATCGCTTGAACGACTTGCGGAAAAGACCGGACTCAGTGTCAGCTCTTTAGTCACACGTGAAGACATCCGTGTCGAAGCTGAAAATCAAACTGCTCTAAACAAGTACAAGAAGATGCTTCTTTTTATGCTGAGTTGTGGTGCAGACAGTGACGGGAAGATTACGAAGACTAAGTTGGCAAAGCTACTTTACCTAGCTGATTTCACTTGGTATTACCATCACCTGGATTCTATGTCGGGACTCACTTATAGGCGAAACAAGTATGGTCCAGTCCCAGACCAGTACTTTCGGGCGCTGGAAGAATTAGTTGATGACTATCAGATACGCATCTCTGATGGCACTGCGCAGATGATTTCCGCGTTGGAGAGAACGCCGCCGACAAAGGGTCTCAGCAACGAAGAACAAGCGTTGATGAAAGCAATCTGTAAGAAATGGAAAGGTAAAAACACCTCAGACATCGTCGATTTTACACATGATCAGCTGCCGTGGAAGTTGTGTCAGGAGAACGAACTCATACCTTATGAGCTGATAATTCAGGAAGAGCCAGAGCATGTCTTCTAGATCAAGTGGCTTTTTGGTAATACTTGAGGAGTTTGCCCTTTCTCATTACGTGAAGGACTTTAGGAAACGGGCCGATTGGCAAGTAACTTGGAGGGGTTTGGAGCAAATTCTAGCCCGCTTCAACCCTGACGCGTTGGCTGGCAAACTGGCACCACCTATTGCGACCAGCGAGGATGGAACTCTCGTTTTGTACAAAATGAGCTTTCGAATGGCTAAAGATAATAAGTCGGCAAAGAAAAGTGGCAATCGAATGATCCTTTGCTGCGACTATTCAAGCCAAATAATTCGGGTCCTATTGGTCTACAACAAGAATCATGTGAAGGGGTCGCGAGAAACCGTTTGGTGGAAGAAACTTGTATATTCTGAATATGACAATCTCCCTTAGGAATCAAGATAGCGGAGACAACTCACACCACCTAGGAGATTTCCTCTAACTCCAGTAGTCAAAGGAAACAAAATTTCGTAATGCATTTGTTTCCATCAGATCGAATGAAAGAAGTGAAGCTTTGAACCTGATATGGAACCTGAAGAATTCTTAGAACACTTCCGCGCGGCCATTGGAGAAGTAGAACAACAATACTATGTGGGTGAAAGGACGTTCTGCTACGAACTTTATCACCAGCTACGGATCCGAACAGACGAGGCGATTAGGAACGCCCCCGCAAATTTGGTTTTCCATACTGAGAACACGAAACGAGTTCTAGGCCGAGATGAAGCTCAAGCAATGGGGCTCGCGCCATTGAGAAAACGCAGGTCTCCTGACTTGATCCTGCACGAGTACGGGACTGGAGACTTTCAGATTGCCGCTGTAGAGGTAAAAGCACGGGGAGTTTATTGGAAGCCTTTTCGGAATGACTTGGTCAAGTTGACTGAGATGATCGAAGCATTGAACTTTAGGGTAGCCGTGTTTCTTTGTATCAACAGGGAACTTACTAGTTTACGACGATTCATCATAAGAAATCGTGAAAGATTCAATAACATTAGCGCCCAAATCGTGATAATGGCCAAAAACGGTGCCGACCAGCCGCTCGAATACACGGACTTTGGAAACCTCCATCGAGAGAATGACGAGGATTGAATACAGTAAATGTCCTGTCCGATTCTCAATGAACCCCTTTTGCACTCCTGACCTCCCAAACCAACCACCACGATCAATCCATCGCCCCTGCGCCGGAAAGCGCGATCCATCTGACGCCGGCTGTCGAGAAGTGGATCAGGGAGAGGGAAGGCTAATCGTTTCTACGACTAACTGTTTCTTAGATAGACTAAACTGTTTTGAGATCTTCGAGTAGACGTGCAACTACGAGGAGAAGAATCGCAAAGCTTGAATCAGTTGGTTCTTGAAGCGTCGAAGGGATAGTGAGAAAGTACCTCGACGTTCGTCGTAGGCAGGTTCGAGCCTCAGTGGATTATGCTCAGTTGGTAGATAACATGAGTGAAATGGGAGGAGTCGCCACAATGGATGAACCCAAATGGGATTTGTTTATATCTCACGCAAGTGAGGACAAAGAAAGATTCGTTGAGCCGCTCGCATCACGATTATCTGAGTTAGCCGTGCGCGTTTGGTTTGACCGATTTCAGCTTCGGCCCGGAATGCGGCTATCTGAGGCTATCGCAGAAGGCTTAGCAAAAAGCAGATGCGGAGCTCTCGTATTAAGCCCATCATTCATAGGGAAGCCGTGGACGAGTTATGAAATGAGCGGTCTCGTGAATCGCTTCGTCGAAGATGGCATTTTGCTGTTACCGATTTGGTTAGGAGTGAGTAGAGAGGAAGTAAAAAGCCTCAACCCGGCACTGGCCGATATTTTCGCGATAAACGCTGATGAAAACGAGATTGAAAAATGTGCACTTAGAATACTTCAAATCGTAAGACCACAGCTCTATGACAACCTCTCGGAACTTCACCTGCTTTCTTCAAGTAGCGTCAAAATCAAAGAAGAAGTTGTAGATATCAGAACATTGAAGCTTGGCCCCATTCGCCATCATGACTTGCCCGATTCCCTTCTAGTAAGGATTAGAAATATTTGGTTGGCCACTCGAGACTACCTTGCAATTTCGCTAGAGGAAACTATTGAGAATTTTCAGAGGGACTTAGAGCCTCACGTTGAAGTTGAAGTTTGGGAGAGGGTTGTTTCGGCTTTTGGAAATGTGTGCGAGAAGGTACCGGACACTGAAGATAGGCGAACTGCTCTTGGCACCTTACTTAGACTTACGTCTGGAGGTGCTGAAGGAGTTGTATCTATGGTCGGTGCTGGATTACTTGATGAAGAGCTACTTGAAATAGTTTTAGAAGCGGCTAAAGAATCAATGCCAAGGGTGACTATTTCTGACGTTCTGGATAACGGTTCACAAGACAAGACCTGATTCGGATTATCATCCATCGCCCCTGCTTCCGAATGCGTGATCCCCAAAGAAGAAATGCCCGACCTTAAGAAAGCGGGGTAAACTAACCATCAAACTGGATCAGTTACTTAAGGCAGGTCAATTTGTTACTGGATGTGGAAGTGTGCTTAATCAAGCATCTGTGTGATCCTGTCGGGGTTTGGCTTCGGAACTCGTATCGAAAGAAATCAACAAACTGATAAACAGATCAGCGCCCGCCTGATTTTCATCCAGTTTGTGCTCATTAACAAACTTTTCAATCTGCGTCTCTATATCTTTCACCCTACTCGTCATCACACTCATCGCGTCCGAAAGATCTGCAGAGTGCTCACCGGCGGAGAGCGAAATCAAACCGGTTGGCAACTCAATATCTCTTCCCGCAGGATTAACGGTTGGTGCAGACTGACGACCTAACGTCCCCGGGATGATTGAACATGATAAGCACCTGCCTTGTTCAACAGAAACCATGGTGCACCACGATAGCATTCCCAACGCAGCAGACTTCCTTGAAAGAATATGATCCATGAGCTGCGCCATGTGGTCGGTCACGTTACGGACATCACGGATCTTTTGAAGCGTATCGCGGGCTTTTTCGTCGGATTTATCCCCCTCCTTCAATTGCGCTCCCGGGAAAAGCTTATAGAGCCCGCGGAACCGGTCGATCGCATCTACCACTGCCCATGCGTCCAGAAACGCTGGCGTAAAAAGCGCCCCTCTTTCGCTCTGTGGAGTTTCCTCAGATGCGATTTGCGTCAGTACTCGCTTTAATCTTTCATAGGCAAAACTCGCAATCTCCCCAGAATGGCGAATCCCGTCAATGAAGAGTGCCTGTTTCCGGTCAAGCCCCGAAGGAAGACGTCGAAGAATAGAATCGGGTTTAATCATCGCGGAAACTTCCTAACTGAGTGTACAGTTCGAAATTAGATATTCCACCTCAGTCTGGCGTTTGAGTTTCGCCGGCCGTGACCTGTCTAGCTCATGGGACCAGTTTCCGCGATCTTCGCGTGTTTCTACTTACTACAATTTTTACTACAGTGGGTTTTTCGAGGCAGGTGAGATACCCCTAAGTTATTGAAAAGATTGGTGGAGCCGAGGGGGATCGAACCCCTGACCTTATGACTGCCAGTCATACGCTCTCCCAGCTGAGCTACGGCCCCGAAAACAAGTCAAAAGTGCAAAGTAAAAAGGCAAAAATCAGATTCTGCCCGAACGATTAAACTAGACAATTTGAAGCCGTTCGTCAACCGAATCGCCTTCTTCCGATCGATCGGTGTCCATACCGAATCGCCGGCTTTTTGCCTTTTTACTTTTTACCTTTTACTTTCTATTGGCCTTTGAATTCCGGTTTCCTCTTCTCCAGAAACGCGGAGACGCCTTCTTCCTTGTCTTCCGTCGAGAAGCAGATCGCGAACAGGTCGATCTCCCTTCTCAATCCTTCGTCGAGGTTAGACCGCGACGCGAATTTCACCGCCTCCTTTGTCATCTGGAGGGCGACCGGGGCCTTCGACGCGATCTTCTCCGCCAGATCCATCGTCTTCTCTTCCAGCTCTTCCGCCGGCCAAACGTGATTCACGAGGCCGAACCGCTCGGCGGTCGCGGCGTCGATCATGTCTCCGGTCAGGCACATCTCCATCGCGCGGCCCTCGCCGATCAGGCGGGTCAGCCTTTGAGTCCCGCCTCCGCCGCACATTATCCCGAGGTTGATCTCCGGCTGAGAAAACTTCGCATTCTCGGAAGCGACTCGTATGTCGCACGCCAATGCCAGTTCGCATCCGCCGCCGAGCGCGAATCCGTTGATCATCGCGATGACAGGCTTCGGGAACTGGTCGACAGAATTGAAGAGTGTCCGCTCCTGAAAAACCGCCCGCTGGGTCACGGCCGTCTTGCCGGCGAACTCCGAAATGTCTGCGCCCGCGACAAACGCTTTCTCGCCGGCGCCCGTGATCACTACGCAGCCGACTTCCGCGTCGTCGCGCAGTTCGTCGAGAGCGGCGATGGCTTCGGTGTGCACCTGGGTGTTCAGCGCGTTCAGTTTCTCCGGGCGGTTGATGGTGATGACCGCGACGCGGCCTCGGCGTTCTAGGGTGATGGTCTGGAATTCCATTCCTTTAAGGTAAGAAGTAAAAGGGAGAAAGTAAAAAGTAAAAGGTAGAAAGAAAAAATGCGAGTACGACAATCAGCTTTTTTACTTTCTACCTTTTACTTTTTACTTCGTCTAATCGTCGTCATCTTGCTCGTCGTCCGCCTGGTCGTCGGCGACCCACGAGACGAACAGGCGGAGCCAGCTTTCCTTCGGTTCCGTGATCTCCACTCCGACGCGCGTGGTGCCGTGGACGGAAGGCGACGTGCGGATGACAAGCGCTTTCACTTCGACGGGGACGCCGTCCGGCCTGTGAGACCTTATATAGAGGCTTTCATCCGTCCTGATCTCTTGATTAATGTGAAAGAGAGCCCCGGTCGTCGAGATGTTGTCGGTCTCGGTGGGTTCGCTCCAGGTGGCTCCGTCCTCCGAACGGCCGGACACCACGATCGGCAGGCGCAGGCCCATGCGCAAAGCAAAGCGCTTTTCTTCGAATTGAGGCTGCATCGTGGTCGACATATGGGGAAAGCGACTCGAACTCTGTGTAGATTGGAGTCAAGTTTAGCATATAAGAGGGTGGGAGTCAGAAGTCAGAAGTCAGGAGACAGGAGACGAATGTTCACACAATCGCTACGCGATGTGCGTTCGTTCCATCGATCTTTCGTGGGCTGCGGCCTGCGGCCTTGCCCACGGATAGACGCAGGCCGTCGCTTGCGCTCCGGGTACCGATTTCGCGCTCTGCGCTCAATGCACGCGGGACGCGTGCGCTCCCTGCGGGCGACAAGCTGAAGCTTATCGGACAGTTCACACAATCGCTACGCGATGTGTGTTCGTTCCATCGATCTTCCGTGGGCTGCGGCCTGCGGCCTTGCCCACGGCTAAACGCAGGCCGTCGCTTCGCGACTCCGGATACCGGACGCGTGCGCTCCGTGCGGGCGACAAACTGAAGCTTATCGGACAGCTCGCGTGCGTTCCGCGCGGGCGACAAGCTAAAGCTTATCGGACAGTTGTCGGACAGTTCACGTGCGTTCCTTTTCCGCGCCGTTTATACTGTTTTCTTTCACAACCAGCGGTCTTTCGGGAATAAATAACCCGGTCAGGGCCGTTTTATGGGGCGGGAATTGTTTATGTCGCAAGAAGAGATCCGAAAGAAAGTAGTGATCCTGGGCTCCGGGCCGGCCGGACTTACCGCCGCCATCTACGCGGCGCGCGCTCAACTGGATCCCGTCGTCATCGAAGGCCCGCAGCCCGGCGGCCAGCTGACCATCACGACCGACGTCGAGAATTACCCGGGCTTCGCCGACGGAATAATGGGCCCGGCGCTGATGGAAGAGTTCCGCGGGCAGGCGGCGAGGTTCGGAACGGAATTCCTGCAAACCTGGATCGACCGTGTCGACCTTTCCGAGCGCCCGTTCACTCTCGACGGAAAGACGAGCGAGGACGCGGAAGACATCACGACCGTGATCAAGGCGGACACTTTGATCATCGCCACAGGCGCCTCGGCAAAGTGGCTCGGCATCCCGGGCGAGGACCCCGTCCCGAACGGGCTCGGAGGCAACGGCGTATCCGCTTGCGCGACCTGCGACGGGTTCTTCTTCCGCGGAAAGCCCGTCGTCGTAGTCGGCGGCGGCGACACGGCGATGGAAGAAGCTACGTTCCTGACCCGATTTGCCTCGAAGGTTTCCATAATCCACCGGCGCGACGAGTTCCGGGCTTCGGCGATTATGCAGGACCGCGCGCTAAAGGACCCGAAGATAGAAGTGCTTTGGAACACAGAGGTCAGGGAGATCCTCGGCACCCAGGACGAAGGCGTCACTGCAGTCCGCCTATATAACAATGTATCGGGAGAAGAGTCGGTGTTTCCGACCGGCGGAGTGTTTGTCGCGATCGGCCACAAACCGAACACCGATCTGTTCAAGGACTGGCTGGAGATGGACGACGTCGGTTACATCAAGACCGAGGGCTCGTCGATGAAGACCAACATCGAAGGCGTGTTCGCTTCAGGAGACGCGCAGGACAGCTATTACCGGCAGGCGGTTACCGCGGCCGGAACCGGCTGTATGGCGGCGATCGATGCGGAGAGGTTCCTTGCCGAGCACGAGAGCGAGGAAGAGACGGCGGAAGCTGTGAGCAGTGAGCGGTGAGCAGTGAGCAGGATCGCGGCTCCGCCGCGGGCTTTGGGAGTTATCGCCGCGGGCTAAGCCCGCGGCGTTTTTGTTGGGGGACCTCGCGCCGGTAAGCCTGAGGCTTACCGCACACAGGGGCGGCACAGCCGCGAGAACCGCAGAAAGCCCGAGCCTTTCCGGGGCGGCACAGAAAGCAATCGCCGCGGGCCAAGCCCGCGGCGTAGTCATTTGCGGGGCCTCCCGCCGGTAAGCCCGAGGCTTACCGCACACAGGGGCGGCACAGCCGCGACGACGACAGACCCGAGAGACTCGACAGACCCGACAGACTGAATAGATCACTCCCCGATGACCTGGCCCTTTAAGACCTCCACATTCTGAGGCGTTTCGACAAGTTTGCCCGGATCGAATCCCTTCTCTTCCACGCGGCGCAAGATCCCCTGGTATACGGATGTCTCAAGCTCCGGCGTGCGGCTCAGGATCCAAAGGTACTCCCGTTTCGGATCTCCCACGACCGCGTAACTGTAATCGTCTGCCAGGTCGATCACCCAGTAGTCGCCCCATACGAACGGCAGGAACGAAAGGAACGCAGGAGCGAACCTTACCTCGAGTTTTGCGTTTGTGCTTTCGTCGACGATCCTCGCCTCGCCCTTCGCGCGGTCCGTCTTTCCGTTCTTCTTAAGGCATTCGTTCAGAACCTCTATGTCACCGTCGCTCTCGATCGTGTAGGTCGCCGTCGTGTTTCCGACGCACTTCTTCTGAAACTTGTTCGGATACCTTGCGATCTCGAACCACTTGCCCTTGTAGCGGTCCAGGTCGACGGATGCCACCGTATTCAGCGTTCCCTCGCCCTGTGCGAATAAACCCGTGGCGAGCAAGGCACCCGCCAATATCAAACCCAATATCTTCTTCATATGCTTCTCCGGGGCCGTTACCCCTTTTTCCTAACCTTCCCTTTCGCCATTTCCGGGTATTTGCGTTGAGGAGAGCCCGATTTCTATAATCTTATTCGCGGTAAACTATCGTTTGGAGTCAGTTTTCTAATGCCAATTTATGAATACAAGTGCCTGAACTGCGGCGCTCACGTCGAAAAAATCCAGAAGGCGACCGACGAGCCTTTGAAAACCTGTGACGAATGCGGGGGCGAACTTGCTAAACAGTGGTCGCTGTCCGGATTCCAGTTCAAAGGCGAAGGCTGGTACGTGACCGACTACGCCGGTAAGAAGAACGGCGATTCTGCTTCAAAGGAAGGCTCGAAGTCGGCCGAATCAACCGACTCGCCGAAAGCCGCATCAGAGGGGGAAACCAAGAAAGAGGGCAAACCGGAAGGTAAGCCCGAAGCCAAGTCAGACAAGAAAGAATAATGTTGAAAGATCCGGCCACGAGAACCGCCTCGGCAATCTGTCTCTTGTTAGCGCTCGCGTCCGCCGCCTGGTCCCAGTCGGGGCACAGCAACCGGAGCAGTACGGGTGCGCTTGAAGGCACGATCCTGTCCGTGACGGCGATCAGGACAGACGGCAAGGAAGAGCCGATCCGCGCCGCCGATCTTTTCCTTTACGAGAACGCGGTCGAACAGAAGATCAAGAACTTCAGCTACGACCCTTCGCCGTCGCGCATCGTGATCCTCGTCGACAATTCCCAGACCGTCCCCGTCAGCATGGAAGAGCTGAAGAACGCTGTGATGGAGTTCGCGTACGAGATCTACGACGGCGACCAGCTGTTCGTCATAGCCTACGACGAAAAGCCCGAGATCATCCAGGAATGGACCGACGATCCGGACAAGATGAAGTCCTCGATCGAGACGTTCCGAAAGCAGGGTAATCCGTACCTTTTCGACGCGCTGAACGCGACGGTCGCCGAAGTGCTCGTGCCGCTGATGCCCGGAACAAGAAAGACCGCGATCGTCGTGGTGGGCGACGGACTGGACCGCGGAAGCAAGACGCCGTATGACGGAATGCTGCGCGAGCTTCTGGACAAGGACGTGACCGTGTACGCCCTGCAGATGAAGGACCGGACCGGAGGCGCGTACAGGCGCTATTCCCCGAAGGCTGGCAAGGTCATCGAAGAGGTCACCAAGGACACGGGAGGCGTCGCGTTCCCGTTTGCGAAGGCAAAGGAAGCCGCGAAATTCATCTGCGACGAACTTCGAAAGAACAGGTATCTGTTGTCGTACTTTCCCACAAACACGTCTTCTTACGACGCGCGACGGCTGTTCGTGACCGGCGGAGAAGGCATCCAGTTGCGCCTCAAGGCTTCCCAGCCCCCGAACATCAAATAAGGTAAACAAGCCGCCTCTGTGTTATCCTTGTTAGCGCTCGAAGGCCCCATCGCAAAGGGATTTCCGGGTTTGCGCTGGTACGCGTATCGGCAAGCGGACGGGCGAGACGCCTGTCTGGGAGAATGACAAGTGAGCGATTCCAAGAAACCGCCTAAAAATCTACCGCCCGACGATTATTCCAAGACCACGCCGAACATCGACATTCACGATGACGAATCGGATGATTGGGATAACACGCCGTACAATGCCGCTTCCGAAGCGCCGGCCGATGACTGGGGAAAGACCGTCATCAATTACAACTCCTCTCTCGAAGACAAGGGACGGGACGAGTACGACGATACATATAAAGGCTCGGGAAGCGCTGAGCAGCCTGACTGGGGCATGACCCAGGCAAACATCAATCTCGGTGAGGCGTTCGAGGCCGGTGACGATGACTTCGGCGGCGAGGACGTAGATACCGGCGTCACCAAACACGTCATACATATTCCCGAGCTCGACAGGAAGAAGTTTCAGATCCCGCCGACGCCTACCGAAAAGATCGAAGAAGAAAGGAAAGAAAAGAGAAAGCAGGGCGGCATCCCGGCTTGGTTCTGGGTGACTGCGGGCTTGATGACGATGTTCTTCTTCGCGCTGATCGTCATCGTGGGAGTCTATTTCCTGTTTCTGCGCGGCGGCGGCTACGAGGTCGTCGTTCAGGGCGCCCCGATCGGCAGCCGTTTTCACATCGACAACGAGGGCAGCTGGGGAGTCGCTTCTACCAAGAACGAGCACGTCCTGAGCGGGCTCGACGCCGGAAACAGGACCATCGAGATCAGGAATCCGGGCTGGCAGTGCGAGCCGATCAAGGTCAATCTCGAAGGCGGGATCAATCCGAGGCCGATCATCGCTTCCTGTCGAAGATCGGACGCGGGCAACACGATGTCCGAGGCTGCCTGCGATCAGACTCGTGTGGTCGAGGACCGCGAACGGTGCGCCGAACAGATCCTGGACACGCTGGGCGATCCACCTGACCTGGACCGTCTGATCAAGGCTTTGAACTGGCTGATAATCAACTTCGAATCCGGAAAATGGGACATTCCTGAACCCCGCAAGCGGATCCTGACGAAGGCGGCGTCGCATATGAAGAAACTGCCCGACACGGTGACTATCGAGATCGGCGGACATACCGACGACAGGGGATCTGATGCCGACAACCAGGCACTCTCGGACCGGAGGGCGAACGCGGTGAAGGATTTCCTTGTGAACGTCGGAACGGTGCGGCCGACCATCCTGACTACGAAGGGTTACGGTGAATCCAAGCCCAAGGCCACCAACGACACTGAAGATGGCCGGTTCGATAATCGAAGGATCGAGTACACGGTGGTGAAGAGATAGGCGTTCAGTGCCCGATGCACAACGACCAATGATCAATGGCGGAATCGCGTTGGCGGATTGATTCGATCACCCAATAACCAAAGCGATCTCGTTTTTGAGGACCCATTGATCGATGAACACTGATAGTTGTTCAATGAAATTCGTATAGAGCAGCGCTTTGCGCTGCTTTTTTGTTCTGCAGTTCGCGTGACGATCGAATGCGGTGCCGTCGCTACGCGACTCCGGCCGAACGTTCTATGTGTTCCGTGGGTGGCGCCCTTCGGGCTTACCCACGGCTAAAAGCAGGCCGTCGCTGCGCGACTCAGGACGCGATAGACTAACGACTCGAAAGACTCGACAGACTCGCCAGACCCGATAGACTCGATAGACTTGCCAGACCCGACAGGCTCGCCAGACTCACAGAACCAATCGTTTATCCCCCGCCCGTTTGGTAACCTTGACCGCGTCGAAATATTCCAGCAAAGGTATCGCGTACTTTCTCGAAATGCCCGCCAGGTCCTTGAATTCCGGGACCGTTATAAGGCGGTTCTCCGCTTCCGTTTCTGCGTAGCTCTTCAGCTTCCCGATCAGTTCAGCGACTGCGGCCTTCGAGAAGAAGAACTCGTCCGTGACCTTCAACACGTCCGACGACTCGACGAGCATCTGGAAAATCTTTCTCGCTTCTTCGGTCCGGACGCTCGTGCCCCGAACGGCTTCAGGCAGCGACTCCTTAAGCGACGGCGGTTCGAGCCCGGCTTCGGAATACATCGCGGACAGCCTTTCGAGAACATTTTTCGCTTCCGGCGAAAGGTCCCGCGTGTGCGAAGCGATCCGTACGACGTCTTTCTCGGATGCCACCGCCCCTTCTTCCTCAAGTACCGTCAGAACCCGACGAAACACTTCCTCGGGCACATATCCGCCCGCCTTCTCGCGCAGGGTTTCGCGCCGCATTCCGGTCGAAAGCGGGTCCGTCTTATGGTGTGCCGTCACCAGATCCAGAATCGTTCTCCTGAGGTTCGAGAACTCGCCGGCCGAGATCCAGTAATTATCGGTCGAAACAACCTCGCCGGCTTCTTTCAGGTTTTCGAGCTCGGTTTCCAGTAGTTCGTCGCTGAGACCCGTCCGTCCCCGGACCTCCCGGAACGTGCGCCCTTCGATCCCCCCCGAAGCGGCCGCCGCACGTACGACGAGCCCGGGCGACAGGCTTCCTTCGAAGATAGCGCCGAGCGAGTCCGTCACCTGACCCAGTTCCTTGCGCTTGTGCTTCCGGGCGAAAGAATCGAGGACGGTGCCGCCCGCGATCGTGATCTGCGGAGAGTATCTGCGAATGATGAATCTGTCCGAAGGGACCGTGACAACCGGTGATTCGAACCGCAGCTGGATGAGACCCGCACTCCCGGGCGCGATGAATCTCTCCGTGTTCAATACATCAACCCGCGCCAGGACCTCAGCGGTGCCAATGTGGGCCCTGACCCTTTGCCTTGATCTCAATGGCTTGTCCGAAGAAGACAGAACCTCGACGCGCGCATCGATGATCTGGGTCGGCTCGAACGCGCCGGGTTCCGCGAGGACCATCCCGCGCGAGATCTCTTCGTGTTCGATCCCGGCGAGGTTCACCGCCGTGCGTCTTCCGGCTTCCGCCGAATCCACCTGGTCTCCGTGCGTCTGGATCCCGCGAACGCGCACCTTTCGCTGCATCGGCAGGATCTCCATCTCGTCCCCGGTCCGGACCGCGCCCGAAAGAAGCGTGCCAGTGACCACCGACCCGAATCCCTTGACGGAGAAACTTCGGTCGATGGGAAGCCGGGTCGAGAAGACGTCCTCTCGCGCGGGAAGCGATTCGGCGGCGGCTTTCAAGTGCTCCCGTATCTCATCGATCCCCTCACCGGTCTTCGCCGAGGACCGGATCACGGGCGCATTCTCAAGGAACGATCCTTCGACGAGTTCCGCCGCGTCAAGCTCGACGAGGTCCAGGAAATCTTCCTCTACAAGATCGGTCTTCGTGATCACGACAAGGCCGCTCTTCGTTCCGAGCAGCCGGCAGATCTCAAAATGCTCGCGGGTTTGGGGCATCACGCCCTCGTCTGCCGCGATCACGAGCATCACCAAATCGATGCCGCCCGCGCCTGCGAGCATGTTCTTTACGAATCGCTCGTGGCCCGGGACATCGACAAAACTGATCCTCGATCCGCCGAGCTTCAGATCGGCGAATCCCAGATCGATGGTTATTCCTCTTTGTTTTTCTTCCGGCAGGCGGTCCGCGTCGACGCCCGTGAGCGCCTTCACCAACGCGGTCTTTCCGTGATCGATATGTCCTGCGGTCCCGACGACAAGGTCCATAGAAGAGATGTTATCTCTTTATTGGATAACCTCGAAGTCGATCCAGCTGGAGGCCGACCGACCGGAAGCGGGGTCGGTCACGTTGAGTTGGAGAACGTAGGTACCCGGACCCAGTTCGGGCGTGAGACGCAGAAGACCGTGAGCTTCCACAGGACGCTGTCTTTTCACGGCGTCTACATCCGGTCCGGGCATTTCCGCGACCAGCACGCCCTCTTTGTAGAACCTGAGCCCGGTCTTCAGTTTTGCGGCCTTGACTGATTCCGGAATGTACAGGTCGAACACATAGGCCAACTCAGAACCCGGCCGGTAGCCGCGTATCGCAGGGATCGACCGGCCGAAGACGGGAGCGAAGCCGGATTCGACCGCTCTTTGGGATGGAACCACGGGCAGATCGTTCTCGGCGACCGAGGTCGTGACGAAAGAGCCGACATACATCCGTTTCTTGTCGGGCTTTGGAATCTCGACAAAGTCTCCTGCGCTTCCCAAATCACCGGAATTCTCGTCGCGTATCGCGAGTCGAAGGCTGTAGACGCCAGGCTTGTCGAATTTCAGATCGGTCGAATACTCGAGACCGTTCTCCCGTATCGTAGGTACCGCGCGCTCGGGCACCCTGATCGGGTACACGCGGTTGAACTCCTCAGCGACCTTTCCTTTCTCGTCAAGCGCAACGACCACGACGTTCAGGATCAGTTTCTTCAACCCACCGGCATCGTCAGTGAACGACAGCGATTGCCCGTCGAGATGGAACAGCATCCGGACCGTTCCGCCCTTTTCGGAGATGTTCTTCACGAGCGGCGTCATCTTCAGATCGATGTTGCTTTCGGTGAAGGGGGAAGCGATGGCGGCATAGACAGGGTTTTTCGGGTCCTTACCCCGAGGTCTCGCCGCTTCATCATTTCTGCCGATAAACCCTTTCCGCGATGCCAGCTTCAGGCCGGGCCGCTTCAGCCTGATCTCGATCTGGTGGTATTTCTTTCCGTCGAACGTCTCGTCCTCAGGCTCGTAGCCGAGCAGGTAATAGCCGGCCTCGCTCTCGAGCACTTCCTCGATACCTGTTTCGATAAAGTTCCGGTTGCGAAGGAACTTTCCGCCGGTTGCGTATGCGAGGTACGCCATACCTTCATTCAATGCCCGCTCCTCGTCCGCTCTCGCGTTGGCGAGTCCGGCGATGTCGTCTTCGCCCTCGATGGTACTCGGCAGAACTTCGTCCTGGGAGGACACGAAACCGGGAACCGAAACGCCTTTCGTCGGTACGGTGTAGATCACCACCTGCGCGCGGCTCGCCTTGTCGCTGAGGTCGCGCAGGGCGTCGTACGCGCGGGTACCGAAGGTAGCTGTCAGGCCTTCCGAAACCAGGAACACGATCTTTCTCTGAGGTAGAGTTCTCAAACGGTCGACAACAAATCCGATCACTCCAAGCGTTCCGATCACGCTGTTCTCGTTCTCGTTGTCGGATATCAGTTTCCTCGTTTCCCTGTCGGCTTCCGACTCGAATGTCGTCGCCCCGGGGATGATCTTGAGCGTCGACTTGTCGCGCGCGGCCTCGAAAGCCGAGCTGCATCTGCTCGGCGACCAGCCGATCTTATTGACGACCCGCTTCAACACCTCCTTATTTGAGGTGTACATCTGCAGAAGACTGCTGCCGCCGCGTGTCCGGTAGATCGCGACCTTGTCGTCGGGCCTCATCTGTTCGTCGATGAACCGTTTAATGCCGTCGCGGGCGCTGGCCGTCCCTTCGATCGTTGCCAGACAGTTCCCGTCGTCTATCACGAAGGTGATGACTCTGCCCAGCGAGTTCTCCCCCAGTTTGACCGGTGGAGGCGCAAGGTCTCCTCCGTCGGCGCGCTTTTTCTGCACGGTCACCGTCTTTTCGACGCCGTCGACATACGAGAAGCTCGTGATCTCCTGGAGCTTGCCGTCCTGATATATCTCGAAGTCCTCGGCCGAGAGGTCCTTCACCTGCTTGTTGTCCTTGTCCACGACAAGCGCATCCACCAGCACAAGATTCGAGCTGATGCGTATCACATCATCGGCGGGCATTTCCGGCTCAACGGTAGGCGTCGGTTTAGGATTTCTCTGGGCAGAGACGGAGGCGGCAAACGACAAGAGGACCGCCGCGAAGAGAGCGAAACGCAGAAACTTCATAAGGGATCTCCGGGAGAGCGGGATTCCGAATTGTAGCAGAAGTTCAGTTTTTCGGATAAGGAATTTGCGGGAGATGGAGTGCCAAGTGTCCGACGAGCTTTAGCTTGTCGGTCTGCTGTCCGATGAGCTTCAGACTGCCAATCTTCCCTCCGCGCTGACGCGCGGCGCAAACTGAAGTTCGCGCGACACTTGTCCGACGAGCTTCTCTTGTCCGACGAGCTTCAGCTTGTCGGTCTTCTGTCCGCGTTTTCGCGCGGCGCAAACTGAAGTTCGCGCGGCGCAAAACGAGTTTCGCGGTACCTCAGCCGCTCGATCGCGCTACCTTATCGTCCTTTTCCTCGTACTGCGCCAGTTTTCTGTATAGCGTCTTTCGGCCGATGTTCAGAAGCTTTGCCGCGTTCGACTTGTCGCCGTCCGTGTAATCGAGCGTCGCCTTGATCACCTGCTCCTCTACCTCGTTCATCGCCGAAGGAAGCTCGATCTCGAGCCCGATCGAACGCCCCTCGCTCGCCGCCCGCGCACGCTCTTCTCTCGCTTTCGCCTGCATCTCGACCGCCTTTCGGCTGATCGCCTCCGGCAGATCGTGAGCCTCGATCTGCCGCCCGGATGCAACTATCACAGCGCGTTCGATCGCGTTCTCAAGCTCGCGGACGTTTCCCCACCATTCGTAGTTCACAAGCGCCGTCAGCGCTTCCCTGGAAATGCCCGACACGAATCGTCCGGACTTTTCCTTGTAGATCTCCAGGAAGTGGAACACGAGGAGATGTATGTCCTCGCGCCTTTCGCGAAGCGGCGGGACGTTGATCGGGAACACGGAGAGCCTGTAATACAGGTCCTTTCTGAACCTCTCCTCCTCGACGGCCTTTTCGAGGTCGATATTCGTCGCGGCGACAACGCGGACATCTACCTTGATCGTTTCCGATCCGCCTATGCGCATGAACTCGCCTTCCTGGAGCACTCGCAGGAGCTTTACCTGCGCCGGAAGGCTCATCTCGCCGATCTCATCCAGGAACAGCGTTCCCCCGTCGGCTTCTTCGAACCGCCCCTTTCGCATCGTCCGCGCATCGGTGAAGGCGCCCTTTTCGTGTCCGAACAGCTCCGATTCGAGCAAGGTTTCCGGGATAGCGCCGCAGTTGATCTTGACGTACGGCTTGTCCTCGCGGCCCGAACTGAAATGTATAAGGTTGGCGATCAGCTCTTTTCCCGTTCCCGACTCGCCCTCGATCAAAACGGTCGTGTTCGTGTCGGCGACGTTCAGCGCAAGCTCGATGGCGCGCGTGATGTTCGGCGCCTGTCCGATGATCCGGCTCTGGTGCCGTTCGTACAGCTCGGACTTGAGCCGCATCACTTCTGCCGAAAGCTGATCACGCTCGAGCGCGGTCCCGATCTGGTCGGCAATCCCCTCTACGAGCGCGACCTCGTGGTCCTCGAAACCATTCTCCCGCATCTCGCTGAAAACGAACCCAAGAAGCCCGAACGCCTGGCCGCCGACGCGGACCGGAGAAACGAGCGCCGCTTTGCCCCCGAGCTGGGAATTGAAGATAAGACGGACCGGCAAAGGCAGCTCCGTGTCGAAAAGCCGGAGCGTTTTGCCCTCGCGCATTATGTCGCCGAGAACGGGAAACGGCTCGATGTCGAGCGACTGTCCGTACTCTTCGATCATCTGCAGAAGCTTGTTCGGTTCCTTGCCTTCGGCTGAGATGAAAGATGCCAGCGATATCTTCTTTTCGGTCTGATCAAGCACGCCGAGAGCCCCATAATCGGCACCGACGAGCGTGACCGCCCGTTCCAGGACCTTCGACGTGACAACCTTGAAGTCCGAATGCGAGTTGAGAGTGTTTGCGATCTCGAGAAGCGCGTTCGTGCGGCGCGTTTCCTGCTCCTGGGTGACATAGAGCGTCGTGTACTGGTAGCCGACGGCGAGCTGGCCGGCGATCGATTCAAGGAAAGAAACCTCTTCCTCAAGCCATTCCCGCGGTGAAGTGGTGTCGTGCAGACCGAGCAGGCCGACGACCCTGCCGCCGACGCTGATCGGTATTACGAGCAGCGATTGGGTCTCGAGCGCCTTCGCGAGGAACCGGACTTTCGCGTCCTTTGCCCGCGCCGTGTCGTTGACGATGATCGGTTTCGTAAGGTCGAAGTACTCGGCAAGCTTGTCGGCGTCGATCGGGATTCGCGTGCCCTCGCTGACGGGAATGTCGTCGGAAGCCCGCCATTCGTGAGAGATCATCAGCTCGTTGTCTTCGGTAAGCTGGATCAGGTCGCACCGGTCGGCCTGCATCATCCTGCCGATCTCGGAGACGACCACTCGAAGGAACCTCTCGAGCTCGATGCTCGTCGGGAGATCGCGCGCGAGACGGTCGATGATGGCCTCGCGGGCCTCATGCATCTTGATCTTGCGTTCAAGCGAGAGAGACTGCGGGCTTTCTATCTCTATCTTCATTTACTTACTTCTTTTACAGGGGTTTACAGCGGGAATGGACCGACGGAACTAGTTTTCGCCGATTCGGAGACATATGTCAAGTTGACACAGGGAGAGGTGGGTTTGTGTTATTTCGGGACAGGAAGCGGTGAGCGGTGAGCGGTGAGCGGTGAGCGGTGAGCGGTGAGCGGTGAGCGGTGAGCGGTGAGCGGTGAGCGGGATGATGGTTCTAGTCTCTTGCCGTGTCAACCGCGAACTCCTATGGCTGTGCTTTCATAGCGAATCAGCAAGGAGATTCTGAAAACGGTAACCCAGAGAATGATCGACAACACAATTCCCAATTCACGATCTACAATTTCCCCTCCGCTCACAGCTCACTTCTTACAGCTTTCTGCTTCCTGCTCTCCGCTCACCGCTTTCTGCTCATAGTTTTCTGCTCACCGCTCACAGCTTTCTCCTTTCTGCTCACTGCTCACAGCTTTCCGCTCACCACTCACAGCTTT
The DNA here is from genome assembly GCA_016700175.1 of Acidobacteriota bacterium. Classification (GTDB taxonomy): domain Bacteria; phylum Acidobacteriota; class Blastocatellia; order Pyrinomonadales; family Pyrinomonadaceae; genus Aridibacter. Next base: position 3,191,214 of record CP065003.1, on the reverse strand, counting down.
CTGCTCACTGCTCACAGCTTTCTGCTCACTGCTCACTGCTCACTGCTCACTGCTCACTGAAGAGGTGTCGGCAGCTTCGCAGGCGGCGGACTTGGCGGCGCCTTCACCGTGTTGGCCGGCGGAGGTGCCGGGGTGGACTTAACTGCGGAGTTCGTATTGTCGTTCGTGTTCGAAGAAGACGGAGTATCTTCCGGCTGTTTGTAATCAACACGCTTCTTCCCGGCCTGAGCTTTTTCGAGAAGGTCTTCCGCGCGCAGATTGTCCGGATCGATCTCCAGCGCCTTTTCAAGCTGCCTGATCGCTTCGCCGTATCTCGCAAGCTTGTTCAGCGCCGCGCCGTATTCCGTAAGGTATAGACCGTTCTCTTCTTCCAGTTCCACCGCCTTCTTCAATGCATCGGCCGCTTCCTTGTCTTCGAACAGCTTGCCGTGCGCCCGCCCGAGGTTGAACCACGACGCAGCGTCATCCTCGTTGTCCTTAAGGTACTTCTTGTAAACGGTCACCGCGTTCTTGAACGCTTTGTCGGAATTTCCTTCGACGCCCGGGGGCAGATCCTGCAGGTCTTCCTCCAGCGAATACGCGACGCCGAGCTGGAAGTGCGCCTCTCCGTGGTCGGGGTTCATCTCGACCGCCTGCGTGTAGGCGTTGATCGCTTTCTTGTAAAGGCTTGCGTCGAGGAATTCGTTCCCGGCGCGTATCGCCTCATCGACACTGGTGTACTTGGGAACCTGGTTGGGATCGTCGATCTGTGCGTTGTTGGCGTTCGCGTCCGCGTTCGCGGAATCACTGCCAAGCAGGCCGCAGCCGGAAAGAAGAAATGCCGCAAGGGCAAGTATCAATAAGAGCTTTTTCATATCGGTACGATGCGCGGGGAGCGGTCTAGCCGGGAGGAAATACGAACTGGCGGCCGCCAAGGAGATGTACGTGAAGGTGAAACACGGTTTGGCCCCCTGCGGAGTTGGTGTTGATCACCGTACGGTATCCCCGCCCGGCGAAACCCTTCTCGCGCGCGATCTCAGCCGCAGTGAACAGAAGATGACCCAGAAGTTCCTTGTGACCTTCCTCCGCTTCGTCCATCGAAGAGATATGCTCCCTAGGGATAACGAGAAGGTGGGTCGGTGCCTGCGGGTTGAGGTCTTCGAACGCAATGCAGCGGTCATCCTCATAAACACGTGTCGATTCGATCTCGCCGGCGGCGATCTTGCAGAATATGCAGTCTGAAACCATACAAGGCTGTATTAAATCACAAAGCCTCGAAGGCTTGAAAGCGTTCGAGGCTGCCAGAAGCGTCCTGAGTACTGCATTTGCGCCGGTTCTCTGAGGACCACAGCAAGCTCAGCGCCGATCACTTGCCCCCGCTTCAGCGGGGAACCGAAAGGGGCAATAGTTTGTTTCGCCGGCTTCAGACGGCGCGGTTGACCTTCTGCTCGCGTCTACGCGATCTGAATTTCACTTCGCCGGCGTTTCCATGTGGAAAATGCCCTTCCACTTTTCGCCTTCCTTGATCGCGATCGTCGAGCCGAGGACCGCGGAAGGAAGTTCGGCGTCGCCGCATTTCCCCGACTGTTCGCCTCTGTACATCAGGAGCATCACGTTCTCCGCGAGCTTCGTTCCCGTGAAGCCGCGCAGCTGGTACTGATCGACCTCGCAGTTCGCGTCGCTCATAGCTTTGATAGCCTCATCGCGGTTGCTTATGCCCGAAGGATTCACCAGAAGCGCATTCCCAGCCATGTTCTCTTCGAACCACTTCATCTCGCCGCTTACCCAGGCGTTCCAGGCGGACTCTTCCAGCTCTGCGAGAGCCTGAGTGGCCTGGTCGTCTGTACCCTTCAAACCCGAAGTGTCTGCGACGGTTCCCACATCGCCTTCGGCATTCGCCGCGGAAACGCTCTGATGATACGCGCCCTTCCAAGCACCGCCTTCCTTCACGTAAACCGTAGCCGTGTATTCGGGCGATTTCACTTTTTTGCCTTCGCAGGTGTAATCGAAACTGACCTTGTGCGTGACGAGCATCGCGTTCTCGGATAGCTTGACCGTTCTGGGATCGATGATCTCATAGCTCTTCATCTCGCAGGGTGATTCGGCAATACGCTTGACGAGCGCCGCCTTATCATCGATGTTGCCGCCGACGACTCCCGTGAAATCGTCCGCGAGCATTTCCTCGAAGAACTTGCCGTCTTTGTTCTTTGAAGCCTCGTATGCCTTCTTCTCAAGTTCGATCACGGCGGCGGAGGCGTCTTCTGCAGGCTGAGACGCCGCATTGTTCGCGTCGTTCGCTGCGCCCGTGCTCGAAGGTCCGGGCTGCTCAGGACAAGCCGTGAAAAACAGGGCGAATGAAAGTATTGCAAGAATAAGAAGTTTCCTCATTAGATCTCTCCTCTCTTGTTTGGGGGCAGCCCGGGCAAGGGACTGCCGATGAACATGTCTTCGTTGATTGGTGTGAATGATACACCAAAGGAACGCCAAAGGCGGAACTCTGCGTGCTGGACCATGGGCGTCCCCGCCCGCAACGGAGCGCACGCGTCCCGCAACGGAGCGCACGCGTCCCGCGTGCTGCGCGGCGCCAGCCGCGAACTTCTCCATTCGCTTAAGAATCGCCCAGAGCAATTGGCCCTGGTGGAGCGCCGTCGCTCCGCGGCGACGCTCATTTTTCACCGCATACCCCGGGCTGCGCCTTCGGCTTGCCCGGGGCTACCATCCGCTGCCCCTCCGGGGCAGAAGAACCAAAAGACTCCTTAGACCCTCCAGACCCGATGAACCCGCCAGACCCGATGGACTCGATAGACTCTATAGACCCGACAGACTCAATAGACTCAATAGACTCGACAGACCCAATAGACTCTATAGACTCGACAGACTCAATAGACTCTACAGACTCGACAGACTCAATAGACCCGCCAGACCCGATGGACTCGATAGACTCGACAGACTAACCCGACTTATTCTGCTCGATTTCTTGACCATCTGACCTCCTTCGATTAACATCGTCGAACCGTTCTTGAATTCAACTATTTTCTGCCCGCAGTTTGAGCCCTCGCCATTATGCCGAAAACCGCTGTCTCCGGAATGGAGTCGCTTGATCACCTGACCGACAAAACAAAGCGCTTCCTTTTCGAGGTCGAAGACGAAGAGGGAAGGCTGAAGAAGAGGAAGCAGGTTCTTTTGGACATCAGAGCGGAACGGGACGCTCTTCTGGAACGGAATCGCCAGTTGAGCAAGATGATCGGCGATCTCGAGGAAAGGCGGACCGAGTTCGACGAGAAGGTTACGACATTGATCGACGCCCTCGGCGAGATCCCGCTCCGCGAGATCAGCTGATCGGCACGAGGTACGATAGGCTTCAGCCTGTCGCGTCAGAGCGCACGCTTCTCTTTTCGGAGCGCACGCGTCCCGCGTGCAGCGCGGCGCAAGCCGCGAATTCCCCCATTCACCAAATGATTGACCCGAGTCTTCGGCTGACGTGAAGCGTCGCCGCTCTGCGGCGAGAGTCATTTTTGCGCCCTGTACCCAGGGCTGCGCCTTCGGCTTGCCCGGGGCTACCCTCCGATGCCCCTCCGGGGCAACTTGGACCGCGGGCGTCCCCGCCCGCACGGAGCGGACGCGTCCCGCAACGGAGCGCACGCGTCCCGCGTGCAGCGCGGCGCCAGCCGCGAATTCCCCAATTCACTTAAAGATTGACGCGAGCCTTCGACCGATGTGAAGCGTCGCCGCTCCGCGGCGAGAATCATCTTGCGCCCTGTACCCCGGGCTGCGCCTTCGGCTTGCCCGGGGCTATCATCCGCTGCCCCTCCAGGGCAGTTTGGACCGCGGGCGTCCTCGCCCGCATCCGAGCCCACGCGCCGGAACACACGCGTCCCTCTTCGGAGAGCACGCGTCCCGCGTGCAGCGCGGCGCAAGCCGCGAACTCCCGCATTCAACTAGAGATAGAAGCGAGCTTCCGGCTTAAGAGAGGCGTCGCCGCTCCGCGGCGAAAGTCATTTTCCGCCCTGTACCCCGGGCTGCGCCTTCGGCTTGCCCGGGGCTACCAGCCGTTGCCCCTCCGGGGCAGAAGACCCGATAGACCCAATAGATCCAATAGACCCGACAGACCCAACAGACCCGATAGACCCGACAGACTCGATAGGCCCGATAGACTCAGCGATACGCCGGAAAATCCCATACGTTAAGGATCAGCCCGTCTTTGAATTCATAGACGATCACCGCCGCCTGGCTCTTCTGAACGCCGTCCTTGTCATTCCACGTCGCACGTTCGGTGACGGTCACGAAGTTTCCGGACGTCATGATTTTCTCGATCTTCGAGACAGTTCTCCGTTCGCCGGCAAAATACGAATCGAGCGATTCCTTGAGCGCTGCTTTTCCCTTCGTTTCGGTCCTTATCGTACCTCCGTCGATCCTGTGCCACGAGACCTCGTCGTGAACCAGATCCAGCATTTCCTTCAGATCGCCCTGATTGTATGCGTTGGTGAACCTGTAGACCTTCGAAGTCAGGTCCGCTTCGAGCCGATACTCGACACGGCCGAACTCGCGCCAACCTTCCTTCGTCTTGACGGAATCTATGACGAGCATCTCGCCCCCGCCGGTCAGCCTGTACTCGGTGCGGCCCTCTTCAGTTTCCGGAGTTCCCCAGTTCGTCGTCAGCGTATCGTTTGCAAACGAAGCTTCGAGCGGGTGTACCGACCCTGCGGAATCGACCCAGAGGCCCGTGAATCCGCCTTCTTTCTTGAGCGAATAAAGCGCGGTTCCTTCGAAGAGGAACCCACCTTCCATCTCGTTCCGGAAATCGAGTCGGTAATTCTTGCCTCCATGCACAGGTTCCCACGTCATCACGACCGCAGACTCGCGGCCGTTAACTTTGCCCGCACCCTGCCACGTTCCGTAAAAGCGGTCGAGTACTGATGCCTGTGCGCACGCGGCGCCGGCAAAGGCGAGGACCAGAGCGATCGAGATTATGATCTTCATGTTCTTGCTCCAAAACGAGTTCCAAATTGCCGGCCTTTTGCGGCAATGCCAGTCGCTTGCGCTCCTGGTTCCGACTTCTGACTTCTGACTTCTGACTTCTGAATTCTTGCTTCGTGTCGTCGCTACGCGACTCGGGACTAGCTATCACCTTGTTCCGTGGGCTGCGCCCTTCGGGCTTGCCCACGGCTAAATGCACATGACCGCTGCGCGGTCGGCTACGCCCGTCGCTTGCGCTCCGGGTTCCGATTTCTGCCTACTGTCTCCTGTTATGCCCGTCGCTTGCGCTCCGGGTTCCGATTTCTGCCTACTGTCTCCTGTTATGCCCGTCGCTTGCGCTCCGGGTTCCGATTTCCTTCTTCTGTCTTCTGACTCCTGACTTCTGTCTCCTGTCTTCCGCCCATCCCCTTGATCCCCTTAATCCCTGTTATTTTCCCGCCGCCGACCGAAGGAACTCGATCAAAGGATTCATCGCCTTGAACACCCTGACGGCGTTCACCGCAAACTTCGGATCTTTCACCTCCGAATCCTTCTTGAACTCGTGACTTACCGTATATCCCTTAAGCTTCAGGTAGTCGATCGCGGGATGATCCTTCTCGAATCCCTTCGGAGCGGTCTTCAGTTTCTCGTGCGAATCGATCTTGTCGAAGTACTTTCGGAAGGCCGCGCTTTTCTCGATCTTCTCCAGCGCCTTCGGATCGGCCGCGATCACGTTGCGAACTGCCAAAAGGTCCTTTGCCTCCGGCCTGTGCATTCCGCCCGCGACGAACGACGCTTTCGGTTCGATATGGATGTAATACCCGGGATTCATCGACTTCCTTCCTCCCGGCGCGATGTATGCGCCGAATGCGGTCTTGTACGGGCTCTTGTCCGCCGAGAAACGCACGTCCCTGTAGATCCTGAATAGACAGTCCTTGGGTGCCGTGCCGATCACGTCTGGATCGCAGGCCGCGACGCCTGCGATCAGTTTCTCAACGAGACCCGTGAATTCTTCCCGGGCGGCCTCGTACTCCTTCTTGTTGGCGTTGAACCAGTCGCGGTCGTTGTTCTTCTTAAGCTTTGCGAGAAATTTGAGAGATTTTTCCATTTTCGATTTCCTTCCTGTCTCTTAAACGTTTCAGCGTTGGGAGATTGGACACGGATGAACACTGATCCTGGGCCAAGGATCAGGGATCGACCGTAGTTGATGTCTGATCCCTGACACCCGCTCCCTGTCTCCTTGGGATGTGTCGCCGCTAAAGCGGCTGAAAAATTTTTGGGGCCGCTTACCGTGGGCTGCGCCCTTCGGGCTTTCCCACGGCTAAAAGCAGGCCGTCGCTTCGCGACTCAGGCGTCTCCAGTCTCCTGTCTCCTGTCTCCTGTCTCCTTTACCTACTTCTGATAATGCGGCTGATACAGCTGGACTTTCACTCCGCCGGGCATTTTGAAATGCGTCACAAGGCCGAAGCCGGCATCCGTCACCCCGCCGACGAACTCGACACCCTTCGCTTTCAGCTCATCGACGGTCGCCTCGAGGTTGTCGCAGTAGAACGATATGTCGTGCGTTCCGGCGGGCGCTCCGTGTTTTCCATCCGGATCCGAAGGATGCACTCCCATATCGGCCTCGGGCAGATCGAAGATCAGCCAGCCGCCGCCGACGTCCGTAAACGGAAATCCCAGCTTGTCGCGCAGGAACGCGCGCATGCCTTCCGCATCGTCGGAATAGAACATCGTATGTACGCCTTTGATCATTCTTCTCTCCTTTTGGAAGTTAGCCACAGATAAAGGAGATAAACACGGATATGAAAAATGCGTATGAACTCGTAGAACGTCGAGAAGTACCAGGTGGGTTAACAACCTCCAACATGTCTCCCCTTTCTGATCTGTGTTGATCCCCTTTATCCGTGGCTAATTTCCTCCTCAGTTACTAATGAAAGTCGTGCGATTCCCCGTACAGGCTTATAAACGAAAGCCTTTCGAAGTACATTCCCTTCACAAGCGTCTGGACGCCATTGTTCTCGACCTGCCCCTTTATAAGAAGGTAAGGGCTCTCGATGATCGTCTGCCTGAACTTGTCGAAAACGTCCGGCATCACGATGAAGTTCGAGATGCCGGCCTCGTCCTCCAGGCTTATGAACAGCACTCCCTTTGCCGTCCCGGGCCTCTGCCGGCAGATCACCGCCCCCGCTACCGACACCAGCGAACGCTTCCTTCTTTTCGTCACTTCCGCCGAAGATAATATCCCTTTTCTCTGGAGCGCGTCCCGGATAAGAGCCATCGGATGCATCTCGACCGTCAGCCCCGTCACCGCGAAATCGGCGTGAAGGTTCTCCAGCTCGTTCATCAACGGAAGAGGCGACCGCTTCGGCCGCTCGCGAACATTCTTCAGAAGCGGCCCGACCTTCTGTATCTCGCGCTCCGCGTCCCAGAGCGAGCCGCGCCGGTCCTTGCCGAACGTCAGTGCTCCGGAGAGCGAAAGCTGACGGATCTCGCGCTTGTTGACCGAAGGCACGCGGGCCAGAAGATCGGCGATCCCCTCGAACGGCCCGTTCCGCTTTCGCTCTTCCTCGATCTCCAGCCCCGTGCTCTTGCGGAGTCCCTTCACGTACATCAGCCCGATGCGGATCTTCGGTTTGTCCTTCGGACCCTCAAGCGAGCACAGGTAATCCGACGCCTGTATGTCGATCTTCAGGAACTCCTGGCCGTGCCGCTCGGCGTCCTTGATCAAGGTCGCGGGCGAGTAGAATCCCATCGGCTGGTTGTTCAGCAGCCCGGCCGTGAACGCCGCCAGGTAATGGCATTTCAGGTACGCGCTGGCGTACGTGATCAGCGCAAAGCTGGCCGCGTGAGATTCCGGGAAGCCATAGATCGCGAACGAGTTGACCGCCTTCGCGATCTTCTCCTGCGTCGCCTCGTTGATCCCGTTGCGCTTCATCCCCTCCATAAGCCGCGCGGTGATCTCGGGCACCTTCTTGTCGGCGCGCTTGAACCCGAACGCCCGCCGCAGCTCCTCCGCCTCACCTCCCGAAAAATCCGCCGCGACCATCGCGATCTTCAGAAGCTGTTCCTGGAACAAAGGCACCCCGAGCGTCTTCTGCAGGATCGGCCTCAGCCTCGGGTCCATGTAATCGACATCCTCCTGCCCGAGTCGCCTTCGGACATACGGGCCGTACATCTGTCCGACGATCGGGCCGGGACGGATGATCGCGACCTGCACGACGAGGTCGTAAAACTTCTTCGGCAATGTCTTCGGCAAGGAGCTCATCTGCGCGCGGCTCTCGACCTGGAACATCCCGACCGTGTCCGCCTTCTGCAATGTCTCGTACACAAGCGGATCGTCCTTCGGGATCGTCGCCAGGTCGACCTCCTCGCCCTGATGGCTGCGCACAAGGTTCACGGTATCGCGGACCGCGGCGAGCATCCCGAGCCCCAGAAGATCGACCTTGATGATGCCGACGTTCGCGCAGTCGTCCTTGTCCCACTGGACAATGACGCGGCCGGGCATCGTGGCGGGCTCGAGCGGGACCACGTGGTCCAGCTTGCCTTTGAAGACGATCATCCCTCCCGAATGCTGGCCAAGGTGGCGCGGATAGTCCTGGATACGCTCGACAAGCTCGGCGAACTTTGCCACGCGCTTGCTTATGCCGAGGTCAGAGTTCTCGCGGAGCCTTGCGAAGAAATCGCCGTCCGAATGCCTGAAGTGCGATGCGAGCTTTGCCAGCTTTCCGACCTGGTCCTCGGGGATCTCGAACACCTTGCCGGTCTCGCGGATCGCCGAGCGCTGGCGGTAGGTGATGATGTTGGCGGTCATCGCCGCGCCGTGCTGTCCGTACTTTTGATAGAGGTACTGGATGGCGAGCTCGCGGTCGGGCCCGCTCGGCAGATCGAGGTCGATGTCCGGGCATTCCTCGCGTTCTTCGGACAGAAAGCGTTCGAACAGAAGGTCGCTTGTCGCGGGATCGACCGCCGTGATGCCGAGCACGTAACAGACCGCGCTGTTCGCCGCGGACCCGCGGCCCTGGACTAGTATGTCGTGGCGGCGGCAGAAATCGACGATGTCCCAGACGACCAGGAAATAGCCGCACAGGTCGAGCTTCTCGATCATCGCCAGCTCCTTCTCGATCTGTTCGGCGACCTTCTTCGGCACCTTGCCTTTGTACCGCTGGTATGTGCCTTTGCGGGTGATGCGCCTGAGAAAGCTCTGCATCGACTCGCCGCCGGGGACCTCGTAATCGGGGAACGTGTAGCCGAGGCGGTCCATCGAGAACCCGATCATCGAAGCGATCTCGCCCGCTGTCTCGACCGCGCGCCTTTGGTCGTTGAACAGCTTGAACATATAGGCGGACGTCTTGACGAACCGCTCGGCATTGAGCGACATAAGCCGTCCGGCGGTGCGGACCGTGGCGGAGCTGCGTATGCAGGTGAAAAGGTCGGAGATCTCGCGGTCCTGTTTGTCTGCGTAGAGCACTCCGTTGGTGGCGACGAGCGGGATCCCGGTGCGTTCCGAAAGCTCGATCAGCGACTGGTTGATCCGCTCTTCGTCGCGCCTCAGATGACGCTGGAGCTCGAGGTAGAAACGGTTTTTGAAGATCGAATGCAGGCGGTCGAAGTAATGAAGCGCGAGTTCCTTTTCGCCGCTTCTTATCGATGAGGGAAGCAGTCCGTCGTCGGGCGATCCGGAAAGGCATACGAGGCCCCTGTTGAATTGCTCAAGATCGTCGAACGTCGCCCGGTGCTCGCCCTTTTCGGCGCGGAGCTTGGCGGCGGTCAGAAGTTGGCAGAGGTTCTGGTAGCCGGCGAGGTTTACGGGGATCAGCGGCAGCGCGGTCCCGTCGAACATCGTGACCTCGGCGCCTATGATCGGCTTGACGCCGAGTTCCTTCGCCTTGCGGTGGAACCGGACGGCGCCGCTGACGTTGTCGCGGTCGAGCTGGGCGATGGCGGGGATCCCGTTCTCGGCGGCCGCCTCGGCTAGGCGCTCCGGGAGCGACCCGCCGCGCAGGAAACTGAATGCTGAGGATGCGTGAAGCTCGGTGTACATGGATTAAGAACTAACCGCGGAGCACGCAGAGACCGCAGAGATTTTTAAACGCGAAGGGCGCTAAGGACGCAAAGATATTTAGGTTTTCTTCCACGAAACGGTTTCAGTTTTCATGAATGTTGCGACAGATTGATCAAAGGGAAAAGCAACAATCTACTTCGCGTCCTTTGCGACCTTTGCGTTCACTCCTTCCCAAAACATCTCTGCGCCTCCGCGCCTCTGCGGTTCATCTCTCTTTTTGCCCGTCGCTACTGCTCCGGGTACTGATGCCATTAATCGAAGCCGCCTTCGATCAACGCCTCCCCGGGGCCGCTCACGACCACCCGGTAGACCGCGCCCGTCTCCGTCTCGAGGTCCCACTCGTCCCGAGCGAACGCCTCCGGCCTGTGCCACTCGGCGTCCGCCCGCCAGGGGCCGGACGCCACGCGGACCATCTGTTTCTTTCCCTTGATCGATATAGCGCGCGGCACGCCGTTCTCGAACCCGAGCCGCGCCCGTAAAGGTTTCGGATACCGGTAGAAAGCGGCGAACACCGTCTCGCCAGCTTTCTCGTCGAACTCGCGCGTCAGAGGCGATAGGTTCTCCGTCATCGAGAAAGGCCGACTCCAGGAATCGAGTAGCCTCGGCACGCCTATCTCCTCCACGCCGACCACCTTTTTCAGCTTCGAAACGAGCAGGTCCAGGTTCTCCGGCTCGAGCACCGCCCCTGAGTACAGGTTGTTCTGGACCACACGCGGCCGGCACGATTCGAACTCGAGATCGACCGACTCGATGCCGAATTCCGGCGGATCCTGTTCGATCTTCGAGACCATCTGCCTGAGCCAGATCTTCTCGTTGAGCACCGGAAAGACCAGCCGCACCTTGTACTCCTTCTTCCCGCCGCGGCCCGAAAGCGCGATGTTCGCGGTCTGCGTCGAGAGTCCTGCGTACGAGAGGTTCTCGAACACCTGCCGGACGCCGGCGGAGAGTATGAAATGCAACGGCTCGATGGTCTTTATCTCGCCGTCGAGCCTGCGCGACCAAAGGAAGCTGTTGTCGCGGACGTTCCACGCCGGAGCGCGGTACGCGGTGCCGGAAGCCGCCTCGCGGTGTGTGACCACGTCCAGTCCGAACCGCTCGACCATGTCGTCTTCCGGAAGCCGCTTGAACTCTCCGAGCGTGACGATCCCCCACGCATCCATCAGCTCGCGGAACTCGCGGTCGGCATCGAGCGCGTCGACCGGGATCTCCTCAAGCTCTTTCGGATCTTCGGCGGTAGCGAAGCTCACGCCCTCGCGATGTCGGGCGAGCATAAGGGCGGCAGCCGCGTTGTCCGACACCCCGATCGCCTTGTACGCGCCTTCTTCAAATATCCCTTCCGCGATCCCGCGCACCTTCTTCGCCGCGCTTCCGGTAATGTCAAAGAGCAGTGTGCGCGGCCCGACGATCTCTATGTTGGGCGAATGCCGGCGCGCCGCTTCGAGCGCTTTTGAGTTGTCTGAGTCTGACCGGATCGCTACGAACATTGGATCAACCGCAGAGAACGCAGAGATTTTTTAGGATTCTTTAAACGCAAAGGCCGCTAAGGACGCGAAGGAAACTATTGTTCTTTTCTTTTGCTCAACTTGTCTCAATGTTCGTAAAAGTCGAAACCGCTTCACGAGAGAACAGCCCAAAAATCTTAGCGACCTTAGCGACCTTTGCGTTTAAAATTCCCTGTGCTCTCTGTGGTAAATATCCAAGTCAATTCGCTTCGCTCACGGGCAGGGACAAGCCCTGCCCCTACAACTATCCCTCTCCATTGGTCACTGACAGATGCTCATTGCCCATTGAAACCGGCTTGACCATCTCCAGCCTCACCTCCGCTCCCCTCATCACACGGAAGCCCGAATCGCCCGCCCATTCGCTCGCCTCTTTCGAGACCCTCACCGACTGGTGCGACGCCGAACGCAGCCGCGTCTCCTCAAGCGTCACGAGCAGGACCGCCGGAGTGTCCTTCAGACCGACCTTGAACCGGAACCAGTACGAGCTCGGAAGACGGTCAAGGAAATCCTTCTCCGCCAGGCTCAGGTCGAGCCATATACCTCCGAACAGTCCCGACTGGATCAGGTAATCGGTCGAGAGCACCGCCTTCTTCGGATCGCCACCGCATTTCACCCACAGCACCTTGTCCAGCTTCACGCCGCTTCTGTCCGCGGACGGCGGATCGAAGCTGTCCGAAGCGTCCACCACCGCGCATATGTTGTTCGCCCGCGTCAGGTTCGCGATCATCGACAGGACGAGCCCTCGTTTGCCGCTGCCCTCGGCTCCCGTCAGTTCGCAGATCCCCCCGCGTATGAGACCGCCGGTCAGGCGGTCGAAGGGCGCCACGCCGGTGAGGACACGTTCCGCCTGCCTGAGCTCCGCGAACTCCCGGAGCTTTGCGACGCCCCGGGCTATCACGTGCGCTCTGCAAAGTAAAAAGTAAAAAGTAAAAAGTAAAAAAGCTCAGTCGCCGCGTGGGAGCGTGATTGTAAGACGCGTCGATCTGCAGGTGATGAAACACGCCTGGCTTTTAACCTTGAACCTTGACCTTTGAACACTTTCAAACTTTTTACTTTTTACTTTTTACTTTTTACTTTCGACCTTTCACTTCTCGTAGTGTCTAACGAGTCCGACCAGCACGCCCTGGATAGTCACCCTGTCCGCGTCGACCTCGATCGTCTCGAAGTCCCTGTTCGCCGGTATCAGCTGGACCTTCCTGCCCGATTTCCGGAACGTCTTCACCGTCGCGTTCTCCCCATCGATCAGCGCCACGACCACGTCGCCGTTCGACGCCGTGTTCGACTGCCTGAGCGCGATCCGGTCGCCGTCGAGTATCTTCTCGTCGATCATCGAATCGCCGCGGACCTCGAGTGCGAAGTAATCGTGCCCGGGTTTGAGCATCGTGGACGGAACGGACATTTTTTCCGGCGTCAGGACCGCCTCGATCGGGTGGCCGGCGGCGACAATACCCAGGAGAGGTATCGACGTCCAGCCCGCCTCGGCGGTGTCATCGTCGTACGAGACGAGGCTGACCCCGCGCCACCGGCCCTTCGACCTTTTGATAAAGCCCTGTTCTTCGAGCGAATCGAGTACCTTGTACAAAACGGCGTTCGACTTCGTCCCGATCGCCCGCTTCATCTCGCTCTGTTTAGGCGAATCGTTCCTCTTTAGAAATTCCAGAAGTTTCTCTTCCTGCATAACGGACACTCTACGGATATTTTATGGACAGTTTGGATAGTTTAGAGAAGAGTTTCGGAAAGGTCAAGAAGAAAATCGTAGGGGCGGGGCTTGTCCCCGACCCTCGAAGTCAGCGGCAATCAGTACCCGGAGCAGTAGCGACGGGAAACAGAAGGTAAGAAATAACCGCAGAGCACGCAGAGAGCGCAGAGATTCTTAGGGAAAGAGATAAACGCAAAGGGCGCGAAGGACGCTAAGAGTTCATTGGTCAATGGCCAATGCGCATTGCTCAATGACAAGTGCCGCCGCTACGCGGCTAAGGAATTCGGGGCGCTTACGTACCGTGGGTGGCGCCCTTCGGGCTTACCCACGGCTAAATGCATATGACCGCTGTGTGGTCGGCTATGCCCGTCGCTTGCGCTCCGGGTTCTGATTGGCCCGTCGCTGGCTCGGCGATTTCCGATCATGTCGCCGCTACGCGGCTAAGGAATTCGGGGCGCTTCCGTTCCGTGGGTGGCGCCCTTCGGGCTTACCCACGGCTAAACTCACACGACCGCTGCGCGGTCGGCTTCCTACTGACTCCTGACTCCTGACTCCTGACTCCTGACTTCTGACTCCTGACTTCTGACTTCTGACTTCTGACTCCTGACTTCTGACTTCCGTCTACGGACTTCCTCAGATCTCAACACTTTTGCCGTTTGGCGGCCTCGTTGTATCATCGTCGCACTTCGTTAGTTATCCCTTCGTCCTTATGAACAGATGCCCGCGGTGCGACGCCGCGATCAAGGACAATCAGGAAATCTGCTTATCCTGCGGCTGGAACTCCGCGGATGAGACCGCCGAAACAAGGCGCCGGCCCTCACCTCCCTCGTCCGAGGACACGCCGACGAGGATCAAGAGCGGAGACACAAGCCCCCCGCCGGCAACCGACGCTTCCGGAGCCCTCATTTCCGGGACGGTCATCGCGAACCGATACCGCATAGTCGGCCTCCTGGGAAAAGGCGGAATGGGAGAGGTCTACCGCGCGGAGGACCTGAAGCTGGAGCAGACGGTCGCCCTGAAATTCCTGCCGGAACAGCTCGAGAATAACTCCGAAGCGCTCAAGAGATTCATAGGCGAGGTCCGTCACGCACGAAAGGTAGCCCACCCGAATGTCTGCCGCGTATTCGATATCGGCGAGGTTGACGGAAAGCACTTCATCTCGATGGAATTCATCGACGGCGACGATCTGTCGGTGCTACTGAAACGGATCGGGCGTTTCCCTTCCGAACGCGCCGTCGAGATATCCAGGCAGATCTGTTACGGCCTGCACGCGATCCACACCGAGGGATTGGTCCACCGCGACCTTAAACCCGCGAACGTAATAATCGATCCGTCCGGAAGACCCAGGATAACCGACTTCGGCATCGCGGGATTCGAGGACGAGTTGAGCGGCGCCGAGCTTCGCGTCGGAACTCCCGCGTACATGGCGCCGGAGCAGGTCGCGGGAAAAGAAGTCACGAAACGAAGCGACGTCTATTCGCTGGGTCTGCTCCTCTACGAGATCTTCACCGGAACTCAGGCCTTCGACGCGGATTCTCCGCAAGAACTGCTGGAGAAGCGCAAGACCAGCAAGCCGACAGATCCTTCCCAACTGATCGAACACATCGATCCGCTGGTCGAAAAAACGATCCAGCGTTGTTTGGAAGAAGACCCGTCGGAACGCCCGGAGTCCGCGGCTCACGTTGCGCTTGCACTGCCCGGCGGCGATCCGCTTGAAGCGGCGATGATCGCCCGCGAGACCCCCTCACCGGAGATGGTTGCGGCCGCGTCGGGCAAGGGGGCCCTGAGGCCTCTTGCGGCTATCGGGCTTCTCGCCGTATTTGTCGGACTCTTTATCGGAGTGTTGCTGCTCGATGGCGATTATAAGGGCGCAAATCTCGAGCCTCTGGACGTGGAGCCGGACGCTTTGGCGGAAAAGGCCCGCCAGATCCTAAAGATCTCGGGATTTGATACGGCGTCGGGTTACAACTCGAGGTTCTTCGGTGTAGATGACTCTTTTCTTCAATACAGCGCGTTTGGCGCGCCCGACAATGACCTGCCGCCGAGGCGGGAACTGCTTCGCTCGGGGTACACATCGACGATCCACTTCGTTTACCGTCACTCGTCTGAGCCTATAGCTCCCCAGGGAAGCACCGTTGTCACGGTAACGGATCCGCCGATCGGCCGCGCCAGCTCTGCGGACCTGATTCTCGATTCAAAAGGCCGGCTCCACTCGCTGACCGTGGTTCCCGGCAGCGGACGAGCCGCAGCGGAAGGACCTGAATTCAACTGGGCGCCCCTGTTTGAAAGCGCCGGGCTTGATGGAAACGAGTTCAAGGAGACCGAACCCGAACGGACGCCGCCTGTATTCGCCGACCGGCGATTCGCCTGGACCGGTCCGCTTCCCGGCTATCCGGAGGTCGCGCTTAGGGTCGAGGCGGCAACCGCCGGCGGCGTGCCGGTTTTCTTTAAGGTGATCGCCCCCTGGTCAACACAGGCCGGCAACCCGGATCTGACCGAGGACAGGTTTACCAGGATCGGGGTGATCTTCACGATCGTGATAATAGTCGCCGCTGTACTTGCATCGATATTTCTTGCCGGAAGGAATCTGAGGTACGGAAGGGGAGATCTGCGGGGCGCGTTCCGGCTTAGCTTCCTGATGCTGCTTGCCGGGCTTATTTCCGAACTCTTGTTCGCGGATCACGTGTTCGCCACCTTCGGCGAGATCAGGGTCTTGTATTTCGCGGTTAGCTACTCGCTGCTCATCGCGGTGTTCGTCGGTCTGCTGTATGTCGCGCTCGAACCGCTGGTCAGGCGATCGTGGCCGGAGACATTGATCTCGTGGAGCAGGCTTATCTCGGGAGATCTGCGGAACCCTATGGTGGGCCGGGACATCGTCTGCGGAGGCGTGTTTGGGCTGCTCCACGCCTTCGGCATCCACGTCGGAGTACTTCTCGTTGGGCTTGTTTCGGACAGGTATCAGGCGGTTGGTCTTAACTCGAATTTGCAGATCCTCAACGGCACGAAGAACCTGATCGCGGGGCTGCTCGAATCGCTCACGATCTCGGTCTGGCCAAGTCTTACCCTTCTCTTTATTGCGCTCCTTTTCTTCTTGCTGACCCGAAAACGGTCGCTCGGCCTTGCCGTAGTATGGACACTTGTGTTCTCACTGCAGGTCATCTTTTTCATTTTGTCCGCTCACTGGCTTCTGACGGTGGCGGCACTGATCAATTCGACCTGTCTCGTACTGGCCCTGCGGTTGAATGGACTACTCGGCCTGATCTCGTACTTCCTGTTCTTCCGAATCATCTGGACATTCCCGCTTACCCTGGAGAGCGAGAAGATCCAGTTCTCGAATTCCCTGGTCGCGATGGCACTGACTTTCGGCATCGTCGCGGCGGCCGCGTACTTTTCGACCGGAGGGCGGGTGTCTCCCGGATCGGTCTTGTTGGAAGGTCGGGAAAGCTGAAGGCGCGGCAATCGATGCACCTCGGTCTTCTGGTTCAGGCGTCGAGGCGTTTGGAGTACTCGACCACCGTTCCGTCTTCGACGTACTTCTTCATCAATCTAAGGTACATTGCCCAGCAGAAAGAGGAGATACGGTAATGGTCGTTATCGTTGGGCCAGCCGGTGTGGCTGAACCTAACGATCGTCTCAGCCGCGGATTGCGCGGATGACGCTGATAAGGAAGCTTCATCCGAACTTCCCGATCCATCTTCTGATACCTCGCCTTCCGAATTCTCGACGGACTTAACGGGGCTGGTCCCCTCCTCCGCAAGCTCGAACCGCACTCGTGTGTTCTCCCAGTCGGGCATCGAACCGTAGATCTCGAGCTCGAAAAGCTCGTTCGGAACGCACTCCGTCACACGAGCGCGCCAGTCGTAGCCCTCGCCGAAGAACAACTCGTATATGTTTCCCGCCGCGGGCTCGCCCTTCGACGAAAGCGTCCACCAGCCGTCGAGCCCCTCAGGCGCCGACACCGCTTTGAACACTTCGTGCGCGGGCGCGAAGACGGGGAATTGGTGGAAAATGTCGGGCATTTCGCGAAGAGTATACAACAGGGGTAGAGGGGATGAAGGAGATTTTAGGGAATTATTAACGCCAGGGTCGCGAAGGACTCAAGTCGAATTTGAATGCATCGTGAGTGTGGCGGTTCTCAATTCAGACGGTATTTCGGGCAGTTGATAGAACGGAAAAGCAATTATCCTTCTTCGCGACCATTGCGTTGAGAACCTTCCCGAGGAACAAACACTCAAGCCCGTTTCGTATACAATGCTTCGGCAACACCTATTTCACAGAATCAAAAGGAGTCAGATGAAACGCTCATATTTCAGACCCGTATTTCTACTTCTCGTCATCGCCGCGACCGCAGTCACCGCCGCCGCGCAGGACAAGGCAAAGCAGCTGGACGAGATGGTCCAGGCGTATTTCAACGTCGGCCAATTCCACGGCTCGGCGCTCGTGGCTGAAAACGGGAAGGTCATCTTTAAGAAAGGCTACGGGATGGCGGATTACGAATGGGACATTCCCATCAAGCCCGACACCAAGTTCCGGCTTGGGTCGATCACAAAGCAGTTCACCGCCACGCTCATCCTCCAGCTTCGCGAGGAAGGGAAGATCGATCTCGACAAGAAACTCGCCGACTACCTGCCGTATTACCGCAAAGACACGGGGAGCAAGGTCACCATCCATCAGCTTCTTAATCACACCTCGGGCATTCCCAGCTACACGGGACTTCCGCGTTTCTTCGAGGATGTCAGCCGCAACGCGTACGGGGTCGAGGGTTTCGTGAAGGAATTTTGCAGCGGAGATCTGGAGTTCGAACCGGGCTCGAAGTACAGCTATAACAACTCCGGGTATTTCCTGCTCGGAGCCATCGTCGAACAGATCACCGGGAAGAAGTACGAGGAGGTCCTGCAGGAGAGGATCTTCGGGCCGCTCGGGATGAACGACAGCGGATACGACCATCACTCGACGATCATCAAGCACCGCGCGACAGGCTACAACAAGACCGAAGACGGCTACGAGAACTCTCCTTATCTCGACATGTCGATCCCTTACGCGGCGGGCTCCGTGTACTCCACGGTCGAAGACCTTTACAAATGGGACCGCGCGCTGGATTCGGAAAAGGTGCTCAAACAGGAAAGCAAGGACCTGATGTTCAAGCCCGGAATGAGCAACTACGGCTACGGCTTCGTTATCTCCGAAATGAACATCGGCGATTCCGGCAGGAAGGCTAAGATAATAGGCCACGGCGGCGGAATCAACGGGTTCAACACGCTGATCACCCGGCTGCCCGAATCCGACAGCCTTGTCGTTCTACTCGGCAACGTGGTCGGGATCCAGAAGCTGAATGACATCACCGAAGGCGCAGTCGCCGTCCTCAACGGTTTGCCGTACAAGGAACCGAAGCGCTCGGTGGCTGAAGAGATGATGAAGACCTACACAAAGAACGGTCTTCAGGCCGCGGTAAGCCAGTATCGCGAGCTCAAGAGATCGAAGTCGGGCGAGTACGACTTTTCCGAAACCGAGCTGAACAATCTTGGCTATCAGCTTCTCGCCCAGAGCAAGACGAAAGACGCGATCGAGATATTCAAGTTGAATGTGGAGATGTTTCCCGAGGCCTCGAATCCATACGACAGTCTCGGCGAGGCATACCTTGCCGACGGCAACAAGGAACTGGCCGTGGAGAATTACAGGAAGTCCGTCGAGCTGAATCCCGAGAACGAGAATGGAAAGGCAGCGATCAAGAGGATCGAGTTAGGCGAAGCCACAGTTGCTGAGGACGTGCTGAAAAGTTACATCGGCCGGTTCCAGATCGCGCCCAACTTTGTACTCACCGTCACGGTCGAGAACGGAAGACTGATGACCCAGGCGACCGGACAGCCCAAGGTAGAGGTTACTCCCGAAGACGAGGACGTGTTCGTGCTCAGGTCCGCGGGCGCGAAGCTCACGTTCCAGAGGGACGCGTCCGGCAAGGTCACCGGCCTAACGCTAAACCAGGGCGGAAGGGATATCGACGCGCCGAAGATCGATTAGGCAGGTTCTTTGGGAGTGTCGCAGAAAAAGGGGATGGAGGATTGCCGCCATCCCTTTTTTTCTGCCGGGTTCGTTGTCCTGCAAAAGCTCTTGACGGTGTTATGTTATTTGAAACCAGAAAGTACCAAACTTGCGAACCCGATAGGCATATGAGACCGATCTTTTTGACATCCGCGATACTTCTTCTCTGCTTGAGCGCCGCTGCCCAGGATCTCGAGGCGCTGAAAGCGAACATCATCTACCTTTCTTCAGACGAACTCGGCGGGCGGGGACCCGGAAGCGAGGGCGCACGGAAGGCCGCCGAGCACATCGCCGAACAGTTTCGGCAAGTGGGGCTCAAGCCGTTCAAAGGCGACAGCTACTTCCAGCCGTTCGAAATGCCGAACCAGAAGACACCCGAGCTAAACGTCATCGGCTACATTCCCGCAAAGGAAAAGACTGACCGCTCGATCGTGTTCACCGCGCATTACGACGGCTACGGGATCGTCGATTCGGTAGAGGGCGACGACAAGATCCACAACGCCGCGCAGGACAACGCCGCCGGCACCGCGGCGCTGATCGAGATGGCTCGGATCTACGTGAAAAAGGGCAGTCAGTCGCAGAACCTTGTTTTCATCGCGACGGCGGCCGAGGAAGGCGGCGCGCGGACGCCCCGCGCAGACATGACCGGAGCGGATTTTTATGCGCTGAATCCGCTGTTCCCTCTGGACGAGATAACGATCAATCTGAACATCGACGGCTTCAACAACCTCGGCCCGACAGCGGATTACTGGGTCATGCCCAGGCAGGGTATAGACATTGTCGATGAACTCTTGTCGGCGCTGAAGCCGTTCCCGATGAAGTACAACCCGCCGGACTGGATCGACGGGATGAACACCAGCTTTGACACACAAGCGTTCCTGAGTCGCGGTGTTCCGGCAGTCACCATCTGGACAGGATTCTCATTGAGGGATGGAGCAGGGGGAAAGGTCCCCAGATTCGGCCGCATTCACGCTCCCGATGACGAATACAACGACACGTGGCGGTTCGACGGCGCCGAAGAAAACCTTCGTATGTACGAGGCAGTTGCCGACCGCTTCCTCAAGAGCGGCAAGCGCGGGAAGGTGACTGATGTGAGCTTGTTCAGGGAAGATTCGAACTGAAAGGAAACGGGGGTAACCGCAGAGAACGCGGAGAGCGCAGAGATGTTTTGGGGCTCTCACACGGGCGGGAATTGTGCGTGCCCGTGAGCGTAACGAGTAGTCGAGGGGGGTCTCTAACGCCAAGGTCGCTACGGACGCAAAGATGTTTGGGGATTCTTCCACGAATCGGTTTCAGTTTTCACGAATGCTGCGACAAGTTGGTCAAAGGGGAAGACAGTAGTCTTCTTCGCGACCCTTGCGACCGTCGCGTTTTAAGAATCCCGAGAATTTCCTCGCACTCTGCGAGCTTTGTTTGCCAGTCGCTACAGCTCCGGGTTCTGATCTCACTGGTTATCGGTCATTGCAAATCGGCGAATGGCAACTGTCGCCGGCGTTCCTGCCTTCGTGTAATTCGTGTAATTCGTGGCCTCGTGGACATTTGTGGTAAATTCTCCCCACCACATCACGACCCAGAGGACAGACAATGGATAACATCTCACGACGACGGTTCTTCAAAGGCGGTCTCGGCTTGGGCGCGGCCGCTTTTTTATTTGGAAAGGCAAGACCCGCCAGGGCGCAGACAAGAGGCCTCGTTCCCGTAATCGTCACCGATCACGCGAATCAGACAGGGCAGAACGCGGTGAAGGAAGCCTTCAGCATTCTCGCAAAAGGCGGGCGGGCTCTCGATGCCGTGGAAAAGGGCACGAACATCATCGAGGTCGATCCCGAAGACACTTCCGTAGGCTACGGAGGTCTTCCAAACGCGGACGGCGTGGTCCAGCTTGACTCCTCGATAATGGACGGCCGCACTTACAGCGCCGGAGCCGTAGCTTCGCTGGAGGGGATCAAAACCCCTTCATCCGTCGCGAGGCTTGTGATGGAAAAGACCGACCACGTTCTGCTGGTCGGTCCCGGCGCGCTCAGATTCGCCAAATCGTACGGCTTCAAGGAAGAGGACCTGATGACCGAAAAGTCCAGGAACTTCTACCTGCGCTGGCGGGAGAACCTGAACAAGGACGACGACTGGGGCCCTCCGGACCATTTGAGGAAGCCCGACGAGAAGGTGGCAGGGCTCTACGACGGTATCGAGCATCACACCGGAACGACGAATGTGCTCGCCGTCGACTCGAACGGCGACATCGCCGGCATCACGAGTACCAGCGGCCTGGCGTGGAAAATCCCGGGGCGGGTCGGCGACTCGCCGATCATCGGCGCAGGGCTTTACGTCGACAACGAGGTAGGCGCAGCAGGCGCGACCGGAAGGGGCGAGGACGTGATCAAATCGTGCGCTTCGTACTTCATCGTCGCCCAGATGCGCTCAGGGCGCTCGCCTCAGCAGGCGTGCGAGGACGCTCTGCAGATGATCCTCGACAAATACAAGAAGGTGAACGCCGAATTCGTCCCCGGCGAGAAGTTCGTCGCGCTCAATAAGAAGGGCGAATACGGATGTGCATCGATGCCCGGGAACCGGAAGCCGCAGATGGCGGTGATGACCGGGAAGGGATTAGTGATCCACGAGGGTACGGCGTTCGGAAGTTGACGTGAATCGTGTCTGTAGCCCAAGCCTCAGCGCGGGCGTTAATTGTGAATTGATAATTGATGATTTGTGGAAAGTCGTATCGTGGCCGCATGAAAGGGCATTCGCCTTTATTGTCAAGATTCGAGATATTCGACCGGCAGGAAGTGGGGAGTTATCAGTTGCCCCCCGCTTCAGCGGGGGGATCAAGAGACATCTTAAACTTTCGGCCGGCTTTAGCCGGCGATTGTTGGGGCTAAAGCCCCACATGTTGCGTTCCGCAGCTACCCCCCCCCCGCTGAAGCGGGGGGCAACTGATGGTCAATTATCCGGTTGGCTGTGAATACATTGGTATAGACAAAATGAAACATTCAATCTGCACTCTTCATTACCTCGCTTGCCGGAGGATTGAGCTCGTCCGAACTCTTTCTGCGGCATTCGTTCTTCTCGCGTTCGCTTCCGTTTCATTTGGCCAGTCCGCCGAAAGAGCCATGATCATCGCTGCGGCGGAGAAGTTGATAGCCGAAGAGATCGCGGCCGCGCCCGAGAACGCGCCCGGATGCGCGGTCGGGGTCTCGTTCGAAGGCGAGACCGTCCTCCGGAAGGCGTTTGGAATGGCCGAGCTCGAGCACAATGTCCCGATCACCGTCGATTCGATCTTCGAGTCCGGCTCGGTCGCGAAGCAGTTCACAGCTGCCGCGCTCGTGCTTCTCGAGATCGACGGCAAGCTCGACATCAACGATCCGGTCCGCAAATACATCCCCGAACTCCCCGATTACGGCGCGCCCCTTACGATCCGCCATCTCTTGAACCACACCGCCGGCCTTCGCGACTGGGGCGCCGTGATGGGAATCTCCGGGGTCGGCCGCGGAGAGAGGATCGTCCGCCAGGATTACGCGATCCACGTCATCACGAAGCAGAAGCACCTGGATTTCGTGCCCGGCGCCGAATACTCCTATTCGAACAGCGGATACCAGCTCGCGTCGGAGATCGTCGAACGCGTGTCCGGGATGAGCCTTCCGGAATTCACGAAGAAGCGGCTCTTCGATCCCATCGGGATGAAGGACACAAGCTGGCGCGACGAGTATGATCGGGTCGTCCCGCGTCGGGTCCAGGCGTATGACGGTCCTCCGAAGGGGCCCTGGAAGCTGTCGATGCCGTTCATGAACGTCTACGGCAACGGCGGGATCCTGACCACCGTGGGAGATTTTCTGAAGTGGAACGCCGCGCTGGATTCCGGCGAATGGCAGACGATGGCCGATAAGCTCGAGACGCGGGGCGTGCTGAACGACGGAAAGAAGATCGATTACGCGCTCGGTCTCTCCGTGTACAGCTACAACGGCATCCGCGAAGTCTCGCACGGAGGAAGGACCGCGGGTTATGTCACGTTCCTAGCCCGGTATCCCGAAAAGGCGCTCTCGATCGCCACTCTGTGCAACGGCCCGTTCAGGAATCCTGTACGGATCACGCACGGGATCGTGAACGAGGCTTACGGGCCGTTTGCGGCTCCCCCTGCCTTGCCGAAAGACCTGTCCGCGGACGAGTTGAAGAAGTACGCGGGCCTGTGGCGAGAGGACAAAACGCGGATGCCTTCGACAACGGCTTTCGATGAGAAATCGGGAAGGCTGATGGCCGGCAACATTCCGCTCAGGCCTTTGGCAGACGGCACCTTCGAAGGCTCCGGCACATCCACGAGGTTCCGGTTTGAATTGGGACCCAACGGTGACAGGATCTCTGCGACCCGCATCTCCGGTGATGATGAAACAAAGTTCTTCGCAGAGGAAAGATGGACCCCGACCGCTAAGGAACTGGAAGGGCTTGCCGGCACCTGGTACAGCGATGAAGCGGAGACGGCGATCACCCTGGTCGTCGACGGCGACAAGTTGAAGGTGCGACTCGAATCGCTTCTTGAGCTACCGCTGACGCCTGTATACAAGGATCACTTTTCGATCCCGGGCGGATCGATCGTCTGGATCGAACGCAACGGGAAGGGCGAGATCGAATCGCTCCACGCGGGCACGGGAAGACTAAGGGATTTGCGTTTTAGAAAGGCACGAATCGTTTACGCGAAAGACCAGGACTGAACGCCCTTTGACCCGCGGGCGCCGGGTGTCCGACGAGCTTTAGCTTGTCGGTATCGTTGACCAGTGGCGCGCCCGCTCCGGGAGGACTGAGAGGCGAGGACTGAGGACTAAGAGGCGGAATCGGACTGAAGGCCGCGACCTTCGCGCTTGCCCACGGCTAGAGGCAGGCCGTCGCTGCGCGACTCGGTGTCGTGAGGGCACGCATACCGTGGACTGCGCGCTGTCGCGCTTGCCCACGGCTGGAGGCAGGCCGTCGCTACGCGACTCATCCGGTCTTCGGTCTTCGGTCTCCGGTTTCCGGTCTCCGGTCTCCGGTCTTCGGTCTCCGGTCTCCGGTCTCCGGTCTTCGGTCTCCGGTCTTCGGTCTTCGGTCTTCTGTTTTGCCCCTCGCTTGTGCTCGGGGTTCCGATTGCTCCTGTGCCCTGACTTCCGACTTCTGACTTCTGTCTTCTGTCTTCTGTCTTCTGACTTCTGTCTTCTGACTTCTGACTTCTGTCTTCTGACTTCTGACTTCCGACTTCTGACTTCTGTCTTCTGACTTCTGACTTCTGACTACTGTCTTCTGACTTCTGTCTTCTGACTTCTGACTTCTGTCTTTCCCTATTCACAATTCACTGCTTACCGTTTACTATCAGTGCTCGGAGGAAACACGGTATGTCCCACCTGGAGATCAATGAACGGCAGACAGAAGAAGGGGTCGTCCTGGACCTGACCGGAGACATCATCTTCGGAGAGGCGAACACTGTCCTGAGAGACGCAATTCGCAACCGGCTTAGGGCCGGGAGGTCGAATATCACCCTCAATCTCGACAAAGTCGGATACCTTGATTCCGCCGGAATGGGCGAGCTTATCTCTGCGCTGACGGCGATCAACCGCGAGAACGGCAGACTTGTCCTGATGAACCCGGGAGACAGGATCATGCGCCTGTTCGAGATCTCGAAGCTTACGGAAATATTTGAGATCGAGAGTAGTGAATCGTGAGGAGAAGAAACAAGATAGACAGGATATTCAGGATTGGTCTTCGTGTTTTCGATAGGGTCAAGGCAAAGATGAGATCAACGCAATCTAAAGAATCGGCGCTATCGAAACAGCAATACGACGAAGAATGGTGCTTTACGCCTTGTCGTTTTAATCCTTTTTACCCTGTTCATCCTGTTTCTTCCTCTTTTCTTCATCTGTTCACGATTGACGATTCACGATCTAACCGCCTATGCCCCTCTGCCTCCGATGCTCGGCTGAGGTAAAGCCTGAACAAACTACCTGCCCCGCTTGCGGTTTGAGCATATCGGATGAGTCCGCGCCGACTTCGATTCGGGATCAGGACCACACCCCCACAAAACTCAGGGAAACTAAGGCCCAGGGCGGCATCCACACGACTTCATCGGACGGTGCCCGGTTCGTAGCCGGTCACGTCCTCGCCGGCCGGTACCGGATCATAGGGCTGATCGGCAGAGGCGGTATGGGCGAGGTCTACAAGGCGGAGGACCTGAAGCTCGAACAGACCGTCGCTCTGAAATTCCTTCCGGAAGATCTCTCACGCGATGAGGAAGCGCTGAAGCGTTTCGTCGGCGAAGTTCGCAGCGCCCGCCAGGTCTCTCATCCGAACGTCTGCCGTGTGTTCGACATCGGCGACACCGACGGGCTCTATTACATTTCTATGGAGTTCATCGAGGGAGACGATCTCTCGATGCTTTTAGGAAGGATCGGCCGGCTTCCGTCCGACAAAGCTGTCGAGGTACCGCGAACTTCAGTTTGGGCCGCGCGCAAGCGCGGAACTCCGTGCCCCCACGCGCCCCGTTTAGAGCAGCCCTCCGGGCTGCCGAGGTACCGCGAACTTCAGTTTGCGCCGCGCGAACGCGCGGAATCTCACGGCCGCTCGGGCCGCATGCGGCCCGCGACAAGCTGAAGCATATCGTACATCCGTTTAGAGCAGCCCTTTGGGCTGCATTAGCCGGGCGCAGCCCGGCTGACCTGCGCACATTGCGCCACCCGTTTAGAGCAGCCCTCCGGGCTGCCGAGGTACCGCGAACTTCAGTTTGCGCCGCGCGAACGCGCGGAATCTCACGGCCGCTCGGGCCGCATGCGGCCCGCGACAAGCTGAAGCATATCGTACACCCGTTTAGAGCAGCCCTCCGGGCTGCCGAGGTACCGCGAACTTCAGTTTGCGCCGCGCGAACGCGCGGAATCTCACGGCCGCTCGGGCCGCATGCGGCCCGCGACAAGCTGAAGCATATCGTACATCCGTTTAGAGCAGCCCTCCGGGTCGCGTCGGACCGCGGGCGTCCCCGCCCGCACGTCCCGCGCGGATGAGTGGGGTACAGTCGCGGTAAGCCCACATTACGGCGGCTAAGCCGCGAAGAGAAGTACCCGGCGCCCAATTCGGAAGATCCGAAATAGTCAACGGTCGACGAGTATTGTTATGCCCCCTCGCTTGCGCTCGGGGTTCCGATTCTCAGTCCTTAGTCCTCAGTCCTCATCACTCCCCTAATGCACCCACCGGTGCTCGAAGGCCTTCTGCTCCATCTGCTCCATCGTCTCGCCGGGAAGATACCCGCCGCCGGAGCCCTCCCAGAAGAAAGGCTTCCTTGCCGGCCCGCCCATCTCGTTCATAGTCGCCGCTTCATACACACGCCCGTTGATGACCGTGTAATCGACGAACTCACTGCGGCGGATGTCGGAAAGGACATCGCCGTCGATGATCACGAGGTCCGCCAGCTTGCCCGGTTCGATCGAGCCGATCTGCTTGTCCATCCCCAGGTGCTTCGCACCGTCGATCGTGCCTCCGCGAAGCGCTTCCCAGGGAGAGAACCCGCCCTGGGCCATAATCCAGAGTTCCCAGTGCGAACCGAGCCCTTCTCTTTGGCCATGCGCGCCGATGTGCACGCCGACGCCTTTGTCACGCAGTGTTTTCGCGTATTTCGCGACGTCGAAATGGTTGTACTGGTCGTCGGGAGCCGTAGGCCTACGGATCGAGCGCGGGTCGATGATGAAAGCCGGCGTGTACCGCAAAAGCCGTTCGTTCTGCCATACGTTCGTGCGGTCGTACCAGTATTCTTCGCCCATCAACCCGCCGTAAGAAACGATGAACGTCGGTGTGTATCCGGAGCGGGTTGCGGACCAGAGCTGTGTCAGGTCGTCATATCCGCGCGCGACAGGCAGCGAGTGCTCCAGCCCAGTGTGGCCGTCTACGACCATCGTCAGGTTCTGGTGGAACTTGCCTCCGCCTTCGGGCACGACCATCATCCCAAGCTCCCGCGCCGCCTGCAGGATCTGCTGGCGCTGGGCCCGGCCCGGCTGGTTGTAGCTCTTGACGGAAATCGCGCCGGAGTCCTTCATTCTCTGCACGTGGTAGAGCGCGTCCTCGTAGCTGTTGACGATCGACTTCGCGCCGACCGCTTCCGCGCCGTAGAGGATCCGCCCGGTCGAGAAGATCCTGGGAGCGACGATCATTCCGGCCCTCTGCATCTCGGCCGCGGAGAAGATCTCCTGCGTATCGTTCGAAGGATCGTGTATCGTCGTCACGCCGAACGCGACGTTCGAGTACATCGCCCAGTTCTGCCGAGGGATTATCTGGTTCTGTCCCTGCGAGCCGTGCGCGTGTGCGTCGACAAGCCCCGGGATGACCGTCTTGCCTTTCGCGTCGATCACGGTCGCGCCCTGAGGGATCTTCACATCGCGCCTTCTTCCGACGGCCTCGATCCGATTGTCACGGATCAGCACCGTACCGTCCCGGATCACCTCCTGCGTGTTGTTCGCGTCGCGCATCGTGACGACCGTCCCGCCGACTATGGCCTTGTATCCACTCGGCTTGTCCGCCGCTCTCGAGAACGATAGGTTTGTGCCTTCGGCGACAGGTTCCGGAAGCTTGTCGGGCGCGCCGTCGATGAAATCGAACGCGTCCTTCAGCTCTCGTTCGAAGAACACTGGGCCGTGAGTCCATCCGACCGACTTGCTGTCGGCGCTCCAGACCAGGTTCTCGCCGGCGCGGCTCGAAAGCTTCTTCACCGGCATCGCCTTCGAATCGGGACCGACGCGAAGCACCTTTCCGGTCGGCGGGATCGCGGCTACGTACGCGTTGAACTGGGAAGTGAACGCGACCCATTTGCCATCGGGCGAAAGCCTGAACTCTTCGACCTGGTCGGCTCCGTAAACGTGCTCCTTCCGGTCCTCGCCGGTCAGATCGACGCTGACCACCTGCTGTTCGGGATAGTCCTTTCCGGGGACGCCTGTCGTGAAATAGACACGAGTGTTGTCGCCGGAGAAATGCGGATCCGATCCGGAGTTGGCGACGCGTTCGTGTCCGCTGCCGTCAGCCTTCGCGACATATATGCCCGGATCGATCGAGTTTTTGGGGCTCACAAGGAAACCGCCGGAGAACTTCCGGTAGGTGATCAATTTTCCGTCGGTCGAGAACGCCGGCTCGACGTAGTGGCCGGGAGCCTTCGATACGACCCTTCCCTCGCCGCCCGAAGCGGGTGCGATCCGGATCGTGCCCAGGTCCTGATCATTCCAAGTGGTGTAGATCACCGACTTTCCGTCCAGCGAGAAGCGCGGATAGTACTCGTCGTGATCTTCCTGTGTCGTTAGCCGGCGCGTGGTGTTGTTCGAAAGGTCTCGGACGTGGATCTTGCCCAGCGCCTGGAAGATCACCGAGCGCCCGTCGGGGGATTTCTGGGCCCAGCGGACCATCTTCACTTCGACGTTGTCGGGTGCGACGTCGACGTCGAAACGGAGCGCGTCGGCGAACTTTTTCTCGGCCTCGATCGATACGGGGATACGATCGACCTTCCCATCCGCGAGACCGATCCTGTGGTAGTAGCCGCCCGTCCAGAATACGATCGACTTCGAATCCGGGGTCCAGTCGAAATACGGATAGTAGCCTTCGGAGCCGAATCCTTCCTGAAGGTCGCGCTCCATTTCAAGATACAGAGGGCTTTCGATGTCGGTAGCGAGGTCTTTGATGAAGAGCGCGGTCTTGTTCCGCACCCTCCGGATGAACGCGACGTACTTGCCGTCGGGTGAAGGAGTCGGGACGATCGCGCCGCCCGTGCCGCTTATGAACCGCCGCTCTTCACCTTTCTCGATATCGTAGCGGGTGATAGCGAATATCGACTTCAAAGGATCCCGGTTGTAGCTGAACGTGAAGCCGGGGGTGATGTCGTGTGTGTAATAAATGTACTTGCCGTCGGGCGAAAAAGCGGGATCGGCTATGTTCTTCTGATCGCGTCGGCCGTTCTCGCGCGTCTTGACCGGGAGTCCGTCTCCGCCCGAGTGATGGTAAAGCCAGATCTCGCCGGCCGGGATGCTTCGGCTCGACATAAAGCCCTTGTTGACGACGATGTATTCACCGTCGGGGCTCCACTTGGGGCTGTGGACGATGTTCTTCTTTTCCTTGCTTATCTGCTTCAGCCCGGTTCCGTCGATATTCATTATCCACAAGTTAGACAAGCCGTCGCGGTCGGAGATGAACGCGATCCTTTTCCCGTCCGGGCTGACCGCCGGATGAATACTCCATGCGTAATCCTGAAGCACGGGCCTCGCGTCGCCCCCTTCGATGTCGGCGATATAAATGTCTCCGAGCATATCGAAGACGAACCGCTCTCCGTCAGGCGTGACATCCAGACTGGACCAGGTCGTCTTGTCGGTCTTGATGGTGACGGTCTTGAGATCAAAAGGCGGGTTCAGGACGTCCCATTTCTTCTTGTCTTCTCCGGACCCCGGTTTATTGTCCTGAGCAGCGACGCCCGGCACCAATACCGCTGACGCGAACATAGCAACACAAAGCAGGCAGGCAATGGCTCTGTCTTTCATATCGATGGATTCCTCAAATAGTGGGGTTCAATTTTTCGTCTTACTATACGAGAAGAGGTTTTGTTTCACTAGTTGACCGGGAAAGCGGGACGCGTACGTCGATACTCTGATCTCAATTGCCCGGTGGGACCAGGCAGACCTTGAACTCAACGGCCGTGTCCCGGTAGAAAACGCTCTTCTCCTTCACGCTTATCTTCTTCAAATCGCAGGCGTCTCCGAACCACTTTCTCGCCGACTCCTCGCACACAGCGTCATCGACCGCGCAGACGATCGCGATGCCTTCCCGCGAAATGCGCGACCTCGAGATCCAGGGACTGTACCGCTCATTGAAGTCGATGAACAGCGAGGGCGTGTCCGCGGAATAGAATGAAACGCTTTCGGCAAGAGGCCGTGTGCCTGCGACGATCCTGAGTTCGGTACCGTACAGGGCCCTCCATTCGGAAGTCACCCGGGTAGAAAGCTCTTCACGCGGTGAAACCCTTCCGGAAGCGCGGTCCAGAACGACGGTCAGCGGCGCGGCTACGAACACCAGGATCACGTGGAAGGCGAGGATCGCGAGTATCGAACGTCGGTAAGCCTTAGACACCGTCTCTTCGGGGATCGTCGCCGCGAGAAATGCTCCGAGCAGAAACCACAGAGGCATCCCCCAGATCGCCGAAAGTTCCAACTGAAGAACTCCCGCCGAAACGATCGTCAGCAGGAACGGCAGGCACAGAATGCCCGTCATCAGCCGGTGTTCAGTCCAAGCCGCCCGAACGCGTTTCAGCAAACCCGATCTGCGCCATCCCGCCAGGCCGACCGCCGCGACCACCGCGATCGCCGCTGGCAGCAAGTACGCGCCCTGAAGCAAAGCGAAAAGAACGATGCTCTTAAGTACGCCGGGAAGGTCGATCTTGTGATCCGCAGCATACTGAACCGGCAGGAATTCGTGCGACACCAGCCAGTACGCATGCGGCGCTATGCACAGAATAAACGCCGCACCCGTTGCGTAGGGGGAAAGGCTCGAGAAGTATTCCTTTCGATGGCGGGAGAAAACGGCGACCAGGAACAAACCGGCAAGGAGCGAGAACGAGAAGTACTTTGAGAGCACCGAAAGGCCGGCCGCCAGGCCAAACAGAACTCCCGTGAAGACGCTCCTCGATCGCAGCGATCTTACGAAGAAGAGTGCGGCAAGCGGCCAAAGCGACAGAAGAATCGCGTTCGCATTGAACTTGATCGCGAGAAACGTGTAGTAGGGAAGAAATGCGAGAAGAACTACCGCGATCAGCGACCGCTTCGCGGTGAGAAACTCCCTACTCAGGAACCAGACCGCGGCAAGCCCGATGACGACATTGAGCGAGGAAAGCAAAAAATAGGCCCAGTCAGTGTTGGGAAACAGGATGAACCACGCTGCGACCACCCAGGCGAAGAAAGGCGGATGCTTGTGGTATCCGAGCTGCCATTCCTGACCCCATGCGTAGTTCTCCGCCATATCGCCGTGACCGTCCAGGTTTCCGCGCGCGAGAATCGAGAAAACGGACAGTGCGAGGAAATGCAAGACGAGCACGACCGCGATCGCACGATCACTGCGTTCCGGATCGGTGATCCAATCTGTGGCTGACCTGTAAAACCTCACGGGTGCGGCGATTGTGCTTCCGGGATACATTAGGCAAGAGAAACCGAGTCTTTGCACTGATCCTGACGAGTTTCAACGCGGTCTGAGTATCGCACTATCTTTCTCATCGCGCCAAACCCGCGCAGGAACGCTGCGAAAGAGAAACCGGGCTCCGACCTGACCCCGGTTTCTGAATTTCGTTGAACTGTTTTAAAGTATCCGCAGACCTTTCAACTTCACATACAAGTTACGGACATAGCGATGAAAAACTTCCTTCTCTGCGTCGCAATCTTTGTGTTGATCACGGGCACCGGATTCGCCCAGAACTCTAAAAGGCCGATCGAAATCGACGATTACTTCTCGATGAAGAGCGTCGGAAATCCTCAGGTCAGCCCCGACGGAAAATGGATCGCGTACACGCTTTCGACGACGGACCTTAAAAAAGACAAGTCGGAAACGCGCATCTGGATGATCCCCGCGGCCGGCGGCGAGGCGATACCGATGACCGCGAAGGGCTATTCGGCGTCAAGTCCGCGCTGGAGCCCCGACGGAAAATACCTTTCCTTCCTCGCGAAGCGCAGCGAATCGGGCGAGGACAAGACCGACGGCGAGGACAAGACGCAGGTCTGGACCCTGAACCGGCTCGGCGGCGAAGCTCAGCAGGTAACGAAAGTGAAGCAGGGCGTTTCAGGTTACGAATGGTCGCCGGACAGCAAACGCCTCGTCCTTCTGATCCGAGACCCGAAGCCCCACGAACTGACCGAAGATCTGAAGGACGATAAGAAACCGAAGCCATATGTCATCGACCGGCTCCAGTTCAAGCGCGACTATGCCGGATACCTCGACCGTTTCCGAACGCACCTATATGTCTTCGAACTCGGATCGAAGGACGAACCCAAGCAGATCACTTCAGGCGACTTTGACGATTCGGATCCGGCGTGGAGCCCGGACGGTAAGCTGATCGCGTTCGAGAGCAACCGGACCAAAGAACCCGATTCGAACCCGAACACCGACATATGGATCGTCTCCGCGGACAACAACGACAAGGGAGCCACGATGCTCCAGCTGACGAAGAATCCGCGCGAGGATAACAATCCCGAGTGGAGCCCCGACGGGAAGACGATCACCTACACGACCGTGACCGCTCCGATGAAGACGATGTGGTACGCGGTCCAGTACCTTGCGACCATCCCCGCGGCCGGCGGCGAGCCCAGGCTTTTGACGTCAAACCTCGACCGGAACGTGTTGAACCCCAGGTTCTCGGAGGACGGTTCCGCCATCTGGTTCACGATCGAGGACAGCGGCGAGCAGCACCTCGCGTCGATCCCGGCCAACGGCGGCCAGGTGACAAGGCACGTCCGTGGCGAGAACATCGTGCAGAGTTTCGTTGTCGGGGGCGGAACGGTCGCGATGATGGTCGCGAAACCCGATGTCCCGGGAGATGTGTTCACTTTCTCGAACGGAAACCTGAAACAGATAACGTTCGCGAACAAGGAACTGCTCGACAAGATCGAGCTCTCGAAGCCGGAGGAGATAAGGTTCCGCAGCAAGGACGGGACGGAGATCGAGGCGTTTCTGTTGAAGCCGATCGGTTTCGACCCTTCGATGAAGTACCCGCTCATTCTCAACCCGCACGGCGGTCCGGTGTCGCAGTACGATTACAGCTTCGACTTCGACGCACAGCTCTGGGCGGCGAACGGATACCTGGTCCTTCTTCCGAATCCGCGCGGTTCTTCGGGGTACGGCGAGGCCTTTTCTTATGCGCTGTTCGGCCAGTGGGGCGTGCCGGATTTTGAGGACGTCATGGCCGGCGTCGACTATGTCATCGCGCGCGGTTACGCCGATCCGGAGAAGCTGGGCGTCGGCGGATGGTCGTACGGCGGCATCCTCACGAATTACGTGATCACGAAATCGACCCGCTTCAAGGCGGCGGTTTCGGGCGCAAGCGAGGCGTTGTACCGCGCCAACTACGGCCACGATCATTACCAGATGTGGTGGGTAGTAGAGCTTGGCCTGCCCTGGGAGAACGCCGAGGCGTGGGAAAGGATCTCGCCGTTCAATGACGTGGCGAAGATAACGACCCCGACGCTGTGGATCGGCGGCCAGGAGGACTGGAACGTCCCGATCCTGAACTCGGAGCAGATGTATCAGGCGATGAAGAAGCTCGGCCGCGAGACGAAGCTGGTCGTCTATCCCGGCGAGCATCACGGCATTCGCCGGCCGACGTTCCAGAAGGACCGCTTCCAGCGCTTCCTGGGCTGGTTCGACAAGTACATCAAGGGTGTCGAGCGCAATTGGGAAGAGGAAGATAAGAAGGAAGAGAAGAAGTGAGTCGTGGATGGACACCGCGGTGTCAGTAGCCCGACCGTGAGGGAGGGCGAGAATCGTGAATCGAGAGGAATCTGAACCACCGAGAACACAGAGAGCACGGAGATTTTGGGGACCTCTGCTACATCCCTAAATTTCTCCGTGCTCCCTATGCTCTCTGTGGTTCATCTTCTTCCCGATTCACGTATCACGTTCGCACTGTCGCCTGGAATTCCGAGACGGTCCCTTCTCAGTCCTCAGTACTCGGAGGTAGCCCTCCCTGACGGTCGGGCTTCGGACACGATTCACTTCAGCTTCCAGACATACGTCCGGCGTTCGACCCACTCCCCCTCTTTGAAATCGAACGAAACCGTTTTGTGCTCGCCCTTCCCGGATTCGTAGATCCGGTGGAGGTCCATCACGTCGGCACCATCGGGCATCACCATCTCCATCTCGAAGAACCTCTGCGGCGGATCGTTCAGCCCTGAATCCTTGACTTCGCCGATCCCGAACGCGCCGCCCGCGCCGAGTTGGACAATATAAGCGACCCGGTCTTTCGGATGCCAGTAGATGTGATACTCCCAGAAATCGCCGGTCGGTTTACCGTCACGGATGCCGTAGAGCCGGCCGTTCATTCCCATCTTGCCGACACCGTACTTCCATTCGGTGACGTACTGATCGAACGGCTCCGCGTCTGACTTGAACTTGTCGTTGCTGGTGACCCAGACTCCGGAGCCTTGGGTCATGTAGTCCATATGGGCGCGAAGCCAGGATGGGACAGGCGCGGATTGGGGAAATACGGTAATCCCCAGAATGCCGATGAATACCAACGTACCGAACAAGAACTTCACCATGGACTTTGATCCTCCAGATTATCAGCTAACGATGGAGAACTATTGTTGGCCCCCTCTGAAACCCTCTCCGTGCTCAAAGTATGTATAGAAAACTCTTCTGCGCTCACCTGTTTCATTCTCAGTTGCCTTGATCTCCGCCACGAATTCCGACCCAGAGATCTCGAGGTCAATCTCAAGCATTACTTTCGAGACCGATTCCAATGTGAGTTCTACCGGAAATGGGCGGGGAACTGGAATGCCGAATCTCGATTCGATCTCAAAGGCCGACGGGTTAGGCTCGATCAGTTTCCGTGCACCCCGTAAGGCTCTTTCGGCCATTCCGTACTTTTTCACCCAAGTACGGAAATCATTGATCAAGGTAGTCAATTCTGAATCGATCGGTGATTGTTCGCGAGATTGCCTTTCATCCCAAGTTCGGCTGTCCTGTGGTTCAAATACATTAGGCGGGAATCCTTCCATATTAACCGACGCACGGAAGTATTCGATAAGTTCAGGAATTCCGCCTTCAATCAGAACTGACGTTTCTTCTTCGATAGGAAGCAAGAAGATACTGTTGGGTCTTGAAGGATGGATGAGTGCTTCATCGCCATCAATGGAACTCGCGATCGAAAAAGACTCCAATGCCCGGTCTTGAGGAAGCTCTCCTGCTTCCCAGAACCAATAATTGGCAAGCCGATTTCTTGTCGCAAGTGTTTCAGAGCGGATCCTCCACGGCGCGTAAATACGGGTCACACCATCGAGGAGTCCGTCTCCGAGCGTCTGCATATACTCCCTGTACCCGGCGGGAAGTTCGCACCAGATATCAGATCCCAGTGAATCGATCTCGGCGGCTGAAACCTCTACTTTGTCCGCGCCTTCAATGCGCACTCTCTGGATTTCGAACTTGGCGTCCATAGTTAAATAGCGATGCAGGTCGCTGTTCCCGCAGGTGCCGCGTTTCCGGCACAGCTGGGCATTCCGGCTTGAACATTTACGCCCTCCCTCACGGTCGGGCTACCGACACACTCTTCTGCTCTTTTCTGTGCCGCCGCTAAAGCGGTTGGAGATATGCGGGCTCCGTTACCGTGGACTGCGCCCTTCGGGCTTGTCCACGGCTAAATGCAGGCCGTCGCTTCGCGACTCTTCCCGTCTCCCGTCTCCTGTCTCCTGTCTCCTGACTTCTGACTTCTTAAAGGGCACCGCTGCTAAAGCGGCTCGAGAATTCGGGGGCACCGTTACCGTGGACTGCGCCCTTCGGGCTTGTCCACGGCTAAATGCAGGTCGTCGCTTCGCGACTCTTCCGGTCTCCCGTCTCCCGTCTCCGGTCTCCTTTCCCCTGTCTCCCGTCTCCTTTCTGCTGACTTTTTACAATAGCCCTCCCTGACGGTCGGGCTTCAGACACGCCCGCAATTGATCATTGACCCCCTGATCACTGATCATTGATTCCCTGATCACTGATCGTTGACCCCCTGATCATTGTCCGGGTACATATCCATCATCTGAGTCGCGATGTACCAGTGGTTCCCGCACGGGTCCTTCACTCCGCCCGAGCGCTCTCCGTACGGCATATCCATCACCTCGTGGATGGATACGCCGCCGGCCGCAAGCGCCTTTTCATATACTTCGTCGCAATCCTCTACGTAAAGGTGCATCGCCATCTCGCGCGGCAGAAACCTTTCTCCGGTCTCGCCCGATTCGACTATCGATCCGAAGATCCTGTACGCCCCGTGCACGAGCCGCCCTTTCTCGCGGTGATCGTCGATGACCTCGGCATCAAAAGCCTTTTTCAAGAAGTCTGCGAAGAGATCGCCGTCCTCTATCAGGAAATATGGTGTTACGGAATGGAAACCCCTGGGAATATGGCTGATGCTCATTCTTCTTCCTCCCGCGCCGCTTCGGCGCTTTCCGCGAATTCCTTGAACGCTTTCAGGTGCTTCATCGTCTCCTTCTTGAAAGCGCCCGGCATAAAGAAGGCCATCAGCTTCATAGGCAGTGACGTGAACCGGAACTCGTTGTCCGCGACCCATTTCGTGCCGCCATCGATGTCCTCGAACCTGTTTTGGACAAGGTTGAATACGCCGGCTGTCTCGTAGGTCCCGCTGAACTCTTCGGGCAGGTTCCTGGACGTTATCGTCTCGATCATCTCGATCTTGCGGCCGTTCATATCGAACTTCAGCCTTGAGGTGGCGCCGACCCGGCCCGGCTCGCCGCTGACCGGCTCGAAACTCTCAAGGCCGGGCATCCATTTCTTCATGTTCTCCGGATCGTCGAACAGCCGGACGACCTCGTCGACCGGGCGCTCGATCTCTATCTCGCAACGGTATTTCATAAGTCCTCCGTTAGAATATCTTTGGAAATACGCGGGATTGTAGCACAATGGTCACGCGTGAATTCGGTCAGGAAAAGAATACAAAGAAGAAACAGGATGAACAGGATATAAGCGATCGGGGGGAACTGCCGAGCCGCCGGTTTCTGCAGCATCGCAGTTTCTCGATCTTTCGCATTGCTGACCACTGAGGATTCAACCGGCGCTCGTCCTTGAAGCGAACACGAAATCCTCATCATTTCTATCCTGTCCATCCTGTTTCTTTAGTTTTCGCGATCTCCGGTTCGCTAAAGAAGAAGTCCGAGTTATGAGCGAAGAAACAAGGAGCCACATTTATCAGATCGACCTGGAAGCCGACCCCGAAACAGTATTCGACGCATTGATTACGCCCTCTGCGATCTGCGGCTGGTGGGGCGCGAGCACGGCCATCGTGCTTCCCGAGGAAGGCGGTTTCTGGAACGCGGCATGGGGAGAGCCGGACGATCCCGACTACATCACCTTTCACAGGATCACCGAGTACGATTACCCGAACGTGATAGAGCTCGATGAGACACGTTACTATACGAAGTTCGAGTCGCCGCCTTTCGACCTGAACGTAAAGGCAAGGTTCGAGGTCGATCCGATCTCCGATCGTCTGACCTCGATCCGCGTGATCCAGAGCGGATTCCCGCAGGACGAGATCGCCGACGAGTTTTACGCCGCCTGCGAAAAGGGCTGGCACGACACCTTCGAGGGCCTTCGGAAGTACATAGGGTCCGCCTGAATCGATGGAATTGAGTTTTGAGCCTCTGACCCCCGATTCGTGGGAGCAATTCGAACTCCTATTCGGCGAGAAAGGAGGATGCGCCGGGTGTTGGTGCATGTACTGGCGGCTGACCAGAAAGGAATTCGAGGCCGGTTCGGGCGATGCGAACAGAAAGGCGATGAAGGCGATCGTCGAAGGCGGGTCGGTCCCGGGGATCATCGCCTTCGACGGCAGGACGCCGGCTGGATGGTGCGCGGTGGCTCCGAGAAGCGAGTATTCGGCGCTCGAGAGATCGAGGATCCTGAAGCCGGTCGACGATAAGGAGGTCTGGTCGGTCTCGTGCTTCTTCATCGACCGGAAATACCGAGGCAAAGGAGTCGCTTCCGCGCTTCTGAAGGCGGCGGTCGAACACGCTGCGCATAGAGGAGCGAAGATCGTGGAAGGCTACCCGGTCGAACCGAAAGACGGCAAGCGATATCCGCCCGCTTTCGCCTGGCACGGCGTGTCCGAGATCTTTCGGAGGGCGGGATTTCGCGAGGTCGCGCGGCGATCAGAGACAAGGCCTATAATGCGCATCGAAATTCAGTTATGAGTTTGAAAGTGAAGGATCTGCGGGTGTTCGTGCCCGCGAAGGATTTTGAGGAGAGTTTGAGATTCTACGAGGCGATCGGCTTCAAGAAGAAATGGCAGCACGAGGACGCGCTCGCCGAACTGCAGATCGGCCGGCACAGGATCTGGCTCCAGAACTACTACGTGAAGGAATGGGCGGAGAATTTTATGATCTCGATCGAGGTGGACGATGCCGCGGAATGGTGGCGGATGATCAACGACCTGATCGTGCGCGACAAGTTCGATTCGATCCGCGTGAAGCCTCCGAAAGAGGAACCGTGGGGCGCGACGATCACCTACTGCTGGGACCCGAGCGGGGTTTTGATCCACTTTACGCAGGATACGTAGGGGCAGTGAGCGATGAGCAGTTTAGCGTCGGGCTTGCCCGCTCTTCGTAAGTATTGAGCTGTGAGCAGTGATTTGCGGCTTCGCCGCCAATGTGTGCGGTAAGCCTTTGGCTTACCGTCGGATTGATCAAAGAGACCTTCTTGCGGCTTCGCCGCCAATGTGTGCGGTAAGCCTTTGGCTTACCGGGCGGGCGACCTCTCTATTGGGCGCGGAGGCTGAGCCTCAGCGCAGGAGAAGGGTGGTCCCGCTCACCGGAAAGGCGAAGCCTTTCCGCACACAGGGGCGGCGAAGCCGCGCGCAGCGCAAAGCGCTGCTCAAAACGGTTGATTTTGTATAACTTATACCCTTGGAGGATCTGTTGATGAACCGAGCATTCGTCCTGTTTGCACTTCTGCTTTCCCTTTCTATCTCCGCCTTCGCACAGGAAAAGACCGAGAAGCCCAAGGTCGCCGACCTCGCCTGGTTCTCCGGCTGCTGGCAGATGGAGCGCGCGCCCGGAAGGGTCACCTACGAGCAGTGGACTTATCCCGCGGGGATCATGATCGGCATGGGTTACTCAAAGCGCGACGACAAGATCGTCAGCCACGAGTTCCTCAGGATCATTGAGAAGGACGGCGATGTTTACTATGTCGCGATCCCGTCCGGTCAGAAAGAGACGGCTTTCAAGCTGACCTCCCACAAGGACGGAGTCGCGATCTTCGAGAATCCCGAGCACGACTTCCCGCAGAAGATCACATACACACGAGGTTCAACGGGGATCACCGCCCGGGTCGAGGGAATGAGCAACGGTCAGATGCGCGGCTTCGAGCTGGTGTTCAAGCCCGGTGAGTGCGGGTGATCGGGTCAGAAGTCAGAAGTCAGGAGTCAGGAGTCAGGAGTCAGGGAAGAAGATGGTCCTTTCTTGAGTCCAGAATCGTACTAGGGCCGGCTTAGGTCACCTCGGGGGCATGTAGCATAGAACGCCACACGCCACGGGGTCTCTTTGGCGGCATGCTTTCCATTTCTCACCAATGGAGGAAAATCCAAAATGAACTCACGAAGCTTCGAAGACCTTTTGGTTTGGCAAAAGGCACATCAGCTTGTACTTGATGTTTACCAAATCACAGATTCATTCCCTCAACGGGAGATCTATTCTCTGACCAATCAACTACGCCGAGCCGCAGTTTCAGTGCCTGCAAATATAGCGGAGGGCTATCGCAAGTCCGGACCTGCGGATAAATCACGATTCCTCAACATCGCTCAAGGATCGTTAGAGGAAGTAAGGTATTATCTGATCTTGGCACGGGATCTTCATTATTCGGAGACCACGGAAATGAGATCGAAAGTGGACGAAGTGGCCAGAATGCTCTACGCATATCACCGAGCAATCAAGCGAACCCAATAGCATGGGCAGCGGACTCCTGATTTCTGATTTCCGACTCCTGACTCCTGACTCCTGATTTCTGACTTCCGACTCCTGAATTCTGACTTCCGACTCCTGACTTCTTTTGCTACACTCGTCCCGCCCATGATATTCGAGATGCACATTCCCGGGCCTCCCCTGAGCGAGTTCGTCCAGAACTTTTTCTTCTTCGACGACTTCGTCACTTCCGGTCTTATCGAGCGGTTCCTGCCCGATGGACATACGGAGATCATCATCAGCCTGAGAGACGATGCAGAGCACGTTTACGACAACGACTCCCTGAAGGAGATCCAGACCTGCCGGAACGGATGGGCCTCGGGCCTCAGGACCCGTCCGATCTCGATCCCCGCGGGGAACGGCTCTTCAAAGCTTGTGATCGTCTTCCGGAAAGGAATGGCGCATCCGTTCTTCCCGATCCCTATGAGCGAGCTCGCGAACACGGTCGTCGATGCCGACCGGATCTGGGGAAGCGAGTTCGGATTCCTGCGCGAAAGGCTTCTGGCGGAAGCGACCCCTTCCGGAAAGTTCCGACTGGTCGAAGGATTTCTCGCGAAACAGCTGAACTCCGACACCGAGCTCAATCCCTGCGTCGAGTACGCCGTGAACGGCATAGGCGCCGATCCTTCACGGACGAATCTCGCCAAGCTAAGCGACAGGATTGGCTACTCTCAGAAGCACCTGATCACGATGTTCAAGAACAACGTCGGGACTACGCCCAAGGCGTATCTGAGAGTGATCAGGTTCCAGAAGGTGATCGAGCATATCGAGCGGGTTGAGGCTCCCGACTGGTCGGCGATCGCGCTCGACGCCGGCTTCTACGATCAGGCGCATTTCAACAACGACTTCAGGTCGCTTTCCGGATTCACGCCGAGCGAGTACGTCTCGAAGAAGACCGACGCCCTCAATTACGTCCCCGTCCTTTAGGTAAATATTTTCCAATACCGGGGTTTTCCGACGGAGCTAGAATCTCCGCACTATGGAAAACTTCTACATCAATCATATTGCTGTTTTTGTCTGCGCGCTGATGAGCCTTGTCATCGGCGCGCTCTGGTGGTCGCCGATCCTCTTCGCCAAGGCGTGGCAGAAAGAGGTCGGGCTGACCGACGATCAGCTGAAGAACGCGAGTCCCTTGAAGACGTTCGGAGGCTCGTTCGTTCTGGCGTACATCATCTCGTACAACCTCGCATTCTTTCTCGCCGCTCCCGGAACGACGTGGCAGTGGGGCGTGATCGCGGGACTGCTGGCGGGCGTCGGATGGGTCGTGACGACCTTTATCATCATCGGCCTCTTCGAACAGCGTTCGTTCAAGTATCTCGCGATCAACTGCGGCTACATCACGGTCTATTTCGCGGTGATCGGTTTCATTTTGGGTATCTGGCGGTAAGGCGTTAGAATCTGCGCCTGCAAGGGAGGAGTAATATGGACAAGAATTCACACACCGTCAGCTGGTTCGAGATTCCGGTATCTGACATGGACCGCGCGCGGAAGTTCTACGAAACGATCTTCGACATCGAGATGCAGGAGCTTCCTATGCCCGAATTCAAGATGGTCACGTTTCCGATGGAGATGGGAAGCGGCCACGTGCACGGCGCGCTTTGCCAGCACGAGATGTACAAGCCGTCCCAGGACGGCGCGGTCATTTATCTGAACGCAAACCCGGAGATCCAGAAAGTGATCGACCGGATCGAACCCGCCGGTGGAACGATCGTCATTCCCAAAACGCAGATCAGCGAAGAGATCGGCTACATGGCGTTCTTCACCGACAGCGAGGGAAACCGTGTCGCGCTCCATGCGGAGGGGTGAATGAAAGGGAAAGAAATTCGACCGGCCATAATTGAGGAGCCATCAGTTGCCCCCCGCTTCAGCGGGGGGATAACCGGTTGTAATAAGAATTTCAGGGGCGTTAGCCCCATAAACCGCCGGCTGAAGCCGGCGAAATGATCTATTGGCCCTTTCGGTCCCCCCGCTGAAGCGGGGGGCAACTGATGCAAGAGCAGTTTGCCAAAGCCATTCGCGATGAATGCTACAGCGAATGTTCTTCCAGCGAACCGCGTGACCTGATCCCCTCAATCTTCTCTTCGATAAAGCACCTTGTCGCCGCATTCTCGACCAGCCCCGCAGCAAACTCGTACGATCGCAGCGCTTCTTCACGACGGCCGGTTCGCCGCTGAAGCTCCGCAAGCGTCACGTGGTACGGGTAATATGCCTCGAGCTTCTCGTCTGCAAGCGACTGAAGTTCATTCAGCGCCTTGTCCTCTCCCTCAACCTCCGCGAGCGCGATGATCCTGTTGAGCGCCGCGATCGGCGACGGCCTGACGGCCATTAGCCGATCATACGCGTCGAGGAGCGAATTCCAGTCCGTGGATCCGTAGTCTTCCGAAACGGCGTGGTACGAGGCGATCTCGGCCTCGATGTGATAATCGCTGATCTCGCCACCGCTCGCGGAGGCCCGGAAATGCCGGAGCCCATCGCCGATCATCTCTCTGTTCCACAAGGTCCTGTCCTGGTCCGGCAGAACGATCAGCGTTCCTCCCTCGCCGCTCCTGGCGGGAAGCCTCGACGCCTGAAAGAGAAATAGCGCCGCGAGCGCGTGGACCTTCGGCTGAGAAGTGAGCGGATGGTCGGCGAGGAGCTTCGCAAGCCGGATCGCTTCGTGACATAGGTCCGTCCGGACCGCAATCTCACCTCCGGACGCCGAATATCCTTCGTTGAACATCAGGTACAGGACCTTCAGTACCGATTCAAGCCTGGGGCGAAGCTCTGAAGGGACGGGAATCTCCATCCTCGCGCCTTCGTCGCGCAGCTTCTTCTTCGCGCGGACAAGCATTTTCGCGACGGCCTCCTTGTTCGAGAGGAATGCGGTGGCGATCTCTGTAACGCTGAATCCGCCGACCGTTTTCAGAGTCAGTGCGATGCGGCTGTCGGGCGTAAGCGCGGGGTGGCAGCAGGCAAAGATCATCTGCAGCTGGTCCTCACGGATCTCTTTCTCGAAAGCCGCATCGATGT
Source organism: Acidobacteriota bacterium (assembly GCA_016700175.1). Classification (GTDB taxonomy): domain Bacteria; phylum Acidobacteriota; class Blastocatellia; order Pyrinomonadales; family Pyrinomonadaceae; genus Aridibacter. Next base: position 3,148,296 of record CP065003.1, on the reverse strand, counting down.
TGGAGCCGGCGGAACGCGCCCAGGCGTCGAGAAGTTTCGATTCTTCCTCGAGATCCGCGTCGCGAGAGCTCTTCCTGAGGCGGTCGAGGATGTTGTTCTTCGCGACCTGGATCAGCCAGGCCCTCGGATTGTCGGGAAGTCCTTTGTAGCTCCAATGGCTGAGCGCGCGGAGCATCGATTCCTGGATCGCGTCCTCTATAAGGTCGATCTTTCCGAAACCGAAGATCCGTGTTAAAACGGCCGTCATCTGTCCGGCGTGGCGCCGGAACAGATGATCGACCGATTCGATTACGTTGTTGTCGCCCGGCATCGGTCAGCGGTGATTGTCGATCTTCCTGAGCTCGATCCGGCCGCCGTACTTCAGGTGCGGGCAGTCCTTCGATATCTCGACCGCCTCGTCGTAATCGGCGGCCTTGATGGCGAAGTAGCCCCCAAGCACCTCTTTGGCCTCGGCGTACGGCCCGTCGGTCACCCTGATCGCTCCGTCATCGAGCACGAGTTGGCGTCCCTCGTCGTCCGCGAGTTTTTCGCCTCCGATGAGCAGGCCCTGTTCCGCGATCTTGTCGCGCCAGGCGACGTATTCGGCGATTATTCCCTGGATCTCTTCCGGGGACAGGTCACCCTGCTGAGTGGTCCTGTCGTGAAGCAAAAGCATGAATCCTTCCATCGTCGTTGTCTCCTTCCTCTGTTGAATGTTATACGAAACTCTCGGTTTCAGGGACTAGACGAACGAGGGCGCGGAAAATGGACGGCCAAGTTAAAAGTACAAGGTGAAAAGTAAAAGGTAAAAAGTAGAAAAGTCGAATGCTTTCCGGCGTCTACTACTAAGATCACGACATGAAAAGCAACGGCTTTTTTACTTTTTACCTTTTACTTTTTACTTGCTAACTTCTACTTTTCGCTTCGTGAGTAGACCGCGTCGACCGCGAGTTCCTCCGTGCCGTCCGGGTGGATGTTGTACATCCTCATCCTGAACGCTCCTTCCGGAGCGTCGAGGATCGTGCGCCAGTACCAGGCAGGCCCGACCGGCGCCGTATACGATCCGAGGACATTGACCGTGCCGTCCTTTGAGAAGCCCTCGCAGTCCATAAAGTCGTTGGCCATGTGGAAGGAATCGAACCAGGCCGCCCGCACCAGTTCGCGGTTCGGATTGAAGGCCAGAACGATCAGGCCTTCCTGCTTCTTTTCCTCGTAGACCCAGTCATAAGCGATCTTCGCGCACGTGAAGTTCACGCCGCGCTTTATGCCGGCAGTCGTTTCCGATTCCAGATGCGGTTCGGCGGGCGAGAACCAAAGCTTGTAGGTTCCCTCCCACTGTCCTTCGAGTACGAATATCGATTCAAGGCTCATCCTTCACTCCTATCCCGCCTGGCCGGAAGCCTGCTCGGTCATTTGCGCCTCGAAGTCCTTCATCCAGGATTCCATCTTCTCGATCCTCTCGGCGGATCCGGGCATTCCCTCGACGACCTTCTCAAAATGGGCCATCCATTCGGGGCTGTCGTACATTTCACGGATCTCCGGGATGAACGATCTGATCTTGCAGTAGACGAACAGGAACTCGCCGCTGACATCATTGAACATTTCACGGTCGATCGCTCCGTGATTCACGAACGAACAGGCCATGTCCCAGTACGAAATGACCATCCGCAGATAGCCGCCCACGTCCGGGTCCATCATCGTGTTTGAGAGTTCCTCGGCGCTCTTTGGAAAGAACGTGCCGATCCAGTTTCGCGCCTCTCTCATCGTGGTTTCGCGGCGCAGATCGTACAGCTGTATCAAGAGTTCGGCAGATTTTGCTTTATCCATATTACTTCTCCTTATTGAATGCTTCAGGGACCTCAAATGCTATTGGCAAACCGCGCGGCGGTCAAGCAGATCTTCTTCGGCGCCCCGAAAAATTATTGAATCGCTATCCCCGATGATGTATGGTCTCGTAGTCGGCGCACACGCGCCGATCACTTCCACCAACAGACCTTCCCGGCATTTTGTGGGCGGCAGAAGAGGATGCTCTATGAGATATGAGATCGTCACAGCCGATTCACCGGAACAGCTCTCGGACCTTGTCAACGAGCGCCTGGCCTCCGGCTGGGAGCTTCACGGCAGCCTCACCGTCATATCGTCCAACGGCCGGGAACCGTTGCGCCTCCTCCAGCCGATGATCTTCAAAGAGGTAGACAGGGGCTTTCCTCTGAAGAAGAGGAATCTGAGAATCGCTTAGCCAATGATCAATGGTCGACGGTCAGCGATCAATCGGCAGCGCTGCCTGACTCACCTGCACAAATTAGGCGCCCCGTTTAGAGCAGCCCTCGGGGCTGTCGAGGTACCGCGAACATCAGTTTGCGCCGCGCGGACGCGCGGAATTCAGCGCCCTCTCTAAACCCCGTTTAGAGCAGCCCTCGGGGCTGCAGAAGGCGGGCGCAGCCCGTCTTCATCGCACACGCCACTCAACCCCGTTTAGAGCAGCGCTTGCGCTGCAATAGGAGGGCTGCTCTAAACGGGGTCGCATTGTGTATTGGGCTAGCCGTGCTGCGCACGGCCTTGGCAGCGCAAGCGCTGCTCTAAACAGGGCGCATTATCGCGACGCCTCCAAACGCTGCTCGTCACTCGTCACTCTTTACGCCGCTCCCATTCCCGTCGATTTCCGTTCGTTCTCGAACAGGTCCCAGATCAGTTCCGCCTCCTGGCCTTCGAAAGTGAAGTTCTGCCCGCTCTTCAGATGGACCTTTATCTTGCGCTTGTCCAGCTTTCGTATGGCGGCGATCTGATCGATATCCAGTTTGAGTTTGTCGAGCTCGAGGATCATTGTTTTAGAAATGAAACGATGATACATTAATGCAACGCTCGATTTCAAGGATCGAGATTTCCACAAATCACTGTGGAAAAGCTTGTGGAAAAGGGGCATTTCGTCGCGTTAATCGATTCGCTGTAAACGATTTCTAGCATTCTGCACACGCGAAAGGCATAAGAAATTGTTATCGGAATGTTACGGATGTAACGCAAGGAGCACGAAGGACTGAGGACTGAGGGCTGAGGGCTGAGGGCTGAGGGCTGAGGGCTGAGGGCTGAGGGCTGAGGGCTGAGGGCTGAGGGCTGAGGGCTGAGGGCTGAGGGCTGAGGGCTGAGGGAAGATATTCAATATGGAACGACTGTCAAATATTCGGCTCAGTCCTCTGTCCTTTCGTCTCAGTCCTTCTTGTTGTCCTCAGTCCTTTCCTCTCAGTCCTTCTTGTTGTCCTCAGTCCTTTCCTCTCAGTCCTTCTTTCGCGCCCGCGGTCCGAGAGGGTAGCGGCGACGGAGAACGAACTCAGCCAAGCCTATGAACTCACTTGTGTTAGAATCCCCCAAAATTCTATTCAGAGGTGAAAAGATGGTCCGAAACATTCTCGCCGCCATTTTAGGTCTCATCGTTGGCTGGGTCGTGTTCACGGCGATCCAGACGATCGGCACGCTTGTTTTCCCGCCGCCCGTCGCGCTCGACACGAACAACCTTGATTCGATCAAAGCGTATATGGAGAGCCTCTCGCCGGCAATGTACGGCGTGGTCCTCGCCGGATACGCGATCGGTTCGTTCGCCGCCGGGCTTCTGATCGGCAAGATCGCGGAAAGCAAAGGCAATCTGATCCCGATCATCGTCGGCGGACTGTTCACGATCGGCTGGATCCTGAATTTGATAATGCTGCCCCATCCGATCTGGGTCGCGGTGCTCGGTTTCTTCATGTACATCCCGTTCACGATCCTCGGCAAGAACCTGACCGCGGGACCGGCAACCGTGACGGCCGGAGCCGGAATATCATCTGGCGCAGCTGCGGCTGAGGCGGGCGTCTCCGAAGGGATCGTCGAAGCGGGAAGCGGCATGCCTATGGATGTCGATGTTCCCGAAGCCTCGGGAAGTGACGAGGAAGAATAGGGGAGGTCCCCGGGGAGATCGACCGTCTCTCCGGCAGCTTGAGCGATGTTCGAAACCAGGATAAGCGTCGTTGTTTTGATCGTGCTGGCATCGCTGGCACCCGTGTTCGCCCAGTCCGGCGAAGAGATCATCAGGCGCGAGCGGTATTTTTACGATCAACTGAAGGCGAAGAACCTTGAAGCCCTTCCCGAGATCTTCGACGAGAACTTCAACGGCGTGTTTTCGGGCGGTGTGCTGACAAAAGCGGACGAGGTCGAGGGATTTCGGCAGGCTGTTCTAGACGACTACCGTTTCTCGGAAATCACCGTCCGGTTCCCCGACCGAGGCGTCGCGATCATCATCTACCGCGCGTTCATCAAGGGCTCCTATAACGGAAAGGACATCACCGGGGATTCGTATCACACTTCAACTTATGTGAGGAAGGACGGCGCGTGGCTGATGACGCTTCACACGGAAGCGGCGGTCCCCGCTGCTCCTTCAACCGAGAAGAAAATGAGCGATGAATTCATAGGTATTGCGACGGCGGCTTATTTCGTGCCGGACATTGAGAAGGCGAAAGCGTGGTACGCAAAGGCGTTCGGGACCGAACCGTACTTCGACGAACCCTTCTATGTCGGCTTCAACATTAACGGATACGAGCTCGGGATACAGCCGGCAGAAGGCACGCGCGTGGCCGGAAACTCGCAGATAACGTACTGGGCGGTCCCCGACTGCGCGGCGGCTTACAATCGGTTCATCGAGCGCGGCGCCTCAAAGCACGAAGAGCCGATGGAAGTCGGCGGCGGAGTGGTGGTCGCCTCGGTAAAGGATCCCTGGGACAACATCATCGGTCTGATCTACAACCCGGTCTTCAAGAAATGAGGCCCAGGTTCTTCGCAACACAGGATGAATTCCGCGAGTGGCTCCGCGAAAATCACGACAAATGTGACGAGCTGATCGTGGGCTACTACAAAGTGTCGAGCGAAAAACCTTCGATGACGTGGCCTGAGTCCGTGGACCAGGCCCTTTGTTTTGGGTGGATCGACGGCATTCGAAGAAAGATCGACGACGAAAGCTATTCGATCAGGTTCACGCCGCGCCGGCCGTCCGGTATCTGGAGCAAGGTCAACATCGAGAAAGTCGAGAAGCTGAAAAAGGCCGGTCTGATGCGCGCGGCTGGGCTCTCTGCCTACGAGAAAAGAACAGACGAGAAGTCTGGAACCTACTCATACGAAGGTGAATCGCCGACCTTCAGCAAGGAATTCAAGGACGCATTCAAGAAGAACAAGGAGGCGTGGGACCATTTCAAGGTTCAGCCTCCATACGCGCGCAAACTGTCGCAGAAATGGGTGATGAGCGCGAAGATGGATAAGACCCGCGAACGGAGGCTTGCGAAGGTGATCGCGGCGTGCGAAAAAGGCGAAAAGCTGGTCTGAGGTACGATAGGCTTCAGCCTGTCGGCCTGGACCGCGGGCGTCCTCGCCCGCAAATCGGAGCGCACGCGTCCCGCGTGCAGTGCGGTGCAAGCCGCGAGTTGTTACAGTCTCAGGACAACGGGAGGCGTCGCCGCTCCGCGGCAGTTGGACCGCTGGCGTCCTCGCCCGCAAATCGGAGCGTACGCGCGGAAGAGCAGCCCGGAGGGCTGCTCTAAACGGGGTCTTTTGGGTCGTCGATTTAGCCGGGCTACGCCCGGCAAATGCAGCTCAGAGGGCTGCTCTAGACGGTTCGCGCTGCCTCGCCGATCTCAGACCAGTGCTATTATCCTATTCCTATGTGCAGGAACATCAGGACGCTTCATAATTTCGAACCGCCCGCGACCGAGGACGAGGTCCGTGCCGCGGCCCTGCAGTACGTCCGGAAGATCAGCGGAAGCACGAAGCCTTCCGCCGCAAACGCCGAAGTCTTCGACATCGCCGTAAAAGAAGTGACCGCGGCAACGATGAAGCTGGTCGGTTCGTTGAAGACGAGCGCGCCTCCGAAGAACCGTGAAGAAGAGGCGGCCAAGGCGAAGGCCCGCGCCAGAGCGAGGTTCGGAACGTGAGCATAAGTACCAGGATCGCTTTGCTGCGCGGCATCAACATCACCGGGAACCGGACCCTGCCGATGGCCGATCTGCGCTCTTTGTGCGAGGAGATAGGTCTTGTAGATCCGGTGACCTATATCGCCAGCGGGAACGTGATCTTCGGGTCAGACGATCCGGCAGCGGAGATAGAGAACGCGATCCACGCGGCGATCAATGCCGCGTTCGGGTATGACGTTAAAGTGATGGTCCGCACGCCTTCGAAATTCGAAGAGATCCTGCAGGGCAATCCGTACGCGGACCGGGACCCGAAATCGCTTGCCGTCACACTTCTGGCCGATGACGCCGATCCGGAAAGGCTCGAGCCGATCCTGGACGGCGAATACGGCAACGACGAATTCGCTGTCACAGGTGACGTCGTTTATCTGCATTTGCCTGACGGATACGGCAGGACAAAGCTTCATAACAACTTTTTCGAAAGCAAGCTGAAGACCTCCGCCACGACAAGGAACTGGCGGACGATGAACAAGCTTGCAGAAGTAGCGAGGAACAGATGAGCACTGCAGGGTATTCAGGAACTCCGCTTGGCCAAAAACTCGGGTTCAAAGAAGGGCTGCGGATATTTGTGAAGAACGCCCCGGAAGAATATTTCGAGTGGATCGCACCGCTGCCGTACAATACTTCTTTTCATTCGAAACTTGTCGACAAGATCGATCTGGCCCACGTGTTCGTCACGGAACGCTCCGAATTGGAGTCTCTGCTTGAAGAGCTTTACGACCCGATCTCGCCCGACGGGATGATCTGGGTCTCGTGGCACAAGAAGGCGTCGAAGATCCCGACCGAGATTACCGAGGATGTCGTCCGCGAGATCGCGCTCCCTATGGGCCTTGTGGATGTCAAGGTCTGCGCCGTCAGCGATATCTGGTCGGGGCTGAAACTGGTGATAAGGAAGGAGCTGCGGGACTGAGGAATCGGAACCGTGAGCGCGAGCGACGGGCGTGACTGAGGACTGAGGACTGAGGACTGAGGACTGAGGACTGAGGACTGAGGAGCGTGCCGGATTTCAGTCTCCGAATCAAGACCCGACCCGCATGCCGGACGCTGCCCGTTTAGAGCAGCCCTCCGGGCTGCCGAGGTAACGCGAACTTCAGTTTGCGCCGCGCGCTAGCGCGGAACTCCGTGCCTCCACGCCACCCGTTTAGAGCAGCCCTCCGGGCTGCCCAATCGCGCGAACGCGCGATGAGATTGCGACAACCCGATCACGTTTCGCGGCCATTCAGTATCTCTTCCTCCCCCCCCCCAGTGATACCTTCCGTCCACCGCCAAAGGGACCGGCTCCCGGTTGCCAGGGTGCAGTGCCCTGTAACTTGACCACTTCCGGTCCTCGGGCTTCTCGCACAGTTCTGCCCTCACCGGGTTCATATGTATGTAGCCAACCTTCTGCAGAAAGAACTTCGAGGACCTCAGGTCGACGACCGAAGATCTAGTCTGCCAGAGGGCGAAGCGCCTCCCGATGACGTTCAGACTGAGCCTCTTGAGAAGACGCGCGCTCTCCGATTGCAGACCATAGTCACGTAGTGGAAGGTGTTCGGATCGTCGGTGAGGAATATCCGGTCCATAGCTGCCAGAACAAGAGTAGCCGGACCGGAGATGAATTGTCTTTAACGATCCTGAATTCGTTGAATTAATGATCGCGCGTTCGCGCGATTCGGCAGCCCGGAGGGCTGCTCTAAACGGGGCTGGAGGTTGCGGCGAGTCCCGCGCATTCGCGCGGCGCAAACTGAAGTTCGCGTTACCTCGGCAGCCCGGAGGGCTGCTCTAAACGGGATCGAGTGGTGTGCGCTATTCAGTCGGGCTGCGCCCTCCCAATGCAGCGCAAGCGCTGCTCTAAACGGGGTCGTTTGGTGTGCGCGTTTGAGCCGGGCTGCGCCCGGCTAATACAGCCCAAAGCGCTGATCTAAACAGGGCCGGGAGGGGGTGCGCTGGTTTCTAGCATACCGGGCAGACCTCTTCATAAAACCTGGGCGAAGGCTCAGCCTCCGCAAATTCTAATGGAGAAACGCGTCGCCGGACAGGCAAAGCCTTTCCGCACATCACGGCGGCACAGCCGCTTAAGAAAGGGGCGCTTACTTCCTCTCTGTTCTCTCCTACCCTTCGAGTTCCTTCTTCAGGTTCGCGAGGCCTTCGTCGAAGTCCTTTGAGATCGCCTCCTCCATATCGATGAACAGCATCATTACGTTGAAGGGTATCGGCATCCTTCCCTTGAAGCCCCATTTCACTTTCGTCTTGCCGCCTTCGGCGTCCTCGGTTGTGAGCCACGCGTCGGCAGTGGACTCGAAGGGTTTCAGGAAACGCAGTTCGTAGTCGATGCGTTCACCGTCGGTGATCTTCTTAATCTCCTGCTCGCCGGCGCCGACATCATCGCTCTTCGAATCCCACGCGGACACGAACCCGACCTCGCCGTCCTTTCCCCTGTATTCGTGCTTCATATTCGGGTCCTTCTTTGCCCACGGCGCCCACGTGTCCTGGTTCTTGAGGATACGCAGGTACTCGAAGGTCTCGGCCCTCGGTTTGTTGATGACTATCTCGCGCTCGGTTCCAAACTCGCTCGGGGCGATGCCGACGAGAACGAGGAACGCGATCATTCCCAAGGCGATGATCGCCACAAATGCGATAAGGATCTTTTTCATAAATGGCTCCTAAGTAGTCAGGAGTCAGGAGTCGGAAAGGAAGATGTACTCTCAGCTGGCAGTTTTCAACCATCAATTTTTCAACTATCCATTCTCAGCTAACGATTGCCCGACTCCTCACCCCTGACTTCTCACTCCTGACTTCAGCTTTCTGAATTCTTTTTCTCCTTGTACGGCACGATCAGCTCCGCTGAGTTGTTGGCGGGGCTGTTGACCGCCCTCGATACGATGTGGCTCTTCAGGGGATACGGAAACGGCTTCAGGACCGAAGCGTTTCCCTCCTTCAGCCAAGCCTCGATCTCCGGTTTCGTCAGCATCACAGGCATCCGGTGATGATACGGCTCGACTTCTTCGTTGGCGTCCGCCGTCATTATCACAAATGTCCTGCCGTCCGATTCGCGGTCGTTTTCCCAGTAGCCCGCGAAGCCGAACGGCTTCTGGTCTTCTCGATAAAAATAGACGGGCTGTTTCACATCATCGATGACCGCCCATTCGTAAAAACCGTCGGCGATCGCGACGCAGCGGTGGTTCTTGTAAAGGTACTTGAACGAAGGCTTTTCGAAGATCGTTTCGGACCGCGCGTTGATGAAAGGCTTCTTAGGGTCCTTCATCCAGTGCGGCACCAGACCCCACTTCGCGAGCTCTCCGTCATATTCGCCGCTTTCCTCGTCAAAGGTTGCGATCAGCGACGGCTGGGAAGGCGCGATGTTGTAGCTCTTCGAGAATTCGGGATAGTTGAACTTCCCGGGAATGATGTCCGCTATTTCCTCGATCTCGGACTTGCAGGTATATCTTCCGCACATAGTTACGGTTCGGTCGGTGACGGCTTCCTGTGAATTTTCTAGATGTTATTTCACTTTTGAATATAATTGAAGCTCTTTTCGGCCCAATGGGCCGCTATACATCAAGCCATCTTGCGAGGTACTGATATGAGCGATCTGATCCTGGCGGGGACCGCCAAAGGCCTTTTTACATTCAAGAGGAACAACGGAAAGTGGGACGTAGGTGTCGATTTCGAGGGCAAGACGGTTTATTCGATCGGCCAGGCGGGCGAGCGGCTTCTTGCCTCGCCTTCCACCGAATGGACCGGAACGGAGCTCGCTTTCTCCGACGATCACGGAGCGACCTGGCAGGTGAAGGAGGGCGATCCTCTCGCGTTTCCCGAAGAGACGGACACGGCGCTGGCGAGGATCTGGCAGATCTCGTCGGATGAATCGGGCAGGATATTTTTCGGAGTCGAGCCTTCGGCGCTCTTCTATTCGGACGACGGAGCGGAATCCTGGCAAATGGTCGAAGGCCTCTGGAACCATCCGCACCGCGAACACTGGGTCCCGGGCTTCGGCGGCAAGTGCCTGCATACTTTTCTCAAGTTGAACGAGGACACGTGGATCGCGGGAATGTCGACCGGCGGCGTGTATCGGACGGAAGACGGGGGCAAGACCTGGGAGGCGTGCAATCAGAAGATCGTGGCGCCTTTTCTGCCTGAGAAGACGCCGGAGTTCGGCCAATGCGTCCACAAGATCGCGTTCCACCCGGCGGACCCGGACACGCTGTTCCTTCAGCACCACTGGGGCGTGTACCGGAGCGACGACGCCGGACAGACCTGGAAGAACATCAGCGAAGGCAAGGACCTTCCGACCGATTTCGGGTTCGCCTGCGTTTCAAACAAGCCCGACACGGCGTTCATCATCCCGATCCATTCCGACGGCTTCCGAACTTTTCCCGAGGGCAAGGCGCGTGTTTACAAGACCGAGGACCGAGGAGAAACGTGGAAGCCGCTTTCGAAGGGCCTGCCGCAGGAAAACTCCTTTGACTGTGTATTGCGCGATTCCTTCTCTTCGAACCACGAGGACCTGAGCTTCGGCACGACCGGCGGAAGCCTCTATTTTTCGGAAGACAACGGCGAGTCGTGGGAAACGGTCGCGGACCATCTGCCTAGGATCACTTGTGTGAGGGTGTACTGAGGGAGTGATGGGAGATGAGTGACGAGGACACCGCCCCCGTTTAGAGCAGCGCTTTGCGCTGCCGAGGTAACGCGAACTTCAGTTTGCACCGCGCGAATGCGCGGGACTCCGTGCCCCCACGCCCCCGTTTAGAGCAGCCCTTTGGGCTGCCCAATTGCGCGAACGCGCGATCGTGATGTGGCGACCTGCTCACGTCTCGCGGCTGTTCATCATCTCTTCCTCCCACCAGTGATACCGGCGATCCACCGCCAGAGGGACCGGCTCCTGGTTTGCTGGGTGCAGTGCTCTGTAGCTTGACCACTTCCAGTCCTGCGGCTTCTCGCACAGTTCCGCCCTCACCGGATTCATGTGTATGTAGCCGATCTTCTGCAAAAAGAACTTTGAAGTTCTCAGGTCCACCACCGAGGATCGCGTCTGCCACAATGCGAACCTCCTTCCGGTGACATTCAGACGGAGCCTCTTGAGAAGTCGCTCATCGCCCTCTCTGAGCAGCCGGTCGATGATCAGCCTCGCCGACTTTCCCTTGATCTTGTTCAGGATCGTGCTCAGTTCCGGACGCAGGGGATTGATGATCGCGTGGACATGGTCAGGCATGAAGACGTAGGCCGCAAGCTTGAACGGATGCTTCAGGCGGATCTCGTCGATCACGTCAGCAAGTATCCGGCACGAGCCTTCGTCGTTGAAGACGCGCGCTCTTCGATTGCAGACCATCGTCACGTAGTGGAAGGTGTTCGGATCGTCGGTGAGGAATATCCGGTCCATAGCTCGTCGGAAAAGATTAGCCGGACCGGGGATGAATTGTCTTTAACGATCCTGAATTATTCGAATTAATGATCGCGCGTTCGCGCGATTGGGCAGCCCGGAGGGCTGCTCTAAACGGGGTCGTGTGGTGTGCGCGGGTTGAGTCGGGCTGCGCCCTCCTAATGCAGCGCAAGTGCTGCTCTAAACGGGGCGTATGCGCGAGGCGGATTGGTTCGGGCTTCGCTCTCCTAATGCAGCCCGGAGGGCTGCTGTAAACGGGTCGCGGAACGACAAGCTGAAGCTGATCGTACATCCGTTCCTTCAGTCCTGAACACTTCTCTTTCAAATCACCCGCATTTCCAATAGAATACCGGGACAAAATTCATACGGAGGACTAATTTTATGGCTAATCCTGTTAACTGGTTCGAGATCTACGTGGACGACATCGAACGCGCGAAGGCATTTTACAGCAAGGTGCTCGGGATCGAGTTCACGAAGCTTCCCTCGCCTGACGAGGGAGAAATGTGGGCGTTCCCTATGGAAGAGAACGCACCGAACGCGGCCGGCACGTTGATCAAGCATCCCGCCGGAAACCCGGGGATGGGCGGTACGATGGTGTATTTCGCGTGTGACGACGTTGCAGAACCTGCCGGCCGCGTGGCTGATGCCGGAGGAAGCGTAATGCAGGACAAGATGAGCATCGGCGATTACGGCTTCATCGCACTGATCCGGGATACCGAAGGGAACATGGTCGGGCTGCATAGCCACAACTAGTCATCGATCAATGGCCATTGCCCAATGATCAATGCCCGGAGGGGCCTTGTTCGAAACGGTTCGGAATTGATCGACGAGCATTGATCGCTGACAATTGAGATCTATGCCCAAGATCTACATCCATCCGCAGTTTCATACCGCACCGAAGATGTCGTCCGAAATCCAGGTTGAAGTACCCGAAGAAACTACCCTCGGGGAGTTCATCCGGGAGGTGTGCGGGCCCGACAAGCGGCTGCTTTTCAAGATAATGGACGAGACCGGCGAGGTCCGTCCGCACGTCGCGATCTTTGTCGGGAACGATCACTGCAAGTATCTAGGAGGGCTCAAGGCGAAGGTCGCTCCTTCGGACGAGGTGTCGATCTACCCGGCGCTCTCCGGCGGATAAGCTGTTGAAGTAAAAAGGCAAAAGTGAAAAGTAAAAAAGCCCTCAACAACACGCCCTTCTTTACTTTTTACCTTTTACTTTTTACTTTTTCCTTTCGCTTTTTTACTTTCTACTTTTTCCCTGAACCTATGGAAGACACAATGATCAAGAATCTGGAGGAGAAGACGGGCAAGCCGTTTTCCCACTGGATCGACGTAGTAAGAAAATCGGGACTCGTGAAACATGGCGAGATCGTCAAGATGCTCAAAACCGATCACGAATTCACACACGGCTATGCGAACCTTGTCGCTCACAAGGCGAAGCAATCCGACGCGGGATCGGCAGAGGACGCCGATCTGATATCGGATCAATACAAAGGCAGGGAGAACCTGTACCCGTTCTACACCGCTCTGATCAAAGAGATACAGAAGTTTGGCAAGGACGTCGAGATCGCACCGAAAAAGTCCTATGTCAGCCTGCGGCGAAAGAAGCAGTTCGCGCTGATCCAGCCCTCGACCAAGACCAGGCTCGATATCGGGATCAATATGAAGGACGTGAAACCGGAGGGCAAGCTCGAGGCCGCCGGAAGCTGGAACTCGATGTGCAGCCACCGCGTCCGCGTCGAATCGAAAGACGACATCGACAAGAAGGTGATCGGCTGGCTGAAAGAGGCTTACGAGCAGGCGGGGTAGACTCCTGAGGACTGAGGACTGAGGACTGAGGACTGAGGACTGAGGACTGAGGACTGAGGACTGAGGACTGAGGACTGAGGACTGAGGACTGAGGACTGAGGACTGAGGGAAGATAGTCAATATGAAACGACTGTCAAATATTCGGCTCAGTCCTCAGTCCTTTTATCTCAGTCCTTCTTCCGTCCTCAGTCCTTTTATCTCAGTCCTAATACTCACGTCGTCCAAAGAACCATGTTGTTGAAGAACGACACCCTCGAAAAGATCGTCTCCGGCGAGATCACTCTCGTCTTCCGGCGCTGGAAGCGGCCGACCGTGAAGACCGGGGGCACGCTCGTGACTCGCGCGGGCCTGCTCGGAATCGATTCGGTCGAGGAATGCGACGTTGATTCAATAAAGCCGAAAGAGATCAAGGCGGCCGGTTTCAAGAAGAAAGAAGAATTGACAGCTATGCTCTCCGACCGCAAGGGCTCCGTTTACCGGATCAAGGTCCGATACATCGGCGAGGACCCGAGGATCGCACTCCGGAAGAGCAGCAAGATGCCGAACGCGGAGTACGAGGAGATCAAAAAGAAACTCGAACGGATGGACGCTTCGAAGGTCCACGGGAAGTGGACCGTGAAGTACCTGGAACTGATTCGCGACAATCCCGAAGTGCTGGCGGCCGAGATCGCAGATTCGATTGGAATGGACAAGCCAAGGTTCAAGGCGAACGTCCGAAAGCTGAAAGCGCTCGGGCTTACAGAAAGCATGCCGGTCGGTTACAGGCTCTCGCCGCGAGGGAAGGCTGTTCTGAAAAGGCTCCTGGCCTAAGAGATATCGCTAACCGTTTAGAGCAGCCCTCCGGGCTGCATTTCCGCGCGGAAGCGCGGATCGTGCGGGCGGGGACTCCCGCGGTCCAGGGCGACAGGCTGAAGCCTATCGTACCTCGCCGCCAGCGACCGAACTGCGGCGGAGCGGCGACGCTGCACGTGAACCAGAGGTCCGGGCAATCGGCAAACGAATCGTGAAGTTCGCGGCTGGCGCCGCGTTGCACGCGGGACGCGTGCGCTCCGTTGCGAGACGCCCGCGGTCCAGGGCGACAGGCTGAAGCCTATCGTACCTCGCCGCCGAGCCGCTCACCGACAACGTACGCGCTACTTTCGAAGAGAAAAACGGGAAAACCGAGCTGGTCCGGTACGATTCCGTGAAGGCAAAGGGTATCATTTGGCAGACGCTGTTTTACTGGATGCAGTCGACTTTCAGGAAAAGCGGCGAGGGACACTTGAAACGATTTAAAGAACTTGTGGAGGCTGAGCAGAAGGGAAGATGAATCACTGGCTTGTAAAAGAAGAACCCGAAAAATATCCGTTCGACGAATTCAAGAAGGACAAGAAGACCACCTGGTCGAAGGTGAAGAACTACCAGGCGCGCAACAACATGCGCGAGATGAAGAAAGGCGACCTGGTCCTCTATTACCACAGCGGCAAAGAACGCCAGATAGTCGGTATCGCCAAGGTCGCGAAAGGCGGCTACTCGAGTCCCGAGGACGATACATGGACCTGGGTCGATCTGACAGCGGGCAAGAAATTGAAAAATCCGGTCTCGCTTGCGGAGATCAAATCACGGAAGTTTTTCTCGGACTTCCAGCTCGTTACGCATTCCAGGCTGTCGGTCGTGCCGGTCAAGAAGGCGCACTTCGACAAGATCCTGGAACTGTCGGAGAAGTAGTCTTCGTATGGGCGGGGCTCGTCCCCGTCCACTATTCACACGAAAATCGCCGAATGGATTTCGTCAACGCAAAGGTCGCTAAGGTCGCAAAGGAATTTTGGCTTTTTCGTTTGTCCAACGGTTAAGACACTCCGGATAACCGGACTCGTTGAACAAAAGGCTTAAGCAATCAATTCCTTAGCGACCTTAGCGTTAAGCGCTCTAGCCGCAGCTGGCCGGGGCTATTCCTTGTTCCCCGGCCCGAGCCCGCCGCCGATCACGATACCCACCGCGCCGATCAGAGGATTCATGAACGCAACCCAAAGCGGCATCTGGGATTTCTGCATCGCTTCCGTGTTCGAGACCTCGGCGGTCCTTGCTTCCTGAGCCGGCTGCGGCGAAACCGCCTGGTAGATCCCGATGATGATGCCAAGAATCAGCACGATCCCGGCGAAGACCTTCACGGTTCCGGAACTTCCCGAAAGACGCTTGCAGACGTAACCCCCGATCAACGCAGCGATGAAACCGAGAACCGTGCTGACCGCAATCCAGAGCATCGAGACCTGGTACGAACCGGGCTCGTACGCCATATCGGCGCCGATCGCCAAATAGAATGCCGAAAAGGTCATGAATATGAAGGCGACCATCACGACATAGCCGATAATGACGCCGAGAATTTTCCAGAGCATATAAGGATCCTCCTAATCGAGTGCTGAGTGCTGAGTGCTGAGTGCTGAGTGGAAGATACATCACTTCCATCTCTCGTTACCAGTTTCTCAGTACTCATCTCTCAGTACTCATCTCTCAGTACTCATCTCTCAGTACTCATCTCTCAGTACTCATCTCTCAGTACTCATCTCTCAGTACTCATCTCTCAGTACTCATCTCTCAGTACTCATCTCTCAGTACTCATCTCTCAGTACTCATCTCTCAGTACTCATCTCTCAGTACTCATCTCTCAGTACTCATCTCTCAGTACTCATCTCTCAGTACTCATCTCTCAGTACTCATCTCTCAGTACTCATCTCTCAGTACTCATCTCTCATCTCTCAGTACTCATCTCTCATCTCTCACCACTCTCCAACTCATAGCTGAACATCCAGCCCACGCCGAACCGGTCCTTGATCATACCGAAGTGGGATCCCCAGAACATGTCCTGCAGCGGAAGAAGCACCTTTCCATCCTTAGCGAGCTTCTCGAACACCTCGACCTGCCTTTCCTTCGAATCGAAATCGATGCTCAGATCGATGTTGCTCGTTTCGGCGGCCTCGTGTCCGGGCATCGAATCGGCCGCCATGAAGTGCACTCCGTCGGCGGTGAAGGTGGCGTGCATGATGTTGTCACTCCATTCTTCCGGGACCTGATCGGCCATCGGCGAGTCCCCGTATCGCTGCGCGAACTCTATCTTTCCTTCAAACGCGTCCTTGTAGACATTCAACGCTTCCTCGCAGACCCCGTTGAAAGTAATGTGCGGCACCAGTTTCTTCATGGTTGTTTCCTTTCGAGAGAAAGAGGTCACGCATTATACATCGAAGGGAAGATCCTGGAGGGAAAATGTGACGGACGGCGAAATTGAGGACTGAGGACTGAGGAACATGCCGGACAATCGGATCCGAGTCAAGCTCTTAACTCAGTCCTCAGTCCTTTCCTCTCAGTCCTTCACAGCTTCCGCTCGATTCTTCAGCTTCGAGTTCCAGTCCTTTGCGAAGTCCTCGATGTCGAAGAAGAACCACATCATTATCTTCGTGAACCAGCCGTTGACCTTTGTCGAATCTGTCGTCCTGAGCAGCGTCTTGTCCTGTCCGCGCGGGGACAATTCGCCGCGCCATTTGCCTTCGAAGCTCCCGCCCATCGTGTAGGCGATCTCCATCGTTCGGGGCGCGTCCTCCGAAACTAAACGGAAGTCGATCGCACCTCCCGGCGTGTGCTCGACCCATTCCTTTTCATTCCTGATCTCGACGCGCTCGAGCTGGTCCTGCCAGGCGGGGTACTTTTCGACGTCTTTCAGAACCTTCCAGACAGATTCGGCGGAGGCGTTTATTTCCGTGACCTGCGTGAATTCCTTCTCGGCGGGGATGTAAAGGCCAAGCGCTATGAATGCCGCAGCGAGCAAGACGGCTATGGCAATGACGAAATAGATCAGGGTTCTCATATTCTTAGAGCCGTTTAGCGCAGGGCTTCGCCCTGCAATGCAGCGCAAAGCGCTGCTCTTGTATCTTGGCTACCTGTAGATAAACAGCTAGCATGGACGCGTGTTAGTTGGCGGAGAGGATGAGTCCGACGCTGCTCTTTTGCTCGAAAGCATGGCGTTTAGATTACGACCTCCTCTCCGTATCACCCGCTTCCGAATGGACGTTCAGTATCTTATGACCATTGAGAGTCTGCATACAAGGTTGTCCTGGCGAAGCATTTCTACAGGAGGTGACAATGGCGGAAAAGGCAGTACTCGGTATCGATATCTCAAAGGCGACATTCGATGTGTTTCTGAAGGCAGGCGACGAGTCGCATGCCGGACAATTTGATAACTCGGTCGCCGGTTTCAAACAGCTGAAGAAATGGCTCAAATCGCGAAAGACCGGTCGGGTTCACGCCTGTATGGAAGCGACCGGAGCGTACGGAGTGAAGCTCTGCCATTTTCTGCATAGTGAAGGCCACGAGGTCTCGGTAGTGAACCCGTTAAGGGTAAAGCGTTATGGCGAGTCGGACCTGAGACGCAATAAGACCGATAAGTCGGACGCCAGGCTGATAGCGGACTTCTGTCTGAACAAGAAGACTTCTCTGTGGGAGCCCCCTTCCGAGGAAGTGTTGTATCTGCAGTCTTTAACCCGGCGTATCGAAAGCCTTCAGAAGATGCGCAGTATGGAGTCAAACCGTATGGAAACGGCTCCTGAACAGGTGAAAGGGAGTATCGAGCGGATCATCTCTTCGATCGATGAAGAGATAAGAGAACTGGAGAAACTCATCAAGAAGCACTTTGATGATCATCCGGACCTGAGACACAAGAAAGACCTTCTCGAGTCGATCCCCGGCATCGGTGGAAAGTCTGCTCGCGTGCTGCTCAGTGAGATCCTCTTCGAACGCTTCGAGAGCGCCAGGCAGGTTGCTGCCCAGGCAGGCCTCACGCCCTCCAGGGAACAGTCAGGCACGACGCTCGACAAGACCAGAATCTCAAAGATCGGGAACCCGAGGATAAGACGTGCGCTTCTTTTTCCTGCAATGACAGCTATCAAGCACAACGCAGTCGTCAGATCATTCGCTGCGAGACTCGAGCGCAATGGTCTGACTCCAATGCAGGTAGTCTGTGCGTCAAAGAGGAAGCTTCTACATATCGCGTTTGGTGTCATCAAGAACGATCGTCCTTTTGACCCAAACTTCGCGCAGGTAGCTTGACTTACAAGTCAGTATCTAAACGGACCGGGTCGGAATCGCCGCAAGCTTTTGTCTTCTTGAGACTCTGTCGCCGCTAAAGCGGCTGGAGAATTTGGGCGCTCGTACCGTGGGTTGCGCTCCCGGTTCCGATTCCTGTCTCCAGTCTCCTGTCTCCTGTCTCCTGTCTCCCGTCTCCCGTCTCCCGTCTCCTATTTCTCGTACTTCCAGTTCCGGCCCTTACCCTCGCTCAGCCATTCGATCGCCTGCGCGATCCTCCGTTCGCGGGTCTTCACCTGCTTCGCCTCCGTTATCCACTCGATATATTCGTTCCGGTGCGAGGTGCTGAATCCTTCGAACGTCTTCTGTGCCTTCTTGTTCTTCTTCAGGGCTTCGGTAAGGTAAGCAGGGACCGCGAGCGCCTTCGCCTTTCCGGAAGACTTCCTGGGCACCGTGATCCCTTCGTCGTTTAGTCGGACTGCTTCCTTGATGTACTTCTTCAGAACCTTTTCGGACGGAAGGTCCTTGATGCTCTCGATCTTCCCGAGAGATCCCATCGCCTCCCCGGAATCGCTGAACAGTCCCTCCGGATCGTCCATTATCGACTGCTTGGAGAAGGTGAACGCGCAATGGTTCTTGAATGCCGCCATCGAGAGCATCATCCCCTTGTGATCGAAATGCGGGAACGACCAGCGGATCTTTTCCTCTACGTCCGGACAAGCGTCATGTACGACCTTCCTGAGCTTTGCCAGTATCGGCTTCGCGAAATCCTCGGACTTCGCGATGTATTCATCTACGTCGGGTAACCGGTTTTCGCAACTCATCGTGATTCAATATTCAGGTTCCAAATGGCTCTTTTACTAACCGTTTAGAGCAGCGCTTGCGCTGCATCCCGCCATCGGCTTCGCCTGCTGCACCGTTTAGAGCAACGCTTCGAAATGCATTTTGTCTGCGGCTTTGCCGCCGTTGTGTGCGGTAAGCCTTTGGCTTACCGGGACTCGGCCGACTGAGATTCTTGCGAGGAGGCTGAGCCTCCTCGCAATCTATGGTTCGGTGGGCTGCGCTCGGAAAGGCAGAGCCTTTCCGCACACAACGGCGGCGGAGCCGAAAGCACGACGCGCTCATTGCACGCGGGACGCGTGCGTTCCGTCTCAGTCCTTGAGAGCCCACGCCAGAGCGCACTTCCTGACGATGATGTCGGTCTTTTTCGGAAGCAGGCTCAGCTTCTCGATCTCGACCAGGTCCTGGTTCTGGAACCGCGCAAGCTTGTCCTGGATCTCCTTTTCGATCCTCGCCAGATCTTCGTCGATCTTCTCGATCTCCTTTTCTGCGGCAGCAACATCGCCGCGCTCCTTCATCGTCGTCCCGATCCTCTGTGCCGACCGCGCGATCCCGCTGTAGCCCCGGCGCGAGCTGAATATGGACGAGAGTATGCTCGATCCGACAGATATCACGGTGCCCATCGTATGCGAGCTCGCCTGAGCCTGCTGCGTCGCCGCGGTCTTCTCGGCGCGGGCACGGGATTTCATCAGCGAATCGATCTCTTTCGCGTAGTCCTCGCGGATCTTCCCAAGCGCCGAATCCCTTTGCTCCCTTGCCGACTGTGCGACGCGCGTCCGGAAACTTCGCTCGTCCTCGTCCACTTCCGATACGGTGTCGAGCGTCGGGCAGTTGAACATCTCAAGCGGCTTCTCTTTATAAAGCCAGAGCACGAAATCGCTCTCCCAGCTCTTCACCGTCTTGGCGGTCACTTCCGCTTCGAGCGGGGCGAAGCCGCGGCCTTCCCTCGGTTCGGACTCGAGTTCCTCGATCGAAAATTCGGCGGGAGCGGCCTCGTTCCAGTTCACATACGCGGAAACGGGCACGGTGAAATTCTGCTGTTTCGAAACGTTTATCCCGAGCTTCGAGTCCTCGTAATGCACGTCAGCATAGCTCAGCGCGTGCGGGCGATAGACCTGTCCGGTACCGGGTACAAACGTCTGCGGAACGTCGGGGCTCAGAACGGGCCGGGTTCCCCCGGCGGGTTCTGAAGCGGCGGCGGCCGCGGCGACTCCGACTCCGGCAGCGGCGGAAGCTGTTCCGGTTTCGGCTGCAGCTGTTGCCGCCTGAGGAGCTTCCGTCTCGCCGGCAAGTTCCTTGAAGCGGTTCCGCATTATCGGCCCTGCGAGATACGAAAGCACCCACCGCGTGTTGAATAGAACGGGGCGGCTGTCCTTCGTGTTGTTCATAAGGAAGACGCGTTTGCCAAGACCCGCGAGCTGCTGGCTGAGCGTCGATTTGTCGGCTCCCGAGTTCGCTGTCAGAAGCCCTTCGAGGACCTTCTCTTTGTCGCGCTCCGTCTGGAGCCTGCCGATGAACCACGTGCCGACATTGCTGAGCGCCTTGTAATCAAGGTCGCCCGGGTTTTGCGTCGCCAGGACGAGCCCGAGCCCGAACGCCCGCGCCTGCTTTAATAATGTAAGGAACAGGCGCTTCGAAGGCGGAGCGGCCACCGGCGGCAGATAGCCGAAGATCTCGTCCATATAAAGAAGACATCGCAGGCTCCCGGTTCCGGACTGCGCGCGCATCCACGAGACCAGCTCGTTGAGCAGGAGCGTGACGAAGAACATCCTCTGCTTGTCGTCCAGATGCGCGATCGAGAGGATCGAGACCCTTGGCTTGCCCGCTTCGGTGTAGAAAAGGTCGTCGATATCGATCCCGTCGCCGGTCGTCCAGACCGCGAACTGCGGCGAGGCGATCAGGTTGTTGATCCTCGTCGCGAGTTCGAAACGCTCTTTCTTCGGATAGTACGCCTCGACCTCGAATGCGCCGATCCGGTCCATCGGCGGGTCCTGGATCAAAGCGATCAGCTTTACGATCTCGACGTCGCGTCCCTCAAGCCATTCGGTCTGAATGATGTTCGAAAGAAGGATGTGTTCTTTCGATGAGAGCGGATCGGCGTCGATGTCGATCAGCCCGAGGAGTCCACTGACAAGCGTCGAGACCCGTTCGGCAAGCGCCTCCAGATCGTCGGTGTCCTTTGGCCTGGTGAACGATTTGAGGATCGAGACCGGCTTCGCCGACGTGCTTCCGGGAGTGTAAAGCACGCGTTCGGCGGCGTCCTCGAACATCCTTATGCGCTCCGGCTGCTGGCCCCATTTCGCGAGCCCCTCGCGCCAGAGGTCCGCCTGCTGCTGCGCGAAGTCCTCGACTGCGACGCCCTGCTGAGCCGCCTCGTCGGCGTTGACCCACGGGAGGAACTCTTCCTTTGAGAGGTTCGGGAAGGTAAGCAGAAGGTTCGTCATATCCCCCTTCGGGTCAATGACGATCGTCGGGATGTTGTCGATCGCGGCCTCTTCGATCAGCGCAACGCCGAGCCCCGTCTTGCCGGAGCCGGTCATTCCCATCAGCACGCCGTGAGTCGTCAGGTCCTTTGAATCGTAGAGCAGAAGCTCGTCGGTAGCGGCCTGCGCCGCCGGATCGTATTCCTTGCCCAGGTAGAAGAGGCCGAGTTTTTCGAAATCAGTCATAGTCGGTGAGCGGTAAGCAGTGAGCTGTGAGCAGTGGGGCCACGCTTCTCCCCATGATCAAAAAGACGTTCCAAACACGGATTTAAATCCAGACCGGCAGTTCCTAAATCCGCGGAATTATATCAAACCTCGCTTTTTTACTTTTTAAGTTTTACTTGTGGATTCCCTTTCCTTCCGCCACATCCACGGCGGCACAGGGTTCTGCTCGCGCCAGAGCCCGTTTCGCGACTGTTTCGCCGCGTCCTCGGCGCGTGAATAGATGCTTCGCATTTCCGGCGTCTGCTGGCGCTGGTATTCCTTGAAGTGCCACGCGAATCCTCGTCGGATCTGCTCCACGTTCACGTTCAGGTTCCCGTCGAACACCTCGCCGACGATCCGGCCGTACCGGTCGCGATCGACCTCAACTATTCTCACGCGCTTGCCGAAGACCAAATCCGAAAGCGACTTCTTCGCCTGAGCGCCGAACGGCTGGCCCTGCTCGGGGGCATCGATCGTCGCGAGCCGGACCTTCATCTGCTCGCCCGAATCGAGAAACCGGACGGCTATCGTGTCGCCGTCGTTGACGCCGACGACCTCGGCGTTCGCTTTGGCCTCCGCTTCGGCGGAAGGAGCTGCGGAAGGCGACGGATAGACGGTGTCGCCCGGCCTGCGCTCGGGAGTCTGCGAACACGCGGAAAAGAGCAGGACAAGAAGGATCGGAGTCAGTATGCGCATAAGAAAATGAGCCACCAATTACACGAATTGCACGAATCGGAAGAATACAACTTTCGAAGCAATCTCCCCTAATCCGTGAAATTCGTGCAATCCGTGGCTTCTTCCTGATTCGTGAAATTCGTGCAATCCGTGGCTTCTTCCTGATTCGTGAAATTCGTGTAATCCGTGGCTTCTTTTTCACATGTGGAAAACCGCGTACCGAATATTTCCACAAGTGGATAGAGCTCCAAGTTGTCTGAGTTGAGCGAGTTAAGCGTGTTTCCGGATTTCGATTTCCACAGAATTATCAACACCATTTCCACAAACGGAAAGCTTCGGATGATTGAACGCAAAGGTCGCCAAGGTCGCAAAGGAACTAATTGCCTGTTCTTTTTGTTCAACATCGCCCAATATTCGATGAACCCAAAACCGTTGGACATGAGAAACAGCCA
The DNA here is from genome assembly GCA_016700175.1 of Acidobacteriota bacterium. GTDB lineage: Bacteria > Acidobacteriota > Blastocatellia > Pyrinomonadales > Pyrinomonadaceae > Aridibacter. The sequence continues at coordinate 3,125,459 of CP065003.1, read as the reverse complement.
TTAGGCCGTTGCGACCTTGGCGTCCTTTGCGTTGAGACTCTTTGATATTCTCTCTTGGCTCTCTGTGGTGATCTTTCTGTTCGGCAGAACTCAGAAGTTCTTTACTTGGAGTTGGCACTGATCTATTCTCGGAGGACAGCCCAAACGACACGATGCCGGAACTTGCCGCGAACATACGCATCCTGGACCTCCTGCGCGATCTGCTCTTAATAGAGGACATCGATTTCTACCCGCGCAACATGTGGGAGGACTTCGAGGACGCGATCTCGCTGTTTCTGAACGAAGAGGAGATCGCGGTGATCAATTACCGCTACGGTGACCAGGACTTCTGCGAATTTCAGGTCGGCGAGCGGCGGCGGATACTGTTCGATCTTTTCACGCGCCTCCGGGAAAGCCGCCTGTACGACGAGATGAACTCGTTGATGGCGCATTACGAGAACTCGTTCTCGCTTCCGGTCCATTCGATCGGCAAGGGCACGGATTCGGCGTTCAGCCTAGAAACCCAGGAATTCGTCCGCCGCTGCCTTTCGATGCACGGCCTGCCCTACGATCCCGGCGTGGTCGGTGATTTCAGCTTCGATTCGAAGATCGGCGAGTTTCCGGTGATCGTCTGGAGGTTCTCGGAATACGAGGTGAAGCTGGAAATGCTGGAAGACCTTCTGACACGCGCATCGCAGAGCGGCTTCCGAAGGCTGATCCTCCTGGCGATGCCCAGGCTTACCGTCTCGATCCCGGAAAACGTCGAAGGCCACATCCCGTACACGCTTCTGCCGGTGATCGAGAAAGAAGCCGCGGCGCATTGAAATGACTGGAGCGCGGGCGGCCCGGACTGGAGCGCGGGCGGCTCGCCCGCATTGAGCGCGCAGCGCGAACGGCCTTCAGCAAACGACCTTCGCAGGCGAGGCCGCCTGCGCTCCAGTCCGACCTTCACAGGCGAGCCGACTGCGCTCCAATCATTTAGCTAACTTCTTCCAGTACGCGCTCGAATATCTCCAATCGGAAGGTTCATGGCACAAGTGAGCCTTCACAGGGTTTCTCTCGATATACCTGATCACGTTCGCAAAGTGCCTCTGATTTCGGATGTACCGATCGAAGACCTCCGGCTGCCAGAATCTGCCTTGACGTCCTAGGATCCGGTTCGCCCTGTGAGCTACGTAGGACTTGAGCGAATGTGCTATCGATCCAAGTTCGACATCTTTCAGGGGAGTGAGAAGCACGTGCACATGATTAGGCATCACGACCCAGGACTTCAGGTCGTACTTCTTGCCGTCGTGAAACAGCAAGTTGTCTTCGACCAATTCGGCGATTCGTGGGTCACGCAACCAACACTCTCCGTGCCCGCGGTCGAGGTACAATTCCACGCGTTTACGGAACCGGGTATCGTCTGCTTCCGAACCGGAATCCAGCTCTTTCCGCCACCGGTCAAGTACATTCGCAGGCATCGAGTCTGCAAGTCTGTATGTGAGGAACTGGGCTATCTCGCCGCCTTCAAAGTGAGGAATATAGCCCCTGTCGTACCAGCCGAGGTTTGATTTGAGGCCCTTCGGCTGGAACCGATAGTCGACGGCCATTTAAGTATTCTATCGCGGAGGTCAATGGGACCGGAGCGCGACTGGAGCGCAGGCGGCCCGGACTGGAGCGCGGGCGGCTCGCCCGCATTGAGCGCGCAGCGCGAACGGGTCCCTAGCGAACAGCCTACGCCGCATTCGCGACGTCCGCAGGCGAGGCCGCCTGCGCTCCAGTCCATCTTGAATGCACCCTGCAAGAAGTGATAAACCTCTCTCATGAAAATCATCACCGTCCTCCTTCTCGCGCTCCTCACCGTTTCCGTCCCCGCACAGAGGGCCCGCGACCTCGGCGTCCCATTCGACGGAACACCCGGGACGCATAACTCGATCACAGACGTTCCCGGCGTCGAGGTCGGATTCTCGACCATCATCCGCGGCGAGGGAAAGTGGAAGCCCCGCGAGGGCCCCGTGCGAACAGGCGTGACCGTCGTCTTCCCGAGGGGCAAGGCCTCCCGCAGTTCGTACGCCGCGAACTATTTCATCTTCAACGGCGACGGCGAAACGACCGGCCTTCCTTATCTCGAGGACTTCGGCCGGGGAAGCGGCCCGATCGGCATCACGAACACCGCGAGCGTAGGCATCGTCCGCGACGCGATCGGCGAGTGGAACTTCCGGCAGTTCGGCGACAAGAACGACCCGTTCGATTTCGCGTTCGGACTGCCGATCGTCGGCGAGACCTGGGACGGCGGGCTGAACGACATCCAGGGCCTTCACGTAAAGCGCGAGCACGTATTCGAGGCTATCGAATCGGCGAAGGGCGGCTCGATCGCGGAAGGCAATGTCGGAGGCGGAACGGGAATGGTCTGCTACTGGTTCAAGGGAGGGACCGGCACCGCGTCGCGTGTTTTCGAGATAGCAGGCGTGACGTACACGCTAGGCGTGCTTGTTCAGGCGAACTTCGGACGCCGGCCCGATCTGACGATCGCCGGCGTTCCGGTCGGGAAGGAGATCACGGATCTTGAGCCGAGTATCCCGTCCGAGCAGGACGGATCGATAATCGCGATCGTCGGAACGGACGCTCCGCTTTCGCCCCAACAGTTGAGGCTGATCGCGAAGCGCGTGACGCTCGGTGTGGCGCGGACGGGCTCGATCGGGAACAATACGTCGGGCGACATCTTTATCGCGTTTTCGACCGCGAGGGGCGAATGGGATGAGAAGACGAAGATCTCGAAGGAGCCTTCGCTGGACAAGTCGGTACTTGACCCGGTCTTCCGCGCAACGGTGGAATCGACGGAAGAAGCGATCGTGAACGCGCTTGTCGCCGCCCGCGACATGAAAGGGATCAACGGCAACACGTTTTACGCCCTGCCCCACGCTCGCCTGAAAGAGATTCTGAGGAAATACAATCGGATCGCGAAATAAGTACTGAGAGATGAGTACTGAGGACTGAGTGTCCGAAGCCCGACCGTCAGGGAGGGCTACTGCCGAGCACTGAGGAAGAATGTTGAATGAGGAAAGACCGTCAAGCATCTATCTCAGTACTCAGTCCTTTTTTCTCAGCACTTCTTCTTGTCCGCAGGGCGCAGTCCACGGTTTGCATCGACGTAGATCCGCGCATCGCGCAGCGATTGCGTGGCTTCCTTTTTGGATATTTCGGGCGTAGGTCAATAGGACACAGATGAACACGGATCGGAGCGGATAACTGAAACCGTTGCCGGACGAATATCATTGAAACATCTGTGTTCATCCGTGTCCTTTCTTTTCCCCTCCATTTCCTCCCTCTGTTGAACCAGCGCCCCCGAAGTGATAAATCACTTCCATGAAAACCATAACCGTTCTCCTTCTCGCGATCCTTTCTGTCTCCGTTCCCGCCCAGACCGCGCCGCCGCTGATGGGCTTCTCCGCGGAAAGCTCCGCAAGGCAGAGGGAGCTCGAATCGAAGTTCGACTCGGTCCTCAAAGCCGACAACCTTCGCGACTGGATGAAGCGGCTTTCCGCGCGACCGCATCACGTCGGTTCGGAACACGGCAAGGCGAACGCCGAGTTCATGGCGTCGCTTTTCAGGTCCTGGGGCTACGACACGAGGATCGAGCGGTTCGACATCCTCTTCCCGACTCCCAAAACGAGGCTCCTCGAAATGACCGCTCCTGAGAAGTTCACGGCGAAGCTCGCCGAGCCGGCTCTGGAGGAAGACGCGACCTCGGGTCAGAAGTCCGAGCAGCTGCCGAGCTACAACGCTTACTCGGCGGACGGCGACGTTTCTGGCGATCTGGTGTTTGTGAATTACGGCATCCCGGACGATTACGAGGAGCTGGAAAAGCTCGGGATCGACGTAAAGGGCAAGATCGTGATCGCGAAATACGGCGGCTCGTGGCGGGGCATCAAGCCGAAGGTCGCGGCGGAGAAGGGCGCGATCGGCTGCATCATCTATTCGGACCCTCGGGATGACGGCTATTTCCAGGGCGACGTCTATCCGAAAGGCGCCTACCGAAGGGAGGACGGCGTGCAGAGGGGCTCCGTCCAGGGCATGCCTCTTTATCCCGGCGATCCCCTGACGCCCGGCGTCGGAGCGGTCGCGGACGCGAAGCGGCTAAAGGTCGAGGAAGCTCCCACGATAATGAAGATCCCGGTCCTTCCGATCTCCTACTCGGACGCCCTTCCGCTTTTGAAGAACCTGGAAGGCCCGGTCGCGCCGCCCAGCTGGCGAGGAGGGCTTCCGGTCACTTATCACACTGGTGGGACCGGCAATGTGAAGGTACGTCTGAAGCTTGAGTTCAACTGGGACATCAAGCCTGCGTACAACGTGATCGCGATGATGAAGGGCGCGGAGCTTCCCGATCAGTGGATAATGCGCGGGAACCACCACGACGCGTGGGTCAACGGGGCGGCGGACCCGATCAGCGGAATGGTCGCGCTTCTCGAAGAAGCGCGCGCGGTCGGCGAGCTCGCGAAGACGGGATGGAAGCCGAAAAGGACGATCGTCTACGCGGCGTGGGACGCCGAGGAGCCGGGGCTGATCGGGTCGGTCGAGTGGGTCGAGACGCACGCTGAAGAGCTGCGCAAGAAGCTCGCGGTTTACATTAACACCGATTCGAACGGACGCGGGTTCCTGGGGGTCGGCGGATCGCACACGCTGGAGAAGTTCGTCAACCAGGTCGCTAAGGACGTCCCGGACCCGCAGTTGAAAATGAGCGTCTGGGAGCGGCGCAAGGCGGCGCTGATGGTGAACGGAAACGCCGAGACAAGGAAGGAAGTTGCGAGCCGCGCTGACCTCCGGATAGACGCGCTCGGGTCCGGATCGGACTACACGCCTTTTCTCCAGCACCTGGGCGTAGCGTCTCTGAACATGGGCTTCGGCGGCGAGAGCGGCGGCGGCTCCTACCACTCGGCCTACGATTCGTTCGACCATTACACTCGGTTCGGCGACACGGATTTCGCCTACGGCGTGACGCTTGCGAAGGTGGCCGGACGGACGACGCTCCGCCTTGCGAACGCCGACGTGCTGCCGTTCGAGTTCGGGAACTTCGCGGACACGGTCGGGCAGTACGTGAAGGAGGTGACGAAGCTTGCGGACTCGATGCGGGAAGAGACGAAGTATATGAACCGGCTGATCGAAAGCGGAGCGCTGAAGGCGGCCGAAGATCCGCGCGAGACGTTTGTCGTTCCGAAGCCGAAAGTCGAGGTGCCGTATCTGAATTTCGCGCCTTTGCAGAACGCTTTGTCGAAGCTGGAAGAAAGTGCGAAGAGGTACGAGGCGGCGGGTCGGCCGCTCACGCTGTCGCCATCGGTCCGTGCATCTCTCGACGAGATCCTCTTCAGATCGGAGCGCTCGCTGACCAGCTCTTCAGGGCTACCCGGAAGGGACTGGTTCCGACACCAGATCTACGCTCCGGGATTCTACACGGGCTACGGCGTGAAGACATTGCCGGGCGTGAGAGAGGCGATCGAGCAGAGGGACTGGAAACTGGCGGCCGAGCAGATCGAGAAGGTCGCGAAGGTGATCGAGAGTTTTGCCGCGGAGATCGAACGCGCTTCTTCAATGGTCAATGGCCAATGATCATTGACCAATGGCCATTGATCGATGTGCATTGACCATTGACCCGTGATTCGGTGGCTAATTCTTCTTCGTGAAATTTCGTGTTACTTCGTGGTTAAAGATCATCATGAAACTCATACTCCTGTCGCTTCTATTCCTCGTGCCGGTCAGCTTCGCGGCGCCAAAGCTCCACACCGTCGACGCCGACGGCCATCCGATCGCCGTCTGGGAAAAGTCCGTGAAGAACCCGAAAGGCCACATCCTTCTTCATCACGGAAGGACCTGGAGCTCGCTCCCGGATTTCGACCTGCAGGTCGAGGGCGAGGACCTTTCGCTGATGGACGGTTTCAACAAGATGGGCTACAGCGTGTGGGCAATGGACGCTCGCGGATACGGCAAGACGCCCCGCGACTCTTCCGGGTGGAACACGCCGGACAGATCGGCTAAGGATATCGCGATCGTTCTCGAATGGCTGTACAAAAGGAACGGCGAGAAGACACATTTGTGGGGATGGTCGATGGGCTCGATGCTCGGCCAGCTCGCGGCGCAGAAGTATCCGGGGCATATGGCCAGCGTCACTCTGTTCGGGTACCCCTGGGCGCCCGGCACTGTAGTACCGGAAGACAACAACGCGGGAGATCCGCCGAAGAGGCCGACGACTGCAAAAGCCGCTGCGGAAGATTTCATAACGCCCGGATCGATCAGCCGGAAGGCGATCGATGAATATGTGCGGCACGCCCTCGAAGCCGACCCGGTCCGAATGGACTGGAGGCGGCAGCACGAATACAACCAGCTCGACGGGAAGAAAGTGTCGGTCCCGGTGCTTCTGCTCCAAGCCGAATTCGATCCGCTTGCTAAAACGGAAGCGCACGCAAACCTGTTTTCCGATCTCCCGAACGCGCACAAGCAGTGGGTTGTGTTGAAAGGGGGCGACCACGCGGCACTGCTCGAGACCCCGCGCGCCCGCCTGATCGCGGCGACGGTGAACTTCTACGAGTGGATAGAGAAGTGAAGTCTGAGGACTGGGTGTCCGAAGCCCGACCGTCAGGGAGGGCTACCTTTAGCTGTCAGATTCCTAAGCGCAGGCGGCTCGGACTGGAGCGCAGGCGGCTCGGACTGGATCGCGGGCGACTCGGACTGGAGCGCAGGCGGCTCGGACTAGAGCGCAGGCGGCTCGGACTGGAGCGCGGGCGGCTCGCCCGCATTGAGCGCGCAGCGCGAACATCGGATGCCGGAGCGCCAGCGACGGACCCAAAGCGATGTGCTGCCGCGGATCCCGCCGATGAACGCGGATTCGCCAAAAACCCTTTTCCGGAGCCCAGTCTCTGGTCCCTGGTCCCTGGTCCCTGCTCCTTGGTCCTTGGTCCTTGGTCCTTGGTCAATGGTCCCTGAATCCGTGTTACAATCCGGCCAATCGTAATTTCTTAAGAGAGATCAAAAGGCCGATGATCAACTCCTACATCGGAATCACGGACCGGGACTGGTTCGATACGCTGAAATCAGCGTCGGGACTTGCAGGCCTAGACGAGGTCAACTTCTGGAAACCAAGCGGCTCGACCAATTTCCGCGCGCTCAGGTTCGGAGAGCTGTTCCTCTTCAAGCTCCACGCTCCCGACAACTTCATAGTCGGCGGAGGGATCTTCGCTCATTTCAGCATTCTCCCGATCAGTATCGCCTGGGAAGCTTTCGGCATTAAGAACGGCGCCCGCGATTACGAGCAGATGCGCGGACGTGTCGAGAAATACAGGAAGACTCAGCCGAATCCATACGAGGATTATCGAATCGGGTGCATCCTGCTTGAACAGCCATTTTTCTTCAACCGGGAAGACTGGATCCCCGTGCCGGATAACTGGCACAGGAGCATACAGCAGGGCAGAAAATACGACCTCTCCAGGGAACCCGGTCTGACGCTTTGGAAGAGAATCATGGCTCGCCGTTTCGCGTATCAAGGGGAACCTGCGTCAGACCATCCTGCATACGGCGAACCCACGCTGATCAAACCGAGGCTGGGACAGGGAGCATTCCGCATAGTCGTCACGGACGGATACGAAAGGCGGTGCGCATTCTCCGGCGAAAGGACCCTTCCGGCTCTGGACGCGGCGCATATCCAGCCGTACAAAATCGCCAAGGAGCACCGAGCCGACAACGGACTTCTACTGCGAAAAGACCTGCACGCGCTATTCGACAAGGGCTATCTGACGGTCGCCCCCGACCGCCGGATCGAGGTAAGCAAAAGGATCAAAGAAGAGTTCGAGAACGGAAGGGATTACTACGTGCTTGACGGCCGCCCGATGCGGGAACCGAAGGATCTCGAAATGCTCCCGAACCCGCAGTTTCTCGAGTGGCACAATCAGGAGGTCTTTAAAGGTTAACGGATTGGAGGCTTCCAACAAAATCAGACGGCATTCCGCAATTGGACACGCCTGAAGATCGAACCCGCCCAGCGCCATCGGCGCGATATGTTAATAGCACGGGCGCAAGAACAATAGTCCCCAGCGCCATCGGCGCGGCATGTCTGTAGCACACGGCCGGATCCCAAGAAACTGAGCCGCGTAGCGGCGGCACGACAGAGAGACTACCGCCCGTCACAATCTTCAATGAACCTCCAAAATGCAGCCAGAAATTTGTACCTGGTTGGCTTCGCAGCTTCGGTAAAGTCGAATTCGAAGCTGCCCACGTAGTTTTCCAGCCTCCCTTTCCCCAGCTGCATCGCCGACCTTCGAAGGAGAAGCATTGATCGAACGGTTTAGATATTCGCGCAGGATCTCCAGATTCTCCTGAGCATGAAACGTATGTTTGCCGGTGACACCGAACGTCGTTTCCCTTATGAAATCAGAAGAGGTCCAAGCTTCGAACGGTCTCTCGAAAACTGGTTCTGTCTCAAGAACCGGATGCTCCTCGGCAGTTCTCACCGTCTTTTCGTACTTCCAGCCGTCCAAACGTGCCTTCTGTTCCGAATCGACCTGCCTGACTCTTTTTGGCCGCATTTTCTTTCCCTCCCTATCGAAACGCAAAACCTTCGCACGTCCCGACAACAATAGATTCAAGATTTCTTTTGCTCATTTCTCTGCTCATGCTACTCTAGTGCCGATCCCATCACAAACGGACACCACAACAGATCCGGAACTCATAAACGGGCTGGCATTTAGCCCTTTAGACTATGGCCAGACTCATTCCCCACGTTTCCATCGACGAGATCGAGAACGCGGGCGAGCGCGACACCGCACGGTCGCTCGTCGAGCAGCTTCCCGAAGATGCTGTCGTGATCCATTCATATCCCTGGCTCGATACGTCAAAGCGAGGGACGCTCAGCCAGGGCGAGGCCGACTTCGTCGTCATTCTCTGGACGCACGGATTTCTGGTCCTTGAGGTAAAAGGCGGCGAGATAGGTTACGCCCCGGAATCGCTCGAGTGGTACCGCATCGAGTCGAGCCGTCGGCAGACGATCAAAGACCCGTTCAAACAGGCCAGCAAAAGCCTGCATGTCATAAAGGACAGGATTCGCGCCGAGGCATTTCCCGCCGAAGAGGATCTTCCGGTCGGTTACGGATACGCGGTCGTTTTCCCGGACTGCAGGTACACGGGAACGCTTCCACCCGGGGCTGAAAAGGAGGTGGTGCTCTGCACGGACGACCTGAGAAGAATGGGAACCCGCATACTGGAGATCCTCGATTCCTGGAGCCGGGGAACGCGGGAGCTTTCCGAAGTCGAGGCTCGGAAGATGCTTGATGCTCTTCAGTCGACCTTCAACCTTGTTCCGGTCCTTTCGCGCCAGATCGACGACGAGTACGATCGCCTTGTACGCCTCACGAACGAGCAGGCGAACGTGCTCGACATGCTGGATCGGCACCGGCGGTGCCTGATCGAGGGAGTCGCGGGTTCGGGAAAGACGATGCTGGCAATGGAGCGCGCGCGCCGCTTCGCCGCTGAGGGCAAGCGGACGCTGCTGGTCTGCTACAACATCACGCTGGCGGAATGGCTCGCCGATTCCGTCCGCGCCGACGAAGACGATCTGCTCGACGTGCGCTATTTCCACGGCCTTTGCAAAGAGATGTGCGGCGAGGCGGAGATCGAATTCGAGCCGGGCGAAGACGCACGCGCTTTCTACCACGAGACATCCGCCGAGCTTCTGCTTGAAGCTATCAACCGGCTCGGGCCCCGGTATGGCGCGATCGTGGTCGACGAAGGCCAGGACTTCCAGCCGTCGTGGTGGATGCCGCTCGAGTTCCTTGGAAGTGAGGCGGGCGAGACTCCCTTCTACGTTTTCTACGATCCCGCGCAGAACCTCTACGTAGACGAGTTGGTGATGCCCGAACTAGGCGAGCCGTATCTCCTTAAGAAGAACTGCCGGAACACGCGGAGCATCGCCGTAAAGTGCTCGTCCCTTAGAAATGTGGAGATCGAAACGCACTGGGCGGCGCCCGAAGGAAGGCCCGTGACGGTCAGGCATTGCCCCGACCCGGAATCGCAAAGAAAGGTAGCGGCCAGGATCCTGAAGGATTACCGGAAGGGCGGCCTGCTCGCTAACCAGATCGCGATCCTTTCACCGTACCGCCACGACAACAGCCACTATTCATTCTTCGGAGTCGATAGACTCGACGCGTTCCCTCTTGTCGATTCGGCGGACGAATTGCAGGCGAGAAACGGCGTGCTTTTCTCGACGATCAAGGGATTCAAGGGCCTGGAGGCCGACGCCGTCATCCTGGTCGATGTTCCGAATCCGGCAACCGACAGCTATTTCACAAATAACGATTTGTATGTCGGCGCTTCGAGGGCGAAACACTTCCTCTCGATCCTGATCAGGGATGATTTTCTCGAGACCGACGACTGAGATCAGTACCCGGAGCGGTAACGGCGGGCACAAAGAAGAGTTAGCCACAGATCACACGAATTAGCACGGATGTTTGGGAAGGTGGTTGATGAGAGCCAAAACCCAAATTTCATCCTTCTTCCATCCGTGTTGATCTGTGTCCAATTCTCCTTCGTGTGAATTCGTGAAATCCGTGGCTAACCAGAATGACTATGACCCACATTATCCTTCTCGGAGACTCGATCTTCGACAACAAGTCCTACGTCGGCGATGCGCCCGACGTCATCTCGCATCTCCGTTCCCTCGCGGAACCAGACACGAGAGCGACCCTCCTCGCGGTCGACGGCAGCCGCGCGCACGACGTTCCCGAGCAAGCGGCCCGGATCCCGGACGACGCGACGCACCTGTTCCTGAGCGTCGGAGGCAACGATGCGCTCTACGAGGCGGACATTCTCAACATGCCGTGCCGGTCGAGCGCGGAGGTTTTCAGCGAGCTTTCCGACAGGGCGGCGGCTTTCGAATCCAGGTACGAGAGGGCGCTCGAAGCGGTCCTCGAACCCGGGCTTCCGACCGCGATCTGCACAATTTACTATCCGAGGTTCGAAGACCCGATGGCGCAGAAGATAGCGGTTGCGGCTTTGGCGTCATTCAACGACGTGATCATCCGGCAGGCATTCTCGCGCGAGCTCCCTCTGATCGACCTGCGCCTCACTTGCAGCGAGTACGAGGATTACGCTAACGACATCGAGCCTTCGGACCAGGGCGGCCGCAAGATCGCGGAGGCGATTATAAAGATGACTAAGGAACATGATTTCGGCGCCATGAGTACCAACTAAGTTCCACTCTGTTGCCCACGTGTCGCCAAATGGTTTACAAACGCCGAATGGCCCAACTGGAAACATCCATAGCGCAAAGTATTTTGGTAATCTCTCTCGAAACTTGTAATGTAGTCCTACTTTAGATTTGGGAGAAAGATTCGCAGGCCGTATAAGGACGACCGTTTGCCTGGCCCAAATATTCAAAAGGTCATGCCCGAAATAGACGAAGAACTACTTGAAAGCCTTAAGACAGGCTTTCTGAACAAATGGCATTCATCGCGACATGAGTACCGGCCTGAGATTCTCGCCAATGATTATCATTCAGGCAGAAAAGTGCTCTCTTCGCTGCTAAAGGATATCAGAGAGTGCGAAGAGTTCTGGTTCTCAGTAGCATTCGTCACTATGAGTGGCGTCGCAACCTTGCTCACTTCTTTAGAGGAATATAAGAAATCGGATAGAGCCGGTCGGCTCCTTGTATCTCAATACCAAAATTTTACCCAGCCAGAAGCGCTAAGAACATTGCTTTACTTCGACAACATTGATCTTAGGATTTCTGTTGAAGGTGATTTCCATGCGAAAGGTTACTTGTTCAAGAAGAAAGGGCATTGGGATTTGATTGTTGGATCCTCAAACTTAACTGCTAATGCACTTTGTTCTAATAAGGAATGGAATCTAAAGGTCTCGGCCACTTCAAGCAGTGATCTGATTTCGGATACTAGGACGATTTTTGAATCTGAGTTCGACAGTGCTGTTCCCGTCACCGAGGAGTTTATCGAAGAATACGAGCACATCTACAGGAGGCAAAAGAAGTTTTTCTGGGAAAATGAGCAGACGATCGAATCATTCACAACCCAAAAGATTGAGCCCAATCGCATGCAGGAGGCGGCACTCAGAAACCTAAGATCTCTAGTTGAACGAAATCAGACGAAAGCCCTATTGGTTTCAGCAACTGGAACCGGAAAGACATACCTTTCCGCCTTTCATGTAAAGGAACGAAGTCCAAGACGATTCCTTTACATCGTGCACCGCTGGAACATTGCCCGCAAGGCGCTCGAGAGTTTTAGACGAATCCTTGGTGACGAAGTATCAATGGGACTTTTCTCTGGCGGTAGTGATCCTTCGAACGCTGAGTATCTGTTCACGACAATACAGACAATCTCGAGAGAACAGAATCTCCGTAGATTTTCCAAAGATGAGTTTGACTACATCTTGATTGATGAGACCCACAGAGCCGGCGCCCCCAGCTATCAATCAGTTCTTGACTACTTCAACCCAAACTTCTTGCTGGGAATGACCGCAACACCGGAAAGAACTGATGGACACGACATCTTCAGAGACTTTGACCACAACATCGCATATGAGATCAGGTTGCATCAGGCCCTAGAAGAAAAGATGTTGTGCGATTTCCACTACTTCGGTGTAACCGATATTACGGTGGACGAAGAATTGCTCGATGAAAAAGCTGATTTCAACATGCTAACTTCCGATGAACGCGTCGAACGAGTTATCGAAAAGGCAGTTTTGTATGGTTCTGATGATGGAGTTGTTCGCGGATTAATCTTCTGCAGCAGAAACCATGAAGCTCAGGAACTTTCCCGAAAACTAAATGAGAGAGGTCTTAGAACGATCGCGCTCAGCGGTGATTCAAGCGAAGAGCAACGAGAAGAAGCGATACAGCGACTCGAAAGTGATGGAGAGTCCGAAAAACTTGACTATATTCTCTCGGTCGACATTTTCAACGAAGGAATTGATATTCCGCGTGTAAACCAGATCATAATGCTTAGACCGACCCAATCCGCTATTGTATTCATCCAGCAGCTAGGTCGAGGCTTAAGAAAGACTGAAGGAAAGGAGTACCTAACGGTAATTGATTTTATTGGGAACTACAGCAACAACTTCTTAATACCGATTGCTCTGTATGGCGATGCAAGCTTCAACAAAGATCGGCTCCGCAAGCTGATGGCTAGCGGAAGCGAGCTGATTCCTGGTAGTTCCACAGTAAATTTTGATGAGATTTCGAAGAGCCGAATCTTCACGGCCATTGATAGTACGAATCTTAGCAGGCTGGCAGATCTACGGACGGACTACGAATTACTTCAGTTTAAGTTGGGCAGAATCCCGATGATGATGGATTTCTTCGAACATGGTTCAAGGTCGCCGTTCCTCTTCGTAGAGTATTCCAAATCTTATTTCAACTTCGTCTCTGGATTTGAGGACAAGATTTCTTCCAAGATCTCCGAACAGGGAAGAACGTATTTGGAGTATTTTTCGACTGACATCGCAAACGGGAAACGGATAGAAGAGGTGTTAATCCTGAAGTGTTTACTTGGTCAGGAAGTTGTTCGCAAGGCTGCAGTAGAAGAGATTGTCAGTTCACGCTATGGATTTCATTTGTCCAATCAGACGTGGGAGTCGAGTGTTCGAAACTTGAATTTCGAATTTATCACCGAAAAACATCAAGGTTCAATTGTATCTGTACGTGAAAAGCACGGCCTTTACTCTGTCGAATCTGATGGGGATATAATAAGGCTGGCCGCTGACTTGGAGAGTTGTCTACGGTCATCGGTCTTTAAGAATTTCTTGTCAGACTTACTTAATGCTGCTGAGCATGTCTATGGTGAGGACTTTGATGAGTCTCGCTTCTTCGACGGCTTTCATTTGTACCGAAAGTATTCTCGGAAGGACGTATTTAGGATTCTGAACTGGTCGCAAAACCCAGTCGCCCAAAATGTTGGTGGATATATGTTTGGCGCAGACGGCAAGGACTGTGCGATCTTTGTTAACTACCATAAGGCAGAGGATATTTCGGAAACGACCCGGTATGAAGATGGGTTTTTGAACAACTACGAATTTCAATGGATGACGAAGTCGAACAGAACACTTAATAGCCCAGAGGTTCTTCGACTCCGCGAATATACCGACGAATTGCGACTTCCCCTTTTTGTCAAGAAAAGCAACGATGAGGGAAAGGAATTCTATTATATGGGGGACGTTGTACCCGTTGAAGATAGTTTTGAACAGGAGTACTTTGAGCGCAAAGATGGGAGGGAAGTGCCAGTAGTAAAGGTCCTTTTCACGATGAAGCACCCCGTCGAACATTCGATATATGAATACATTACTAGCGACTGAATCAGAGAAATAAATGAACTCGATCACCGGTCAATTTGGAGCATTGGTCGTCGCGGCAATAGTTATTAAATCAGATAAAGTGCTCATCGCGAGGCGCGGACCTAATGAAAAACTCGCTGGGAGTTGGGAATTTCCTGGGGGTAAGGTGGAAAGTGGTGAAACGCCTCAGCAATCTCTAGAAAGAGAACTTCGTGAGGAGTTTGGAGTAACGGCTGTTGCTGGAAGGATCATTGTCGAGTCCGAGTACGTGTACGATCACGGGGCGTTCAGACTTCTTGCACTCGAAACCGAGCTCAATGATGAAGGTCTGTCGCTGACAGTTCACGACAGAGTTGAATGGGTAGATATGAATGAGTTAGGGGGCTATAAACTCTTGCCTGCTGATATTCCAATAGCCGAACACCTCCGCAAGGTCAGAAGATAGACTCGACTTCTATTCCGACATTCACAACTTATTGGAAACATCTTAAACGGCCATGGCGCTTAGCATTAGATTACGCAAAAAGAAAGGGGCCTGATTAACCTGAAAGATTGCTTTTTTTGTAGTGTATCGAGAGAGAGTATGGTCGAGGACAACTACCTCGCTTATCTAATCCGCGATGGCTTTCCCGTCGCGGACGGTCATTCGCTCATTATCCCGAAGCGGCACGTCGAGGACTACTTCGGCCTCACCCCCGATGAACTGCTCGCCTGCGACCAGCTGATCCGCTCCGCAAGGGAGCGGTTGATCGAGGAAGACGAATCGATCGACGGATTCAACATCGGGATCAACTCCGGTGCTGCCGCAGGCCAGACCGTCTTCCATTGCCACTTCCACTTGATCCCGCGCCGAACAGGCGACGTCGAAAACCCGCGCGGCGGAGTCCGCAACATCATTCCCGGCAAAGGCAATTACTAGCTTTCCTACAATTCACTTAGGCTTGGTTCGATTAGCTTTCTCCAGCCAGGCTTAAGAGGTTCGAGTTTGTTTCTGCGCGCCACCCAAGTTTGCGCGTTGGTTGATTCAGCAAAGCCATAGGCGAACTCCGCGACCCGCAAAGTCGTGTCCAGATCGAAGAGCAGATCCAGTTCCTTCATTTTTTCGGTGAACGCGTCGCCCTTGTCAATGTTCCTGTCGACCCATCGTCGGAGATGCGCCGCAGATGCCAGCCTCGCTGACTTGTCCCCATTGCAACTCTTGCACGACAGGACGAAGTTATGCCCGAGGTCGTAGCTATACATCGACCACGGAATAAAATGGTCGACCTCGATCACGCGTCCGAATCTCCTGTCGCAATAGAAGCAACGACTTTCCTGAATGTCTAGAAGCACAGGTTGGAATTTTTTCAGCGATTGCCTATTGGATCCGAAGAGGAAATCGCGCAAATCGCCGTGCCGCCCGAGGACCTGTTGGTTAACGCGATGTTGTCGGACGAACATCAGCCAGTGGCCCTCTACGAGGTCCTTGATCAGCGGATAAAAGGTCCGGAAGCAGTATGCGATGCCAGGACGAAGCCGGATGACGCTGCCTTCGTCTTCATGAGGATAAAGAAAGTCGAGCACCTCGCCGCCGACGCGCTGGAGTTTCCATAGGGGCTGTTCCTTGACGGTGCCCGCCACTTTCGAGACGACACTTCGCCATGCGCGAGAACTCGAGCGTAGGTTACCGAGCGTTCCGAATTGCCTTCGCGCCGTCTCGAGCGTTGATATCACCGCCGCTTGATTGTTATTGTTTTGCAGAAGGACGATGCCCCCGTAAGGCGCGGCCTGGTTCCAGTAGTGGAAGATGAATTTCTCGGCAAGCTCTCGGGAAGATATCTCGAGCCATTCGTCCGCCGCCGAACCCCGCTCCACGCACACATCCGCGATCGCCATCAGCAGCGCGAATTTGTACGACGCAGTGAACTGGCCCTCGTTTAGCAGTCTCTGGAGATTCTGCAAAAAACGGATCTGCTCTTCAGGTTTTGGTTTATTGCACAAGTTTCGACCTTTTCGAACCAATTACTGGTTCTCGTACCTATTAATCTTTGGGCCCCAGGGCCCCTGAGATTGACCCAGGAGACCCCTTGCTAGCATTCGAAACTCTGGCATCACGTCAAGTTTCGGTGCTGGTGCCAACGATTTCAAGTATGTCTTCTAAGAAGACATACTGACTAGCCTCAGTCCCCTCCCTTAAATAAAGAGGAATCCTCTCAAAATACTCAGACTTACTGGAAGGTCGATATTCGTCGAAGGCCTCTATCATTGAAGGTCGCAAGATCCGTTTGTTTTGCGGGATATTGGCGGATTCTTCTTCAACGAAAAGCTCGTTAAATCGAATGAGCTTCTCTGTGAGCGAGTTTCTCTCAGACATGATCCGAGCCAAAACGGGTGAAATTCGGCGGGACTCACTTATCACCTCTCCAATGCGGTTGAGTTCGGATAGATCGTCCTCGTGTTCTCCTCCTTCGTTCTGACCAACAATTGTTTGTAGTTTATGAAGGACTGAATTGAACTCCACTCGGGGATTTCTGTACCAGTCGACCGACCAAATTCTATGTAGGTCCCAATCAAGACGGCGCAATACCTCACTTCGCAAGCGGTCACGATCCCGAACTGATTTTGCAGAGATGTAGTTTCTCCCATCAAATTCTATCCCCAGTAAGTACATTCCTTCTTGGCCGGGATCCTTTACAGCGATATCGATGAAATGCCCAGCCACGCCAACGTTAGTATCACATTGATAGCCCGCATCATTTAGCATGGTCCTAATGGCCAGGCTAGCAGCTGTGTCAGGACTAGAATGCTCCAGAATTTCATTTTCGAGGTTGTGGGTCGAATTACAATACGCTAGGAATTCTTTTAGAGCCCTTACTCCACCACTGGAGTTCTCGGATAGTTCTACGTCTCCGCTACCCATCGAACTAAAGACGTGCATCCGAAGTTTTGACCTTGTGAATAGAACGTTTAGCCTTCGCCACCCTGAGTCAGAATTAATTGGCCCGAAGTTTTGGCTAACCCTACCTCCCAGCTCCCGCGGACCATACGTCATTGAGATATAAATGACATCTCTTTCATCGCCCTGCACATTCTCTAGATTCTTGATGAACATCGGCTCTTCGCGACTCTTATCCTCCTGCAACTTGGAATAGAAAGCAGGATCTTCTTTAGCTAGAGCTTCTATAGCGTCTTCAATATGAGCGCGTTGCTCGATGTTCATCGCGACAACACCTAAAGACTCATTCGGAGCGGATTTGAAATGTTCCCTTACTGCCTCCGCGATAACCTGAGCTTCCTTGGTGTTCCTACCGCTTACAAAATAGCCGCCAGGGACTCTTGTATATCTTACTCCGTAACGGCCCGTCGCTTTGTGAGGGGAGGGGAACAGAACAAGATCTCGCTCGTAGAAATGATGGTTAGAAAAGGCGATCAGACTCTCGTGTCTTGATCGATAATGCCAACGAAGTGTTCTTCTTGGAAAGATCGGAATCGTAGCGTCGAGGATACTCTCAGATTCCTCAAGTGCAGTCGGATCTTCTTCTTCTTCTTTGATTGTCCGCTCAAAGAAACTGGTAGGCGGTAACTGCTTGGGATCGCCAACGACAACCAGACGTCCTCCTCGTGCAACGGCTCCGAGCGCGTCTTGAGGCTTTATCTGCGAGGCCTCATCCATCACAACAAGATCAAACTGAATCCGGCCTGGCGCTAGATAATGTGCGACCGACATAGGTCCCATCATGAAACATGGCTTGAGTGCGGTAAGGGCACTTGAGGCTCTGAGCAATAATTGTCGTATAGGTATGTGTCTCGTCTTCTTATTGCATTCATGTTCTAGAAGAAATCTCTCGGTGTGTTCACTTACGCGGGCACCGCGATTTCCTTGCACTACCTGATTCTGGTCAATTCTCCACGCAATCTTCTTTCTCTGTAGCTCTTTGAGCTTATGGTCGATCTTTGAAAACTCTTCCCTCAGAGTGTTCTGCTTTAGTCCAGAGAAGTTCTCGAGTTCCGGTTCCTCACTCAGAATCTCTCGCGACAACAGATCATAGACTCCAGCTAAGTAAGCATCAAGAAATCTACGTTCTCCCAACTGAGAGTTGACCAGGAGTTTGACCAGAGTTGCTAATCCGGCTTTTGAAAGATCTTTCTTTGTCCTCATAAAGCCAATCCACTGTCCAAGTAGATCTCCATTCTTCAGCGCCCGTTCATTACGCCCCAGCAGTTGATCGATATCATCTCCTGAGACATTGAACCAAGCTTCTGGATCTAAATCGACAGTTTTGGCGAAATTCCTGTAGGCATTTTCCTGATCATCAAGCGCTCTCCTTAAATCTGGTATGAAGGTCTCCAATCTACGTATTCTATCCTCGGGATTTTCAACGTATACATAGTCCCTTACTGACTGACTTCCAAGCCGTGTCTCCAGCCTCGACGCAAATTCATTTGTATCACGCAGGCGTTCTAGGTTATCTGAAGAATCAGCTGTAGGTCCGATTTGCAGGTCAAGTACCCCACCAAAAACATCTTGATCGAACGAGCTTGACTTCCAGCCATCGACCTTTCCTTTTAACTCAGACATCGCCTCAATTGCTTCGGTAAGCTGCACTACAGAAATAGAATCTCGCAAGGCAACCGTTCCACAAGCCGCCATCGTGTCACTCAATTCACGTTGAAGTTTTGAGACGCTTCCATTATCACCAACAAGTCCCGTTTCTTCGTCTATCTCTCCAAGTGGAAGAAGGACCCCCTTCAAATTGGACAAAGTGTTCTTGATCCACTCAACTCTTTCAATCGTCCCCTGATCGTTGAGCGACTTAAGGCCTCGTAGGGTTTCGTTTGTAAGTTTTAGTAGAGCGTCACCAAGAAAAACGCGTTCGCCGAAACCAACACCAAACTCTGCTCTCACATTTCGGTACCATTGGCGAACTCTTTCAAGTCTCGCGATATCGGTGTCGAGCCCATTAAGAAGATCACCAAGTGCATCCTTATACCCTGAGTTCTCCTTTAGACTTTTATACCGGGCCATGTATTCTGACCCAATAAGCAATTCAGACCGTAGCTCGTTTAACTTGATCTTCTTTGAGATCCGTAGACCAAACAACTTCTTTCTCGCAGCACGCCATTCCTTACTAAACCACCGGAAGAAGCCGGCATCTTCCAAAGTCAGTCTAATGCGAATCAATTCTGTCTCAGACGGAAGCTTCTCGATGTGAAAAGTCATCTGTAGCCGTGAGTGTAATTTGTGGAGTGATTCAAGTTCAGATCTTAGTTTCGGGAGGATTGTATCCAGTTCCTCATTGTCAAAACGGCTGTCCCTAGAGCTCCAATCCTCAGGCCCTAACTCTGACGACAATCTTAGAATTCGGCTGAACTCATCTTGTCCGCGCAAAGTAGGTGACAGCAGCCGAGCCGCTTCTTGACTGATCAAGGGAGAAAGACGGGAAAGCGAATCTCGAACTCTTTCAAGTTCGCTACAAAGTCTCTCAAGCTCCTCTCTGGCTGATAATAACTTCTCTAATGTGACAGTCTCTGAAACCAACTCCCTCAATGCCCGGCTACCTCGTGAGAGTTGACTTGAACGGTCTAGGTCGCTGAGTACCTCCGGTCTTATCTGTGCAAGAAGTAACTTGAAATCGTGCTGAATTGTTGAATAGGACTGAGCATAATTCTTTGAGGTTTCGAGCGAACCACCCCTAAGTCTTCCCAAGACGAAAAGATACTCCTTGCCAGTTCTCTCGCCGATACTCGAGAGGTCTCCTAGAAGGTTTTGAGCAGCCGTTAAGGATGTAAATTCTCGCTGCCCACCGTTAATGGTACTCTCAATCTGTTTGAGGACATGATCAAGTTGTTCGAGACTGTCCTGCCACTGAGATAGGGAAGACAGGATTGGGGCCGTATCAAATCCCTGTATTCGAGTATTGGTTACTCCGCTCCACGGATGAGCCAGGATACTCCCGCTATCGATTACCTGAGCTTTCGTGGCGGAATAGGTCTGAAGAAACACAGAGATTTGTTCTTGAAGACGACGATTTACAGAAGGATCGAAATTGTCACCGTTGTATCCGGTTGGATGATACAGACTTGGATTCGAGAAATCTCTCCGGTAGTGTGTTGCAGCCATCAAAATTTCATGAACAGTCCGCCCGGTAGACTTCCAGGTCCGATTCACACGTTCTACATGAGCCTTCAAAGCATCCTTGAGATTTTCAGATTCAGCTAGTTCTAAGTTCAGGGATTCCGGGTGTTTTAGCCGACCATGCCTTCTTAGCCTTTTATCGATTTCTTCAATGACCGTCTTCTTCCGGGACTTGTGGCTATGAAGTTCAAGGCAGAATTCTCCCAGTCCTGCCGATTCGAGCCTACGATAAACAACCTCCAGCGCTGCTAGCTTTTCAGCTACAAACAGTACCCGATTTCCCCTTGCCATCGCAGCAGCAATAAGATTCGTAATCGTCTGCGACTTTCCCGTCCCTGGCGGTCCCTCAATCACAAGATTCTGACCGTCAATTGCATCAATTAGAGCGCTGTGCTGAGAGCTATCCGCATCATCGATCAGGGGATACCTATCGTGGACTTGATCGATTTCGTCAATCGGCCACTCCGTTTTCTTGCCTGCTGAACTTCGTGTTTGTTTATCTTCTTCCGAATCAAGACCCTCGAGAAAAGTCTTAACCAATTCGTGATCCAGTAAGCGATTCTCGTCCGGCCATCGGCTATCATCAAGGTCCAAGTACATCAACAACTTGCTGAAATCGAGAAGTGCCAATGAAATGTTCCTTCGTACACTCCACGAAGGCTTATTGCCCCTCAGTCTCCTCGCCAACTCATCAAAATACTGCTCAGGCTCGAGGTCTGCTGATAATTCTGGCAACTCAAGACGGAAGTCTTCTCGGAGTTTCTCGCGTAGAGATAAGTTTTCAACTATGTCTTCTCCCGAGTACTGCAGCGTGTATTCGTATGTTTTAGTTCGATTGTTTAGGCGCCCTTTGTTTAATCTGACAGGAACCAGATAGAGCGGGGCCAGTCTAGGTTGTGGTACTTCTTTCTCAAACCACTCAAGAAAACCGAATGCTATATAGAGGATATTCGCCCCGGTTTCTTGAATTGCCGACTCCGAATTACGGTGGAGGGTCTTCAATCTGGTTTCTAATTCGTTTGGGTATAAGAGGGTCTGTATGGCATTGTCTAAATGCTTTCTGTGGTTTCCCTGTTCATCCTCCCGAGGCACTTCATAATCAGTTGAGAACCCGAGTATTTTTCCCCATTGGGTTGCATTCGGCGATTTCTTCACTCGCTTGTACTCACCCGTGTCGCCATCAAGTTTGAGATAACCATGTTTGATCAACTGATCCTTTCTTGGCTCGGGAATAGGCTCAAAGCGCATTTCATTCTCATCGAGCAGTGAGCTGACTAGTTGATTAGGCAGCTCATCGATAACGCGAAGGCTCCTACCCTTAGTATGTCTAAAGTTAATTAGTGAATTCCTGGCGGTAAGATCGAGAAGCTTCTTTCTCAACTTGTTGAGAGAGTTCCTAGCTGAACCTCCACCCTGATTGCCATTCATGATTTTTTGACTCCAGTCCCTAAACCAATCAAATTCTAATAATTAATCGAAAACTCACCGTCAACCCATCAGACTAACTTCGTTCACCTCCCTCTCCCCGAAGAAGTCCCTCGTCCTTGGGTGGCAGGTGAATATCAGGATCTGGCGAGATCCGTTCGCGAAGTCCCAGAAGACGCTCGCCGCCTCCGCCGCGCGACCGTCGTCGAAGTTCACGAAAACGTCGTCCACTATCACAGGAAGCGGCTCCGACTCGCGTTCGTACTCCTCGATGAACCCGAGCCTGAGGCTGATCAGCAACTGCTCCTTAGTGCCGCGGCTCAGCTCGTCGATCGACTTTGACCTGCCCGTGCCGTCGAAAACTGCCACCGCCTTGTCCTCGAGCGCAACGCTCACACGCTCGTAACGCCCGTGCGTGATCGCCCCGAAATGCCGCCCCGTGTTCCGGATCACCGCGGGCTGGCGATCGCGCTCGAACTCCTCGCGGACCTCCTCAAACAGTCTCAAGGAGACCTTTCTCGCAAGCCATTCCTCGTAAGCCGCGCGCAGCCGGTTCGCAAGGACCTCTTTCTCGGCAAGCAGATCGGGCAGATCCGATTCACCCTCGATCGTATTCTTCTGGTTCCGCATGGCACCGAGTTCGGCAGTAAGTTCCCTCAGGCCATTCTCCCGATTCTCGACCGCTGTATCGACGCCGAACTTTTCGCCGTCGAGTTCCGCCTTCTCGCGACCTTCGAGTGACTCGACCACCTCGTCGACTCGTTCCGGGCCTGCGATACTGCCTATCACGTTCCGCTCGGCGGCTATCCGCGCCTTCAGTTCTTTGACCCGCGCTTCCTCGGCGATCCGCTCGCGGAACGCCGCCTCGTCCTCGACGCCCACCGACATATAAAGCTCCGTGATGTCGTCGGCGATCTCGGCCAGCCTGGCGACGGAACCCCTCTCCCTCGAAATCAGATCGGCGAGCTCGCGTTCGTATCCGGCACGAAGTTCACGCTTCTCCTTTTCCGCGTCGTACGCATCAGCAATCCTGCGGGCGGCGTCAGCCGGTCCCGGCGTCTCGATGCCGGCAACGTCCGCCAACTCGCGGGCCGCTTCTTCGAACGCGGCGATATCCGAATCGAACTGTTCGCCGATCGTCCGCAGGGTCGTCTCCCGCTCATTGCGGCGATCCTTCAGCCGCGAAGCTTCCTTCACTGCATCCTTCGCCTTTTCAGGGCTCAACTCCGGAGAGAGCTTCAGCTCGGCGATCAGGTACTCACGGTACTTTCTCTCAAGCGGTTCGACTGTCTCCGCCTCGAACTTCCGGACCTCGTCTTCGGCTTCCTCGTCGGTTTTCCCAATTCCGACAAAGAAACTCCCGATAATTACCACCGCCGCGATGGCGGCGACGGCGATCGCGGCGGCGAGGATGCCGTAATAGAACAGCGGCGCCGAGGCGATGGCCAGTACGATGGCGAGGATGACCAGCACGGGACGGATCGGAAAGGGCGCCGGAATCG
Organism: Acidobacteriota bacterium; assembly: GCA_016700175.1. Taxonomy (GTDB): domain Bacteria; phylum Acidobacteriota; class Blastocatellia; order Pyrinomonadales; family Pyrinomonadaceae; genus Aridibacter. Next base: position 3,102,137 of record CP065003.1, on the reverse strand, counting down.
CGGCGTCTGCTTCCTGCTTCAGACGGATCTCCCGTTTCCTCTCCTTTGCCTCTTCAAACCTGCCGGCAAATTGTTCAAGCCGGTCGAGATGCGCGGTCTCCTCGGCGAAGGAGGCAAGGTCGTCTTCGTTCCACGCCTCGCTGATCTTCTCCATGCCGCGTATAATCTCGGAGGTAATCGCGGTCGCGTTTCGCCTGAGGCTCTCCCGGTCCTCAACACGGTGCTCATAAGCGACGACGTTGGCGCGGAGATGCTCGACGCCGTCCTTCCGAGACAGCAGTTCCTCATTGCAGACGATCTCGCCGATCAGCTCTCGGAGCCTTCGGATCCCGCGCCGGTCCTCGGTACCGTCCCGAAGCTCCCGCAGATCTTCAGAGACGGACTCTTGCTGCTCCAGAAGCCTGTCGTGCTTCGCCTCGATATCCTCCGCAAATCCGGCCTCGTCCGGCAGGCTTTCAAGCTCGTTCCGGCACGCGGCGATCGCGGCGTAGCTTTCGTAGGATCTGATCAGCTGATCCAGCGCGACGGAGGTCTTTCTGAGTACGCCGAGCACCTCCTCCTCGTCTTTGATCGAGGCTTCAAGCTCGCGGATCTCGCCAGCGAGCCGCTTGTATTCCGCGTGGCCCGCCTGAAGGTCCGAGATCTGTCCTTCGAGTTCCTTCACTTCTTTGAGGATCTCGGCAACTCTGTTCTTGCTTCCGCTTGCTTTATACAGCTCGTCCGCGCGTGACGAGATCTTGCCCGCGATCCCGGAGATCGATCTGCCGCCGAGACCGAGCCCAATGCTGAATATTCTGTCTTCCACACCGGAATCTTTGAGCGATTCCATATCCACAAGCTCTGCCAGCGAGAAGGCGTAGACGTTCTCGAACAGCTCCATCGACGCAGTACCGGCAATGCTTCGCAGATCTGCAGGGTCCGTGCCGCCCTCGATGGTTATCTCGATCAGGCCGCCCTTCACGCCCGGCCTGCGGTCGACGACATACGAACCGCCGTTCGCCTCGACCACGATCCGGCCGCCGTGATTGCCTCCGCGCAGAGGGTCCATCCGCTGGTCCTTCGACCTTGGATAACCAAAAAGCGTGTATTTGAGGAACTTCATCAGCGTCGACTTGCCCGCTTCGTTCTCGCCCACAAGCAGGTTGATCCCGGGCTTAAGGCCCTCCAGATGAAAGTCCTCGAAGATGCCGAAGCCGTCGATGTGAATATCGCGTATTCTCATTCGGCGTCCTCCACAAGCTTAGTCAGAAGGTCCATCGCCGCCTCATTCAGGATGCCGGCCATTCGATCCTCGGGAAGATCGCCCATCAGCCGTTTCGCGGCGGCCGACTTGAAGTCCTCATCAACTGCGTCGAAGAGTCCCTTCAGCCTTTCCTCGTCAGTCCCGTACGAATCCGCAAGCCTCAAAACTGTGGCGGGAAAATCGTTGCCGGCGCGGATCGCGTCAAGGTCCAGGTCGGGGACTGTCCTAATCTCGATCCTGTCGATGATGTCCGTTCCTCCGCCTTCATTGAGCTGTTCGACAAGCCCGTCGATCTCTTCCGTGTCGGAAAGATGGTGATGCAGGGATGTCCGGCCGCGAAGGGTGATCCGGTAAACGTATCCGCAGTCCGAGTCGTGTCCGTCCACCTGTTCCGCGGCGTCTTCGATCAGAGAATCCAGGCGGTTGAGGTCATCCCCGCCGGTGATGTCGATCTCGACATCCTCAAACCTGATCGTCTGGGTCTGGATGAACTCGATGGATGGTGACTTTCCGGGTTCTATCTCGACAAGCACGCAGCCTTTCGCGCCGGTCTCGCCGAAGTCGCGCCCCTGCGGGTTGCCGGGATAGACGATCGCAGGATGTGCCTCGCGAACGTTGTGGCGTTTATGTATATGACCGAGCGCCCAGTAGTCGAAGCCTTTCGCAGCTACATCGTCGACCGAAAACTGCGCGTAAACCGCATGCGATCCGGGAGAGCCGACCGTGCCGTGGAGCACGGCGATGTTTACCGGTGCGCGGTCGGCGGGGAGTTCGTATTTCGCGGCAAGATTTTCTTCGACGACTTTTTGTTCGAAGCTCGTCCCGTAAATGTCGGCGACACGTTCACCCTCGCGTTCGAATGTGACGCGCTCGATCTCTTTCGAGCTGAACCGGTGTACGTTCGGAGGGAGCTTTGCCGCGTCGAGCCATTCCGAGAGCGGGTCGTGGTTTCCACAGACGAGATATACGGGCATACCGATATCGTTCAGCCTGCCGAGCTGTTTCGCGAACTTGATCTGGGTGGAGACGGAGCGGTTTGCGCTGTCGTAGACGTCTCCGGCGATGATAAGGAAGTCGACCTCGCGCTCTATGCACAGGCCTACTATCCGCTCAAAGCTTTCGGAAGTCGCTTTGCGCTGCTTCGCGGCAAGATCGGGATCTATCCTCGACAGGCCTTTGAAAGGTGTGTCGAGGTGGAGATCGGAGCAATGTATGAATCTGACCATCGACCTTTGTTAAGAATTCGGAACAGGAATAAAGGGGATGGAAGGGATGGCTCATACCATCCTCTCGCGTTCCGAGTCATTCACCGTCCCGCCAAGCCAAATACGTTGCGGTAACCTGCATTTGCCACACCCCCCGTTGTCTTTCGGGGCGGTTCATCGAGAATTCAGACTGTTGAATCCTGTCAAAGCCTTTCGCCGCCGCTCTGGGTACCGTTGGTTCGCGCTGCGCGCTCACTGCACGCGGGACGCCGGAGAAGTACTGAGAAGAAAGGACTGAGGACTGCGAGGCGGATGCGTTCGGTCCGGTGTACCCGTCAGTCTTTTCATTACCCTCAATCATTTTAGCTTCGCTCACTGCACGCAGGACGCCGGAGAAGTACTGAGAAGAAAGGACTGAGGACTGAGAAGCGAATATGTGGTGTCCAAAGTACCCGTCAGTCTTTTCATTCTCCTCAATCATCTTCGCTTCGCTCACTGCACGCGGGACGCGTGCGTTCCGTCTGCGCGAGCCGCGTGCGCTCCGCTTTCCCCCGCAGTCATCAGCGCCTCCGCCATCGAGCCGATCTCGTTCCTCATTACCAGCCTATCGAGCCAATCGGCCGGGATGCCCTCCTCGCCGTAGAAAGCGCCCGCCAGCTGGCCGGCGATCGCCGCCGTTGTGTCCGCGTCTTCGCCCAGGTTCGCCGCCTTAAGGATCGCCGCCCGGTAAGTGTCCGTTTTGTCGAAACACCAAAGCGCTGCTTCAAGCGCGTTCACGACGTATCCGTTCCCGCGTATCTCCCCTTCGCCCTTCTCCCTGTACGAGCCTTCGGCGATCGCGCGGATCTTCGGCGCGTCGACAAGTTCCGGATCGATGCTGAATAGCACGTCTTCCTTTGACTCGCCTGATAGCGCACGGTGGATCATCGAGCCGAACAGGCGGCTCGCGTCGATGCATTCGTCCGCGCCGTGAGTCGTCCGAGAGCTTTCGCCCGAGTGATGGACCGCCTCGTCTTCATCCGGATGGAAGTACATAGGCACCGGCGCCAGGCGCATTATGCAGCCGTTGCCTGCCTTGCGCGGATCGGACGATCCGCTAATCGGGTCTCCCGTTTTGACAAACTTCTCCAGCGCGGCTTTTATCGTTATCCCTATGTCAAAACAGCGGCCGTTGCTGGACATATATCCTTCGCGCCACCACCGTACGTATCGATCCGCCTGGTCCCTTGGATCGAACGCCTTCTTCTCAAGCAGGCTCGCCGCTAGGCACAGCGCCATCGAGGTGTCGTCCGTCCATTCTCCGGGGCTAAGTCCGAACGGCCCGCCGCCGGTCATTTCCGTTACCGGCTCGAACGAGCCTCTGGGCTTGAACTCGACCGATGTCCCGACCGCGTCTCCGGCCGCGAGCCCTAGAAGGCATCCCCGGAATCTGCTTGTTTCGGCTACATTCACAAGGCCTGAAAAACTCCTTCTTGCCGAAGATGCTTTAGCCGCTCGAGGATCGCCCTTATCGTTCCCGATCCGATCAGAGATTCCCAGTGGCCGTCGCCGAAGCGTTCTCCGCGGACCGCCCACGTCAAAAGCGTGCGTATGTCGTCGACACCGGCCGACGCTATGAACGCGCGGTCCTCCGCCATCATAGGTGCGGAGGAACTCGTGTATTGGTAGTCCCTCCAGCATTCGCGTGCCGCCTTGCCGAAAAACTCGATCACCAGCGGGTCGTATTCCGGATACGGCACGGTCATCACTCCTTCGGCGTTCGTCTCGCCCCCGAGCCATCTCGGCGTGTGCGCGAAGCCTTCCGCGTAGAGCCTTGGCAGATAGCCGATCAGCTCATCGGCCTCGCCTTCTGTCGGCCAGGGGCGGCGGTGCCCGCGGAAGAGTTCTTTCGCCGCGAATGATCGTACGAACGACTCCTGTTCCGAAATCTCGACCGTTCCCTTCCTCGCCTGCCTCACGATCCGGATAGCTTCATCGGCGTCGATCTCTCCGTCAGCAGCGGCAACGGCGGTGCAGGCGGCGGTTATTCCGGCGCGGCCCAGGCCGCCTTTGCAATGGACCGCGACCGCCTTCCCTTCCTTCAGCCGGTCAGCGAGCCTGTCGACAAGTTTGTAGAACTCACCGGGGTCCGAGGGCACGGAGACGTCCTTGATCGGGAAACGGATCAGGACTATTCCCTCTTCGAGGCACGCGTCGAAGAGCCTCTCGATCCCCAGATCTCTCAACTCTTGTTCTTCTATCAACGAAACGAGAGCAGAGATTCGGTATCGTTCGCGGAGCCGTTTCAGATCGGCACGAAGGTCTCTGTCCCACACACCCGACATTGCGTCGCTTTGCTTCTTCCCCGGCGCGAAGGTCATTCCCAGGTTGCTCAACTCGGGAAAGCGCGCGTCCTGCAAGAAGTCGACCCGGATGGGGTGTGATTCGGAAGTTCGCATTTCTAATTCGATCGGAACCCTGCGTCTCCAGGTATTCGGCTTTACGTACGAACAAGCGTCTCTGCGGTTACAGACGAAGACCTGACTTTAACTTTGAGACAGATCCTGCGGGCCTTCAGCCGGATCGGATTCCCAACTTGTTTAGTTCTGCGACAATGTATTCGCTCACATCGTCGCACGGCCTATGGACGCCGACGTCGAATCCGCCTCTCTCGTTTTTACAGAAATACAGAGTTGTGTATGTACCTGTCCCAAGCAAAGTCCGAATCTCGGATATTGCGCGGTCTATAAAACTTCGGCTGTGATGGTTCAGTTCCTTATACCCCTTTAGTTTGGAACAGACCGGAATGCCAGCTGACCGCGGCAGCGGCTGACATTGATACGGTTTAATCGGGTCTATCCCCCACCGGCTCCAGCTCGACACTCCCCACTCCGAACAAGGTCGACGATGAAAGGGCCTTGTTCGGTGCCGCAGAAACATCCACTGGTCGTCAGGAAAAACGAACAGCGCGTCTGAAAATTCGTCCTGCTCGATCATCCAGCCGGGGTCGCCGAACGCATCATGGCGCTCAAAGACCACGCCGATAACTTGTATATCGTTAGCACTCAATTACTTGATCTTGGTTATTGCGGGAATCTGCATACCATATCCTCAAACGAACAAGAAAATCAAGAAAATTTTTGAAACGATCAGCGTTGCGGCCAGGAGGAGGAAACATCCTCCGCAGCCGGAATTCGCTTCATCGTGTTCGATCGCGGCGTAGAACACCTCTGTGTCGTCCTCAAAGTCTTCTTCTTCGTACATGGCGCGCATTTTAGGTAAATGGCTCAAGAGCCCGGGAGTCGGAAGGGGGCGCGGGGGGAGGAAACAGGATGGTCAAGATCGGGGCTGGGAAGGCCGATTGGAATGAGGAGAAATAACCACAGAGAGCACAGAGAAGGATAGAGGTAGAATCGAATTTCCCGTCAATTCCTCTTCCCGACAAGCTGAAGCTTATCGGACAGGACGACAAGCTGAAGCCTATCGTACCTCGGTGCACGCGGGACGCAGAAGAAGTACTGAGAAGAAAGGACTGAGGACGAGAAGAAGTACTGAGAAATGAGGACTGAGGACTGAGAGACGGCCGACAAGCTTAAGCTTATCGGACATTGCCGGCGGACCGACAGGCTGAAGCTTTTCGGACAGGCCGACAGGCTGAAGCTTATCGTACCTCGGTGCACGCGGGACGCAGAAGAAGTACTGAGAAGAAAGGACTGAGGACTGAGAGACGGCCGACAAGCTGATGCTCATCGGACCGGGCACGGGATCGACAAGCTGAAGCTTATCGGACAGGCCGACAGGCTGAAGCCTATCGTACCTCGGGCTAGCGGTCGACCTCGATCAGGTTCACGTTCCGGTCGCCGAAGATCTCGCGGGTCCTTGGGTGGCAAGTGAAGATCAGTACCTGGCGGGCGGGCCCTCCCGAACCGCCGGAGTGTTCCGCGAGCCGCCCCCTTGATGCCGAACCGCCGTTCGATCCCGCCGCCGGTCTGTCGGACGGCGCCGAGGAAATCGCGGATGGCGAGCCGCCCGACCGTACGGACGAGCCCGATGAAAACCCTGCCGACGACGATCCGGGCGAAGACGAGCCCGACGAGGAGCCCGCCGAAGAACCCGTTGGAGACGAGCCTGCGGACGAGCCCGATGAAAGGCCAGCCGCCGATGATCTCAATTCCTCCGCGCGGAGCTCTTCACGCGAGACAGCCGAGTCCGAGACCGCCGAGTCCGCCCCCTCCGCGAACTCCCAGAACACATTCGCCGCCGCTTGAGCCCTCGCCTCGTCGAAGTTCACGAACACGTCGTCGACTATCACCGGCAACGGCTCCGACTCCCGCTCGTACTCCTCGATGAACCCCAGCCTGAGGCTGAGCAGGAGCTGTTCCTTCGTGCCGCGGCTCAGCTGGCCGATCGACTTCGCGGCGTGCCGCTCATCGAACACCGCCACCGTGCCGTCCTCGATAGAAACGCTCACGCGCTCGTAGGCGCCGCCCGTGATCGACCGGAAATACCTGCCCGAATTCCGTATGACGGCCGGCTGTTTTTCACGTTCGTAGCTTTCCTTCACGCGCGAAAGAAGCTTCAGCGCGACGCGGTTCGCGAGCCACTCCTCGTGGCCCTTCCTCAAAAGGGCGCGGAACGTCTCGAGCTCCGAAAGAAGCTCCGTCAGCTCCGTTTCGGCCTCGATGTCGCTCATCTTCTGGCGCATCCTGCCAAGCTCTTCCTTCGAACCGCCCCGGGCAGCCTCGAACTCGGCGATCCTCGCCGAAATGCGCTCGATCCGAAGCTCGATATCTGCCTTCTCGGTCCTTCCGAGCTCCGCAAGCACGCGGTCCACACGGCCTTCATCGCCCACGGTCTTCGCTACCGAAAGCCTGGCGGCCGCGATCGTCTCGCGCAGTTCCGCCGCGCGCCGGCTCTCGGAGATCTTCCGCTGAAAGTCTTCAGGGCCGGAAGCTCCCACGGCGGAGAACAGTTCCGTCATCTCCGCCTCGATCTCCGCAACGTTCCCGACTATCACATCCGCGCGCGCTTCAAGATCTTCGAGCCTCTCCCGCTGCCTCTCGGTCTCTTCCGACCGGCGGCGCTCACTGTCGAACGCTTCGATCACGGCCCGAGCTGCCGCGGCGCGATCCGAGCCGATCGCGATACCGGCCGCTTCCGCAAGCGCTTCCGCTTCGGACTCGAACTTTCCGATCGCCGGATCGAGCCGCTCCGCGATCCTTTCCCTTGTCCGGCGCGCCTCGTTCAGGCGGTCGCGAAGCCTGGTCGCTTCTTTCACGACCTCGATCGCCTTGTCCGGCGAAAGCTCCGGCGACAGCCTCAGCGTGCTGCGGAGATACGCGCCGTACGACAACCTGAGCGGCTGGACCCTCCGCCGCCTGAGTTCAACGAGACGCTCGTCGGCGGTGGTCCGCTTCACACCTGAAGCGACGTAGAAACTGCCGACGACGATTACCAGCGCGGCGGCCAGCAGAGCCGCTCCCCAGATGTATTCGCTACTCAGAAGGAGCGGGACAGAAACGATCGCCAGCACCGCGGCGACGGTGAAGAACAGCGCGCGCACCGTCAGGACGGAAGCGCCCCTCGATTCCGCATCGCGCTCGGCCTCAAGCCTCAGGCGCGTTTCCTCAACATCGGCGAAGCTGTCGCGGAACCATTCAAGGCGATCCAGAATGACGACCGCGCCGGCGAACCGTTCGAGGTCTTTCAAGGTCCAGTCCGGATTGATCTCCGAGATCGATCCCGCGACCTGTTCCTCGATCTCCGCAGCCGCCGCAAGGGCTTCCTCGCGCCGGTCGACGTTCTGCAGGTACGCTTCCAGATTTCCGCGCAGGAACTCGACACCGGCCGACCGCCGCAGAAGGTCTTCGTTCAAAGAAACCGAACCCGCCTTGTCGAGCAGCCTGTTTATTCCCGGAGTCTCGCCAAAGCCTTCGAAGACCGCCTTCAGCTCCGACGCCTTCTCCTCGCGCCGCCGGACAAGCTCGGCGTAGGCGGAACCTATGTCGAACGAAAGGCCCTCGATCTCTTCGGTCTGTTCGAGCTCGCGCTCGGCGCCGCTGATCTCCAGGTGATACGGGACACACGCGAGAAGCTGTTCGGAGCGTTTCAGCTCGGCACGATGCGCGTCGATCTCGCAGTCCGTCGCCGAGATCTGCTTCTCGAGCTCGGCGATATCGCGGGCAAGCGTTCGGTAAAGCGGAAGGCGGCCTTTGATCTCATTTATGCGTTCGGTAAGCGCACCTATCTCGCGGACGAGATCGGCAGCCTTGTGCACGCGGCCGTTGGGTTTGTAGAAGGCATCGGCGGAAGAAGACAGCGCCGCGGCTATTCCGTTGATCGAACGGCCGCCCAGTCCGAGGCCGATGCTGAAGATGCGGTCTTCGACGCCGGAGGCCTTGAGCGAATCGAGGCCGACGAGCTCGTCGAGCGAGAACGCGTAGACATTGCCGAACAGGTCCGCGTTGGCCGAGCCGAGAAGCGCCGAGACAGGCGCGCCGGGAATGATCTCGAAAGGGCCTCCGTTGGGCCCGCTGCGGCGCTCGATCGTGTATGCGCCGTACGCCGTCTCGACGACAAGCCGCCCGCCGTGGACGCCTCCCTCGAGGGGGGCCATCCGCTCGTCGACCGTGCGCGGATAGCCGAAAAGCGTGTAGCGTATGAACTTCATCAGCGTGGTCTTTCCGGTCTCGTTGACCCCGAAGATGATGTTGACGCCCGGACCCAGGCCGGTCAGCGAGTAGCCGCTGAAGACTCCGAAGCCGTCGATGTGGATCTCGCGGATCTTCATTCGGCGTCCTCCAGCAGCCTGCCAAGCAGCTTCATCGTGCTTTCTTCCAGGATCTCGTTCATCCGATCGGCGCCGATCGTCCCGATCTCCCTGCGCGCCGCGCCGTATCGGAACTCGGCACCGACCTCTTCGAACAGTGCGTGGAGTTCTTCCGGATCCGACCGCAGGCCGTCGGAGAGCTTCAGAACCTCCGCGGCAAAGTCGCCGGAGGCGCGTATCGCGTCGAGATCGACGTCGGGACGCGTCCTTACCTCGATTCTGTCGACATACGCTGCGCCTTCAGGGCCCGCCGCCGATCCGTTCATCTGTTCGACAAGCGCTTCCGCCTCGCCCTCGCGCCTAAGGTCCGAATCTAGGGGCGTGCGGCCCTCTAGCCTGATCCTGAACACGTATCCGGATTCCGGATCGTAGTCGGCGACCCTTCGCGGCAGTTCTTCCTGGAGCGAGGCGAGCCTCTCGTAATCCTCTTCTCCGGAGATGTCCACGGTCACGTCCTCGAACCGTATCGTCTGCGTGGGGACGAACTCTACAGAAGGTGGCGACCGGGCCTCGATCTCGACGTACACACATCCCTTCGGCCCGGTCTCGCCGAAATCGCGGCCCTGCGGATTGCCCGGATAGACGATCGAGGGATACGCTTCGCGGACGATGCTGTGCTTGTGAATGTGTCCCAGAGCCCAGTAATCGAAACCCTTCGTTTCTACGTCTTCCACCCTGAAAGGCGAGTAGCGCTCGTGCGGGCCGGCGGCGCCGACGGTGCCGTGAAGAACGGCGATGCTGACCGGGGCGGGGTCATTCGCCAGCGTGAACATCGATGCCAGGTTCTCCGTCACGCGCTCTTCCGCGAAGCTGATCCCGTAGACATCGGCGAGCACCTGTCCGTCCCTCTCGAGCCGGACCCGTTCGACCCTTTCGGAAACGAATCGGCAGGTGTTCTCGGGGAGTTTCGCGGCGGGAAGCCAGTCGGACAGCGGGTCGTGGTTTCCGCAGGCGATGAAAACGTGAACGCCTCGTTCTTCAAGCCTCGCGAGCTCTTTCGCAAAGCCGATCTGCGTGGCGACGGAGCGGTTCGCGCTGTCGTAAATGTCGCCGGCGATGATCAGGAAATCAGCGTTTCGTTCGATACAAAGGTCGATGATCCTCGAAAAGCTCTCGGTCGTGGCCTTTCTTTGCCGTTCGGCGTGCGCCGGATCGCGCCTCGTAAGCCCTTTGAAGGGCGTGTCGAGGTGGAGATCGGAGCAATGTACGAATTTGACCATCGGCCTTACAAGAACGCCTAAACAGGGATGAAAGGAATAAAGGGGGTTGAGACGGGAGCTTCAGCGTGCCTGATCGGCGAATGTTTCGAGCCTTTCGATTACATACGCTTTGACGTCTTCCCCTACGTCGAATATTCCGGTTCCGAGGCCTCCCCTGCCATCGGAGCTGTAGAACACCCGCTTGTACCTTCCCGTTGCCAGCAGCTCCCCGATATCGGAAATTGCGCGGTCGATGATCGACCGGACATGATCGTCGAGCCCGCTGTAGCCTCGCCCGGAGGCCCCGGTCGGAATGCCCGCTGCGTGCGGCGGGTCTTCGCACTGGTACGGCCGGATCACCGCGTTGCCGCCGCCTTCATAACAGCCGGAGCCCGAGTGCGGCTCGCTGCGGTGCATAAGGAATTGCCTCTCGTTGTCGTTGAAAATGAAGAGCGAGTCGGAGTACTCCGGCTGTTCGATCATCCAGGCAAAGTCACCGTACTCGCCCGGGCGAACGAACCGCGTCCCTATGAGCTGCATGCGGACATTCTAAACACGAACGGGTCGAAAGGAAAGAAAGGAGGGGGGCGACCGCGTAGCGGTCATGTGCATTTAGCCGTGGGTAAGCCCGAAGGGCGCCACCCACGGTCGGGGAGCCCCCATTTGATCTAGCCGCTTTAGCGGCTTTTCCAATCGCGATCGTTTTCGCTTCGCTCACTGCACGCGGGACGCGTGCGTTCCGTCGCCCCGGAGGGGCGGCGCGATCCCCATGAACCTGTCGGCGATCTCATATCTCAAGCTATTCACGGAATGCGGGCGGGGACGCCCGCGGTCCGGAAGTCTGTCCTGTCATTAAATGGCTCCCGGCGGTGTTATCCCGTTAAACGCGCAAGCACATTAACCAGACAGGAGAGAACGGATGAAGAACTTCAGACACACACTCGTGGCATTGGCGCTCGTCGCCTTCGCGATCGCGGCAACGGCCGCTACGGCATTGGCTCAGGACGAATACAGGTCAGAGACCCGAAACGTCTCCGGATTCACGGGCGTCGACATAGGCGGCGCGATGGAGGCGGTGATCACCGTCGGAGGCAACTACGAAGTCGTCATCGAGGCGAAGGATTCCGTGCTGAAAGAGATCGTGACCGAGGTCCGCAACGGAAGCCTCATCGTGAAGCACGACAGGGACTGGAACGAGAAATGGGATTCGAAGAAGCGCGGGAAGATCAAGGTGGCCGTCTCGCTGCCCTCGCTCGACAACCTCGACATTTCGGGAGCTTCGGTCGCGAAGGTCACGGGCGTAAACAGCGACAAGATCGACATCGACGTCAGCGGCGCCTCCTCGGTCTCGATCGACGGCAACTCGCGCACAGCGACGATCGACATCAGCGGCGCTTCGAACATCAAGGCGACATCGTTCACGGTCGATTCGGTGGACATCGACGCCAGCGGAGCGAGCAGCATCAAGCTCAATGTGATCAGCGACCTTAGGGCAGACGCCTCGGGAGCGAGCAGCGTGTGTTACGGAGGAAGTCCTCGGGTCCAGAAGGACACTTCGGGATCGGCATCGGTAACGGCCGGCTGCGGAGGAGTCGCGCAGTAGGTTGATCCCGGGGGTTTTTCAACGCAAAGGACGCGAAGGTCGCTAAGAAGATTATTGCTTCTTCCTTTTTTTCGACTTGTCTAATCGCTCGTAGAATTCGAAGCCGTTGCACAAAAGAAGCCAGCGAAACTTCTTAGCGACCTTTGCGACCTTTGCGTTTAAAGATCCCTGAGAATCTTCGCGACCTTTGCGTTTAGCTCATATTGCGGTTAGATTCTTCGACCTTTCAATTACAGCCGTTGTGCTTCTTCCACATATCCGGATCGTGGCCTTCGGGGACGTTCTTGCACGGATCGCCGGAGCCGTAGCCCCTCAGCTCGTTGTATTTCCTGACCTGTGCTTCGGTGAGTATCTTCGGCGTTCTCAGATGGGCGGAAAGATGGACGAACCGCAGCCTGGCCCTGACCTCGCCTATCTCAAGCAGTTTTTCTTCAAGGTTCTTCGCGTCGACGACTCTGCTTGAATACAGATCGTCCAGCTGTTTTTCGAGTTCGATAAGGCGAAGTCCAAGGGGGATCGCGGCGGTCTTCATCTCATCGAACAGACCTTTGATCTCAGCCTCCTGCGCTTTCGAAAGGCCGATCCGGTCTTTCAATTCAAGTACATGCATCGGCCCCGGATAGCCGTTCAGCTCCGCGGACTTCGCCAAACCCCATCCGCGTCCGTTCTTCAGCGCTTCAATGTCGTCGGCCGAAAGGCTCTTGATCTCGCGAGTCTCTTCTCCTGCGTACTTCGATTTCTCCTGAGCCTTCGCAGAGACGGAAACCGAAACGACGAACAATACCACCGCGAGCGATCCCAAACAGAATCTCATTTTCATCTTCCTCCGAACAGATTATCTCACGGGGCACGGAGATATTCCGACCGCGGCCGCGTGGTACGACGAGCTTCAGCTTGTCGTGTGCGGAGAAGTTCTCAGGTATTTTTCAACGCAAAGGTCGTTTGGGGGCTTCTTCAACGCGAAGGTCGCAAAGGTCGCTAAGAAGTTTCGCTGGCTTCTTTTGTGCAACGGCTTCGAATTCTACGAGCGATTAGACAAGTCGAACGAAAGGAAGAATCAATCATCTCCTTAGCGACCTTGGCGACCTTTGCGTTGAAGAACCCCTCTGCGTGCTCTGCGGTTTAACCTCTTCTCCGGGCTCCTCTCCGCCGAAGTTTGTAGAAACCACGACCCTCGCCTAGAATACCCACATTGCATCCCGCCAACTTTTCAGAAGATATTGATTAAAGCCGGATTCCGCTGCGACAGCGGTCTGCGGAAATCCTAAGTCTCGATCGCCGGGGAGGGCGTCGAATGTCGGGCGACAGCGGAGAAAAGGTTCAGATCAGGCCGCTTACCAGGGAGAATGCGGACGGTGAAGTATTTGTCCGAAGGCCTGCAGTGGAAGCTCAGATTCTCTCGCTTACCGGAACGGCACCCGACGAGATCGCTTCGAGAGCTCTGATTCCGAAAGGCGACAGCGAGCGCTATTTGAGGGAAGAGACGCTCGTGTACTTCTTCCGCGAGTGGCGAAGGCAACTTGCGACCGGTGAAAACGACGTGCGGAAGGAGTACGCCTTGCTTGCGGTTTTCGAGGAGATCGAGCGGCGGTTCTACAGATACCTCAGAAAATCCAGGCATCGTCCCAGAGACAAGACAGAGTTTGCGGATTGGGCACGGAGCGTCAGCGACGGGTTTGTCGAGAAGCTCATGGACCTTGAAACCGACCGCATAGACTTTGCAGAGGTAAGATTCCTGTCGTTCGCGGCGATGGAAGCACTCGGCAAAGCGAAAAAGACAAAGGCTGATTCGGCGAGGAAGTCATCCGAGATCTCTATAGACGATGACGACCGCGAAGGCCCACCGATCGAACCGATCCTTGACGCGTTGTCGCCCGAGCAAGAGGCAATGCTCCGTGAGGGACTTCTCGCCCTTCCGCTGGAGCTTCGCGAAGTGGTAATTCTGCTCGATTTTGAAGGCTGGAACTGCGAATCGAACGACCCAAACGAGCTCACTGTCTCAAGGTACCTGGGCGTCACCTCACGAACCATCAGGAATCGGCACGAAAAGGCAAGGCGTATTCTCAGGGATTACATCGGAGGAGAACGATGAATAAAGAAGCCACGCTTCGGCGCGTTCTCGAAAGTTACGCAGCCGAGACTCCGGACGGCAATAACACCGAAGTGCTCAAGAAGTGGATGGCGCGATTCCCCGACTACGCCAGTGAACTTATGGCGTTCGCATCGGAAAGAGCGCATATGGAGCACTTGCCCGATGAAGAAATTGAAGGGGATGAGATGGAGGCGTTTCTCGTGCACGGCCGGGAACGGTTCAGACAATTGCTCGACGCTTCGAAAAAAGCACCCGTCCCGATCTCCAGCCTGGCGGCGCTCGTAGAAGAGCGCGGGATGAAGAAGCGCGAGTTTGCGAGGACCGTCGGCCTGAGCCTTTCGCTCTTTGTGCAGCTCGACAAGCGGAACGTTCTTGCCCCGACAGTTCCTTCGAAGGTCATCGAGAGTCTCGCGGCGAAGCTGGAAGTCGCGGCCGAATCCGTTCGCGCGTATCTCGAACTTCCGCAAGTGGCCGCCGAAGGCAATTTCAAGGCTGAGGTACGGCCCGAACCTTTGCCGCAGGTTGATTTCGGTGAAGCAGTCCGGAAAGACCGCGACCTTTCTGATGTGGAGAAACGCTACCTTCTTGAATGACCTCTCGGATGACCTATGGACCACGGACACGAGATCCGCGAAGAAGCATATGAACTCAGGAAGCGGGTGTGTTCCGCCGGGGGACTCGATCCCGATTCGCTTCTCAGCTCCGAAAGCCTGATCGCTCCCGCGCTCGGTCTTCTCGATCTTGAGCTCAGCCCCGAGCCTCCCGATTCCCCGAATCTCAATGGCGCGCTCGCCGATATCTACGACGGCGTGGTCTTCATCAACGACGACCTCGACGGCGGATACAGGCATTTCTGCATCGCGCACGAGGCCGCGCACGAGGTGCTCCACACTTTCAAGCCCTCGTGTTCGAAAGAGGACATCGACGAGATCTCGACCGAAGAAGAGGTGCCGACGGCGAGGACCCGCGTCGTCGGCTACGGGCCGCACGAACGCGCCGAACGTGACGCGAATCTGTTCGCGCTTGAGTTCCTGCTGCCGTGCGAGGCTTTGAGGAAGGCGTTCGTCGAGAACGGTCTGACTGCGAGCGAGATCGCTGAACGCACCGGGATGCCGCTCGGTTACGTGAACCGGCAGATCGCGAGGGCGGTCCTGATCCCGAGGTACGATAGGCTTCAGCCTGTCGAAGATCTGTCCGACGAGCTTCAGCTTGTCGGCGTTTTCGATCCGGTTGAGCCCGGTTCTCCGAGAGAAGCATCGGAAAAGGGAACGACAGGGACCGACAAGCTGAAGCTCGTCGGACAGACGAAGTTCTCCCTCAACCCCAGCCAGAAACGCGCCGTCGAGACCGACCAATGTCCAGTGCTGATCTCTGCCGGTCCCGGGACCGGAAAGACCGAAACGCTGATCCGGAGGATCGTCCACCTTCTCAACAAAGGCGCCGATCCGAGGCGTATCCTCGCTCTCACCTTCTCGAACAAAGCCGCCGGGGAAATGCGCGAGCGGATCGGCGAGGCGCGACCCGAAGACGCGGCGAAGATCCAGATAATGACCTTCCACGCTTTCGGCTTCAATCTCCTCCGGAAGTACTGGAAGGAAGCCGGTGTCGGGAAGGATTCGGAGATCCTCGACCAGATCGACGCACTGCTGATGCTCGAAGGCCATCTCGCTGACCTAAACCTCGATCATTACCTCGCGCTTTACGATCCGATGCGCGACCTGCCCGACATTCTCAACGCAATATCGAAGGCGAAGGACGAGCTCTGCGGGCCGGAGGAGTACAGGAAGCACGCCGAATCGATGCTCGCCGCCGCCGAGGATGACGACGCCGTCACGAAGGGGGAAAAGGCTCTGGAAACCGCGGGAGTATATAAGAAGTATCAGGAGCTGCTCGACGAAGACAAGCTTCTGGATTTCGGAGACCTGATCCTGCGGCCCGTGAAGCTTTTCGAAGAGAACGCTTCCGTGCTGAACGAAGTACGAGGACTGTTCGATCACATCCTCGTCGACGAGTTCCAGGACGTGAACCGCGCATCGGGAATACTCCTGCGGCAGGTGGCGGGCGAAGGAAAGGGCCTTTGGGCGGTCGGCGATCTCCGCCAGTCGATCTACCGTTGGCGCGGCGCATCGCCGGCGAACATACGAAAATTCGAGGAGGAATATCCCGGATCGAAGAAACTGAGCCTCGAGACGAACTATCGCTCGGTCGAGCCGATCGTCAGGACGTTCGGCGAGTTCGGCCGCGGAATGATCGCGCGCGAGCCTTTCAACGAATGGGAAGCGTTCCGTGGAAAAGGCGAGGGCGAGACGGTGACATACGACGTCGCGGACGTCTTCGAGACCGAAGCGGCACGGATCGCGGAGCACATACTGGCGAACAACGGTCGCGGTACGGCGTTTCGCGACCAGGCGGTCATCTGCAGGACGCACGCTCAGCTAGCCTCCGTCGGCGAAGCTCTGACCAGGTACGGCGTGCCCGTGTTCTACCTCGGACAACTTTTCGAACGCGAGGAGATCCGCGACCTTTTGTCGGTCCTGGACCTGGCCTCCTCGAACCACTGTCACACGATCCTGCGGGTGGGCGATCTCGACGATTATTCGCTTTCGCTCGGTGACCAGTTCGCGATCGTTTCGGCTGCTGAAGACAAGCAGTGCGGCATCACGGGGCTCGATCCTGACGACGAATCGCCTGATCTCTCGCAAGAAGGCCGCGCGTCACTCGCAAGGCTCCGCGAACACCTGGAACGCGATCCTAAGACATCCGCCTATGAGTTCCTGACCGACTATCTCTTCAACCGGACGGACTATCTTCGGGGGATACTCGATGACGATTCGATCGCCGGCAAGCAGAAGCTGATCGCGATCTATCAGCTGCTCGGGTTTGCCGGTTCGACCGAAGACAGGTTCGCGGGCGCCGACGACCCGGTCGCGGCGTTCCTCGATTACATACGCCGGCTTGTGCTCTTCCGCGAACAGAAGAACCTGGCGGAGATCCCTCCGGCGGCTTCGGGGCTCGACGCGGTTCGGCTTCTCACCGTCCACGGCGCAAAGGGACTGGAATTCGGCGCCGTCTGTTTACCGTATCTTGTGAAGGGAAAAGTCCCTGCAAACTGGCGCGGCGAGAAATGCCCCACTCCTCCGGGGCTGCGAGGCGATCCGAAGGACGATCACGTCGAAGAGGAGGAATGCCTGTTCTTCGTCGCGCTCTCCAGGGCGAAGGACCGCCTGCATCTTTCGCGTTCTGTGAACTACACCGAGCGTTCGACGAGCAACGAATCGCCGTTTCTGTCGCGGCTCGAAAGCGTGCTGCCAAAACCGGCTTCGATATCTTCGGAGATCGCCAAACGCGAAAGCGACCCGGCGCCACCCGAATCCTATACGCGCACGGAGTTTTACGCGGCGGAACTGGACCGGTATCTCAAGTGCGCGCGCCAGTATTACTACCGGTACGAAGCCGGATTGAAAGGGCGCGACAACAGATCGGCGTATCAGAAGCTTCACGGCGTTGTGTTCGAGACCCTGCGAGCGGTCCAGGATTCGAGGCTCGGTCCGGAAGAAACCGACTCTTTCGCGCGCGATACTATGGAGAGGCTCTGGGAGGAAGCGGAGCTCGGCGAGCATCCCTACGCCGGACTTTTCAAGGACAAGGCGGACGAGCTGCTTGAGCGCGTGATCGAAAGGTTCGGAACTTCGGAAGCGATGAAAAGCCGCGCGGTCTACACCGTGCCGATCGGAAACGGACGCGTGAAGATCGGTGTGGATTCGCTGGAGGAATCGGGGTCCGGCGCTTCAAAGCGAGTGATCGCACGAAATGTGAAGACAGGCAAACAGCCGGCGAACGTCACAACGGAACACGAGGACGCGCTTCTTCTGCACGCGCTTCGGACGGAGCATCCGGACGCGGACGTGTCGGTAAGGAACGTCTATCTTTCGGACGATTCGGAATACACGCACGAGATCTCGGACACGGTCGTCAAGAACCGGATAGGGAAGTACGAGAAGGTGATCGACTCGATCAACCGACGGGAGTTCGCTCCGGACCCCGACGACCGCAAGTGTCCCACGTGCGCGTATTTCTTTATGTGTTCTTCGAGAAGTCAGAAGGAGGAGTAGCGGCGGGACCTGCGCCCGCCCTGTCCGATAAGCTTCAGCTTGTCGCCCGCCGCCAGGCGGGAATCCGCCTCGGATGCAGGTCCGTGTCCGAAGCCCAAGCGTTAGCGCGGGCTACTTCAAGTACTGAGAGATGAGTACTGAGTACTGAGACGTGTCCGAAGCCCAAGCGTCAGCGCGGGCTACCTCGATCACTCGTCCGTGTCCGAAGCCCAAGCGTCAGCGCGGGCTACTTCAAGTACTGAGAGATGAGTACTGAGTACTGAGACGCGTCCGAAGCCCGACCGTGAGGGAGGGCTACTTCAAGTACTGAGAGATGAGTACTGAGTACTGAGACGCGTCCGAAGCCCAAGCGTCAGCGCGGGCTACCTCGATCCCTCGCCCGTGTCCGAAGCCCGACCGTCAGGGAGGGCTACCTCGATCACTCGCCCGTGTCCGAAGCCCAAGCGTCAGCGCGGGCTATCATGTTAGAATGACCCGTCCTCGTCTCTTCAGGGAGCGCGGACAGAAAGAGATCAAACAGAATTACAAAAGGTCAGAATCCTCGATCGGGGATCTGACCTTTTTCTCTTCCTCACCATGAAACGAGACTACATAGACTTCCAGGACCGCACGTGGCCTGAAGCCTTCTTCATCACATTTCGGACCTACGGTACCTGGTTCCACGGAGACGAGCGAGGCTCCGTCAACCGTAGAGGTAAGAACCGCGTCGGGGAGCCCGGGATCAGGCCCTCGAAAGGTCTCAGAGATCACGAGAAGGAGATGCTGAATGCCCAGCCAATCCGCTTGGATCGCTCCAGGAGGAAAGTCGTTGAGACCGCGATCCGAGGAGTCTGCTCACATCGGGGCTATCTGATCCACGCGATAAACGTCAGAACCAATCATATACACATCGTCGTTTCGGCCACTCGAAAACCCGAAACGGTGATGAACGAGTTTAAGTCCTACGCAACAAGAGAACTTCGGAAAAGGAACTTGATCGACCGCGGCAGGAGAGTCTGGGCCCGTCACGGGAGCACGAAATACCTGTGGACCGAGGAAAGCGTCGACGAAGCGGTCGATTACGTCGTACTGGGGCAGGGCGCTGATCTTAACTGAGGATCGACTCGGATGTCCTCGGACCGGGTCTCGGGAAACTGCTTCCTGATGCGGTAGCCCGCGCTGACGCTTGGGCTTCGGACACGTCTCAGTTCTCATTCCTTTCGTCTCAGTATTCGAAAGTAGCCCTCCCTTACGGTCAGGCTTCGGACACGATCTTGGAACCTGGAACCTCGAACTTGGAACCGCCGACGGTAGCCCGCGCTGACGCTTGGGCTTCCGACACGGGCGAGTCCTCGAGGTAGCCCTCCCTAACGGTCAGGCTTCGGACACGGGCGAGTGATCGAGGTAGCCCTCCCTAACGGTCAGGCTTCGGACACGGGCGAGTCCTCGAGGTAGCCCTCCCTAACGGTCGGGCTTCGGACACGTCTAAGTACTCAAGAGCAGCCCGCACTCACACTCACCCGTCGCCCTCGTTCAGATCAACCGCCGGGTCTTCAGGCTCACGGACGAGGTCTTCCCTTCACGGCCAAACTCGATCTTCACCTCTTTGCCCGGTTTCCGCATCGCTTCCATCAGAGTGTTGTACTCGAGAAAGGTCATCTTCCTGCCGTCAACGGTCAGGATCAGATCGCCTGTCTTGATCCCTGCCTCGTGGGCGGGCGAGCCCTCGAACACATCGACGACCTTCAGGGATCCGTCCGCCTCGGGACTCACCGCCATTCCGGTCATGTTGAACTCGAACGGTTCTTTGTGGCGTTCGCCCGCTTTCAGGTACATACGGCCGTTCGTGTAGTCGAAGGTAACCGAGAAACGGTTCAGAAGACCCATTCCGATCAGCGCGTCCGAGTTCGTCGGCACTCGTCCCGTGTGAAACTGCGATACGACACTCGTGAGAGCGAATTTCCCGATCGAGATCTTAGCCGAGCGCCCGACCTTACCGCGCACCTCGCCGCCGACGCCGCGTCCCAGAGTGCCTTCGACCGATGCCTCGGGAACGGGAAGCCCCTTGTCGCCCGAGAGCATGATCTCCGAGCTCGAGCCCGTGTCAACGACAGCCGTCAGAACGACCGGCTTCTTTCCGTCAACATCGACATCGACCTTGATGAACGGCTTTGTATTCACCACGGTCATCTCGACCGCGTCTCCCGCGCCGGAAGGATCGAACTTCTCCGGATCGTACAGCCTGATTATCTTCTTATCGGTGTCGATCGAAACCACGTACTTGCCGAACACCGAAGCACCGATCGCGCCGTCCCAGCCGGTCCACGCCAGCGGGCCGGCCTCGCCCATCACGATGACCCTTTGATCGGCGAAAGGAACTCCCGCCATGTCGACCGAGGCGCCGGTGGCCATTCGGGCTGGCGCGGCTCCGGGTCCGGCGCCCTGAAGCATCACCTGCGCCGGCGTGTATTCGAGCTTCATTCCCTCGGCGACGGCGGGATTCATAAGAAAGACGCCGCCAACCATCCCCGTATCGAGGATGCACCGGATAGGCTTCGATCCGTTGACTGTGACGGGTACGATTATCTTGTCCAGCTCGTATTCGAACGGTATTTCATATAAAGGATCATTGCCGGGAACAGGCGCCCGATCCGAGCCGGCCGCATAAACGCACGCCGCGGCGACCGCCAGAACAGTCGCGAGCATTTGCGTAACTCTTCGTTTCATTATCATTGCCTCCGTTATTTATCGCCGTCCGTCTCCAGCGGCGTCATCGCCAGCGTCAGCGAGATCTTCTTCCCGTCCTTGCTTGCGACATTGTCCGCGAAGATCTCCATTATCCGGTCCACGAGACCGTTGACCTCCGCAAGCTGTTCGCCCGTGAGGCGGCCCGCAAGCCTCTGCACGAGCAGATTCCTTTTCTTCCCCTTCTCGCTGGCGGATGCGTGATCCGCAACCGCCTTTTCGTAATTGCGCGCGGCGAGCCTGAGGATCGTGTTTACGCTTTTCTTCGTGAACACGCTTAGTTCTTCTTCGTTATTGAGCGAGCCGCCGAGGAACTTCTCGGCAGTGACGTCATAGACGGTCTCCGTCCTGGCGCCGGACATCTGCGAGCCTGTCTTCGCCACGAGCCCGTTCTCGACGAGCTTGTTCACGTGATAATGCAGCGAGTTCGGTTTGCGGCCGATGGCGGGCCCGAGTTCGCTGACGGACGCGGGCCCTATCTGCCGAAGCGCCTGGATGATCTCGATCGCGACGGGAGACGAGATAGCCTTCATCTTCTCGGCGGTATCGAGCGCGAGCATTTTCTTTCGTTTGAACGGCACGAAGCGAGGATAGAGACCTTAATGAAATTTGTCAAGGAATTTCATTAAGAATGAGTTTGGTGAGTTGGCCGAGTTTTCTGAGTTTCGTGAGTTGACTGAGTTCGCCGAGTTCGGCGGGTTCACCGATCTCGATACTAGCCCGCTGCTTTCGCTGCGGGATTCTCGCGAAGCGGACGGCATATCTGTAGCCCCACACAAGTCGAAGGCGCAGAGTGGGGTATGAGTTTACCGAGTTGGCTGAGTTTACCGAGTCCCGTAGGGACGGCCTGCCTTTAGCCGTGGGTGAAGCGAAGCGAAACCCACGGGACGAGTCGCCCGATCTCCCGGAGCCGCGTAAGCGGCGGCACGATCGAGTTAACCGAGTTTTCTGAGTTTCGTGAGTTGACTGAGTTCGCCGAGTTCGGCGGGTTCACCGATCTCGATACTAGCCCGCTGCTTTCGCTGCGGGATTGCCGCGAAGCGGACAGAATATTTCCTCAGGAAGCCAGGTCCGAAGGGTTGATCGGCAGCCTCCTGATCCGCTTGCCCGTAGCTGCAAAGACAGCATTCGTGACGGCCGCCGCAATCGGCGGTGTTCCCGGTTCTCCTACACCTCCGGGAGCCTCGTTGCTCGGGACGATGTGAACCTCGACCTTGGGCATCTCGTTCATCCTCAACATTTTATAGTTGTTGAAGTTCGTCTGCCGGACCTTTCCGCCCTCCACGTCGATCTGACCGTAAAGTACCGCGGTCAAGCCGTAAACGATACCGCCTTCCATCTGCGCCGCTACGGTGTCAGGATTGACGACCTGGCCGCAATCAACGGCACACACGACCCGGTGGACTTTTACCGCTCCCGATTTCGATACCGAGACCTCAGCGACCTCGGCAACGGTGCTGGCAAAGCTCTCGCAGATCGCGATTCCCCGGAAAATGCCCTCACCCGCGGGCTTGCCCCAGCCTGCCTTTTCAGCAGCGAGTCTGAGGATAGCCGCCTTCTTTTTGTCCTTTTCAAGAAGTGAGAGGCGGAACTCCAGAGGATCCCTGCCCGCCTCGTGCGCGAGTTCGTCGAGAAAGCTCTCGACAACGAACGCCGTGTGCGAATTCCCGACCGACCGCCAGAAGCCTATCGGCACGCCGGCCTCCTTTCGGACCCAGTCGACCGAAATGTTCGGTATCTCGTAGGCGATGTTCGCCGCCCCTTCAACAGACGAATCATCTACGCCCTCACTCGGGGCGTCCGGGAAGAAGCTGGCCATTATCGACGGGTTCACAAGCTTATGCTGCCAATACAATGGTTTGCCCGCCGCATCGAGTCCGGCCGACAGTTTGTGGAATGTTGCCGGCCTGTAAAGGTCGTGCTGGGTGTCGTCTTCGCGTGTCCATATCACCTTGACGGGTTTCTTGACCGCTTTCGAAAGCATTACCGCGTCAGTTACGAAATCCAGCGCCGCGCGCCTCCCGAACCCGCCTCCCAACATCTTGTTGTGCACCTTCACCTTGTCCGGCGCCAGCCCCGTCATCCCTGCCGCGGCCATCTGCGTGAACCCCTGAAACTGGGTGCCGACATATATGTCGCACCCGTCAGCGCGGACATCGGCCGTACAGTTCATCGGCTCCATCGTCGCGTGCGCCAGGTAAGGTGTGAAGTAGTCGGCTTCAAGCGACTTCGCCGCCGTTGGTTTCGCAGCCGCAACATCGCCTTCTTTCCGCGCTTCCTTTCCCGTTTCCCGCGCGGCCGCTTCACTGAACTCCTTGTAGATCGCTTCGGTGGAGACACCGGCGTTTGCGCCTTCGTCCCATTCGACCTTTAGCGCCTGGCGTCCTCGCCTCGCCGCCCAGAAGCTGTCCGCGACGATCCCGACGCCGTAATCGAGCGGGACTATTGCGTGAACGCCGGCCACCGCCTTCGCGGCCCCGTCGTCGATCTTCCCGGGCTTGCCGCCAAAAACCGGACACCTGAGAACCTGCGCCACCAGCATCCCCGGAAGTCTTACATCGATTCCGAACTCGGCGGTGCCGTCGGACTTCATCGGTGTGTCCAGTCGCTTCGCGGCCTTTCCTATCAACTTGAAATCTTTCGGGTCCTTCAGTTTCGGCTCCGCAGGCGGGGTCAGTTTCGCAGCGGCTTCGAACAATTCCCCGTAACCGGCGCTTCTGCCCGAGGCGCTGTGCGTCACCTTGCCTGACGCGGCCTTACAGCCGCCCGCGTCAACTCCCCACTCGGCTGCGGCGGCAGCTACCAGAATCTCGCGCGTAGAGGCGGCCGCCTTTCTGAGAGGCGTGTAAAATCCACGGACGCTGGTGCTTCCGCCGGTCCCCTGGAATCCGAACAGAGGGTTATTGAAAGCCGGATCAGCACCTACCGTTTCATAAGAAACGTTCGGCCAGTCTATCTCCAGCTCATCAGCGACGATCATCGCCAGCGAGGTGAGAACGCCCTGGCCCATTTCCGCCTGGCCGATTCGGACCGTCAGTTTGCCGTCCTTCGATATGCGTATGAATGCATTCGGTTCGAGCGTGTCAGCCGGTTCCGCCTCATCAGGCCATCCTTTTGCGTTTACTCCGATCGGTAAGTGCAGCCCGATAACGAGAGTTCCGCCTGCAGCGATGCCCGTCCTGAGGAACGAGCGTCTGTCGACCTTGTTTTGATCCGTCATTTTACTCGCCTCCTTCACCGCCCATCGCGGCGAGCTTGATCGCTTCGCGGATGCGGTTGTAGGTGCCGCAACGGCAAACAATGCCGCTCATAGCTGAATCGATCTCGGCGTCGGACGGTTTCTTTCCCTTCTCCAGGAGCGCAGCCGCCGCCATTATCTGGCCGGACTGGCAGTAGCCGCACTGCGGAACGTCCTTTTCGACCCAGGCTTTCTGAAGAGGGTGCGGCTGATCGCCAGCGAGACCCTCGATCGTCGTGATCTTCTTTCCGGAAGCGGAGCGCAGGAATGTTATACAAGAGCGGACAGGCTTGCCGTCCATATGAACGGTGCACGATCCGCACTGGGCTATCCCGCAGCCGTACTTCGTTCCGGTCAGACCCAGTTCGTCCCTCAGCACCCAAAGAAGGGGTGTCGATGGATCCGAGCTTACCTCGTATTCCTTATTGTTAACGGTCAGTTTTGCCATAGCGAACCTCGTGTCGGGCTAAAAGGGATATCGATCGAAAGGCAGCCGATGGTGAATTTTCTTATGAGTATCACAGAAACGCGGAGCAGGGAAGGATTTGCCGCAAAACGGAGGAAGATCACGGAGTGTGGACGCGCGGGATGCGGTCATTCCATCACGATCATCCACGCGTTTCTGTGGCCGAGCTCCGTCGCCTGATGCGAGACACGATCGCTTCCATCTCGCCGAGCCGCTCGCCTATCAGCTCCGCGAGGCGGAACTGGCTTTTCGCACGGACAAGGTTGTGGGTCTCGTACGCCGTGTCGAAGTAGATGTCGTTGTTGAGATAATCCGTCAGCATTCGAAGCCCGACGATGAACGTCATCACTTGGGAACTGAACGCCAGGCCCTCCATCTCGGACGGCGCTAGGACTATTCCGCTGTCTCCGAGAAACCCTTGCACGAAAGCCTCGAAATACCCGGTATCGAATCCGACGTTCGCGATGTCCCTTTCGTCCTCGTCGCCCTTGTTGCAGATCGTCCGGACCGCGTCGCCGAAGTCGAAGTGCACAACGCCCGGCATCACCGTATCCAGATCGATCATGCACAGCGCCTCGTCTTCTTCCGAGAAGAGCACGTTCGAGATCTTTGTATCGTTGTGGGTTACACGGGTCGGGATACGACCTTCGCTGATACGCCTTTCCAGAGACTGCATTTCCGAACGCAGCCCAAGCGCGCGTTCGATCAGATCCCCTGCCTCCCGCCTCCTTTCGTCCGAGCCGGACGACAAAGCCTTGTCGAACTGAGCGTACCGCAGCGCCATGCTGTGAAATCCGGGAATGGTGACGCTCAGCGACGCGGGATCGAGGTCCTCGGTGTCCTTAAGAAATCGCCCGATAGCCCTGCCGGCCTCACGAGCGACCGTTGCGTTCGGCGTCCTCAGGTAAACCCTCGAGTCTTGAATGTAATTCAGAAGGTTCCAGCAGCCGCCGGAATCGTCTCTGTGAAGATACCCCCCGGAGCGCGTTCGGAAGAACCGGAGCGCCCTCCGCTCGAGGTCCGCCGGAGAAAGGTGGGTCCGCTTTTCGTTGATGTGGGCGGCTACCCGGACCTTGTTATCGATGACGGCCTCCGGATCCGGGAACACGTCGGTGTTGATCTGCTGAAGGATGTATGAGCCGCCTTCGTCCGTACGGATCCGAAAGGTCTGGTTGATGTGGCCCGTCTTGATCGGGTCCGCGTGAACTGGTGCGCCTTCGACTGAAAAAGCCTCGAAGACGCGTTTGATATTCTCTTCCATTTGTTGCTTCAGAACGCTCCGGGTGATCCGGACTCAGAAAGAGAGTATTCTCGCTCAGAATCGAGTTTCATTCCACTATTCAAAGGGCCTTGGTCGGAGCTTGGCGCGCACGGATGGTCGGTCGGGTCTGCTTGGCGGACAACGGAACGCCCGCGTCTCGCGGGCATTGAGGGAAGCCCGCAGTCAAAGCAGCGGGCTGGTATCGAGACCAGTGAACCCTCCGAACTCGAGAACCCAGCCAACTCAGAAAACTCGGTTAACCCGATCGTGCCGCCGCTAACGCGGCTCCGGGAGATCGGGCGACTCCTTTCGTGGGTTTCGCGTCGCTCCACCCACGGGTAAAGGCAGGCCGTCCCTACGGGACTCGGTAAACTCAGAAAACTCGGTAAACTCGGCTAACTCGATCGTGCCGCCGCTAACGCGGCTCCGGGAGATCGGGCGACTCCTCCCGTGGGTTTCGCTTCGCTTCACCCACGGCTAAAGGCAGGCCGTCCCTACGGGAGTCGGTAAACTCAGAAAACTCACCAAACTCGGCTAACTCGATCGTGCCGCCGCTAACGCGGCTGCGGGGGGTTGTACGACTCCTCCCGTGGGTTCCGCTTCGCTTCACCCACGGGTAAAGGCAGGCCGTCCCTACGGGACTCGGTGAACTCAGAAAACTCACCAAACTCGGCTAACTCGATCGTGCCGCCGCTAACGCGGCTGCGGGGGGTTGTACGACTCCTCCCGTGGGTTCCGCTTCGCTTCACCCACGGCTAAAGGCAGGCCGTCCCTACGGGACTCGGTGAACTCACAAAACTCAGTAAACTCACCAAACTCAGTAAACTCACCAAACTCACTCCCTCACCCCACCGCGAACGGGGCCTTGGCGATCGCTTTTACCTGATACTCGTACATAACTGCGCGCGGGTTCGTGGTGTGCATGAAATTCCTCGGAGGATCGTCCGTGCGAAGGTCGTGTCCGAGTTCCGATGCGTGTCCGATCTCGTGCAAAAGGTCCAGGCCGTCGCTGTTGCCTTCGGGATAGATCATCACGAGCCTGGTCAGCTGGTTCGGCGCCCTGGGCGCGATCCCGTATCCGCTGCATTGGTACGTCCCGAAGACGACAGGCAGAGGGATCACGAACGTACAGCCCATCTGTTTGAGCTTGTCCTTCGCCATCTTGTAGACCTTCGCGTAGTCTTCCGGCGTGTCTTTGGGTACGAAATCTGTTTGGATCGTATTGCTGGCGGTCTTCTTGATGTCGGTCGGAAATACATCCAGCTCGATGTTGTGATCGTCGAGAACTTCCCTCGCTTTTGCCACGACCCCCCGGTCGTCATTCTTGAAATAGGTGCTGAAGTAGACGAGGCCGACCGTGAGCCTGACCCTTTTCGGATTCCTGTAGCCTGTGTTCGTGTCGCTCATTGTTCAAATTTCCTCTGAGTAATGGATCGAAAACCGCATGCCCTTCCTACGATGGCCCGTCTGACCGGTGCAGAATAGTGATAGTGCCGAGCTTGTGTCAACAGCGAAGTTCGGGGACAACGGAGCGCCCGCGTCCCGCGGACAGTGAGCAAAGCGTCAGCGCGGGCTACTTCAAGTACCGAGAGATGAGTACTGAGTACTGAGACGCGTCCAAAGCTCAAGCGTCAGCAGGGGCTACCTCGAATACTCGGCCGTGTCCGGAACCCTCTATGACGGTTGGGCACCGGACACGATCTTGGAACCTGGAACTTTCAACTTGGAACTGCTGACAGTAGCCCTCCCTCACGGTCGGGCTTCGGACACCTCTCAGTCCTCAGTCCTTTCTTCTCAGTGCTTAGTTGTAGCCCTCCCTCACGGTCGGGCTTCGGACACGATTCGCGATTTGCCATTATCGATTTACGATTCACCGCCCCCGGGGTTACCCTAGAGCAATGAAATCCTGGTCAATCAGACTCGGCAAGTTGTTCGGGATAGACGTTTTCATCCATTGGTCGTTCTGGCTGCTCATCATCTGGATCGTCTATCTTCAGTTCAGCGGCGGAGGAGGATTCTTCGAAGCGCTGTGGGCATCGGGATTCGTCTTCGCGCTGTTCGCGTGCGTCGTCTTTCACGAGCTCGGCCACGCGCTTATGGCGCGGAGGTTCGGGATCGGGACCAAGGACATCACGCTGTATCCGATCGGCGGCGTGGCTTCCCTCGAGAAAATGCCGGACGAACCCGGGCGCGAGTTTCTCGTCGCGGTTTCCGGACCCTCTGTAAATCTCGTGATCGCGGCGCTGCTCTGGGCGTATTTCTCGGTCACGGGGAGCTTTCCCGACCCGGCGATGCTCGAATCCGCCGAACGGATCTCCGACGTCCCGTTCCTGTTCACGCTCTTTACCGCGAACCTGATCGTCGCCGCTTTCAACCTGATCCCGGCTTTCCCTATGGACGGCGGACGCGCGCTCCGGGCGCTTCTCAGCACGTTCCTGGACCGTGGCCTCGCCACCCGCGTGGCGGCGTCGGTCGGCCAGATCATAGCGATCGTGTTCATCTTCCTGGGTTTCTATTACAATCCCTGGCTGATCCTGATCGGGCTGTTCGTTTTCCTGGGCGCGGGTGTGGAATCGGCGGGAGAACGTACCAAATCTGAGCTCTCGGGACTTACGGTCAATGACGCTCTGATGAAGCGGTTCACGGGACTGAGCCCGTTCGACACATTGAGCACCGCGGTCGACGCGCTTCTGAACAGCCAGGAAACGGACTTCGTCGTTTTGGACAACGACGAGCCGATCGGGCTTCTCACGCGGAACGAGATTATCAAGGGGCTTTCGGAGAAAGGCCCGGAAGCCCGCGTCTCTTCGTATATGAACCGCGATTTCTTCGTCGTGGGCCCGGACCTGAAGCTTGCGGACTTTCTTCAGGAGGTGGTCGCGCACGACAGCGACGTTGCGCTGGTGATGCAAGACGGCGAGCTTGTGGGATTGATCAACCGGGAGAACGTGGAAGAACGGCTGATGGTCCAACGGGCGCTAAAACAGTAGGGGCAGGACCTGTGCCTGTGCAAAGCCCCTTCAACGCAAAGGTCGCAAAGATGCTAATTCCGTTTCTCTTTGACGAGCATGTGTACCAGACAGGAACACGCCGAGAATTGCGCGGAAGCGGGCAAATGATCGCGCGACCTTAGCGTAGAATAAGCCAATAACCTATGCGCCTGACCGAAAACCCACCTTTCGCAGTCAGCTTCATCATTTTGCTGCTGGCAATCTTCCCATTGTTTGCCGGTTGCGGAGCCAATTCCGGTGATTCACTCATCAATGTCCCGGCTCCAAACCCAGTGGTCGAGAAGCTCGGAGGCGTTTGCGATCTGATCGAAAACTGGCACCTCTATGAGCAAAAGGCAGTGGTCTTCGATGCTAAGCTTGTGTTCCTCTATGATCGACCGCATCTTGCTGCAGAAGACAGATGCAGTTCAATACACCCGGTCGTTTTTGCAGATGTTACTAATGAAATTGTAAAATAAGCCTGCAAACGCACCGATGTGCCCGAATCGAGCTTTTGTTCGACTGTTGAGTCCGAAGGTATGGGGTCGCTCACATCCATTCGTCGGTCGTTTTATGTCATTGACGTAAGGATCAATGGCTACTTAAAAGCCTCGGAAGAGACTGATCCGTCGGTCGAGCAGCTCATGGTGGGAGACAAGTTTCTGAGATTTGAGGTGCGCGAGATCGAGGTCATAAATAAGATAGATAAGATCACACAAGATTAAGCCCGTACCCCGAGCCGAATAATTGAGCGGGACAAGCCCCGCTTAGGCAGCGCAAAGCGCGCGGTTCTAGTTAGACAGGCAACACGAAGGACGCAACGAGAATAAACTCACCTCACGTCGACAGGCTTTCGAGCCGGTCCGAGACAAAGCCGGCTCGGCGGAGCAATTCCTAACTGCCTTCGCGACCATCGCGGCCTTCGCGTTGATCAAAAGCTCTGCGCTCTCTGCGTGCCCTGCGGTTCAATTTCGTCCTTGATCAGCGCGGGTCCAGGACACGGCCGGCGTTCAGGCTGTCCCAATTCAGGATCGCGTTGAACACAAGGAAATAACTCCCCTGAGTTTCCGCCCTCCAGAAAGGATTGTTCGAGAAAAGTATCACGTGCCCGCTGCCGTGCGGAACATCGATCACCGCCGGCGTCTGGGCGATCTCGCCTCCGCCGTCCAGGAGCCCTGAGACCAAAAGACCCTTCGCATCGCCATACCTCAGCACGACCCGAGGCCGCATCGCCGGAGGTATCACACGGATCCCGTTTCTCAGGTCCGCCTCGGTCACTGCTTGTGCCTGCCATTTCTCGACGGGAGCCGGAGGTTCCGGGATATCGTCCGGAGGCCTGTTCTGTACCGTATCCGGATCGTCGGCCGATCCGCGCCCCGTCATCCTGGGCCTGTCGCTCGGAGCTCCGAACCCTCGGCCGCCCACGAAACTGCTGACCCCGAAGAAAGGCCCGCTCGCAGTAAAGATCGAAAATCCGTCCTGGTATCCGTACAGAAGCGGGCTCTTTTCATCGACCGTCTTCGAGGTCAGGACAGATCCCGGAAGCCTGAGCCTGGAAGGCCTCCGTTCGGAGACGCCGGGCGCGAATCCGTATTCGACCGCGAATGACGACGTGTCGCGCGCCGTAATGAACACCCCGCCGTTGGCAACGAAATCACGAAGATGCTTCAGGCCATTGAACCCCAGGCCGGGACGCATGTCGTCGGTCGAATCGATCCTGCCGAGGTTCGGAGTAAGCTCGGTCTTCTTCCAGGGGATCGGATTGCCGTACATAGGCATTCCCTCGATGATCATCGACGACGAGCCCCTGCCGACCGGCGCGAAAATGATCACGTCGTACTTCGCGCGCAGGTTCGGGTTCGCGGCCGCGTCCTGCGTGCTGATGTAGTCGTACGGAACCTTGAAGCGGTCGAATTCGATCCGCCACCAGCCTTCGTCCTGCGTGTTCAGCCAGGTGTGCATTATCGCGATCCGGGGAGCGCGGACCGGATGAGTCTTAACCGAAGGTTTCGCGGCCGCGGCCTGTATTCTCAGGTCCAGAGCCTGTGCCGTACGGCTCAGCTCTCCGCCGTCGATATCCGTGATGATGAACGAGCCCCGCGAATAGTCGCGCCCGCCCGCCTTGAACGGCTCTTCTGCGGCTTCGAACGAGGCGTCCGGAAAACGGTAGCGAAGCGTGACCAGCGTGTTGTCGGCGTTGTGGTTCACAAGGTAGACCGAACCGTTCCCTTCGACGCCGCCGGGTACGACTATCGGTTCGTCCGCCAGTTCCATCGGCGCATCGAGCACCTTGTTGTCCGTGACGCGAACCACCTCGACGTTGTTCAGCGCTCCGAACGTCCAGCCCGTGTCGTCGTAAACGTCCTGCTGGGGATCGATCGGAGACCAGAATTGCTTGTCGAGCATCATGTCGGCGATGCGGCTGTAGGGCTGGTCCATCCGGACGATGTAGCTTCCGGCAGGGAATTCCCTCGTTTTGCTCTCGCCTTTCTTGTCCCCGGGCACGCTGACCGAG
Source organism: Acidobacteriota bacterium (assembly GCA_016700175.1). Taxonomy (GTDB): domain Bacteria; phylum Acidobacteriota; class Blastocatellia; order Pyrinomonadales; family Pyrinomonadaceae; genus Aridibacter. The sequence continues at coordinate 3,070,681 of CP065003.1, read as the reverse complement.
AAAGCCGAAGATGCTCTGTGGACCTCGTTCCCCTGCGCTTTCAGAAGGTTCAGGAGTTCCGCCTGGCCGGCGGGCCTCCGCTCGTCGCCGGGGAAGACGTATGCGGCGGGTCCCGCCTGCTGAGGTTTCAGGATCGAGTTCTTCGACTTCTTGTAGAAATTGCCAAGGAAGAACTTGCCGTTCGCCGCGAAGTGCGCCAGCGAAACGAGGATCCCTGTCTGCTGATAATTGTTGTTGTTCCTTTGCGACCAGAGCGTTTTCGGATACGGCGGGTTCTGGCGGTACCAGCGGCGCTCGTACTGCGAAGGCGAAAGCTCGCGTTCGACCGTGTCAGCGCCTCCGTTCCCGAACGTTTCGTACAGACGGCTGATCCCGTTGTGCGACGCCGCGATGAACATCAGGTAGCTTGGCGACCAGGTATCGAACGTGCCGTGGGCGAACACGCCGGGCATTCCGAACTTGGTCATTTCGGCGACGTTGTTCCATCCGATCAGCTGCCATTCGTCGGCGAGTATCGGATCGATCCAGGCGTTGTAGGGCTCGGTCCCGATGGTGTTGTCGTAAAGGTAAGGCACCGATTCGTGGAGGTCGTGAAGGACCTGGACCTTCCAGTCGATGTAAGTGTTCAGGACGTTCCGCGTCAGGTTCAGGGACAGCGCCATCGAGTCGCGGTTGTTGTCGTGCGCGACGTAATGGCCCCAGTAAACAAGGTTCTGCCAGTTCTTTCCGGGGTTCGCAAGGTGCCATTTGTAAACGTCTACCTGGCGGTCGCGGCCGTCGGTCTCGACGACCGGCGTGATAAGCGTGATCAGATTGTTGCGGATGTCCTGAACGTACTTGCTTTCATCGACGGCGAGCCTGTACACGAGCTCCATCAGCGCGGTCGGCGATCCGGTTTCGGGGGAATGGATCGCTCCGGTCAGGTAGTACACCGGCACCGTGTCGGCTATTATCTTCTCCGCCTCTTCGTCGTTGAGGTTTATCTTTCTCGGGTCGGCGAGCTTTGAAAGCCGCTCGCGGTTCGCCTCGAGCTTTGCGAGATTGGCCTCCGATGAAACGGCGACCGCGATCATCTCGCGTCCTTCTTCCGAAGTCCCGATCGAATAGACCTTCACGCGAGGGCTGGCCTTCTCGACCATACGCATATAATCGTGGACCTGCTTCGAGTACGGCAGGATCCCCGGCGCACCCGCCACGTCGCCGAGAACCGCTTTCGGCGTCGGGACGGAACTCGAAGACGGAAGATAGTTCGTCAAGGGCGAGTTGAACTCTTTCCGGGTCGTGTACTCGTTGATCTTGTCCGTATACTCGCGGTCTACGGCGACGTTCGGATCGCGCTCCAGGTTCTTCTGCTTGATGGTCTGTGCGGCGGCGAACGGCGTTAGAGAAAGAAGGACGAGAATGAAGAGAGCGGTGCGGAGAAAGGGACTCGTGTTCATCGGAAACCTCTCTGGACGAATTTCGGGCTTTGCCTGTTGAAAGGATCTGCAACCGGCAGCTGGGGGCGGCTGTAATCCGGTGCGGGAAAGTAGCTTGCGTGTTCGGGGGAAGGTTAAACCGAGGGAGTCGGTTAGTCAATGGCGGGAGCTAGCTGAGTTTCGTATCCAACCGCGGGATTGGATTCTCAAAAAGGGTGGCTCAACGCAATGGTCGCAAAGGACGCGAAGATTCGGCAATTCTTCCGCCAACCTCGAAAGGTCTTGGACCTCAGATTGGCTTCGACTAAACGGAATCGCCTTTTGATTCGTCGCGTCCTTCGCGACCTTTGCGTTTAAGCTCCCGCGGAAACAAGACAGTGTAAGCGCTTAGTACGTGTCGCCGTCGTCCTTCATCTTCAGAAGGTTCGTGGGCTGGCTCGGGGCGCGCCCGTCATTGTGGCGTTTGACCGTTAACGAGCCGCTGACGCTCGACATCTTGATCTGCACGTCGCCGCTGCCGAGCATCCCGTGCATGTCGCGTCCGATGAACTCGCCCTTGCGGACCGGAAGCCCGAAGTCGTTCTCGATCGAACCGCTCAGGCTGTTCGCCTTGATCGTCGCGTTGGCGTCCGAAGGCAGCGTCAGGATGACCTGGCCGTTGACGGTCGTCATCTTGATGTCGCTTCCCTGAAGCAGCTGGTCGAAGTCGGCTTCGACGGTGCCGTTCACGGTCGTAAGCTTCGCAGCGCCGCCAAGGTTCATCGCCCGAACAGTTCCGTTGACGGTCGATGCTTTCGTCGATCCGTCAGATCCTTCGATCGAAACGTCTCCGTTTACGGTCGTGATCCCGGCGAGATTCGCCGTCCTGGGCACGGTCAATTCGAACTCGACCTTCAGGTCGTCTCCGCTGCGCCATTCCTGATCTCCAAGCTCGCTGCGCTTCTTGTAGTCCGCCTTGACATAAAAACTGTCTGCCGAGGATTCGACCTTGATGTCGACCAGCTTCAAGGCTTCGGGGTTATTGGCGGTTTTGACCGCGATCAGCCTGACCTGTGGGCTGTCCCACGTCGTGACCTTGATCGATCCGTTTATGTTCGCCGCTTTCACGTCGCCGTTCAGGTTGAGCGGATAGGTCTGGTCGAACCGTTCGTCCTGTATATTCTGTGTTTGTGTTGCGACTTCGGGTGCGATGTCGCTCGCCGTGACGCTCTTTTCAAGTATCGCGCCCGTGCTGCAGGCCGCGGTGACGACCGCGCAGAAAACTGCCGTTACAAGGTAAGCCATATGATCTCTCCTGAATTATGTTCTGAATATCGGATGTTCTGTTGGTAGAACACTGCGAGGCGGGGATTTGTGACAGGGGGGATGCTGTCGTAAGTTCCAGGTTCAAAGTTCCAGGTTCCAAGATCGTGTCCGAAGCCCGACCGTCAGGGAGGGCTACCGTCGGCGGTTCCACACGGGTCCGCAGTGAAGGCAACATTAATCCCGATGGCGCAAAAAAACGGCGGGGAATCCCGCCGCTTTCAACGATTGTCCGGTCACGATGCCGATTCACGCCCTCGCTGACGCTCGGGCTACCGACACCACTCGCGATTCACGATTCACGATTCACAATTCGCGATTCGCGATTCACGATCCGTCACATCTTCATCTCTGCCGAGGTGAAGTGCAGAACCGGCTTCCAGCTGTCGCCGTCCTTTTGGTAGATCGTCGTCACGTACATGTTCGGCATCGGCTGACCCTCACACGTACCCTTCGAAGCCGCGCTGTAAGTAAGGATCACGAGATCGTCATTCACTTTCGTCGCCTTCTCGCCGGAAAGAGTCGCACTGCTTTGCTCGCATTTGTGATCCGTCACATACTTGATCTCCGCGGCTCGGTCCTTGATCCCGTCGGAGCTGACGGCGTGGAAATTACTGGCGAGCTTGTCTTCGAAAGGATTCGTGTCGTGTTTCGCCCAGGCTTCCCAAAGCGGCTTCTCCATTTCGATCAGCGTCTTTGCCAGTTCGGCGTCGTTCGGGATATTCGGCTTGGGTGGAGCTTCTTCTTTGGCCGCTTCTTTCTCTTCACTTGCAGGGCTCTTCGCGGCATTGGCGTCAGATCCCTCTTCCTTGGCGGGCTCTTCTTTCGCGTCCGATGAGGGCGGAATGGCCGCGCTTTGGTAGTAAGCAGCCTTCCAGGTGTCGCCTTCCTTTACGTAGAGCGTCGCAAAATACTCTTCAGGGATCTTGTTACCTTCGCAGGTGCCGTCCACCGAATTCTTGCCGGCGAGGATCGCCGCGGAATCGGAGAGCTCGACCGTCTTGTATTCGGATGTCGAGGTCGATTTCACATCGCATTTGCTGGTGCTGATGCCTCTGATCGAGCCTGCCTTGTCCGAGAATCCATAGTTACCACCCCCGACGAAGTTGTCGGTAAGAAACGTCTCGAAGAACTGGCCGTTCTTGCTCTTCCACGCTTCGCCCGCTTGCTTGTCGAGATCCTTAAGCGTGGCTTCGAGAGTCTTTTCGGTCGTTGCGTCGTTCGCGCCGCTGTTGTCGCCGGTATTAGCTCCGTTTTCAGTAGGCGGCGGACACGCGGTGAATGAAAAGACGGCAAAACAGATCACGAATATTCCGATCAACTTGGACATAAATATATTCTCCTTAAGCTCTGCAGGTAAGTTTTGAACTGGCCGGGACACCAAAGAACTGCCGCATCGCTTAGATCAAAGCGATCGCGGAACCTGTGCGTTCCCGATTTTCCCCTGGATTGGGGGGAATGTTACACGAATCTGCGGGAAGAGCAAGAGGAATTCGGTCGGTTCAGTCTGTCGGGTCTTTCGTGTCGGTCGGGTCTGTCGAGTCAGTATTGTGAACCGAGATAGCCAACGCCCGCATTTCTGCCGCCGCTAAAGCGGCTCCGGAATCGTGTCTCCGTTTCTCCGTGGGTTCCGCCTTCGGCTCCACCCACGGCTAAAGGCAGGTCGTCGCTTCGCGACTCTGGATGTAACCCTCTATCGATACCCGGGGCTACGCCTTCGGCTTGCACCGGGCTACCAACCGTTGGGGCTGTCTCAAAAGCAGCGCCTCCCCCTGCCCGAACCGGGTAAGGATAATTCTGGAAAGAAACTCGATCAGTTGCCCCCCGTTTCAACGGGGGGATCAAGAGGTGCCCCCTGAGATCTATCGCCGGCTTTAGCCGGCTGTTTTGAGGGGCTGAAGCCCCTTTCCGCTTTGGGGCCTCTGCCCCCCCGCTAAAGCGAGGGGCAACTGATCTTCCATTTCCAGGAAGTCAGACCATTCGGCGCGAATATCAAGCGACACAAGAGTTCCTTTTGAGACAGCCTCAAAAGACTCGACAGACCCGACAGACTCACCACGCTATTCCGTAATCGTCGCCGTGATGGCTGGAGCCGCCCCACATCGTCCCGTGGGCACGGTCGAAGTAGATCGCGTTGATCGGCCCGGACGTGCGCTCTTCGAACCTGAGGTCGTATCCCATCTTCCTGAGCTCGCGCCTTATCCAGTCGGGTACCGAGTCCGCCGCGAGCATGCGGCCGGGGATCGCTTCGTGATCACCGAACGAGCTCTTCATCTGATAGCTGTTGATGTTCGCCGCTTCCGCCGCCTGCTGAACGTTCATTCCGAACTCGACGACGTTGAGGAAGAACTGCAGCAGGTTCTGGTCCTGACCGTCGCCGCCCTGAACCGAGAACGAGAGGAACGGCCTGCCGTCCTTCAGCGCCATCGAGGGCGTAAGAGTCACGCGAGGCTGTTTGCCCGGAGCGATGACGTTGAAAGGATTGTTGCGCGGATCGAGATCGAAGCTCTGGGCACGCTGGCTCAGGCCAACGCCGGTCCTGCCCGCGATAACGGCCGGGACCCAGCCGCCGCTCGGTGTCACTGAAACGACCCAGCCTTCTTTGTCCGCGGCCTGGACGGTCGTCGTGCCGGCGTAGAACGAATTTAGAAAGTCCGCTTCGGCGACCTCGTCGTCAGCCGGCTTCTTCGAACCCCAGTTCTTCAGCAGTTCCGTGTAGGGATTCGTCGCTCCCTGGAAAGGATACGGATCTCCGGGCTTCACATTCGGATCGTTCCTGTCGGACTTCATTTCCTTCAGCCGTGCCTTCGCATACTCCTTTGAAAGAAGACCTTCGATCGGCTCGGCGGGAGGGAACGCGGGATCGCCGTAATAGAAGTCGCGGTCCGCGTAGGCGAGGTTCATCGTCTGGTAAAGCGTGTGGATGTAGCGCGAGCTGTTGTAGCCCATCGACTTCAGATCGAAGTTCTCGAGAATGTTCAGCGCCTGGAGCATCACTGGCCCCTGCGTCCAGTGCGTCAGCTTGTAAACGTCGATTCCCTTGTAGCTGGTCTGAACCGGCTCTTCGAACTTGACCTTCCACCCGGCGAGGTCCTCCATCGTGATTAGCCCGCCCTCTTCCTGCACGCCGCGGACGAATTCGCGCGCGATGTCGCCCTTGTAGAAGCGCTCGTGCGCGGCGTAGATCGCCTCTTTGCGCGACTTGCCCGCTTTCAACGCCTCGGCTTCCGCCTCGACCAGTTTCTTCAATGTCGCGGCGAGGTCCGGTTGACGAAACACCTCGCCGGGCTGCGGGGCCTCCTTTCCCTTTCCTGCGTTCGGAAGCATCACTTCGCGCGAGTACTTCCACTGTTTCAGGAGCTTTTTTTCGCGCTCGATCCTCAGCGAGGTGTCTTCTTCCATCGGATAGCCTTCGGCCATCTGGATCGAGGGTTCGAGAACGTCCTTCAGGCTGAGAGTCCCGAATTCGGCAAGCATCGCGAAAATGCCGCCGGGCGTTCCGGGAGTTACGGCGGCGAGCGGCCCGTCTTCGGGCGGATAGCTCTTGAATCCCTTCGAGGCATAGTACTCGACCGTGGCTCCGGTCGGCGCTACACCGAGCGCGTTGACGCCGATCACCTTCTTCGTGTGCGGGTTATAGATCAGCGCCTGCGTCTCGCCGCCCCAGCTGAGCACGTCCCACATAGTCGACGTGGCGCCGATCATCGCGCAGGCGGCATCGACGGCGTTGCCGCCTTTCTGGAACATCATCGCGCCGGCGGTCGCGGCGAGCGGCTTGCCGGTGATCGCGACCCAGTGGCGGCCGTGAAGGACGGGTTTGGCGGTTCGTTGAGCGTTCAGCGGTTCGTTGAATGTCATGGCGATAAGGATGATCGCTGCGATCGGCTTTAGAAGTTTCATGGGTCTGAAGAGTGATGAGTTACGCGTGATGAGATCATTTAAAAGTTCTTTGCGGGTCTTTGCGTCTTGGCGGCTTTGCGGGAGTTCTTTTCAACTCGAAGTATTTCGCACGGTCGAATCGGGTAATATGTCAGGGACTCTCGCAAAGACGCTAAGCCGCAAAGGACCGCAAAGAGATCGAAAGCTGAGGGCCCGTCGCTTCCGCCTGGGGCTTCACCCACGGCCAAAAGCAGGTCGTCGCTTCGCGACTCTAGTTGTAAATTCTACCCTCACCCCGGGCTGCGCCTTCGGCTTGCCCGGGGCTACCATCCGTTGCCCCTTCGGGGCAAAAGACCCGACAGACTGAATAGACTGAACAGACCGAACAGACTCACACGCCGAGTTCCTCTTTCGCTTCCTTGAATTTCGCCACGGCGAATTCGAGGTCCTCTTTCGAATGCGCCGCGGAGACCTGCGTGCGGATGCGCGCCTGGCCCATCGGGACCACCGGAAACGAGAAGCCGATCACGTAAACGCCCTTCGTCAGGAGCAAATCCGCCATCTTCGACGCCAGCGCCGCGTCACCAAGCATCACCGGTACGATCGGGTGCTCGCCCGGAAGCACCTCGAGCCCGATCTTCGTGATCTCCTCGCGGAAGAATGCGGTGTTCGAAGCCAGCTTGTCGCGAAGATGCGTCGATTCGCTTAGCATTTCGATCGCGCGGATCGATCCCGCGACGATCGCCGGCGCGACGGTATTCGAAAAGAGATACGGACGCGAACGCTGGCGAAGCATCTCGACGATCTCTTTCCTCGCGCTCGTATATCCGCCGCTCGCGCCGCCCAAAGCCTTGCCGAGCGTGCCCGTGATGATGTCGATGCGGTCCATCACGCCGTGGTGCTCGTGCGTGCCTCGCCCGTGCTCGCCGACGAAGCCCACCGCGTGCGAATCGTCGACCATTACCAGCGCCTCGTACTTCTCAGCGAGGTCGCAGATCTCGGGAAGCTTGGCGAGATAGCCGTCCATCGAGAAAACGCCGTCGGTCGCTATCATCTTGCGCCGCGCGCCGGAAGCTTCCTTCAGTTTCTCCTCAAGGTCGTTCATGTCGCCGTTGGCGTACCGGAAGCGCTGAGCCTTGCAAAGACGAATGCCGTCGATGATCGACGCGTGGTTCAGCGCGTCCGAGATGACGGCGTCCTCCTCGCCGAGGATCGTTTCGAACAGGCCTCCGTTGGCGTCGAAGCAAGACGTGTAGAGGATCGTGTCCTCCATTCCGAGAAACTCGCTGATCTTCTGCTCAAGCCTTTTGTGAATGGTCTGCGTGCCGCATATGAACCGGACGGACGCGAGCCCATAACCCCATTCGTCGAGCGCTGTCTTCGCCGCCTCGATTATCGACGGGTCATCGGCGAGGCCGAGGTAGTTGTTGGCGCACATATTGAGGACCTCGCCTCCGGCGACGTCGATATGCGCGTCCTGCGGCGTCTCGATGACGCGCTCGGATTTGTAGAGCCCCGCCTCGCGGATCTCTTCAAGCTGTTCGGATAGCTGCTGTTTTGCTGAGGAATACATAGTGATGAGTAATGAGTGATGAGTTACGAGTTATGAGTTCGGAACGCACGCGTCCCGCCTGCATAGGTCGCGAAAGCGACCGTACTTGTATTAGTAACGCTTCCGTTTAGAGCAACGCTTCGCGCTGCGCTGATCCGCGGAGCGGATACCTGCCATTAGCCGTGGGTGGAGCGAAGCGGAACCCACGGAAGAAGTCGAACAAGTTTTCAAACCGCGTGAGCGGTTGAACGATCTGCGTGCGCGTCAATCACGGGCGGTCGTTGGAGAACGGCGTCTTTCGCTTGTTTCCTCCCTAAGATCCCACAGCCTTTGCTTCGCATAAGCCAGCGCTTCCTCAAAGCCCTTTAGCTTGAAGCTGTGTTCATGACGGCGTCTTTGGAACAAACCCAGCTTTTCCGATGGAAACTCAATGTCGATCGATTCATAGCCGGTATCCTGACTCAAGATGCACACGATATCCTTGTTGAAATAGATCTCTGCAATAAAGTTTTCGTACTCATCTGGAAAGAGAAGATCTACGTGGAACCCGGTTGTTTCGTCCATTCTCGTCTCTACGGTGATATTTCTGCCGCCGCTAAAGCGGCTCCGGATTCCTTTTTCCGATTACCCGTGGGTTCCGCCTTCGGCTCCACCCACGGCTAAAAGCAGGTCGTCGCTTCGCGACTCTGACTGTCTATCTTTCGCGTTCCCCCGTGGGTTCCGCTTCGCCCCTCCGGGGCGGATAACAGGCCGTCACTTTGCTACGTTGCAAGAATACCCGCTGCCCTTACTAACTCCTCAAGCGTGAAACGACGTATGCGATGATCGCGAATGGCGACCAGACGGTTGCCAGCAACGCCATGATCGTGAAAACACAAACGTTAGTCCATTCGCGACCGAGTCTTGACGGTGGATCCTCATACTCCGCGATCTCAGGATTAGTCGAAAGATACGAGACATATGTGAGCTCACCCACTGCTGCGGTTCCCAAGAGACTTGCGGCGTATGAGCGGCTGCTGCCCTCAAACCTCTTGCCATCTACAAAGTATTCAAAGCTGACCTCACGACCTCGACGGACGTTCACCGAGGTAACTCTCGCCGAAATTCGTTTGCCGTCCTCAGCAAGTGCGGTCCACTTTGGGATCTCTCGAAAATAATAGGCAAGCCCAAAGACCGATCCTCCAACGACGACGTTTGCAATGACAAGAACCGCCAGCCAGTTTAGAGTTCGTCTTTTCATTAAAGGGCGGTCCTTCGCGGCTATGTTGGAGTCACTTGCCTCCAATCTCTTCCACCTTCCGGTCCACGATCTTGTATTTGCCATCGGCGAGCATGAACCTCTGGCTCGAGAACTTCGTCGCCGTCGCAACGCCGGTAACTGCTTCGAGCGGCCCTCCGTCTTCCGGCTCTTCGAAACTCAGCTCGAGCGCGGGAAGGTTGAGCGCAAGTTCATATCCTGCCGGACCGCCTGCGAACACATAGAACATCGTGACGTTCGCGCCCATCGCGCTCCCGACCGCCTGGACAACAAGGTCGGGCCGGTCGTCGTTCCGTAGATCGATCTCGCTGGCGGAGAAGCATTCGTCGAACCCCTCAGGTGAAGAGCTGCATTCGTCCGGAAGAGGCTGAGACTTGAGAATAAGCGATCGTACATCGTCCGGAATCGGTGTTTTTTCTACGATCTCCTTTTCGGCGTGAAATTTGGTCTGCCGGCTTGTCGCGGTCAGTACAGCGTCATTCTTTGGCGGGTCGAATTGTTCGTTCGCCGCCGGACCGGACGAGCAGGCGAGCGAAGTCGCGAGAGCGATGAGCGAGAAGAGTGATGTTCTTGCAACACGTCTCATATAGGTCTTCGCTATGGACCACGGGCGACCCCGCCCGCACCAGTTCGTCAAAAGCGGCACGCCTCCGGCGTGCGGTCGTGTATGTGACCCTTTTCCCCGGGCTGCGCCTTCGGCTTGCCCGGGGCTATCTTCCGTCGCCCCTCCGGGGCGATCGAAACCATCAACCATCAATTACCAACTATCAATTTGTCTCAGTCCTCAGTCCTTTCCTCTCAGTCCTCACTGTTCCCAGGTGAGTATCACCTTCCCGCTGTCGCCGGTCTTCATCGCCTCGAAGCCTTCCTCGAAGTCCTTGTAACTGCACCGGTGCGTGATCACCGGGCTGATGTCCAGGCCCGTTTCGATAAGAACGCTCATCTGGTACCAGGTCTCGTACATCTGGCGCCCGTAGATCCCCTTGATGTCGAGCATATTAAATATGACGGGCTTCCAGTCTATCTCGAACGGATCGGTAGGGATGCCGAGGAACGCTATGTTCCCGCCGTGCGCCATGTTCGCGATCATATCCCGCAATGCCACAGGGCTTCCCGACATCTCGAAGCCGACGTCGAATCCCTCGACCATTCCGAGCTCCTTTTGCGTTTCCTTGATCGATACTTCTTTAGTGTTGATCGCCTTCGTGACCGCGCCCATCTTCTCGGCGAGTTCGAGCCGTTTCGGGTTGATGTCCGTAATGACGATGTGCCGCGCGCCCGCCTTCTTCGCGACCGCCGAGGCCATTATCCCGATCGGGCCCGCGCCGGTGATCAGCACGTCCTCACCGAACACCTCGAAAGCGAGAGCGGTGTGGACGGCGTTCCCGAACGGATCGAAGATCGCCGCAACGTCAAGGTCTATCCCCTTCTCGTGCTTCCATATGTTCGTGTACGGCACGACCATATATTCCGCGAAACCGCCGTCCGTGTTAACGCCGAAGCCGAGTGTATTCGCGCATTTGTAGCGCCGTCCGGCCAGGCAGTTCCGGCATCGCCCGCAGACAAGATGGCCCTCGACGCTGACGACATCGCCTTCGTAGAAGTCGTTGACGTTCGAGCCGACCTCGATGATCTCGCCGACTATCTCGTGGCCGAGGATGGTCGGGACCTTGATCGTGCTCTGCGACCACGCGTCCCAGTTGTAAATATGCACGTCGGTACCGCAGATGCCCGTCTTTAGCACGCGGATCTTGACGTCGTTTATCCCGATCTGGGGCTCCGGAACGTCCTCAAGCCAAAGGCCCGGTTCGGCCTTGCTCTTCACGATTGCTTTCATATGTTTAACGAAATGGATTCGGTACCCGCAATGATAATGTCAGGCGGTCGAGTCTGTCGAGTCTGTCGGGTCTGTCGAGTCTGTCGAGTCTTTTGCCCCGAAGGGGCAACGGATGATAGCCCGGGGCAAGCCGCAGGCGCAGCCCCGGGGAATGGATCACATACATGACCGCACGCCGGAGGCGTGCCGCTTCTGACGAACCGTTGCGGGCGGGGATGCCCGCGGGACGCGGGCGTTCCGAACTCTCCACTCATCACTTTCCACTCATCACTCATCATCGGTCCGCCTTCACATGTGTTACACTTGAGCCTCTCTCGAAGCCCAAGTTCATTTGGCACCAAGGGCGCGGTCTTGAGTCGTGGACACGATCGGCGGGATCATCTCCATCTTATCACCCAGGAAACCCTATTCCCGATCTAACACTACAGGCCCGCCAGGTACACGCTATCCCTTATCCGAGATCCTTTGACGGGATCGCAGCCCGCAAGGGCATTGTCGCGGCCATTTGAGCCGGACGACGATCGCCCGGCGGTTTTGGGCCCTTTTCGCTCCGGTGATGGGACCGCTTTTCGAGAGTACCAAGCAATGAAAATACTGCTTTACAACCCCGACAACGGTGTCACCCGTAACTTCATGCCTCACCTGTGGATGTTCCTTCTGCAGTCCCTGACTCCCGAGGGTCACGAAGTGGTCCTCATCGACGGCAACGCGAAGGCAATGACCCGCAAGGAACTGGTCGAATTCTGCAAAGAGCAGGAGATCGGCCTGGTCGGGATCGGAGCGATGACGCGAATGGTCGCCCGCGCATACAGGGTCGCGGACTCGCTAAGGGAAGCCGGAATACCGGTAGTGATGGGAGGCCCGCACGTCACCGAATGCCCGGATGAGGCGCTCGGGCGCGACGGCGGACCCAGGCACGCGGACGCGGTCGCACTCGGAGAAGCGGACGACTACTGGGCGGACATCGTCGAAGACGCCGCAAACGGCGAGCTGAAGGACGTTTACAAGCCGCAGTTCGACGAGAAAGGAAACGACGTAAAACCTTCGCTCCAGCCGTATCCGCACATCCCGTGGGAGACGCTGGACCTGGAGCAGTTCAGTCTCGTCCCGAAAGTGTTCCGGAAACTGATGTCGAAGATGGGAGCCGGCTGGGGCAAGTTCTTCGTGGTCCCGATCGAGACCGGACGCGGCTGTCCCTACGGCTGCGAGTTCTGCACGGTGACGGGCTTCTTCGGCGACTCGATCCGTTTCCGCACGAACGAAAGCGTGGTAGAGGAACTTCTCCGTCTGAAAGAACGGGCGAAGAACGAGAAGGGCCAGATCGCCGTGTTCTTCATCGACGACAATCTCGCTATAAACAAGAAGAGACTGAAATCGCTTTTGCGGGACATAATCGCCGCCGACGCCCAGCTGCCCTGGGTGGCGCAGATCAGCGCTAACCTGCTAAGCGACGAAGAACTCGTCGATCTGATCGCCGAGGCGGGCGGAAAGTGGATCTTCATCGGTATGGAGTCGATCGATCCCGAGAACATGGCGTCGGTGAACAAGAACTTTTCGAAACCCGGCGATTACAAACAGGTCCTCGACCGGCTTGCCTCCAGAAATCTGTACGCCATAACTTCGTTTATTTTCGGTATGGACAACGATTCGCGAGGCGTCGCTTCGCGGACTGTGGATCAGATAGAGAGCTGGCCTCCCGGGCTCCCCGTATTCGGTCAGCTTACCCCGTTCCCGGCGACGCCTTTGTACGAGAGACTCGAAAAAGAGGGGAGGCTCGAGAGGCCGAAGCACTGGCTGGAGTTCGCGCCGTTCGTGATGGCACATACTCCCGGAAAGATGACTGTCGAGGAAGCGAGGGCGGAGACGGATCACGCCTGGCAAAGGTCGTACAGCCCGGAACGAAATTCCGAGGCGCTTCAAGCTATCGCCGATGCTCCGATCGAGTTCCGCATCAGCCACCTTGTAGCGAGGCTTTTCTTCCGGGGGATCTACTTCCCTCAGATGAGCAAGTTTGCGTGGGTGAAACTCATCTACAGCAACCGCAAACCGGTTCTGGGGCTTGCACGCGAGGGGTTCTCGATGTGGCGGGCATCGCGCAGGCGCGCGCAAGCGCGGGCCGAGAGCGGCATCGAAACACTTCAGGGAGAGTTGAAGGAAGCCGCGAATCACGATTCCTGATTTGCAATTGCTTGCATTTACCCCCACAATAAATTCCAGTTAGACCTTCTCTCGCGCATTAACGGTAATGCGCCCCGTCCTGCAAGATAGTGACTGACGGCGTTTTGGATAGTTCGAGAGTCGGCAAGTTGATAGCACAGAAGCCGCTTTAGTGATAGAGCAGTCCGAAACACGACCCTTCCCGAGCAAACCGTTTCTCCGAAGACAACTCGATTCGAAGCTTCTTTAGACTTGTCCCGATAACGGGGCAAAGGAGATTACTATGTCTGCAAAACTTTATGTCGGAAATCTTTCGTTCGATACTTCCGATCACGATCTTGAAGAGCTGTTCAGCAGCGCAGGAACCGTTGAATCCGCAAATGTGATCACAGACCGTGACACCGGCCGTTCGCGCGGATTCGGATTCGTCGAGATGTCGAGCACCGAAGAAGCGAACAACGCGATCGCGGAATTCAATGGAAAGGAAGTAGGCGGCCGCGATATCGTCGTGAACGAAGCCAAGCCCCGTGTTGACCGCGGCGGCGGCGGCGGAGGTTACGGCGGTGGAGGCGGCGGACGTCGCAACCGCTGGTAAGGCGAAACGCCGGACCAGACCAATTAACAATGAGTGCCCGGCTTTTTGTTAACAGCCGGGCACTTTTTCTTTGAAAAGGAAATTTATGAACTTCAGTGAATTGGGACTGAATGACGCGCTATTGCGCCGATGTGAATCCCAGAATTTTACAGAGCCGACGCCTATCCAGGCGAAGGCCATCCCTCTCGTAATGGAGGGAATTGACCTGATAGCCTGTGCCGAGACCGGCACCGGCAAGACGGCGGCTTTCCTGCTGCCCGCCCTTGACGCGATGATCCGCGAGCGCAGGCCCGGAGTGCAGCTCCTTGTCGTAGCGCCGACGCGCGAACTCGCGATGCAGATCGAGAAGGACTACCTTCTCTTCGCACCCAAAAATCTTAGGAGCGTCTGCCTGATCGGCGGCGCCAATATCAACAAGCAAACAAAGAAGCTAAGAGACGGCGTGAACACCGTGATCGCCACGCCCGGAAGGCTTATCGATCACGTAGAGCGCGGTAACCTCGATCTTCGGACAGTCAAAACGCTGGTCCTGGACGAGGCGGACAGGATGCTCGATATGGGCTTTCTTCCGCAGATCAACCGGATCCTTTCATTCCTTCCGAAGGAAAGGCAGAACCTTCTATTTTCGGCGACGATGCCGGACTCGGTGAAGGGCCTTGCCTACTCAATGATGGAAGATCCGGAATTCGTAGAAGCGAGCCCCAGAAACAAGCCCGCACGTACGATCGATGAGATCGCGTACTCGGTTCCCGGCAACTCAAAGATCGCCCTGCTTCTGGATCTTCTCGAGAACGAAGACCTGGAAAAGGTAATCATCTTTACGGCGACCAAGCGCGGAGCCGACAGACTTGCCCACATCCTGAATGCACGCGATCTGAATGCCGGGATCATACATTCCGACAGGACGCAGTCGCAGAGGGAAAGGGAGCTTCGGGATTTCAAGTCCGGAAACAAACAGGTGCTGGTCGCCACGGACATTGCCAGCCGCGGGATCGATATTGATTCGGTCACGCACGTTGTTAACTATGACGTGCCTTCGCCTCCTGAGGATTATGTCCACAGGGTAGGAAGGACCGGGCGCGCGGGTCGCCTGGGACAGGCCATCACCTTCGTAAGCCCGATCGAGGAACTCGCGATGCGAAGCATCGAGAGGCTTACCGAGAAGAGCATCGAGCGCGTCGAGCATCCGGAATTCAGTCCGAGAGCGGTACGGAAACGGACCTTGACTGCGCTTGCGGCTTAACAGTCTGTTGAGTCTGTTCGGTCTGTTCAGTCGATTCGGTCTGTTCGGTCTGTCGGTTCTGTCGGGTCTGTCGGGTCATAGAGGGTTACAACCAGAGTCGCGCAGCGACGACCTGCTTTTAGCCGTGGGTGGAGCCGAAGGCGGAACCCACGGAGAAACGGAGACATGATTCCGGAGCCGCTTTAGCGGCGGCAGAAATGCGGGCGGGGACGCACGCGGTCCAAAAGATTGGGAAGAACCGGTGCGGGCGGGGACGCCCGCGGTCCAAATGCCTCAGAGTGGCGACGCTCCA
This sequence comes from Acidobacteriota bacterium, assembly GCA_016700175.1. Taxonomy (GTDB): domain Bacteria; phylum Acidobacteriota; class Blastocatellia; order Pyrinomonadales; family Pyrinomonadaceae; genus Aridibacter. The sequence goes on along the minus strand of CP065003.1, from coordinate 3,055,148 downwards.
GACACGGGAAATCGGTATTTTATGGTAAGGTATTAGCAGTTTATGGCTACTTCAACCGCAAAGGATAACGGTTACAGCGTTGGCGACAGGGTCGAAAAAGTGTGTCCGGAATGCGATGAACAGCTGGGACACATCGTAAAATCGGTCACTAAGCTTGGCCGGGTATCGAGGGTCATTTGCTCGGAATGCGGAACCGTAGGCACTTTCAAGGCGAGCTCCGCAAAGCTCAAGCCGGATAAGAGCAAGCAGAAGTCGGGCGACCCCTACGATCCTTCAAAAACGTACAAATCGGGACAGATAATGGAGCACGACGCGTTCGGGCGGGGAAAGGTCGTTGAGGTCCTTGAGAACAGGATGATCGACGTATTGTTTCCGGACCGCCTTCGAAGGCTGATCCATTCCCGGTAAACAACTCCGGACAGAGAACTTATGCCGGATCCTCGGACGCAGCAACTCGCTGCGCAAGGGTCCGGCATTACCTTTTTTCGACCCTTTTTGAGCTAGATTCCGAGTGATTCTCCCGGATTGTATCCTTGATGACTGAATCCGAAGCACCATTTATGTCGAAGCTAAATGGTGTAAAAGAATGCTTTAACGAGTGTGATAGGGTTTTAAGAACACGACAGGCGAGGTTCGCCACGGCTGCGCGCCGCGCCGGGAGATAACACAACGATGAGACGATCAGACTATTTGATAATGGGAGCGGCGCTGGTTTCGTTCCTATTTTCCATTTCCCTATGGTTCGGTGTCCTCGGGGGAGATGTAACTTACAACAAGCAGGCCGCGATCTTCGTCGGCCTCTGGGTGCCCTCCATCCTGACCGCCGGCCGGTACTTCAGAAAATGAGGAGGTGAATGATGACTACTGACCTATTGATCTTTTTCATCGGTTTCCTTGTTCTGATGTCGGTCGTGTACGCGATCTTCGCCGAAGTGACACTGCTGATGGTCGATAAGGAGGATTCGCCGACAGAACGCTAGCGTTCGGCCGGTGACCGGGCTTTTCTGAATCGGCGTTACCGTTTATGCTCGTTGGCGACCCGGTTCAGGAGAGGTTCGGATGGATAATCAGTCGGCGCTGATCACCGCGCTGGATTACTTTTCATATGCACTCGCCGCGATCGTGATCGCGTTGACCGCGGCGCCCGTACTTCCGCTCAGCTTCTGGCCGGTCCGGATCGGCGACTTTCCGAGGATCCAGATCGCGCTGGCGGGTACGCTTTCCGTCGCGCTTCTCCTGATCTTCTCCACGCCGCTTTCTTTTTTTGACCTGACGGCCGCAGCATTCGCTACTGTCGCGGTCATTTACCAGGTCCACGCGATACTTCCGTACACGCCTCTTTATCCCAAGGAGGTTGAGCCAGCAAGATCGCGAGCCGATTCGCAGACGATTCGCATCCTGATCTCGAACGTACTTGTCGAAAACGACCGGACGGACAGGCTTCTGGCCGCCGTCGATGAGGCCGATCCCGACGTGATACTTCTCGCCGAGACGGACGAGAAATGGATCAGCCGGATCCAGAAGTTGAAGAAGAGCCATCCGCACGCCGTCGAACGGCCGCAGGACAATGCCTATGGGATGGCGATGTATTCCCGGTTGGAGCTGGTCGGGACCGAGGTGAAGTTCATCGTCGAAAAGGACGTGCCGTCGATCCACACCGGCGTCCGTATGCCTTCCGGGGAAGTGATCCGTTTCTACGGAGTCCATCCGAGGCCTCCCGTGCCTTCGGAAACCGGCGAATCCACCGAGCGCGACGCAGAGCTCGTGCTTGTCGGAAAACTCGTCCGGGAGAAGGGCGTGCCGGCTATAATTGCGGGCGATATGAACGATGTCGCCTGGTCGCGCACCACGAAGCTGTTCCAGAAGATCAGCGGAATGCTCGACCCGCGAAAGGGCCGCGGTATGTACAATTCGTTCCACACCGAATATCCGTTTCTGCGGTTTCCGCTCGATCATATTTTTCATTCCCCGCATTTCCGGCTGGTGGAATTGAGAAGACTCGACAGTATTGGCTCCGACCACTTCCCGATCCTCGCTGTGCTCAGCCTTGAGAACGGCGCCGAAAAAGAGCAAGAACAGCCGGAACCTGAGACCGAAGACATAAAGGAAGCCAATCAAAAGGTCCGCGAGGCCGAGCGGAAGAATGACACAAAGCTGGACGGAGAATCGAACGTGAACGATGACTGAGAGTACAGGCAACGGGTTCGTCGACGCCTTTAAGCGTTACATGCCGGATTCATTCGTGTTCGCGATCCTGCTGACACTGATCTGCGCAGTACTTGCAGCAGCTACGGTCGGCGCGGGCCCGATGACGATAATCTCCGGATGGTACAAGGGGTTCTGGAGCCTTCTCGAGTTCGGGATGCAGATGGTGCTGATCCTCGCCACCGGCTTCGCTATCGCGCTCTCGACGCTGGTCGGGAAGCTTATCGACAGGCTTACGCGATACATCAGCACTCCCGCCAAGGTCTATGTCTTCGTAGTCGTCGCCGGATACTTCTTCACCTACATAAGCTGGGGATGGCTTGTCGTTACCGCCGTGCTCGCGCGAAAGCTCGCCGAGCGGGTGGGCGGGATCGATTACCGGTATCTCGTCGCGTGCGTCTACCTTTCGGGCGGCGGATGGGTGACCGGGCTCTCGAGCTCGATCCCGCTGGTGCTGAACACGGACGGGAATTTTCTGATCGAGGCAGGAATACTCAGCGGGAAGGTGCCGACTTCGCTAACGCTTGGATCTCCTCTGAACCTTGCGATGATCGCCTTTTACGTGGCGGTTCCGCCGCTGCTTATGTACTTCCTGCGGCCCCGGGAAGGGTCCGCGGTCGAGATGAAGGACCTACGCGCCAAAGGCGAGCAGGAAGAGACGCGGACCATCGCTGAAGAAGCGCAGGACCTGAAACTTCCTTATTGGGCCGTTTCCGACGCGCTTAACAACAGCCGGATCCTGTCGCTTATCATTTTCGCGATGGGCGGCTCTTATATTTTCTATTACTTCGCGACCTCCGGCCTCGACCTGAACCTGAACATCATGATCTTCACGTTCCTGATGTTCGGATTGCTTCTTCACCAGACGCCGATGCGATACGTGATCGCAATGAAGCGGGCGTGCTCCAATATCTCGGGGATCGTTTTCCAGTATCCTTTCTACGCCGGAATCATGGGGATCATGATCCACACAGGGCTCGGCGCGACGATCGGCTCCGCGATGGCGTCCGGCGGCTCGATGCTCACTTATCCCGTCTATTCGTACCTCGCGGGCGCGGTCATCAACTTCGCCATCCCTTCGGCGGGAGGCGAGTTCGCCGTCCTGGCGCCAAGCGTGATCTCAGCGGTAAAGGACCTCGGAGCCGGCCTGCCGCCGGATGTTCAAATGGCGATGGTGGCGAAGGCTTCGCTTGCGATCGCCTACGGCGAAACGACGACGAACCTGCTGCAGCCCTTCTTCATTCTGATCATCACTCCGGTGATGTGCGCCGGCTTGAGGCTCTCCGCCCGCGACATCATGGGTTACCTCTTCATTCCGTTCGTCGTGATCACGGTCTGCCAGTGCCTGATGGTCACGTTCATTCCGGTGTGAAGAAAAAGACAGGATGAACAGGATGTAAGAGATGGGATTTCGATCGGCCGGTGTCTCAGACTTCCATTCAGTATTGATTTCCGACTTGCTTCCCTGCTTCCCGATGAGTTTGCCTGCCTCGCGTTAAGCCTGCGCGTTTCCGGACAGCTGCCGACTGGTAAAGAATCGCAGATTCAGGACAAGGGCGGTTAGGACGTAAGGCCTGTGTTTCCTCAATCGCCTCAATTCGGTTCAATTCTGGCGAGATGCACAGCAGTTCTCAATTCCCCTATCCAAAACTTCCATCGCCAATTGTGCGAATTTCGAAGGGTTTCTTTCTAACAGCGGTTCTTCAATTTCAGTTTCACTTGCAAGTTCTTCGACCAGGATACGGATTATCTTTATCTCAAGCTCCTCAGGAAGCAGCGACTGACCAGGGAGTTCGGTCAGACGGGGACAAAGCCGATCCTTAATCTCCTTTCGATCCAGTAATTCCTTAGCACCCCCACGATCCTCGTTGACCTGCTTTTGTTCGTAAGTTTTGTCTGCGGCAAGTCTCGCCATCTTGTTTATGGCGGGCATAAAGAGCCCTGAGAGGCAACCGTGCTTTTTGGCAATCTCCTTTGGGCTCCGGTCCGGGTTCTCCGTAACACCCTTTGTTGACTCCTCAAGTTTGCGCAGGAACAGGTATTCGCTAAATACCTGACTTCTAAACGCCCTTTCGTCGAACCTCGAATTCATCGCTGAGTTCTTCACTCGTCGTCAGCAACCATTTGCCAAATGCTCCGTTGGGGGCATTTGGGAAATTAACCCCGCTTCCGCAGCACATTTACCGCAGTACAATTTCCGGGTGCCTCTTCGCGATCGCGAGCAATTTAAGAGAAGGTCCGGACGGCTTTCGAAGGCCTTGCTCCCACGCCTGATAGGTCCTCACAGACACGTTCAATGCGCGGGCGAAGACGGCCTGCGATACCCGGAGTTTCTCCCTGATCGATCTGATCTCATCGTTCGTCAGTTCTTTCGGGGGCTCGGCCAGTACCGTAGTTCGCAACTCCTTCTTTCCGCGTGCGTGCTCGGATGCCTCCTTCAGGCTCTTCTTCAGATCTTCAGCAAACTTTCCCATTCATTCTAGCTCCGATAACAGTCCTTTATCGCGGCCGCCAACCTAGCCAATGCGTGCTTGTCCTCTGACGTTAGATCTGCCTTCGCAGACTTCGGATAAAGATAAAGCAGATAAACAATACCGGGCTCTTTTAAGTATAGATAGATAAATCTAAACCCGCCGCGCTTGCCTTTCCTTGATCGCCTATCCGCCGCTCTTGCTTTCCTTAGCCCGCCCGTTCCCGGTACGAGATCTCCGCGTTCGGGGTCTTCAATCAGATCCGCCTGAATGGCGAACAATGTACTCAGATCGGTGTGTCGATCCAGCGACTTCCTGAATACTTCCGTCTCGACAAAGGTGAGGAGCTTTGCCATTCAAGGACTATACTACTGTGTGGGATAGTTCGGCAAGATTGGGAAGAGCGGCGAGGTACGATAGGCTTCAGCCTATCGAGTTTAGGCAAGGGCACCTTTTCTGCCGATACTTCTCTTGGCCGAGATCAGCGCTCCGACCGGCAGACACTTCTCGCGGCTCTGCCGCCGTGGCGTGCGGAAAGGCTTGCCTTTCCGGGAGGCGCCTGGGAGGAATCAAGCCGCTTTAGCGTCCGCATCCGACGGGCAGAAACCCCCTCGTTGGCCGTGAATGAAACTCGACTTAACCGGAGAATCATCCGGCCCCGGGAGACTGATCCAGCCTGGAAGGTATCGCTGAAAGGAACTTCCTGAATTCACCGACTGCCCGGTCGATCGCGTCAGACGACCCCGTCCGGATCGCCCCGTCCCTTGCGGGATCAGTTTGGGATCCGATCTCCGCCATCTTCCTAAGATGTTCCCTGTATTCAGCGGCGAGTGCGGCCTCCGAAGCCGTGAAAGTGATCGGCGGAAGTTCGGTCCCGGGCGCTGAACCGCTGACCGGAACAGCGTCCGCAAAAGCCCGCCACCATCCGGCGATCTCCTCCGCTTCCGCTTCGCGGCCCTGAGCCCTCATAATTTCGGCGAGCTTGTTGAACGAACCCTCAAAACCGGATGCTGCGGGAACCGCCGTGGATGGGCTTCGGGAGCGGGATCTGTCTGAAAGCGAACGGGCGGTGAGCTTTCCGAAGAAAGCGGCGGCCCCGGGCTGACCAAATGCATCCTGTGCCCACATCAGATAAGCCGCTGACTGTGCCATTTCGGCTTCGCTGCTGTGGAGCGCTTCGAACGGAAGCGCCTCTTCGAAGCTTGCGAGAGCACGTTGGTCTTTTGCCGCAAGAAATACAAGGCCGATCTCCTTGAGCACATTCGATATGTTCTGCGGGTCACCCGCATCCCGGTAAAACTTCAACGCTGAATTCAGGTATTCGATCGCCTTGTTGCCGTCACCGATCTCGAAATGGAGGTTTCCGAGCAGCCGCGATACTTCTGCGGCACGGCGCCCGTTGCCGCCTTCCTTGTATAGGACCAGCGATCGTTCGAACGACTCAGCCGCCTGCTTCCGCTCCTCGAGGGAATGCAGGATCGAACCGATGTTCTGACGGATCATCGCTTCTTCTTCCTTCGCGGAAACGATGATGAGATTGGGCAGCGCGCGCCTGAAGTTTTCAAGCGCCTTCTCACGCTCGCCGAGCATGAAGTACAGGTTGGCGAGCCGGTCCAGCGCGACGGCGTGGTCCGAAAGTCGCGAGACCGAAGTGTGAAAAGGATGGCCTCCGGTTCCCATTTCGAAGAGCACGACAGATTCTTCCAGGGCGCGCAGCGCAAGATCGTCTTTGCCTTCGCTGATATGGACCGCGGCCAGGTCCGAGAGTATACGGGCCTTTGAGGTATGGTCCTCAAACTCCTCGAACTCCTCTATCGACCTGGCAAAGGAAGATACCGCTTCGACATTCCTGCCATTCGCGGCGTGGATCTGACCGATTATCCGGCTCATTCGGGCGGCCTCATAGCCGGCGCCGTTCGCCTTGTAACCGTCCAGAGCAGCCTGCAAATGACCGATGGCTTTGCCGTACTCCTTGTTCCGAAGGTAATAGAGTCCTGTTTCACCCGAAATGAACGCCGTCCCGAAGCTGTCGCCTATCTCCTGATAAAGGCTTGACGCCTTTTCGAAGACCTCGGCCGGATCCCGTTTCGTCCCGTCCTTCGCAAGCCGCTCGAGAGCCTTGACCACCTCGTCCGCGGCCTTTTCTCTCTGCTTCCCGATCTTGTTCAGGCTCTTCGGTCTGTCGAAGGTGTAGCTCCTTATCTGGATTACCGCCTTTTCTCCGTCGCACAACAGAGGCGGCTCGAACTGTACTCCCTTCGCCGCCGCTTCTGCGATAGGGCGTAGTTCAGGCCGGCCCGCGAACGCTCTAGCCTGTAAAACCTTTCCTTGCTCATCGATAGTAAAAACGACCGGAACCTCTCCGTAAATGCCGTTCTTCCCTAGCTCTTTCGGGACCTTGGCAGTTTCAAGGTCCTTAACGCCGACAAACGCAGGTCGTTTGGCAATTCTCCAGCCGTCACCGTGAAGGCAGCCGGAATCGCCGGGGATCGAAGTGAGCCGGCGCGACCACTTCGCAAACATCTCGGGATCGGAATTCAATTCCCGCCGGATCTCCCTCAGCAAACCCGCGACATTGGCCGCGGCTTCAAGAAGACCTACCTCCGACAGCTCCGCTTCGAAGATCCGTCCGCCGGTGACCGATGTAATGGACTCCAAAAAGACCCTTCCCTCGGCATATTCGGATTTCGAAGTCCCTTTTGGAGTCCCTAACTGCCGTCCAAAGGAGCCGCCTCGTTGTTTGATGGCCTGCTGAATAATATCGGCAAAGACGCTGTTGATACCCGGCGGGATCGCGGAACTGAAACCGGTGTACTGGTCGAAAGTATCAAGATAGACCGGAAAAATGGCGACGCCGGACTCGCCGGCCAGATTGACAAGGGTCGCGTGGCCGATCTTGCGGCTCGTCGTATCGACGGCGTCGGAGAAAAGAACGATCGCTCTTGGTCCGGAGATCGTCCGGAAATGATCTTCCAGCGCGTAACCGAGAACATCGTAGACCGAGCTTCCGGTCCCGACGTCGAGGCGGTTGATCCTTTCTAAGATCCGTGAGCGGGCTTCACCGAAATTTCCAAGGATCTTTCTGTCCTCTGAAAATGCGACAACCGAAACATCTGTGTCCTCCAGCTGTTCCACAAGGCTCACGACCGCCTTCTTGACGGCCTCCAGGCCGTACTGGGCTGAGGGGCTTACATCGATCAGGATAAGCACCGAAAGGTCCTTTCGGGCCTGTGCAGGGCTTGCGGTGCTCTGGGGAGCGGAAGAGGCCGCCGTCACAAGAACCGAGAGAATAATCGCTGTTATTCGGCTTTTGGCGGCTTTGCGCATTCCTTAGCCTTCCTGGTACTGGGGTCTGATCCGAAGCGATCTTAGGGTTTCGTGACGATTATAGACGTATCGGTATCGGAGACAAAAATCTTTTACTCGCCGACAAGATGAAGAACCCGTTCCGGAGCCGAAGAATGTCCGGAAGTGCCCTGCCGTTCGGGGGGACGGCCAAGAAAAGAACCCTCCGGAGTCCGGGTCCCGCAGAAGTGGAATAAGCAGCAGCATCGGGTCCGTCTCAAAAGTACTTTCCGGCTTTTCTCCGGTCTTATCTGAGCCGTCTGGTCTCGTGCAAAAAACATTAGTTGGCTCCCGCTTCAGCCACAACAACTGCCGGCAAGAGCCGGCCGGGAATTCAAGGGAATTCGTGATCCCCCCTGAAGCGGGTGCAACTGACAGTTCCTCAATACCCGGCGGGCGTACGAACCGAAACGATGCGGGCGGGGACGCCCGCGGTCCGGCTCAGTACTCATCTCTCAGCACTCACGACACGGCGGGCGGGGACGCCCGCGGTCCAGCTCAGTACTCATCTCTCAGTACTCAGCACTCGAGATAGGTCGGACGGGGACGCCCGCGGTCCGGCTCGGTACTCATCTCTCAGTACTCAGCACTCGAGATAGGTCGGACGGGGACGCCCGCGGTCCGACTCAGCACTCATCTCTCAGTACTCAGAACTCATGACACGGCGGGCGGGGACGCCTTCGGTCCAATCAAAAGCAACATTTCCTTACTGCTCACCGCTCACTGCTCACTGCTCACCGCTCACTGCTCACTGCTCACTGCTCACCGCTCACCGCTCACAGCTCACTGCTTACCGTCCTACTCCGGAAACGCGGACTTGTCGATACCGGGTAGCAGTCTCAGAGCGTTCTTGTAATAGAACTTCTTCAGTACTTCATCAGGCAGGCCGAGACCGTACATCTTCCAGAATGCGTGTCGGCGGCGGAAGTAATCGAAGTACTCGTCGTTCGACTCGAAGATCCTGAAGTACGTGTGGTATTCCTCGGGCGCGTACGTGTCCTTCCCGAAAAGCACGCGGTCCTGGTACTTGATGAACCATTCCCTTGCGAACCTGGGCTGCCTTCCGAGCTCCGCCACGATCGCCGCCACTTCCGTGTAAACGTTCGGATACTTGTCCAGAAGCGCTCCGAGGGTCGCCAGGTCGTTCGCCATCCATCCGAAGTGAGCCGAGATGAACTTCGTCTTCGGGTGCTTCGCGAAAAGGTTGTGCTGTTCGCGCATCACCTGCTCCCACGGCGGGAACTTGTCCGCCGGACGCGCGCGGTTGGGGAACTGCTTCAACTCAAGCCAGCGTTCGTTGAACCTGTCGTGCGGGTCGAAGAACGATCGGGGCTCGCCGGTGTGGATCAGGACCGGTATTCCGAGCTCACCTGCCTTCGCGAAAACCGGATCGAGCCTCGGGTCGTCCGTCGCGATCCGGTTCCCTTTGCCGTCCTTCGCCGTGAGGCCAAGGTCCTTGAAGATCTTAAGTCCCTGCGCCCCGTTCTTAACATCCTCTTCAAGCTGTTTCGCGGTGCGCTCGCCGTAGCCGGGCTCGTCGATCCCTTCGTAGCTGATGTTCGCAAACACGACGAACCGGTCGGGATACCGGCCCTTGTAATTCGCGACTATCTGCCTCAAGGCTTCGCCGCTTCGGCCGCTGAGATTGACGAGCACCCGCATGTTCATCGCGTCCATTTCCGAGATCATCTTTTCGACTTCTCCGGGCTGAGGCTCGCCTCGACGGTGATTGTGAATGTCGATGAACGGAAACTTCGCCTTCGTGATCGTGGTTCCGGGGACGACGAGCGTCGATTTCGGCTCGTACTCCTCGAATGTCATCTCCTGAGCCAAAAGGATCGGGGCCTGAAAGAAAAGAAGAGCGGCAAGGAGCGCCGCTGTAAGAGATCCAATTCTTTTGTTTGAGTCGTGCATTTTACTTCGCGTGATACTTCGCGTGCGGCTCCGGATTACGTATGCATCAGTTGCCCCCCGTTTTGACGGAGGGATGAAAGGGCGACCGGGAATCACTGCCGGCTTCAGCCGGCTGGGGGGCTAAAGCCCCATTGATTCGTTTGCAGAACGTTAACCCCCCGCTGAAGCGGGGGGCAACTGATAGTTCAATAAATTCGACTGTTCGTCGATTACATCGCAGGATCGTTCAGAATCGCCGCCAGAGCCTTCATCCGTTTGGCGTCCGCGCCGGATCCGCCTGTGAGTGAAGAAGCGAGCGACTTCAGCTTCGTGCGATCTGCGGAAGCCAGCTTCGAACCCTCTGCGCTTGAGATCGCTTCGCGCAACGCCTTGATCTTTCCGGCGTCGAGCGCCTTCGATCTCTCGAGCTGATCTATATAGGCCTTCGCCACAACGAGTTTGTTCGGCCAGACGATCTTCTCCTGGTTCTGCACGTTGAACTCGTCGACTTTTACCGACTTGGCGGCAGCGATCTCGTTCTGGGTCAGGTACCTGGTCGGCGTCAGTTCGAGAATGTCGAGGCCGCGAGCGATCTCAGATCCGTAGATCCGGCCGTTGTACCAGTAAGCAGACCAGTGGCCGCCCATGATCACCATGTTTTCGTCGATCGGGCCGCGGTCGAAATACGCGATCTCCATAGGATTCGAAGGGTCTGTGAAGTCCATCACGGAGATCCCGCCCTGATACCAGGCCTGGACCTTTATGTCGCGTCCGGGAACCGGGACCAGCGAACCGTTGTGAGCCACGCAGTTCTCGCTGTCGCCCTGCGCCGCGGGCATCTTGTAGTAATCCACGAACTCCAGCTTCTTCCCGTTCAGGCGGAAAAGCGCGTTCGCGCCCCACGTATTCGGATCGTTAGCCCTGCAGCGAGCTCCCATTCCGCCGCCCCATTCATCCGTGAACACGACCTTCGAACCGTCGTTCGAAAACGAAGCCGAATGCCAGTAGGCGTAGTTCGAATCATTCACCGCGTCGATCCTCTTGGGATTCGCCGGGTCGCTGATGTCCAGCAAAAGGCCGTTTCCGGAACAGGCTCCCAGCGCGAGCCCTATTTCCGAATACACCGTTATGTCGTGGCACTGGTCGGTCAGCGAAGCTGCGATCGTGCCCTTCTTGGGATCGTCCGAATGCGTGCCGCCGCTGTCGAGGCCCGCGATCTTGCCTGTTTCTTCATCCTTGAAGATCCTGGGGCTCGAGACGACCGCCGCATTCTGCGGAGCCTTCACGGGCACCTTGATCACGTCGATCCTGAACAGCGCCGTGTTCGGATCCTCTTCCGGTCGGCCGCCGGAACAGCCCTCGAGCTCTTCCGCCTGGCGGACGAATGACGTCCCGGATACATATATGTACACGTTCTCTTTGTCATTCGGGTCGGTCACAAGCGTATGCGTGTGCGAGCCGCGGCAGGTCTGGACGGCTCCGACTTGCCTGGGATTCCTGATGTCGCTGATGTCGAAGATGCGTACCCCGCGGAACCTGTCCTTGTTGGCCACGGGCATTCCGCCCTGGCTGAGGTCCGGCGGAAAACCCTCGGTTCCGCAATCGAGCCGTCCGTTCGGCATTTCCACCGACATGAACATAAGGTTCTTGTAAACGGAAACGTCGCCTTGTCCGCCGGGACACAGCATCGTCGTGAGCAGCTTCACCTTTTCGGGGTCCGAGATGTCGTAGATGCTCATCCCGTAGAAATTGCCCATGAACACGCGGTCTCCCTGGAACGCCAGGTCGGAATTGGCAAACGCCAGCTGGGCGAAGACAAGCCTGATCGCCGGGGGTATCTGCGATCCGTCGCCGGCTCCGAGCTGCCCGAGGATCTGCTTGACCCTCGGATCGTCAGCGTCGACGGTGCCGAGTTCGAATGCGGACGGCTTCTTCACAAGCGATACGTGCTTCATTCCCATCGAGGCCTGTCCCGCGTCGAAAAGTCCGGCCGGGAGCTTGGCCCTGGGATCTTCCTTGCTCGAGCCGGTCATCCCTTCGGGAAGAGGCGGAGCCTTTTCGAGACCCTGGGCGAGCGTTCCGGTTACAAAACAGGCACAAATAAAAAGCAGGCCTGCGATCGATCTGAGGTGTCTTTTGTTCGAGGGATTCATAATCTCTTAATCATTCTCCTTGGGAAGTTCCCCAAGCATTTTCTGCATAACTCTGATCTCCGCGCGCTGGCCGCTGTCCACGTCCGTCGCGAAATTGAACAACTGTGCGTCCTGCCCCGCGCCCGCGGAGGCGAAAAGGTCCTTTACCATCACGAGCGCGCCGATGTGGTGCTGGATCATCCCGGTAAGGAAAAGCCTGTCGAACTGGGTTCCCTCCGCTGCGGCCAGCTCTTCCATCTGTTTCGGGGTCAGCATTCCGGGCATCTGGTGGTCTGACATGTCCATTTTCTTATCCGGCATATGATGGCCCGCGTGGTCTTCGCCTTTCACATCCATCCCGCCCATCGACGACTTCTCGCCGCGGGATTCGAGCCAGCGCTTCATGAAGCCGATCTCTTCCGCCTGGGTATGGCTGATGCGCGCGCCCAGAAGAAGCAGATCCTTGTTGTCCGTGCGATCGGCCATCAGAGCGACCATCTCGACCGCCTGCGCGTGATGGACGATCATTCCCTGCATGAACTCGACGTCCTTCTTCGAAGACGGAGGCAGTTTTGCGGTCGTCGAATTGGGCAGTTTCTTTGTCGGCTTTCCGGGAGCTCCGGGCTGAACCACGACGGAATCACCCTGCTGTGCACTGATAGACGCGGAAAGAGCCGCCGTCAGGACGGCCGCTGCCCCGATCCCTGCGATAAATGTGATCGGGCGGCTTCTGATGATCTTATTTTTCATTGGGCGTCCAATTTACCACAAATGTACCGCTGGTTTTACCCGGCGCGCATATTGATCCGGATCGTTTTGGGCACGAAGTAGGAGTGTACGTGCTGAACCGCGGCATTGTTCTCGGGAGAAAGGTTGCGTCGTCCGTTGATACCGGAACCTGATGCCGAGGTGGCCACGCGTTTTGTCAGCGGTTCCGAGATTCAGGATTCCTGATTGTCGCCAAATGGCGTATAATGTAACGTCAGTTGGCGAACTCGATTCGTCGGATCTGTTCGTCGAGATCGGTATGACTTCCCGAAGACCCTGCTTGTAGAAGCCGGGGGGCGCACGGTGTGAATGAAATGAACGAAGTTTCTGAGAGAGCATTGATAAACAGGTACCTGGGCATTTCGGCAAGGAGCACAACCGCGTTGATGTCGAGGATAGAGAAGGGATTGACTTTCGACGCGTACAGGTCATTCCGGAAGACCAGCGGCTTGCAGGACTCAAGCCTGAAGCCTGTCATCGGGATCAAGCCGAGGACCTTTGACAGGCGGAGATCCTCGAACCGCTTCACGACCGCGGAATCGGACAGGCTTGTTTCTATCGCCCGCCTTTTTGCGAAAGCCGTCCGGCTTTTCGATGGAGACACAGATTCTGCCCGAAGGTGGCTAACCTCTGGAACCAGAGCATTTGGAGGGATGACGCCGCTTGAGATGGCAAAGACCGAGACAGGCGCAAGAGAGGTCGAGAAATTGATCGGCCGTCTCGAGCACGGAGTATTCACCTAGGCAGTTGTCCAATGACCTTGTCCTGCTTCCGCACCGTCAAGGAACAGTTCGCCGCCGACCCGTTCAGCGGTGACGGGGCTTACGAATTCGGCGGAAGATGGAACTCGCCCGGATCTCGCGTCTTGTACGCGTCTGAATCGCTTGCACTGGCTTGCCTGGAAATGCTGGTTCATCTGGACAAGGCCTCGATCCTCCGAAGCTATGTCTTCATCGAAGCGCGCTTCGAAGAAAAGATGGTCGTCGATGTCGAAGACCTCTCGCCCCTGCCGGCCGACTGGCACAATGCACAAGGATCGATCGAACTGCAGACGATCGGGGACGAATGGATCGCAACCGGGAGCACCCCTGTTCTCAGGGTCCCTTCTGCGGTGATTCCGAGAAGCTTCAACTTTCTGATCAATCCTGCCCACAAGGAATTTAGCAAGGTAGCCTACCTGGGGCCCGAGCCGATCGATTTCGACCCGAGGCTTAAATGATCAGAGGTTCGTACGTTCGCTTAAAACAAAGAGCCCGGCCGAAATGACCGGGCTCTTTGTTTATCCTTAAGTATTGGCGCTTTCGCTTTTACTCCTCGGTCGCGCGTGTAGCGCTCCAGTCGCTCGACTGGCCGGACTGGCCAAAATAGACCACGCCGGTGATCTTGTCGCCGTCCCGCTTGCCGGTCAAGGACATCGTCATAGTGTTATCGCCGTAAACGATGGAATACGAGAACTGAATATCGTTTCCCTTGACCGTGCCTTCGAGCGGCCGGTCGCCTGCAGAGCGCTTGACCGTTCCCGTCAATTTTTCCCCGTCCACCTTGAAAATGATCTTGAAATTGCTGACACCGCCCGGATGGTTCATCGCGGCGTTCCATTCACCCGCCACCGAATCCGTCTGGGCATTCGCGACGCCCGCGCCTGCGAATGCGAAACCCGCAAAAAGAATCGCTCCGATAAATAACGACCTGAATATTTTTCCTGACCTCATAGTTCAACCGGCTCCTTAAGATTGATACCTAAATCATATTTCGTAAACGCCGATTCGCCTAGCGGTGCCCCATACATTATTGATTACCTCAGCTTAGTTCGCCCATTAATTGCCCCCGGTTTAGCGGGGGTATGCGGACACTTAACAACAACTCCGCGGCTTCAGCCCATTAGTTGCCCCCCGCTTCAGCGGGGGGGACCGTGCAGGCCAACGTCGATTTAGGGGCTTCAGCCCCGCAAATGCCGGCTGAAGTCGGCCGATCTTTAATGGCGCCCCGAAATCCCCCCGTTAAAACGGGGGGCAACTGATGGTTATTTTCACAATATTGTGGGCTCAGATATGATTGGAGAATTCCCTGCACTTGGTTTTCAGACAGCCTCCAACCGACAACGGACTTACGCTAGATAAACATCGCCACCGAGACATTGAACCGTTCCGCAAGCCGTTTCGCCTGCTCCTTGCTGATTTCGCGCTTGCCGTTCACGACCTGGGAAACACGCCCGCTCGAGCCGAATACATCTACAAGATCGGCCTGTTTCAAATCGTTCGCCTCCATCAGAAACTTGAGCCGCGACCTCGGCGTGGTCTGGGTCTTCATTGGAAACGCTTCCGATTCGTAAGTCTCGACAAGCAATGCGAGGAGCTCCAGAAGCCTCGATTCGTCGGGGGACAACTCCTCTTTGTCGATCAGATTGTTCACGATCCCCATCATTCTTTCGTACTCATCCTCCGATTTGATCACTCCCGGGATCGCCTCGATCAGAAGTTCTTTGTATCCGTTGCTCATTTTCTCTCACCCGATGCGGATTCCTACTCACATCCTGCTTTCCATTTGTCCGAGTCGTAGTCGGAATGTGTAAGCAGCTCTTGAACCACTAATATCGATGACGTGAAGTTGATCTTGGCGATCAAACGAAAGTTGTTCCCTCCCAGATTGAACACATAGCACGAGCCGACTTTGTCGCAGTTTCGGAAGGTCCTTCGGATATCGACAAGGCTCCCCCAATCCGCCTGTTTCGCATTCTCGATCCAATGGTCCGCAGAACTGCGGGCCCTCGTATGAGCACGGCAGAATCTGTCGATGATCTGTAATCCGAGTACCTTCATCTCGCCATCGCCGCTCCCATCGACAAACCGAATCCTACCAAAATGGCAGGGTGTGCGCAAGGAAATCCTGCCGTTTTGGAAGGCTAGGATTTCGCCGTCTAAAGACCAAGATTTCACGGCTTACCAATAAACCCGCATCGCGGGTTCTCGAACCGGTTCTTTGCCTGCCCGCGCGGTTCGATCCACAATGGAATGCTGAGTAAGCTTTCAACGGGATTTCGATATGAGCGATTCACAGTCCGCCAAGAGAATGCCGGCGCTGTTCCTGGGGCACGGGAGCCCTATGAACGCGATCGAGGAGAACGGCTTCACCCGCGCTTGGAAGAAGATCGGAAAGGCGCTGCCGCCCGCCCGCGCGGTGCTGTCGGTGTCGGCGCACTGGTATATCGGCGCGACGGCGGTCACAGCGATGGCGCATCCGCGCACGATCCACGACTTCTATGGTTTCCCGCAAGAGCTTTTCGAGGTCGAGTATCCCGCCTCCGGCCTTCCCGAGCTGGCGGGCGAGATCGCGGAGCTTGCGAAGCCGATGTGGGTCGGCGCCGATCACGATCAGTGGGGTATCGACCACGGTACGTGGAGCGTCCTCGCACATCTTTATCCCGAGGCGGACGTTCCGGTCGTGCAGTTGTCCATCAACGCGTCAAAGCCCGTGGAATACCACATCGATCTCGCGCGGCGGATGTCACCTCTGCGCGACAAAGGTGTCCTGATCCTTTCCAGCGGGAATGTCGTACACAACCTCAGGCGTATCGACTGGAATGCGAAGAACAGCGGGACCGACTGGGCGCACCGGTTCGACGACGCCGTGATGGAGCAGATGACGGAAGATCCCGCCGGCATTCTGAAGATGAAGGATCATCCGGACTACGGTCTGGCGGTCCCGACCCCCGATCATTTCATACCGCTGCTGTATACGGCGGGACTTGCCGCCGAATCGGGAAATGCGAGGCCGGTCGTAAAGGGGTATGCTTTCGGATCTATTTCGATGACTTGCTACGGAGTGGATATAGAAGATCTCGATTGCGCCGAAGGCGACAACGCCGCCTTTCTGCCGGAAGATGTCCCGGCCGACCAGACGAACACTTGAAAGCGGTTCAGGTCGCAATTAGAAAAGCCCGGCCATTTCGACCGGGCTTTTTCAGATCTGGCTCCACAGGTAAGGCTCGAACTTACAACCCTTCGGTTAGCGAAAGTGTAGTCCGAGTAATAGATACTTCCCTGATTAGCTATAACCTGCTCAATGAACAGGAGTTATCATCCTTCTGATCGATCCAAACTACCCCGTCATAATCTGACATGTGACCCACCCCCTAAAAATCTTATCGAACTAAACAGGAGAAGATCCAGGCAAATTCCAATGTGTGAAAGCGAGGAATTGCCATGACGAAGCCGAAGTTCACCGAGAACGTGAATTCAAAGGCCCGGAAGCGTTACCGGAGCGCTGATTCAGAAGGCTTGGGACACGTCGGACCGAATTAGGAACTGCGTTGTATGACCCTCTCGACCTCTGGGTTGACAAAAACGATCAATACCACTTGTGTCAACTAACGAGGGTGCCAACGATTTGAAATCAGCCACAATGATTTGTTTCTGGCGTCAGTTTGCTTTTATCGTTCGCACATAAGGTTCACCGCTGGCCAAATCCTCTACACAGCCTCTTCCCAGATTTGTGGAGCCGAAGTTATTTACATTCTCGACACTGGTATTACCAAATGCCAAAAAATGAGTGTTGCGATCAAAGTCGAGGCCTCTTTGAACGCACTCGCCCGTTGCAAACGGTGGGTGAGGGGCTGGGGCGATCTTGAGTACGATGTTTCGGTAAACGATTTGTCCCTGTGCAAGCCCAAGTCCCTCAAGATACGGGTCGCTCAAAGCAACAACATAGCCGTTTACGACGCCCCCCTCGGCCCGAAACTCAATCATTAGGTAAGTCTTTTGTCCCCGCGTGTCGACGACCTTCCAGGTTCCGATCAGCCAACCAAGCGGGTCGGGGATTAGCCAGTTCTTTAGCGTCCCAAGGAACGGAACCTTGGAAAGCAGGTTCCCGCTTATCGCCCCTAGCATCGCCCTTCCGTAACTTTCCGGGTTCAGGATTTTTGCGAGCTCGGCCCGTGACTCGTTCATTTGAGCTTCCGCGCCAGGTTGTTGATTTATCAAGGCCTCGAACCCATTCATAAAGTTCGTCGCATGATGGTAACCCTTCCTGGAGTGATCGCTTACACCGGCCATGATCTCGGCCGGCATCGATATCACGGAAAAGGTATTTGGAACCGAAACGCCTTGTCGCGGCAAATAGACCTTGAACGCACCAAGTGTCGAGTTGAGGCCATCCCAGATTCGTTTGGCACCTGGATCATCCGTAGCGACGGCAAGCTTCGCGAGACCGTTGCCAAATCCTATCAGCATGCTCGCGAAAGACGCCCTCGATCCAAGAAGCGATGGATCGTTAGTCTCATCCCACCATTTCATTGTCGTCTTCAGTATCCCTGTGAATCTCTCAACTTCAGCAGGTGACAGGTCTTTTGGGTCAACCGTGGAAACGAGAAAGGCCGTCCTTTCGATAAGTCCGTTTCTGGCTTTTTCCAACTCCCTGGCCCGCACGTTCGGATCTGCGGAATGAATCGCTTTGTCAATGCTCTCATCAAGCAGTTGTTCGTCGAAGTTGTAAATGGCCCTCTGAACCCTCAAGATATCGAGAATCTGCCGCGCTTCCGGGTCGTCCTTGGCGCGAAGGGAAAGCCGTTCTGAGATCTGGTCAAGGATCTCTACACGTTCCTTATTATTCGCGGGTTTGGATTGCCTAAGGAGAGTCTCAGACCAATCAAGGTCTTCCTTTGTCTGTGTAAACACACTGGTAACAGCGAGTTGAAGGATGCCGATGAGCAAAATAAACCTCAGAGTTTTATGATTTGAAGTAATTGAAGGCATCCTGTGCATGATTTCCATAGTATGAAACCTCCTCAAGGTAGAACCTGTCGTTTGCCGCGTCCGAATATCAATCAAACCGTTGACGGCGTATACCTGCTGAATTCACCAGTACTTGATGGTCAAAATGACTCCGTTCCAGAAAAGATGGTTTTGAATTCGGCATCCAAATGGGTCCTCAAATCCGCCGCCTCTGCTTGCTTGTCAAATTCACCTCTTAGTAATCCCGGCGGGGACGTTCACACCATTTGTCCTTTGCGAACTGTGCCGCGACATTCGAAAAAACACCCTGCAAGCGGAAGACGAACACTTGCTTCCCAATTTGAGATTACTCGCAACTCTTCCACGAATGTATTTCCAGACGAACGGAAAATCGCCATCGCAATACAGGGGTGCCGATAGACCATGAACCTGGACTCACCTGATTGATTTATCTAATTCTTCCGGTTACTCCTTCACTCGAAATGTCCGAACTGTCTCCGTCGAAATATGTATCTTCGTTCAATTTCTGAATTCAGACATCACCGCGCTAGTACTTTGCGCAGAGTCGGAACCGTCGGTTCCGCTTTTGGAAGTCATTCCGGCTTAGCCTCCACGTATTTCCAATCTCGTCAGATTGACCTACCCTGTACAACCGGTCCGGCTTGATCGTTGGTATGCCCGACCAAATGTTTGCTGGATGATCTCATTAGTTGGCGTCAGGGACGCGGCAATGTTCACGTCTCGAATACGACCTCGCACATTAACCGTTCGAAGTCGGACTTCCTGGCGATCCCGTTCGGATCGGTGGGAAATGTGTCCCTTTCAGATTGTTCCCGGTGCCTCAACAGACTATCGGTATTCTGGGTAAGTCAGTGCACATTTCGAGG
Source organism: Acidobacteriota bacterium (assembly GCA_016700175.1). Taxonomy (GTDB): domain Bacteria; phylum Acidobacteriota; class Blastocatellia; order Pyrinomonadales; family Pyrinomonadaceae; genus Aridibacter. Next base: position 3,035,718 of record CP065003.1, on the reverse strand, counting down.
GATACTCACTTGCCAATAATGCGAATCCATTTGATCGACAATCCGCGACACGAACTGCAGCGCTTCCGAAGGGAGGTTTCCTGGCCGGAGTGGTTTGCCCGATATCGCGTTCCCTTTCAATTTGCGTTTATTGAAGGTGAGACAGAATAATGAGAACCGACCCAGGAAGGATGTTTACTCCCCACGTCGGACGCTTTTACCGGAAATATCAGGGAAAATCCTGGGAAAACAGGAAAGCCCGACCAATATGGCCGGGCTAACTTGTTGTAAAGATTGGCTCCGCAGGTAAGACTCGAACTTACAACCCTTCGGTTAACAGCCGAATGCTCTGCCATTGAGCTACTGCGGAATAAAGCCTTCCTCAGGGGGAAGGCGAACACTTTTTATACCATCCGACCCTGCAAATTGCAACCGATTGCCGGACCCGCCTTCGCCCGCCGCAAACCCGTTCCAAATCGCACCGTTTGCTGTTATCTTATACGCGGCGCCGGCGGGCCGGCCCGCGCCGAAGTCCCGTATCATCGACCAGCTCAATGGAAATCTCCGTCATCATCCCCACCTACAACGAGGAACAGACGATAGGGAAGACGCTCGACGCGCTGTCGAGGCTGGTCAACGTGTCCGAGCTGGTGATCGTCGACGGCGGCAGCACAGACCGCACGATTGAGATCGCCGAAACGCACGACAAGATCAAGAACACGCAGATCGTTAGCCTCAGCCGCGCGAGCCGGGGGCTTCAGCTTCACGCCGGCGCAGAACACGCCACAGGAGAAATACTCTGGTTCGTCTATGCCGACGCAAGGCCGGTCCAGGGATCCGGGCGGCAGATAAAGAAGTATCTGAACAACGAAGAGATCTCCGGCGGACATTTCGAAGTGTACTTCAAGGGAGGCTCGTTCTGGGCGCGTCTGATGACACGGATCTGTTCGCAGATCCGCTCTTCAGGGCTTGTGTACGGAGAGTCCGCCATCTTCACAAGCCGTGAGAAGTACGAAGCCGCCGGCGGGTTCCGCGACCTTCCGAAGTTCGAGGATGTCGATTTCGCCCACAGGCTTCAAAAGATCGGGCGTTTCGTTTATGTGAAGATGCCGGTCGAGATATCGGACAGGCGCTTTAGAAGCGGCTATTGGTGGAGATTTACGAAATGGAGCGTGCGCCAGACGCTCTACTGGATCGGCATTCCGCCGAGGTTTCTTTCGAGGGAATACCTGCCCTCGCGGTGACCGGAATAATGGGAGACACGAATAAAGAAAAGCAGCTTGCGGCGCTCGAAGCCGCGAAACTCGTCGAGGACGGAATGGTCCTGGGGCTCGGAACAGGCTCGACCGCGTATTTCGCGATCGAGGAGATCGGGACGATGGTCCGGAACGGGTTCTCCGTGACGGCGGTCGCGACATCCGCGCGGACCGAGGAGCAGGCCCTCAAGCTCGGGATCGAGCTGGTGTCGATAGACGACGTGGACTCGATCGACCTGACGATCGACGGCACGGACGAGTTCGATCCGCACCTGAACCTGATCAAGGGCGGCGGCGGCGCGCTTCTGAAAGAGAAGATGGTCGCGAGGATGTCGGACCGGCAGGTGATCATCGCGGATTCGACGAAGAAGGTGGAGAAGCTCGGCGCATTCCGGATCCCGGTCGAGGTGCTTCCGTTCACCGTAAATTACGTGAAGTCGATGATCGACGATTCGGGCGGCAAAGGCCATATCCGGATGGACGGCGATGAGTTCTATCTGACCGACGAACAGAACTACATCATCGACGCGGACTACGGCCTGATGGACGACCCGTACGGGATCTCGGACTACCTGAATGACATCGAGGGCGTTGTCTGCAACGGGCTGTTCCTGGACCTTGCGGAGATGGTCATCGTCGGCGAGGGAGATCGGATCGTGACATACACGCGTGAGATCGAAGAGGAACAGGTTGAACAGGACGCGGAAGATGGACGCCTGCATGGGTGAGGACTGAGTGCTGAGTGCTGAGTGCTGAGTGCTGAGGAGCTTTGCGGATAGAAGAAATCGCGTCAAGTTCGTCTCTCGGTCCTCAGTTAACCGTCCTGGGGATTACCGCAAAGAACGCTAAGGTCTGCGCGAAGGTCGCGGAGGGAGAGACCAAGGCCGATCATGGAGTCTTGCTGCAAAATGATGGGAGAGCGAGTGTTCGTCGGTGAACCTGACCCTCGCGCAGATGTTGATCAAGTGATCAGACACGTCCCTCATTTTCGCGAGTTCGGGATCCCTTCCCTTGATAATAACGGCTCATTCCATTTGATCGATCATTGCCCCTGGTGCGGTAAGAAACTCCCTGATTCGTTGCGGGATGAGTGGTTCGATTTCGTTGAGGCGCACGGATACTCGATAGATACGGATGACGAGAAGGATCGAATTCCTGATTGGCTATTTGGTGCTGATTGGAAAGAATTATCCGACGGGTGATAGAACCCGACCGGGATCGGCGTCGCTTGGTCGCGTATTATCATCACGCCGCTAACGCAGCTATTAGGGTACTACTCCCGCTACCCGTGGCCTGAAGGCCACGGCTAAGTTAATGCAGTCGCTGACGCGACGCGCTGCTAGCCGTATCCGTTCATCGAGAGCCCAGCCAATCAGTGAGTTCAGGTCGGAGACAAGCCGCGTCACTTCATTGAACTGCTCACTGCTCACCGCTCACTTATGGAAACCGCCACCAAACTCATCTTCATCGCCGCCGGAGGGGCGTTCGGCGCCGTGGCGAGGTATCTGATAAACATCTCGCCGCTGAAAGACCTGCCCGGCGGATTTCCGTATCCGACGTTCGCGATCAACATCATCGGTTCCTTTTTAATCGGCTTCTGCTTCATCGCCCTAACGGACCGGTTCGAGGTAGGCGACAATCTTCGATTCGCGATAATGGTCGGCTTCCTCGGCGCCTTCACGACATTTTCCACGTTCGAACTCGAGATCTGGGGACTTTTCCGCGACGGAAGGCACCTCGCCGTCTTCGCCTACATATTCCTCAGCCTTTTGCTCGGTTTTTTGGGCCTGATCCTGGGAATGTCGATTGCCAAGAAGCTCTAGTATCCGTCTCAAATCAGTGTTTTAGGAGACTGTAGGTTATGGATACAGCTTATCTGCATATCGTCACCAACCACATCCCGATCATCGGCGTTCCGTTCGCGGCCGCGCTTCTGGTACTGGGAATCTGGAAGAAAAGCGACGACCTGAAGTCCGCCGCCTTCCTTTCGTTCTTTGCGCTCGGTCTTGTGGTGATCCTGGTCTATCTTACCGGCGAGCCCGCCGAAGAGCTTGTTGAGAACATTCCGGGGGTCGCCGAGAATGCGATCGACGATCACGAGGACTTCGCATTCTTCGCACTCGGGTCGGTCCTCGCTACCGGAGCGGTCGCGGGGATCGGCTTCCTGCTGTTCAAGGGCTGGAGGGTTTTCCTTCGCGGAAGAAAGGAAAATGGAGGTTCGACCTTTCCCGTATGGCTCGCGCCTGCGGTTCTGGCTCTCGCTTTGATCAGTTCGGGAATGCTCGGGTACACGGGCAAGCTCGGAGGGATGATCCGCCACACCGAATTCTACGGAGCGGCGCCGGCGGCTGAGGCCGACGAAGGCGATGAGGCCGAAGAGCGCGAGGAAGCGGACGACGACGAGAGCGGAAGGGGCCGCGGACGCAACCGCGGAGGCAACGGCTAGTTTTTCAGGCTATTTCTCGCATCGACTACTATCCGGACGGCCTCGCGCGGCGAATCCGCCATCGCCGTAATATGCCCCATCTTGCGGCCGGGACGAGCCTCGGCCTTGCCGTAGAGGTGTAGCTTCACATCCGGATCTTTCAGTACACGGCTCCAGTCCGGCTCGCCGTTCTCCCAAAGATCTCCAAGCAGATTTGCCATCGCGGCGGGACGCAGAAGCTCGGTCGATCCGAGCGGAAGTCCGCAGACCGCTCGGACCTGTTGTTCGAACTGGCAGGTAACGGATGCGTCGAATGTCAGGTGTCCCGAGTTGTGAGGTCTCGGCGCGATCTCGTTTACAAGCAGATCTTCATTCCCCGTTACGAAGAACTCCACACACATCGTACCCACGTAGTCGAACTCTTCGGCTATGCCTTTTGTTATTCGGATCGCCTCGTCGCGGAGCTTGCTCGTGACCTCGGCGGGGGCGAACGATACGTCCAGAATATGGTTCCTGTGGTCGTTCTCGATGACCCCGAAGTGCGAAAAACTGCCTTCGGCGTCGCGTGCGGCGACGACCGAGACCTCTTTTTCAAAATCTATGAAAGACTCCAGGATCGCCTCTTCGCCGCCTATTCCGTGGAACGCGTCATCGCAGTCGTCAATGCTCTTCACCTTTCGCTGGCCCTTTCCGTCGTAGCCGAACCCGGCAGTCTTCAAAACGGACGGATGCCCGATATCGTGAACCGCAGCCTTCAGCGAATCGAGGCTCGTGACGTGGCTGTAGCGCGCGACCGGAAACCCGTTGGTCGAAAGGAAGGTCTTCTCGCGGAGCCGGTTCTGGGTAGTGTGGAGGACATCGCCCTTCGGATGTACGGGGGCGAACTCGGCGGCGGTCTCGATGGTCGTTGAAGGAACGTTCTCGAACTCGAAAGTGACTACGTCGACTTCGCGCGCGAAATCGCGAACCCTGTCGAGATCACGGTAGTCGGCCTCGATCTCGAAGTCGGCGACGTGCCCGGTCGGCGTGTCGCTGGCCGGCGAGTAGGTGTGGACCCGGTAGCCGAGCTTGCGCGCCTCGATCGCGAACATGCGCCCGAGCTGGCCTGAGCCGAATACGCCGATTGTGGAACCTGGTGGGATCATGATGTAACCACGAAGAGACACGAAGGAACACGAAGAAGACAATTGTTAATACACTAACGCCGTCGGGTCAAATTCGGATGATCTCTCCTTCGTGTTGCTTTGTGCTACTTAGTGGTTAGAGTACCAACTTCTTCCAATCGAGCTGCCCTTTTGCCGCAAAGTTGATCAAAAGACCTACTTTCAGCTTCGTTGCATGCAGGTAGTTCAGCAACTGAGCTCTTTCGATATTGCCGATCTCTTTGATCGTTTTGAGCTCGACGATTACCTCCCCGAAACAGATCAGGTCCGGCACATAGCTCTTCTTCAAAGGCGTTTCCTTGTAGAAGATCTCCAGGGATTTCTGGGATTCAAATGGTATTCGGCGATTCAGAAGCTCGATCTCCATTGCTTCCTGATATACGGCCTCGAGATATCCGTGCCGCAACTCGCTATGAACTTCCATCGCCGCGCCGATGACAGCGTACACTTCGTCTCCAAGGATCAGATTTGTCATGGTTGTGAGGGAACCACGAAGGAACACGAAGCCGCACGAAGTCGGTAACGTTCGTTCCAATGGCTCTTGTTTCCAGATTCGGGCGGCTGGTTGGGAGGCTGCCCGGACGGGAATGATACTAAACCAAACGGGATCGATTCAATCCCCTTTGTGTTTCTTTGTGTTACTTCGTGGTCAGCTATCCAGCTCGGAATCCAAAACCGATGCCGTCTGGACCGCGCGGAACTTCTTCAGCCTTTCCCGAAGTTCGGGGCGGGAGTTCGCGAGAATGGCAACAGCCAAGAGAGCCGCGTTCTTCGCACCGGCGCTTCCAATCGCGAGCGTGCCGACGGGAATCCCGGCGGGCATCTGGGCGATGGAAAGCAGCGAATCGACCCCGGAAAGCGCGCGGCTCTTCACCGGAACTCCGAGGACCGGAAGCACGGTCTGCGACGCCGTCATTCCCGGAAGATGCGCTGCGCCCCCGGCGCCGGCGATTATCACCTCGATCCCGCGCTCTTCAGCGGATTTCGCGTACTCGAAAAGCAGATCGGGCGTGCGGTGCGCGGAGACGACCTTGCATTCGTGCTCGACGCCGAAGTCCTTGAGGATGTCGGCAGCGTTCTTCATCGTGTCCCAGTCGGACTTGCTGCCCATGATGATGCCTACGATTGGTTCAGCCATACTTGTTTAGGAATTGGACACAGATGAACACAGATTAAAGAGATCGGATAAAAAAATGCGAAGCTGGCTCTGAACCAGCAAGAAAACCGAATCGCTAGTGCACTAAGTTATCTTAATCCATCAGTGTTCATCTGTGTCTAGTTCTTGCGCGGCAGAAGCCGGCCCATAGCCGGCGGCCCGACCGTTCCCTTTCTCTTCAGGTAATCCATTACGATATCCGAAAGCAGAGGCCCTTCTTCTCCCTGCTTCGTGCCGAGAAACGTCTGGTAAAGGTCTCCGCCCTGAGCGACGAAGCTGTTCGTCGCGATCTTGTAAGTCTTCCTGTCGTCAACAGGGACTCCGTTGATCTCGAGACTTACGAGCCTCGACCCGACGGGTCTCGACATATCGTAGATCGCTTTCAGGCCCGAAACCTGGATCATCCCGCGCTCCAGCGAAAAACCCTGCTCCATCACCTCTTTGATCTGGGCTCCCGTCATCTCGCAGACGACGACGGTGTTCACGAACGGCAGGGCATCGAGCACATTTCCGTTCGTGACCTCGCCTTCCGGAAGGTCGGCGCGCAGGCCGCCGGCGTTCGTCACCGCGGCCTCGGCGCCCGAAATATCCTTCATAACGTCCGCGACGAAATTTCCGAGCGACGACTCGCGGTTGTAGTCGCGAACGAGCCTCTTCTCAAGCCTGCCCTGCACGATTCCGATCTTCGGCGCCAGCATCTTCTTGTACTTCGCGATCTTCGCCGCGACGACCGGATCGGGCTCAAGCTGGTCGCTCCAGACCTTCAGCAGTTCGCCCTCGTGCGAGACGACCTTTCCGCCGTTCACCTTTACCTTCAGGTAACCGAGGCGCGTACCGAAGCCGTATGTCTGGACGATGATCGTTCCTGTCTTCGGATTTACGTAAGGCTGCTCGATACCTCGGTGCGCATGGCCGCCTACGAAGACGTCGATTCCCTCGACCTCGGTAGTCAGGCGTATGTCCTCGTCGAAGTCTCGCTGGACCTCGGGACGGTTTTCGGCGTCGGTCTGCATCGGTCCGGTCTTGCCCTGGTGCGCGAGGACGACGATCAGATCGACCAGCGGTTCCAGTTCCTTCACGTGCTTGCGGACGATAGGGATCGGGTCGGGGAATTCGAGGTTCGTGATGCCCGAAGGAAGTGCGACGCTACGCGCGTCCTGGCCGATGATCCCGATGACTCCCAGGCGGATGCCGTCCTTCTCGATGATCGTGTACGGCCGGCTGTACGGGTGGTTCGTGCCTTTGTAGAAGATGTTCGCGCCGAGCACGGGGAACGGCACGCGGTTCATCTGTTCGAAGAAGTTGTCGGCGCCGTAGTCGAACTCGTGATTGCCGATCGCCATTGCGTCGTACTTCATCGACATCATCATTTCCATCAGCGCCTCGCCTTTAGTCAGAAAGGACATCTGGCCGGTGAACATGTCGCCTGTGTCGAAGAGGAAAACGCGGTCTTCCTTCGCCCGGATCCGGTTGACAAGCGTGGTGAGCTCGGCGGCGCCGCCGAGCTTGGGCGAGCCTTCGAGCCAGTAAGCCGGGATCGGATCGAACGCCGTGTGGAAATCGTTCGTGTAGAGGATGGTCGCGGTCTTCTCCTGCGCGATTGCGGAGACGGACAGGAGCAGAAGAAGAAGTAACGCGACGGCAAGTTTACGCATGCGGGGATTATAGGGGAATCGTGAATAGATCGTGAAACGGGGACGGGTCATTGGTCAATGTTCATGGCTCATCGATCAATGAAGAGATCATTGAAGAATCGCGAAGCGACGACCGATCATTGCTCAATGATGAGTCGCGAAGCGACGACCTGCTTTTAGCCGTGGGTGGAGCCGAAGGCGGAACCCACGGGAAGCATCGGAAACGATCCCCGCATCGCGAATGATTTACGACGCCTACCGTGGACTGCGCCCTGCGGGCTTGTCCACGGCTAAAGGCAGGCCGTCGCTTTGCGACTCTTCGTTGGTCAATGAGCAATGGGCGTAGCCCAATGAGCAGTCGTGGTAGCGGGACCAGAATTTCGAAATCCGCGTTATCCGAGAAGATCAGCGGCCAACCTATCCCTCACACCGAAGCCAGCAGTGCCTCCGCCTCATCCTTGTAGCCCTCGTCCTCGCGTTCGTGGTTCTTGTTCGCGGGCGTCTCGAGTATCCACTCCAGCTGCTCGCGGGCCTTCGCCTTTTCCCGCGTCGAGATATAGAGCTCCGCGAGGAACAGGTGATTCAGGAAAAATTTCGGACCAAGCTCGACCGCTTTCAGTAGGCACTCTTCCGCCTTTTTATTATCCCCGATCGAGATCGGGAATCCCGGGGCCTTGTTGTAAAGCCTGCCCAGGATACGGTACGGACCCCCGTAAAAATGGGACTCATCGTGTTCCATCACACGCTCGACCGCTTCCTTTATCGGGTTCACAAGGAAAAGGCTCTTCATGATTCCCTTCTCCTGGCCGTACGAACCCCAGTTCGCCGCGAGCCAGAAGTTCGCTTCGACGCAATCCTCGTCGATCTCGACTCCCTGCTCGCCGTACTCGACGCCCTCGTTGAAGTAGAAGAGTCTCTCGTCAGGATCGGCGTACTCGCCCGTCCAGTAATAGATCTCGGAAAGAAGCCCGTACGCCCACGCGCATTCGGGATCCTCGTCAAGCAGATCCAGGAGCTCGCCGTTCGCGGCGTCGAGATTCTCGTCGTCGAGCTCCCGCTCGTCGATGAGCTTGCGGACGCGTTCATAAATCTCGTTGTGTCGCATTATTTATTAAAACGAGATAGGACGGCCCAACTCGTTATAGCTTTGGACTTGACGTAAACTTGAAGAGAATATCGCTATTGTTCGATCATCTTCAACCGATTTTGAGGTCCTGCGGTTAAGCTCGTCGTTCGGAAATATCGGGAATCTGGAATCAGGACCAAGAATCAAACGATCAAAATGTCAAAAATCTATTACACCTTAACCGACGAAGCGCCGATGCTGGCGACGCACTCCTTTTTACCGATCATCAGGGCATTTGCTGGATCCGCGGGCATTGAGATCGAAGTCCCGGATATATCGCTGGCCGGAAGGATCCTTGCGAACTTCCCGGAGTACCTGAGCGAGGACCAGAGGGTCCCCGACGCGCTTGCTGCGCTGGGCGAACTCGCGCAGAGGCCTGAAGCCAACATCATCAAGCTCCCGAATATCTCCGCGTCCGTTCCACAGCTGGAAGAAGCCATCGCCGAACTTCAGAGATCCGGGTACGCGGTGCCCGACTATCCGAGCGAACCGGAGACCGACGAAGAGATTGCCATCAACAGGAAATACTCGAAGGTCCTGGGGAGCGCGGTGAATCCGGTGCTGAGAGAAGGAAACTCCGACCGTCGCGCACCTAAGGCAGTGAAGGAGTTCGCGAAAGCCCATCCGCACAGAATGGGCGCCTGGAGTTCAGACTCGAAAACGTCAGTCGCACACATGGAGTCCGGGGATTTCTACGGTACCGAGACCTCGATGACCGTGGAGAACGATGGGGAATTCCGGATCGTCTTCTACGGCGGCGATGGCTCTGAGAGCATATTGAAAGACTTTGCACCGTTGCTTTCCAGAGAAGTGATCGATTCGTCCGTAATGGATATTTCCGCGCTGAAGTCATTTGTCGCTGAGGCGATCGAAGAGGCGAAGGAGAAGGACATACTACTTTCCGCGCATTTGAAGGCGACGATGATGAAGGTTTCCGACCCGATCATATTCGGCGCGGTCGTCGAAACCTATTTCAAAGACGTTTTCGAAAAATACGCCGGCACATTCGAAGAGCTCGAAATCGATGGAAAGTTCGGACTTGCGACGCTTTACGAGAAGATCAAGGGCCATCCGAAAGAAGAGGAGATAAAGGAAGACATAGAAAAGGCGATCGAGAACGGCCCGAGGATCGCGATGGTGAACTCCGACAAGGGCATCACCAACTTCCACGTTTCTTCGGACGTGATCGTTGACGCCTCGATGGCCGCGCTTGTTCGCGGCGGCGGAAAAATGTGGAACCGGGACGGGAATGAGGAAGACGCGGTCTGCATCATTCCGGACAGGACGTACGCAGGATTTTACGAAGCGATCATCGCCGATATGAAACAGAACGGCGCGATAGACCCGACGACCTTCGGCTCCGTCCCGAACGTCGGCCTTATGGCGCAGAAGGCGGAAGAGTACGGCTCTCACGACAAGACCTTTCAGGTCACGGAAGAAGGAAAGGTAAAAGTAGAGGATCGCAACGGCAACGTGCTTCTGGAGCAGAATGTGAGGGCCGGTGACATCTTCAGGATGTGCCAGGCCAAGGACGCTCCGATCAGGGACTGGGTGAGCCTGGCGGTTCGAAGGGCAAGGCTTTCCGGCACTCCCGCGATCTTTTGGCTCGACAAGGAAAGGGCGCACGATTCGCAGATAATCGCGAAGGTGGAGAGATACCTTCAGGACGAAGATCTTGCGGGACTCGACATAAGGATCATGGACGTGAAGGATGCCGTCCTGGAAACCCTCAAGCGCGCCCGGGAGGGCAAAGACACGATCTCGGTTACCGGAAATGTGCTTCGGGATTACATCACGGATATGTTCCCGATCCTGGAGCTCGGGACCTCGGCAAAGATGCTCTCGATAGTGCCGCTTATGAACGGAGGCAGCCTGTTCGAGACCGGTGCGGGGGGAAGCGCGCCCAAACACATACAGCAGTTCCTGGAGGTCGGATATCTGCGTTGGGATTCGCTTGGAGAGTTCCTGGCGCTGCAGGCGAGTCTTGAATTTCTGGCGCAGAGCACCGGAAACAAGAAGGCGGGACTGCTGGCAGATTCTCTCGACGAGGCGAACGCGAAGTTCCTGGCGAACAACAGGTCTCCCGCAAGGAAGCTGGGGCAGATCGACAACCGCGGTTCACACTTCTACCTTGCGATGTACTGGGCCGAAAGCCTCGCGAACCAGAACGAGGATCCGGAGCTTGCAAAGGAATTCGCTCCGATCGCGGAAGCGCTTCGGGATAACGAAACAAAGATCAACGAGGAACTGATCGGGGCGCAGGGCGATCCGCAGGACATCGGCGGGTACTATCATCCGGACCGCGAGAAGACGTACGCCGCGATGAGGCCTTCGGCGACGTTGAATGAGATATTTGAGTGAGCGGTGAGCCTTTTCTGACTGGAGCGCAGGCGGCCTTGCCGGTTCCCGCGGCTTCGCCGCCATTGTGTGCGGAAACGCTTGCGTTTCCGGCCGCGGCCCCAAACCGTCCCGCGGGGGCTCAGCCCCCGCGGATCTCAAAGAAAGCCGCTCATGGTAAGCCGGAGGCTTACCCTACACACCGGCGGCACAGCCGCAAACATCGATCGAACAAGCTCTCATTGACTTGCTAAGCCATACCCGCGTCGCTTCGCGACTCTTCATTGGTAATTGCTCACTGGTCCCTGGTCCTTGGTCAATGATCAATGCCGTCGATCTTCCCCGCGACGTCGAAGTCGTTCTTCGTCAGGCCGCCCGTATCGTGGGTCGTCAGCTCGATCTCCGCATAGCCCCAGCCGAACTTGATATCCGGATGATGGTCCGCCTCTTCCGCGATCTCGCCGACCTTGTTCACAAACTCCAGGCTGTGCACAAAATTACGAAAATCGAAGCGTTTCTTCAGCCAGTCTCCATCGACCTTCCACCCGTCGAGTGCGTCCAGCGAATCCCTTATCTCATCGTCGCTAAGTTTCCTGCGGCTCATTCGTCACGCTCCTTGATTTTGGATATACTTTGCGTAGAGTATATCCCTTTCGCACGGAATTCCTAACTTTTGACTATGCGCGCAATTGTCGCATTTATCGCGGTTTCCGCGTGTTTCGCACTCCTCGCCTGCGGCGAAAGCCGCCAGCCCGCGACCCCCGTCGAGACCCTCAAGGCTTACACGATCGCGATGAAATCGAAGGACATCACGATGATGAAACTCCTTCTTTCAGAAGCCTCTTTGAAAATGCATCAGGAAGAGGCAAAGGCGCGCGGCGTGACGGTCGACGAGATCGTAGAGCAGCAGACCCTTTTCGCGTCTGACCAGAGGGTGTTTGATTATCGAAACGAGAAGATCGAAGGCGACCGGGCGACAGTCGAGGTGGAGAATGCCTTCGGAGGCTGGGACACCGTATTTCTGGTCCGCGAAAACGGAGCGTGGAAGATCGACCGAAAGGGCACAAGCGACAAGATGATCGAGGATATTGAGAAGCAGAACCAGCTTCTCGAACAGCAGCTGGACCAAGGCGGCATTCCGACCGAGGAGAGTCCTTTGCCGGAAGGCGAAGCAAGCCCTGCCACGAGTCCTGATCCGGCCGAGTCTCCGACGGCGTCGCCCTCGCCCGAAGTCCCGCTCCCGCCGCCGACCATCAATTGAAGTATCGGCCTGCACGCAAATACACCGGCATTGCGGTTCCGGTCACCATTCCATTTCAAGTTCGTTAAAAGGTAAGAAACCTGGAGAACATTATGAAGAGCTACTTTTTCGCACTGGCCATCTTTGCATCGATGTTCGCGTTCGGCTGCGGCGGAGCGGCGAATACCGCCGATACCAACACGGCCGGCAATGAAACCGCCGCAGCGTCGCCCGGATCCGGAACCGACACCGCGCCTGATTCGGCAGCTTCAACCGCCGGCGCTATCGCGAGCCCTACAGACGCGATCAAAACGATCGTCGAAGGCGTGAAGGCAAAGGACAGCGATATGATCAGGTCGGCGCTTTCAAAGGCGACTCTCACACGCTTCGACAAGATGGCGCAGGAAGAAAGCAAGTCGTTTTACGAGATCTTTGTCGCGGAAGACTTCGAAGAGATGTCCAAGCTTCCGGAGATGAGGAACGAGAAGATCGACGGCGACAAGGCGATGCTCGAACTCCAGAACGACAAGACCGGCGAATGGGATCCTCTTCCGTTCGTAAAGGAAGACGGCAGCTGGAAGCTCGCGATATTCGACGGCGCACCGGAAGGAGAGATGTAGGACCCTTCGATCCCGGAGATACAAGTGGCAGTAATCAGACCATTCAAGGCGCTCAGGCCGACACTGGAAAAGGCGAAGCAGGTCGCGTGCGTGCCATACGACGTCGTCTACGAGTCGGAAGTACGGCGTTTCATCGAGTCGAACCCGATCAGCTTTCTGCGCGTGACCCGCGCCGAGGCCGAATTCCCGGAGGGGTCGGACCCCGCACCCTCGGAGGTGTTCAGCCGGGCGAAGAAGAACCTCGACGAGTTCATCGAGAAAGAGCTCCTGGTCCGGGACGAACAGCCGGCGATCTACGTTTACAGGCTCGCTGTCGAGGGCCATTCGCAGACGGGCGTCGTCGCCTGTTGTTCGATCGACGAATACGAGACCGGGCATATTAAGAAGCACGAGAAGACCCGGCCGGACAAGGTTCAAGACCGGACCGACCATATGCTCGCGCTTGAAGCGCAGACCGGGCTTATTTTCCTCGCTTTCCGCAACACGGCACGCATTCACCACCTTATCGGCGACACGGTCAAGGAGCGCCCGCTCTACAATTTTCACTGCAAGGAAGGCGCGGCCCATACGGTCTGGCGCGACACCGACACCGCGAAATGGATCGCGGCGTTCGAAGAGGTCCCATCTCTCTACATCGCCGACGGGCATCATCGCGCGGAAAGCTCGGCGAACGTGCGTCGCATTCTGAAAGAGAAGAATCCGGACCATACGGGCGACGAGAACTACAACTTCGTCGTGGTCGGGATGTACCCGGCGGAGTACCTTCGGATACTCGCTTACAACCGGGTCGTCAAGGACCTGAACGGATTGACGGAAGAGGAGTTCCTGGAGAAGCTCGGCGACAATTTCGTGATCCAGGAAACGGGAGAGAAGGAGCCGCACGACCACGGATCGATCTGCCTTTATATGGGCGGAAAGTGGCGAAAGCTCAGGTTCGCCGTGGAATACATTCGCGAGCCGGACCCGATCGAACGTCTCGACGTCAGCATTCTCCAGGATCACGTGCTCTCGCCGATTCTTGGGATCGAGGATCCGAGGACCGATCCGAGGCTGGGCTTTGTAGGCGGAAACAGAGGCACCGAAGAGCTTGAAAGGTCGGTGGATTCGGGCGATGCGGTCGCGGCATTCTCGCTGTTCCCGACCACGATGCAGGACCTTCTGGACGTTTCGGACACCGGCGAAATAATGCCTCCGAAATCGACCTGGTTCGATCCCAAGCTGAAGGACGGCCTCCTGGTTTACGAACTCTAGTCGAACCAGCCGGGCTCTTCGTACCAGAGGACCTCGAGGTCGCTTCTCAGGTCCATCATCATCTTTTCATCCAGCCTGATCAGGCCGTCGACGGTCACGCCTTCCGGCAGTTCGAGATACTCCAGGATCTTCGCCACTATTTCGGCGCGCTTTGCTTCCGGCACTTTTTCAAGAAGATGCCAAAGTGTAAGCGTGTCCTTTCTCACGGATTCGCGGATGATCGTATCGATCGCGTTCGGTCCGCCGTCCCCGAAATCGAAGTCGGCGAGCGATTTTTTCAGCAGATCCGAGGCATTCCCGAAGAAGGGCGTCCCAAGCTTCTTTCCCTTTCGCGACTCGCAGAACGCTCCCGCGGGAACGTACGACTCCAGGCCTTCCGTCTCAAGAGCGACATAGCCGCTAGTTACGTGAAGCCGGCTGTTTCCATTCTCATCGACGTCCAGAGTGTACGCACAGCCCAGGTCCACCGCCTTTGCGCTAGGCGTATCGACGATGAACAGCCTCGGAGGCGCGACTATCTCCGCTTTCAGCCTTCCGCGTTCCAGAGACATTCTCTTCTCGGTTTCGCTGGTGCTCACTATCTTCACACGAGAGTTCGGAGCGACATCCACGCGGCCTATGTCCCCGACAGCGATGCGCGCGCTGGAACTCGCATCCGTTTCGATCACCTCGCCCGCCGCGATGGTATTTCCGCTTCCCGAGGTCGAAGGATCGCCTTGGGTTTCTTCGATTGTCCAAACGGGGCCTTCGACGGGCCTCTCCGCCGCCTGTTCTTCGTCCGAGGTCAGATAAATGTAGAAAGGCGCCGCAAGCACCATCGCGATGATCGCAACACCGAATGCGAGCGCGGGCTTCAGGATCCGAGCGCGACGGCGGCGGGCACGGTCTTCTTCTTCGGCCTGCCCGAGTTTCGATTCGATCCCCGCCCAGACGCTCGGAGGCGCGTCCTCGCCGCTCATCACGCGCGCGAGTTCGCGGCCTGCCTTTTCCTCGTCGTGCGCCCTTCTGCATTCGGCGCAGGTGATGAGGTGCTCTCCGACCTCGCGCCGCTCATCTTCCGAAAGCTCGCGGTCGAGAAAGAGGGAGATCTGGTTTGTTACGTGGCTATTCATTGGGTTTAGTGAGCTGTGAGCAGGGAGCAGTGAGCTGAGAAGAGAAAAGGGTGTGCAAAGAGCGCTGGCTCGATCTGCCGGCCAGCATGTGCATCGGATTCATTACTCTCCATTTCGATCCTCTCATTCCGCTCACTCCACCATTCTTCGCTTTCTGCTCACACTTGCGGGCGAGCCCGCCGCTAAACGGCTTTCTGCTCACTGCTTCCTGCTCACCGCTCACTGCTTCCTGCTCACTGCTCACTGCTCACCGGTCACTGCAGATGAGAAAGTTTCTCCGCCAGCATCCTGTGGCCCCTGCTGAGCCTCGATGCGACGGTTCCTTCCGAGATGTCGAGCACCCGAGCCATCTCTTCGTAGCTCATTCCCTCGACGTGTTTCAACACAAGCGGCGCCCGGAAGATCGGCTTCAGCTCCGCGACCGCCTTCCGGACCTCCTCCGTCAGCTCCAGCCGTTTATCTGTCGCCTCGTCGATCTCGAGCGGAGTTTCATCGTCGTTCTCGAAAAGTTCGGAAAAGAAAGAGAACCGCCGTCGCTTCTTCTGCTCGTCGATGCAAAGATTGATGGTTATCCGGTAGAGCCAGGTCGAGACCTGCGAGTCGCCGCGGAACTTTTTCAGCGCCAGAAAGAACTTCAGAAAGACCTGCTGGCTTATGTCTTCCGCGGTCTGGCGGTTTCCGCCGAAGAAGTTGAGCGCGACCGAAAAGACCTGCCGCTGGTTGCGGCGGAACAGTTCCTCGAAGGCGGCCCTGTCGCCCGCCCTTCCGGCGGCGATCAGGTCGCTCTCGGATTCGTTCTCGCGCATCTTCAACGGCCGGCTCATTCCGGATAAACCATACCACTAAACCTCCCAGAGCCTCAGGTTTCGCGTGCCCCTGAGAATGCCCTCCGAATCCTCCTTCAGCTCGATCACGTTCTTGAATCCGCCTTTCTTTGCGGAGTAGTTCCTGTCGTTGAGCAGGGGATCGTCCTTGAAGAAGATCGTGTCCGCCCAGTCCTCCTTTCGCTCGAGGCCGGTGACGGTCATATGGACGTGAGCAGGGCCGCCGCGATTGGGATACGGCGAGGGCTTGATCGTGTAGAACCCGAACTTGCCGTCTTCGCCCGTCAGCATCCAGCCCCTGTAGCGGCCGTGGCGATGTTCGCCTTTTCTTCCGTAAAGCCCTTCGGTATCGGTGTGATAGAAGTAGATCAGGATGTCCCGCGCGGGGGTCTTGCCGTCGGGCTTGAAGACCGTGCCTTCGATCAGCATTCGTTCTCCCGCGTCGCCGTCCCGGTGGAGGCGTGTCTTCCACCGCACGTCGTCGGGCACGTCGCGGGCTCCGCACCACTCGCAGTTCGGGTCCTGAACACCGTTCGCACGAAGGATGTCGAGTTTGCTCTCAAGTATCGGGCTTGCAGATGCGCCGAAGCCGCAAGCCTGAACCAGGGGCACCATCGCGGCTCCCATCGCCGCGGTTCCCAGGAATTCTCGTCTGTTCTGGATCAGTTTCTTCATATGTATTTGCTCCTCTGGAAAAGTGCGTCGATAATGTGACGGCGCAGAGGACCGATTCCTTCCATTCGGAGTGCGGCAATGCTTGAGACCGAGAGATTGAAGATACGAAGGTTCGAAGATTCGGACGTGGACGGGGTGCACCTGATGCGCAGCGATCCGGAAGTGATGAGGTACATCCGCGAGACGCTCAAGGAAAGAAGCGAATCGGCCGAATGGATGAAGAAGATCTCGGCCCGCTGGGACACGGGCGGGATCGGCTACTGCGCGCTGATCGAAAGGTCGACCGGAGAATTCTCGGGTTGGTGCGGTCTTTGGCAGGTGCCGGAGACCGGCGAGATCGAGGTCGGATACGCGATTGCCAAAGCGAAATGGAAAAAGGGTTACGCGACTGAGGCGGCCGAAGCGATCGTCGGACACGGGTTTTGCGCGCTCGGTCTGGACCACATAGTCGCGCTTGCTTACCCGGAGAATTCTGCGTCGATAAACGTGATGGAAAAGCTCGGGATGTCGTATGTCGAAACCGGAACTTTCTACGGAAAGCAGCTGGTTAAATACTCGGTAACGGCCGACGAATGGAGGATTGGCCGCGGGCGGCACGAAGATGAGTGAATTGTTGCTTCAAACTGAGAGACTCTCGATGCGGCCGTTCGAGGAGGACGACCTTGAATGGCTGATCTCGCATCGCGCGAACGCGGACGTGGCCCAGTTCCTTGGAGGCCTTTTGAAACAGACGCCGGAGTTCGTCGAGAAGAGGATGCGATTCTATATGAAATGCTTCGAGGAATTCGGTTTCTCGATGTGCGTGACGTCGCTCCTGGAGACCGGCTGGCCGATCGGCGTGTCGGGACTTCAGCCCCTGGAGAACACGGGCGAGATCGAGGTCGGCTACGCTTTCGACAAAGACCATTGGGGAAAAGGCCTCGCGACCGAATGCGGGATCGGTTGGCTGCGCTATGGATTCACCGAGGCGGGGCTCGAACGGATCGTGGCGGTATGCGATCCGGAGAACACGGGCTCGCGCCGGGTGATGGAGAAGTTGGGAATGTCTTATGAGGACGCGGCGTTCAGCTACGGCTTCCCGGTGGTCCGCTACGGGGTGTCAAGAGCGGATTTCGAAGAGCGGTTCGGCTAGCGGTCGCGCCGGATTTTACCCAAAGCGGCCCGGTTGGGTTAAAATGTCCGGGTGAAGCCAAACCCTCCAAAGCTCGCGATCGCGATCTTCGTCAGCCTCTACTTCTTCACGATCGTCTACAACCCTATGACGGACGGGCTCTGGAATTTCCTGAACTTCGTCGATCTTCCCATCCACGAGACCGGTCACCTGATCTTCCGACTTCTGGGCGAGTTCATGATGATCGCCGGCGGATCGCTATTCCAGATAATCCTTCCGGCGGTGTTTGTGGGCTACTTTGTTCGGAAGGAGCAGTACTTTTCCGCCTCGCTCGTACTTTTCTGGGTCGGCCAGAGCATCCTGAACGTCTGGGTCTATGCCGATGACGCGGTCCGTATGCAGCTTGTGCTGACGAGCGGAATGACCGGCAGCGAAGGAAGTTTTCACGACTGGAACTATCTGCTGACTGAGACCGGATTGATGGGATACCACAAAGCGGTCTCGGGGCTTATCCGCGTTGCCGGCACGCTGACGATCTTCGCAGCCTCGGGCCTGTCGATCTACCTTTCTTTTGAACCTGCAGACGAATCGGGGAAAGCGATATGAAAGCGACACTGATCACCGGAGCTTCCAGCGGGATCGGCGAGGCGTTCGCGAGGCGGCTTGCCGCGGAAGGACACAACCTTGTGCTTGTTGCGCGATCGGAAGACAAGCTGGCGGCGCTTTGCGACGAACTGATGCTGGAGCACAAGATCACGGCGCATTATGTCGCGATCGACCTGAACGACTACCAGGCCGATCTGCGGCTGTTCAAGGAAACGGTTAATCACGATCTGGATATCAACTTCCTGATCAACAACGCCGGCTTCGGTTCGATGGGATATTTTGCCGACCTCGATCTGGACCGGGAACTGAGTATGGTCAACCTCAACGTGATGGTGCTGGTCGCACTGACGCACCGCTACCTGAGGCTGATGGTCGAAGAGGGCGAGGGAACTATCATCAACGTTTCTTCGGCGGCGAGCTTCCAGCCGCTTCCGTTCATGGCTGCTTACGCCGCTTCGAAGGCATTCGTCACGTCTTTCACGCAGGCGATCGCGGAAGAATACGGACCGAAGGGGATTCGCATCCTTAATTTCTGCCCCGGCGCGACGGACACGGGATTCTTCGACGCCGCGGGGATGGAAGAGCCTGTGATGATCAAGGGTGTCGAGGAGCCGGAGGATGTGGTAGAAACCGCTCTGAACGCTCTAGAAAAAGGAAAGACCTCGGTCATTTCAGGATGGAAGAACTACCTGGTCGCGAAAGCCGCCCAGATCTCACCCGACAAGATGGTCACGGCGTCGGTCGCGAAGGTGCTGAGGCCGAAAGTCGAATCGCAATCAAGGCCGGCAGCCGTTTCCGACGAAGAAGAATAGAATTCAGCTTTCTCCGGTCGGTAACCCTTCCGCAACCCGTATCACGCGAGCATCCACACCGAACTTCTCCACAAAGCTCTCCTTGGAGGTCGTGACGAACGTCTGGGTCTTTCCGTCGAGGTACTCCAGGAGTTTTCCGATCCGCCTGTAATCCAGTTCGGCATCGATGTCGTCGATCAAGAACAGAGGATATTCGTCTTGCTGTTCGTGGAATACCGAAACACCGGCAAGAAGCAGTGACAGCAAGGCGCTTCTCTGCTGGCCTGAGGAGCCGAACTTCCGCATCTCGCGGCCGTCGAAATTGATCTCGAGGTCGTCCCTGTGAGGCCCGATCAGCGAGTAGCCGGAATAGATCTCCGCCTGCGTGCGAAGGCTCAGGCGTTCGGCAATGAGCGATTCGTAGTCGTCAAGATCGCCCTTTCCCTCGAGCGAGGACACGTATCTGATAGAGAGTTCCTCGCGGTCAAAGAGCTTTCGCTCGAGGACCTCGTTCAGCCTTTCGACAAACCTGACCCTCGCCTTGTGAATGCGCGATGCGAGCGAGACAAGCTGTTCGTTCCAGGGCGCCAGGAGTGCTTCGACCTTGTTCGCGGGAGTCTCGTCCTTCCTCGCATTCTGAAGAAGCTTGTTCTTCTGGCGGATCACCTTGTTGAAGTCGCTCAGTGTCTGAACGAACGGCGGGAAGATCGAGACGATGCCGTCGTCAAGAAAGCGCCTGCGCGAATCGGGCGATCCGCGTACGATCTCGAGCTCGTCGGAATTGAAAACGAAGGCGTAGAGCTGACCCATATAATTCTGGACCGTTTCCTTCTTGCCGTTGACTGTAAGCGTTTTCGTATTGCCCTCGAGGATGACCTGGATCGTACGCACGATCTGGCCGCTTTGGCGCACTTCTCCGCGAACGATCGCTGTCGTCGCGTCGAACCGGATCGCTTCCGAAAGCCGTGCAGTTCGGAATGACTTGGTGGTGGAAAGAAGGTGGATCGCTTCAAGCCAGTTTGTCTTGCCGTGACCGTTATTTCCGCAGATGATGTTAAGGCCGTTCCCGCAGGAGAATTTACCGTCCAAATTGCGAAAACCGTCAGCCGCAACCGACTCGAGGAGCATGGTTTATGTTACCATAACCCGGGCGCCTCTCCTTGAGCCCGAATCTGGAACACTCCCGGCTATAGAAATCTGAGTTAATTAGGGTTGAACCACGTTCAACAAACCTCATAACGCCTTCAGTCGGGATTTATTCAATGCGATCTGTACTAGTTTTATCCTTCATTCTGGTTCTTTCTGTGTTCGCCCTTGGCCAGCAAAAGCCCGGTCAGGCCGCCCAGAACTTCGTGGAAACGACCATTTCCGGAGAGAGTATCGAGCTTGAAAAGCTGCGGGGCAAGGTAGTGGTCCTTACTTTCTGGTCGACGCGGTGCGAGATCTGCGTCGCGGAGATCCCGAACCTGAACAAGCTTGTCGACAAGTACGGGACCGAGGATGTCGTGTGGGTCGGTCTTGCCTGGCAGGACAAGGCAAAGCTGGAAGAGTTCTTCGCGAAGAAGCCTTTCAAGTTCAAGATCGTGGCGCAGAGCCTGGGGGTGTTGCTCAAGTACGCCGACCGAGATCCCCAGGGAAGGCTCAACATGGGATTTCCTGCCCACTTTATAGTGAGCCAGGACGGAACGGTCGTCTACAAGGCCAGCGGATGGGACAAGACCTCGAAGATCGATTCGACGGTTTCGAGGCTTCTGTCCGACAACGTTGCGAAGGTGGATTAAGAACCCGCGAATGTGTTTTGGTAAACCCGGGCCGTTTGGTCCGGGTTTTTCATTTTGAGTGATGAGGTAATCGGAACCCAGAGCGCAAGCGACGGGCGAAGGTCAGGGCTGAGGACTGAGGACTGAGGACTGAGGACTGAGGAAATCGGGAACCCGGAGCGCTTCGAGTATCAATTCCGACGCTGACAGTTCGATCGCCCCGAAGGGGCGACGGATGATAGCCCTGGGTAAGCCGAATCTCCGTAGAACGACCCCGATAGACCCGAAGGATCGTACGCGGCGTCGCCCCTCCGGGGCTGGGAGTATTATTCTGACCGAGGTCCCCCGGGGTTTCGCCTTCGGCTCCACCCCGGGCTAACCTCCGTTGCCGCTCCGCAGCACACGCCCGACTTACCGGCGATCCGAATCTCGCTGGCACTGGAAGGACAGACTCAACAGACTGAACAGACTGAACAGACTGAATAGACTCTCCTGCTTCCTGTGTTATCATTTCCTTTCCTCCCAACCCTTGCGGAGAGGTAGCATAATTGGTAATGCAGCGGTCTTGAAAACCGCCGCCCTTGCGGGCTTGCAGGTTCGAGTCCTGTCCTCTCCGCCATTTTCTGTCCCGCGTTTAAGATCCGAGACAATTTGTAATTCTTTCGTCACGGAACGGGTTAGCCCTACAAATCCGTTGATTTGCCTGCGCGTTCTGTTATAAGTTAGGACAAAATGAATGACCATTCATTCACTTGAGGGATCCTCACTTATGGCAGCATCCAGAACCGCAGACGTTTCGACACGATCAGGCACCGACAAGCGCGAGGCGATAATTCGCGCGGCGATCAAGGTTTTTGCGCGGAAGGGCTACTTCAGCTCGAAGGTCTCCGACATTGCCGGCCAGGCGAAGATCGCCGACGGCACAGTCTACCTCTACTTCAAAAGCAAGGAAGAGATACTCCACTCCATCTTCAACCGGATGATGGAGAGTTTCATTTCCGAAGGAAAAAGGGAGATCGAAGGTATCGAGAAGGCCGACGATAAGCTTAGGCGGATCGCCGAGCTGCATCTCGAACGGCTTGGAGCGGACCGCGATCTGGCGATAGTGTTCCAGGTCCAGCTGCGCGGATCGATCAAGTTCATGAGGGAGTTCTCCGCGGCCGGATTCGCTGAATATCTGGACATCATTCGTCGGACCATCTCGGAAGGGCAAAAGCAGGGACTATTCAGGAAAGACCTGAATCCGGTCGTTTGCTCGAAGATCCTGTTCGGAGCTCTCGACGAAATGGTCACCAACTGGATCCTTTCAAAAAAGAAGTTCGAGCTCGCTCCGGCTGCGGGTGAGGTTCTCGACGTGTTCTTCAATGGGGTCGCACGAGCGTAAGAACGATGATCACCGAAGTTAACGATCAGATCAGGCAAAAGGTAAACCGTGTTCCACTTTTCTCGGACGAGCCGCAGACGCTTGCCGAGCTGTTCAGCTACGCACTCGAGAAACACTCAAGGACTGACGCGCTGAACTACAAGAAGAACGGCGAGTGGAAGAGCATACCAACTTCGGAACTGCTCGATCGCGCGCGACGCATAGCATACGGACTTTACGCCCTCGGGCTTTCGAAGGGCGACCGGGTTGCTATCCTCGCTCCGAATTCGCCCGACTGGACCATCGCGGATGCTGCGTGTCAGATCTCGGGGATCATCGACGTTCCGATCTACACCACCCTTGCTCCCTCAGCGGTCGAGTACATACTCAACGATTCCGGATCGCGTGTGCTTTTCCTGCAGGATGTACCGGAATTTGAAAGGCTGCGGGACACTATATCCCGCTGCGAGAGGCTTGAGAGGGTGGTCCTGTTCGAAGGAATCGCCGACGGCGCGATGGCCATCTCGGATCTTGAAGAAATTGGAAAGCGATCCCTTGAAGAGGACCCCGGCAGCCTCGAGTCGGTCTCGAAAGAGATCGGAAAGGATGACATCGCGACGCTAATCTACACAAGCGGAACCACCGGCGAACCGAAAGGGGTGATGCTCTCGCACGAGAACCTCCTTTCGAACGTCATCGACGCCGGCGAAAAATATAGCTTCACGGAAGAAGATGTCCCTTTGTCGGTCCTTCCTTTTTCGCACGTCTTCGAGAGGACCGGGATGTACCTTTACATCTTTAACGGAATGGCCGTGCACTACGCCGAATCGATCGAGAAGGTACCGGACAATCTCAGAGAGGTCCGTCCGACAATGTTCGTCGGCGTACCCAGGATCTTCGAGAAGGTGTACGCGAAAGCGAAGATGCAGGCCGCCGAAAAGAGCTCTTTAAAGGAGAAGATCTTTGACTGGGCGATCGAGACCGCCAAGGAGTTTGCGTTGAGAACCGAACGCGGCGAAACGGTGCCGAGGATGCTCGGAGTCAAGCACGCGATCGCGGACAAGCTGGTCTATTCGAAATTCCGAGAGTTCTTCGGAGGCCGCCTTCGATTCTGCATCACCGGAGGCGCGGCGCTTTCGGACACGATCTTCCTGATCTTCACCGGATCGGGGGTCCCGATCCTTCAGGGTTACGGACTTACCGAAACCTCGCCTGTGATCTCGTCGAACAATCCGATCGACGTACGGCTCGGGACTGTCGGCAAACCGATACGGAACGTGAAGGTGCGTCTCGCGGAAGACGGCGAAATAGAAGCGATCGGGCCCAATGTGATGATCGGCTACTTCAACAAGCCCGAGGCGACCCGCGAGGCGTTCACCGAAGACGGATGGTTCAAGACCGGCGACATCGGCAGGATCGATGACGACGGGTTCCTGATAATCACCGACCGAAAGAAAGAACTCTTCAAGACGTCAGGCGGAAAGTACATCGCGCCTTCGCCAATCGAGCAGATGATCAAGGGATCAAGGTTCGTCAGCCAGGCGGTACTGATCGGGAGTGAGCGGAAGTTCGCATCGGCATTGATCGTCCCGGATTTCGAACAGCTTGCCAGCCACGGGCGTTCGAAGGGCTGGCACGAAGAAGATCCGTCGAGTCTCTGTACACGGCGCGAGGTGTTGGAGTTCTTCACGCGTCAGGTCGAGGAGCACACGAGCGGTCTGGCGAGATATGAGACCGTAAAGCGGATCGCTCTTCTCAGCGAAGAGTTGACGGTCGAGGGCGGCGAGCTGACTCCGACGCTGAAGATCAAGCGGCGCGTCGTCGACGAGAAATACTCGGACGTGATCGAGAGGATCTACGAAGAAGCGGAGAAAGAGAATAGAGCTTGATCCGGACGGCCATTACTCTCGCCCATCCCCGTCTGAATCCACGGGCAGCTGGTCAGTCGGATCTCGAGGACTCCAAATTAAGAAGGCCGCCAATCCCGGCGGCCTTTCCTCATTTAACTCGGAAGTGATCTATAGAAACACTCTTTGCGGCAATATGTTCGCGGCATTCCTCGCGCTTCCCGTGACGAGCTCGAAGATAGTCTCGGCGATGCTCTTCTTTGTCTTGTCGACCACCACGATGTCCTCCGGCGCCAGCATCACGTCCCTCTGATTCCCGGCTTCGATCTCCCTGAAATTCACGGTGATGATCTCTCTTTCCCGCGAACCGGGCTTCAGCCGGCGGATAACGATCTCTTTTTCTTTCGCCCTTTCCCGGAAGCCGCCTGCCTGAGCGATCGCTTCGCTCAGCGAGAGGCCGTTCTGCGTGATCCTGATCTCGCGGATCGCTCCGACCTCGCCGATCACGTATACGGGAGGCGCCTTTTCCACGATGATAAGGTCGCCGGGGTAGATCCTCGGATTCGACTCCGGTTCGGCCGCCTGGATGCTCCCGATAGAGTAATTCCTGGAGGGAACGTCGAGCCCTCCGGCCGCGTCTGCGAGCCAATCGTCTTTGGCGCCTTCATCCGCGCACAACGGACTGCGGGTCCTGAACACCTTCACCGATCCGCCTGCCGTCTCCATATTCACGCCGCCCGCAAATGCGAGGAGCTCGATGAGCGTCGCCGGACGGCGAAGTTCGACGCGTGAAGCATTCCGGACCTCTCCATAGACGGTCACCGGTTCAGGGGTTCTTCGCTCGGTCACCTGAACCGAAACGATCGGATCTTTCAGGTACTTCTCGAGCTTTGTCTTCACATCCTCGCGGATATCGTTCTCGGTGCGGCATTTCGCCTGAATCGGATCGTCGACGAACGGGATCGAGAACTTGCCTGTCTCGTCGATGACGGCGGTGAAGTCGAATTCGGGCTCTCCGAGGACCTTTCCCTGAAGTTTGTCGCCCGGACCGACTAGATAGCCTTGCAATTCGGGTTCGGGAACGCCCGCGATCGTCTGGGCGGCCGCGCCCGTGGCCAGGGCGAGAAAGAGGGTCAGGCAGATCGTTGTACTTCTAATCATTTCTTATATTTGCCTCAAACTGCGAGTGAGCGGAGAGCAACGAGAAGGATATCGTACAAGGGAAACCGATTCAAACATTTAAGGACAGAGAGCGGCAGTTCAGGTACCCGATATCGGAGGTCTGAAGCGAATGGATCCTGCACGACTGTTTGACCGCGTTTTCCCCGGGGACGTGCCGCTGAGCGCATCGTTCTCCTTTCGAATCGCATTCAGCAACCGACTGGAAACGCGATTACTTCATTTTAAGACGTAAGAGCGGTTCCAATCGCGCAGAGCGCCGCGTCCCGTTTGTTGATTCAGAATCTGATGTTGTAGGAAAACTTCGCGAAGAGACTGCGGCTTCCCCGGACAAAACCGCCGGTCCTTCTTTGAAACAGAGGGTCAAATCCGTTGAACAGTGTGTCGCCGTAGCCGAAGTATATCGCCGTGTTGGGACGAGGCGTATAGCTGTACTGAAAGCTCAAACCGATCCGGCGGGCGAGAGTGTCGTATTCCACTATCGACCTCACGGCGTTGATCCTGTTGAACTGATAGATAGTGCGATTCCGGTAAATGTCCTGTTTGAAGAGCGTGTCGTCATTGATCTGGCTCTTCAGGTTGGTCTTTATCCATAGAAACTCGGAGTTAAGCTTGGCGAGGGGGCGCAGGGTAAGAGAAAGTCGGTTGTTGAGCAGATCTCCGATCTCAGGTCGCGAGACGTCAAAATTCACGCCGGTACCGATGTCGAAGTCATTGCTCAAACTGAAATACTTAAATCCGGCCAGACCCAGGTTTGCAACGTACCTTCGCGTGGTATAGCCCCGGCCCAGAAAGTTGTCTCTCGTGGTCGAGAAATAGGTATAGAGGGAAACCCCCTTTGCGAATGCCAGTGATACCCCCGGGTCGAAGAACGATTCGTCCAGGTTCCCGTTCCGGTCGAGAAAGGCGACCGCCACAATGAACGGGCGAATACTTCGCCACCAGGTCTCCTGCTTTGGCCGAAAAGTCCTTGCTACATAATGATAGCTACGCTGATATCCGGTCCTGCGTATGAATCCGGTCAGGCTGCTGAAATTCCTTCCGCTTCCCGAGACGCCGATCCGAAAGTCCCAGGCCCGGTCGGTGTAAGAGTAGATAAGATAGGTCAGGCCGCCTTCACGCGTCGTACCGTCGAGTTCCTTTGTCCGGCTGAATGCCGTCTGAAACGCAAACAACTGTTTGCCGCTTCCGAATAGGAGGCGCCCGTCTACCGAAGCGACGGTGTTGTAAGAACCCGCGAAACGCCGATCGGTGAAGAGAAATCCGAGCGACTTCTGATCGGAGATATCCCGAGTGTAACGAGCGATCGTGAACTGGGCATTCTTGCCAAAATCGACATCATCGGGCGAAAGCCTCAAACCTGCGGAATTGTCGGACGCAACAAGAAACCCGATCGTGTTCTTTCCGATTCGTCCGGTTAGCTTCGCTCCCCAATCAGGATCGACGATCTGTCGAGTATCGACAAGACTCGGTGCGGAATTGTAAGAGGACCGGAAAAACTCGTTTCCTTCGAGAAAGAAAGGCCGACGCTCGGGAAAGAACAGCGGAAACCGCTGATTGACCGACACCTGCGGAACATCCGATTCGATCTGTGAGAAGTCGGGATTTACGGTGGCGGAGAGGGTCAGGTTAGGGGTGATCGAGTAGATCACCGTGACTCCGGGATCGATCTTGTTCTCATTGTTCAGGCGACCACGCATCGGGTCCGCCGGGTCGATCTCCCGCGTGCCGCTGTTTGAGAACGTCACCGTCGGAATGACATCGATCGTGCTGCCCTGGAATACGTCCTTGAGGCCGGAGATCCCGCCTGCTTGCGCGAGCAGGCTAGGCTTGTCGAACGAGAGCGGCATCCACGAAGTGCGTTCCGATCTTCTTGCGATCCAGCGGCGGAAATGCACTCCCCACTTAGAATCTTCCCCGGATTTGAACCGAAGCGTCTTGAACGGGATCGCCAATTCGACCGTGTAGCCTTCCGGTGTTAGCGCGGAACGCGATTCGTAGATCCCGTCCCAGGTTTCGTTGGCTCCGCTGCTTTCGGTGTAGATACCGTCCTGCTGAACACCCGCAGCGCTTGCTGAGAAATAGTAGGCCCGCTGTTTGTCGTCGTATGTGTCGAGAAATACTGTTACCAAATCATCGCTGTCGATCGCGTCCCGTTTCGAAACCGGAGCGCGAATGCCTGCCGGATCGGAATCAAAGCACTTGAAAGCTATATACAGACGTTCGCGGTCGTAGGTGATAAACACCTCTGTTTTCTCCGAAGCGGCGGTGTCATCCTGGTTGGGAAAGACCTGGTACCGAAGTTCGGCCTTCACAGCCTTGTCCCATTCGCCGGGGGTTAGTATCCCGTCGATGGCAGGTGAGGGATCGACCTGAGTCAGCTCGAGGGATTCGTTCGCCTTGTTGTCGGAAGGCGACGGAAGAAAGGCAAAAAGAAGAATCAACAAGAACTTCACTTATCCAGCCTGTATTTATTAAGTTTGCCGAAAGAGATGAACATCAGTCCGGCGGACATCAGGAGCAGAGCCAGGATGCCGAGACCAACGCGAGTGGAAACTTCGCTAACAGGCTCTTCTTCGTATTCGAAACGCGGTATCTTGTCGAAATCCTCGACGCTCAGCTTCTCGAGCCGGTAGATCTTTGGGACAAAGAACTCTCCCCAGGAACGGTCGAACTCTTTCACCTGAGTCCGAAAATGTTTGTGGCGATTCAATCCGGTCCCTGCAATGTCATTTGTCGCCTCGCCGGCAATGATCGCAGGCGAAAGATAACGCAGGTTGCCGACAAGTTCCTGCTGTTTTGCGAGCTGTTGGTTGAATCGCTCCTGCACCTCGTCTACCCGCTTCTTCATCTCTCGCTGGACGTAAACGAATGCAAGTCCGAAGTCATCGAGATCGGGCTTTTCCGACTTCGGCATCAACTCGGGATGATCCTGGTAGTGTTCCGAGAGCAGGCGTTTCCCGTCTTTGCGCATATCGAGGTTGACGCTTCTTTCAGCGGCGACCAGCTCTGACCGTGGCGGGACGGGATACACGGCAGATACGACGATGTTCAGGAGCGAAGGCAGTACCAGAACCAGCACCAGCCAAACGGCGGAGCAAGCCACCGCGTTTGTCGCCGAAGAGAATCCGAACGAATTTATAAAGACCGCAATCGCAAACCAAACCAGCGTGTACGCAAAGACCAGTGCTAGCCAGAGAAGCGCTCTCAAGAGAAATCCTTCGGCAAACAGCGACACTCCGCTGATAAGCAGACCGGCCAGAGTCACGAACGTGACAAGTATGTATATGAAACCGAACTGGGCTGTTACCTTCGCGGTAAGGAGGCCCCGCAGGGTGAGCGGCTGAGAGAGCAGGATCTGCAGGATCCCGCTTTCGCGTTCTCCCGAAAGGATGTTGAAGCTCAACGCCAGAATGAAGAGCGGCAGGAGGTAGATGATCACGAATGCCAGATCGAACCGTCCCGCAAGGAAGGACAGCGGATTCTCGCCGATCTCCTTGTCTGAGATTGTCCTTTGGAGTGTCGAGATCGTTACTCCGGCGTCGATCGGAAGGACATCGCTTTGCCCGACGGCGAAGATTGCCGCAGGTGTGAACGGCAGAACCGCATATTGCAGGCTCATCCCGATGGTGTACGGATCTGCCGGATTCGGTACAAAGTTGCCGGGTTCGAAGGAACCTTCGAATCCCTCGGCGGTTTTCTTCTTCTTGTCCGCAAGATCTTCTTTTTGCGCGACCAGCAATGCGGAGCTCTTTTCGGAGCGCTCCTTGATCCAACTGGCTCCGTTATAAATTCCGAACCCCAGCAGCATCGCAAAGACCAGCGCCAGGACGAGGAAACTGCGCTCGGCAAGAAGATTCCGCCATTCGTTTATGACAACACTTGTGAACATCACTTTTCCGAGGTCAAACTGGATCGATTGCGATCTTCCCTAGAATCCCCGCATGCGGTTGGCTGCGAACACGCTCAGGCCCAAAGCTCCGAAACACCAAATCGCCAGAAGGACGAGGTTCCAGATCTCAAACTGCAGGGACCAGTTCAGATCGGGCGAAACATACTGGAATTTCGGAGACTTCTTCCAGACCTCCTCCCCGACGAAATAGTTGTATTCGTCACTTGTTTTGGAATTGTAGGCAAAGTCCAGGTTGAGCATTTTGACGAACTCGCGCCGATACTTCTCAACCTCGAGCGAAAAATGCTCCTGATGTCGCAGATCGGTGCCTGCGACTGCCATCGAAAGGGAACGCACTGGCAGGAACGGCGACACGAGTCCGAAGTACTCCTGGGTCCTTTCCTGAGAGAAGTAGATCTCCCAGATCTCTCCAAATCGCTTGGCGTACAGGAGATTGCTGTGCTCTTCGCCCGCCTGAAGCATCAGCGCGTTGAAATTGACCGGCAGGTCTTCCTTCTTGGCAACGCCGTACTGCTTTAGAAGTCGTTCTTCAAGCTGCTTTGTCCTGACGTGAGAGGGATCGTGACCGTCTACACCCTCCTTCATATCTTCGTAAACCTGATCCCAGAACTGTTTGTTCGAAGGCATCGGATGGGCGTTCAAAGCCACGTCATTTGCCAGTCGGGGGATCGCGAGGCAGGCGAAGACCCAAAATCCCAAAAGGAAGATAAGCGCCAGACGAGTGGTCGAGGCAGCTGCCGATACCGTCAGCGAGATACCGATAAAAGCCCCGAAGTAGAGCAGATAACCGACACACATGATCAGGAACCGTGGAAGGCTCGACAGGAGAGCCTCGTTCGATGACGCGAGCGCGAGCGCTAGCACTCCGATGACGGTTGCCGGAACAAGGAGAAGGAACAGTGCGGCCGTCGTTCCTAGTATCTTCCCGAATACGAGGGTCGAACGCTTGAGTCCGATCGAGAGGACCTGCCGCAGGGTTCCTGAATTCCGTTCTCCCGCAAATGAATCGAAAACGAGAAAGACGATCAAGAGAGGCAACAGCAGCTGCAGAACTCCGGCCGCGGTCAGCTCACCGAACCGCTGCAACGCTGTAGCGTCTTCTGTCGGCCGATGCCGGGCCGGATTCTGATAGTGCGCCTCCACCCAGATCGAAGTGCCGGAATAATTATCGAGACCCGGGTCGACCAGCGACAGAGGCTTCTTCGGCTTGAACGCGACAACACCGAAATGCGCCGCCGAATGTGGATTCCGCTCGCCCTGGTTCTCCCAGGTCTTGCGCGAATCCGCCTGAGCGGCAGACCGGTCACGCTGTATGTCCGAGTAGTTCTTCCACCCGAGACCGAGTGAAACCAACAACAGGGTGAACACGATCAATGCGGTCCATCGGAACCGCATGTCGCGACGTATCTCCAGAAATTCTTTCTGTGCGATCCTGTAGATCATCTTTCCTCTAGAAGCTGTAGGTCACGGACCCGATCGCGTGTCGTGGGGCCTGTGGCAGAATCGTGTTGAATCCGCCCGTTTCGAAATAGCGGGCATCGTTCAGATTCTTGATCGCCAAGTCAAAGCGCCAGTTCTCGCGACGATATCCGATATTCACGTCTGCTCTTGTGTAGCCGGGCAAAGTGAAGGTCCTGTTGGGCAGGTTCGAATATTGGTCGGTCGCGAAATAGACCCCGCCGCCAACCGAGAACCCTCGCAGCAGCCGCTCGTCAAAGATGTAATTGGCATACACTCCGCCGGAATGGACCGGGACGCCGACCAGACGGTCACCGACATATTCAGGACGTGTGTCTTCTGAAACGATCGCATCGATGCCCGAATAGGTGACGTTAAGACTTAGCCCCGGTGTGACCTGGCCATTGATCTCAACTTCTACGCCGCGGCTCCTCTGTTCACCGGTCTGAATACTGAAGATCGTGTTCAAAGGGTCAGGCACAAGGACGTTCCTGCGTGAGAGCTGGTAGACGGCGACGGTCGCCAGGACCCTATCGTTCAGGAAGCTCTGTTTTACGCCTGCCTCGAACAGCCGGCCCGTAGTCGGTTCGAACGGATCGCCCGATTCGGAGCGTGCCTGGAAATTCGGCGCGAAAGAACTTGTGAATGAGAAATAGACGGAGGTCGATCTGAGCGGCTGATACACAACGCCCGCCCTGGGAGTGAACGCCTGGTCCGTTTGTTCGTTCTTCAGAGTCCCGCTCGGAAAGTCCCTTGTTGTCGAGTCGACATAGCTGAATCGGCCGCCGATAAGAAACTTGAGATTCGGCAGGACCTCGATGTGGTCCTGGACATAACCGCCAAACTGGTTCGCTTTGCTGTCGTCATTGAAGCCGAAAAGCGGAAAACCTCTGGTCGCGCCGTAGACTGGCGTTATGCGGTCGATCGACGCGAGCGAGAAGAGGTCGAACAGATACTTGAACTGGAACCGTGCGAACTCTCCGCCCGCCACGAGCTGATGTCGCACGCCCCCGGTTGAAAAGCGGGCGTAAAACTCATTTTGCGAATTGTAGTTCTCCGAGTACTCGTCCGTGTCGATCGCCGTCCGGCTGATGGTCCGACGGTCAAGTCCCAATACGAAGAATCCGTAGCTTGTCGCGTCGAGATCGGTCTGGCTCCTGACGTGATTGAAACCACTCCGGAAACTGAACTTCTCATTGAACACATGCGTCAGGTTGAGCATAATGTTCAGGTTCTCGTTGACGGCGCTCGTCCACGGCTCGGCGTAGTTGTTGCTTCTTTCCTCGTCTAAGAACTCCGGCTCTGTCGGGAATCCCCGATCAAAATCGTTTCGAAATCGGCCGGTCTCCAGTTCGGCCAGAAGAGTCGTGTTGTCCGTGATCTTCCAGGTCAGAGAGGGAGCGACGAAGATGTTCCGGTTGTTGACGAGATCCCGATAACTGTCACCGCTATCAAAGGCGAAATTGACCCGATATAGAAGGCTTTTGCCGGAGTTGATAGGACCCGTCGCATCGAAGGTCGGACGGAACATCCCGAAGCCGCCCGCTGTAAGTCCAACTTCGAAGCGATGTTCGGACAGTGGCTTTTTGGTGATCGTGTTGATCAGGCCGCCGACGTCCGCAGATCCGTAGAGCAGTGACGCCGGACCCTTGAGGAACTCGATGCGGTCAACGTTTACGGTATCCCGTTGGGTAAGGAACGCGTATTCCGAAAACCCGTTCCGGAGAGTGCTGCTGCTAAGGAACGTCTGGTTGAAGCCCCGAACGATGTAGTTGTTCGACTTCGTTCCGCTGTATCCGGTCAGTGAACGGACGCCGGCGACGTTGTCGCCGGCTTCGGTAAGCCTTACGACCAGGCGGTCTTCGAGAATGTTCTTCGTGACAACAGACACGGACTGCGGCAGATCGCGCTGCGGTATGTCGAGCTTCGTCCCGGTCGTGGAGCTTTCCGCGAGGTACGAATCGACCTCCGCCTGCACCACAACCGTCTCCGACGCATTGGCGATCTGAAGCGTCAGGTCGAGATCGTTCGTACCGCCGGAGACATCCCGGGTCAAAACGGAAAATCCGCTTGAACTGACCGTCAGAAGGTACTTGCCGTCCCGTGCATTTGGAAAGGAAAAACGCCCCTGATCGTCGGTTGTAGTGGTGAAAACTTCCGCCCCGCGGCGCAGGGTGACGTTCGCGCCCCGAACCACACTCCCATCGGGATCGGATACAGTTCCGCCGATCGATTCGATCTGCGAATAAGCTGCAAACGTCAGAAAGAAAAGAAAAATGAATGTTGCTGGAAATCTCATATGTTCAAAATTGCTCCAATTCCCCTTGTAATCTTGCCCATCCGAGCGCGATATCGTCTTGCGCCATCGTGGCGCTTTCCCAATCACTGAGGCATCGTCGACGCCATCCCGTGCCACAGGTGTTATCCACCCACTTCTCGTAGCAAGCGATCCACTGTGTTATCCGCAAGGTCAAAGCTCTGGCTCGCCGCTGCTCCATCGCCGAGACCGGTTGACGTCTCTTCGGAAGTTGCTCGCTCTTTGAGATAGGAAGCTCCAACCGAGCCGTGTCCAGTACTTTCGGATTGAAGCCCAGGCGTTTGATAAAAACTCCGCCGTTTGACTCGTCGCCGAGAAAGATTCCGAATCCCCAGATGACAATTTCGGAACACTCATCGAGAACAAGTCGATAGCTGTTGCCGCCGTCCTGGCCCTTCGGAGCGCCGAAGCGGGTAAAGCCAAAACGGATGAGCAGGTTCCCCGACGGATGCCAGATGTCGCGGCCAAAGAACCAGCACTGATGGTGCAAGAGCTGTTCGCCAAGTTCCCGTATCTCAGGACTCAACTGTGTGACCGATCTTTTACTCGTTTCGGCGATCATCGGTCAGTCGTTCATGTTCTCGAGGTAGATCCGCTCGAGGTCCGCGTGCCCGATCTCGTCTGTGGACATCTCGTTAACCAGCCTTCCGTGCTTCATGATCCCCACCCTTGTTCCCGCTTCCTTCGCCCGGAAGAGATCGTGGGTAGCCATCAGGACTGCACAGCCCTGGCCGGAGAGCTTGTTGAGCAACTCGCTGAATTCGTTCGAAGCTTTGGGATCGAGGCCGCTGGTGGGTTCGTCCAGCAAAAGAACTTCCGCTTGCTTTGCGAGAGCGATCGCGATCCCGACTTTCTGCCGCATTCCTTTTGAATAGCTTGAGACGCGTTTGTCTGCCGCTTCTCTCTCGAGTCCGACCTCGTCAAAGAAGTCGAGGAACTCACTTCTCGTGTACTGACCGCGACCGGCAAGGGAGGAGAAGTACTCCAGGTTTTCCAGTCCGGTCAGGTTGCGGTAGAGGCTGACCTGTTCCGGTATGTAAGCGAGAAGCTTCTTGGTCTCGAGGGGTTCTTTCGTGACATCGATCCCTTTGATCAGTGCCTGGCCGGAGCTTGGCTCAACGAAGTTGAGGAACAGATTGATCGTCGTTGTCTTTCCCGCTCCGTTCGCTCCCAGCAGGCAATACACATCACCCGGCTCGACTGTCAGATCAAGCGAATCGAGGGCAGTATTTCCGTTGTAATTCTTTGAAAGTTCTACGGCTTTGAGCATTTACTCGTCCTCTTTTTTTGATTGCTGCGCGAATTGAATTAGAAACTCTATCGCCGGACCCGAAAACGGGGAACGCTTTTTCAATGAAACGGGAAAAAAGCTGGACGGGCTGTGAGTTTTGGCGATTGAACTGATTTGGGAGGCTCCGAGAATTCAAGGCTGGAAATGCCGGGACTGAGCGTACGTGGTCTGTGATCCACTGTTGAAAACAGAGCGGTCTTGGTACCAATGATCAGCCAGACCAGCGACGAGTAGGTTGGCCACAAGGGACCGGTACCGGAAGGCGGCAGATCGGCTATGCCGGCGGGATCGAGCCCGCTAGCAGTGCTCGCAGGCCTGACACAGACGACGGTTGAGGATGTGAGCGGCCGAGATCAGTACCGCACCAACAACAAGGAATGTCGTTTTGGCAATCAGGTCGTCCTCGAACAGAAGGTGAGTCAGCAGGATCAATGAAAGACCTGACGTGGCAAGGAAAACCGACCTCAGCTTTCCGTGCTGCGTTACAAAGGAAGGCACAAGACTAAGCAGCGCCAGCGCTGCTGAAACCCCTATCAATGACCTTTCAGTGGTTTCAGAGAGTAAAAAACCCAAACCTGTAATTGGCAGTGCTCCGAGCAGGAACGGGAGTGCCAAACAGTGGACTGCGCAAGCCCAAGACGCCACTGCGCCAAATCCATCGACAAATCTTCCTATCCTTCCTTTCATTTCTGCTCCCTTGAGATCGGTTTCGAGTGATTACGCATGGCCCTGTGTTGGAAATGGTCTGGGGCGGTAGCGAAAGTTAATCGCTCAGAATACCGAAGTTGAAACGTACCCCAACCGGTTTTTCACAAACTGTTCAAAAACGGCAATGACAGGAAGATAAAGACGGATGACCGTAGGGGCAGAATCGCATGGCAAAGCCTTTCCAACGGTTCGTTGGTCCGGATTCAGACCGGAACCCGGCGTTCTACTTCGATCGGTGAACAGAGAAACGATCAAATCCGGGAGGAATGAGGAAATGGGTCTTTATTCATTTACAGGTTTGGCTACACAAGAAGAATTCGTTCGGGGTAAACGTGTGAAGTGCCCGTTAGCACAGTAACTTACCGTGCTGATTCAAAGTTTGACACCGTTACTAAGGGCGAGTACTTTCAAAAGTACACTACAGGTCATTATCCACGGTGTTCTTAATTAAAGTGGAAACTCGATTGGAAGACAGATATTGGTATCTCCGACGGCCGGTCCAGCTGCTGGCCGATGTCGCCATACTCAGCGGCGCCTTCTGGTTCGCGTATTTGCTCCGCTTTGAGTTCAACGTTCCCGGTCATTACAGGGCGTCCGCGATCAACCAGCTCCCGTTCGTCGTCTTCATCCAGTTCGCGTCTTTATTCGCAGCGGGTGCCTATTCGATCATCTGGCGGTATGTAAGCCTGGAAGACATAAAGGCTTTCCTGAAAGCCGCAGTGATCTCGGGCACTATTTTGCTCGTCATCAGGCTCGTTTTCGTCGCGGAAGAGCTGACAGTGTGGCAGGTCCCGCTTTCGATCATCTTCATGACGACGATCTTCGGGTACTCCGGCCTTTTGGCCCTTAGGGTCCTGCGGAGGTTTGTCTACGAAATAAGCGAAAAGCGCGGGTTCTCCCTCGCAAAAAGAAGGATCAAGCAAAAGCCGGCGCTGATAATCGGCGCCGGAAGGATCGGAGCGGCGCTGGCGAAGGACATGGTCGGCCGCGCCGATGCGGAGCTCGATATTCGGGGCTTTGTCGATGATGACCGCCGAAAGCAAGGCGGAAGCGTCAGCGGCATCAAGGTGCTCGGGAGCACGTACGATCTTTCGAGGCTTGTCGAAGAACTTCATATCGAAGAGGTCGTCCTCGCTATCGAAGAGGCCAAGGGTAAAGAGATCCGGCGGATCCTGAACATTTGCCGCACGATCCCGGTTAAAGCGCAGATCGTCCCCAGTCTGAACGAGATCGCCCACGGACGCGTTAGTGTCAGCCGGATAAGGGACGTACAGATCGAGGATCTTCTCGGGCGCGAACCCGTCACGCTTGACGATGCGAATCTCTCCGAATTCCTTAACGGCAAGGTCGTGATGGTCACCGGCGCCGGAGGTTCGATCGGATCGGAACTCGTCAGGCAGATCACGAACTACGGTCCGAAACAGATACTTCTTGTCGAGCGTTCGGAGTACTTTTTGTTCGAGATCGCACGGGAGCTGGAGATCGATTTCCCGGACATCGCTGGCGTCCCTCTGCTCGCCGATATTGTCGACGAACCGCGTATGCGGGAGATATTCTCCGAGTACAGACCGGAGGTGATATTTCACGCAGCTGCCCACAAACACGTTCCGCTGATGGAAAGAAACGTTTTGGAGGCGGTCAAGAACAACATTTTCGCGACAAGGCTGGTCGGCGGACTAGCCGGCGAGTTCGGCGTCAGGGATTTTGTCCTGATATCGACCGATAAGGCGGTGAACCCGACCTCCGTGATGGGAGCTTCGAAGCGGATCGCCGAGCTTGTGATCCAGTCGCTCAACGGCCTGTACGATACGAACTACGTAGCGGTCAGATTTGGCAACGTGCTCGGATCGGCGGGTTCGGTCGTCCCGATCTTCAAGGAACAGATAGAGCGCGGCGGACCCGTGACCGTCACGGACCGGGAAATGACGCGTTACTTCATGACGATCCCGGAAGCGTCACAGCTTGTTCTTCAGGCAGGTGCGCTATGCGACGGAGGAGAGATCTTTATCCTCGATATGGGCGAGCCGGTCAGGATACTTGACCTCGCGGAAGATATGATCCGGCTTTCCGGCCTTGAACCGTACGAGGAGATCGACATACGCTTCACGGGGATACGCGACGGCGAGAAACTCTTCGAAGAGCTCGAGATCAAAGGCGAGGACCTCCTCAAAACGCGCCATCCCAAGATCTACATCGGAAAACTCGCGACGTTCACCGACCGCGAAGTTGAAGACCTTCTTTCCGAACTTCGGAACGCCGTCGTCACCGGAAGCCCGGAAAAGGTTCGCGAGCTGATCAGTTCCAACCTTCCGGAGGCGAGCTTAGGGAACGGCCGATCCGAAGAACAGGGACTTCTTAAGGAAGACGACAGAACCTTCTTTCCCCGCACCAACGAGTTGGGCACGGCGGGAAATCAATGATCTAAATGGCTATCCTGGTCACCGGCGGCGCCGGGTACATCGGCAGTGTCACCGTCGAGGCTCTGCGTGCGCGCGGAGAGGACGTCGTTGTCATCGACAACCTCGTTTACGGCCATCGCCGTGCGGTCGACGGCTCCGTGCCTTTTTACAAGGGCTCGATCGGGGACCGGGCGCTTGTTGACCGTATAATTTCGGATCACGAGATTGAGGAAGTGATGCATTTCTCCGCCTATGCTTACGTAGGCGAGTCGGTCCACCAACCTGGAAAGTACTATCGAAACAACTTCATCGAGACCGCGGTGCTGCTCGAGGCTCTCATCGAAGCCGGTGTCGGGATGTTCATCTTCTCATCGACCTGCGCGACCTACGGTGAGCCGCAATACACGCCGATCGACGAAGATCACCCCCAGAATCCTGCAAACCCCTACGGGTGGACAAAACTGTTCGTCGAGAAGATGCTTGAGGCGTACGGCGTCTCTCACGGGCTCCGGTTCGCCGCGCTAAGGTATTTCAATGCGGCAGGAGCGACCAAGAAGCACGGCGAGCATCACGATCCGGAAACTCACCTGATCCCGCTTGTGCTGGACGCCGCCGCGGGAAAACGCGATGCGATCTCGATCTTCGGGACCGATTACCCGACTCGCGACGGAACGGCGGTTCGCGATTACATACACGTTTCGGATCTTGCAGACGCGCACATACTTTCGCTCGATCACTTGCGGGCGGGCGGGGGATGTGACGCCTTCAATCTCGGGAACGGGAACGGGTACACTGTGCGTGAAGTGATCGAGGCCGCGAAGGCGGTTACGGGAAAAGATTTGCGTGTTGAAGAAGCGGGACGTAGAGAAGGGGATCCTTCCGAACTTGTTGCAGACGCCTCGAAAGTACGGAAGACTCTGGGATGGGAGCCCGCGTTTCCGGAGATCGAAGAGATAATAGGATCAGCCTGGCAGTGGAGAACTGAACACCCCGGCGGATATCCGGAGAATTCGGATGGCCCGGAACAGATCGGATAAATGAAAGTTGTAACGAAACTCTTGGCGACGTTGATGTTATCGTCGCTGGTTGCCGGCTTCGGCTGCGGCGGTACGGAAACCTCGAATGCGCCCGAAACTCCCGGGACCGAAACGCGCGAGGACGGGACGCAGATCTATCAGGTAAAGGGCGTCGTGCGGGGGATCGACAAGAACCAGAAAGAGATTGCCATCGAGCACGAGGAGATCCCGGGGTTTATGTCGGCGATGACGATGGATTTCAAGGTCAGCGATCCGGCGATGCTCGAAGACGTGGCTCCGGGAGACAAGATAGACTTCGAGCTTGAGCGTAAGGGAACGGACCTGACGGTGACGAAGATCATCGCGCAGGGAAAAGCCGCGCCTTCGGAAGGCGCGAGGATCTTCAAGAGCAATTGCGCCGAATGCCACGGCGAGAACGGCGGAGGCACCAACAAGGGGATATCATTCCTTGAAGGCCACGCCCTGGATCATCCGCGCGAGGACTTCATCGAGCAGGTCCGGAAAGGCGAGGGAGACAAGATGCCCTCATTCAGCGACAAGCTGACCGATGCGGAGATCGAGGCGGTCGTGACGTATGTGCGGGACGTTATCCAGAAGGATGTGAAGCGCGACGGCGCGAAATCGCACGACCACTGAAGCTCGTCGGAATCGAAGCGGGACACGGATGAACACTTACAGATTAAGCGTCCCTCGGTGACGATCCGGGTTTCTCGCCTGAACTTCCGTGGAAACTAGCGTGATCTGCAGGTTCCCGAATCTGTGTTAATCTGTGTCCTTTCTTCCGCTGAGGTAAACAAATGACTACCCCCGAATTTTCGAAGAGCCGCGTTTCGAAGCGCGCCGCGAGCTTCACCGAATCGGTCATCCGCGAGATGACCCGCGAGGCGACAAAGCACGGCGCCGTTAACCTTTCACAGGGATTCCCCGACTTTGCCGCTCCTGAAGAGATCAAGCGGAAGGCGCAGGAGGCGATCGCCGAGGATTTCAACCAGTACGCGATCACCTGGGGCACCAAAGACTTCCGCGACGCGATAACTGCGAAAACGAAGTGGTTCCTCGGCCTCGACATCGATCCCGAGCGGGAGATCACTGTCACGTGCGGATCGACCGAAGGAATGATCGCCGGAATGATGGCGGTGCTGGACGAAGGCGAAGAGGTCGTCGTATTCGAGCCCTTTTACGAAAACTATGCCCCGGATGCGATCCTCTCGGGCGCGAAGCCCGTCCACGTTCCCCTCCGGTACACGGAAGACGGCTGGCATTTCGAACGCGACGAACTGAGCGCGGCGTTCAATCCGCGAACGAAAGCGATAATCCTTTGCAATCCGAATAATCCGACGGGCAAGGTATTTTCGCGCGAAGAGATGGAGTTCATCGCGGGCCTTTGCAGGGAATACGAGGTGCTTTGCTTCACGGACGAGATCTACGAGCACATCATCTTCGACGAGACGCAGAAGCCCGAAAGCGAACGAAGACCGAGGCCCGAGCACATCTCGATGGCGCAGATCGATGGAATGCGCGAGCGTACGGTGGTCGTGAACTCGCTTTCGAAGACCTACTCGGTGACCGGGTGGCGCGTCGGCTACTGCATCGCTCCACCGGACATAACGAACGCGATCCGGAAGGTCCACGATTTTCTTACCGTCGGCGCGGCGCATCCGCTGCAGAAAGCGGGCGCGTTCGCGCTCAGCCTGCCGGAGAGCTACTACGACGAGCTCCAGGCGGATTACCAAAAGAAGCGCGACATCATCGTCCCGGTCTTACAGGATGTCGGATTCAAATGCGATTATCCGGAGGGCGCTTATTACGTGATGACCGACATCAGCGATTTCGGCTTTGAGAACGATGTCGAGTTCACGATGCACCTGATCCGGGAGATCGGAGTTGCGGTCGTACCCGGGTCTTCGTTTTACCATACGCCGGAGCTAGGGCATCAGCAGGTGCGGTTCTGCTTCTGCAAGAAAGACGAGACGCTGGAAGCGGCGGCGGAGAGGCTGGCGTCGCTCAAGTAAAATGTAAGAACAAGTAAAAGGTAAAAAGTAGAAAGGCAAGAAGCATGTTCATGGTACAGATCTAAATTTTCAAATGCTTTTTTCCTTTTTACTTTTGACTTTTTACTTCACCCTCCCCCCAATGCAACTCTTTCTCCGGGGTCGCGCACCATAAACACTTTGTCACA
The DNA here is from genome assembly GCA_016700175.1 of Acidobacteriota bacterium. GTDB lineage: Bacteria > Acidobacteriota > Blastocatellia > Pyrinomonadales > Pyrinomonadaceae > Aridibacter. The sequence goes on along the minus strand of CP065003.1, from coordinate 2,994,961 downwards.
TAAGGCGGCCCCGCGGGGTTTTATTCCTACGGGGAGTTTCATTCCTAAAAACCAATCTTCATTCTGGAGGTACTATGTTGCGCAAAGTATCCGCTTTTATTCTGTTTTCCGCTTTCCTGTCCGTCGCTGCATTTGCCCAGGACAAACCGCCGAAGCCCGATGAACCGAATCGTCTCGACCGTGTGTTCAGCATGGCGTTCGGCGGCGGCAGTTATCTTGGCGTCGAGATCAGCGACGTAAACAAATCGAACTACGCCGAGTTGGGCCTGTCCGAGGTCCGGGGCGTAAACGTGACGCGAGTCGTCGAAGACTCGCCGGCCGACAAGGCCGGCCTCAAGACCGGCGACGTGATCGTCGCTTTCGACGGCCAGTCGGTCACGAGCACACGCAAGCTGACCCGCATGATCTCTGAAGTCGCACCCGACCACACGGTTGACGTCACGGTCGTCCGAGGCGGGAGCGAGATCCGCATTCCCGTCACGGTAGGCAAGCGCGAGATGCCCGGATTTTCGAACGGCACCTTCGTATTCCCGAGGCCGCCTGCTCCTCCAATGGCTCCCGACGCTCCCGACGCTCCCGAACCGCCTCGCGCGTTCCGCTATTCGATCCCTGATCTGGAACCGCTTGAAGGACTTGGCGAGAACTTCGTCTGGGCGTTCGGCCGTGGCCGTTCGATCGGAATCGGCGTGTCTTCGCTTTCGAAACAGCTCGGCGATTATTTTGGAGTAGAGGAAGGAAAGGGCCTGCTTGTGACGAGCGTCGAGCCTGATTCTCCCGCATCCCGCGCAGGCCTACGTGCGGGCGATGTGATCGTCGAAGCGGACGGCAATGAAGTGAAGGGAATGCGCGATCTTACGAAAGCGCTGAATTCGAAAGAAGAAGGAGATGTCACTCTGACGATCGTCCGTGACAAGAATAGGCAGACGATCTCTGTGACACCCGAAAAAGGAAGGGGCGGAAGCTTCTATTTTGACGGCGATTCGCTGGAGAAACTGAAGGTCGCTCCGAATTCCAGGATTCGCGTCGCGCCGAGATCCGGCGTCCGCGTCGGACCGGCGATCGTCGGCTCCGGTTCGAGGGTGATCGAGTAGTTTCCCTTTGATCCTATCAGGAAAGGCCGTCCGAAAGGGCGGCCTTTTGTTTTGGATCCCGGAAAGCTTTTGCCGGGAAGGTCGCAAGCAAGCTCAAGTTTTCAGGCGAAATGGGACACTCCGGAAGGCGGGGACATCTTGCAGCGCCATCGGCGCGGAATGTTAATAGCAAGCGGCTGGATTGACCCTGAGAGCTCCGTCAGGAGCGACACCCTTCACGCCCGGACACTTTCCGTTCAATCGGAACTTTGGGAGAGAATATCGACTTAGCTATTAACATCGCGCGCCTATGGCGCTGACCGATCTCGCTTTACTTCCCTATCGTGGATTTCCTCAACTCGTCTGCTTCTTTGCTCACCTTCTCCGCCTCGTCCATATACTTCTTGAAGCCTTCCTCGTTTTTCTTAAAGGTGTCGCGGGCCAGCTTCAGCGTCGCCTGGTCCTCGGTCCCTATCTTGTCGCGGAAGAGTTCGGCGGAGCTCTTGCGGTAGTCGAAAGCGCGGATCTGCAGCTCCAGACTTTCCTGCTTCAGGCTCAGGTAGCGTTTCCAGGTGGGATTGATATCGAGCGTCTGCGCTTCTTCGATCTTGGAGAGGATGCTGTCGGCGAAAAGATAGCCGTCATTGATAGCGAGCGAAAGTTCGTCGGCAAGTTCTTTCACGCGTTTGAGATCTCCTGCCTTTAGCGCCTGCTCGAGCTCTCCGATCTTCGAATTGTTGTTGCGATAAAGAACCTTGATGCTCTTGATGTTCTGGTTCGCATCCTCGATAAGCTGAAACGCCTTCTGCCGTTCCGCCTCGGACCCCAGCTCCTGACCTGTCTTGGACCGGTTCGACCCCAGCCCGCACGAAGACCCGATCGCGATCGCGCATACGGCGAACGCGAACAGGAAAAATCTCTCATCGAAGTTTCTCTTCACTACGGCTTCATTTTAGCAAACCGACGTCCGGATTGTTCTTTCGTTTCCAGATAAAGCCGTCGAGAACATAGTGAGTGATCTGCGGAATTGCGAGCAAGGGGACGAGGAACGCCTTGAGCGGACCCAGATCCCAGTTGGAACCGAAGATCCAGTTCCGCTCGTGCCACACGCCCCGGTGCCAGAACAGCTCTTCAACATACGCGAGCAGCCAGAGCGTCGCGAGAAAGACGAGCCAGTTGCCGGTGATCGCCTTGTAGAACGACGTCGAAGTCTCGCGCCGGGCTCGTGCGTAGAACCAGATCAGGGCGAAGTAAGGAACTCCGTGGATGATCACGTTCGTCACCGTAAATGCATAATCCGAATTCAGGGCGACGATCCCTACATACCAGCATACGGCCGTCGTCGCGACAACGATATCCTTTCCGGGGTTCAAGACACCCGCACTTACATATTGAAAGACAGACTTTCCGAAGTACGCGATCAGCGCCAGCGCCCAAAGCGGAAAGAGGACAGTTTCAACGAACGAAGGAAGCGATATGAAGTCGTTCTTCACAAACCACGCGAATTCTCGATCGCCGCTGGTCATCCAGAACGCGAGCGGATAGACGGTGGCGAGGTATACCGCGGAAGCGTCGATCCACCAGGTCCAGCGCGACTTTTCGCGCGCTTTCGCCCTGTAGAGCGCGACCCAGCCGTATTGTTGTCTTACAAAATGAAATACTGCGAGATATGCAAGGATCCGCCAAAACACCATCTCGCCTTCGGAATACAGCGCGACGCCGATTATGTAGCCTATTATCGGCACCAGCGTATAGAGCCAGATCCTGCGTTTGTACTCTTCAGAATCGAAATAGACGCGGAAGGAAGTGGACCATACGTGCGCGACGTCGATCAGGAGGATGGCCGAGATCCAGGTCCAGTCAGGCGTGTCGCCGTCAAGAATCCCCATCTGCCACCCGATAGCGAGGAGCGCGAGCGAGGCCAGCGCGCTACCGAGAAAGACCGAGAGGTCTACAGGGCGCGAGAACAGCCAAGGGGTTTTCTGGATGGTTGCATCCATAAGAAGAGAGAAACAAGATGGACAGGATCTAAAAGATAACCGCGAACGTTCCAACTACGAAGTAACACTGGAGTCATCCTGAACCGAGAAGGCTTTAAAAGGGCCGGAAGGATTCAGACCGGTCTATTGCGACGCGGACCTTTCTATCGAGCAGTTCCCGTTTCAGGCGAACGACATGACTGGAATATAGGAGCCCAAATCCTTCCTATCCTGTCTATCCTGTTTTTTCAATTTCACTGGCCGCGCGGAGGCCATGATGAAACGCCTCTTCGAAGATCGCGATCCCGCTCAGGTCCGAATGCGCGAAGCGTATGTTCCGGAACGGCTTCATCGCCTTTTCGCGTTCGCCGCCCCATATGAATCCCGTTTTGGGAGAGATCATCGCGTGGCCCCAGCGCATTATGTCGATCCTCTCGGTCGCCTCCCGTATGTTCTCGTGTGCGCGCTCGAGATCCGCAAGGCATATGTCCGAAAGCTCTTTCCAGTCGAGCGAAAGCAGCTTCTGCATACCGAGCCGAGTGTCCTCCTCCGCCATCGGATAATAATACGTCAGCACCGTCGGGCCGTAATCGATCCCCTTCTGGTGCGTTGCGGTCACATACCCGAGCGAAGGGCTCTCGTACAGCACGTTGTCCCAGGACAAAGGAAAATCGCGCTCGAACCTGTTCTTCGGCCGCTCTTTCAGGAAGAGATTCGCTACAAACCAGGAATTGTGCCGGAATTCGGCGGCGGCGAATGGCGGCGAATCATTGAATCCCCTGATCAGATAGCCTGCCGTGAACATCGGCGCAGAATAGATAACATTCTTCGCCCGGATACCACGTGCTTGCTTTGTCTTCGTATCGATGTAAACCACTTCGGCGCCTTCTTCGCCTGGAATTACCTCGGCGACGAGCGAAGATCCTTGCAGATTCTTCTTGATCCGCGACACGAAATGATCGACGAAGCGGCCGTTACCTTCCGGAAAGGTGATGAACGACTGCGACTCTTCACCGGCGGCCGGAACTCTCGAGCAGAAGTAGAATAGGCCTGCCCAGGCCGAAGTCTGACTTAACGTACGACCGTAATCGTCCCGGCAGGCATAATCGCAGTACCACTCGAGCCTTTCTGAGCTAAACCCTTTATCCGCAAGCCATTGCGCGAAAGATATCTTATCGAGGGCAGTCACTTCGGCGTCGGTTGAGCAGGACGAAACCGGGACCGTGAAAGCGCGGCGGCCTTCGGGGTCGCGCCAGTTTATCCACTTTCCAACCTCGCTGTAAAACGCGTTGTACTGGCGGAGATCCTCTTCTGAAGCACCCGCGTAAAGATAAAGCCCCTCGTACCAGCGGCCTTTGTGATAGATCCTTTCTTCCGGATCGCGGGTGAGGTACTGCTCGGGAATGATAAGCTCGCCGGCCTCATCTTTCGACTCGATCAACCGCATTTCATCGAGCAGCTCGACAAGTTCCGTATTCTGCGCGAACGGGACGGGAAGATAGTGGGCGCCCCAGGGATACGCGGTGAGATCCGAGCTGCCGGAAGCAGAGGTCCCGCCGGCGCGTTCTTCTAGCTCGAGAAGGAGGAAGTCGTTGAATCCTTTGCGTTTAAGGCTCCAGGCCGCTGAAAGGCCCGCGATGCCTCCGCCGACGATCACGGTATCGACGTCTGTCCACCTGTCCACGGGAACCTCGAACTTTCTGCGATCGCGGAGGATATGGCCGATCTCGTTCGACGCTCCGACGATCCGCCCGTCGATGGCATTCGTACGAGAAGAGCTCTTACAAGCTGCAAGAGCGACCGGCAGACCTAGAAACGCACGCAATATTTCCCTGCGAGTAAACATACAAGAAAGGAGGTAACAGGATTTACAGGGTATTTAAGGTAGGACCCGAGTACTTGGATTGCCGGGCCCTCCTTGATGTGTGCACTTGCTGAACGAGACTCCCCGGATTCCCTGTTTATTGATAGAGTCGGTGGTAGTCGACCTTCGGAGTCCCAAAGTTGATCAGAAGGGCCGTCTTCATTCCCGTCGCTTTCAGGTAATTGATGACCTGAGCCTTGTGTTCCGGGAGTATCTTGCCAAGTGCCTTCAGTTCTACGAGCACAACATCTTCCACTATGAGGTCCGCAACGAAGTTCCCGACGTTAAATCCACGAAACGATACCTCCAACCTGGCTTGAGATTGGGCGCGAATTCCTTTTTGGCCTAGAGCGATCAGCAAAGCGTTCTCGTAAACGGATTCGAGGAAGCCGGCGCCAAGTTCATTGCTTACTTCGAACGAACACTCAAGGATCTTCCCTGTAATTTCTTTATGGAGCATTCAACATTCATCCTTTTCCCTCAATTGGTTAATTCTGAACGTCCAAATGTCCACCTGAACAGAGCCAATACAGTCGACCTTTGAGCTATAGTCAGCAACGTTACCTCACGTCCCCTACCTTGTCCATCCTGTCTATCTTGTTTTTTCTCCCCCCTACCGACTCACTCGAAGCGCCGCCATTCAGCCTCGTAATACCTCACCAGCGCCTGGTTATCCAGCCGGTTTATCTCGAGCTCGTTGTCGGGCCGCGAAGTGTCCACCGGGAAGTCGAACATGCCGGCCATCGAGTCCTTGTCCAGGAACGCAAGCGGGATTTCGGCGGGGATCTCCTTAGGCCTTTCGAATTCGCTTCCCTTCGCCAGGACGTAACCCCAGATCCCGAAAGAAGGCACCGTCGTCTGGTACGGCTTTACCTTGAAACCGGAAGCCTCGAGCGTTTCCACGATGCACCAGTAGGAGTTGCGGGCGTAAAGCGGCGACGTGCTCTGAATGCCGACCGTCGAATCCGGACGCAGCTTCGCACGGAGCATCTTGTAGAACCGTGTGCTGTACAGCTTCCCGAGCGCGAAGTTGTTTGGATCGGGAAAGTCGATGATCGCCACGTCGAAACCCGAGGCGTCGGTCCGGTCGAGCCACACATAGGCGTCCGAGTTCACGACGGTGACGCGTTTGTCCTTCAGCGATCTCTTGTTCAACTCTGCAAGCACCGGCAGGTCGGTTGCCAACGAAGTGATCGCCGGGTCGAGGTCGACCAGCGTCACGTGTTCCACCGACGGATACTTTAGGATCTCGCGCACCGCGAGCCCGTCGCCGCCGCCGAGAACCAGCACGCGCTTCGGTTCGCCTTCAAAAGCGATCATCGCAGGATGGACCAAGGCCTCGTGGTAGCGGTACTCGTCGAACGAGCTGAACTGCAAGTTGCCATTGAGAAAGAGCGAGAAGCCGGTCCTGCCGCGCGTGACGACTATCCTCTGGTACCTGGAGCTCTGGGCGTGGATGATCGTTTCCTGGAAGAGGGACTCTTCGGCAAGCACGGTCAATGAATCCGCCTTGATCGCGCCGATCACAAGAAGCGTGATAACGAAAACTCCCTTAATCCTGAGAAAAACGATCTTGCCGGGCTTCAGAAGCGGGGTCAGCAGCCACGTGCCCCAAAGCCCCACGATCCCGTTCAGAATTCCGAAGACCAAGGACGTCCGCACGAGTCCGAGCGTGGGTACAAGGAAGATCGGGAACAGGATCGAGGCGACGAGCGCGCCGACATAATCGAGAGCCAGCACCCGCGCGACGAGCTCCTTGAAATCGAGTTCGTCCTTCAGGATCCGCATCAGCAGAGGGATCTCGAGTCCGACAAGCGCACCGATCCCGAAGACCATTCCGTACAGGACCACGCTGAAAAACGAGACGTTCGCGAACGCGAAGAAGAGAAGCGGGGCCGATACGCCGCCAAGGATCGCGACGGCGAGCTCGATGTCGATGAACCGTTCGGCGAGATCGTTCTCGACAAAACGCGAAAGCCACGACCCGACGCCCATCGCGAACAGGTAGAGGCCGATGATTATCGAGAATTGTGTTACGGAGTCGCCGAGGACATAGCTCGCCAAGGTACCGGCGAGAAGCTCGTAGATGAGCCCGCAGGTAGCGACGACGAAAACATTGAGAAACAGGAGCGGGACACTGCGGTTCATCTGGATGACGTTGAAAGCGGACCGGGGCGGAGCTCAAACGCGCCCCGGTCTTCGTCTGTTCGGTTCGCTAACCGTGGATCGCGGCGGCGATGATCAGAGCGATTCCGAGCATCATCGCGCCGATGATGATACCGAGCGCGGTGTTCTGGTCTTCCTCGATCTCCTTATGGATCGAATACGGCATCGCCTTGTCCAGAATGAAGAAGGAGATGGCAAAGAACACCAGACCGATCACGACAAAGATCAGGGTCGTGATCAGTGTCTCGTAAAGCTGGTCGAGCCTTACGACCAGAGCCGGCGCGCCGGCGTTAAGCAAGGTCATCAACATTATTTTCCTCCACGATAGCCTGTGTAAATGAAAGGAACTCCAAGGAACGAGCGGCTCTGCCCGGCATTCCAGAACTCCCAGCCCAGCCAGGCGGAAGTCGAATAGAGCAGGATCACTCCGAGCGCGAATGCGTAGTAGATTTTTCTTAACATCAGTTTATCGGTAAACGTAGGGGCGGGGCTGGTCCCCGCCTGTTCACACTAAACTAGGGCGGGGACAAGCCCCGCCCCTACGAGATACTAGCTCCCCGTCCCGAACATACTCTCGCTCCAGCGCTTCGCCTCGAACGAGAACTTCCTGAACAAAGTGAACACCGGCACGATCGCCAGCACGACGAACGCGACCCAGAAATTCACTCCCCTTGTGACGTTCTGCTCGACCTTCACGCGAATGGGCATCGGACGTGTCCAGTCCTTCCAGGAACCCTCGATCCTCAACTCGTAGGTCCCGGCCGGCACGGCAGAGATCGTCGCGTCATTCGTCTGGCCGCCTTCCGTCCACGATTCTCCGCCTTCGACCCCGAAGTAGTATTCCACGGGGATCACCATCGCCTCGACCTCGTCGCTGGCAGCCTGGTTCTTCCTTATCAGGTCGATGTTCAGCTCCGTCCACGAATTACTGACCGGAGCCGATGCCGTAACCCGCACGTTCTTGTTCGCCTCGAGCTCGAACGGCTGGCTCATCACCACCTGGCCGGCATTGGCACGGGGAAGTGGCTTCAGCAGAAATTCCTGATTCAGAGGCGTGTTTCCGAAGCCGGTCAGAGGGATCATGAAGATCCCTATCACGACCAGGATCGCGAGCATAAGAAATCCGTACTTGATCAGGTTGCCCGATTTGAAGGGCTGATTCGGCCCGACGTTCCACGGCTTTCCGAGGCCCGATAGTCCGAACGCCTTCTCGACCTCTTTCCGGTCAAGGTAAGTGCCAAGCGTCCAGTTGACCTCTTTGTCGGTCTGCTCCTGCGAAAGCATGTAAGGAGGCGAGATGAAGTCCGCCGCCTTCACGCGTTCCCCGACCTCGACGGCCCAGTAAAACTCGCCCTTCACGTATTCGACCGTCGCCGGGGTGTCCTGGAATATCCTGAACGAGCGGCCGTTGAACTTCACCGATGGACGTACTCCCGCGATCGCCTGCGAAGCCTCGACGTCGGCGACGTTGACCGGCTCTGCGAAGTTCCAGTGATTGTCGGAATGCACGAGCCACCGGAAGCCGATCTTCGGGTTGTAAAGAAGATACTCGTTCCAGAAATACCGCGTGCCGTCAATGAGCACGCTTCGGGACATCATCCCGATCACCTCGAATTCGGCGCCATCGTGAAACTTCTTGAACGATCCTTTGGCACCGACCTCCAGAACAAAGGCGAGCGGCGGCGTTTTCTTCTTCAGTGCCTGAAGAAACCTGAGATTTCCGTGATTTATGTCGAGCAGTGAGCTACAGAATGGACACGTGACTCGCTCCGATTTGTCCGGCGCTTTGAGCTCGAGCGCTCCGCCGCAGTTTGGGCAGTTCATCCCTTCGGCAGAGACCTCGCGCGCCTCGCGCTCGGCGGAACGCTTGTCGGCGACGCCTATGTCGGAGAGCGAAACTTCCTTGCCGTAGAAAAGATAAGGCGGCGATGTGCCGTAATCGATGGTCGCGAAGACCCCGTTCGTGCCGCTCAGGTCGGCGTAGTTCGACTGCTCTCCGGGAACAAGCTTATAGGGTATTTCGCCTTCGGCTGCGAAGTAGCTCGAAGTGCCTTTCTCGGCTACGACAAGACGGTCACTGGTCCCGATGCCCGATACCGCCTGTCCGAGCGCGAGTTGTTCAAAAGACGGAAGGCTCGCGCCCGCGGGAAGCGGTTTGTAAAAGGTCAGATAGAACTTGCCTTGCGCTTCTGCGAGCCAGCCGACCCAGCCGTTCGAGAACGTTGCATACCATTCGTCCCAGAAACCTCCCATCGAGTGCTTGATCTGGGCGCGGCCTGTCAGTTCGAAACTGTGGCCGTTCCACTCGCCCCGGAGCCCCATTTTCAGAGGCGACTGCGACTGCATTACGTCAGCTATCTTTCCCAGGTCCTCGACAGCCTTGTCGGTGCGAGCGACTGCCGATTTGCAGAACGGGCAGATGACGACGACAGACGATCCCGATTTGAACTCGATCGGGCCGGCACAGGACGGGCAGTTGGTCTTAAGCACGCTCACGCCGCACCTCCCGCGGTCCCGGCCGCTTCTTCGAAGCCCCGTTCGATCCTGGTCACGCGCACCCGCGCCGCTCCAAGCATTTCGCCAAGCCGCGCTTCCCAGTCCCATTCGGGTCTTTTGCGGCAGCAATATAGGTTGAAAGTGGCGATCCCGTGTTCCGGATAGGTATGACAGGCGAGATGCGATTCGGTGAGTGCGACGAGTCCTGTCACGCCTCCTTCGCCGGGAAACTTGTGCCAGAAAGCCTCGCCGATCGGGATCAGTCCGAGGTCGGAAATGATCGCACCGAACACTTCGCGCAGGACAGAGACCTCCCGGAGAAGATCGGGCCCGCAGCCTTCAGCTTCTACAAGCCACTCTGTTCCGACCACGACGGAAGAATTCATCGGGAATGCACCTTTTGGGATTGTTTGAGTAAGGTCTTGCCAACCTTTACAGTAAGGTAACGATCTGTTGAGATCCCTGAAGTTTATCGATGAAAACTATAACCAAATTCAGGTCGTTTGTCATCGTCGCCTGCCTGGCGATGGTCTCTTTGTCCGGTTGCTCGGTCGTGGACCATCTGACCCGCGGCCGGTCCACTCCCGACCCGGCACTTGTGTCGAAGGATTTCGCCGAACCGGAAGTGATCGCTCGTATCGATTCGGCGTTGATCGACGAAAGCAGCGGCCTGACGGCCTCGAAGTGCAGACCCTATGTTTTCTGGACTCACAACGATTCCGGAGGCGGACCGTATGTTTACGCTTTCGGCCTAAAAGGCGTGTTGCTCGGCGTATGGAAGGTTGAAGGCGCAAAGAACCGCGACTGGGAAGATATAGCTTCAGCGAAGGAAGAGGACGGGAAGTGTTACCTGTACATCGGCGACATAGGCGACAACGAACAGGGTCGCGACTCGGTCACCGTCTACAGGGTCGAAGAGCCGGATACTTCCGCAGGCTCGGTGTCTCGGAAGAAAGAAGATGCGGCGCGAACGGCAGAGGCGTCTGAGATCGAGATCACCTATCCCGACGGAAAATGGAACGCAGAAACGCTTATGGTTCATCCGTCGACATTCGATCTGTATGTTGTTTCGAAAGAGAAGTCGCCGGAAGCCCGCGTTTTCCGTGTCAGGAGTTCGGTTTGGAGAGACGCGGGCGCGGACTCGAAGATCAAGAGCGAAGCGGTCGGCAAGCTGACAATGCCCTCCGTCCTTGGAGGCTTCCTGACCGGCGGCGAGATCTCTCCTGACGGGCGGCGGGTAGTGATATGCGATTACGTCGGCGCGTACGAACTCTCACTGGAGAACGATCAGAAGGAATTCGATTCGGTCTGGAAAAGCACGCCGCAGATCATCGAGACCGGGCCTCGCGAACAGGGAGAATCCGTGGCATATTCTTCTGACGGCTCGGCGCTTTTCTTGACAAGCGAGAAGGTGCCGGTGCCTTTGATAAGGATCAAAAGGAAGTGACGGAAGCAGATATGGCGAGACATCTTTCGGCGGAAGAACTGGTGGCGGGCCTGGAATTGATACGGGGTTCGGCACGGCACAGCGGGACTCTCGAGATGATCGTCCGCAGGCCGTTCGAGGACGCGCGCGAGGAACTTGAGGAAGGCGACCTCGACCTGGAGCTTGGACTAGTCGGCGACAATTGGAAGACGCGCGGGAGCTCGAGGACAGACGACGGATTCGGGCATCCGGACATGCAGCTGAACGTGATGAACTCCCGGGCGATCGCCCTGATCGCCGGAACTCGCGACCGCTGGAAACTCGCCGGCGATCAGCTTTACATCGATCTGGACCTGAGCGACGAGAACCTCCCCCACGGATCGAGGCTTTCAGTTGGCGCGGCTGTCATCGAGATAACAGAGATCCCTCACAACGGCTGCCGCAAGTTCGCCGACCGATTCGGGGTAGAAGCGGTCAAGTTCGTGAATTCCGCCGAGGGCAAGCGTCTCCATCTCCGCGGAGTGAACGCTAAGGTGATAGTCCCCGGCAAGATACGCGTCTCCGATGTCGTTTCGAAGATCTGATCGATGGGTCAAATGACCGGATCCCAAGGTAATAATTATGGAAGCTCCGCTCGGGAGCCCAAGCCGCTCCGAATTGCTCTGGTTTCTACCGAAGCCGGCTGGTACGGAGGCGAAAGGCAGGCTTATCTTCTGGCGAAGATACTGCGGGAGAAAGGGCATTCGTGCACCGGTATCGTAAGAAAGGGCGGGCAGCTTGCTCAGCGGCTGGAAAGGGCCGGAGTCCCGATCGTGACATTCAAGGGCCGCGGCCGCGATCCGATGTCTCTGATGACCATTCGCAGGGAGTTGAAGCGTCTTGATCCCGACATAATTCAGTTCAACGACGGACAGGCTATGAACTCGGGACCGCTTGCGAGCCTGGGTCTTTCGGCGGTTAAGATCGCGGCGCGAAGAGTGGATTTTCCGATTCGCTCAGTATCCCGTTACAGGCGCGGCGTCGACCTGGTTTTCTGTGTTTCCGAAGCGATCCGGGAGGTCTGTATCGAGTCCGGAATTCCGGGATCTATGCTAAGGGTCGTCGCGGAAGGAGTCGATCCGACGCGGATGGAATCCGGGGACAGGTCAAAGGGCCGGGCCTCTCTCTACATCGGTGAAGATGTTCCGCTTCTGCTTTCCGTCGCGAGGATCTCACTGCACAAGGGCCACGAGTTTCTGGTCAAGGCTATGAAGAAGGTCGCAGCCCGCAGGCCGGATGCGATGCTTGCACTGGCGGGCGAGGGAGATCTTTTCGAATCTGTAAAGGAGCAGGTGTCGGACCTGGGCCTGACGGAACAGATCCGGTTCCTTGGGTATCGGAGCGACGTGCCGGACCTGATGAAAGCCGCCGACCTGTTCATCCTTCCATCGATAATGGAAGGCCTGGGAACGAGCGTGATAGACGCGATGTTCGCCGGAATTCCGATCGTTACGACCGAGGCAGGAGGGATTCCGGAGCTTGTCAGGCAGCGTGAGGGCGAAGAGGGACCTTGTGCCTGGATAGTCCCGCCGGCCGATCCGGATAGCCTCTCGGACGCGATATTGGAGGCGATGGAGAATGAGGAAGAGCGCGATAGGCGATCGGCCCGGGCACTCGAAAGAGCGAACAGGGAGTTCACCGCGGAGGCGATGGCAGAACGAACTCTGGCGGCATACCGCGAGGCGCTGGCGGACCGCGGATAAGCGGGACCGGCGTCTGGTGGGCGTGTCGTGCCTGCGACGCTGGGTTTTGCAGTTCCGGCACCTCGTGAATTCGTGGACAGTCGCGAAGCGATGACACATCCCCGGCTATCTCGCATCCCTCTTACGGAACTCGCCCGGTGCTTTTCCAACTTCGGTTAGCGAATCGGGGTAGACGACAGTATCCGATCAGTCGTCCAGGCCGAACCTATGAGATACGATTCGAAAGAGGCGTTTCTTGCTGATGTAACAGAGGAGTACGAGTCATTCTCTACCAAGATCAACAAAATCGATTCGGTAAGATGGGAGGAACCCGATGTTTGGGGAGCCGGCTGGAACCTTAAAGACCTTGTCGCTCATCTTGCCGAGTGGCAGAGAATGTTCCTCGGATGGCATAAGACGGGAATTGAGGGCAAAAAACCGGAGATGCCTGCGCCAGGCTTTAAGTGGAACGAGACTCCTCGTTTGAACAGGGCAATTCGCGAGGAACACGCACTGAAGCCGAGGCAGGTAGTGATCGAGGACTTCGAGGCGAGATACAGAGAGATCCTCGCGCTGGTGGAAGACCTGTCACCGGCCCAACTGCTTGAACCTGGCCACTTTAAGTGGACGGGAAAATATCCCCTCACCACTTATCTCGGACCCAACACCGCAAGTCACTTTCGCTTTGCGAACAAAGTGGTCGATCGATGGCTCCGCCGGAGCTGAACCAAAGCGATCAGTCTTTGACCCCCACTCCTCTCAAGATCCGACAGTACAAGATCCGCAAACCGGCATCGGACTGTCTTGTTCCATACAGAATTACCCGGCGAGTGCCGTTGCTCTAGAGCTTTTGGAGGAAATCAATGCCGGAAATTCTTGTCCTTTATTACAGCATGTACGGGCACACAGAAACGATGGCGAAGGCGGTGGCGGAGGGCTGCCGAAAGGTCGAGGGCGCAAAAACCACGATCAAGCGGGTCGAGGAGCTTGTCCCCGACGACGTGCTCGAGGATTCAGGCGCATACACCGATCAGGACGCTCCTATCGCTTCCGTGGACGAGCTTTCGGATTACGACGCCATAATCTTCGGCGCCCACCAGGTATGGAAACATGTGCGCTCAGATGCGGAACTTTCTGGACAAGACGGGTAAGCATTGGTTGAACGGAACGCTGATCGGGAAGTTCGGAAGCGTGTTCACTTCGACAGCGACCCAGCACGGCGGACAGGAAACGACGATCACGTCATTCCACTCCACACTTCTACACCTTGGATTTGTCGTCGTCGGCGTACCTAATTCCTGCGAGGGGCTTACGAACATGGACGAGATGACGGGCGGAAGCCCCTACGGCGCGGGAACTCTGGCCGGGAGCGACGGAAGCCGACAGCCTTCGGAGAACGAACTCGAGATAGCGAGATTTCAGGGCGAGCACGTGGCGAAGATCGCGAAAAAGCTTGCGTGATGAATGCCGGTATAGAGTTTAGAATATCGAAAATCGATAGTGAATGAACTTAAGGATCGTCTGCGGTTTTCCATTGACCTCAAAAGGCTCAAAGCGGATTCCTTGCGCTGCGATTATGGCCCTTTCGGTCAACCCATACCGTAGTGCCTCAAAGACAGCGACATATCCTATATTGCCATTACTTTTGAACTCAACTAAGAGGATCACTGTCCCTGATTCACCCCCGGCCCTTGCCTTGTTTGAATAACCCGGCCGGGGTTTTGAGAGAACTTTCAACTCTTTTTTTGAAACGTCGTCCGGCAGGGGCGCCATCGCGACTCCGGCGCTCCTTAGAAGATACCGCTCGAAGACACCTAGGCTTTCAATCCGGTCACGCACCTGTTTGAGATCGGAGTCGGCACAAATTTCCAGGCATTTCGACAAAGATTGTCTCGCGGACCCCACCATTCTGGTAATTTTGGATTCTTCGCCCCCATCCTTTGACTCAGCTACAAGTTCCGTCAACGTTGCGTCCATCTTTAAAAAGACCGCTTTTGTGAATGCCGGCTCGATCTCCAGAGCCTTGTCCGCATCTTCGATCGCCTTTGGGCGGTCGAAGTCGTAGTAACGCGCAACGCCTCGGTAGTAGAAGGAATTTGCGTCAGTCGGCGTGAGCTTCAGAATCTCCTCAAATTCATCTTCGGCATCCTCAAATTCACCATCGGAAATGTACATCGTCGCAAGATTTCCGCGGTAAAGAATGCTGGACGGATCGTATTTGACCGCTTTTCTTAAGGCCTTGCGGGCCGCTTTCGATTCCCCTAGCTGGGCGTAGTTCAATCCCAGGAGATTCCAGATCCGGGGATTCCCTTCGTCTTGCTTTGAAAGCGACTCCAACAGAGCTACGGACTCTTTGTACCTACCTTCCTGAAAGAGTTTGAAACTACGGTCGAACCCCTCCTGCGGAAAGACATTGAACTGAAAGATAAACAACAGAATTGCAGAGATGATCGAATTTCTTATGGACTCTCTCATTTTGCTATCTTCAACCGATGGTGAGTATTCGTCACTCATTGATCCGGCAACCGCCGACAAAGAATATTCACACAAAATCTACCTTAGGCCAAGAAATCTCGCCGCGGCCGTTTAGCGAAGACCAAGGGTTCCATTCGATCCTCATCATACACAAAACAAGCGGCGCCTTTCGACGCCGCTCTATAACTTTTCACTTTTCACTTTTTACCTGTCAGAACGCTCCGTGGCATTTCTTGAACTTCTTCCCGGAGCCGCAGTGACAAGGATCGTTCGGACCCATCTTCGGGGTGTCGCGGACGAACGGCGTGTGCTTGAGCGCCTCCTCGCCGGCTGACTGGACTCCCTCGTACGCGCCCGTGAATGCCATCCCCGCCGCCTGGCGTTTTGCCCTTTGGCGTTCGAGTCTTTCGAGCCTTTCCATCTCTTCCTGCTCGTCGCGCTGGACGATCTCAAGATTGAACAGCGACCGGATCGTATGGGTATCAACCCGGTCAAGCATGTCCTGGAACATGTCGAAGCTCTGCTTCTTGTACTCGACAAGCGGGTCTTTCTGGCCGTATCCGACAAGGCCGATGCCCTGCTTCAGGTGGTCGATCGACAGCAGGTGGTCCTTCCACTGCGAATCGATAATGTTGAGCATTATGTACCGCTCGTAAGCCCTGAGCGATTCGGCGCCCGCCATCTTCTCCTTCTCGGAGTAGCTGGCCTGTGCCTTCTCCCATATCGCCTCCTGGATCTCGTCCGGGTTCATCACCGAGAAATCAACGTTTGCGTCCGCCGCCGGATCGATCGCGTAGATGTTCTCGATCTCGGCCGCGTAAGTGTCGATGTCCCAGTCCTCAGGCGCGACTTCCGTGTTCAGGAAGTAGCCCGTCAGATCCGACAGCAGGTCCCAGGCGACCCCGCTTTCGCCGAGCAGGTACTCGCGGTGTTCCGGTTCGAACATAAGCTGGCGCCGTAGCCCGTAGATCGTCTCGCGCTGCTTGTTCATCACGTCGTCGTATTTGAGGACGTGCTTACGAGTCTCGAAGTTACGCGCTTCGACCGCTTTCTGGGCGCGCTCTATCTGTTTCGAAACCGTTTTGGATTCGATCGCGACGCCTTCTTCCATCCCGAGCCAGCTCATCATCGAACGGACCTTGTCGCCCGCGAAGATGCGCATCAGGTCGTCCTCCAGCGAGAGGAAGAACCGCGAGCATCCCGGATCGCCCTGTCGTCCCGAACGGCCACGGAGCTGGTTGTCGATCCTTCGCGATTCGTGCCTTTCGGTCGCGAGAATATAAAGCCCGCCGGCTTCGAGAACTTCCTCGTGCTCGGCATCGACAACCCGCTGAGCTTTCGCAAGCTCCGCCTTGAACTGCTCTTCGCTGACCTCGTCGGGATTAATTTCCTGGCGTTTCAGGTAATCCTTGGCAAGCTCTTCAGGGTTTCCACCGAGTATGATGTCCGTACCGCGGCCGGCCATATTGGTCGCGATCGTGACCGCACCCTTCCGTCCGGCCTGTGCGACGATCTCGGCCTCGCGGGCGTGGTACTTGGCGTTGAGAACATTGTGAGGGATCCGCTCTTTGGTAAGACGGTCGGCGATAAGCTCCGAGTTCTCGACCGAAACGGTACCGACCAGTACCGGTTGACCGCGCTCGTGACAGCGTTTGATCTCGTCGACGACCGCGTTCCATTTCTCTGGAAGCGTACGGTAGATGATGTCCGGATTGTCCTTTCGGACCATCGGCCGGTTGGTCGGAATGACGATAACGCTCAGGCCGTAAGTGGTCTGGAACTCTTCCGCCTCCGTTTCGGCCGTACCGGTCATACCGGACAGCTTCTCGTACATACGGAAGTAGTTCTGAAGAGTGATCGTCGCGAGCGTCTGGTTCTCGCGCTCGATAGTGACTCCTTCCTTCGCCTCGACCGCCTGATGAAGGCCGTCCGACCAGCGCCGGCCCTGCATCAGGCGTCCGGTGAAGTCGTCGACGATGATCACCTCGCCTTCCTGAACAACGTAATGGTGGTCGCGCTTGTAAAGCGTGTGCGCCTTCAGCGCCTGTTCCAGGCAGTGAAGAAGCTCCATGTTCGACGGATCGTAAAGATTATCGACCTTCAGAAGCCGCTCGCATTTCGCGACGCCCTGCTCCGTGAACACGGCCGAGTGGTTCTTCTCATCGACAAGATAGTCGCCCGTAGTGACCTTTGTGACCTCGTCCTTCTCGCCCTTTTCGAGCTTAGGGATGATCTCGTTCGCGACGTAGTACTTGTCGGTCGCTTCATCAGAAGCCCCCGAGATGATGAGCGGCGTACGCGCTTCGTCGATCAGGATCGAGTCGACCTCGTCGATGATCGCGTAGCAGTGATCGCGCTGGACCAGCGATTCGACATCGAACTTCATGTTGTCGCGAAGGTAATCGAAGCCGAACTCGTTGTTGGTTCCGTAGGTGATGTCGCACGAGTAAGCGTCCTTCCGCTCGACATCGTTCATGTCGTTCTGGATGCAGCCGACGGTCAGGCCGAGGAACTTGTGGATCTTGCCCATCCATTCCGCGTCGCGCCTCGCAAGATAATCGTTGACCGTGACGATATGAACGCCGCGGCCCGTCAGCCCGTTTAGATACGCCGGCAAAGTCGAGACAAGCGTTTTACCTTCACCCGTCCTCATCTCCGCGATCTTGCCCTCGTGGAGCACCATTCCGCCGATCAGCTGAACGTCGAAATGCCGCATTCCGGTGACCCGGACCGAAGCCTCGCGGACCGTCGCGAACGCCTCGGGAAGGATCTCGTCGAGCGCCGCCTGTTCGGCTTTCCGCCTCTCGTCCTTGTCCTCGATTCCTTCTACCGCTGCGGCGACGATGCCTTTGAACTTCTCGGTCTGTGCCTTGAGCTCGTCGTCGGAGAGCTTTTGTATCTCCGGTTCGAGCGAATTGATCAGTTCGACCCGCGGAGCAGCGGCCTTCAGGTACTGGTCCGTCTCCGTGCCGAAGATCTTTTTTACTAACTTGTCTGCAAAACTGTTAACAGCCATAAATCCTCTTCTGCGACCGCCTGTGCGGTCAGTTCCGGCAGCCGGATAGAACCGGTGCCTTGACGATTACAGTTCCGCCGCCGAACAGGCAGCGAAACGAATGAGTTTACAGATTCTCCGCGGAAACGGAAACGCAAGGAATCCGCGGACAGATGGCCGTTATATAGAGGCTCTGGGAAGGTTTGAGACAGTGAGGATCTGTTCGTTAGAATAACTGAATTCGGGAGCCGCCGCGAGCGCATTTTGCGGGCCGCCGAAAAGACACCAGCGAACTTCGCATTCGGAACTGAATCCGTAGAGTGAGAACGAAGGAAAATCATCGCTATCGTTCTCTTCACGGAGTTTTAGCTTGGAAAGCACGCTCTGGGTCTTCGTAGTAAGTTCGAAGATCCTGGACTGCGTGTCACTCGAGAAGCTTGAATGCGCAAGGACCTGCGGAGAAGCCCCGACGAGCACAAGGCCCAGATACACCGTTATCGTGGTGGCGATGTAGATCGGGTTTTGGGTTCTCTTCTTCATTCCAGGCCTTGATTATTCTACAACAGGCATATCGAAAGCCTTAAGTCCGTGTCGGCGGCGCCCGCCTTAAACCTCGAAAGGCCGGCTTCCCGAAAAACGGGCGGCCGGCCGGATCGATCGGTAAACACACGGCGTGATCAGCGGTCGGCGCGGTTGCCCGCGTTCGACTTCTCGATGCTTCCGTTCGGCTGCTTCGGGGTAGGCCCCGTTGGCTGCTGCTTGGCCTTGTCCGCCTGGTATTCTCGCAGCCTGGTATTGATGATCGGGTGCGCGACCTCTTTCTTAAGGTTGAACTTGATCTTGAGAAGATTGCGCTCGCTCTCGACCCCGGCTGCCTTCAGAAGCGTCAGCTCGTCGTCCTTGAACTTCTTGATGTTGTTGTTGTGCGCAAAGATCGCGGCCTGTATGTATCCCGCAAACTGTACCGCCGTGCTTCGCGCTCGATTATCACTGGGCATGATTGCCGTAACGTCCGCCGCCAAGGACTCCTCGTCCTGGTAGAACACGATGCGCACGTTCTTGATGTCGGCCTTGGTCAGGTAAACGAGCCAGCCGCTGTCGCCTATCTTCTCAACCGCGTCCTTCGCGACAAGGATCATCTCCGGGTCGCCTTCCTCTTCCGTGGAGATCCAGCGCGACTTTTCGATATCAAGCCTTCCATCGTCGTTGATGTAAGCGTTCATAACGACTTTGAACGGCCGGCGCAGATCGACCCGGTTCGAGTTAACCTTCGCGAGCGTTGTGTCGACAAAGTCGTAGAGCGGCTTCTTGTTGATCTCGACAACAGGCGCCGAACCCGGGGGATCGACCATCTCAGGCTTGTCGTTGGTCTTATCCTTGTCCGCGACAGCATCGTCATTCGGTTTCTTGCCGTCCTCGCTCGTATCTGTGTCTTCCGGAAGATCGCCCTCGATCAGGCTGCCTTTTCGTCTCGGAAGATTCTGGCGCCTCGACAGCGGATCGTCCAGATTCGGCCTCGACGGAGGAAGTATCGGGGGCGGCGGAGGCTGGATCGGCGTGATCGGATCGGAGGGAAACGCCTCGAGCCCGTTCTGCTCAAGCATCGCAAGCTCATCCCGGTTCGCGATCTGGAAATAGCCGGCGGGATAACTGAGCGAAGGCTCAACGTTTGTCTGGTCGATCCAGACCACGTCGGATTCCTTGATCTTGCTCTCCGCGTACTCTTCGACCACGTAGCCGGTGTCGGTCGTCAGCATCTTGGTGCTGAAATAGACCGTGTCGAGCACTGTGCAGATGCGGTTGACGAACGGGCTTTCGCACGCGCTCCGGGCGAGCATGTTCGTTTGACCGATCGCGAAGAGGCCTATGAAATTGACGATCGCCGCTATCGCGAAGATCTTGTACATTCTCGGGCTGAAATCGAGGTTCCGTACTTCGTAGCCCTGAAGGAAATCCTTGTCCTGCATACCTGTATTACGGTCTGAAGCTAGAAAAACCGGCTTGTTGGCGTTAAAGCCTCTAAGACGCACTGTCCCGCTCTATAGTTGCGGAGCAATCGTTGATGTTATCACTTTTGGGTTGCCCAACAAAGAATTCGACACGTGTCGCGCAAACAATTAACATCGTCCATATGGCACGAAAAGACCGCCGCAAAGCCGGGAATTCCGGAAGCAAGGGCAAGCCTTACAAACGCCGCGGCAGGAGCGGTGAACGGCAACATCACGATAGATTTGCAGAACGGCACGCACCCTCGTATTCGCCGGCCCAACTTAAGGCAGTTGAGGATCTCCTTTCGGGGATCGGCACCCCCGAGCCGACGCCGTTCGTGCCGGATGATTTCCAGACGGAGGCGCTCGCCGCGATCGAAACGGAAGATGTGCTTGTCACTGCACCGACCGGAAGCGGCAAGACCTGGATCGCGAGAGAAGAGATCCGCCGGCTGCTCGAGCAAGACAAACGTGCCTGGTATACGACACCTCTCAAAGCTCTGACGAATTCGAAGTACGTGGAATTCAGCAATGAGTTCGGAGCCGGGAACGTCGGTATTCTCACAGGCGACAGAAAAGAGAACTCGCGTGCTCCGCTTATCGTCGGGACGACCGAGATCTACAGGAACCAGGTTTTCGACGCGCTTCGCGGCGGGGAAATGATCGATACCGACTTTCTGATCCTCGACGAAGCTCACTACCTGGCAGACGACTACCGCGGTCACGTCTGGGAAGAGTCGATAATCCTCACGCCTCCGAGGGTCCGCATTCTTTTGTTGTCAGCGACCATAGGCAACGCCGGAGAGTTCGCCGCCTGGATCCGTGAAACGCGCGGGACGAAAGTGCGCGTGATAGACCGAGCCGGCGACCGGCCGGTGGAGCTCCGTGCGGCATTCCTTGCCCCCAACCTTCAGTTATTCCCGCTCCTCGGAAACGACGGCAAGTTCAACCGCCAGATCGAACAGTTCAATAGAAGGGGCAGGCGATGATCCGAGTATTGAGTGACGAGCGGAGGGTGATGAGTAATGAGGACTAGGGAAATTGATGGTTGATAGTTGGCAATGAACCCTGCTAGTCGATACCCGAGCCACAGTAATTGATCTTTGGTCCCTGATCCCAGAAACCTGATGAGATACGATCTTCCCGACATTCCGCCACCGAAGCTGATCACAGCGCTCAGGAACCACAATCTCCTGCCTGCGATCGTCTTCGTGCCTTCGAGAAGAAAGTGCGACGAGTCGGCGACCGAGGTTGCGCTCGACAGGACCTTCCGGGCGGACCTCTCGAAACAGTCCGAACGCCAATCGATGTTCGACCGATACGCAGAAGACAATCCGGAAGTGCGCCGTCACAAGCACAGAAGCATTCTTGTCAACGCTGGGATCGCCTCGCACCACGCGGGCCACCTCCCTTCCTGGAAACTCCTTGTCGAATCGATGATGTCAGCGGGGCTTCTGAACGCGATCTTCGCGACGTCCACGGTCGCGGCAGGAGTTGATTTCCCGGCCCGGACCGTCGTAGTTGCGAACGCAGACACTCGCGGGAATGACGGCTGGCGGCCGCTTATGGCGAGCGAACTGCAGCAGATGACCGGACGCGCCGGGCGTCGGGGAAAGGACAACGTCGGATTCATAATCCTGGCTCCGGGCAAGTTCCAGGATCCTGGGAAGATCGCCGAACTGCTGAACTCGCCCGCGGATCCGCTGGAGAGCAAGTTCAGGGCGACGTACACGAACCTCCTGAACCTGCTCGACGCCTTCGGCAGTTTCGACCAGGTGCGCGACATCGCCGAACGCAGCTTCGCCTTTCGCGACATATCGCACCGGATCGCTTCGCTCGAGGACAAGGCGGAAAAGAAGAAGCAAAAGCTGGACAGGGAGCTGAACGTCGACGGCATCTCGATCCCGGTCGAGAACGCGATCGGATTCGAGAGGCTTGCCGCCGCAAAGAGCCGGCTTGAGGAGAAGCTTCCGGAAACACGATCTCAAATGCGCTACGCCTGGCTCAAAAAAAATGTTACGGAAGGACGGGTAGTCTCCAAGAGCAAGAGCGGACGCCAGTTCCTGCTTGTTCTGAATGTGTTCGGCGACAAGGTGATGGCGATGCGTGACGACGGTCGCGGGACCTCGATCTCGCTTTCGAAGATCGGCCGTGTCTACGCCAAGAAATATCCTCTCGACGAGAACTCCATCGAAAAAGCTTTCGACGACATCTACGAAGGCCGAAACCCTATCGTGCGTGAACCAAAGCCTTCGCTGAAGAAAGAAGATCCGAAAGACGCGGTGAGGCTGATCGATGATCTTTTTGCGAAGATGGTCCCGGACGGCCTGGACAGTGAGAAACGCGAAGCCGCAGAGGCCCTGCTGTGGCAGAGTGCTGAGCGCGTGTTCGGATACGAGCTTGTCCTTCGTGACATAGAAGGACTGAGAAGCGGAATCTGGACGCCATTCGAGCAGAGGGCGAGAGTGCTTGATTACTATGGCTACCTGGATTTCACCGGGCAGTCCGTTACGGAAGATGGGAAATGGCTCGCCGACCTTAGGCTCGACCGGCCGCTGCTTGTCGGCGAGGCGCTGAAAGAGGATCTGTTCGGAAAACTGGAGATCGGGGAGGTCGCAGGATTCATGGCCGCTCTGGCGGCCGATCCCGACAGGGACTACGGGAGCCTCGACCCGTCCCCGAAACTGCTCGGAGTGCTTACCGCGTTTGAAGACGTCATCTACGAAGTATCGCGCGTGGAATGGGAACTCGGGGTCGAGCCGGCGGACGAGATCAATCTTTCGGCGGCGGCCACGGCCGAGAACTGGGCTCGCGGCTCGACCTGGGAAAGCCTGGTCCGGAATACGAGAGCCGAAGAGGGCGACCTCGTACGGCTGCTTTCGAGAACCGGAGAAGCGCTGATGCAGATCGCACACTTGCGAACTTCGAAGCCGGAAGCGGCCGATGCCGCGCGCGAGGCCGCGGAGATCGTTTTGCGGGATCCGATACGCTGAATCTCTTCCTTCTCTCGGCTCGAAGAACATTACGATAGGGCGGAAGGCTTACACAGGCACGGCTCATTTGATATGATTTCCTTTCGTACGCCGAACGCATTGAGGTTTATATGAGAGTACTGCTAGCTGACGAATACGGATTCTGTTTTGGGGTCGAGCGCGCCGTCGACATGGTCGAGGAGTCGCTCTCCAAGAACGAGACGGTCCGAACGCTCGGGCCCCTTATCCACAATGAGCAGGAAATGGAAAGGCTTGGCGCCAAAGGCGTTTCGACGATCAATGAACCCGTGCAGATCGGACGGGGCGAAACGGCCGTGATCAGGGCGCACGGCGTCACGCCGCAGGTCCAGGCCGAGCTCCAGGAAAAGGCTTCCAAGGTCGTCGACGCGACCTGCCCCTTCGTTACGAGGGTCCAAAGGCTGGCATCGCGAGCCGCGGAAGAGAACCGCCACGTGATCGTCGTGGGCAATCCCGATCACCCCGAGATGATCGGCGTGAAGGGATATGCGCCCGAGCACGCCTTCGTCATCCGGGATGAAACGGAGATCGGAGGCCTTCCAAAGCTTAGAAATCCGCTGGTGGTTTCGCAGACGACCATCAAGGCAAAGACCTTCTTCGACACGGCCGAGGCGATCAAGTCCATCGCGGAAGGCGAGACGCAGGTCATCAACACCATCTGTTCCGCGACCCGCGATCGTCAGGACGCGGCACGCGCTCTTGCCGGAGAGGTCGACGCTTTCTATATAATCGGCGGAAACCACTCGTCGAACAGCCGCAAGCTCCTGACCGTTTGCAAGGAGCAGTGCGAGAAGAGCTTCTTGATCCAGACCGACGAGGACATCGATCCGGCGGATCTTGACGGGGTTGAGACGGTCGGAGTCACTGCAGGCGCATCTACGCCGAAATGGCTGATCGACAGGGTCGTTGCAAAGCTCGAAAACCTTTGATTCCGGTTCAAATCCAGCGCAATGAAAAAGCCGCCCCGAAAGGCGGCTTTTGTATTTGTGATCCGGCATTCGCTCAGGGGATCCTGAGTTCCTGGCCGACCGTCAGGCTGCCCGGGCTGGACAGTTTGTCACGGTTCGCGTTGTAGATATCCATATAGCGGCTCGACGTTCCGTAGAACCGTATGCTGATCTTTCCAAGAGTATCGCCGGGCTGGACGACATACGTCCTGAACTCTCCTGCCGGCGGCGGGGTGTAGTCTTCGTTCCTGTAATCGCCTTGCGCATCGAATTTGGGCAGATATACTTCGCGGTTCAGATAGACCCCGAATTCGGTACCTGCCTTAACCTCGGCCTCTTCGCCCTTCGTAAGCCTTTCACCGAGCAATCCTCCGACCGCTCCGGCAATGCCGCCGATCAATGCGCCCTTTCCGCCGCCGATTGCCGCTCCGATCAGCGCTCCGCCGGCCCCGCCACCGCCGATGAAGATCACCTTGCGGTTTTCCATCTTGTCGCCCGAAGCCGTTCCTTCAGGATCGCTCTTGGCGTCGTCGGTATCGAGGTTGGTAAGTGATCCGTTGATCGCCTTCGCATTCCCGTTAGGGAGCCGCAGTTCGACAAAGCTCACATCGATCGTACCCGGCTTTCCGCCTTTCTCGGCTTTCTTGACGGAATCGACACGGCCGACGACGGTCGATCCTTCAGGGATCACCACGACGCCCGTGGTCGAGTAGACAGGTTCCGTAACTTTCGACATAAACCTGTCACCTGGCTGTGAACTCTTGGAGCTGATCTTATCCTCAAGCCTCACGCGGATCCTTTCGCCCGCATCCACTTTGAACTCTCGCTGGCCGAACACGCTCACCGCGCCGGCGCAAACAAACAGCGCGAGCACGGCCGTGATCGTTCTTGTTCTTTTCTTGTAATTCATCATCGTAACCTTCCTATGCTTGCCAATCTCGATTCTCCCTCCGCCGATCGAATCCGGTTGCCCAGATGAAGTCTCCGGGCGTGCGGTTCGTTGTCGCCTTCACCGGGAAAGTGCCCGAACGGTTTGAGGATATCACTCGGAATGCGTTTCCCGAAGAATCAAAGAGATTTATTGAAACGGCGCCACGATTCGAAGTATAGTCTGTGCAACAACGACAATTCATTTTCTCGATTCACGATCGGCCCCCGGCTGCGAGCCAGTACGCCGCCGGGGGCAAATCGATCAAAGGTGTGCTTTTTGGCGCACGACTCTGCGGGGCGGGCGAACTTAATGTCACTGTATCAGCAAGCGGTTCTACTCTTCATCCTGAATTTGCTAGACGCAATCCTTACCGTTTACTGGGTCCGCCATGGTTACGCCACTGAAGGAAACCGCCTGATGGCGACCCTCCTCGAACTTGGCAATCTCCCTTTCATTCTTGTGAAAATAGCGGTGGGAGTCGTGGCCGCATACTCATTCTGGAACTGGCAGGAGTTTCGTCTCGCCCGAGCCGGGCTTACGATCGCTCTCGTCTTGTACACCGGTGTGATGGGGGTCCACTTCCTGACCGGTTTGTCTGCCGCCGGCGTTGTAAGCGGAGAGACGATCCACGACATCGCGACCTGGTCCAAATCGGTCTTCATTTTCTTCAGTTAGCCTTCCTTCGCATACGATATCGTTCCCGAAATTCTCTTTGGTCCACGATATCGGGCGAAATCTAAGTCCTTCAATCTCAGATAATTCCCGTCACCACGGGGATCCCCTTCGACGTGTCCGAAGGTATGCAAATTGCTGTGATATACAATAAAAAGCGTACTTATTTGCTTGCTTCCGCTCTTCCCGGCAATAGGTAGCGACCGAATTGAGGAGAAGTCATTATGCATTCAAGAAACACAAAACTCTTTGCGGTCATTCTCTACGCCCTGCTTCTCGCCATTCCTGTTGCAGCGTTCTATGACTATGACGACGAGTTTCCCGAAGTAGAGGCGACCGTGGCCAGGATCAAATTCCTGGACGGCAAGGCCGAGGTCAGGCGCGTTGACAGCGAAGAATGGGAATCCGCTGTGATGAACCTGCCGCTTGTAGAAGGCGACGAGATCCGGACCGGGCGTGACACGAGGCTTGAGATCCAGTTCGACAACGAGACCTATCTGCGCCTTGATGAAAATTCCGCAATCAAGCTCGTGAGCCTCGGTGACGAAGGAGCCGCGGTAAGTCTTAGCGAAGGAAAGCTCCTCGTGAGCGTTTACGAGTTTGATCCTTCTCAGGGCTATTTCGAGATCGATGCGCCAAGAACAACGGTCGCGATCGCGGAAGCCGGCAAGTACAGGGTCGACGCTGGGAATGAATACGATCGGACGGTGAAGGTCGCGGTTTGGGACGGAGGAACAGCGAGGGTCTATTCACTCGATTCGGGATTCACCCTTAAGAACGACCAGTCCGCTTCAATGGAACTAGAGGGCTCTTATGCAGGACGTTGGTCAGTCGCCCGCAACAGCGGCTACAGGGACGCCTTCGATGACTGGTCGGAGAGCCGCGACGAATACATCATCGAGAGCCTGAAGGACGCCCACTACGGCGACATTTACGACGACGGACTTTACGGAGCGGACGATCTCAACGACTACGGCTCGTGGCAGCGTCACGACGATTACGGTTACTTGTGGAGCCCATACGGCAGCTCGATCTCGATGTACTCGAACTGGTCCCCGTACAGATACGGCACTTGGCGCTGGCTTCCTTATTACGGATGGACCTGGGTCAACGACGAACCCTGGGGTTGGGCTACATATCACTACGGCCGGTGGATCTATCTCGGCGGCAGATGGTACTGGACCCCATACGGATACAATCCCTACTACCGCCGTACAAGCTGGTGGCGACCGGCGATCGTGTATCTGGGCACTTACGGCGGACGAATCTGCTGGTATCCGCTTCCCTACAATTATTCGTACTACGACTACAACCGTCGGTATCGACGCTACTGGCGTGATCACAGGCGAAACAGAAACACGAATCAGCCCGTGAATCAGCCCACGACTCCAGATCCGCTGAACGTGGCCAGGGCCCAGAGAAACCAGCTTCCGCCCCTCCAGAGAGTTCCTGCGAACGCGGTGGTTTCAACCAGCAAGGAGGAGTTCGGAAGAGGAAAAGGACGATTCGATACGGCTCCTCCGACTATCTCGAGAGAGATCCTCAGCAAGAAGCCGGTCGTGAACGATTCGCCGCCGTTGATCCCGAGCCGCTCCGAGATCCTCGGCAAGAAGAGCCCGGACATAGTCATCTCCGAAAGGAAGTCACCTGTCCAGAACGGCACTGCCAGGATCGGAGCGGCTAACAGGACTGCCGGACAGTCGCTTGACGCGAAGCTGAAACAGCAGAAGATCTATGGGAACAGGCCTCCGCTGACGACAGTTCCAAGGGTCACAACTCCGGAACCGGGTTCGAAGACCGAACCCAGAACCGGCGTTTTCGACCGGACAGGAAACGGCCAAAAGGAGAACACGGACCGAAAGGTAGTCGTTCCGCCTCTCAACCGAACGAACGCTCCTGAAACGAAGGTCGAGAGAAAGTCGCCTCCCGCGAAAAGCGAACCCACTCCGCCCGTTTACAGGCCGACGCCAAGGCCCACTCCGGTGGAACGGAAGCCTTCGCCGCCGTTGAACAATCCGGCGCCGAGGCGGACAGAGACCCGCCGGCCCGATCCACCGGCAAGGACGCCTCCTCCGAGGACCGAAACGAGGAAGCCGTCGCCACCGCCGGCCAAGAAACCCTCGCCGCCTCCCGCGAAATCACCTCCGGTGAAGAACAACCAAAGGCGCGAGAGCAAACCGCCCGCGAAACCTCCGGCGAATGAAAAGTCCGGAAACTAAATAGAAAAAGGCAGGCCCGAAAGAGCCTGCCTCTTTTTTTCTCTACAGGGATGGTCCTCAGTTTCCCGCTGCGTCGGTCTGTCCGACGAATACCGAGCGGTCGATGATCGCCGGATCTCCGATCACGATAAAGTGAATGTTGCGGAAGTACTTTCGCGCGACAGCCTGTATCTGTTCCGGCCTTACAGCCTTGATCTTGTCCAGAAACAAAAAAGCGTTGCGCCATCCCCCGCCGATCAGTTCATACTTCGCCAGTTCTCTTGCCTGCGCAGCGTTCGTTTCCTGGTCGATGTAGTGAAGCGTCAGAAAGTGTCCCGAGATACCGGACAGGAACCGCTCATTCACAAGCCTGTTTTTCAGCGTCTCCATCTCGTCAAGCATTACGCCTACCGCTTCATTGGGATTCACCGTCGTTACATAAATGAAACCCGTGTTCGCGGCATTCGTGTTCAGTTCCGCGTTAGGAGCATAAGAGAGTTGACGTTCGACGCGCACTTCCTGAAAGACCTGGGCCTGGAGAATCGCAACGGCGATCTTCATCGGGTAATAGTCCTGATGCCCGAGCCCCGGAGCATTGAATACGCCCTGGACGTAGTTCGTCGGAAGCTGTCGCCTCGTGATGTCGAGCGCAGGTTTTTCGATCTTGATCTCCGGAACCGCGGCCGGATCGTACCCGCCTTTCGGCAGGTTCCCGAGACTGCGCTCGACCCATCCCCTGAATTCCTCAGCATCCACGTCTCCCACGACCACAAGGAGGAGCCTGGAGGTCTGCATCACCTGGCCATGAAAGCCCCGAAGATCTTTAACCTGGAATTTCGGGATCGTCTGCAAAGTCCCCCGAACATCGGTGGAGTACGGATGTCCTCGGTAGACGATCCTCTCCTGGAGGATCTCAAGGAAGTTGTCGTTGTCGGTTTCAGCCTCCCGCAGCCCGGTCAGGATCCTCTCGCGGACACGCTCGAGGTCGGCGGGATCGAACTTCGGGTTCATCGCTATGTCGGCGAAGATACGCCACGATTCCTGGAAATGCTCGCGCGTTGAGCCCATGCTCAGTACGCTGTAGTCGCTGTTGATCCCGGCACCGATCTCGGTGCCCGTGTTCGCGAGCCGTTTTCTCAGTTCTTCCCGCGGAAAGTTCGCGCTTCCCTCTACAGCGGTCTCGAGCATAAGGCTCTCGATTCCGGCATTCTCGGCCGTTACGTTCCTCGCACCGCCTCGGATAAAGAGGCCGGCCGCCACCGTTGCCGCCGAAGGCCGCTTCTTAACCAGCACCTTTAGTCCGTTCACTTCGAACTCGGTGACCAGTGCCGCCTGTTCTTCGAGGTTACCCGAGCTCGCCTGCGAAAAGACGGCCGTTACCAGGAAAAGCGGAAGCAGCGCCCGCGACACACGGGGCAGAACGCTGAATGAATTCACAATGATTGCTCGAAAACGCATAGAAATAACCCTCGGTATTCTTTTCCTGATCACTTGCCGATCAGGTCGGCTTCAGTGAGCTTCGAGGCCGTCCGTGCGGACGGCGAAAGTAGTGCGACCCCAACCCGGGGCTTGCCGATGATATACCTCCGGACGTAATCGTTCGTTTGCTTTCGGGTGACCGCGCGAAGGTTCTTGTGATATCCGCGGAAGTACTCGATGCCGGTCGAAGACCACCAGAAACCGAGAGTATGTGCGTAATCGGTCAGTTTTTCGCGCTCGAACAGGTCCCTTGCTTCCAGCAGGTTCTTGGCATTCTCAAGTTCCTGGTCGGAGAAGTAATCGGGCTTGTCGAATTTCGCGATCTCCTCGTAGACCGCTTTCAGCGCTTCCTTCGCCTTATCCGGCGTCGTCACGAGCGTGATCGCGATCGGGCCGACGTTCCGCTGCGTGTAGTAGCCGATGTCCGTGCCGACCGTGAGTCCCGAATCGACCATCCTTCTCTGAAACTTCGAATTTGGCTGCGAGAGGATGTATGAGAAGACGTCCGCCGCGTAAGTGCCTTCGTCGTCTTCCCCGATCGAAGGACCGTGCCATCCGATCTGGATCAACACGTTCTGAACGGGCTGTTCGACGAAATACCCCGCGCTTTCCTTAAGCGGAGGATGTTCCACCATCGGGAACTCTTCGAACGGCGCTTTCTCGCGCTTCGGCCACGAGCCGAAGACCTCTTCAGCGTACAGGAATACCTTCTCCGGATCGGTATCGCCCGTAACGATCAGCGCTGAGTTGTTCGGGACGTAATACCTAGACTGGATCGTCTTCATCTTCTCGACAGTCGCGGACGAGACGGTCTCCCTCGTGCCAAGGGGTTTCTTGCGCGTCGGATACTTGTAGAAGAGCTTCTCCTTGAGTGTCTTGTCGAGGAAGTAGAACGGGTTCGATTCATTGCGGTCGATTTCGCCGATAACTACCTGGATCTCCTCGTTCAGCTCTTCTTCGACGAAAGTCGGATACCGTATCGCATCGTTTATGAACCGCAGCGCCGAAGGAAGATTGTCGCTGGTCGTGATGAAGTAGTAGTTGACCACCTCTTCCCGTGTCGTAGCGTTCTTGATGTTCAGCTGATCCTGATTGTTCAGGTAGATAACGCTTCCGATCTGCTCCCGCAGCTTGATCGTCTCCACGCAGCTCGCCGCTCTGAAATACTCCGTGTTGCCCGTCTGCAGAGCGATCTCGCAGTTGTACAGCAATTGTCCCTGGTGCGGCTTGAAGAACATATGCTCGTAAAGATGGGACAGCCCGTTGTACTCAAGCGGCTCCGTGAAGGATCCGTTTCGGACCGCGATCTCGACCGTCACCAGCGGCACCGAAGCGTCGGGAAGCACGATCACCTCCATTCCGTTGGCTAGCTTGCGGTTTACGAACGGTACTTCTATCGCCTGTTTTGCGGCGGCGACGCCCGCTGCCGGCTGCGTCGAAGTGTTTCCGGGCTTTTGGGCAAGCAGCGGCGATGCAAACACTACGGCCGCAAGAATCGATAAAACTGCGAATTTTTTCACGAAAGGTACTCCCGGTGTGGACGATGGATTTCGGTAATCCCGCAGTTCCTGCGAGAATGACCATTAAAGAACATGGGTCATGACTAGTTAACTAATCTGCTAGAGTAGTTAACTTCAGTCATGAGTAGCAATTACAAGCGATTCAAGCGTGCACGAATTTCTGACCGGAAAATTCGCGAGATTCTTAGGCTTTTTGCCGTTGATCTGACCGCTACTCAGATCGCTGCTTTGACCAGGCTGAACCGCAATACGGTCAACCGGTATTTGAAACTGATCCGCGAGGCGATAGCGGCTTTCTGCAAGAGCGAGTCTCCCTTCTCAGGAGAGGTCGAACTCGACGAATGCTACTTCGGCCCAAAGCGGATCCCTGGAAAGCATGGCCGCGGAGCTGCCCGCAAGACCCTCGTCTTCGGGATCTACAAACGGAACGGTTCGGTCTATACCGAGATCGTCCCTAACTGCTCCAAACAGACGCTTTTCGCCATTATCAGGGGCAAGGTGACACTCGATTCAACGGTCCATACCGATGGCATGAGGACCTACGATTCGATCGTCGACATGGGCTACCAGAAGCACTATCGGGTCTATCACAACCGCGATGAGTTCGTTGTCGGCTCAAGCCACATAAACGGGATCGAGGGCTTCTGGGGACTGGCCAAAGTCCGTCTCGCAAAGTTCCGCGGCATGCGTCCAGAGACCTTTTACTTGCACCTGAAAGAGTGTGAGTTTAGGTTCAATTATAGAAAGCAGAACCTGTACCCAATACTCTTGAAAATTGTCAAAGATTTCTGAGTTAACTAGTCATGACCCAAGAACATTAACATATGGAGTTGAACCAATGGAACGAGACAATCTGATGCACGGAGCGAGGACCGCGTTGAACCGCGATCCGGAGATGCGGGAATGGTGCGAGAACTTCCTTAAAGACAAGCTGCGTGGGGATATGAAAGACAAGTCAGAAGAGGAATTCGAACACTACTGGAAGTATCACAAACCGGAGATAATGCACGCGGGAGCGGCAGAAGCCGTGATCGCCTACAAGAACCGGGAAAAGTAACCCGCGAGTTTACCTGACAAAGATCCCGGGTACCGCGGTCGATCCGGCAGTCCCGAAACTGAAACTCTCGACCGCCGAATCAGAACTTCTCAAGAAGAACCACATTGAGCTTTCCGGCCGGTAGACCCCTATGTCCTGCCGGCCGTCGCCGTCTATGTCCGCCTGCAGCGGCTTGTCGGTCGCGATCCCGAATTGCGACGCGGAGAATCCCGCTTCGCTTCCCAGCACGTACCAGATCGAATCCGCAGGCCTGAAGACCACGCGGTCGGCGCGTCCGTCGCCGTCGAAATCTCCCGAAACAGGCTTGTCACCGGCGACGCCGAACTGGACGGCCAAGAACCCGTCGGAGCTTCCGAACACATACCAGACGCCGTTCGAAGGCCTGAATACCGCGAGGTCGTCGGTCCCGTCGCCGTCGTAATCGGCGGGCACAGGGAGATCGCCGTCCACTCCGAACTGGGCGGCGGCAAACGATCCGTCCGAGCTCTTCAGGTAGTACCAGGTTCCCTCGTCCGATCTGTAGACAGCGACATCGGCGAGCGAATCGCCGTCAAGATCGGAAACCGCGGCCAGGTCGCCGGAAATGCCGAATTCCACCGCGCGGAACGTCGAATCGGAACTGTTGAAAATGAACCAGACGCGGCTCGAAGGTCGAAAGACCGCGAGATCGGTGATGCCGTCGCCGTCATAGTCGGCATTGACGGGCCTGTCCCCGGCGCTCCCCCAGAAATACGCGGCTTCTGATCCGTTTGTCGATCGCCGGATCCGAAAATCTGGCTCTGACGGTTCATCAGTCGCGTCGAAGACGGAAGCGTCTGTCTTGCCGTCTCCGTCAAAATCGAAAGGCGCGGATTCGTTCAAGGCTTTTTCGCAGTCGCAAACATAGCCGTCAGCAACCGTAATGTCGTCGAGATACTGGCCTTCACGAAATGAACCGATGTCGGTTCCGACTCGCCACCTGAACCGGACCTCGCTTCCGGCAGCGGCCGGCGGTAGAGTCACCACCGAATCGATGAACTCCGGTTCCTGGTCGATCCCGCTTCGGCCGGACCACCCGGGCCGCCCGCCGAGCGGATTCTGGCAACACGAATCGATAAGGCCAAGGTCGTAGCCTCCCGAACGGAAAGAACCGCCGGCCTCCAGAATGTCCTGCCAGTCGCCCGCGCCGATCCTGATCTCAAGGACTGAACCGTCGTAGAGCCGGTTTCTCAAAAACGTCGTCTCCAGTTCGTACCAGTTCCGGAACCTGAGTTCGGCCTCCGAAGTTCCGATCGCGATCGGCGGCGAAACGAGTTCGTTCAATCCTACCTGTCGTGGCGAAGGCGAGAAAGCCGAGTACCTGCCCGAATCGGCGCGCTGGGAACTCGACGTCCATTCCAGTTGTGCTCCTTCGGCCGACGTGATCCAACCTTCGGGAAGTCCCTGAGACTGTACCGAATCGAAATACTCGGAAAACGCGATCTTCTCCCTGCCCGCCCGCAGATCGATCGACACGGTTCCAAGAGGCAGGTCGTTGTCTGAAAGGTTCAGGTTCAGTCTAAGGACCGCACCGCATTTCAGTCCCGAAGAAGCTGTGAACGAAAACTCCCTGGAGACTGGCCCGCCTCCTGCGGGAAGCGAGCCGTAGCCTTGCGGGCCCGAGGGTTCTTCGACGCCCCCGCCCTCCGAGAGCGAAACGACAAGGTTGGAGACTCCCCGCGCGCCGGTGTTTCGCAGCGGGATCGCGACGGTGACACTTTCGCCCGGTTCAACCGCGCCGTTGGTTGAACAGGATTCCGATACGATCCCGATAGGCGAATCTTCGAGGACGGCCGTCGGCTCGAGAGCGAAGTCTCTTTTCAGGGTCGCTCCTGATGATACGTCGACCGCTGCAGTACCCGGGAGATAACCCCGCGCGGTTACTGTCGCAGTGTAAGTTCCCGCGGGAAGTGCGAACGGCCCGTAATCCCCTTCTGCGTCGCTGGTTCTTCGGAATCCGCGTTCGATCGAAACAACCGCACCGTCGATCGGAAGGCCCGTGCCGGAATCGGTCACCGTACCTGAAAGAAAAGCCGGCACGAGAGGTTCGCATTCCGGAAATCGGAATGAACCGATCCTTGTCAGCCACCCGAACGGGCTCTCGGTCTGGCTTTCCAGGGAGTAATACTGGTTTGTGATCCAGAACGTGCAGCCGTCCGAAGGGTCCGGGCTCAGCCCGGTGTAGTCTCCCCACCGGAATCCGAACGCAGTCTGTACGCCGTCCCCTTCGATCAATGCCGCTTCCGGCCTGAACTGTCCGGGTGGATCTCCTTCGAGCCTGCCCGAATAAACGATCGCCGGCCGTTTTTCGCCATTCGAAGTGCTGTACCCGACGGCGAGATTTCCTTCCCGGTCGAGGGCCGCCGCGGCCATGAACCTGCTCGTGTCGGTATCTCCTAGATTGGTGGATTCGCGAACGGCGAATTCGCCGCCGGACGGCCTTTCAAATATATGCACGCGAACGCCGGCGGCGTAAGGCTCGCCTGGCGCGGAAATGCGCACAGTCTGATTGACGACGATCGAATCAGCGACCGAGCGGTTCGTGTATGCGGCGCGATACATCAGCCGGTCGCTTTGCGAATCGAGCTTTGCTCCCGGATCCGGCTGCGGAATGTCGTCGCGGCCCGGATTACTCGTCGGATCGAACGGTGGCACGGAGAACGGAGATCCGGCGGCCTCGGAAAACGTCGATCCGGCCGGATCTGCAAAATCCGCCTCAAACTCGAACAGCCTCACAGCGTCCGACGGATCGCCGTATTCCGTGGCGGTGTATCCCAGGAACATTCCCGGCGAACCTGCAGGCGGCGGAACGATGCCGTCGAGATCGACCGGAAGCAGGCCTCCGATCCTCATTGTGGTCGGCGATGCGAGATCGAAATATATGTAGCCCGCGGAAGGATCGCCGGACAACATCTTTTCCCTATCGAAAGCGAACACCCCCGTGCCGGCGTAGTCGCTTCCGTAGAACTCGTCCGTGGACATATAGATCGCGTCAGGCCAGACCGCGAGCTTCGGATAATCGTTCAGCTTCACGTTCGGCATCACGAACTCGTAGACGAAGTATTCGCCTGCAGGATCGGAAGTTTTCGAAACGGCTATCATCTGCCGGAACGGCGGGAATGCCTTGCAGAATTGGCTGAGGATCCAACGGTCGGCGAGCGGGTCGTGCAGTACGATCGGGTCTCCGTCGTCGCGTGTCGAGCAGTTCGTGCCCAGTGAGGCGAACAGGCTGGACATCTTCAAGGGAGGCGTGACCGGTTTTCCGGACTTGTCGAAGACCCTGAACAAGGCGTTTGCAGCCTGGACGTAGTGCGAAGGTCCGACGTCCCCTATGGTGTCCGGCGGGACGATCCGGAATCCGTAAGCGGCGAAGTTGTCGTTGGAGTTCAGGCCCTCGAACGAGACGGATGGAGCCGGCATAGGAGCTCCCGCAAATGTACCGACCGGGCGGTCGGCATCCGGAACGGCGCTTTCGATCTGTTTTCGGTATGGGATCTTGTTCGGAACTTCTCGCGACTGTTGTTCCGCGCGGCCCATCTTGCCGCTCTTCTTCCAGGATTCTGGAACGGCGGGCGCCAGATCCCGGACCGGGTCCGATTCACCGCTCGCGAACGCCGGAACGAACACCGGGCGAAGCTCCCGGAATGTCCTGGGATCTTCCTTCTGCGCGGATCCGCGGCTTTCGACAAGATCAAGAGAAGCAGCGATGATCAACAGAAAACAAGACAAAGCAGCTGTTATCGCTTTCATTTTTCGCATATTCGCGAATCGTTCTTTGGGAGGGACAAGCGTAAAAGGCCTCAGATCTTACCGAAGAGCATAAGCACTCCTACCGAGATGAATATCACCGCGGCAACCCTCTGGAGCCACTCGGCCGGAACGTACTGCGAGATCAAGCCTCC
The DNA here is from genome assembly GCA_016700175.1 of Acidobacteriota bacterium. Classification (GTDB taxonomy): domain Bacteria; phylum Acidobacteriota; class Blastocatellia; order Pyrinomonadales; family Pyrinomonadaceae; genus Aridibacter. Next base: position 2,959,046 of record CP065003.1, on the reverse strand, counting down.
CGCCAACACACCGATCAGCGTAACGATCACGAGCGCCAGCGAAGCCCCGAGAAAGACCGAAGCGATCGCCTTCGTCTTCGCCGTCATCGCGAAGACGGCAAGCTGGGTCTTGTCGCCCAGTTCAGCAAGAAAAAGTGTGGCGAATGCGGTCCAGAAGATCTTCCATTCCATCGTTAAATGTGCTCCCGAGTGTCTGTCGAGGTTACCGTCAATTCTAACCCGTTCACGCTGCAACTGTCAGCAGGCGGTCCGAAGGATGCGCCTTTGTTTCCCAATCTGTTGCAATTCTTAGGTTTTCGGTTAAAATTCACAGGCAAAATCAGCTATTCCCACAGTTTCTCGCTCACATTTCGATACTTCTCTGATACCCGGTAAGGAAAAGACTATGAGAAATCTATTCCGCAAGAAATCCATCGAGCAGATCAAGGCGGACGCGGCGGCAGGATTCACGGCTCACGATTTCAGCGAGCTCGAGGGCGGCACGCACTTAAGAAGGTCGCTGGGCCTGTTCGATCTGACAATGCTTGGCATCGCGGCGATCATCGGAGCGGGCATCTTCGCGATGGTCGGCCAGGCTTCGCACGACGGCGGACCGGCGGTGATTTTTCTCTTTATCTTTTCGGCGATCGCCTGCGGCTTCGCCGCGCTATGCTATGCGGAGTTCGCGTCGCGAATCCCCATCGCGGGGTCGGCATATACATATACTTATGCCTCGATGGGCGAGTTGATCGCGTGGATCATCGGCTGGGACCTGATCGTCGAATACGCGATCGGGAACATCGCGGTGGCGATCTCGTGGTCAGACTACTTCACCGGAATGCTGCGCGGGTACGGGATCAACATCCCGGCGTACCTCACGATGGACTACCTTACGGCTTCGAGGACCTTTGAGGACAGCCAAAAGGTAATTGAGGGCGCGATCGCGCAGGGCCAGACGCTTGAGGCGATGCGGAGTATGAGCGGCGACGCGCTGGGGCAGATCTCCGAAGGATTGACCCCTCGGGTCGTAGAAGCTTACGCGGCCTGGAACTCGGCACCGGTAGTCGGAGGTTGGCACGTGGTTGTCGATCTTCCCGCACTGATGATCACGTTCGTGATCACGACGCTTGTGTTTATTGGCATCCGAGAATCGAAACTCGCCGCGAACGTGATGACGATCCTGAAGATCGGCATCATCCTCCTCGTCATATCGCTCGGATTCAATTACGTTCAACCGGAAAACTGGTCGCCGTTCGCGCCCAATGGCGTGGAGGGTGTTTTGAAAGGCGTCGCCGGTGTCTTCTTCGCTTACATCGGATTCGACGCGCTTGCGACGACAGCTGAAGAAGCGAAGGACCCGCACCGCGATCTTCCGAAGGCGATGATCCTTTCGCTTGTGATCTGTACGGTTCTGTATGTCGCGCTGGCGCTCGTCCTGACGGGGATGGTCAGTTACCAATTCCTGAACGTCGGCGATCCGCTCGCGTTCGTGTTCGGTCCGGAAGGCGTGAACATTCCTTGGGTGGCCCAGGTGATCGCGGTAAGCGCGGTGATCGCCATCGGAACCGTGTTCCTGGTATTCCAGCTCGGACAGCCGAGACTGTGGATGGCGATGAGCCGCGACGGCCTTCTGCCGAAGATCTTTTCTTCGATCCATCCGAAGTTCCAGACGCCCTGGTTCTCGACGATCATCACGGGGCTCGTGGTCGCGATCCCGGCGCTGTTCATGAACCTGGAGGAGGTCACGGACCTTACGGTGATCGGTACCTTGTTCGCGTTCGTGCTGGTCTGCGCGGGTGTACTTGTTAAGGACAAGGAGTTCGAGGGATCGAAGAGGTTCGTGCCGCATATCAACTCGAGGTTCATCCTCTTGCCGCTGCTTATCGCGGTGCTTCTCACCGTTTATTACTTTAATCCGACGATGTTCTCCGATTTCTTCAGCGTGGTACCGGAAGAAGGGGAAGGTTGGCTAAGGGCGCTGTCGCACAAGATACCTATGACGGTCTATCTGCTGGTCGCTGCAGGGATCGTGGGCGCGAGTCTCTGGAAGAATATTTCGCTGATCCCTTGCCTCGGGCTCCTGTCGTGCGGGTACCTGATGACGGAACTGGGGATCACGAACTGGGAAAGGTTCGGGATCTGGCTTTTGGTCGGATTGAGAATCTACACGCACTTCGGATTCTACAACAGTAACCTGAACAAAGGCGATCGCGATGATCTGGTAATTAGGATCGCTTCGCTTGTTCTTGACGTAGTGCTTCTGAGCCTAATCCTCTTGGTCGTATACCTGTCGGGATTCATGGCCGACTACTATGCTTCTGTCGTAGTCGCAGCTGCGATTCCTGCGCGGATCGTCTATTTCTTCTATTCGCTTTTTGCCGGAGTCAATGAGCCCGGCAGTGAGTAATGGGAGGGTTTTGACTTCTGGGCGGGCCAATTTGGTCCGCCTTTTTTCTTTGCGGCACTTGGCGGCTTTGCGTCTTTGCGAGAGGGTCGTTTTGAGGGGAAGAACTGCAGTCGAGAAAGGAAGACTCCCGCAAAGACGCTGAGGCGCAAAGGCCCGCCAAGAAGAAAAGACCGAAATTAGAAGAAGCTTTTGGAAGAGCTTGGAATCAAGTCCTTTGCGGCACTTGGCGGCTTTGCGTCTTTGCGAGAGTCTCCTGTTTCACCCCAATGCTCCTTTGACCAAGACTGAAGACCTCCCTCCAAGGCGCGAAGACGCAAAGTTACGCAAAGAGGAAAAGACCGAAAGAAATCGAAGACCGTTTGAGAATTCAGTTCAGATTCCTTTGCGGTTCTTGGCGGCTTTGCGTCTTTGCGAGAGTCTCCTGTTTCACCCCAATGCTCCTTTGACCAAGACTGAAGACCTCCCTCCAAGGCGCGAAGACGCAAAGTTACGCAAAGAGGAAAAGACCGAAAGAAATCGAAGACCGTTTGAGAATTCAGTTCAGATTCCTTTGCGGCACTTGGCGGCTTTGCGTCTTTGCGTGAGCCTCCTGTTTCACCCCAAAGCTCCGTTGACCAAGACTGAAGACCTCCCGCCAAGGCGCGATGTACCGCAAAGAAGAACTCGATAGTTGAATCCTTCGATGAGATCCAGGCGAATTAATAGTCGATGGCAGAACACATCCTCGAAAGAAAACAGGTGATCGATCTTCCGATCGAAGAAACATTCGAGTTCTTCGCCGACGCGAGGAACCTGGAGCGCATCACGCCGCCGGAGCTCAATTTCCGGATCACGACTCCCGAGCCGATCGAGATCGGTGAAGGCACGCTCATCGATTACCGGCTGAAACTGCGCGGCGTCCCTATGACCTGGAAGACCCTGATCTCCGAATGGGACCCGCCTTTCTCTTTTACCGACGAGGCGCTGAAGAGCCCGTACACCCAGTGGATCCATCGCCACACCTTTAAGGAGATCGGTAAAGAAAGAACCGAGATCAAGGACCGCGTAAGGTATCGCCTTCCGCTTAAGCCGCTCGGGGACATCGCGCACTGGTATGTGCGGAGGGAACTGCGCTACATCTTCGACTTCCGCTTCCGGGCGGTGGAGGAGATCCTCCAGCCGAAGTTCGTTCCGGCGAGCAACGCTGCCTGATTCTACCTGGCGTCTTTGCGAGAGTCTCCTGTTTCAACCCAAAGGCTCCATTGATAAAGACTGAAGATCTCTCGCAAAGGCGCGAAGGCGCAAAGATTCGCAAAGAAGAAAAGCCTGATAAGGAAACGAGGCTAGGTTGTGCGGTTGGAACTTACTCCTTTGCAGCACTTGGCGGCTTTGCGTCTTTGCGAGAATCTCGATCCTTGGCCAACTGCAATTTGATACGGACTAAAGCGGTTCCCGCAAAGGCGCAAAGTTCCGCAAAGAAGAAAAAACCGAAAGGAGAAGAAGTTCTAGTACGAGGTTGCTACCGAGTCCTTGGCGGCTCTTGGCGTCTTTGCGTCTTTGCGAGAGTCTCGATCCTTGGCCAGTTCCGATTTGATACGGAATAAAGCAGTTCCCGCAAAGGCGCGAAGGCGCAAAGATCCGGAAAGAAGAAGGTTCCTCGTGATTCCACGGCCCGCACGTCTCCCTACAACTTGAAACCGAGTTACGCTAAGATGTTGGCGCTTACCGGCAGCGCCTATGAAAGTACTTCTGATCCTTTTCAGGCCCGAGGAAAGGGACTCGGGAACGGTTGCGCTCGACATATGCCGGAACGCCCGGCGTTTCGGGCTCGACGTTGCCGTCGCCGCTTTTGATCCCGGGGCTCTCGAAGAAGAGTTCGAGTTACACGCGTCCGCTTTCTACCGGCTTGAGAGCGAAGGTTCGCTCGACCTGAACGGCGCGTACCGCCTCCGCAACATCATCCGCGAACGAGAGATAGATGTTGTCCACGCGTTCGGCATCGGCGAAGCATTTCTCGCAAGGATCGCTTCCATAGCCGGCGGTCCGGTCAGGAGGGTCCTTCATCTTCAGGACCAGCAATTCGACAAAGCGGATGTTTCCGAGAGATTCGGCCTGCGGTCGGCGGCTCGAATCTCGCACGCCGTCCTGCTCCCTTCGCGTACGGCATTCGCGATGCTGAGGGATTCAGGCATCGACACCCGAAAGAACTTCTTTTTCGTTCCGCCCGGTATCGACCGCAATAGGCTGGTTTCGCGCGGAAGGACCTTGCGGTCCGAGCTCGGTCTGACTGACGATCACATTCTTATGGGAATGAAGGCGCCGTTCGATGATTCTTCGGGGATCGACCAGATCACAATATGCCGAGCGCTGCCGAAAGTATTGGATAAGCACGAGAACGTGAGATTCGCCTTCGCCGGACTTGTCGGCAAGGGCGGCGAATTTATGCTGGCAGAATGCGCGGAATTATGCGATGAGTCTGGGATAGGCGACCGCGTTTTCTTCATAGCCGATAGAGAGGATTCGGACCGTGTGCTTTCTTCTATGGACCTGTTCGTTTACTCGGCCGATAACGGATCGGCGCCCCTCGCGGTCGCGGAAGCGATGATGCTGGGGCTTCCTTCGGTCGTTTCGGACACCGACCTTCTGGCGGAGATGACCGATGGAGGACGGCGGGCGGAGGTCTTCGTCCGAGGCGACGAAGAAGAACTCGCGAACAAGATCCTGTCTCTGATCAAGAGCAGGAAACTGCGCGAAAAACGGGCGAAAGAGGCGAGGGAGTTTGCTGAAAAGAACTATTCGATCGACCAGATGATGATGAGCCTGAAGACGCTCTGGTCGGAGTTGGGAAACTGATCGGAGCCGGAGACTGTTGGGAGACACGAACTGCTATTAACATGTCGCGCCTATGGCGCTCTTAATTGGTCATTGATCGATGAACACTGACCATTGTTCAGTCCGTCAGCCACACATCGAACACCCATCCGGTCTTTCCTTCCCAGCGGACTCGGCACCAGCGGCCGGTCCTTCCGCCGATGGTCTGCGTGTTCGACTGACAGCCTTCCATCACGACAATGTCGCCGTGAGGGATCTTCGCGAGCCTGTTTCCCGCGCTGGCGCTAGGGCGGTCGCGCAATGCAAGAAACCCGTCGCCGGGCGAGTTCACGCGCTTGATGACCTCTTCGTCGTATTCCGGGTCTTCTTCGTAGGTCGGTTCTGTTTCGGGAGTCGGTGGCGGGTCGTCTTCGGCATTCTGACTGTTATCGGAACCGTTCTCGAGCCTGTTGCTGAGTTCCTCTATCCTCTGCTTCAGTTCCTCAACTTCCGAGTTGTCACTTCTGTTCCCGGATTCGGGTAATCCGGAGTTTCCGTTTGAACTGATGAAAAAGAAGTAAACTCCGACCGCTGATGTGAGTGCCGTCAGAAAGAGGAGCGCGACGATGATCGCCACGACAATCTTAATGTTGACGCCGCTCCGTCCGGACTCAGATCCAACGGACGTCGCTCCCAGAGGTTCGGCGGAAGGTTGTTCCCTTTCGGAAAGATCTATCTTTACACGAGCGTTCTGCCTTGTTTGTGATGCCGGGATCGGTTCCGTGTCCGGACCGTCAAGCTCCTCAAGAACAGCGCCGTCCGTCAGACAGAAACTGAGGGTCTCGTCCGTGTAGGTGTTACCGCATTTCGGGCATTGCTTCATATGAGGAGGAGAGGCCGCTGCCGGGACTCCGCGATCATATCCTCAAAGGCATCACGACGTACTGGTACTCGTAATCGGATTCGCCCGCTATGCGCATCTGCACCTGGCCGTTGCTGTTCTTGAACTCGAAAGAGATAAGCGGCGATCCGCCGGTCTCCCGGACCATTACCTTCTCGCCGTCGGTTTCCTGCTCCGTTTCCGAGGCCTCTGCCCCTGCACTCGACGCGACCGAGAGGAAGTCCTGAAGATATTGCGCGTTGAATCCGATCTCGGTTTCAGGCCCTTCGTACACGGCATCGACCCGTTCTACGGCCTCGCCTTCCTCGCTGGAATGAGCGGTGACTTCTATCTCGTTCTCCTTGATCTTCAGTTTCACGGACCGGGTCCTTTCATCGGCCATCAAAGACACGCGCGCTACCGCGTCTTTCATCTCGTTCGAATCGAACTCGGCTCGCTTGTCATTGTCTTTAGGGATCACCATGTCGTAATTGGGGAAAGTTCCCGAAAGCTTTCGGGTGATAAGCAGACGATTGTCGACCTCGAAATAGATATGGTTCTGGTCCTCGCCGAAACTGACCGCGGCGCCCGTTCCGCGCGAGATCTTCACGAGCTCGATCAGGGCCTTCTTCGGTATGAGCGAGTCCATCGATTCGTCTTTGAGACCGTCTATCTTCTTGTCGATATACGCCAGACGGTAGCCGTCGGTCGTAACCATCCTGGCCGTGCCTTCCTCGATCATGAACTTGGCGCCCGAGAGCGTGAACCGCGACTGCTCGTTTGTGATCGCAAAGCTGGTGTTGACGATGAAGTGATTGAAGATCGCCGCCGGCAGCGAAAGAGGAGCCGATTTGAACACGGGAACTTCGGGGAACTGGTCCCTGGAAACTCCCGCGAAACGGTACTTTGCCTGTCCGCATTTGAGGTTGACCCAGTCGTTGTCGTCCTTCTTGAAATGAAGCGTCCCGTCAGGGAGAAGCCTTACGACGTCGAAGATCTTGCGTGCCTGGACGCACATCGAGCCGCCTTCGATGATCTCTGCTTCGGCCTCACAGCGGATCGTGACGTCAAGGTCGGTTCCGATTATCCGGATCGTGTTCTCGCCGACGGACTCGATGAGAATATTGGAAAGTACCGGGATCGTGGACTTTTTCTCGACGATGCCTTGTACGAATCCCAGTTCTTCCTTGAGAGCGCTTTGCTCGATCTTGAATTCCATTTCTTCGCTAACTCCTGTTCGTTGATTCTCCCAATCTTATTCCACTTTCCCTCAATTCACACGCCGCAGCTTCCACGACCCGTTCTCGATCTGTTCCGCCTCGAACAAGAGGCCCGAATAGACGTTCTCGTTCGCGGTGTGGATCCTGTCCGAAGGGAATCTGTATTTGATGATCACGTTCGTGAAGCCCCGTTTCTCCGCCTCACCCTCAACCGCTTTCAATATCTCCCCGACCTGTCTTTCGACCTCGTCTTCCTTCCTGACCTTTGTATCGCTGCGGTAATCGACGATCATCACACGCTCGCCGCCAGCCGTTTCCTCTTCGATAAAGACCTCCGCCGATTCTCCGGAACTGAAGTTCACCGTTTTCCGGTTCTCGTCCGTGATGAGTGAGCACGAAGAGAAGATCAGAACCAGAATCAATGAGATCGTCTTTTTCATTCGGGGCCGACGGCGCTTTTATCTTACTTCTAGAAGATACTCTGTTTATTTCCAGTAGTAGTAGTAGGCGCTGTGGAAATGTGGAAATCGATGTTAACTTTCAGCGCCGTTTGAGGTTACCGTTCCACAGCCTCTGTTGAAAGATTGTGCGAAACCCGGTCTCCTGTGGATGATCTTGCTGCTTCTTCTCCCTGCCGCTATTTTCCTCAGTCGTTTCGAAGGTCTTCGTGTGGAAATGTGGAAAAGTTCCGTCCGGAGCCTCTCTTTCCGCGGTTTTTGTACAAACCTGAAGAAAACATCGTGTGGAAAAGATCGCTGTCCCGAAGCCCGTTGCCGGAACCCAATTAACTGCAAAGACTGTCGATAAGCTCGCTGACCAGCTTGTGGAATTCTCTGTCTTCCTTCACCAGGTTCTCGATCTTGTCCACCGAGTGCATTACGGTCGTGTGATGCTTTCCTCCGAACTCCTTTCCGATCTCGGGAAAACTGTGTTTCGTCATCCGCTTGCAAAGGTACATCGCGACCTGCCTCGGAAAGGAGATCGCCCGCGAGTTGTTCTTCGACTTGATCTCCTCGACCGTCAGCTTGTAGTGCGACGCGACTGTCTTCGTTATCCGCTCCATCGTGACGCCTTCCGGCTGCTCGGAATCGAGTATGTTCTTCATCGCGTCCTGGGCGAGCATTTTCGAGATCGGGAGCCCGCGCAGCGAAGAGATGGCGATCAGGCGTACCAGAGTTCCTTCGAGCTCTCGTATGTTGCTTTTTATTTTGCTGGCGATGAAGAATGCGATGTCGTCCGGCAGCTCAAACCCGTCGATATCCGCCTTGCGCTTCAGGATTGCGACCTTGGTCTCAAGGTCCGGAGGCTCCATATCGACGATCAGGCCCCACTCGAACCTGGAGTGGAGGCGTTCTTCGAGCGTCGGAATCTCCCTGGGCGGACAGTCGGACGTGATCACGATCTGTTTCTGGTCGTTGTGAAGTGCGTTGAAAGTGTGAAAGAACTCCTCCTGGGTCCTTTCCTTCCCGGCCATGAACTGGACATCGTCCATCAGAAGGACATCGATCGACCGGTACTTGTCGCGGAACGTTTGCGTCTTGTCGTACCGGATGGCGTTGATAAGTTCGTTCATGAACTTCTCCGCCGAGATATACGCGACACGAAGGTGACGGTTCCGAAGCCTGATCGCGTGCCCGATGGCGTGCATCAGGTGCGTCTTTCCAAGCCCGACTCCGCCGTATATGAACATCGGATTGTAGGCCTTGCCGGGCTGGTCGACGACCGCCTCCGCGGCAGCGTGAGCGAACTGGTTGCAGGATCCGACGACAAACGTTTCGAAGGTATATTTCTGGTTTAGCGTGTTCTCGATCGGTTCCAGATCGACAAATTTGGTCTGGTTCCTCTGATAAAAAGGGTCGAAGACTATCTTCTCTTCGGCTTCTTCATCCTGATTCTTGCCGGGGGCTCGGACTTCTGCCTCGGTATCGGCGGAGTCCTTTTCCCCGTCTACGATCTCCCACTTCAGCCTGTAGTTTTCAAGATTGAGTTCTGCGAGTGTCTGGTCGATGAGGTCCGAATAATTTGAATTTATCCACTCTTTGTTTATCTGGCTTGCGCGCAGGTGAAGTACCTTTTCTTGCTCGTCGCACCCGTCGAACTTGATGGGGCGGAACCAGGCGTCGAATATCTGGCGGTTGAGCTGCTGTTCGACCGAACTCAGCACATTTGTCCAGACATTCGTGTTTGCTACCGAAGATTCCATAGGTTTCTTTCGGGAAAACTCCTTTCGTAAGGCGTTCCGCCTAAATTGAAATTACTGCTGGGAGGCAGGTCTTAAACACCTGAAATGCGACTTCAGAGCAGGTTGTCCAAACCGTTCTTTTTTGGTGGCTTTACAAGAAAAGAACCGGCTTGCCGACCGGGTTTATCCACAGAGTTTTCCACAGGTTTGCGGGAAATCGCTTAAAACTTAAAGTATAACTTTAAGTCACTTGTTTTCAACAAGTTACAAGGACTGCCCTCTCTGAAATGTGCGTAAGATTATCAGAGATTGGAGGGTATTGCAAGTAGTTATCCACAGGTTTCCGAATAAACACTCTTTAAAGATTGGAAGCCCTTTTGGCGCAAGCATTTGTAACATTCGGGCAACATCTGTTAAACGCTCCCGGGAGGTTTCCAAAGACGAAAAAGACCGCCTTCGAAGGCGGTCTTTTTTCAGCATCACGTCGGTTAGGGAAAGATCACTCGCCTTGACTACTGACCGATGATCCCCCAGAAGTGTTCTTCTGGACGTTCGAAGGGCTGCCTGTGTAGCGAACCTTGCTTGCTCCAGAGAGATCGGCGATCAGTTCTTCCAAGACGTTCACGGTTGCGCGGCTCGCTCCGCTTCCGTCGACGTTCACGTGGCCGGCGGAAAGTTCACCGGCGTCGATCTTGCACGCACCGCTCATATCGAGGGTCAGGTTTCCGGTCTTGCCGGAGACCTTGACTCGCGACGCTCCCGAAAGGTCGAGAACGAGCTCTTCGTTCTCTACGTTGGAAACGACCGCGTTCGAAGCGCCGGACAGATCAAGACGTTCGATGTTCGGAGCGGAGATACGGACGGTCAACCTGCTTCTGGTCGAGAACCGCTTCTCTGATTCGATCCTGAGAGTCTCTCCGTTGACCCTGGTTGTGATCAGGGGCAGCAGGTTGTCGTCAGCTTCCACTTCGACACTCTGTTCCTTGCCCGCGACGATCTCCACATTGAAAACGCCGCCGACATCAACCTTTGTGAATTCCGAGACATTCCTCTTCTCGGTAACGACATTCCCCGATCCCTTTACCTTCTCAAAGAATGAGATCGAAGGCATGTTCAGCGCCGGCAGCGATCCGAACGAGAACATCTTCGCCAGAATTATGCCCGCCGCTATTGCGACAATGAAAATAAGAATTCCTATCTTTTTCATGATTCCTCCACGAATACTAACTGAGCCTTGGCCGTTCAAAGGAACGCTTTCATATTCGCAAAAGTTCTCCGGAAAATCACAGATCTGAAAAAAATGCAGTTTTTTCTTCAGAAGGCGCCCGGAATTGAGGATAAGTTGGCTCAATATTGAAAGGAGGTTTTGGGATCTTCGAAGAACCGCGATATACTTTTAACGGGTTTTGATTAAGTTAAACATTTTTGGAGGATGTAAATGAGGAAGTTGGTTCTGGGGATCGCTATGGTTGTTTGCCTGGACGCAGCGTTCATCTGGATGATGTCTATGGAGGCTGAGATCCCGGAAATGACCCACGTTGTCGTTCCCAGAGCGGCTGTGCCGTTGATCCGCGAGAAAAACACCCTGGAACGTGCCGTCATCAGCGACAGCGAGGAACTCCAAGACCACGAACCTGTATCGTCCGCTCGCGTCGCCCGCCGTGCACACAAACTGCAGCCCACGACATCGGCAGCAAGGATCAAGACTTCCGGTACCGAAGAGATTCAGGACCCTTCCGTCAATGCTAAACGCCTGTTTCAGGACAAGATAATCTACATCGGACAGTACGAAACGTACGGAAACTACAAGGCACCCCAAGCAGCGATCGATAATACACCTCCCAAAGGCCTGTCAAAATCTGAAGCGCTAAGCGCGGAAAAGGCTCCAAAAGCGAGAAAGCGGTCCTTCGAATCCCGTGCGTTCGGCGTGATAAAGAAACCTTACAAGTGGATAAAGGCCCTCGCCTCAAAATTTGGTAACTAACCTTTCGCTTCGTCGCTTCCGGCCATTCCATCAGACGTCTGCGTTGACTTGATCGCGTCTCGCACGCGTACGGTGGACTTATCTCCTGACGGCGCCGCCAGAACTGCGCCATATCCCTCCGTAATTTAACAAAACGGCAAAAAACTGAGAGACTCTTGCGGAAACGAACCGCACATGACGATCTCCAGCGTCGATACATTCGGAACAGCAGTCAATTGCATCGATGGCCGCGCCCAGCATCCGGTCAGCGAATGGGTGCGCCTGCACGGCAACGTCAAATATGTCGATGTGGTCACCACTCCCGGCGCGGACGGAATTCTCTCGCAGTTCAAGACGGATCGCGCACGCTACACGAGGGACGAAGTTATCCTGTCCGTTCGGCGCCATCAGTCCGCCATCGTCGCCGTGGCGGGTCATTTCGATTGTCTTGCCAATCCTTGTAAGTTCGAGATCCGAAAGGACCAGATCCGTGCCGCGGCCGAGCGGGTGAAGAACTGGGATCTGGGTGTTCGCGTTGTAGGCCTCTACGTAAACGAATGGGGCTCGGTTGACGTGATCTGCGACACGGACGAGGATTATCCGCAGATCAGGAGCTGGCTGTGACCGAGCTTATCTAAAGTAGTAGAAGTAGAAGTAGAAATGGATCGACTGGCCGAAGCCTATAAAAAATCCGAACGCCGCGCCGAAGAGCTCGATCATCCGCAGGTTGTCTTTCGCGACAGACAGAACCAGCGCCTCTAACTTTTCCGCGGGATAGTTGTTCACCTTTTCCCGCACTACGCCGCCAATGTCGAATTCCTCGATCGCTTCGGGCAGTTTCTGCTTCGCGGCGTCAATTATCACGTTTGTCAGCGCATCTCCGGCGTTCCGGATCTGCTCGTCGGAGATGTGCCTCGAGAGGCGGCCTATCGGTGCGTGAATAAGGGAGTCGATCTGCCTTGAGAGAACCTCGTTGACGATCTTCGCGGTCTCTTCGCGCTCCAAAACTCCTTTGAGTCCCCCCGTAAGAAGTTTCCTGAGTTTCGCAACCGCTTCCGGATGTGCGGAACTTAAGAGGTCGCGGATCAGCCTGGGTTTCAAGGCCTCCAGCGAATCCGCGAGATAGGCCGCGATCGACTTGCGCATCTGTTCGCCCTGCAAAACGCGCAGGATGTTCATGGTCAGCTGCGCTTTCAGCCTTTCCAGCTGTTCGGGCGCGACCTGACCGATTATTTCCGGCAGCGGTCTTGAAAGGGCATTGTCGATCGACCTGCCAACAAAGGATTCAGCCTCTTCGGCGAAGAAATCACCCTTAAGGGTTTCCTCGATACGTTTGGGAAGGCTTTCGTCGACCAACTGATCGACCTCGCGGAGCAGATTGTCGCGGGAAACGAAGATCTTCTTAAAAAACGGAAGCTGCTCGTAATAGTTGTGGACCTCCTTCTTTATCAGCGAGCTGATCTGGTCCTTAGTGCGGTCCTCGGTAGCGATTTCCGCCAGCTGATGCACGACCGGATCGATCTGCTCAAATGCCTTCTCCTTAAGAAGAGACACCGCATCGTCCGTGAACAGCTCGCGAAGCGGAGCCTGCTCTTCCACGAGTTCGTCCACTTTTCCGCTGATGAATGCCGCGATCGTCTTCTCCAGCGCCGGTTCCTGGACCACCGCGGCGATCCTAGCTTCGAGGAACATCAGAAGCTCGTCGAAGGTGTTGTCCGAGATGGTCTCCGAAAGTTTCTGCGACATCATTTCGTCGACCCTTGAGCCTACAAAGACCTGGATAGTTTGCGACGTTTCCTCGCTCCGAATGACCTCTCCTACATAGTCGCCTATCCTCATCCGGAGCGTGTCAACGGTCTCGATCAGTGTTCCGCGGAACTTCTCCGGAACGGCCTCGACAAGCGACGGGTGATCGCGTTCAAGCAGATCGCGTGTGTAAGAATCGACCACGCCGCGTATTTTCTTCTGGAGGAATTCTTTTTCGAAGAGCTCTTCGAGCACGGTTTCCTGGGAGACGAGCTCTTCGCCGACGGCTTTCCCGATAGCTTTCGCAAGCCGTTCGCGGTGGCGCGGGATCATTCCCTGGGGGAAAACGGTGATGCCCAAAAGTTTGACTGGTCTGCGCGGCCGGAAGAGCATGCGCACCGCGAGCCACGCGCCGAGGTAGCCGTGGAGCGTCGCCATAAACACCAGCGACGCGAGGTGGAACCAGATGCTGGAGATCACCGGTTCGATCGTCTGCCAGAAATCCATTAGGTTAGTAGACCTGAAATCCCTTCGAGTTAAAACAGAAGTCGGAGAATTCCTTCAACCATTCGTAATCGACGCTGTAGTTCTTCCACTTCTCGTCGTCGTCCCGGTAGAGCGTTCCGTCGTCCGGTTTTTCGGTCACGCTCAGGTCCGAGAAGATCCTCATTCCCGGTGACATTCCGGGAAGTATCTTTTCGCGTATCTTTCCCCCTATCTCGTGAGCCTCTTCGACCGAGACCATTGTGCCCGCTGCGTTATAGCTCATCTGACGGATCTTGCCCTCGCTGATCACGTCGAATGATTTGACTATCTCAAGCAAAGTCTTCCAGTTCCATACGCTTGCCCGAAATTCGAAGTTCTCCGACCCAAGGTCGATCAAGGTAAAGCTCATCAGTACATCTCCTCCGAAAAAATGCTAGTTTGAATGACACCTCGCGTCAATCAACCCCGCAGCTTTGGTCAACCGTTCCCGAAACGAATATAATCGAGGCCTCTATGACAAAGTCCGTTTCGTACTCCGATGCCGGTGTCTCGATCGACACCGCAAATCAAGCCGTTGCAAGAATTAGGGAATTCGCCAAGTCTACGTTCAACGAGCGAACGCTGACCGACATAGGCAGTTTTGGCGGAATGTTCGACGGCCGGTTTCCGGAAATGGCTGAACCCGTTCTTGTCGCTTCCGCGGACGGCGTCGGCACAAAGCTCAAGATAGCATTCGAAACCGGCATCCACAGCACGATCGGCCAGGACCTGGTCAATCATTGCGTCAACGACATCCTTGTACAGGGCGCGAGGCCTCTTTTCTTCCTCGATTATTTCGCCACCGGAAAGCTCTCGGCGGACGTGACCGCGTCGGTCGTCGAGGGCCTTTCGATCGCCTGCCGCGAGAACGGATGCGTCCTGCTCGGAGGCGAAACGGCGGAAATGCCCGGCTTTTACGAAGAAGGAGAATACGACCTGGCGGGATTCGTCGTGGGCGTGGTCGATAAGAAGAACGTGATCGACGGCAGTCGGATCGAGCCCGGCGACGTCGTGCTCGGGCTTCCTTCGAGAGGTTTGCACACGAACGGCTATTCGCTGGCGAGAAAACTTTTTTTCGAGATAGGCGGTTTCCGGCCTGTTGACTCTCCGGACGAGCTCGGAAACGAGACCGTTGGAGAAGTGCTTCTAACGCCGCACAAGAGCTACCTTCCGGAACTCGGCGGGTTGATCGGAAGCGGAAAGATAAAGGGGCTTGCGCACATCACCGGCGGCGGTCTTCTGGAGAACATCCCACGGATCCTGCCCGAGGGAATGTCGGTCCGGATCGAACGCGGCTCGTGGACCGAGCCGCCGGTTTTCGGGCTGATGCAGCGCTTGGGCAATGTCGAGGACCGAGAGATGTTCCGTACTTTCAATATGGGGATAGGGATGGTCGTGATCTGTTCCGGCGACGAAAAGGACGCGGTCATCGAACACGTAGCGTCGAAGGGCGGCGATTGTCTGACGATCGGCGACGTAAGGGAAGGGAACGGTGAAGTCGGGATCGCCGGCGCATAAATGATGAGGATCGGGATTCTGATCTCCGGAAGGGGATCGAACATGGTGGCGATCACGAAGGCCGTGCAGGAGGGACAGGTCCCGGACTCCGAGGTCGCCGTCGTGGTCAGCGACAAAAGCGCCGCCCCTGGCCTCGAAAAGGCGTCTGCGCTCGGCGTCGAAACCGCTGTCGTTACCCGGAAGGGCAGGCCGCGCGAGGAGCACGATGCGGAGATCGTTTCCGTACTGAAGGACAAACAGGTCGACCTGGTCTGTCTCGCAGGATATATGCGGCTTCTGTCGCCTTCATTCGTCCGCGAGTTTCCGAACCGCATTCTCAACATCCACCCGAGCCTTCTTCCAAGCTTCAAAGGCCTCGACGCGCAGAAGCAGGCGGTCGATTACGGGGTCAAGGTCTCCGGATGCACTGTACACTTCGTCGACGAAGAACTCGATCACGGCGCGATCATCGTCCAGAAGCCGGTTCCGGTTCTCGACGGTGACACTGCTGAGGGACTTTCTGCCAGGATCCTGGAGATCGAGCACGAGACCTACGTTGAGGCGGTCCGGAAGATCGCCGAGGGCGGTTTTCGGATCGAGGGGAGGCGGGTCGTACTCGGTTGATGAAGGCTCTGAATCTATCGGGTTTAGCTTTGACAAGGTGGCAAGGCATACATAAAATCTAAAGTTTCACTTTTGAAGTGAGAGGAATACTTATATGCCTAAGAGAACATATCAGCCGAACAACCGCCGCCGCGCAAAGAAACACGGCTTCCGGGCTCGTATGAGCACCAAGGCCGGACGCAACGTGATCAAGCGCAGGAGGCAGAAAGGACGCAAGAGACTGACTCCGTTCCACTACTAAGCCTTCGCCTTCCGAAGACCGAACGCTTAAGAAAACCCGGTGAATTCCGGCGTGTTTACGCCGGAGGAGAACGAATCAAAGGACGTTTTATGACTGCGTTTATTATGCCGTCGGAAACGTCTTTTCAGCGTCTGGGCATAACCGCTTCCCGAAAGGCGGTCGGAAACGCGGTCAGGCGCAACCGGGCAAAGCGGCTTCTGCGCGAGGCTTTCCGTTTGTCGAAACCGGAGTTGGAGAAACTCGCGACGAAATACGACTGGGTGCTTAACGCACACAGAAGCCTTTTGGAAACGAAGCTCGAAGGGCCCTTGCAGGAATTCCGTGAGATCGTTTCGAAGGTCCTCGAACGCGAGGCGCGAACCAAAACCGGCGACCCCGACGTATCACCCGAACACCGATGAAGTATCTGCTGATCGACCTGCTGAAGCTGTACAAGCGATTCATCTCGCCGCTTCTGCCGCAGTCCTGCAGATTCACTCCGACCTGCTCGGAATACGCTATGGAAGCGGTTGGGAAGCACGGAGCGGTCCTGGGTTCGTGGATGTCATTCAAGCGTCTTATGCGCTGCCAGCCGTTTTGCGAGGGAGGGCACGATCCGGTCCCGGGAGGCACGGCGCTAAAGCCGTAGGATTGAGAGAATAGGACTGAGGACTGAGAGGAAAGTACTGAGAGATGGGGACCTGTATCGAATGCGACGGGAATATAGATCGGGACCCGGAGGAAAGCGGCGGGCAATAGCCACTTACTAGCGGCGAATAATTTGAAAGCATTTATCACCCGTTGATGAAGAGAGGTTCGAGATGTTAAGGGTCCTGGCATTTCCTCGGTCCTCAGTCCTTTTATCTCAGTCCTGAACCTCCGGTCCTGATAGCGGAACTGCATTTATGTCTAACAACGACTCCAGCCAGAATCAGCAGAGGTTCCTTATGGCCGCGATCCTTTCGCTGATCGTGCTGACCACGTGGACCTACTTCTTCGCGCCTGAGGCACCTCCGGAACAGGCGAACACGAATACGAACGCTGCGAATACGGCTCCGGAACAGACCGCTGCGCCGGCTCCTACGCAGGCTCCGGAACAGAAACCGGAACAGGCCGCGGCCGAGACGCCCGACGAAACTCCCAACAAGCAGATCAAGATCAAGACGCCGCTTTACGAAGCGACGATCGATTCCAAGGGCGCCGTCGCAACAAGCTGGATACTCCTGCTGAACGATTCCGAATCGACCGACGACCGCAAGGCGCTTTACGCGCAGGGATCCACGAAGGAAAAGAAGATCCCCCTGGAGTTGGTGCGAAAGAAGGGACTCGAGCAGGAGCCCAGAATCGCGCCTTTCCAGCTTTCAACCGGCGACACTTCCATCGATTCGTTCGTAAACCAGCGCAATTATTCGCTTGAAGGCGATGCCGGCACGTTCGAGCTCAAGGGCAATGAGACGAAAGAACTGAAGTTTGTGCTTCGGGGAGCGAACGGGGTCGAGGCGACGAAGACCTTTGTCTTTCGGGCCAACGAATACACTACCGATCTTGCCGTCGAACTGAAGAAGGACGGGAAGCCGGTTCCGAACACGCACCTCGTGATCGGGCCGAGCATCGGCGACCAGGGCATCGAGCGGTACAACTTCTACAAGGTCGAGCCGGAGGGCGTTTACAACGCGGCCGGATCTTCCAGCAGGCAGTACGCAGCGTCGATCATCGACGAAGGGACCAAGGGTCAGTACAGCGTCGAAGGCGCGGTCGACTGGGCGGGCGTGGGCGACACGTATTTCGCTATGGCCGTCATCCCTCCCCAGCAGACTAACGGCCTCGAGTTCCGCTCAGAATCGTACGTCGAGGAAGTATCGCCTTTCTATGACGGCATCATCGCGTGGGTGACCCGCAGCCAGAGCAATTCGGTGACAAAGCACCTGATGACGGCTTATGTCCCTATCTCCTCGGACGGAGCGGTCAACAAGATCTATACCGGCACGAAGGACTACTTCGTCCTTAGCAATTACAACGGAAAGCTCACGGAGGCCGTCGGCCGGCCGATCGATATCGAGGACTTTATCAACTACGGCTGGTTCTATTTTCTGACCAAGCCGTTGTCGGTCCCGATCCTCTATTGCCTCCGGTTCCTTTACGGATTCACGCACAACTACGGCATCTCGATCATCCTCTTCACGCTTTTCTTCTATTCGCTGCTGTTCCCTTTGAGGTGGTACTCCTCGAAGTCCTTCAAGAAAGCGCAGAAGAACGCTCCGAAGCTGAAGGAGCTTCAGGACAAGATGAAGGCGATGCAGAAGAAGGGCATCCCGAACGATGATCCGAAGATGCGCCAGCTTCAGATGGAACAGCTGAAGATGACGAAGGACGCTCTGCCGATCGGAGGGTGTCTTCCGATGATCATGCAGTTCCCTCTTCTGATCGCGCTGTACATCACGGTCTCGATCTACCTGGGCTTCCGGCAGGAGGCGTTCCTTTGGCTTCCGGACCTCTCGTCGGGCGATCCGTATCACATCCTGGAGTTCGCGTTCGCGATCTCTATGGTCCTGACCTTCAAGTTCTCGCCGACTACCCCGGCCGTCACGCCCGAGCAGCAGATGCAGCAGAAGATGATGACCTACATCATGCCGCTGATGATGCTCTGGATAATGTGGTCCGCGCCTTCGGGACTGCTTCTCTATTGGTTCGCGGGCAACGTGATAATGTTCGGCCAGCAGATGCTGATCAACTGGATGAACCGCGAGGATGACGCCGCGGCGCCGATGATCGAGAACAAGGCGAAGCTCTCCACACCTTAGGCGAGCGGAGATAGATTATGAGTGACGTTTGCAAAGAAGCTGAGGAGTTCATTTCGGACCTCGTCAATGAGGCGGGTTTCGAAGTCGAAATTTCTTCTGAGTTCACCGATGAAGGCTGTGTGATCGACTTCAGCGGGGACGACGCGGGGATGATGCTAAGTGAGAACGGCGAGCTTCTCGACGCCTTTGAGACCATCCTGTTCCAGGTTTACGGCCGCGAGCTGGATCGCGAGCACCGCTTCGTCTGCGACGCCGAAGGATTCCGGAAGACAAGGACCTCCGAACTTCACGCGATGGCGAAGTTCGCAGCCAAGAACGTACGCGACAAAGGCGTTCCTTTCACCTTCGGAGTTCTGAACTCGACCGAACGTAGGATCATCCACCTTACGTTGAGCGAAGAAGAGGATCTTGAAACCGAATCCGTAGGGCAGGGACGCGAGCGGCGTTTGCAGGTGCGTTTGAAATAGTCTTGCGAAACAGAGATAAAAGGGGATGAGGGAGAAGGCATTTTTCTCCTTTGTCCCCTTTTCTTATTTATATGGACACGATAGTTGCGCTTTCGACGCCGCTTGGAAGAAGCGGGCTCGGAGTGATCCGGCTCAGCGGCGGAGCCTCGCATGCGATCGTCAATCGTCTGACTGCTGGCGATGTGGATCTCGAACCGCGCCGCGCGACACTCGCCGGCATCGTCGATCCGGCAACGGGAGAGATGATCGACGAAGCGGTCGTCACGTATTTCAAAGCTCCGCATTCCTTCACGGGCGAAGACATCGTCGAGATCAGCTGTCACGGATCGCCTGTGCTTCTGCGTCGGGTGATCGACATCTGCCTTCATCTCGACGCGCGGCTTGCCGAACCCGGCGAATTCACCCTTCGGGCGCTTGCGAACGGAAGGATCGATCTGTCGCAGGCGGAAGCCGTCCGCGACCTCATAGATTCGAACAGCATCGCGATGACCCGGCAGGCTGTGCGCCAGCTGCGAGGCGAGTTCTCGCACAGGCTTCAGCCTCTGAAGGATCGGCTTCTCGATGTGATCATCGTTCTCGAGTCCGCGCTGGAGTTCGTCGAAGACGATCTTCCGGACGCGCAGACGGAGAGGTTGGGGAATGAGCTCCGCGAGGTTTCGAAAGAGCTCGGACGGCTTGCTTCGACATACAAGGCGGGAAAACTCCTTCGGGAGGGGTTGAGGGTCGCGCTTGTCGGCCGCCCGAACGTCGGGAAATCGAGCCTCTTCAACGCGCTTCTGGGCCAGGACCGGGCGATCGTCACGGAGATCCCGGGAACGACCCGCGACCAGCTGCACGAGAGCTTCACGATCCGCGACATCCCCGTTTCTCTGATCGACACGGCGGGATTGCGTGAGACGGTCGATACCGTCGAGACGATCGGCGTCGAGCGGGCGAGGCGTGCGATGGCGGACGCCGATGTGGTCGTGGTCGTGCTGGACGCTGCGGAGGAAATGGGTGCCGAGGATCTCGAAGTGCTCGAAGCGACTCGCGAGCTGAACCGGATCGTCGCCGTGAACAAGACGGACGTCGCCACAGGCGAAGGCCTGGCTGCGAGCCTCGCGGAAACCGGTTCGCTTGTCGTCAACATCTCCGCGAAAACGGCGGAAGGTCTTGAAGAGCTTCAGGAGGCGATAGTCGGGCCCTTTTCTCCGGAAGATGTAGAGAGTTCGGGCTTCCTGGTCTCGGATGCGCGGCATCATGATCTTCTGAGGCGCGCGAAGGACGAGATCGATTCGTCGCTGCCGCTTCTGGAGCAGGGCACGAGCGAGGAGATCGTGCTGGTCGGCCTCCACAACGCGATCCGCTACCTTGGCGAGATCACCGGCGAGACTACGACGGAAGACATGCTCACAAGGATCTTCCAGACCTTCTGCATCGGAAAGTGATTCGGTGCTCCGGAGCATTCCCGACGGACATAAAACAAAGAGAAAAAAACAGGATAGACAGGAAGAGCAGGATTGATAGTTGAGAATTGAGAATTGAGAATTGGGCGATTCAACGATCCCGGGCCCGATTCCTGGGGACTGCTGCATTAGCCCGAAATCAACTAGGTCCAATGACCATTTCCAATTCTCAACTATCAATTATCAATCCCGGCCATCCTGTCTATCCTGTTTCCTCTCTTGTTATGCCCCTCGTTTGCGCTCCGGGTTCCGATTGCCCGTCGCTTGTGAGCCGGATACTGATACGTGTAACAGGAATGAAGGAGGTGAAGGGGATGGCTTCTGTTGAGCGCGAACGGAGCGGAGAACCGTTCAACGCGACGACCCGGCCGCCGGTATCTCCTTAATCCCCTTCATCCCTGTTTCGACAACCGGTGCCCGGACCGCAAAGATGAAGAAAAAAACAGGATAGACAAGATGAAGAGGATCGAAAGTTGAGAATTGATGGTGGAGAGATTCAACGATCCCGGGCCCGATTCCTGGGGACTGCTGCATTAGCCCGAAATCAACTAGGTCCAATGACCATTTCCAATTCTCAACTATCAACTATCAATCCCGGCCATCCTGTCAATCCTGTTTCCTTCTTCTTATGCCCGTCGCTTGCGCTCCGGGTTCCGATTGCCCGTCGCTTGCGCTCCGGGTTCCGATTGCCCGTCGCTTGCGCTCCGGGTTCCGATTGCCCGTCGCTTGTGCGCCGGATACTGATACGTGTAACAGGGATGAACGAGGTGAAGGGGATCGCTGCTGCAGAGCACGGACGCTCCGGAGGACCATTCAACGCAAGTACCCGGTCGCCGAAATCACCTTCATCTCCTTCATCCCTGTTTACAAGCACTGCTTCATTGAACACTGACGACCGAAGGCAGCGGCACGTCGCCCGCCACTCCGAACGGAACCGCCTGGAATCCGCCGGTCGAGCCGAATATATACCACGTGTTGTCGGACGGTCTGAACACCGCCGGATCGAACCGGCCGTCGCCGTCGAAGTCACCCGGAGCCGGAGTGTCGGTACCGACTCCCCAGGGGAACGCGAAGAACGAATCGTCCTCCGAACGGATCACGTACCAGTTGCCTTCGGAAGGCCTGAAGAACGCCACATCCGCTTTGCCGTCCCCTGTCCAGTCTCCGACCGTCGTTCTGTCACCGGCCGCGCCGAACTGAAAGGCCTTTACACCCTGTGCAGACCTCAACAGCCAGAACTGGTTGTCAGGCGCCCTGTATACCGCGACATCGTCCATACCGTCGCCGTCATAGTCCGAGACTATCGGTTTGTCCGCGGGGACGCCGAACGGGACCACGGTCAGGCCTCCGTCGGACGACCTGACGATGAACCAGGTTCCCGAAGAAGGACGATAGACCGCGGGATCGGCCTTTCCGTCGCCGTCGAAATCTCCCGGCGCGGGTATGTCGCCGGCGGAGCCGAACGGGAACGCGAAGAATGAATCGTCCTCACTGCGGAGTATGAACCATTCACCCGTCGATTCACGCCAGAAAGCGATGTCGGTCCTGCCGTCTCCTGTGAAGTCCGCGGGTACCGGCCTGTCCGAAGCGGTCCCGAACGCCAGGCCGCGCGTTCCCTGGTCGCTCGAACGCAGAAGCCACCACTGGGACGTGCTGCCTTCAGGTGCGGGCCCTCCGGCGAGAGCGCCCGGACTCGGCCGGAAGACCGAGACGTCGGTCCTGCTGTCACCGTCGATATCGAAGTACGGTTTTGAAGAGATGAACGTGCTTCCGATCGTGAAGTGGGGCGAGGAAGCTCCCGCCGGATCTACGAATCCCGCTTCCCGAATCCGGACTCTTGCCCTGGGCGTGGGATTGTTCGGCACGGCAAAAGGATGAGATCCGCTGTTCGGAATGTCTTCGGCGATCACGGTGGGGTAAGTCGCGCCGTCGTCTAGCGAGAGCTCGATCGTTACATTCCTTGTGAATCCCCCTGTGCTTGTCCACGTGATCGTAGTCTGAGAACCGGGCGCGACTGCGATCCCGCTCGGCTGTACGTCGGTAAGAGCATCGGGCGAACCGTCTTTATTCGTGTCGCGATACCAGCCTACGTCCCTCATCTGCTGCCTCGAAAGATCGAGAGTTAGCGGGAGATTGAGATTGATATCCGGCTCCATAAGCAGGTTCGGGCTTGCGTCCGTGTCGAAGTGCGAGATGGAAGATCCGCCCTCGACGGGGTTCGGAGTGTACAGTTGGACGAATCCGTTCGAGGGGTCGCGACCGCTGACCAGGAATGACGACGCCGCGCCTACGTTGGGCCCGCTCCACAAGACGTTCCCGTCATTGATCGCCGAGGCCATCCTCTCGCCGTTCGTCATATCGTTCCAGAACTTCCCGGTCGTCCGGTCGAACATGTTTGTTGTGAACACATCGGGGAATCCGTTCAACAGCTCGCCGGTATCGGCATCCGCGAAATCGGAGAAACCAAGGCCGTGCGCGAACTCGTGCAGGATCACAACCAGCAGATTGATCGTTCCGGGCGGGGTCGTGTTGTCGAATCCGTGGTAGAACCTGAGGCCTCCCGCGCAACCCGCACTACCGTTGATCGAACTGTTGAAAGTCGCGTTGATATCCGGATTCGCGGGGCTCCTGTCCGAACCCGACAACTTGTTGGCGAGTGCCTGATGATACCAGGTCTCGTCGAGTATCCGCCCTGTAAAATTCCTGTGGATTGTAGTCGCGCTCGCGCCGCCCAGCACGGCCGATGTAGGCGTGCACGGAAGCGGATCGAACTGCGATCCGACAAGTACCTCGACGCTGGTATCGAGGAACGCTTCCCATATGTCGGCCGCGAAATTGAACACGTTCAAACGCTGCTGGCCCCGTGTAGTTCCCGGATTGCCGCCTTCCGGCGTTGCCGCGGTCATATCGTTGAATCCTTCACCGGCGCCGTCGTTGTTGACGATGCTGATCGTCGAACCCGAAAGGGAAGATTCGCGCAGTGCACCCGCGTTCTCGATCAAACGTTTGAAGAACACGAATTCCTTCTCGGTCATCCCGTGCGCGGCGGCTTCGGAGCGGAGGCTTTTGATGACGGGATCCGGCGTCTGGTAGAACTCCTCGCCGGAGCCGCGATAGTTCAACAGGAATGCATCGGCCTGACGGACATTTGCGACGCAGCCCACGGCGATCTCACCGGAAAGCGTTCGTTTCGCCAGAAGCACGTTCTGGAAGCGGCCCCGTAGATCGACACTTACTCCTCCGTCCGGAGCCGTCTTCTCGACAAGGCCATCAAAACTCCTGTTCGTAACCTTGCCGAGCCATTCCCTGAAGTCTTCTCGCCCGGTCTGTCCGAGAACGGCATTGGTACTGACAAGCAAGAGCGACACGATCCAAAGAGCGGAAATTCTTTTCATTTTCTGATACTCCTGACAACTACTGAAGAAACTCATTGAGATCGGATACCGATATCGAGAGTCCCCTAAACAAATACGAAGTCGATGCGGGATTTAAGACATTGAATGACATCCTACAACCGTTGGCGAGGTTTTGACCATTTGTTTCGGCAATTTTCTGCGGAAATACGCGGCGAGGCCTTTTCAACTGAAATGTTTCTCCGCTATTCTGTCCCGGTCGCAAACGACCGATCCGGTTCTCCATATGCACAAACGCAATACATTCATCCTTGTACTCTTCCTGTTCGCCGGCGCTGTGATTTCGGTTGCCGGCCAGACGACGGCGTACGAGTACTACGAGAAGGGCCTTGAGATAATGAAGAGCGGCCGCTACAAGGAAGCGATCCCGCTTTTCGATGAAGCGATAAGCATCGATTCGAACCTGGTTGCGGCATACATCGCCCGAAGCAAGGCGAGGAGCAACAATAAGGCGGATCTTCCCGGCGCGCTTGAGGACCTGAACACGGCGCTTCAGCTTGCACCCCGGAACGGCGAGGCGTTCTTTGAACGGGCACGCATCCTGGACTCGATGATCGGGAATATGATCAGGGAAAACGGAGGAATGAGAAGCGACGAGTTGAAGCCATATTTCTCCGCAGTCCTTAACGATCTCGATTCGGCGATCACAAACGGATTCGTCAACGAGAACAGCTTCAGCTACCGCGCCGGATATCTTATGCGCAACTTCGGCATGGTAAAGGAAGCGATCGACGATTACACGAGGGCCATCCAGTACGACCCATTCGACGTTCACCTGTTGATGAACCGTGCCCACGCGAAACGAAGGATCGATGACTACAAAGGCGCCGAAGCGGACCTGCTTGAGATCGTCGAGCGGTACGAGGAATCAAATGCCGCAGGAAAGCTCGAACCCGCGAAACTGGCCGATATGAAGAGAGCGGCCGTAATGGCGCTCAACGGTGTAAGCTCGATCTACGCGCTTATGGAAATGCCGGAGAGGCAGACGTGGTCGATCGAGAAGTCGATCGAACTCGAGCCCACTGCGGAAGCTTACGTCGCGCTCGCCCGTCAGAAGATGATCTACGGCAATCTGGACGAGTCACTGGCGGATTACACAAAGGCGATCGAGATGTCGGATGACAGCCGGCGGGGCCGGTACTATATGGACCGCGGGATCGTCTATCTTTTGAAGGAAATGCCGGAGCAGGCCGCCGCCGACTTCGAAACCGGAAAGAAAATGGAGCCAAGGCTTGAACGCTGGAACGTGAAGTACTGGTTCGAGCTCGCGAGACGCCAGCGCGAGCAGAGGACGGTCAAGGTAGAGTTGCCGACCTCGAACTAAACTTTTTCCAACGGACCCGGTCAGGAGACTTGTTCGGCAAAGAAAGAGGCCATTGATCGATGAGAATTGATCAATGGCCGTTGAATTCTGGTGCTCCCGGCAGGACTTCAACCTGCGGCCTTTCGCTCCGGAGGCGAACGCTCTATGCACCTGAGCTACGGGAGCGTTTGAACTTCTAATGTAACTCTCTCACCGCCCGAATTCAATCGGCATCCTTCAGCCGCCAGACCTGGATCCGCCGGTCCGCGACCTGATAGACCTTCCCGACCGGTTCGTAATTATCGCTCACGAAATTCGCAAGCGGCCCCAGATGATCGCCCGGCGCGCGTTGGTCATCGGGCTTGTTGTACCCCACGTCCCAGAGCATCAGTTTCGGCCTTGATCTCTCAAGATCGCCGACCACTTCCGCCACGTGTTCCGGCCGCGTGTACTCGGTCTCCCAGATCTGGCCGAATCTCGTCGGATTCTTTAGTCCGAAAGGGAAATAGATGTACGGTTCATAGACCTCGAAGAACTCGTCGCCCGGTTCGGTGTTCTCGAGAACATACGTGTACCGTTCGATCTGCTCGAGCGGAAACACGGCTATCCTTCCTGAAGGCGTGTCCCAGTAGGTCATATCCCAGTTCGTCTGCATTCGATAGCCCAGGTACAGGCTCAGGAGCAGAAGGAACGCGGCGGCGGCGGCCGTCAGCCGGAGGTCGAACCGCCTCGCGACCCGAACCCTAGATAACAAGAAGCCTGTGAGGATCAGCGCCGGGATCGAGACCTGGAAGATACGAAAGCTGTCCGGGGCGACGTTCGAATACGTCGTTGCGAAGCCGACAAGGCCTATCAGGAACACGGGCTTCCATTCAGTCCACTTTTCCCTGTTGATCTTGAAAAGAAACGCTCCGAAGAAGACCGGGTAAACGAGCGGGATACCGAACGAATAGATCAGGTGCATCACGAAAGCGAACGCGCCCGAGAGATTCGTGAAGTCGTAGGCCCGTCCGAGGACGAGTGAGAACACCTCTATGTTGTTGTATTGCGAATAGCTGTACCAGTTTGCGGGATAGACGAAAGCCGACTCCCAGAACATTCCGGGACCGGCCGCGATCACGAAATAGAGACAGAGGAGCACGAGCGTCACCGCCGAAGCCGCGCCGACGGATGCAATGTCCTTGCCGATCCCGAGCGGTTTCCGCTTGTCGACGATCCCTTCGATCAGCACGAACAGCGCTATCGCGCAAACCACGAAGAATCCTCTCTGCTGGGTGAAGAAAGAGGTCACGCCGCAAAGCGCACCGCTCAGGACGAGGTTCGCCCGATTGCGGTTTCTGAGGATCACCATCACCGCCAGCAGGATGAAGATCGGGCTGAACATCCTGTGCGAACCGTCAATCCCGAACCATCGGAAGCCGAAGAACGCGAACAGAAGCGGGGGAAGATATGCGAACGGGCCGTCGATGATTGCCTTTGAAAGCCTGAGCGTAAGAAACAGCAGGATCGTGGCGATGCCGACGATCGTCGCGTTGATTATCCAATGCTTGGCGCCGAAGATCGAGAACATCACCGCGTACCAGAGCTGGCTGCCGGGGAAAGTGAACTGGAAAAAGTCCCTGTACATCGTGTCGCCGAGGTACATTCTCCAGCCTTCGTAGGCGAAGATCAGATGGTCGGATTCCCAGAAGAAAGGGGTCGCCGGAAGCTCGAAGACAAGGGAATAAAAGAAGACGAAACCGGCGAGAATGAGGGAAATGTCCGCCCATCTGGGCTTCAAGATATCTGTCCGGATGTCCGAATGGGTCTTATCCATCGTAGGCCAATACGCGGACGATCGGTCCGCATAGATCTCGCCAAAACAGAAAATCCGCCGGACGGCGGATCTTCTCAAGAATCTGGTAGCGCATAGGGGAATTGAACCCCTGTTTCAAGGTTGAGAACCTTGCGTCCTAACCACTAGACGAATGCGCCGCAAGTTCCACAATATACACTTTTCCGCGGGGAAATGCACATATACCGATGGCCGCCGGAGCGGGAGAACGTCACTTGAATTTCTCGCCTTTAGGGCAATTGCTGTATAGTCCCGCCGTCGATCCTCCGCCCTTGACTACATCTTCAACGAATGCCGCGCAGTTGTTGGGCAAGATCAGCCAGGCCCACTTCTTGCCCATCAGGTCGATCAGCCTGTTGTACGCTCCTTCTGGATCTTTCAAAGGAACGGCGTAGCGTGTCAGTTCGGTCTTTCCGTTCTCGCTGAGGTATTGCGCGTAGCCGTCCGTGTCCATGATCTTCGGAAAACCGTACATTTCCGAAACCTGCAGATAATAGCCATGATCGGAAGCGGTTGCCGAGGAGTTCGGCACGAACAGAAGCGCATGCCCGCACGGATTGGGAAAATCGCCGCTCACTATTACGGCGTAGACCGTCTTGAAATCCATATCGGCCGGACAATACGTAAGTACATCGCCTTGATATCCCATACTACTCCTCTTGTGTTGTGATTGGGCCCTCAGCGTATGCCCGTTACCACAGGCAGTCAATGAATCTCCCTTCGAATCCGCGGAACTCGTAGGACAGGGCTTAAAAAGCAGGTGAGGACCTACGGAAATCTACCCCCGAAAAGCGGAACCGGCCGGGCCGGCCGTTTGATCTACGGCTGACCCGACCGGACGATCGCGCACGATCCCTATGCGGGTTTGAGGACTACCGAATTCGGAAGCCCGCCTTGTGCAGTTTGGGATCGTCCCCGGCCTTGAAATAAAGCACGTAGTCTCCGGACTCGAACGAGTTCGTCTTAAGATAGAAGACATACGTCCGAAGAAAGAAGCTGTACCAGAACCTGTTGTTCCGGTTCAGGATGCCAACTGACGAGACCGGTATCTGGATCTCGGGATTGCCGGCCGGTGAAGCGTAAAGCGCTTCTACCTCAACCTCTCTCTCTGAAAGGTTCCTCCCGTCCACATCGCACAGCCTTATCGCGAACGGATAGGGAATTCCCTTTCGTATCGCGAACTGCGGGTTGTACAGCGGACAGATCCTGTAAGAGACCGAAAGAGTTCCGTTGCCTGAACTTCCTGCGGTCGCGGCTCCTCCGGAGAAAACGGCGTCGATCCTCAGCGCCTGCGGATCCACCGACCCCGGAAGGACGAAGTCAGCCGAGGCGGAACCGTTCGTAACCTGCGCCGGCCCGGCCAATCCGATCGTGGTCCCGGCGCCATCTGTGATGGTGAAGGTAACAGTACCCTCGTTGACAGTGAACCCTTGTGAAACGACCGAAGCGGAAAGCTGTACGTTCTGTCCCTGAGTATCGTAGGTCACCTGAACATCGGATACGGCCGTTGTAGTTTCCCTGATCGGGAATCTGAAGAACGCGATAGGGGCGTCGTGATCTGAGCTGGCCTCGGGTCTCGACACGTCAAGGAACTCAGCCGACTCCGGGTAATCGCTGTTCACTCTCGCAACGGCATAACCGGTCACGATCGCGTTCGCTTCCGGATTGACGAACACGTGGTCTATCGCCTGCGGCGTTCCTTCAAAGATGAAGGTGTACCGCTGGTCGGCCGGGAGGCCGTCGGTCAGGTTCACAAAGTCCGGGTTTACGAGATCCGGGCTGTTATCCACGACCAGTTCGTTATCTCCGGTCGGAATTCCCCTGATGGTCCCCGAAGGATCCGTGTAGCCGTCGTTGAACTGGTAGGCGTTGTAGTCCCCCACTGCGAAGACCGGAGTCCCGGGCGATGCGGTCTGTAGCTCCTGCAGGAGTCCGGCGATCGATTCGGCCTGCAGTTTGCGCTTTTCACGAACGAAGATCCCGGTCGAGCCGAGGTCCTCGATGTCGATGAACGAGCGCGGGTGGTTGACGACGACGATGATCTGTCTGGGGTCGAGCGCAGGATTCACAGTGGCACGCAGGACCAGCGGAGGCCTGTCGTGAAGCACAAGGCTCTGTCCCGTGACCGGATGAATGAAAGTGTCGGCCGCACGCTCCTGAGTAACCGAATCTACCTGAACAGACGACCTGACAAGGAAACCTACGTTCTGGCTGCTTCCGTTTGGAGCAAGTACAAGATGCGCGGAATAACCGGGGTTCGGCTCGCCGGCATTAACCGAGTCGTCATTGATCTGCTGCGCAAGCGCCTGAAGGCTTGCAAGGTCGCGGATCTCGATCACTCCGAGGATGTCCGGGGATCCCATTATCGTTCGGATTGCGAGCGCGGCCTTCCGCCTCTGCGGTTCGTCGTTGTCGAAATTCTCGATATTGAAACTCCCGACGGTAAGCTCCCCGGCGGCCCTTTCGCGGATCGGGGCCGCGGAAAGATTCGGACTCGCGACGGCGGGCGCCGCTTCGGGATCGATCTTGTAGTCGCCGAAATTGAAATCGAGCGGACCGGTGATCCCGGTCAGTGAAACGTTCGTTGTCACGTTGATCCTGACCGAGCCGGCAAGCCCGTCCGTGTCGATCATTATCCGCTCGGGGTTTCCGTCCCAGAGAGGTATGCAGCAGTCGGGAACTCCGGATGTCGGATCGGGGGGAATCGTGAACGCGTTGTCGATACCGGGTTCGCGCAGCGGGCGGTCGACGCCCTCGATCACTGTCCAGATCTCGCCGAAGTTGTTTGTCGGCGCGACCGACCTGACCGAGTCGGCGAATACGCGCATTCCTTCGAACCGTTCGAGTTGGTCCTGAGGACCGGACGGGTCCAGGATCGTGGTTGTAAGTATGATCGGCGAGGGAAGGGCATTGCCCGCGCTTACGACCGTCACTTCGCCAGTTGCGGCCGATATTTGCGTCAGGTTGAAGAACTCGCCCGCTGTTCCGGTGACCGTCACAGCGTCGCCGACGGTTGCTGTCGGAAGTGCCGACGTAAACACGAAGATACCTTCAGAGGTCAGCGGGTCGGCGTCGGCGGAAGTATCCGGTTCCTGCATAAAGAAACCGTTCGACTTGATGCCCGTTACGATCCCGTTCGTGATCACGGCCGTTCCTTCGAAGGGCGAGTCGGTTCCGCTGCCCTGGATCTCGGCGATCGTTCTCGGGACCGCCGGCAGCGGGCAGTCGTTTGCCGCGCCTGGCGTAGGCGCAAACTGTATGTAGCCTGAAGTATTTCTCGCCCCTCCTTCACCGTTCGGGCAGCGGCCGATCGAATCGTCCGCCGGCGCTCCGCGTCCGCTTTCATCAGCCTGCGGTTCGCCCGCATTCAGGAGGACGAGAAGTTCTGCATCGTCCGGATCGGCCGTCCCGTAGACTGCCGCGTCGATCAGACCGCTTGTCGTGACCGGCGAGCCGTTGGGGAAGTCCGTTGCGTTTGCCGCGTAGACCGCCACGGAGTCGGCGCCGTTCTGCAGCAGACCGTTACCGAAAAGCAGATCGACACCCGGAACGGCGGCGTTGCCAAGAACGAAGTAACCGTCGGCGTCGGTTACGTAGCCATCCAGATCGAAAGCTCCGTAGGACGTGTCGCCGTTTCCATTGAAGAAGACAACGACCAAACCGTTCAGGGATGTGTTTCCTGTTCCGCCGTCAAATAGTTCGACAAATTCCGCGACGTCGCTACCTGGAGTGTCCGAATCGAGTTCGTTAATGACGACGTTTGCTACCGGTCCCGGCGTAGGCGTAGGAGTTGCGGTAGGCGTCGGAGTCGGACTTGCGGTAGGAGTAGGGGTCGGTGTCGGAGTCCCGCCGCCTCCAAATGTCTGTCCGGTGTTCGGCTGTCCGGGCGTCTCAATCGTGGGGGCATTCCAGGAGAAATCTCCGTAGGTAGATCCCGAGCCCGTGAGCTGCAACGAAAGGCCTGTCGGATCGCTTCCTGGTTCGGATACTCCGATATCCGTGCAGGTAACGCCGTTGGCAATGCCGTCAACTGCTGTGAACGTTCCTTCATAGCAGAGAAACTGGATCAGCGCGTTTCCGGGTCCTACGAGGGCGATTCCGTCCGGCGATCCGTTCTGGATCCCGTTAGACGGATAGTTCAGCACGACGGTCCCGAATCCGCCCTGCTGATCAGGGATCGAGCCCGAAAGCGGATCGGTGTCATAGGCTGCACCCCCGTTTCCGTTGTAAAGAACGATCGAGTAGCCGGCGAGATCGGTTCCGGCAGGACCGGCGATCTCGATGAACTCACCTGCATCGGTGCCGCCGTTGTCGTAATGAAACTCGTTTATGAAGACAGTCGAGGACGGATTGTCCTGGACCGGTGCGAAGAACGCGCTGGTTGCGGATCCCGTGAATGCGAGAGCCGCGAGAACAGCGAAGGCTAGCAATGCCGCGGCAAGCATCGCTCGGGACCTCTTGCCACCCGTGATTTCGATCGACCTTTTGGAAACTGACATCGGAATCCTCCAAGAATTAAATACTCCCGAAACGGCAGAAACCGGCCGCACGGATCACCGAAGAGTACGGGCGGCGGCCTGCCGTCCGGACCCGGAAAGCAACTGTGCTCTAACGAGAGAAGCGAAATGATAGACGAAATGGCGTCACGAATGCACGCCGGACTGGCGCCTATTTAACAGCGATTTCACGCAGATGAACCGTCGGCGGTCAGGCTGTTCCGAGAACGCCCGGCGGGGACCAGTTCCGAACCTGCTAGAATCAAGTGTCAGAGCTCGCTTCCGGTTTCATCCCGCAGGGGAGGATCGGATGAGTCGCAAGGAGGATTTCGGCGAAATGATGGTCTATGTGGTCGATCGGCGAGTGCCTGCGCCGCCCCGCCCGTCCGGTCTTGCGGGATTGGTCCAACATCACGATTCATTCGAGCGCGGCTGGCAGCGAGTAATAGAGCAGTTCCCGGGGCACGACGACGCTCAGATACTGTTTGCAGAAGAAGGCGAGCCGTTCCGGGATCTCGCGGGCAGGATCGCGGGAACGGTGCGAAACCCCTGGAGCATATGGATGCTGCGGATCATTTGCCACGGCGCGCCGGCATACCTCGAGCTCGGTGCCGGTGTAAGAAGGCGGGAACTACGGTTTTTCGGAACCATCCGAAGGGCGATGACACCCTCGCATCTTCGGGGCAAAGGGATCGAGATCCACGGCTGCAACGTCGCGGAAGGAAGCGCGGGGATTCGCTTTGTCGAGAGCATTGCTAGGAGCATCGAACTTCCTGTCGCGGCCAGCCCGAACATGCAGTACGCGGACAATCTGTTCCGTTTTGAAGGTTCCGATATCGTACGCGTCACTCCGTGACATATTTGCCTGCGAAAGAAAAGTTTGCCTTGGATTCCCGGTTGTTGTATTTTCTCTTGCAAAACCAAAACAGACTCACTTATTTGGACGCCCGCCCAATAACGAAAAAACCCCCGAATCCGATCGGTTCGGCCGCAAAGGCCGGAACTGGAGGGAATTCTGTGCGCGTACCAAGTCGCTGCTGCGCTACCCGCGGCGAAGACCTGACCGAACAAGGATAAACAAGGAGACGATCTATGAAGCCACTGACCGTTGAGGAATTCATGTCTGAGCTCAAATCAAGGAATCCCGGAGAGGATGAATTTCACCAGGCGGTCGAAGAGGTCGTTGAATCGCTGATACCTTTCATCAATGAGAACAAGGTCTATCGGGAAGCCTCGATCCTCGAACGGCTGACCGAGCCCGACAGGGTGATAATGTTCCGCGTGACGTGGGAAGACGACAAAGGCCGCGTTCAGACGAACCGCGGATTCCGCGTCCAGTGGAACAACTCCATCGGTCCATACAAAGGCGGGCTCCGGTTCCACAAAAGCGTGAAACTCAGCATCCTCAAATTCCTCGCGTTCGAGCAGACATTCAAAAACAGCCTGACAGGGATACCTATGGGCGGCGGCAAGGGCGGATCCGATTTCGATCCGAAGGGCAAGTCGGACAATGAGGTTATGCGCTTTTGTCAGTCGATGATGACCGAGCTTTACAAGCACATCGGCCAGTTCACTGACGTACCTGCGGGCGACATAGGTGTCGGCTCGCGCGAGATCGGGTATCTATACGGGCAGTACAAACGCCTCTCCACCCAGTTCACGGGAGCGTTGACCGGCAAAGGAATGGCGTACGGCGGAAGCGAGATCAGGCCCGAAGCCACGGGATACGGCTGCGTCTACTTTATGAGAAACATGCTGAACCGGGTTGGAGAAGGCATATCCGGAAAGACGGCGATCGTTTCCGGATCGGGAAACGTAGCGCAGTACACTACCGAGAAAGCGACCGAACTCGGCGCGAAAGTGATCACACTTTCTGATTCATCGGGTTTCATTCACGACCCGGACGGTATTAACAGCGAAAAGCTCGCCTTTGTGAAGGAGCTGAAGAACGAACGGCGCGGCCGTATCGAAGAGTACGCTAAGGAATTTGGCTGCAAGTTCTACGAAGGCGAAAAACCCTGGAGCATTGCCGGAGATCTGGCATTTCCCTCGGCCACCGAGAACGAGATAACGGCCGAGGATGCAAAGACGCTCGTCTCGAACGGATGTATCGCTGTTTCGGAAGGCGCCAACATGCCCACGACTGCCAGAGGCGCTAAGGTCTTTCAAGATGCAAAGGTTCTTTACGGTCCCGGAAAAGCCGCGAACGCCGGAGGCGTCGCCGTCTCGGGGCTCGAGATGGCCCAGAACAGCGCGCGACTCTCCTGGTCAAGGTCAGAAGTCGATCAGAGGCTTCAGACGATAATGGGGAACATTCACTCGAAATGCGTCGAGTTCGGATGCATTGAGAACGGGCACGTCGACTACGTTCAAGGTGCGAACATCGGCGGCTTTATAAAAGTGGCGGACGCGATGCTGGCTTACGGGGTAGGCTAGGCTACCGATTTAAAGACAGACGCATTATCCGGGATCAATACTCTCCCTTCCTTGCCGCTTCGAGCCTTCCAAAGTACGGAGCGTAGATGTTCTTCTGAACATTGCCGAACAGATTAAAGCTCTCGAAGAACGTGCCCCATTCGTCCGCCGGCGGAGGAAGATGCCGGCAAAGTCTTCCGAATCCCTGGAATAGGCTGTCGAAAGCGTCCGCGGCTGCCTGCGGATTGCTTTGCATGATGTTCGGCTTGTCCAGTACCACGATCGCGTCGTGGATCTTGTTGACGGCCTGAATATCCAGGCAGATGTTCGTCGCTTTATCGAGAGATTCCAGGATCTTTCCCAGCCCTTCGTTCGCGGTGTTCAGCTTCTCAAACACCCTCGAGTCTTCCTGGAAGAAATTCCCGACCACGATCGCCTGGTCCACCTTTTCCTGTGCGTCTCCAACGGCGGCCCGTATGTCGTCGTATTCCGCTGCCGCAGCGCAAGCACCCATCCAGCGCTTGATCGTCACCCAGACCGTCGATTCTTCTGCCATTTATTCGCTCCTTGCGGTCAAAGACAACCGCTCCGCAGGTATTGCGGATTCGAAACTCAGTTAGCCGGTCAACGTGACCGCTCATCCCGATCATTCCATTCGCAGGACGGCGGTCGTGTGTCATCTGAACTCCGGATTCAGGGCTCAGGACCCTATTCTCCCGAACTTAGTCCACGAACGCTGCCGAGTCTTCCGGATATCCTATCTCGTACTTCAGGATCTGGGTCATCAATCCGTGATGGAACTGGCGGTCCTTTATGTCCAAAGCGACATGAAGAAACTCGTGAAGGATAACTTCCTCAAGGTCCGTGACCCTAATGCTTGGCCGCAGGAAGAACGGACCGAGTCTGATCTGCCGCTTCGACATCAGCACCGAAGCGCCGGTCTCATCGGGATCGTATTCTATCGTGCATTCCTTCCAGATCTTCTTGTAGTCGTCCTTCAGGTTATCCCGCTCTTTGTCGAGCTTCTTTGGCGCTGTAAGAACAACACCCTTCTTCGACACGCCGTGACCGCATATGTTGGCTATCGCGATCTTAACCTTTCTAAGAAGTGCCTGGCCTTCCGTGTCTCCCGGGAAGGTCGCGGTGAGCAATGTTGCCATCAATGCCTCCAGCTCCGGTTCAACCGGCTCGATTCTTCGTGTTACCCGCCGATGTTAGTTCGGTGTTTGAAAAACTGCAAGAACTTTCAGGCCATGCTGCCTCCCGCTCTTGTGAATAGGCCGATCCGGGACTGATCTTACTCTGCAAATGCGGATTACCGCGTGAGTTTGGGAATGTTGACTTTCCAATATCAAAGGATGATAGTCTAGGCCTGAATCAAGCAGAGTATGGAGGAAAAGGCATTATGCTGCCTACTGAAACCGATTTCGAAGCACAGGTATCGATGGAGACCGAGGCCGTTCCGGTTCCGGAGGATCCGCCGTTTCACATTCTGTTCGCAGGCGATTACACCGGAAGGGCGAACAGTCTGGGCGCGTCCGATGAAAAACTGCCCGTTCCCGTCCCGATCGAGATCGACCGGGATAACTTCGAAGAGGTTATGGGCCATTCGAACGTTTCTCTGAGAATCGAGCCGGGCGGCGAAGGGACGGGTGCGGTCACCTTACGGTTTCGCGGGCTGGATGATTTCCATCCGGACAGTATTTTCAGAACTGTCCCTCTCTTCAGCGATCTGCGGGACCTTCGAAAAAGGCTGCTCGATCCCGCGGAATACGACGCAGCCGCACGCGAGGTAAGGAGCTGGGTAGACGACGAGGCTTATTCCGAACCGGAAGCGCCGAGAGAAGCGGCTAAGGCGGCTCCCGAGCAGACGGTCGAAGGCGGCGATCTTCTTGACGACATCCTGGGAAGCGCGAAGCGTGACGCAGATTCTTATGCTACACAAACTACTGATAAGACAGAACTTAGCAGATTGGTAAGGGAGCTTGTAAAGCCGCATCTCGTAAAGACTGACGAGGCGGAGCAGGCCAAGCTCGTTGCCGTGATCGACGGGATGACAAGCGATCTTATGCGGAAGATCGTACACCACCCGGAGTTCAAGTCGCTCGAGGCGGCGTGGAGGGGACTGTATCTTGTAGTCCGTCGGGTCGAGACAGCGAGCGACCTCAAGCTCTTCCTGTACGATCTTAGCAAGGAAGAACTTACAAGAGACTTAAAGGCTGTAGACGATCTCACTGACTCGCAGTATTTTAGGGTAGCTGTAAAAGACGCAATGGAAAGTACGCGCGTGGAATCCTGGGCTTTGATCTGCGGAAACTACGATTTTGAGCTGAATGTCGAGGACACCGCGACGCTGATCAGGCTGGCCAAGATCTCCAACGTGATCAATGCGCCGTTCGTATCTCACATTAGGCCGCAAATGCTTGGAATTGAATCACTTGCGGCTCATCCAACACCCGCCGATTGGGATCTTGCTGAGGATTCGGAGGCCGGAAAGCTTTGGGCGATGCTGCGGACAGTCCCGGAGGCGGTGAACCTCGGGCTGGCGATTCCCCGTTTCCTTGTCCGTCTGCCGTACGGCGAGGACACAGAGCCTGCGGAAGCTTTTGATTTTGAAGAACTTACGGAGGAAGGAAAGCACGATCAGTATCTTTGGGCGAATCCGTCGTTCGTCTGCGGGTTGGTCCTTGCCTGGGGATACAGGGCGTTTGGATGGGAGATTCGTGGCCGATATCAGCTCAATGTCGACGGCCTGCCGACTCACGTGTATTCGGAGGATGGTGAAACCAAGACAAAACCCTGCGGTGAGATCGCGATGACGCACGAGGCGTGCGACGCACTTCTTGAACAGGGCCTGATTCCGATCATCAGTTTTAAGGACACAGACCGGGTCAGGCTCGGAGGAGTTCAGTCGATCGCTTTTCCCGCGAAGGACCTAAACGGTAGATGGGAATGAAAGGCCCTTGCTCGGATGTTGGAAAATCGATGACAATCTCATAGAATAACGGTTTAAAAAAAGGCGGGGAGACCCGCCTTTTTTGACCGATGATCGGAATCCCGAAGATGTACTTTGACGAGAAATTCGATGTGATAGTGATCGGCGCAGGCCACGCAGGGTGCGAGGCTGCTTCCGCGTC
This sequence comes from Acidobacteriota bacterium, assembly GCA_016700175.1. Lineage (GTDB taxonomy): Bacteria > Acidobacteriota > Blastocatellia > Pyrinomonadales > Pyrinomonadaceae > Aridibacter. Next base: position 2,921,702 of record CP065003.1, on the reverse strand, counting down.
CGCGCGCCTGGGTGCGGAGACAGCGCTTGTCACGATCAATCTTGACCTTGTCGGCCAGATGTCCTGCAACCCCGCCATCGGCGGTATCGCGAAAGGCCATATCGTTCGCGAGGTCGATGCTCTAGGCGGGATCATGGGACGTGTCATCGACAGGACCGGGATACAGTTCAGGCTTCTGAATCGGTCGAGAGGGCCTGCTGTTCAGTCGCCCCGTGCACAGGCCGACCGCGCTCTTTACAGGACGGAGATGCGTCGCGTGCTTGAGGCCACTCCGAACCTGCATCTTCGTCAGGGCGTCGTGGTAAGGCTCCTGACCGAGAATGGAATAACCGTCGGCGTGGAGATGCAGGACACAAGGCGATTCGGCGCAAAGGCCGTGATCGTGGCGACCGGGACATTCCTTAACGGAAAGATCCACACGGGGCTCAGGAATTACTCCGCAGGACGCGCCGGCGAGCCGGCATCCATCGAACTTGCTCAGAACCTCAAGGAGATCGGATTTCCGGTGGGAAGGCTCAAGACCGGCACTCCTCCAAGGCTCGATGCGCGGACGATCGACTGGTCGCGATTCGAGGAACAGCCCCCGGACGAGAGGCCTGTACCGTTCTCGTTCGCTACCGAAGCGATCGAACAGCCGCAGATCAATTGCTACATCGGCTACACGAACGCCAATTTGCACCGGAAGATCAATGAAAATATACGTCAGTCCCCGCTGTATTCCGGGGCGATCAAGGGGGTCGGACCGCGATACTGCCCTTCGATCGAAGACAAGGTGGTCAAGTTCGGGGACAAGGACCGGCATCAGCTTTTTCTCGAGCCGGAAGGTCACGACACCAACGAGGTGTATCTCAACGGTTTCTCGACATCGCTGCCTGCGGAGCTTCAGCTTGAACTGCTGAGAATGATCGAAGGTTTCGAAGAGGTGCGGATCATACGCCCCGGCTACGCGATCGAGTATGACTTTGTGGATCCGCGTGAGTTGCAGCCGACGATGGAATCTTCCCGTGTTTCAGGTCTCTTTTTGGCCGGGCAGATCAACGGCACGACCGGATATGAAGAAGCGGCGTGCCAGGGGCTTATGGCTGGTATCAATGCGGCATTTCACGTCGACGATCGCGAACAGGTCGTTTTGGAAAGAAGCGAGGCGTACATAGGGGTGCTGGTGGATGACCTGATCCGTCACGGTGTCGACGAGCCCTATCGCATTTTCACTTCGAGGGCCGAAGCGCGGCTGCTCCTTAGGCACGACAATGCGGATCAGAGGCTCTCGCCTAAAGGGAACGAGGTTGGTCTCGTGCGTGATTCGGACTGGGAGAGATTCAACAAGAAGTGCGACCGGCTGGCGGCCGCAAGAAACGCGCTCGATATGACTCGGTTCAAGCGTTCGGATTCTGAATACGCCGCGGTTTCCCAGATGCTCGATGTTGACCTGGGAGATTCGTTCACGCTTTCCCAGCTTGCGCAGCGTCAGGGTGTCGATACGGGGCTCGTGCACCGGCTTCTCCCGCCGGAGATCCGCAACGAGGTGACGGAATCCGAGCTCGAGACGGCGCTGGCCGATTCTCTCTACTCGGGTTACATAAAGAAGCAGCATGCCGCGGAAGCCCGCGTCTTTCGTCACGACAATCTTCGCGTGCCGGAGAGCTTTAATTTCAGAGAGATCGGCGGGCTGTCGACTGAAATGGTCGAAAGGCTGGAAAGAGCGAAACCCAGGACATTCGGGCAGGTACGCAAGATCAACGGCCTCACACCTGTAGCTCTATCGACGGTGCTTGTGCACCTGACGGCGTCAAAATCTGCCTGATTTTGTTCGGAAGATCACCTCTGCGGTGCTGTTTCACGTGAAACTTCTGCGGCAATTGCCGATAGCAGGGCCACAGGTTCTGTGCTAGATTTGACCTCAGAATCCACACGATTCCTCAAGCCAATGGGAAAAGTAATCGCGATCGCCAACCAGAAAGGAGGCGTTGGAAAGACTACAACTGCCGTCAATCTGGCCGCCGCCCTGGCGATCAGGGAGAAGAAAGTACTCCTGATCGACGCAGATCCCCAGGGAAATGCGTCTTCGGGCTCGGGAATAGAAAGGCTCCGCAACAGAAAGACGCTTTATGACGCTATGTGCCGGGACGAGGCGGTCGAGGATGTAATCCAACCAACCGAGCTGCCGCTCTTGTTCGTGCTCCCTGCGGACAAGCAGCTCGCAGGAGCCGAGATCGAACTGGTCAACGAAGAACGAAGGGAATACAGGCTGAAGGCTCTTGTGGAGAGACTCAGGGGCGACTTCGATTACGTGATCATCGATTGTCCTCCTTCGCTTGGGCTGCTCACCGTAAACGGCCTGACGGCCGCAGATTCGCTGCTCGTCCCGATACAGTGCGAGTATTTTGCGCTTGAGGGAGTCACGGAGCTGTTCGACACGCTCGCTCATCTCCGACGGCTGCTGAATCCGGGACTTTCGATCGAGGGATTGCTTCTCACAATGTACGACGAGCGAACGAATCTTTCATCAGCCGTAGCAAACGACTTGAGGGATTTTTACGGCGGTCAGGTCCTCAAGACCGTGATCCCCAGAAATGTCCGTCTGGCGGAGGCGCCCAGTTATGGTAAACCTATTATTCTCTATGACATACGGTCTCGGGGAGCCGAGAGCTACATCAATCTCGCAAAGGAGGTAATCGACAATGAGCAGACAGGCCTTAGGAAGGGGGCTTAGCGCTCTCCTGGGCGAAGAGCCGGGGGCAAAACAAACCGAAGGCGGCTTTCTGGAACTTGATGTCGAGCTTCTTTCGACAAACTCCGAACAGCCGCGAGAGAACTTCCCGGAGAATGAGCTGGAAGAACTCGCACAGTCGATCCGCGTGAACGGTGTTGTTCAGCCGATCGTCGTCAGGACTCAGGGCGAGGCTTACCAGATCGTTGCGGGCGAACGAAGATGGCGGGCGGCCCAGAGAGCCGGTCTGAAGCAGATCCCCGCGGTAGTGCGCGATATCTCCGACGACAAGATGCTTGAGATCGCTCTGATCGAGAACATACAGCGCCAGGAGCTCAACCCCGTTGAAGAAGCGCGTGCGTACCAGAAGCTGATCGACGAATTCTCTCTAACCCAGGAGCAGGTGGCCGGCCGTGTCGGCAAGACGAGGCCGTTCGTTGCTAACTATCTCCGTCTTCTGAGACTTCCTTCGAAAGTGCTGGGGTATCTCGAGGGCGGGATACTTACTGTGGGCCACGCCAGGGCATTGCTCGCGGTCAATGGTGATAAGGCTATCGAATCACTCGCGTCCAAGATCATAAGTCGTGGGATGTCGGTCCGCGAGACCGAAAAGGCGGTCAAGAAGCTCATCAACCCGTCCAAGCCGAAAGTGCGGTTCGCAGAGGGAGACAAGGCAGATCCGAATGTCAGCGCCGCGGAAACCAAACTGCGGAGGCGCTACGGAACACACGTGAAGATCGTCAAGCACGGTACAGGCACAAAGGGAAAGATCGAGTTCGAGTTTTACGGTGAATCCGATTTGGACAGGATCTACAACCTTTTGATGGGAAAGTAGCAGAAAGAAAGAAACTTGAAGGGGGTTTATGGCCAAGCGTCTGACGGAAATGGTCTCCTGTGCGGGTTGAGTGGCGAAACTCGCCCCGCGAGACCTTGCTCAAGTTTTGAGCAGACTTCCGAAGCAAACTGACCCGAGAATCGTCGTGGGCTTTGAAACTGCCGACGACGCGGGAGTGTTTCGCCTTGACGACGAGACTTCGCTTGTTCAAACCGTAGATTTTTTCACACCGGTTGCCGATGATCCGAGGGCCTACGGCCGTATCGCCGCGATCAATTCCCTTAACGACGTCTACGCTATGGGAGGAACGCCGCTCACGGCGCTTTCGGTTGTCGGTTTTCCTCAGAAGGGCGACTGGGACATCTTGGGCGAGATACTCGCGGGCGGTCAGGAGGCGATGATCGAAGAGGGAGTGGCGATTTTGGGCGGCCATTCGATTGACGATCCGGAGATCAAGTTCGGATATGCTGTGACCGGCATCATTCGTAATCACGAAGTGATTACGAATGCGGGCTCCAAACCGGGCGACGTACTTATTCTGACCAAACCCATCGGCACCGGCGTGATCAGTACCGCCATAAAACACGGCATTGCGCCCGAAGAGTCTATCAACGCGTCGATCGCGGTAATGACTGAATCCGCCAAGAAAGCGGCTGCGGCCATGAAAGCCGCTGGCGCAAGCGGCTGCACGGATATCACGGGATTCGGTTTGCTCGGGCACGCCTACGAAATGGCGAAAGCGAGTTCGACAAGCTTTCAGATCGAATCTGAAAAGGTACCGCTTCTGCCTTTCGTCGAGGATCTCGTGGAAAAGAAGATGCTGACACGCGGAGATCGCAACAATCGCGAATACATCGGTGACGCGTTAGAATTTAAGGAAAACGTGTCCGCCGTAATGCAAAGCGTTCTTCTCGACCCCCAGACCGCCGGAGGACTTCTGATCTCCGTCGCGCCGGAAAGAGCGAACTCGATACTTGAGGCGCTGCCTTTCGCAATAGTGATAGGCAGGGTAGAGGCCAAGGGCGAATACCTGATATCGGTCGCCTGAATCAGAATTTTTCGCGCTTAGACAAGATGATCCCGAACCTACAGCTATTGATCCTCGAATCGATCGGCACTCAGGAGCTGATCCTCATAGGTATCATCGCGCTTATCGTCTTCGGTCCGCGCAAGCTTCCTCAAATGGCTAGAAAGCTCGGCGGAATGCTCACAGAGCTTCGAAAGGTGTCGAACGATTTTCGGGAAACTTGGGAACGAGAGGCCTCTTTCGATGACTCGAGTTTCGAAGACCGAAAGATCGAACCAGGAGTGTCGAGGGACATATCACGGCGGGGGCTGAGGCCGACGGCAAGCGAGGAAGAAGGCCTTGGCGAAACCTCTTCGCCGGGACCCCAGGTACGCGAAGTGAGCAAAGAGGAGTTCGATAAGTACTCTTTGCCTTCGAAAGAAGACAGCACTGCCTCAATGGACCCGGATCAACCGTCAGAATCGACGGAAGACCCCTCAGACGACAAACGTAACTGGTTGTAGCGCGCACTCCGACCGCAGCATCCCCGACCCTAAAGATGGAAGAAATGACGGATGAGAACGAGACGAATGAGGAACTTGGCGGCCAGATGTCGTTCCTTGAACACCTGGACGAGCTCCGCGGCCGCCTTGTCCGATCGGTCGTCTTCGTGCTCGTCGCGTTCATCGGGTGCTGGTTCGTTTCCGACAGGATCTTCGAATTCCTCGCGGCGCCTGTCGAAAGAGCGCTCGCGGAGGCTCAGCGCAAGGAAGTGACGATCGAGGGCCGGAACGGAACCGAGAAGGTAATCGCGCTTCGAGACCTGAAACCGGGCGACAAGGGCAGTTATGTTTTTGACCGGGCGACCACGATAGGCACCGCCGTTGTCGCTCCAGGGACATCGGTCGATGCTGTAGTAGAGAATGACAAGGCGGGGCGGCCGGCGCTGTTTACGCAGGAGCAGATCCTGACATCGGGCGGCGTGGTCCCCAAAGGAGTGAAACTCCCGGTCGACATCGCCGCAACCGAAGGCAACGCACCGGGCGCCAACGAACGATTGATCGTCACGACCGTTCCGGAACAGTTCACACTGCTCGTTACAGTCTCCCTTTACAGCGCCATTGCCGTATCGGTGCCTTTCCTACTGCTCCAGATCTGGGGATTCATCTCGCCAGCTCTGTACAAACACGAGCGAAAGTACGTCACGCCGTTCATCTTGCTTTCGACCATTTCCTTTGTCCTGGGTGCGGCCTTCGCGTATTACATACTGTTTCCGCCCGCCGCGAGATACCTCTTGAGCCTCGGCCCGGATTTTCAGCTTCTGATCCGTGCGACCGACTATTTCGATTTCATCACGCTGATAATGCTCGCGATGGGAATCATTTTCCAGATGCCCGCCGTTACTTATGTACTTGCGCGGATCGGTATAGTCTCGGCGGGATTCCTCGTTCGTGTCTGGAAGATAGCGTTGGTTGTGATGATGATCGCCGCGGCTTTCATTTCCCCGACCGGCGACATACCGAACATGCTGCTGTTCGCGACGCCGATGTTTGCCCTGTATATAGTATCGATCGTTGTCGCCTACGTCTTTGGGAAAAAAAGAGAGACGGACTGAGGCAGTTGGTGCCAAGTTTTCCTGCCTCTAGAGGCCCTCAATACAACCGCTCGCTCGCGGCGACGCATCCTGAAACGTTGTTGGAAATCCACTTCAGTCTGATATAATCGGGCATTTCAATCGCCGGACTTTTCGCTTTTTAAGTTTCCGGAGCAATTGGAGTACTGAAAGCTATGATTTACTCGCGATCAATACGTACGCTCGCCGTTTCGGCCTTTGTCGCCTCGCTGTTCGTTGGCGCGGCGTTCGCCCAGATCGATGATCCGATGGACAAGCCTCGGATGACCGCGGAAGAAAAGGCGCGGATCTATGACGACTGGGTCAGCAAGGACGTCAGGTACATCATTACAGAGGAAGAGAAGAAAGCCTTCAAGGCTCTCAAGACCGACGAAGAGCGCGAAAATTTCATCGAGAGTTTCTGGCGCCGGCGCGATCCGAACCCGGATACCGAAGAGAACGAATACCGCGAAGAGTACTACGAACGCATCGCGTATGCGAACGAGCACTTCACGTCCGGAAAGCCGGGCTGGATGACCGACCGCGGCAGGATCTACATCGCGTGGGGCAAGCCGGACAGCGTCGAGTCGCGCCCGATGGGCGGTGCATATGACAGACCGGCCTGGGAAGGTGGCGGAACTACGACGACCTATCCGTTCGAGATTTGGTTCTACCGCTATCTAGAAGGCATCGGCAGCGGCATCGAGATCGAGTTCGTCGATCCGACCGGCACAGGCGAATACCGTATCGCGAGAAACGCTAACGAAAAGGACGCGCTTCTTTTCGTTCCCGGAGCGGGCCTCACGACAAATGAAATGCTCGGAATTTCGAGTAAGTCCGATCGCATTGCGGGTATAAATCAAAGAGACTTTTATCGCGAGCAGGATTCTCCGTTCCGAAGGATCGAACTGATCGCGGACCTCCAGCGCCCGCCCCAAGTCAAGTATGCCGATCTACAGGCTACGCTTGACGAAACGCCGGTCATCGACAACAACCCGCTCGATTTCGATCTGAGAGTGGATTTCTTCAAGCAGTCCGACGAACGTGTTATCACGACCTTCACGATCCAGACCGAGAACAAAGAGCTTGTCTTCGAGGACATTGGCGGAGTTCCGACCGCGCGTATGAACATCTTCGGGCGCATTACGGCCGTCACCGACCGCCGGGTGGGTATCTTCGAAGATTCCGTGCTTGCGCAATCAACCGCAGTCGACCTGGCAGAAGAAAAGGAGCGCAAGTCGGTCTACCAGAACGCGCAACCGCTCGCACCGGGCAATTACAAGGTGCAGGTTGTCGTTCGCGACGTCGCTTCCGGAAACAAGGGAATCCGCAGCATCGGTTTCAAGGTTCCCAAGTTCGACAAGGACAATCTCTGGACATCGACGTTGATCCTTGCTTCCAAGCTTCGCCCGACCGACGACCGGGATATCGGAGCGATGTTCGTTATCGGAAACGCGAAGGTAATCCCGAATCTCTCGGGAGACTTCAAGAAGGGGCAGGATGTCGGTATTTACGTTCAGGTATACAACGCCAAGATCGACCAGACGACGCTGCGTCCGGCGGTCGATGTCGAGTACATCCTTACGAAGAACGGCAAGGAGATACTCCGCGAGCCGGAAAACTGGTCCGGCCTCAGCGATTCGGGACAGCGTCTTACGCTTGCCAGGCTTCTGCCGACTTCAGGTCTTGAGCCGGGAGAGTATGAGATCAAGATCAGGATCCAGGACAAGGTCGGTACGGAGGTCAGGACTCTGACCCCGGCCGAAAAGTTCAGGATCATCGAGTAACAAACTCTGAACTTACAACACAAGAGCCGGCGGCAGCCAACCGCCGGCTTCTTCTTTGCCGAATGCCAGTTCCAGCCTCAGAAAGGATCCGTTTCCGGCCTTATGTCGAAGCCGACGAAGAACGATTTACGGCGCTTATGACCGATACGTCGGTGATGAAGCACGTCGGTGACGGACCACTTACAAAGAAAGGAGCGGACGACCTCTGGAACAAGCTTCTTTTTGAGTTCTACCCGAACGGACTTACGACGATCTGGGCGCTGGAAGCGAAAGAAGACGGACGCTATATTGGCCACGGAAGCATACGGCCAAGGCCCGAGCATCCGGACGAATGGGAGATCGGGTATATACTTGAGCAAGAAGAATGGGGGAGAGGATTCGCGACCGAGGCGGCGCGGGCGCTCATAGCGTTCGGGTTTGAAGAGCTCGGTCTGGATACGGTGTTTGCGACTGTCGACGATGAGAACTACGCATCGATAAGGGTTTTGACCAAGGCCGGTCTCGCCTTTCGACGCTACGATCACGACGAACAGGGCCGTTACTCGGTGTTCGCGATCGATAGGGACGAACCGCCAAGCGAATGCGAATAGAACTTTCGCGGCCCGATGCTCGTTACAACTGAGTGCACGGACATCACATCGCACGTCCCTCCCTAAGGAACAAGGGTTTTACATTCAAGGAGAAAGCAAGAAATGTCTGAATTCGAAAAAGAAGTTGAAAAAGCGGAAAAAGAGCTCGAGCAGAGCCTTATGACAGTTGAGAACGACAAGGAAGGTGAAGGCCTCGACGACGAATATCTCGGAGATCTGAAGATGCACGCACAGGAATACCAGCAGAAGCTGCAGGACGCGGCCGTAAAGGCAAGGAAGTTTGCCGGTGAGAAGCTCGAATACGCGGGAGAGAAGTTCCGCGAGCTTCAGGACAAGGATCCAAAGGAACTGATCGAAGACGCCAAGGACTATGCCCGAAAGAATCCGGGACAGACGATCCTTATCTCAGCGGCGGTCGGACTCGTGATCGGATGGCTGATAAAGGGAAGGAGATAAATCGATTCTCAGAGGTAAACAACACGGGCGGTCCGAAAACGGGCCGCCTTCTTAGTGCCTAAGCGCTTGCCGTCGCGCGCGGTTTGTATTATGTTTAAAAGTGTTTTCAGGCATCCCCTGCCTGAAGCGTCACGCAAGCCTCCACGCTCAGAGGTTTTCCAAACAACCACGCAAGTAAGGATTACCAAACCCTGGAATTGAAACGGCCTTCCCTGGCCGAGACGGTTCGGCGATCCTCTAACAACTGAAAAAAGCTATGAATGGAATGCGGCTCCGTTTTCCGGCGCTTGTGCTGATCCTGTCAGTGCTGGCGATCCTTGCGACCCCCTTTCCGGGCCAGCTCGGCGAGGCCAAAGAAGACCCCGGGCTTTCCTCGCGCCGAAGACCGCCCCGGCTCAAAAGTGCCCAAGCCGCGGATCGCTTCAAGGAATCCGGGAAATACTCCTCACTCGCCGAAGCGGTTGAGGCAGCACAATACAGCATTTACCCGGCAGCCGGAACAGCTTCAGCTGATAATCCTGTTCTGGAAGCACACAACCCTGCAAACTCATTCACCGGCCGGTTCAGCGAAAGCGGGCTCGAGTTGTCGCCTCTGTCCGGCGAGGCTGCCTGGCGGCTGAATGTCTCCTTCGCAGGATTCGGAAGAGGAAACGGTATCCAGAGACTTTCGAGAGGCAAGAGCCGGGTTCTGGAAGGACGAAAATCCGTGATCACTGACTACCTCTCCGACAGCGGACAGGCGGTAACAGAGTGGTTCATCAATAAGAAAGAAGGACTCGAACAAGGCTGGACAATAACTGAGAGGCCGGATGGAGACGAAGGCAGACTAGGGATAGTGCTTGAGACGGATGGCGAACTTTTGCCGGCTTCAAAAGGCGACAGGCAGGCCATCGACTTTGTAAACAGGAACGGAGATCGATTCCTGAAGTACGACCGGCTGAAGAGCTGGGATTCCGCAGGCAGACTGCTCCCCACCCGGATCGATTCAGACGGGCGGCGCGTTGTCATTTCGGTCGACGACTCCGATGCGGTGTATCCCGTGACGGTCGATCCCTTCTTTAGCGAAACTATAAAGCTGTCCCAGTCCGATGCACAGCCGGATGACTATTTCGGTTTCACTGTTTCCGTAAGCGGCGACACTGCGGTGGTGGGAATGCTTCCGATCCGGCCGATTCCCGGATTCGCGTTCGTATTCTCAAGAAATAACGGAGGCTCGGGTGCGTGGGGCGAGGTCACGAAGATCACGTCTCCGGATGGCGCAGCCGGTGACGAGTTCGGTTCCGCCGTAGCGATAAGCGACGACACAGTGATCATAGGCGCTCCCATCGCCGGCGACGGGGGAAGCAGTACCGGTTTGGCCTACCTGTTTGGCCGAAACCGGGGAGGCGCGGACAACTGGGGCCTTATCTCCAAACTGCACGCGTCAGATGCGGCGGCCGGCAACGAGTTCGGTTACTCCGTCTCGATAAACGGGGACACAGCGGTCGTCGGATCTATCGGCGATGCAGGAAACACGGGATCGGCATACATTTTCAGCCGAAACGCCGGAGGCCCCGAAGTGTGGGGTCAGGTACGAAAACTACAGGCGTCCGACGCGCAATTCGACGACGGCTTCGGATTCGCGGTCTCGATCTACGGCGACCGTGCCGCAGTCGGCGCGCCCGGGAATGACGATCTGGGATCGGACAGCGGTTCGGTCTATGTGTTCGGGAGAAACCAGGGAGGTCCCGATAACTGGGGCGAGATCACAAAACGGGTCGCTTCGGACGGCAACGCGTCGGACTTCTTCGGGGAATCAGTTTCGATCGGCCCGGAGATACTCGCGGTCGGCGCTTCCGGAAACGATGAATCGGGATCCAACTCGGGATCGGCATACGTCTTTGAAAGGTCGACCGGAGGAGCCGACAACTGGGGCGAGGTCAAGAAACTCGTTCCTGACGACAGCGCCGCCGCCGCCGTCTTCGGATTCGTAGTTTCGGTCGACGGAGACCGTGTGGCTGTCGGCTCACCGGGCCACGCCGGGAACGGTCCCAACAGCGGCGCGGCGTATGTCTTTCTGAGAAATCTGGGAGGCGCCGACGAATGGGGACAAAAGCAGATGCTTACGGCCTCCGACGGACAGGCGAACGAAGCATTCGGCTACTCGCTGTCCCTGAACGGAGACTCGATAGTGGTTGGCGCTGTAGATCTCGACGGCAGTTCGAGCGGTTCCGCTTACGTGTTTGAAGATCAGCAGGATATCTGGGAGGAGGCCGGCAAGACCTTTGCGGGAGATGCGGCTGCTGGCGACTCACTTGGAACCTCGGTTTCGATTCACGGAACCTACGCGGTTGCTGGTGCTCCTCAAAAAGACGGAGTCGGAGCGGTTTACGTGTTCAAACGGAACACATCCGGCAGCGATGTTTGGGGCGAGATTGCAAAACTGAGCGATCCTACGCCGACGGCAGGCGGTCAGTTCGGGTCTTCGGTCGCGATCTTTGGCGACAAGATCCTCGTCGGAGCGCCGCAAGACGGCGGAACAGGTTCCGCATTCGTGTTTTCGCTCGACGGTTCTGCTCCTGTTGTCCTGACGGCATCAGACGCGGCAACCGGAGATTCGTTCGGCAAGAGCGTGGCACTCAACTCAGGTTTCGCGGTGGTTGGTGCTCCCGGTGAAGGATCTTCAACGGGCGCCGCATACGTGTTCGGACGAAACTCGAACGGCGCCGGCGGAAGTTCTCCGGACGGCTGGGGTCAGGTCAAGAAGCTGATCGCAGACGACGGCGCAGTGGGCGACGAGTTCGGATTCTCGGTCGGGCTCGCGATCGACACGGCGATCGTCGGAGCGCGGTTCGATGACGATCTGGGCATTTCAAGCGGTTCGGCCTATCTTTTCGAAAGAAATACGACCGACAGAGGCGAGCCCAGTCCCGACGAATGGGGCCAGGCGGCCAAGCTGACCGCCGGAGACGGTGCAGCCGATGACGAGTTCGGTTTTTCGGTGAGTATCTACGGAGATATTGCGGTCGTCGGTTCACCCGCCGACGATGACGGCGGTTCGGCATCCGGGTCTGCTTACCTCTTCTATCGCAATAATGGCGGAGCAGACTCCTGGGGTCAGCAGGTGAAAATCCTCGCTTCCGAAGCAGATCCGGGCGACCGTTTCGGGAGTTCCGTGGCAGTGTACGGCTCGGCGGCAGCTGTCGGGGCGCCGAATGACGACGGCGCCCGCGGAGCCGTGTATATGTTCAGAAAGAATTCCGGGGGGTCCGACGCCTGGGGAGAACTCGACAAGCTCGCCCCGGATGACGGCGCGATGGGTGACCAGTTCGGCGCATCTGTCTCGCTTCATGTCGATTCGCTTCTTGTCGGTGCACCGTTCGGAGAAGCTCTTTCGTCTTTGAGCGGCGGCCGGAGTTCATCCGGCAAAGGCTCGCTGGGCTCGCTCGACGAGGGCGCGGCCTACGTGTACAAGATGGGTCTTTCGGTGACTGCCGGAGGAACTTTGCTGGCGGGCCGCGTGACCGACGGAATGCGTCCGCTGGTAAATGTGGCGATCGTGCTGACTTCCCGCGGAGGAAATCAGAAAGTGGTCCGGACGAATCACCTCGGCCAGTTCAGGTTCGAAGACATAGAGGCAGGGCAAACAATGCTTCTGTCGGCCTACGCGAAGGGCTACACGTTCCAACCCTTGGTGGTGAACCTCAACTTCGACCTCACCGGCATCGAGATCGTGGGGCAATAGACAGTTCACTAAGCTCCGGCCTGAGTCAGATTCGGATCGGACCGCAGGATTCTGAGTCTGCCGTCACGGAAGGTGCGGAGCGAAAGAACCAAAGTGAAGCGGTCATGTCGAAGACAGGTTGCCTACGCACGGCCTCACGCTCCTTAACTCCGGGATTCAAAATAGCTTGCCCGAAATACTCGAATGCCTTATGTTCGAAAGAAAAAGGGATTCAAGTATGGCGATAAAGGACATTTTACTGTTGGGGGATCCGGATCTGTTCGAATCGAGCCAGCCCGTTGAAGAAGCAGAGCTGGAGCAGGCTGTGAGAACGGGACGCGACCTTGCCGATACGATGGAGCGTTTCAGATACAAGCGCGGATGGGGCCGCGCGATATCCGCCCCGCAGATCGGGGTGCGGAAACGGATCATCTTCCTGAAGGTCGACGAACCGTGGCTGATCATCAATCCGGAAGTATCAGATCCAAGCGATGAGACGATGGAGATCTGGGACGACTGTATGAGCTTCCCCGATCTGCTTGTGAAAGTCGAACGCCACGTGTCTTTTACGATGAAATGGCGCGATGAGAATTGGGAGCTTCACGAGAAGCGTATAGAAGGACTGTTCTCCGAACTTCTGCAGCACGAGATAGACCATCTTGACGGCATCCTCGCGGTCTCGCGCGCGATCAACGGGAATTCGTTCGCCCTTCAAAGCCAAAGGGACAAGATCCCGGGCGCCGTCTTCGCGAACAATCCCGCCGCGGCCGCCGTTTGATAGACTGGACCCGACCGATGAGCGATTTCTACAAGAAACTACTTGGATTCCTGACCGCCTGGCCGTTCGCCTGGATCTTCCTGTTCATCATTTTCATCTTTGGGCTTATCGCAAGCGACCCTGGCGGGGACCTCGGACCGATCGGCGGTGTGATGTTCCTGATCTTCTTTCTCGTCCACTTTCTCACTGTCTTGCTGGCGATCGGCTTGCAGGTGTTCTACATCGTCAACGTTTTCAAGAACGAGAAAGTGAAAAAGGAGCACCAGATCGCCTGGGTGCTCGCACTGTTCTTCGGCGGACTGTTTGCGATGCCCATTTATTGGTACATCAACATTTGGAAAGAAGCGCCCGACGACTACTCGCCCCACAGGACCCTGTCGCCCGGAGATGCGTTCGAATCCGCGGACCAGTCCCGATGGGAAACGAGGACCGGCGATCCGGTACCGCCCGAGCCGCACAGCTGGAGATAGACGAATGGCAAAGCCGAAGCACATCGAGATCGCGGGAATCGACGGAGGCGCGCTGAGGGATTTCTACAGTTCCGTTTTCGGATGGCAGATTGAAAGAAGGGATCTTGCAGGGTTTGATTACTACGACATCGCAACCGGCGAAGGACCTACAGCCGGGATCCGGCACGAGCCGGAAGGGAAGGCCGAACTCGTCGTTTATTTCGAGGTCGAGGACCTGGAAGAAACCGTCGAACGTGCGGAAAGCGAAGGCGCGCTTGTAAGGATCCCTCCTATGGAACACGGTGACCTCAGATTCGCCTTGATCGAAGATCCCGAAGGCAATCCGATCGGCCTCACAGCCGCCGCTTCCTGATCACATTCCCGACGGATTCGTCTTCAGCCACTCTGCGCGCAGGAGAAAGCTCCCCGTCGTTACGACTTTGTCTCCCACGAATATGCCTTCGGTAACGGGGAAACTGCCTTCGCGTTCTTCCCCAACCCGTATCTGCCTCATTCTGAATACGTTAGGATCTTCGGTCGCAATGAAAACGAAGGTGTCCGCTCCGATCGTCTGAACGGCCGATTTCGGAACAAGGGGCGCCGTACGTTCCGAGCCCCCGATCGTTGCGAATGCGACGTTCACGTACATTCCGAACTTCAGTTTCTCACCCGGGTTTGCGAGCTCAACACGAACCTGCGCCGTTCGGGTCTTCTCATCAACTGAAGGATCGACATAAGTCACGTTCCCGCGGAATATCTCGCCCGGATATGAATCGCTCCGCACACTGGCGCCGCTTCCGACCCGTACCTTGCCCAGGTCCTTTTCATAGACCTGGCCGATGACCCAGACGGAAGAAAGGTCCGTGACGGTGCCTATCTTCGAGTTAGCCGAAACCGTCTCGCCTCCGTTGACCGTTCTTTCGGTCAGCGTGCCCGAGATAGAAGCCGTAACCGGAAGAAGCGAACTGACCTGCGAAGGCGAGTTCAAAGAATCGACCGTCCGTTTTGGAAGTCCGAGGACGAGCAGCTTTTCTCTCTGCGCAGCGACATCCGCCTGCATCGTCCGGAACTTCGTCAGCGTCTGGTCGAGCTCGTTGTTTCGTGCCGGATTCACTTCCAGAAGGCGCCGGGCTCTTCCGAACCGGTTCTCAGCCTCCACAAGATCGGCTTTCGCAGTTTCGAACTCCGTGGTCGCGTTCTCAAACGCTTTGCGGCTGATTGATCCGATCTTCACAAGCTTTTGCGATCTCTCAAAGTTGCTCCGTTTTTCGGCCAGCAACGCCTGCGCAGCTTGAAGTGCGGCCGTCGTTCGGTCGAGCTCGTTCCGGCTTTCCTCGGAGATCGTGCTCAGGCTCAGCGCGCGTTTGTAACGCCGCTCGGCTTCCGCAAGCTCCGCCTTCATCGCAATGAATTTCGACTCGGCCGTCGCGAGCTCATCGCTGGAGATCGTCGCGATCGTCTCGCCCTGCCGGACGAACTCGCCTAGCTCAGCGAAAACCCTTCGGACCACGCCGCCTGCGTAAGCGTTGACAGGTGTCGATCGGTACTCGTTGGCACGCACGACACCGGTGGTCGCCGCGTCTGCCGAAACCGCGTCGAGCGTCTCTCCGATCACTGCGAACTCGAATCCCGCCGCTTCTACCTGAGCCGGTGTTAAAGTGATATCCCGATCAGAAGCCAGCGATGAAGAAGATCCGCCGGACTCGTTGAAGGACGTGTCTCTCGGTGCGGCCACCGGGTTGCCGGACGCGCCGCCGGCAAGGAAGTACCATATCGAGAATCCGGCTATCAGGACGAAAATGAGGACCGCAATCCCGGACACGATCAATGCGCGGTTGCGGCGGGAGTTCGATACCTCCGGCACCTCTTCTTCAATTATGTCGTCGTATTCTTCGGTCATTTGCTTTAATGCCCGTCGCTCGCGCTCCGGGTTCTGATTTTGGACCGCGGGCGTCCCCTCCCGCATCGGTTCGTCAATAGCGGCACGCCTCCGGCGTG
This sequence comes from Acidobacteriota bacterium, assembly GCA_016700175.1. Lineage (GTDB taxonomy): Bacteria > Acidobacteriota > Blastocatellia > Pyrinomonadales > Pyrinomonadaceae > Aridibacter. Next base: position 2,905,778 of record CP065003.1, on the reverse strand, counting down.
CGTCGGCAAATGTGACATTTACCCGGGGCTGCGCCCACGGTTTGCCCCGGGCTACCCTCCGTCGCAACTTCGGGGCGATCGATCTGTCGACGCCTGACCTTCACCCTGGACGGGCTCCGCCGATCAGTGGTCAATGGTCCCTGGTCCTTGCACAATGTCACTTCAGTCCCGCCTCGTTCCCGGCTTTCAGGATCGAGACCTTCGCTTCGTACACCTCCAACTGCGCGTCGATCAGGCCCGCCTGGTAGTCCAGATATCTCCCCTGTTCAGACAAGTAATCGATCAGCGACGCCGATCCGAATTCGTATGTCTGCCTGACGACCTCAAGGTTCCTGAATGCCTCACCCGCGACGCCGACCCGGAAGATCTCCAGCGCCTTAACCGCGAACTCGTATCTCGCAAACGCCGACGCTACCTCCCGGCGCACGACGAGCTCGCCGAATTCCAGCCTCTGCTCCGCGGCTTGCTTATCAAGGGTTGAAGCCTCGATCGCATCGCGGTTCCGGTTTCCGTAAGGGAGCGTGATGCGCACACCGAAGATCACCATGTGGTCGCCGCCGCGGAAAGCGTCGTCGGTCATCCGCTCGTAACCGAGGTTCAGAGCGGCATCGATACCGCTGTCGCTTGCGTACTGGTCGATCTTCGCCCGGCCGACTTCGATAGCGGCGCGGAGCGCCTCAAGGTCCGGCCTTTTTGCCAGCGCCGTTTCCGTGGCGACGCGAAGCGGCGGAAGCGGCTCGACAAGCCCTTCGAAATCGCCTTTGAGCAAGAGAGGAGCCTCCGGCCCGATCCCCATAAGGTTCTTCAGTTCGAGCATCGCGATCCTGACCGCGCCCTCGTCCTTTTCGCGCATCGACCGCAGGCGGTTCACCTCCACGAGAAGCATGTTCTCCTCAAGAGGGGCCGTGTCGCCTTCGGTCACGTTCGCCTTTACAAGTTCGTAGCTCTCGATCACGAACAAGAGCGTGTCCTCGGTAAGCTTCAGCTTCAAGGCCTTCGCCAGCGCCCTCCCGAACTTGGTGCGGACCTCCGCGGCCAACATCCGCTCTTTCTCTTCATACAGAGCGCGGTCGAGAGCCGCCATTGTCTCGGCTACCGCAATCCTCGACGACTTCCGCCCTCCGAGTTCGAGCGGTATCGTGCCCATCACCATCGAGTGGTTTCTCGATCCGCCCACCTGCTGGCGGCTCTCGAACCCGACGCTCGGCCGAGCTCTCTGTTTCGCCTGTCCGATCATTCTTGTCGAGGATTCAGTTTCAAGCTTCATCGCCGCCAGTTCGTCGTTCGACGCGAGCGCGATCCGCACCGCCTGGTCCGCATCGGTGCCGGCAGTTTGATCGACGTACTTCAAAAGAGTCGCAAGCGGATCCGGCTTTGGGATCTGAGCGCCGGCAGCCGTCTGGAAAAGAAGCAGAAGGCCCAGTGCGAAGGCCATTCGAATCAAGCGTACGTTCATACTTCAGCCTCCTCGGCTTTCAAACGGCGTTCGTGGATCCAGTAGAAGATGACCGGCGTGACGATCAGAACGTGCAGCAGGCTCGAAACCATGCCGCCTAATACCGGCGTCGCCAGCGGACGCATCACGTCGGAACCCGTTCCGGTGCTCCACATGATCGGCAGCAGCCCGGCGATGACCGTCGAAACGGTCATCAGTTTCGGCCGAAGCCTCAGCAAAGCTCCTTCGATCACGGCCTCCATAAGTGAACTCCTGTCGAGATGGCCGAGCTCCTCGCGTTTCTTTTTCACCGCCTCCTCGAGGTAGATCACCATCACGACGCCTGTCTGGACGGCTGTGCCGAAAAGGGCAATGAAGCCGACCCACACCGCGACCGAGAAGTTGTAGCCTAGCAGCCACTGCAGATAAACGCCGCCCGTAAGGGCGAAGGGTACGGCGAGCAGCACGTGGGCCGCCTCGATCGCCGAATCGTAAGTCAGGTAGAGAAGTCCGAAGATCACAATAACCACCAACGGAACGACCAGAAGAAGCCTCTGCTTCGCCCTCTGTTGGTTTTCGAATGAGCCGCTCCAGGAGAAGTAGTACCCGGCGGGAAGCTGCACTTTTTCCCTGAGCACCTGGTCGGCATCCGCGACGAACGACCCGACGTCCCGACCTCGTACGTTTAGCAAGACGGTTCCTTTCAATAGGCCGTTCTCGCTGGCGATCATCGAGGCGCCGTTGACCGTTCGGATCATTGCCACCTGCGAGAGCGGGATCGACAATCCGTCCGGCATCACGATTGGGATCTGACCGATGTTCCCGGGCGTTCCCCGGAACTCGGGCACAAAGCGAACGCGTATCGGGAATCGCTCGCGGCCTTCGATAGTTGTGGTAAGGTTCGTTTCGCCGATCCCCTTTTCGACCGCTTCGTTGATCATGCCGACGTCGATCCCGTACCTTGCCGCCGCCTTGCGGTCGACGTCGATGTCGACATACGGCGTGCCGACGACACGCTCCGGATAAACATCCGCAGCGCCTTCGACGCCTTTCACGGTTTCGGCGACCTGCTGAGAAAGCCTTTCGAGAGTCCGCAGGTCGCTGCCGAAGATCTTGATCCCGACCTCCGAACGGATCCCCGTAGCGAGCATCTCGATCCTGTTAATGATCGGTTGGGTCCATATGTTCGTGACACCCGGGAACTTCAGCTTCCGGTCCATTTCCTCTATCAGCGACTCGCGCGTCACGCCCTCGCGCCACTCGCTTTCCGGCTTCAGGTGGATGATCGTTTCGTTCATATTCACCGGTGCCGGGTCCGTCGAAGTATCCGCGCGACCGACCTTCCCGACGGCGTGTTCCACTTCAGGGAAGGACATGAGGATCTCATCCTGTCTCTGGATCAGCCGCAAAGCTTCCTCCATAGAAACGGAAGGATCGGTGACCGGCATATACATCAGGTCGCCCTCGTTCAGCGCCGGCATGAACTCCGAACCGATTCCGGAGGCGAGCCAGATCGCGCCGGAAAACAGGACCAATGCAGTCCCGACCGCGGCGAGCCTGTGCTTCAGAGCCGTCACAAGGAACGGCTTGTATATCTTCTGAAGGAACCGCATCAGCGGGTTGCGGTCCTCGGCGTGCATCTTTCCGCGAAGCAGGAACGTGCACAGAACCGGCACGAGCGTGACCGCGATGATCGTTGCGGCCAGCATTGCAAACGTCTTGGTGTAAGCGAGGGGATGGAACAGTTTTCCTTCACGTCCCTCGAGCGCGAAAACGGGAATGAAGGCGAGGATGATTATCGCCATCGAGAAGAACACGGGCCTCGCGACGAGCTTCGTGGATTCGACCACGGCCCGCAGGACGGCGCCCTTGTCGCTCGTGTCCACGTCGTTCTTTTCGAAATAGCGGAAGGCGTTCTCGGTTACGACGATCCCGGCATCGACAAGCACGCCGATGGCGATCGCGATACCCGCGAGCGACATGATGTTCGAGCTGATCCCCATCACGTACATGAACAGGAAGGACATCAGCACAGCCAGCGGCAGAGGGATCGATACGATCAGGATCGAGCGGAAATGCGCCAGGAAGAAAATGTGGGCGAGCGCGACGAGGATCAGTTCCTCGATCAGGGTCCATTGCAGCGTGTTCGCCGCGCGGTCGACAAGCTCGGTTCGGTCGTAAAAGGGGACGATCGCCACGCCTTCCGGAAGCCCGACCTCGATCTCGCGGATCTTGTCCTTGATCCCCTCGATCACTTCGGGCGTGTTCACTCCGTACCGGGCGATCACAACTCCGCCGACCGCTTCCTTTCCGTTCTTGTCGAGCGCTCCGACCCGGAACGCGTCGCCCAGGCTGACATTCGAGACGTTCTTCACGTACACCGGGGTGCCGCCCGACGATCCGATGACGACGTTCTCGATGTCCGCCACGGATTCCACGAGACCCACTCCGCGGACGACGGACCAGTTTCCGGACTGCTCGAGCACGTTTCCGCCGACATTGTTATTCGAACGCTTCACGGCGTCGATCACCGACGAAAGCGAAAGTCCGAAGGACCGCAGCTGATTCGGATCGACGTCTATCTGGTACTGCTGGACGAAGCCCCCGACTCCCGCCACCTCCGCAACGCCGTCGACCGAGTTCAACTGGTAGCGGACGAACCAGTCCTGGAGCGTTCGAAGCTCCCGGAGACTGTGTTTCTCGCTCTCAATCGTGTACCAGAACACTTGTCCGACGCCGGTCGCGTCGGGTCCGAGCGTCGGTGTCACACCGTCAGGCATCTGTGCGGTCACGAGATTCAGCCGTTCGAGAACACGTGTGCGCGCCCAGTAAAGGTCGATCCCGTCCTCGAAGATGATGTTGATCATCGAGAAACTGAACATCGAGTTGGCGCGGACGACCTTAACGCCGGGCAGGCCCTGCAGATTCGTGACCAGCGGATAGGTGATCTGGTCCTCGACCTCCTGAGGCGATCGTCCCGGCCAGTCGGTGAAGACGATGACCTGGTTCTCGGACACGTCGGGGATCGCGTCGATCGGCGTGTTCCTGAGAGCCCAGTAACCGAGCAGCGCGACGATCGCGAACAGCGCGATCACGACGCCGCGGTACCTGAATGAGAGTGCGATGAGTGAGTGGATCATATGTCTCGGTTAGCAGTGAGCGGTGAGCCGTGAGTTGTCAGTTTCGGTTTTCGAGGTTCGAAGCTGTGCGCTCTATCAAACATGAAGTTTCTCTGGCCCATTCTTGTCTTTGGACCTTGAGCCCAGGACTTTGAACAGCCGACCACTGCTCACCGCTCACTGCTCACTAATATGCCGTCACCTCCATCGTCGTCTTCCCGGTCTCTTCTCCTTCGTAGCTGATCTGGGCGATCCATTCGCCGGCCATTTGAAGCTTGACCTTGCCGGCGAACTCGCCGGGCGTCGATGTCGTGTTGAGTGTCGCGGGATCGTTCATTTCCGCCATAGATCCCATCGCCGGCATGTTGAAGTTGAGCGAAGCGGCGGAGATCTCAACCGGGTTTCCGGAACCGTCGGTGAACTTCAAACCGATCTCCTGCTCCCCGTTCTTAAGTTTTCCTTCGGGGTTCGAGATCGCTACGGCCAGGTTCTCCCCGACTTTCTTTTCCGCGATCGTCGTCATCACCGGTGACGAGCCTCCGGCGCCGCATCCTGCGGCGATAACTCCGAGAGAAACCAATACAAATGACGCGACTAATCCCTTTGTTCTCATATTGATATTTCTTTCTTACTTAAAAATGTTGTCGGTATCCGGGCCAAAGCGTAAGAAGACCCGGCTGATCTAATGCGAGACTTGTCCGGCGCATAGCGAGCACCGGCAGAACCCCAAGCGTCAGCGCGGGGGCTTCCCACAAAGCAGGGACACGCGGCAGAACCCCAAGCGTCAGCGCGGGGGCTTCCCACAAAGCTGGGACACGCGGCAGAACCCCGAGCGTCAGCGCGGGGACTTCCCAAAGCGCGGATATGCCCCAGGAAGCCGGAAGTTGCGCTGCGATCAGGCGCACTTCACCTGAGTACAGACGCACTTCGGCCCTGAAACTAGATCAAAAGTGAATGGATTTGAATGTAGATGGGCTGTTTACTAACCGGCGCTCCGCGGACGGGAGCGGAAGGCTCGTGATGGCGTGCGGTTCCAGAGACGAAGAGCGTCTCGAAACCGGGTGCGTCGATCTCTTCGACAAGAACCGGAGCTATCGTCGAAGAAGAGAACACGTTCGGAGGAGCCGGCGTAGACTGGGCGCAGATAAGGACCCTGCACAGGTACTTTTGGTCGCCGGCCTTTTTCGCATCTGCCTTCGCCTTCTTGCAGCACTTCATCGGGCAGACCTTTTCATCGGCGCCGCCCGCGGCGGGCGCCGCGGCGTAAACGCTGAAGGTCATCAGAAGTACGAAAAGAATTGTTTTGAGGCGGATGGCCATCAACGTGACTATAGATGTGTGAGGAGAATGGTGTCAATGAGTCTGTTGAGTCTGTCGAGTCTATCAGATCTATCAAGTTTGTTTTGTCTACGATCTTTGTCGGTTCGGGAGCCCGCGCAGCGGGCGTCATTTTTGTAGCCCCACCTGGAGCGAAGCGAAACTTGGGGAGGCGATCAGATAATTGTTCATAACCGCGTAGCGGCGACAGATCATTGGCCGTTGTTCAATGACCAGTGACCATTGACCAATGACCATTGACCAATGACCAGTTACCATTGACCAATGAGAAGCGCCATCGGCGCGGAATGTTAAAAGCAACGCAGCACACCCGGGAGCTTCGGCTCCGTTAGGAGACAAATGTCTGTGGCAAGTATTCCGGACTCTTTGGCGCTCTGTAGGGAGCGCAATCTAATCCCCGAGATCCCGCACTGGATAAGAAGTATCGGCGGCCCTGAAGCAATAATGATCAACTCGAACGACCCTGCTAAAGCCCGAGGTTTATTGAGTTAGCGGGGTTTCACCCCGCTTTGGCAGCGCGAAGCGCTGCTCTAAACGGGCACGATCGGGGATCGGCGACTATTTATCTAAGGAACACTCCTAGCAAGCTCAGGACCCCGATTATCACCGCCGCGCCGATGATATCCACTAGGATTCCGTACTTCACCATCTTCATCAGAGGGATGTAGCCCGATCCGTAGACTATCGCGTTGCAGGGCGTCGAGACCGGCAGCATGAACCCGAGGCTCGCTCCGAATGTCGCTCCGAGCGCCGGAATGAACGGGTCCTGGCCTTGCGCCTGGGCGATCGCGATCACTACGGGGACGACCATATTCGCCGAGGCCGTGTTCGATGTCGTTTCGGAGATCAGAACCGCGACGATCACGGACGCGACGAGCAGTCCGAAGCCTCCGCTCAAAGGCAGAAGCAGCGTCAGGTTCCGCCCGATCTCCTCTGCGAGACCAGTCTGAAAAGAAAGCACTCCGAGCGCGAATCCTCCTCCGTACAAAAGGATCACGCCCCAGTCGATCTGCACCGCATCGCCCCACGTGATCGCCTTTTCCCCTTCATTGTTGCCGGGCAGGATGAACAGAAGCACCGCTCCGACGACCGCTCCGACAGCCTCGGGAAAACTCGACTGGATAGCCTTGTAAACGGGACTCGCTTCCCCGACGACAAGGCCGATGACTCCCGCGAGTATCCAGAGAGAAACCGCGGTCAGGAACGCGATCACGGTCGACTTTTGGCCTCGGGTCCAACCGCCGAGCTCGCTCTTTTCCCGGGCGATCATCTCTTCCGAGCCGGGGATCTCTTTCACGCCCGCCGGAGCGACGAGGTTGAAGTAGAAGTAGAGAAACAGGTAAAGGATGATCGCGATGGGAGCGCCGATCATCATCCACTTGAAGAATGATATATCGACGTCCAGGATCCGCCTCATGAACCCGAGCCCGATCACATTCGGCGGCGTCCCGATCGGCGTCATCAGCCCGCCGATCGTTGCAGAAAAGGACGTGATCAGCATCATCGCGGTCGCGTACCCGGGATTGATCTTTACGCCCGTTTCTTTCTCGTGTTTGAAGAGGAACGCGAGGATCGAAAGCCCGATCGCGAACATCATCGCGGTCGTGGCGGTGTTCGAGATCCAGGCGGAACTGAACGCGGTGACCGCTCCGAATGCGAAAAGGATCCTCGAAGGCCGCGCCCCGATCCACTTCAGGGAAAGGACGCCGAACGCGAACCGCTTGTCGAGGTCGTGGATGAAGATCGCCCGGGCGATGATGAACGAGCCGATGAAGAGGAACATCAGCGGATCTCCGAACGGCGCGAACACCTGCTTTACCGGCGCGACGTTGAAGATCACGCACATCGCGGCGCCGATAAGCGCGGTGACCGGCATCGGGAGCGATTCGCAGATCCAGAGGATGATCACGGCCGCGATGACCGCCGCAAGACTGTGCGCCTCGGGTTTCAGCTCGAAAGGATAGAAGTAGATCGCGAGGAACGCGGCGGGAGCAAGCACGAATCCGACCCGCGCCCGTATGATGTCGAACCGCGACTCGGGCCGGGAAAAAGGCTCGTCGGAAAGGGGCTGGCGGACTTGGCTGCTCACAGGTATTCAGGACTGAGAGGAAAGGACCGAGGACTGAGTGAAGACCCTCTCTTCGAAGTCCGACTTTCGGTCATGATGCCGCTAAAGCGGCTCCGGACTTTGTCGGCGTCTGAACCGTGGGCCGCGCTTGCGGCTTGCCCACGGCTAAACTCATTTGTCCGCCACGCGGACGGATTGCTCGTTCGCCCCGTCAAATATTGTGCGGATTCCGGACTCAGTCCTCAGTCCTCATCTCTCAGTACTCTCTTATTCCCATTCGATCGTGCTCGGAGGCTTCGAAGAAATGTCGTAAACGACGCGGTTAATGCCGCGGATCTCGGATGTGATGCGGCTTGAGACCTTCGCCAGGAATTCGTGCGGGAGCCTCGCCCAGTCGGCGGTCATGCCGTCGGTCGAAGTTATAGCGCGAAGAGCCGCCGCCTGCTCGTAAGTCCTGAAATCGCCCATCACCCCGACCGAATGTATCGGCAGAAGCACCGCGAACGCCTGCCACGTCTCGTTGTAAAGGCCTTCCGTGTGAAGTTCGTCGATGAAGATCTTGTCCACCTTCTGAAGAAGCTCGACCTTTTCCGGCGTCACTTCTCCGAGGATCCGGACCGCCAGGCCGGGACCCGGGAACGGATGCCGCTCCAGGATCTCTTCGGGAATGTCCAGCCTGGCGCCGATTCTCCTTACCTCGTCCTTGAACAGCTCGCGGAGAGGCTCGATCAGCTTCAGCTTCATCTTCTTCGGAAGCCCTCCGACGTTGTGGTGCGTTTTGATCGTAACGCTGGCGCCGCGGAGCGACACCGATTCGATCACGTCGGGATAGAGCGTGCCCTGCACTAGCCAGTCGACGCCGCCGATCTTGTGCGCTTCGTCGTCGAAGACCTTTATGAACTTGCGGCCGATCGCCTTCCGCTTCTCTTCCGGATCGGTCTTTCCTTTCAGGACCTTGTAGAACTCGCTCGAAGCATCGACGCCGACCACGTTCAGGTGCAGGCGGTCTCGATAAAGCCTGAGCGTGTCCTGGAACTCGTTGGCGCGAAGAAGTCCGTTGTTGACGAAAATGCAGGTTTGCCGGTCGCCGATCGCCTCGTGGACCAGCACTGCCGCAACGGTAGAATCGACGCCGCCCGAAAGCCCGCAGACGACGCGGCCTTCTGTGCCGACGATCTCGCGGATCTTCTCGACCTCTTCGTCGATGAACTGCTGGGGAGTCCAGTCGCCGCGGCAGCCGCATATGTCGAACAGGAAGTTGTGCAGGATCTCTGCGCCTTTCGGAGTGTGCGCGACCTCCGGATGGAACTGGACGCCGTACAGCTTTCTTTCGGGATCCTCGATGGCGGTTATCACGTCGCCTGTCGTGGCGGTCTTTGTGAAGCCTTCGGGCAGTTCGATGACGTGGTCGCCGTGGCTCATCCAGACCTCCAGCTTTTCGGGCAGGTCGGTGAAGAGGTCGGTCTTTCCGCTGAGGCGCTTCAGCTCGGCGCGCCCGTACTCCCTACGAGCGGCGGGTTCCGTGGCACCCCCCAGGTCGATCGCAAAGAGCTGCATCCCGTAGCAGATCCCAAGGATGGGGACATCGATCTTCTCGTAGAAGTCCGGTTTGACGCGCGGCGCGCCTTCGTCGGTTACGCTCGAAGGGCCGCCGGAGAGGATTACGCCTTTCGGCGAACGCGCCTTGATCTCATCGGCGGGAAGGCTGAAAGGGTGTATCTCGCAATAGATCCCCTGCTCCCGCACGCGCCGGGCGATCAGTTGAGTGTATTGTGAGCCGAAATCGAGAATGAGGACGAGTTCGTGTTGCAAATCTGAGTTCTCCGGATGGTTATAGGCGGAAATTATACACGTTACCCGCACGGTTGAACATTTGCCGTCGAGCATTGCCTAACTGGGGCAAACATAGGTTGCGGGTGTGGTTCCATATATGGTACCGTCGAATCGTTCCATTTTTCCTCACGAAATGGCGAAAATAGAAAAGAGACATAAGCTGCTCGAGAAGGCTCGAAGGGCGCCAAACAGCCTGCGCTATTCTGACCTCTGCAGACTTGCAGAGTACTTTGGCTGGGAACTGGAAAGGCACGAAGGCACCTCCCATCGGATCTACTTCAACCCGGGACTCGCAGGCCGCCCTGGCGAATTGATGAACTTCCAGAATCGTAGTGGAATGGCCAAGCCTTATCAGGTTAGACAGCTCGTCAGCGCGATCGATGAACTCTCGGGCGATCCGGAGGGACATTGAGATGAACAGATACTCTTTCGATATCAGGTGGAGCGAGGAGGACGGAGAATACGTGGCCACGTGCCCTTCGTTCCCGGGGCTGTCAGCTTTTGGTGAGAGTGAAGAAGAGGCGCTAAGAGAAGCAAAAACGGCTTTGGGACTCTTTATTGAAACCTACCGATCCCAGGGAAAAAGGCTTCCGGATCCGATAGTTGAGCAAAACTACAGCGGACAGTTGCGTGTTCGACTCCCGAAATCCCTCCACAGACAGGCCGCCGCCGTCGCCGCAGCGGATGGTTCCAGCCTGAACCAATTCATAGTCTGCGCCGTTCAAGCGCGAATCTGCGGTGCAAGCGGGAGCAAAATGCCGGAAGAATCAGGAAAGCGGTGAACACGTTCGGTCTTGGTTCTATGTCGAGCCTACCGCCTCGCCGCTGTCTGCGACCGAGGTGATCTGCTCCTTGATCCTTTGAATGTCGCCGCCGAGCGCACCTATCTTCCTGACGATCGTCTCGTAACCGCGGTCGATGTGATACACGCGGTCGATCATCGTTTCGCCCTCCGCCGCAAGCCCGGCCAGAACGAGCGACGCCGACGCCCTCAGGTCCGAAGCGAGAACCGGAGCGCCCTTCAGCTTCACGGGACCCTTGACGGTGGCGTGGTTCCCGTGAATCTCGATGTCGGCTCCCATCCGGATCAGCTCTGACGCGTGCATAAAACGGTTCTCGAAGATCGTCTCGATGATCTCCGAAGTTCCTTCCGCCTGCGTCATCAGCGTCATATACTGCGCCTGCATGTCGGTCGGGAACAGCGGATACGGCTCGGTCGTGACGTTCGAAGCCTTCAGCCCGCCGTCGGACCTTCGGACCTTCAGGGTCGTTTCGTCCAGTTCTTCGATCTCCACGCCTGCCTCGCGCAGCTTCTCGATCACGGCGCCGATATGATCCGGGCGGCAGTTCGCGATCTCAAGTTCACCGCCTGTGATAGCCGCCGCGACGGCGAACGTGCCGGTCTCTATCCGGTCCGCGATTATCGTATGCTCTGCTTCCCCGAGGCCCTCGACGCCTTCGATAGTGATCGTCGGTGTGCCGGCTCCCTGGACCTTCGCACCCATCTTGTTAAGTAGATCGGCGAGGTCCGGGATCTCCGGCTCGCACGCCGCGTTACGGATCACTGTCGTACCTTCGGCGAGCACGGCGGCCATCATCACGTTCTCGGTCCCGGTTACGGTGACCTTCTCGAATTCCATTTCAGCGCCGACCAGCCTTCCGCGCGGGGCCCTAGCGACGACGTCTCCCGATTCGAGAGAGACCTCCGCGCCGAGTTCCTCAAAAGCACGAAGATGAAGATCTATAGGCCTGGTCCCGATCGCGCATCCGCCCGGCAGGCTCACCTTCGCCTTTCCAAACCTTCCGAGCAGAGGCCCAAGCGCGAGCACGCTTGCGCGCATTGTTTTCACGAGTTCGTACGGCGCCTCGAAATTCTCTATATGCGCGGCGGTGATCTTGTGCGTGTGGACGTCCGGCGTCAGAGTCTGCGCCCCAAGGTCTTCGAGAAGCCTTCTCTGGGTAATGAGGTCGCGAACGTACGGCACGTTGTGAAGCGTGACGGTCGCCGGGCTTAGCAGCGTTGCGGCAAGGCACGGCAGCGCGGAGTTCTTCGCGCCGCTTATCGAAACGCGGCCTCGAAGAGGATTGCCTCCTTTGATCAGAAATTTATCCATATCGATTCGGGACGGGCCCGGCCGCACGGCAGGGAGTTAGGCGAGACGGACCTTCGAAGATAGTCCGAAATCTTATCACGATAGGATTGGGAACAGAAAAGTGGAGGGACGCGCCGCGATGGTGCCAATGTCCCTTTGCAAAAATGAAGGGTCACTCTTTCGGTTGATGCCGAAGAAAGGGACCCTTCTTCCTGATTCAGACCTTCAGACGCCTGCTTAACGAGTGAAGGATTTTCAGGCGGAGATGCCGCGAGTGAATTCGTATCTCCGTGCGTCGCAGAGGAGCTAGCCTCGGGACGGACGATACTCTAACGATTCGAACATAAATCCACGATAAATTTGGCGGTTTCGATAGAACAAAGATTCAAAGCGCAACATTCGGGAGAAGATCGCGTTCCGGGGCCGACTGAGTGGTACGGGACCAAATAACATATAATCACGAAACTTGATCAGATGGGGCGGCGCCCCGGGGGGAGACAAAACTATGAAGCGAACGATCGCGGCAGCAGGCTTGGCGGTGTTCGCGCTCACGATGAGCGCGTTGGGACAAGGCGGATCAGGATACAGCATCACCCATGATTCGGCAGGTCCGGTGAAGATCGGGATGAGTGTGGCAGAGGCCGAAAAGGCGATGCCGGGATTCACGTTCAAAAGGACTTCGGACGGCGAAGGCGTCGCTTGGGTACAGGTCTCGAAGGGAAAAGAGCCGCATATGTACCTGTATGCGGGAGAAGAGGACCCCGAATCTGCGATCGACAGATCGGCAACGATCGAATACATCGCGGTCGTCGGAAAGGACTACAAGACCGCAAAAGGCGTACATCCCGGAATGAAGCTGACCGGCGCCGAAGGGATCCTAGGGAGGGTCTCCGAGATCGCGATAAGCGAGATCGAATCCAGAGAATACGTGATCTTCGCCGGGCGGGAGGACGGATTCGGATACCGTTTGTTGAACGAGAACGGCATGGCCGGGATCTACCCGTCGGGCGCGCGAACGACGTCGAAGTTCGACCCGGGCGCTTACATCTACAGCATCGCTGTTACGGGAGGATCGGCACCGGGAATCTCCAGCGCATACACCGATCTCGACAAGGACTGCGAGATGCAGGAATCCGAAGAAGGCGCGCATACCTCGACGTTCTGCAAGGGCTACGGAGGCTACAGGCTTCACATCTTCGATTCCGCTACGACACTCGAGTTCAATGTCGAGAGGGGCGACGAAGGCGTTCGCATAGCCTCTCAATCGCTGTCGTATCCGCTGAAAGATACGAAGTTGGAATGGCGTCTCGCGGACGGTGAGCCGTTCGCGGTTATTCTCCGGACATACGTTCAGCGCGGTTCCGGAATGGGAAGAGGTTCTGAAACCCTTGTCGTAAAGGGCTTGAACGACTTCCAGGGAATCAACCACACGATCGACGTCCGAACCACTCCGAACGCAAACGAAAGGGCAAGGGAACTCGCCGACTCGGATTACGCGAAGATGAGTCCCGGTCCGGACGGCGGGCCGATGGACGGAAGCAAGTCGCTGATGAGCCTGATCGAGAAGGCTGTCGAGGACTTCGGGGAGATGCGCTCAAGGACGATCGAGATCAAGTCCGACAACTCCGAGGACACATCAAAAGTAACGGTGGTCGTTACCGATGACGGATATTTAGACGATTCGGTACGCGGAAAGCGAACGACGCTGCGGATCGAGCTGGACTCGAACGGCGTATGGCAGATCAAATCGACGGCCGAAGCGTGGCGATGTTGGGAAGGCCGAGGCCATACGGACTTCTCGACCGAGCCGTGCTTGTAAGAAGGAAGCCAAAGATGATCAAACTTAAGAGGACGGCCGCCGCGCTGGCGGCCGCTTTGTTTCTGGGAATGTCGGCGACGAACGCACTCGCTCAGGACGCGGGATGCGAATCGGACGAAGCGAAACAGATGTCGTTCCTGGCGGGAAACTGGAATGTGGAAAGCAGATTCCGTGTCTCGAGAAATCCGGAAAAGTGGGAAACAACGACGGGAAAGTCGGTCGTCGAGGATTTTTTTCCGGGCTGTGTCTGGAAGGAAGAATTCACAGGGACACGAGACGGCAAGCCGCTGAGGGTGATCGGGCTGTTCGGATTCAGCAACATCACCGGCAATCTCCAGCATGCCTGGAGCCATTCGCAGCACGGAATTCTGACCTTCTACGAGGGACGAATGGTTGGCGACGAGATTGTCTTCAGTTCGCAGCTTTCCGTTCGCGGGACTGTCTTCAATTTCCGAAAAGTGATCAAACGGACCGGTGAAGGATTCGACGCGCGTACGGAGCGATCCACCGACGGCGGAAAGACCTGGGACACGGGCTGGTTCCTCAGCTACAACAAGGCCGGATCGAAGAGTTGATGATCAGGGAGATCACCGTCGAAGAGTAAAGAATTGCAAGCCGGCAATTAACGGGCAGCGTTTGACCACGCTGCCCTTTCTATTGCACTGCCGGACACAGGCCTCCCCGACCGGCGTCCGGGTTTCCAAGCCCGGCGAAGCGGGCATATAATGAAAATTAATCCGGTGTATTCAAACCATTCAGCAAAAAAGGGGGTTGCGATGCATACGCATTCAAACAAACGCTCCGTATCGATTCTGGCGCTCTCGGCACTCCTTGCCGCGCTTTCCGTAACATCCGTTTTCGCGCAGTACGCGGACGGGTACCAGATAAACGTTGTCCAGCAGCAAGTTCGGACAAGGATCATTAATGAGCTCCGGGGTTCTAATCACGACTTTCAGTTCGACAACAACGCGATCGTGATGTCGAGCAATGTCAGGAACCAGAACCGCATCACGGGAAGCGGGCGGCACAGGTTCAACCGGTCGGGATGGAGGGTCTTCAATTACGAAGGCCAGTTCAATCTCCGTTCAGGAACCGTTGTAAGCGTTGACTACGCATTCTCGAATGATCCCGGCGACGGCGGGTACTTTCCCCCTGGGCAATCGGAAGCCGGAATGACCTGGTCGGGAAGGGTCGACGATGTGGTGCGCATCCGGATCGTCGGCAGGCAAGCGATCGCGAACGCGATCAGCGGACGGCCGGTTTCCAACATCCGTTACAACTTTAACTACGATCTTCCCCGCCGCAATGTGAACGTGACGGTTCGAAGAACCGACGGCCGGGGAGATGTTTCGGTGATCCAGCAGCCGAATGCTTTGAACGGTTATTCGGCAGTCATCGAGATCCGTGACACAAGGGGCGGTTCCGACCAGTATTCGTTCGACGTGTTCTGGGACAATTTCGGAGGCGGCCGGCCGCCTATCGGGAGCGGCCAGATGAACTGGCAGGGCAATGTCGATGATACGGTGCAGATCACGATCAAGGGAAGGGTTGCGACCGCGCGCGCCATCTCCGGCCGGTTCCCGACTTCCGTAGTCGCGAATTTCCAGGACGATCTTCCAAGGCGTCCTGTGAATGTGACGGTCCGGACGATCGAAGGAAGAGGCGAAGTGCGTGTCATCCAGCAGCCGTCGAGGCAGAACGGTTTCGCGGCCGTCATAGAGATACGCGATTCCCGCGGCGGTTCGGACAGGTATTCATTTGAGGCCTCGTGGGATGCCTTCGGCGGAGGTGGCGACGAAGCCGGGATGACCTGGACCGGACGCGTGGACGGTACCGTCAGGGTGACGATCCGCGGTAAAAACGCATCAGCCCGAGAGGTTCAGACCGGCGTCCGGCCCGACAACGTGTCTTACGATTTCTACGACGACCTTCCAAAGCGTGCGGTGAACGTAAGGCTGCGGGTACTTGACGGACGCGGGAGCGTTCGGTTGATCAGCGAGCCAGGTCCCGGCAATAACTATTCTGCCGTAGTCGAGATCAGTGACCCCGAAAGCGGTTCGGACTACTACACTTTCGAACTTGAATGGGGCGCCGGCGGCGGCGGAAGGCCGCCTGTTCGCGAAGGCGAGATGAACTGGCGCGGAAGCGTGGATGACGTTGTCACGATCAGCGTTTACGGCCGTTCCGCGATCGCAAGGACGATCAGCGGCCAGCCGGTCTCTTCGGTTCGATATAACTTCACGCAGGCATTGCCTAGACGAAATGTCGAGGTCGATGTCGAGAAGCGCGAGGGCAGGGGAGACGTCCGGGTGATCCAGCAGCCTTCTAACCGGAACAACTACACGGCGATCATCGAGATCCGCGACCGCTCCGGCGGACGGGACACCTACGAGTTCGACCTGTTTTGGTAAAAGGAAAGGGCGGGGCTTGTCCCCGCGCTTTCTTGTCCGACGAGCTTTAGCTTGTCGGTGTTCGTCATTTTGGCGGGGCTTGTCCCCGCCTTTTTTGTCCGACGATCTTTAGCTTATCGGTAGAGGTAACGCGAACTTCAGTTTGCACCGCGCGAACGCGCGGAACACCGCTCGGGCCTCGGACGGCACGCGACAAGCTGAAGCTTGGACTCTGACGCGTTCCGTTCCGTACTCAGTATCCCTGCGGTCTCTGCGTGCTCTGCGGTCGAATCCTCTGGCGCTGTTGTGCGGTTCGCGCTTTGCGGCGCACTGCACGCGGAACGCGTGCGCTCCGTGCGGACGAGGACGTCCGCGGCCCAAGGAGTCTCTACCCGATTACTTCTTTCGCCATCGCGACCGCGTTGTCGATGTTGAATCCGTACTTGTCGAACACAACCTCCGCAGGCGCCGAGGCTCCGAAGCGGTCGACCGTAAGCATCGCGCCTTCCAGTCCCGCGTACCGCTCCCAACCCTGGCTGACGCCGGCTTCGATCACGAATCTCTTCGTCACTGAAGAAGGTAGCACCGATTCCTTGTAGTCATTCGACTGTTCCTCGAAAAGCTCCCAGCAGGGCATCGATACGACGCGGACCGGCGTTCCCTCTTCCTGCAATTTCTCGCGAGTCTCCATCGCCAGACCGACCTCGCTGCCGGTGGCGATGATGATCAACTCGGCATCGCCGCCCTCGGCCTCGGCGAGAACGTAAGCGCCCTTGTGAAGCCCTTCGGCGCCCGCGTACTTCGTACGGTCGATCAGCGCGACCTTCTGCCTTGAGAATGCCATCGCGGTCGGCGCGCCTTTTCGCAAGAGGGCCGCTTTCCACGCCTCTCTGACCTCGTGTGCGTCGCACGGACGGATCACATTCAGATTCGGAATCGCGCGAAGCGCGCAGATGTGCTCGACCGATTGGTGGGTCGGTCCGTCCTCGCCGAGCCCGATCGAGTCGTGGGTGAAAACGTAGATCGTCTGGATCTCCGAAAGCGCCGCGAGCCTGATCGCGGGCCTCATATAGTCGCTGAACGTCAGGAACGTACCGCCGAACGGGATGATCCCGCCGTACAGCGCCATTCCGTTCATAAGCGAGCCCATCGCGTGTTCGCGTACGCCGAAGTGAATGATCCTGCCGGAGTAGTTTCCTTCAGCGAAAGAAGAACTCGATTTGATATCGGTCTTGTTCGAGGGGCCGAGGTCGGCGGAGCCGCCAATCAGCTGAGGGATGTCGTCCGCGATCGAGTTCAGCACGTCGCCGCTGTAAACACGGGTCGCTGCCGCTTTGACGTCTTCAAATGACGGCAGTGAATCCTCCCAACCTTCGGGAAGCGCGTCCGAGATGACCCTCTTAAATGTCTCGGCGTCGTCCGGGTGCGAACTCGAATACGCGCTGACCAGCGAATCCCACTCGGCTTCCATCTCGGCTCCTTTCACCTTCGCCGATCCGAAATGCTCGTACACCTCGTCCGGAACGTAAAAGGTCGCCTCCTCATTCCAGCCC
Source organism: Acidobacteriota bacterium (assembly GCA_016700175.1). Taxonomy (GTDB): domain Bacteria; phylum Acidobacteriota; class Blastocatellia; order Pyrinomonadales; family Pyrinomonadaceae; genus Aridibacter. The sequence continues at coordinate 2,888,130 of CP065003.1, read as the reverse complement.
AGGTTCCGCTTCGTTTCGCGGACGGCTTCTTCGCCGGGCGCGTCGGAATGGGCGTCGGAAGTGCCTTCGTACGGCAGTCCGAATCCGATCACGGTCCTGACCCTGATCAGTGAAGGCTTGTCGGTGACCTCCTTTGCTGCGCGGATCGCATGCTCGATCGCGTCCAGGTCGTTTCCGTCCTCGACCATCTGCACGTGCCAGCCGACGGCTTCGAACCGCTTTGTCACATCTTCCGAGAACGCCAGGTCCGTCTGGCCTTCGATCGTCACATGGTTGTCGTCGTAAAGGTATACGAGTTTCCCGAGCCCCAGATGCCCGGCCAGCGAGGCCGCCTCGCTCGACACGCCTTCCATAAGATCGCCGTCCGAACAGATCGCATAGATGTTGTTATCGACCACCGGATAGCCTTCGCGGTTGAAAGTCTCCGCGAGGTACGCTTCGGCCATAGCCATTCCGACCCCGTTCGCGAATCCCTGTCCGAGCGGTCCCGTCGTCACCTCGACCCCGGCCGTCAGATGGTTTTCCGGATGCCCGGGCGTCTTCGATCCCCACTGGCGGAAGTCCTTGATCTCCTGAAGCGAGACCGATTCATATCCCGTCAGGTGGAGCAGGCTGTAGATCAGCATCGATCCGTGGCCTGCGGATAGAAGGAACCTGTCGCGATTGAACCACTTCGGATTCGAGGGATTGTGCCGGAGGAACTTGGTCCAGAGCACGTACGCCATCGGTGCCGCCCCGAGCGGCAGGCCCGGATGCCCGGAATTAGCCGCCTGCACGGCATCGAGCGAAAGCGTGCGGATCGTGTTGATAGATAGTTGTTCGATAGTTTGTTGTGACATCGGCGCAGTCGTCATACTTGGCTCCCGGGGAGATAGAGGTATCAGATTGTTCTTGCTTGAACTGGACCGTAGGTGCCGGTCTTTTCTCTAAAGCCGCGATAAGGGAGATGAACTGAATTCTTGTTTGAGGACTTTAATATACAACAACTATCCGGAAACGCACGAAGCCGGATCGAAGAACGCACGGGATTCGACCACTCAATGGCCGTTGTCCAGCCGTTTCGGCCTGAACGAATCCGAGATCAAGGTCCAAACGCGGGAATCGAACGTCCAGAGGTCTCCGAAAATATGTTCACCGTCGTGGCCTCCGAACAGAACAAGCCTCTCGTTCGCCGCGTCAAAGACCATCGCCGAATGATTTCGGGCTGACGGGCCCCTGCCGCCGATCCGCATCCATCCTCCGTCGCGCAGGACCCAGGTCTCGTCGATCCTCCGGTCGCCGGTCCATCCGCCAAATCTGACCACGCCATTTGGTCCGAGTCCCGTTGCCATTGCGGAATTGAAAATGTTCGGCGGCGCTGCGGTGTTCAAAGCGACCCATCTGTCGTTCCGAAGTATCCACGTCTTTCCGGTGCCCGGACCGCGATCCGTCTGAGTGGTCGGCCCGCCGAACAACACTATCGCCTCTTTTGAAGGGTCAAACGCCATAGCGGCGCCGTTCCCGCGCGGAGGACCCGATGCCGAAAGCCTCTTCCATTTTCCGTTCTTGAACTCCCAGGTGTCCTCCAGCCTTTCGATCGCTCCGTCGTTCAGCTTGTAGCCGCCGAACAGGATCAGCCGTTTCGCCTTCGGGTCGTAGGCCGCAGCGGCTTCGGCCCTTGGCTCGGGTGCGGTCGAAGTTTCGAGCCGGGTCCATCTTCCTTCCCGATACAGCCACGAATCGCCGAGCATACGGGCCGGATTCTCGTCGCTCCCGAACAGCACCCGGTTTCCGCCGAACAAGAGGATTCCGTAACCGGGTCCGGCAAACGCGAATGAAGCGAAGGTGCGCGGTTCGGGGCCGTTCGCGTCGATCCTTTTCTAGGCATTCGACCGGAGGACGAAAAGGTCGTCGACCACCTTCTCGTGATCAGCGCCGCCAAAGAGTAATACCTCGCCGGTCTCGTGGTCGTAAGCCATCGAATGGCCGTTTCGCGGCCCCGCTTCCGAAATCGAAATTCCGTCCGGAGTAAAACTGCCCCCGGAATTCTGGGCAAAGTGCGAGAAAGAAAATACAAGGCTCAGAATTGCGGATGAGATGGTGATTCGCTTCATTTCCGGTAATAGCGTTCGTAGAAGCGCCTGTGTTTCCTTAGTTCGGCAAGGTAGGCCTTGTGGCGTGCCGGATCGTGCAGAATGGGCACGGGGGACAGTTCCGTTTCGCCGGAAGCGGGGGCATCGGAGCCGGACGCCTCTATCGCGAAGAGCGCGGCTCCGCGAAGCGACGCGAGTCCGGTTTCCGTCTGCAGAACATCTCTGCCGAGGACATCCGCGACTAACTGGGCCAGATACGCGGAGGTCTCGATCGCTCCTCCGGAAACCACGATCTCCTTCGGTTTCGTCACGCGTTCCATTCTTGTAAGTATTTCCGAAAGCCGGAAAGCTATTCCCTCCATCGCCGCGAGCACGATATCTTCTGCGTCCGTTCCACGCGTTATGCCGATTACCGATCCCTTCGCATCGGTGTGATATCCGGTGCTTCGTTCGCCGAAGACAAACGGAAGAAAAGTCAGCCCGTGATATCCGGGCGGCCGTTCGCGGTACCTTTGCTCGATCGATGTCTCGTCGACGTCGAGCCCGAGCGTTTCCGTCAGCCACCGATACAGGCTTCCGCCGTCTGAAAGCGCCCCGCCGAGTACGATCCTATTACGGTCCAGCCTGTAACAGAACAGCCCTTCCGGGATCGATTCCGGCACATCGCCTTCGAAAACGCACCGAAGCGCGGCAGAGGTCCCGATCATAAGCGCCGCGCGTTCGATGCCGACGCAGTTCGCTCCGAGATTGTTCGCCGCGCCGTCGCCGATCGCCGGGAGCCAATTTGTTTCGGAGAAAAGCGGCCAGCGGTTCCTGAATTCCGGGATCAGACGGCCCGAAGCGCCGTCGGCCGCGATCGCGGGAAGGACGCCAAGAGAAACGCCGCATTCTAAGGCGAGTCCCTCGTCCCAGATGCATCTTCTTTGATCGAAGAGCCCGGTCCCGGAGGCAATTGAGACCGAAGTAGCGAGTTCGCCGGTCAGGCGTGAATGCAGCAAGTCCGCGAACGATATCCACTTACGGGTCTTTTCAAAGACCTCCGGCTCTTTTTCGCTTAGCTGTACAAGCTTCGCCGGCCAGAAGCTCGAATGAAAGTGACAGCCGGTCCTTCGGTGCATCTCACGTTCGTCCAGCCGGGCTCGAAGGGATTCCGCGGCGTCTGAAGCACGCGTATCGGCCCACGTGAAAAGGGACGTAACAGGCGTCCCGGCGGCATCAATTCCCAGCAGGCCGTGCCAAAAGCAGGAAACCCCTGCGAATGCCGGGGTTATATCGCTTTCTTCACAGCCTGAGTGGACCTCATCAAGGCAAGCAATTACGAGTTGTAAGAGTGTTTCAGGATCGAATTCCGAGGGGTCTTCGGGATCCGGTGAACGGCGTACCGAGCGAAGGCCTTCCTGCTCGTTACCCGAGCTGTCGAAAAGCGAGGACCGGACTCCCGACGTGCCGATGTCTATCGAGAGAAAGTACGGGGGTTTGTTTGGCCGCACGATGTTCGATGGTCAGCTCTTCTGTTCTTCGCCCGAGCCTACGCCCAGGACCTTTTTGAACCACCAACGAAGGCCCACGAACAGGAACCGCCAGTCTTTGAAGAACTCGGGCGGCTTGCCTTCGAAGTAATGTCCTACGAATTGTAAGATCCAGCCGACGACGAAGAGGGCGAGCGGGATCTTCCAGAACCCCGCTACGAAGAAACAGGTGGGTATTAGAAGGACCGAGACCGCGATCATCGGTATCCCTATCGAATGGGTTAACTTGTTCAAAGGATGCTGATGAGCCTGCGAGTATTCGTCGATCCAGTCGTCCCAGGGGCGTCCACCCATCATTGTCTTGTCCTCCGTAAGTCGCCTACTTGCGGCCGTAGGTCTTGATTGTAAGGTCTTCGTCGCCTTCTTCAGTGATAAGCAGCTCGAACCCGTCCAGAAAATCTTCGGGCATGAACGTGTCAGCGTCCTCGATCACCAGCGGCACCTCGGTAACGATCCATCGGGTGATGTGCTCCCGAAAGCTCGTGTAGGTTTTGTCCCCGCCGATCACGAACAGGTCGCAGTTGAGATACTCGGTCAGCGCCATCACGCTTTCGGTGTTCCGGAAATGAAGTACCCCCGGCCGCTCGTCGATCTGGCTTGAGCGTGAAAGTATGATGTTCAGGCGCTGCGGAAGCGGCTTGCCGATCCCTTCCCAGGTCCTGGATCCCATCACGACCGCGTTGTGAAGCGTGGTCTTCTTGAAGAACTGAAGGTCCGAGGAGTAATGCCAGGGAAGCTTGCCGTCCTTCCCGATCGCGAGGTTCTCCGAAACAGCTACAATTCCCGTAACAGCCATAAAGTAAAGTCGTTTGCGATATCTTATTCTTTGTAAGACAGGGCGCCTGAAGGGCACGTGTCAATCGTTCGCTTTATCTCTTCGGAAGAAGCCTCTCCGATATTTATCCAGGGCCGTTCGCCCGGTTTGAACACCTCAGGGAGCCCACGGACGCAATTGCCCGAATGCGCACAGAGTTCCGGCTTCCAGATCACGGTTATCTCGCCGTTAGTATATTCCTTTTCGTTACTCACTGGTCCGTTGTTCCTCTACGAGGTCAAAGATTTGCCCTTGTACACAGAGATCTCTGAACCCTTCGCCATAAGGATCGAAAAAGGCTCCATTTCATTGAGGGTCGCGAAGCGGCCGCCGTAAGTGCCCCCGAAATCGACGTCGATCTTGTCGGGTGTTACCTCGAAAAGCTTCCACTTCGGGTGTTCGACCTTGTATTCGTCGGTTCTTCCGGGTCCGCGTGCAGTATATCCCCAGTAGTGCTCGATGATGAACTCGCCGTGCGACCCTTCATCGGGAACGCCCTTGTTCTCGCCGATCCCGACTGCCAGTTCGTTCGTTACGCCGCCTTTGCTCCAACTGTAGGCCAGCCTGGAATCGGACTGCTCGTGGCTCATTTTCCAGGTTTCGTATGGCTCTCCGTAAACCGTTCGGGCCACGAAAGTTATGGCTGCGCGCGGCACTATCTCCTTGACGAAGACCACTCCCCTTCGCAACTCATCGCCTGCGTCGAAGGTTACGTAGAACCTCAGGTTGACCTCGAGGAAATCCCTGTGGAACGGTACCGGGATTCCCAATACCTTTGTGTTCAGGAATTTGAAAGCCACCAGGCTCGCGAAGCAGCGTCCCTCGTGAAGATCGAGCTCGGTGCCTCGCGGAACCCGGTCCTCCAGGAGTGAAGGGTCGACCTCGTAGTTCGCCATCACAAGGTCTTTCCATTCTGCAGTAAGGAATTTCCGCATAATCGGATTGCCGGAAGATCGATGGTCAGATCTGTTTCGAACCGGAAAAATGTCCTGTTTTGAAAAGAAAATCCGTGGGGTTTATTAGAAAGACGCTGGTATTTATATCACACGGAGAATCGGAAAATGAAAAGCATTCCTAAACTTGCCATAGGCGCGCCGGCCGCTCTCTTGTTCGCGATCCTGTTGGCACACTCTGCCGACGGAAGAGCACCGGAAAGAGTGAACGTGACGATTGTGACGGATGAGGCCGAGGCGGTCTTGAAAGCGCTCGATTCTGCCCGCCCGGGGCGCCCCGTGCCTGAAGAATTAGCAGCAGCGGTGTTCCGAACCGAGGGCTACAAGCGGCTCAAGGAACGCGAACACTCATTGGGCCGGAAGTTCGACGACGATGATTTCGCATCGTTTCTGACGAGTCCTGAACTGATCAAAAGACGCGCCGCCTTCAGAAAGACGCTTCATGAGTGGCTCCGGGCCGATGTTAACGCGATCGCGGCCGGGGTGCTCGAATATCTTCCGGCCAAGGCCTCGATCCGGGCGAAGATCTATCCGGTCATCAAGCCCGCCACGAACAGTTTCGTTTTCGATCTGAGCGGCGATCCCGCCATCTTCCTTTACCTTGACCCGGACCTTACACGCGCGAAATTCGAGAACACTCTTGCTCATGAACTTCACCACATAGGCTTCGGGACGGCGTGTCCGCCTTCCGAAGCGGCCGATGAAACCAAGCTGCATACCGCGGGACAGCAGAAAGTACTACGCTGGGCGGGCGCGTTTGGCGAGGGTTTTGCGATGCTCGCCGCCGCGGGAGGTCCTGATGTTCATCCGCACTCGGCGAGTCCAAAGGAAGAAAGAGAACGCTGGGACGCGGACGTAGCAACGTTTGCGTCTGACAAGCTGAAAGTTGAGAAATTTTTTCTGGATCTTCTCGATGGAAAGCTCGACGAATCGAAGGAGATAGAGACGGCGAGGTCCTTCTACGGAATCCAGGGGCCCTGGTACACGGTCGGCTGGAAAATGGCAGTGGTTATAGAAGAGGAACTGGGCCGCGGGAAGCTGATCGAGTGCTTCTGCGACGGGCGGAGGCTGTTCAGTACATTTAATGAAGCGGCGCTGAAACGAGAGAAACGTGATTTGGAAAGACTGCCGCTGTGGGACCAACGGCTCCTGTTCGGTAATGATGGAGATTAGACGGCCACCGGTGCCGCGATCTTTTTGTGAGACTGATAGCCTTTAAGATTGAGATTCTCGTACCGGAAGCTCAGAAGCCCTTCGAGACCGCGTAACCCGTCAGAATCGACGAACTCAAGCGTCGGAAGCCCGAGCGGCTCGCGCGACAGAAGTTCCTCGACCTGGTCCAGGTGGTTCAGATAAATGTGCAAGTCGCCGAAGGTATGTATGAACTCGCCGGGCTCCAGCCCGCAGACGTGCGCGATCAGGTGCGTGAGAAGCGCGTACGAGGAAATGTTGAAGGGCACGCCCAGGAACGCGTCGGCGCTTCGCTGGTAGAGCTGGCAGTGCAGAACCTTTTCGTTCTCGACCTTCAAATGCCAGAACGTATGGCACGGAGGGAGATCCACCTGGCCGGCCTGCTCCGGATTCCAGCCCGAAACGATCAGCCGTCTTGAATTCGGGTTGGTCTCGATCTCTCTGATCAGCCACGCGATCTGATCAAATCCGTTCCGCGCGGGGTAATCGCCCCCGAAACTTCTCCACAAATATCCGTAGATCGGTCCCAGATCGCCTTCTTCTCTCCCGAAGCGCGCGGTGTGCTCCTCATCCGCCCACTCTTTCCAGATATCGACTCCCCGTTCCCGAAGGTTCCCTTCGTTCGTATCTCCCGAAAGGAACCAGAAAAGCTCCTCCGCGACCCATCTGAAGGGAACGCGCTTGGTCGTCACGATCGGGAAACCCTCGTTCAGATCGAACCTCGTCTGGTAGCCGAAAGCCGAGATGGTTCCGACGCCCGTCCGGTCCTCGTGCCGGATGCCTTTGTCGAGAATGTGCCGCAGAAGTTCCTGGTACTGTTTCATTGCCGCCGCTTGGGTGTGAGGATACATAAAGTTACCATAAACATTTCGGATTCCGCAGGGATGTTCCTCGGGCAGAACATATGTTGAATGAAAAAACGGTCCTGATCATAGGTGCGACTCAGGGAACCGGTCTCGAGGCCGCCAAAATGCTTCGCAAGGAAGGCGCCGCCGTTAGGATCTTTGCGCGAAACATCCCGAAGGCGCGAGAGGTACTTGACGACACGGTTACGATCATCGGAGGCGATCTCCGGGATCCGAAGCGACTCCCGGAGGCATTCGAAGGCGCGGACCATCTGATCTTCACCGCCGGTGTCACCAAGCGTCCGTGCAGCGAAGAACTTATCCGATCGACCGAGTTCGAGGGAATGAAATGGACTCTGGAGGCCGCCCGCGAAGCCGGATTCGTAGGCAGGATCGCGTTTTTGAGTTCCATCGGCGTCACCAACCCAAACTGGGCGAGCCGCCTGCTTAACAAGGTGAAAGGCAACGCGCTAAAATGGCGGCTGGCGATTGAAGATCTGATCCGTGAAAGCGGCTTTGACTATGCGATCGTCCGGGCGGGATACTTGATGAACAGCGTCTCGCGAAAACAGATAAGCCTTTCCCAGACGGAATTCGCACTGGAACTCCGATACAGGATCGGCCGGAAGGAAGCCGCTGAAGTGCTTGTCGAATCGATAAGGAATCCGCAAGCCGGGCGAAAGACCTTCGACGCCGTCCGCAAGCGGCATTCGAACGGCTCCGAAGGTACATGGGCAACGAGGTTCGCCGGCCTCAAAGAGGACGAGATAGTCGCTGCCGAAACAGATGAGTGAAGATTTCGAAGTGAGTTTCAATTCTCCGCAGTGCGGCTGGATGTCGATCGGCCTGAAAGGCAGTTCGGGCGAGTTCCGCACTACCACGGCTTACGCTCCTCATACGAACGCCCTCGGTGAACTGATGGAAGCGCTTGCCCGCTTGATCGATTCGAAGGATGAGGAGTTCAGCCACACTCTGAAATGGAACAGGGATCCGGAGGAATACGATTTCGTGATTTCCGGAAAGGACGGCTCGTCAAAGATAGAGGTATTCGAGTATCCGACCGGCGAACGCGACCCTTCTGCGAAGGAACTCGTTTTCAGCCATTCGGGGGAAGCCTTTGCGACGGTAGGCGCGTTTTTTGAGACCTTCCGGCAGCTATATGAAGAGCGCGGCGTCGACGACTTCAAGGAGAACTGGCATCAGGAATTCCCGTTCGAATCCTACGAAAATCTTCAGAGGAGCCTCGCCGCATAACCTGCCGCGTCCCGGCGGGTCCACTCAATGAAATCCAGGCTATTAGAACTGCTCGCCTGTCCGGTCTGCGGAGGCGACATCCGTTTTGCACACGAAGGGCCGCGCGAGGGCGAAGAGATCCTTGAGGGCGAGCTTTCATGCATAAAATGCGAGCGCTCGTACCCGGTCATCCGCGGAGTGCCCAGATTTGCTGCCCTTGACGCGGTCGAGCGGGACAAGGCGGAAACGGCGCAGAACTTCGGCTGGCAGTGGACACATTTCACGCAGGAAGATGAGAAATATGCCGAACAGTTCCTCGGGTGGCTACAACCTGTAAGACCTGAGTTCTTCGAAGGCAAGACTGTGCTTGAGGGCGGCTGCGGTAAGGGAAGGCATACACAGCTTGCTTCGGACTGGGGTGCGAAAGAAATTGTGGGAATCGACCTCAGCGACGCGGTGGAATCGGCATTCCAGGTCGCGAAGAACCTTCCGAACGCGCATATCGTCCAGGCAGACATCTTCCGGCTTCCGTTCAAAAAGGCGTTCGACTTCGCATTCAGCGTCGGCGTACTGCACCACACTCCGGATCCAAAGAAGGCGTTCCTCTCGCTGTGTTCCAAGGTAAAGGAAGGCGGCCACGTTTCGGCCTGGGTTTACGGCGAAGAGAACAACGAGTGGATCGTCAACTATGTTGACCCGGTCCGGACGGGGTTCACATCAAGGATCAGCCAGCCGCTTCTTTACCAGCTGTCGAAAATACCCACGCTCGGCGTCTATTCGGCTTCGAAGCTGATCTACAGGCCGGCGAACAGGCTTGTGCCAAAGGCCGCACGAAAGCTCTTCTACAACACCTATTTGAACAGGCTCTCGCATTTCGGCTGGCGCGAACAACACAACATCGTGTTCGACCATCTGGTGGCCCCGACGGCCTTCTACATCCCCAGGGAAGATTTCGAGCAGTGGTGGAAAGATGCGGGTGCGGAGGATGTCGAGATCACGTGGCACAATGAGAACAGCTGGTGCGGCTTCGGGCGGCTCGGAGGTTCCGGCAACTAACCGCAGAGCACGCAAGAGAGAGATCAAACGCGAAGGTCGCGAAGGACGCTAAGATTTCAATTGCTGCATGATCAGGCGATGCAGATCTTTAGGCCATACTTCCGAGTCAATAATGGAAAGTAGCCAAAGGCCTTCGCGCCCTTTGCGTCCTTCGCGTTGAAATCCGATCCAGGTTCTCTGCGCTCTCTGCGTGCTCTGCGGTAAAATCAAACCAATGTCATCAGAACTCTCAAAGGAAATGCAGGCGCATACCTACGCCATCATGAATGACGTGGAGGATTCGCATTGGTGGTTCGTGGGCCGCCGGGCGATCCTTGAGTCGTTTATGCGGGAGATCGCCGGGGAACTCAGGAGTCAGAAGTCAGAAGTCAGGAGTCAGGAGCCGGATGATCGTCGTACTCAATACTCATCCCTTAGCACTTCCGGAGATCTCAGCACTCAGTACTCATCTCTTAGCACTTCCGGCGACCTCGGTCCTCAGTCCTACAATTCCCCCAGTCCTCAGTCCTCAGTCCTCAGTCCTGAAGCAAGAGCGCTCCGCATCCTCGACGTAGGCTGCGGAACCGGCGCGAATCTCGAGATGCTCTCCGAATTCGGTAGTGCCGAAGGCGTGGATGTTTCCGACGAGGCTCTTACTTTCTGTAAGTCGAAGGGCCTGAAAGTTCACAAAGGACTTGCGGAAGAGCTGCCTTTCGAGAATGAGGAATTCGACATCGTGACCGGCCTCGACGTGATCGAGCATCTGGACGATGACATCGAGGGGCTTAGCGAAATGCGAAGGGTGACGAAGAAAGGAGGATACGCACTTGTCTTCGTTCCCGCCTTCATGTGGCTATGGGGAGTTCAGGACGACATCTCGCACCACAGGATACGCTACAGAAGAAAGCAGATCGTCGAACGGATGGAAAAGGCCGGATTTACTGTTGAAAGAGCGACTTACGCGAATATCACGTTCTTCCCTCCGATCCTCCTCGGAAGATTGATAATGCGTCTTACAGGCATTAAGCCTGAATCGGAGAACAACGTGAATGTTTCGGCGCTTAACGGCTTCTTCGGCAGAATCTTCAGCTCGGAAAGACACTTCCTAAAGTATTTCAACTTCCCGCTTGGTGTTTCGATAGTCGTCGTCGCGAAGAAGAATTAGCGGAATAGCCGGTTAAAGTCTCGTACCGATCCTCAAAGAGTTGTTCAACGCGAAGGTCGCAAAGTGCGCTACGAATCTTCATGAACGACTCCGGCGGTTCCAACTACTCGCTAACGGAATTGTGACCGGAACAAACTGGCAATCCGAATTGCTTCCTTTGCGAACTTCGCGACCTTTGCGTTTAGCCTCACAAACGCGGCACTACACTAACCCCAAAGGCTTGAAGACCAGTACCGCGTTTAGCCCCCCGAAGGCGAACGAGTTCGAAACAGCGGCGTCTACTTTCTTTTCCCGCGCTTCGTTTGCGATCACGTCAACATTGCACTCGGGATCGGGTTCGTTGAAATTCGCGCTCGGCGGAAGCAACCCGCGATGTATCGCTAGTACCGTCGCGACCGCCTCGATCGCCCCGGCGGCACCCAGGGTGTGTCCGTGCATCGATTTCGTCGAAGAAACCGCCACGTTATCGGCGTGATCGCCAAACACTTCGCGGATCGCCTTCGACTCCATAGCATCGTTCGCCGCGGTCGCAGTCCCGTGCGCGTTTACATAGCCAACCGCCGAAGGATCCGTACCGGCATCGTTCAACGCGTTCCGGATCGCTCTCACAGGCCCTTCCACTGAGGGCATAGTGATATGGTGGGCGTCCGCGGTCATCCCGAAGCCCGCGATCTCTGCATAGATCTTCGCGCCGCGCGCCTTTGCCTTCTCCATTTCTTCAAGCACAAGGATCGCGCCGCCTTCGCCCAGGACCATCCCGCTTCGGTCCCTCGAAAATGGCCGGCACGTGTCGTTCGAAACGACCCTCAATGCTTCCCAGGCCTTCAGGTTCGTGTAGCTGATCGGTGTCTCGCTTCCGCCCGTGATCGCGGCATCGACCGTCCCGTTTCTGATCGAATGGAACGCCAGCCCGATTGCGTGATTGGACGATGAACAAGCAGTTGACACAGTGTAAGTCGGTCCGCAAGCTCCGGTATCCATCGAAATGAAACTCGCCGCTGCATTCGCCATCGATTGAGGCACAAGCATTGGAGGCGTGCGCTGCTTGTTGTATCTGTAGAGGTTTTCGTACTGGTCGTCGAGATCGGTGAGGCCCCCGGCGCCGGTCGCGGTCACGATCGCGGTTCTTTCCCTCGATGCGTCATCTCCCCATTCGATCCCGGAATCCCTGATCGCCTCTCGAGAAGCGGCCACAGCGAACTGTGAAAAGCGCTTCAGGATCGCGAGTTCCTGTTTCTCGAACAGGTCGGACGGCTCGAAGCCCTTGACCTCTGCCGCGTTCTTGAAGCGCAACGACGAAACATCGACCGATTCGATGGGAGCAATCGCCGTCCGCCCCGCAAACAAGTTGCGCTCGAATTCATTGGCGTCGTTGCCCAGCGCGCACACGACGCCGATTCCCGTAACTGCTACCCGGCGCGTGTTCATAGGAAAGCCCTTCGCGAAACTCGCATTATTCTTCTTCACCGCCTTCGGCGCCTTCTTCCTCTTTCATCGCGAGGAGCTTCTCGATTCCCTCGACCATCTCTCCGATGGTCTTGGTCTCGGACGCCTGTTCGTCAGGGATCGTTATGTCGAAGGCTTCTTCGAGCTCGAACACAAGGTTGAGTGCGTCGAGCGAATCCATCTCAAGATCCTCAAGCTTCGTGTCCACAGAGATCGAATTCTTGTCGATCTCCTTGAAATCCGCGATCACGGAGATGGTCTTTTCGGCAATTTCGGAGTTCATAGTAGGAAGTTCTTCCCGGTGGGTATTTTACCGACGAGCGGTTTATTCGGTGACCGAAAGTATAATTCCAAGCCGCGCAGGTGTTCAAACACGCAATGCCTTCGTATTGTCGCCGGCAATGTCCGTTGGCACCTGCCGGCTGATCCGCAAATAATGTAAAATACGCCGAAGGGAATCCGTGCCGCGCCTTTCCGCTCTGCAATGAACTTCACCGCTTACCTTTCGAAGTACTACGCTTTGACCATTCTTGCGATCTGCGTGATCGCCGCGTTGGTAGTACCGTATCCTGCTGAAGAGGTGCCCGAGTGGAAGCTGCTGGTCATCGATGAGAATTATCTTCCCGGCGGAGGAAGGACGGTCATTCAGAAGGTCGAGAATCCTTTCTTCGGCCATAGCGCCGAGTACACTGCATCGACGGACAAGAACGGCTTCGTCACATTCTCGAAACGGTATATGTGGGCTGGCGCCTCGCGCAGGCTTCTTGCCGTGGGCGCGTCCGCGCTCGGGTGGGATACGGCAACATCGGTCTCGATAAAGGCGGAGTCTCCGGCCTGTGCAGGTTCAGTTCAGTGGAGAAGCGGGGCTTCTTTGCCGGATAAGCTTGTCTGCCCGTAAAGGCGGCGCCCGCAGTTAATGATGGACTCAGAACAAATCCGGAAACCTGTGGAGGCTTCGAGGCCCGCGATTTCGCTGTTCCTTCCCGTGTATAACGAGGAAGAGAACGTTGCGGAGATGCACGCCAAGATCGCGGCCGCACTCGACGCGGTCGGCAAGTCGGCGGAAGTGATCTACGTTGACGACGGTTCGTCTGACGGATCGCTCGAAGAACTCAGGAAAGTCGCGGCAGCGGACGGACGGGTTCGTGTAATCGCTCTTCGGCGCAACTACGGACAAACGGCGGCGATGTCGGCCGGGATCGATGCCGCTCACGGGGAGATACTTATTCCGATGGACGCCGACCTGCAGAACGACCCTGCGGATATCTCGAAGCTACTGGAAAAACTGGATGAAGGCTACGACGTGGTATCCGGCTGGCGGATCCACCGGAAGGACAAATTGTTCACCCGCAAGATACCTTCCTGGATTGCGAACCGGGTCATCTCGTCGATCGGAGGCGTCCATCTTCACGACTACGGCTGCTCGCTCAAGGCGTATCGCCGTGATGTGCTGAAGGACGTACGGCTTTACGGCGAGATGCATAGGTTTATCCCGATCTACGCCGCCTGGGCGGGAGCAAGGGTCACGGAGATCCCGGTCAATCACCTGCCAAGGATCCACGGGAGTTCGAAGTACGGGATCTCTAGGACGATCAAGGTGATATTCGACCTGATCACTATAAAGTTCCTCGCCTCGTACCAGACAAAGCCGCTTTATGTTTTCGGCTCGTTCGGCCTGATCGCGTTCCTGCTTTCGGTCGCGGCAACCGTCTGGGCGATGATCCTGAAGTACGGATACGACGTGTCGTTCATACTCACACCGCTTCCTGTGATCGCGATCGTTATGCTGGCTATAAGCATTCAATTTTTCCTTATGGGACTGCTGGCGGAGCTTCTGGTCAGGACATATCACGAGTCTCAGGACAAGGCTATCTATGCGGTGAGGGAGAGGATCGGAGCATTTGAGGACTGAGAGGAAAGGACTGAGGACCGAGTGTCCGAAGCCCGACTGTCAGGGAGGGCTACTTCGAGGACTGAGAGAAAAGGACTGAGGGCCGAGCATCCGAAGCCCGACTGTGTGTCCGAAGCCCGACGGTCAGGGAGGGCTACTTCGAGGACTGAGAGAAAAGGACTGAGGGCCGAGCATCCGAAGCCCGAATGTCAGGGAGGGCTACTTCACGGACTGAAAAGAAAGGGCTGAGATAAATGGATTCGGGGAGCCTCAAGGATCAAGACCAGGGGACTGGATTTAGTAAATGCTTGACACGGTCTGACTGAGATCAGCATGCTCCTCAGTCCTCAGTCCTCAGTCCTCAGTCCTCAGTCCTCAGTCCTCAGTCCTCAGTCCTCAGTCCTCAGTCCTCAGTTCTATCCTCGCGCCCTGAGTGCGCTTCCTTATGTGCGGAATAACCGGCTGGACAACTGAAGATCCCGGAAAGAGCCACGGGCCGGAGGATGAGGCGCTTCTTTCCTCGATGTGCGGCCGGATCCGCCATCGCGGTCCCGACGACCAGGGAGTGTGGCTTGGGGAAGGAGCGGCGCTCGGGATGCGGCGGCTCTCGGTCATCGATCTGGAAACCGGAGAACAGCCGGTCACGAACGAAGCCGGAAACGTCATCGCCGTTATGAACGGCGAGATCTACAACTTCCTGGAGATCCGCGAAGAACTCGAAAAAAAGGGCCACCGGTTCACCAGCCGCTCCGATACGGAGGTGCTCCCGCATCTCTACGACGAGTACGGCGATGCGCTTGTCGATCATCTAGACGGCATGTTCGCGTTTGCCCTATGGGACAAACACCGGAAGAGGCTCCTGATCGCACGTGACAGATTCGGCGAAAAGCCGCTCTACTACGGCGTCTTCGGGGGCAGGCTCTTCTTCGCCTCTGAGCCGAAGTCGTTGTTCGAAGAACCCGGGGTTTCGAAGGAGCTCGATCCCGACGCCGCGTTCCTTTACCTCTCTTTCGACTACGTTCCCGCTCCCCATTCGATCTACAAGGGGATAAAGAAACTTCCCGCCGGACACCTGCTCAAGTGGGAAAGCGGCGATCTTTCGGTCCGAAAATACTGGGACGTCAGCTTTGAGAAGCGAGAACCCGCACCTTCGGTGGCGGAAGCAGCGGAAGAGCTCATCGGGATCCTCTCGGCTTCGGTGCGGCGAAGGCTGGTTGCCGACGTGCCGCTCGGAGTGCTTCTCTCCGGCGGTATCGATTCCTCGACGGTCGCCGCGCTTTCAGTGAAGCACAGCGCTTCAAAGGTAAAGACGTTCTCGATCGGATTCGAAGAGGAATCGTTCGACGAATCGTCTCACGCGCGGCTCGTCGCCGACTATCTTGGGACAGAACATCACGAAGAACGACTGAGCGTTGAAAGGGCGGCCGGATTGGTGGAGGAGATCGGCAAGTGGCTTGACGAGCCTCTCTCCGACGGCTCGCTAATTCCGACCGTCTTGCTTTCGAGTTTTGTCAGAAAGCACGTCACGGTCGCATTGGGAGGCGACGGCGGCGACGAGATCTTTGCGGGCTACCCGATGTACCTGGGACACAAGGTCAACAGGCTGTATCGTGCGGTACCGAAATTCGTGAGGTCAGGGATCGTGGAACCCGCGGTCGCAGGGCTAAAAGCCGGGACCGGAAACCTGACCTTCGATTACAAGGCAAAAAGGTTCGTGAAGGCGGCCGACCGCGACGACATCGAGCGCCACCATATGTGGTTCGGATCTTTCTCGATCGAAGAGAAAGCAGAACTCCTAAGTGGCCCGTTCGCTGATTCGGTCACGCTGGCCGATACATACTCGGTCGCGAGGGAACTCGCGGGAATTTGCGACGCCGAGAGCGTGGTCGAGAGGATGCAGTACCTCGATATGAAGCTCTACCTTGCGGAGGACATACTGACCAAGGTCGACCGCGCAAGCATGGCCGTCTCGCTTGAGGTCCGGGCTCCGTTCCTCGACCACAAGGTCGCCGAGTTCTCGGCCTCGCTCCCGGCCGAGTATAAACTCAAAGGCAGGACCTCCAAGTACATTCTCAAAAAGGCGGTCAAGGGCCTTCTTCCCGACGAGATCATCAGCCGGCCGAAGAAGGGCTTCGGGATCCCGGTCGCCGAATGGCTGAAGGGACGCCTCAACCCTCTGCTTCGCGAGTTGCTGTCTGAAGAACGCTTGAAGACACAGGGGATTTTTGAGCCGGCCTATGTGTCCCGCCTCATCGCCGAGCACGAATCCGGACAAGCGAACCACTACAAACAGCTCTGGACACTCCTCGTTTTCCAGCTCTGGATCGAAAACTTCCTCTCCTCGTAATGCCCGTGTCCTCGGGCGCACTCTACGCACGTCTATCCATTTGACAAGGTCATCCTCGGGTGGCATTCTCGGGAAGTAAGTAAGCACTTACTTCACTTCAACGAGAAAAGGGGCGAAGATTGATCACAACCGCAGACCACACGATGACGAGAATGCCGGGCGATGAGCGCCGGCAGCAGATAATTGAGGAGGCCGTGAGGCTTTTTTCGGTTAACGGCTTTAGGGGAACGACGACCAAGCAGATCGCGGCCGCGGCCGGGATCTCCGAGGCGATGGTCTTTCGCCACTTCGCAAACAAAGAAGAGCTCTATGCCGCGATCCTCGATCACAAGGCGTGCCAGCACGATCTGGGTGATCCGCTTGAAGCCGTTTCGGAACAAATTGCGAACAAAGATGATTGGGGAGTGTTCCACGGCATTGCATTGAATGCCCTTAGAAAGCACCGCGAGGACCAGAACTTTTTCAGGTTGCTTCTGTTTTCAGCGCTGGAAGGGCACGAACTTGCGCGTATGTTCTTTGAGAGCTCCGTAACCGGAATGTACGAGGCGTTGGGTTCCTATATTAAGACGAGACAGGAAGACGGGGCATTCAAACAACTGGAACCGAAGGCTGTGGTCAGGGCGTTTGTAGGAATGCTGATCCATCATTCGCTGACGACGATGCTTTTCGATCCGGGCCAGAAGATCCTGAAAATGACCGAGGAAGAGGCGGCGCATAATTTCGCGACCGTCCTGCTCGAAGGGATCAAGAAGTAACTTTTGACGAAAACCCGGCCGCGTGCGGCGGTGCCGCCGAAGCCGGGTGCTTTTATCCGATACCATGAAATTCTCCAAATCATTTCTGGCGCTGATTATCGCGGCTGTTGCCGCTTTCGCCGCCGCTTGCGGAAGCTCTTCGGCCAACGATGCGAATTCCGCGAACACGGCCGAGGAAGCCGGTCCGGTCGTCGTGAAGACGGCCGTGGCGAAGGTCGAGCAGATCCCGACCTACTTCGAAGCAACGGGAACGCTGGCCAGCGACGCCGAATCCGACGTCGCGCCGACCATCGGCGGGAAGATCGCACAGGTCAACTTCGACGTCGGCAGCTACGTTAAGAAAGGCGACGTGCTTGTCCGTATGGATGCGCGCGACGCCGAGATACGGCTTCAGCAGGCGCTTTCGCAGCTCGAACAGGCGAAGAAAGCGGTCGACCAGGCGGAAGCGGGAGTCGATCAGGCCGTCGCAAACCTTCGTCAGACGCAGGTCAGGCTCGGCATCCGGGACGGCGAGACGTTCGACATAGAGGATTTCTCGCAGGTGATTTCGGTGCGAGCGCAGCTCAAGCTTGCCGAAGCGGAATTGAAGCGGTTCGAGGCTCTGCTTGAGACCGGCGACGTATCCAGATCGGCATACGACCAGAGGCTTTCGCAGCGGGACTCGCTTCTTGGCCAGCTCCGCGAAGCACGTTCGAACGCCGCGGTCGCGATCCGCGCCATCAACACTGCTGAAGCGGGCGTAAAGACAGCCCGGACCCAGGTCGCTAATGCGAAGGCCGCCGTCGGAACAGCAGAGGCTCAGGTCGCCCAGGCGAGGAAGAACGTCGCCGATAACGTGATTCTGGCTCCGATCAGTGGATATGTTTCGGAAAGGAACGCCGATCCGGGCGAGTACATTTCGCCGAACCAGCCGAACGCAAAGCTTGCGACGATCGTGAGGACGGCAGTGCTTCGGCTGAAGATTGACGTTCCTGAGCAGTCGATCGCAAAGGTCGCGGTCGGGCAGAGCGTTTCAGCCCAGGTCTCGGCGTATCCGGACAGGAGCTTCGCAGGGACGATCGTCCGGAAGCTTCCGAGCCTCAATCCGCAGTCGAGAACCTTGACCGTCGAAGCCGAGATCGACAATCCGGGCGGACTTCTCAAGCCCGGCCAGTTCGCGACGGTGCGGATCACGCAGTCAAAACCCGCTCCGGCGGTAATGGTCCCGGCGGTCGCGGTCCGTGCGCTCGGCGAGACGAACGTCGTGTATGTCATCAAAGACGGCGTCGCGAACGAACGCCTTGTCCAGGTCGGACTTCTCGAGAACGACTTTATCGAGATCAAACAGGGAGTCGGCGAGAACGAGGTCGTCGCTGTCGACAATCTCGACAAGCTCGGGGATGGGGTGATCGTGGCCCAGTAGGGAAGTCAAAGGAAGGACTGAGAAAAGACGACGGAGAATCGAGAACTGAGAGAGTTCCGCAATCGACCAGCCGAAGGCTGGAGCAGTGATGGAAGTAAGCATCAGAAGCTCGATATCGACCGAGTTTAGCCGTTTCCGGACTGGAAAAGTCTTACGGCTATAGGATCGATCAAAGAAATTCTTCCTCGGTCCTCAGTCCTCAGTCCTCAGCACTCATTACTTTTTATTATGCAGTGGCTAGCCGAAATTTGCGTTAAGAGACCCGTTTTTGCGACGATGCTGATCCTTTCGCTCGTCGTGGTCGGGGCATTCTCGTTCTTCTCCCTCGGGGTCGATCTGTTCCCGAAAGTGGACTTTCCGACGATCACTATCACGACTGTGAATCCCGGCTCGTCTCCGCAGGAGATCGAGACCGAGATCACCGAGAAGATCGAGGAGGTCGTCAACACTGTCAGCGGCATCGACGAGCTTCGTTCGACTTCGCTGGAAGGCGTGAGCCAGGTGTTCGTCCAGTTCATCCTCGAGAAGGACGTCAACATCGCCGCGCAGGAGGTCGAGAACCGGGTCCAGCAGGCGATACCGAACCTGCCCGAGACCGCCGAACAGCCGACAGTGCTGAAGCTCGATTCCGACGCGGCGCCCGTGCTTCGGATCGTCGTTTCCGCGCCGGACAGCCTTCGCGAAGTTACGGAGATCGCGAAGAACCAGGTCAAGGAGCGGATCGAATCGATCAACGGCGTGGGCCAGGTCCAGATCGTCGGCGGCCGCGAAAGGCAGATCAACGTCTGGGTCGATCCGGACAAAATGCGCGCGTTCAACATCACGCCCGCAGAAGTGACCGGAGCCGTGCGCGTTCAGAATCTCGAATTCCCGGGAGGCAGGGTCGATGAAGGCGCCATCGAGCGCAATGTCCGCACGCTCGGAAAGGTACGAGAGATAAAGGACTTCGAGGAAGTCGTCGTTGCCAACCGAGGCGGATACGAGGTCAAGGTCAAGGACATCGGCACGGTCGAGGACGGCGCTGAAGAGCTGCGTTCGCAGTCTTTCCTGAACGGTAAACCCGCCGTCACGCTGATCGTTTCGAAACAGTCCGGCGAGAACACGGTCGCTGTCGCGGAGGCCGTCAAAGAGACTCTCGCGGAGATCGAACCCTCTCTGCCGAAGGACTATCGTTTGCAGATCATCGGCGACAACTCGATCTTTATCGAGAACTCGCTGGAGGCGATCGAGACCCACCTGATCGAAGGAAGTATCTTCGCCACGATCGTCATCTTCCTTTTCCTCTGGAACTTCCGGTCCACGCTGATCGCCGCCATTGCCATCCCGACATCGATCATATCGACGTTCGGCCTGATGTACGCGATGGGCTATACGCTCAACTCGATCACGATGCTGTCGCTGACGCTGATGGTCGGCATCGTGGTGGACGATGCGATCGTCGTGCTCGAGAACATATACAAGTTCATAGAAGAAGAAGGAATGTCGCCGTACCGCGCGGCGATCGAAGGCACACGGGACATCGGTCTCGCAGTGCTTGCAACGACATTCTCTCTTCTCGCTGTATTTATCCCGATCGGCTTCATGGGCGGAATTGTCGGAAGGTTCATGTCCTCGTTCGGCCTGACCTCGGCGTTCGCGATCGGCGTCTCGCTTCTCGTCTCGTTCACGCTGACGCCGATGCTCGCGGCAAGGATCATCAAGTGGAAAAGACCGGAAGACTCCGAAAGTACTGAGAACAAAGGACTGAGGACTGAGGAAGAGGAAGCTTCTGTCCAGGCAGATGTTGACGGCGAAAGCGGCACGCCTCTCAGTCCTCAGTCCTCAGTCCTCAGTCCTTCTGAAGCGATCCACCACACCGGCGAGATAGGCGCCGGAAAGAAGAGCAAGGAAGGGCGTGTCTACAAGCACATCGACCGTGTTTACACGAAGATGATCGTGTTCTCGATGAACCACCGCTGGGTGATCCTGGTCTCGTGCATCGCCGTCGTGCTGAGTATCGTTCCGCTCTTCGCATTTGTCGGAAAGAACTTCCTGCCCGTCGATGACCAGTCCCAGTTCGAGGTCCAGATCCGCACCGACGAAGGCACATCGCTTCAGGCGGCGACCGTGCTGATGGAGCGCATCGCCACGGATATTCGCAAGTTCGAGGGAGTTACCGACACTTTGATAAACGTCGGCGGAGGCCAGGCGCAGGCCGTCAATGCCGGAACGATCTACGTCAAGCTCACTGATATCGGGGACCGTTCGAAGTCGCAGGAAGAACTGATGATCGCGACCCGAGACCTTCTCGCGGAGAAGTATCCGCCCGATCTGCGAGTGGGTGTCCAGCAGGTCCAGGCGTTCTCCGGCGGCGGATTCAGGAATGCCAATGTCCAGTTCTTCATCGGTGGACCGGACCTGGGTCAGCTGGAGGAGTATTCGAAGAAGCTTGTCGCGGCGCTAAAGAACAATCCGGACGCCGTCGACGTCGATTCGACCTTGATCAGCGGCAAGCCGGAGATCCAGCTTGAAGTGGACCGTCAGAGAGCGGCCGATCTTGGGGTTCGTGTAGGAGATGTTTCGCAGGCGCTGAACATCCTTGTCGCGGGCCAGCAGGCGACGACCTTTAACGAAGGCACCGAACAGTACGAGGTCCACGTTCGCGCTAAGAACGCGTTCCGAAATGACGTTCAGAGCCTGGAACGCCTCATCGTGCCTTCCTCGAAGGTCGGATGGGTCACTCTCGACCGAGTCGTGAAAACGACCGAAGGAACGGGACCGGCTTCAATCGACAGGATAAACCGGCAGCGGCAGGTGACGATCCTCGCGAACACGCGGCCCGGCGGATCGGCAGTGGTCATCCAGAACGATCTGAACAAAGCGGTCGATGAACTGAACCTGCCGAGCGAGTACGTCGCGGGTTACGTCGGGCAGTCGAAAGAGCTGCAGAAGGCCGGTTTCTACTTCCTTCTCGCGATCGTGCTGTCATTCATCTTTATGTACATCGTGCTCGCGGCGCAGTTCGAATCATTCATCCACCCGATCACGATACTGCTCACGCTTCCGATCGCGATACCGTTCGGCATCGTCTCGATCCTGATCGCCGGGCAAACTATCAACATCTTCTCGGGACTGGGCCTTCTGCTCCTGTTCGGCGTGGTGAAGAAGAACGCGATCCTTGTGATCGATCACACGAACAATCTGCGGGCGAAGGGAATGGACCGCTACGACGCGATCATCAAGGGTAACCGCGACCGTCTGCGTCCGATCCTTATGACCACGATCGCGCTGATCGCCGGAATGATGCCGCTCGTGCTTTCGTCCGGAGCCGGTGCGGGAACAAACCGTTCGGTCGGCGTGCTGATCGTCGGCGGTCAGGCGCTGTGCCTTCTGCTGACGCTTCTGGCAGTTCCGGTCTTCTATTCGTATTTCGACGATCTTGGAAATCTGAAGATCTTCCGCCGGATGACCTCGGGAATGCAGGTGGTCCGGAGAAAAGCCGCGCAGACGGCGAGCTCGGTGATCAATTCGATCATGAAGAGTTAAAGCAATGTTTATCGGACACTACAGCGTTAGCCTTCTCGCAAAGAGCCGGGACAAGAGCATACCTTTGTGGGTGCTCTTCCTCGCGGTACAGCTTGTAGATGTCCTTTGGGCGATCTTCATTTTCGCGGGTCTCGAGAAGGTGCGGATCGTTCACGGGTTTACCGCGACGAACCCGCTCGATCTTTACTACATGCCCTACACGCACAGCCTCCTGGGTTCTGTCTTCTGGGCTATCGCAGCGTTTCTGCTTTATCTGCCCTTAAGAAAACGGTCCGGTTATGGGAAGTTCGTCGCCCCATTGATCGTTGGCGGTGCGGTTTTGTCGCACTGGTTCCTTGACCTGGTAGTCCACGTGCCGGATCTGGCGTTGTATGACAACACGCTGAAGATGGGATTCGGATTGTGGAACTATCCGATCGTGGCGCTCTTGCTTGAATTGGGTCTGGTCTTCTTCGGTCTTGTCGCGTATATGCGGGCGACGAGGCCCGTCTCGAGTGTCGGCACCTACGGGATGCCCATGCTGATGCTCCTGGTCGCAGCGCTTCAGATCCATGTCTTTTTTGGTCCCGATCCTTCCGGGCCTTCCGCAATGGCGCTTACGGCGATCGCCTCATATTTCGCGATCGCCGCGGCCGCAGGATGGCTGGAGCGGAAGAGGGTGTGAAGCGATTTCCCCCTAACCATCGTGGGGTTTAGTTGTTATGTTCACGCAATCATACTTATCAAAGTTAGTTCTTTCGGGCTTTGTCGTCGCGATGTCGTTCGCCGGCGCCTTGTCGGTGTCCGCTCAAACGCCTGCGCCTACGCCTACGCCGCAGGACGTGCAGCCGGAGAAGCTCGAAGGAGTTCCGGAGGTCGCACCCGGGTTTGAAGCTCAGGATGAGAGGCTTCCCGATCTGGGCCGCGTAGGGGTCGATCTGATGTCGCAGAAGTCACTGGCCCTTCAGGAAGCGATCATACGCGCGCTTGAGAACAACAAGGACATCGAGGTCTCGCGTAAGGACGTTCAGATCGCGGAGTTCGATCTGAAGGCATCGAGAGGTTTCTTCACGCCCACGCTCACGGGCTCGGCATACTTCGAGCGGGCGAAAACCCCGAACGTCAGTGTCTTTTCGCCGCAACTTTCGACGACCGCCGACAATTACGTCGCGGACATCGAGTACAAGGGTTTCATTCCCAGTTTCGGCACCGTTTACACGGCGGGATTCAAGAACCGGAAACAGTCGAGCGACAATCCGCTTTCGATACTTCGGCCGCAATACGACGCTTCGTTCCAGTTCAGGCTCGTTCAGCCGCTGTTCCGGGGAAGGAAGAGCGACGAGCCCCGGCGGCAGATCGAGATAGCCAAGAAGAACCTTTCGCTGACGGACAAGCAGTTCAGGCAGCAGGCGATCGACGTTACGGTCGCGGTTCAGAAGGCTTACTGGAATCTGACCTTTGCGCTACGGAACCTGCAGGTCCAGCGCGACGGTGTCCGCGACGCCAAGGAACAGCTGGCGCACAGCAGGCGGCTCGTCGAAGAAGGTGTCCTGGCTCCGATCGACGCCGTTGCGGTACAGACCCAGGTGGCGAATCTTGAACAGAACGTCTACTCCGCGCTGGAGCAGGTGAACGCGGCGGAGAACCTTCTGAAGAACCTGATCGCCGAAGACAGCCGGGATCCGCTCTGGAACGAATCGCTTGTGCCCACGGACCGTGTGGATCTGAAGGAGCCCGTGACGACGCTCGAAGAGGCTCTTCAAACCGCGCTCAGGAACCGCATCGAGATCGACATCCTCGACGTCGCGACGGAGATCAACGAATACGACAAGCGGTTCTACAAGGAACAGCTCGAGCCGGAGATCAGCTTCACCGCGAGCTACACCTCGTCCGGCATCGCGGGAAGCCCGAATCCTGACGCGCTTTCGATCTTTTCAAACTCGGCCTCGACCGAAAGGCTCAACCAGGTGATCAACCGTGTGAACACGCTCGATCCGAACCTGCCGCCCATCGACCAGCTTCCGATCCCTCCTGCGCGGAACGTCCCGGAAAGTTTCATAGGCGGCTACAACGGCGCGCTCGGGGATGTTTTGAACAACCGCTATCCGACATTCCGGGTCGGGCTGACTTGGATCTGGTCGCCGGACGACAGCGCGCAGAGAGCGCTGCTCGGCAAGAGCCTCGTGCAGAGCGATAAGCTTCGTGTGCAGCGCGAACAGCTCGAACAGGCGATCCAGGTTGACGTAAGGAATTCGCTTCAGGCGATTCGGACCGCGAAGGCAAGGCTTCGGTCGGCGGCGATCTCGCGCGAAAACAGCGAGCGCGAATACGAGTCGGAAAGAAGAAAGCTGGACGCGGGCCTTTCGGACATCTACAAGGTGCTCGAACGGCAGACGGCGCTGATGAACGCGAGAAGTGCGGAGCTCCTCGCCCAGACCGAGCTGAACAAGGCGATCACGGATTTCCAGCGCGCGACGGGCAGGTCACTTGAGGAAAACGACGTGGAAACGAGGCTGAAGAAGTGATCGGTGAGCGGTGAAGAGTAGGGACGGGGCTTGTCACCGTCCGCCCGGTCAATAGTGCTGAGTACCGAGAGATGAGTGCTGAGCCGGACCACGGGCGTCCAGTGACAAGCTGAAGCTTATCGTACACCCGTTTGGAGCAGCCGTTCGGGCCGCATTGAGCGCGAAGCGCGAGACCCCGTCGCGCCCGTCACCGCCCCGTCTAGAGCAGCCCTTCGGGCTGCATTGAGCGCGAAGCGCGAATCCTCGCAAACGCCGGAGGATACCGATTCGAATCACGCAATCGATTCGCGACTCTTCAATGCTCAATGGTGAAAAGGCAGTGATCTATTGGAAGAGGCGTACATGGTTCTTCTCTGCGATCTCTGCGTGCTCTGCGGTTGAATCCTCTTTCGTACAGACATTTGGCTCCTATGGAGCCGGGGCTCTCGGGTATGCCGCGTAGCTATTAACATCTTGCGCCTACGGCGCTTTTCATTGGTCCATGAGCATTGAGTATTGGTCCATGACGTGACAGTCGCACTTCGGACACGACCTTGGAATTTTGAACCTGGATCTTGGAACTACCCAGAGGTAGCCCTCCCTGACGGTCGGGCTTCAGACACGGCCTTGGACCTTTGAACCTGGATCTTGGAACAATTCAGAGGTAGCCCTTCCTGACACTCGGGCTACGGACACGGCGCAGCGTTCTTCCTCATTGATCGATGATCACTGACCAATGACAAATGAAATCCCGTCCTTCGCCTCAAGTATCTCGCAGCCCGGGCGAGCCCGCTCGACCACCGATTCAAAGATCACCTCGTCCCATTCGGGATAAAGATGCGTCAGCACCGTCCGCTTCGCTTTCGAATATCTCGCCAGGAAAACGGCTTCCGATAGCTCCAGATGCTTCTCGACCGGCTTGTCCTTCACGAACGAACATTCCATCAGCAGAAGATCGGCGTTCCGGGCGAACGCTCCGAGCGGCTTCGAGAACCCTGTGTCGCTCGTGTAGACGAAAGAAAGTTCACCGTCCGCGATCCTGATCGCGCGGCTCTCCGGGGTGTGAGGAGTGTCGAACGTCCCCGCAACGACGCCTTCGAGGATCTCGAATTGATCGAACGGCTCGACTTCGACGATCTCCACAGGAAACGGCTGATCGAACAGCCTGTAGTTGTTCGAGTCGTTGAATGCCTGCAGCAATCCTTCCAAACCCGACGGTCCGTAGATCTTCAGGGTCTTCGCCCTGCCAAGCGTCTGAGGCGCGTACTTAGTCGAAAACAGAAATGGCGCCAGGCCGCCTACGTGGTCGAGGTGAAAATGCGAGATCCAGATCGCGTCGAGCCCCGGCCAGTCGAGGCCTTCCTCCGCCATACGCTGAGCGGCCGAAGGGCCGCAATCGAGAAGGATCGATCCACCCGATGTTTCGAGCCAGTGGGCGGAACTCGAACGCGCCGGATGCGGCACGGAAGACCCGGAACCGAGGATGGTTAGTCGCATACGGAAAGTTTAGCCACGAATTCCTCGAATTGCACGAATAAGGGGATTCACCACCGAGAGCACAGAGAGCACGGAGATTTCTTAGAGATTGGCTCCCAAACGACCGGTTTACTTGAGCTCGCTCGATATGAACCAGCCTAAGAGCTCCGTGTTCTCCGTGCTCTCCGTGGTTCAATTCCGTAGAAGCAAGTGTCAACTCGTGTTAAATTCTCACAATGCCAGATACCCAACTAGATGTGCTCGGCGTGTTCGCCCATCCGGACGACCTTGAATTGACGGTCGGAGGGACGATGCTGAAAATGAGGTCCCTGGGATATGTGACCGGAGCTCTCGACGTGACCCGCGGCGAGATGGGGACGCGCGGAACTCCGGAGGTACGTGCCGAAGAGGCCGCGGCCGCTGCAGAGATCCTCGGACTCTCGGTCCGGGAGAATCTCGAGCTCCGGGACGGCCACGTCTTCTGCGACGACGATTCAAGGCGAAAGATGGTCCGCGTGCTTCGAAGGCTTCGTCCGAAGATCATACTCACCCACCAGACAGGCGACCCGCATCCCGATCACGACCACATAGCCCAGCTTGTCCGAGAATCCGCGCGGCTTTCGTCGATGCAGAACTACGACCACGAGACGGGGCTCGTACGGCTGAAGGTGCCGATGGTCGCCCATAACATCTTTTCGCGAAACGTGCGGCCTTCGTTCATCGTCGATATCTCCGAATTTCACGAACAAAAGATGGAAGCGATCCGCGCTTATGCCTCGCAGTTCCACGACCCGAATTCCAACGAGCCGGAAACGCGCCTGACCGACAAGCGGTTCCTTGACGAGCTTTCGAATCGCTCGAGATACTTCGGATCGCTGATCGGGGTCGAGTCCGGCGAGCCCTTCTTTGTCCGCGAGGCGCTAAACATACCCGATCCAGTAGATCTGCTGACGAGAGCCATGAACCTTTATTCCTGACACAAACCCCGCGAGCTCTCCGCGTTGTCCTTCGAATAGGGCGGACCGCCCGTACAACATCAACGCAATTCTAAGGAGAAGCAAAATGAACCCTGCACAGACAATACGCGAGGAGATCCCGCCGCAGGCCGTCATCATCCAGATGGCCTTCGGTTATGTTCTTTCACAGGCACTTTCGGTCGCCGCCAAACTGAGGTTAGCCGATGTCGTTGCCGGGGCACCGAAGACAGCCGATGAGATCGCATCGGAAGTCGGCGCGCACGGGCCTTCCGTTTTCAGACTTATGAGAGCCCTTGCAAAAGCCGGCGTCTTTGCACGGGACGAACAGGGGAGATTCTCGAATACGGTTCTTTCCGAGTATCTACGTTCGGATCATCCGGACTCGATGCGCGGAATGGTCCATATGATCTGCGACACCGAACACCGGATGCCGCAAGGCAATCTCGAGCATTCGGTCAGGACCGGTGAATGCGGATTCCCCTTCACATTCGGAAAGCCGGTGTTCGAGTATTTCGCCGAGCATCCGGAGTCGGCGGCGGTCTTTGACGAAGCCATGACGAGCCTGTCCACGACCGTCGGCAAGGCAATAGCCGGAACCTACGATTTTTCGGACGCCGCGACCATAGCCGATATAGGCGGCGGCCACGGGATACTTCTTTCGTCGGTCCTGAAGGCGAATCCGGAAGCGAACGGGATTCTGTTCGATCAGCCGCACGTGGTCGCCGGCGCCTCAGTTCTCGCACGCGAAGGCGTCGCGGCGCGGACCCGGGTCGTCGAAGGCGATTTTTTCACTGAGGTTCCCGTCGAAGCGGATGTTTACCTTCTGAAGCACATAGTCCACGACTGGAACGATGAAGAATCGGTGACGATCCTCTCGAATGTTGCAGCAAGTGCCAAACCGGGTGCAAAGCTGCTGCTTGTAGAGTCGGTCGTTGAGGATACGGACGTGCCTTCGCTGAGCGGGATCATGGACCTGAACATGCTCGCGATGACAAGCGGAAGGGAACGGACCGCCGGCGAGTATGCGGATCTCCTTAAGCGGTCGGGATGGGAATTCCGGCGCGTGATCCCGACGCCATCGCCGATGCAGATCGTGGAAGCGGTAAGACAGTGAGCCGTGAGCCGGACCGCGGGCGGCCTTCGACAAGCTGAAGCTTATCGTACATGCGTTTAGAGCAGCCCTTCGGGCTGCGTTGAGCGCGAAGCGCGAGATCCGGTGCGCCCGACACCGCCCCGTTTAGAGCAGCCCTTCGGGCTGCATTGAGCGCGAAGCGCGAGATCCGGCGCGCCCGACACCGCCCCGTTTAGCGCAGCCCTTCGGGCTGCATTGAGCGCGAAGCGCGAGATCCGGCGCGCCCGACACCGCCCCGTTTAGAGCAGCCCTCCGGGCTGCATTGAGCGCGAAGCGCGAACCCCCACAGACGACGGAGGATTCCGATCCGGAACACGCAATCGCTCCGCGATGTGCGGACGATGCGCCTCATTCCGTGGGTTCCGCTTCGCTCCACCCACGACTAAATGCAGATCGTCGCTTCGCGACACTTAATTGGTCAATGGACATTGAGCATTGGTCAATGATCCCTGATCCCTGATTCCCGCTCCCTCTTTGTCCCGTTCCCTCCTTTCCATATAATCAACAGAAACAACAAGATCTACTAGAAGGAGAACTATGAAAACGCAGACTCTCAGCTTTTCGACCGCCAACGGGGACACCACCGCATATTGCGCGTTGCCCGATTCCATCGACGATGACACGCCGGCCGTGATCCTGATCCAGGAATGGTGGGGACTGAACGATCACATAAAGGACATCGCGGGACGCTACGCCGGCGAAGGATTCATCGCCATCGCGCCGGACCTTTACCGCGGAAAGCTCGCGACGAATCCCGACGAGGCCTCGAAGATGATGGCCGATCTTGCGCTCGATGACGGCATCGGCACGATCCGCAACACGGTCGCGAAAGCAGAGGAAGAATTCGGGAACGAGGGATTCGGGATCTCCGGCTACTGCATGGGCGGGACGTACGCCCTTCGCGCGGCGTGTGAAGTGGACGGGATCGAGGCGTCGGCGCCTTTTTACGGAGACATCCCGCCGGAGGACATCCTGAAAGATCTGGATGTGCCCGTGCTCTTCACATCCGGGTTAAAGGACGCCTGGATCAATCCTGAAAAGGTCGGGCAGCTGGAGACGATCGCGGAAAGATACGACCTGCCGGTCGAGATCCTTAGGTACGACGCGGACCACGCCTTCTTCAACGACACCCGGCCGGAGGTCTACGACGA
The DNA here is from genome assembly GCA_016700175.1 of Acidobacteriota bacterium. Taxonomy (GTDB): domain Bacteria; phylum Acidobacteriota; class Blastocatellia; order Pyrinomonadales; family Pyrinomonadaceae; genus Aridibacter. The sequence continues at coordinate 2,858,708 of CP065003.1, read as the reverse complement.
AGAAGCGGCAAAGGACGCGTGGGGAAAGGTATTGGCGTTCTTCCGTAAAAACCTTTGACAGCAAGTCTAAACCGCAGAGGAGGCAGAGAGCGCCGAGGTTTTTAGGGATAGGGTAAACGCAAAGGTCGCGAAGGTCGCGAAGGTTTTTATGGGTCTTCTCGCGCGTGGCGGTTCCGATTTTCCCAAATACTACTAAAGGTCAGTCAAGAGGAAACAGCAATTACTTCCTTCGCGTCCTTAGCGACCTTTGCGTTAAGAAAGTTCCCAAAATTCTCTGTGCTCTCTGTGTCCTCCGTGGTTATCTCCTTAACCCCCTTCATCCCTGTTCAATCATCCTCTTGAGCTCGGGTTCCGTCGGCAGCGAGGTCCTCGCTCCCACCGCCCTGCACTTCAAAGCCGCCACAGCGTTCGCGGACCGCGCCGCGTCTTCCACCGACATTCCTTTCAAAAGCCCGTAGATAAGGCCCGCGCGGTACGAATCGCCCGCGCCGGTCGTGTCCTTGCATCCGCCGGGGACCTCGAATCCTCCGCTTTCGAAGAACTCGCCGCCGCAGTAAACAAGCGAACCGCTCTCGCCCAGGGTTACTCCCGTTACCGGACAGCCGTACTTTTCATTCAGCTTCGCAAGCCCGGCCCGTTTGTCCTTCTCGCCGGTTGCCTTCAGGACAAAGTCCGATGAACCGATCAGGATATCCACCAGGGGAAGCAGCTCGTTGGTGCCTTCAAACACGTTGTCGATGTCGATCGAGACGATCGTGCCGTGCGCCTTCGCTTCTCGCGCGAGCCGTATGCAGGCCGCTGTGTCGTGCGGCGTGAAGTGGAGCACCTTCCCGATCTGCGCAGCTTCAATTGGCGCCTCTTCCGCCGAATAAACGAGTTTCGGATCGCGCTTCCAGATCACCGTCCGCTCGCCGTTTCGCTCGTCGATAACGATGAACGCTATCTGCGTCACGGCGCCCTCGATCTGCTCCGCGAACCTCACATCGACTCCTTCGTCCGAGAGCGAAGCGATTCCGAAATCTCCCGTCGGCTCTTTGCCGAACCGACCGGCGTAGGCGGTCCTCATCCCGAGCCTCGACAGCCCGACCATCGCGGTCGCGATCTCGCCGCCGGCCAGTTGGGAATAGTCGCTGAGCTCGACCTTTGAGTCGAACTCGGGATATTCAGGTACCCGGATCAGGAAATCGACGGCATTGGTACCGAAACCGACGCAGTCGAATTCGCAGTCTTCACGAAGATCGAAGGGAAATTTCATCTGCTGTGCCCGACCGGACCCGCAACACGGCCAGCCGGGGGAATGTCCTTGCAAAATGCCGAATAATCAAGGTAGATTCTAAACTGCGTTTCGGCCTCAACCAATCGAAGCGCTCTAGAGTTTACAAACGAGAACTGGAGAAGACAAAGATGCCGACTGCCATTTGTCCCGAATGCGACGAGGAAGTGTACGTAGACGCGGAAGCCGAACAGGGAGACGTTTTCACTTGTGACGAATGCGGCGAGGAACTGGAAGTCGTCGGGCTCGATCCGATCGAGCTGGATCCTTACGTGGGCGACGAGTTCGAGGATTTCGACGAGGAAGAGGAGGACGAGTTCGACGATTTCGACTGACCGGGCGGCGGCCGTTCAGTCCTTGTCGGCCAGCGAGAAGCCCGATTTGTTCTGTTTGATCTGAAATCCGCTCGCGGATTCGATGTGCACCCGGTAGAAGCGATTCTGCCGGGTTTCCTTTTCGGCAGGATAAAAAGCGAGCGCGTATGAAGCCGTGATCTCTTCGGCAAGAGCCCGGAACAGAGGCTCGAAGTCCTTCTGCGTGGCGTAGAACGATCTTCCGCCCGTCCTCTCGATCAAACCGCTCGCCTCGAGCAGGGTCAGTACCGGCTTGCTCGATCCCGAAAGCCTCGAGAACGAAGGAAGGATCACAGCATAAACGCTGGTCTCGGCGTCATTCGCGCGTTCGATCACGGTCGAAGGCGAGACCGTGTCACCGACCGGATAGCCGTCGGTGATGACGATAACCACCCTCTTCGGTATGCGGTTGCGGATCATCGAAGGCGATTTCTTTCTGAGCATCCTGACCGCCTCGTCGACCGCGTCGTATGCGTGGGTCGAAAGCCCGTCCTGGTCCTTCAGGATCTTCTCAAAGCTCTGCCTAAGCTTCTTCGGCTTGTTCGTGAACGACTGGACGGTCTTCACCTCCATCCCGAAGGTCGTGATCGCGAAGTACGAGTTGTAGTCGGCGAGCCGGTCGACGAAAGTCTGCATCGCGTTGCGAAGGTCAACGAGTTCCTCGCGCGTGATACTTCCCGAGACGTCGAGCGCGAACACGACCGAAAGCGGCCGGTCGGCGTCGTTCTTCTTTATCGGTTTGAAGAAATCGATCCTGCGCTTCTCGCCCTCGACATAAAGGCTGAACTCTTCCGCCTCAAGCCCGCGCACGGGATTGCCCTGCTTGTCTGTCACCGAAACCTCGAACGAGACCAGGTCGGTGTCGATCCGGATCACGTCGTCGCCGTCCTGCGCCGAGGCAAAGGAAACGAGGATCATGCCGGCCGCCAGGCACAGGAACGCACGGAGGCACCCGCGGGCGGGCAATAGCGATGAGGTGATGGCTTTCATACCGTTAAGATGATCGATCTGCAGGTAATTAAATTATAGACTATGGCCCGCCCGGTTCAACGATTTCCTTATGTTTGCTTTTGCGGACGGGCATCTTGTATGATTTCCAAGGTTTTTACACGACTATGCAAAGCGCTATTCGATCCGACAACGACAATGACTGACCGGGCTTGAACAACCTGACTTGTTCAATGCCTTTCGTTTGTCTGATCGAAAGGCGTTTTTTATTTTCACAAGAGCTATTTACCCCGATACGGGTTTTTTGAGAGAAAGGTTTTATGCTGGATTCACTTGGAGGGCTTGAACGGACCCATACCTGCGGAGAATTACGCGAGTCGGATGTCGGAAAAGACGTGGTGCTGATGGGTTGGGCAGCGAAGAAGCGCGATTTCGGGATCTTCACCTTCATCGATCTCAGGGACAGGTACGGCCTGACCCAGGTCGTAGTCAGCGAAGAGGAGGCCGCCGAGGCGCATTCGAAAGCGAAGAACGTCCGCGGTGAGTTCGTGATCGCCGTCAAGGGAAGTGTCGTCCGAAGGGAAGACGGTACCGTGAACACGAAGCTCCCGACCGGCGCCGTCGAGGTCAGGGTCGAAGAGCTTCTGATACTCAACGAGGCGAAGACGCTTCCGTTCGAGCTTGAAAAGGCGGGCTCGCAGAATCTGGCCAGTGAAGACCTGCGGCTGAAGTACCGCTACGTCGATCTCCGCCGGCGCACGCTGCAGGAGAACCTGCAAATGCGGGCGAAGGCGATGCGGAAGATGCGCGACTATATGGACTCGCAGGGCTTCCTCGAGATCGAAACGCCGATCCTTCTGAAATCGACGCCGGAAGGTGCGCGCGACTTCATCGTGCCTTCGCGGATCCACACCGGCAAGTTCTTCGCTCTCCCGCAGTCGCCGCAGATCCTGAAGCAGATCACGATGATCTCGGGTCTCGACCGCTACTACCAGCTCGCGCGCTGCTTCCGCGACGAAGACCTCCGCGCCGACCGCCAGCCGGAGTTCACGCAGCTCGACATCGAGATGAGCTTTGCCAACCAGGAGTCGGTGTTCCGCGTGATGGAGGGTGTTCTGAAAGAGGTCTTCTCGCTCGTTGAAGGCGCATTCGAAACGCCTTTCCCACGGATGACCTATGCTGACGCGATGCGACGGTTCGGAAGCGACAAGCCGGATCTGCGGTTCGCGATGGAACTGGTCGATCTTTCTCGCGAGCTCGAGGGAACCGACTTCGCGCCTTTCGCTTCGACGCTTGAATCCGGCGGCGAGATAAAGTGCATTGTCGCAAACGGTTGCGCGGGCTACTCGCGAAAGGTTCTGGACGGGCATCAGGAGTTCGTCAAGCGTTACGGCGCATCGGGGCTGGCGTGGATCAAGCTCGGAGAAGAGACGACCTCCTCGCTGATGAACGCGCTCGGCGCCGAAACGGTGACGCGGCTCGCGAATGCCTCTGGAGCCGAGAGCGGCGACGCGGTCCTGATCGTGGCGGGGAGGAAGTCCGTCGTCGCGGCTAGCCTCGGAGCGCTTCGAAAGGAGATCGCGAAAACCGAGGGACTGATCCCGGCGGGCATCTTCCGCCCGCTTTGGGTCACCGAGTTTCCTATGTTCGAATTCAACGAGGAAACCGGGAATTACGACCCTATGCACCATCCGTTCACATCGCTGATGGAAGAGGACGTGCCGCTCTTCAAGCGAGCGATCGAGGACGGCGAGACCGAGCTGCTCGGGAAGATACGCGCCGTGGCGTACGACATCGTGATCAACGGCTACGAGATCGGAAGCGGCTCGATCAGGGTCCACCGGAGCGACATCCAGAGCCTTATATTCGAAGCGCAGGGGCTTACTCCCGAAACGGCTCGCGAGAGGTTCGGGTTCTTTCTCGACGCGCTCGAATACGGCACTCCGCCGCACGGGGGCTTCGCCGCCGGCATAGAGCGGATCGTGATGCTGCTTTGCGGTACGGACAACATCCGCGACGTGCTCGCGTTTCCGAAGACCGCTTCGGCGCAGGACCTTATGATGGACTCGCCGGGCGAGGTCGATCAGGAACAGCTGGATGAACTTGGCCTTTCGATCGAAGAAAAGCGGGAACGTTCCGCGGAGGGTTAGACCGGTGAATATGTATTGTCCAAGATGCGGTCAGGAACGCTTCTCCGAGGCGACGAGCTTCTGCTCTCGCTGCGGGCTGTTCCTCGACCACCTCGAGGAGGTGATGCATAACGACGGCAACCCGCTATTCGAGGCCGTCGGAGCCGGTTCGGACCGTCTCTTCAGCCGCCGCAACGTCCGGATCTTCACCTTGTTCTGGTTCGTCATCGTCACCGTGATCCTGACGCCCGTCTCCGCGATCCTCGAGGCTCCGGAGGAGATAACGGCGATCCTTGGCCTTATAGGTCCGGTCGTTGCGCTAATGACTTTGATCCTGTCGTTCCTACTGCCAAAAGACGGCATGAGCGCTTCACGGAAAGAAAGAAGGAAAGAGGTCCGGGAGCTTCGTGAAGAACGAGAAAGGAAGGGCCTTCCGCCGGATCAGACCGTTTTCGCTGATGATTTCATCCCCCCGAGAGCGGAGAGGCCCGAGCCTGTATCGGGAGAACGGTCCGCCGCTCCGCCTTCGGTTACCGAGGAAACGACCCGCCACCTGAAGATCGAAGAAGACGACTGATCGCTTTCCGGCCCCGTAATATCAGCCCTGCACCTCGGGATGCGGCACCCTTCCAAAGTGAACATTATCTGATAGAATGTCGTAGTTTCAGGTGCAATGGCCAAGAAATTCGACACGAATCCTCTGGATCCTTCCTTTCCTGAAAAGGTGAAGGAAAAGGAGAAAGCGAAGAAACGGTCTACGAAGCCGCTTGGCGGCAAGAACGGAAGGACCACGCAGTTCGCCGATCCTGTAGTCACTGAGGAGCAGACCCGGAAGTTCCGCGAGGGAGAGTTCAACGCTTACGATCCCGCGTTCGGCAACGAGTACGCCCAGCCGTCGCCACTTTACCGGCCCGAAGAAGAGAACGACCGCTCGCTGAAGATCGGAAACATCAGCCTGCCGGAAAACGTCTTGACGATGCTTCCGTATATTCCGATCAGCCTGATCGGGATCGTCGCCGCGATCATAGAACTCGTGTTCATACCCAAATCGGAACCGAAGGTCCGCTACCACGCCGCACAAGGCCTTGCGGCGCACATCGCGATCTATATCGTGATGGCGGTCCTCGGAATAGTCTCGTGGGGCTCGGAGCTCGCCTCGACGGCGAGCGACATCTTCTGGGTCGTGACGACGATCATCCTTATCGTCTTCGCATTCAAGGCCTGGCAGGGCAAGCCGATCCATATCCAGTCCGTCGAGAGCCTTACCGACTGGCTCGAAGAGAAGATCAAACCGCAGAACTAGCGGTTCCCCGACAGGAGACAAAGAATGTACTGTTCCACGTGCGGTACCGAAAGCGCGAAAGGCCTGAAGTACTGCAAATCGTGCGGCGCGCGCATCGTCACCGACAGCCTTGACGTTCAGCATTCGGTCGCGAAGACCTTCGCATACGCCGCAGTCTTCGCAGGCGCATTCGGACTGATCGCGTTTGCCGTCATTCTGAAGGAACTCCTCGCGTCAGGCGCCAAGGACTCGTTCGTACTCTTGATAGCCGGTCTCTATCTCGGAAGCCTTATCGCCATTATCTATACGATCACGAGGCAGGTCCTGAAGCTGATCGGAGTCAGCGGAGGGAAGCCTGAGGAAGAGGTCCATTCGACCAGCGACGCGCCCGCTTTCAGTCCCGCGGTCACGCGCCAGCTCGACGAGTTCAGGGAACCCGCGAGCGTGACCGATGAAACGACACGCAATCTCGAGAAGGTTCCCGCGGAACACAACTAGCCGATAAGGATGTCATTTGCACTGAAGATCGCGCTCTTCTTTTTTATCTTTTGCTTTCTAAGCCTGCTGGTGTATTTCCTTGTCGTGCGTGCTTACTACTGGGGTGACCGGAACGGCCCTCCCGGAAAGTGATCCGCCGCCGCGGCTCACCGGGCGATCAGGTGGTCGATGCCAATTATGACCACGTAGGATAGCGCTGCGATCACCGCCGCCATCGGGATCGTGAGCACCCATGCCCAGATTATCGTCGTTGCCACTCCCCATTTCACCGCCGAGAACCTTCTCGCCGATCCGACACCCACGATCGAACCCGTGATCGTATGGGTAGTCGAAACCGGAATGCCGGTTACGGTCGCACGGAAAAGCGTGATCGCTCGTCAGATCTTTTTCTTGTGTTTAATGAACGCGGCCTCGATCAGATAGACGTTCAACTCGCAGATGTCCTTTACGTAATCGCCTATCCGTTCCAGGTGTTTCGCTACGAACAAGAGGTGCGCGGCTCCCGTCGTCAGCGGCGGATTGTCGATCATCAGCCGGATAAGCTTGTCGAAGATCCGGTTATATGCGTCGTCGATATCGCGGTCGCGCCTGATCACAGACCGGGATAGCTCGGAATCTTCAGAGGTGAAGGCATCGAGCGCGGTCTGGAGCATCTCGCCGGCGACCTCGGCCATCTTCGGCAGTTCGGAATACTGTGTGATCTCGGGTTCGTTGTTCAGCACGATCGCCGCTTCGGCGATGTTCGCCGCGTGGTCGGCGATCCTTTCCAGAACGGGCGTTATCTTGGCGACGGAAATAACGAACCGCAGATCGTGCGCCGCGGGCTGTTGCAAGGCGAGTATCTCGACGCTCATCTGGTCGATCTCGACTTCCATTTTGTTGATGACCTTGTCGTCTTTGATCACCTTTCTCGCGAGGTCGCTGTCGCGTTCGGTCAGCGAGCGCATCGAGAGGTAGAGCGCCTTCTCCGTCGTGCCTCCCAGAAGAAGGAGCTTATCCCTGAGGATATCGAGTTTTCTGTCTATTATCCGTGTTTCCATTACAACAACTGCCTGATTATAAACGAAGTTCCGGCCCTTGATAGAAAACAACCGGAAAAAATTAACCAAACCGGCCTGTTATGTAGTCCTCTGTAAGCTTGTCGTCCGGATTCGTGAACATCTTCTCCGTCGGGTTCACCTCGATCAGTTTGCCGAGCATGAAGAATGCCGTCCGGTCCGAAATTCGGGCGGCCTGCTGCATGTTGTGGGTCACGATGACGATCGTGTATTTCTTTTTCAGCTCGACCACAAGCTCCTCGATCTTCTGCGTAGCGATCGGGTCCAGCGCAGACGCGGGTTCGTCCATCAATATCACCTCAGGTTGAACCGCCAGAGCCCTGGCGATGCAGAGCCTCTGCTGCTGGCCCCCCGAGAGCCCGAATGCGGAGGTAGGAAGCCTGTCCTTGACCTCCTCCCAGAGCGCAGCGTCCTTCAGGGCCTTCTCGACCCGCTCCGCAAGGTCCTTCTTCGAAGAATGCATCCGGTTGATCCGGATCCCGTACGCGACGTTGTCGAAAATAGACTTTGGAAACGGATTGGACTTCTGGAAGACCATCCCGACCTTTCTCCGGAGAGCCACAACATCGGTCTTGGCTTTATAAATGTCTTTGCCGTCTATCTTCACCTCACCCTCGATCCGCGCATAGGGAATGGTGTCGTTCATACGGTTCAGAACTCGAAGAAAAGTGGACTTTCCGCAGCCGGACGGACCGACGAACGCCATCACCTCGCGCTCAGGGATCTTGAGAGAGATGTCGAATAGCGCCTGGTCCTTCCCGTAAAAGAAATTCAGGTTCTTGACCGTGATCTTGTTTCCCATACTCAAATTCCGGCCGATCGCGCGCTTCCCGGATCAATACTTCTTCTTGGTGAGAAACCTCACCACGATGTTTATGAAAAGGATAAGCCCGACAAGGATAAGCGTCGCCGCCCAGGCCATCTGGTGCTCGATCTCGAACGGACCGGTCGCGTAATTGTAGATCTGGACCGTCAGCGATGCCATCGGCTGGTCGAAAAAGTAATTGTAAAAGCGGCTGTTCAATGCGGTGAACAGCAGAGGCGCAGTTTCGCCGGAGATCCGCGCGATCGAGAGCATCGCTCCGGTCGCGATCCCCGACGCCGCGGCGGGCATGACTATGTTCCAGGTGACGCGCCACTGCGGCGCCCCGAGCGCGAGCGCGCCCTCACGCATCGATTTCGGCACAAGCCGGATCATTTCCTCCGTCGTACGCGCCACGATCGGGATCATGATTATCGCCAGAGAGAGAGCGCCCGCGAATCCTGACTGCCGCGACATTGGAAGGACCACGATCGTGTAAACGAAAATTCCGACAATGATCGAAGGGACGCCGATAAGAGTGTCCGCAAGAAATCGGACCGTGTTCCCGAACCAGTTGTCGCCGAATTCCGCAAGATAAACACCGGCGCCGATGCCGATCGGGAGCCCGATGGCGGTCGCGAGCAAGGTCATCAGCGCGGAGCCCAGTATCGCGTTCCCTATACCGCCGCCCTCGCCTACCGGCTTTGGCGTATCGATCAGGAACTCGATGTTTATCGCCGATACGCCCCGCACGGCGATGTAGGCAAGGATGATCACGAGGATCGTGATCGCGAAGATGGCGCACATCGCGGTCAGCATCGTCATTACCGAGCTGACTATTCTCCTGCGCTGATGTAATTCCGTCGCCATCAATATCTTAGGCCTGCCGCGCCGCGTTTGTTCCCTTCGCCACACCCATCACCAGCACCTTCGCCGCCGCATTCACCACGAAGGTAACAAGAAACAGCACGAGCCCCATCTCGATCAGCGCACTGAGGTACAGCCTGTCTGTAGCCTCGGCAAAGTTTGCCGCGAGGACCGATGCGATCGTGTATGCGGGTTCGAACAGCGATGCCGAGATCTGCGGCGCATTCCCGATCACCATGGTCACGGCCATCGTCTCGCCCAGCGCCCGGCCAAGCCCAAGCACGACCGCACCCGCGATCCCCGACGATGCATTCTCGAGTACGATCAGGGTCGTTTCCCACTTCGTGGCGCCGAGTGCCAGCGCCGCATCTCTCTGCGTGTTCGGAACCACCTCCAGAACGTCCCGGACGACGGCGGTGATGATCGGGGTCACCATGATCGCCATAATGACGCCGCCGGTCAGCATTCCGATTCCGGTCAGACGTCCCTGAAAGAGAGGAAGCCAGCCGAGATAATTCTGCAGGATCGGACCGAGATAATTCCTTATGAACGGAGCGAGTACGAATATCCCCCACAGCCCGTAGACGACCGAGGGGATCGCCGCGAGCAGCTCGACCATGAAAGCGATCGGCGAGGCAATGCTCTTCGGTGCCTGCTCTACGAGAAAGATCGCGATCCCGAGTGAGACCGGGACCGCGAGGATGAGGGCGATCACCGACGACACGATCGTGCCGTATATGAAGGGGAGAGCGCCGTAAACATCGGACGCAGGCTGCCAGTCGCTGCCGACCAGGAATCCGAGCCCGAATTCCCTGATCGTCGGCAGCGAGTTCCAGAACATCATCGCGATCATCGCGACGACGACCAGAATGATCGTAGCCGCGAAGACCGTGAGGACGCCCTTGAACAGGCTGTCAGCGAATGTGCCCGTCTTTGCCAATCCGCTCTATTTTCCCGGATTCTCCAGCAGTACATTTCCGCCGGAGGTTATCGACTTAAGCTTCTCTTCGACCTTTGCGACGACTTCCTGCGGAAGCGGGGCGTAATGCAGGTCTTTGGCGAACTGCGAACCGTCGTGAACCGCCCACCAAAGGAACTCGGCGAGGGCTTTTCCCTTTCGAGCGTCCTTTTGGTCCTTGTACACCAATATATAGGTGTAGCTGGAGATCGGGTACGAGTTCTCGCCGTCGGCGTTCGTGATCGAGATGCGCATGTCGGCGGGCATCTTTGCAGCCGATCCCGCGGCTGCCGCGGAGACATTCTCGATCGTCGCTTCGACGAAGTTGCCGGCTGGATTCTTGATCAGAGCGGTCGGAAGGTCGTTTGCCTTTGCGAATGCGATCTCGACGTAGCCTATGCTGAAAGGCGTCTGCTTGACCAGTCCCATTACACCGTCGTTTCTCGGCTGACCGCTTCCGACTCCCTCCACCCAGTTGGGCTGCTTGCTCGCGCCGACCTTGTCCTTGAACGCGGGAACCCTCGCGGCGAGAAAGTCTGTAAATACTGCCGTGGTTCCGCTGGAATCGGCTCTGTAAACCGGGAATATTGCTTTATCAGGCAGATTCGCGTCCGGATTGTCGGCCGCAAGCTTCGGATCGTTCCACTTCTTGATCTCGCCGAGATAGATACCGGCGATGTTCTCCGCCGTCAGTTTGAGCGGTTTGTCGACACCGTCGAGGTTGTACGTCATAACAACGGCTCCGAGCACGGTAGGAATGTGCATCAACTCGCCGTCGGCCTTGGAGAGGTCTTCGTCCTTCATCGGATCGTCCGAAGCGCCGAAATCGACCGTCCTCGAGAGTATGGCCTTTTGCCCGGCGCCGGATCCCGTCGACTGGTAGTCGATGCGTACATTGGGATCGACCTTCTGGTACTCGTTCACCCACTTTTCGTAAATGGGTTTCGGGAAGCTCGCACCGGAACCCTGGAGCCGCATCGCACCGGAACCATCGCCGCCGTCAGATGTTCCCGAAAGCGGTGCGCCGCTGCACGCGAATCCGATCATCACGAATGCGACGATCGCTGCGAAAATTGAAAAATTCCTGATCTTGTTCATATTGTGTTAAGTGATCTCCTGTGTTTGCCTCTGCCTGGAACGAGGCGCATAATACCTTCAATCAGAGATACATTCGGTGATCGAAGGACCGTGCAGTTTTCCATTGACGCAAAGGCCATAAAGTGGAAGAGACTAACGCATTTCTGTTAAATCTAGCTTAAAAGAAAATTCCGGGCAGGTTTTTCCGCGGTCGATTTAACACGGAATTTACATTGATTCAACATACTTGTTTTAGACTTCTCAATTACGTAACCAATTAATCTCCGCAATCCGCTTCAGGGAAATCTCTCCCTCAGGACTTCGGCTGTCGATTTTTGGCAGAGGAAAGGAATCTAAAGGTATGCAGCTGGTAAATGAACTGGAGAACGATCTTGCCTTCGCCGCGCTCGTGGACAAGCACCGCGAGGAAGGGATCGAGTCCAATCAAGTGCTTCCGTTGATCCACAGGATCAGGGAGATACTCGAACCCATCTCCGAGAGAGACCACGCATATTCCGAAGCAAAGGTCGAAGTATCTTCGCCCGAACCATCGATCTGATATCCTGTTATTTATCAAGTAGTTAGCGTGTTCGGGCCGGGTGTCCGGGAAGATCATTCCGCGCCCCGGTCCAGAATCGACGGCGAACTTGTCCCTTCAGGGCCTTCATCACAGGGCCGCTTTTAAGGCACTGTGTTGTCTCTTCTCCCCAATCTGATAAAATCTGAGACCCGGCTTGAGGGTCTTTCCTTTTTGAACTCGTTCCGCCAGGGGGGAGATATGAGAAAAATACAAAAATCCAGGTTCGCGGCATCGGCAATGCTGGTCTGGGTTCTGCTTTTGGCGCCAATGGCGGCGCTTGCGCAGACCGAGATCAAGATGCCCAAGAACAAGTACAAGGTCGAGGACGACGTAAAGCTCGGAAATGAGGTTTCCGCGAAGGTCGAGAATCAATTCCCGATCCTCAGCGACAGTGCGTCCCAGAATTATCTTCAGGATGTCGGCGAAAGGCTCGTGCTCTCGATTCCCCGGGAATTCCGGCATCCGGAATTCGATTACAGATTCAAGATCGTAAACGCAAGCGATATCAATGCCTTCGCGCTTCCGGGAGGACCGATGTACGTCAACCGCGGAATGATCGAAGCCGCAAAGAACGAGGGCGAAATGGCGGGCGTTATGGCACACGAGATCAGCCACGTCGCTTTGCGACACGGTACCGCGCAGGCTACCAAGCAAAGCAACCCCCTTAACCAGATCCTCGGTATCGGTGCGATCCTCGGCGGAGCGATCCTCGGAGGGCAGCTCGGAGCCCAGCTGGGAGCTCTGTTCGCACAGGGATATTTCCTCCGATACAGCCGCGATTACGAACGGCAGGCAGATATCCTCGGGGCGAGGATACTCGCCGACGCGGGTTATGATCCCAGGGACCTTGCGAACATGTTCCGGACGATAAACGAACAGAGCGAGGGAGGAAGGCCTCCGGAATGGCTTAGCAGCCACCCCGACCCGAGCCGCAGATATGAAACTATCAACCGGGAGGCCGAACTGTTGCGTGTCTCTCCGGAGCCGATCAAACTGACGCCGGGCTTCCTTAGCACGCAGCAGAGGCTCAGAAGGCTTCCGCCTGCGAGGACGCTTGAAGAGATCCAGAAGGACACGCAAAGCAGCGGCGGCCAGGGCGCTTCGGGCGGAATGGCTTCAGGAAGATACACGCGAAACGTCCCTTATCCGTCCTCCGCTGCGAGAACCTACGCGACAGGGAATTGGTTGCTGGTCAACGTACCTTCAAACTGGAAGCAGTTCGAAGGCGAAAGCGAGGTGTGGTTCGCACCTGACGGCGCATATGGCAATCAGGGGATCACTCACGGTGCTTTGATCGGAGTAAACAAGACCAACCAGCGCAACCTGGCCAACGCGACCCAGGAGTACGTTAACGGGATACTGCAGGCGAACACTTACCTGAGAAGGACGACCGGTTACTCGAGCACGTACGTTGACGGCCGCTCGGCCTATGCGGTTATGCTCGCAGGAAGGTCTCCGGTGACGGGCGAGACGGAATACGCTCTTGTCTACACGACCCAGCTCCGCAGCGGCGACCTGTTCTACGTGGTCGGCGTCGCTCCAAGAAGCCAAAGCAGCGCTTACAACCGTGCATTCAACGAGATGGTCCGCTCGATAGAGCTTAATGACTAGCACGTAGGGGCGGGGCTTGTCCCCGCCCTGGTTTTTTGTATCCGCGAGTGCAGCAGGACCCCGCGCTAACGCTAGGGGTTCCGCTGCCGCTACTTCCTCCTCAACAAATACCGGTACACGGGAAGTCCCTTGTTCTCGACTGCGATCTCGCGCTCGGTCTTGACGGCAATAGGATTTTCGTCAAGCTTCTCCATCTCGAATTCCCCGGTCCGAAGGAATTCCCCCAGCATCTCTTCCGCGACGAAATCCACGTCGGTCTGCAAAAGGACGGTGCCGTCGTCCGCCAGGTGGCGCAGGATCGAACGGACCATCGAGCCTTTCACCATACGCCTCTTTGCGTGCCTCTTCTTAAACCAGGGATCGGGGAACTGGATAGTGACGGCTTTCAGAATGCCTTCCGGGACATCCTTCAGAAGTTCCCTCAGGTCGAAGGTCGCGTTGCAGAACCCGTAGTGTAGATTCCCGAGATTTTCATCGTCGCGGATCTTATTCGCGTCATCCACCAGCGGCTCGCGGATCTCTACACCGAGGAAGTTCCACCCCTTCTCGATCCTCGCCATTTCCAGTATGAAACGACCGCGCGCGCAGCCTATGTCGAGATGCAGAGGCAGCGAAGCGTCGTCGAAGACGTCTTCCGGATCGAGCGGTTCAACGGGAAGTTCGCGAAAGTATTTCGCGAGCGGATTTACGTGCTGGTGGACTCTGGCCCTTGCCATTTCTATAGAACAAGCTTGCGGATGAGGTCTGAGGAGGCGTTCCGGATGCCCTTCAACCGATCGTACCTTTCATCAAGAGCATACTAAACACACAGGCGGCGGCAAAGATCGCGATGGCTGCGTATCCGAGAATAGTAACCGCCTGAGGAACTTCCCGCGGGTTCCTGTCCAGATCCTTCGGTACCGCGATCAAACCGTAAATTACGCCCACCGCCAGGCCGCCGAAATGCGCGAAGTTGTCGATGATGCTGAAGGCGATCAGCCCGAAGGCGGCGATGAAGGCAATGTTCGTCAACATCGCTTTCAGGAAGCCGGGCATAAGCTGGCGGCGGCGTCTCGAACCGTAGATGGCTAGAAAACCGATCAGCCCCATGATTCCGCCCGAGGCACCCACTGTCGGAGTCAACGGCATGAAGTACGTGCTGGCGAGCGATCCGGCGATGATCGACAGGAGCATCACGATCGCAAGGTGGGCGCGGTTCGAGAAATACTCGATCAGCCTTCCGAAGCCAAGAAGCGCGTAACCGTTGAAGAATATGTGGATAAGGCTCCCGTGAACGGTCGCCCCCGTCAAAAGCCGCCACCATTCGCCTCCGTTGACGACCGCCGGTTTGATCAGGCCCGCCCTCGCGATCGAGGCTGGAAGTTCGTCCGCTGCGGTCCGCACCTCGGCATCCACGACCATCTGCGTGATATACACTGCGGCGATCGCACCGACCAGAAAGTAAGAGAAGTAAGGCTTGATGAACTCGAACTGCGACGCGAACTCGATCGCTTCCCGACTCGGGATCAGATCCTCAAGCGTCATACGGTTCGCTTCCCGCAAGCCGTAGATACCGCCCGCGATCGCCATCAAGGCGAGGATGAAAAACAGACTCCGAAGCAGGTCCGACCAGCCGACGATCGATTGCTCGCCGGCCCCGAAGATCACGATCGCGAACAAGACTAAGTGCGCGGCGACCACGAACAGGCCGGCGCCGATCGCCCACCAGGACTTCGTGCGAAGCGACTTCTTTCTTTCCGCCAGATACTCCTCGGGAGTCTGTTGCGGCTCTTCCTGTTCGTCGTTAACGTATTCCATCGCTTGTGTCAGAAAGGCGTCCGACGACCAACCGCCGCCGGACGCCATTCCGAAAAACCTTCGCTGCGCTAGATCGCGAGGCCGCCGTCGGCCTGAATCACCTGTCCGGTGATGTACTTCGCGGAACCGGAAAGCAGAAAACAAATGATCTCCGCGATCTCCTGCGGCTCGGCAAATCTTCCGAGCGGGATGTTGGCGAGGATCTTCTCACGGAACTCTTCGTTCATCTCGTCCGTCATGTCTGTGGCGACCATCCCCAACGCGAGCGCGTTCACGGTCACGTTCCGGCTTGCCACTTCTTTCGCAAGGGATTTGGTCAGGCCGATCATACCCGCCTTCGATGCCGAATAATTCGACTGCCCGAGCATCCCCACGACTCCGCTGATCGAAGAGATATTCAGGATCACGCCGCCGTCCTCATTGCGCATCATCGGCCTTAACACGGCCTTCGAGAAGTTCCACGCGCCTTTCAAGTTCGTGTCGATCACGGCGTCCCAGTCCTCTTCTTTCATACGCATTATGAGGTTGTCGCGCGTGATCCCCGCGTTGTTGACAAGGTAATCGATCGACCCGAGCGTTTCCTTCGCGGACTTTACGAAATCCGCGGCGGCTTCGGTGCTCGCGACGTCGCACGCCTGGGCGAAGCACGCGACCCCGTAACCTTCGACCTCGGCCTTGATCTTCTCCGCCGCTTCCGCGCTGCTGGCGTAATTGAACGCCACGTTACATCCGCGCTTCGCGAGCTCGAGTACAGCCGCCTTGCCGATCCCGCGGGTGGCCCCCGTCACGATCGCGCCTTTACCATCGAATTGTTTCTCGCTCAATTTCTTCCTCCGGATCGGACTATCCCGCCAATACGTTCCGCTGTATCTCGAAGAGCTCCTTTAATCCCTTGTCCGCAAGCGCGAGCATCTCGTCCATCTGCGATCGGTTGAAAGGCTCCTGCTCCGCCGTGCCCTGGATCTCGATGAACTTCCCGCTGCCCGTGCACACGACATTCATGTCTACTTCGGCGGTCGAGTCTTCCTCGTACTTCAGGTCCGCTACGGCAGTCCCTTCGACAATGCCGACCGAGATCGCCGCGACCTCGCTTATGATCGGCGACCGTATGAATGTCCCGTCATTTAGCATCCTCCGGCAGGCCAACGCGAGCGCAACGTAAGCGCCGGTGATCGAAGCGCACCGCGTGCCTCCATCCGCCTGGATCACGTCGCAGTCGACGAAGATCTGCCGTTCGCCCATCATCGTCAGATCGACGATCGCCCGAAGGCTGCGTCCGATCAGCCTCTGGATCTCCATCGTACGCCCGGACGGCCTCTGGGTCTCGCGCCTTACGCGGGTGTGCGTCGCCCTCGGCAGCATGCCGTATTCGGCGGTGACCCAGCCTTTGCCGTCGTTCCGCATCCACGGCGGGACACGGTCCTCGACGGATGCCATGCAGATGACCTTTGTCCCGCCGACCTCGATAAGCGCCGACCCTTCGGCGTACGGAGATATGTTCGGCGTGATCTTCGTCTTTCGGATCTCGTCAAAGGCTCGGGAATCAATGCGGGAAAAACTCATAGTAAAAAAAGTACTGAGAGATGAGTGCTGAGTGCTGAGGACTGAGAAAAAAGGACTGAGGACTGAGCCGAAAACTTGACAACGTTACCATAGAATCTATCCTTCCTCAGTCCTCAGTCCTCAGTCCTCAGTCCTCAGTCCTCAGTCCTCAGTCCTCAGTCCTCAGTCCTCAGTCCTCAGTCCTCAGTCCTCAGTCCTCAGTCCTCAGTCCTCAGTCCTCAGTCCTCAGTCCTCAGTCCTCAGTCCTCAGTCCTCAGTCCTCAGTCCTCAGTCCTCAGTCCTCAGTCCTCAGTCCTCAGTCCCCAGTCCTCAGTCCTCAGTCCTCAGTCCTCACTCCTCACTCCTCAGTCCTCACTCCTCAGTCCTCACTCCTCAGTCCTCAGCACTAGGTCTCCAATCCGTCGCTTCCATACACCTCGATCGCCTCAAGTCTCGTCGGAGAGGCTCCCAGGAAACGCTCCGCGACGCGCGCAAAGCGGTCGGCCGCGTCGGTTACGTAAAAATGATCGAGATCGTCGCAGAGTCTTCGTTCACGATTATATGTGATTTGCTCGCGGTTCCCTAAACCCTTGTCTTCCAACAGTTTTTCGACCTCTTCGGCAGTCGCTTCGCCGGAATCGATCAATATCACGTCGTCACCGACGGTTTCCTGGATGATCTTTCTCAGGATCGGATAATGCGTGCAGCCGAGCACGAGGACCTGCGGCCCGAAGCGCTTCACTTCTTCCAGATACCGGCTTGCGATCGATCGTGTTTCAGGTTCTTCGATCCAGTTCTCTTCCGCCAGAGGCACGAACAGAGGGCACGCCGTCTGGAGTATCTCGGCACCGGAAGACGCGGCACGGATCGAATCGGCATAAGCCCCGCTCGACACGGTCGCTTCAGTCGCAATGACGGCGATCTTCGGCGCGGCCTGGCTCTTTGTAAGCGCCACGGCCTTGCGCGCCCCGGGACCGATCACTCCCACGACATCGATACCGATACTCTCGCGGATCTTCGGCAACGCGAGCGCTGATGCCGTGTTGCAGGCCACGACAAGCAGTTTGATACCTCTCGAAGCGAGGAAAGAGGAGTTCTCGATCGCATACCGCTCGACCGTCGCAAGCGACTTAGTACCGTACGGGACCCTCGCCGTGTCGCCGAGGTATATGAACCGCTCGTTGGGAAGCCGGTTATGAAGCGCGCGGTACACGGTCAGCCCGCCGACGCCGGAATCGAAGATTCCGATCGGAAGCGACGACCTCTGCTGAGTATTTTGGGGATCGTGGTTCAAGGCTTTGAGAAAAGGGAACGATAAATCCCCGGGGATTCAATGTCAACGCGGGTCGCCGGTCTGCGTAAAGAAGTCGTTTGTGGAATAAAGAAGAGGGCCGGATTCTTTCGAACCCGGCCCCGGTTGGCAGTTTAGGAAGGAGCAAAGGAGGTTAACAATGACCGGAGCCAGGCAAAGCTCCGAAGTGTTTGTGTGGGAGAATCCGGGTCAGCATCACAAGAGCCAGGCAAAGCTCTGTTCGAGGAACCGGTACCGCCCGAAGGCGGTGGGAGATTACATAAATTCGGGTACGAGGAGTTCTTCCGCGAACAGCTTGTTCATTATCTGCGATACAAAGCCCTCGCTAACATTGACTCCAAGGTCCTCGCCCATTTCCCGGGCGATGGCGCTTTCATCCTTGTTCCCGTCGCATTTTTCCCAGACATAGGCAGATGTCGGGTTCAGGAAAATGTACTTTCGGTTCGCAACGTCTTCGATGTAAAGCTGTCCGGTGTCCTTCTTGATCACAAGGTCGGTCTTTCTTGCTATCGGTCTCATAACTTTTTCTCCCAGTCTGAAGTTGCCCTCAGGCGGGATACTCTTAGGGCAACGAACGTGCCGAAGACAGACATTTTGACGGAAACCTTGCAAATAGGGCATTTCGCTGTGTCAGGTGAAAATCTCAGGGTCATCCTGCGCCGAAGGCAGCATTCAATCTGACCGAATATGACGGATCGTTCTCTGACAAATTCGGTCAAGCTAACACGATTCGGCAGTCAGGCTGTGGCCGGCGATGAAAAATTAGCGTGGCGGGGATTCTGATATACTCCCCACTGCTTTATTCACGGGACATCGCAAGCGCTACCGGATGAAGAGATATGAAGTGGTCAAAACCGAAAGTATTGGCAGGACTATTGTTGCCCCTTGCCGTCGCCGGTATCTCGGCCGGGATTCTGATCGTGCGTGCCCAGGAGACCGTCGGAAACACAAATGGGGGTAATGAAGCGACTCAGAGAAGTTCGGCGATGGAAGTTGAGGTTACAAGAATGCTCACGGGCTCAGGCATCGTTTTTCAAAAGGACTTCCTTCTTCCCCGTCGTTATCCGGGATCCGGGATCGCGACCATTCGTATAGAATCGCCTTCAGATGGAAGGGAATTCTCCGAATCGGCGATTCGGAATGCGACCGTCGCGTTGACAAATAGCAGGGCGGGGAAGGGCCCTGTTTCCAGACAACGAACCTTTGAACTGTCAGAGGATAGTGTGGTCGCATTTGCTGTCGATCGAGAAAAAAGGGTTCTTTGGTGGGAAATTCAGCCCGACCCAAGGATCGTACGGTCGGAGAACGCTGACGCTTCGGGCGCTCTGGCCGGAAAGACGATCTACCGTCCGATAGCGGATCTCGACATGTTTGTCCCTGCGGATGGATCGATCGAGGCCCTTCACTTGTTCAAGCCGGCCTGGGACGGGAGCGTGTTCAGCCTTGAGCCGTTGGGGGAGGTCTATGTCCGCTGACGACAGGTTGAGCCTCCGAGGCAGGATCCGAAGGACGGTCATCTCGTTCAGCGTTGTGCTGCTCCTTTCGATCACAGCATTTGCGGAGCCGTATGAGACGATCATCAATAACGGCGATCCGGTCAACCGTGTCGACATAGCGATCGTCGGCGATGGGTACACGGCGGGCGAGATGACGAAGTATCGCAACGACGTCGCACAATTCGTTGCTGACTGGTTCGCACAGCAACCGTACCTGAAATACAGCCGGTACTTTAACGTTCACAGGATCGACGTTGTCAGCAACGAATCCGGGGCCGATCATCCCGAGCGTAATCCTCCGGTTTTTGTCGATACCACGTTCAACGCCACATACAACTGCGGGAGCATCCAGCGCCTTATTTGCGTGACAACAAGCCTGGTTAACCAGGTGATTAGCACAAGCCTTCCCGCCGCGCACTTCGATATCAAGCTTGTGATCGTGAACGATCCCGAGTATGGCGGTTCGGGAGGCTCGGTTGCGGTGGCCTCGACCAACGATGCGGCGGTCGAACTGATCCTCCACGAGGTCGGACACAGCTTCGGCCTTCTTGCGGATGAATATGCGGGCGGCGGCCCGTCCTGCAATCCGAACGTCGAGCCTTCTGAACCAAACGCCACCCTTGAGACTGTAAGGGAGCTGATCAAATGGAGCTTCTGGATCGATCCCGGAACGCCGGTGCCGACGACCTCGACAACCCCGGCGCTCCCAGGGCTCTACGAAGGCGCGAAGTATTGCAATCAGGGGCTTTTTCGTCCGACCCACGACAACAAGATGCGGACACTTGGAAGGCCTTTTGAGCAGATCAATTCCGAACAACACGTAAAGAGGATCTACAACTTCGTTTCGCCGATCGACTCGGTGCAACCCGAGGAGACCGACGTGACGATCTCCACGAACGGTTCGGCCACCTTCAGCGTCGCGACCCCCGAACCGCTGACTCACTCGCTGACTATTCAATGGCTGGTGAACGGCCAGCCGTTTGGCAGCGGTACAAGCAGGCAAGTGAATGGTTCTGTATTCGGGAAGGGTCAATTCACCGTGACGGCGGAAGTGAGCGATCCCACTAGTTTTGTCCGGAACGACCCTTCAGAGGTTCTGCGGGACTCGTTTGATTGGACCTTGAACATTGAAGCAGCTACCTCAGCGGCTGTCTTCGACTTCGACGGCGACGGGTCGACGGACGTCTCGGTCTTCCGGCCGAACAGCCAGCCGACCGCGCAGTGGTGGCTGCTCCGGTCTTCCGATTCGGGGACTCGCGGTCTCGCGTTCGGGACTTCGACCGATGTTCCTGTCGCGGCCGATTTCACGGGCGACGGAAAAACGGACGTCGCGTTCTGGAGGCCTTCGACGGGCGAGTGGTTCATTCTGCGGAGTGAAGATGATTCGTTCTTCGCATTCCCGTTCGGCTCGAACGGGGACATTCCCGCTCCGGGGGACTTTGACGGCGACGGAAAGGCGGACCCGGCAGTTTACAGGCCTTCATCGGGGACGTGGTTCATCGTCAGGTCGTCCGACGGAGGACTGTCGGTCGTTCCGTTCGGAGTCGCGGCCGACCAGCCGATCGTTGCCGATTACGACGGGGACGGAAAGGACGACGTAGGCGTCTACCGCGCTCCCGACAACCAGTTCTGGCTTCTGAGATCGACCGATGGTGTGAAGGCGTTCCAGTTCGGGGCTCCGGGAGACCGTACGGCTGTAGGAGACTGGACGGGAGACGGAAAGGCCGATGTAGCGTTCTTCAGGCCTTCGACTTCCGAATGGTACGTGATAAGGAGTGAAGACGATTCGTTCTTCGCATTTCCGTGGGGAGCGACGGGAGACATCTCTTCCCCGGGAGACTTCGACGGCGACGGGAAGTTCGATCCCGCGGTCTGGAGGCCAAGCGACAGGACCTGGTACATCTTCGGGACGACGAGCGGCTTCGAGGCCGTCCAGTTCGGCTCGAACGGAGATGTCCCGCTGCCCTCAAGTGTCAGTGTTCAATGATCAGGGATCAATGAAGAGAAAACAGGATAGACAAGATTGATAGGATCACTGTTTTCAAATGACGACGTTGCCGAGTACCTTACAGCATAGGATCTTCAAAACAGCCATCCCAAGAATCCTGTCTATCCTGTTTCTCTTCCTCTCTTGAAACAGGATCGACAGGATAAATAGGGTAGCTGCTCCGGTTATGTGCGTTGCCGAGCACGTTGCAGCGTACGATCTGCAAAGCCGCCATCCTAAAGACCCTGTCTATCCTGTTTCTCTTCCTCTCTTGAAACAGGATCGACAGGATAAATAGGGTAGCTGCTCCGAGTCATTCACGTTGCCGAATATAGGTCACCGCGAGTGTTCGGTTCCAATGATCTTATTGATCTTGTCGATCCTGTTCTTTCTTCATTTACGCAAGCAGCAACCGGATGGACAAGATCGATAGGATCACTGTTTTCAAATGACGTCGTTGCCGAGCACCTTGCAGCGTAGGATCTTCAAAACAGCCATCCTAAAAATCCTGTCAATCCTGTTCCCTACTTTGTCCTTCCGGATAAACGCTTGACACGATCCCGGACTTGGGATAAGTTCGTCGTATGATATCACTATATCGTTATATACCAATTAACGGAACAAAGTGAGGGCCAGTTATGACAGTCAACGAAATGCTCCGATTGATCGCAGGCGGCTTCGTCGTGATCAGCGTGGTCCTGGGGGTGTTCGTCAGCCCCTATTTCTTTCTATTCACCGCTTTCGTAGGTCTGAATCTGGCCCAGTCTGCATTTTCCGGCTGGTGCCCGATGATGACCTTTCTTCGGAAAGCCGGATTCAGGGAAGGCTAAAGCGCAAGCCGGAACGATGTCCTTAAAGAACGCAAGGCACATACTTCGACCAAAGACATTAGCGGGTATCGCCTCGGTACTTCTGGCAGCGGCGATCCCGGCCTTTTCGCAGGGACGTCCCGGCACCCGCGTCGACCTGGAGACCGCCGTCAACACGGCACTCTCAAACGATCCGCAGACGAAACTATCCGAATCCGAAACCCGCACGGCAGAGGCGAGAATCGAAGAGGCCGAAAGCGGCCGGATGCCTACGGTGAACTTCGGCCAGTCGTTCACCCGCAGCAACAATCCGGTGTTTGTCTTCGGATCGCTCCTCGAACAGGGCCGGTTCACCGAGGCCAACTTCGCCCTCAATCCGCTCAATCATCCCGACGGCCTTAACAATTTCAGGACCTTCATCGAGGCGAGGGTGCCGATCTTCGACCGCCGCCAGACCTCGTTCAGAACGAACCAGGCAAGGATCGGAAAAGAGAAGGCCGACCTGAACGCGGAGGCTGCAAGACAAAAGCTTCGGTTCGAGGTGGTGCGAAGTTTTTACGGAGTCGTCCTTGGAAGATCGCTCGTCGATATCTTTGACAAGGCGGTCGCCGCGGCGGAAGCGAATTTGAAGAAGACCAATGACCTTGTCGATGTCGGAATGACGACGAAGGCCGATTCCCTCTCGGCGGACGTCGAGCTCGCGCGGACTCTTCAGCTGAGGCTTGAAGCGGAGAGCAACCTGGCTTCGGCACGAGCGGAGTTCAACCTCATTGTCGAAGGCAAAACGGAAACGGCGAACGAGCCCGCTGGAGAGCTTCGGGAAACGTTCTTTCCCGTGGAGACGCGCGAGGAACTGATCCGGATCGCTTTAGAGAACCGGCCCGATTACAAACAGGCCGAGCTGGACATCGAGAACAGCCTTCTGAGATCGAAGTCGATACGGGACGAAAAGCTCCCGGAGGTTTCGGCATTCGGAAACTACGGCTACAGCTCGCCATACATAACCAACGGAAGCGCCGACTACACGGTCGGCGTTTCGCTTTCTTACACGCTGTTCGACGCAGGAAGGAAGGCCAGGCTTACGCAGGCGGCCGAAGGCGAAACGTCTGCGGGACTTCGAATGGAAATGCTGGCGAACGGAATTCGCCTCGAGGTGATAAGGGCGCACGAGAAGTACATCACCGCGCGCGCCAAGATCCAAGTCTCGATCAAGACCATAGCCCAGTCCGAAGAAGCTTTGAGGATCGTCCAGGACAGGTACCGGAACGCGCTCGCGACGTTCGACGAGGTCCTTCGTGCCGAAGCCGCTCTGGTCAGGTCTAGGCACGATCTCGAGATGTCCAGATACGAGTACTACGTCAGCTATGCCGCGGTACTCCTGGCGACCGGACGGATGACCGACGTCCGGACTTTTGAATAGGTTTGAAAACGATGAGAACCAAGATAGCCGCGACCGCGTCGGTCGCGCTGATCATATCGCTTCAGCTCGCTTGCGGGTCGCCCACCGAAGAAGGAGGCTCCGCCGGGAAGACCGGAGAGCCGGTCGAGGTACCGACGATTAGAGTGACCCTCGGCGCCGTAGACGATTTCTACGAAGCGACGGGAACCGTCCAGGCGAAGACCACGACCCAGGTTTCCTCGAACTTGATGGGAAGGATCACGTCCTTTCCGTTCTCAGAAGGCGACTCAGTCACACGCGGACAGCTGATCGTCCAGATCGACAACAGCGAGAACAAAACCCGGTTCGACAAGGCAAACGCGGGTCTGAAGGAAGCTCGCGCGGCTCTGATCGAAGTGGACCGCTCCGCCGAAGCCGCGGAAGCAGCTGTGAGAACCGCCGAAGCCAACAGGGATCTCGCCGAAAAGACTTTTGGGCGGATAAGGCAGCTCCACGAGAGGGGATCTGCCACGGGTCAGGAATTCGACGAGGCCCAGTCCAGGCTTCGCACTGCGAACTCGGAAGTTGAGCGCGCAAAAGCGAATGTCGCGGCGATCCGCTCGAAAAAGCAGCAGATAGAGGCACGGATCCAACAGGCGCAGGCCGACATCGAGGCGACAAGGGTCTACACGGGTTACACAAGGATCGAGGCCCCCGTGTCGGGCGTTATCGTGAAGAAGTTCGCGGAACAGGGCGCCGTCGCGACTCCCGGCCAGCCGATACTTTCCATCGAGGACAACTCGGGATACAGGCTCGAAGCGGCGGTCGAATCTTCGAAGGCCGGCGGAGTGAGGATCGGGCAGAGGGTCAACGTGGCCATCGACGCGCTGGGCGATCCGGAGATGTTCGGGACCGTTTCTGAGATCCTTCCCGCCGCAGATCCGTCGAGCAGAACCGTGACAGTTAAGATCGACCTTCCTTCGAACGCGGGACTTCGCAGCGGGCTGTACGGTCTGGCGCGGTTCCCGGTCGCTTCAAGGGAGGCCGTGACGGTTCCCGAATCCGCGGTCGTCAGGCGCGGACAGCTTACAGGCGTTTACGTTCTCTCGTCGGAAAGGTCCGCGATATTCAGGATCGTCACTACCGGAAAGACGACCGACGGCAGGATCGAGGTCCTTTCCGGGCTCTCGGAAGGCGATACCATCGTTTCCTCAGAGACGGGGAAGGTTAGCGAAGGGGCGAAGATCAAGTAGGAAACCGTGAACGAAACCGGATTCGCAGGCACGCTCGCAAAGGCGTTCATTCAGTCGAAACTGACGCCGCTCATCATCGTGGCTTCGGTCCTTCTCGGGATCGGTGCGGTGATAATGCTTCCGCGCGAGGAAGAACCGCAGATCATCGTCCCGATGATCGACGTGGTGGTCGAAATGCCCGGCGCTTCGGCGAAAGAGGTCGAAGAGCGGGTGACCCGGCCGATGGAAAAACTCCTCTGGGAGATCCCGGGTGTCGAGTACATCTATTCGACATCTTCGCCCGGCGCGTCGATGGCGATCGTCCGCTTCAAGGTCGGGCAGAACGAAGAGGACGCGGTCGTCCGCCTGAACCAGAAGATGTCGGCGAACTTCGACATCATCCCGGAGGGCGCCAGTCTGCCTCTCATCAAGCCCCGTTCGATCGACGACGTCCCGATCCTCGCGCTGACGCTATCAAGCTCGGCCTACGACCATTTCACGCTTCGAAGGGTCGCCGCACAGATCACCGATCAGATAAAGGAAATAAACGACGTTTCCGAGGTGAAGCTGATCGGCGGACAGCGCCGGCAGGTCCGGGTGCTGCTCGACGAAGCGAAGATGGCTTCGAGGAACATCGCGCCGGCTCAGGTGATCCCGATGCTTCAACGGTCGAACGAGAGACTCACCGCCGGAAGTGTCGCCGCGCGGAATCTCGAAACCGTTGTGGAAACGGGCAGCTTCCTTTCGTCGGCCGAAGATGTCGGAAACGTTGTGGTCGGAGTTTTCGGTCAGCGGCCCGTTCTGCTCCGCGACATCGCGAGCATCACCGACGGACCGGAGGAGCCCGTCGATTACGTGATGTCCGGCGGCGGGCCCGCGGCGGGACATGAAGCACACGGCAATGAAACCGAAGACCAGACCGCTGGCCTTGAGCCGGCAGTGACCATTTCCGTCTCGAAGCGGAAAGGGACCAACGCGATCGACATCGCAGACCGGGTCCTCGAGAAGGTCGAGTCGCTGAAGGGAACGCTGATCCCTTCGGAGATTCGGGTCACGACCACGCGAAACTACGGCGAAACGGCGGCCGAGAAATCGAACGAGCTGCTTTTTCACATGATGATCGCGATCGCCTCGGTGTCGCTCCTGATCATGCTCGCGCTCGGTATTCGGGAATCGGGCATCGTCGCTATCGCCATCCCGGTCACGCTCGCGCTCACTCTCGCGGTCTTTTATCTCTACGGTTACACGCTCAACAGGATAACGCTGTTCGCCCTTATCTTCTCGATCGGCATTCTGGTCGACGACGCGATCGTCGTCGTCGAGAACATCACTCGCCATTACGGCCTGCCCGAGAACAAGGGCCGGCCGATCATCGAGATCGCGGTCGAGGCGGTCGACGAAGTCGGAAATCCGACGATCCTCGCCACGTTCGCGGTGATCGCCGCGATCCTCCCGATGGCGTTCGTAAGCGGGCTTATGGGCCCGTATATGAGGCCGATCCCGGTCGGGGCGTCGGCGGCGATGATCTTCTCGATGCTCGTCGCTTTCATCGTCACGCCGTGGGCGAGCGTCCGGATGCTAAAGAAGGGCACGGAACACGAACACGGGCAGGAAGGATTCACCACGAGACTCTATCGAAAGGTGATGCACGCGATCATCGACGGCCCGGTGCGCAGATACCTTTTCCTGGGCGGCGTCGTGATACTGCTACTTCTTTCCGTTTCGCTGATCTTCGTGAAGCTCGTGAAGGTGAAGATGCTTCCCTTCGACAACAAGAGCGAGTTCCAGGTGATCGTCGATATGCCCGAAGGGACGACGCTCGAGCAGACGGCGGCCGTTACCCGCGAGCTTGCGGGACACATCGCGGAAGTGCCGGAGGTAGTGAACTACCAGACGTACGTTGGTACGGTGTCGCCCTACAACTTCAACGGGCTTGTCCGCCATTACTTCCTGCGAAAAGGCCCGAACGTCGCCGATATTCAGGTGAACCTGCTTCCGAAGGACGACCGATCGGCGCAGAGCCACGACATCGCGGTTCGCGAACGGCCGGCGCTGGCGAAGATCGCCGAGAAATACGGGGCGAGCGTAAAGGTCGCCGAGGTCCCGCCCGGGCCTCCGGTTCTGCAGACGCTTGTCGCTGAAATCTACGGGCCCGATTACCAAAGGCAGATCGAGATAGCGCGGGAGATCCGAGGGATACTCGAATCGACTGACGGCGTCGTCGACGTTGACTGGTACGTCGAAGACGACCAGCGAAAGGTCAACCTGAAGATCGACAAGGAAAAGGCCGCGCTGAACGGGATCACCGCCGAGCAGATCGCGCAGACGCTGCGCGTAGCGGTCGCCGGAATGAACGTCGGTCTGCTTCACATACCTTCGGAAAAGGAAGACACATACATAAACCTCCGGCTTCCTAGGTCCGGCCGTTCCGACATCGACACCCTGAGGCAGATCAAGGTTATAGGGAATGCGGGGAACCTTGTTTCGGTCGGGGAACTGGCCGAGGTCCGCGAAGAGATAGTTGACAAGAGCATCTACCACAAGAACCTTATGCCGGTCGTTTACGTGACCGCAGACGTCGCAGGCTCGGTCGAAAGCCCGGTTTACGCGATCCTGGGACTGAACGAGAAGATCGAGCAGATGAAGCTCCCCGAAGGCTACGCCCTCGACCGATACGTCGCGTCTCAGCCGTTCCTGACCGAAAGGTACTCGATGAAATGGGACGGAGAATGGCACATCACGTACGAGGTGTTTCGAGACCTCGGAATCGCCTTCGCGGCGGTGCTCGTGCTGATCTATATCCTCGTCGTCGGCTGGTTCCAGTCGTTCAAGACGCCTCTGACGATAATGGCCGCGATCCCGTTCTCGCTGGTCGGCATTCTTCCTGCGCACGCATTGATGGGAGCTTTCTTCACCGCCACGTCGATGATCGGATTCATCGCCGGCGCGGGGATCGTCGTCAGGAACTCGATCATCCTTGTCGATTTCGTCGAACTGCGCCTCAAACACGGGATGTCCCTCGTCGACGCCGTCGTCGACGCCGGAGCGGTCAGGTTCCGGCCGATGATGCTGACAGCCGCGGCGGTGATCGTGGGATCGGCGGTTATGCTGTTCGATCCGATCTTCCAGGGCCTGGCGATCTCTTTGATGGCGGGCGAGGTAGCGAGCCTTCTGCTCTCGAGGATGGCGGTCCCTGTGCTGTTTTATATGAGCGAACGGAAGGCCCACGCCGAAGAGGAGGCACGGTCCGACGTGCCGACGGTATTGTGTGCCACGGACTTTACTGAGCAGTCCGCCGCGGCATTGAAATACGCCGACCGGATAGCGGAAGCAAGGGGCGCAGTGTTGAAGGTCCTTCACGCGGGCAGATCGGATCTGCCTCCGTATTTCACTCAGTCGCAACTCGATCGTATCTCCGAACAGGAGAGACAGGCGGAGACCGAAGAGATCCTCGCGATCGGCGGATTTGTCGGCGAGAACCTCCGCGATGATCGCGAGTTCAGCGCGTTGTATGTCGACGACTCGCCTTCGGAGGCGATCCTGGAAGAAATAACGAAGGCGGACACTATACTCGTCGCTCTTGGAACACACGGCCGCGGAGGATTAGAAAAGCTCCGGTTCGGTTCGGTAGCCGAAACAGTGCTCCGCGAATCGCCCGCGCCGGTGCTCCTTGCGGGACCTTCCGTCGAACCGCCGGAATCCGTAGAGATCAAGAAAATCCTGTGTCCCGTCGACCTCTCCACGGAATCTGGACGTGCGCTCGCATACGCCGCCGACCTTGCAAAGAGGCTCGGTGCGGAGCTTTCGGTCCTGCGCGTGGTTGAGGAAAACGATCTGGACCAGGCCGAGCAGACCCTTTGCGACTGGGTTCCCGAGGACGCTCGGGAGAAGTGCAGCCTCCGGGAAACCGTCAGGAAAGGTGATCTTGCCGAGCAGATCGCGGCCGTTCGCGAAGAACAAGGCGCGGACCTGATCGTGATCGGGACCGAGCACCGCATGTTCGGCGACGAGACTCTTGACGAGAAGACGTTCGGGATAATCCGCGGATCGAAATGCCCGGTGGTAGCCGTTTCATTGACCATTGACCAATGAGTCAGAAGACAGAAGACAGAAGACAGAAGACAGAAGACAGATGACCGCGTAGCGGTCATATGCGTTTAGCCGTGGGTAAGCCCGAAGGGCGCCACCCACGGTACGGCGGCCCAAAAGATCAACGAGCCGCTTTAGCGGCGGCAGACAGGAGACAGGAATCGGAACCCGAAGCGCAAGCGACGGGCATAACAGAAGATTGAAGACCGAAGACACATGGCATCCGACCGCGTAGCGGTCATATGCATTTAGCCGTGGGTAAGCCCGAAGGGCGCCACCCACGGTACGGCGGCCCAAAAGATCAACGAGCCGCTTTAGCGGCGGCAGACAGGAGACAGGAATCGGAACCCGAAGTGCAAGCGACGGGCATAACAGAAGATTGAAGACCGAAGACACATGGCATCCGACCGCGTAGCGGTCATATGCGTTTAGCCGTGGGTAAGCCCGAAGGGCGCCACCCACGGTACGGAGGCCTAAAAGATCAACGAGCCGCGTTAGCGGCGGCACCCGCAGCAAAACCCGCCCGTAAGCCCGCAATACCCGAAAAGCCCTCACTCCGATAGCAGTGAGAACCCCACGATCCGGCCGTTACTTCCCGACAAGCCCGGTCCATTTCCCCTTCCCGATCACAGATCAGCCCCTATCTATTCCACCAAAGAACTCTGGAATACCTCTCTCCGGCCGCGGGATTCAGTGTGCCAAGTCCAGCGGACCTTGTCCGCCTGGATCGCATATTTTCAAAAGAGAGTTTGGAGAATTTTAGTGATGATCAAACAGAGGATATTTGCGGCGTTCGCGGTTGCGGCGGCGTTGATGCTCGGCGCTCAGCAGGCAGTGTTCGCGGGCGGAAAGAAGAAGGAGGCCCGTTTCACGGTCAGGATCGAGAATGTCTCGCCTGCCGCGGGTCTCAGGACGGTCGGAGACGCGAAGTACCCCTTCGCCCTGTCGCCCGGACTGTATGTCGTGACCAATAGAAAGATGGACTTTTTCAAGGCCGGGAAAAAGGCCGGCGTCGGACTCGAGGCCCAGGCCGAAGACGGCGATCCGGGAATGCTCTCCAAGTCGCTTCTGACTAAGGTCGGTTCTTCGTATATGGGCGTCTTCAACACGCCTGTAGGGGCGGACGCTCCGGGACCGCTTCTACCCGGAGGCTCGTACGAGTTTTCGTTCACAGCGACCGAGGGAATGAAGCTAAACCTCATAGCGATGTTCGGCCAGTCCAACGATCTGTTCTACGCGCCGGTTTCCGCCGTCGAACTGTTCAAGAACGGCGAACCGGTCTCGGCGGACATCACGGACCTGCTTAGGCTCTGGGACGCGGGGACCGAGGTCAATCAGGCGCCCGGAGTCGGCGATCAGCAAGCTCCAAGGCAGGCCCGGCCGAACACGGGTGCCGCCGAGAATGGAAAGGTGTCGGCGGTAATGGACAGCTTTGTTTATCCGAAGACCGGGGAAGTATTGAAAGTGACCATCACTGCCGGGTAAGTACCGCCCGGCAGGCCTCCCGGGTCCCGGCGGTCGAGCCGGGACCCGGCGCGGAGGCTGTTGATTTAAAGAGGAATAGCATATGAAAAAGATTCTGATCCTGGCGCTGACCGTCCTTGCGGCGGCATCGACATTCGGCCAGGTAAAGCACAAGCAGACGCTGACGCTCGAAGGAGCGCGGACCGTGATCGAGGCCGCGAAGGAATATGCGCGGAAGAACAACGCCCCGGGCGGTGTGATCGCGGTGGTCGACGACGGCGGGAACCTGATCGCGCTCGAAAGGCTCGACGGGACATTTTCCGCCGGAGCCAACATCTCGGTCGGAAAGGCGAAGACAGCGGTGATGTTCAAAAGGCCGACGAAGGTCTTCGAAGACATCATCAGGAACGGTCGGACATCGATGGTGGCGCTTCCCGATTTCACTCCGCTTCAGGGCGGGGTTCCGATAGTCGTAGGCGACGAGATCGTGGGCGGTGTCGGGGTATCTGGAGCGGCATCAGCCCAGCAGGACGAAGAACTGGCCGTCGCCGGTGCGAGCGCGCTTACGAACACCAGGTCTGCGGCAGTCCGCTTCTTCGGCTCTGATTCGGTCAGGGAAGCATTTTCGAAAGGCGCGGTCATCGAGGACGGCTCGAACGGCGGGAACTACATGGTCCACGCCTCGCGCCGAGAGGCCGCGGGAATGAGCGAGGTCCACGAGCTCGACACGGACATCATTTATGTCCTCGACGGGACCGCGACTTTCGTCACCGGAGGAGAGTCGGTTGATGCCAAGCAGATCGCTGCGAACGAATTCCGCGGGTCTGCGATCAAGGGCGGAGAGGAGCGAAAGCTTGTGAAGGGCGACGTGATCATCGTTCCGAAGAACACGCCGCACTGGTTCAAGGAGGTCGGAGGGACCTTTCTTTATTACGTGGTAAAGGTCAGGTAGTAGCGGAGGCTGTCTGAAAAGGCAGTCTCTCCCGTAATCAAGGTTCGAGAGGTTCGACCGGAGGGAGTCGGGAGCTATCAGTTGCCCCCCGCTTCAGCGGGGGTCTGTGGCTTCGGTAGGTCTATCCGGGGCTTTAGCCCCAAAAACAGCCGGCTGAAGCTGGCAATGGAATCAGGTTGTCCGGTGGTCCCCCCGCTGAAGCGGGGGGCAAC
The DNA here is from genome assembly GCA_016700175.1 of Acidobacteriota bacterium. Classification (GTDB taxonomy): domain Bacteria; phylum Acidobacteriota; class Blastocatellia; order Pyrinomonadales; family Pyrinomonadaceae; genus Aridibacter. Next base: position 2,827,002 of record CP065003.1, on the reverse strand, counting down.
TGATGGTCATTTTCTTGAGATAGACGGCTCAGATGAAACCGGAGATTTGCCGGACATACACTCCAGACAGCCCGATAGTCAGTTAGGAGCGGAGAAATGAAACACATCTTATTAATATCGCTATTGATGTCGGCGACGTTCGCAGGCGGAGCGCATGCTCAGGACCTTCCGTCGGGAACACCGGACGCGGTCGTCGATCTCGCGACGGAATCCGGCACAAAGCTTGTGTCGGGCACCTGGAAGTACAGCGATGCCACGATAGTTGAAACCGATTTCAGAAAAGCGGGCCCTGACGGACAGCCTACAGGCAGCACGGTCAGGACTCTGGATTATCAGCCGAAAGCCGGGGTCGCGGGTTTCGACGACGCGGGATGGGAGACCATCCCCGCGGCGGGACTCTCTGAAAGGCGCGGCAACGGAAGGCTCTCGTTCAACTGGTACCGGATCAACATCACGATCCCCGAATCCGTCAACGGTTTCAGCACTCACGGGTCGACCGTGGTTTTCCAGACCACGCTCGACGATTACGCCGAGGTGTGGGTCGACGGCGAGATCGCGCGGTTCGTAGGCCAAAGAGGAGGATCGGTCGTAGGCGGCTGGAACGCTCCGAACCGGCTCGTGATCGGCCGCGATGTGCATCCGGGACAGAGGATACAGATCGCAGTGTTCGGCATAAACGGCCCGATCTCAAATCCGCCGACGAACTTCATATGGATCCGCGAGGCAAAGCTCGAGTTCTACAAAGAGGACAAGTCAGGTCCGTACGCGATCACGCCGAGCGAGGTCAATGTCGACATTGAGGTCAAAGATCCCGCGCTCGCGCGCATTGTCGGCCCAAACCCGAAGATGTGGAAGCTTGCCGAAGGGTTCAAGTTCACGGAGGGCCCGGTCTGGACGGCGAAAGGACTTCTGTTCAGCGATCCGAACAGCAACGTGATCTACCTCTATTCAAAGGACGGTGAGCTGAGCGTGTTCCGCACACCGAGCGGCTACAGCGGAGCCGACATCGCCGAGTACGGACAACCCGGATCGAACGGGATCACGCTAGATCCTCAGGGAGATCTCGTCTTCAACCAGCACGGGAATCGGCGCATCGTCCGCCTTAAGGCCGACGGCACCGAAGAGGTCGTCGCCGACCGTTACGAAGGAAAGAGGTTCAACTCGCCGAACGATCTGGTCTATCGATCGGACGGGACGCTCTTTTTTACCGATCCGCCGTTCGGGCTTCCGAAGTTCGGCGGCGATCCGCGAAAGGAACTTCCGTTTTCGGGAGTCTATTCCGTCTTCAAGGGCAGGCTGCAGCTGCTCACCGACGAGTTCACAGGCCCGAATGGCATCGCGCTCTCGCCCGACGAGAAGTTTCTTTACGTCGGAAACTGGGACGATAACAAGAAGACGGTCTACCGGTACGAGGTGAAACCGGACGGGACCGTCGCTAACGGCGAGCTGTTCTTCGATTTCACTCCGTTCCCGGGCGAAGACGCCATCGACGGTGTGAAGGTGGACAAGGAAGGGAACGTGTACGTCTCCGCTCCCGGAGGCCTGCAGGTCATTTCCCCGGAAGGCAAGCACCTTGGGACGATCAACGCGCCGCGTCACATACACAACATGGCGTGGGGCGACGACGACGGTAGGACGTTGTACCTGACCGCCAGAAGCGGCCTGTACAAGATGCGCTTGAATGTCGAGGGAGTGAGGCCGCAGGCCAGATGAGCGTGAAGTAGCGGCGGACACATAGAAAGAAACAGGATGCACAGGATCGAAAGGATGCTGCCGACCTCTCTGGTACGCGGTCACAGGGAGCCGTGAAACGTCGGAAAGTGATCTTGGAGATCCTGTTTATTTTGTCCTTTCCTCTTTTTCTCCCTTTCCATATTGCCTTCGCTGGAAGACTTGCGGGCTTCAGCTGGTAAGGACCTCAAGAGAAAAAACAGGATGGACAGGATCTCGAGGATAGGCGCGATCGATCAGCCACGTTCCGCGGTACTTTTGAGGCGGCCGCAATGGAAAAGCCATCTTAAGAATCCTGTCTATCCTGTTCCCCTTCCTCGAGATCTGTTTGTACGACGAGCTTCAGCTTGTCGGGGAGCAACCGCAGGGCACGCAGAGGGCGGAGAGATTGTCTGGACAAGTGTCCGAAGCCCACGCGTAAGCGCGGGCTACGCCAATTAGCCAGGCGTCCAAAGTTGCGTTCCAACGTGTCCTACACCTGATCCCAAACGCATTCGATCCGGCAAGGCATTGTCAGCCTCCCCGTTTTAGTATCCCGGTAAATTCCGGTTTTCGGAGGGGGGAGGTCATCCTGATCAGATTTTCTTAAGTATTGCCATCCGCCAAACTGTTTGTTACGATTCCGTGCTCCCTATCCCGCGGGTCAGAGGTACAACAAATGAATAATTTTTCAACGGCTGTGTGTCGACTGTCACTCGTTCTGGTTTTTCTTTTCGTTTTCGCGGGCGCAGGTCAAGCGCAATCGCAGGCTGTAAAGAACGCCATCGTTGCGGGTCTCGCCTGCCAGGAGATTGACTACGACTGTAAAATAAAAAACTTCAGTAAAGCGATCGAATTGGACCCTTCAATCGTTGAAGTCTATTTAGAACGCGGAATCGCCTATCTCAGAAACAAGAACAACGATCTAGCACTTGCCGATCTTACGAAAGCGCTCGAGCTAGCGCCCGACTCCGCGCGAGCCTACCACTTTCGCGGAGTCTTGAATTCCGAGATGGGCAATTTCGAGTTGGCGATTGCCGATTTTGACAAATTGATAGAGCTAAGACCCGAGCTTGCAGATCCCTATAATAATCGCGGGTACATGTACCGCCGACTTGGTAATTTCAGGCTTGCGCTCGAAGATTTTGATAAAGCGATCCAACTTTACGGCGACTCTTCCAACGCCTTTCTTGCATATTTCAACCGCGGTTTACTACGCTGCGTTCAGGGCTGCTCCGACCTGGCTCTTGCAGACTATAACAAGGCGATCGAACTGAACCCGAACTATGCCGAAGCCTACGTCGAACGCGGAAGCGCGTACGACATGAAAGGTCGCCTCGATCTGGCCCTCGCCGACTACAACAGGGCGCTTCAGCTGAAACCGGGCATTCCTCAAGCCCATAACGGTCGCGGTTGGGTTTATCATCAGCAGCGATTGTTCGATGAGGCGATCGACGAATATACAACGGCGATCCGCATAGACCCCAACTATGCAACCGCATACTGCAATCGCGGCGTCGCGTACTCGCAGATTGGCAAGTATGAACTCGCGATCAAGGACGACACAAAGGCGCTTGAGCTTGATCCCAATCTGAATGACGAGATATACCGGTCAAGAGCTTTAGCATATTTCTACTTGAACGACGGCGAAAATGCCTACCGCGACACTGTGACCTATCTGAAAAGAAGCGGGATCAAGGGGGAAGCCGCTGCTTACGGGATCATGATCGGATATCTTGGACTGCGCAAAACCGGCAATATCGACCTCGCCAACACTTTTTTAAGGGACTGGCTCAAACTGCTGGATCCGGAAGCCTGGAGCACTCAGATATTGAAGTACTTCGACGGACAAATGACTGCCGAGGAATTGCTCGCGCTTGCCAAGGATAACGACAAGCAAACCGAGGCTCATACCTACATCGGCGAGATACTCTTGTCCGAAAACAGAAATTCGGAAGCCTTCGAGCATTTTAGTTGGGTGGTCCAGAATGGAAACAAGACTTTTATCGAATACACTATTTCGCTCGAAGAGTTGAAAAGGTGAGGGTGTATTCCATTCATTTCCGCTTGTTTTCGATTTCTGCTGCGCAGCGATCTCTATTCCAATTTCAAGTGTCGGAAAATCCGGGTTCTCTCGCTCCCGGTTCTCGAGCTTGGCCCAATGTTTGAAAGGTCTATTCGCTGGCTTGCCGTCAAGTGCAGACAGCAAAATCAGACGGTTCCGGTTACCACAATTCCTTCCAAAGAAACAAAAAAGGCGGCCGATCGGCCGCCTTTTTGCTGATGTCTTGGTGGAGATGAGGGGGATCGAACCCCTGACCTAATGATAATCAATCATTTTCTCCGAAAACCAACCGCATGATTATCTATCATTTTCTAGCTTGAAGACCGGATGATGGTCAATCATTTTCTCTAATTTCAAGGGCCGCATTAGAGCGAATTACTTGCCTGGGTGGAGGAGCATGTCTTGATCGTTTCAAATGGAGCCGAACATGAATGGAGGTGCTTCTGTCTTGACAGATTGTTTAGGCTGGAAGGGGATATGGAATAGGACACGCGTGAAAGATCCGCAACTGCTGCTTAAAGGGTTCAAGGAAATCGAGGATTACCTTAAGAACGAGCTTGCTGAAGACATTGAGGAACATAGAACCGTGCTGGATGGAACCCTCATGGTAGGTGGTGACTTAAAGACACTCATAAATTCACCTCAATTCGGAATAACCCGCCTGGATCGATACGATGTCCATCAGTAACGGTATACCGTACACCTTTGGCTCAAACTGCTGTTTCAGGCTCACAACCATTACATCTTCAAATTCTATGCTGTAGGTTGTCGTGTAGCTGCTGTGTTCGTGGACGTGCAAACCTACCTTCCTGAATTTCTTCTTCTGATTAAAGGCCCTTTGCAGCCTTTGGGTTACAGCGGGATCTATGATCTTCGCAAAATCCATGATTCGGCTGTTAACTATTCTTTGCATCATAAGTCCGATCCCGACCCCGCCATCTTTGATAACTATTCCGCCGATTCCGAACCGGTCAATATCGCAGTTATCGTAAAAGTAAGTAATGTTGGAGTTGGGTTCATTATTTCGCCGTCCGAACGACATCGTGATGGAAACTGGCATGATAGGTATCCTCTATTCAACGGGAATCCAGGGCACAAAGTTTACTCCTTTTGTTTCAAAGAAGATATAGCGAATCTCGTTGAGATTTGCCCGGAAAAAGCTGGTAGTTTGCCGAGTAACGACCCGTTCGGACATGGATGCCTGGGAGTAAAGATAGTGACCTGCCTCAAATAGCTGTAGGCTTCCCAAAAAGCAGTCCCAGACATAATTGCGGTTTTCGGTCTAAAACAAACAATGACCTAGAAGACCGAGAACCAGATTTAAGAGGCTCTATTACCATATTCAAAGCCCTCTGCGGGCTCAATTTCACGCGTTCTCGGTTACTACAATTCTTACTACAGTCCAAAAAGGGCGACCACTGCGGTCGCCCTAAGTCATTGAAAAGATTGGTGGAGATGAGGGGGATCGAACCCCTGACCTCATGATTGCGAATCAGTTTCTACGGCCATTTTAGGGTCCAATGAAATCACTGGAAGTGGTCCAAATACGCGGGTTACAGCGTTGTCGATTTCTCATTGCTGACCAGAGGAACGCATATCTGGCTACGTTTTGGTAACGAATTGGTAACGGCTTGAAGCCTCCTCCTTTCTAAGTCTCTATCTTCTTGGTTGTCGTCGCGTGTCTCCAGCTGACTCATTGAGGAGGATAAATCCCTGAACTCATTCTTGGGTCCAGCCTATCGCTATGTGGAAAAACTGTGGATTCGATGTGGAACGAATTGACGCTGAGAACACAGATTTGGCCGAAATTTTACCCTATCGTCAGTTAACATTTGCTTGCTACCATTTAGATATCGGAATTAATTGCAACAACAATGGAAACAAACATAAAGAACAATCTCTGGATTGCAAGAAATCGCCTGGGGCTTGAGCTAAAACAAGTCGCGTATCTGCTATCGCATCAAAATCCTAATCTCGTATCTCGCTATGAAAGAGGAGAACACATTCCGGGACTTGAGATGGCGTTTAAGCTCGAGGTCATCTACAAGATGCCAGTCCAGAAGCTGTTCAAGGACTTGTATAAGCAGTGTGACAAAGAGATAAGGACAAGACGGGCGGGCAATCCGGGAATCTATCCTCGGAGCATTTATAGGAATGGCACCAACAAGCTCAAGGAATCCGAGTTTTGCTCATACGATGAGTTCCTCAAATCCCACATTCCGAATGAGATCGAGCTAGGTCTGATCACCAAGCATATTATCAGCCTAAATAATTCGGTTAGTGGATATAAAGAAATCGTAAACTAACATCACGCCAAGATGACAGTTTCGCCAACGCGTATTCTAGGTATCGCTCCAAGGGCACGAAAAACCGGAGTCTCCGTCTTGGTTGAGGGTGAACTCGTTTTCTACGGAATCAAGTCTCCAAAGAAGGCTGATCAGAGAACTACATTGCGGAAGATTGAATCGGCTGTCGAGGATCTGATTCCCAATTACGAAATCAATTGCGCAGCGATTGAGGGCCTTCCCTATACGCAGCAAAAGCATTCATTGTCTCAGGCGGTATTCGACAGAGTCGTCAACAGTATAAGCATCCACGGAATCCGGTTATATCAGTTCAATCCTAAAGACGTTCGACAGGAGCTCATCCAAAAGAGAGATCCAACCAAACTTGATGTCGCTATCGCGCTTGGAGACAGATTTCCCGAACTAAGGCGCTATCTAGTTCGGCAAAAGCCTTGGAATAAGTATCACTACTCAACTCTCTTTGACGCGGTTGCCGTCAGCTTTTACTGCGCCCGCAAACTGAATCAACAATTAATGGGCGAGAGAAAGCGATATTGATTAAATGCAAACGACCCTTCCAGACCACTCCGATCGAACTCCCCAAATCGATGAGATCTTCCCAGATTATTCGCCGGAGGATTTGAAGAGCGCCGAGAACAATCTGCGGCGATATATCGAAACTCTTTGGAAGATCTATCGACGAAGCCGCCAAGACAGTCAGGATAATTGACGTAAATTACTTTAAACGCTACGGTTAAGTCACGTCCTAAATCAAGCATTCAACTTCCCGCCAATGAAGAAAAATGGGTACTTCGCCTATATCCGGGTTTCGACTCCGAAACAAGGAAGTGTAGGAACATCGCTTACTCAGCAACGCGCCGCGATCGAAAACTACGCTCTCCGTTTTGGCCTTCAGGTCACTAAACAGTTTGAAGAAAGAGAGACCGCAGCTAAGCAGGGCAGACCTGTCTTTTTAGAGATGCTTGAGGCTGTCAGAAAGGGAGATGCCAAAGGCATCATTATCCACAAGATAGACCGAAGTGCTAGAAACCTGAGGGATTGGGCAGATCTGATGGATTCCGGTGTGGAGGTCCATTTCGCAAATGAGAGCCTGGATCTCAACTCACGCGGCGGAAGACTGTCTGCAGATATCCAGGCCGTGGTTGCTGCGGATTTCATCCGCAACCTCAGGGAAGAGACTAAGAAGGGGATTCTTGGAAGGCTCAAGCAAGGGCTTTATCCCTTCCCCGCAAGGGTTGGATACTTGGACCGAGGAGCCGGGAAACCAAAAACTCCCGATCCCATACAGGCGCCATTGGTAAAGAAGGCGTTCGAGCTCTATGCGGACGGAGACATTGGTCTCAATGCTTTGGCCGATCAAATGTATGACCTAGGCATGAGAAACAAGAGGGGGAACAAGATCAGCCGAAACGGGCTGTCAGGCATTTTGAAGAACCCATTTTACATTGGGCTTATTAGGGTTGATTCGATGGGAGAAGTGTTTGCGGGAAAACACCAGCCGATTATTTCAAAAGAGTTGTTTGACAAGGTTCAAGCCGTTCTTGGGGGTAAAACATACAAACGAAAGGTTAAGCACAATTTTCTGTTCCGCAGACTGGTCAGTTGCAGTAGATGTGAGAATGTTCTGATCGGTGAGCGTCAGAAAGGCTATGTGTATTACCGGTGCCATACACGAGATTGCCCTCAGAAGACCGTTCGGGAAGAGCTAATTGAGGAGAGTCTCGTCAGCACCTACTCAAAACTTCAGCTGACCGATCAAGAGTACGCTTACCTGAAATCAGAGGCGGCTCGATACCGGGAGGAAGAGCCGAAGCGAATCAAGCAAGCCCAGCATGAGCTTACTGCTAGACTGACGAACTCAGAAAAAAAGCTTGAAAGACTTGTTGACGGCTACGTCGAAGGCGTACTAGACAAAGACATATACCTCACCAAGAAGAACCACCTTGTCTCCGAAAAGCAGGAGATTGATAAGAAATTGCGGCAGGTTGAAATCGGTCAGGGCGAATCCCTAGCGAAATTTGATCAGTTTCTCGAACTCGTAAAATCCGCGTGTTTAAGCTATGAAAAGGCTGATACGGAAGGAAAACGGGAGATGGTCAATATTACTACCTCGAACTTTTACGCAATTGACAAATCCGTCTCAATTAAGCTGAGAAACCCGTTTGAGATACTGTTTGAAAGGCAGACCGTCCCGGTTGGTAGCCCGAAACCTGACTCATCTCGAACTTTGAGTCACTTGTATTCAAAGCTCGCCGTTTATTTCATAATTCAATCTGCTTCTTCTAATATCTCTAACTACGTCTTAAAGAAGTAACACTTCGTTAATTTTTGCGACCTTCGAACGTATTTCCTTCGTTCAACCCTCTGCAATTCAAAGAGATTCAAAAATATCGATTACATCTTGAAAGACACTTGGATCCTCAGACATTGCCACATCAACATAGGCTTGCCTTACGCGTATTTTCTCGGTCTTAAAAACTTCGCCGCAAAATCTGGAGAAAATGATCTTTCCGTCAAAGTGGTCTTTCCATTCATTCGTCTCTAGATACTTCTTGAACCTCTCCTCTTCTTGGTCCAGCCAAGCTTTGACAGTGGGATCCTTGAGACTATCCGCCAATTTGCTAATCGACTGATTAGTCAGTTGAACAAATTCTTGCTTTATTTGGTCTGTCGTCTTTGTTTCAAGAGACTTTACGCTATCAATCTCAAAACTGTTGTTTAAGTTCAGATAATCCTTCGCAGATGACATGAGGCTCACCTTAAGGCAGTCTTCTGCGATTCGTTTCAACTCGGCTTCAATCTCTTCCTGAGTAAACTGGTTTCCGTTTGATGTGATGTACAGTTTCTGAGCAACTTTAGCTAGCACCCCACTGTTAAGGAAGTAGTTCTCAATGTGACGCTTTTTCAAACAGCGTATCCGATTATTACTTTCTAGTTCAGTGATCTTCTCTTCGCTCAAGCCATCGCGATCTCTAATCATATAAAGATCGATACCGAATATCGTCTTTCTGATTTGCTGCTCGACAGCGCTCAGTGTGCCGATGTTCTTTACGGATCCGATCGGTACAATCTTGACATCATTAGCATGCTTTTGAGCGATGGAGTGGTACGTTAGGCGGTCGATACTTGAGTTTTCTCCTTCAACGAACACTAGTTTCTTACCGACCGCAAAGAGGCCTAAGTTTTCACCCATAAGCCGAACTAGATCTTCATGCGTTTCGGTCAACTCGCTGAGTCGATGGGCTTGGTTTTGCCCCCCAACAACATTGTCGATGAAGTACACATCCCCAGTGGAGTAGTAGGTGGAAATTAAATCTGCAGAGTGTGTTAGAAAAATGAGCTGATTTGTGTGGTCCCCAATGCTCTTCAATGTCTCCACGAGTTTGAATGCTAAGGTTGGATGCAGGTGTAACTCAGGTTCGTCGACAATAATTACAGAATGCTTGATGTCCTTCCGAATTACATCGAAAACAATTTTAACCACCTCTTGCTCTCCGGAACTGAGGGTACGAAACGCAAGAGGCTCATTGTTTGGCTCCTGCCTATAATAGAACTCTCGTGGATTAGCTGGGTCAATCGGTAGAAGCTGCTTATTCGGAAGTAGCTGGTTGAAAGCTTCTTGGTATTTTTCGAGAGGGTCCGGATGTTGGTTAGCGATTTCTTCCGCGGTCTTTTTTGGATTGCTCTTGACTTCAGTTGCGAGTTTCTTATCCCTAACGGCAGATTTTTGATGAATGTAGTTCATGAAATCCTGCCAACGGTTCGTAAACTGGCCAAAGTAAAAACCTCCTGGTGTCTCGTGGTCATCCGGATCCTCACCAAGCCAATTTACTGGAGAGTATTGAATGGTTTGTATGTTTCTATCTGAATCAATCTGTACGAGCGAACCAGTGTAGTTACCCCTACCATATTTTCGGCTATTCACATATTGCTTCAAGGTCTCATTTGGTTCGTTCTTCTTGATTTCGAGCTGCTTAGCTTCAAAATATCGTTCTTCTTCAAGCTCCCTAGTAGATTCGACCACTAGGTTCATTAAGGGATTGCCTTGGAAACTCTTTACCAAAGCCTCTCTTAATCTGGTTTTTCCTGAACCATTCGCACCTGCAATAATTACGGTGTTTCCAAGATTCTCAAGTCGTAGAACCTTGATTGGTGGAAAGTCTGTTATTTCAAGTGATTGAATTCTCATTGATGTGGGAAAATGCCAAAACCCGTTTAGTTTGTTACGTTTAGATAATATCCTAATTGTTTGAAGTAGTCGACAGGTTTGACTAGTGTCCGAGCACTAGTGTTTTCGTGGCTAATTGACCTAAATCCCTGAACACGCTATATTTAGTAGTCCTACCGAGCACCTCACAATCCACACAATCAAAGCTAATTGGACTCTCCTTGGAAGGGAATGGAGCGCCTGATCATCAGCGCTGTTTAATCACATCTGAGATAGGAGGGAAAAATGCCGGAACAAATGAAGTCGAAGAAAGATGGTGGTACAAGGAAAGATAGTCGACCCGCAAAAGAAGAACGAGTGAAGATGACCATCTATCTCCCTAAGGAAGTCACAAAAGAATTCAAGAAACTGGCGATCGATTTGGAGAAGGACTACTCAGAGCTCGCCGAACGTGCCTTTAGAGAGATTATCGCAAAGCATGTGTGAGGATTTCGACTCACTAACTCAAGACTCGCTCGCGGGTCTTTTTTTCTAAGAGAAAGGTCTTTGTTAAAATTTCACAGTGCCGCTAGTCTGAATGCATGAAAAACATTCGTATGCAGGATATGGGTCATGACTAGTTAACTCAGAAATCTTTGACAATTTTCAAGAGTATTGGGTACAGGTTCTGCTTTCTATAATTGAACCTAAACTCACACTCTTTCAGGTGCAAGTAAAAGGTCTCTGGACGCATGCCGCGGAACTTTGCGAGACGGACTTTGGCCAGTCCCCAGAAGCCCTCGATCCCGTTTATGTGGCTTGAGCCGACAACGAACTCATCGCGGTTGTGATAGACCCGATAGTGCTTCTGGTAGCCCATGTCGACGATCGAATCGTAGGTCCTCATGCCATCGGTATGGACCGTTGAATCGAGTGTCACCTTGCCCCTGATAATGGCGAAAAGCGTCTGTTTGGAGCAGTTAGGGACGATCTCGGTATAGACCGAACCGTTCCGTTTGTAGATCCCGAAGACGAGGGTCTTGCGGGCAGCTCCGCGGCCATGCTTTCCAGGGATCCGCTTTGGGCCGAAGTAGCATTCGTCGAGTTCGACCTCTCCTGAGAAGGGAGACTCGCTCTTGCAGAAAGCCGCTATCGCCTCGCGGATCAGTTTCAAATACCGGTTGACCGTATTGCGGTTCAGCCTGGTCAAAGCAGCGATCTGAGTAGCGGTCAGATCAACGGCAAAAAGCCTAAGAATCTCGCGAATTTTCCGGTCAGAAATTCGTGCACGCTTGAATCGCTTGTAATTGCTACTCATGACTGAAGTTAACTACTCTAGCAGATTAGTTAACTAGTCATGACCCCAGGATTATTCCATGGAGGTTTTCCAAGGAAGACATCGCGAAACTCTATCCTCACTACACTGAGGAAGAGCAGCTCAAAGCAGCTGAGACAATGACAGAGTATATGGACCTGGTTGCTCAGATTTATGACCGATCAGAAGAAGACGGCTCTTTAGAGAAGGCAAAGTTAAAACAAGAGTACGACAAAAGAGACAGGGATCAGTGACCTGCCCTACAAAACTGGACCAGTTATGTAGGGCAGGTCACCTTTAGCGACATAACCTTTTAATCTCGGGCTATTCGAATCGTATTGCTCAAATGGCCCTAGTAAACACTGAGTTCCATAAACTCCGTGCCGGTGATCTAATTGCCTGATCTTTTCGAGCCCCGCTTACTGATGTCAAGCTTGTGCAAAACGCTTCTGATTAACGTCGCCTGGTTCGGATCTAAAGAACTCTCGAGTTCTTTCAGGTAGTTTACGACTGATTCTCTTCTGCGCTTACCCGAAATTCCAACCGCCCAAGGAAGAGCCCATTTGAATTCCGCGAGATCATTGTCCTTAAGCTCGTCAAGTATTTTTACCAGTGCGTCTGAGGCATAGGCAGATCGCATGCATGCAAGTAGCATCACTGAATTGTGGAGCAAAACTGGATAGGTAGCTACTTCCGCGACGAACTTCGCAACTGATTCACTGTCTTCCCCACACTTGTCCGGTGATAGTTTTTCCAGTAGTTTTCCGATTTCTTTTTTGGAGCCCTTGTGTAGGCTGGGTAGCCGATCGCGAATCAGGCCTATTAGTTCGATTGATACGTCGCGTCGCCACCTTGAGTCCTTGTTCTTGAAGCACGAAAGGCGAGCCAAATCATCTAGGATTGTGTGAAACAGCAACTTCTTGCGGCCACTTCTTAAAATATCCAAATAGAATTGCGCGACCTTTTCCGACTCCTTGGGACTTCGATATTCATCTGTGACTGCCAATATCTCCAGTGCCTTACGTGCAGGATGTGACTGAGCAACGGCTCCCTTATTAGCATAGTCAAGGCTCTTATCGCTTACGACCTTCTCGGCGGCAAGAACAAGATCGTCAGTAGTCCATTTCGAAAATATGTGCCTTATCGGTTTCCTCCAGTGTTCGCATGCACACCTGAAAATGAACTCCCTTTCTTCCTGTGAACTTGGGGTCGCGGGCAGGCCTGCGGTCATCGAGACGAAATCGGTGTTCCCGGGAAACGATCCTCCCTGCTTCCAAAGATGGAATCTTAATTCATATGCCATTTTCGGATCATTCGCAGCCAAAGGACCAACAGCAGAATCGACGAGGTTGCTAACCTGTGAACGCCAGTTTTCAATTTTCAGGAACCTCCTCAGTTCCGTAACGCTTTGAGGCCGCTGCTTTCGTGTTGAGGTGATGCATCTGAATATGACTTGTCCTAGTCTCTCACCGTACTGTGAGTCTCTATCCATTAACTCCTTGTATAGTTCATCTGAAGTCCAGTTTGCCGATAACTCAACTCCGGTTATCAATGACCAAAGAACAAGTCCCAATGAGTAGATATCTGCGAGACAGTCCCTATTGCTTGGTTCGTTCCAGATTGTTCGATCCATGTACGCCACTGTGGCGCCGATCTGACTGATAGCAGTGCTTGTATTTGCTCCGATGTGGCATAAGTCGAAATCAATGACTTTTGGTGTGCCAAGTTCGGTGACTAGTATGTTCGCCGGCTTCAAGTCGCAGTGGTAAACGCCTTGATCATGAGCATGACTTATGGCTTCGCAGATCTGTTCAAAAATGGCTACTCGGTCCAAAGTTGGGAGATTCTCGCGTACAACGAATTCGATCGCATTTTGACCATTTATAAGATCGAGCCTGTAGTAGGGACGCCCGCGATAAACACCAACATCATAGATTTCGCAAATATAGGGGTGCTTTGACATCGCCAGTCCACGAGCTCCTCGCTTAAACCTGCGCTCGAGAGTAGACCTAGGCTCAATACTTGGATTGAGAACTTTAAGTGCCTCAATCCTGTTTAGCTTCAGGTGACGTGCTTTGAAAACTCGTCCGAACCCACCTGCCCCTATTTCTTCGATTACTTCTGTACCGGCAAAGTACTTTCTAATTGTTGCTGCTCCAATAGTTTCACTGATCCTTGTCCATTCATTCTGTATATTCGAGATTTGGATGTCGAGTACTCTGTTTGGTTCGGAGGAAGTCGAAGAGAATACATCGAATGCTTGAAGCCTATGTCCGTTAGTGGTTACTACATAGCTCGCGTCGATTAGGCGATGCTTGGCATAACTCATTGCTTGATCGAGCACCTTGACTGACAGGTCAACGCCAGGACGCTTAACTTCGACAACAATTCGATTGGACGGCAGCAAGTAATCGTTTTCCGAAACCGTTTCAATTACGTAGTCAGAGTAGACTACCTTACTGGCACCTATCGTTACGCACTTTTCCCTAATAATCTCTTCAGGGAGATAACCGAGCTCACTAAGAAGAGGCGTTACTAGCCTCTCTCTAACATCTGCCTCAGTGCATTCAATCGGGAGGTCTAATGCCTTGAACATATTTTTCCTGTAGGTTCCTTCATCTCTCGATGATCCACTCAACGGAAAGTGGAGAATCCTCTGCGTATGCATGACTTGTTTGAGTCCATCCACAAAAAAACGGACCGAATCGTTCGGTCCGTTTAAGAATTAACAGCTACTAGGATCCTCTCGAGGATCTTCAGCAGGTACGAAAGGGCTCTCATGGCTTTCTAAATCTCGAAACAACTCCTGGATTTCGTCATTGAGAAGCATCTTGGTGGCAACTCTCACAGAAAAAGTTTTCGCAACATCATCTGATTCTCTCATTGAGAGCACATTCTCAAACCATGCATTGATTAGCGCAAAAACCTTGCGTTGTAGCTGCTGATAAGGAACATCCAGTCTCTCAAGATTTGAGATAGACGATGGCGCCAAAGCCCATAAAAAATAAAAAATCACTCAGGAATCTGAAGACGCCAGGTGGTATTAATGGGTAATTTGCCGCTCGAATCTTCTCAAGTTCTCTTTCCATGTGGTCAAGTGTAAATCGATTTACTTCAGGGTGATTCCTTGGCATTTTACTTCCTCCTCTTATGGGTCTATATTGGTTGGATTTACGTAACTCAGTAAATCTTGTAATTATAACAAACATAAAGAGTTATGTCAATTTTCTCAGTTGTCTTGACCGTGAACCCTAGACAACACAAACTCGCGTTTCCGGCATTCAGAGAGATGGTCCCCGATTTTCGGACCGGTTGTTTAGGTGGAAACCTGATTGGAACCGAAGAGAAACTTTGAGCTGAATCTCCGGCTGATGAAGCTGATTGATGTTCAGTTCCTAGAGACGCCGTACGACGGTTCGCGGCAGATCACGCGCCATCTGAGAACAGTGGGATACCGCGTGAGTCGGGAGCGTGTGGAGGGACTTATGCTATTGACTTGCTTATCGGCCTTATACACAAGGCCAAACACATCGAAGCCGCATCCTGAGAGGTCTATCCTTACCTGCTGATGAACCTAGTGATCATGAAGCCGGAAGAGGTCTGGTGTGGCGACACCTGCCACCCTGGAGGCTTTCGAACTCGGATGGACGCCCCGTTCTGCGTCGAAGCACCTGAGAAGCCGAACCGTCTTTACGGAACGCCTGGTATCTTCAACACGGTTCAGGGTGCGCATTTCACCTCGCTCAAGTTCACTTTGGTTCTAGAAGTTGCCGGAGTAAGAATCTCGATGGAAGGACGCAGCAGCTAGATGGCCAAATTCATGATTGAGCCCTCAGCGGCGGTCTCTCAATTTCGAATGCGTCTACCTGAAAGCGTTCGAAACAGGCAGCGGGATCAGGCGGGGGCTCGGGACATGGATTGGTTTCTACAATGCAAGGCCTCTTCTTTCTTCGCTCGACTCTGGGATGCCTAATGAGGCATATTACAAACTCGCGAGGGCCGGGCTGCCTGGACCTCTAAAACTGGCGGCACAATAGGACAGGCTTACCACCTTACTTTACTTACCAGGCTTTACAACAAACAGGAACCATCTCAGTGGTAGGTAATGATTCGGAGATTTTGAGGATGAGGTTGAATTATGCCCACATATACAATCTTCATGTTGAAAGATGAAATTGAGAACTTTAGCGATGCGATAGACACCAACAAAGAAGTTCGCGAGATCGAATTGAATGAGAATTTCCCATTGATTGGTACGTTGTTCCTGGGGCCTCAGAAGAGTCAACTTCCGAGTTGGGCGCACCTGTTGAATCCATATCTAACGGAGAGTTTAGATGAGATTTACACCGCGAACATTTCAGCGGTTCTATTGTTAAGGTTGAATGAGAAGGTTTTTGCGTTTGTATTCGGTTATGGCCGCAGTCTTTTGAATTCTAACGCTTGGGTCCGGTCATTTGGACTCAGAGCAACACTGAATCGAGTAAGCCCCAAGAAGCTCCGTAGCATTGACTCGAAAATGTATCAGGACTTAGTCATTACGACAAGAAAACAGACGAGCAGAATTTCGGAACTGACATCGTTTGAACTTGATGTGAGTCGTGCATTGGTTCGAGGAGTGACGGGAGATCCGGAGGGGTTTGATCGTGTCTCGCGTATGTCAGGCTCTGATGGATTGAGGATCGTCACTGAGTTTGAGATTCAAGAAATCGAGACCTTACTAACCGAAATAGTTGATGCTTACGACGATGATCAGTATAAGGAACACTTCGGTTGGGTCGATAACGTGCGCGAGGTTGAGCCTGTTCTTGTGGACGATCTTGACCAACAGCTTATTGATATGCTGAACGGCGATATTGGAGACTGTGATGCGTATCTTGCTCCTGTGGAGCCTATTGACTGGGAAAGCGTTGAAGGGTTCTCCTTCACGCACTCACAAGGTGTTTCAAACCCGGAGCTGATGCTGACCTCGTACTTAGCTTTCTTGCGGAAAAAAGATATCGAGGTCAGCATTCAAGCGCTGAAAAGGCATCGAGTTTCAGTGAGATATTCCACTGGGGGAGAAGATGATTCTTGGAATGTATACGATTCGATTGTCTGGGAGACAGAGTACAAGGGTTCGAACTATGCGTTGTTTGATGGACGTTGGTTTGAGGTCGACAGCGCCTTCGCTCGAGCGCTTTATGACTACATCGCTACCCTTGAAAAAGATGACATAGCCTTTCCGCCCGCTGCTCCAATGAGTGAAGGCGCTTACAACGATGGAGTTGAAACCGCTACACCCGATAGATATGCAGTATTGGATGCGATTCCGATGATGCCAACTGACTCGGCATCTCCAATCGAGTTTTGCGACCTATTGTCAGCCGATTCGAGACTGATACACGTTAAGAAACGGGTGAATTCGGCTGCGTTGAGCCATCTATTCGCTCAAGGTTCTGTCGCCGCTGAATTATTCTTGAGGGATTACGGACTGCGGGCGCGGGTGAGAGACAAACTGCATGAAATCGGTAAATCAGATTTCGCAGATCTGGTACCTGTGGACGCCCCAGACTCAACAGCGTATGAGATTGTGTACGCGGTCATATGTAAGCCGGTACGTAGCCAATGGCCGCCGCCGTTATTTTTCTTTTCAGCGGTAAACCTTCGGCATCATGCTCAGCTCCTGCAGAACATGCGATTTCGCGTTTCGTTACATTATATTCGGCAACAGTGACTTGAACTGAATTCAACCCTTGCAAGAAGATAACCAGTCATTTTCACAATGTTTCCGAATCTGGCGGTTTGAGTTGATTCCCTTTTTTGGGGTAGTTTGGCGTCTGGTCTATGATGAAAAATACCTTCCGGAAAGTCGCCAAATTCAAAGACCCGAGCTGGCCGGGTGCAATCGTTAGCATTTTATCTGCCGGCTAGTCTACCGCCGAGACTGCAGTTGAGGTAATTGGCTCCTATCCCATGTAAATTGCGGCTGTTCACAATTCGTTTTTGTTCTCAACTTCTGAGGGCTCATTCATTTCCTTCCAGGTTGATTTTACATTCTGAAACAACCTTGCCACAGCCGATTCCGGCTTGCTAAGCGCCGGCAAGTGTTGTGTCAGCAAGAAGGTCAGCAACTCGTAACATAGAGTCGCCTCGCCGCACTTTATAAGGTTGTCCAGGTTGGTCTGATCGTCGGTCAAGAACCACAAGTTTGTGCTGTATTGCCTCGCCTTCTTTGCGACGCTCCGAAGTTCCTTTGAGGGCTGTAGATCCGCTTTCTCGATTAGGCCGGACCATTTCCCTTGGAACTTGATGTCTTCATCGAGGCCGTAGATGAGGGTTGATAACGCGATCGAGTTCAAATACCTGTCTGAATAGATTCGTTCGTAGCCGAGATCCCGAATTCTCTTCATGAAAACCGAGCCGGACATTACAACGAGGGATCCAATTCGGGATCCTGCAAAATGAACGGCCTCCCAGATCTTAACACCACGAAAAGAGTTCCGAATCGGTATTTCGGTCTTGCTCTCGATATTGAGAATCGCATCAGCCACGAGTGACCGGGCCCACAGAATTATTGAAAAGACCGCAAGTGAGAAGCTCAGCGGGATAATGTTGAGAAAGAAGATCGCAGGCCATGAGAGCGTGGGCGCGTTGTACTCCATGATCAGGTTGACCGCAATGGCGATTGCTGAGCCAGCCGCCAGAACAATTATCAGTTGGACGATCAGGTAGGTCTGCTGTAAAGTCAGCCACCCGGCTCTCGGTTTTACAGGAAACTCAAAAAAGTCGCTCTTTTTGGGATCGGAATCGGATACGATCAGGAGGTCGAACTCCTGGTTTTGTCTTTCCTTTACTATGTTGATAATGGAATCGACCCCTTGGTTATCGAAGATGCCTCCATCCATAAGAGGAATTTCCTTTTCAACATGTTTTCCAAGCTCTCTTCGAACGGCGCCGAGATCGTGGTCCTCGGTCCAAACAAAGTCTGAAGGAAACCTCATCGGCTCAAACCCGGATGGAAAGCATGAGGACGCTGCCACAATATCGGCAATGCGGACGGATCGATTGGTTTGCGACTCGTACTTTACCTTTAGGTCTTGATTTCCGCTGTAGATATGGCGTGACAAACCCGTTTGGAATCGGAACGCTCTCCCAGTCTTAAACTCAGTAGTGTTAAACGAGATCTCGCTAATCGGGATCTTGCTGTCCAGCACTTCGGCGAATCTCATCTCCCCAAAATGCTCATTAGCGTAAACATTAGCTGCGGAGCGTATAAGGCTCGGCATAACATCCGCCCCGTTTGCAACCCTCGTTTCATCGAGATTCTCGAGTGATTTGGTGATGACGTTTGTTGAACTGAGAAACCTCTTGAATTCTTCCACGAACTCCGGGAAGGGCTGTTCTCTGACGAGTGACCGTACATACGCCGCGCCGACAATCGTGCCTCCGGAGATAGTCGAGAGTGCACGCAGCCGATTTCTCAGCCCGAGCCTTTCCAGCATCTGAAGAGTTCCCAGGTGAAATGCAGCGGCACGATAGCCGCCGCCCGACATGGTTAACGCTATACCTTCAAATGCCATATTCTCCAAAGACAACTCCTGTTTCTTTTCGCCGTCCTGAGATCTTGCAAGCTATTACAAGGCGGCCGAGCAGAATCGATGACGTTCAATAGCAACTGAGAACATAAGGTCGGAAAGGTGGCGATTTCTGTTTATTCCGGAATTTGGGAGGTGAACCATCTTCCCAGACTTTGTCCCTTTCCGGCTTCAACTTGTCCTTCAAGACCCGGGTCCATATCGGGAAAGAAATCGATCCCTGTGACGGACTCGATCTCGTCGATCGATGCGATCTTGGACACAAGATAGCTGTTGCGATTTGTTGACGAGCTGTTGTTGTGTTGCAAAATGAAAGCTATCGTATCAATCACCCCGTTTGGGCGCCGATGAAGAACGATCTTGTAGAATGCGGTCGGTATCCCGACGCGGTTCCGGGGACTCACCACCTCGGCGGCACTATCAGCATCTCTTTTCCCGTCTCCGTCGCGATCGAAGATCGCCCCGGTGATCACGTATATGCCGCCTGCATCAATCGCCCAGTCATGAACCTTAGACTCAAGCCTTCGCCACACTCTACGATTGAAATTCGGAAACTGCGGAGCCATGTTGGAGAACAGAAAGCTATTATCATGAGCAGTCCGTGACCGGTTCAGGTCGTTCCGGGGGATCATATGCCCTCGATCGAAGACCGGCTCCTCATAATCCTCGCATTTGGCTGCGGCCAGTTCGCTCAATCGCGGATCACTTCTAAAGCAGTCTTGTCGCTCACTCTCTGCAGCTGCGTCTTCTCTCGTAAGCTCATATGCCACCCAAAGCGGCATCCGCAGATCATCGTCATACCACGCTACCCACTCAAACTGCAGAAGCAGACGCTCGTTACTCGTATTTGATCCTGCAACCGGAAGACCGAAAGGAAGATGTCTTGCCCTGACTGATTCTGCGTCGCTATCTGCCAGTGTGAGGGCCTGGTCTGCAGCCGAGATCCTGTCCGCTCGTTGGGAGGCAGGTATTTCGCAATCCGAGCATACCTGCCCATGTACCGTTACTGAGAACCATAAAAAAACGAGAAGAAGCGACGCGAAACCATGCGCTGAAGCTCGGTGTCGTTTCATGGGAGAAACCTCCAAGGTAAGGTGCTCAAGATTCTATTCCTGAAGCTCCCTATCGTCAAGAATTTTCACTCGGCGGTAGCGCCTAAAGCGTTTTCGTCCCCCCCCCGATAACGAAGTACCTTTCTGCGAATTCGATGGGATTAGCTGTGATCGGTTACCCGTTGAGAATTCTGTAGTCAGGTACAAAACACTCGAGTTTGGCCTAATGTTCGAACAAAACAGGGATGTTTTTATTGACCTGCCATATCTATTCGTACAGCTTAACAATTAGCATACGCGGCTCTGTGAAGTTCGGAGGTCTTCTCGTTTGGGGATTACCACGTCCGGGACCGGAAATCGGTGACCTCTTAACTGACAGTCGAAGCGCATGCTTTCAAGGAGGTTCCGGGCACTTTCGCGCACGCAGCCGGCCGTTTTTGTCCTTCGATTGACAAAACTTTGCCGCCGCCAGTCAACTCGATCTCTCGGTTCATACCGGATTCACTGGTCACTCCTGGACTTCAAAATCGCTCCTAAAGTGGGTAATAACTAAATAATAGTATTTCTGGGGATATGTGGATAACTCTCTGCTTTCCAACCCAAATTTGACCGAAATTTCACCCTTTCGGCAAAAATGCTCAACTGGTAGTCTGAAGATGTAATTAATCAAATGCCATCCATGAGATCCTTCCAGGAAGTAAGACCTCAAAGCCAGAGATCCCTCTTTGAAACACCTCGTCAATCCAGAGAGAAGAGACCTAGTTGGTGGACTCCCCTTTGGCAGGGCCTTGTCAGCGACGAGAAAGCAAAACACCGGAAGAGAATGGGGTCATCTATCTGGCTTTTTCTATACCTCTTGACCTTCGCCAATCGGAAAACAGGTGTAGTTCGAAGGTCACTCCAAAGCATAAAAGTTGACACAGGATCGCCGCTTCGAACGATCAACCGGGATCTGGACCGCCTGGCCGAGAAAAAGTACGTAACGATCCTGGAACCCAAGCCGCTCCTCAAGTTGAGGATCGAGAAATGGAAGGAGTTCAAGAAAGATGCCTGAGAATTCGAATCACGATCGAGGAACTCTCAGCCCAATCTACTTGGCTCGACTCAAGAGGAAGCTCGTCTCAATGTTCACCGACAAGGTCTTCTGTGCTGATCCCGTGAAAATTCTAAAAGCGATTCCGGATGAGAGTGTCGATTGCGTCGTTACATCGCCTCCGTACTGGCCCTTTCAGAACGACGGTTATAGTCAGCGAAACATCTCGGAACTTGAAACCGCTGAACTTCTCGAGAGACTCTACCCAGTCATTGACGAGCTGCAGAGAGTTCTAAAGCCCGAGGGAATCTGTTACGTATCCTTTTTCGAGTACGACTCAGGTCCGTCGACAGGAAGTCACGCGAAGGGGAGATCAGAAAACCGCTCCAACCGTCTTATAGAGAAGGTTCTCGCCCTGATTGGCAAAGCAGCCGTTAACGTTCAGAAGGAGTCGTCTTCTGGGATTCCCGATGGATTTGCAAAGCGTATGGTCGAGAGCGGCTGGGTCCTCAGAGACGAGCTTACCTCTCTGACCACGCGCGTTGCGTATGACTCCGCGAAAGGCGGAAACGTACGGGAAGTACATCAGGCACTTGTTTTTGCGAAACGGAGGAAGAGCAAATCCGACGGCGAATTCCGGCTCGGGTATGAACCTCGGAATTCTAAACAAAGAAGCAAGGATCCGAGCGAGTGTTACTCACGACCGAATGAAACAGTTAGAACAACTGAACTATTTACGGCAGAGAAGCGGGTTCCGAAACAATACAGCAAAACAAGTAAGAAAGAGTCGGGAGGTTCTGTCGCCACAATCGGCAGTTCCCACGGAGTCTTTTCTTACACATTAACCAGAGTGCTTGCAGAAACCATGATTAGGGTCGCCTGTCCGAGATCCGGTATTGTTCTCGATCCGTTCGTCGGGAGAGGGACGAACGCTGTTATCGCCAAGAGTCTGAGCCGCAAGTTCATCGGTATCGAAAGGAGGAGAGAATATGCAATTCTCGCACGCAGGAGATTGTCAGAAGTCAATTTGGCGAGGCGGAGCGCTGACTTCTGAGGTATTACTCAACCATTCCAGAAGTAACGTCAATAGTCACCAATGACCCACAATGATCAAGCCGACAAACAGATCCCAAACCTAAACAGAATAACGTTACTTGCCGAGACCGATTACCGTAATTCCAACATTCCTTTTGGGATCAAACGAATCGACCGCAGGAGTCATATCTGGCTCCTGGGTAAGACCGGGACCGGGAAAAGCACGATGATGGAAAACCTAATGTTTGACGATTTGAACAAAGGGTACGGCTTTGCGCTTCTCGACCCTCATGGCGATTTGGTATCAAAAGTCAGAAGTTGGATTCCCTCCACATTCAAAGACAACTTCATTGATTTTGATGTCCCAAACGAGGATCAAGGATACGGGTTCAATCCGCTGAGCGGCGTTGCTGCAAAGCATCGGCCGCTCGCTGCCTCTGGTTTGATCCAGGTGTTCAAGCATTTGTGGAGAGATGCCTGGGGAGCGAGGACAGAGCATATCCTACGAAATTCGATCCTTTCTCTTCTTGACTATCCGAAAGCCACTTTGTCCGATTTGTTAAAACTCCTTGCGGACAATGACTTTCGAAAGAAGCTGCTTCCCTACATTACGAGCAAGCAAGTCAGACTTTTTTGGGAAGATGAGTTTCAAAAGTACTCTTACAGATTCAGAGCATTCGCCGTCTCGCCGATTCAAAACAAAGTCGGCGCTTTTCTGTCACATCCGCTTGCAAGAAGTATCTTGACCAAGCCAAAGGAGCCCATCAATTTTCGTCAGATCATAGACGAAGGCAAGATCCTGCTTGTTGATCTCTCAAAAGGAAAACTGGGTGAAGATGTTGCGAACCTCCTTGGATCACTTATTATCAGCCGGTTCGATCTTGCAGCGCTGTCCCGTTCGAATGTCCCCGAGTCCAAGCGACGCGATTACACGCTTTTCCTCGATGAGTTTCACAGTTTTACGACTCACGGTCTTGCCTTCATGCTTTCATCCTTGAGGAAATACAATGTATCGTTAGTCCTTGCGAATCAATACATCCCTTTTCAGCTATTGCCCGAAGTCAGGGAAGCTCTCTTTGGGAACGTCGGAACAATCGTGTCATTCCGTCTTGGGGCAAATGACGCCGAGGCCGTCTCAAGGGAATTCGCATCAGATATTGAAGCCAAGGAGTTTACAAATCTTCCTAATTACCGTGTTTACCTTCGCATGATGATCGATGGAAAGGTCTCTAAGCCATTCAGTGCCAGAACACTTTCTCCAGTCTCTGCTAATTAGAAGAAATGTTGGGCTGTTCGTTTCTTGTCCTTCAGATTCCTGCCGATAAGTGTCTCGCCTTGCTTATCGGTGGGCAGTTGAAGGTCACATGCCAGTTGCAATACTTTGTTCAGGATGAATCCGAGGGTAGCGAAAGGGTAGACCCGGTTCCGGCTTCCTCAACAATACAAAAAGCGATAGAGATTGATTCTCCATCGCTTGTTCTTTATGCCCGCTCACGGCGGAATTGCTCAAGGACCTCGCGGAGGGTTCCGGGCGTGAAGTAGAGATCTCGCTCTACTGTAAGCCCGTGAATGTCGATTCCTTCAAGCTCCGAAAGCAAGAAGTATCCAAGCTCCTCCTCGAGCCCCACCACATAGCCAAAGAACAGAAAGTCATCTTCTTGGTCGGAACCTTCAAGAACAAACCAGGTCCAGTTACCCATCGGAAAGAAGAACTTGGCGTAAACGTGCTTGTCCATAGCGGACGTGCCTTCGGTTGAGTAGAGAGCAGGGAGCTCCGCGCGCAGCTCCTCAGTGAGCAGCTTCATAATCGATACCTCCTTTTTGGTTTTTAGGTTTGGGGAACAGGGAAGGGGAGCTGAGACAGCTTCAGGCGCCGGCGTCCGTTTTAGAAGAGTCGACGACGGGCCAGTCAAGCTCGGGAAAGAGGATCTCGAGCTCGAGGATCAGGTATTTGAGTTCTGTCTCGGTTAGGGTAGGTGAGCCACGGCCTGAGACCGGCTCATAGGTGAGTTCCGACATCTGCGGGAGTGTTAATTTCGTGTGTTATCAGTATAGCAGGCCCGAGAATCTAGGTGATGAGGAGTGGCTTAAGAAACGGAAATGCAGAAGACGGAAGGCTGAAAAATTCTTCTTTTCTCCCCTCGGACAACTAAGTTTTAGGAACACTCACCTTAGCCGGATACAAAATACAGATTTTCGGATTGTTTCCGTGATCACCAAGATTCTGCGGTTGACAAGTAGTGTGCGCTCCCGGATAGTCGAAGTATCCCAAGTTTTGGACCAATCCGCGAGATTCAACGTAAGTCTATTTAATCGCAAGTCAGTTTAGTGAAGTATCTCCTTATTCCCTTAATCTCCTATTGTTCGAATAGAAACGCGGGATTAAGTTGTGTTTCAAAGATAGAGTGTAGTCTTCGTCTGTCGAGAAGCGAAAAGGGAAGTTCTCGCTGATAGCGACTTGCTCAGGTAACGGAAGCGGATTGTTTGACTTTATAAGAGACTGAAATGGAAGAACGAACTATTGAAACTCCTGAACCGGAGATTCAAGATTCCACAAGAATGCGGCGTAAGAAAGTGTACTGGATTTCCGGGTCGACAGTCATGCTCTTGCTGGCCCTCGGCGTGCTCGCTGGTACCGGATGGCTTTCGGAATCCAACTGGTTCTCGAGTCTGACTGAGAGCACTCTGGGGAAAGGGGCCGCGCCCGTCCCAGTTCCGAGTCATACTCCTGCTCAACCCACGAGAGAGTACGTCTACGTCGGGGATCAGCTACTACTGGTTGACGACTACGGGTCAGAAGCGTCTCCTCCGACCGATTACGCGATCTGGCGACCTAGTACCGGTGTTTGGTGGGTGATGGCTGGTCCCGGCACGCAGCATGTCGCCGCTCAATGGGGCTCTTCCACCGACAAGCCTGTACCCGGCGACTACGACGGAGACGGTAAGACGGATTTCTGTATCTACAGCACGTCGAGCTACCAATGGTGGATCTTTCGAAGTTCTGACAACACATCTCAAGTGGTGTCGTTCGGAGCAAGTGGTGACATTCCCACCCAGGCTGATTTCGATGGCGACGGGAAGTCAGATATTGCCGTCTTCAGACCTTCGAACGGTTACTGGTACATCATCGAAAGCTCGACCGTGAGCGTCGTCTATGCGCAGATGGGAGTTAGCGGAGACAAACCCGATCCGAAAGACTTCGACGGGGATGGCAAAGCGGATCTTGCTGTTTGGCGCAATAGCAACCAGACCTTCTATTCGATCAACAGCGGCAACTCCTCACTCGTTAGCCTGCAGTTCGGTGTCTCAAGCAGCGAACCGGTCTCTGCAGACTATGACGGAGACGGCAGAGCGGACCACGCCATTCGCAATGGTTCGGACTGGATCATTGTCCGGAGCTCGGATGGGCAGGCTGAAGTAGTGTCTTGGCAGCAGTCTTCTGACAAGGCGGTGCAAAACGATTACGACGGCGACGGAATCGTCGATATCGCGGTATGGCGAGATTCAAACGGCGTCTGGTACGTCAGGAACAGCTCCGATCTAAGCACGACGACAGTTCAATGGGGACAGTCCCTCGACATTCCT
Source organism: Acidobacteriota bacterium (assembly GCA_016700175.1). Lineage (GTDB taxonomy): Bacteria > Acidobacteriota > Blastocatellia > Pyrinomonadales > Pyrinomonadaceae > Aridibacter. Next base: position 2,801,180 of record CP065003.1, on the reverse strand, counting down.
GTCCCCGCATTCTACCGGCGTTAGTTTGTGGATGGTTTTAGCCAGGTCGTGATCGCCAATCGTGCGATCGCAATTAGCGGTGTGGGAAGCAGAGTAGGGAGAAGATGATGGTTGCAGATAATAACCGAAGCGTGTCTTTTGCGAAATCAAGTGCATTCTTGTTGGTAGTGCTGATGGCCCTTGCCATATCGAGTCTTGGACAGGTGACAGGTAGTTCGTCACAAGTTAATAAGGATACCGAGAACAAGGCAGACCAAAACCTCAAGAGCATTGCTCGTGTAAATCCTTCTACTCTCGCTATGGAGTTTTCTCTCCCGCTAATGACCTATCCCGGGAGAGGCGGCAACAGCCTGCCGGTAGGCATGAGCTATTCGTCAAAAGTTTGGCGAATGGACACAAGAATGCAGTGGTGGTACTGGCAGCTGTCAACTCCCCGCTACGTGAACGATCTTAGTCCTTTGTTCGGGGAGAGAACTGCTGCAGGGTGGACCAGTCAGCTTCAGCCGCCGAGAATTGATATGGACGTCAAAGTCTATGATCAATTCGGTCAGCTGTTCAATCCGAACATAATTGATGACGTGGGGCTGAATGAGGCCTGGGCGGAATCTGGTAGTGGATTCGCGAACAATCTAATGGCCCCCTGTGGTACTCGATGTTCTCACTACAATGTTTATCAAGGAACAACTACGGGCGGGGAAACGTTCTACGTTTGGTACTGCGTCAGCCATGTGACAGATTGGTGCGACATCCCAACTGGAGGGCCCGAACCTACTTACCCGTCAGAGCCTCCTGCTATTCCCCTTTACTACATCAAACGGCTTTACGTCGCGATGGCGGATGGCTCTACTCACGAGTTCCGGCAGGACGATGCAAAGCACCAGTGCGGCAACAGCCAGACTGGGTGCGTGATGGATCTAACAGGCACGTTCCTTTCAACGGACGGCTCTGGAATGCGTCTCGTCCGCGACGCCAACGGTAGTACCTTGATACTGCCGGATGGAAGCAAATACGGTTTTCCGAATACGCAAACAGCCGGTCAGGGAATCTACGCGAATGAGTTTACGGATATTAACGGCAACAAGCTTAGTTTTTCCAATAGTACGAACAACGGGATTACGGAGCGGAAGTGGACCGACACGATGGGAAGGGAAATACTCGATCCCGTTCCCTACAATGAATTCGCTCAGACTCAAGTTTCTGGAAAAGAGGAAGTAGAACTGCCTGGTAAGAACGGGTCTTCTCTTGATTACGAGCTAACATGGTCCCATCTAAGACCTCTAGGCTGTGAAACTGATTCGGACCCACAGTGCGGAGGAGGAGAATCTGCGCTTGATGAACGATATCAGGATGCGAGTCAGCAATATCCAAATCTACATTTCGCGGCAAAATATTTTTGCGAGGGTAATGTTTCTACAGACCTGTCCTCGCAATACAACGGTGAAGTCCTGTTTAACTTGCACGACTCCGGCAACAGAGTCTGCAATGATTTCACGGTGGATCGTGACGAACAGGGTGAACCGTTACCAAACGCTCAACCTTATCCGGTTCGATTCAATCCCATCGTCCTTAACAGGCTAGATCTTCCGAACGGGAAGTTTTATGAATTCAAATACAATCTCTACGGAGAGATTTCGACGATCGTCTATCCTTCCGGAAGTTATGAGGAATTCGACTATGGGTATGTTGAGTCGGTAGGTCAACCTGTCGGAACGGCGTATAGCCAGTCCAACAGGGGCGTAACTGAACGCAGAGTGTATGACGAGACCGGGGCGCTTCAGAGCAGGACCAAATACGAGATCGCATTCAGTTATTCCGCAGGCGGCAACTCAACTTATGAAGTAACCACGACCAGTTCCCGGGCCGACGACCCGAATAGCTGGGGAGCGGTTTCAATCAGATCTCTTATTGCTCCCGTCGACGACGAGGCTTTTGGTTTTAACAATCCGCTTGCGGGCATGGAAAAGGAAACGCGGAGCTATGACGAATCAGGAAATATACGATCACGGACCTTTAATGAATGGATAACCAAAGGACCTGGGACTGGAGGCGAAACAAACGCGAAACGCGATGCACGGATCAAGAGTACCGCGAGAATCTCGTTTGAACCCGATCAGATACCCCAACAGTGGGCTCTTGCGACTTTATCAAGAACAACATACGACGAGAACGGGAGCTCGAACCCCGAGTTCTTTTCACACCTCAATCCTAAAAAGAATGAGTCCTATGAATACGTAGCTCAATCAGCTTCATCTGTGGATGAAGAATCCTTGGGTTGGGGCACTATTAACGGATGGTTCTCGTCTGCAGACAAGGCCTCGGTGTCGGAAACAGATTACTTATATGACTCTCTTTATCTCGCTGCCGGCCTGACCGGGCTTCCTACGGCTTCAAGAGTGCTTGATCCCAATAACGAGTCAGTCGTTTTGGCCAAAACCGAAACGATCTACGACAACATTTTACCCGCGTCCAATTCAAACGCCTTCTCTGGGGAAGAAGACTGGGGTGAGGGATCTACGCTTGACTGCGGTGGGGGTGTCATTTGCTGGGAAGAGAACACAAATTCTCGAAAAGGCCGACCATCTACAACCAGGCTTTGGGACGACGACAACGACACCTGGATCGAATCCCATGTCCAGTACGACCAATTTGGTAATTCGGTCAGGACAAAAGATCACCTAGGTCGCGTCTCGGAGAGCATCTTTAATTCTGTTTACAAGTTTGCATATCCGGTGAAATCGATAGCTCCGGCACCAGGCAACGGAACTACAGGAACCAACCAGAAGTTTGAGGCTGAGGCAACCTACGACCTGACGACCGGTCTGAAACTAGCTACCAAAGATCGAAGGGATTTGACGACCGAGAGTGATGACCTTACAACGTTGTACGAGTACAACGACACGTTGCTCCGACTGACTGCTGTCCAGGCTCCAAACGGCGCGCGAGCGGAAACGGTCTACAGCGACACCATCGGCGAGCTTTGGGTCAAAACGCGGGCGCAGTTCGATACAAACACCTGGAAGGAATCGATAGCCTATTTTGACAGCTTCGGGAGAAACGTGAAGACCAGGACGCTGGATTCAAAAGGCGACGTTATCACGGAATCAAAATTCGACTTTCACGGAAGGACCACCGACTCCTCCAATCCATACCGTGTCGATTCGGGTGGGTCGCCTCTTGAGACGGTTCTCTGGACCCGGACTGACTACGATGCTGCCGGGCGGGTAGCCACTGTCTATTCCCCGGTCGCAGACCCGGACACAACTCCGGGCGAGAGTGCGGGAACACGAACTTACGGGATCGTCAACACTGCAGGTATCGTGGGTACATCGACCGTCGCAACCGATGCTTCAGGGAGAAAGTCGCGATCGGTCACAAACTCTCTTGGGCAGCTCATACGTGTCGATGAGCCAACGAGCTTTGGTGGAAGCATTGAAGCGGATCTCGGTACGGTTGGTTCCCCTCATCAGGCGACCTCTTACAAGTACAACGTTAAGGGAGAATTGGTGGAGGTCACGCAAGGCGTTCAAAAACGGTACTTCCTTTACGATTCACTCGGCCGTCTGATCCGGGTTCGCCAGCCTGAACAGGAGGTGAACTCAAACCTCAACAAGACTGACCCTGTGACTGGAAATAGCCAGTGGACCGCCGGGTTCCAGTATGACGTGATGGGCAATCTCGTCTCTTCGACCGACGCGAACGACATAACGATCACTTACACTTACGACAACGCTGACAGGATTCTGAAGAGGACGTACGAGAACAATGCGGCTCCAGAAGTGAATTACAGCTACGATCTGATCAACGGAAGTATTGCTTACAGCAAGGGCGCCCTCATTGAGACGAGCAATTCCGTTTCTTCAAGCAAGTTCAGCCAGTTCGATCAATGGGGCCGTCCGACCGAGTATCAGCAGATCACGGACGGGACGACCTACGCCACGAAATACACTTACAACCTCTCGGGAGCCCTTATCGAGGAAGAGTATCCTTCGGGCAGAAAGGTAAAACACGATTTTGACACCGATGGAAATGTCTCCCGGGTCTACGGACAGCCTGACGCGAGTTCGATCGATCGAACCTGGGCAAGCGGATTCGGGTACGCTCCGGACGGAAGGATCGAGCGACTGAGGCTCGGGAACGGACTGTGGGAGAAGGCGTCGTTCAACGAACGACTTCAGGTAACCGAGATGGGTGTCGGCCTGGGTGTCGAGAATCTCAACCGCTGGAAGATAAATTACGACTACAAGGAATCGCTGGCTGCCGGAGGTGACGCTAACACCGGAACACCGGTCTCGCAGAGCATTGCTTTTGAGGGTCAGGCAAATCCGTTTGTCCAAACCTACAAATACGATTCTCTATATCGAATTACGGAAGCAAAGGAGTTGGTAACGGGCGAGCCTCCGAATTGGATTCAGACGTTTGGTTATGATCGGTACGGAAATCGAACAAACTTTTCGCAAAACCTAAACGGCACCCAGCTGGCGCTCAACAACGTAACCCATCCTTCTGTCAATGCAGCAACAAATAGGTTCAGCTCCGGCCAAGGATACCAATATGATCAGGCCGGAAATATTGTAACTGATGTAACTTCAGGCGGTTCCCGGGACATCACTTTCAACGGAGACAACAAACAGACGGTAGTAAAAGTCGCCGGCACCTCTACGAAGATCGGGGAATACTTCTATGACGGCGATGGACGTAGGATCAAGAAAAAGGCCTACTCGGGCGGCAGCCTGGCGGAAGAAGTCACCTTTGTCTATTCAGGCAGCAAACTAGTCGCTGAGTATTCCACATTGGGTGCACCTCAGAACCCGAAATCCAAATATACTTCGACTGACGCACTAGGAAGCGTCCGACTCCTGACCGATGAGAACGGAAGTGTGGTCTCACGCCGGGACTTTATGCCCTTTGGGGAAGAACTTCCGGATGATGTGAATTACCGCAAGAACACCTTAGGTTACGTCGGAGACGATGTAAGGCAGCATTTCACTGGCTATCTCAAAGACGACGAGACGGGACTGGATTTCGCGGAAGCGCGAATGTACAACAGCCAGCACGGTAGGTTTACGGCAGTCGATCCTCTTTTAGCTTCCGGAAAATCAGCCTTGCCCCAAACGTTTAATCGGTATGGTTACGTTCGTAACAACCCAATTGACAGGACCGATCCGAATGGACTCTGTGAGCCGAGGCCATGCCCTACCGAGTACGAAGGAGATGTTTATTACAAGCGAACTCAGAGCGGCTATTGGTACAGCAACGTTCCGGAGAATGACGGAGGCGATTGGCACCAATTGATGCCGTGGGATGCAGCGAATAACCAGTTCGGGATAAACAGGGATCAAGGGAATCTTCCTACATTCTACACGTCGTCGGGATGGACTGAAGCAATAGACGGGGGGGAAAGCAGCGTTCCTTATGTAACGGATACTCAACAAATGTTGCGCGCGTTTCGCACGAATCCGTTTTATGACGCAGGTCGGGGCTTACTGAAAGGATTCGGAAATGCTGCCATTAGCACTTACAATTTTGGTGCATTCGTTACGACAGGTAACTTTAATATCGAGTCGGTAAATTTCAGCAAGCTTTCCATCTCAGGTACTTACTCGAATCCGAATGCTTTCGAGAAGTTTGGGTGTAGTGGACAGATAGAGTGTAACTACTCTACCGCAGGAGAAGTTGGGCTTCCAATTGCACTAGGTGGAGTGGGTGGCCTTCTCTCGAAATCAGGCAGTCTAACATCGTTAGGGATTGCGTCGACGGCCCGAACTGCCTCCAACGCAAAATATGTTGGATATTTTGGTTATGCTGCGGACGGTTCCGAGGCGTATGTAGGAATAACGAGCCGAAACCCACTAATTAGATTTGGAGAACATCTGAATGCCGAAGGTACTGGCAGAGAACTTCTGATATATAGGGAAGTGAAGGGTGCACGGTTCGGGTCAAAGCTCGATGCGCGTGTTTGGGAACAAACGCAAATCAATCGGTTCGGATTGTCAAAGAACGGCGGGCCTTTGTTGAATAAGATAAATTCAATTTCGCAAAAAAGATGGGATGAACTAGGAGTTCAGTAGACATGGGTAGAATCTACACTAAGAAAGGGGACATTTTCGAGGCAGAGTACAGCGAAGCGGAAGTAAAATATTTGCAGTACATTACTAATGATATGTCTCAACTAAACAGCGATGTAATCAGAGTGTTCAAACAGGTATACAAAAAAGGAAGAACTCCGGAACTGAATGAGATTGTCGAAGGTGAAGTGGAATTCTATGCTCACTGCGTAGTCAAATGGGGAGTTAAACTAGGTTTTTGGGAGAAAATTGGAAATCATCCTGAGGTCGGCGATCTCAACATACTCTTTAGATGTACCAATGATAGTCCAAAAGTTGAAATCTCAAGGGATTGGAGGGTTTGGAGGGTTAACGAAGAGCCTTGGTTCGAGGCAGAACTATCTGCAGAGGGAAGGAAAGCTGACGAGGGGAGTGTAATCCCTCCGAATAGTATCCTCCACAAGATTCAGGCCGGAGAATATGATTTCGTATATCCAAGATACGAATAATAATAGTACTATACGTATTGATTACGGATGTGCGCTAAGAAGAAGAATTCAATAGCCTAATCACGGACGATCTCCCGATTTTGAGGCGCCGGGCAATTTCAGAATTATTCAAACCCTCTTTGTGAAGCTTTTTGATTTGGTTGGTTTTGGCACGGGCTGTCGCAGGTCGACCGTGTTTCTTCCCGTTCTTTCTTGCCTCGGCAATCCCAGCCCGAACTCTTTCACGAAGGATCTCCCGTTCGAATTCCGCAAAGACAGCGAGCATGCCTGCCATGGCCCGTCCTGATGGAGTCGTGAGATCCAGGGATTCGTTCAGAGAGACAAATCCAACATCCAGAGCGCTAAGCTCATTCAACGTATTGATCAGATCCGGTAAGCTGCGGCCGAAACGATCAAGACGCCAAACGAGAATACAATCGATCTTCTTTTGCTTGGCGAGTTTTAGAAGCTCGTTACGTTTTGGACGCTTCTTGGCTCCGGAGGCAACATCTGTTACTTCGATCTCGATCTTCCACTTTCTCTGCTTAGCATATTGCCTGAGATCTTTGAGTTGGAGGGGAAGAGTTTGCTGCTCCTGGGTGGAGACGCGGGTATAGATTCCGACTTTCATAAATTAGGCGAAATTAGCTGATTTTGGCGGTGACCAAAAACCCTCTCGAAAACGGCCTTGTGAAAGGTTGATTTTACGGGCTTTTCATCAGTCTAGCAGAGGGTGCCCAAAAACAGTAGTTTTTGGGCAGTCTCAGTAGGGTGAGTTGTCGCAATGTTGCGAGAATTGTAGGACCTTGTACGGAACTGGGTTAGAATAGCTAATGTGGCGCGCGGAATCTAAATAGATACCGGCAGTAAGTTCAAACCATTCAAACCTCCCAATCAGATGCATACATTTTTGCGAATCAACTCCGCAGCAGATCTCAATCAGCTCAATAAATCTTTGGCCCCAGAGTTTGCTCCAAACGAAGTAGCAAAAAAGCTCGAGGCCGGGTTGTCGGCAGCGGTGAGAGGAATCCTAATCGAAGAGGATTACGTTGATAAGGATTACCGGAGCACCTTTTACAACTTTTATTCTAAGAAGGGCTTGGGGTACAGAAAGGACTGTGTTCGGCTTCATTTTTTTGACGGTACTGTAGATTTTGACGCGAAATCCTTAAAACTAACTCATGATCCTGCATATTCATCAGATGTTGCTCTGACGGATCATTATTTTGGCTATATGGTTCTGCGGCCAACTGGTATTAACACTATCGGTCGGAGCGTTATTAGTGCGGATGTAAGGACGGGAGCGCAAGGGAGAATAATTACTGCGACTCACAAAGTTCATTTGCTGGGATATACATTGCTTGTGCAGGGATTTCCATGGATGGAGCAACACATCGATATCTCGATTTGTGCGCATGCCGCCTGTTGGGCCATGCTTCGACATTTTAGCCAGAGATTTCCGGACTATCGGGAGCAGTCCCTTTATGAGATTACGATGATGGCAGAATCCAGAAACCCTGGAGGTCTTATTCCTTCACGAGGTCTGAAGATTCAACAGGCGGAGAGAATTCTTCAAGTAGCTGGAACATTCCCTTTACGTATTGCGAAAGATGTCAATAAACGTGATGACAAGTCCTTTTACCGTCAATTGGCCGCTTGTATAGATTCAGGATTTCCCGTTTTTGCGGCCATGTACAAAAAGCGGCACGCAATAGCGATCGTTGGTTATCGGTGGAGGCAAGTCACATCTCCAGGTACTGGAGAACTCCGGCATGCATGGGATGAGATAGACTCACTGATCGTCATCGATGATAATCAGCTTCCGTACGTAACGATACCGACTAGAGGTCAGCGTGCTACTTATACGGCAGAGGATATAGATACCTTTCTGGTTCCGTTTCCTGAGAAGCTCTTTTACCCACCGCAAGCAGTTGAGAGCTTGGTCCCGCTTCTGTTCAATTTTGGCTCGTTTCTACAAATCCCTCCGCCAAAAGAGACTATAGCAAGATACTTCATAACTACGGGTTCAGCTCTCCGTCGTTTTGTTAGGAACTGGGAATCTGCTTTTGATCCAAAATTGATTGAGATACTAATGAATGTCAGTTTTACCCAGTTCATTTGGGTGGTTGAACTTGCAACCGAGTCGGAGTGGGGTGTCCGTCAGGTTAGCGCTCGTGCTATTATCGACGCTACAGCAAGTGTTCACGAGCGCCTCCCGTTTTGGATCTTTCATTCGAAAGACAATGTGCTCGTGTTTGAAAGAGACGAAGACGGGGTAAACGTAGGGGATAAGTTCTATGAGCATCCATTATCCGGACGTGCTATGACCATGATGCCGAGAATGGAGACCAATTTGAGCGCGATCGTCACTAAATGATTTTTTCTGAGTTAGATTGCCGAGGAGAAGAGTCAAATGGCCAAGCAAAAAAAGATCTCTGAACGGATATCTGGGTTGAAGCCTGTAAAACGAAGTCAGACGATTAAGCTTCGCAAGAAAATTGACGAGACTCTGCCGCGCATCGTTGAGGCGGTCGAACATAGGGAAGAGCTAGCGGAGATTAGCCGCTATCGAGAATTAGAAGTTCTGAAGGATAGAGCAAGTAGTCACGACTAACGAGTTCGAAGGCGTTCGTAAGCCGCCTTCACAATCGCTTCTACCGTTTCCGCCGCCTTCTCATCCAGATTTGGATCAGTTCGTAGTAAGGTGGAGATTTGAGCGATTGCCTCCCTGTCCCTTTGCTTGAAGGGAGCATTCACAAAATCTGAAGGGTTCAGTCCCGCCCAGGCAGATAGGGCTGCCAAGCTCGGCGAGTCTGGACGACGACCCTTAGCCATCCTCGCAAGTGTCGAGGCGCTCACGCCGGTTTCCTCAGCGACTTCTTTCCAAGTCATAGATCTTGCAGACACAGTTGATTCGAGGGCTCGGAAAAAAGCGTCTCCGTCAAAGCCTTTGTCTTCACTTACCATAATAAACACATTCGTGAAATTGCTGAAATGGAATTGACTTTCTCTTTCGCACTAGGTAAATTGACCTTAGCGAATTGCATGTTAGCAATTAACTACCTGTATAGCAAGGAGGAAATATGAAAGAAACGAAAGATAAAGTTCCCGGTCGCCCGCCCGTAAGAATTTTCGTCAATGAACAAGAAGTTGAAATGAAAAAGCGGACGGCAACTGGTTCAGAGATTAAGACTGCCGCGATCGCACAAGGGGTGCAGATTCAGCAGAATTTTATGCTCATGGAAGAACTGCCGAATGGTACAAGTCGCAAAATCGGTGACGCAGATGAGGTCAGATTACGACCACATATGAAGTTTACCGCGATCGCACCCGACGACAACTCATAAAAGTAAGGCAATGAAAACTGAAGTTTCGGCGGCGATCGAAGAACTAGGGAAACAGTTTCCAATGGCCAACTTCTCCGTCATAGACGATGGGCAGGGCGGCGCTCGAATCATCATGGAACCTGTTGTAATTGGAAAGAGATATTCTCCGGAAGAGACCTGGTTCGGATTTCACATTACCGCTCAATATCCATATTCGGACATCTATCCGGTGTTAATGGGAGCAGACGTTAGGCGAGTTGACGGTGTGGCTTTCACAGCCCCCGTCACTCCCGGGCACCAATTTGAAGGTAGGCCCGCGATTCAGATCTCAAGAAGAAACGCTGCGGCCGAAAGCGGTTCTCAAAGAGCCACGGCAAAGGTGCTGAAAATACTGGATTTTTTGGAGGGACTCCAATGAATAGTAAGTGCCGTTTCAGAATAGCGGATCTTGAATTCGAGGAATTATATGCACATCTCTTTCCTGGAGACGGAGATGAACACGGCGCTGTAATACTCGCAGGGTTATCTGAGGGGGATGGCGAAGTAATCTTGACGGCGAGAGAGGTCCACATGGCAGTGGACGGAGACGATTACGTTGACGGAAGCATAGGTTATAAAGCGCTTGATCCACAGTTTATCCATAAATATATCACGCGCGCTAGAGACGAGCGACTCGTGTATCTCGCTGTACACAATCATCCCAGTGACGAGAGCGTAGGATTCAGCCAAATCGATATTGATTCACACGTACGCGGATATCCGGCGCTGCTTCAGATCGCGAATGGTATGCCGGTCGGAGCATTGGTTTGTGGTCGCCGATCGATGCAGATAGATCTTTGGCTTCCTGACCATACCAGATTGTCTTTGTGGGACGCTTCAGTCGTGGGAATGTCAATCAGTAGAATGTTTCCGACCCCCCGCCAAGGTATTGGCGGTTCTTTTGATGGACACGATCGTCAAATTCGGATGTTTGGAGTTGCTGGACAGAATGTCCTCCGGGGGTGTCACGTTGGAATTATTGGCCTCGGAGGAATTGGAAGCTTAGTGGCCGAGTATGTTGCGCGACTTGGCGTTGGAGAATTCACCTTGGTAGACGACGACACAGTGGAAGAATCAAACGTGTCACGAATTGTTGGTTCGACACAATCCGACGTAATAGGAAAGACGCATAAAATTGGCGTCGCGCACCGCTTGATTAGAAACGCGAACGAAACAGCAGAAATGAACGTCATCCCTGATGATGTAGCAAAAGACTCAGTAGCGAAAAGCTTAATCGGATGTGACTATCTGTTCCTTGCTGCCGATTCGATGAGAGCACGTTTGATCTTCAATGCCTTGGTTCACCAGTATTTTATACCGGGAGTACAGATGGGGGCCAAGATCCTTCAGAATGAAGACGCGTTGCTTCTAGATGTGTTGAGTGCAGTGAGACCGGTACGGCCCGGCAAAGGCTGCCTTTGGTGTAATGAGTTGATTGACCAGACCCTTCTCGCGTTGGAGGCTAAATCTGATGAAGAAAGAAGAGAACAAGCCTACGGAGTAGAGGAACCAAATCCCAGCGTGATCACGCTGAACGCGGTGGCGGCAGCACATGCCGTAAATGCCTTCTTGCTTGATTTTCTCAATCTTAGAGGAAGTTCAGAGTTGTTCTACGATCACTTCCACTTTCTTAATAGAAAGAAGGGGGTCGTTCAGCCTCGGGTTGACCCTGAGTGCTCGGAGTGTTCACGGTCGGGCACGCGTTTCGGTCGTGGAGATGGTGTTCCGTTACCTAGCATAGAAGACTAGGTAGAGTTGTGGTCATTCAATGGCGCGTTGAGTTATGAGGTGTTCATATGAAGGAGAAGAGACTCAAAATACAAGGGAAGAATGATGAGAATATCGCGTCTCGGAAAAGAGGGGATCGAAATCAAGATTGCGAAATAAAGTTTGAAGTAAAACGTCGAAATGGTCAGCCGAAATATTGGTGCTCAGTTCATCGCGCTCCCGCTTGGGATACCGCAGGGAATGTAATGACTAGATGTTCAAGAGCGGATCTACCGTCGATTCCGAGCAACCAAGTACTTGAACTTAATCTCAGCGATTACCCAGGCGGGATCGCTGTCTGGGGCGCCTTGCCCGCAATTTACGATACCTACGGCAAGGGGTTTGACAGAGGGATTCATATCCACGCCCGGAGGATCGTAGGGGGGACTAAGGTAATTGATCGGACGTACAAGACGGTGTTCGTGAAAGACGACTCGCGGTTGTTTGACCAAGTCTTAGAGGTTTCAGAAGGAGCCGCTGTAAGTTATGTCGCAAGCGTCATTTTTGGTGTTAATATGAAGTTCTTGCACTGTTCACATTGCCAGGCAGTCCATCATGACGAAGATTTCTTTGCGGTTAATGAACATGTCAAACATCAGTGCAATAACTGTGGCAGAGAATTCTTTGATAGAGAGTCCGGAGTAAGCAACCCAACCATGGCAGTTAAATCTCTGCTTGGGGATCTTCAAACTCAACGACCCGTGGTCAGCCCCAAAAGATCTCTGAAGATTTCCCAAAGGCAGTGCCCAAGAGGTCTCCAAATATGGGCTTCAAATCCTGCGATAATTTGGACATCTCCAAAACTTGAAGAATCCGGTATTCACCTACATGGGTACAGCGAAAGCGGAAAGAGAATCATTGATGATACTTTTGATTCGGTTGAAGTTGATGGACTAACAATGGATGAAAATCAAGCTCGATTTTATATGGCACAAACGTCACTTCCATTCCTGAGAAATGCTATCTGCACTTTGGAATGTCCTAGCTGTAGAAATGAACACTTTGACGTTGAGCGGGCCGTTGATCCACACAATGAGCACACGTGCGAGTTTTGCGGCGCGAAATTCAAATCACCGAATAACCGAAAAGTTGTTAGCAATCCTTTTGCAAGCCTCCTTGACAGGCTAAAAGCGAATCACGAGGAAATGGAAAAGGCATCGAACAACTAAATTCGATGCCTCGGGGTCACTCTATTTCCGCTGCAACTGCACTAAGTTTTCGTGCGGTGAAATGCTGATCAACTTTGATACTTTCTCCAACTATTTCAGCGGCTTTCTTCAAGAAGGAATAGGTGAAACTTTCTCCTTTGGCTGGATAGGAATCAGCGTAATGTGCGGATAGCTCGTAGCCAAAAAAAATCAGGTCACCATCCGCTTCTTCTCCGCCTACAACGTACCAAGACCTGTTGGAATTCGTAAGATATATTCGGAAGTGAATAGTAGGATCCTTCGAATGGGATCGTGTATGAGCGGGGATCATCGAAAGAGCCTCTTGAAGTTGGCTATGCACATCTTCTAAACGAGTACTCTTCTGTTGTGCGATCATCGACTCCTCCTTATTTTCACCAAATTCTCTTAGTTTTCTTTCTTGCATCTTGTTTACCTCCTTTAGTGGAATTTGTCCGTTATACCTTTAGCGGACAAACCCCACTATCAGAGTTAGCAAGCAAACAAGAACATAGTAGAGTACAGTATCAAATCTCCTAGCTTGGAGAAACCAGTGAAGCCTAATAATTATATAGGGTTCAACGCTGTTGTACAAACGCGATTTTTGTTGATTGAGTCTGGCAATTTATCGAAAAAGAGCTTCTTCGACTCCCTCCAAGCACCATAAGGGAACATGACCTGCCTCACATAACTGGTCCAGTTTGAAAGTTAGTATACCCGGTTTTTAAAGGTCGGGTATTTCTCCTTTCGGCATTACGGCCTCCGGCGCCGGAGGTCGATAACCGAGCGAGCTGTGGGGCCGGATCGTGCTGTATTCCAGCCCCCCATTCTCGCTCAGAACCTGTGCTTCCCTCAACGTGTAGAACAGATCTCCGTTGAGAAGCTCGTCCCTCAGCTTTCCGTTGGACGATTCGCAGGACCCGTTCTCCCAGGGACTGGACTGCCCAGTGTTATGTAGATGGTCTTTGTCCCGAAGCGCCTGAGGCACTTCCTAAGAGCCTTCGCCACCATCTCCGGCCCATTGTCCGAGCGTATGTGTTCCGGGATGCCGTGTACCTCCATCAGGTCCGCGAACACCTCGATCGAGTTCTTTGAATCTATCCGTCTTGCGGTATGGATCCTGAAGCATTCCTTCGTGAACTCGTCGATGACGGGCATCAGCTTCAGCGTCCTTCCGTCGTCGGTCCTGTCAAAGACGAAGTCCCACGATCAGACATGGTTTGGTCTCTCCGGCCTGAGGCGTATGCAGGAACCGTCGTTCAGGCACAGCCTGCCTCTTTTAGGCTGTCTTTTTCGGGACCTTCAGCCCCTCCATTCGCCAGATCCTCTCCACACGCCCGTGGCTCAGGCTCCAGCCTTCGTTCTTCAGCATCGCGTGTATCCGAGTAGCCATACCGTCCGCACTGTCCAGCGAGACGGACGATGGAAGCCGTGAGAAGATCCTCATCCTCCCCCGGCTGAGGCTCTTAGCGGACCGAGTTCCTTGACGGACCCAAAGCCCGGCAGATGCGCCCTTGGGAATAGCCCCACTTCTTCCTGATGTGGGCCACGCACAGACGCCTTCTCACCTGGCACGGTAGTAGGTCTGGTCGGTGACGCCAAGGGCTTTGCAGACTTCTTGGACCGTGTTCCCCTGTCCGATCAGGACGTCCGCTTCCCTTAGCTTGTGGATAGTTGCTTCTGCGGTATATCTGTTCCTTGGCATGTTCCAGATCTCCTTTTTCAATGGCTTTTTACCACTTTAGATCTGGACCAGAAAACCCTGGGTCAGGTCATAAGGTGAAGAGGTTTCTTTCTGTGCGAAATGCAGAAGACAGCAGAGGCCTGCAGCAGGCAAAGAATGCAAGATCTGTGGCAAAGTCACCGTGAGTTGGCGAAGCGGCGAAAGCGAGGCGGAAGCCGTCAGGAAATGGGAACAGATAAACGGCAAGCGATCGGTCATGACCTCCTTGTCTTAAGAAGCGTGACGACGAGCTCTCCAAGGGCTCCGAGATCAATCGAGACCAATTGCCCGGGTTCAAGTGTGATCGTTCGATCCAGACTTAAAAGCTGCCTGAGAGATACCTGATTACGTGTGATTTTCGACACCTCGAACACAGAGTACCGGCTCTGCTCGTGGTTTCTGAGGTTTCGATCGGCGACCGTATGAAAGAGAATTTTGTAGAGGTCGTGCTCGAGAAAATGGAGATTCTCAAGCGGCTTTTCCGGTTCACCCGGCCGGGTGAGGGAGAAGCCCAGCATGGTTTTCATCAGGACTAGGGTTTTAGTCTGGGGAATATCTTCAGTAAAGCAGACTCACGGATCCTGTCAATAGGGGACAAGGGCGGCAAGGAAGGATTCAGGACACGGGGGACAACGGAATGAAATTCTTTGTGTTCAAGGATGATCAGCAATTGGGACCTTTTTCGACAGGTGAGATCGAAGCGAAGCTCTCACGCGGTGAGCTCTCAAAAGGGGACTTGGCCTGTCCGGAAGGGGGGAGTGAGTGGCGGCCTCTGGAGACGCTTGTATCCTCAGGCTCTCCGGGGGGAGGATCTCCGGTCCCCGACACCCAGGCCGTGCCTCCAGCGCAAAATGCGAATCTCTAGGCTGGGTGGAACGTCTACCTTGCCTATTCAAAGGAGATCGACGAGCTGACGGACCTCCTGGGAGAAGCTGATGAGCGGCAGGCCAAAGTTATCCACAGACAAATCGAGCACAAGTTCATGATCTCCCGGAAACAAATCGACGTCATAAGGCCCGTCTATCCTCACGCTCTCGAGGTCAAATCAATGGAGGCCGATTATCTATTCAACTCGGCGGTCAAGAAACTCTGGGAACACGGTATCTATCATCGGGCGACCACAAAGATGATCGAAAGAGGTGAAAGGCGTTGGAACACGCCCACGGGCATGGGCGTGGCCCTGGCCTCGCGCGCTCTTGCCAACAGGTAGGAGAGATCTAACGCCGAGGAGGCACTGAGACTCCCCACCGAATCGCTCCATTACCTTGAGGCTCCCGGCACTTTGATGGCGTGAGCGAATGTCTACAACGCTCTCGGTCAGAAACAGGCCGCATTGCAGGACCTCGACCGGATAATCAAGGTGCAACAGGAGACTGACAGCTACATTCCGGCAAGACAGCTCAAAACGGAGATCGAGACCCATCCAAAGAAGGGGATGTGTTTTATCGCAACGGCTGCTTGCGGGGATTACTCGGCTCCGGAGGTGGTGGCTCTATCGAGGTTCCGGGACCAGGTGTTAAGGAAGAGTATAGGGGAGGGAGAGTGTTTATCTATTGGTATTACCGAATTTAGCCGGCTGTGGCCTCAATAATTGCGGGGTCTAGAGTTCTACGGTCCTTGAGTAGAGTGTTGCTCTTGAAGCCCACTGTTTCCGCTACAGAGTTCCTGATAGAGAAAGGAAAGGTGGAGTCTCTCCATATTGATGGTGTACTATAGATGCAACACAGTCACGTATATAACACGACGAGGTGTTGGAGGTAATTATGAATAAGAAGAGAGTCGTCGATGCAAAGGCTGACTCCGAAGGAGATATTACTCACGTCAAGCTCGAAGGGAATAAGTCATTCACGCCGATAGAGCGTGCGATCGAAATGACCAAGCGCGGGGAAATCGATGCGGTCGCGGTGAAAGGCACGAAAAACAGGAAAGCTCATCTAAGATCTCGGCCAAATAAGAAGAAGGCTGACAATCTGGATACATTGGCAGGAGATAAATGATACCGAAGAATATTCGGTCGTGTTTTGACAAGAAGCTTGAAATGGATTGCGATTCATATCTGCTGGCAGGTATGAATTACTAGACGATGGGCGATTATAGCGAAAGACTTTTCGACGAATTGGATGTTCGGGGGCTGCGCGAGTCAATTAAGACCGAGGCGACAAAGAAGATCCAGGAACTAAGTCCTGATTATGTCCTCAGCGTGACTGAAGACGAAGTAATCGAATGGCTGCTTGATAGATTCCTAATAGAAGTGCCGGTGATCCTAGAGGATGAGATCTGTATTGTAGAGCACGGTGAAGCACAGGTAGATGCGCGGACCGAGGCGTTTCGGTACGCTGTCGACTCCAACACTCCTTTCTATGTGACTGGCTCAATAACTGTCGTCGCTATTCCGTTTTCGGGTGATCAGGTGGCTTTTAAGATGTCGCCTTCAACCTGGTCCTCTGGCGGGAAACCGCACGGGGAACTGTTAGAGAATGAAATTCGAATCTCACTTAAGCAAATCGAGGCAAACGCGGAAGCGGTAAAAGCCAGGTATAAGAGCGTAGTTGACGACATTAAGAAACATCTGGAGTGGGTCCGGAACGATCTGACAGGATTCAAGGAGGATCTAAGAAACCACGCAAAGTCTGTCTTTAACCAGAGAAAGCAAAGGCTAATCGCAAACGCGGATATGGTGAGCGCTTTGGGCCTCCCTCTTAGAAGAAGAGAGGATGCACCAAAGACCTATACGACACCGGTAAAACGCAAAAAACCGAGGATTTCTCAACCGCCTGCGCCCGGTAAGGCGGCAGATCCTCCGGAACCCAGCTTGGATACCAAGGAATACGACACCATTCTTGAGATAATAGAGCAAATGGTCCTGGTGATGGAGAAGAGTCCTCGGAGCTTCGAGAGCATGGATGAAGAGGCGCTAAGAACACACTTCCTGGTACAGCTCAATGGGCAGTACGAAGGTCAGGCTACGGGGGAGACATTCAATTATCAAGGGAAGACCGACATTCTGATCTCGATCAACGGTCGCAATATTTTTATTGCAGAGTGCAAGATCTGGAAAGGAGGGAAAGCCTACCTCGATACCATCGATCAGATCCTCGGTTACTTGACCTGGAGAGATACGAAAACGGCAATCCTCATTTTCAATCGAAACAAGAACTTTACAAGAGTGTTGCATTCAATTTCCGAGACGACGCCCGAGCACCCTAACTTCATTAGAGAATTGGACGAGAAAGAGGAAAGCAGCTTTCGGTACATCTTTCACAATAACGACGATGAAGCCCGGGAGATTTATCTAACGGTTAAAGCCTTCGATATACCCGCCAGCATAAGCTAGTACAGGCTTTTAGGTGTTCATAAGTCCTCAAACAGAGCGTCAGTATCTCTCGAATGATGGAGAACCCGGTAGATCTCGACGCCATTATCGATCTTGGTATAAAAGATCCTGTATCTTTTGTGTGGAAAATGCTGCAGATCGACACCGAGCTCAGGACGGTCTGTGCCGATTTCGGGATTGTTAGCCAAAATTTCAAATGTATCCACAAAACTAGCCGCCAGTTTATTAGCGGCTAGTTCGTTGTCTTCAGCTATGTAAGCCCAGATCTCTGAAAGATCAGTTTCTGCCTGTCTCGACAGTATGAACTCAGGCATTGGGTTGCGATCCGTCGGCAAGCTTTTCTTTTCCTTTCTCGATAATGTCCTTCACCAACTGATTTCTGTGTGAATCGGTTGAAACTCTTCTGAATTGGCCGGAACCGATATCGTCTGCTCCTTTTTGGATCTCGATACGCAACTCCTGAACCCGATCCAAGTACTTGTTGACCAGCTCGACTAGAAACGCATTCGGATCCCTACCAGCGTTTTTGGCTATCTGCTCAAGGGGGGATCCCACGTTAAAAGGGAGCGAATAGTTGAATGTTTTGTCTGACATGGGTGTTTCCTTTCCTAAGCTCAGATTAGCAGAACTAGAAGTTCTGTCAATAAATTTCAAGGAAAATCTGATCTTCTGCACGGACCGATTCGGCATTCCTAAGAAGTCTTGTTAAGTATCTAGAATCGGCTATAGAATAAAGAGTACAATCTTTACTAATGGAGATTTCAACGATAGGTTTGGTACTTTCCGTAGTTACAACATCAGCGGCTGGTATTGGGCTCTTTCTAAAACTACGAGAGCGAAGGCGGCGCTTGCGTCTGAATCTTAAATCGCTTCTGAGTCTCAACGCTCATCAGAAGATCGGTGTTTTCGGTGGTGCTCCAGTGCTTTCATTGGAAGCAACAAACATCGGTCAAAAGACCGTGTACTTAGAGTTTGGCGGGATTGAGTTGCCGGACAAGAGAATCATAGGCTCCATTTCACATTCAAGTATGCTTCCGGTAGAACTCCCGCCTGGAAAGATGATCACTCTCACATTTGATGCAGTCAGTATAGTGGAATACCTAAGGGAGGCGGGCACTATCGGTAGAGTCAGAATCGTCGGTCTTGTAAAGGATCAGCTAGGCAAAATATATAAGAGCCCTAAAATGCGCTTGGACCCTACAGAAATAGAAATATGGCAGCGTTCGCTAAATGACCTTGAGTAAAAAAGCTGATCCCAACTTATTTCTACTTCTTCGGGTAGCTTTGCTTCCCTAAGATCTAGCTTAAGACCCTTATACATTTTCAGGACAATAATGATTTGGGCGAAGACGCTCGCGTATTGCCCAACTCCACACTTGACCTCCCTTTTGCCCGTCACCAATTCGTTACCAAATTGTGACTACAAATAGTCAGAACTGAGCTACAATATTCAGATCAATGTGCTATAACCCTCGTTACTACAACAGTTGAGCTTCGTGTTTGGGGACTGCCTTTGTCATTGGCTTGCGACTGGCAGTCATAAGTTCAGGGGTTCGATCCCCCTCGGCCCCACCAATGTTTTCAATAACTTACGGCGACCATAGCGGTCACCCTCTTGCCTGTGTAGTTAGAATTGCACTAAATGCTTGCAGCCGAATTGTTAGTTGTCTGCCAGAGAGTTTGGTGGTTTCGTCAGGAATCCAAAAGTATGCGGGCGAAGTGTTTTTAAGGGGTCAAAACATTCGAGGTTGATCAGTGGCCCTGGGGTACCACAAGCCGACGATTGTGAATACATCCGGATGATTTGAAATGTTCCCTAAGAAGAATCGAACATCTCGATCTGAGAGCAAGATCGACTCCAATTTTTCAACGACATCGAGAGCAGATTCTCTTGGCAATCCCGAGTTCGACTTCAGTTTGTAATAGAGCGCATCAACTTCCCAATCTAGGATTCTAAAAGTATGTCCCTTGCATTCAGGGTCATCACACATGAACCGAACGCGAAATTTATAATCTGCTGCACCTATTGGTTCGACATCCGGGTTAGAGTATTCAGGAAACGGTAATTCGTTCTGGCTTACAACTCTATCGTATTTCGACTTAAATGAATGCTTTTCTTCGGCACTCACCGGCTCAAAAGAAACCTGCTCAATAGACTTTGGCTTCATCAAACCCAATGAACGATTCGTTTCGAGCCGATCACGTTGAATCTGCTCAACACTTTCCACGAGGTTTTGATTGTGGATGATCCATTCACTACGTCGTCGCCAGCTGCCGTGGTCTGTATCAATCCTCTCGATTATTTTGATTGAGCCAAAATCGATCTTCCTACTCTCCGGTCTGCGATCCCGGTCAGCTGGCGCAATCAAAGCTTCAATCACGTGCCCTTTCGCAAATAGCTGGTCGTCATTCAAGAATCTAAGCGGGACAGGGTATATTCGAATCAGTTCATTTGTTGACTCGAGAACCGCACCGGTACAAACAACTTCTCGATAGGTATCGCTAAGCTCGGGGCGGGTCTTTCCCCAAATCATCATTCTCTCATTTTTAAACTCCGCCATTTCTTATTCAACCACAACCGTAGGATTCTCGAATCCGAGTGACTTGATCAATGGAGTTCGGTGGCAATCTTCTGACTCTCTTTCGTAGCATAAAAATGCTACTCGTACATGAGACTCAAAAACTGGAAGCAAATCTCCTCGAATCCTATTCAGGTTCGCCTCTTTTGCCACAAACTTTTTGTATTTCTTAAGGCACTCCTCCAAAGAAACTGCGGTTTTCCGAAAGGGGTTTCCTGCACTCCTCACATGAAAATACTCGATTCCCTTCTCATCAAGTAGTTGCCGAAGTCGGTTCTTTCGAAAATCGACCTTGCGGGAGAATGCAGACTCTCGGACATCAACTAGGGCAGTAACGTTATGAGCAACCAGTGACTCTACGAAGTCAGGTCCAGTTCTTCTTTCATAACCTATGCTAATAGGCACGATCTTTTTCGAGTACTTGGCATCCTGACCCTCAGGTTGAGCAGGCATAATTTCTCCGCGAATTGTCATGGCAGTTATGATCGAGAATCGTAATGCAATGGAACGGCACATCGGACACCTCGAATGAAGCATCATAATCTACACGAGATACGGGCGTAAGCTCCTTGTCAAGCGCGCAATCTTGAAGTAGAGCTTTCCATTTCGTTCATCCTCCCCCATTTTCAGTACCGTTCTAAAATGGAAAAATCCGGCTCTTTGAGGTAGTCTGCCACCACCTCGTCCGGTGTCAGATCGCACAGCAAGCTGTGCAGTCTGAAGCTGTTGTAGTCCTCTCTGAACGCCTCGATCTTCTCCCTGGCGTCCTCGAACGGGAGGAACCAGTTCGTGCTCAGGTCCCATACCTCCGAACATCGATTTCCGCTCGAGATAAGTCGATGCCGAGATTTTGTTCTCGCGGCAGACCTCGGCCACGTTCCGCCCACTCCAGAGGAAACTCAGTATAAACAATTCTGCTTCCCGTCTTCTACTTTCCAGAAGATTCAGGCATCGGACCTTGGAGAAATCTTGACTCTCGGCCGCAAGGCGAATAATATCCCGGCAGTTCCCAAACGGAAACTGCTTTTCTGGCAAATCCACTCCGTTCTTCCAAGCTGCATTGGGAACCTAAAACTATGTCTTCCACGACCGAAGTGCTTTCCAACTGGAGCACGTTGATTGAGAATTTTCAGACCTCCCCTCAGCAGTTCTACTCAGTATTAACGAGCGCCTTGCAAAAGAGGCAGATGCCAAACGCTCGTATCGACCGCGTGAGCTTTCGCGAGAGCCACCTGCTGTCAGCAAAGCGCGAGTACTTGCGGATCTCATGCAAAGGGGATTTCTACTTCGCGATTTGCGGCGCTCCGTTCGGCACAGGCTTCTTTGTCTCCTGGTGGCTCCTTCAACCACCTGACGGTTGCCTTGCTCAAATGTTCGCTCCCTTCCCCGGTCTTTCGATTCTCGCCCGGGCAATGGTGAAGCCCTGGACATATTACCGTATCGATACGGCAACGATGTTCCGGACGGCGACACATCAGGCAGTTCTTGAAGTGATCGACATGATCATCTCTGAAAAGAATCTCCCTGCGCTTCCGGAGTCGGAAAGAAAGCCAATTCTCAAGGGCTTTCTCGCCTGAAACGATTTTAGCTAGATGCCAGGCGAATACATTGAAAAATCGGGCAAGTCGATAGCTCAATTGTCTCGCGAAGAGTTTTTGGGGATTTGGCTTGAATTGTGGGACAAGCGCGGCCGCGGTTGGGAGGTATTCGAATATCCGGTTGGTTTGGAACCTCCGCTTGTGCCCCTGAACCGGATCCTGAGCGTTCCTGAGGAACCTGTCTCAGATGACGGCTGGATACCGTCGTTCTTCAGCTCCATCTTCCGCACCTCTCATTCGACCGAAGCGCTGGCGGAGACGAACCTCGTACGGTTCAGATCTGCGCTGGCGGAGTACAGCACACGACTGATCGACGAGCACGCGCCCGAGTACTGCGGATATGAAGATGAACTTTTTCTTGAGTTTCAGTTGGTCCTGCCAAAGGAGTCAGCGACTGCCCCGAAACTGAGTGAGGAGCTTATCCTGAGCCTCTCCTACCTCAAACATCCGGTCAGCTTCGAAGTCATCGGCAGTGAGTCTCAGATAATCATTCAGTTTGCAGCCAGCCATTCTGATGCAGACCAGCTTGAGCAACAGTTCAATGCCCATCATTCCGAGATCTCGATGAGGGAGACTTCAGGTTTCCTCGCTCAAAGCTGGGCGAACAGCAACGTGTGCAGCAGCGTCGTTCAGTTCGGCTTGTCGAATAACATTGCACTTTCTTTGAAGGAGTTTAGACTGACCGAATTCGATTATCTGGTCCCGGTCATTGCGGGGATGTCAGACCTTTATGATGATGAGATCGCTGTAATGCAGATCCTGTTCACAAGAGCCCGTGGTCCATGGACTGATGAGACTCTCCAGGCTATCGAGTACCTAGGGAGCCTCTCGCCGTTTGAAGAGTCAAGAGATCGGCAAGCAAGCGCTAAGAAGAAACTAACTAAACCGCTCTTTGCGACAACCATAAGGATCGGCGCTAAGGCAGCTACGGACGAAGAGGCACTTTCCATCGTAAGGCGCGTCGCCTCGGGTCTCGCTGCTTTCTCGAATCCATCGAGCAATGAATTCATCCCGCTAGAGGAAACCGGCAATCCTGAGGTGTACGACGAGCAGGCCCTAATCACCCGGACTTCCTACAGGAGCGGCATGCTCCTCAGCTCCACGGAGCTGGCTGCTCTGGTTCATCCGCCAACAGACAAGGTCAAGTCCGAAATACTCATGCGAGCATCCGGCGCCACGAAACCAGCTCCGCAGATCCTACTCGGAAATGACCTCGTTCTTGGAACCAATCTCCACGAAGGAGAGGAAATAGCCATTTCGCTTAGTGACGCTCAGAGGTCGCGGCATATTCACCTTATAGGTGCTTCCGGATCAGGAAAGTCCAACCTGATGCTCAATATGATCCTGCAGGACATAGCACAAGGAAAAGGACTGTGTGTGCTCGATCCTCATGGAGACCTGATCGAAGACGTACTCAAGCGAGTTCGCGAAACTCGGTCCGATGACGTAATCCTGTTTGACCCATCAGACGCGGAGCATCCGATCGGTTTCAATATCCTGGGGGCGACAAGTGAGCTTGAAAAGACTCTTCTTTCCTCCGATCTCATCGCAACTTTCCGCAGGTTCTCAACCTCGTGGGGCGACGTGATGGATTCTGTTCTCGCCAACGCCATCCTTGCGATCGTTGAATCGGAAAAAGGGGGTACTCTTCTAGACCTCAAGCGATTCCTTGTAGAGGAAGACTTCCGGCACCGATTCTTAGAGACTTCCAGCAATGAATCCGTCAGGTACTTTTGGGAGCATGAGTTTCGGCTATTGGGAGGCAAACCCCAGAGCTCGATTCTGATCAGACTGGATGCATTCTTAAGACAGAAGCTCATCCGGAACATCGTCTGCCACAGGGAGACAAAGCTGGATCTTCGTCGGGTCATGGATGAGAGCAAATGCCTCTTGATCAAGCTTTCCCAGGGTGCGATCGGCGAAGAGAATTCATATCTCCTGGGCTCTTTGCTGGTATCGAAACTCCACCAGATCGCCATTAGTCGTCAGGACGCGATTCAGAGACCATTCTTTTCGATCTACATGGACGAGTTTCACAACTTCATAACGCCATCAATGGAAAGCATTCTTTCAGGTGTCAGAAAGTACAACATCGGTCTAGTTCTTTCTCATCAGGAGTTCCGCCAACTACAGAGCCGCAATCAGGACGTGGCATCCAGCGTGCTCTCGAACTGCTATTCAAGGATTTGTTTTCGACTTGCAGAAACAGACGCTGAACGGCTCGCAAAGGGGTTTTCATTCTTCGATTCTTCGAGTCTCCAGAATCTTGGGATAGGCGAGGCCATCGCTCGTGTGGAAAAGTTCGAAAATGATTTTAACCTCTCAACTAAGCTAGTAGGTTCGGTCTCGGAAGAACTCGGCAGAGACCGAAGTGAGACTGTAAGACGATCTTCAAGGACAGCTTTTGGATCGACCGTGGAGGCAATCAACGATGAACTAAGGAGATATGCGACTGTCGTGGAGGCCAAGGAAAGCGACCCTTTGGTCAACCCCCCTGCGAAGCGGCACCGCTCCGCAGGGTCCGTTCCGCCAGAGGAGAATGTTGAAGGCGCAACAAAAGCGAACGAGAAATCAATCGGAGGCTCCAACCGGCCCTCAGGGAGAAAGCCCTCAGGAGGGAACCTACACCGCGATCTTCAACGCGTGATCGCACGGATGGCTGAGGCGAACGGTTTCAGGGCGGAGATCGAAAAACCAATTCTCGCAGGCAAGGCCCGAGTGGATGTCTCTGTAGAAAATGAAAAAACGCGTATCGCATGTCAGGTGTGTGTGTCGACAGATGTTGACCATGAGATCAAGAACGCAAAGAAATGCCTTGCTGCCGGTTTTGATTCTGTTGCGATTGTTGTTTCTGAAAGGTCAAAAGTGCACGCGGGACTAAAGGGTCTCCAAGAGCAATTCTCGGTTAAAGCGAGAGAACAGGTAAAGTTCTTTACAGTCACTGACCTCTTGGAGGAATTACGTGGGATTTCAAATCGGGTTAACAAAAGAGGACCAAAGAAACCGAGTAAGGGCGCTCGTCTAAGCATTGAGGAAGCCAGTGAATTCTTGAACGTAAGCGTATCTACAGTTTATCGTTGGGCACGCGAAGGGAGAATTCCCTTCTACCGTGCAGGACGAAGCTATCAGTTTGATCCAAAGGAACTGGGGCTTATTGGAAAGAGCTGCGAAGATAGCCGAAGCCCGAGTGTCGATCTACCTCCTATAGAACTGCCCGGCCAATCGCGCAAGATGCAACAGAAGGACGTGAAGCGTTACAGGGAGCTGTTGAAGCCAAAAAAGGAGACGAAGTGACTGTAAGAAAGCGGAAAGATACCGGATCTTGGGTGAGTGATTTTTACTACAACGGTAAACGAATAGTCCGGACTTTGAAGTTCGCACGAACGAAGAAGGAAGCAGAGCAGGCTGAGGCCATCTTGAAAAACAAGGTGTTCAAGCAAGCATACGGTCTCGAGAGGAGGCCCTCGAAGACGTTTGAAGATTTCTTGGTCGAAACTTTCCTGCCCTACTCCGAGGCGAATAAGAAGTCTTTCAAATGTGACGTATACGTTTGCAGGGTATTGGCAGCGGAATTTGGGAAGAAGAAGCTTGACCAAATTATGTCCGACGAGGTCGAGGGATTTAAGCAGCGGTTCCTGAATACTCCCACTAAACACGGCAAGCCCAGAAGCAAGACCACTGTCAATTATCATCTAGCGGTGCTCTCCAGGATCTTTTCACTTGCCGCTGAGTCTGGGCTTCTTGAGACCAATCCTTGTAAAAATGTTCGCAAGTTCCGGTTGAACAACAGACGAACCCGGGTACTCTCGGATTTGGAAGAAGCGCGTTTGGTGAAGGCGCTCAAGGACAATCAGCTCGTAAGGAATATTGTAATTGTCGCTCTTCACACAGGAATGCGAAAAGGAGAGATTCTGGATTTGAAGTGGTTTGATGTTGATTTGAAACGACGTGTTATCACTGTAAGAAAGAGCAAGTCGTTTCAGCCACGGGCAGTGCCGATGAATCATACGGTTGCAACACTTCTCGAAGAAATAAGAAGGGAGAGCGAGTATGTTTTCCCAAGTCCGAAGTCTGGCGGTAAGTTGAAGGACTTCAAAAGAAGCTTTGCAAGTGCAAGGAGAAAGGCAGGTCTTCGAGACTTTCGTTTTCACGATCTTCGCCACACAGCCGCAACCAGAATGGCAGACAAAGGAGCAGACGCTTTCACGTTGGCCACAATTTTAGGCCACTCCGACATTAGAGTAACAGCACGCTATACACACGCAACCGATGCCTCGATTCGCAACGCTGTTGCGAATCTGGATTCGCATTTTGGTAACGAATCGGCAACGGCCAATCAAGTGCTTGATTGGCCGTCCTCGTAAGTCGTTGAATTTATTGGTGGAGATGAGGGGGATCGAACCCCTGACCTCATGATTGCGAACCATGCGCTCTCCCAGCTGAGCTACACCCCCACATCTTTTGCCGCGGAATCTCCCGAAGAACCGGATCGGCGCCCGGTGGCGAACTCCCGCGTTCATTGGGAATTATAGTCCAACGTCTTCGACGGTCAAGGATACAGCGGCCGCCGATTTCCCATTGATGTATCACAACGCTTTTCGGGTCCGAACAGTCGGGAAGCAAGCAGTCCTCGAGCCCCTTGCAAGATGCAACAGTTGGGTCTACCATCCTCGCGTAATCGGCATAAAAGCAGCCTGCTGTTCGGCCAACAACCTTAGGAACGTCCGGCCGTTTCCAGCGCGTCGACAAGAATGGAGATCCCGGGCTATCGAGACTCGAAAGAACTCAGCCGCGGACGCGGGTTCGCGATCTTGAGCGCTGTCCGGAACGAAGACGGTTCCGCGGTCCTTTTGAAGGTTCGCGAGCCCGGGGCGTCGAATGCCGAGGAAGAGTATGCATTGCTCGCCGGACTCGAGGTCCAGGGGCTTCCGAAACCGATCGAAATGGTCGAGAGTTCCGGGAGGAAGATCACGGTCTTCGAGCCTTTTGAAGGCAAAGCCCTTAGCGGGCCGGTCGACATCGGGCAGTTTCTTGCTGCGGCGGAATCGATCGCCCGTACGCTGGCCGGCATCCATCGGACGGGGCTCGTCGCCGGCGCGATAGAACCTGCCGCAGTGCTCTTCGATCCTCCGGGGAGCAGGACCCTTCTTGCCGAACTTGGCTTCGCTTTCCGGCCCCGCGCGGGAAACGGCACGCTGAGAACAGGTATCTCCGAAGGCCTTCCACTTTCGTTTATATCCCCGGAAATGACGGGCCGCGTTGCGCGAACCGTCGACGGCCGTTCGGACCTGTACAGCGCCGGCGCATATTTCTATTCCCTTTTGTCAGGACATCCTCCGTTCTCGGAAGAGGAACCTTTGGAGCTGATCCATAAACACATCGCTTCTGTTCCCGCTGAACTGCACACCGTTCGCCCGGACGTCCCGGTTCAGTTATCGCGGATCGTCGGAAAACTCCTGGAGAAACAGCCCGGCCAAAGATACCAGAGCGCCGAAGGTCTCGCGGAAGACCTGCGGATCTGCGCGGAATCGTTTCGGTCGTCAGGCTCGATCCGTGAATTCGAACCCGGCCTGCACGACGTGTCGGACCAGTTCAGGCTGCCCGACCGGCTCTACGGACGAAAGTCGGAGATCGAGTCTATTTCGGCTGTGATGGAACAGATCGGCGACGGCCCGCCGGCGATGCTGCTCGTAAGCGGGTACCCGGGCATCGGCAAGACCTCGCTGATCGAGCAATTCGGCGGCGAGGTTTCCAGACGCGGGGGCAATTTTGTCGAGGGCAAATTCGATCTCGTCGCGCGGGGCATACCCTTCGGGGCGCTTATCCAGGCTATCGGCTCCCTTGCCGGCGATCTTTTGACCCTGGATGACGAGGTACTCTCCGGGATCCGTACGAAGATATCCGAAGCGCTGGGCACGACCGGCGGCGTCCTGACGGAAGTCGTCCCGGGACTGGAACTCCTGATCGGCCAACAACCCGCTGCTCAGGAACTCGGCCCCAGGGAAACCCTCAACAGGCTGCAGCTCGTGTTCCAAAGGTTTATTGCGGCGGTCGCGACCAAAGAGCATCCGCTTGTCCTTTTTCTCGACGATCTGCAGTGGGCGGACGCCGCAACGCTGGATCTGCTTTTGCCTTTGTTGAGCGGATCTTCGTCGGCAAGGCATTTCCTTCTCGTCGGTACCTACCGTGACAACGAGGTCGATGCCGCCCATCCGCTCTCAAGAGCCATTTCGGGACTTGAGACATCTGGCGTCAGCCTTCACCGCGTGGCGCTCGGTCCCCTTGAACGGGACGATCTGGAGCGGTTCGTATCGGACACTCTCCGAACCGACCCACACCGTTCGAAAGAATTCGCGGAGCTAGTCTGGGAGAAGACAGCAGGCAATCCGTTCTTTGTGATCCAGTTCATTTCAACGCTCAGGCAGGAAGGCCTTCTTTGGTTCGATCACGATCGAAGGGTCTGGACGATCGACCGTGAGGCAATCGCGCGCGCGGGATTCACCGAGAACGTCATCGACCTGATGACGCGGAACATCGAAAGACTTCCGACGGAATCCCGGAGGGCGATGCAGATGGCCTCGTGCATCGGCAGCAGGTTCTCGCTGCGTATGCTCTCTGTGATCGGCGGATTGAGCGAGGTCCGGGCGCGTGAAGATCTTGCGCCTGCTTTAGACGCGGGTCTGGTCCTTACTGCCGCTGACGAAGGAGAACGGCCTGAGACTTACACGTTCCTGCACGACAGGGTCCAGCAGGCGGCACACGAACTTCTCTCTGAAGAGAAGCAGAAGATGGTCCACCTGACAGTCGGTCGGCTTCTGGCTTCGACGTTGTCGGAGGAAAGGCTTGAAGAAGAGCTCTTTGACGTGGTCAATCATTTGAACCACGGCAGAGGGCTCATCACGGATGTCGAGGAACTCGAACGCCTGGCGGAACTGAATCTGCAGGCAGGCCTGAAAGCGAGATCTTCCGCCGCTTTCGATGCCGCGCTTGGATATTTCCTCACGGGCTCGGAGATCCTCGGGGACACCGGGCCGTATGAGCTCGATTTCGGGCTGAGGCTCAGCGCGGCAGAATGCGGATATCTCTGCGGGGATCTTGACGAGGACGGATCAGCCACTTCAACGCTTCTCGCGCTGGCAAGGAGTGATCTGGATCGCGCCAGGGTGCTCAATCTCGGGATGCTTCGATTTGAGAACCAGGGAATGTACCGCGAGGCGGTCGACACTGCAATGGACTGCCTGGCGTTGTTCGGGATCTCGTTTCCAGGGTCGGAAGAGGCCAAGTCCGTGAAGCTAAGCGAGGAGATAGCCCAGATCGAAACGCTGCTCGGCGGAAGGCCGATCGCTGGCCTTGCCGATCTTCCGGAGATGGAAGACCCTTCGATGAGGATGGTGTTGAACATCCTCACGGACATATGGTCATCGACCTATATCACCGGCGACGAGGTGCTTGCGAGGCTGATATCGGCAACGATCGTGCGGATCACGCTGACGCACGGATGCGCGGCCGAGTCCGCGTACGGTTACGTGACGCATGCGATCACGGTCGGTCCGGTCCTAGGCGATTACGAGTCGGCGCTCGAGTTCGGGAAGCTCGCCCTCGCGGTTAACGAACGGTTCGACGACGCACGGAGAAGAGCGAAGATCCACCAGCAGTTCCACGCGCACGTGGCTCTTTGGAGAATGCCGTTCGACGTTTGCGCCGCACACGCCCGGATCGCTGCCAGAAGCGGCCTTGAGGCCGGCGATTTTCTTTATGCTTCGTACGGAACAATGACCGAAACCTGGTCTGCGTACGAGATCGCGGAAGATCTCGAGGAGTTCGCCTCTTCGCGTACCCAGGGCCTCGACCTGATCCGAAAGCTGAAGGTGGATTCTTTCGCCGACGGCCACAGACTTCTTCTGAACCGCGCACTGGCGCTATGCGGAAAGACGGAATCACCGACCTCGCTGAACGGCGAGGGCTTTTCGGAGCAGGACTACGAACGCACATACGCCCGCAATCCCTTCTTCTCCACGTTCCTCAGCGTATCCAGGCTGGAGCTCCTCTACAGCTTCGGCGAGTACGAAAAGGCCCTCGCCGAATATCGAACTGCAGTGCCTATGGTCCGCCACGTTTCGGGTACGATCTGGCCCGTACTTGTCGATATTTGGGGCGGATTCACGCTTGCCGCGAACGCGCGACTGACCTCGGGAGATCGCCGTCACGCGCTCCTGGAAGAGGCAAGAGCCGCGTCCGGACGACTTGAAGATCTGTCGATGCACTGTCCCGAGAACTACCTGGTCCGCTCGCTTCTTCTGAAAGCGGAAATAGCTTCGGGCCAGGACCGGGAAGGCGAAGCGGTGGCGCTTTACGGAAATGCGGTGAAGTACGCCGGGCAAGGAGGTTCTAGAAGGGAAAAGGCTTTGGCGAACGAATTGTTCGGCCGCTTTTGGGAGGAGCGAGGCTACGGTTTGCTTGCGTCAGCTTGCCTGCGGGAGGCGGTTGAGCAGTATTCAGAGCTTAAGGCGGCCGCGAAATGCGGCGAGCTCCGGAAACGTCACGCTGCGGCACTGTCGCAGACACGTTACAGGGAATCAACGGACGGGGAAGGGCTTGACGCCGCGAGCGTGATCAAGGCGGCACAGGCGCTCTCCGTGGAGATCGATCTGGAGCAGCTCGTACAAAGGCTTCTGACGATCGTCACCCAAAACGCAGGAGCGGAACGGGCGGTTCTGTTCGTCGACCGGGACGGAAAACTTGCCGCCGTCGCGGAACTTTCGGATAGCGGTGCCGTGACGATGCTCGATTCCCCTGTGGCACTCGCCAAACTCGACTCCGTTCCGCACAGTCTGCTCAACTTCACGCACAGGACGCTGGAACAGGTCATTGCCGACGATGGAGGCAGGAACACGAGGTACGAGAGCGATCCTTACCTGATCGGCGCCGCGCCCCGGTCCGCGATGACAATTCCTTTGATCGGCGGCGGGATCCTCAAAGGCATAATCTATCTCGAGAACCGGCTGACCAAGGGAGCCTTCTCCGAAGACCGCGTGGAGATATGCAGAGTGCTCGCTTCACAGGCCGCCATTCCGCTTGAAAACGCCTCGCTGTACCACGATATGAAGATCGAAACGGATCAGCGGCGGAGAGCGGAGGAAACGCTCCGTTCGATCACCAGGGGCACTGCTTCTGTGACGGGCGATTCGTTCTTCGAGTCGCTTGTCCGTCACCTCGCTGAAGCGATGGGCGCCGGTTTCGCATTCGTTACAGAGTTCCGGCGCGAGGAAGCGGAAGCGAAGATGCTCGCGTTCTGGAGGAAAGACCGGCTTGCGGAAACTGGCGCGTACGTCGTAAAAGGCACGCCCTGCGAACGTGTGTTCAACGGCGAGACCTGCTTCTACCCGGAAGGGATCCAGGAACTCTTCCCGGAGGACACCGACCTCAGGGAGATCGGAGCGGAGGGCTACTGGGGAGTCCCCCTGATAGGCGCGAACGGTGCTGTGATCGGCCACCTCGCCGTTCTCGACGACAAGCCACTTTCCGAGACCGAACAGGGCAGATCGCTTCTCGAGATATTTGCGGCCAGGGCCGGTGCCGAGCTTGAACGTCTGCACGCGGAGCGCGGTCTGCAGCAGGCGCTGGCGGAACTGCAGATCCTGAAGGAGCGGCTTGAAGACGAGAACGTCTATCTGCGTGAGGAGATCCGTCAGAGTCACAATTTCGAGGAAATAGTGGGAGAAAGTCCCGCACTGCTGAAGACTCTTCAGGACGTCGAGCGGGTTGCGCCGACGGATGCCACCGTGCTGGTCACGGGTGAGACAGGCACGGGAAAGGAGTTGATCGCTCGTGCCGTACACGAACGAAGCAGCCGAAAGAACCGGCCGCTTGTGAAGGTAAACTGCGCCGCGATCTCTGCCGGACTAGTCGAAAGCGAGCTGTTCGGCCATACGAAAGGCGCGTTCACAGGCGCAGTGGAGAAGCGCTCCGGCCGATTCGAACTTGCCGACGGAGGCACGATCTTTCTTGATGAAGTCGGAGAACTCCCGCTCGAAACGCAGGTCAAGATTTTGCGCGTTCTTCAGGAAGGGGAGTTCGAACCCGTCGGAAGCAGCAGGTCCACGAAGGTCGACGTTCGCGTGATCGCCGCGACAAATCGCGACCTTGAAGAGGAGGTTGAGGCCGGCCGATTCCGGTCCGATCTGTTCTATCGCCTCAACGTTTTTCCGGTTCGTGTTCCTGCGCTGCGCGAGCGGCTCGAAGATCTTCCGGCGCTTGTGACGTTCTTCCTGGACCGATACGCCAAGGCGTTCGGGCGGAACCTGAAGACCGTTCCGAACGGTGTTCTGAAACTGCTACGCGAATACGACTGGCCCGGAAACGTGCGCGAGCTCCAGAACCTTATAGAGCGCGCCGTTGTCCTTGCCCCTCCGGAACTCGAATCCCTGAACGCCGCGCTCCTTCCATTCGAGACGGCACGGGCGGCTTCCGCGGGATTTGAAGTGCCGGGCAGATCGGCGTCCGGATCCGAAACGACCGTTCCCGCAGCCGTAGGCTCGATGGAAGAGATCGAACGGTCGCACATACTGAACGTCCTCGAAGAAACCGGCTGGGTGATCGGTGGGAACAAAGGGGCTGCCAGCGTTCTCGAGCTCCATCCGAACACGCTTCGGAGCCGTATGAAAAAACTGGGCATACGGCGCCCTGGCGCCTCCTGATCATTCACCCTCCAGGGCACGAAATATCGTGTGTCATTCAGAGACCGCTTTCGATTGGACACGAAATATCGTGCCATAACGATCTCCCCTCACCGCTCCATTATTCCCTTAAACATAATTATTACAATAGATAAATAATGCGATCGGCGTTTACCCGGGAGTGGCACGCCGGTTGAAGTGCACTGTACCGTCAACAAGGAGAAGACTTTCTTGGAAATGCTCAGGATCACTGAAACTGCAAGGACCGACAATTCGGTCACCTATCTTGTCGAGGGAAGGGTTGGGCCATCAGGCCTGAAGGAGATCGACCGGATCTGCAGCCTCGAGATCGAGTCGGCGGTCACGCCGGTGCTCGATCTCTCCAGGCTTTCGTTTGTGGATCGTGCGGCCGTTGAGGGGTTTCGCTCGCTGAAGAGACGGCCGGTCAGGATGATCAACTGCTCACCGTTCCTGGCTGAGCAGCTAAAGCTCGGCGAATGCAATGCTAAGTAATTCGACAACAGCCACGTTCGTTCCTCTCACGGCTTCGGAAGACGACGCGGGCCGCCTGCTCGACGAACACGGCGATTATCTTTTCAGGTACGCCGTTTCGCGAGTGGGCGACGAGTCCCTCGCCGAGGACCTTGTGCAGGAGACACTGCTCGCTTCGATCAAGGGCGCGATGCGGAACGGAGGAAGTTCCGAGCGGACCTGGCTTACGGCGATCCTCAAGCACAAGATCATCGATCACTATCGGCGTTCGGTCCGCGAGGTGCTGTTTGACGATCAGTTCGAGGACCGCGAGTTCTTTGACGACGACGGACACTGGACGGAGGAAGCGGCTCCACGATCCTGGGAGCCCGGTCCGCTCGATGAACTCGAACGAAAGGAATTCCGGAAGGCGCTGGTCCGTTCGCTCGCGAAACTTCCTGCCCGGTCCGCCGCGGTGTTCGTACTCGCCGAGATAGAGGGTATGACCGGAAACGAGGTCTGTTCCCTTCTGAATATCTCCTCCTCCAACTTCTGGGTTACGATGCACCGCGCGCGTCTGCAGCTCCGCAGCCTCCTCGAGAAGAACTGGTTCGAGCCTTCACTGCACAACACAATCCATTAGTATTTTCCACCACTGAGATCACAGAGAACACAGAGTAAAAAGAGGATTCAGGGTTTGAAGCTGTTAAGATCCCATCAACCTTATTCTCTCTGTGAACTCTGTGGCCTCTGAGGTGATCCCTCCTCAGATTTCGAAAGCAAAAAAAGGCCGCCCCGGAGGACGGCCGCATTCGCGACAGGAGGTTTCGCTGAAAGAATCTATGCGGCCGCGAGCATTACCGCCTGTTC
This sequence comes from Acidobacteriota bacterium, assembly GCA_016700175.1. Classification (GTDB taxonomy): domain Bacteria; phylum Acidobacteriota; class Blastocatellia; order Pyrinomonadales; family Pyrinomonadaceae; genus Aridibacter. The sequence goes on along the minus strand of CP065003.1, from coordinate 2,767,099 downwards.
CGCCTTGATAACGCCGTATTCGACCGCCACCTTCGCCAGGCTCTTCTTCATCATCCCCCTTGCCCTGCTCAGTCTCGACATCACCGTCCCGATCGGAATGTCGAGAATCTCCGCGATCTCCTTGTACTCGAACTCCTGCACATCGCACAGGATCAACACCGAGCGGTAGTGCTCTGGAACCCTGCCCAGCGCGGCCAGGATCTGCCGGTCGGTGATTCGTTCCGAAACGGACTCCGCCTTCGCGGCGTTCTCAAAAACGAACTCATCCGCCTCGGTCAGGTATTTCGCCTTTGTGTATTTCTTGCGGCGGTGGTGATCGAACTTGTTAAAAAGTATCTTGTAAAGCCAGGCCCTGCAGTTGGTTCCCGGTTCATACTTGTCGAACGATTTCCAGGCCTGCATATAGGTCTCCTGCACCAGATCCTCAGCCTCCGAAGCGTCCATCGTCAGCCTGTTCGCAGTCCGGAACAGTTCGTTCAGGTGCCCCACAGCCTCTTCTTCAAACAATTCGCGTGTAATATCCGATCCCATTACTTAAGACTCCTTATCGAATGATCGAGCCGTAAACCGGCTCCGTTACTCGTTAGTCGTCCGGGATCGGAAATCCTTACAAACGTGCGGGATTTTTTTTCGAAACTTCCTATACAGCTGCGGCAGAAGCCTCGACGGGGTCCGATAGGGCGTCGTCTTCGCTGGGCGAAGCCTCACCCGAGCGGGTTGTCAGAAATTCGACCAGGTCCTTGCTGAACACAAGGTCGAGCGACCAGTCGAGAGCGACCCTCAGCTTCTTCTCGAACCTGGGGAGCTTCATCAGGTAGATCGTTCGCCAGAGCCACCACGCTATGAAGCCCGAGAAGTTGATCCCAAGGATCTGCGCGACTCCGGTCCGCCGGCCTATCGCGGCCAGCTGCCCGATCGTCTTGAAAGTGAAAGGCTTCGGCTCGCGGCCTCTCAGTTCTGCGGCGATGTTCCGGGCCAGGACCTTTCCCTGCCTGATCGCGTGCTGGGCCGTGGGCGGATGGAACGAGCCGGATCCCGGATTCGGAACAGCGGCGCAGTCTCCGAGTGCCCAAACCCCTTGGAACTCCGCGACCTTCATCGTCTCGTCCGTGAGGATGCGCCCCCGGTCACGAAGGCACGGAAGCTTCGCCAAGAGAGGATTCGGCGCGGTTCCCGCGGTCCAAATCAATGTCGAAGCTTCAAAACTGAGTCCGTCGCTCAACGTAACTACTCCTTCTGAGAAGTCCGTGACGAGCTTCTCAAGATGGATCTCGACGCCCCTCGAAGCGAGTTTCTTTTCAGCGTATTTGCCGAGGTTTCCGCTCAGCTCCGGAAGGATAACGTCGCCGCCGTGCACGAGGACGATCCTCAGGTCGTCCTCCGAAAGGTTCGGATAGAACCTGAGGCTCTCACGCAGGAAATCGTTCATCCCGGCGATCGTTTCCACGCCGGCGAAACCTCCGCCCGCAACGACGAAGGTGAGAAGGGAGCTTCGTTGGCCCGCACTGCATTCGAAGTCCGCTTCCTCGAGCTTGGATATCAAACGGTTTCTAAGGAATATCGCGTCGCCCAAAGACTTCATGGTCAGCGCATTGTTCTTAAGGCTCGCGTTTCCGTAAAAGTTCGTGACCGACCCAAGCGCGAGGACAAGATGGTCATACCCGAGCAGGTGCGGATGGCGGCTCTCTCCGTGCGACACGGAAACCGTTCTGCGCTCGAGATCGATCGCCTCGACGTCTCCCACGAAGAAGCTGACCCTTTTCAGGAGTTTCCTTAGCGGGCTGACGATGTGCGTGATGTCGAGATCGCTTGCCGCGACCTCGTGAAGCATAGGCGTGAACAGGAAGAAGTTCTCGCTGCTGATCAGCGTCACCTCGATTCCTTTCCGCCTTGCGAGGTTTTTCTCGAGTTCCAGTGCCGTGTACAGTCCCCCGAAGCCGCCTCCGAGTATCAATATCCTTGTTTTGTCTTCCATCTTGTTTCCGTTCCTCCGAAACGCCATCAATCGCGCGCGGGGGCTCACGTATTCCAGAACGAAAGGCGAATTTCCTGGAATACACACCTGCACGGCCGGAATACAGGAGCCGTGAATGTAGGAAAGACCAACCGGGGGGACGCTCAGGACATGGGAAGAGAGCACTCACGCCGGCAGTGCACGGTGCTGCACGCCGGCCGGGATTCGAACATACCTAAGTTCAGATCGGTCGCAGACGAACGGCTCAGCCGGGCGATGAAGCGGGCATTCGACAGCCAGGAGGTTCCTTCCCGGCTTACGACTTCGGTTATGGCGATCTTCCGTGACGGGAACGCCGGGTCCTGACCCCGCGCAACTTGTTCGCCTGAACCTCTGTCATCGATGAAGAGCATCCCGAACATTATCCGGAAACCTCTGGTCCGGTTCGTCGCCGCGCGCTCCGAAAGCTGCCTCGTAGTAACCCGCACGATGTCGGACTCCATTCAACGCCGATTGTCCCTTCGTGAGCGATACTCTCTTTGGCTCCACTCCCTGATCTGCGATGCCTGTGTCGACTACCTGAAACAGATCAGGACGATCCGCGAAGCGATCCGGAATGAAGATGTCGAAACGGAGCCGTTTTCGAACGGACTCGACGATTCCGCCAAGGGCCGGATCTCCTCTGCCTTGAGGCGGTCGCAGTTTCGATCAGACCAGGACTCTCTGGAATAAACACGCGAACATCTGCGCTTCAAGCAGCGGCGGCCGTGCCGCATTTGGAGGAAGCAGATGATCAGCCTTAATAAAGAAGTATGTTCGGACCTCGCCGGGGCGACCCGCAGGGAGTGGATCGAGACGAACGGTATTGGAGGATACTCTTCCTCCACGGTCTCGGGAATAAACACGCGACGCTATCACGGAATACTCGTAGCCGCCGCCGAGCCGCCTCTGGGGCGAACCGTCCTGCTTTCAAAATTCGACGAGTTCATCTCGGTCGGAGAAACGCGGATCGGGCTTTCCGCCAACAAGTATCCGGGCACCGTTTATCCCGACGGCTTCTTGTCGCTGGTTAACTTCCGACTCGACCCGTATCCCGTCTGGACCTACGAGGCGGCCGGGATTCTGATCGAGCGCAGGCTTTTTATGCCGCACGGCAAGAACACGGTGGCGTGCTCGTGGGAGGTGATCTCGAGGAACGGCAACGAGGACAAGGTCAGCCTCGAGCTTCTGCCTCTCGTCGCCTTTCGCGACTATCATCGGCTAGGAACGGAACGCAGGGATAAATACGGATCTTTCGAGGCCGTCGGAGGAAGGGTCGTGGTCGGGTCAGGGTCGGATGCGCCCGACCTGTTCTTCAGCGCCGACGGTGCACGGGCCGAAGCTACCGGCTTTTGGTACGAAAACTTCGAATACGAGGCGGAGAGGGAGCGGGGCTTTGATTTCACCGAGTCTCTTTTCCAGCCCTTCAGTCTTCGATTCGATCTCTCCGCACCCGCAAGGGTGATCGTTTCGTCCGAACAGGAAGAAAGGCGAAGCTGGGAAGACCTTGAAGCCGTCGAGGTCCGAAGGAGGGCCGAACTGGCTGCCAGGACCGGAACCGAGGACGAAACCGTCCGTCGGCTCGCGCTTGCGGCTGATCAGTTCATCGTGAGGCGCGGCAAAGGCCGCACAGTCATCGCCGGGTATCCGTGGTTCTCCGACTGGGGCCGCGACACGATGATCGCGCTGCCCGGTCTGACACTTGCGGCCGGCCGGCCTGAGCTTGCAAAGGACGTTCTGCTCGAGTTCGCGAATCACGTTTCCGAAGGAATGCTCCCGAACCGCTTCCCTGACGAGGGAGAGGAACCCGAATACAACACGGTAGACGCCACGCTTTGGTATTTCGAAGCGGTGCGTGCCTATCTTCAAGAGACCGGCGATCTTGATACCGTCGGCCAGCGGCTATACGGCGCTCTTTCTGACATCGTCAACTGGCACGTCCGAGGGACCAGGTACAACATTAAGCTCGATGAAGACGGTCTTCTACGCGCCGGCGAGGAAGGGGTCCAGCTGACCTGGATGGACGCAAGGGTCGGCGACTTTGTCGTGACGCCAAGGGGAGGAAAGCCGGTAGAGATACAGGCCCTCTGGTACAACGCGCTGCGGACAATGCAGGGCCTGGCGAAAACGCTTGGCAGGGTAGAAGACGAAAACCGCTTCGATGAACTTGCATCGAACGCGAGACGAAGCTTTCGGAATAAATTTTGGAACGCCGAAAGAGACTGCCTGTACGACGTGATCTCGGACGACAAGGCGGATCCGAGTATTCGCCCGAACCAGATACTCGCCGCAAGCCTGTTCCACACGATGCTCTCAAAAGAGCGGGCGCGAAAAGTGGTTCGGGCGGTTGAGGCCGAACTCCTGACACCGTTCGGATTGCGGTCGCTGGCCCCGTCCGATCCCGCTTACATCGCGCGCTACGAGGGAGGACCGCACGAGCGAGATTCGGCATATCATCAGGGAACGGTGTGGGCTTGGCTGATGGGTCCTTTTATAGATGCCCTTCGCCGGGTCAGCCCGCAGAACAAGAAGACGGAGACGAGGGTCGACGAGATCCTGAAGGGCATCAGGGCCCATCTGGCCGATGCGGGGCTGGGGCAGGTATCGGAGATCTTCGACGCCGATCCTCCGCACGAACCCAGGGGCTGCTTCGCCCAGGCGTGGAGCGTCGCCGAACTTCTGAGGGTTCTGCGTACCTGAGAACCGGCACTTACTCCCCGCCGACCTGCCGTGCTATCTTTTTCGTAAAGGTACTCGGTATGCCGAAGAGATTCACAAGAAGTATGCGCTCGCTTGCCGGAAGCGGGCTGGGTAAAGCATCAGCCAGCTGCAGGACCGCGACGGAACTTGTCAGCGCCTCGTTCGATCGGAAGCTCGGGATCCGCGAACGCATCCGTTTGCGGCTCCACTTGCTTGCATGCCGCGCCTGCCGGAACTACCTGTCGAATCTAAGGATGATGGGAGATGCCCTTGAAGAGCCCTACCTGGCCGACGATCCGGACGAAGGCCTTTCCGACGAAGCCCTTGCACGCATCCGCGAACGGCTGAAGAAGTAAAGGAATCGACCGCATAAACAACGATCCAAGGACCGCCGGTTCGCCCTTGGCCGACGTCTGTCAAACCCTCAATTTTCCAACAAGGGAATAATCCCGCTCCGCACCGCGATATACGCGCCTCTGACTCCGATCAGGGAGAGCGCGTATGACATCAACAAGAAAACTTAGCGCAGAAACGCACGAACACGTCCACGGACAGAACCGCTGGGCCGTGATCCCGACGCCGGACAAGCTGAACGCAAGTCCCGAACTCGCGGGCCAAGGCGTGACTGTGGCATTTCTCGACAGCGGGTTCTATCCGCATCCTGATTTCCAGGGGCGTGTCAGGGCGTTCCACGACATCGCCGGGGAAGAGAACTTCGGCTCGATCAGCGAACCGCGTCCGCACCACTGGCACGGCACCCAGACCGTGGTTTCCTGCGCCGGTGACGGATCGCTTTCCGACGGCGTTTACAAGGGCGTCGCTTCCGAAGCCGGGCTCGTGCTCGTCAAGGTGAGCCGCGAAGGGCGGATCTCCGACCGGGAGATAGAGGAGGGGCTCGAATGGGTCCTTGCGAACCGCGAACGTCTCGACATACGCATACTGAACATCTCGCTCGGGGGAGACGCAGACGAAGCCTCGGACCAGAGCCGGATCAACAAACTGGCCGAAGCACTGCACGACTCCGGAGTCGTCATAACAGTTGCCGCGGGGAATGACGATTCGTCCCGCCCGGTGCCGCCCGCGAGTTCGCCTTCGGTGATAACCGTCGGCGGTTACACCGACGGGAATTCTCTCGACGAAGCGGACTTCGGTCTTTACCACTCCGCATTCGGAGAGACCGCCGACGGACTCGTCAAACCCGAACTCATCGCGCCCGCGATGTACGTCGCCGCGCCTATCCTTCCCGGAACGGAAGACTACCTTACGGCAGAGGCCCTTTCCGCACTCGCGTCGGCGCCTGACTATCTCTTCGCAAAATTGCTTCCCGAACTCGGGTCCTCAGCCGGGCTCGGTCCGGCGGCGGGTCCCGATGCGGCGCGTGCAGAGGTTGAAAGGCTTTTGCGCGGAAGGAAGATAGTCGCGAATCATTATCAGCACGTTGACGGAACCAGCTTCGCCGCCCCGATCGCGGCTTCGATCGCCGCGCAGATGCTGGAGGCGAACCCTTCCCTTACCCCTTCGGTAGTGAAGAACATTCTGGTTTCCACGGCGGGCAGGCTTGCCGGGCATCCGGCCGTTCGTCAGGGATACGGGATCCTGAACGCACGTGCGGCGGCGGATGCCGCGAGGGCGGAAACGCATTTTCTGACGGCAGAAGATCACGCGCCGCCGAGGATCGAGCGGGACCGGATCGTGTTCTCGTTCCACGACGACAGCGCGGACGATGTAACCCTTGTGGGCGACTTCAACGGCTGGGACCGTGCCAGCACTCCTTTCACACGGACGCACGAAGGCCTTTGGAGGGCGTCGATCCCGTGCCGTCCCGCCGGCAGATATTTGTACAAGTTTCTTGTCGACGGCGAGCGATGGACCGAGGACAGGAGCCACGGGCTCAAGGAAGCGGACGGCTTCGGCGGCTTCAATTCCGTGCTCGAGATTCTCTGATCCGGGGTTTACGGACGATTGGAATAGCCGCCAATGCGAGCGTGATTCAGTAGCCGTCGCAAATATGAACGCAATGACCGCAGCACTCAAGGAACACTGGCCCGAATATCTTATGGAAATGTGGGGCCTTGGAACATTCATGGTTTCCGCCTGCGTGTTCGGAGTGCTCTTCTATCATCCGGCGTCGCTGCTGCAGTTCGGTTCTCGAACTGTTTCCGATCTGCTCATGGGTTCCGTGATGGGCGCCACGGCGATCGGGATAATTCAGTCGCCGTTCGGAAAGCGCTCCGGCGCGCACATCAATCCGGCGGTAACGCTGACCTTTCTCAGGCTGGGCAAGATAAGGTCCTCGGACGCGGCCGGTTACATCGCCGCCCAGTTCGCGGGAGCCACGGCCGGAGTACTCGTTTCGTGGATCTTTCTCGGGAGCCTGCTCGAGGATTCGGCGGTGAATTTCGTGGTCACGGTCCCGGGAACTTCCGGGCCGCTTGCGGCATTCGTTGCAGAATTCGCGATCTCGTTCGCGCTGATGTCGATGGTTCTTGTGACGACCAACGCCGCACGGCTTGCGTGGACCACGCCATACCTCGCAGGACTCTTTGTTGCGGGCTTTATCGTGTTCGAAGGCAGGTACTCGGGAATGAGCATGAATCCCGCAAGGACCTTCGGATCGGCGGCCTCGGCGGGAGTGTGGACCGAGGCCTGGCTTTACTTCACGGCGCCGCCGCTGGCGATGCTTACCGCGGCCCAGGTCTATATCGCTTCGAAGGGCCTGAGCTCCGTAATGTGCGCGAAGTTTCAGCACAACAACCGGCACAGATGCATATTCTGCGGGAAACCCGCGAACGATGGGCATAAAGAGCCGGCCCCGGGCACGGGATCACCGGTTCGCGCCCACGGAGTTGTTAATGCAGTTGAGTTCCCGGCCGCGGAGCCGGGAGAAGGGATATCGGGAACCTAATGAACATGGCCGTCCCGTGCAAAGGGCGGCTCCGGGCGCGATGCGGCCCGAAACGGACAAGATCGATGAACAACGGACACTACGATGTGATCATTATCGGCACCGGCGCCGGCGGAGGAACGCTTGCGTACCGGCTTGCCCCGACCGGGAAGAAGATCCTGGTACTCGAGCGCGGCGACTATGTCAGGCGCGAAAAGGACAACTGGGAGTCCAGGGCAGTGAACGTCGACGGCAAGTACAACACGAAAGAGGTGTGGTACGACAAGGACGGCAAGCCTCTTCATCCGCATACGAACTACAACGTCGGGGGAAATACAAAATTCTACGGCGCGGCGTTGTTCCGTATGCGCGAAGAGGACTTCGGGGAGCTGAAGCATTTCGACGGCATATCGCCCGCGTGGCCGATAAGCTACTCGGAGCTTGAACCGTACTACGGCCTGGCAGAACAGCTCTATCAGGTTCACGGAAAGCGCGGCGAAGATCCGACCGAACCCTGGTCATCGACTCCGTTCCCGCACAGCGAGGTAAGTCACGAACCGAGGATCCGGCATCTCGCCGAGGATCTTGCAGCCGCCGGATGCACGCCATTTCACGTGCCGCTCGGCGTGATGCTTGACGAGGGCGATCCAAGGAGCAGCTGCATTCGCTGCGGGACGTGCGACGGTTTTCCGTGCCTGCTGAACGCGAAATCGGACTCGCACGTGTGCGCTATCGAGCCTTCTCTCGATCACCCGAACGTCACTCTGCTGACGAACGCTCTTGTGAAGCGCCTGGTTACGGATGCGACCGGGCGAACCGTCACGGCGGTCGAGGTCGAGCGCGCGGGCGGCCTCGAATCATACTCGGCGGAAATAGTCGTTTCCGCGTGCGGGGCTATCAACTCTGCGGCGCTGCTTCTCCGCTCCGCAAACGAGCGGCATCCCGACGGCCTTGCGAACTCCAGCGGCCAGGTTGGCAGGAACTATATGGGCCACGTCAATTCGGTCGTTCTCGCGGTGTCGAAATGCCCGAATCCGACTGTTTTTCAAAAGACGCTGGGTGTGAACGATTTCTATTTCGGCGACAAGGACTGGGAGTTCCCGATGGGCCACATATCGTTTGTAGGCAAGCTTGACGGGGTGACGCTTTCGGCAGGGGCCCCTTCTATCGCGCCCGGTTTTACGCTGGACCTTATGGCAAAGCACTCGCTCGACTTCTGGCTGACGACGGAGGACCTGCCCAGACCGGAAAACCGCGTGACGCTGGACCGCGAAGGCAACATCGTTCTCTCGTACACGCCGAACAATGTAGAAGCTCACAAACGGCTGATCGCGAGGCTCAAACACCTTATGAACAATCAGCGGAAGTGCGATGTTCACGGCGGAGAATGCCATCAGGGTGTTTTCTCCAGGAATCTGTATCTGGGCCAGCAGATCCCTCTGGCAGGCGTCGCGCACCAGAACGGCACCGTCAGGTTCGGCGACGACCCTGCAGATTCGGTTCTCGACAGCAACTGCAGGACGCACGATGTGGACAATCTGTATGTGGTGGACGGGAGCTTTTTTCCGTCCAGTTCGGCGGTCAATCCCGCGCTTACTATTATGGCCAATGCACTGAGGGTGGGTGATCACCTGGCGGAGAGGCTTTCATAGGCGCTTTCAGATCATGAACACAAGACATCTGGAAATGCACGGACTTCGCGGACTCCCGCTGGGATGGCTCTTGATCGGACTTCTTCTGGTCGTTTCATTCCTGTCGTCGGCGTCGGGGCAGGTCGTGACCGGGGCCGAGTCGGTCGGTTTTACCGTTTCCGATCTGGACCGTGCCGAGAGGTTCTTCACGTCTGTCCTCCAGTTCGAAAAGGTCTCGGACAAGGAGCTGTGGGGCCGCGACGTCGAGCTTCTAACGGGAGTCTTCGGCGCCCGCATAAGGGTCGCGAGATTCAGGCTCGGAGACGAGACGATCGAACTGACCGAATATCTGACGCCGGGCGGGAGGCCGGTCCCGGCGGATTCGCGCAGCAACGATCGATGGTTTCAGCACATTGCGATCATCGTTCGCGATATGGATGAGGCATATGCGGTGCTCCGGAAGCACAAGGTAAAGCACGCGTCTACCGGTCCGCAGACCTTGCCGGAGTACATCACGAACGCCGCAGGTATACGGGCCTTCTATTTCAAGGACCCGGACGATCACGTTCTCGAGATACTCGAGTTTCCCCCTGACAAGGGCGACGCAAAATGGCGAGCGCGCGCCGCGGGCGGAGAACTGTTCCTTGGGATCGACCATACTGCTATCGTCGTCGGCGACACGGAAACCAGTCTCGGTTTCTACCGCGATGCGTTGGGGCTTGAAGTCGCCGGCAGCAGCATGAACTTCGGAACAGAACAGGAACACCTGAACAATGTGTTCGGCGCGAGATTGATGATCACCGGGCTACGCACGCCTGAAGCCGGGATCGCGGTGGAGTTCCTGGAATATCTGGCCCCGGCCGACGGGAGGCCATTCCCTGCTGATACGCGGAGCAATGACCTCTGGCATTGGCAGACAAGCTTTGCGGTTCCGGATGCTGACACCAGCTCGCGGATCCCCGGGCTTCGGAGATCGATGACTGTCTCTTCCGGGCCGGTCACGCTTGATCCAGACAAGTTCGGATTCGCTTCGGCGCTGATCGTTCGGGACCCGGACGGACACGCGGTGAGGCTGGTCTCCAGGTAAGTGGAAAAGACGCGGGTGGATCGCGAAATGAATATGAAAGCAGAAGAGAAGCGCCTGGAAGAGGCGCGAGCAGGAACGAGGAACTGGAAGAGGTGGGGGCCTTACCTGAGCGAACGCGCCTGGGGCACCGTCCGCGAGGATTACTCGGAGGACGGTTCGGCTTGGGATTATTTCCCGCACGACCACGCCCGCGCGCGCGCGTACAGGTGGAATGAGGACGGCCTGGGAGGAATCTGCGATGACGGCCAAAACCTTTGTTTTTCGGTGGCGCTTTGGAACGAGCGCGATCCGATCCTCAAGGAGCGTCTGTTCGGATTAACGGGCAGCGAGGGAAACCACGGCGAGGATGTTAAGGAGCTCTATTACTACCTCGATTCGACTCCGACCCATTCGTACATGAAGTTCCTTTACAAGTATCCCCAGGCAGAGTTCCCGTACGGGGAGTTGCTGAGGGTCAATCGCGAACGGGGAAAGCTCGAAAGGGAATTTGAGTTGATCGACACAGGGGTATTCGAGGGCGACCGCTATTTTGACGTCTTCGTCGAGTACGCCAAGGCGGCAGACAACGACGTGCTCGTGCGTATCACGGCTCATAACCGCGGCGCGGATTCGGCGGCGCTGAGGATCCTGCCCACCATATGGTTCAGAAACACCTGGTCGTGGGACGGATCAGCGAAACCGCTCATGGCGCTTGCCGGTGAGAACACGGTCGAGATCGCGGCCGATCCGCCGGGGAAGATGTTTCTTTACTGTGAGAACGCGGAAGAGGTTCTCTTCACCGAGAACGAGACCAACAAGAAGCGGATCTGGGGCGCCGACAACGGAGGCTCCTTTGCAAAGGACGGGATCAACGACTACGTCGTGTCGGGTGAAGAAAAGGCAGTGAACCGTCTCAACCGCGGGACGAAAGCGGCCGCACATTACAGGTTCGAGATCGAGCCCGGAGGTTCTCGCACCGTCAATCTGCGGTTAGCTCCGGAAGAAATTAAGGAACCTTTCGGCAGGACTTTCGAAGCGGCGTTCGCAAAAAGGATGACGGAGGCGGACGAATTCTACGCCGGCCTCCAGGAACAGAAGCTTGGTCCTGATGCAAAAAGTGTCCAGCGGCAAGCATTCGCCGGAATGCTCTGGTCGAAGCAGTTCTATCACTACGACGTCGACGTCTGGCTGAAGGGGGATCCGGCGCAGCCCGCCCCTCCCGAATCGAGGAAAAAAGGAAGAAACCGTGAATGGAAGCATTTAAACAATGCGGACATCATCTCGATGCCGGATAAATGGGAGTATCCGTGGTATGCGGCGTGGGATCTGGCGTTCCACTGCATTCCGCTCGCGATGGTCGACCCGGACTTCGCAAAGGACCAGCTGATCCTGATGCTTCGCGAGTGGTACATGCATCCCAACGGCCAAATCCCTGCATACGAATGGGCTTACGGCGACGTCAACCCTCCGGTTCACGCGTGGGCGGCGCTCCGCGTTTGCCAGATTGAGAAGCGGAAGCGGGGTGTGGGCGATGTGAAGTTCCTGGCGCGCGTGTTCCAGAAGCTTCTGCTCAATTTCACCTGGTGGGTGAACCGGAAGGACTCGGAGGGTATGAACGTGTTCGAAGGCGGCTTCCTCGGGCTCGACAACATAGGCGTCTTCGACCGGAGCCAGGCGCTGCCGACCGGAGGAAAGCTTGCACAGTCGGACGGGACATCGTGGATGGCGATGTACTGCCTGAATATGCTCGCCATTGCCCTTGAGCTTGCGACGTACGACGATTCTTACGAGGATCTGGCGACGAAATTCTGGGAGCATTTTCTGTACATCGCGGCCGCGATGAACGACCTGGGGCACGAGGGGATCGCGCTCTGGAACGAGGATGACGGGTTCTACTACGACGTGCTCCACCTTCATGGACAAGGCAGCCGTCCGCTAAAGGTCCGGTCGATGGTCGGCCTGATACCGCTGTTCGCAGTTGCCACGATCGAGCCTGAATCGCTCGAAGCGCTGCCCGACTTCAAACGGCACCTGCACTGGTTCATAGAGAACCGGCCGGAGCTGACATCGAATGTGGCGTGTATGAGAACGCCCGGCCAGGGCGAACGGCGTTTGCTTGCCGTTGCGTTTCGGGAGCGTCTCGAACGGGTCCTGAAAGTGATGCTCGACGAAAGCGAGTTTCTTTCACCCCACGGCATACGAGCCGTTTCCAGGTTTCACCTGGAGAATCCTTACGTCCTGCACGTCAACGGCTCCGAACACAGGGTCGATTACGAGCCCGGCGAGTCGTCGAGCGGACTCTTTGGCGGGAACTCGAACTGGCGGGGACCGATCTGGTTCCCTGTCAATTACCTGATCATAGAGTCTCTTCAGAAGTTCCATTGGTATTACGGGGACGACCTGAAGGTGGAATGCCCGACGGGATCGGGCAGAATGATGAATCTCTGGGAGGTTTCACAGGAGATATCGAGGAGGCTCTCGCACATATTTCTGCTGGACGAGGACGGCAGGCGCCCGGTCTGGGGAGCGAACGAGAAGCTCCAAAACGATCCGGAGTTCCGCGATCACATTTTGTTCTACGAGTATTTTCACGGCGACGACGGATCAGGAGTCGGCGCCAGCCATCAAACCGGCTGGACGGGACTGGTCGCGAAGCTTCTCCAGCAGAGTGGTGAGTAGGATCGCACAGACTTGGAAGAGCCCTTGGCTCATCGGGAGCATCGGGCTCTACCTATGTTCGCTCGCGGCGGTCTCTTTCTCCCCGAGGTACGGCGTCGAAGACGCCCTGACGATGATCGTGGTCTTCGGCGTCGTCCTGTCCGGAACAGCCCTTCTGATCACTCGTGGAGTTGACGAACGCGAAGCGGTAAAGTCGCCAGGCGTACGGGAAATGGCACTGGTCCTGGGGCTTGTGACCTTTGTGGCCGTGTATCTGGTTTGGGGCGTCGGAGTGCTTGATTCCGCGGCCAGCGGCCTGACCGGTGGCAGCGCCCGGGCCGCCTATGTCCTGAACATCGCCAGGAAGCTCCTTATCTTTGTTGTGATCCCGCTCGCGGCCCTCAGGCTCTTCACCGAGGTTCGCCGGAAGGATATCGGCCTTGCAAGGGGATCGTCGCGGCTTGCCGCCGGGAGGCTGGTACTTCTTGCGGCCGCGATCTGCGTCCCGATTCTTCTTCTTCAGTTCATTGCTGGAAGTGCCGCCAAGCCTCTGTTCGAGGGTGCCTTCACTGCGGGGGAGCTCATTCTCGCCGTTCCGCTCTGTTTTGCCGTCCTTGTGTTTGAAGTGGGTCTTGTTGAGGAGATCTTTTACCGCGTGATCCTGCAATCCAGACTCTCCGCGTACTTTCGTTCGGAGGCAGCCGGCATCGCAGTCGCGTCCCTGATCTTCGCGCTATCGCACTCGCCGGGCTTGATACTCCGCGGAGGCGACGCCGTCGGAGGAGCAGGACCTGCGCCGGCTCCCATCGAGACGATCGCATACACAATTGCGACCCTCACGCTGCCCGCTGTGATGTTCGGGATAATCTGGAGCCGCTCCCGAAGTCTTCCGGTTCTTGTCGTGATCCACGCGATCACGGACATTCCCCCCAGTCTTCCGGAATTCGTCAAGACCTTCCTCCGGTAGTTTCGCGCCTGCGATCCGCGGCAGAGCAGTGCTCCCGGAAAGTGTCGCAGAACTGGAATATATCCCCGCTGATCCGTGCTTTAGGAGCAGTAATTCCGAACAGAACGGAGAGTTTCAAATGACGGATCACCAGTATCTAAAGAACACACCGCCGAGAACGGCACCGGGTACAGGGCGGGCAGCGAGGCACGCAGTGATCCTCGCGGGCGGAGAAGGCTCGAGGCTCAGGGAGCTTACCAGGATCATCGAGGGCGATGAGCGTCCGAAACAGTTCTGTCACATTATCGAGGGACAAAGCCTCTTGGACATGACGCGGCGGAGGACGTCTCTGATCATAGATCCGGACCGGATCCACTTCAGTCTTACCGCCCGGCATGAGCGGTACTTCCGTCCGATCCTCTTTGACGTACCGGAAGCCAGGCTGCACGTTCAGCCTTCCAACAAGGGGACCGCTCCGGCGATCTTGTTCAGCCTTCTGAAACTCGCCGAGCTGTCGAAAACGTCGACGGCAGTGTTCTTTCCTTCGGACCATTATTTCTCCGACCTGGCAAAGCTGAAGGAGAACGTCGACCGCGCCTTCAGGATCGTCGAAACGGGTGCGGCGGGACTGGTTCTTCTGGGGATAGAGCCTACATACGCCGAGACGGCCTACGGATGGATCGAACCCTCGGATTCGTTCTTCGGGTCGCTTACGAACTCAGTTTCCAGAGTCAGAAGGTTCTGGGAAAAGCCCGACCGTTCGACCGCGAACGAGCTGTTGAAAAGAGGCGGGCTGTGGAACAGTTTTGTGATGGTAGCCAGGGTCACCGATCTTCTCGATCGCTTCAAGTCGTGCCTTCCGGACCTCTACAGCGAATTGTCGGTCACCGTTGGCCACGCCCAGGAAAAGGTAATGAACGCGGTCTACGAACGGATACCGGAATCGAACTTCTCTTCCGAGGTGCTGGAAAGGTCCACTGACATGCTGCACGTCCTCAGGGTCAACGACGCAAACTGGAGCGATCTGGGAGAGCCGCAACGAGTGCTGGGGACGATGAACGTGCTGGGAGAAAAAGCCGAGTGGATGGCATACGCCGCCTAGAGGCGGTTTGAAAATGGAAATGATGCAGAAAACAACTATGAAAGCGCTGGCGGTCCTGCCCGGCGTCGCAGATTCGGCGCGTATTGTCGAAACGGAAACGCCTTCGGTCGATGAAGTTCCGAATGGCCGGGGTGTGCTTGTGAAGGTTCTGAGAGTGGGGATCGATGGCACCGACAAAGAGATCAACGCCGCCGAGTACGGAGCGGCGCCCGAGGGTTTCGACTTCCTCATTATCGGGCACGAGGGCTTCGGCATCGTGGAGGAAGTAGGGGAAAACGTGTCCGGTCTGAAGAAAGGTGACTACGTGGTCGCAACGGTTCGCAGGCCAGGAACGAGCATCTACGACCAGATCGGAACGAACGATATGACGACCGATGATACGTACTTCGAACGAGGTATCAACCTGCGTCACGGGTTCCTCGCCGAGTACTACGTTGATGACGAGGAATTCGTCGTCAAGGTTCCGGAAGGGCTGAAGGAAGTCGGCGTTCTTCTCGAGCCGACGACGGTCGTTGAAAAAGGAGTGGCCCAGGCTTTCGAGATCCAGAGACGGCTTCGGGTTTGGAAGCCGAAGAAGGCGGCGGTTCTCGGTGCGGGAACGATCGGACTGCTCGCGACGCTTATCCTTCGGTTAAAGGGAATCGAAGTAGTGACATTCGGGCTTCAGCAGCGCCCGTTTCTCAACTCCGAGCTGGTGGAAGCGATCGGGGCGCGATACGAGTCAACGCGCGAGAGGTCGGTCATCGATTTCGCCGAGGATGTCGGCGGATTCGACATTGTCTTCGAAGCGACCGGCTATTCGCCAATCGTTTTCGACGCGATGCAGGCTTTGGCGAAGAACGGCGTGCTCGTGCTGTCGAGCGTCACCGGCGGCAGCCGCACGGTCGAGGTTCCGGCCGACAGGATCAATCTGGACTTCGTGCTTGGCAACAAGGTCATGGTCGGAACCGTTAACGCGAACCGGGAGTATTTCGAGGTGGGGGTGAAGGATCTTTCGCAGGCGGCTCTGGAGTACCCCGGGTGGCTCGAGAGGCTCCTGACGCATCCGGTGAAAGGCCTGGAGAACTACGAGCAGCTTTTCGAAAAACTCACGAACGGCCAAGGCGTAATTAAGGTTTTCTGTGAAGTTAACGATCACTGAACGACGATCCGGATCATCTCTAATGTCGCGTGGCGAACGGAGAACGGATCCTCTTTCTGTCAGTTTCATAACATGGGGATGAGCGGGAAGAGCCGCCCGTCCAAATTACAGAAGGAGGACCAATGCTGACGATAGACAATCTGAACGACAACAAAGTGCTGGAGATAAGCGCGAAGGGCAAACTTACGAAGGACGATTACGAGATCATACTTCCCCAGCTCGAGAACCTGCTCGACAAGCACGGAAAGCTAAGATTTCTGATCAAGCTGGAAGACTTCAAGGGAATCGAAGCGGAGGCCCTTTGGGAAGAGATCGAATTCGACCGGGAACACATGGACGAGTACGGAAAGACCGCGGTCGTCGGCGACAGTTCCTGGGAGGACTGGGGAACGAAGATCTCAAGCCTGTTCTTTGATACCGAGATGAAATACTTCGACAGGTCCCACGAAGAACAGGCCCGCAACTGGGTCAACAACTGACCGAAGATTTTCACACGGCCGGCGATAGCCGAACTTTCTCAGAATGCCGTTGCCAGAAGATACGCAGTGTAGGCGACGTAGGCCGTCAAAAGCACCGCGCCTTCATATCGGTTGATCCTGCCGGGTTTCTTGAAACCGTATCCGAAAAGAAACAGGGAAACGGTCAGGATCGACATCACCACGACATCCCTCGAGAGCACTTCCGGACCGACATCGAACGGAGAGATCATCCCGGCGATCCCGACGACGGCGAGCGTGTTGAACAGGTTGGATCCGAGGATGTTTCCAAGAGCGAGATCGTCCTCGCCCTTTCTCGCGGCGATCACGCTTGACGCGAGCTCGGGCAGCGAGGTCCCGAGCGCGACCACGGTCAGCCCGATCACGAGGTCACTGATGCCAAGGCTCGTAGCTATTTCCACTGCGCCCCAGACGAGCAGCCTGGAACTTACGATCAGGATCGCAAGACCGATGAAAAGCCAGATCAGCGCGCGTCCGATCGGCATCGCCGTCTCCGACAGCTCCGCTTCAAGCTCCTCCGCGAATTTGTCTTTTCGCTGCCTAAGCCCCTGCCGTATGGTCCAGACCATAAGTCCGCCGAAGACCACAAGAAGGACGGTGGCGTCGAATCTGCCTATGTAATTGTCGACCAGTTGGACGGCGACAAGCGCGGTTATCAGCGAGAGGATCGGCAGCTCGTTCCGCAGGACCTTCGAATCGACGGTGATCGGAACGATGATCGCGGAGATCCCGAGGATCAGCGCGATGTTCGCGATGTTCGATCCGTAGGCGTTTCCAACGGCTATTCCCGCGTTTCCCTGGGCGGCGGCGAAGGCGGATACGACCATCTCCGGCGCGGACGTTCCAAAGCCGACGACCACCATTCCGATCAGAAGAGGCGGCATTCCGAAATGCCTCGCTGTGGATGCGGAACCGTCGACGAAGCGATCGGCGCTCCAGATCAAAAGTACGAGGCCCGAAAGAAGGGCCAGAATTGCCAGAGTCATATGCCCTTGTTGAAGGTCAACGGTTCCAGGTTCAATGTGATGACACCCTGCCGGATCCCGAAAACCTGCCGACCTGTTCCCGGCCGGATGCGGTTACTAAGTTACGAATGCTGCTTCCGTAGGGCATCGAGCCGTTTGTCGCATTCCTCGGCTCCCGCCCCGACTCCCGCCTGCTCATAAAGCGACCGCGCCTTTTTCCAGAGTTTCTCTGCCTTCGAGTTCTTTCCGGTATCGGAACTCAGGACGGCCAGTGCCCTCACCGTGTTAGCGAGGTCCAATGTCGAAACATCCTTCGAACGCCGGCAGATCCGGAGCGCTTCCTCGTAACACGCGAGGGCCTTGTCGAACCGTCCGGCCCTGCGGTGAATGTCTCCCAGGTGCCTGATCGTATGCGCAAGTCGGAGCGCGTTCCCGGATTTCCGGTAGAGCGAGACGGCCTCCTCGTAGTTGTCGAGCGCCTTTGCCTCGTCGCCCTCGTGCCTTCGCAATTCCGCGAGCTTCCTGAGAGCGGCTGCCAGCTGCTCCGGATCGTTCTTTGACCGAAGTGTGCGGACCATCTCGGTAGTTTCCCGGATGACGTCATTCTGCATAGATCGGTCACATTATCCCACTTACGCAAGTCCGGCGCTATGCAAGGCGGGCCTCAGTGGCGTCGCAGGAGGGTACAGAACCGACCGGATCACGCGACCCGTTTAGCAGGCGCACTTGTGCGCCTGACATCATCCGAGGTACCGCGAACTTCAGTTTGCGCCGCGCGCTAGCGCGGAACGTTGCGGGGTGCTCGGGTCCCAGACGGGCCCGCGACAAGCTGAAGCTTATCGAACAGGCGGGCGGGGACGCCCTCGGTCCAGTCGAATTGAGCTCATCACTCTGCACTCATTACTCTGTACTCCCCACTCCCCACTCCCCACTCCCCACTGCGAGATCACCATTCAGTTCCTCGGTTGAGAACCTCCAGTACGCCCGGGTAAGAAAAGAGCCGATTCCTTTTCCTCCCCGTCATCTCGCTGATTATTCCGAGCTCCTCAAGATGCCGCAAAGACTTGTTTACGGTGGCGGCGGTAATTCCCGTGTGCTTCGATATTCGGTCCGCCGTCATTATCGGTCTTTGCACTAGCGCCGAGTGCACTTTGGAAGCAGAATCCGCGGCGCGGCCCAGGCTGCCGATCAGAACTCTGTCATTCTCGACAATCTGCGACAGTCTTTGTAATGAGTCTGCGGTCTCATCAGCGACTGCTTCGACAGCCTCAGCGAAGAAGCTGAGCCAGCTTTCCCAGTCGCCCTTCGTGCGGACCCTGTTAAGCAGCTCATAATAGAATTCACGGTGCTCTTTGAAGTAAAGGCTCAGGTACAGCAGAGGCTTTGAAAGAAGCCCTTCGTTGCACAAAATCAGAGTTATCAGAAGCCTTCCGACCCGTCCGTTCCCGTCAAGGAAGGGGTGAATCGTCTCAAACTGTACGTGGCTCAATGCCGCTTTGAGGAGCGGCGGAGAAGGACCGGGCCGGTCATTCAGGAAAAGCTCAAGGTTCCCCATGCACTCGGGGACCTGTTCAGCGGGCGGCGGGACGAATGACGCATTTCCCGGCCTTGTTCCGCCGATCCAGTTCTGGCTTTTGCGAAGCTCGCCCGGCCTTTTCTGCTTACCTCTACCCTCGCTCAACAGCACCTTGTGAGTTTCCCGGATCAACCGAAGCGAGATCGGGAAGCCTTCGGCCAATCTCCTCAGGCCGTGATTGAGCGCGGCGACATAATTGCTGACCTCGCGAACATCATCGAGCGGGACCCCGGGATGTATCTCGGACTCGTACTTCAACAGGTCCGAAAGTGAAGACTGCGTTCCCTCGATCATTGAAGAAAGCACGGCTTCCTTTCGAACGTAGGAATAAAGCAGCATGTCGGCAGCGGGAAGCAGTTTTGCGGCACTTTCGAGTTTTCCCAGGGAAAGATGTGCCCGGTCGAATCTCGCGCTGAGATCAGGGCTCCAGACGATGGGCGGATTCGGCGGCAGCGGCGACGGCACGAAAGCTTCGGCTACTTCTCCAACCGTCGAAACTGTGACGTATTCTCCCTGGAGGTCTCTTTCCATTGAATCGCGAACCTAAAATAATGAACTTCGTCATTTTACGATACTTTCACAAACTAAAATAACGAGATTTACTATTTTAGGCAAGGATTCTGATCTTTTGGACGACCGGTTCGAAGGTCTGACGTATGAGGGTGAGTTCGCGTTACCGGAGCCGGCTGAGACGTGTCGTGCCTAGGTACCGTGAACTTCACAGTTTGCGCCGCGCGAGAGCGCGGAAGAATGCGGGCGGGGACGCCCGCGGTCCAAGCGACACGATGTACCGTGAACTTCAGTTTGCGCCGCGCGTCAGCGCGAGGTTCCGCGGCAGACGGGGGAGACACGGTCCGCCAAAAACGGCAGGCGGGGACGCCCTCGGTCCAGGTCAGAAGGCTCAAGTCTATCGTACGACCGGTATCTTCTCTTCCCTCTTTGCCGAGCCGATGTACAGAAATTTCTTCCCGCTGATCTCGTAGAAGTGTCGAAGTCCCGAGGTCTCGACCTCGTTTTCGTTCCGGACGCCATTGATCACCAAAAGCCGGCTGTTCTTCCTGAATTCAAGCGGCGAACTGCCGCTTGGCCAATCCGATATCGTTGCGGGCAGAAACATCACGTGTCCGGTTATCACGTTCACGAGCGTGCCCATGACACAGCCGGCTCCGCAGCCCCAGGTCGTGATTCGGTAGTGACCGGCAAAGTTCGGTGGATCTTCAGCCGTACGTATGATCCCGGACCGGAACATCCGAGCCTCGCCTTTAATACGAGGCGGCCCGATCCTGCCTTTGTACTCTACCGCCGGATAAGAAGAAGACTCGGGGTGCGGAACCGTCAGCAACTGGAGCTGCTGGGCCTGTGCCCGGTTTGCTCCGAACACCGCGATAAACATTGAGATAATCAATAGTGTCTTCAAAGTCCTTGGTACCTCCGGTCACCGTCGCAGCTCGCCCGTCGGCGGGTCATATGAAGCTCTGAAAAAGTCCGGCAGACCGGCGTGCGGCCTCCAGGTGTCCGAGACACGAATGTTGTAATCTGCAGGGCACTCCAGCCTCGCCTGCTCGACATTGAAGGAGAAGTGAGTTGCAGAGAAGACCAGCCTGAATGGGACGTCGTCCTTGTAGACCCATCTCGAGCGATCTTCGTAAGTGCAAACCCCTTGTGCCGTGCTCAATATCGTATTGCCGACGATCCTTGCCGGCGATGTGAAAAAATAATCCTGGTTTTCGCGCCACCGAAACTCGTTAGTCTCACCGATCCTCTCCGCAAATCCAACTGTCAGGTTGCCGCCCTCGACCTTTACTCCGATATAGGTACCGTTAGGGTTCCGAAAGACTCCCTGAAAGGGTGAACCGGAATCAACGGATGGTACAACTTCAAAGGAGGCAGCGGTCAACTCCCTGCCGCTTCCTGTATCGTTTAGACGAATGCTGTAGGTTCCCGCCTCGTCGGGGGCCAGAAAAACCTTTTCTCCGAAGGTCGGCTGTCTTATGAGATCCCTCTGCAGCGCATTTGATGAGTTTGTCGATTCGCTTCCGTGCGGTACGCTCGCTTTGACGATCCCGATCCACGAGCCCGGACCTACACAGGAGGGAGCCTCGAATCTTACATTGATCGTTTCACCGGCCTTGAATTCGGACTTGGATATCCTGAGCGCAGGCTCCGTTTCCTTGATCGAGACCGAATTGAAGCTGCTGCTCAGCTCCTCCATTTTCGGAGTAAGGAACTGAAGAGCCTGACCCCAGCGTCCCGGATTGTCCGCTACCGCAAGCTTCATATCGGGACCGTAAAATGTGACCTGGACATGATCGGGTACTCTCAACTCGCGCCTGATCGTGTCCATCTGCCCGCAACCCATCTGCAGCTTGCTTACGCATTTTAGCCAAGAGACTCGTCCGTTCGGGTCCATAAGATCGTTGAAAGCGTTGTACACATCCTCGGCCAGGAATTTTCGTTCCTGGATTCGCGCGGCGTCTCTATGGGCAGCCTCAAGAACCTTCTCCGAAGCGGCGATCTCCAGTGCGAGCTGATCTGCAAGCCGTTTGCGCTCGGAGATCTCCCTTTCCGCATAGTTCATCGCGATCCGGCCGACGATCTGCCCGATCGCCGTGACGCTTCTGCTCGATGATAGTGCCGTTCGCCAGTCCCGCCCGTTCCTGATGGACTCTTGCACGATCGTCTTCAGGTCGCTCGCCGTGCTCTTTGCCGCGTTGACGCTGTTGTCGTCAAAAGAGAACATTCTTACTCCCGTGCTCCCTCGCTGGGCCTGAGTCATTGTTCTGTGCGCCGATTCAAGCCCGTTCAGCGCTTCATAGATCGTGTCGAGGCGATCGATCACTTCGGACGAGGTCATTTGGCCGAGTGCTGCCCGGTCCGTCAGGAGTTGATCGATGTTAGCTGCGGCACTCGATAGGTCAAGCATCGCGCCAGAGATCTTAACGAAATACTCCTGATAGGCCACGATCGTTTCAATGAAAGCCTTGCGCTCGGCGTCGCGTATCGCAGACTCGGCGGCCGCGAACTGCACCTCGCGGTGAGTCTTTGCGGCAGTGAGAAGCCAATAGTAGTTGTACTTCGCGTAGTAGTGAGCCGCGACAATCTCAGCGTTCAGACGCCTGGCAGTTTCGCACGCGAGCGGTGGACAATCGCCGTCAGCGCACCGAGCCGCGATCTGCTGGACGGTGCGCGCCTTCTTCAGAAGAATCTGCAGGTCTTTGTTGTTTTCGGGTAAACCGGTAGCTTGTCCGGGAACGCCGATCACGCAGAAAAAGAGGACTCCGAGAAGTAGTCCCATTGTTTTCAAGCCGCGAAATGATTGATAGTTCGACATGTCGCACCCTCCGCTCTAGTTAGGTATGAGATCAATAAAGAACACGCGCCGAACGAAAGCGATATCGGTTTTTGCCGAACTAATTTAAGGGAAATCTCGGTGGTCCCCGGGGCGGGTTGGAGACGAGCCTGATGTTCAGCCGTCAAGGGAATGGGTGTCGGCGTGAAGTTCATCAAGAACAGGCGGGCGGGGACGCCCGCGGTCCAAGCGACACGAGGTATCGTGAACTTCAGTTTGCGCCGCGCGACAGCGCGGAAGAAAGCAGGCGGGGACGCCCGCGGTCCAGCGTGCGCTCCAGTCAAGAACGACTCATCTCTCAGCACTCAGCACTCATTGCTAAAAAAAGCCCGGCGCGCCGGCCGGGCTCTCTCAGTACTCAGTACTCTCTTCTCAGTACTTCTTCAGATGTGGTGGAGGCGGCGGGAATCGAACCCGCATCCAAAGGTTGCGATCAGTGGAATCTACACGCTTAGTCGCTTCACTCGTTTCTCGCCGCAAATGAGTATGTGAAGCAACAAGACCTCACTTGCGACCAGCCTGGCGAAAGTTTCGCTCGCATCCGCAGGCGGTCGATGCGAGCTAGCTTAAACTGTGTCATATCCGGTCGGCGCGCATTAAGCAAACTTGCCGGCGGACATCGCTGTAGCTAACTAATGTTAGGCAGCGAGAGCCAATTCTTGGTTGGCATCTGTGTTTCTTTCGGAATTGTTAACGAGCTACAGAAAGATCGCCCGACGTGCATCCAAAGATCTGTACAAGCCTCTGTCGAAGCCTGTCGCCCCCATAAGCAACGCTTATTATAACCTTTTCAATTAAAAAGCTGAAGCGGTTCCTTAGATCGTGCAATGGCAGGATTGGTTGGAATCCGGAACGCCCTTCATTTATAGGTGATGTTCAGCCATCCGCTGACCTTTCCCGTGGCGCCCGTCGGATTGTACTTCGGAAGGTCGCCGCTCTTGGCTTCTACAAGGCCGTACCAAGGGTCGAGGAATACGATCGTTCCGTCGCTGTAAACCCTGCGGACCAGAGCAAAGTGCCCTCCGGTCGTCCAGGCGATATGCGCGATCGTCGGAGTCCGGTCCTTTACGTAATAGGAAAGGTACGAGTGGATCTTGTCGTCCGGAATGTCTGTTCCGGCGTAGCACTTCACGCCTTCGGCATTCAACACATATGACAGATTCTTCGCGTATGTTCCTCCGGTTGCGGTCCAGTTGCCGGGATACTTCTGCGAGAGCTCGCGCGCCCTCTTTTCGGGATCGACCATACACTGCAGCTTGTAATGGCTTTCCGCCATTGCCACGCACGCCGGACCACACGACATCGCCAGTTCCTGGAACAGCATATAGTGGCTGTTGCCCTTGCTGTCGCTGACTATCTTCGCCATTCCCTTGTCTTCCGGATAGGCCATATTGAATCTCCTCCACAAAATGATCGGATCTTTAACCCTTTCACGACGCAGTGCGTGCCGCGAGTTTGCGCTATCGACGCCATTGCACGGAATAATTTCCTGATCTTCAAGCGGAGAGTGGCCCTCCGTCAGTCTTCCTTTCCGAATGTGGCGCGAAGTCCCGTCGAGAACAACAGATCGTTCTGCACCTTGCCCGGCAGCGGCTCAGAATTGAAGCGGTCGCCAACAGATACGTGCCATCCGAGCCAGCCGTTCAGAGAAGTGACGAACGAGGCGTCGAACCGAGCCCGCACGGTTCCGGGGCGGCTAATGTTGGGAAACACCTCGAGCCTCTGCTCGAAGACCGAAATGTCCGTGAGTTTGAACTCGAATTCCTCACCGATCAGCGCCTCCGCAGACGATCTGTTGTCGGCCCCTCCGTAATACTCCCGGTTGAAAGTCGCGCCGCCGAATATATCGAGCTTGGTTCGGTCGCTTCTAATCCAGCGATAGCCGAAACCGCCGCCTGCCACTGCGCGCAGATTCAGCTCCTGCGGCCTGTCGTACTCAAAATCCGCTTTCCCGAAGACAAACGTCTTTTCGCTCAGATTCCGGTCGTATCGACCCCCAAACCAGAACGCCTGTGCAGTGGTGACGGAAGTTCCGGAAGTCGAATTGCTTGCCTGGATCCCTTTTGCATAGACTGAGATCTTGTCCTTTTCCGACACGCGCTCGCCTCTGGCTGCGAAAGTCAGCGAACGTGTTTTCGCATTTCCCGTCGTGAGGCTAAAACCGACGTCCGCGGAGCCCGACCAGCGGTTGAAGAAGCTTCCGTCAGCCTTCTCCAGTATCTGAGCCTGATAGACGGCCTCCTGTTCTTCATTTCTGATCGCCTTGATCTGCTCCAGGGAAACTGGAAGTTCGGAGTCATCGTCGTTTGTCACACGAAAGCCTTCGTCCGTTGTTTCGACCTTTCCGGCTACTTTGCTTCCGTCTTTTAACTCGACGTAAAGGACATTCTCCGCCTCGATCGTCGAAACCGCGTCCCATTTGATCTCGATCGTCCCCGCCGATTCAGTTTGAATCGTTATCTTTTCTCCATCTTTCTTTACGATCGTTCCCGTGATGCGGTCGCCATTCTTCAGGGTGATGCGGTCGGCAAAGGCCGGGGCGGCGAGCACTATGATCTGAGTTACCAACAACAGTGCCGCGAAACGCTTTCTCACAAATTCCTCCTTGTTCTCTCCAAAAAGCCGTGTCTCAAAAACAAAGCCCGCAGACCGCCTGTACTTCAGGCCGCGGGCTTCTCTAATACATAATCTTTCCGAACCGAACTGCGGTCCGGATCCGAAGATCAATTGGCGAACGCTTTAAGGATCTCGTCGGCGTGCTCGTCCACCTTCACGCGTTTGAAGATCTTGACGATCTTCCCCTCTTCGTCGATCAGGAAAGTGGTTCTTTTGACTCCCATGAACTTGTTGCCGTAGAGGTTCCTCTCTCCGTACACTCCGTACTTTTCGACCACCTTCTTGTTTGTGTCAGCGAGAAGAGTGAACGGCAGTTTGTACTTCTTTATGAAGTCCTGGTGTGACTGCTTGTCGTCGGTCGAAACGCCGATAACTGTAATGCCTGCCTTCTTCAGGTCCTTGAATCCGTCCCGGATCGAACACGCCTGCTTCGTGCATCCCGGCGTGTCGTCCTTTGGATAGAAATAGAGTGCCAGTTTCTTTCCTTTAAAATCCGATAGTTTTACCGTGTTGCCGTCCTGATCCTTCGCCGAAAAGGCCGGCGCCTTGTTTCCTGCTTCAAGCATTGTTCAATTCCCCTTATGGATCGATTTTCGTTTCGCGAAGACGGGGTCCCGAGTTAGTGTTTTTGACTCCGGCCGCGCGCCGATAAATAATTTTCTGAAATTGTATCAATACCTGACCGGCTTATGAAAACCCTGCCCGTCTCCCAAGCGCTGCTTCGTCTGGCCCGCATACGCGACGGTCTTCGAATGGTCGTCACTCGAGATTACGAGCCGAGAGCGAAGGACTGCGGTACGTGCGAAGTGCGCGGTGCGTGCTGCACCGACGAGCACTTCGTCAACGTTCGCGTGACCCGGCTCGAAACGGAGGCGATCAGGCGGGCGATCGAGTCGTTTCCGGCGCCCGTCCGGTCAAGGGTCGCGAAACGGGCGGCGAAAGCCGCGGAAAAGCTCGGTAATTCCGGAGGCTCCTTTTCTTGTCCGCTGTACGAAAAGGAATCGGGATGCCTGGTCCACAAAACCGCAAAGCCCCTGCCTTGTATCCACCACGCCTGCTATGAACGGCGGGAGGATCTTCCTCCGGATTCCCTGCTGGAAGAGGCGGAAAAACAGGTCGTACGGCTGAACTCGCTCGTATACGGGAACGCCTGGAATTCGGATCCCATTCCCATTGCGATCACCCGCTTCGTTTTATAAGAACCCTGAGCCCAGAAAAGGCGAAAGGCCGGAAGTTCCCGCTTCCGACCTTTCTTACCCGCTTGTTTGTTTTGCTTTTGCCCCAGCAAAACCACGGTCCGTTCACTAGACCGTTGCCGAGGAAGTCAATGTCTTCAGTTCCCGCTAAAAACCTTCTCCCAAGGCAAGGGTAAGACTAGCACAAGTTGGATGGTGTTGCAAGTATGAAACACGGTCCGCAGCGAAGAATCCGTAGGATATCCGGGAATCAGGAAAAATGTGCATTTTTCGGTCGATAGTTGTATATTTGCTCCGTCGCAATACCCCAACCTTGAGCACGGCAAGCCTTTGTCGTCGGGACCAAAAAGAAAAGAAATGAAATCAAGATCGCTGATCCTATTGATTATCCTATTCTCTGCCTCTCTGTGCGCCGGTCAGGTGGTCACCAGCAACGAAGACTGCCCGGCAATCGTCATCGCCGGACCGTTGGTCGCGGTGAAAGATGGAGATACGGCCATCTTTACAACGCTGATAACGGGCGATTTCGACGCGAAAAAGGTCGCATACGAATGGAAACTAGACAACGGTGAGATCGCTTCTGGACAGGGAACGAACGAGATCAGCGTGACCGTTTCAGGTAAGCCGACCGCCACCGTGGTCGTTTCCGGTATCGAGGAAGGCTGCAATGGGACGGTCTCGCTTGCTGCACCTTACGGCGATTTGAAGCCCTACGCGATCTTCTTTGACGAATTCGGGAAGGTGAAGGATAAACTGCTTGAGAGGAGGATCGCCGCCCTTGTCGACACGTTGCGGAGAAACCCGACCGCTTCCGCCAGGATCATCACCTACGGAACTGCTGACGCTGTATTGAAGCGCGACAACGAGATCAAGAACCTCGCGGCCCGCATGCCGGGAAATACGGATCCGGCGCGAATGATCTTCGCGAATGGCGGAGTTGAAAAGGATATCCGGACAAGGGTCTGGATAGTTCCGCCCGGCGTCAATCCCGATGAACTGAATTAACCCTTTCCCCTGAACCGCCGGTAATCAAAAACGAACAATCCGAATGGCTCCTGACCGTCTTTCTCGACGGTTTGGTGGTGGGTCTGGTGCGCTCCCCGGATCGACAAAAGGATGCCGTTTCGTGACGCAAATGGAAGGAACCGCCTGTGCGTGAAAAGGTCGTGGACGATGAAGTAGATGACCCCGTAGATCGCGATACCGAGCCCGATCGGGAAAGCGATCGATTCCGAAAGCGGATGCTCAGCGAAGACCATCAAAAGAACCGAAACGCTTCCAAAGCCGACAGAGAACAGATCGTTTAGCTCAAATACTCCCCTGCGCGGATAGTGGTGAGTTTTGTGGATCTTCCAGAGGATCCCGTGGAACAGCCATCGGTGGACGACGTATGAAAACGCCTCCAAACCGGCGAAGCCTAGAAATGTAAGAAGGGCGAACTGCATCTGTCAGTTAATAGTGAATCGTAAATCGTGAATAGAGTGTCAGAAGCCCGACCGTCAGGGAGGGCTACCCCTAGAAGTTTCAAGTTCAAAGCTCAAAGAACGCGAACCTGGCAGTTAAAAACAGCGCCTTCACTTGGAACCTGGAACATTGAACTGTTGTCGGGTAGCCCGCGCTTACGCTTGGGCTTCTGACACGTCAATCAAGTACGAACTCGAACTCCCCGAACAGGTCCGGGCGGTGAAAGTTCGGGGTCTCGGTCAAGGTCGGGGACCACGCGAGATATCCGCGCGACTCGCCCGAACCGACCGCGCGGAACAAGTTCCCGACCCAGACATCTCCCGCCGAAGGCTTCGCGCCCATCGAGCTCCACGGTACTTTTATCGCCATTACCACACGGTCTTTTTCGATCTTCGCGGCGGTCTTCATACCGGAAGAATACTCCCAGTCCGTGATCCTCTCGTCCGGTTTCTGGTGGATCTTCAGGTCGAGCCATTCGCCGGTAGGAGCTACCTCGAACTCGAAGTAATGCCTGAAATTCGCCTTGTCCGGCGCGATGAAGATCTCGCAAACGTCGCGATCCCATAGCTTGTCAGCTTCTCGGCTAAGATCCGGAGAATCGCTGACGACAAGCGCTTCAGACTGCGCCGCGTCGAACCTCACATAAAGATACGAGTCGGACCAAAGCAGTCTCGCTTCGAAACGACGCCCCTTTGGGGCTTTCTTTCCCGACCAGTAATCTCTTACCTTCACGGCTTTCGCGGACCTCCAGCGCAGATCGTCCAGTTCGCCGATTTCGAAGTCGGAAGCGATGTGCCGGACCTTTGTCCGCGGTTTGTAATCGTCCATTGCGGAGAGGCTGCCTGAAAGTAAGACCGAGAGCAAAACGGCGGAGAACGCGGCCGTCACCGGTCTCCCAACAACCTTTGAAATCATATGAGTATTGTAAGAACAAAGCGCCGGGAAGATCACTTTCCGGGCTTAAGTACAGTCTTCGCCGCAAGCTTCGCCAGCTTCCACGTGCGATTCCAGTCGATCGGCTCGTCCTCGCCTCTTCCGAGCAGTTTGTCGACAAACATCTTCCGAAGATCGCGCCCCTCTCGCCGAAGCATGAACTCCTTCGCGTATGGCTTTGCCGTCAGGAAGAAATTAAACTCCGGATCGGTGATGATACCGATGCCCTCCAGGGTCATCAGCGCGCGCATTATATAAGTAAAGTTCGAGGGGAGCCGGAACGGGTAGTCGTACATCACGTCCGCAAGGTCGTACGTCAGCTCCTTGAAATTCACGTCCTTCAGCTTCAGGTCCAAATGGAACTCGAACATCCGCCGAACAACCGGCCTGACGGTTTCCGGATCGGCGCCCGGCTTCAGGAAATCCAGATCGATCAGGTCTTGCGCGATGCCGTCCGGGTCCTTTGCCACGACGTGAAAGAACGCGTCGATCATCTTCGACTGGAGCCTCGGTGTGATCCTTCCGACCATTCCAAAGTCGAAAAAGGCGAGCCTTCCGTCGGGCATCACGAGCAGATTCCCCGGATGCGGGTCGGCGTGGAAGAAGCCGTCCTCGAGCAGCTGCTTCAGATAGGTCCTGATCAGGAGCCGGTTCACCTTCTCCGGCGCCACCTTTCTCGCGCGAAGCGCCTCTAGGTCGACGACCTTGGTCCCGTGGATATATTCCATCGTGATGACCTTGTGGGTCGTCGCTTCCCAGTGGATCTCAGGCACGTGTATGTTCGACCAGTTCTGGAAGTTCTCTCGAAACCGCTCGGCGTTGCGGCCTTCCGCGACATAATCCATCTCTTCGTGGATCGTCTCGTCGAACTCGGCGAGCATTCCCGCCCAGTCCGCGTTTTCGTTCAAAGAAGGGAATCGTTCGGCGAATTTCGTTATCTTCCTTAGGATCTCGACGTCGCCCTTGATGATGCCGGCAAGGTTCGGACGCTGTACCTTGACCGCGACCTCTTCGCCGGAATGCAGCCGCGCCCTGTAAACCTGTCCGAGCGAAGCGGCTGCGACGGGCGTGAGTTCGAACTCGGCATAGACCTCGTTGATCTTCCGGCCAAGCTCCATCTCGATCCTCGCGAAGGCCACTTCGTTCGGGAAAGGAGGTACGCTGTCGACCAGCGTTCCCAGTTCCTTTACGAAAGGAAGCGGCAGGAGGTCTGCCCGGGTTCCCATCGCCTGGCCCATCTTGATGAAGGTCGGGCCGAGCCCGATTATCTTCTCTTTCAGCCAGACGGCCTGCCTTTCCTGGTTCAGTTCCTTGTTGTCTTCCGAACCGACGAAGATCACTTTGAGGATCAGCAGGAACAAATGGAAGAAAGCGAGCCGCACGGAATAGAACCATTCGCCGATTACAGCGCTTCGCGAAAGCTTCCGCGCCTGTTCGAGCCTGAACTCTTTCCGGCGCAGGTGCCTCTCGCGGTGGATGTCGTACTGGTCGAGATACAGGTACAGCGAAAGCATCCCGATCACTCTCGAAACCTTCGCCAGCCGGAGCCATCCGCGCCAGCCGTGATAAGACTTCTCGACCGTCATCTCCGACCGGATCAGTTCCTTTTCTTCCGCGATCAGGTCCTCGTTCGAGACGTATTTCGCGATCGGGAGCTTCCCGGTGGGCACAAGCTCGCGCCCGTGCCCGTTTCCGGACACGTCGCCGCCGGACTTGACGATGTCCGTCGCCCGGTCGTCAATCACCGCAAGCTGTTCGTTCTCGGCCATATAACAAAGGATATCATTCGGGGACGCAAGAGTTTAGGACTGAGAGGAAAGGACTGAGGTCTGAGGGAAGAACTTGACAAGTGGTTAAGAGTGCGACAATCTCCTCAGTCCTCAGTCCTCAGTCCTCAGTCCTCAGTCCTCAGTCCTCAGTCCTCAGTCCTCAGTCCTCAGTCCTCAGTCCTCAGTCCTCACCCCAACTCCAGACTGCTCTCGACGCCCTTGCGAGAGAAAAATCTCTTCGCCGTTTCGACATCGCGTTCTATCTGAGCCTTCAACTCTCCTATCCCGGAGAATTTCCTCTCGGGACGTATCCGGTGGAGGAATCGGACCCGAAGGACCGATCCGTATAGATCGCCTTCGAAGTCGAAGATGTGGGTTTCGATGGAGGGTTCCGAATCGGATTCAAAGGTGGGCCGTACACCGATGTTCGTAACACCCTTCTTCCAGACGCCTTCGATCAGTGTCGCGGTCGCGTAGACGCCGAATTTCGGCACGACCCGGTTTTCGGGTTTGAGGTTTGCGGTCGGGAAGCCTATGGTGTGGCCGCGGCGGTCTCCGCGGATGATGACGCCTTCGATGCCGTACGGCCGGCCAAGCATCCTTCGTGCGAGATTGACCTGTCCGTCTTTCAGAAGCTGGCGGATCCTGGAGGATGAGATCCTGATCCCGCGGAGCCTCACCTCAGGAACCTCGTCGGCCGTAAAACCGAGTTCGCCGCTCATCTTCCGAAGCAGTTCGATGTCGCCGCGCCTTTCCTTGCCGAAAGCGAAACCGTGGCCCAGGTAGATCTCCTTTGCCTGCAGTCGTTCGTGAACGATCTCGCGAAGGAATTCCTCCGCCTCCTGGTCCGCGAACTCCTTTGTAAAACGAATGACGATCGCCTGTTCGATGCCGAGAACATTGAAGTTCGCGAGCCTCTGGTCCAGGGTCTGAAGCATAGGGGGCGCCGATTCCGGATGCAGAACGGCACGGGGATGCGGATCGAAGGTGATGACCGTCGGGACCCCTTCGGACACGGACGCGCGCTCGACGACGGTCTTCATTATCGCCTGGTGGCCCAGGTGAAGGCCGTCGAACACGCCGAGCGTCAGCACGGTCAGACGTGCGATGCTGGCGTTCTCTGTACCGTGGAATATTTGCATGTTTCAGGAGTTAGCCACGAATTTCACGAATTTCACGAATTGAGAAAATCGTTTGTCAGGATTCAATTCACGGATCAACGTTGATGCTGGAGCAACAAGGGGAATTAGTGCAATTCGTGAAATTCGTGGCCAAATTCAATCTGTGACCACCAATCCGTCATACGCGAACTCGACATTATCGGGCAGAAGCCTCGAATCCCTCTCGTGCATAATGTCGTGGTTCAGGTGTGTCAGGTACGCCCGCTTCGGCTTCAGTTCCTCGATGTACTCCAGCGCCTCTTCAAGGCACAGATGAGTCGAATGCGGTTTGATCCTCACGCAGTCGAGCGCGAGCACGTCCAGATCGCGAAGGCGGTCGAGAGATTCCTCGGGTATCGTTTTCAGATCCGTCGCGTATGCAAAATCGTTGAACCGGTACGCGATCACCGGCAGCTTTCCGTGAATGACCTCGATCGGCGTGACCTCAAGCCCCTCGGCGATGCTGAACGGCGAATTCTTCACGACCGTGTGCGGGATCAGCTGCGGCAGCCCGCCTCCGAAGTGCGTCGGTTCGAAGATGTACTGAAAAATCCGCCGGAGGTCTTTCCAGGCGATGTCATTGGCATAGACTCCCATCGCGCCGTACCTGAAGTTCAAAGGCCGTATGTCGTCGAGTCCGAAGACGTGATCGACGTG
Organism: Acidobacteriota bacterium; assembly: GCA_016700175.1. Taxonomy (GTDB): domain Bacteria; phylum Acidobacteriota; class Blastocatellia; order Pyrinomonadales; family Pyrinomonadaceae; genus Aridibacter. The sequence continues at coordinate 2,734,796 of CP065003.1, read as the reverse complement.
ACAGTGCGTGATCAGGACCGCATCGAGCTTCCGTATGCCCGCGCGTAGTGCCTGCTGGCGGAAATCGATCGACGTGTCGACAAGCACCTTTACCCCCGCGTGCTCCACGAGGACGGAAACCCGAAGGCGCTTGTCCTTCGGGTCCTCAGACAGGCATGTCTCACAGCCGCACCCTATCGAAGGCACGCCCGTCGATGTCCCGGTCCCGAGGAAGGTCAACTTCATCGATAATAGTTTACCGAGTTTTCTGAGTTTGGCGAGTTTGGTGAGTTCACTGGGTTTTCAATGTTGGCTGAGTTTTAAGAGTTGGCTGAGTTTTCAGAGTTGACTGAGTTTTCAGGGTTGACTGAGTTTTCAGAGTTGGCTGAGTTTTCAGAGTTGGCGGGCCTTGGTGAGTCGCAGAGGTAAGCTGCCTCGTTTGTGTCGACTTAGCTTGGGCACACGTCTAGATGGCCCACCACACCGATTTCCTGAATGTGACAATCCAGCCGAACCGTCTTACTCTTTCTTTCCTGAATCTCTCAGGTATCGTGCAAGAGAAAGGGTCATTTTCGAAACCTGTTCGAGTTCATCGTAGAGATCGTCAAAATCGTTCTTGCGTATGTAGTTAAGGTCAAGTGCGATGTACAAGTGGGACTGAAGTTCGATCGCGGAAGTACGTGCAATGTTGAGGAAGTTCGCGAATTCAACCGTAGTACGTCGGCCGTGGCCTTCCGCTATGTTCGCCATTATGGACAAACTAGCGCGTTTTGCCTGATCCCGGAGGCTGAAGTCTCGCGAGAAATCACCTGAATTTGAAAGCAAGTAAACTCTGTTCGTGATCTCGCGGGCCTTCTGCCACACTTGGATCTCTTCAAACTTTGTAAACGTGGGCATAAGAGTCCCTCCAAAAGTCATTAGACTTTGCGAACTCCCAACGCTGCAGTCTTGAATGTTTGTATTCTTGCGGTTAGTGGAAGTAACCGCGGGTAACGACAAATTAAACACAGGCGGGGGAAGTGTCAAGGTTCTCGAGATTCGTGATTGATCTGCACGAGGAAGGACACTCTATCAAAACCAGTCAACTCAATCGGCTTCGAAACCTCGACGCCCCGGCAACTCACTCAACTCGGAAAACTCAGCCAACTCGGAAAACTCACCAAACTCAGCCAACTCAGAGAACTCAGTCAACTCACAAGACTCAGTGAACTCTGAAAACTCGCTAAACTCAGCCAACTCTGTACACTCACTTAACTCAGTCAACTCGGCAAACTCACAAAACTCAGCCAACTCTTGCTTGCGCCTGGACAGCCGTTATAGCGACCGCGTTCACGATGTCCTCCGCGGAGCAGCCTCTCGAGAGGTCGTTGCATGGACGGTCGAGTCCCTGTAGGATCGGGCCGATCGCGGTGCCGCCGGTCAGTCTTTGCGTCAGCTTGTAAGCGATGTTTCCGGCGTTGAGGTCCGGAAAGATAAGCACATTTGCTCGTCCCGCGACGCTCGACCCGGGAGCTTTCGATTCCGCGACAGACGGAACAAGCGCCGCGTCCGCCTGGAGCTCTCCGTCGACGATCAGTTCGGGAACCCGCGCCTTGACGGTCTTCGTGGCCTCGATCACCTTGTCGGCCAGAGCGTGTTTCGCGCTTCCCTTGGTCGAAAAGGAAAGCATCGCCACCCTCGGTTCGGCGCCGACAAGCGCCCGGAACGAGTCCGCAGAAGCGATCGCGATCTCGGCGAGCTGGTTCGCGTCCGGATCGATCACCACGCCGCAGTCCGCATAGACCATCGTTCCTTCGTGCCCGAACTCCCGGTTCGGGACGGTCATAAGGAAGAACGACGAAACCGTCTTGAATCCGGGTTTCGCGCCGACGCACTGAAGCGCAGCGCGGACAGTGTGCGCGGTTGAATTAACCGCTCCGGCGACCGATCCGTCGGCCTGCCCAAGATGAACGAGAAGATCTCCATAAAAAAGAGGGTCGCGGACGGTGCGCTCGGCTTCTTCAAGCGTGACTCCCTTCGCCCTACGGAGCTCGTGGAAAAGCATCGCGATCCGGCCCTTCTCGCGGGACCGCAGGTGATCGAGAATGTCCACGCCGTTGAGATTCGCGCCGGCCGCTGAAGCCGCCGCGCGGACCTTCTCTTCGTCGCCGATCAAGGTGACCCTGGCGATGCGGTCGCGAACGCACATCTCAGCCGCGGCGACGACACGCGGGTCCTCGCCCTCGGGCAGGATTATGTGCTTCTTGTCGTAGGAGGCTCGCTCCCGTATTGTCTGGAGGATCATTGTCGAATCACGAAGCTCCCGTTTCTCGTATGTCGAGAGGCATCGGGTGATCGGGTCGGGTTATCTCAGGACCCGAAAATGATAACCGATTCACGGGGAATGACAAACGCGGGCGGGATCTGACTTGCGCCGCCGCGGTGCGGGGATTAGACTCGAAAACACTCGACACACAAGGGTCCGGGAGATGAGTTTTATGGCAAGAAGTCGGGCGGTATCACGCCGGAAAGAGAAGAAAGAGTCGAAGGGACGTATGAAGAACTTTCTTATGTTCCTTCCGAATATGGTTATGCTGTGCGGCAGCCTGCTGGTGGACAAGCGCGTCCCGATCGCGGAAAAGGCGCTGTTCGCAGCCTCGATCGTCTACGCGATCTCGCCCATCGATCTTATCCCGGACATCTTCCCTTTCATCGGCCAGGTCGACGACATATACCTGATCGCGCTAACACTGCTCAGGCTCCTCAATTACACGGAAGAGAACGTCATCCGCGAGCACTGGCGCGGCGGCGGCGACATCGTAGCATTGACCGCATCGGTCGCGACCATTGCGCCGAAATTCCTGCCTCAGAGGGTGTCGCGCGTACTTTCATCGAAGGTGCAGATGGGATCGGCCGGAGAGGTGATCGAGTCGATCGGCACAGGAAGGAAGAAGGTGATGGTCGAGGTCCCCGCCGAACCCGATCAGAAAGAGATCGAGGTCGATTCGCACTCCAGAATGAACAACTAGACGCGTTTCCCGATGCCGATCAAAGTCGAAAAGGTCGTCTCCGGAGGACAGACCGGAGCCGACCGCGCGGGACTGGATGCGGCGGTCGAATTGGGGCTCGAGACCGGCGGATGGATCCCGAAAGGAAGGCTCGCGGAAGACGGTTTGGTTCCGCGATCGTATTCGACGCTCAAGGAAACCGATTCAGCGAACTATCCGGAAAGGACCGAACTGAACGTGCGCGATTCGGACTGCACGGTCATAGTCAGCCGAGGCAAGCTTACGGGCGGATCGCTTCTGACGTTCGAGATCGCGAAGCAATACGGGAAACCCGCGATCCACATCGATCTCAGGTCAGAATCACCGGAAAAGGCCGCGCTTCGTTTGCGTGATTGGCTGGAGAGGAACGGATGCCGCGTCTTGAATGTCGCAGGCCCGAGGGCGTCTTCGGATCGCGAGATCTACTCGTTGGCCAGGCTTCTGATCGTGGATTCGCTTGCACCTTCGGAATGAAGGTCAGGACGCCGACTTCGCCTTGTTCCAGAGTTCGTCGAGCTCCTCAAGCGATGATTCCTCGGGTTTCCGGCCGCCTTGGCGAAGTTCCTTTTCGATGTAGGCGAAACGCTTCCGGAACTTTCGGTTGGTCTTCTTCAGCGCCGTTTCGGGCTCGACGTCCAGTTTTCTCGCCAGGTTCACAAGTACGAACAGAAGATCTCCGATCTCTTCCTCAACATCCTCGCTGCCGCCTTTTTCGACCGCCGAGTGCAGTTCCGCCAACTCCTCGTCGAGCTTATCCAACACCTGGTCAGCGTTCTCCCAGTCGAATCCGACCTTCGCCGCCTTGCTCGTCAGTTTCAGGCCCTCGATCAGCGCGGGGAAATGAACGGTCACGTCGTCCAGGATCGAGTCCTTTGCCTTCTCCTCTTTCCCGGACCGTTTTCGCGCTTCCTTCTTAAGCTCGTCCCAGTTGTTCAGAACATCGTCTGCGGTGTGGAGCGTCTTGTCCTCGAATACGTGCGGATGCCTCAGGATCAGCTTCTCCGCGACCCGCTCGGCTACATCGTCGATCGTGAAGTCTCCTCTCTCTTTCGCGATCGTCGAATGGAAGACCACCTGGAGAAGCACGTCGCCGAGCTCTTCGACAAGCTCGTTAGTGTCGCCGGTCGCTTCCGCTTCCTGGATCGCGTCGAAGGTCTCGTACGTCTCCTCCAGGAGATATCGTGCCAGCGATCCGTAAGTCTGTTCCCTGTCCCAGGGGCATCCGCCGGGCGCCCTCAGGCGCTCCATCACACCAACCAGTTTGTCGAATTTCTCAGACATAGAGGGCGTTCCAAGTGTTACTGTTCAAACGGAATAGCGGGCTTCCCGCACCGCATTTTTTGAAATCCGGAATCTCAAAGTGCTAGTATCTGACTATAGTTCAAAAGGCGGAGTATCAAAAAGGCGATGATTGGAAACCAGGACCCGAATCAGGAAGAAGAACCCGAACTTAAAGTTACCGACAGGCGCAAGTTCAATCCCGACGGATCTGTTAGAGAAGGTGTCACTATCGAGAAAGAACCGGAAAGGCCTGAGCCGGATCCGGTGTCGTCTACTGTGATCACCGAACCCGAGCCGATCGGCTCGTCGGCTTCTACTGCGACGGCACCCGCGGAAGAGATCGAGGGAGAGGGACTTGACGACGAGAATCCGGCGAGCTTTGTAAACTTCCTCTCGACGCTCGTGACGAACGCTGCCGCGGCTCTCGGTGCGATCCCGCATCCCGTGACCGGTCAGAAATCGGTTGATCTTGACGGAGGAAGATACTGGGTCGATGTGCTTCTTATGCTCCGCGATAAGACAAAGAACAACCTTACAGATCAGGAACGACGTTTGTTCGATACCGTCCTGCACGATCTTCAGCTTCAGTTCGTTTCTATTTCGCGCGCCGCGGAAGAGAAACTGAAGGCCCAGGCGGCGAAGAAGTTCTCTTCGAAAGATATCCTGGGGGGATGACCCGCAGAGGTACCGCGAACTCGCGCAGGCATGCGGGCGGGGACGCCCGCGGTCCAAACCCCCAGTCCGACGAGGTACCGCGAACTTCAGTTTGCGCCGCACGAATGCGCGGAGGTCCCCACTTCTCCACGTCACGCTTCGCGGTTAACGGAACGCACGCGTCCCGCAGGCAGTGAGCGAAGCGAATACAATCGCGGCAAACGTGTCGCCGCTACGCGGCTGAATTTTTGGGGCGCTCCCGTACCGTGGGTGGCGCCCTTCGGGTTTGCCCACGGCTAAACTCATTTAACCGCTACGCGGTCGACGCGGTTAATGGAACGCACGCGTCCCGCGTGCAGTGAGCGAAGCGAATACAATCGCGGCAAACGTGTCGCCGCTACGCGGCTGAATTTTTGGGGCGCTCCCGTACCGTGGGTTGCGCCCTTCGGGCTTACCCACGGCTAAAGTCAAAAGACCGCTACGCGGTCGACGCGATCGACGGAACGCACGCGTCCCGCGTGCAGTGAGCGAAGCGAATCCCTTTGCTGCAAGTGCCGCCGCTACGCGGCTGAATTTTTGGGGCGCTCCCCTACCGTGGGTTGCGCCCTTCGGGCTTACCCACGGCTGATATGTTTTGACCTGTCAACCCCTCTACATATTCTCGTTTGTCAGAAGCGCCTGAGGTCAGGGCATTGCGGACGGTAAGCGACGATGGATCATGCTGATATACGTGGATTGGTTACCTACCTGACTTGTCTTCGTCGCGAAGCTTTCCTCTTATCTAAAAGCGTGGATCATTCCCCTTTCGGGGAAGCCGTTCTAGCCGTGACCGGGATTCTTCAGAAGATCTGTCTGCGAATGCCCTGACCTGGAGCGCCTCTGACCTCCTTTTCTTCTGTGGTTAACTTCTTTTCCTCTTGTCGGATACTTCTTTGCGATGCGTTACCGGCCCGCTAGCGGGCGGGGGTTTCAAACCTGGCCATCTCGACCCGTGTCACGTCCCAGATAAAGCCCGAGAGTTCCCTGGCGACTGCCACCGTGGTCTGGTTCTTGTTCTTGCCCGAGTAGACCAGCGACCGGTATCTTCCGCACAAACGTTTCTGGGCCTTCCAGGATATCTCCCTGGCTTCTTCGGACGCGTTCTTCGCCTTTCGTCTCAAATGAGCCGTCATGCGCGCCGGATGGCGGTACGCCCAGGCGGCTTCGACCAGCAGGCGCCGGGCCCTCGAGTTGCCGGTCTTCGTTATCTCACCCTCGCGCTTTGTCGGGCCGGAGGCGTGTATGCTGGGCACAAGCCCCAGAAAGCCCATCAGTTGCTTCGGCGAGTCGAAGCGGGTCAGATCCCCGAGTTCTGCCAGGAGCCCCATCGCGCTGACCATGTCGATACCCCTGAACGCCATCAGCGAGTAGACCACCGGAGCCATCGACCAGTGCGGCAGCGCCATGCTCATTTCCGCCGTGATGTCAGCCACCCTCTTCTCCGCCGCATTCACCGCTCTGATGTATCCCTGAAGCACAACATACTGCCATTCGTGAGGGAACTTGCGCGTCTCCATCCATTCGAAGTGGCCCTTCGTCCACCGCGTCTTTCCCTTGGGCCACGAATGCCCGTGACGGAGCATGAAAGCGCTCAGTTGCTGGCGCGCCTTCCGCTCCTGGATCTTGAAGTCGTTCCGCGCCCGCGCCAGGTCCCGCATCGCCTCCTGCTCCTCTCCCGGCACCCATACCGCCGTAAGATCCCCGCTCCTCAATAGCCGGGCCAGCTTCCTCGCATCCCGCCGGTCCGTCTTTATCCTGTCGCCGGGCTTCTTAGGGATCTTCGACGGTGCCACAACATGGCATTCCTGCCCCATCTCCACCAGCTGACGGTACAGAACGTATCCGCACGGACCTGCCTCGTAGCAGTACAGCAGAACCTCTCCCCCGAACTCCCGGCTCAGCCGCTCGACAAGCTTCGCCACCTCCTTCGGTTTGTTCGCTATCGTTCCAAGCGACTCCGGCTTTCCCCGACCCTCCCGGGCGATCGCCGCCACGATAGTCTCCTTATGGACATCGAGCCCTACGTATGCCGGATACTCCGGTGCTTCATTCTCAAAGATCTCTCTCGCTTTTCCGTTGATTGCGTTAGTATTCTTCATGCCTGTCCTCCTCAATTGTGGCTAGGTGTTGGTGAATCTCACCTAACATAATCCACGTTCTTGAGGCAGGACAGGTCAAAACATTATGTCTAAATGCATATGACCGCTACGCGGTCGACCTATTCCCCCCTTCCAACCCGCCTTCCGGTTTGACAATAAACGAATATTCATTTAATTTACATAAACGAACAGTCAGTTATCTATCGACCTCAAATGAGAACCAAAGACGAGAACAAGAAGGAAGCGATTTGCCGTGCTGCAATCGACCTGATCCAGAGCGGCGGTTTTGAAGATACTTCTATGTCAAAGATCGCTAAGGCCGCCGGCATTTCTCCGGCCACCATCTATGTCTATTTCGAGAACAAAGAAGATCTTCTCAACGAGATATACCTGAAAGTGAAGCGTGCTATGAGCACCGCGATGATGCGTGACCTGGACGAGGGCGGCGACATCGAGGAAGAGTTCAGAAAAGTCTGGTTCAATTTCTATAGGTACGCGGCGGAGAACCCGGTTGATTTTGCATTCGGAGAGCAATTCGCGAACTCTCCGCTGGTAAACCGTCTTAGCCGGGACGAAGGCGAAGGATACTACGGGCCTTTGATCGAACTGTTCGAGCGAGGAAAGCGAGAGGGCGTGTTCAAAGACATCCCTCTGGCGGTGTTCTCGGCGTTCGCGTTCTTCCCTGTGATCGGGCTGGTCAGAAACCGCAACAGCGAGAATCTTGTCTTCGGCCGAGAGCTTCTGGAAAAGGTCTATGAGATCGCCTGGGACGCGGTGACGGAGGCGAGTTGACCGAGTTGAGTGAGTTGGCAGAGTTGGCAGAGTTTGCAGAGTTGGCTGAGTTGACTGAGTTGGCTGAGTTGGCTGAGTTGGCTGAGTTAAGAGTTGACCGTTGACCGTCGACCGCGAAGCGGTCATGTGCATTTAGCCGTGGGTAAGCCCGAAGGGCGCAACCCACGGTACACGTGTCCACTCGGTCCCCAGCCGCTTTAGCGGCGAAATGTTTGAAGAGAAGCGAATGCGTTCCCAAATCCTCAAAACGCCGCCGCTTTCGCGCCGGCGAACTCAAGGTAAAGGAAGAGAATGAATGAATAAGAAATGGACAGCAGAGGAAGTACCTTCACAAGAAGGGCATGTCGCGATAGTAACCGGTTCGAGCAGCGGAATCGGAGAAGAAGCCGCCAGGATTCTCGCGATGAAGGGTGCGGAAGTCATTATCGCGGTGCGCAATCTTGAGAAGGGAGACGCGGCGAGAAACCGAATTCTGGAGGCACACCCGCACGGAGTTCTTCACTTGATGAAGCTGGATCTGGCTGACCTTCAGTCGGTAAGGGAATTCGCTGATGGGTTCATTTCCCGATTCCTTAGACTCGACCTCCTGATAAACAACGCCGGCGTGATGGTTCCGCCTTATTCGAAAACAAAGGACGGCTTCGAACTGCAGTTCGGAACGAATCACCTTGGCCACTTTGTGCTGACCGCCAGGCTGTTCGATCTGCTGAAGCGCACCGAAGGATCCAGAGTGGTAAATGTCTCGAGTGGCGCCCACAGGATGGGCAAGCTGGACTTCGACGATCTCAACTGGGAAGCACGTGACTACTCTGCGTGGACTGCTTACGGCGACAGCAAGATCGCCAATCTCTACTTCACGCGCGAACTGGCGCGCAGGACAGAAGCCGAGGGGGAGAATGTGGTGATCACCGCCGCCCATCCCGGATGGACGGCGACAGACCTCCAGCGAAATTCCGGTATAGCGAATTTCCTGAATAACTTCTTCGCGATGTCGGTAGACAAAGGCGCTTTGCCGACGCTCCGCGCTGCTGTCGATGACGAGGCAGAAAGCGGCGCATATTTCGGGCCGGACGGGATCAGAGAAATGTGGGGACATCCGGTCAGGGTTGAACCGAACGACCTTGCAAAAAACGACTCGATCGCGGAACGCCTATGGAAAGTGTCCGAAGAGATGACAGGGGAAAGGTTTTTGAGTTGAATGAGTTGGGGAGTTTGGTGAGTTGTCTAAGTTTACCGAGTTTGCTGAGTGGGCTGAGTTGGCTGAGCGGGCTGAGTTGTCGACCGCGTAGCGGTCATGTGCATTTAGCCGTGGACAAGCCCGAAGGGCGCAGTCCACGGTACGGGAGCACCCAAAACTATCCAGCCGCTTTAGCGGCGAAATGTTTGCGGCAAACGCATTCGCTTCGCTCACTGCACGCGGGACGCGTGCGATACGTAGGTCACCCCCGGTTGACGCACAAATCCACTTCGAAAAAATCTATTTACATTTCAGAGAAACAGGCGCTTAATACGTTTCACCGATATACAGCGCGGCGAGAAACGGGTCGAACCGGTCTTGCCGTCATATTCCAGGAGGAAACACGATGGCGCTGCCTTCTCAGATCGACGCTTACCTGAAGGCTCTCGATGGTGTCAGCGGGCTCTACACCATGGCCGCACTGGCCAAAGAGGGCCTTATTGGCGCTTACTTCGACAAGATCATCTTCCTTTACGAAATGCAGACTGGCGGTTTGATGTTCCAAGGAGCCGCGGCAGCTTCTTTTGCTCTGACCGCCGGAGTTCCGATTGCGACGATGGCGGGAGTCTATGTCGCACTTGGATCGGGCTACTACCAAGCCAGGGAGCAGGCGAAACAGGAGAACAAGCTTATGGGCTTTGCCCAGGGATTCGTGATGGCTATCAGTAACTGGAGATGGAGTCACGTCGTCTCGAGATTCAGGCGTTACAATCTCAGGATCAATGTAGTGGACGAGGCGATGAACGATATACGCGTGGGGCACTATCACGAAGGCTTGAAGCTGGGCTTTCTGGCTGGCGTCGTCCTACCCGCCGACGTCAGGAAACAGGTCGTGTCAGCTTTGCGAAAAGCCGGAAACATCAGCGCTCCTAAAGAGTGGTCGGCTAACTCAGATGTTGCTCGCAATCAGCAGATAGACTACGTCATTGAAATGGCCGCTGCCGGGATCAGGAGCAAACTGATAACGATGTAGCTGAAAGAGGACTGAGGAAGAAGGACTGAGGACTGAGAAAATGAGTCGATATGTTCGAAACGCTGTTCAGGCCTCAGCCCTTTAATGTACAAGCTCGACCTCGCGTTTCGAGCGGACAAGGTCTTCTACGATAGCCTGGAACGAGAAAACCTCCTGTTTCGTTTTGACCGATCTCTCCCTGAGGAAATCCCAGTCTTCGCGCGGAACGCTCCTGAATGCCTCGACTACCAGAGGATCGAACTGAGAACCCGCGCACGCGTCAAGCTCCTTGATCGCATCTTCGTAAGGTCGTCCGCGCCTGTAGACGCGGTCTGAGATCATCGCGTCGAATGCGTCGATCACCGCGAAGATCCTCGCGCCTATATCGATCGCCTCGCCTTTGAGGCCATTCGGATAGCCGGTTCCGTCCCAGCGCTCGTGATGCTGTGCCACAACGCGCGCGGCGCCTCCGAGGAAGGGAATGTTCCTGAGTATCCGGTGGCCGTGGACCGGGTGAAGCTTCATCTTCTCCCATTCCTTTTCGGTCAGCTTGGAAGGCTTGCGGAGTATCGAGTCGGGAACTCCGATCTTGCCGATGTCGTGAAGAAGCGCACCGAGTTCCAGGTCGCGCAATGATTCGTGCGAAAGACCAAGCTCGTGCCCAAGTCTTAGGCTGAAAGTGACAACACGTTCCGAATGTCCGTGCGTTTCGAAATCACGTGTTTCCAGCGCCTGGACAAGCGCTTTCAGCGTAACTCGATAAGAATTCTCGACATCCTCAAGCGCCCGGTCGAGCGCGGCGCTCCGGTGCGCCAGGAGGTCTTCGAGCCCCGATTGATAGTGTGACGTTATGAGGCCATGCTCGAACTTCTCGAAAGCTCGTGTCACGGCGGACTCCAGATAGTCGAGCTCGAAGGGACGCTTGATGAAATCGAAAGCGCCCGCGCGAAAGCACTCGATAGCGTGATCGGAATCGTTCTCGGATGCGATCACGATAACTTCGGAACAAGCTGAATTCCCGCAAATGCTCTTGACCAGCCCGGGCCCGTCAAACAGGCCGTCGCATAAATCGCCCAGGACTACTCCAAAATCTCTTTCGCGCAGAAGCGTGATCGCCTCGCCTTCCTGTACCACGCGCTCGCACTCATACCTGGCGGCGAAGAATTCGACAAGCGGCGAGCTTCGCCCTGCTTCAGGCTCGATAATGAGGAGCGACCTTTCGGGCTTTAGGATCTCGACCATACTCGGCTCTCTTACGTTTTATTTTTTTGCGGGGTGCTTTCGAAGGTTTTCCCGGAAGGCCTGTTGTACGCGGAAGCGCGCCCCCCGGGGCATTAGAAAGTTAGCACAAGCGGCTCAGTTTCTGCAATGATTTTGGGAAGTTACGGGGAAGGAGACGGGAGACCGCGTAGCGGTCATTTGAGTTTAGCCGTGGGTAAGCCCGAAGGGCGCAACCCACGGGACAGAGGCCCCGCGATCTCCGGCCGCTTTAGCGGCTGCATGTCTGCAGCAAAGGTCTTCGCTTCGCTCAATGCACGCGGGACGCGTGCGTTCCGGTGAGGGCGCAGCCCACGGGACAGAGGCCCCCGCGATCTCCGGCCGCTTTAGCGGCTGCATGTTTGCAGCAAAGGTCTTCGCTTCGCTCACTGCACGCGGGACGCGTGCGTTCCGGTGTGGGCGCAACCCACGGGACAGAGGCCCCGCGATCTCCGGCCGCTTTAGCGGCTGCATGTCTGCAGCAAAGGTCTTCGCTTCGCTCAATGCACGCGGGACGCGTGCGTTCCGGTGAGGGCGCAGCCCACGGGACAGAGGCCCCCGCGATCTCCGGCCGCTTTAGCGGCTGCATGTTTGCAGCAAAGGTCTTCGCTTCGCTCACTGCACGCGGGACGCGTGCGTTCCGGTGTGGGCGCAACCCACGGGACAGAGGCCCCCGCGTTCTCCAGCCGCTTTAGCGGCTGCATGTCTGCAGCAAAGGTCTTCGCTTCGCTCACTGCACGCGGGACGCGTGCGTTCCGGTGAGGGCGCAACCCACGGGACAGAGGCCCCTCGCGATCTCCAACCGCTTTAGCGGCTGCATGTTTGCAGCAAAGGTCTTCGCTTCGCTCACTGCACGCGGGACGCGTGCGTTCCGGTGTAGGCGCAGCCCACGGAACAGAGGCCCCCGCGATCTACGGCCGCTTTAACGGCCGGAGAGCGCCGGCATCGATTGACTCAACATCGTCGCCTTCGTATCATCGTCCTTTGCCAACGAACGGATCGTCCTTGCTTTATTCGTAGTATTGATCGATCCGGCTCTTCCCCGATCGGCCTTCACAGATCTCTCCCGACACAGGCGCCATCGTAGAAAAAAGATCAGTGGATCTGCCGCTATCTTGCTATTATTGCGGCACAGTCGAGGACAGATGCGGTTACCGGAAGCGTTTGAAATGCTTCGTCCGGTTCTGTCGAACCTCTCACATCAACGACAGGACCGGGCACGAACGCTCGGCCAACTTGATGTAAATGAGTTCTGAATCCACACAGCCTCAGGGAGAGATCGAAGTATCGGACGCAGCCGCCGAAATAGAAAGGCTCAAGCGCAGGATCGCAAGCCGCGAGCGGCAGCATTCCGTTGTGGCGAAGATGGGTGAACTCGCCCTGAGCGGAGCTGAGCCCGAGTTCCTGATCGAACGCGCCGTCAGCGAGGTTGCGCGAGTGCTCGATGCTGACCTGTGCAAAGTGCTCCGGTGTGAGCCCGATGGCAAATCCTTGTTGATGATCGCGGGTGTGGGATGGAACGAGGGCCTGGTCGGATCCGCACGCGTTCCTGCCGACCGAGGTTCGCAGGCCGGATACACGCTTGAGTCCCGGACGCCTGTGATCGTTGAGTGTCTCGAAGAGGAAGTCCGGTTTCAGGGTCCCGACCTTCTGATCGATCACGGCGTCGTAAGCGGCATCAGCTGTGTGATCGAAAGCGGCGAATCGCATTTCGGAGTCCTCGGTGTACACACGCGAAGGTACCGCCGGTTCACCTCCGACGACGCCAATTTCCTTGTTTCGGTGGCGAACATGCTTTCCGCCGCACTGCAGGCGCGCACCGCTCGAGAGACGATCTTCAACAGGGAACAGCAGTTCCGGACAATGGCCAACTCGATCCCACAGCTCGCCTGGATGGCCGATCAGACGGGATACATATTCTGGTACAACGACCGTTGGTATGAATACACGGGCACCACGCCGGAAGAGATGAAAGGCTGGGGCTGGCGGTCCGTACACAGGCAGGACCTCGTCGACGAGATCACGCTGAAGTTCAAGAGCCACATCGAAGCGGGTGAAGAATGGGAGGATACATTCCCTCTTCGAAGCGCCTCCGGAGAGTTCCGATGGTTCCTTTCGAGGGCGAAGCCGATCCGTGACGAGAAAGGAAGGATCGTCCGTTGGTTCGGGACCAACACCGACGTAAACGAGCAGCTCGAGTACGAACAGGCGCTTCGCGAGAGCGAAGAGAAACTGCGGATCGCTCTTGAGAGCAACCGCTGCGGGTACTTCGAATACGAGATCGCTACCGGAGACCTTGAATGGGACCAGCTGCTCTTTGACATTTGGGGTGTGCGGGACGGCGAGCTTCCGACGCTTGAGCTCTTCTACGACGGCCTTCATCCGGACGACCGCGAGGAGACCAGAGAAGCGATCGGGAGGTCGTTCGATCCCGAAAGCGGAGGCAGGTACCACACGATCTACCGGGTCGCCAACCGTATCAACGGAGAGATGCGATGGATCGAGGCAAGCGGCCAGGTGTTTTTCGATAGCGGAGAGCCCGTCAAGATGATCGGGATGGTCACCGACATCACCGAGAAGAAGCTGGCTGAAAAGGCAAAGGACCTGCTGTCCAGCATCGTGGAATCTTCCAACGACGCGATCGTCAGCAAGGACCTTGAAAGCAGGATCGTCTCGTGGAACAAAGGCGCCGAGAAGATCTTCGGCTATACGGCTGAAGAAGCGGTCGGCCGGCGGATCACCTTGATCATTCCCGATGACCGGCTTGAGGAAGAGGAGGAGATCCTCCGGAATCTCAAGGCGGGCAGGAAGATCGAGCATTTCGAGACTGTGCGGCGGACGAAGGACGGACGCCTGATCGACATCTCGGTGACGATCTCGCCGGTTCGTGATTCCCAGGGACGGATAACCGGCGCGTCCAAGGTCGCCAGGGATATCACCGAGAAAAAGCGACTCGAAGAAACGCTTCAGCGTGCTGTCGCGGAGCTCAAAGAAGCGGACGCAAAGAAGAACGAGTTCCTCGCGATCCTCGGTCACGAGCTCCGAAATCCGCTGAGTGCGCTTCGCGGAAGCGTCGATATCATCGACCGTGGATTCGGGCGTCCCGAGGACGTCGCGAAGATCATGCAGAGCAGTATCGAAACGATGTCGAAGCTGCTAGACGACCTGCTCGACCTGTCCCGCGTCTCCCAGAATCGCATAGTGCTTGATCCGAAGCGGGTCGATCTGGAAGAGGTTCTTCAGGCGGCGGCCGCTGCCGCACGAAGCAGATACGAAGACAAACGCCAGAACGTACTTACCGCGATCGCCGGGCCTTTGATCGTACGGGGCGACTCGACGAGACTTGAACAGATATTCTCAAACCTTCTGAGCAACGCCTGCCGGTACACCGGCGAGGAGAAAGACATCGTTGTGCGCGCGCTCGCGAAGGATGGAGAGGTGGTCGTGAGCGTGCGCGACGAAGGGATCGGAATGGACAAGGCGGCGCTTGAGAAGATCTTCGATCCGTTTTATCAGGTGAAACCCGACGGCCATGCCGTAACGGGACTGGGGATCGGGCTCGCGCTGACAAAGAACCTTGTCGAGCTCCACGGCGGACGGATCGAGGCGTTCAGCGACGGACCCGGGAAGGGCTCGAAATTCGAGGTCTCGCTGCCTGCGCTCCCGGCGGGGGAAGAGGCTTTCGTCGAACCCGCCGCGGAACCCGAGATCGAGATCCCGCCCGGAATGAACGTGGTCCTGGTCGAGGACAACGCGGAGATCCTAACGACTTCGGCGATGCTGCTTGAAGGCCTGGGGTGCAAGGTTGCGACCGCAGCGACAGCTGCCGAGGGTCTGCGGCTGATAAGGGAATTGAAGCCTGACGCTGCGCTGGTCGATCTCGGGCTTCCCGACCGGTCCGGATACGAGATCGCGGAGACGCTGCGGTCGGAAGATTACCCGAACCTGCTGGTCGCCGTTTCGGGATACAGTCACGAGGAAGCACGGGACAGATCGAAAGAAGCTGGATTTGATTTCCATCTCGCAAAACCGGCAAGGACAAGCGAGATAGCGAAGATACTCGCCGCGGCGGGCGGTTAGTGGGGATCCGGCGAAAACTTTCCGACATTACGCTGGCCGGATTAACTTGCGAGAGATCGAGTTCTTCCGGAACCGCTTCCGGCCGGCATCCGGTCCGTTTGACCGCCGGCGCAGAAGATTCGTATCATTTCACTTCCCGTGCCGGAGTGGCGAAATCGGTATACGCACCAGACTCAAAATCTGGCGGGAGCAATCCCATGTCGGTTCGAGTCCGACCTCCGGCACCAGAATCATCTGAAATCCGCTAGCACTTCATACCTTCCGAAAGACTTCGACACAAGCGACTGAACATTTACGAAAACTAGAAAAAAGTTGAAGTATTGGAATCGACAGAGTAGACTTTGAGGGTTCGAATCCACAACGTACGGTTTGGATTCGTTGTTTGGATCCCTCCACTCAGATCTCAGGAGAATCGAAAATGAAGAAACTCTTCGCGACCCTGCTTTTGTTGGTTTTCGTGTCTGTAGGTTTCCCGGCAACGTCGGGAAAATCCGCAGGCGCTGTCTATAATCCCAAAGAAGCACCAATCTGCCATGACGCGGCGGGAAAATGGAATCCACAGAACAAGAATTGCGACCCGAATTCCTGCGGATGCCTCTTTCACCAGATTGAAGAGTTCCTGAAGGGACTTTTTGGATAGGTTCGACGGCAAGCTTTTTCTGTTTCTAAATACTTCCGAAGCTGTACCGCAATCCGCGTGAATCTTCGGCCAGGATTCGTGTATTTATCCGATCTATTGCTTTCAACCCTCAGTTTCTGATTCTATTTGTGTTCAGTTCCCCCCGCGTCCGGCAGCACTCTCGAGCAAGCCAGTAGTGATTTACCAAAGAATCTAGTACTGCCTTTTCATCCCCGTTTCCTGCATTATCTTCGCTCCCAGTTCCTCCACCGACATCTGGGTCGAGTTAAGAAACTTGATCCGCGCTTTTCGGTAGATGGCTTCCGCTTGCGCGATCTCGTACTGGCACTGGCGGGATGAGGCGTAAGAATCCCGGTTGTATCTCTCCTGCCTGATCTGCTGCAGCCTGTACGGATCGATCGTAAGACCAAAGAGTTTTTCCCTGAATGGCACAAGCGCTTCCGGCAATTTCCCGGCGTCCAGTTCCGAGTCCGTCAGCGGATAGTTCGCAGCGTAGATCCCGTATTGCAGGGCGAGGTAGATGCAGGTCGGCGTCTTTCCCGATCTCGAAACGCCCAGGATGACTATCTGTGCGCCTTTGTAAGACTCGATCGACATCCCGTCGTCGGTCTCGAGGGCGAAGTTCATCGCGCCTATCCTCGATGCGTATCCGCCGTGATTGACTATGCCGTGCGAGACACCGACCTTGTGTGAAGACCGCGTTCCCAGCTCCTCTTCGAGAGGCTGCAGGTAGGTTTCGAACAGGTCGTAGAAGACGCAGTCAGCCGCCGCGACCTTCGCGCGAAGATCTTCATTCACGAGCGTCGCGAAGACGATCGGCTTCGCCCCTGTGGCCTTGGCGGCCTTTTTTATCTGCACGACTGCTTTCTCAGCCCTTTCGGCGGTATCGACGAACGTCAGGACTTCGGTCGCGAATTCGACCGAGGGGAACTGCGTGAGGAGCGAGTGGCCGAACGACTCGGCGGTGATTCCGGTTCCGTCGGAGATGATGAATGCGCTTCTCTTTGGCTTGTCCATAGGGAATTAGAAGTTGCGGGATTATTGGAATAAGATTATGCATTACGACTATTCCAAGACAAAGAGAACGCAATGAGCGAATCGATCAAGTGGTTCAACGACATCGATATGAAGGATGTCGGGACCGTCGGAGGAAAGAACGCGTCACTCGGCGAGATGATCAGGAACCTGTCGTCGGCCGGCATCACCGTGCCTGACGGGTTTGCGACGACGGCCGACGCATACCGTGGCTTCCTGGATCACAACGGCCTTGAGCAGAAGATTAACAAGCGGCTCGCCTCGCTCGATGTCGGGGACGTTTCGGAACTGTCGAAAGCAGGCGAAGAGATCAGACACTGGGTAACTTCCGCGAAGCTCCAGCCCGGGCTGGAGGACGAGATCCGGAGCGCCTACGAGAAGATCAACTCGCACACTGACGGTATCCATTCGTTTGCCGTGCGGTCTTCCGCGACCGCCGAGGACCTTCCGGAAGCATCGTTCGCCGGACAGCAGGAGACGTTCCTCAATGTCTCCGACATCGACGAGGTACTGCTTCGCGTCCGCGACGTATTCGCCTCGCTCTACAACGACCGCGCGATCTCCTACCGCGTACATCACGGTTTCGGGCATTCGGACGTCGCATTGTCCGCCGGGATCCAGAAGATGGTCAGGAGCGATCTTGGCGCAAGCGGCGTGATGTTCAGCATCGACACCGAATCGGGCTTTGAGGATGTCGTGCTGATCACTTCATCGTGGGGCCTCGGCGAAGGCATTGTCCAGGGCATCGTCAATCCTGACGAGTTCTACGTCTACAAACCGTCGCTTGCGGCGGGGAAATCCTCCATCCTACGGCGTCACAGGGGCGAGAAGGCCCTGAAGATGGTCTACGGCGAACGGAACGCCATCGAGACGGTCGAGGTCGCTCCCGAGCATCGGATCGCGTTCTCCCTTACTGACGAGGACGTCGAGCAGCTTGCACGAATGGCCGTGCTGATCGAGAAGCATTACGGCTGTCCGATGGACATCGAGTGGGGCAAGGACGGATCGGACGGAAAGCTCTACATGCTCCAGGCGCGGCCGGAGACCGTGAAGTCCAGGGCTTCTAAGAACGTCATCCAGCGATACAGGCTCGATTCGAAGGATTCGACCCCCGTGCTCACCGGCCGAAGCATCGGCCAGAGGATCGGTGCGGGAAAGGTTCGCGTCGTGGAAGATATCTCGGGTATCGGAGTGGTCGAGGAAGGAGACGTACTTGTCACCGATATGACCGATCCGGACTGGGAGCCGGTTATGCAGAAGGCCGCCGCCCTGGTTACGAACCGAGGCGGACGAACCTGTCACGCCGCGATCATCGCGCGCGAGCTGGGAGTGCCCGCCGTCGTCGGATGCGGCGACGCGACCGAAAAGCTGAACGGTCTCGATTCCGCCACCGTTTCCTGCGCTGAGGGCGACATAGGGAAGATCTACGAAGGGATCCTCGACTTCCACATCGACGAAACAAGTCTTGAAACGCTTCCCGAGCTTCCGTTCAAGATAATGCTGAACCTGGGCAGTCCGGAACGAGCCTTCGATTTCCGGACCTTGCCGAACCACGGGATCGGCCTTGCGAGGCTTGAGTTCATCATCAACAACACCATCGGGATACATCCGAAAGCGCTGCTCGGCTACGAGCTGATGGATGAGGAGATCAAGGAGCACATCGCACAGGCGACCGCGGGCTACAAGGACCCGGTCGAATTCTATATAAGCAAGCTTGCCGAAGGCATCGGCACGCTGTGCGCCGCCTTCGACGGCAAACCGGTGATCGTGCGGCTGTCCGATTTCAAATCGAACGAGTACGCGAATATGTACGGCGGGGCGATGTTCGAACCCGACGAAGAGAACCCGATGCTCGGATTCCGGGGCGCTTCCCGGTACATCTCTTCCTCGTTCCGCGACTGCTTCAAACTCGAATGCGAGGCGATCAAGCGGGTCCGGAACAATATGGGCCTGAAGAACCTCGAGATAATGATCCCGTTCGTGCGGACCGTCGAGGAGGCCGACGATGTCCTTGAGCTTCTTGAAGAAAGCGGACTGAAACGCGGCGAGGATGGCCTTCGGATCATTATGATGTGCGAGATCCCTTCGAACGCGATCCTCGCGGAACAGTTCCTTGAACGGTTCGACGGCTTTTCGATCGGCTCGAACGATCTGACGCAGTTGACGCTTGGCCTGGACAGGGACTCGGGGCTGGTCGCTCATCTTTTCGACGAACGGGACGAGGCGGTGAAGACCCTGCTCTCGATGGCAATCAGGACGGCGAAGAAGATGGGGAAATACGTGGGCATCTGCGGGCAGGGCCCTTCGGATCACCCCGATCTCGCAAAATGGCTTATGGACGAGGGCATCGACAGCGTTTCGCTAAATCCCGACTCGGTCGTCGAGACCTGGGTTTATCTTGCCAACGAGGATTCGTCCCCCGGCCGCGACGGCCGGGCGGATTGAGCCGCTCCGCTTCGATCGCAGATCAAGTTCGAGTGTCTGGCGATCTGCCGCCAGGCTCCCTCTCTTTTCGCCCAGATATTAGTAAACCTTCGATTCATCCTGCCGGGCCTCAAAACATGAGTTGGTGAAGGAACGCCGGTTTCCGAGCCCATAACGACAGCAATGCCTCCCTGGATGACAATTGCCTCGATCCGTCTCTCAAATGAGGCATAAGCGATTCGCCCGTCGGATACCCGGGCAAGAACATCTTTTTTCTTTGCGATCAGATCGAGCGGCGAATTGACGACCATCGAGTCGTCCCAGAGAGCCTCGAGCTTCTTGGTGTCAGCGCTCAGGAGCGCGGCGACCTCCTCAGCCTCCAGGCCCCGGATAGTCTCCTCTTCGGAAAGCCGATCCGAAGGAAATGCGAAGGCGCAGCAGATCGCGGCGATAGCCGTGAAAGTAAGTACTCTCATCGATTCGATACCTCTATGAGGCCGGAACGCGGAAGGACTCGTTCGCCGCGCTCCGGACTTCAAATTCACTGTTAGTGTGGAAGGCCCGAAACCCGTATCAGCCTTCCTGTGAACATTTCCGTGACATACATTTCACCTGTCCTGTGGTCGAGCACCATTGAAGAAGGCGTGATCAGATTTGCCACTACGGTCGTCGGCGGGGACGAGGGAGTTTCGAAGAACTTGAGCCGCCCTGGTGTGCCTGCCAGCTGGTTTGCGCTGTACTCGAGAGCGTAGAACGAACCGCCCGGTGCCGCGGTTACGTCGATGGCCGAAGTAAGTCCTCCTATGAATGTTGTCGCGGAGCCTGTCTTGATGTTCACCGCTTGTATCTCGGAAAAGCCCTCTACAAATGGGAATCCGGTCAACATAGGTACGAGCAAGGTGTCTCCAACTCTGTGAATCCCGTCCGGAACCGGCTCTATGAACGGCCCACCGAGATTCGGGAATAAAGGGTTCGGTCTGTTTGGGAACTCAACAAATGTAGAGCTTGCGCCGTGCAGGATCGGGATCTTGTGCAGTTTGTTGTGACTCGCGTCTGCCACGTAGAGGTACAAGCCGTGGGCCTCCACTCCGTAGAGATTGGAAGATCTTACGTTGTTGGGCGCGTTGGGCCTGGGTTCGGGTCTGTAGTCTGGAAGGTTCGCGACCAACCTGACCAGCATGAACCGCCAGTAAGAACTCTTCAGGATGGTCCACCCGATGGTGTTGAGCCTGTGCTGGTCCGCAGCTTTCATCACGAATTCAGATTCCAGGTTCGCATAGTCCCAAGGAAGGAAGAACTCCAGGACGGAATCGAACAAGGGTGATGAAGCCGTTCCGGTAGGCAATTCGAGACCCGGGCCCACGTTGGTGACCGCGTCACCGGGTCCGATCGTTACGAAGAGCGAGATTCCCCTCAGGTCAAGTCCGGTAGGGCCCGAAGGAACAGGGCTGCCGCCAAGATTGTTTACCCCGGACGGCAGGCCGGAAACAAGCGTTCGACGGGTACCGTTGGTACGGTCGACGATGGAGATTCTTCCGGTGTTCGGGGCGCTTGTCCCGGATTCGGTGATAAGAAGAGAATTGTCGGCGCCTTTGATCACACGACTCGGAAGTGTAAGTCCGGTCGTCACTGTCGTGGTTGTTTGCGCCAAAGTCTCGGAGATCAGCCCGAGCATGCCGATTGCGATCAAGAACAGTTTTGCGATGTCATTCCGGTTCATTTCAGTTCCTCTCCTGTTATCTGTGTTGCTGATGGATTTCGTGATTTCTGTCGCTTATATGTGACATAATTCAGCATCCGCAACTCGCATGTCCTTAGGATCGGTCTGAGAAATTCTGAAAGATTCTGAGAAAGGGATGGAAACCCCGCAAACCGTACGCTATCGCTTTGGGAGCTACGTTCTCGATACTCAAAAACGGTTGCTGTTCGAAGGACCGGGTAATGCCGTTCCGCTCATGCCCAAGGCGTACGCCACCCTCGAGTATCTCGTGATCAATGCCGGAAAGGAGATCACAAAGAGCAAGTTGATGGAGGCCGTCTGGGGTGACACCGTAGTCGAAGAGAACAATCTCAACCAGTGCATCTCCGCGGTGCGAAAAGCGCTCGGCGAAAAACGAGGAGAGAATCGTTTCATCGCGACGATCCCGGGCGTAGGTTACGAGTTCGTCAGCGAAGTGACATTGGAGGTGCCGTCGCCTGCTCAAAGCGGAAGATCTGATCCGGGCTCGGGAACCGCGCGTCGTCGATCTATCTCCCCGGCGAGACTGCTAGTTGCAGTTGCCGCATTGTCCGTTCTTGTTGCGGCGGTCTTCTTCGCCTCCGTCTATTACGGCGGAGAATCTGCCGTTGCAAAGCCTCCCGCAAGCCTCGCCATTTTGCCTTTCAGGTCGCTGGACACAAGCCGTACGGACGAAGCTCTCGAACTTGGTATGACCGATGCTTTGATCTCCCGGCTAAGGTCAGGTCTCGATCTTCCGGTGCAGTCGTTCAGCTCAGTCAGGAAGTACAGGTCCGCAGATGTTGAAGCAGCTGCAGCGGGCAGGGAGCTCGGAGTCGATGCCGTGCTCGACGGTAGTGTTCTGTCTACCGAAGAAAGAGTCCGGGTTTCCGTCCGGCTCGTTCGCAGCGACAACGGAAAGCAGATATGGTTCGGGAAGTTCGATGAGGATCTCGGCGATATCTTCGCCGTGCAGGATTCGATCGCGGAGCGGGTGGCCGCGGCGCTCGAAAGGCGCTTAAAGCCGGGGAACAGAGCCCGCGCATTGCAGGATCCTGAAGCTTACCGCCAATACCTCAGAGGCCGATACCTGAATTTCAGGCCCACTCTTCCAAACGCTCTCAAGTCGATCGAGTACTACGAAAAGGCGATCGAGATCGACCCGGGATTTGTACCTGCCTACGCGGGTCTCGCCGATGCTTACCGTTCGCTTGTTCTGACAGGGGATTACCCGCCTCGCGAGACGATGGATAGAGCACTTGCGGCGGCTGAGAAGGCCGTGGAGCTTGATCCCGGTTCCTCCGAAGCCCAATCCTCTCTGGGATTCGTCAAGTTCTGGTACCTTTGGGACTGGGAAGACGCGGAACTTCACTTCAAGAAGGCGCTGGACGCAGACGGCACGAATGTCCTGGGGCGCGCATTCTACGCTCATTTTCTGTCAAACATGGGAAGGCATTCCGAGGCGCTTGCCGAGATAAGACGCGCCAAGGACATAGACCCCAGGAATCCGCTCGTGAACTCGATCGAGGGCCAGATCCTCTTCTATGCGGGCGATCTGCGCTTGGCGAAGGAGCAGATTGAGGAAACCATCGGACTGGAAGGAAATGTCTTCCTTGGATATCTCGTGATGGCGAAGACGCTTGATGAAATGGGAGACCATTCCGGCGCCGCCGGATATTCGAGGAAGGCGTACGATCTTTCAGGCGGGAACGCGGAGGCGCTTGGGCGCGCTGTATATGCTCTGGCAAAGGCGGGGAAGCGCCGGGAAGCGGAGGCCGCACGGAAGGAGCTTCGAGACTTGTCGAGGTCAAAGTACGTGCCGCCTTTTGTTCTGGCGATCGCAGATATGGGATTCGGCGACAGGCAGAAGGCAATGGCGGATCTCGAGAAGGCCTACGAAGAGAAGAATCTCCAGCTGGTGTTCCTGAAGGTCGATCCGAAGTTCAAGGACCTGCACAACGAACCGAGGTTCGTCGAACTGCTGAGAAGGATGCGGCTGGAGTGATCGGGCTTCGCCTCAGCAACCTTGTGGAAGAAGTCCCTCCAACGAATACTCAACCACATCGGAAAAGTCGGCCTTTCCCTTTCCGGCGGCCCTTAAGTCATGCCGAGTTGCAGCTTGCGAATACGCTTTTCTTCGGCTCCGCAGGAGCCCGATGTCTGTAGAAGGACGAACCTCAGATCGATCAGCGCTCCGATAGGAGCGCAATCTGGTAAAGAAGAATTCAGCCCCTACTGGGCTGGGATCATACTTCGCCAGCCGGTGCTACAGACATCGGGCTCCTACGGAGCCGGTTGGCAACAGTCGTTACGGCCCGTCGCATATCCACCTTCTGGGCGTCAGAAGCAACATCTGATAGAACTCTTCGGACAGCTTTATAACAGATCAAGAGAGGCTGCCGAGCTCGGCAGCCTCTTTTCTCCAGGCGGGCTCTTTCGAGCGTTCCTACTCCGCGGAGTGGGAATGATCTCCGAATCCGCTGACTGCAAATGCCGCCGGGAATCCCTGCGGAATCTCGTCCGGATGTACCTCGTGGCCGCAGATCGCAAAGTCCCAGCCCGAATTCCTGAACGCCATCTCTTCCATCACGTCAGCGAATACCGACGACGCAAGAAGCGAGGCGTACGGGCTGACCGCATCCTTCCTCGGAAGTTTCTGGTCCGTCATCGCCGATTGATAAGCGAACGTCGCCATGATCACCGCCGATCGCTTCAGGTCCTCTTCAAGC
Source organism: Acidobacteriota bacterium (assembly GCA_016700175.1). Lineage (GTDB taxonomy): Bacteria > Acidobacteriota > Blastocatellia > Pyrinomonadales > Pyrinomonadaceae > Aridibacter. The sequence continues at coordinate 2,710,855 of CP065003.1, read as the reverse complement.
ATCCGGTCCGCGACGTCCTGGGTCGTATGCCAAGTCCTGGGGAAGTACTCGATCGAATCCTGTATGAACTGGAAGCCCGGAAGTCCGATCGCGTCGAACGCCAGGTGGTCCGTTCCGCCGGTGTTGTTGATAGTCGTCGTCGCCGCTCCCCATTCCTTGAAGGGCATCAGCCATTCGCGGAAGATCGGGCGCGCGTTGGCATTGCCTTGCGCGTAGATTCCCCGGATCTGGCCGGTTCCGTTGTCGAGGTTGTAGTACGCGGCGAACTTGTCGTAAGCCGGTGTCTTGTTGAGAACTCCGCCCTCGCCCCTTGAGCCGAACGTCTTCGCAACGTACGCGCGCGAGCCTAGAAGTCCCTGTTCCTCGCCGGTCCAGAGCGCGACGCGGATGGTTCTCCGCGGCTTGAGGCCCGACGCGGCGAGTATCCTCATCGCTTCCATCACGACCGTCGTTCCCGCTCCGTTGTCCGTTGCGCCGGTTCCCGAATGCCACGAATCGAGGTGAGCGCCGATCATCACGACCTCGTCGGCGAGATCGGTGCCGGGAATCTCGGCGATCGTGTTGTAACCTTGTGTGTCGCTGTCGTCCCATTCGACGTCCAGCTCGACCTGCATCTTCAAAGCGATGCCTTGCCGAACGCGCCTGAGCATACGGTTGAACTGCTCGGTCTCGACCACGAACTGGGGAATCGTCGCGGGGGCGTCCTTCGAATAAACGCGCACGCGTCCGCGACCCAGGACGCCGTCGTTCGCGTTCGGAGGAAGGTTCGCGCCCATCACTCGGATCGTTCCGGCGTTGACGCCGAAGCCGGGATCGAGGATCGCGGCGGCGCCTTCGTCAAAGATGAACTGCGCCAAACGCGCCTGAAATCTTTGCGCGGCGATCTGCGCTTCGGAAGGAGTCTGCGGAGGTCCGGGCGTAGCCGGTTCGGCGTATTCCAGATCGAGCAGTTCTTTCTCCGTCCTGCGTGTCGCGGTCGGTTCGAAGCCCGGGGTGATGTTTGTCTCGCCTCCGAAAAGCACGATCGCGCCCTTCAGCTTGCCCTTGTATTTCGCGAGTTCTTCTTCGTTCGTCGCCTCGATATAAACCACATCCCCGGTGATTGCGCCGTTCGTGCTCGGCGACCAGGCCTTCGGATACGCACGGACCACTTCGTATTCAGGCGCGACGATCGCGGCGGAGAATTTCTTCAACTGCCAGCTTCGCCCGAATTCGCCCCAGGGATCGACCTTGGCATTCTTCAGCCCCCATTTCTCGAACTGCTCCTTGGTCCATCGGTTTGCGAGCCTCTGCGAGGGCGAATTCGTAAGCCTCGCGCCTATGACGTCGGTCAGGTAATGCATCGTCTTCATCGCCTGCGAACGGTTCGTTCCTTCGTCTTTGATCTTCGCGACCGCGTCGGCGCCGTTTTGCCCGAGAGCGATCGTCGGAAGTGTGAGCGCCAGCAGCGCCATTGCGGAAAAGTACTTTCTGAACATCGTTTATCTCCCAATAGGTTTTGTTTATGGTTAAAAAGTATATAAAAAGACGGCTTGCGATTCAGCCCGCCGATGGCGATTCGGTCTGATAAGATATGCCTTTGTTTGAGTCGGGGTTACCTGGCGCCTTTGCGAGAGTCTTCTTGTTTGACGGACGGACGTTTGTGAAACGGAGATCTAACCAATGATCTCTCCGTGCCCTCTGTGGTTGAGTCTTCTATTGTTAACGAACGGATGTTTGTGAAACGGAGATTTAACCGCAGAGAACACAGAGGTTTTCACAGAGGACACGAAGTTATTTCTCCGTGCTCTCTGTGCGAAACTCCGTGACCTCTGTGGTTAAGTCTTCTTTGTTCTGGCACGGACGCTTATGACTCAGGGATCTAACCACGGAGAACACAGAGGTTTTCACAAAGGACACAAAGTGATCTCTCCGTGCTCTCTGTGCGAAACTCCGTGACCTCTGTGGTTAAGTCTTCTTTCATTGACGAACGGACGTTTGTGAAACGGAGATTTAACCACGGAGAACACAGAGGTTTTCACAAAGGATATAAAGTGATCTCTCCGTGCTCTCTGTGTAAAACTCCGTGACCTCTGTGGTTGAGTCTTCTTTGTTCTGGCACGGACGCTTGTGACTCAGGGATCTAACCACGGAGAACACAGAGGTCTTCACAGAGGACACAGAGGTTTTCACAAAGAACACAAAGTGATCTCTCCGTGCCCTCTGTGTAAAACTCCGTGACCTCTGTGGTTGAGTCTTCTTTGTTCTGGCACGGACGCTTGTGACTCAGGGATCTAACCACGGAGAACACAGAGGTCTTCACAGAGAACACAGAGGTCTTCACAAAGGATACAAAGTGATCTCTCGGTGCTCTCTGTGTGAAACTCCGTGACCTCTGTGGTTAAGTCTTCTTTCATTGACGAACGGACGTTTATGAAACGGAGATTTAACCGCAGAGGACACAGAGGTTTTCACAAAGGACACAAAGTGATTTCTCTCGGTGCTCTCTGTGCGAAACTCCGTGACCTCTGTGGTCAATTCTTCGTTTGGATCTTAAGCTTTGGGGAAAAACATGAGCTCCCGCAAAGGACACTTGAATCGCTATGAAGGCAATACATAGATTTCTCATAACCGCACTGGCCGCAGGGCTTCTGACGGCCTGTTCGTCGTCAGCCGGGACGTTGGCGCAGGCGAAGCCGCCGGTCGAGCCCGTGGGTGAAGGCAAAGTGAAGGTGACCTATATCGCCAATGAGGGCGTGATGATCGAGGCCGGGGAAGACAAGATCTTGATCGACGGCCTCCACCGCAAGTATCTCGACGAGTACGCGTATCCTCCAGACGATCTGCGCGAGAAGATTGAGAATGCCGAAGGCGAGTTTAAGGGTATTGATCTTGTGCTCGTCTCACACGTGCACGGGGATCATTTTCATCCGGAATCTGTCGGGCGGCTCTTGATGAAGAGCGGACGAACAACTCTCGCCTCTTCACCGCAGGTGGCACAATTGATAAAAGAGAAATTTTCCGATTATCAAGAGGTGAAGCGCAACGTCCATGCTGTTGATTTTGAATTCGGAAAAGAGGCTGTTATCTCGATGCAACCGGCTGATTTTGTACCCGAACGAGAGGCCAAAGCAAAACCGGGGATCATTGTGATAAGGTTTCTCGGCCTCAGCCACGGGACCGGGCGCCACGCGACCATTCAGAATCTCGGCCACGTCATAGAGATCGGAGGACTGAAGTTCCTCCATCTCGGCGACGCCGACATGTCCGACGAGAACTTCGATATCTTCGATCTCGAGAAGGCGGGCATCGACGTGGCATTCATCCCCTACTGGTATCTGCTTTCGGAGCGCGGCCGCGAACTCGTTGACCGCCAGTTCAATCCGAAGCGCATCATCGCCGTGCACGTCGACGTCAACGAGGCGGACAAGATCAAGAAGGATCTCGAAGCCGCCGACCCAAGGGTCCGCGTGTTCACAAAGATCCTGGAGACCGCGACGTTCTGATCCCGCCTATGCTGCTCTCCGAGTTCGATTACCACCTGCCGGGAGAACTGATCGCGCAGAAGCCGCTTCCGAACCGCGAAGACTCGCGGATGCTTGCCGTCGACCGCTCGAGAGGTACATACAAAGATCTTTCTTTCAGAAACTTTCCCGGATTCATCCGCGAGGGCGACGTCATTGTCCTCAACAACACGAAAGTCTTTCCCGCGCGGCTCATAGGGAGATCGGAAACGGGCGCGACGATCGAGCTTTTCCTCGTCGACAACATCGGAGGGAACGTCTGGGAAGCGCTCGCAAGGCCCGCCCGAAGGCTGAAGCCCGGGAAAAGGGTCTCATTCGGCGAGGAGCTTTCGGCGAATATTCTCGAAGGCCCTGTGAACGGACGCGTTCTCGCGGAGTTCGATCACGAAGGCGATCTGTTCGATATCCTGGAAAAAGTGGGACGCACGCCGCTTCCTCCATACATCAAGCGCGAAGATGGCTCGCGAGGAGCGGACCGCGACCGGTATCAGACCGTGTATGCTAAGGAAACGGGCGCGATCGCCGCGCCGACTGCGGGTTTCCACTTCACGCCCGAGATCCTCGAACAGGTTCGGGCTCGCGGCGCGGAGACGCTCGAGATCACTCTTCACGTAGGCTACGGGACCTTCGAGCCCGTTCGTGTCGAAGACATTTCAAAACACAGCGTCCAGGAAGAGAGGTTCGAGATCGGCGAGCGCGAGGCCGAAGCCTTGAACGCGGCAAGGAACGAAGGAAGGCGGATCGTGGCGATCGGAACGACGACCACGCGTGCGCTCGAGACCTGCGCTTCGAAGCACGGCGGGTTCGTCTCCGGAAAACAGACCGCCGACCTGACGATCGTCCCGGGCTACGAGTTCCGGGCGATCGATGCGCTCCTGACGAACTTTCATCTTCCGTGCTCGTCGCTTCTTGTGCTTGTTTCGACCTTTGGCGGTCACGAACTTATAATGAAGGCGTACGAGCACGTCGTCCTTGAGCGGTACAGGTTTTACAGTTACGGGGATTGTATGTTTGTCTACTAAGTCTGCCGAGTCTTTCGAGTCGACTGAGTCTTTCGAGTCGATTGAGTCCGTCGAGTCTTAAGCATCTGTCTAGTCGATAGACTCAACAGACGGGACAGACTCAACAGACTCAACAGACTCAACAGACTCGACAGACTCAATCGACTCGACAGACTCAGTCGACTCGACAGACTCGGCAGACTCGATAGACCCGACAGACTCGAAAGACCCGACAGACTCGAAAGACTCGACAGACTCGAAAGACCCGACAGACTCGATAGACCCGACAGACTTGTAGTATGGCCATCGTCCAGAGAATCAGAGAGCTTTTCGTTCCCGCGGAGCCGGATCCCGATGAAGAGATCGTGCCGGCGCCTTCTACGGAGTATTCCGTGCGGACGATGACCGAATCGCATCTTCGGGAAGTGATGCTCCTGAATCTCCGCTGTTTCCGCCGCGGAGAGAATTACACCAAGTACACCTTCAAGTACCTCCTCTCCGAGCCGAACATACTCAGCTACCGGGCCGTCACGCCGGACGACCGCATGGTCGGTTTCATCTTTGTCCTTGGCACTAACGAAACAATCGCGCACATCACGACGATCGGCGTCGCGCCCGAGCACAGAAAGCGGGGGATCGCCAGAATGATGCTCGAGTATGCGGAACAAGGCCTTTCCAGGAAAGGGTTCGATTCGATCATTCTCGAGGTCCGGGTCAGCAACAAGGCCGCTATCGAGCTTTATTCGTCCGCCGGCTATGTAGTGATGCAGCGGCTTTCCAGGTACTACAACAACGGCGAGGACGCCTTCCTTATGTCAAAGGTCGTCAGGTGATGGCCGCGCAGCCTTTCGAACGATTCCCCGCTGTCTATCCGATCACGGACCCGAAGATCTCGGGCCTCTCGCATTTCGAACAATATCAGCAGCTCGCAAAAGGCGGAGCGAAGTTGATCCAGCTTCGCGACAAGACTGCCGCTTCCGACGAGTTCTTCCGATCCGTTGTCGAGGTATGCCGAGCCGCCAATGAGCAGGGAATTCTTGTGATCGTCAACGACCGGGTCGATATCGCGATCGCGGCAGGGGCACCAGGCGTTCATCTGGGACAGGACGATCTTCCCCCGGAGCAGGCGCGCAGGCTTCTAGGCGAAGCAGCTGTGATCGGATATTCCACGCATTCCGAGGAGCAGGCAAAGGCGGCGGCATCGCTCCCGGTCGATTACATTGCGATCGGTCCTGTTTTCGGGACCTCGACAAAGGAAAACCCCGATCAGGCGGTCGGTCTCGAAGGCGTATCGGCGGCGAAAGAGGCGGTCGGTACGATTCCTTTGGTCGCGATCGGCGGAATTGACGAGGGTAATTTTCGCTCAGTCCTCGAGGCCGGAGCCGATTCGGTAGCAGTCATAAGCGGAATACTCAAGGACCCGTCCGGGATCGAATCCGCGATGCGCCGCTTCCTTGTTTGAACCGGCCTTCTGCCCAACACATAACAACACTGTTCAAAATTCGCTTGCAATTCTGACCTCCATCGGCAAGAATAGGAATTGTCCGTAAGGCCTCACACCCGCGCACGGATGCACTCCTGCCAACCCCGGCAAACCAGCCACGACAAGGAACTTTTAAGGAGTCGATCGAATAATGAGCCTACTCGACGTCGCGCCGATCATCGAGACGATGCTTCAGGCGTCCGAGAATGTCAGCGACCTGAACTTTTCAACCGGCCAGAAACCGCAGGTCGAGATCAACGGAACACTTCATTCCTCGAACCCGCTCGGGCTTGGGACGCTTTCCGCGTTCCAGACCGAGATGATCGCGATGTCTCTGCTCCGGGACAATCCCGAAGCGGCGGCCCAGCTCGCCCAAAGGGGGACTACCGACCTGAGCTGGAGCTTGCCGGCGCGGTGCCGGTTTCGTGTGAACATTTTCCAGCAGAGGGGTTCCTATTCGATCGTAATGAGGGTCATTCCGCACGAGATCCCGAGCTTCGATTCGCTGGTCATACCTTCGCAGCTGGGCGAGATCTGCGAATTGCGCAATGGTCTTGTTCTTCTGACGGGCCCGACGGGATCGGGTAAGAGCTCGACACTCGCGGCGATCATCGATCAGATCAACGCTACCAAGTACTATCACATCGTCACGATCGAAGACCCGATCGAGTTTCTCCACGAGCACAAGAGATCGACGATCAACCAGCGCGAGGTCGGATCGGATACGAAAGACTTCGCCTCGGCGCTCCGAGCGGCGCTTCGCCAGGCCCCGAAAGTGATCCTGGTAGGCGAGATGCGCGACCTCGAAACGGCAGAGATCGCGCTCGAAGCAGCGGAGACAGGCCACCTCGTGCTGTCCACGCTCCACACGATCGATGCTTCGAAGACCATCGACCGCATCATCGGCCTTTATCCGAAGAACGAAGAGAAGATCATACGCACGAGGCTCGCACAGACTTTCCGCTACATCGTTTCGCAAAGGCTGATCCCGAAAGCAGACGGATCCGGCCGGATCGCCGCGGTGGAAATAATGAAGTCGAATCCGCGTACGCGCGAGTATATCGAGAAGGGCGAGACCGATGGTAAGACGTTGCTCGACGCCATACGCGACGGCGCGATCGACGGAATGCAGGACTTCGATTCGGTCATCCTCGACATGATCCGCAGAGGAGTGATCACGACCAAGGACGGCCTGTCGTACTCGACGAACCAGAACAATCTGCTGCTTCAGCTCAAGGGCCTCGCTTCGACCGAAGATTATCTGAAGGACGACTCGAACGGCGCGAAGCAGGATTCAAGTGCCGCGTTTAAGCCGATCGAGGACCCGTCCAAATCCGTGCTCGATATGATCGAGTAGGCCTCGCAAACACCTCAAAAACGGAAGAAAGAAATGATCATACGCTGCGACAATTGCTCAGTCTCGCTTCAGGTCGACGAATCAAAGATCCCTTCTTCGACCTTCACCGTACGTTGCCCGCGCTGCCAGAACCTGGTCCGTGCCGATGCTTCAGGCAACGGCTCGTCTACGGTTGAACAGCTGAAATCCACATCGGCGGCTCCGGCCGTGCAGGAAGGTTCCCGGGAGTTTGCCGAGAAGCAGTCCGAGAACCAGATCAACAATGCCCTGAGATCGCTGCTTTCGGCGCTTCAGTCCGGAGGTCCGGCGCTCGACGAGCCGGAAGGCGAGATCCAGCCGAGGCGCATATTGCTCTGCCTCGGGAAGAACAAGGACGCCGTCTCTAAGGTGCTTGTAAGTGCGGGATTCAAGGTCTATGTCGCGTCGACGCCGGCCCAGGCGAACGAACGCCTGCGTGACGGCAAGACCGAGGTGCTGCTCTTCTCTCCCGACTTTGCCGAGGAATACGGCGGAGCGGCGATCATTCAGCAGAAGGTGAACGCGATGTTCTCTTCGGAGCGAAGGCGGCTTTACCTGGTTTCTATAGAGGACGGCGGGCAGACGCTGAACGCTCACGAAGCTTTCCTAAGGAACATCAACCTGATCGTCTCTTCGGGAGATATCGACCAGCTTCCTATGATCCTGGACAAGGCACTCTCGGACTTCAACGACCTTTACCGATATTACAACCGCGCGACGGGTGCGGCGGCGATCTGATCGTAGGGGCGGGAGTTGTCAGTAATATTTCCGCTCTACCGTCAGCGGGCGGAAACAAGCCTTTCCGCGCTCAGTTTACAGGTCGTTTGCAAAGCAATCTCGCTGATTGCCAGGGTTTGAGAAATCCGACCGGCAGGAATTGAGGAACTATCAGTTGCCCCCCGCTTCAGCGGGGGGATCACGTTTAAGAGATTCTACTGGGGGCTTCAGCCCCAATATAGCCGGCTCAAGCCGGCTATATCTTTTTGCGGACCTGCATGAGGCTGTCTGATTACTGATTGTCGGGCAGCCTCATTTTTTGCCGGCCGGCGGATTTTTTGAGCAAGAAAAGGCCGCCTGGTCAGGCGAACCTGGCCTTGCTGAACCTCTGGAGGTTGTGGGCGATCGCTATTAGTCCCATTTCCGTGGTCACCTTCTCGATCCCCCGCAGGTTGAACCTCCTGAACCCCTTGTTCTGTTTTATATTCCCGAACACCGCCTCGACCGTCATTCTCTTCTTTCGTTTCTCGATGCCCTCTTCGCTTTCGAGCAGCTCGCGAGCCCTTCGCCGGTGTTTGATCAGGTTGAAGTTGCGCTCGACGACCCTGTCACCTTCGGCTTTGTGGCAGGGGCCCCGCATCGGGCATCCCCGGCAGTTCACCGCCTTGTAGAGCCTTGACCGCTGGAGATATCCTCCCGCGCTCGTTCTCTCCTTGTCCCCGATGTAGTCCATCGGCTTCCCCGCAGGACAGTACAGCGTGTCGGTTTCTTCGTCGTACCTGAGATTGTCGGACAAGAAAGGATCCTCACGGCGCTTTTTGTCCGTGACATCCTTGTGGAACCAGTTGTATTTGACGAACCCGGTGATCCCCCTCTCCCCGAGGTATTCGTAGTTCTCCTCCGATCCGTATCCCGCGTCCGCAGTCAGCGACTCGGGCGCCCCGCCGTACTTCTTCAGGTAGCTCTCGATATGATCCTTCAGAGCCGATGTGTCCGCCGGCGTCTGCGCCAGCGTGTAGTTCAGAATGTAGTGCCCTTCGGTCGAGGCCTGCACGTTGTATGCGGGTTTCAGCTGCCCGTTCCCCAGATGGTCTTCCTTCATCCTCATGAACGTCGCGTCCGGGTCCGTCTTCGAGTAGCTGTTCCGGCCATTCAGAAGCTTCTCCTTTTCTTCGTACTCCGCCAGCTTCTTCGGCCAGTTCTTCTTTGCGTACCTAAGCTTCTGCCTCGTCTTCGGGTCCGTCTCCTTGTCCTTCAGGGCCTCGTTGATCTCTTCTATCGCACGCTCGACGGCCTCCGGGTCCATCGCTTCAAAGTCCGGCTCGTTCGGTGTCTGTTCCTCGTCCTCGTACAGCTTCTCGACATACGCCCACAGCTGCTTCAACTGCTCTTTGATCCGCTCACGGTTCCCTTTCACCGTCTTGCCCCACACGAACGTGTACCGGTTCGCGTTCGCCTCGATCTTTGTCCCGTCAAGAACAGCTTCCTTCAGCGACAGCACTCCCTCCCCCGCAAGCAGCTGCACCACTTCCGAAAACACTTTCTCCAACTCTCCCGACAGCCTCTTGCCCCGAAAGTCGTTGATCGTGTTGTGATCAGGCTTTGCTCCTGAGCTCAGCCACATGAAGTGGATGTTCTCCTTTAGCGCCTGCTCCATCTTCCTCGACGAGTAGATGTTCCTCAGATATGCGTACACCAGCACCTTCAGCAGCATCCGCGGATGATAGCTCGACGCTCCCCCACCCTTGTATCCCCGCTCTATCCCACTGATGTCGATCCGCTCGATCACCTCGTTCACCACCCTCACCGGATGGTTTTCCGGGATCAGCTCGTCGTAACTCGGCGGAAGCAGCATCGGCTGGTTCTGGTCGTACTTTCTGAAGACCGGACCCTTCTTTTTCATGCTGAATATTGTACCCTGAAAACAGAAAAGAGGCTGACTTTTCAGACAGCCTCCAACTGATGGTTGTCACTGCGACGAACTATGGCTCAAACGGGACCGGATGATTCTCGGTTGTACTTTCAGACTGTGTGCTAAACGGCTCACATCCCACGCACAAGTGCGCGGGCTAAACGGCTCACAGTTGTTACGGCTCACCGCTCACTGCTCACTGCTCACTGAAAAAGCTCTTCAGCATATCAGCGTAGCCGTTGACCGCCGCCGCGCCGTCGCCAGTGAACACTGCGCCGTGCATCGTTGCGACGGTCTTCGGATCGAGCGCTGCCAGCGAACGGATTATCCCGTCGGTCTTCGCAGTGTAAGGAAGATAATCGGCTAGCGGGCTCGCCTGCATGTCGTCAAGCGTCTTTCGGCAGATCGAAAGCACGTCCAGGTCCTCTGTGATGGCGTCCGAATCTCCGTTCTGGTGGAGAATGTCCGAACTGAAAAGCGTTCCGTTCGTCTCTTCGAAAAGGAGCCCGGCCTCCCAGTTATGAGGAACGTGAGGCGTCTTTATGAACCGGAACCGGTACTTGCCCGTCTCAAGCACTTCACCGTCGTTCATTCCGCGCGCTTCCTTGCCGGAGAAGTCGTCGACCGACACCATCTTGCCGACAAGGCTGCAGACGGCCGTCGCTTCCGGTGCGACCCTTTGCCATTCGGGCAAAGAACCGCATTCGTCGGCCTCGAAATGGCTGAAGCCGATCCATCGGAGCGTGGAAGGATCGATCAGCTCGCTGACTCCTTCGAGCACCAGAGGGAACAGTGCCTTCATGCCTGTATGAAAAAGCAGCGGTTCCTCGTCGCGGACAAGGAACTGTGCGAACTGAAGGTCGAACTCGGGAATGAATGTCGAAATCCGGAATACGTCCGGGGCGATCTCGTCGATGCGCGGCATAGTTTCCTCCTTTTGTCAGGGCGCGAGTCTACCACGTAACCGAGGACTCCGGTCGGATTTCTCAGCCCTTCCTACTCCTGCTCTGATCTGGAACGCGCGAATTCTGCGGGGATCGTGCCAGGGAAGAGTAAGGGAAGGACACGGATGAACACGGATTCGGACAAATTGATCAAGACCTGATTGGTCGAATGATCTTCCTGAATCTGTGTTTATCTGTGTCCTTTATTTTCTGAACGAGTATTCGCTGCTCTCACCGTGGTTCGGACGCGATCCGTTTTCGGCCGTCCGAGGAAGGCATAGCAGGAGGCTCGCCTGAGACACGCACGGCTTGGAAGTCGAACTCCAGTTCGCCTTCCTTGATCACGGGCGCTCCCGAAGAGCAATCCCACGACTGGCGGCGGCCGATCATCATCGTGCCTTCGGACTGCAGATATATCTCGGTCGTGACAGCGACCTCTTTCTCCGATCCCTCACAGGTAGCGGTCACGCGCACGATCTTCAGAGTCGTGCCTTCGAGTTCGGCCTTTGAGACGTACGCCTGTCTTGAAGGATCGCTCGCGAACACTCGTTCACTGAACTGCCATTCATCCGAGACCGGGGTCTGAAAGGCCCATCCCCAATAGTGAACACCGTTGTTGTCCACCACGATCGCGATGTGGCTTCCGATCTCGGAATTCAGCCCGCTCTGGCGAATCTGGTAAACGCCCGGGAAGCCGGTCGAGCGGAAGCCCCGAACCGTTATTTCTGCGCCTGCAGCAATAGGTGAACCGGAGTACCGGTCACTGACCATGATCACATACTCACCCACGAGCTGTGGTGCCGTCAGGTGCACAGTGCCGCTCGTCGACACCGTATCCCTTGAAGTGATTATGTGAGTAGAATTCCAGAATGAACGCTGAGCATCGCTCTTCGAGATTAAAAAGAACGTCGGCAACCGCACACACGGTGAGAGCTCGTAGTTGATCGTGATCTGCGCGCCGGGATCGTACGGCTTGTCGCCCGGATCGATCTTCGATTGCGCCGTCCGGATCTCCGGGACCGAAAGCCCTTCCAGAGTCTTTCCGATCGTCGGGCCGAGCTCCTTTACTGCCTCCGGAGCCTTCTCAGGCGTGTCGGTTGTGTCCAGGCTGAGGCTGTTCCCGACCATCGAAACCGATTCCCACACCCACGCAGAGACCCTCTCCTTTCCCGTGTTCTGCTTGAAATCGATCAGCGCCTTGGAGAGGTCCTCGCCGCGCGCCTCGTTCAGCTTCACGACGCAGTACATAAGAGAATCGCCGTCGGAGGACTTGAAGATCAGGTTGCGGATCGCGTCGTGCACGCTGCGAAGCTTGACGACCCTCTGGCGGAGGTCGGTCGAGTTCTCGTAGTTCGGAAGCTGTGTGATCCAGAATGCCTGAAGCCTTGCGAAAAGCTGCGCGTCCTCGAGGCCGTTGAGAAGCTTCTGCATCGCGGCACGGTCGGCGTCCGGGCAGTCGGTGCTGACGCACTGCTTAGAAAGCTCGCGCACTGAATCGAGCCGGGACAGGAGCCCGTCCAGCTCGTCCTGCGCGAAGGCACCGGCGGCGAAGGACAGTATCAGAAGAAGGATCGAAACGGGAGAGATGACCTTTCGGAAGGGTATTGCTGTTCCATTTATCATCTTTGCCTCCGGGAAGGGGGTCCGGGTCCAACGGGAGAGGTCTTTCAATCTTAAACCCTCACGGGCAAAGAATGCGAGGGATTAAATTTTACAATCCCCTCAGCCAGTCGACGATCACGCCCGCAAGCTCCTCGCCCTTGTCTTCCTGAATGAAGTGCCCCGCATTCTCGATCGTCGTGTGCGGCTGGCCGAGCGCTCCGGGCACGCGCTTCTGAAAGACCTTGTCCGCGCCCCGCATAATGGGATCGCCGTCCGCGAATGCGGTCAGGAACGGTTTGTCCCACTTCGCGAGCCGTTCCCAGGCGCGGCGATTGTTCTCCGATTCGACGTTGTCCGGCGAGATGGGGACAAGCGTCGGAAAGACCCTCGCCGCCGCCTTGTACGAATTGTCGGGAAAGGGAGCCTCGTAAGCCTTCCGAACCTCCTTAGGGACCTTCGACGAACAGCCCATTTTGATTATCCTGCCGACGGGGAAAACGGGCGTCGCCTGCGAGAAGGCGAGCCAGACCTTGAAAGCCTTCGGCGTCTTTTCGTCGCCGGTCGGCAAGAACGTGTTCGCCGCGACAATTCTTGAGAACCTGTCTTCCATCTCGACCACGAGGCGCAGGCCGAGCAATCCTCCCCAGTCCTGACAAACAAGCGTGATGTCTTTGAGGTCGAGCGCTTCGATGAATGTCCTCAGCCATTCAAGATGGCTGGCGTACGTGTAGGCTTCCTTTTCTTTTAACTTGTCAGACCGGCCGAAACCGATCAGGTCCGGAGCGACCGCCCGGAAACCCGCGTCGGCAAAGATCGGGATCATCTTGCGGTACAGGTAGCACCAGGTCGGCTCGCCGTGCAGCATAAGCACTGTCGGCGACTCGCGCCCGCCCTCATCGACGTGGTGCATACGGAGCCCGCCGATGTCGGTGTAATTGGGCTCGAACGGGAACCCGGGAAGGTCCCGAAACCGCTCGTCGGGGGTTCGGAGGATCTCTGATTCTTGGCTAGCTAAAGCGATACTACTTCACCCTCCTGAACCTGTTCCCGTATGAGAAGATCTTGCAATCAGGATCTTCGATCGAGATTTCGCCGTTCTGATCAACAAACATAACTGTGCGCTTTAAGTTCTCAGAGTCTCCTGTTCCGGATGAACAAGTAGCACTAAACGACTGAGTTCCTGATCTGTCGACGCCGGTTACCTCAATATCCCAGATCAATGCATTTCGAACTCGTCCTTTTGCGGGATATGCCGAAATCAAACCGGCTGACCTAACGATCTCGATCTCTTCGCCTTTGTTACTGATCCACTTCCCCTTAACGTCGATCGGTGTGTCGATTAAGACAGGTGCGAACGCAAGCTGATAACCGGTTCGCAGATCCTGTAGCCGGAACTCCACAGCTCCTGGAAAGTAGGGCGCGACAAACCTGAGATCTTGTTCACCTCCTGTCTCGAACTGCTTTGAAAACAGACGTTGATCCGGCCTGACGGGTCCCGTTCGCGGGATATTCGCAGGTACCAACGTGAGTTCTTGTCCCTTTGGATCACACCGTGACACTGAGACCGTTGCGTCATGGGAGATTCCCGCCATTGCTCGACCAGGTGCGTACTCTATCCAAAAGTCCTGCTCGAAAGACAAACCAGGTGGGCTCAGCATGGAACGCGGAATTCGGGAACTGAGGTACTCGAGGGCTTCCCTCCAGCGTTCGGGCTGCGATGCGGTACCTTCGGAGGGTTCGCCACTGGAAGGGAATACGACCTTGCAGTAGAACGATGAGCATCGCGTCGGCGATGCGAATCGTTTGCGTATACTCCACATCTCCCCACAGGAGGGCTCCAGCTTAAATATACATGAATTGAGGGCCGACGAATTGCTCCGGTCAAACTCACCGTTTCCAACAAGAGCGGTCATTCGTTCAACGATTGAACTAGCCTTCGAGTATCTTTCCTGGGCTCGGGAATTTGAGCGGAAATCAGATAGCCTGGAGATCCAGAACGCATAAAGTTTAAGCCAATCTCGGCCATTCGAAACGGAATCCCAGATACTGTTAGCTACTTCGCATTTCAGGTCTGGACACGAAACGGATTTGCACTGAAACACCTGCGCCTCGAATTTCTGAAGGCTGTCATCAAGCATTTCCAGGTCGGAGTCGTTTTCCGGTATCAGGTCTGTTTGGCCGGATACGCTGATGGCCAGTACGAATGGGAGTAGCACTTTTACGAGTCGTTTCATTGTGACGACAAAGGCGGCCATCCTGATCAGTCTCTACGGGCTCAGATGCACCGACCAGGTGAGAGGTGTACGGAACGGCCTTTCGTGCGACAAGCCTCTGTTTACTTCCTCTCCGCCACCATCCTCATCCCGTACGCGGGCCGCAGCGTCATCAGAGGCTTCAGTCCAAGCTTCTGTCCTTCCGCAAGGCGGAACCGCCATTTCTGAGCGATCGCCGCGATCGCCAGGATCCCTTCCGTCCAGGCGAAGCCTTCGCCGATGCAGCTCCTGACTCCCCGGCTGAAGGGCAGATAGATGAACTTTCGGCTCGCCTCTTTCACGCTCTGCGATTGCCACCTTTCGGGAACGAATTCGTCCGGTCGGTCCCAGAACCTCTCGTCGCGGTGCATCACGAACGGGCTGATCAGGACAAGAGCGCCTTTCGGGACATTATAACCGCCAAATTCGTGTTCCTCGGCGGCGAGTCTCCCGACCGCCCAGGCCGGAGGGAACAAACGCATCGATTCGGCGAGGACCGCCTCCGTGAATTTCAGGTTCGTAATGCTTTCGAAAGAAGGCGCGCGCCCTCCGAGTACGGTGTCGATCTCAGCGTGCAGCTTCTTTTCCGCTTCCGGGTTCTGCGACAAAAGGTACCACGTGAAGGTCAGGGCGTTGGCGGTCGTTTCGTGCCCGGCAAGGAACAGCGTGATCGCCTCGTCGCGGACCTGCTTGTCCGTCATCACGCCGCCGTCGTCCTCGTCGCGGGCCAGAAGAAGCATCGAGAGCAGATCGCCCTCGTCCGAGAGGTCCATCCGGCGTTCTTCGATGAAGCTGTAGATCACGCGGTCGAGTGTCGCGACCGCTTTCCGGCATCGGTTCGCCGGCGGGATCGGGAGCTTCTCGAGATGTTCGGAAAACGGGATCAGAAGGAAGTCGAACGACTCGATCAGATCGGTCATCGCGGCGCCGACGTCCTCCGCGTCTCCGTCCACATCGACGCTGAAAAGCGTCCGTCCGACGATTCGCAGGGTAAGCCGCATCATCTCGCGGTCTATGTCCAACGTCGATCCGTTCTTCCATTCCTTTCGGATCCGCACCGCCTCTCCGCTCATCGTCTGCGCATACGAGGCGATCCTGTCTTTGTGGAAAGCCGGCTGGATCATCCTTCTCTGCTTCAGATGAGCCTCGCCCTCGCTTGTCAGAAGCCCCTCGCCGAGCAGCATCTTCGCCCTCTGAAGCGCGCGGCCTTTCACGAATTTGGAGTTCGAATTGACAAGCAGGTCCCGAGCGAGGTCCGGATGGTTCAGCAAAAAAGCGGGCATTCGGAACAGCCGCATATACGTTACATCGCCGAGCGAGGCCATCTCGCGCAGAAATTCCGTAGGCCGCTTCCTGTACCTGAAGAAGTGGCCTCCGAAGTAGCCCGGCGCGAGGCCCGGCGGTGTCGGATCACGAATCTGAGGCATATCGACGATTCTACATTACAACCGGAACGCCTGTGGGAATTCGGCTCAAAAACTGCTATTTTGTACGCATGCAAGAAGCAAAATCGAAGAAGGTGAAGCCCGACATAAGGGCTATCACGAGGCTCGTCCCGCCTTCGGGGAATCTCGTTCAGGGGCAGTCCGAACTGCCGATCGATCCCGATCTGGCAAAGGAAGCCTATGATGTGATCGCCGCAAGCCGTAACCATTACGGCGGCAGCGAGGGCGACGCAGCGTTGAGGTCCGCTGTCGCCGAGAAGATCCGCCGCTACAACGGCATCAATGTCGATCCGGACGCGCGTCCTTTCGAGCTGATGATCACAACCGGCGGGACCGGAGCGCTGATCGGCATCACGCAGAGCTATCTGAAAGGCGCATCGGCGCTCGTGTTCGAGCCTTACTACCCGTATCATCGCCGCATTCTAGAAGAATTCGGCGGAAAGACCGAAACGTTCGAACTGGACGAGAACCTTGAGTTCGAAAAGGATGCGCTGCTCGCGCGGTGCAAGGAACTTGTGAACCGAACGGACTTTCCTCTGAAGGCGATCATCGTTTGCACGCCTTCCAATCCGAGCGGAAAGGTGATGACCCGCGACGAGCTTCAGGCGATCGCCGAGGTCTGCGAGGAGCTCGACCTGCTCTGCATCTCCGACGAGGTTTACGAACACTACGTCGCGGGCGAGAATCCGCACGTCCCGATCGCAACGCTCCCCGGAATGTGGGACCGGACGATCACTGTGAACTCGTTCTCGAAATCGTGGAACATCTCCGGTTGGAGGCTGGGTTACGCCTACGCCAAGGGCGAGCTTCTCGGTCCGGTAAACAATGCGGCAAACGTTATATACGTGTGTCCCGCAACGCCGCTTCAGGCGGCGCTTTCGAAAGTGCTGATGGCCGATCCGGATTACTATGACGACCTTCTGAAGAAGTTCGACCGGAAACGGATCTTTGTCAGCGACGCGCTGACGGAACTCGGTTTCGAGATTTATCCTTCCGGTTCGTCCTTCTACCTTTGGGCGCGCATCCCGGAAGAGTTCGACGACGCGCTTCCCTTCAACGAAATGCTGATGGAAAATGCCGGAGTCGGCGTGGTGCCGGGAAGCGCGTTTGCCGATTCCGACCGATGGGACGCACACGTGCGAGTCTGCATCGCACGCGAGGATTCGATCCTCGACGGCGCGATGGAGAAAATGCGCAACGCGCTCAGCTAAAGGGAGTTTCGACGTGAGATCGATCCGTTTGGCAATGCTTCCGATGACGTTCCTGGCCCTCGCGGGTCTGGCGGGCGCCCAGGAGGTTTCGCCCGACGGAAAGACGCTCGCGGAAGTTCAGGCCTACGTGAAGGAGGCAAGGGACTTCGTCGAGAAGCAGGGCGAGCCTCACCTGATCTTCGCGGACGTATCAGACTACAACGAAGGTTCGAAGCCGCTCTGGAAGAAGTACTCGTCGATGATCGATTTCCAGAACGCCGGAGAGGAAATTGAGAGCTACACGGTCGCGTACGTCTGGCTGAAGGAAGGGAAGGTCATCGGTGTCAACTTCACGTACTCGTCGCCTTCCGGGGACTGGGCGCATTACGCCGAGCACGTGTTTCGACCGGACGGTTCCATCGCGGAGATCCGAAAAGAGCTCAGGACGTTCATGGGAGACGTGATCGTCATCCGGACCACGGTCTTCGATCCTTCGGGAAAAGAACTGAAGGTGTCGAAGGAATTCCTGGATCTGAACACACAGAAGCCCGTGCCTCCTACGGAGAACTTCCAGGACGTCGATATTCCGGTCTACAAAAAGGCGGGCGATCTTCCGTTTGCAGGGCAATTGTAGGGGCAGGACCTGTGCCTGCCCACTCCTCCTGGTTTTCACCGAAAGAAAGGACACAGATGAACTCGGATTCAGGATGATCCTTCGGATGGCGAGTAACCGGCTTCCCTGAATCTGTGTTTATCTGTGTCCTTCTTCGGCGTAGCCCGATCGATCCCGACGGACGCCACGCCCCGCCCCGGTTTAGCACAGCCCTCCGGGCTGCCGAGGTACCGCGAACTTCAGTTTGCGCCGCGCGGACGCGCGGAATTGCAGCCCAAAGGGCTGCTCTAAACGGGGCGCGTTGGGGGCACTCGATCTGTCGCCGCTAAAGCGGCTCGAAGGGTTTTGCCGTCCGCTACCGTGGACTGAAGGCCACGGCTAAGATACGTGTTCGCTATGCGAACGACGATGTGGCATCTTGTCTCAGTCCTCAGTCCTCAGTCCTCAGTCCTCAGTCCTCAGTCCTCAGTTCTTTTTTCTCGGTATCGAGTGCTGTTTCGGAACCTTGTTCTTGATCGGCTTGATGGACATCAGGTACGCGTAGATCGCTGCAAGGTCCTCCTCGCTCATCGTCGCATATCCCTGCCAGGGCATCGGGGTGTTGAAATCGCCTTCCTTGACCGCGTCTTCCTTGTACATTCCCGAGGTCTTGTCGAACGCCTTGAATCGCGCGATGAAGTCCTGCTCGCTCCACGCCCCGATGCCTGTTTCCTTGTCGGGAGTGATGTTGGAGGTCTGAACGCTTGCCGTGTTCGTGTCTATGTACCTGCCCCCCGAAAACAGAAGCTCGGGAATCGTTTGGCCGCTTTTCGCCGGAGTGTGACATTCGGCGCATCCTGCCGCATTGGATAGATATGCCCCGTACTTGACCTTGTCTGTCCTAGGAGGCTTTTGTACAAAAGAGGGTGCCGAAGGGATCGCGTGGATGATGATGCTCATCGGGAAATCCGAAGAAGATGGAGGGGTTTCGCTCTCCACCGGCGGCAGTTTACGTATGTAGGCGATGATCGAGTAGATGTCTTCTCGGTCCATCTTCCCGTAGTTCGGGTACGGCATTATCGGGAAAAGAGGTCGCCCGTCCCTGCTCACACCCGCCGTGATCGCCCGAAACAGCTCGGCATCGGTCCAGTCCTTAATGTTGTGAGGGGTCAGGTTGGGAGCCGTGTACGATCCCGGAAAGCCCATCGATTGATCGAATCGCTCGCCGCCTGCGCCTTCGGTACCCGGCTTGATGGGTCCCGAGAACTTCGACCAGTCGCGCTCCGAATGGCAGTCCAGGCACTGCGCGACCGACTTAGCGAGATACTCGCCGCGTTTGATCCGTTCGTGGGTGTATTCGATACGAACTTCCTCGAGAGGTATGTCAGGCAGGAACGTCACTACGTAACCTATGAACGCCGCGAAGCCGACGCCGGCAAGGACAACGACCACGAGTGCGATCTTCAGGAGCTTTTTCAACATTGGCTTTTCTTATTCGGTTCTGGGATATGGGTGAAAACGGCGGATCGAAGCGCTTCCGTCCGCACGATTATGCATAATCACCCGGGGGCATTCAACAATCTCTGAACCTTAACGCGCGGTTTTCCTTTGTTTTGATCAGGTTGGGCGGAAAAACGTGCCGCCCCCTCGCAGGCGGCAAAAGAATGCAAGCGGTGCGGGGAGCGGCAAAGTAATGGATCGCGAATCCGGGCAGAGATCTGAAGACCTGAACCGTTGCCTTTCAGAATCCCGATGATTTACGGCCAGAAAGCCGAACGACTACTTCGAATTGAAGGCCTTTGACCAGTTCCAGAACGCCAGCAAGTCCTGCTGGTTCTTTGCGAGCCAATCCATCGCGGTATCGCTGCCTATCTGGGCAAGGACAAGGTGTCCAAGTACCTTGGTATAATCCTTAGCCTTCATTTCGCGGAAATAGGCAAAGTAGTTCTTTCCGGAAAACGTCTTTCCGTTCTCGTCGTCTTCCGCGATGCTGTCCACAAGCATCTCCAGAGTATCGACGAACTGCTCTTCGCGGGTCTTAGGTTTCTCATCCTTCTCGTCATCTCCGCCTATCCTCATCGCGCTTCTCATCGAGAGAATCAGATCGATCGTAGAGAAGTCTCCCTCGTCCTTCGGCGAGTTCAGATCCACAAAGATATTGATGTTCCCGGATTCCTTGTTCTTCGTAGCCCCGGATTCAAGCTTCTGGGCGATGAGTGCGGCGGCGCTCTTGGCGCGCGGAGTGTCCGCTTCCAGCGAAAGGAACCGGAGGCCGGCAAGCAGAGACGGAACCTTGTAACCGGAATCGGAGAAATGGACCGCGAGAATGTAATGTGGGCTGGGATATGCAAAGTCCAGTTCGACCGCTTTCTTTGCTTGTGCTCTCGCTTCCTTGAATTTCTTCAGCCTGAAGTATGTGATCGCGATGTTGTAACGAAGGAGAGCAGAATTGGGAGTCTGCTTTATGGCTTCTTCGTAGATCTTGATCGCCTTCTCCGGCTCCCCTTTGTCGTCGACGACATTGGCGATCATCATATAGACCCTCGGCAAGATATCTGACCGGTATTCGGCCGCCTTCAACGCGTACCGCAGGCTGTTGTCCAGGTCCTTTTTCGCGTAATAAGCGTATCCCACCTCGTAGAGAGCGAGAACACAATCAGGCGATTCGGCGAGCACCTTGTTGTACTGCACGATCGCCTCGTCGTAACGTTTTTCCTCGTGAAGCCGTATGCCTTCGTTGATGATCTCGCGTTGCGCGGGTGTCGGTTCTTTTCCGTCTTTTGTCGGTTTTCCGATCTTCTGCGCGAATGCCGGAATTGCGAGGGCCAGAATGGCGATTGCCAGGAATGCTCGTTTCATAATCAACTCCAGTTCCAGTCTTGGATACTTTCAGGACCCTCCCATCAGATAACAGGAGCGGTCGAGATGCAAGCGAATAACTTTTTCGAAACACTGCGATGCTTCTTACGGCCGATCGGTTCCGGACCCGCGCTGTTCGAGTTCCGCCGCCGATGCTAAACTTGTCCCCGACTGAGCCCGAACCGGGCGGAATCACATCAAAATGCACTATCACCTGATCGGTATTTGCGGGACCGCGATGGCGAGTCTCGCCGGGATGCTGCAGGCGCGCGGCCACAAGGTCACGGGCTCGGACCAGAACGTCTATCCACCGATGTCTACCCAGCTTGAGAGCCTCGGGATCGAGGTTATGACGGGATACAAGCCGGAGAATCTGGATATCGGAGCGGACAGCATAATCGTCGGAAACGCTATCTCGCGGGGGAATCCGGAGATCGAAGAAGTCCTCAACCGGAAGCTCGCTTACTATTCGCAGGCCGAAACGGTCAAGAACGAATTCATTCGCGGAAGGCGTTCCCTGGTGGTCGCCGGAACGCACGGAAAGACTACGACGACCAGCATCGCGGCGTGGGTGCTCGAGACGGCGGGATTCGATCCTTCGTTCCTTGTCGGCGGCGTGGTGCAGAATTTCGGAGCCAGCTTTCGCGTGACCGACAGCGAGTACTTCGTGATCGAGGGCGACGAGTATGACACGGCATATTTCGACAAGAAGCCGAAGTTCATGCATTACCTTCCCGAGATCGCGATCGTCGGCAACATCGAATTCGACCACGCCGATATTTACCGAGACCTGACCGACATCAAGTTCCAGTTCTCGAGATTGATGAACCTGGTGCCCGCCAACGGCCGCCTCGTTGTCGGAACGGATTCGCCGGTCGTCCGGGAGGTGCTTTCGGAGATGGAAGGGAAGCTGTTCACCGACGTGCATTCGTTCGGGCTTTCCGAAGATGCGAGATGGCAGGCCCGCGATCTGGACTTCTCGGGCGCGAAGACACGGTTCAGCGTCTTTCGTGACGGCGAACACTGGTCCGACTTCGAAACCGGGCTGATCGGGGAGTTCAACGTACGCAACTGCCTTTCGGTGATCGTTGCGGCGGATGCCTGGGGGATCGGACCTGAAACGATCCAGAAGGCGTTCGCGACATTCAAGTCGGTAAAGAGAAGGGCCGAGATCCGAGGCGTCGAACGCGGAGTCACGGTCATCGACGATTTCGCTCATCATCCGACGGCCGTCGGAGCGACGCTCGAGGCATTGCGGCAGAGATACAGCGGCAAACGCCTGATAGCGGTTTTCGAGCCCAGAAGCTGGTCATCCCGCCTTGCCGTTTTCCAGGAACCGTACGTCGAGGCTTTCTCGAAAGCCGACTATGTGATCGTCGCCGGCGTGTACGACACGTCTACGGCGAGCAAGGTCGGGAAGGTCCTGGATACGGGAAAGCTGATCGAAGAGGTTACCGCGAAAGGGCTTCCGGCTTTCAATCTTCCGGACGCCGATTCGATCGTCGGGCATCTTGCGCCCGAGATGCGCGAAGGCGACATCGTGGCGGTTATGTCGAACGGGGGGTTCGGCGGGATCCACGAGAAGCTGTTGGAAGTACTGAGAGATGAGAGATGAGAGATGAGTACTGAGCCACAGGTTTGAAACGCAGAGACCGCAGAGATTCGGAAAGCCTTTGAACGCGAAGGTCGCCAAGGACGCAAAGAACTTTTCCGCATTTCCCCGGGACCATTAGATCTATTCCGAAGACCGAAGCCAGGTGATCAAGGGATACAGCAGTAGTTTCCTTCGCGGCCCTCGCGACCTTCGCGTTAAATTCGCTTATCGGTCGATTTGATTCGTGGTGAGATCACTTCAGACAAGACTCAGCAGATGCCCCATCTGCAGCTTTTTCACGCTCAGGTACTTAAACGTGTCCTCCGAAGGCTCGAACTCGATCGGAAGCCGCTCGACAAGTTCCAGCCCTCCGTCGCGAACCGCTTGGATCTTCTCCGGATTGTTCGACATCATCCGGACCTTCTTCACTCCAAGGTCCCTTAGTATCTCCACGCATTGGCCATATTCACGAAGGTCGGCATCTAGCCCGAGGCGCTCGTTCGCCTCGATCGTGTCGGCGCCTTCGTCCTGCAAAGCGTAAGCCCGGATCTTGTTGATAATCCCGATCCCTCGTCCTTCCTGGTGCTGATAGACGATGACGCCGCGTCCGGCTTCCTCTATTGTTTCCATTGCCCTCTGCAGCTGAGGCCCGCAATCGCACTTGATCGAATGGAACACATCGCCCGTCAGGCACTGCGAGTGAATCCTGACAGGGACCGCCTCGCCATCGTCGACTTCTCCCTTGAAGACCGCGACAAACTCCTCTTCGCTCGTCAGCGAGCGGTAACCCGCGATCCGGAACTCGCCGAACTCGGTCGGCAGGCGCGCCTCCGCGACTCTCAGGACCGAGGCTTCCTCGGGTTCAATGTGCTTTACTGTGTATGTCGTGACCTTGGTGGTGTCTGTTATCATTTTCTTCCCCTTGTTCGATAATTCCCTTTGACCGTAAATATATTCGCCGCCGGGACGCCGGCGGATGCATTCCTTCCGGACGCTGGCGCGAGTCGCTGCGGGCCAACTATTTACTTGCCAAAACGGGGCAAGATGGGCATACTTACGAAGGTTTTTGCTCTCATCTGTGTCTCGATAGGCGCATCCGTTACAGAAAAGATTGCGGCGGCTTTGGTTCGGTTAGAGAGTTTGGTTGGAAAGGTCACGAAGCAGCAGATATTTAGAAAGTTAGGCGCGCCGCATCTTAGACAGGAGTTCCGCTAGAGACCATCCGCTAGTTCAGCCTTCCTTCGTTGCTTCGCTTCAATTGTAAATCTACGAATAATGAACAATAAACTGTATGTTGGAAACTTGTCGTTTCATCTGACAAGTGATGATCTGCACGACTTCTTTTCGCGTGCGGGAACAGTGGAATCGGCTAAGGTTATCGAGGACAGGGACACCGGACGCTCCAGAGGCTTCGGATTCGTCGAGATGGCCACGGAAGAAGAAGCGCAGACCGCGATCGAGCAGTTCAACGGCGAGGACTTCGAAGGAAGGAACATCGTCGTGAACGAGGCTCGTCCGCGTGAGGACCGCGGCGGCGGAAATCGCGGCAGAAGCCGCGGACACGGCGGCGGCGGTGGCGGCGGCTACAACTCCGGTTGGTAATCCTACCGGACAACAAGATCAAAAACGGCGGTTCGCGAAATGCGGGCCGCCGGTTTTTTTGGGAGACCGGAGACAGGAGACCGGAGACAGGAGACGGGAGACAGGAGACGGGAGACAGGAGACGGGAGACAGGAGACGGGAGACAGGAGACGGGAGACAGGAGACCGCGTAGCGGTCATATGCATTTAGCCGTGGGTAAGCCCGAAGGGCGCAACCCACGGTAAGGAAGCCCCCAAGATTATTCAGCCGCTTTAGCGGCGACATGATCGGAACCCGGAGCGCAAGCGACGGGTAGAACAGAAGACAGGAGACAGTGGACCGGGTACGGGCGATATTACGACTTCCGCCCCGGAGGGGCGGCACCACTTCTTCAGCAAGCCGGAAGGTTTACGAATCTGTCGGAGATCTGATATCTGAAGCTTCTTGCGCGATGCGGGCGAGGACGCGCGCGGTCCGGCGCCTGCGCTCCGGACGGGCAGTTCTCCCGCCTCCAACCTCTCACTGAACCGTCTTCACGACCTGCGGCGTCGGATCGAAGAACGTCTTCTCCTCCAAGTTCGCAAGCTGAAGCACTATCTCGTCGATCGCCGATACCCTTGTTCCGGCGTCGGGGATTCCGTTCGTGATTATCGCGAACGCGAACCGCTCGCCCGCCTTCGATGTGACGTATCCCGAAAGTGCGGACACTTGGTCGATCGTCCCCGTCTTGCCGCGCACGTTCCCCGATGCGCTGGTTCCTTTGAACCGCCTTCGCAATGTTCCATCCACGCCGCCGATCGTCAGCGAGTTCTTCCAGAATGCCGAATATCTTGCCGTATCGAGATACTTGTAGAGCATCGCGGAAGCGTTCGGAGTGATCAGGTTGTGCCTTGAAAGCCCGCTGGCGTCGTACTGGACCACGCTGTCGAGGGGAACTCCGGCCTTCTTCAGAAGCTCGTTGATCACCGCCATTCCCTTCTCTTCGCTGGTCTTTCTCAGATCAGATGGATCGCCCGTGGTCTCACCGAGCGAACGCAAAAGGATCTCCGTGTAGAGGTTCTGGCTCGGCTTCATCGTGTTCTCGGCAATTAGACTCAGCGGCGGCGACGGATGAGAAACCACCTCGAAGAGGCCCTCAGTTTTCAGCGGTTCGCCTCCGCGGTCGAATCTGTCGACACCAAGCGCGTTCCCTGTGACGGTGACGCCTTTCAGAGCCAGCCTCTGTTTCAAGAGATCGGCGAATACCTGCGGAGGATTCGAGATGGAGACCGTGCCCGAGAATCCGGGATCGCCGGCAGGCAGGTTTCCCGAGATCTCGTAAACATTGTCTTTGGGCCGCTTGGCGATCTTCAGCGTTTTGCGCTCCCCGCTCGGAACGGTCTTGGCGGTGTTAACGACCCGGAAAAGGGTGCTCGTCGGTTCGAAGGCGACGAGCGGCGCAAGCCCGATCGTCGAAGGTGAAACCTTCATCACGACGACATTGTCGTTGACCGAAAGCGCCGATACCTCCGCGCCGTAATACCACTGAAGGTCGTCCCACTCCCAGCCGAACGGGACGGCTTCAGTGTTGAAATATGAGCCGTCACCGACGATATTGCCTTCGATCTTCTTCACGCCCGCCGCGATCAGTTTGTCGGCGAGATTGTCGATCGCGACCAGCCAGTCGCCTCCGTTGTATCGCCACGAGAAAGCCGGATCTCCGCGGCCGAAGATGATCAGGTCGCCTTTCACTACCCCCCCTTCCGGTTTCGCCGGCGCGTAAATGCTGGTCGTGAACCTATGCTCGGGTCCGAGCCTGTCGAGCGCCGCCGCGACCGTGAAGCTCTTCATATTCGAAGCCGGCATAAAATACTTCTCGGCGTCGCGTTCGTAAACGGTTTCACCTGAATCCAGCGAGATCACTTTGATCCCGACGCTGCCCCTTCGCAGCGCCGGATTCGCGATCGTCATCGAGATCCGGGTCCGGAGCAGCGGGAGCGCCGTGGCCGAATTGTCCGAGACGGGCGTCGAGCCGGGCTTCGCGGCGCTGTCTGTGACGACGACACGCGTTCTGGGCTCGCTCTGTGCGAGCGCGGATGAAGAGGGCACTGCCATAAGTGCCAAGGCTGTGACGAGAAACGCTTTTCGTGTCAGGGAACTGCCCATAAAACCTATGTTATTCCAAACGGACTTCGGGGAAAAGATGTCGGCGGGAGAAAAGGAAAGGCCGCCGGGGGGTGGCGGCGGCCGCTGAATAGGATCGCGACGGTGAGCAGTTACTTCTTTCCCACGATGATGTCGAGGTCGCCTTGCGGAATCTCAAGGCTCACCGTCAGTTCGGTTTCGTTTCTGTCCACCGAAAGGTTTTCGAGCATGCGCCCGTAAACCTTCTTGTCCTCGCCCTTCTGCTGTTTCAGGATCCCGGCGAACAGGCCTCGAAACCCGGAGAGCATTATCTCGAGGTTTTCAGCCTGCTTGGCATCGACGGTCCGAGCGGCGATTGACAGCATCGTCCTGCCCGGTAATGTGTCGAGCGTGCCGTTGACCTCACGGACGGAATTAAGGCTCTCGCCGAGTTCGTCCTCTTCAAGTTCGAAGTAGCGGGACAGACCGTCCGGTACAACCATTCCAAAGCTTGCGACGGCGTTCTGCTTTCGGCCGAGCATCTCGAGCAGACGGTTCTCGATCCTCGGGGAATTCCCGAGTAGTTCTTTCACTCGCCCGAGCGAACCGAGCGCGACCGTATTCGAGTCGTACGCGGCAAGCGCGACCTCATCCGAGAGCCCGTTCAGGACCTTATCGAACATCTTTTCGAAAACACTCTGCGATCCGGCGCCCAACGGGCGGTTTCGGTCCACGATCTCTTTCGCTGAAAAGATGTAAACCGTTCTTCCTGCAAACTCCTCGGTTCGGGATTTTCCTTCTGAGGCCATCTTCGCCGCCTCAGCAAGCGAATTGCCGTTGTAAGGTCCGCGGGCGAGAATAACGGGTTCGACATTCAAAGTCTTCTCGTCGACCTGTTTCGTTCTCACGCCCAGCGCGAGCACGTCAAACTGCCTTAGGTCGAGTCCGGTCCGGGTCTTGATCTTGTTTGCCTCGCCGTTGATCTTCGCAAGCAGCGGTTCGTTAGCCGATAGGATCTGCGGAAGCGATTCATCAAAGAGCTTCCTGACATCGAGCACAAGCACACCATCCGACTGCGGAAGCAGCGCGGCAAGCTCGTTCGATCTGGCCTCGCTACCGCCCGTAAATACGAGCGACGCGCCAATGACAAATGCGGCTGCGAGAAACGCGAATGACTTATTTCTCATTTATTACCTCAAGGAATGAGTTCTAAGGGTAAAAGCACCCTTCGAGATGATACATCAGCCGGGATCAGTTGGCTAAGCATTCGTTTTCGCCCCTTCCTTCAGAATTATGAAGAGGAACCTGAGTTCCTTGCCCGTGGGGACTGGCTGTTACATGCTTCGGTGAATCTGGCAATTGGGCCGGTCAGGATTTGTGCAATATGGAGAGAGTACGTCCTTCCTCGCTCTAACTTCCCTTTACTCGTTCTTTGGTTCCGCAACCAGGACATTCCAGGATCCCCGCCCCACGGTCCGCCCATCTTGCGAGGGCGGGCGTCGATAGATCGGCCGATCTGTTCTCGGCCTCGCCCTCGGTCATAAGCCTGGACCGCTTTTCCTCGACTTCGCGATCCGAACGCGCTTCGCACAGGCGGCAGATCCAGCCGAATCCCTCGTTGTAAAAATTTTCAGGGCCGGCAGAATCCATAGCGTCGGTGTTCAAGAAAGAGAACAGCGCAGGCGACACGTGCTCGTCTGCGCTGTTTCGATTTGCCAGTGCTCAGAAGCGGCGATTTCCGCTACGCGTCTCCGGCATCTGGAGAAGTTTGACCGGTACGGTGATCGTATCTCCCCGCCGGTACACCTGCACGCTGACGGTTTCGCCGATCTTCTTCTTGTCGAGGAACCTGTATAGGTCGTCGATGTTGTTCACCTTCTGGCCATCGATCGAGGTGATGATGTCGCCCAGCAACGTCGATTGCCCGTCGGAAGAAAGTCCCCTTAGGCCCGCACGGTCGATCGATCCGCCCGGAACGACGCTTCTGACAAGAAGCCCTTCCCTGATCGGAAGATCGATTCCGCGGTCGCGAAGCTCTTCTACACCGTAGAGTGAAGCGCCCAGCTTCGGCCGTCTGACCTCGCCGAACTGAAGCAGCTGCGGAACCACACGCTTGGCGGTGTTTACCGGAACCGCGAAACCTACACCGGCGGACGCGCCAGAAGGCGAAAGTATTTGTGAATTGATCCCGATCATCCTGCCGAACTTGTCGAGTAAAGGACCGCCGGAGTTACCGGAGTTGATCGAGGCATCGGTCTGGATCGCGGCATCGATCGGCCGTCCGTTACGTGCCCTGATCGGCCTCTGCAGGCCCGAGATCACACCGGTGGTCAATGTCCTGTCCAGACCGAATGGGTTTCCGATCGCAAGGACCTTCTGTCCGACGTCGAGCGATCCCGAATCGCCCAGCGGGATCACCGTGAGGCCTTCCGCCGGCGGGACTATCTTGATAACAGCGAGGTCCGTGTCCGGATCTCCGCCCACCAGCGTGGCCGGATAAATCTTGTCGCCGCCGAAACTTACGGTCAGCTTCGAGGCTCCCTCGATGACGTGATAGTTCGTAAGGATATGCCCCTGGTTGTCGATCACAGAGCCGGACCCGATCCCGCTTTCCCTTTCGAACTCTTCCCCGAACCAGTTTTCGAACCTGGCGCTGGTGGTGATGAACGCCACGCCCGGCGACATCTTCTTGTAGATCTCGATGTTGTTCTCTTCGTCAGTTACGGTCGCGGGATCCGTGATTGCGGGCCGGGTCTCGGCGAAAGTCTTCTCCGCCGATTCTCCCGACATAAAGTAGTTCCAGCCGATCCCAAAACCGGACATCGCGGCGACCGCTGCCACTGCGATGAACGCCGAGATCACGGCAAGCAGAACCAACTGGCGCCCCGTAAGCTGATACGTAGCTTTCTGTCTCATAATTACGTTGTCCCCTTGTAAGGTATTAGTATGGCCTACGATGCGAATCCCGGGAACTGTCGTTGTGTTTCTATGTTCTGGTCGCTTCGCAACGGCTGAATCTTACAAAAACAATCCCTGCCAAGTAAACGATCCGGAAGAGCAGTGACAAGGGCAGAATCAGTTGGAGGTGGTCTGGGAAGCAGGAATGTACACCATTCCCAATCGTTTCGCACGAAAGATCACGTTGCCGGTAAACATCAGTTGCCCCCGGCTTCAGCCGGGGGTCAACCGGGCAAACAACACGTGATCGGGCTTTAGCCGCGAGATAGCCGGCTGAAGCCGGCGAGATGATCTATTGGCCCTTTCGGTCCCCCGGCCGATGCTTAGGGCGACCTAGGTCGAATCTAAAGGGTTTCTCCCAGTTCCTTCAGAAGCTTCTCCGAGTTAGCCCTTACATTCGGGGGCGGATTCATCGAAAGCGACTTGCGAAGGTTCTTGATCGCGTTCTCGCGGTCGCCCGCCTGTTTGTAAGCTTCTCCCAGACTGTCGAAACAATTGGGGTCGTCGGGAAAGCGCTCGGCGTTGAGCTTGAGGAACTTGATCGCACGGTCGAAGTCCTTCCGGGCGAGCATCTGGTATCCCAGCGCGTTCAGCTGGTTCTTGTTGGCAACACCGGCTGCCTCTTCATAGATCGCGTTTCCATCCGCCTGTTTTCCGGACTGTGTAAGGAGCCCAGCCTTGGTGGCCAGCGTCTGGAACGAGCGGTTCCGCGCTATCGCTTGGTCGGCCCATTGAATAGCCTCCTCGTGGTTGATGTTGTTGTTCAGGCACCACTGCGCCGCGCTTTGGTAGCCTTGCCAGAAGAAGGCGGGAAAACTGCGGAGTTCGTTTCTGATGTTTGCCAGAACGGTCTTCTGCACATCGACCTCGATCCTGAACGGGATCTGCTTCTTCTCCCAGGCAAGGGCGAGGATGGCGTAATTGTTGCCCATCTCCACGAAGTCGTAGGTGAGCACCTCGGTGTGAGAGATTTCCTTCGAGCGCACATCGACCCGGAGAGCGTCGTCCTTTTCCTCATAGAAGAAACTGCCCCACGACGTGTGATTCTTCGAAAAGATGAGGGTGACCCGGCCGTCCTCCCAGACCGCCATGTGAAGGCCGTACTTGCCGGCGGCGAGCGGCTTGCCTTCGATGACGACATCGTCCGTAAACTCGATCGTCGTGTTTTCGTTGGCTCCCGCGCGCCAGGGGTTCTTGCCTCCGTTACCGCCCTGAAGAACGTTGAATCCGTATGGGACCTGAGTGCCCCAGATCTGGCCCGATCGGTCGACACCGTTGAGGGTCACGCGGGGCCGCGAGTAATTGACCGTTATCTCGGTGAGGCCGATCGTCTGGCTGACCTCAGCGGCGGGGCTTACGGGTCTAGGGGTCGTCACTGTCTGGCTTTGAGCCGAGATGACGACCGATCCAATGACAAATGTGATCAGCGCCCAGAGGGCTCCTGAAACGAGATGTTTAATGAGTGGCTTCATAACAATTTCGGCGCTCCGCGGCTCGAAACGGAAAACGCGCCCTGCCTCCTAATCCTGAGTTGAAGGGAAAGACGGGCGACCCCAGTAGAGACCGAAGTCTCAAGCAGGGACCAATGCCCGGACACAAGAACCCTGAACCGGAATGAAGCTTCGTTCCGGTCCGGGCATTGAGCCCGAGGCCCAAATTGTTATGCAGGTGATGGGTTGAGCCGGATGCAGTATAGCAGAAGTCTGCAGAGTCTATCGAGTCTATTGAGTCCTTCGAGTCTGTCGAGTCTATTGAGTCTGTCGAGTCTATCGAGTCTGTCGAGTCTGTCGAGTCTGTCGAGTCTTATGCCCCGAAGGGGCAACGGATGGTAGCCCGGGGCCAGCCGCAGGCGCAGCCCCGGGTATACGTAGAGGGTTTCAACCAGAGTCGCGAAGCGACGACCTGCTTTTAGCCGTGGGTGGAGCCGAAGGCGGAACCCACGGAGAAACGGAGACACGATTCCGGAGCCGCTTTAGCGGCGGAAGAAATGCAGGCGGGGACGCCCGCGGTCCAAATGCCCCGAAGGGGCAACGGATGATAGCCCGGGGCAAGCCGCAAGCGCAGTGTGGCGTATCGCAGGGAAACCGGTCCCGGGCGATTTTAGCAGCGACATTGATTCGACCAATGCAAACGCCCGGATCGCTATTCGGCCGGACAAAATTCGGCGCTCATCTCTGCGGTGCGCCCGACAACTTCTCCCGGATCTTCCAGCTTTTGATCTTCAACACTTCCGGGTCGTTCGAAAAGTCGCGATCGCCTATCTGGATCTCGCGAAAGTCCACAGAGTAGCCTTCGGGGACCCTCTCTATCACAAGCCAGCCAGCGCGCCTGCCTCCCGCACGGCAGCCGCCCCATATATTCACGATCTCGACCAGGTATTTCCTGGCCGGACGGTCAACCAGTACGTCGATCATCAGGCGCATATGGCAGTCCCCGCCTGCCCGGTATGCCAAGAGCGATTCCTTGGAAAAGTCGGCGTTCGGCTTTTCAAACTCCGCACATCTTTCGTGCGACCAAAGCTTGTCGAGTTCATCCGCAGACACAAGGCTGTTGTCGGAGGGTGTGCAAAAGAATGGCTCCTGCGAGGGCAGGCCGCGAAACTGGATCGATTGCCAATGTTCTGCCTCGGGCACTTGAGCTGACGCTGCGAACGAAAGGACGGCCGCAAATAACACTGGAAGCAAAGATCTCATAAATGATAACCGGAAGTATGCGTCTGCCTCAGACAAACACCCCGAACACTTCGTTCGAGTAGAGCCTTCCTTTGGCGGTAAGCCGGAGTCTGTCGTCTTCGATATCGATGAGCCCGATCTCCCGAAACTCTTCTAACTGCTCGCCGAACTCGGCAAGGAGTTCAGAGCCGAAACGTTTTCGGTACTCCGCCAGGTCAAGCCCTCTGTTCAAACGAAGCTTGAGAAACGCGAACTCCGCCTTCAGTTGCTTTTCCTGCAGACGGTCAATTTCGACTACGGGCGAATCGCCACATTCGACCGACCTCACGTAGGCGAGCGTGTCTCTGGCGTTGACCCATCGTCTGGACCCGTCGAACGAATGCGCCGACACGCCGAAGCCGATCACGGGATCGAGCTCCCAGTACTTCAGGTTGTGCCTCGATTCGCGGCCGGGTCTTGAGAAGTTCGAGATCTCGTATTGCTCGTATCCAGCCGCGTCGAGCCTTTCCAGCATCGCCTCGTACATTTCGGCCGCAAGGTCCTCGTCCGGCAAAGGCTGACGTCCGGAACGGACCTGTTCCGCGAGCGGGGTTCCCTCGTGGATCTCCAGAAGGTAGAGCGAGATGTGCTCGGGCGACATCGCGACCGCTTCCTCTAAATTCGCCCTCCAATCATCCAGTTTCTGGTGCGGAAGCCCGCCGATCAGATCGAAGCTAATGTTGTCGAACCCTGCCTTGCGAAGAAGCTCGTATGTCTTTCGCGCGTCGTCGGCGTCGTGGCCTCGGGCAAGGAGCTTCAGCGAGCGGTCGTCGAAGGTCTGAACTCCAAAACTCGCCCTGTTGACGCCGAGCGAACGGTATTCCTTCAGTTGATCGAGTGTCACCGTCGCGGGATTCATCTCGACGGTGATCTCGGCGTCGTCATCGATCTCGAACCGTTCGCGTACGGCTTCGAGGATCCGTCCGAGCTGATCGGGGCTTAGAAGGGAAGGCGTGCCTCCGCCGAGATAGATGGTGTCGGAGCGCACGCGTCCCGCGTGCAGGACTGAGGACTGAGGACTGAGAGATGAGTCGTCCTGACTGGAGCGCAGGCGGCCAGGGGACAGTACTGAGGACTGAGGACTGAGAGATGAGTGATGAGTTCCGAGTGACGGGAGGCCTTCACCATCCGACAACTCGCTCTTTTCCTTTTTACTTTTTCCTTCTCTCTCCTGACTCCTGACTTCTGATTTCTGACTTCTCAACTCTCCGATCAGCGCCCTCACATATCTCTCGACCGATTCTTCATTGCGATACACATCGGTCGCGAAATCGCAGTAAGAGCATCGGGACTTGCAGAACGGAACGTGGATGTAAACTCCGGTCGACATTGCTTGAGTCTACACCCTGTTGAATATCAGGGTTAAACACAATGAAGATGGAAATGGCTAAACGCAAAGGTCGCTATGGACGCAAAGGAAAACAGGCAGGAACCGCCTGCGTCTCAGCTGAGTGCATGCGGCAAGGAGGATGGCCGGGCTTCGGAGCCGGTTCACGTTTTCGTCGCGTCCTTGGCGTCCTTTGCGTTGAAACCTCTCTGCGACAAAAAGTTTTTCAAGCTTCCAGCAGCGATTCCAGCGCGTGCTTCCACTTCATTTCGAGAGCTGCGACCGGGGCGTTCAACACCTCCGAACCGTCGATCGAGATCTTCAGGTCGTCGCCTTCGACCTTTCCTATCACCTCGAACGGACAGCCCATCTCTTCCGCGACCGACGCCACACTGTCAGCGTTCTCCGGCGAAAAGCTGATCACGATCCTCGAAGGCGATTCGGAGAAGAGGACCGCTTCCGGATCAAGCCCGTTCGATGAAAGCTCGAGCGCCGCTCCGTCCGGGGCGTTGTTAAGCGAAGAAAAACAGCATTCAGCGATCGCGATCGCCAGGCCGCCGTCCGAACAGTCGTGCGCCGAAGCGATCAGCATCTCGTCGGCGAGCTTAAGGCAGGTCTCCTGGACGGTCTTTTCAAGCGTGAGATCGAGCGCAGGAACCGAGCCGATCTCGATAAGCTCGTTCGTGGAGATTCCCAGCACCGCCTGCGAATACTCGCTGACCGAAAGATCGTCGTTCGTCGTGCCGAGAAGAGCGATGACATCGCCTTTCTTCTTGAATCCCTGCGTGACAAGCTTCCTCACGTCTTCGAGCAGACCGACCATCCCGATCGTCGGTGTAGGAAGCACGCCGTCGCCGTCCGTCTCGTTGTAAAAGGAAACGTTCCCGGAGATGACCGGCGTGTCGAACGTCTCGCACGCCGCCTTCATTCCGTCGATCGTTTGCGAGAACGCCCACATTATCTTCGGCCGCTCGGGCGATGCGAAGTTCAGGCAGTTCGTCACCGCAATCGGCGTCGCGCCCACGCAGACATTGTTCCTTGCCGCTTCCGAGACCGTCAGTTTCGCGCCTTCGAGCGGATCGACCGCCGAGTAGAGCCCGTTCCCGTCGAGGCACATAGAGATCGCGCGCCTTGTTTCCTTGACGCGCACAACCGCCGCGTCGGCTCCCGGAAGGATCGCCGTGTTTGTCCTGACCATGTGGTCGTACTGCTCGTAAACCCAGTGTTTCGAACAGATGTCTGGTGATGAAAGGAGCGTTTCGAGAACCTGAAGAAGATCCCTTTCGCCATGCCGGGCCTCTTGAGCGCGGGCCTTCCATTTCGCGGCGCGTTCGTCTCGTCCAACAGAGGCATACGCCGGCGCTTCCATCGGACGCTCGTAACGGGGAGCCTCGTCCGTGAGCTTGTCCACGGGAAGATCGGCCATAAGCTCGCCGTGGTGGATAACCTTGAGGCGGTTCCCTTCGACCACCTTTCCGATCACGACCGCGTCGAGGTCCCATTTGTTGAAGATCTCGACAAGCTCCCGTTCGCGGCCGGCCTTGGCGACGATCAGCATACGCTCCTGCGATTCGCTGAGCAGCATCTCGTAAGCCGTCATCCCGGTCTCGCGCTGGGGAACCAGCGTCAGGTCAAGCTCCAGCCCCGTTCCCGCGCGGTCGGCCATCTCGACGGAAGAGCTCGTAAGTCCCGCGGCGCCCATATCCTGGATCCCCTCGATCGCGCCGGAGCGCATCGCTTCGAGGCAGGCTTCAAGCAAGAGCTTTTCGAGGAACGGATCGCCGACCTGGACGGTCGGCCGCTTTTCGAGCGCCTCGTCGTCGAACTCGGCGGATGCCATCGTCGCGCCGTGGATTCCGTCGCGTCCGGTCTTGGCTCCCACGTACAGGACCGGATTCCCGATCCCCGAAGCCTTCCCGAAGAAGATCTGGTCTTTGCGGACAAGGCCCAGTGCGAAAGCGTTGACCAACGGGTTCAGGTTATAGGCTTCGTCGAAGACGACCTCGCCGCCGACGGTCGGAACGCCGAAGCAGTTCCCGTAGAATCCGATACCTTCGACGACGCCCTTCAGGATCGACTTGTTTCGATTCGCGATCTTCCTTGTCGTCGCTCCTTTCTCGTTCGGCGCAAGCGGCCCGAACCGAAGCGAGTTCATCGCCGCGATCGGCCTTGCGCCCATCGTGAACACGTCACGAAGTATCCCGCCGACCCCCGTAGCGGCTCCCTGAAACGGTTCGATAAAGCTCGGGTGATTGTGCGATTCGACCTTGAACGCGACGCACCAGTCATCGCCTATGTCGACAACGCCGGCGTTCTCGCCCGGCGGAACGATCACGCGCTCTCCGGCTGTCGGAAGCCTTCGAAGATGTACTCGCGAAGACTTGTACGAGCAATGTTCCGACCACATCACGCTAAAGATGCCGAGTTCGGTGAAGTTCGGTTCGCGTCCGAGGATCTCTATGATCTTCCCGTACTCTTCCGGAGTTACGTGCTGTTCAATGAGTTCTGGCGTTATGGCGGGGCTCGTCATCAGGATAAATGTCACCTGCCGGGAATTCGGTCGGATTTGGAAAAGAGAGAGTTTATTAGGTGGCGGGCGTTTTTTCAAACGGGGGACGAACGCAAGTTCCACGTTCAAAGTTCCAGGTTCCAAGGGGCGGAAACGCGACCGTCAGGGAGCGTGTAACGAACGAAGGCGGAACCTCGAGCGTCAGCGAGGGGGCGAAAACGAGTTCCAGGTTCCACGTTCAAGGTTCAAAGAGGCGGAACCCGGAGCGTCAGCCAGAATTGGTATCATCTGATTGCGGCCGAAGTCCGCATCCCCGCCGGGATCACCGATGCGGGCCGACGGATTCTGTAGTTCTGACCCCTACCGACTTCCTGAACTCGTCAGGAACCGCTTCGTTCATCCGAACCGGCCCGATCGGAAGCAGTTCTTTGATCAGCTTCTGGAAATTCGGCTCGGAAGCGTCGAACTGCGCCTTGTCCCTATAGCGCGTGATCAGCACGATATCGAACTCGCCCTCTTCTCTCGGATCGCCGACTTGCATTTCATACGACTCGATATATCCGCGCTTCACGGCCTCCTCTCGGAGCTTCATCCAGTTGTTCCGGTAATAGAAGACCGCCTCGTCGCGCTTGCCGTTTACGATCTTCACCAGTTCCGTGACCGCGACCGGACCCGGTTTCGCAAGCAGTCCGTCGAGGATACCGCGCACAACCGGCAGCTTGATCTTGCCCTGGCGTGCGTGCGCCACCTTGCCTTCGGCGTCGTACAGGACCGTGAAAGGAAGCCCGCCCTGCCAATCCTTCGAGATCGAACCGATGACCGCAGTCTCATCAAGTGTCCGAAGCAGGTACGGCGTCATCGTTGAGCCCATCTCCTCGAGAAACTTCGGAACGTCGCGAGTGATCTCCACCGGGTCGTCGAGCGATATGATCAGGAAGTCGATTTTGCCCACGTAATCGCGGTCGATCTCGATCAGTTCAGGGAACTCCTCGCGGCACGGTTCGCACCACGTCGCCCAGAAGTTTATGAGAAGCGGTTTCCCGTCCGGGACCAGCAGAGGCTTGATCGACTCTTCATCGATCTGCTTCACGTTCAGGTTGACGGCTTTCCCTCCGACGGTCTGGCCGGAGTCCGAACCGCCCGACCCGGATTGCGCTGAGACCAGCGGGACAAAGATCAAGGCGAAGAGCGAAACTGCCGCCGCCCTTCGCCAAATTACGTTCAGGAGCTGATGCATATTAGCTGCGCTTCTCTAGCCTTCCGCCTTAACCCTCTTGATGGAACATCCGAACGCCCTTGTGCTCTGCTCGGAGATCGCCTTGCCCGAGAGCTTTTCATTCAACGCCGTCTTCAGGAACGGCCTTGTGATGTTGCTTCCCGACCTGTCATTGTCGATCGCGCCGTGATAATCGAGCACGTCGTCGGAGTTGAAGTAGTAGATCTCCGGCGTGAACGAGGCCCCGAGCCTGTCGGCGAAGACGTTGTTCTCGTCGATCAGCACCGTGAATTTATAATTCTCGCTCGAGTGGCGGGTGACCCACGCAAGGTCTTCCGTGTAATTCGAGTAGATCCCGACCATCGTGATCCCCTTCGCTGCATATGCATTGGCTATCTCGTTGATCCGGTCGTTATACGCCGCAACGACAGGGCATTGTGCCGAAAGAAAGATCACGATAGTGCCTTTGTCGCCTTTCAAGGACTTGTAGGTATGCTCGGCGCCAGCCGGGTCCTTCATCGAAAATCCGTCCAGCTTTGTCCCGATCGGCATAACGTCGATCGAAGCCAAAGCCGGGACCGCGAAAACGGCAAGAACGGTGGCGGCGAGAATTATGCGTTTGAACTTCATAGCCTGGGGTCTCCTTGTTGTGAACTTGAATGTGAAATCTATCAGTTCAGGGTCTTCGGATACAAGCAATTCCGTCCGTCGGAACCAAAATGTCCGATCGGCCCGGAGATATTCCGGCGGGCTCCTATTTCCTACGTATCCTCTTCAGCGCCTCACGCTTGCTCAACGGCTTCAGGCCCGCCTTCGAGACGTATGCCTCCACGAAATCCGGATCGGTCTTGCCGTAATCCCTCAGCGCCCATCCGATCGCTTTCTGAACGAAGAACTCGTCCGAATCCTTTACTGCGTCGATGTTCTTCACAAGCAGCGCGGTGTCTGTCCGCGTCTTGTAGCCGATCTGGAACGTGACGGCGAGCCTTTGAAGCCAGAAGTTCTCCGAGCTTCTCCAGCGCTCCGAAACGGCCTCGCGAAGATCGGGAAATGCCAGGAAATACTCCTTGAGGCAAACCCCGCGTATGTAATCGACCGAATCCCACCACGATCGCCGCACAGCCATCGATTCGAACAGCTCCACGGACCGCTGGTCCCATAACTTCCTGTGCTTCGAGGCCGACTCGATCGCGAAATAATGGAACTCCCTTTCATCTTCACCGAGAAGCAAATGCGCGGCTTCGGGAAGCTTTTCCGGGGAGGGAATGCCGTGCTCATCGAAGAACTCTTTGAATATGACCTTCCGAAGCGGCGATTTCATCCCGAAGAACTCGAACTGGTTCCTTAGATAGGCCTTCATCTCGACCGCGTACGCGGGATCCGCGTGCGGCTCGAGCGCCGTTCGAAGAAGACGCACGTAGGTTTTGGGATCGGAGTCTGTGAAATCGGGCTTCACTCGAAACGTTTCGGAAGCAGTATTTCCATCGCGTCATCTACAGTGACGATCCCGAGCAACTCTTCCTTGTCGTCAACGACGGGGATCGCAAGCAGGTTGTACTCGGCGATCTTCAGCGCGACCTCTTCCGCGGGTTCGCCCGGACCGACGGTCTGGAAATCCCGTCGCATAAGGTCCTCTAGCCGCTCCGCGCTGTCGGCGAGGATAAGCACGCGCAGCGTGATGATACCGGAAAGTTTCCTCGAGCCTTCGGATTCGGTGAGATAGATGTAGTAAATCATGTGCGGGGTCCGCGCCATCTCGCGCAGTTCCGCGATCGCCTGACCCGCCGACATAGACTGCGGAAACGTGACCATTTCGGTGGTCATAAGCCCGCCCGCCGTGTCGTTCTCGTAGAACATCAGCTCGACCACGTCCGCCTTTTCTTCGTCTTCCATAAGCGCGACGAGCTCGCGCGCCTTGTCATCGTCCAGTTCTTCAAGCACGTCCGCCGCGTCGTCGGGAGACATTTCTTCCAAAAGGTCCGCCGCGCGCTCTCCGTCGAGGTCTTCGAGCACGCGCGCCTGGTTCTCCGTCGACATTTCCTCGAGCGTGTCGGCGGCGATCTCGTCGTCGAGCGATTCCACGATGTCGGTCCTGTGAAGAGGCGAAAGCGCCTCGGCAAGCTGAGCTATCTCGACGGGATGGAGCCTCGACAGCTTGTCCTTCGAGGACTTGAGCTGAACGGTAACGGTCTTCGAGTCCGTGGCAAGATAGCCGACGTCTTTCCAGTCGATGACCTCGACCGGCTTTTTCGAGCCGTAAAAGCCCGAAGGCATAAGCCGCCTTAGAAATCCCTGAAGGCTGACGTCGGCGCCGCTTATCCGCCATTCGCGGTTGAACTCGACGAGCTGAACATCGTTGACGCGTACCACACGCTTGCCGTCGATGTCGATCAACTGCTTGTCGAGAACATCCTTGGCGAGGAGTACCTCGCCCTCGCGACGCGAGAACGGGCGCAGATCTAGGACATCGGTCCGGAGCTGGGTGCCCGCCGACCCGAAGACCTTCAGCTGGGACCGCGGAATGAAGAACAGCCTTCTTCGGTAGCGCGCGACGAGGCCTATCACAGGCGGATGGTCTTCGTTCCCGTACCGGACGACAAGGTCCTTGATCGTGGCGATGGACTCGCCCTCGACGCTGTGAATGGGCTTTCCAAGGATCTGCGATAGATAGATCATTTGCTAAAAGATAGACGATTTCCCCTGCGGGTTGAAGGCGGCAGCGGGGCGCAGTCCGGAGTATTTGGCACTGTTGAACATTGCAAAGCTTTTTGGAACACCTCAGTGATTGGTCGTTTCTTTACCCATAGGCGGGCGAGCTTCCCGCCAGCCGCACAGCGGCTCCCGCGTTCGATCTCAAACAAAAAGCACAATTGAAAAGCCAGGTAACTCTTATGTGCTGACCCGCCCAAGATCAACCTTCCGTACCACTGCTCAATGAAACATCTCATACCGCTTCTTCTTCTGATCCTGACCGTTTCGGTCCCTTCGGCCGCACAGTCAAGACGCGTATTCGACAACTTCGACACGTCCAAAGGAGTGCAGGTGGTGCGCCCCGAGGCGGAAACCGTACCTGTAGTTGCAGCTCCGGTCAAGAATACGAAATCTACAAAGGCCCGCACGTCCGACAGCAATCCGCTTGTAAGGCGGATCGCGATGAGTTCCTCGAGAAGCCTGAAGGGCTTTTCGACCGGCGATACCACCGTCGATTCGTACATTCTGAACTCGTCGAAGAAATACAGTATCGATCCGCTCCTGATCTATGCGCAGATGCACCAGGAGTCCGCATTCAAGCGCCGCGCGAAATCACACAAAGGCGCCAGCGGGCTTATGCAGCTGATGCCGGCGACGGCAAGGCGCTTCGGCGTTACGAATATATGGGATCCGAAGCAGAACATCGAAGCGGGCGTGAAGTATATGCGCTGGCTTATCGACAAGTTCGATGGCGACGTGGTTCTCGCTCTTGCCGGCTATAACGCGGGCGAAGGAGCCGTTATGAAGTACGGATGGCGTATTCCCCCGTACAGGGAAACGCAGGAGTATGTCAGGAGGATAACCAACAGATATAACTCGCTCACCGACGCGAAATTCGTCCAGCGTGCTGCGCGCGTTGACTCGAAGGCGGCGAAGGAGATCGAGGAAAAAGAGGCGGTCCCGCTCGCGCTCTATGAACGGGACATCATCGCCGTGAAGCTGCCTAACGGCACGATGCGGCTTGTGTCGCAATAAGACGGGGGATCGCGGATCCTCCGTTTTCTTCTCCTCTTGCTCTTGAATGACTTGCGGCCGGACGATTCCGGCCGCTTTTTTTGTTCGTTCGGTCGAAATCCTGTATCATTCCGGCATTCCGAAAACAAACTTCCGGGGCGAGAGAATATGTACTGCAACAAATGCGGGACAGAGAATGCCGATGAAGCCGTTTTCTGCCAAAAGTGCGGAAAGCGGTTCGAGGTCCAGGCGGAAGAGGAGACGCTTGTCGCGCAAAAGAGCGGGGTACCTGTTTCCGAGGACGAAGAGACGATATTCTCCATCCGGCCGACGCTGATCTTTGTCGGCTCGGGCTACGTGCTCGCGGTGATAGGCGGCATCCTGCTGGCCGTCCTGCTGGGACTGCTGGGTGTCCTGTTCACGAACTTTGCTATCTCGTCGCTAGCAGTCGTCGTAGTGTGTCTTTCGCTCCTGCTGATCCCCGCCTACCATCACATCAAGCAGAAGATGATCCGGTACACGCTGACCGATTCCAAGATCGAGATCGACGAGGGCCTGATCAA
Organism: Acidobacteriota bacterium; assembly: GCA_016700175.1. GTDB lineage: Bacteria > Acidobacteriota > Blastocatellia > Pyrinomonadales > Pyrinomonadaceae > Aridibacter. Next base: position 2,669,713 of record CP065003.1, on the reverse strand, counting down.
CAAGACGACCCGCAACGTGCCGCTAAGGATAATCCAGGACGTTACTGTGTCCGCGAACGCTTTTCAGCGGATGCTCGGTTTCGGCAACATCGAGATCGAGAACGCTAACGAGAACGACTCGATGATAGTGCTCAAGAACATCAATTCCCCCAAAAAGCACGCCGAACAGATCCTCCGGCAGATGCGCCTCCTCAACAAGTGAAGAGGTTACGCATTCAGTCTCCTGATAAATGAAGATCCTCGTAACCGGAGCCGAAGGAATGGTCGCCCGGGCGGTCGCGCGCGTCTGCGCCGGACTGGGCGATGAAGTGGCCGCTTTGGCTAAACGCGAACTCGATATCACGGACCGCGATGCGGTCTCAAGGGTGATGATCGAAGGAGGCTTCGACACGGTAATCAACTGCGCGGCCTACACGGACGTTGACGGAGCCGAGTCGAATCCCGACCTCTGTTTCGCGGTCAATGCCGAAGGGGTCGAGAACCTTGCGAAGGCCTGTCGCGATGCCGATTCCGTTTTCGTTACGATATCGACCGACTATGTCTTCGACGGATCGAAGGAAGGCTTCTACGACGAATCAGACGAGCCCGCTCCGCAGTCGGTCTATGCAGCCGCGAAGCTGGAAGGCGAGAAACTCGCCGCCGCCAGCTATGCCCGCTCGATCATCGTCCGTTCCGGATGGATCTTCGGGCCGGGCGGTACAAACTTTCTGAGCGTGATGCCGGATCTGCTCTCGGACAGAAAGAAGATCACCGCAATCGAAGACAGTTTCGGGACGCCCACATATGCGGTTGATCTCGCCGGACGATTGAGAGAACTGGCGGTTTCCGGGTCGGAAGGGGTGTTTCACGTCGTCAATTCGGGAGAGGGGACAAGCTATCTCGGCTTCGCGAAAGAGATCTGCAGTGCGGGCGGGTTCGACGATGCGCTTGTCGCTCCGGTCTCTTCCGCGGATCTCGAACGTGCGGCTCCGAGACCTTCGAATTCGCAGCTGGGAACGATAAGAGGCGGGATCTTGGGTCCGCTGCCGGACTGGCGGGACGCGGTGAAGAGATATCTGACGAGAGATTGATCCGGCTACGATACTAAATCTCAGGCCATGCAGGCCTCGCTTCAACAGTAGCCCCCGGCTTCAGCCGGCCGTTGCCGGGGCTAAAGCCCCAAAAGTCATTTTACAGCTCTTAATCCCCCCGCTAAAGCGAGGGGCAACTGATACGCGGCTGAGGCCGGCGAAACAATCTCTTGGCCCTTTCGGTCCCTTCGTTGAAACGGGGGCAACTAATAGATCCAACGACTAGGCAGAATACCGTCCTCTTTCCTGGAACTTGGAACTTGGAACCTGGGACTTAGGTTTCGGACCCGGAACTACTCTTTCTCTTCTTCCCAGCCCGGACCGAGTTCATCGCCCGCGACCTCTTCCAGCCTCGGGGTAGATTCGTCCTCGCGGTAGTAGCGGCTGTAGTCGTATCCGTAGCCGTAATAGCTGTACTCGACCGAGTTCGGCTTGATACCGTTCAGGACCACGCCGTAAACCCTCGCGCCCATGTTCAGAAGCCTGTGCTTGAAGCGCCTCATAAGGTGGATCGAGCTCTTTCCGGCCATTGCGACAAGCACGACACCGTCGACCAGCGTCGCAATGATCGCCGCGTCCGTAAATGAGATCGCCGGCGGGGAGTCGATAACCACGTGCTGGAACCTGCCTTTCAGGAACTGCAGCAGATGCTTCATCTCGTTCGAGCTGAGAAGCTCAGCCGGGTTCGGAGGGATAGGGCCGCTCGTGATGACCTTCAGGTTGGGAAGATCGGGGAAGGGCTTGAGCAGATTCTCCGTGTTCTTCTCGCCGGAAAGATAGTTCGTTAGCCCGTGCGTGTTTTCGAGATCGAACAGGCTGTGGAGCCTCGGCCTTCGAAGGTCGCAGTCGATGATCACGACATCCGCGCCCGATTGCGCAAGAGTGATCGCGGTGTTGATCGCGGTAGTCGTCTTGCCTTCCGAAGGCTGCGAAGACGTCACCAGAATGGTCTCCGGAGGTTTGCCCGCGGACGAGAAAAGCAGAGAAGTCCGGAGATGCCGGTATGCTTCGGCCATTCCCGATCTGTTGTCCTCGAGCGCGACGAACTCTGTTGAAGCGGTTCGCCCGTTCGAGTTTCCGGGAAGCAGTTTCTGTTTCCGCTTGTCGAACGTTTTCTGATGCGGTATCAGGCCCAACGTAGGAAGACCCAGGCTTCTGCCGATGTCGTCCGAGCTCTTGATCGAATCGTCGAGGTAATCGAGAAGGAAAGTAAGTCCGATGCCGCCGACAAGCGAAATGAACAGCGCGATAAGAATGTTCCGGCTTCTTGCGGGACCGACGAGGTTCGCCTGGGCGTTTCCGGTAACCTTTATATTGTCGGGCGCGCTTGCGTCGATCGACAACTCCATCTCGCGCTCCCTCTGAAGGAGGCGGTCAAGTATCCCCCTGTTATTTTCGATCTCGCGCTTGGCCGTGGTCAGCATAGTCTCCTGCTGGCCCTGTTGGTTCGCGCGGGCGGCCTCCTGTTCGTAAGCCGCGCTAAGCTGGGCCTCACGCCTGCGAGCGGTGTTGAGCCTCGCTGCAAGAGCGGATGTGATCTCCTTCTGGACCTCTCTCTCGAGTGTCTTGGACTCTTCCTCGATTATCTTCTTGCTTTCGGCTTCCAGATCGGTCTTCTGCCGTTTAAGGCTTTCAACCAGGCTGACGCCTTCTTTTACGCGCCAGTGCTCGTTCGTGTACTTAACGCGAAGCTTGGCAAGTTCCGATTCTGCGCCTTTTATCTTTTCGTCGATCGAGCGTATCTGCTCGTCGAATTTCGCTTTCCGCTCGCTTTTCGTCTCGCGCAGCTGGGAGGCCAGGAGGCTTCCGGACGAATCCGAAAGCGCGTACGGGTTTTTCGCCTGCAGAGCGGCCGCGTATTCGGCTTCAAGCTTCCGCCGGGCGTCGATCGCCTCAAGCAGTTGGCTGCTAACCGTTCCGAGTCGGCTTGCCGAAAGTTCCGTAGTCTTTCCGTCACCAACAGGAAGATTGCTTTCACGAAGCTTTCCTATGAACTCAACCTCCTGATCGCTGATCGTTTTCTTGAGCTCGATAATCGAGTCCTTTAGATCCGCAAGTGCCTGTTTCTCGTTCTTCGTAGCAAGCTCCGTACTCTGGACCTTGTACATCTCGGCGAGCGTGTCCGCGACCTGCTGGATCAGCTCCGGCTCCGAACCTCTCAAGGTCAGGTTCACGAGGTTCGTCGTTTCAACCTTTTCGACGGAAAGCATCCCGCTCAGTTCGCCGGCGTATGCCTCGGCGCGCTGTTTCTGTTCCGGGGTCAGCGAAACCTGCTCGACCGTGTCGCCTTCACGTGAGTCGATCACGGGGAGCGCACCCTGCTGCTCCGGCTGTCTTCCGCCGCCGGTAACCATCGCTCCGAGCGTCTCCAAGATCCCGCGCTGCCTGCTTCCGTGGAGGCTCTCCCGCTCGTAAAGCTTCATCGCGACCACGACGTCGCGCATAAGGTCCTGGCTCCTCATCAGCTGGAGCTGGGTGTTGTAGTAGTTCTGGTCGTAGCCGAAGTTCAGGATGACGCTTTGGGAATCGGTGGCTTTCGGCTTCGGCGGTTCGACGATCATCGTCGCGGTCGCAGCGTATTCGTTCGGCTGGCGGAACATGTAGAAAGCGACGGCGGCGGTAACGATGATAGTGATGGCCAGGATCAGCGGGAGGCGCTTGTAAACGATGCTGAAGTATTCGCGTATCGAACGGCTGTCCCCAAGGGAATCGTCGTCGTAAAAAGGGGAGTATGCGGGAGGATAATCCTGGGGTTGAGGCTGAAGGCCCCTTTCAGATCTGCGGTCCTTGATCTCGGGGATCTGCAGCAAACGGTCGTTCGATTCCATACTACTTCGTTCTCCGGGTTTTTGCCGTTTACTTGCTATAAAGGACAGCTTCAGAAACCCCAGCTGTCCCCTTCGTCCGGCAACCTTTTAATATAAACCCGCCTTGGCACTTAATAAAGGACCAAAACACAGAAATACTTGCAAAATATACACGTTTTTATTGCGTGCAGCAAAAATCCGGCCGTCTCCGGCGGGCCGCCGTTTTGTCCGCTGCCGAACGCGGATGATATATTTTCCTTTTGGATTTAACACGCGAATTCGCATATTCGGATCTTAATTTATCGACGGAATTATCAGGCAATGAGTGGTACGAACGACATCGCGCTGGGCATAGACGGCTTCCGGTACTCGGACCTCTACGATGCCCCGCGCCTGAAAGAGCTGGCTGACGCCTTTTACGAAACGGTGAAGGAGCGCGACGAAGCGCTTCACGGCGAGCTGCGGTCCTACATCGACGCGAAAGGCCAGGGCCTTGATCCGAAAACGGCCTCGAAGATACTTACCAATTCGGCGCCTATCCTTTCGGAGTTCGTCGCGAAACTTTTCTTCATCGACAAAGAGCGCTCCGACCTGCGGAAGGAGATACAGACCCAGGACCCGATCTGGAAGTACAAGTTCTTCGTCCAGCGCCGCGCGGTTAGAAAGTTCAAGGAGGAGGATCTCGCGGGCTTTAACGCGAACGAGGTCACCGAGGCGATCCGCGAGTTCAAGAATGCTGTCTATCCGGAAACGCATATTCTTGACGACGAGCTCGCGGTCGCGACCGTCGTTGCGGAACTTGTCGGCGCCGAGGAGGAACTGCAGAAGGGCGCGCCGCTTTCCGAAGGTTCGAGAGAGACGCTGAAGAAGGTCGCGAAGGCTTACGAATCGAAGCTTGAGTCGGTCTTCGGGAAGGTCTTCTCCGCATTCACTGAGGACATCGATGCTACTGGCGAGCTTCTGCAGGTGCAGTCCGTGCTGCAGATGTACGAGATCTGGTCCGCGATCCACTTCTACCGGAAGTCCTTCGACTGGTACAGCTTCAAGACCCCACATCCGCTCGATTACCAGAGTCTGGTCAGGATCCAGCGCTCGAATCCGAAGGTCCCGGAAGCGCTCGAGGGGCTCGACAAGGAGCTTCGCAGGCGCGACGGCTTCAAGCTGACCGACGACCGCGGATCGATGCGCGACGCGCTGGCGGAGATCGACTACTGCCTGATCTGCCACGAGCGAGAGAAGGATTCGTGCTCGACCGGACTGCACGAGCGTGACGGCAGCGTGAAGGTCAATCCGCTCGGCATTAAGACCGCAGGCTGCCCGCTCGACGAGAAGATCTCGGAGATGCACCTGATGAAGAAGCAGGGCGATCCGATCGCTTCGCTCGCGCTTGTGACCATCGACAACCCGATGTGCGCCGGGACCGGACACAGGATCTGCAACGACTGCATGAAGGGCTGTATTTTCCAGAAGCAGGAGCCTGTCAACATTCCGCTCGCGGAAACCGCATCGCTGACGGACGTGCTCGATCTCCCGTACGGGTTCGAGATCTATTCGCTTCTGACGCGCTGGAATCCTCTGAATGCCGCGCGGCCGTATCCGCTTCCTTACAACGGCAAGAACGTGCTGGTCGTCGGGCTCGGCCCCGCGGGATACACGCTTGCGCACTATCTTTTAAACGAGGGCTTCGGCGTGGTCGGATTCGACGGGCTGAAGATCGAGCCTCTCAACGACATATGGACCGGGAAGAATGGCGCCGAATGCCCGAAGCCGGTCAAGGACATCAACAAGATCAAGTCGGAGCTTGATGAAAGGATCCTTTCCGGATTCGGAGGCGTGTCCGAATACGGGATCACCGTGCGATGGGACAAGAACTTCCTGACGATGATCCAGCTGATGCTCACCCGGCGGAAGCGTTTCCGAGCCTACGGGGGCATCCGCTTCGGCGGGACCCTGACGATCGACGACGCGTGGGACTTCGGCTTCGATCACATCGCGATCGCGACCGGCGCCGGCCGGCCGACGATCGTCAAGATGAAGAACAACCTGATCCGCGGGATCAGACAGGCGTCGGACTTCCTTATGGCGCTTCAGCTTACGGGCGCATTCAAGAAGGACACTCTTTCGAACCTGCAGGTAAGGCTTCCGGCTGTCGTCATCGGCGGCGGGCTGACGGGGATCGACACCGCGACCGAGATGTTCGCGTACTATCCCGTGCAGGTCGAGAAAATGCTCGAGAAATTCGAGGAGATCTCGGAAGCGTTCGGCGACGAAGAGGTCTGGGCGATGTTCGACGAGGAGGAGAAGAAGGTGCTCGGCGAGTTCCTCGTCCACGGCAAGGAGATCCGCGCCGAACGCGAACGCGCGAAGAATGCCGGGGAAAAACCGAACTTCATCCCGCTCGTAAGGAAGTGGGGCGGCGTGTCGCTGATATACCGCAAACGGCTTCAGGATTCGCCCGCGTACAGGCTGAATCACGAGGAGGTCCAGAAGGCGCTGGAAGAAGGCATCGAGTTCGTCGAGTTGATGAACCCGGTCGAGGCGGAGCCCGACGAGCACAATGCCGTTCGCGCGATCGTTTTCGAGCGGCTGAACCATAACGAAGAGACCGGCCGGTTCGATTCGACAGGCGAGCGGGTCAGGTTCCCGACCCGGACCGTGTGCGTCGCAGCCGGGACCGCGCCGAACGTGATATACGAGAAGGAGTTCCCCGGCACTTTCAAGCTCGACGAATGGAGGCAGTTCTTCGAGCCGCACGAGGTTTCGAGGAACGGCGACGGCGGACTGCACGTCCGCGAAGCAAAGGACGGGTTCTTCACCTCATACGAGAAGAACGGAAAGTTCATTTCCTACTACGGCGACAATCATCCCGCCTTCGCCGGGAACGTGGTCAAGGCGATGGCCTCCGCGAAGAACGGTTACAAGCGGGTTGCCGAGATATTCGAGGAAGAACTCGCCGAGCGCGGAACGCTTCCGCAGGCGGAAAAGGACAAGATCTTCGCCGATCTTATCGCGGTACTCGACGAGCAGCTCCGCGCTTACGTCGTCAAGGTCGACAGGCTTACGCCGACTATCGTGGATGTGGTCGTCAAGGCCCCGCTGCAGGCGAGGAAGTTCGAGCCGGGCCAGTTCTACAGGCTCCAGAATTTCGAGACCAATTCGCCTGTTGTCGACGGCAAGCGGCTGATGATGGAAGGCCTGGCGCTCACCGGCGCGTGGGTGGACGAGGAAAAAGGCCTGCTTTCTATGATCGTGCTCGAGATGGGCACGTCTTCCAGGCTTTGCCGGTTCCTGAAGGAAGGCGAGGAAGTGGTCGTGATGGGTCCGACCGGAACGCCGACGGAGATCCCGGAGAACGAGACGATAATGCTGGCCGGCGGAGGGCTCGGGAACGCGGTGTTGTTCTCGATCGCGAAGGCTCTGCGCGAAAAGAACAACAAGGTTATATACTTCGCGGGCTACAAGGACGGCGCAGATCTTTTCAGGAGGGAAGAGATCGAATCGAACACGGACCAGGTGATATGGGCGACGGACTGGGGCAAGGAGATCGAGCCGCACCGTCCGCACGACGCCCACGTCCGCGGGAACATCGTCGAAGCGATGATAGCCTATGCCAAAGGGGAGCTGACGGAACAGACCGTGAAGCTATCGGACGTCGACCGGATAATCGCGATCGGCTCGGACCGGATGATGAACGGTGTGAAGGAAGCCCGCTATTCGACGCTGAAGCCTTACCTGAAAGAACAGCACGTCGCGATCGGATCGATCAACTCGCCTATGCAATGCATGATGAAGGAGGTCTGCGCCCAGTGCCTTCAGAAGCACGTCAACCCCCACACGGGCGAGGAAGTCTTTGTTTTCTCGTGCTTTAACCAGGACCAGAACCTGGATTTCGTTGACTTCAAGAACCTGAACGACCGCCTGCGGGCGAACTCGATCCAGGAGAAGCTGTCGAACAAGTGGCTGGATCGGGCGATCGCCGCTGCGGCGAGTGAGCGGTGAGCAGTGAGCGGTAAACCGTTTAGCGCAGCGCTCCAGGCTGCCGAGGAAACGCGAACTTCAGTTTGCGCCGCGCGCTAGCGCGGAACTCCGTGCTCCCACGCCCCCGTTTAGAGCAGCGAATGCGCTGCATTAGGAGGGCGCAGCCCGACTCAACCCGCCCACACCACACGACCCCGTTTAGAGCAGCCCTCCGGGCTGCCGAGGTAACGCGAACTTCAGTTTGCGCCGCACGCTAGCGCGGGACTCGCCGCAACCTCCAGCCCCCGTTTAGAGCAACGCTTTGCGCTGCCGAGGTACCGCGAACTTCAGTTTGCGCCGCGCGCTAGCGCGGAACTCCGTGCCCCCACGCCACCCGTTTAGAGCAGCCCTCCGGGCTGCATTAGGAGGGCGCAGCCCGACTCAACCCGCCCACACCACACGACCCCGTTTAGAGCAGCCCTCCGCGCTGCCCAATCGCGCGAACGCGCGATGAGATTGCGACAACCCGATCACGTTTCGCGGCCATTCAGTATCTCTTCCTCCCGCCAGTGATACCGGCGATCCACCGCCAGAGGCACCGGCTCCCGGTTTGCTGGGTGCAATGCCCTGCAGCTTGACCACTTCCAGTCCTGCGGCTTCTCGCACAGTTCTGCTCTCACAGGATTCATATGTATGTAGCCGACCTTCTGCAGAAAGAACTTCGAGGACCTCAGGTCCACTACCGAGGATCTCGTCTGCCAGAGGGCGAGCCGCCTCCCGGTGACGTTCAGACTGAGCCTCTTGAGAAGACGCTCATCACCGTCTCGCAGGAGCCGGTCGATGACCAGCCTCGCCGACTTTCCCTTGATCTTGTTCAGGATCGTGCTCAGTTCCGGACGCAGGGGATTGATGATCGCGTGGACGTGGCCGGGCATGAAGACATAGGCCGCAAGCTTGAAGGGATGCTTCCTGCGGATCTCGTCGATCACGTCCGCAAGTATCCGGCAAGAGGATTCGTCGTTGAACACGCGCACTCTTCGATTGCAGACCATAGTCACGTAGTGGAAGGTGTTCGGATCGTCGGTGAGGAATATCCGGTCCATGGCTGCCTGAACAAGAGTAGCCGGACCGGGGATGAATTGTCTTTAACGATCCTGAATTCGTTGAATTAATGATCGCGCGTTCGCGCGATTCGGCAGCCCGGAGGGCTGCTCTAAACGGGGCTGGAGGTTGCGGCGAGTCCCGCGCATTCGCGCGGCGCAAACTGAAGTTCGCGTTACCTCGGCAGCCTGGAGGGCTGCTCTAAACGGGCGCGGGGACAAGCCCCGCCCCTACATTCGGCTTCTCACTCCATCACCCACGTTACCAGAACGACCTCTTTCTCAGCATCCGAAGTATTTTTCAGCCTCAGCTTCCAGACTCCCGCCGTGACCGGCTTGTCGAAATAGATGGACCGGAATATCCCCGACGCCTCCGGCGAATTGGCGTCGTTCCTTCCAGCAACGGCTCCCGCCGAGTTCAGAAGCACCGCGCCGACCGAACGGTCCGCCAGGAACGTAAGCCCCAGATTCGCGGCTTCTTCGACAGGGATCTCGACTTCGATAGTCGCCTTCGGAGCTATCTTCAGCGCCTTCGCGAACGGAGCGGATTCGTAATTCCGTTCCCCGGCGGAAGGACCGCCCTTGAACGACGCATACGAAGCGTTCAGGAATCTCGCCGCCGGGAGTCCGTTCGAAGCCTGGATTTCGGGTATCGCCGGATTGTGATCGCCTCCGGGCCCGATGGCGAGCCTCTGTTTGACGAAGGAAGAAAAGTCCTCGGTCCCCGTTAGATCGGTATGCAGGCGGGGCGACAGAGCGTTGTCGCGGATCTGCCAAAGCGCCGAAGGCACAGGCACCACGCCGTCGTTCCACACCACCGACTTGCACATCACCGGGAGGGGATTTCCGGCGAGGACCGAGAATTTGACGCCCTTGCGGTTTGTGTTGACCCGATTGAACTCCGCGACGACCGACGGCCTAAGCTGCCTGATCGCCTCGACGTTCTTCCCGGTCAGTCCGAATGCGATGTCCATCACATCGGCACAGGGCGAGCCTTGATTAGGAGTGCCGAGCATCACGAGATGCGACACCTGCGGGCGTCCGTCCGGCGAGTCCGCCGGCATGAACGCGTGAATGTAGTGGCGCGAGATCAGGCCGCCCATCGAATGCGCCACTATGTCCACGTGCCACGCGTTGCGGTCTTCCTGGGCATAGCGGATGTATTTGCCGAGCTGCTGCGAGTTCTCGAATATCGAGTTCGTTGGGCCGGATGAAAGGAACTCGCTTCCCGTGTTCATCACACCCTTCTCCGGCTTTTCGCCCACAGGGAAGGCCTTCCAGTCGTAGCTGTGAGAAGTGGTCAGGATGTTCTGCCACGATTCCCACGCTTTCCAGCTGCTCCAGAGCCCGTGGACAAGCACGACAGGCTTCGGAGCGACCTTCAGGTTCTCCGTCCGCTCATCGACCTTCTTTCCTTTTTCAGAAAGCTCCGCCTTGATCCTCTGGACAAGGCGCGGCCTGCCGTCGTCGAACCACGCATAACCCGACGAGTCCCAGACGAACTCAACCTCCTGCTGTTCGCCCGGCTCGAGCGAGATCGAAGCGGGTTCCGGCATAAGGTCCTTGTCTTTCATCGCGCCGTTCCATTTGTCGCCCTTGTAGGTTTCCGCGATCTTCAACTCCGCCTGCTTTGTGTCGCCCGAAGCGTTAAGGACGGTCGCCGTGATCTTGACCATGTTGCCGTCGATCGTGCCGATCTGTTCCGTGATCTCCTGCCAGTCGTCGAAGTTGGGGAATTTCGGATGTTCGAATTTCAGATCCGTGATCCTCAGCTCGCCGCCGCACTTGGTAAGGTTCCACGAGATCGTTTCGGTAACGCCAAGGTACGAGCTCGTCGAGCTTCCGCTCAGGGTAGTCGGATCGTTGGGGTTGACACGCTGGGTGTCGGAGGTCATCGAGTTTCCCTCGATCGTCGTCTCGACCGGCGACATCGTCGTGTTCTTCGTTTCTTTCGGTCTGCACTGGCCGGAGCAGCTTCCGGTCTGCGACCCGGACAAAGTGCCTTTCACGGACGGAAGGCCGACGCTGACCGTGTACGTGCCGTCGTCGTTCACGCCGATGCCGACATTGGCGTCGGCTCGCGCGTTCGCGGAAGCGACCGTCTTCGACGACGTGCGGCACGACATATCCCGCCAGGTCTTCCCGTTGTCGCAGGAGTTCTTCTCGACCGCGTATATGTCCTCGATCGACGAGAACTTGTGCGAGATCGTCGCAGTTCCGACGCTCGATCCGTTCTTTTCGGGCGCTTCCGTGACCGCGACCGTCGCCTTGTAGTCGTGCTTCATTTCCCAGTTCCGCGTATCGGTTCCGCGGCCGGAGACTCGCTCGACGGTCTTGTTGTCGGACTGGCTTTGCGAACGGGAGTAGTTGACGACTCCCGTCCAGGCGCCGGAACAAGTCGGCGCCTTTTGCGCCGCTTTGCGCGTCTGCGCCCCGACGTGCGCGACCTGGGTCATCTGGATGAATACGGAAAGAAGGACAAGCGTCCTGATACCGAACTTTGCGATTGCTGCCACTGCGTGAACCTCCGAAGGGATCTGCGTCTCGGAAGCTAACGCGTGAGACAGCGGCGATCTGTATCAGCGGCCGGCGATGTGCGGACCTGAACGCCGATGAAGAAGTAGTTATCCTGCCGAGAACAACCAGAGATTCAAAAGAGGCCCGTCACCCACGGTGCAGGAGTAATCCCGAATCCCGGCCTGTCAGGTGAATTCAAACGATGCAGATCCGCTTCGTCCTGCTTCGCAGGTTCCTCCGTTGCATTCGCGCTGAAACCGTTGGAGAATGGAATAAATTCAGGGGAGGCACGATCGATGACCGAAAATATGAAGATCCTTATCGCTTACGACGGCTCCGACTCAGCCGATTCCGCGCTCGACGACCTCTCTCGCGCCGGATTTCCGGACGGTGGTGTCGAAGCGAAAGTCGTGACGGTTGCCGAGGTCTGGCTGCCTCCGATGGATGATGGCGAGACTGTTCACAGGCATTTCGCGTCTCCGGCACTGAAGCAGCGGTACGACATGAACGTCGAAATGCTCAAGGAAGCCGACGGACAAGCGTCAGCCGCTGCCGAACGGGTTCGGACCCTTTTTCCCGGCTGGAAGGTGACTTCAGATTCCACGTACGGGTCGCCGGCGTGGGAAGTACTCGCATTTGCCGAGGAGATGACTGCCGATCTGATAGTCCTGGGCGCCAAGGGAATGTCGGCTGTCGAACGCGTTCTACTCGGGAGCGTGTCCCAAAAGGTCATGACCGAAGCAAAATGCCCGGTGCGTGTTTCGCGCGGGAAAGTGATCGTCGAGGAGTCTCCGGTGAGGCTTCTGATCGGCTATGACGGCACCGAAGGCGCCCGGGAGGCGGTTCGTACGGTTGCCCTAAGGGACTGGCCGGACAACACCGAGGTCAAGGTCGTCATTGTCGAGGATTCGATGTTCGTCCGAAGCTCGCTGGAGATCGATGTAGACGATATCAAATCGGTAGGCGAAGGTCTTGTCGACGACCTTAGGAAGATTCCTATGAACGCGGAGCTGACCGTCCTTGAAGGGAATCCGAAGAACGAGATCGTCTCGCTTGCAGGGGAATGGGACGCCGACTGCATCTTCATCGGCGCCACCCGCTATAACGACATCCTTACGAAATACTTCATTGGCAGCGTTTCCTCGGCGATCGTTTCAAGAGCTCACTGCACGGTTGAAGTCGTGAGACCCCGAGGTTACGGGTCCGGAAAGGACTGATGAAAGGCCTCGAGCACGAACACACAACCGACGCGATCAAGGACCGTCTGGCGACCGCCCGACATTCTTACGTAAGAGACTGGATTTACGGAGGGATCGACGGTGCGGTCACGACGTTTGCCGTCGTATCGGGCGTCGCGGGCGCGCAACTGTCGCCTTTGATCGTCCTGATCCTCGGCTTCGCGAACCTGCTCGCTGACGGGTTCTCGATGGCTGCCAGCAATTTCCTTGGCACCAGGGCGGAAGAGGACGATTACCGAAGGCTCCGGGAGATCGAACTTCGGCATATCGAGCTGGTTCCGGAAGGCGAACGCGAAGAGGTACGGCTGATCTACAGGGCCAAAGGATTTGAGGGAGAAGAGCTAGAGAAGGCGGTCGACCTAATTACTTCAGACAAGGAGCGATGGGTCCGGACGATGCTCACCGAAGAGTACGGCTTGCCGGCGGAGATCCGTTCGCCATGGAAGGCCTCGGCAAGCACATTCTCGGCGTTCGTCATCTGCGGGCTTGTGCCGATCCTCCCTTACCTTTTCAAAATGGAATCGAGTTTCGCGGTGTCGTGTGTGGTGACGGGCCTGACCTTTTTCTTGATCGGAGCTTTCAAGAGCTTCTGGTCCACTGCTTCGTGGCTCCGGTCCGCATTCGAGACGCTGCTGGTGGGTGCGCTTGCAGCTGTCCTTGCATACGGAGCAGGAGTCCTTCTGAAGGACCTGGCGCTTTGAATGAAGCTATTTCTTGTTGCCGGTCTTCGCGTAGTAGCCTTCGCGATGGGTGAGCTTCACCTTCTCCTTCTGAAGTTCGGAATTCACAAGCTGAACCTCGATCTTGCGGTATGACCCGTCGCGGGCCTGGTTAGTGGGCTCGTACGCGATAAGGTACTGCGATCTCATCTCTTCCTGGATCTGCCTGAACGCGTCTCGAAGCTCCCTTTCGTCTCTCGGGAAGAATGCGTTTCCGCCCGTGCTTTCGGAGATCTTCTTCAACGCGCCCTTGTCCACGCCGCCGTAGTAATTGTCTCCGATGCCGATGGAGTAGATCACCGCCTCGGCCTTCAGCGAGGCCTCGATCGCGTCCCTCATCTTCTTCAGCCCGTATGTGTTCACCCCGTCAGTGAGAAGGATGATCGCACGCCTGGTGCCTTCAGGTGCCGGACCGAGAACTTCTTCTGCGGTCACCCAGACGGCGTCCCATATGGCGGTCGAACCGACCGTCGTCTGATTGCGGCCCGAAATCGGCGGCGTTCCGACCACGACTCCGCCGCCTACATATCCCGAAGGCGGCACGAACCGGACGTTGTCCACTGCTCTCCGAAGCCGTGTGACATTGCTCGTCATTCCCTGTTCGAGTGTAGCTTCGCCGGTGAACGAAACAATCGCCACTTCGTCTTTCGCGGGCCTCACAACGGCCTCGAGAAAAGACTTCGCAGCGTCCTTTTCTTCGGGAAGCGTGCGCTCCTGGGAAGCGGAAGTATCGATAAGAATGGTAAGCGAGAGCGGAAGATCGATCTTCCGCACGAATTCGACAATCTCTTGCGGTTCGCCGTTCTCCAGCAGTCGAATGTCGGTGTCGCGAAGATCTGTCAGCAGGCGCCTCTGGCGGTCCTGCGCGGTGAAAAGCACGTTGACGACCTCTGTGTCGATCTCGATGATACCTTCGTCATCCTCCGGCAGAGGAGGAGGCGTCGGCACGGCGACCGGCGGTTTCGGAGGCGCGGGCACCTGCTGGGCGCTCGTCCCGAGGGTGAATATCACAGCGGCGCCGAACAAGAGTCCGATCGCGATCGCCGCCGTCAGTGACTTTCTGGTAATGCTCTTCACTTCTCTTGAAGACTACCGAAGGGTGTCCTTGATAGCCCTGTACTCCTTCTTCGTCCTTATCTCGTAATCGTCCTCGAGCGACTTGTCGCGGAACCTGACCTCGATCTGGCGCTTTCGCTGTCTTCCGTCGTATTCCTGATTTTCCGGCTGGTAGGTGACGATGTACTGGGAGCGGAGCTCCTTCGAGATCCTTGTGAACGCCCGTTCGAGCGCCAGCATGTCGCCTGTGAAAAATGCCTTCCCGCCGGTCTCTTCGCAGAGCCTCTCGAGAAGCTTGTCGCCTTTGTCCTTGACCGTCCCTGCTTCGACTCCGGGGACGGTCCCGAGGAATCCTTCTTTCGTCGAGATGCCGAAGATCGTCGTCTCAGTTCGCTGGGCGATGTCTATCGCGTCTTCGAGCTCGGCCCGGGAGAACGTATCTTCGCCGTCGGTGATGATCACGATCACGCGCCTGCCCGGTACGTTGCGAAGCTTCTCGTCGGCGAACTGCCAGACAGCGTCGTAAAGCGCGGTCTGCGATCCGGTCTCTTTGACGTTGTCGACCGCCTTGTCGAGCACGTCGAGCCTGTCGGTGAAGTCCTGTACAAGGTTGACCCTGTGGTCAAACGTCATGAACGCCGCCTGGTCCTTTCGAAGCCTTGTTACCGTGTAGATGAAGTCCTTCGCTGCTCGCTTTGAAAACCGCATCTTGCCCGCGGTGGAGGGCGACGTGTCCATCAGCACGCCGACAAAGACTGGCGGATTCGTGTTCTGGTCGGTGAAAAAAGCGATGTCCTGAAGAACTCCGTCCTCGTACACGAGGAAATCGCCGCGTGTCAGGTTCGTGACAAGCCTGTCTTCGTTCTTCTTTACCTTCTTCTTCTCAACGGTGATCGGGAGCCTTACCTCGAAGACCGAGACCGGATCGTCATCGGGCGGAGGCGTCGGGCTGGTCTCCTGGGCGGCCGCCACGGCCGCGAATGCCAGCGCCAGCGCCGCGGAGAACAAGAACAGAACTGCTTTTCTCATATCGAATTTTACGGATTGAGGTAATTCGGCAACTGCCTGTGATGCCCCCTCGGACAAGGCTTGTTGCTTTCGCCTAAAACGAGAAATTATATCAGAAGGCGACGACGGGCGGTAAACGGCGGGCCGTGAGCCGTTTAGCCTGCGCACTTGTGCGCGGGACCAAACAGTGAGCCGTTTAGCCTGCGCACTTGTGCGCGGGACCAAACAGTGAGCAGTGAGCGGTGAGCAAGGACCAGGGACCAGGGACCAAGGAACAGGGACCAGCGTGATGAACTCCCTTCACCGCTTACTGCTCACAGCTCACCCCCTTGGCGCGCGTTGCGTAAACCTTTGCTTCCTCTGCGGTTACAGTTTGGCTGGTCACTAAAGACCGTGGCAGAAGATTTCACCGCAAAGAGCGCGAAGGTATTCGCAAATGACGCGAAGGGGAAGGCAGCGAACAGGAATCAGGGACCAAGGACCAGGGAGCAAGGACCAAGGACCAGGGAGCAAGGAGCAAGGTGATGTATTCTCTTCACAGCTCACAGCTCACAGCTCACCTAAGGCGGGCGAGCCCGCCGCTAATCGGCTCATCCTCCCAATTGACAACTGAACATCGATACCTGTTATATGAAGCCATGTCTCTCAATCCGCACATCTTTCGCGAGTACGACATACGCGGCATCGTCGGCCAGGACCTGACCGCAAGGTCCGTAGCCGAGCTCGCAACCGCGATCGGCACGTTCTTTCGCAAGAACGGCGCGCAGAAGATAGCGATCGGATACGACGCACGCGAGAGCTCTCCGGAATTTGAGTCCGTCCTCTCGGACGGTCTGCGGGCGTCCGGGATCGACGTCATCTCCATCGGCCGCGTCTCCACGCCAGTTCTCTATCACACAGTGCACACGCAAAATGTCGACGGCGGCATAATGATCACCGGATCGCATAACCCGCCCGAATACAACGGGTTCAAGATCTGCCTCGGAAAGGAGGCGCTTTTCGGCGATCAGATCCGCGAGATACGCTCGATCGCCGAAAGCGGCGAGCGGTTCGAGGGCGAGGGCTCGCGCGAGGAGATCGAAGTCCTGGACGAATACCTCGATGATCTCGCCGCAAGGGTCGGGCTGGGGTCCCGAAAACTGAAGGCGGTCATCGATTCCGGCAACGGGATGGGCGCCGTCACGGCCATTCCTCTGTACGAGCGGCTCGGGATCGAACTTGTCGAACTATACTCCGAACCCGACCCCGCGTTTCCGAACCACCACCCGGACCCGACCGTGGAGGAGAATCTCGTCGATCTGATCGAAGCCGTGAGATCGAGCAGGTCGGATGTAGGGATCGCTTTTGACGGCGACGGAGACCGGATAGGCGTTGTCGACGAGAAAGGCCGCGTGATATGGGGCGATGAGCTGATGATCGTTTATTCGAGGGCCGTGCTGGAAGAAAGTCCTG
This sequence comes from Acidobacteriota bacterium, assembly GCA_016700175.1. Classification (GTDB taxonomy): domain Bacteria; phylum Acidobacteriota; class Blastocatellia; order Pyrinomonadales; family Pyrinomonadaceae; genus Aridibacter. The sequence goes on along the minus strand of CP065003.1, from coordinate 2,652,789 downwards.
GTGCGACCATCATCGGCGAGGTGAAGTGCTCGCAGACGCTCTACGACGATATCGAAAAATACGGCGGAAAGCCTTTGATGTGGAAGGCAGGCCATTCTTTGATCAAGGCAAAGATGAAGGAGACGGGGTCCGTTCTGGCGGGAGAGATGAGCGGTCACATCTTCTTCGCAGACAGGTTCTACGGCTTCGACGACGCCGCGTACGCGGGTGCCCGTTTGTTCGAAATACTCTCCAGGACCGTTGAGCCGCTCGGGTCGTTGCTATCGGACGTCCCGGAAACTTTCTCGACGCCCGAGATACGGATTCCCTGCCCGGAAGACAAGAAGACAGCGGTCGTCGAGGCTATCGCCGAAGAGTTTTCGCGCACCCAAGACGTCATCACGATCGACGGGGCGAGGATCAGCTTCGAAGGCGGCTGGGGACTCGTGAGGGCTTCCAATACGCAGGCGATACTTGTCCTACGGTTCGAGGCTGATTCACCTGAAAGGCTGGAAGAGATCAGGAACAGGGTGACCGGCAGCGTCGAGGGCCTGCTCGGCGGATAGTAAGGAGGAGACGAATGGCGCGTTTGATCATAATTTCCATAGCAATCTTGGCATTTGCCGCTTCGGGTTTCGGGCAAGCGCCCGCACCGAACTGCAACAACGATCCCAAGTTCAGGCAGTTCGATTTCTGGCTCGGCGAGTGGGACGTCAAGAACGCGCAAGGCAATGCGGCGGGGGAAAGCAGTATCACGGCCGACCTGAACGGATGTGTGATCTTCGAGCACTTCCGGGCAGGGAATTATTCGGGAAAGAGCATGAACATCTACGACCGCACCGACGGCAAATGGCACCAGACGTGGGTCGACATCACCGGAGTTCTTACGGAATATACGGGCGGGATCGAGGACGGGAAGATGGTCTATGTCGCTAACGAGGTGCGGCAGGGAAAGGCCATCGTGCTGAAGATGACGTTCACAAGGCTTGAGGACGGAAGCGTACGGCAGTTCGGCGAGTTCTCGGCGGACGGCGGAAAGACCTGGCAGACGAGGTACGACCTTACGTACGTGAAGAAGAATTAGCAGGAAGGTTTCAGAATCTTTTCGCCCTCGCGTCAGTTCGCTGATCTCCGAAATTCGAACGGGGAATTCAACCACAAAGGACACGGAGGTCTCCACGAAGGAACACAGAGAGAAGAAAGGCCTAATGCCGTGACTACCAATTGATAGATCGAAGTCTCCTTTGCGTCCTTTGCGAAGAACTTTGCGACCTTTGCGGTTTGTCTCGCGTCGCAGAACGATCAGTTATCTCGAGAACCTCTCGCAAAGACACCAATGCGCAAAGTTCCGCAAAGTACATTCTCCGTGACCTCTGTGAAAGCCTACGTGTGCTCAGTGGTTAAAGCTTTCATAAAGAACTGCACACGCACTGGAAAAGCGCTCCCGCAAAGACGCCAAGGCGCAAAGTTCCGCAAAGTATCTACTCCGTGACCTCTGTGAAGAACTCCGTGTACTTTGTTTTCAGATCTCTTTATCTGCAGCGAAGGCGCGAAACCCGCGCGCCGGCGTCTGTTCGCTGATCTCCGAAATTCGAACGGGGAATTCAACCACAAAGGACACGGAGGTCTCCACGAAGGAACACAGAGAGAAGAAAGGCCTGGTGCCGTGACTACCAATCGATCGATCGAAGTCTCCTTTGCGTCCTTTGCGAAGAACTTTGCGACCTTTGCGGTTTGTCTCGCGTCGCAGAACGATCAGTTATCTCGAGAACCTCTCGCAAAGACACCAATGCGCAAAGTTCCGCAAAGTACATTCTCCGTGACCTCTGTGAAAGCCTCCGTGTGCTCAGTGGTTAAAGCTTTCTTAAAGAACTGCACACGCACTGGAAAAGCGCTCCCGCAAAGACGCCAAGGCGCAAAGTTCCGCAGAGTAAACTCTCTGTGACCTCCGTGAGAGCCTCCGTGCGCTCTGTGGTTAATACACTCTTTCAATTCTTGTTAAGATTTCCGCAAGTTAAAGATCCTGTGAGCCGATTGGTCACGAGACCCGTTTGTTGTATATTGAAAAAGCAGTTATGAAGTTCTCGATAATCATTATTGGCACTCGAAGGGACGTCTCGCCCTAGAAGGCGAGCATCGGCTGAGTTCCGTATGAGTCCCAAGTCAGACACGGCTTGGGGCTTTTTCATTTAGACATACGGTCACTATACCTTATTATTTACCATTCGACCGTCCACGATACCGACTATGAGCGAGCCTTTGAACCTCAAAGACACGATCAACCTTCCGAAGACCGATTTTTCGCAGAAGGCAAACCTTTCACAGTCCGAACCCCAGCGCCTGAAAAAATGGGCGGAGATGGGACTCTACGGGCAGATACGGGAGGCCAGGAAAACCGCGGAGAAGTTCATCTTGCACGACGGCCCTCCGTACGCGAACGACAACATCCATATCGGCACGGCGCTGAACAAGATCCTGAAGGATTTCATCGTCAAAGCTGCGACGATGCGCGGTTTCGATTCGCCTTACGTGCCGGGCTACGACTGCCACGGCCTTCCGATCGAAAAATACGTCGAGAAAGCGCTCGCCGCGAAAGGGAAGAACAAGAGCGACTTGCCCGTAGGCACGTTCCGAAGGATCTGCCGCGAACACGCCGCGAAGGCGCTCAAGGAGCAGACTGCCGATTTTCAAAGGCTCGGCGTCCTCGGCGAATGGGACGACCCGTACTTGACGATGTCGAACGAGTACGAATCGGCAACTGCCCGCCTGTTCGGAAAGTTTCTGGAGCGCGGCTACGTTTACAAGGGCGCGCGGCCCGTTTACTGGTGCGTCCACGACCAGACCGCGCTTGCCGAAGCCGAGGTCGAGTACCGCGAGCACACTTCGCCTTCGATCTACGTAAAGTTTCCGCTTGTTTCCGATCCCGCGAGGATCGACCCGGCTCTCGACGGCCGCGAGGTGTTTGTCGTCATCTGGACGACAACGCCCTGGACGCTTCCAGCGAACCTCGGCATCACGGTCCATCCGGCATTCAACTACTCGGCGATCGAGGCGAACGGCGAGGTTTACGTGGTCGCGACCGAGCTTGTCAAGAACTTCGTTGAGACCTGCGGGATCGGCGCATACAAGGAACTCGCGGTCTTCAAGGGCGAGAAGCTGGATAACCTGCAGGCTCGCCACGCTTGGCTCGACCGTGCCTCGATCATAATGAACGGCGAGCACGTCACGCTCGGGGGCGAGTCGGACGCGGAAACCCAGCTCGATGTCAGCGACGCGCGCGAGAAGAACCAGACCGCCGGAGCGGGAACGGGGTGCGTCCACACGGCACCCGGCCACGGTCACGACGATTTCGTGATCGGGCGCGAGTACGGACTGGAGGTGTATTGCCCGGTCGACAACGCTGGACGCTTCACGGACGAGATCGAGCATTTCGCAGGGATGCAGGTCTTCGAGGCAAACGCGAAGATAGTCGAGTTCCTGCGCGAGAACGGAGCGCTGATCTTCACAGATGATTACGGCCACAGGTATCCGCACTGCTGGCGATGCAAGAACCCGGTCATCTTCCGGGCTACTCCGCAGTGGTTCATCTCGATGGACGTCGAGGCCTCGAGCGGAGAGAACGTTTCATTGAGACAGAACGCTCTGGCGCAGATCAACGAAGTCCAGTGGCACCCTTCGTGGGGCTACGGCCGTATGGAGAACATGCTGAAGGGCCGTCCGGACTGGTGCGTTTCACGACAGAGATCCTGGGGCGTTCCGATCCCCGTGTTCTATTGCGCCGGATGCGAGGAAGCGGTCGCGGATCCCGGGATCGTTAGCCGCGTGGCCGACATTTTTCTCGAAGAGACGTCCGACGCCTGGTACAACCGCGAGGCTTCGGAGCTTCTGCCGGAAGGATTCGAATGCGGCGAGTGCGGCGGAAACGAATTCACAAAGGAAACCGACATCCTCGACGTGTGGTTCGATTCGGGCTCGTCGTGTGTCGCCGTGCTCGGAACGCGCGACAATCTCCATTTCCCCGCCGAAGTTTACATCGAGGGCGGCGACCAGTACCGAGGCTGGTTCAACTCATCGCTTATGTGCGGAATGGCGGCGCACGACCGCGCCCCGTACAAGGCGGTGCTGACGCACGGCTGGGTCGTCGACGGCGAAGGCAAGAAACAGAGCAAGTCGCTTGGAAACGTCACATCGCCGAAAGAGGTGATCGCGGGCTCGGGAGCGGAGATACTCAGGCTTTGGGCCGCGGCGGTCGACTACACGGAAGACGTCCGGTGCTCGGACGAGATCCTTCTGCGCGTCGTCGACGCTTACCGGAAATTCAGGAACACGGTCCGGTTCGCGCTCGGGAACCTCGACGAATTCGATCCCGGAGCGCACTCGGTCGATCAGGAGGAACTCCTTGAGATCGATCGATGGGCGCTTGCGAGCCTCGACGCTGTGATCGAGAAAGTTCTCGCTGCGTACGAAGCTTACAACTTCCAGGCGGTCTACAGGACTCTGTACGACTTCGTTTCGGTCACGCTGTCGGCCAGGTACTTCGACATCATCAAGGACCGGCTTTACATCCTCGCGCCCAATTCGAAGGAGCGGCGCTCCGCTCAGACCGCCGTTTACAGGATCGCGGAGAGTCTGACGACGATGATGGCGCCGATACTGGCTTTCACGTCCGACGAGGCGTACGAGAACCTTCCCGGACACAGGTTCGAGTCGGTCCATCTCGCGGAATTCCCGGTTTCGCGCGGCACGCAGGATCCCGAACTAATGGCGAAATGGGAACGCCTCTTCGCGATCCGCGACGACGTGCTGAAAAAGCTTGAAGATGCCAGGAACGAAAAGGTGATCGGATCGAGCCTGCAGGCGAAGGTTCTGCTGACGGTCGATCCGGAGACGATGAAGTTCCTCGAACCGTATCGAGCCGATCTCAGGTACCTGTTCATCGTCTCGCAGGCCGAGCTGAAGGAAGGCGCTTCGCTCGAGGCCGAGATCGTGAAGGCGGACGGAGAGAAGTGCGAACGGTGCTGGAACTTTTCGACGCAGGTTGGCGACGACGATCGCTTTCCGACCGTGTGCGAACGTTGCGTCGAGGCGCTTGACCAGATACTCGCGGCCAAGAAGGCCGCCTAAGTGGAGGAAGATCGAAATGCGAAAGGCAATTTGGCTCCTGATGATATCGGTGCTGCTCGCCGGCTCGGCGGCGGCGCAGGTCTACACGCCCGAGAAAGGCTCGAAGGTCCGCAAGGACATCATCGATGCGCTCCGCGTGCCTGTGAAAAAGGAACTGAAGCAAGATGTCGTCTTCGTGATCGAGGATCTCAATGTAGACGGAAACTGGGCGTTTCTCGGCGGCGCGCCTTCAAAACCGGACGGCGGGGCGCCGGATTACAGCGCGACGGAGTACCAGGAAGCGATCGACGGCGATTACTTCGACAACAACATCTTCGCGCTTTTCCGGAAAACGGGTGGCAAGTGGAAGGTCGTTACGTACCTGATAGGATGTACGGACGTCTGCTACGCCACCTGGTGGAGAGACCACAAGGCTCCGAAATCGATTTTCCCTTATACCGAGTAAGGGAAGAGTGCTCAAGTGAACAAGAAAGACCTTATCTGGAAGTTGGGATACCTTGCCGCAGGGGCGGCGGTGTTCATGCTCGACCAGGCAACGAAAGCCTGGGCGATCCGGCGTCTGCGCTTCCGGACCGATATTTCCGTCATCGACGGGTTTCTAAACTTCTCGTACGCGCAGAACACGGGCGTGGCTTTTTCGATGTTCGACGGGCACGGCGACGCGGGGCGGTGGGCGCTGTCGGTGCTTGCGTTCGTTGCCGCGTCGCTCGTGCTCTACTTCTTCTGGAAGACGCCGCGTTCGGACGACCGCATTCTCGGCGCGCTCGCGCTTTTGCTTGCTGGCATAGTCGGGAACGTATCGGACCGCGTTCGGCTCGGATTCGTGGTCGATTTCATTGATGTCCAGTTCGGAAACTGGCATTACCCAACATTCAACATCGCCGACATAGCGATCTGCACAGGCGCCGGCCTGCTTATCCTGGATATGTTCCTCCGAAAGGACAGGAAGCCGGATGAGAAAAACAAGGAGGAGCAGGATGGCGGTGGAACTTAGGGAGATCACTCCCGCGAATTTCGACGAGTGCATAAGGCTCAGCGTGTCAGAAACGCAGAGCGGCTACGTCGCGACGAACCTTATGTCGATAGCCCAGTCGAAGGTCTATCCGACGCTGAACGTCCGGGCCGTTTACGACGGCGAAGAGATGGTCGGGTTCGTTATGTACGGCTTCGATCCGGACGAGAACAAGTACAGCCTGATCAGGCTGATGGTGGACGTTTCGAAACAGGGCAAGGGTTACGGCAGGCAGGCAACGATGAGGGTGATCGAGGATCTGAGGAATAATGAGGCCTGTGAAGCGGTTTATCTTAGCTACGTGCCCGGAAACACCGAAGCGGAAAAGCTTTACGAATCTATCGGTTTCGAGAGGACGGGCGAGACCGACGACGCAAGCGGCGAGATCGTTATGCGGTACTCGATCAGATAACAGATGTATCCGGAACTTTTCAGAATAGGGGACTTCCCCATCAACACTTACGGCGTGCTTCTCGCCGTCGGTCTGATCCTTGCGCTGTTCACTGCGGCGAAGCTCGCGGCGCGCGACGGCCTACCGAAAGAAAGGATCTATGATTTGGGGCTCTGGACGATCCTTGGAGGCCTTCTCGGCTCGAAGATCCTTATGCTCTTCGTCGAGGACAATGTGCAGGTCCTCTCGCTCGATTTCCTGCGTTCCGGAGGCGTTTACTTCGGCGGCTTTATCGGCGGTTTCGTCACGCTAGTAGTCCTGATCCGCTTCTATAAACTGCCGTTCTGGAAGGTCGGGGACGCTTTCGCTCCCGGAGTCGCTCTCGGACAGGTTCTGGGAAGGCAGGGATGTTTTTCCGCCGGCTGCTGCTGGGGAAGACCGACCGATCTTCCGTGGGGCGTGCATTTCTCGCACGAAGGGCACACGAACACAGGGGTCCCGATCTACGGTCCCGACGGAAGCGACCTTTATCTGCATCCGACGCAGCTTTACGAGTCGTTCGCGATGCTCGCCGTATTCGTTCTCCTGCTTTATCTGCACAGGAAGAAGAAGTTCGACGGGCAGGTGCTTGTCGCATACGGGGTCATCTACGGCATCGTCCGTTTTCTGATCGAGTTCGTCCGCGACGATCCGCGCGGCGACATTCTCGGCATCACCTCGCTGACCGGTTTCTCGACCTCGCAGATCATCGCTCTGCTCGTTGCCGCCGGAGGCGCTGTGCTCTATTTCAAGATGCGAAAGCGCTCGAACGGCGTCGAAGAGGAAGCCAAAGAGCAATAGGCATTGTCTCAATCCCCTGAAAAATTCGAGTTCACCGTATCGCCTGACGTTGAAGGAGTGCGCTTCGACGTGTTCCTGTCTTCAAAGTTCGAGGACCGTTCGCGCTCGAGCCTGAAGAAGCTTATCGACGAGGGCGCCGCGATGGTGGACGGCGGACACGTTAAGTCCTCTTACAAACTTCGCGCTGGCGAGAAGGTCTCGGTGGAGATCGGCGCATCGGACGATGATCGCTTCGAGCCCGAAAACATCCCGCTTGACATCGTTTTTGAGGACGAGTACCTGGCGGTGATAAACAAGCCGGCGGGGATGGTCGTCCATCCGGGAGCGGGAGTTTCGGGCGGGACGCTCGCGAACGCGGTCGCTTATCATTTCGGGCTTTCGGCGGAATCGACCGATCAAAAGAAGAATAACCGGGTCGGGATCGTCCACAGGCTGGACCGCGAAACGTCGGGGCTGATCGTCGTCGCGAAGAACGAAATCACGCAGGACAGGCTCTCGGAGCAGTTCGCTTCAAGAAAGGTCTCGAAATCCTATGTCGCGCTTGTTCACGGTTTCGTCAGGCGATTGAACGGAAAGATCGACGCGCCGATCGCCCGCGCCCGCAAGAACCGGGTCAAGATGGCCGTCGACAAGAACGGAAGGAATGCGCTGACGTTCTACAAGGTCCGGCAGAGGTTCGAACGTTTCACGCTTCTGGACCTGGACATACGCACGGGCCGCACCCACCAGATCCGAGTCCACACGGCGTACATCAAGCATCCTGTCGTCGGGGACACGGTTTACAACGAGGGCCGCGACAACACGATTCCCGATCCTCAGGTCAAAAAGGCCGTCCGCGAACTGGGCAGGTTCTTCCTGCATTCGGAGAAACTGGAGATCACGCATCCGGTGACGAAGGAGCGTATGAGCTTCGAGGCTCCGCTCCCGGAAGAACTGGTCGGGCTTCTGACAATGATCCGGGAGAAGGCGCTTTAGTTCTGTAGACGTACCGACCCTTATTCATCTCGTAGGTATTTCATATCTCGACCGGGGTTTTCAGGCCGCGGGAAAGAAGATCATTTCTTCAGTTGCCCCCCGCTTCAGCGGGGGGATCACCGGACAACTCAATCCCTCGCCGGCTTCAGCCGGCTGTTCTTGGGGCTGAGGTGAGCTCGGGGTCCGATCATCCAGTCGCGTAGCGACGTACCGATCGGCGACGCCGCGACGCGGCTGGGAATTCGTATACGTCCCAGAATGCCAATCTTCCCGCCATCCGTGCGCTGAAGCGCACGGCTAGGATACAGCGTCGCTACGCGACCGTAGAAGAAGAGCAATGAAAAAAAAACGGCGGCCGGTCTTCACCGGACGCCGTCTATTTGAACTTCCCCTTACCCGCTACTTCTCTCGGCAGTACCTGCCTGACTTCTGCAGACAGTCGAACTCTTCGAAGAACGCCGATTCTGCGTCGATCGGTTTGCCGCCGTCCTCTGTGTACGCAAGAAACGCGTCGGGCGAAATGGCGCCGAATCTGGGATCGTCAATTGTCAGGGCCAGTACGAACTGCGGTGCGCCGGGCTCCGCGATGCTCCTCGCGCGCTGTGTTATCAGTTCGTAGCGGGTCAGTGCGCCTATCTCGGAGGGGGTCCTTATGATAGGCAGACCGTCGAGCGATTTTCCGTTGTTTCCCAGCAGTTCGGAGAGCATTCGCTGGCCTTCCTTTGTATATGCCTTTCGCGTGTACTCAACCTCGACCGCGGTTCCAAGGCCGAGCGGGTTCTTATCGGGATTGTCACCCGTGCGGTCGATCATCGCTGCCTGGCGTTCCCGGCCTTTGAATTTGGCGCTCGGGAAGAAGTAGACCGGAACGTTGCTCGCAGCCTTGATCGCTTCCTCGCCAGCCGTGTTTCGGGTAAAGCCCGACTCGTCCACGTATCCGTAGAAGACCCAGAAGATCTGCTTGCCGTTCTCGTCGTAGCCCGTGCGGGTCTCGAGGATCCGCACGCCGCGGAAAACGTCGCTGTTGATGTAGTCGAAGACGGAATACCTGTCAAATCCCGACCTTCTGTCGATGATCTGTGCGGGGTCGACGCCGTGGTCACCGTAGTACTTGTCGGCGAAGTCGAACGGCCGCTTTTCATCGAGGATGGGACCGCCGGACCTTTGGGCGGCAACGGTTGAAGAAAGGGTTACGAGTGACCCTGCCAGGAGGGCAAACGCGGCTATAGTGTTTATGATCTTCTTTATTCTCATTGCTTTTTAACTCCTTGTGTCGATCTCCTGATTTGATCTTTGCCCTTCTCTCTGTTGGCACAGTGCGGGTAAGCAAAGAAAAAAGACACAAGGAGTTTCTTCCATTCTTCGTTAGCGACCCTGGCGACCTTTGCGTTGGAAATGAACGCGAAGGTCGCTAAGGCCGTGGCCTTCAGGCCACGAAGCGTTCCGGCACGTTTATCCAGTCGCGTAGCGACGTCCACAAAAGATTGAAGACGGGGGAAATATCTGCTTCAATAGCCACACTCTCACAGGAGCTTCCCCTCACTGGAAGCGTTGACAATCTATGCCAAATACTTACTCCTCACACTTCTTTCACATTGTCTTCAGCACAAAGAATCGACGACGCCTGATAACCGAAGATATCGAGAATGAGATCTGGAGGTTCATGGGCGGAAGTGCGAAGCGATTCGGCGCAACGCCGATCCGCATAGGCGGCTGCGAAGACCACGTCCATCTCTTGCTGATGTCGCGACCGTCGGTCCTTGTAAGCAGATTGATCCAGCAGATCAAGGGCGAATCGTCCCGTTGGATCAGCAAGAAGTTCCCGAACAAGAAGACCTTCAGGTGGCAGGATGGCTACGCCAGCTTTACGGTCAGCCGTTCAGGGGTGAACTCGGTCGAGGCCTACATCAGGAATCAGCGGAAGCACCATTCGCGAATGGGCTACGAAGACGAATACAAGAAGCTGCTCGAGTTGCACGAAGTGGACATCGTGGATGAGAAATACCTGTTCGGCTGATCGGGACGCCGCGACGCGGCTAGGGATCGCTTCATGTTCGTCTCCGGCCTTGTTGCCAGGTCATTCATCGCGGAGCGATGCCGTATCTTAGCCGTGGCCTTCAGGCCGCGGTGCGATCGCGGCCCGTTTATTTAGTCGCGTAGCGACGTGATGAAGTGAAACGTTCCCATCGCGTAGCGATGCCGTATCTTAGCCGTGGCCTTCAGGCCACGGGGCGTTCCGGCACGTTTTGCCTAGTCGCGTAGCGACGTGCCGGTCAGCGACGCCGCTACGCGGCTGGGAACTCAAAATGTCCGTGACGGGTTTCGTTTCTATCGCACCGTGGCCTGAAGGCCACGGCTGATATGTTTTGACCTGTCAACCCCTCTACATATTCTCGTTTGTCAGAAGCGCCTGAGGTCAGGGCATTGCGGACGGTAAGCGACGATGGATCATGCTGATATACGTGGATTGGTTACCTACCTGACTTGTCTTCGTCGCGAAGCTTTCCTCTTATCTAAAAGCGTGGATCATTCCCCTTTCGGGGAAGCCGTTCTAGCCGTGACCGGGATTCTTCAGAAGATCTGTCTGCGAATGCCCTGACCTGGAGCGCCTCTGACCTCCTTTTCTTCTGTGGTTAACTTCTTTTCCTCTTGTCGGATACTTCTTTGCGATGCGTTACCGGCCCGCTAGCGGGCGGGGGTTTCAAACCTGGCCATCTCGACCCGTGTCACGTCCCAGATAAAGCCCGAGAGTTCCCTGGCGACTGCCACCGTGGTCTGGTTCTTGTTCTTGCCCGAGTAGACCAGCGACCGGTATCTTCCGCACAAACGTTTCTGGGCCTTCCAGGATATCTCCCTGGCTTCTTCGGACGCGTTCTTCGCCTTTCGTCTCAAATGAGCCGTCATGCGCGCCGGATGGCGGTACGCCCAGGCGGCTTCGACCAGCAGGCGCCGGGCCCTCGAGTTGCCGGTCTTCGTTATCTCACCCTCGCGCTTTGTCGGGCCGGAGGCGTGTATGCTGGGCACAAGCCCCAGAAAGCCCATCAGTTGCTTCGGCGAGTCGAAGCGGGTCAGATCCCCGAGTTCTGCCAGGAGCCCCATCGCGCTGACCATGTCGATACCCCTGAACGCCATCAGCGAGTAGACCACCGGAGCCATCGACCAGTGCGGCAGCGCCATGCTCATTTCCGCCGTGATGTCAGCCACCCTCTTCTCCGCCGCATTCACCGCTCTGATGTATCCCTGAAGCACAACATACTGCCATTCGTGAGGGAACTTGCGCGTCTCCATCCATTCGAAGTGGCCCTTCGTCCACCGCGTCTTTCCCTTGGGCCACGAATGCCCGTGACGGAGCATGAAAGCGCTCAGTTGCTGGCGCGCCTTCCGCTCCTGGATCTTGAAGTCGTTCCGCGCCCGCGCCAGGTCCCGCATCGCCTCCTGCTCCTCTCCCGGCACCCATACCGCCGTAAGATCCCCGCTCCTCAATAGCCGGGCCAGCTTCCTCGCATCCCGCCGGTCCGTCTTTATCCTGTCGCCGGGCTTCTTAGGGATCTTCGACGGTGCCACAACATGGCATTCCTGCCCCATCTCCACCAGCTGACGGTACAGAACGTATCCGCACGGACCTGCCTCGTAGCAGTACAGCAGAACCTCTCCCCGAACTCCCGGCTCAGCCGCTCGACAAGCTTCGCCACCTCCTTCGGTTTGTTCGCTATCGTTCCAAGCGACTCCGGCTTTCCCCGACCCTCCCGGGCGATCGCCGCCACGATAGTCTCCTTATGGACATCGAGCCCTACGTATGCCGGATACTCCGGTGCTTCATTCTCAAAGATCTCTCTCGCTTTTCCGTTGATTGCGTTAGTATTCTTCATGCCTGTCCTCCTCAATTGTGGCTAGGTGTTGGTGAATCTCACCTAACATAATCCACGTTCTTGAGGCAGGACAGGTCAAAACATTATGTCTAAGTTACGGCGCCCCTACGGGACGAGATCCAGGTCGTGTGTTTAGATAGCTGAGACGCCAGGCTGGGTTATAATTCCCGCCGGATACTCAAGGTCACGGCGGAGTGACGACGTCCCCAATGGATGATCTCCGAGCGATTTGCGTAAGAACGCCGCTACGCGGCTGACCGTAATTTCTTGTCCGAATAATTTCGACAAACCGTTTCCCGTGGCCTTAGGGCCACGGCTAAGATAGATCGGCACTACGTGCCGGGCTTCACAGCTCTAACGATGCGAGTCTCTCGTCCGATGAACACAACTCCGCCTTATCTTATTTTCTCCCGTCTCTTTTCCGCTTCTTTTTTCACTCTCTTCCTGCTGTCCACCGTTTCTTTCGCGATCGACGATCCGGCGCGGTGGGTGAACCCGTTCATCGGGACAGGAGGGCACGGGCACACGTTCCCCGGCGCGACGATGCCGTTCGGGATGGTCCAGCTTTCGCCCGACACGCGGATCGACAACTGGGACGGGAGCTCCGGATACCATTACTCCGACGACATCATCTACGGTTTCTCGCACACGCACCTCAGCGGCACCGGCATCCCCGATTACTGCGACATCCTTTTTGCGCCATACATTTCGGACGGATATTTCTGGGAAGCGAGTCCCGATGACACCAAGAAGGGATTCGCGTCGAAGTTCTCGCACGACAATGAGAAGGCGGAGCCGGGATATTACTCGGTGAAGCTCGATGACGAGGACATTCTCGCCGAGATGACCGCGACCGAGCGCGTCGGATTTCATCGGTACACTTTTCCGAAGGGGACGGAGGAAGCAAAGATCGCGCTCGATCTGAGGTGGCGGGACGAAGTGCTAGATTCAGGTCTGAAGATTGTGGGTGACCGGCGTGTCGAGGGATTCAGGCGTTCGCGTTCGTGGGCAAAGGACCAGATCGTCTATTTCAGCGCAGAGTTCTCGATGCCGTTTGTGGATAAGACGGTTCTTGATCGGGTGACTCAGGATGATGTCGACGTTATTTATTGGACGATTGACCCTGATTCGATCGGAAACGAACTTGAGGGCAAAGACCTCATATCCAACTTCACGTTCGACCTGACCGAATACACCTTTCCCCCTTCCGACAACAAACCCCTCCTCTTGAAAGTCGGCATCTCCGCCGTCAGTATCGAAGGCGCGCGGAAGAACCTCGAGGCCGAGGTCCCGCACTGGGATTTCGACAAGGTTCGAAAGGACGCTCGTGCGGCGTGGAACAAGGAGCTTTCGAAGATCGAGGTCTCCGGCGGTACCGACGCCGAGATGACCAACTTCTACACCGCGCTTTATCACACGATGATCGCCCCGAACGTCTACAACGACGTCGACGGGAACTATCGCGGTCTCGATCGCAAGATCCACAACATCGCTGATCAGTTCAAAGTTCAAGGTTCAAAGTTCAAAGATTCGCCCGGCGGCGAGTTCAAGATTCAAAGTTCAAAGTTCAAAGAGAGTGACTCGGATGATGAGCGTACCTCTTTGAACCTTGAACCTGGAACTTCGAACTCAAGACACTATACGGTGTTCTCTTTGTGGGACACCTTCCGAGCGACTCACCCGCTCTACACGATCATCGACGAGAAGCGCACCGTCGAGTTCATCAACACCTTCATACGGATGTACGAGCAGGGAGGCAAGCTTCCGGTGTGGGAGCTCGCCGGGAACGAGACCGACACGATGATCGGGTATCACGCAGTCTCGGTGATCGCGGACGCGATGGCGAAGGGCATCGAGGGATTCGATTACGAGAAGGCGTACGAGGCGGCGAGGCATTCTTCCGGGCTCGATATCGAGGGCCTAGACGCGTTCCGCCGGCGCGGTTACATCTCGATGGAGGACGAGCAGGAATCGGTCTCGAGGACGCTCGAGTATGCGTACAACAGTTATTGCCTGTACGTGATCGCAGAGCGGCTTTTGGACAAGAAATATCCGCGAACAGCGGAAACGGAAAGCATGGACCTGCCGCCCGGTTCAAACGACCCGATTCACAGAGAATCGCGACACTTCATTTACCAAGCCAGGTACTACAAGAACCTGTTCGACACGAAAACCGGCTTCATGAGGCCAAAGCAGAACGGCAACTGGATCTCGCCCTTCTCGCCTAACGAAGTCACCTTTCATTTCACGGAGGCCAACTCGTGGCAGTACACGTTCCACGTCACGCAGGATGTGGGCGGTTTGATGAGTCTGTTCGGAGGTAAAGAGAAGTTCGCAGCGAAGCTCGACGAGCTTTTCACGACCGAATCGAAACTCGAAGGACGCGACCAGCCTGACATCACGGGCCTGATCGGACAGTACGCACACGGAAACGAGCCCTCGCACCACATCGCATATCTATATAACTTCGCAGGACAGCCCTGGAAGACGCAGGATTACGTCCGGAAGATAATGGAAGAGTTCTACAAGCCGACTCCCGACGGGCTAATCGGAAACGAGGACTGCGGTCAGATGTCCGCGTGGTATGTCCTAAGCGCGCTTGGTTTCTATCAGGTGAATCCGGGCGATCCGGATTACGCTCTTGGCACCCCTATCTTCAAGGAAGCAAGAATACATTTAGAGAACGGAAAGACTTTTTCGATTTCGAAACGCGGAGACGGGATTTACCTCGGCTCGGTGAAGTTGAACGGCAGTCCTCGGCGGGCAGCGCGCTTCAGCCACGAGGAACTGATGGACGGCGGCAGATTGGAAATCTCGATGTCTAGGGAACCGGTGAAGAACTGGTTCACAAGCACGTACGAGCAATTCATATATCCCTCAATCGACCCGGTACCAACGGTTGAAGGCTCGCGCGTTTTCGAAGGATCGACTGAGGTTGTGATCTCAGCACCGCTGGCTGGGCAGAGAATTTACTTCACCACAGACGGTACTGATCCAGACTGGTCATCCAAGCTCTACGAAGGCCCGTTTGTAATCCACGACACGACTCAGATCAAAGCGATTTCGATCACACGCCATGCTAGAAGCCAGATAGTCGAATCGATCCTTCACAAAATGCCGCACGACTGGGACGTAGAGATCAGATCAAAGTACTCGAACCAGTACACCGGCGGAGGGCCGAAGGGACTTATCGACGGACTTCGCGGCACGACCAATTTCGCTTCCGGAGAATGGCAGGGATACCAGGGACAGGACTTCGAGGCGGTGATCGATCTCAAGCGGCCGACGAGGATCTCGAAGCTAGGCGGAGGATTCCTCCAGGTCGCGAGAAGCTGGATCTGGATGCCGCGCTCGGTCACGTTCGAGATATCGGACGACGGCAAGACGTGGCGGAAGGCCGCGGAGATCGAGACGGACTTCCCCGAGCGCGAGATGGAGCACACGATCCGCGATTATGTGAAGACGATCGACCCCGTGACGGCGAGATACGTCCGCGTGAAGGCGGTCAATTTCGGTAAGATCCCCGCCTGGCACCCGGGAGCCGGTTTCGACGCGTATATCTTTGTGGACGAGATAATAGTTGAGTGACGCATGAAGAGGTTTTAACGTAAAGGCCGCGGAAGAGCACTTAACGCTAAGGTCGCGAAGGGCGCAAAGGGAATTAGGATTGTTGCCGTCAGTGAAGGTAGCAATCGTTTCTTTGAGCGAAATTCCTAAATGGCGTTGCGACCCTTGCGGCCTTTGCGTTAAAGAAATTCGGAGAACCGGACGACAAAACAATGAAAAGAACCCTACACATACTGATATTCACCATTCTCGTCCTCCCGCTCTACGGGTCAGCCCAGACGCTGGAGCAGAAGATCGCCGAGATCGACGCGTACGCCGAGCAGGCGCGCAAGGACTGGAACGTGCCCGGGATGGCCGTCGCCATCGTAAAAGACGACAAGGTCGTTCTGGCGAAAGGCTACGGGGTCCTCAAGCTCGGCGAAGATGCGAAGGTCGATAAGGACACCCTCTTCGCCATCGCCTCGAACTCGAAGGCCTTCACGACCGCCGCTATCGCGATCCTGATCGACGAGAAGAAGATCGGAGGCTGGGACGACAAGGTCTCGAGATACCTGCCGGAGTTCAAACTCTACGCGCCTTACGTCACTGAGGACCTTACGATCCGCGACCTCGTCTCGCACCGCGTCGGACTCGACACTTTCAGCGGCGACCTGCTCTGGTACGAAACGACCTATTCGACCGACGAGATACTCAAGAGGCTCAGCCATCTGAAACCCACACGAGGGTTCCGGTCGGGGTTCGGATACCAGAACCTTATGTTCGCCGCGGCGGGCAAGATAATCGAGCAAGTCTCGGGGAAGAGCTGGGGCGAGTTCGTGACGGAGAAGATCCTTCGGCCTCTCGAGATGAACCGGACGACGACCACAGTCCGCGACGTGAAGGACAACGCCGCGTGGCCGCACAACGAATCGCAGGGCAAAGGGCTGAGGGTCCTTCACCGAGGGAACGTGGACGGAGCCGCTCCCGCGGCTGCTTTGAATTCGTCGGTCAACGACGTCGCGAACTGGCTAAGAATGCAGCTCGCCGACGGGAAGTTCGAGGGTAAACAGATCGTCAGCGAGGCGCAGATCTGGGAGTTGCAGCAGCCGGCGGTAATCCTTCCGATCAGCAGACGCGGCTCGCAGAACCTTCCCTCAAGGCATTTCAACACGTACGGGCTGGGCTGGAACGTCTGGGATTACAACGGCCGGAAGGTCGTCTCGCACGGAGGCGGGCTTGACGGAATGATCTCGCGCACGGCGATGATGCCGGAAGAGAACCTGGGCCTCGTCGTGCTGACCAACAGCGAGAACGGCGTGCCTACGGTCCTTCAGTTCAAGATCTTCGACATCTTCACCAACGCTCCGGACCGCGACTGGAATACCGAGATGCTGGCAGGATACAAGAGCGGCAAAGAAGCCGCGGCCGCGGAAGAAAAGAAGCTGGAAGAATCGAGAAAGCTAGGCACAAAGCCGAGTCTTTCTCTTGAGGGCTACGCGGGAACCTACGTCGACAAGATGTACGGCGATGCGGAGGTATCGGTCGAATCCGGCAAGCTCGTGCTGAAGCTTAAGCCGGCTCCGAACTTCGTCGCCGATCTCGAACACTGGCATCACGACACGTTCCGGATCCGTTGGCGCCCGAGCGTGGCCTACAACTTCCCTCCGGGATTCGTCGTGTTCAAGCTGGGCAAGGACGGTACGCCCGAGGACCTGGTCATCGACCAGCCGAACAACGATTTCTGGTTCTACGAGCTGGAGTTCAAGCGGAAGAAGTAAACCGTCGAGTTTTTCAACGCAAAGGTCGCGGCAAAGCGATTAACGCAAAGGTCGCGAAGGTCGCTAAGAAAAATAGGGAAGTGCCGCTTGTTATCGAATCAGTATTAAGCGGAAAACTGAGTAGACTAGCGATTGGACCCAGCTCCAAAACCTTAGCGTCCTTCGCGACCTTAGCGTTAATCGCTTTCCCGCGGCCATTGCGTTGAACACTCTCTCGCGGCCGTTGCGTTGAACGCCTTCCCGCGGCCATTGCGTTAAATGCTTTCCCGCAGCCTTTGCGTTAAATGCTCTCCCGCGGCCTTTGCGTTGAATATTGCAGGACCTTTCGATTATCCTACGCAGGACCTCCGGTAATTCTCGAATCTCCTCGATGAACCTATTCACTCTCAAGATCGTCGTTGCGGCCATTGGCATCGGACTGGCGACCGGCATCAGCGCTTACACTTTCGTCTACGCGAAAGGCTACAGCTACCTGAGCAACGACCCTTCGTCGTGCGCGAACTGCCACATAATGGAGGAGCAGTACAGCGGCTGGCTGAAGGGCAGCCACCGTTCCGTCGCGACCTGCAACGACTGCCACACACCCGAAGGATTCGTCGCGAAGTACGCGACCAAGGCCTCGAACGGATTCTGGCATTCCTATTACTTCACAACAGACAGCTTTCACGAACCGATCCAGATAGGAAAGACCAACCTTGAGATAACCGAACAGGCCTGCCGCAGCTGCCACCTGCCGATGGTCGAATCGATCACGGTATCAAGCGGACAAGAGCATTCCGAAGAGATCTCGTGCGTGCGATGCCACAGGGGCGTCGGTCACGCAAAATAGGCCCACAGTTTGATTTAGGGAAAGAACAATGACAGACGAAAAACCGGAAAAGGACGAGACAACCGCAAACCCGGAGCCGACAAAAGAAGCTAAACGCCCGCGACTTGTAGGGCTCAAGATCGTCGTGCTTGTGGCGGTCCTCTCCTTCCTTGCGGCGATCTTCGGGGTATACATGCTCACGAACATCATCGAGCGTAAGAACGAGGCGCGAAATCCCTTCTTCAGGGTCGTAGAGCTGACCGATGACACGGTCGATCCGGAGATCTGGGGCAAGAACTTTCCACTTCAGTACGACGGGTACAAGAAGACCGTCGACCAGGTCCGGACCCGGTACGGCGGAAGCGAGGCGGTCCACCGGACCCCTACAAATGCCGATCCGAGGTCGTTGGTGTCGCAATCCAGGCTGGAGGAAGATCCAAGGCTAAAGACGATGTGGGATGGATACGCCTTCGCGGTCGATTTCCGCGAGGAGCGCGGCCACGCGTATATGCTCGAAGACCAGACGTTTACCGAGCGTCAGACCGCCGCACGTCAGCCCGGCACGTGCATCAACTGTCACGCTTCCGTCTATGTCGCATATAAAAAGCTCGGCAATGGCGATATTTTCAAGGGCTTCGAGGCGATCAACAAGATGCCGTATCCGGAGGCCCGCAAGCAGACGAACCACCCTGTCTCCTGCATCGACTGCCACAACCCGCAGACGATGGCTCTGCGCGTGACCCGGCCCGCGTTCATGGAGGGCATTAAGGCGTTCAAAGCTACGCAGGGAGTCGAGGATTACGACGTCAACCGGGACGCTTCCCGGCAGGAAATGAGAACCTTCGTATGTGGCCAGTGTCACGTCGAATACTACTTCAAGGGAGAAGACAAGCGCCTCACCTATCCATGGCAGAACGGCCTGAGGGTGGAGAACATCATGGAGTACTACTACGAGGTCGCGCACAAGGACTGGACCCACAAGCAGACCGGAGCGGAAGTCCTGAAGGCCCAGCACCCTGAATTTGAGATGTTCAACCAGGGGATACATTCGCGTGCCGGCGTCTCCTGCGCCGACTGCCATATGCCCTACCGCCGCGAGGGTGCGATGAAGATCAGCGAACACCACGTGAAGAGCCCGCTCCTGAGCATCAATCAGTCGTGCCAGACCTGCCACAAGGCGAGCGAGGATGAATTGCGGAACCGCGTCGAACGGATACAAACGACGACATACAACTTGCGGAGCATCGCTATGGACGCTCTTGTCGGGCTGATAACTTCGATCAAAGAAGCGAGGGAATCCGGCGTGCCCGACGAACAACTGGCAGTCGCGAAGGATTTCCAGCGAAAGGCGCAGTTCTATCTGGATTTTGTCGAAGCGGAGAACTCTATGGGCTTCCACGCACCGCAGGAAGCGACGAGGATACTTGGAGAGTCGATCAACTTCAGCCTTCAGGGCCAGCTCGAATTGAAGAAAGTGGTCAAGTCACCGGCCGAGGTCGCGATGCTTGCTACCGGGCACTGAGACTGGATCGGAACACCCGCGTCCCGTTAACGCAAGGGTCGCGCGAAAGCGCTAAAAGCAAAGGTCGCGAAGGGTATAGGGCTGGGTCCAATGGCTAACCTAGTCAATATTCCGCTTAACACTGATTCGATAGCAAACACCACATCCCTATTTTTCGTAGCGTCCTTCGCGACCTTAGCGTTAATCGCTTTCCCGCGACCGTTGCGTTAGACACTCTCTCGCGACCTTTGCGTTAAACCCTCACCTGCCACAAACTCGACATCACCCGCCCTTTGTGGCAGAATCCCCAATTGCACACAATCACCGAAAGAGTTTCCAGCAAGGAGTGAACCAGCAGTTAATGGCAGAGAACGAAACAACGCAGGCCGCTGAAGAGGCAAAAGAAGAGACCAAGGCCGAAGCGACCGAAGAAACCACCGAAGCGGCGGCGGCAGAAGAAACGGCTGAGCCCGTTGAGGCCAAAGCGGAAGCGATCCACGAAACGGAAGACACCGACGAGATCTCTTATCACGCGGTTGAGAAAGAAGGCGAGATCAGCGCGATCTGGGAAATGCAGGGCAAGAAGCATATCCGCACGATCAGCGCGCGTTCGGCGGAAGGCCAGAAGATCCTGAGCCTCTTCACCAGCGAGATCCACGAGACCGACAGCCCGCCGATGGCCGGTGACGCGACGGCTTCGTAGAAGAGGCGGATTCAGAAACCGAAAAGGCGTAGACGAGCGGCGATTCCGCGCGTCTCCGCCTTTTGTGTGTTTACGACGGACTCAGGAAGCGTCTTCGCGGCGGACTCCCTCGATCTCCAGCACCATCTCCGCGCCGTAGCATCCGGCGGGGGTCTGAAATCCCTTGCAGAACTCGCCTCCGATGATCCGCTCGGCGATCTTCAACGCCGTCAGCATCGTGAACTTGTACCCTTCGGGCCCGAAAAGCCTGGCTTCCACGGAATCGCCGGCTGCGTTCGTCGCCTTTCCCCAGAGAAACGTCTTTCCTTTCTCCCGCTCTTCGAGCGTCGGTCCGCCTTCCGGGATCTGTTTCTGCAGGATCGCCTGGACCGGCGATGAAGCCAGCAGCCACCCAATGTACCTGCTCATCCGGAGCATCTTCAGCTGCGCCGGCGGGATCACCGTGAACACCTTTATGTTCGGGATCTTCGTCGTGTAATATGCGGTAGAAACGTCGCCCCAGGGTATCGTCACCGCCTGCTTCTTCATCTCGCCAAAGTCGATCTCGCGCGTCTTCCACGCCGCAGGAACCGATTCTATCTTCCCATCCTTCCGGATCGCGCCGCCCTTGCCGACATTCATCGTCATCGTCGCCTGCGTTCCGTGCGAGATGCGGCCGAGACCGTAAAACGCGAGCGTCAGATCGACCGCGTCCGGCATCGCCTCGCTCAGGTGCTTCGCGAGCGAATCGGAAGGCACGACATCGAAACCGACGCCAGGCATCACCATTATCCCGGCTTCCTTCGCGGCCTTGTCGCGCGCGGCCATCGCTTCAAACACCGCGATCTCGCCCGTGATGTCCAGGTAATGCGTCCCGGTCCTCAGACACGCCTCGACCATCGGCTTCGAGGTTATCGAGAACGGCCCGGCGCAATGGATCACGAATCCGACCTCAGCAAGCGCTGCGTCAAGCGCCTCGGTCTCGTCGAGCCCGAACACGCGGTACTCGAGACCCAGTTCCTCAGCCACGGACATTACCTTTTCGCGGCTTCTCCCCGCAAGCAAAGGCGTCAGTCCGCGGGCCGCAGCTTCGCGGGCGATCAACTCTCCGGTGTACCCGTTGGCTCCGTATATAAGGAAGTTCATTTTATGTGTCCTCGATGATCCGTTTGACCCTGCCGACCGTTCCGTCTTCGAGCCGGACCTTTATGCCGTGCGGGTGGAAAGACGAATTCGTAAGGATGTCGCGAACGACGCCCTCCGTCTCGGCTCCCGTCCTCTGGTCCTGTTTCATCACCACCGCGACCTTCGATCCGGGCCTTATATTTTCCCTTCGGCGATGAGGCATTAATCCTCCGAAATGATCACGAATCGAAGGATGAATGTGCGGATCTTCTCGCGGTTCTTCTCGCGGTAGGCGACGTAGTCCTCGCCGTAATGGTCCTGAGGGCGCACGATGAGCACATACGCCTCGAGAAGCCCCAGATCGTCAAGCCTGATGAGGTTCACAAGCCCCGGATCCGGATACTTCATTCTCCCGGCCTTCAGGTCCTTCCGGAACGCAGCGGCCACACTCTTCCAGGCGGCGATGTCGTCGGCGAATCTCGGCAGCGGCACTGACGAGACGGTCGGCCTCGAATTCAAAGCTTTCGCGTATTCCTTCCAGTGAGTCGTGCCGTCGTCAGCTTTCAAAAGGCCCGGGTCGATCTCGATCGGGCCGCCGTCCTCATTTCCCGGCGGCACGATCTGGTACACGCCAAGATCCGTCTCCGTCGATTCCGCCCATCGGGAAAGGCTTGACCAGCCCATTCGGCCGTACGGCTCGGCGATGATCGCATCGACGAACTTGTCCCTCGCTTCGCTGAACTTCTCCTGGTAAAGCAGCGCGTCGCCCCAGAAACGGTGCGCCATCTCGCGGTCCGGATCGATCGCTACCGCCTTCGCGAACCACGGCTCCGCTTCTTTGTATTTCTTCTGGGCGTAAAAGCAGTCGCCCATAAAGAGCACCGCTTCGTAGCTTTTCGGATCCAGCTTGTGAGCTCGTTCGTACGCCTTGAACGCCGCGTCGTACTCTCCGCGGCCGAAAAACGCCTCTCCCTCGCGGAGAGCCTTTTCCACCTCGGGGTTGTCGGACATGAAATTGTCCGATCCGTCGGCATTCTCGAACTGCTCAAGCAGGTCGAGCGCGCGGTCGTTCTCCGTGCCGAGCTGCTTAGCGCGCTTGAGCGCCTTGATCGCCTTCTCCTGCTCCGCCTTGCGTTCCTCGGGAGTGAGCAGGACCGTCGAATTCGTGATCAGCGCGATCCCGAACTGCGCCCAGAGCTCGGCGTCGTTCGGGTAAGAAAGGATGATCCGCTCGAGGATCGGGAGTGCTTCGAGATACTTGTTTTCCTCGATCAGCCGGATGGCCTCGGCGCGGTCCGGATCTTCATCATCGTCCTGCGCCGGAACGGCGGAAGGGATCGAAAGAAGCAAAAGCAACGCGGCAAGTCCCGCCAGCGCGGTCTTCCGAAAGGTGTTTTTGAACTGCATCGTAGGATCCTCCATCGGTAGAAACCGCGTGATATCCGCAAGTCTATGGGCAATCGGAATCAGCTGTCAACGGACTCTCCGAAGAGTGTCAGGCCTCGTTTTCTTGTCAATTCGAGCCGGTCAAGAAAGACGTCGCGGGGTATTTCCCGGGCGCCAAGGGTTTCGAAATGCGGGGTCATCACCTGAATATCGATCCAGTCCGAGCCCCTTTCGGCGAGATGGTCGATCAGGCGAAGAAGCGCGATCTTCGACGCGTTCGAGCGCCGGTAGAACATGCTTTCGCCGCAGAACACGCCGCCCGCGTCGATCCCGTACAGGCCCCCGGCGAGTTCGTCCCCGTCCCAGACCTCGACGCTGTGAGCGTGTCCCAGCTCGTGGACCTTCGTGTAAGTTTCGATGAATCCCGGAGTGATCCAAGTGCCCGCCCCGTCGGCCCGAGGGACCTTTGCGCAGGCGGTGATCACCTCGCGGAACGCCTTGTCGAAGGTGCAGGTAAATCCTGAATTCCGGTTCGCCTTCTCAAGGCTTTTAGGTACGTGCAGGTCCTCAAAATCGAGGACGGCTCGGTATTCGGGACAGAACCAGGGGAGAGGCAGGCCCGTGATGTGCCACGGGAAGATGCCCTTCGCGTAAGCCTCGAGCACGTTCTCGACAGTCAGTTCGTCGCCGAACGAGACTATGTCCGAGGCGTTGAAATAGTATTTGCCGATCTGGACCCACTCGGGGAAACCGTACCGCCTTGGATCGGGAAACGTGTTGGGGGAAGTTTTCATTCGCCGGCGAATATTCTACCAAATCGCGCGGAAAGAACTATGGAACCGCAGAGCACGCAGAGAGCGCAGAGGGAGATTAAACGCAAAGGTCGCGGGAGAGTATTCAACGCGAAGGTCGCGAAGGACGCAAAGGATTTAAGGCTGCTTCCAGTGGCTGGCCCGATCAGTATTCCGCCGAATGCTCATTAGGTAAACAAACGACACATTCCTATTTTTCTTTGCGTCCTTCGCGACCTTCGCGTTTAAAATTTCCCGCGACCCTTGCGTTTAAGAATCTTCCGCGACGTTCGCGTTTAAAATTTCCCGCGACCTTTGCGTTGCGCACTCTTCCTCAGACATCGGAACCGATCCCGATCGGGCGGGTCTCACCCGGTACACCGAGGAGGCCCGATATGAACATTTGCCCGCCGCCGCATTTCATCGATTTCTTCCGTTCACCCTTCGTTTACATGGTCCTGGTCGCAAGCGTTGCCGCGAGTTGCGCGGTTCTCGTCACAAGACCGGTACAAAAATTCGAGCGCTATTCGATCGAAACGGAGATGTTTCAGAGACTGGAACCGACGCCCGTTGAAGAGAAGGAGCAATTCGAATTCGTCTTTTACTGCGTAGGCAGAAACAGACTGCAGGTTCTTGAAGTTGCCGATGATATCGGCGATGTCGTGATGACCCTTCTTTTTCTGTTCCCGGCTGTAACGGCCCTGATCTTCACCATTGTGATCACCACACTCATCCCCGGTCTGGACCCTGTTCACTATCAGGCAGCGGCCTCCGTATCCTTCATCTTCTACACCTCTTACTACTGGCTCTCGATCGGCTACCTGATCTACAACACGCCCGGCGACTGGGGACCGTTCAGGGAAGATCTGAAGATGCTCTCGATACTCGACGACGGGAAGAGATGAATTGTAGGGGTTCATAAACGCAAAGGTCGCGGGAGAGTGTTCAACGCAAAGGTCGCAGGAGGGTTTTTAACGCGAAGGTCGCCAAGGACGCAAAGAAAAATAGGAACGTGTCGTTTGTTTACCTAATGAGCATTCGGCGGAATACCGATTGGGCCAGGCATTGGATACAGCCCTAGTCCCTTCGCGACCCTTGCGACCTTCGCGTTGACACACTTTCCCTCCCCCTCTGCGCTCTCTGCGTGCTCTGCGGTTCAATTCTTCCTCGATTCACGATTCACCAATCAAACCTCCTTCAGCTTCCACTTCCCCCGCCTGAACAGCACGGTCGACGCGACCGCAAGCATCGAGAACGCGATCGTGATCGCCCAGAAAACGCCGTACGGCCCGTAGCCTCCATAGAAAGCAAGCACGTACGCCAGAGGGATCTCGAACAGCCAGAACACGAACAGGTTCAGGTACGTAGGCGTCCAGGTGTCGCCCGCGCCGTTGAACGAGGTCTCGAGCACCATTCCGACCGCGTAGAAAAAGAACCCGTACGCGATTATCCGAAGCGAGTCCGTCGCGTACTGCGCCACCAACGGTTCCGCAGTGAAGATCGCTACGATCGGTCCGGCAAAGATGACGAACAGTATGCCGATCGAGGTCTGGAACACCGCGTTGTACTTCGCCGCGGTCCACACGCTCCGCTCGGCGCGGTCCGGTTTCTCCGCGCCCAGGTTCTGCCCGACCAGCGTCGCGGCGGCGTTGGCGAGACCCATCGACGGCAGCAGCGCGAACACGACTACACGGATCGCGATCGTGTATCCCGCGACCGCCTCGCTCCCGAAGAACGCGACGAGCCGCATAAGCCCGAGCCAGCTCGCCGTTCCGATCAGAAATTGCAGGACCGCCACCCACGAAAGGCTGAAAAGCCTTCGAAACCGTCCGAGGTCGAACTTCCAGTGCTCTGCGCGTATCTCGAATCGTTTTTTTCCAAAGAACAGCACCCACGCGGCGTAGATCACTCCGATCCCCCGGCCGATCACGGTCGCGACCGCCGCGCCCGTGACGCCGAGTTCCGGGAAGATCCAGATACCGAAGATCAGAAGCGGATCGAGGATTATGTTCAGTATGTTCGACACCCAAAGCACGCGCATCGCGATCGCCGCGTCGCCCGCGCCCCGGAATATCGCGTTCAGAAGGAACAGGAACACGACGACGCAGTTAGCGCCCAGCATTATCCGCGTGAACGTCACTCCCTGCTCGATGACCGCCGGCTCCGCGCCGATCAACGCGAGGAAGTCGGGAGCCCATATGACTCCCACGACGCCCATCACGACCGAGACCGCGATACCTATGTAGATCGCGTGCGTCGCCGAACGCGCCGCGCCGTCAAGGTCCTTCTCGCCGATCCTTCGCGCGACCGTCGCCGTGGCGCCGACCGAAAGCCCGATCGCGACGGCATAGATCAACACCATCATCGATTCCGTGATGCCGACCACCGCGACGGCCTCCGCACCAAGCCTCGCCACGAAGAACACGTCGACGACCGCGAAGACCGACTCCATGATCATCTCGAGGATCATAGGGACGGCGAGCAGAAAGACCGACAAGCCGACCGGGCCCTCGGTAAGATCGCGCGCGGAACCGCGGACGGCCTCTTTCAGCACCGAGAAAACGGAATTGTCGTGCGCCGCAGAGGGCGCAGAATGACTGCTTGTTGACATGATTTGAAAACCCCTTACTAAAGAGAAAAACGCTGGAAGGATCCAGAGCAGGACATCCGGACGCCCTCAAAAAATTCGAGGGCGAACAGACGCTACGCGCGCGGCTTGTTGAATTCAAGGGTCTTCATAACCCGGAGAAGATAGCACAGGCGGACGGCGCGGGCAAAGCCCGGTGGCGGGGTTGGCCCTTCTTGTTAACAAAAAAGCGGACGAGTCGTATCTGGCGGCCGCTGGGAGAGCAAGGGCGATCGACTACGAGTACCTTGATCCGACGATCAAGTGCGGGAAAGGGACGAGCGAGCTTAAGCCCATCTTCCGGCACACCTCCGCGAGCTTCACCCCAGTCTCCGCCTACTTCAGCGTAAAGACGATCTGCGACTCCGTGAACTTCGTCTTCTTCATGGCAATTCCTCGCTTTCATACATTGGAAATTGCCCGAATCTTCTCTAATTTAGATCGATACGGTTTTCAGGGGGGAGGTCAAGGTCACTTTCAATTCTCGGCCCCAATGTTCCTCTCACAGTTGAGTTCTTGTTGGTCTTTCGACGGATACTTCTCGATGCTTGAAACTCGTCCTTTTCGAGTCGTGAAGAACAGCCCCTTCTCCTCGTTCTTGAAGTACTTGTGCCCTCGTGCAAGCCCCTGATATTCGAAATTCTTAGGATCCAGGCCGTAATGCTTCGGCTTCTTTTGTTTTGGTCCTGGAGTGAAGACAATCCTGACAATTACATTACTTTCCACGTTCCATCTGCCATCCGGTGAATCTATGCAACGACCCGCGGAAAGGTATATCAACAGGTGCCCACTTGAAAGCTTGAAAAGAACTTCTCCGGGGGATATCCCCTCACCGCTGTCCTCAAACCTATCTTGTACTTCCTGAAGAGTGCTTTTCAGTGGAACAAACTCGTTGTACTCTGTTTGGCACAGCGCGGTTGAAGCCAGAAAGAACTCCAGCAGCAGAACCACCACACATATTCTTTTGGGTGTCATCAGCACAGATCAGTGAGCCTAATTGAAATTCTTGCGTCTGAGTCGGTGACAATCAGACGCATTCGCAGTGTTTGATATTGGTTTCAGGGGTAAGTGCCTGGTGGCCTTTGCAAAAAGCAGCGGCGGCACTGCCCCGATGGATTATCTCGCCATCAATGGAGTATAGATCTCCAAAACAGTCTCTTGAACTCCTCGCGTTTGATCGAGATGAGCAAAGGTCTGATCAAGTTTGGGTGAGACTCAACTCTCTCTTTCGTCAGTAAGCTATAACGCAGCTACCGTCCGAACGTTTACTCCACAATAGTTCGCGAGCCGTCACTCCATTCTTATCTTTCGACTCCAGCACGGATCTGTCGACCTCGACCAACGCCTTGACCTTGTTCGCATGGCATTTCTCGATGGCATAGAAGATCGCGGATTTTCCCTTCGCATCTTGAATATGTATGTTGACGCCAGCCTTCAGTAGAAGGGCAATGATTGCAGGATCATCATCCGCCAGCATCAATGCCGTCTCCCCATCCGGTAATTGCGCATCAGGATTCGCGCCAAATCTCAAGAACAATGCCGCATATTCAGTTGATCCACGCAACACAGCGCCAATTACGAGAGGAGTCGGGCCATGAATCGTGTCATTTGGATCAACCCCTTCCTCCAACAACAAAGCCGTTGATTGATAAATCACCTCCCATGTGATGTCCTTCTTTAATTTCACGATCGAGCCCATCAGAGAAGCTGTAAGAACGAGATTCGCTAGAGGTGTGCGACCCGCTTTGTCCTTCACGTTAACGTCGATCGGGATCTTGCTCGTAAGCAGGAGTTTGAAAATGCTCAGATCATGAATTGCAGCAGCAGTGATCGGTATCAGGTTGGCGTCGTACTTTCCACTTTCTACATTGAAGTCATATCCCGCCTTCACAAGACACGCTATTCCTTGGAAATTGTGCTCGGCAATGCCTTGAGCAACAAGACAAAGCGCCGGATCCGTATCAGCGCAACGTTCGGCCTTCCCTTTGTCAGGTGCCTCCTGTCTGGACAAGTCTGTTTGTGGGAAACGTTGCAGGAAACAGGCCCTGACCTCGCCGTCATTTTGGCCGGATCGCTGTCCTTGTGCCATCAAAGCCGAAGCGAAGAATCCGATGAAAACACAATATCTAATGAAAGGAAGCGTGTACATAGAATTACCTTTAGATGTTGCCAAAAAGTCCGATCATTCCACTACCTAATGTCCAGCTTGCTCACGAGGCTTCGCTGCCGGTTGAAGGCTTTTCTTTTCAGAGGCTGTAACGGTAAGTCAGAACGGACACCCGGTTACCCAATAGACCTCCTTGATTCATAGTCAGCCGGGCTGAGATATCCGAGCGTCGAATGAAGGCGTTCTCGATTGTAGAACACCTCGAAGTACTCGAACAGGTCGCGCCTCTGACCCCATTCGTTTCGTATGCCCTTCCATCGGCCAGTTCTGCCTAAGGAGCGACGCCGAAAGCGACCAGCATTATAGCCCCGAGTGCAACCCGGGGTAAGGCGGGATTGACGTCAGCGTCGCTGAAGGCGACGGACAGGGCTCTTCAATGGTCAGTGGTCAGTGCTCATTGATCAATGAGGCTATCGTCGATTGGTTCTTCTTTGCGCTCACTGTGCGCTCTGCGGTGAAAAACCCGTCGCGGCCTTCGCGGCCTTTGCGTTTAGAAATCCCCGCATTCTCTGCGTGCTCTGCGGTTAAATGCTTCCGGTTGTTCGCGCGATGCGCTCAATGCCCGCGGGACGCGGGCGTTCCGTTATGCCCGTCGCTGACGCTCCGGGTACTGATCTCTGCCGCCGCTACGCGGCTTACAGTCTTTGGAGGGTGCGTCGTACCCCGGTCTGAAGACCGGGGCTAAGATACGGCTGTCCCTACGGGACGCGTCGCGAATACGTGCACCGCAGAATATTCCGTCGCAGATCCGCATCTCCCACGATACTCAGGCGCATGGGAGCCGCATTCAAGAATACCTCTGCGCTCTTAACGTGCTCTGCAGTTGATTCCCGACAAGCTGAAGCTTATCGGACAAGAACCAAGCTTAAGCTTGAACTCTGAACGTGTTTTTCAGCCTTGAGTACTTTGTGCCTTTGCGGCTCTGCGGTTAGATCTTCTTCCGCCGCTGAAGCGGCCTTCGCGCGTGTGGGGCGCCGTCTTCCGGGGCTACGTCTGCGGTTCCACCTCCGGCTAAAGGCAGGCCGTCGCGTTGCGACTACTGAAAGGGTACGTGGATTCGCCGTGACCTGGAAAAAGTGTTAACTTCTCCCGGTAAATCCCCTCTTGGAAAACTCAGATATGAAAAGAATCAGTTTGCTTACCGTGTGCCTTCTGGCACTGGTTTTCACCGCCTTCCCGCAGGACGACAAGCGTTCGCCAAAGACCGTCGACGAACTGACGAAAGGCCTTCAGAAGATCGAGGGCTTCGTGCCGCTCTGGTACGACCCGAACAACGGCAGGATGCTTATGGAGGTCTCGCGGCTCGGCGAGGAGTTCCTGTACCAGATCTCACTCGCGACCGGGGTCGGGTCGAACCCGATCGGGCTCGACCGGGGCCAGCTCGGCCAGACGCGCGTGGTCTATTTCGAGCGGGCGGGCAACAAGGTCCTCCTCGTACAGCCCAACTACGACTTCCGGGCGCTGAGCGACAATCCCGCCGAACGGAAGGCCGTCGAGGAATCGTTCGCGAAATCCGTGATCTGGGGATTCAAGATCGCGGGAGAATCGGGCGGAAGGATCGTCGTCGACGCGACCGATTTCTTCGTCCGCGACGCGCACGGGGTCGCCGACCGGCTCCGGCAGACGGACCAGGGCAGTTACTCGCTGGACGAAAGCCGCAGCGCTTTCTATATGCCGCGGACGAAGGGGTTTCCGAAGAACACGGAGGTCGAGGTTACTCTGACGCTTGTGACGAGGGGCGATCCGGGGCGTTTGATCCGGCAGACGGCTCCGAGCGGCGAGGCGGTCACGGTCCGCGAGAGGCATTCGCTTGTCGAGCTTCCGGACGCCGGATATGTCCCGCGCGAGTTCGATCCGCGCGTCAGCGCTATCCCGATCAGCTTCTACGATTACGCGACGGACATCAGCGAGAACCTCGAAAAACGCTGGATCATCCGCCACAGGCTGTTTCCGAAGGACATCTCCGCGGACGTTTCCGAGCCGGTCGAGCCGATCGTGTATTACGTCGACAACGGCGCGCCGAAGGTCATCCGCGACGCCCTGATCGAGGGCGCTCAATGGTGGAACCAGGCATTCGAGGCCGCCGGATACAGGAACGCGTTCCAGGTAAAGGTCCTTCCCGACGACGCGGATCCGCAGGACGTCCGCTACAACGTCATCAACTGGGTCCACCGCTCAACGCGAGGCTGGGCTTACGGAAGCAGCGTCGTCGATCCGCGCACGGGCGAGATCATCAAGGGCGACGTGACGCTCGATTCGCAAAGAGCGAGGCAGGACTTCCTGATCGCTTCGGGGCTCGCGCCGCAGTACGCGACTGATCCGAACTCGGCGTGCGATTTCGCGATGCTGCCGGACGTCGATTACCTTCTGGGCGCGCAGTCGAAAACGGACGCGGCGGAGCTCGCCGCGGCGAGGATCCGCCAGCTTTCGGCTCACGAGGTCGGACACACGCTGGGCTTTGCGCACAACTTCGCCGCGAGCACGTATGGCCGCGCTTCGGTGATGGATTATCCGGCGCCTTTGATCAAGATCGTCAACGGCGAGCTCGATTTTTCGGACGCGTACGACACGGGGATCGGCGAGTTCGACAAGTTCTCGGTGAAATTCGCATATTCGGTTTTCGACGAGGGAACCGATGAGCCGGCGGAGCTCGAGGGTATCGTCAGCGAAGGGATCGCGGCGGGGATGCTCTTCATTTCGGATTCAGACACGAGGCCGGCAAGCGCCGCGCATCCGCTGGCGAACCTGTGGGACAACGGCGCGGACCCGATAGCGAACCTCTCTCACGAGATGAATGTCAGGCGGATAGGACTTTCGAAGTTCGGGATCTCGAACGTCGAGAACAACGAGCCGCTCGCGAATCTCGAGCTGAAGCTCCTGCCGCTTTACCTCCATCACCGGTACCAGCTGACGGCGGCGACCAAATCGCTCGGAGGCGTTTATTACACGTACGCAGTCAGGAAGCCTTCGGGCGCCGAGCCTTCGCGCGTTTACGAGATCGTTCCCGCCGACCGCCAGAGGTCGGCGCTCGCGGAGGCTCTGAAAACGATCTCAAGCGAGGAACTAGCGCTGCCGGAGACCATCCTGCGCCTGCTTCCTCCGACTCCGTACGGATTCTATTCGGGCAGGTCGGAGAACTTCCCCAAACGCACGTCGCCGACGTTCGATCCGATCGGAGCGGCGGAGATCGCGGCGGACTTCACTCTGAGCGGGCTTCTTCAGCCGAACCGCGCGGCGAGGCTGGTCGAGTTCAACGCGAGGGACGCCGGGTATCCGGGATTCAAGGAAGTAACCGATTCGATCATTGCCGCGACGTGGCGAAAGCCTTACTCAGCGAACCGGTATCACGCAGCGATCGAGCGCGCGGTGCAGTCTGTCGTGGTGATGAAACTGATGGAGCTGGCGGGGAACGCCTCGGCGAGGCACGAGGTTCGCGCGATCGCCACGGATGCTCTGCGCGATCTGCTCGCGAACCTGAAGGGCAGGACGGCGAACGCAGAGAACGGAGCGCATTACAGGATGACGATCGACGACATCACGCGATTCCTGGAGAGGCCGGACACGCCGAGGAGGTCGACGAACCCGCTGCCGGAACCCCCGGGCGACCCTATTGGTAATTAACAGGGATAAAGGGGATGAAGGGGATTGTGAATGGATAATTGAGAATTGAGAGTTTAGGTACGAACCCCGGTTGACTAACTGGATGTCCTTTTCTTACCACTTTTCAAGAGGGTCCGGAACATCCACTTCTCAATTTTCAATTCTCCATTCTCAATAGAGCCATCCCCTTGATCCCCTTCATCCCTGTTCGTTCTCTCCCGAAAATCCTTTGTGACTCTCATCGTTTGGGTTATTCTTGCGAGAACCCGCAATGAGACTCAAGAAATTCCAACTCGTCTTTCTCTCCCTCCTGCTCGTTACTCTGTCCGCCGGGACCTCCGCCCAGAAAGAGAGAGACTCAAAAGCCGCCGAGGAATACCAGAACCGCCAGCGTGCCCTCTCGCTGATCCTTCTCGATTCGAAGATCAAATCCCTCGACGACGCGCCGATGCGGTGCCTTGCCCGGATACACCTTGTAGAGTCGGTGTTGGAACAAAGAGTGCCCGACCTCAAAGAACACGCGATCTCGTCCGGTGAAGCCTGTCTGGAGGACATCCGGCGGTGGCCGGAGGAGTTCGATTCCACGACCAAGACCTGGCTCAAGGCAAGATTGCTAAGGGCGGTCCGAAAGTATACACCCGACGATGCCAGGCGCCTTGAAAAGCTAGCGGATTTTCACAACGAGGAACTCGCAGTTGCCGACGAAAGCGACGTGCTTTATGGCGGTGATGTGGAAGGACCCTTCAATCGTCTGCTCGCGAGATTGCGGTCCGGCGAGATTCCAGTGAGCACCTCCATCATCATTTCCAAGTTGAGGGAGCGAGATCCGGGTAGGGCGTTGGAGATCATGTCTCAGCTTCTGTTGGTTTATGAATCCCGCGGAAGCAACTTCGAGTTCGAGAACACGCTCAGCTTCGTACCACATGAATATCTCTCGGACGCAACTCCGGTTGAGATGAAGAAGCGATTCCTTCGCCTCGTCGTGAAGCTGTCTTCGTTGTCGCTGCAGAATCCGGAAAACCAGTTCGTTAGAAATCTCTCGAGGAATCTGCTTCAGGTGGCATTGCCGCATTTCCAGTCGGTGGCGCCTGAACTTGCTGACACGGCCCTCGCGCTGAAGGCGACGTTGGACGCCCGACAGACAGATTGGGAGCGAGCGCTTCAGGAGATCAACGACCGCATCGGGCGAAGCGACGACAAACTAGCCCAGACGATAGAGGAAGCGAAAAACGCGGAATCTGAGGGCTTCGCTAATCAACTCTGGCAGAGGGCCGCTTATATCGCGGTTCGCGAGAAGAAGTTCGTGATCGCAGTCGATTCGATAATGAATGTAAAGCAAGTATCAAAGTCGTATGACCCAAGACCGTACTTCATTAAGCAGAGCATAGTCCCGAACGCGATCAAAGTAGACGATTTGAGAGGAGCCAATTATGCGATCAGCCGCCTTGAGCAGGATGTTGATAAAGCAGAGGCAGTGCTATTGATCGGCCACCATATTGCCGGAAGGGAAGACCCCTCCTCCGCCCGGAAATATCTCGACGATGCTCTGGAGCTGCTCGAGAAAGTGGATCCATCTGCCTACAAGCTGAACCTTCTTTCGCAGGGCGTTCTGCTCGCAAGCAGGGTTGACAAGGAGAATATGGAACGGATCGCCGGTCTGATCGTGAAGAACACAAACGGATTGCCGAGCGCTCCGGCTGACGTTATCAGAGGCTCAGAAGGTCACCGCGAATATATCCAGAAGGTGCTCTACGGAAGCGGACATAACATCGCTGTCGCGTTTGCGCGGCTCGCCGAAGCCGACGTGGAACTGGCGGGTATGTACGCCCGGGGCATTGATCGGAAGGACCTTCGTTTGATCGCGGAGATCAGCGTTGAGAAGTTCAGGAA
Organism: Acidobacteriota bacterium; assembly: GCA_016700175.1. Taxonomy (GTDB): domain Bacteria; phylum Acidobacteriota; class Blastocatellia; order Pyrinomonadales; family Pyrinomonadaceae; genus Aridibacter. The sequence goes on along the minus strand of CP065003.1, from coordinate 2,618,699 downwards.
GTATCCGCTCCCTAAAGTTGAAGACTATCAGGGATAAATGGGGTTCAAGAGATATATGAATCGAATACCACGACTTCCCAGGATTTTTCTGTTTATCACTTGTCTTGTGGCGCTTTCCTTGCCGTTACTCGCTCAGGGAGACAAAGACTCAAAAGCCACCGAGGAATACCAGAACCGCCAGCGCGCCCTCTCGCTGATCCTCTTAGATTCGAAGATCAAATCCCTTGACGACGCGCCGATGCGGTGCATGGCAAGGATCGAGGTGATCCGGTTCCTTGTAGAATCCGGTCCCGATGACCTGCACCCCTACGCCTTCGACTTCGCGAAATCGTGTCTTGACGAGACGGTGAGGAATGCAGAGAGCTTTCCTCGCAGCGCATTCGGGTACAACAGGACGCAGGCCGTCGCTCTTATCAGGAAGATCGACAAACAGAAGGCGGACGCGCTTGAGACCGAGTACCCGGTGGAAGGCTACGCCAAATCCTTCGCCCGGAGCAACGAGCTGGAAGAATCCGAAGACCCCACCCGCGTCACAGCAAAGGTCATCGAGGAAATACGCTCAGGGACGATGCCGACCGGCGTTCATATTTTCGTCGGGAAACTTCGCCAGAGGGACCCGATCCTCGCCGATGCCGTGCTTGATGCGGCCCTTAGATACTACGAGTCCCGGCTCAGCACCTTGAGCCCGGACCGCCACCTCTACTTCCTCTCACTGCAATTTATGATTGCTGAGCCCGGAGCCGGACTTCGCACACGGATGCTTACACTCGCGCTGAATCTCGGTAGGCGTGCTTTGGCGGACCGTTCGAACGACTCGTTCACGAAGTGGGCCTCTCAGATCCTTCAAGCCTGCGTTCGTAAGATCGAGGAAGAAATGCCCGCAGCTCTGGATGAAGCGAATTCGATAATCCAGACGCTCCGTGCAAGTCAGTCGGCGACCGAAGCGAAGTTGAAGGAGATCTTCGACAGGATCGAGTCCAGTGAAGACAAAGTGAAGGCGATGATCGCGGAGGCCGAAGGTGTAGAAGACGAAGTCGTGAAGCGGCGACTGATCACAACCGCATCTTCAATCGCTCTTTTCGAAGGCAGGTTTCGCCTGGCCATCGATGCCGCGTTCACGCTCGACGACGAGGTTTCCGTTCGGAGCTGGCGGCCGTTCTTCTTGAGATATCAGGTCGTGAACCGGGCACTGAAGTCTCGAAACCTGGAGGTCATCGATTACCTGATCGATCGCCTTGACGAGCCGTTCGATCGCGCCGATGTCTGCCTCAAGGTTGCGGCAAAACTTGCTGAGGATCAGCCGACGGATAAGGCTGCGGAGTATTTGAGGCGCGGCCTGCAGCAGCTCAGGCGGTCAGAAGGGAACGCCGAGCTCGTAGCCCAATACGCGAAGGCGACTGAACTGTCCGCGGAGCTTAAGGACGAAGACATTTTCGGGGTCGCACGTGAGGCGGTAGCCGCCATGAACCGGCTTCCCGGGCCGGATCTGAAAGAAGATGATCAACTGAAGGCCAGAATGGATTACGTCAGCGGCGTGCTTCTGACTGCGGGAACGGCGGTGACACAAATGTTGGACCCTCTCGCCGAAAAAGACCCCGACCAGGCGTACACGATCTCGCAGGGGATCCAGCGCCGCGACCTGAGGCTGATGGCGGAGATCAGTGTCGAGAAGTTCAAGAAATATCCCCTTCCGAGGAAAGAAGAGAATTAACAGGGATCAAGGGGATGAAAGGGATTGAGAATGGATGATTGAGAATTGAGAGTTTGGGTACCAACCCCGTTTGACTAATTGGATGTTCTTTTCTTGCCACTTTCCATAAGAGCCCGGAACATCCACTTATCAATTTTCAATTCTCCATTTTCAATAGAGACATCCCCTTGATCCCCTTCATCCCTGTTCCTTTTACGGTCTTCGGTAATTGGGAAACGCCCCGTTCTTCGGTTTCGTCTGCGGGTTCTTCCTTACCGCCTCCATCGTTATCTCGACAGCCCTTTCGAGCTGGAGATCCCTTCCCATACGCCACATTCTCGGGTCCAGATCGACCTCGATGTCCGGCGCGACGCCCTTGTTCTCTACATCGAGCTCGCCCTGGCGGTTGCGCATCGCGACACGAGGAGCCGTCACCGATCCGCCGTCGATCAGCTGGGGATACGAGTAGATCCCGACGAGGCCGCCCCACGTTCGGGTGCCGACGAGAGGCCCGATCTTCGCCTCGCGGAACAGCCACGGGAGAAGGTCTCCGCCGCTGCCGGCGTACTCGTTGATGATCATCGTCTTCGGACCGTAGATCGCGCCGACGGGCGTCGTGAAGTCCTCGCCCTCGCGCGTCGACCAGTAGTTCCAGAGCGGACGCCTCATATACTCGATCATATAATCAGCCGCCGAGCCTCCGCCGTTGAAACGCTCGTCGATGACCGCGCCCTGCTTGTCGATCTGCGCGAAGTAATAGCGGTTGAAGTTCGTGTATCCGGCGCCGCCCGTGTTCGGAAGATAAACGTACCCGAGCGTGCCCTTGCTGAGCTCGTCGACCTTGCGTCGGTTGCCCTCGATCCAGTCCAGCCGCCTCAGCCCTGAATCGTTCCCGACAGGAACCACGGTGATGTCGCGCGATCCGCTCGCGTCAGGATTCGGACCGACCTTGATCACGGTCTGACGTCCGGCGGTCTGCTCGAAGAACGCGAAGATGTTGTCCGACCCGGTCAGGTTCCTGCCGTTGACCGCGAGCAGGTACTCGCCTTCCTTCACATTCAGCCCGGGCCGCGTAAGAGGCGCGTTGAGGCCCGGATTCCAGTTCTCGCCGTTGAAGATCTTCTTGAACCGGTATCGCCCGTTCTCGATCGAGTAATCGGCGCCGAGCAAGCCGACGTTATAGGTCGTCGGGTTCGGCTGGTCGCCTCCGCCGGAGTTGTGGTGGCCGACGGTCATATTGCCGAGCATTTCCTGGAACAGGTAGTTCAGGTCGGCGCGCGTCATTATGCCTTCGACGAACGGCCTGTATTTCGCCTTCGTCGCTTCGTAATCGAGCCCGTGCAGGTTCGGATCATAGAAGAAATCGCGCTGAATGCGCCACGCCTCTTCGTACATCTGCCGCCACTCGGCGCGCGGATCGACATAGACCTCCATCTGGCCCAGGTTCAAAGCGCCCTCACCGGGCTTCAGGGGCGCCGCCGCGTTCGCGATCACTACTCGTCCAGGCCCCAGTCCGACGAGCATCTTCTCGCCGTTCGCGGAAACGTCGAACAGGTTAACGCCGTCGGCGACCTTCGTCGCCTCTCGCTTGTCGAAGCTGAACCTGTGAAGCGTCGCTCCCGGCTGAGGCCTTGAGGAAGTTCCGCTCGGCGGAACCGATTCGAGAAGGAAAAAGCTGCCGGCCTTCCCCGCGACCAGCGCGACGTAATTCCTGTTCGCGAGCGGCAGATCGACGATCCTCTGGTCGATGCCTTCGAAATCGATCTTCACGACCGGCCCTTCGGGTTTCTTCTCGTCCGGCTTTTTCTCCGCGCCTTCCTTCTTCTCGCCCTCCGGTTCCTTCACCTTTTCCTCGTCGCTCTCGGGTTTCAGAGGCGACTCCTCGTCGCGGGCGAGAACGATCGCGTAAACGCTGCGGGTCGTGTTGAAAGGGTAGCTCGACATATCGAGCCAGCCGGTCGTCGGGCCGTTGTCGGTGGAGGCGGTGAAATAGATGTACTTGCCGCTTCCGTCGAACGCCGCGTAGCGGGCATCGGAAAGGCCGTCGCTGAGCCTCGTGCTCTTACCGGTCTCAAGCGAGTAAACGTGCACGGCCCCGAGCCTGTTGCGGAGCTGTTTCGTGTAGACGATCCACTTGCTGTCGGGCGACCAGGAAGGATCGAGCACCGTGAACGGGTTCTCGTAGGTGTTCGTGTCGACCTTGGTCATCTTCCCGGACTCGATATCGAGATACCAGACGTTCAGGCGTTTGTCCGTAAAGAGCAACTTCTTGCTGTCGGGTGAGAAGCGTGGCGAGTAGAAGTACGACGAAGGGTTCCCGAGCGAGACCTTCTTCACCTCGCCCATTCCCGACTGGTCCCTTAAGTGAAGCGCGTATTCGCCTGATTCGTCCGAGAAATAGGCGATCCATTTTCCGTCCGGCGACCACGCCGGATCGCGCTCCGCAATGTTCGACGAGGCCGTCAGATTCCTCGCGTCGCCCTTTTCGGCGGGAACGGTAAGGATCTCGCCTCGGGCTTCGAAGACCGCGCGTGCGCCGTTCGGAGAGATCGCAGCAGCGCTGATCCTGCTCGCGACCCTTTCGTACCTGGGCCTTACTTCGGGGAAGTCTCCGCGCAGGGTGATATTCACTTTCTGGGAACGGCCGGATGCAGGATCGAAAGTGTAGATCCCGCCGAACTGCTCATAGACGATGCCGTCCGGTCCGCCTGAAACGGCTTTGATATCGAGCCCTGTATTGCGCACCTCTTCCTTCACTCGCTTGGTCGCTGTGTCGTAGGAATAAAGAGTGACGCTGCGGTTGTTTCGGTCGGAGAGAAAGTAGATCTTGTTTCCGATCCAGACCGGCGAGAAGTCGTTCGAATTCTCGCGCGGGATCTCTGTTACAGCCGAGTCCGAAAGATTGCCGATCCAGACCTTTGTCGTGCGCCCGCCCCGGTAGAACTTCCACTGGTTGAACGCGGGGGACAAAGGCATGTAAGCGATCTGAGATCCGTCCGGCGAATAGGACATTTGTCCGCCGACCATCGGGAACGGAAGCTCTTCGGCCATTCCTTCGCCGGAGAGCGCGACCTTGTACATCATCGGCGTCGGAAACTGGGTCGTGCGACCGGATGCGAACACGATCGAGCGGCTGTCGTTCGTCCATCCGATCACCGTTTCGGCTCCCGGATGGTATGTGATCCTCCGGGGCGATCCGCCTTCGGCAGGGATGACAAAGATGTCCTGGTTGCCGTCGTAGCCGGCACGGAACGCGATCCAGCGTCCGTCGGGCGAGTAATACGGCGAGGCCTCGGGACCGACCGCGGTCGTAAGCCTTTCCGCGTCGCCTCCTCCGCGCGGGACCCTCCAGAGGTCGCCTGCGAAGACGAACGTGATGTGCGTCCGGTTCATCGTCGGCGTCCGGTAGAGCATTGGGGCGTCCGTCTGCGGGAAGACGGATGCTGAAAGAAGCAGTAAGAGGAGAGCGATGAGAAATGTGTTCTTGGTCATTTTTCGTGTTTGGTTAAGATGTACGATAAGCTTCAGCTTGTCGCGGGCCGCCTGCGGCCCGAACGGCTGACGAGGTTCCGCGCATTTGCGCGGCGCAAACTGAAGTTCGCGTTACAGCGCGAGCGCTGCTCTAAACAGATGTCCGATAAGCTTCAGCTTGTCGCGGGCCGCGTGCGGCCCGAACGTTCGCAAGGTTCCGCGCATCCGCGCGGCGCAAACTGAAGTTCGCGTTACAGCGCGAGCACTGCTCTAAACGGCTGTACGATAAGCTTCAGCTAAACGGCTGTACGATAAGCTTCAGCTTGTCGCGGGCCGCCTGCGGCCCGAACGTTCGCGGGGTTCCGCGCATTCGCGCGGCGCAAACTGAAGTTCGCGTTACCTCGCAAGCCCCGCCCCTACATATCACTGCTCACTGTGAAGGGTCTTTCCCCTCGTACCAGCTCGGCCTGAAGTCCGAGTTCAGAAGCCACGTCACAGGCGAGATCATCGAGTTGATCGACCTCGTCATATGCGCGAAGTCGATCGTGCCTACCTCGTCCGAAGCCTGATGATAATCCGTGTGCAGGCCGTAGCTCGAAACGGTGTGCGCGACGATCCCCTGCCGCGCGAGGTTGTAATTGTCAGACCGCTGAAAGAAATTCTGCTGCGGATGCGGATCATTCACAATCTTCGCTCCGCGTTTCGCGAGCTCCGCGCCCAGGTTCGAACGGTCGTATCCCGTCAGCCAGAGCTCGTCCGCGGCTACCGCCGGATCGGGCCGGCCGATCATCTCGAACTGCAGATTCGCTACGAAGTTCTCTTTCGGAAAAGGCAGGTTTGCCGCGAAGTACCTCGATCCGAAGCCGCCTGACTCCTCGCTGCCGAAGAACGCGAAATAAACGGTCCGCTTAGGCCTTTCCCCTTTGGCGAGCACCCTTGCGAGCTCGATCACGGCAGTGCATCCCGAAGCGTCGTCGTCGGCGCCGTTGAAGATCTTGTCCTCTCCCGGAGCGTTCGAACGCTCGCCGATATGGTCCATATGCGCGCTGAGAAGAATGACCTGTTTCGAAAGAGCGGGATCAGTTCCTTCGATCTTTCCGACCGAATTCCAGGTACGGGTCACTTCCGGCTCCGAAAGCTCGCCGCCGATCGTGATCTCCGTTCCCTCTTCGAGCTTTGAAAGCGCTTCGGCAGCGGCGGTCGAAACGATGATGACGCTCGTCTGAGTCGCTCGGTTCAGCCCCTTCACCGTGGTGAACGAGATGCGCCTTGACGCTGATCTGTCCCATCCCTCCCGAAGCTGCGGCGTTTCCTCGATGAGAACCGCGGCGGCCGGGCTGTCGAACAGAGCTCCGAAGCGCCTTGCAAAACCTTCCTGATCGCTTTGGTCGTAACGCACCAGCGAGATCTTTCCGGCCTCGGGGGAACCTCCCGAGGCGAGCTTCTGCAGGCCGCCCTTGACGGACGGCGAGCCCATTCTGAAAACGATCATCTCCCCGCCGTGCGTGAGCGACACTGCGCCATCGTCGGTTCCGTAACTCAGCACCGGCGGACCTGCAAAGCCCTGGCGGGTGATCTCGATGGTTTGAATGTACGAACGCTTTCCCGGTGAGGTCTCGTCGCCGGCGGGTTCGATCCCGAACTGCCTCATCATCGAGGCGAGATATTCACCGGCGATCAGTTCATAGCCCGAGCCGCTTGCGCGGCCCATCATCGCGTCGGACGCGAGGAATTCCATATGAGCGCGCACATCGCGCTCGTTGATCGCACCTTCGGCAGATTTCTGAGCGTTGGCAAACTGCGCCGCGAACAGCGCAAGAAGGACGAATATCCCGAAGGACCTTCTGATACACATAGGTAGAAACTGGGAACCGGTCTATTGTTGAGCCTAAAAGATAGTACTTAATCGCCCGACAGGCAATCTTTCGGAAAGTAGGATATACGGGCGCGGAAGTCATTTGTTCTAACGATTGAATGAAAAACGAAAACTCCGCCGGCCTTGAAGGCGGGCGGAGTTGCGGGCCTCTCCCCCCTCGCTTACGCTCGGGGTTCTGTCTCGGCGGCGGACCGCGGGAGAGCGAAGACTATTCGACCGGCTTGATCGAGATCGACATCCTTTTGAGTTTCCCCTTACGGAAGGAATACGAAGCACGGTAATTAAGCGGGCCATCAAGGTCGACGGTCTTCATACCGGACTTCTTGTAGATCAGCGCAACGTATCCTCCTTCTTCAACAGTTTCGTCCGGCTCGCCGAAGAGTTTCTGGACCTTGCCTTCGCGAACGCGGTTCTTGCCTTTCGGGTCCTGGACGCCGATCGTGAACGCGGAGAGCAGAGACATCGCCGACTGTTTGTAGCCTATGAAAAGCTCGTTCGTCGTTTTGAAGTACCCGATCTCCTTCAGCTGAAAATGCGGGCTTCTGTACTTGTCCGTGACGGCATAGACCTCGATCGCGGTGATCAAGTGCCTGTCTTCCCAAGACTTGGCGGTGAACCTTATCACCTGGTCGGCGAACTCGTTGTAGAAGTAGTACTCGGGCTCGCCTTCGTCGCCAAAAGTCGGTTGATAGGCTTCGAGTAGCGCCTTTGCGGAAGCCCGGTCGCCGAGTTCGACTCCGGCGATAGCGGTGTCGGGTCGCGCTTCTGGGGAATTGGGCGTTGCTTCCTGGGAAAAGGCGACGGAAAGAAGAAGGATGGTTGATAAGAGAGCGAGAAGGGACCTGCGTGCATTGATCATACTGCTTGAGATATTCAGGATCCGTGCTGGAATTCGGGAGGGGATCGCCGTGGCGCTCGCGCGGGAGGCGTGAGCAGCGCGTTGAACACAGTTTAACACAGGAAGGGTCTCAATCGACAAAGGGGAAAAACAGGATAGACAGGATTAACAAGGTGGGTTCGGAGTTCAAAGTGCAATTTCCATTACTCAATGCTCACCGGTAGATTTTCACGGCTCCTGGGGAGCGGGGGCAGCTCTTCTTTGCGGAGCTTTGCAACTTTGCGCCTTGGCGGGAGGTCTTGTCCCACAGACATTCGAGGGTAATAACGGAATCAAGCGCTCTTGCAAAGACGCCAAGCCGCCAAGGACCGCAAAGAGAGCTTCAGTAGTCAGTTGTCCCGGCTCCGCTAGGAGCGGGGGCGGATCTACTTTGCGTGGCTTTGCGCCTTCGCGCCTTGGCGGGAGATCTTTTCTCGTAGACATTCGCGGGTAATAACGTTACAAAGCGCTCTCGCAAAGACGCCAAGCCGCCAAGGACCGCAAAGAAAGTTTCAGTAGTCAGTTGTCCCGGCTCCGCTAGGAGCGGGGGCGGATCTTCTTTGCGGGACTTTGCGTCTTCACGCCCTGGCGGGAGATCTTGTCTCCAAGACATTCGCGGGTAATAACGGAATCAAGCGCTCTCGAATAGACGCCAAGCCGCCAAGGACCGCAAAGAGAACCGAATCTTGCCCTAAGGCCCAGCGGATAAGTGTTCAAGTGTTACTGATCCATTGATCATGGTCATTGACTCAGCTCATGTCTAGGAAGATGAGCAGATCTTCTTTGCGTGGCTTTGCGCCTTGGCGGGAGATCTTTTCTCGTAGACATTCGCGGGTAATAAAGGAATCAAGCGCTCTCGCAAAGACGCCAAGACGCCAAGCCGCAAAGGGCCGCAAAGAAAGCTTCAGTGGTCAGTTGTCCCGACTCTGCTTGGAGCGGGGGCGGATCTTCTTTGCGGAGCTTTGCGCCTTCACGCCCTGGCGGGAGATCTTTTCTCGCAGACATTCGCGGGTGATAACGTATCAAAGCGCGCTCGCAAAGACGCCAAGGACCGCAAAGGAGAGGGCGGGGATATCCCGTCGTTGAGGGCTTACACGAGAGGAAGAAAACAAAATGAACGCGATCTTCAAGATGGGTGAAGTTCAATCGCCGAGAACCGCGAAAAGAGTATTAGAATGACATAGAATCTTGAACTTCGAACCTTGAACCCACCTTATAGATCCTTGTACCCTGTTCCTCTTCTCTTCTAAAATTCTAGCGCGATCTCGTCATCCTTCACTTTCGCCGTCACGCTTCCGCCGTCTGCAAGTTTCCCGAACAGGATCTCCTGAGCAAGCGGTTTCTTGATCTTGTCGTGGATCAGCCTCTGCATAGGCCGCGCGCCGTACTTTGCATCGAATCCGTTCTTCGCCAGCCACTCCCTCGCAGAGTCGTCGAGTTTCACGATCACCCGCTGCTCCATCATCTGGGCGTTCAGCTCGCGCACGAACTTGTCCACGATCAGTTTGATCACCTCAAGCGGCAGAGCCTTGAACGCCACTCGCGCGTCGAGCCTATTCAGAAACTCCGGAGAGAAAGTGCGCTCGATCGCGCCCTTCGCGCTTCCCTTCGTGCTGGCATCGGTCTGAAATCCGATCCCGCCCGACGAAAGCTCGCGGGCTCCCGCGTTCGTGGTCATAATCAGGATCACGTTCCGGAAATCCGCCTTTTTGCCGTTGTTGTCCGTCAGCGTGGCGGAATCCATCACCTGAAGCAGAAGGTTGAACAGGTTCGGGTGCGCCTTCTCGATCTCGTCAAGCACAAGGACCGAGTACGGATGCCGCATTATCGCGTCCGTCAGAAGCCCGCCCTGGTCGAAGCCGACATATCCCGGAGGCGCTCCGATCAGCCTGGAGACCGTGTGCGGCTCGGCGTACTCGCTCATATCGTAGCGAAGGAACTCGACTCCCAGGATCTCCGCCAGCTGCTTCGAGAGCTCGGTCTTTCCGACACCCGTCGGGCCGGAGAAAAGGAAGGATCCAACCGGCTTTGTTTCGTGCCCGAGCCCCGCGCGGGAGATCTGGATCGCCTCGACTACCTTGTCGATCGCGTCGTCCTGGCCGAAGATGACATCCCGAAGATCACCCTTCAGGGTCTTCAGACGATCCTTTTCGTCCGAGACTACCGTCTTCGGCGGGATCTTCGCCATCCTGGCGATGGTGTTCTCGACCATCGTCACCGTGATCTTCTTCGGCCGCTTGTCCTCCGGCATCAGCTTGGTCATCGCGCCGACCTCGTCGATCACATCGATCGCCTTGTCGGGAAGATGCTTGTCGCCGATGTACTTTCCGGCGAGTTCGGCCGCTGTCTTCAAGGCCTCGTCGGAGTACTTCACGCCGTGGTGCTCTTCGTAGTACTTCTGAAGGCCCTTCAGTATCTCGTAGGTCTCTTCGACCGTGGGCTCGAGTATCTCGATCTTCTCGAACCGCCTCGCGAGCGCGCGGTCGCGCTCGAACGCCGCCTTGTATTCGGAGTAGGTCGTCGAGCCGATGCAGCGGAGCTGTCCCTGCTGGAGCGCGGGTTTCAGTATGTTCGAGGCGTCCATCGCGCCTCCCGAAACGGCCCCGGCTCCGACGATGGTGTGGATCTCGTCGATAAAGAGAATCGAGTTCTCCTTCTTCTTCAGTTCCTTGATTATCGCCTTGAACCGCTGTTCAAAATCGCCCCGGTAGCGTGTTCCTGCGAGCACGGCTCCCATATCCAGCGCATATACTTTCGCGTCCGCGATCACCTCCGGAACGTTACCTTCGGCAATCCTCAGCGCGAGCCCTTCCGCGAGCGCGGTCTTTCCGACGCCGGGCTCGCCGACGTAAAGCGGATTGTTCTTCTTTCGGCGGCAAAGGACCTGGATCGTTCGCTCGATCTCCGCATCGCGCCCTATCAGCGGATCGATCCCGCCTTCCTTCGCCAGCGCCACCAGTTCGACGCAGAATGATTCGAGAGGCTTCTTGCGGGGCTGTTGCTGTCCGGCGCGCTCTTCCGCGAACCCTTCTTCGTCGCCGTCGTCGATCTCATCCTCGTCGAACTCGTCGATCTTCGAGATCCCGTGAGCAATGTAGTTGAGCACGTCAAGACGCGTAACGTTCTGCCTTTGAAGAAGATAAACCGCGTGTGAGTTCTCGGACTGATAAAGCGCGGCGAGAATGTTGCCGCCGTCGACCCTCCGCTGGCCGCTTCCTTCCGCCTGAAGGATCGCGTACTGGATCGTCGCCTGAAACGTCGAGGTCAGCTCGGGCATCTGCTGGACCTCGTCCGGCATTTTCTCCATCGACGACTCGAAGTACTCCTCAAGGTCTTTCCCGATCTCCTCAAGCCGCGCCCCGCAGTTATAGAGGATGTCGCGCGCCGAGCGGTCCTCGAGCAGCGCGAAGAGCAGATGCTCCAGCGTGACGTACTCGTGTTTGCGCCGGACGGCCTCGTCCACCGCAAAGCTCAGTGTTTCTTCAAGTTCCTTAGTCAACATAAAACGCAGTCACCTCGGGCTCGCCGGTTCGCCGGCGGACACTGAACATTCTACTCCTCCTCGACGGTGCAAAGAAACGGGAACTCCCGCGCCCGCGCGAGGTTCATCGCCTTCTCGGCCTTCATCTTCGCGACTTCGTAGGGATAAACGCCGGCGACCCCCACGCCGTCGTTGTGCACTTTCAGCATTATCGTCACCGATTCGGCCGGGGTTCGAAGGAAGACCTGGTTCAGCACGAAGACGACGAACTCCATCGTTGTAAAGTCGTCGTTGTGCAGAAGCACTTTGAACATCCCCGGCTTGTCGAGCTTTGTCTTCTCTTCGGCTAAGGCTTGTTCGTCCTGTTCGAATTCCGGGGTATCGGACATACTTCGATTCTGCCACAAGTGTTGAATTGCCCGAAAGACGGCAAAGCGGAAGTGTCAACCGCCGTATCGCGAGAGGATGCACGCGACGAGAGCCGTCCAGCCGGTCTGATGACTCGCCCCGAGGCCCTTCCCGGTGTCGCCGTGAAAATACTCGTAAAACAGCGGATGCCCGAAATCAGGGTCTTCATTGAACCTGCCTCCGTTTCCGAAGACGGGCCGCGCGCCGTCGGTGTCCTTAAGGAACAGGCCCGAGAGCCGTTTTCCAATCTCCGCCGCGATCTTGTCGAGGGTCATCTTCCGTCCCGATCCGGTCGGGAACTCGGCCTTGAATGAATCTCCAAAATACGTGTGATATTTCTCCAGCGCCTCGATGACAAGGTAGTTCACCGGAAACCACACGGGCCCCCGCCAGTTCGAGTTTCCGCCGAAGGCGCCCGTGCGGGATTCGGCGGGCTCGTACTCGACCTTGTACTCGGTACCTTTCCAAAGAAGGAAATAGGGGTTCGCCTTGTGGTCGCGCGAAAGCGAGCGGATCCCGTGGTCGGAAAGGAACTCCTGTTCGGAGAGCATCGTTCGGAGGATCCTCTCCAGGCGGTCTGTGTTTACAAGCGACAGGAGCAGGCTTTCTTCTTCGCCAAGCGACTGAAGACACGCGATCTCGTCGATCAGATCGGGGCGGTTTTTTATAAACCAATCGGTGCGGCGCTTGAACTCGGGAAGCTCGTCGAGCCATTTGCGATCCAGAACCTCGACCGCGAACAAAGGTATCAGCCCGACAAGAGACCTTATTCGCATTGGCAGGTTGTAGCCGTCGGGAAGGTGAAGCACGTCGTAGTAGAATCCGTCGCGCTCGCTCCATAGCTCGGTCTCCTCGTGCCCGAGGTTGTTCATCGCGTCCGAGATGAATATGAAGTGCTCGAAGAACTTGCTCGCGACGTCTTCATAGGCCCGGTCCTTCAGCGCCAGCTCCAGGGCTATCGACAGCATGTTCAGGCTGAACATCGCCATCCACGACGTGCCGTCGGACTGCTCCAGGTGGCCTCCGGTCGGAAGGTCCTTGCTGCGGTCGAAAACGCCTATGTTGTCGAGACCCAGGAATCCGCCCTCGAAGACGTTGTCGCCTTCGGAGTCCTTTCGGTTGACCCACCAGGTGAAGTTCAGAAGCAGCTTGTGGAAGACCTTTTCGAGAAACTCGCGGTCCTCACGGCCCCTCATCCGCTTTTCGGTCTGGTAGACGCGAAGCGCGGCGAACGCGTGGACCGGCGGATTTACATCATCGAACGACCATTCGTATGCGGGGATCTGACCGTTGGGATGCATGTACCACTCGCGCAGAAGGAGCAGCAGCTGGCGCTTGGCGAATTCCGGATCGACCATCGCGAGCGGAATCGACTGGAAAGCGAGATCCCACGACGCGAACCACGGATACTCCCACTTGTCCGGCATCGAAAGCACTTCTTCAGCGTGGAAGTTCCTCCAGTGCTTGTTCCTTCCGAGTAGCCTCGATTCAGGCGGGGCCGGATACGCGGGATCGCCGTCCAGCCATTCTTCGACGGCGAAATGATAAAACTGCTTCGACCAGAGGATTCCGGAAAGGGCGGTCCGCATCACGTGCCTTGCATCGGCCGAAAGCCCTTTCGGGACGACCTGAGAGTAGAAATCGTCGGCTTCCTTCTTCCTTGCCCGGAATACCTTTTCATTTGAGCGCACGAGCTCCTTGAACGACCCGAACGAAGACCTTTCTGCGGATCCCTGTCCCGTGAGCCGCAGTTGAAAGACTTCTTCGGACCCTGCCTTTATCTTTCGCGCGAAATGAACGGCCGCCTTGGTGCCTTTTTGTTCAGGGTCCAACGCTTCTTTGTCAGCTTCGACAAGAAAACGGTTGAAGGCGTCTTTTGTGAACGGGCTGTCGTTCGGCGATCCGAAAAGGTCTTCGAAATTCGTCTCGTTCCCGGTGAAGAGAACATCGTTCCCGCCTTCGAACAAGAGCCAGTAAATGCCGCGCTTCTTATCTTTGATCTGGATCGCGCCGAGCGATTCGTCGCTTGAATCCGCTATCTGAAGAACAGGCTTTTCGGCGTCTTCGAACCAAGACCAGGTGTTCCGGAACCATACGGTCGGAAGCAGGTGGATCAACGAATCCTCGGGCCCGCGGTTAAAAACGGTGATCCTTATGCAGATGTCGTCAACGTCTTCCTTCGCGTATTCCAGAAGCACGTCGAAATACCTGTCGTCGTCGAATACGCCCGTATCTATCAGCTCGAACTCTTCGTCTTGCTTCGATCGCGTACCGTTCTTCTCGATCAGTTCGCCGTACGGGAATGCGGCCTGCGGGTATTTGTAGAGGAACTTCAGATAAGAATGAGTTGGCGTCGAATCGAGATGATAGTAATACTCCTTCACGTCCTCGCCGTGATTTCCCTGGGTGCCCGAAAGTCCGAACAGGCGCTCCTTGATGATCGGGTCTTTGCCGTTCCACATCGACAGCGCGAAACAGATCTTCTGCGAGCGGTCGCAGATCCCGCCGATCCCGTCCTCGTTCCAACGGTAAGCGCGCTTGTGAGACATCTCGAAGGGGAAGTAATCCCACGCCGAACCGTCCGCGCTGTAGTCCTCGCGGACCGTTCCCCAGGCGCGCTCGCTGACATACGGGCCCCAGAGTTTCCAGTCCTTTTCGTGCGCGTCCGACTCGGCGAGTCGCTTGTATTCGGCTGTGATCTTTCGCGGCATATTGCTCGGGATTAAGTTATCCCAAGACCGGGCGAATTCAAATCCGAGGAGGTTTAGCCTCGGGTCGCGATAAAGATGTTCAACGCAAAGGCCGCCAAGGTCGCAAAGTAATTTAGGGATCTCCTCAAGTCGAGGCGTTTTGGCTGCTACCGTTGATTCGCGACTTCTGATAAACCGTCACAGGCAGTCTTCGCGTTCTTAGCGGCCTTGGCGTTGAACCGGCTCTTTCGCTTACTGATTTACCCGAATCTAATGTATAGTTGCTAACCATTGGCGTACCCTCCCACTTCGGGGCCTTGCCGGCAGGTCTGAAATCAGCCGCGGATTAGGCCTTTCTAAGCGTAATCATTGAGTTTAAGACGAATGCCGACTGCCGACAAAAAAGACGGTTCGGGCGGAGTGTCATCGAAAGGCAGCGCTGGCAAGAAGCGCCGCATGCCCGAGGACCGGCTTCCGGAGATCTTTGCGGAGGTCCGGGAGAATCTCGACCAGGGGCTTTCCGCTCGCGCCGAGGAGATCCTCCGCGGCGCGCTCGAGAACTACTCGCATTCCGAAGATAACGAAGCTCGCCTCACCCGTTATCTCTCGTATACGCTCGAAACACTTGGACGGTACAAGGACGCCCACTCCGTCATCGACCGTTACGACAATGAGGAACTGCTCGACGCTCTTCAGCCGGAAACGCAGGTTTCGGTCATCAATCAGCTCGCGATCTCTCTAAACAACACGAACGAACACCCGAAGGCCGTCACGCTGCTCAACTATTCGCTCGAGAAAGCTGAAGAGCACGGGCTTAACGATCTCCTTGGCGAGATCTATGTCGGGCTTGCCCGAGTCTACCGAAAACTGACCGAGTTCCCGATCGCGATCGACAATGCGCGAAAGGCGCTGAAGCACTACCGCGAGCAGGGAAACTGGCGCGGGATGGCCGAGAGCTACCACACGATCGCCACGGCATTTTCCGCTGAAGGCAACAGCAAAGAGGCGCTTGACAACTTCCAGCTCGCTATAAAGATCATCGGCGAGCATACCGCTCCGTTCCTTCTTGGAAAGATCTATTCCGATATGTCGGGGACCTACTGGCTCTTGCGCCGGCCCAAGGACGGGATCGAATGTCTCGAGAAATCAATCGAGTTCTTCTCGCAGACCGAACACAAGGTCCAGACCATTGCCGCTTACAACAACCTGGGGATCAACCTGATCCTTATGGGTGACTGGCTCAGGGCGGAGGAAATGATCCAGGTCGCGCTCGAGATCGCGATCGACGTCGATCATCCGCACATCGCCGGGATACTGGACTCGCTGGGAGAGCTGAAACTTCTTCGAAACGAGCTGGACGAGGCCGAGGAACTCGTCAAACAGGGCATCAAGATCGCAGAAGAGCGCGACAAGCGCTGGTACTCGATCCAGGCGATGCGGACGCTCGCCCGCTGCTACCTTGCGAAAAGGGAATACAAGAAAGCGATCAAGACCGCGAACGAGAACATCGCCATCTGCACGGAGATGGGCGAGACGCAGTTCCTGAACATGTCGCGCCTGGTGCTGGCGGAGGCTTACCTGGGCAAGGGGAATCGCAAGAAATGCGAGGCCGAGCTCGAAGGGATCGAGGATGACGGTGGAGAGGCGGACCTTTTTGTGTTGGGAAACGTCCAGCGGATCCGCGGAATGCTTGCGGAGAGCGGCGGCGATCTGAAGATCGCTGCGCACCATTTCAACCGCAGCCTGACGATCTTCGAAACGGCGGAAGACATTTACCACACCGCTCTCGCACACTACCAGCTTGGGATCGTGCTTTCCGGCTCTCAGCCGAAGAAGGCTTCGAATCACCTGATCTCGGCAAGCGAAACGTTCAGAAAGCTTCAGGTGAACCATCTCCACGAGTCAGCGGAAGAGATGATCGAAGGCCTCGACACTTCCGAAGATGACGGGTCCGAAGCGTCCGCAAGTTCCCAGCTCCTTATGCAGAGGCTTGCCGAAGCCACGGCGTCCCGCGAGCTGCTGTTCAGGGAACTGGCGTCGGTGCTTCAGCAGGAAAGCAAGGCGAGCCGTATGATCATCGCCGAGCAGAACGAGCAGAAACGCTACATTCCGTTCATCACCCACGGTTACACACCGTCGGAGAGTTCTGAGCTTGTCCGTGCGTTGAATGCCGCCGGCAAGGACCTCGACACGTTCTCAAAGACGAAGAATCTTTCGCTTCATCCGTTGAGGCCTTCGAATGCGTCGCCCGCGATGCTGGTCGTTTATCCGAGGTCAGGCGGTTCGCTGCAGAACGGCGGCGAGCTTCGACCGCTGCTCCGCGTGGTCGAGCTCGGAATGGACGTGTGCGCGCTTCGCGACCGCGAATCCGTCGGAGGTGCGGAACAGGAATCGAGCCCGTTCACATCGCACAGCCTGATGCCTGGCTTCATTCATTCCTCGCCGGCGATGACCGACCTGGTCGAAGAAGTTTACAAGATCCGCTCGTCCGACGTGACGGTTCTGGTTACGGGCGAAAGCGGAACAGGTAAGGAGCTCGTCTCCAGGGCGATTCATCTTCTTTCGACCCGTAAAGACAGGGCATTCGTCCCTTTCAACTGCACTGCTGTTCCGAAGGAGCTCGCCGAGGGCCATCTGTTCGGTTACAAGAAAGGCGCGTTCACAGGCGCCGCCCAGGATTCTCCCGGAATGATCCGGACGGCAGACGGCGGAACGCTGTTTCTGGATGAGATCGGCGACCTTCCGCTCGACGTCCAGCCGAAGCTTCTCCGGTTCCTTCAGGAAGGCGAGGTCCAGCCGCTCGGCGAAAAGAGGCCGATCAAGGTCGATGTGAGGATTATCGCGGCGACGAACATGGACCTCGAGAAGCAGGTCGAACAGGGCCTTTTCCGGGAAGACCTATTCTACCGGCTGAACGTCATCCGGCTTCGGGTGCCGCCGCTCCGCGAGCGCCGGTCGGAGATCGAGCCGATCGTGCGGTATTACCTGAATCACTACTCCTCGCGCTTCAGCAAGAAGAACCTGAAGATCACTCCGCAGACGATCGATCTCTTGATGGTGTGCGAGTGGGAAGGCAACGTGCGCCAGCTTTGCAACGAGATCCAGAGGATCGTCGCGCGGGCCGAAGACAACGAGGTGATCACTCCCGACCAGCTTTCGCCGGAGCTCAAGCGTAGCGCGACTCCGCTCTCGCCGGTTGAGGGAAGCAACGTATCGCCGATCACGACTCGTTCGGGATCGTCGGGCGTCTACACGATCGGAGCATCAGGCGCGACACTCGAAGAAGCGGTTTCCGAGCTCGAGACACAGATGATCCAGGATGCGCTTCGAAGGCACAACGGAAACATCTCGCGCGTTTCCCGTGAGCTGGGGCTGACGAGGCGCGGTCTCTATCTGAAGATCGAGCGATACGGCATCGAACGCGCCGCATAAAACCCATTGACCAGGGACCATTGACCGGCGCTCATCGTGCCTTTAACTCGGGTTTTCCTTTACCTCTTTTGCGACACTTTGCGCCTTTGCGGGAGATCTTTCACCTGAGCTATGCTTGGCGTTCCGAGTTACCGAGGTTTTGAGAAACTCTCGCAAAGGCGCCAAGGAGCAGAGTACCGCAAAGAAAGAATTCGCCGGTCCGGCGCGGGGAATGGATTATATTCGCGGCTACGGATCAGACAATTTAGACCCGGACAACTGGAATTGGCTCATCGATCGATGTCCATTGATCGCTGTGCATTGAAGAACCTTGATAAGGGAAGACCAAAACGTAACCGCCGAGATCAACCTCTACTACGATCTCTTCGTGCCCAGGGATGTCGAAACACCGGTTCCGCTCATTATCACCGTCCACGGATACGCAGCTCACAAACGCTACATGATGCGCGAGGCGAAGCTTGTCGCTCCGGAGAATTTCGCGATCGCCTCGCTCGAGGCTCCGAACCGTTTCTACCGCGATGCCGGAGAAGGCTCGTACAGGCCTGTGGCCGGATGGCTGACGGAGCATCGCGCGGAGGAATCGGTCGCGCTTCATCAGCAGTTCGTCCTGGATGTGATCGACAAGCACGCCGACGAAGGGATCATCGATCCGAAACGCGTCTATCTTCACGGCTTCTCACAGGCGTGCGCACTGAATTTCAGATTCGCGCTCACCTATCCGGACGCGCTGAAAGGGTTTATAGGCATCTGCGGCGGCATACCATCGGACCTCGACGAGAATCCCGTTTACCGCCCGACGAACGCCGACGTGCTTTACCTCTATTCGACCCGCGACGAGTTCTACCCGCTTGAGAAGTTCAGATCGTTCGATTCAAGGCTTCGGGAGATGCTGCCGTCTTACGATTCGAAGCAATACGACGCCGGCCACGAGATCACGGACGAAATGCGCGAGGACATACGGGAGTGGCTTAAGGATTTCTGACCGCACCTGGACCGCGGGCGTCCCCGCCCGCATCTTCTCCGCGCGTCCGCGCGGCGCAAACTGAAGTTCACGGTACCTTGAGGTACGATAGGCTTCAGCCTGTCGAAGATCCCGCAGACCAGCCTCCCGCCCGCATCATCTCCGCGCGTCCGCGCGGCGCAAACTGAAGTTCGCGGTACTTCGTGTTTACATCCTTCGGCTTCCGGAACTTCCCGGGCGCAACCGTTGTCCACACTGCCGTCATCCTGAACCCGCATCGATTGATCTATCCAGGAAAAGAACTTATGAATATCTACGGTGCCCCCCTGAAGCTCGCTCTGTTCTTCTTCTTAGCACTTTCGACGTCCTGCTACGCTCAAACCGGCATTCCCGAAGTCAGCGAGGTCCGCGAGATCCGAACAAATGTCCGGTCTCCGGAGATCCGTAAAGTGATCCAGAGCGCACGCGAACAGCTTCGCGTTACAACCGGTTATACCCAGAAGTACTTCACGATCGAGTATCCGAACGGAGACGTGCCGAAGGAAACGGGCGCGTGCACCGATGTGGTCATCCGTGCGTTTCGCAACGCCGGCATAGATCTGCAGAAGGAAGTGCACGAGGATATGAAGAAGCACTTCAGCTTGTATCCTCAGAAATGGGGCCTCTCGGGCACCGATACGAACATCGATCATCGGCGCGTTCCGAACCTCAGAAGATATTTCGAACGGAAGGGAAAGGCGCTGTCCGTGACCTCGGACGCTTCAGACTTTATGCCGGGAGACGTCGTCACGTGGGACCTGGACGGAAAGGGAATGACACACATCGGGATCGTTTCCGACCGCAAGGATCCTGCGACCGGAAGGCACCTGATAATTCACAACATCGGGGGAGGCGTCCAGGAAGAGGATCGTCTGTTCGACTGGGAGATCACGGGCAGATATCGGTTTTTTGAGGACTGAGGACTGAGGACTGAGGACTAAGGACTGAGGAGATTGATCTGATCTCGGGAATGCGTCAAGTCTCTTTCTCAGTCCTCAGTCCTCAGTCCTTTCTTCTCAGTCCTCGACGTTCCCCGCCTGCTCGATCCGCACGTCTTCGCTGTCGCTTTCAGCCAGCCTTCCTTTCGGGTTCGAGCAGAACTCGACGACTAGATCAGTGAAGATCTCCGGTTTTTCTTCCATAGGCACGTGGCCGCAGTTCTTCAGCACCACGAACCGGGAATTCAGAATGTTGTCGTACAGCCATTCGCCGCATTCGATCGGGATCACGCGGTCGTTGTCGCCCCAGATCAGGAGCGTCGGCTGGTCGATCAAGTGAGCGTCCCGCTCGATCCGTTCGGCGTTCCAGTTTCGCGAGGTCAGAAGAACGGACCGATGGCCGTCGGCGGCCTTGATCGGCCTTTGGATCGATTCGATCCTCTCGGCAGTTATCAGCTCGTGGTTTGAAGGATCGAGCGTGCCCTGCATCCGGAACTTGAGGAACGCTTTCGAATCGACCAGGAACGGCGTGATTACCTCGCCCACTCCCGGGACGCTCGCGAGCTTGAGGATCGGGTGATTCTTCGGATCGTTGTTGCAGACCGCGTCGACGAGCACCAGCTTCGAGACCCGCTCGGGATTGTCGAGAGTGAACCAAATGCAGACCGCTCCGCCGTACGAACTGCCGACCATCGTCACTTTCCCGATGCCCAGCCTGTTCATGAAACGCAGAAGCACGCGGGAGTGCGAGGCGATGGAATAGTCGTACCAGGAAGGTTTCGCGGAATATCCGAACCCGGGAAGGTCCGGGGCGACGATATGGAATCCGCGTTCCGCGAGCATCGGCGCGACGGTTTTCCATACGTACGTCGATGCGGTGAATCCGTGGACAAGCATAAGCGTCGGATCGGAGGGATCGCCGAATTCCTGGTAATGGATCGAAATCCCGTCAATATCGACGAAATTCGAATTGTCAGAGTGGTCGACAAGCAGGCGGTTCGCTTCCCAGCTGACCGTGTCCGGCCTCGAGATCATCTTCCAGGCGATCGCGGCGCCGATCGCTCCTCCCACGCCTAGCGCGATATGCTTCTTCTTCATAAGCTTCGTTCCACCTTCGGTTCGCTCATATCATAACAAGCTTTGGACTTATCTCCCCTGTGTCCGGATCGTAGACTCCCACGGCGGCGAGATCGCCTTCGGAGGTAAAGAGCGCGATCTCGCCTCTCTCGGGCAAGTTTTCCTTTGAATTGGCGAATCGCCTTCCGTGCCGGACCTCTTCTTCTTCCGATAGCGAGAGGTCAATCGAAGGCAGATGAGCGACGGCCTCGTTCATCGGGAGAAGATCGATATCGGAAGGATCGAGTTTTGCCAGGTCATCGAGCGTACGCGCGCTTTCGAGAGTGAACCGTCCCGCGCGCGTCCTTCTCAGCTCGGCGAGATGGCAGCCGACTCCAACCCTGCGGCCTATGTCCTCGGCGAGCGTGCGGACATAGGTCCCGGCCGAGCAAGCGACCCGCAACCCGAAGTCCTTCGTCCCCTCGCCGGACGTGATCTCTCCCGTGCATTCGATCTCTCCGATGGTCACTTTCACGGGGTCACGCTCGATCTCAATTCCTTCGCGGGCCATTTTGTAAAGCCTTTTTCCTTCGACCTTCTTGGCTGAGTACATCGGCGGGACCTGTTCGATCTGCCCAAGGAATTCCGGGAGGACGGCGTCGATCAGGCCCTTCGAAAGTGATTCGACAAGCTGAAGCCTATCGCACCTCGCGGTACCGTGAACTTCAGTTTGCGCCGCGCGGGAGCGCGGAGAGTCTTCGTCGTTTTCTTCGGAGTCTTCGACAGGCTGAAGCCTATCGTACCTCGGACCGACAAACTTAAGTTTGTCGGACAGCCTCGGCTCGCCGGACGCATCGCCCGTGTCGGTCTCGTATCCGAACCGCATCACCGCCTCGTATTCCTTCTCGTCCGAATGAAGGAACCGCGCGAGCCGGGTAGCTTTTCCGACCAGCATCACGAGCACGCCCGTCGCGAACGGATCGAGCGTGCCGGTGTGGCCTATCTTTTTCGTTTTCAGTATCTTGCGAAGCCTCGCCACGACGTCGTGAGACGTCCATCCTGCGGGTTTGTCGATGATGATTAGACCGTCCTTCATCAAAGGGATTGTCCGTTCGGGCCTTCTGTTTTGCAAGCGGCCGGTGTTAGACTCGGCTTCGTCAGGTATCCTCATATGCCCCGATACAAGCCTATTCCGAGAGACGAAGACCGCAACGTGCCCGACCCCGAAAAGGCGGCAAAACTGACCTTCGACCGCGCGGTGAACCTCCTGACCTTCAAACCACGGTCGGAAGAAGAGCTCCGGACTCGGCTTCTGGAAAAACCCTGGACGAACGCCGAGATCGTCGAAGACGTGATCGTTAAGCTCAAGAAATACGGCTACATCGATGACGACGATTATGCGAAGGGCTTCGCCGTTTCAAAGCTGAAGCAGAAGCCCGTGGGCCGCTACAGGCTTCAGCAGGAACTGAAGCGTAAGAAGCTTGACGAAAAGACGATCGAAGGGGCTTTGGACGAAGCGTTCGAAGAGATCCCGGAAGAGGATCTTATCGAGCGCGCCATCGAGAAGCGGATCCGGGTGCGCGGCGAGCCCAGGGACCGGGCCGAAAAGAAGAAGCTGTTCGATCACCTTGCACGGCTTGGCTTTGGTTATGACCTTATAAGAGAGAGCATCGAGCGGATCCGGACCGAGGACGAATAGCGAGATGACAGATGAGGGTTGACTACAACGGTCGAGTGTTTCGTGCGGTGGAGAACTCGTCTTCGGGCGAGGTCTCGGACGAGACGCGATTCAGGTACTTCCAGGAAGGCGACGTCGTATGGGCTGAATACGAGGGCGGCGAAATCGTCAGGGGATTCCTGATCGCCAAAGTTTCGGAAGACGGCAGGCTCGACGCGCGGTACGAGCATGTGAACGGGTCCGGCGAGATCAAGACCGGGATCTGCAGTACTGTCCCTGAGATCCTGCCGGACGGGAGGCTTCGTCTGTACGAAAGATGGCGATGGACCTCGGGCGACGGATCGGCCGGCGAATCCATGCTTGAAGAGATCCCAGTCAATTAGCCACAGGTAGAGGGGCAACGATTAACGCATTACAGCAGCTCAGTGCTACCCGTGCTTTGACCCTGTCCGGATCCCTATTCAGTGTTCATCCCCTCCATCTGTGGCTAACTCCTTTGGCCCCGGCGCTTCTGCCAACAACCCAAACTTGATAAACTGCTCCTTTCCCCCGAATTTCGGGCTCAAGACTTATGAAAGGCAGCGAGATCAGACAGAAGTTTCTCGATTACTTCGAAGAGCGCGGGCACAAGGTCGTGCATTCTTCGCCGCTTCTTCCCGCGAACGACCCTACATTGCTGTTCGTCAACGCCGGGATGAACCAGTTCAAGGACGTTTTTCTCGGCAACGACAAGCGCGATTACACGCGTGCGGCGTCTTCGCAGAAGTGCATACGTGCGGGCGGCAAGCACAACGACCTCGACGAGGTGGGAAAGACCGCGCGCCACCACACTTTCTTCGAGATGCTCGGGAACTTTTCGTTCGGCGACTACTTCAAGGAAGAGGCGATCGATTTCGCGTGGGATTTTCTGGTCAACGAGCTCGGGCTCGAGGAATCGAGGCTCTGGTTCACGGTCTTCGAGGGCGACGAAGAGGTCCCTGCAGACGAAGAGGCCGAGCGGCTCTGGATCAAGGCCGGAGCGAAGCCCGAACGCGTCCTTCGCTTTGGGAAAAAGGACAATTTCTGGCAGATGGGCGACACAGGCCCGTGCGGGCCGTGCTCCGAGATCCACTACTTCATGGGCGACGATCCGGACGATCCGGAGAAGAACCGCGCCGACCTTGTAAACGCCGAGTACGGCGACGAGAACATAGAGATCTGGAACCTCGTGTTCATGCAGTTCGACCGCTCCGAGGACGGCAAAGGCGGGTTCACGTTGACGGAACTGCCGGCGCCTTCGGTCGACACCGGAATGGGACTCGAGAGGATCTCGGCGGTGATGCAGGGCGTTTCGAGCAACTACGAAACGGACCTGATCCGGCCGATCATCGATAGGGTTGCGACGCTTGCGGAAAAAGGCGACCGATCCGACGTCCGGGTCGGATCTGTTCCCGACCTGAGCGACATCTACGACACCTTTGACGACCGGAAGAAGTTCGCCTGCCGGGTGATCGCCGATCACGCACGCGCGACGGCCTTCGCCGTAGCGGACGGGATCCTGCCCGGGAACCAAGGCCGCAATAACGTTCTCCGCAAGATAATGCGGCGCGCGATCTACCACGGCCGCGACCATCTTGGTTTCGACGGGCCTTTCTTCAACGACGTCTGCCATTTCGTCGTTGGAGAAATGAGAGACGCATTTCCTGAACTGGAGGCACAGCGCGGCTTTATCCGAAGGATGGTCCTTCTTGAGGAAGAGCGGTTCCGGAACACACTGACCGAGGGATCGAAACGGTACTCTGAGAAGCTCGGAAAAGCGGACGGTAACACATACGATCCGTCGTCCGAAGATCTTTTCATCGAAGCCGCCAAGCTCTTCGACACGTTCGGATATCCCCGGGACCTGATTCGCGTCCGTCTCGAAGAACAGGGGATCGAGTTTTCCGAGGACGAGTTCGACGAACGGTTCGATAATGCGCTCAACGACCTCCAGGCCTCAAGCGCGATCGGCAAGACCCAGCAGGCTGAGAAGATCAATCCGATCTACGCGGAGATCCTCGAGAAGACGGGCCCGAACGAGTTCCTCGGCTACGAAACGACGAATGCCGAGGGTTCGAAAGTGACGGCGCTCGTGAAGGACGACAAACTGGTCGACGAACTGAACGAGGGCGACGAGGGCCTGATCGTGCTCGACCGGACGCCTTTCTATGCCGAAGCCGGAGGCCAGGTCGGTGACCGGGGCAGCCTGTATGCGTCCGGAGTGCAGATAAGTGTGCGGGATACCTTCGCGCCGATTAAAGGAGTGATCCTCCATAAATCGAGCGTAGCCAGAGGGACAGTGAGGGTCGGGGATGAGTTGGCTGCATCGGTTTTTGAGGATAAGCGCGACGCCACACGCCGCAACCACACGGCGACGCACCTGGCGCACGCGGCGCTCAAGGAGGTTCTGGGCTCGCACGTGAAGCAGGCGGGTTCGGTAGTCGCGCCGAACTACCTTCGCTTCGATTTCACTCATTACCAGCCGATGACCGAGACGGAGATCCGCGAGATCGAGGATCTCGTGAACAAGTACATTCTCGAGAACGAGCCCGTAAACACGGACCTGATGCCGATCGAGGAGGCGATGCGCAGCGGGGCCGTCGCAATGTTCGGCGAGAAATACGGATCTGAAGTTCGCGTGCTTTCGGTCGGCGACGGGAAGTTCTCGAAAGAGCTGTGCGGAGGCACGCACGTTTCGGCGACGGGCGACATAGGCAGTTTCAAGATAACGGCGGACGAGGCGATCGCTTCCGGTGTCCGCAGGATCCGCGCTATCACAGGATTCGACGCTTTCAGGAGATTCCGCGAGGACGAGCTTCTGATCGACCGTTCGCTTGGAGTCCTAAAGACCCAGCGAGACCAGCTTCCGAACGCGATCGAAAAGCTCTACGAGGATCTCAAGAAGGCGAGGAAAGAGGTCGAGGACCTGAAGTTGAAGATCGCTTCGGGCTCTATGGGCGGAAGTGCCAACGGCGACGAGGCCCGCGACGTGAAAGGCGTCAAGGTCCTCGCGAAGACCGTCGAAGACCTTGATCCGAGCGGGATGCGCCACCTTTCCGATACGCTGATGGCGAAGGTAAAGTCGGGTGTCGTGATCATCGGGCGGAAGGCGGACGGAAAAGTATCGTTCATCGTGCGCGTTTCGGACGACCTAACGGACAGGGTGAAAGCAGGGAACATCATCCGCGAGATCGCCCCGATCGTCGGCGGCAAAGGCGGCGGGAAACCGGACATGGCGGAAGGCGGCGGCCCGGAGGCCGAGAAGCTGTCGGAAGCGATCGACGCGAGTTATCACGTGATCGAAAAAATGCTCTCAGAATGAAGAGAGAAACAAGATGGACAGGATCTTAAAGATAGGTCATTGACCTTTCTTGAGACACCTGGTTTTGCCAAAGATCGAATTCAATAATTGTTTCTCCGGGAGCCGCCATCCTGATTATCCTGAGCATCTTGTTTTTTTCCGTACTGAAGTGACTAGGCCAATCGAAAAACCAATCCCCGCCGACGAACTAGTCTCGTACGATCCGGCGACCGGCGAAGAGATAGGGCGCGTCAGGAAGCGCACCGCGGAAGAGGTCTCCAAGGCGGTCGCGAACGCGCGCGACGCGTTCGAGATATGGAAGCGCACGCCCTTCGCGGAACGCGCCCGGATCGTGATGCGCGCCCGCGAATCGCTCCTGTCACAGATGGACGAGGTCGCGGAGTTGATCTCTCGCGAGATGGGCAAGCCGGTTGCCGAAGCGCTCTCGACCGACATCACGCCCGTGCTCGACCTGATGCAGTATTTCGCACGGAACTCCGAAAAGATCCTCAGCCCCAGGAAGCGCGGCATAGGTTTCCTTGGGCTCTTGGGCAGAAGCTCGACGATCGCTTATAAACCTTTGGGCGTGGTCGGGATCATCTCTCCGTGGAACTACCCGCTCACGATCCCCCTCGGCGAGGCCGTGATGGCGCTGATGGCGGGCAACACAGTGATCCTCAAACCGAGCGAACTGACCCCGCTTGTCGGCGAGAAGATCGGCGAACTGTTCAAGACAGCCGGCATCCCCAGGAATGTTTTCCAGGTCGTCTCGGGCGACGGGGAAACGGGAGCGGCGTTGGTTGCAGAAGGCCTCGACAAGATAATGTTCACGGGCAGCGTGAAGACCGGAAAGGCGATTGCGAAGGCGGCCGCCGAATCGCTGACCCCGGTCGTGCTCGAGCTCGGAGGCAAGGACCCTATGGTCGTCTTCGCCGACGCCGATCTGGAAAGCGCGGCGGACGCCGCTGTCTGGGGCGCATTCACGAACGCCGGCCAGGCTTGCTCCTCTGTCGAGAGGCTCTACGTCGAGGAAAAGGCGGCCGAGAGGTTTACAAGGCTTGTCGTCCAGCGCGCCAAAAAGCTCAGGGTCGGTCCCGGGACGGATCCTTCATCGGACGTCGGCGCGATGAGCAGCGAGCGCCAAAGGAAGATCGTTGAAGAGCACGTCGCGGCATTCGAGCGGGAGGGGGCAGAGATACTGACGGGCGGCAACGATTCGGAGATCAAGGCGCCGTACTACCCGCCCACCGTCATCGCGAAAGCGAAGAACAAGATGCGCGCGATGCGCGACGAGACTTTCGGACCGACGCTGCCGATCGCCACATTCAAGACCGAATCCGAAGCCGCGGAGCTTGCGAACGACACCGCGTTCGGGCTGGCGGCAAGCGTCTGGACCAAGGACCTTGCGAAAGGAAAGCGGGTCGCGGCCAAGATCCGCGCGGGCACGGTCTGCGTCAACGAGGTCCTCTACACACACGGCATCCCGCAGACGCCCTGGGGCGGCTTCGGCGACAGCGGTTACGGCCGGACGCACGGCGACGAGGGACTGAAAGAACTGGTCGCCGTCCAGCACATACACGTCAACCGTTTCACCTTCCTTCCCGATATCTGGTGGTTCGGCTACTCCTCGAATGCCGTCGGGACCTTCCGCGAGATGGCGAAGAAGTTCGCCAGCGGCTCGTTCGCAAAGCTGGTCCGGTTCGTGCCGGCTATGCTCGGCCGGATTCGGGAGATGCGGAGAAAGGACGACGGCGCTTAACCGATCCTGGTCATCACGTCTGAAATGTGAATGTCCTCGTCGGTAGGAGCAGGCCGCGGGGCGAGCAGCTTGATAAACGGCGGAGCGACGAGCGTCGTCGCGATCGCCATGAACAGGACCGCGGCGAAAGCCTTCGAATCGATCACCGCCAGGCTCAGGCCCAACTGGGCGACGACGATCCCTACCTCGCCTCTCGGAACCATACCTACACCGACGCGCATCGCGTCCTTGAGTCCCATATTCATCGCCCCAAGTCCGCAGCCAAGCATCTTCGACAGGATTGCGACCAGCGTGATCACAAGCGAGTACATAATGACGTCCGACTCGGTAAAGAGGGTTACGTCTAGCTGCATTCCTATGTAGACGAGGAAGAACGGCACCATGAACTCCATCACGCCGTGAGAAAGCTGGCGCATTCCCGGATTGTCTTCGGTGGCTTCGGAGAGCGCCATTCCCGCGAGGAACGCACCGATGATCGCCGCCACCTCGATGTAGAGAGCGACGAATGAAAGTCCGAGGCAGAGTATCAAGCCGAACTTAAAGAAGGGCTTGGAAATGCGAAGGTTATTGATCGCAGGGGCAAGCCAGGTAAAGAGCCTCGCGCCAACGGCTCCCACGACGATCACAAACACGATCGCGGAGACGGCAGTGGCGATGATCGCGTAATAGTTGATCGTGCCTTTGCTCACGCTCGAGACGACGGAGAGGATCATCAGCCCGAGAATGTCGTCGATGACCGCCGCGCCCAGGATCACCCTCGATGTCGATTCGTTCAGAAGCCCCATCGAGCCGAGCACGCGAGCGGTGATGCCCACCGAGGTCGCCACCAGCGCGGCGCCCATGAACATCGCCTCGGCGAAGTTCCCGCCCCAAAGCGTCGCCACGTAGTACCCGGCGACGAACGGAATCGCGATACCGAGAACGCCAACGAGGATCGCCTTGTTGCCGACACTCAGAAGGGACTTGGGCTTGATGTCGAGACCGACGTTGAAGAGCAGGAGGATGACGCCGATCTCCGCGAAAATGCTGAGGATCTCGGAAGGCTGCACGATACCGAGCACGCTCGGTCCGATGATCACACCGGCGAGGATCTCGCCGACCACCGCCGGCTGCCTCAGACGCTCGAATATCTCCGCCATTACCTTGGCGGTTATAAGGATCGTGAACAGCGCCAGTAAAAGACCGGCGTGCCCGCTGTCTGCGGCGAGAAATAACAGCACGCTACGATTCTACAACCTATGGCAAATGCAGGACTCGTCGAGGGATATGCCTCACTTGACGATTGCTCGGGACGGACTGTAATCTGACTGTTGCGGCAGGGTAGCTCAACCGGTTAGAGCGCGGGATTCATAACCCCGAGGTTGGGAGTTCAAGTCTCCCCTCTGCTACCAGATATCGGAAGGACGGCACGTCTTCGGGCGTGCCGTTTTTCAATGTTCAGGGACCAAGGGCCAGGAACCAGGGATCAGGGATCAGGGACCAGGGATCAGGGAAAGATGTTACCGGCGTCTTGAACTGAGTCAAATTCGTGTAATTCGTGTAATTCGTGAAATTCGTGGCCTTTCTTTCTGATCCGTGTAATTCGTGTAATCCGTGGCCTTCTTTCTTCATTCGTGTAATTCGTGAAATTCGCGGCCCTTCTTCCTGATCCGTGTAATCCGTGTAATCCGTGGCCTTTTTCCCCATTCGTGAAATTCGTGGCTTTTCCTCCTGATCCGTGAAATCCGTGACCTTTTTCCCCGTTCCCGTTTTCCGCTGTGCTTAGCAAACCGATTCGTGGTTGAATTAGGTAAGACCCCCTCAATTTGCGAATCCGGCATTCCCTTCGGAACGAACTTACACCTATGGCCCCGATCACGATCGCAAGGGCGTTCTTGACCCGACAATTCGAGTCCGCCCGGCTCGCCGTTGATTCGATAAGGACCAACAAGACGCGGTCCTTGCTGACTGTGGTTGGCATCGTGGTCGGAGTTGCTGTCGTGGTGATGGTGGCAGCGCTTCTCGAGGGCGCTCAGAACTATGTAGTGGGCGCGACGGCGGATTTTGCTCCGGACGTCATCCGGATCGAGAAGGCTTCCTTCCAGGACTTCAGTTCTGACGGTCAGGCGTTTGTCGAAGCGCAATCCAAAAGACCGGACATTCTCGGGGAAGACGTCGATTTCATGCAGCGCCGTCTCGGCGCGGATTTTGAGGTCGGCGCGGAAGGAGCGGGAACTCTTCCGGCCCGTAGAGGGACAAGGACGCTCTTGGGCGTGTCGGTCCGGGGTGCGAGTCCGAACATCGGCAGGCTCACTAACTTCGAGATCGAACGCGGCAGAATGTTTACTGAGATAGATGACCGGTTCCGGCGCAACGTCGCGGTCATCGGCCAGGACGTCGTCGATGAACTGTTCCAGGGCAGCGATCCGATCGGAGAAGAGATCCGTCTAGGTCAGATCGCCTACGAAGTGATCGGGGTCGCTCGGCCGCAGGGATCTGTTTTCGGAAATTCGCAGGACGGGTTTGTGAAGATCCCGCTCAGGACCTTTGAAAAGGTATTCGGCAGACGGTCGCGTTCTCTTTCGATCCTCGTAAGGCCGAACGACACTGAGAGCGTATCGCCGGAGCGGACCGAAGAACAGGCGCGGACAATGATGCGTCTGCGCCGAGGCCTTGCGCTCACCGACAAGGAAGACAACTTCAGCATAGTCACTGCCGACAGCATTCGTGCGTTCGCCGGAAATCTCACGGGCATCGTCGGGACGATTATCTATCCGCTGACCGTGATAGCGCTGTTTGTGGCAGGCGTTGTGGTGATGAATATGACCCTCGCCTCTGTAACCGAGCGAACAAGAGAGATCGGGATCCGAAAGGCGCTCGGGGCAACACGCTCCGACATACTCAGCCAGGTCCTTGTCGAGGCTACTACCCTTACACTGTCGGGCGGCATTCTGGGTCTGGCGCTCGCCGTAGCACTTGTGACCTTTGTTCGGCTCCTGACAAGCTTCCCGATAGTGCTTCCGCTCTGGTCAGTTTTTATGGCCATCGGGGTTTCCTGTGCGGTCGGTATCGTCTTTGGGATCATTCCCGCCAGAAAAGCTGCGAATCTGGACCCGATCGAGGCTCTTAGATACGAATAGGTGCGAAGTAAAAGAATAACTTCCGAACTGCCCGGCCTGAGACAGGTTGTCGTCGACTCGATCCTGGCCCATAGGCTGCGGTCCGGACTGACCCTTACCGGCGTGATAGTCGGCACTGCGGTCGTCGCACTCGTGGGCGCGGTCCTGACGGGACTTTCCGAGCGCGTTGCGGAAGTGACCGAGAAGAACTCGCCCAACGTCGTCTATTTCACAAAGGAAGAGAGGATCGGGCCCTCGCTGCAGCAGCCGACAGCCGAGGAGCGGCAGCGCAAGGATCTTACGTTCGAAGACGCCCTTGCGGTGTCAAAGCTCGAATCGCCGCTTGTCGTTTCCGCGCAGAAGATCAGGGGAAGTTACGGCCCGACCGCGGATGTACCCAAGGTAACCGCAAATACCCGCACAGCGATAAATCCCTTGATATTGGGCGTCTGGGAGAACTACCCGGAAACGCAGAACGTGCCGGTCGAATCAGGCCGGTTCTTCAGCTCCAGCGAGCAGAACGAAAGAAGAGCCGTCGCGGTCCTGGGTTCCGGAATAGCAGAACAGGTGTTTGCCGGCAAAGACCCTCTCGGCGAGTTCATAAAGATCGACGGACGGCTGTTCACAGTGATCGGTGTTCTGCGTGAATCGTCGGGAGAAGGAGTGATAGGCAGCGACGAACTCGACGAGAGGGTGATCTACATACCCTTCGACACATTTCGCAAATACTACCCGGGGATCGAACAGACCGTGATCGTCGTTAGAGCGCGTGAGGGGAGGGTGGACGAAACGATAGATGAAGTCACCACTCTGCTCAGGGTTCGGAGACAGGTGCCGGCGGACGAACCCAACAACTTTGGTGTAAACAAGGCGGAACAGGTGTTTGATCTAGTCAATGACACGATCGCCGTGCTTGGAGCCATTATCGTGCCGATCGCGCTGGCAAGCTTGTTCGTCGGCGGGGTCGGCGTGATGAACGTGATGCTGGTCTCTGTGAAGGAAAGAACTGTGGAGATCGGGATAAGAAGAGCTGTGGGAGCCACACGCCGGGCGATCCTGTACCAGTTCCTTTCAGAGGCGATATTGCTGACAAGTTCCGGAGGGATAATCGGCATTTCCGCCGGACTCTTTCTCGCGTTCGCATTCCGCCTGGTTGTCTCGTTTCCGGCCGTCGTCCCGGTCTGGGCGGTCGTCGCGGGCCTCTTTGCCTCTGTGACTGTCGGGCTTGCGGCGGGCATCTATCCGGCGTATCGCGCCTCGGTACTCGATCCGGTCGACGCGATGCGCGCTCCCTAGTGAGTTTGGGGCATCCGCAGATACGGGCGCCCCATCGGCGATTCGGTTTCCGGTCACCGGGCATATTGTCTTTGCGGAGCGGGGAATCCACATCCCCTGACGGATAACTCGTTTGGTTAGCGCCGAATTTCGACGCTGCGGGTCGAATCCGTAGGAGCGAAATGCCTCTAGCAACGGATCCTCGTAAAACGACCGGCCTCCTCAACAGACAATTCGGCCCCAAAAGAACCGGAAGGCAAGGAACCGTGCATTGCGTCCGTCGCGTACCGGCAGAATATCAGCCGTAGGTGTCCGCTTGTCTCCAAAACCACGCGAACATCGGATTTGCCAGCTGGCGGACGGGGCTCAGAAGAAAGTAAAGAACGAGCAGGAGGTTCAGAAAGCTGCGCCACGGGACACCGACAAAAACTTCGCAGTGCATACACTCACTAGGATCCGAGAACATCCCTGCACCTGAAGTGGCCTGAGTCGCCGACGCCCAGCCCGCGAGCGCTCCCCAAGAACCGATCCACATCAACTGCGCGCCGACCAGGCTTTTTCCGTCATTCGAAACAAGAAGAAGGAACCGAGCCAGAAAAGCCGCTATTACAAATCCGGCAAAAGCTGCTCCTAAGGCTGTTTCCTTCCAAAATGTGTAGGTCCCGGGAACGTTAAAGATCAGATCAGAGAGATTCTCGACGAGATTCAAGGACAGGAACACAACGATAAAGAAAGCCGCCGACATAGACAGGAACCGCGTCGATCGCACTGTTTTCCAATATGCTTCTCCAAACGTCATATTGAACTTTGAACAATCGAAGCGGGCAAGCCCGCCGCTAAACAGACTTCAGCCCGCCCGCTTTGAACTTTGAACTCTGGCTTGTTTCAGTCCGCCACGCCCCAGTACTCGAACGAAGCGAATCTAGGACTGTCCACGTAGTCCGATTCCATATCGCGGATCCTGAACCCGCCTTCCTCGATGCATCTCGGGATCTTGCGGTTCAGATCGCATCCGCCCGCGATCTTCTTCCAGACCGGGTTGATCCTCTCCTGCCATTTCCTCACGTCGGCGTCAGGCGCCTCTCCGTGCTCGCAAAAGATCAGTTTTCCGCCGGGCTTGAGAACCCGACGCATCTCGCCCAACGCCTTCAGCCACCCCTCGATCGTGCAAAGCGAGTACGTCAGCATCACCGTGTCGGCGCTTTTGTCGTCGAGAGGGACCTCTTCGCCGGGAAGATCGAGCCAACGGACCTCGACCGGCGAAGCCTCCAGGTTCTTTCCGGCCTTTCGCCTCATGCCCTTCGAAGGCTCGAGCCCCCACACGAATTCGACCTTCTCCCTGTCGTAGAATTTCAAATTAAGTCCGGACCCCATACCGATCTCGAGTACCCGCCCCTCCGCCATCGGAACCACTTTTTTCCTCTGCTTCTCGATGGCCGGAAGGCCGCAGGCATAATTGATCAAATGCGGCAGGACATGATTCTCATATAACTTCATAGCTTGTCCTCCGTTTCGTGTGGATAGACGGTCTCTTCCGGAAGATCAGGACAAGATCATTTTTTCTGCTTCGCCGAGCGTCTTGCCTTCGAACTGAACCCTGTACCAGGTTTCTTCGGCCGGATCGAAAGTATGCACAAGCTTGGACTCGCCGCCCTTGGTGACGACCTCCACCTTCATCATCCCTGCCTCATCCGGCGTGATCGACACGGACTTGATCTTGTCGGATTCGGCACCCTTGGCTTCGACATGCTCCTTAAGCCTTTGGCGGGCCGCAAACATATCCTCGACCGACAGATACGGCTCGAGGCCAAATGCTCTTCGAAGGGCGTGGCAGCGGTCGCTTCCCGCTTCGAAGACCCTGCACATGTTCGGCCTGTCGTCGTAGATCTTGCAGGTGACCTTCCCGCCGACGCCTCCCCAGAGGTGCTTGCAGGCGAGATCGCTTTCGCGCCGCCTTATGTACCGGTCGACCACGTACTCCTCGCCTTCTTCGCCCGCGACGATCTCCCAGCATTCTTCTTCGGGAACATCGTCATCCGGCTCCGTAGGAACCGCGACGAACCCGCCGCAGCACGCGCCGCAGGTCTGACAGTCCGGAACCGGCATCCACTCCGGCGTCACAACGTTTTCCTCGACACGATGCGGCAGGTTTTCCGAATCGAGCTGGGGTATGCCGAGCTTCCGCCAGATCTCTTCGTGCATCGCGTAGAGTGTCCAGCGAAGCTTGTCGGCCTGAATCGTCTTCTCACGTGTGATCTGTACAAGTTCCTGATCCATCCAGTTCTCTCCCGTGCGTTTTGTTTTGCGCGATTATAACA
Source organism: Acidobacteriota bacterium (assembly GCA_016700175.1). Lineage (GTDB taxonomy): Bacteria > Acidobacteriota > Blastocatellia > Pyrinomonadales > Pyrinomonadaceae > Aridibacter. The sequence goes on along the minus strand of CP065003.1, from coordinate 2,584,333 downwards.
TCGGGAACTGTCCGCGATGTCCGCCGCGCGGCAGCACAGCGTTCGCACACGCGCCCGGTCCGAGGCATCTGAGCCGCAATTCAACCAACGCTGCAAACCTCTTAACGGATTGAAAAAACAGGGTATTAGAACTATCTTAATCGCATGCGGACAGTTCTCCTGCTTTTGCTCCTCGCGACTATACTTGTATCGACGACTATGACGGCAGCGCAAACCCCCTTGGAATTCGCGAAGGCCTGGGACGAGTCTCACATCTCCGACAAACCCGCTTCAGACATACGCCACGAGGACCTGAAGGTCTACTTAGGCAAGCTGAAGGAGCTCGGGTCGAAGGTCGAGGAAGTCGGACGTTCGTACGGGGGCCGCGAGATCTACCAGGTCGAATGGGGAAAGGGTCCGTTCAAGGTTTTTCTATGGTCTCAGATGCACGGCGACGAGCCGACTGCCACGCCTGCCCTGATCGACCTTTTCGCGTTCCTCGAAACGAACCGCGAGAAGATCGGATGGGTCGGCGAAATGCACAACCGTCTTACGATCCGCGCAGTGCCGATGCTGAACCCCGACGGCGCGGAAGTGTTTCAGCGCAGGAATCTCCAGTGGATCGACATCAACCGTGACGCCAGGTCGCTGATGACGCCTGAGGGACAGCTACTGAAACGGCTCGTCGAAGAGTTCTTTCCGGACGTCGGCTTCAATCTCCACAACCAGCAGGAACTGACGACCGCAGGCCGCAGCTTCAATCAGGCGACGATCTCGCTGCTTGCCGTCAACGGCCGACCCGACAACAGTACTTATCCGGGATTCGAGCGAAACAAGCGCATATGCGCGGAGATAGTCCGGGCGCTGGAGAATTTCATCCCGGGCCACATCGCCCAGTACAGCGACTCCTATAATTCGCAGGCGTTCGGGGACAACATCTCGTCGTGGGGCTCGCCTGTGATCCTAATAGAGACCGGCGGTTATCACGGGAAGGGCGAGGATTTTCTGATCAGGCTTAACTTCATAGCATTCCTGACCGCGCTTCGGACGATGGTCGACGGGCGTATGGAAGGTGCCGATCCGGAAGCCTACAACTCGCTTCCGCCGAACAGTTCCGGACGAATATTCAACCTGATAATCAGGAACGCCGAGATCCTCATACCCGGAAAAGCCGGCAAGCCGTATATTGCGGACATAGGCGTAAACCGCGAGCGGCGCCGCGCGCAATTCATCCCGCCCGTCTATGTCCGCGAGATCGGAGATCTTTCGAACCGAAAGGGCCTTGAGGAGGTGGACGCGAGCGGCTACTACGTGGTCCCGAAAGAAGGCAGTCTCCGGAACGGGACGCTCGGCTCTTTTCTGTTCTACAAGAAGTCGCGGGAAGTGAACTGGGACTCCGAGAACCTGGAAAAGGACTTCCCGCCGGACGGCATTTACCTGTTCGGCCAGTGGATCAAGCCGCTTGAATAACCCGTCCGCACCGCGGGTTTAATTTTTCCTGCCCACGACTTACAATCGAGTTCCTTATGCTCACCCTGCTGAACATCAGGAATTTTGCATTGATCGACGACCTCGCGGTCGAGTTCGGCGAGGGCCTCAATCTGCTCACGGGCGAGACCGGTTCCGGAAAATCGATCATCGTCGATTCGCTTGCGGCGTTGACCGGCGAGCGAGTGTATTCCGAACTGATAAAAGAAGGCGAGGACAGCGCGAGGATCGAAGGCGTGTTCGAGATCGCGCCTTCAGACGCGCTTCTGAAAGAGCTGGACGAAGGCGGGATCGTTCACGGCTCGGGAGATCTTGTCGAGCTTATCGTGCGCCGCGAGCTTTCCGCCGCGGGCAGGAACCGGGTTTTCGTCAACGATCAGCTCGTAACGCAGGGATTCCTTAAGAAGATCGGAGCGTTCCTCGCGGACATACACGGACAGGGAGAGCAGACGACGCTTTTCTCGCCCGCGAACCACCTGGAGATACTGGATACCGCTGCGGGGCTGGAAAAGGAGCGGCGAGAGACTGCCGACCGCTTCGGAAAGCTCGCCGAAGTATTGCGCGAATTGAAGGATCTCAAGAGCGACGAAGCGGAGAAGCTCCAGCTTCTGGACATTCTTCGATTCCAGGCGGACGAGATCAACCGTGCGAAGCCGACGTTAGGCGAAGACGAGCGTCTGGAAGAAGAGAAGAAGCGGCTTAACAACGTCGGAAAGCTGTCGGAGCTTTCGGAAGAAGCCGAGGCGATGCTCTACGAGAGCGACGGTTCGATCGTCGGCAGCCTCGAGAAGGTGCGCGAACGCGTACGGAAGCTTTCAGAATTCGATCCAAGGTTCGGCGAGTACGAAGAGAGCCTCGAGACCGCACAGGCCGTACTCGAAGATCTGGCTTTCACGGTCCGTGACTTCGCCGGATCGCTCGAATTCTCTCCCGAAAGGCTTGAAGAGATAGAGGACCGGCTCGCCGAGCTCGGAGGTCTGAAGCGGAAGTACGGAGGAAGTATCGAGACCGTGCTTGCGCACCTTGAGGAAGCCGAGCGCAGGCTAGCGAACATCGAGACAGCCGAAGAAAGGGAAAGGGAACTGCGGTCGAAAGCGTCGGAACTTCGCGAATCGTACCTGAAATCTGCCGGAGATCTCCACAAGAAAAGAAAGACCTTCGCCGCAAAGTTCGAGAAGACGGTCGAGAAGGACCTGGCGGGTGTCGCGTTGGAAAAAGCGCGTTTCGTCGTTTCGATCGAGCGTCCCGATACAGCGGAGCTCGAAGCGGACGAAGAAGGGGATCTGGCGGCGGCGAACGGCTTTGACCGGATCGAGTTTCTGTTTTCCGCCAATCCCGGCGAATCTCCGAAGCCGCTCGCAAAGGTCGCTTCGGGCGGAGAAGCGTCGCGCCTGATGCTCATACTGAAGACCGCGGCAAATCTGAAAGAAGGCAGAAAAGCGGCAGTGTTCGACGAGGTCGACGCGGGTATCGGCGGCCGCGTCGCGGAAGCGGTCGGCCGAAAACTGAAGGAGCTTTCGAAACAGCAGCAGGTGCTCTGCGTGACCCATCAGCCGCAGGTCGCCTCGCTTGCCGATCAGCATTTCCTGGTCGAGAAATCGACGGACGGCGGGCGTACGCGCGTTTCGATACGCAAGCTCGACGACGCCGAACAGGTCGCGGAGATCGCCCGAATGCTAGCCGGTGAACAGGTTTCGGACACCGCCCGAGAACACGCCAGGGAAATGCTCAAGGCCGCCCGCTGAACGCGCGCCGCTTCCACGATGAACGGATCACCAATAGTCGCAAAAGTCATACGCGGCGAGACCGTCGAATCGGTCCACCGAGGGCACGTCGTCGTGCTTCGCGACAACGAATTCGCATCTGGGATCGGCGATCCGTCGATCGTGACCTTCACGCGTTCGTCGATCAAGGCCTTCCAGGCGGTCCCTTTCATCGCGAGCAGCGCGGCCGACGCTCTTGGATTTTCGGAGAAGGAGATCGCGCTCGCGTGCGCTTCGCATTCCGGCGAGCCGTTTCATACAGAGCTTGCTTTGGAGATGCTCGCGAAGGCGGGTCTTTCGGAATCCGAACTGGGATGCGGTCCGCATCCTCCGTTTCACGAAGCCACGGCGGACGATCTGATACGATCGGGCAAGGAGCCGACGCCGGTTCACAACAACTGCTCGGGCAAGCACGCCGCGATGCTCGCCTTGGCGAAGCACATCGGCGCCGACACGGCGACGTATCTGGACCCCGAGAATCCCGTGCAGATGGAGATCGCGAAAGCCTTGTCGCTGTTCAGCGGCGTGGCGGTTCGAGACTTCCGTATGGGGATCGATGGGTGTTCGGCTCCGAATTTCGCGATGCCGCTCGAATCGATGGCCAGGGCGTACGCGAACCTGATCGATCCTCCGGAGGAATTCGGCGAGGAGATCGTAGATGCCGCGCGTAGGATCGTCGCCGCGATGATGAATCATCCGGAATACGTCGGGGGTAGTTTCCGGCTCGACACGAAGGTAATGAAGGCCCTGCCGGGGCGGATCGTCTGCAAGGTCGGCGCGGAGGGCGTATGGCTGGCGGGGATACCGGAACTGAAGGTCGCGATCGCGCTGAAGATCGAAGACGGGAATGACGACCGTGCGAGGCCGGCTGTCGCGGTCGAACTTCTACGGAAACTCGGCGTGATGACACCGGAAGCCGAAGCGGTCCTGGGGGAATTTTCGCCGAGAACGCTTAAGAACCGGAAAGATACGGAAGTTGGACGTGTGGAAGCGGCGATCGAGTCGCTCGAGATCTGATCGAATTTGTTATGGCTGAAACAAAAGCACAGACGGAACCGCCCGGATTGGAAACGGACGGCGCAGGCAAGGTCGATCCCGTATCGCTCGCGGATCTCCTGGAGTGGTTCCTGAATTATGACCAGAAGGTTGCAATCGTACGGCATCCCCACGTCGAGGAGCTTTTTCGGTGGAAGAGCCGGCACGACGACGAGCGCGGCGTCCAGACCTACCCGTTCGATAACGCGGAATCGAGATTCGCGGTCGGGGTTTCACAGGCGGTCGCAGCGAACGACACTGAAGAGAAGCTCGCGCGATGGATCACGGACGTGCTGCAGGCGCTTGGAGAAGCAAAGCATCTGAACGAAGATCTGGCGAAGGACTACAACCTCGCCCAGGACCGCTCGCACGTTGAGGAGGCGGAGAAACTGCCTTCGAAGAACGAGCGGGAGATGTACTTGACAAGCTGCTGGATCGAATCGCTTTGCACGGCGGAAGTGCGTTTCCTCGGCTGGGTATATCAGGAGCTGTACGGGAAACCGTTCGAGCCGGTCACTGAGGACTGAGGACTGAGGACTGAGGAGCGTGCCGGCCACTCAGATTCGTGTCAAACTCTTATCTCAGTCCTCAGTCCTTTCCACTCAGTCCTAAAATGTATCGCATCTCGCCACGTCGCCCGTTTCGAATCCAGTCCTGAACCAGCGGACGCGTTCTTCCGAAGAGCCGTGCGTGAACGTTTCCGGACGGACATATCCCGTTGTCCGCCTCTGGATCGCGTCGTCGCCGACGGCCGCCGCGGCGCGCATCGCCTCCTGCACGTCTCCCGCTTCGACAAGCCCCTTCCTGTTCGCCGCCGCCGCCCAAATACCCGCGAAGCAGTCCGCCTGAAGCTCGAGCCGTACCGACAGTTCCTTCGTGTTTCCCGCCCTTTGGACCTTGTCCATCACTCCGAGCAGATTCTGCACGTGATGCCCGACCTCGTGCGCGATCACGTACGCCTGCGCGAAATCGCCCGGCGAGCGGAACTCGTTTTTCAGCTCGCGGAAGAAATCGGTGTCGAGATAAAGCTTCTGGTCGCCGGGGCAATAGAAGGGCCCTGTCGCCGAGCTCGAGAATCCGCACGCCGACCGCACCTGACCAGAAAAAAGGACCAGCGTCGGCTCCCTGTAATTCAAACGGTTCCGCCGGAAGATCTCGTTCCAGACGTCTTCAGTACTGCCGAGCACGGCGGCGGTAAACTGCTTGCTCTCGTCATCGGGAGCCGGGCCGCGCCGATCGGTCTGCCTGACCTCGCCTTGTTCAGGCAGCGCCTGAAGCAGCTGCTGCGGATCGCCTCCGCACAGCACGACCGCGATGATCAGCACAAGCACACCGATCCCGCCTCCGCCGATCGCGATCCCCTTTCCGCCTATCCCCCGGCGGTCTTCGACGTTCGTGCTCTGTCTCTGTTGTCTCCAGCGCATACTTGTTTCCCCTTTTCCGAGCCGTTCCGTGACGATATATTCGTTTCGAAAAATTTACCACTCAAACGCCGCGGGAGAAAGAAACCGATGAAAGCAGAGGAATGGAAACGGAAGGGAGAATTCATCGAGATCGCCGGCCGGCGCGTATTCACGATTCGCGGAGGGTCGGGCGAGAACCTCTTGTGTCTCCACGGATTTCCGACCTCATCGTTTGATTACCACAAGGTCTGGGACGGGCTCGCTGCGGGATCGAGCCTCTTGGCCTTCGATATGCTCGGTTACGGATTCTCGGACAAGCCTGCGGACCTGGACTATACGACCGCCGACCAGGCCGATCTGCTTGAGGCCGTTCTCGAGGATTTCGGGATAGAGGAAACACACGTCATCTCCCACGACTACGGGAACACGATCATCCAGGAGATCTTGGCCAGGCGCGCCGAAAGGGGAATAAATTTCAGGATCGCGAGTTTATGCTTCCTGAACGGAGCGCTTTTTCCGGAGACTCACCGACCGATACTTGCCCAGAAGATCCTGATCGGCCCGATCGGACCTCTGTTCGGAAGGCTGATACCGGAGTCCGCCTTCGCAAGGAGCCTGGCCTCGGTTTTCGGCAAGCGGACCAGGCCGACGAGATCGGAGCTGAAGGAATTCGTTTCGATATTCAGGACGAACGGAGGAAAGAAGATCGCGCACAAGCTGATTCAGTACATGCGCGAACGCGACGTCCACAGGGAGCGTTGGCTGGAAGCGCTTAGGTCGATCGATTTCCCATTCCGGTTCATTAACGGTCTGGACGACCCTGTTTCCGGAAGGCACCTGGTCGAGCGGTTCCGCGAACTTATCCCGGAACAGGGAGACATCGTCGGGCTTGAAAAGATCGGCCATTTCCCTCATTTTGAGGCTCCGGAGGCGTTTCTTGTGCATTATCAAGCATTTCGGGAAAAAAACCGGCAAAAATCTTGACATCGGCGAAGTTTAGCCCATATTATCGGAAATCCCGTTAAAGTTATTGGTTTCAACATTTTCACGCAAAGGATACAGACATGATCAAGATCGACATCGTGAATCGCGTGGCCGACAAAACGGGAGTGCCCAAACAGAAAGCGGAGCAGGTGGTTGACGCGCTTTTTGATGCGATGAAGTCGGCACTCGCCGAGGGAAAGAGGATCGAGCTTCGCGGATTCGGCGTTTTCGTCGTGAAGCCCAGAAAACGCGGGATCGGAAGGAACCCTCGGACCGGCGAAGAGGTGCCGATACCGGCGGGGAAGACCATACGATTCAAACCCGGCAAAGATCTCCAGGCGAAAGCTATTAACTCGTAAAGAGCAATTCCGGAACATATTGCGAGGAATCGCAAAGCGCAGGTTGAAGCGGTAAAATGATCTGCGGTTTGCGATTTTCTATTTAGTCCCCCTCCAAATGTCGAATCAGATCCCCCTTCCTCCACCACCCTTCAGAGATCCGCCTTCGATGCGCCCCACCAGGCGGACCTGGCTTCGACACATACTGTTTCTGCTGATAACGTTCGTAACCGCCACAATCGCAGGAACGATCGAGCCGTTCGGCAGGCTTCCGATCTTTCCCGAGCTTGTGGACGGCACTGCGCCCGATTCTTTTCTTGTTCTGCTGTATCTTCCGGAGTATTACGGGAACCTCGTCGCGAAGGCCCTGATCCTGCTCGCGACCGATCCGCCGACCCTCTTCGCGTCGCTCAGCTTTTCCGTGCCTCTTCTGATAATTCTCACGGCGCACGAGGCCGGGCACTACGTGGCGTGCAGGATCTATCGTGTCCACGCGACCCTGCCGTATTTCATTCCGACGCCTCCCCTGATCGGTCCGGCCGGAACGTTCGGGGCTTTCATAAGAATCCTCGCTCCGATGCCCTCAAGGAAGGCCGTCTTCGATATAGGCGTCGCGGGCCCGATCGCCGGATTCGTCGCTCTGATCCCCGTTTCGGTGATCGCATTGCTGACAGTGACAGAGCCGACCCCGGAAGTCGCTGAATCGCTTCGGGCTCAATTGTATTTTGCGGATCCTCTGTATATGCAGGGGATGGCCTGGCTGCTCGGGGTAAACCTCAGCCATTCGATTACGAACGGATTTTACTTCGCGACGTGGATGGGACTTCTTGTGACGGCGCTGAACCTGATCCCGGCGGGTCAGCTGGACGGAGGTCACGCGAATTACGCGATCTTCGGGCCTCTGGTTCACAAATGGACCGGCGTTGCGGCATTCGTGCTGATGTCGACCTTCGCTCTAGCAGGTTACTGGTTCTTCAACAGCCCTTCCGGATTTCTGATCGCTGTGCTTCTGGGAGTGATGCTGAGGGTGGGCCACCCGAGGCCTCTGACGACGGAGCCTCTGGATATGAAGCGAAAGCTTGTCGCCATCCTGACGCTTCTGATCTTCGTAGTGTGCTTCGCGCCGTTCCCGATCAGGCTGGCCTATTAAACCGGGTCGTGTCAGTTTTCCGACCGTGAAGGAAGGAGTTGTTCAATGCAGATAACGAGGAAGGTGATTCATATTGAATGGGACTTACCGCTGAGGCACAGAGGCGCAGAGCAGTAAGTTTGGTGCTTACAGGATCAATCCAGTACTTTCCGACCGGCATCAGGCTATCCTTACGATCCTGTCCATCCTGTTTCTTCCCCAGCGATTCACGCCGCCGCCGCCGCCGGAAGCAATCCCTTGATCTCCTTCACGACCCTCTGAACATCCGCGTCGTCGCCCAGCGAGATCATGAACAGGTCGTAGCTCGTCTTGAAGCAGACCATTCCGTTCCCGAAGAACCAGACGCCTTCAAGCAGAGGATTCCCGCCAAGCAGCCAGTCGATCGGTGCTCCCGTGACAGTCTTCGGATTTAGCACGTTGGTCATCATCACCGCGCCCGAAGCGAATGAGAAGGCTCCGAGCAGAGGCGCGCCGATGTACTTCGCGATGTCGCGTTCGAACTTCAGCTTCTCGGCGTCGGCCTTCGTGAGTCTGCCTTCCGCGATCAGCCTTTCCTGCTCTTTCAGGTGATCATTGAACATCCCCGAGAGTTTCTTGACCGACCAGGCAGGCAGCGCGGAATTGAACAACCAGTGGGAGCTAAGGCCGGTGAACACGACGCCGAGCCCTGCTCCGACAACTACCGAAGCGCCAGTAGCGGCGGCCTGGCCCGGGCTTTCGAGAACCCAGTCGCGGGTCCGCCTGGCGGCTCGGAAAGTAGAATCGATCGTCCTCGTCCAGCTGATACCTAAACCGAGCGCGCCTGTCACGCGAGACGCGGTCGACTCAACCGTCTTCCTCGTCTCGCCGAAAAACTCCCCCGCCTTTTTGCTCGCCCCTTTGAACACGTCTTCGGCGCTGCGGGATGCCGTATCGAACACATCTCCCGCCGCTTCCTCGGCGGCCTCGCGGACCGGCTCGCTCGCTTCCCAGGCCTTCTTCGCCGTCTCTCTTGCCGTTTTCTCTGCCGACTTGACGGTCTTCTCGGCTGCCTCGTAGGTATCTTCGGCCGCCTTTACCGCGTGCTTTCCGCGTTCGCTTTTCTCGGCTTCCTTCTTCAGGCGGTCTACTCCGCCCTTCACCGTGTCGGCGCCTTTCTTCGCGGTATCGCGGGCGGTCTTAACGCCCTCGCCGAGCCGGTCGGATATTCCGAACTGGTCATCGATCTCCGCCGCCCTCCGCCGGGCTTCCTTCTGGATCTCTTCGAGCTTCTTTTTGTACTCTGACATCTCTAATTACCTCAATGGTTTCCGCTGCTCAGACTACGGTATCACAGGACGAAATGTTCGCGAGCGGACCACCCCGCGCCTGGGAGATTATATCAGACGGCGGGCGAGCAGGGAGCAGGGATCGGGGAGCGGGGAGCAGTGAGCAGGGAGCGGGGAGCAGTGAGCAGTGAGCGGTGAGCGGTGAGCGGTGATCAGTGAGCAGGGAGCAGGGAGCAGGGAGCAGTAAGCGGGGAGCAGTGAGGGGTGAGCAGTGAGCACTGAAGAGTCGCGCAGCGACGGCCTGCATTTAGACATAATGTTTTGACCTGTCCTGCCTCAAGAACGTGGATTATGTTAGGTGAGATTCACCAACACCTAGCCACAATTGAGGAGGACAGGCATGAAGAATACTAACGCAATCAACGGAAAAGCGAGAGAGATCTTTGAGAATGAAGCTCCGGAGTATCCGGCATACGTAGGGCTCGATGTCCATAAGGAGACTATCGTGGCGGCGATCGCCCGGGAGGGTCGGGGAAAGCCGGAGTCGCTTGGAACGATAGCGAACAAACCGAAGGAGGTGGCGAAGCTTGTCGAGCGGCTGAGCCGGGAGTTCGGGGGAGAGGTTCTGCTTTATTGTTATGAGGCGGGTCCGTGCGGATACGTTCTGTACCGTCAGCTGGTGGAGATGGGGCAGGAATGCCATGTTGTGGCACCGTCGAAGATCCCGAAGAAGCCCGGCGACAGGATAAAGACGGACCGGAGGGATGCGAGGAAGCTGGCCCGGCTATTGAGGAGCGGGGATCTTACGGCGGTATGGGTGCCGGGAGAGGAGCAGGAGGCGATGCGGGACCTGGCGCGGGCGCGGAACGACTTCAAGATCCAGGAGCGGAAGGCGCGCCAGCAACTGAGCGCTTTCATGCTCCGTCACGGGCATTCGTGGCCCAAGGGAAAGACGCGGTGGACGAAGGGCCACTTCGAATGGATGGAGACGCGCAAGTTCCCTCACGAATGGCAGTATGTTGTGCTTCAGGGATACATCAGGGCGGTGAATGCGGCGGAGAAGCGGGTGGCGGACATCACGGCGGAAATGAGCATGGCGCTGCCGCACTGGTCGATGGCTCCGGTGGTCTACTCGCTGATGGCGTTCAGGGGTATCGACATGGTCAGCGCGATGGGGCTCCTGGCGGAACTTGGGGATCTGACCCGCTTCGACTCGCCGAAGCAACTGATGGGCTTTCTGGGACTTGTGCCCAGCATTCACGCCTCCGGCCCGACAAAGCGCGAGGGTGAGATAACGAAGACCGGCAACTCGAGGGCCCGGCGCCTGCTGGTCGAAGCCGCCTGGGCGTACCGCCATCCGGCGCGCATGACGGCTCATTTGAGACGAAAGGCGAAGAACGCGTCCGAAGAAGCCAGGGAGATATCCTGGAAGGCCCAGAAACGTTTGTGCGGAAGATACCGGTCGCTGGTCTACTCGGGCAAGAACAAGAACCAGACCACTGTGGCAGTCGCCAGGGAACTCTCGGGCTTTATCTGGGACGTGACACGGGTCGAGATGGCCAGGTTTGAAACCCCCGCCCGCTAGCGGGCCGGTAACGCATCGCAAAGAAGTATCCGACAAGAGGAAAAGAAGTTAACCACAGAAGAAAAGGAGGTCAGAGGCGCTCCAGGTCAGGGCATTCGCAGACAGATCTTCTGAAGAATCCCGGTCACGGCTAGAACGGCTTCCCCGAAAGGGGAATGATCCACGCTTTTAGATAAGAGGAAAGCTTCGCGACGAAGACAAGTCAGGTAGGTAACCAATCCACGTATATCAGCATGATCCATCGTCGCTTACCGTCCGCAATGCCCTGACCTCAGGCGCTTCTGACAAACGAGAATATGTAGAGGGGTTGACAGGTCAAAACATATCAGCCGTGGGTGGAGCGAAGCGGAACCCACGGAAAGCGAGCCCCAACATTATTGAGCCGCGTAGCGGCGTTGCAACGGTCAATGATCAATGAACATTGGTCAATGAGCGTATCACGTTCCCGCCAAGATAGTGCCTCCGCTAAAGCGGCTCAGCAGATATTTTGGGAAGATTCGGCTGCTACAGACCTGCCGCGCCGACGGTGCTGGCCTGGGTGATGGACGTACTGATTCCATCGTTAATGCCAGATGGCATGGGGGAACTCCCGCCGATACGCGGGATACAGGAATTTGGCTCCTAACGGAGCCAGAGATTCCGGGAGCCACGTTGCAATTAACATCGCGCGCCTATGGCGCGTGGCAATGCTCATTGATCATTCGTCAATGGCGGGCCGGTCGCAACTGCTCACGGTATTGATTTCACTGGTCATTGGTCAATGGCCATTGGTCATTGAGCATTGATCGATGACCACTGCCTTCTGCTATACTGTCCCCGAAATGCCTTTAGTTAAATGCCCCGAATGCGGTAAACGAACGGAGTACAGGGGTAACGAGCACCGGCCGTTCTGCAGTGAACGGTGCAAACTTCTGGACTTCGGAGCCTGGGCGGACGGAGAATATTCGCTGCCCGCGGAACCGTCCTCCCTTTCTGAAGAGGACATCGATGCGGTCGAGAGGGCTCGGCTGCACCGCAGCACAAACTGAATATGGAAATCGCAGCAGTTATCTTCGTGCTCGTTATGCTCGGGATCGCATTCATCTCTTTCCGCGTCCTCAAGCGCACGGTCAAACTCGCATTCAGACTGCTTCTCGTTCTCGTGCTGCTGCTCGCCGCCGCCACAGGTGCGGTCGCGCTTCTGTATTTCGGCGGCTTCCTGCCCGGGCAATGAGATCCCAGGATTCCTAGCGCTGAGCCCACAGAATGCTGACGAAAGCCCGATCGTATCTCAGGCGCTACAGGGGCCTTTCCCGCAACGTCCTCGCGCTCAGCGCGGTCAGCCTTCTCAACGACACTTCCAGCGAGATAATCTATCCGCTGCTTCCGGCTTTTCTCGCGATCACGCTGGGAGCGACTCCCTTTGCGATCGGCCTGATCGAAGGCTTTGCTGAATCCGTTTCAAGCCTCCTTAAGCTCTTCTCCGGATATCTGAGCGACAAGCTCGACCGGCGAAAGCTCCCCGTCTTCGCGGGCTACGCCCTTGCGAGTGTCGTCCGGCCGCTTCTCGCTTTCGTTACAAGCTGGCAGCAGGTGCTCGCCGTGCGTGTGGCGGACAGGGTCGGGAAAGGCATACGTGTCGCGCCGAGGGACGCTCTGCTCGCCGGAAGCACAAAGCCCTCGAAGCGAGGACTCGCTTTCGGATTCAACCGGGCGGCAGACCATCTTGGCGCCGTCCTGGGGCCTCTCGCCGCTTTCGGGCTGCTCTATTTGCTCGCCAACGACCCTGCCAACCCGACCGCGGACGACTACCGGGAGCTGTTCCTGTACGCGGCGATCCCTGTCGCAGTCGGACTGTTCGTCATCATCTTCTTTGTCCACGATAAGGAAGCGACGCTAAGGGCGGGCAAGATCCGGCAGGAGCCGCTCCGGCTCTCGCTCAGGGGCTTCGATTCCAATTTCCTGCGGTTCCTGATTATCATCGCCCTCTTCACCCTCTCGAACTCAACCGATGCGTTCCTTCTGCTCAGGGCGCAACAGGCGGGAATCTCGCTCCAGCTCCTGCCGCTTCTGTGGATGGCGCTGCATTTGTCGAAAGTCCTGAGTTCGCTCGTGTTCGGAGACCTTTCTGACCGGGTCGGACGGAGAAAGCTGATATTTGCCGGCTGGATCGTCTACGCGCTCGTCTACTGCGGGTTCGCGTTCGTTTCGGCGCCCTGGCAGGCTTTGGCGCTGTTCGTCCTGTACGGCGTCTATTTCGGACTTACGGAAGGAGTGGAGAAAGCGCTCGTTGCGGACCTTGTGCCGGAGGAGAAGCGCGGCACCGCGTACGGCCTGTACAACCTCGCTTTCGGGATCACGGTCTTCCCGGCTTCGCTCCTGTTCGGCTATCTCTGGACGGCTTACGATTCAGCAACCGCGTTCCTGGTGAGCGCTTTCATATCGGTCGCGGCGGCGTTCCTCCTGCTGACAGTGAAGAACCCCCACTTCGGAAAATGACAATCGGATCGCGATGGCTTAACCTCGGTTAGTATCCGGCATCAGCCGAACGAGGATACTGAAATGAACGACGAAATGGACCTGCCGCCCGTAAACCTGCAGGAATTGGACATACGATCGACTCCGAGAGAGGAGATGGACCTGTTCCCTCTCGACACTTTCGAGTACGAGTATGTTGGATCAAAGGTGTGGATCGACTTCGAGATACCTGAATTCACGGCGATCTGCCCGTTTTCGGACTTCCCGGATTTTGCGACGATCCGGCTCAGCTACGTGCCTAACGAACGGTGTGTGGAACTCAAGAGCCTGAAGCTGTATATCAACTCCTTCCGAGATGTGAAGATCTTTCACGAGCACGTCGTAAATGTCATCAGGGACGACTTCGTCGCGGCCTGCGATCCTTTAAAGCTTGAGATCACAGGGGATTTCAACGTCCGGGGGAACATCAAGACGGTCGTTCGGACGAAGTACGAAAAGAAAAGGTCCTGACCGGAATTCCGGCCAGGACCTTCAGAACTCACTTCAGGGCCGATCTAGTGACCCTTTTTCTTGGATTTGGATTTGGCTTTCGACTTCGTCTCGGACTTTCCGTTTCCTTTCGCCTCTTCCTCTTCTTCTTCCTTTTCAAGCACCGCGCTGTGATGTCCGCAGGCAGCCTCGATCAGCTTCTGTACCTTTCTTTCTATCTTCTTTTCGCTTCCGTCTTCCGCACTGCGCAGCTCGGAAACGATCAGGAACTTCGCCTTTTCAAGCAAGCTCTGCTCGCGGAAGGAAAGCTTCTTCTCAGTGCTGAGGTACGTGAGCTTCTTGAGCACATCTGCCGCTTCAAAGATGTCGCCCGATTGCAGCTTGTCGTTGAATTCCCTGGAGCGGACCTTCCAGTCGCTTGAGACCTTGTCAAAGTCTTCCCCCAAATACTCGAGCAGGTTTTTGCATTGCTTGGTACCGATTATGGGACGGAGGCCGACGGCTTCGGCGTTGGCAGTGGGCACAAAGATCGTTGAGTTGTCACTCAATACCCGTAACGAGTAAAACTTCATCTGATTGCCTGCGATCGACTTCTTTTCGATTTCCTCGACCATGCAGACTCCCTGGTTCGGATAGGAGACCTTCTGTCCAACGCTGAGTTCCATATTCTTTCCTCCACTCGAGATCGTTATGCGGCAAATGTGAGGGGGTGCAGACCTTAAATTGCGGATCCGCCATTTGGGCTAAGTGTTTGAATAAAGTAATTATAGCACAAATCAGCGGGCATTCGTAGGATTTTTTCCGGAGGGGTCCGGAGCGGAGGGTTCGGGGCTACTCTTCTGCCTTTGGAAGCTCGATCCTGAATGTCGAGCCCTCGCCAAGCACCGACGAAACCGTGACCTCGCCGCCGTGCAGCCTCGCCAGATGCTTCACGATGGCAAGTCCGAGGCCGGTTCCGCCGACCTCCCTGGACCGTGCCCGGTCGATCCTGTAGAAACGCTCGAAGATCCTCTGGAGGTGTTCGCGCATTATACCTTCGCCGGTGTCTGCCACCTCGATGACCTGGCTGTCGGGTTTGTCCAGGCAGCGGACCGTGACGGTGCCTTCTGCCGTGTTGAACTTGATGGCGTTGTCGACGAGGTTGGTGAGCATCTGTTCCAGCCGGATGATGTCCGCGAACACACGGACGCCGGGTTCGATCTCGTTCTCCAGGTAAATACTTCTTTCCGCGGCTTTCGCCGAAAGACTCGCGAACACCTCCCGAACGAGGCCGTTAAGGTCCAACTGCTTGGGTTCAATGCGGACGTTTCCCGCCTCGATGGAAGAGAGCTCGGAAATGTCGTCGATCAGATGCCGCATCCGTTCGGCATTCTTGCGGATCACCGATAGGAACCGGCGCTTGTTCGCGTCGTCGTCGATCGCGCCGTCCTCGAGCGTTTCGACGAAGGCGAGGATAGAAGTAAGCGGTGTGCGGAGCTCGTGCGAGATGTTCGAAAGAAAGACCTGCCGGACGCGCTCTAGATGCTCGATCTGCGTGATGTCATAGAACACGCCTATCGCCCTTTTCGCGCCTTCCATCTCGAAAGGGACGACACGAACTTCGTACACCTTCCTGTCCAGGTCGATCAACTCGATCCTTACAACCGAAGACTTGCCGTTCTTCAGCGCCCGGTCGAACGCCTCGTGCAGGCCGAAGTCCCGTATCACTTCAGTGATCCGTTTTCCTACAAGAGGTTCATCTTTTCGGGCGAATGCAAGACGGGCGGGTTCATTGGCGGAAAGAACACGCAGGTTGTCGGAAACGATGATAAGGCTCTCACGCAGTGCGTCGAGCACGCCCGAAGGTTCGGGCCGCTCGGGTTCGGGATCGGCGTCGGTCTTTGTGAAGAGGGTACCCAGCAAGGTCATAATGCAGATCAGGCGGCCCTGCGGCCCGGCTTCAAGCCTTGAAGCCGACGAACCTGTAACCGACGCCGACCACCGTCTCGATGCAGTCGCCGCATTCCCCCAGTTTCTGCCGGAGGCGCCTGATGTGAACGTCCAGCGTTCTTGTATCGCCGAAGTAGCTGTAGCCCCAGACGTTGTCGAGCAGGTTCTGGCGGGTCGCAACACGGCCCGTGTTCTTGGTCAGATAGCTCAGAAGCGTGAACTCCTTCCGAGTAAGTTTGACCTCATCACCGTCGCAATACACCCGCATATCGACGAAATCGACCGAAAGGCGGCCGTCCTCGTACTTCTGTACGGCGTCGGCGTCCACCCGCCGAAGCACCGCCCTGACCCTTGCGATGACCTCTTTCACAGAAAAAGGCTTGGTGATGTAATCGTCGGCGCCGGTGTCGAGCCCCTCGATCTTATCTCCTTCGGCCGCCTTTGCCGTGAGCATTATCACGGGCATCTTCTTTGTCAGAGGCTCCCGGCGAAGCCTCCTGCACAACTCGACTCCGGACATGCCGGGGAGCATTAGGTCAAGCAGCAGAAGCGAAGGAGCGCGATTCTCATCGAGGGCCATTCTCAGCCCCTTCTCGCCGGATTCGGCGATCCCTACCTTGAAGCCCTCCCGTTCGAAGTTGTAACGGAGACTTTCGGCGATGTCCGCCTCGTCCTCGACAATCAAAATGTAGTGCTTCATAAATCACCGCGAAGGTGCCGGGCACAGCCTGCCCCCTGGTCCGTTCTGAACAAGAAACAAGCTTATTTCGTGTGACTTAACTGCACTTTACGAAAATGTGAACAAAGTGTTAATAGTGTTACAGCTTTGCCGCGCTCAGTCGGCCATTTCTTCCTTCGGAATAAAAAGGTCGCGAAGCGTTCCCTTTCCTCTTTCCGTCTCAGACCAGACCGTAACATCCAGATCGATCACGGCCAGAGCCGCTGTCGGGAACCGCGGATGCTCGCCGGTCAGCGCCCCAACCAGATCCTCGAACCCCGGATTGTGGCCGACGATCATCGCCGTGTCCGCGGAATCATCGAAATCCGCGATGATGTACGCCAGCGTGTTGGCGCCCGCTCCGTAGATCCTCTCGTCGAGTTCAATCCCTGCCTCGAATCCGCCGGCCTCGGCCGCGAGCCGGGCGGTCGTCTTCGCACGGTTTGCGGGTGACGATACGATGAGGTCCGGAACAAGGCCCTTTGACCGCATCAGCTCGCCCATAAACGGCGCCGCCTTTTCACCGCGCTTGTTCAAAGGCCGTTCGAAATCCGAAAGTTCAGGATGATCCCAGCTCGATTTTGCGTGCCTCAGCACAAAAAGGGTTTTCATACGGACTACCCGGCGATCTCGGTCAGGACGATCGGGCGCGGAGCCGAGATCTCCCGAAGTGCCGAGAGCAGTTTTTTTCTTAGCTTCTTGTTCTTCTTCGATGCGGCGGCGATATCCGCGATCGAGATCACGCCCACGAGAACGCCGTCGTGATCGACGACAGGAAGGCGTCTCACGCGACGCTTTTTCATTTTCGAGATGGCTTTCTCCACTTTGTCCGAGGGAGAACACACCGCGGGATCTTTGGACGCCGCATCCGAAACGGGGATAGTATCAAGGGCCGCGCCGCTTCTGAGTGCGGCAAGGGCTATGTCGCGGTCGGTGACGGTGCCGATCACTCGGGTCCCCTCGACAACCGGGACCATTCCGCAGTCGAACCGGCGCATCGTCTCCGCCGCTGCCGCCAATGTGTCGCCCGGAGAGCAGGTCCCCGGCGACCGGGTCATTATTTTTGAGATCTTCATCCTTGCTGATGCGAAAGCCCGTTCGTTTGGAGTCCCGCACTTTTTACGATTCTAGCTTTAGGGTCTAGAATATCAAAAGATGAAGACCACACGGCTTGCTGCCATCGACATCGGCTCTAACTCCCTTAAATTTGTTGTAGTCGAGGCGGCTTCGACGGACTCGTTTACGATGATCGCCGAAGACCGCGAGCGCGTGAGACTCGGCCACGGCACCCTGCAGAACCACATCCTTTCGGAAGAGGCCTTCGAACAGTCAAAGGAGGCCGTTTCGCGATTCAAATCGATCGCCGACAACCGCGAGGCGGACGCGCTTCTGGCGGTAGCGACCGCTTCGGTGCGCGAAGCGCGAAACGCTTCCAGATTCGTCGACGAACTCGAGCGCAGCACCGGCGTGAGAGTGGAAGTGCTTTCTTCGATCGAAGAAGCACGGCTGATCGGACTCGCAGTTGCCGAGTACTTCGGTGCGCTATATTCCTCGATCCTCAACATCGACATCGGCGGAGGCTCGACCGAGGTCTCGCTGATGAAGAACGGAGAGCCTCGAAAGCTGTTCTCGATGAAGCTGGGAGCGGTCGGACTCACGGAGAAGTTTCTCCTGAGCGATCCGCCGGCCCCAAAAGAGATGAAGCGGCTTCGCAAGGAGATCCGCTTTGCGATGACCCGCCCGCAGCGAAAGATTAAAGGTGAGATGTGGCAGATCGCATCTGGCACTTCGGGTACGATTAAGGCCGTCTCGATGCTGATCGCGGGCTCGCCCAGCCCCGAGGATGTCTACACACCTCCGATCGAACTTTCGGATCTGGCCGAACTGAATGCGAAGCTGAAGAAGATGACGCTCGAAGAGCGTTCTGCGATCGAGGCGATCAACGAGCGCCGTGCGGAGGTCATCATCGCGGGTGCGCAGATCCTTGAAGGCGTGATGAGAAGCCTGAATATAGATACCGTTGTGCCGTGCCCTTATGCCTTGCGGGAAGGTGTGATAATTGACCACCTGCGCGAGATGGCCACTGCGGAACTTCCGCCCGTGCCGGACGTCGAGGACCTCAAGCTGCGCGACGTGTTCGCCGTCGGACGGCGCTTCGGGTACGAAGAGAACCACGCCCTTCAGGTAGCATCGATCGCGGAGACGATCTTCGACGGGCTTGCGCCGCACTTCGACTTTAACCGGCATGACCGGACGCTCCTTTCAGCGGCGGCGCTTCTGCACGATGTCGGGTATCACATCTCGCACGAGTCGCACCACAAGCACTCGCTTTATCTGATCAGGAATTCGGAGATGACTGGGTTTTCGGAATCCGAGAAAGCCGTGATCGCGAACATCGCCCGGTATCACAGGAAGTCCTTGCCGAGCCGGTCGCATCCCGACTACGCGGTGCTCGACAAGCGCGACAAATCGACGGTCAGAAAGCTGAGCTCGATCCTCAGGCTTGCGGACGGTCTGGATCGGACCTACAAGAGCCGTGTAAGAGAGATCAGGGTAGACAAGGAAGGGAATACAGTGACCCTAACGCTGGTCAGCGAAAAGGACATCTCGAACGAGGTTTATGCGACAAAGATGAAGCGGCACGCGTTCGAAAGAACCTTCAAGTGCCGCCTTAACGTCGTCCAGTCGCATCCCGCGCGAAAAATGACGGTCTGAGTTCCGTGCTCACTCGGCTCCGGTGCGAATCACCGCGACGAACGGGTGCGCGTCCGCAAGCTCTTTTTCTGCCAGCGTATCCACCGCAACCCGGACCGGTTTCGAACCCACGTTGGACTTGAACCGCCCTTCCAGATCGTAAAGCCTTCGATATTGCGCCGAGTTCCTGATCACGCCCTTAACGTAACCCCGTGTCTCGTTGAACGGGATCTTTTCCACGAACTCGTCGATCTCCTCAGGAAGGGTGCGCTGCCAGCTGACCATCCTTCCGGGGCCCGCGTTGTAAGCCACCGACATATACTCGATACGGCCGTACTTCGAAAGCTGCTCCCGCATATAAGCAGTTCCGAGCTCGATGTTCAGTGAAGGCTGATAAAGTGCGTCGGCGGTGATCGATGTAGTGTTGGCTCCATACTTTCGTGCCATCGTCCTGGCAGTCGGGATCAGCAGCTGCATCAACCCGTAGGCGTTCGCCGATGAACGGGCACGGGCATTGAAGATGGTCTCCTGCCTGATAAGACCGGCGACGTTGTAAGGATCCAGGCTGCGCTTCTTCGCCCAGTACCTGATCTCGGTCCAGTTCGTAAGCGGGTAGAAAATGTCCCACTCGTCGCGGGTCATCTCTTCGGGGAACATTTGCGCGTAGTCCGGATAGCTCTTCGCAAGAGTTAGAAGCGCGTTAACATTGTCGCCTTTCAGCCTGTAGTGCTGAGCCAGCGCAAGATTGACGCTCGGGCTGTTCTCTGCCGTTTCTCCGGCGGCCTTCAGTTCATCGATCGACCAGTCGAACAATCCTATCTCACTGAGGTCGGCACCCCTCTTTAGCCGGGCGACCTCCCGCTCTCCTGCCGACTCCGCGGCAACAGTGACGACCTTCAGGTTCCTGACCGCGTCCCCGACGAGGCTTCCTTCCGGAAAATCCTTTGAACCTTGGCACTTGCCGTCCCGCCGAAGCCTTGTCAGCCGGTCGAGTGCAAGGTATCCGTACCAGTTCGCGCCGTACCGGAAAGCGGTGCCGTCGTAAAGCGCGCACGCCTCATTGATCTTCCCCGCGCGCTCCGAATCGCGGGCCGCCCAGTATCCTGTCTGTCCCCGGAACGAGTTGTCCCTGTCAACATATCTCGCGAGATGCTCGGTCAGCATACGGGACGAGATCTCGAAGTTCCCGGATTCGTGCTGAAGCCAGGCGAGTTCGAACTGGGCCTTTGCAACGTCGATCGCATTCGGATAGGCAGCGACTGCCGAGGAAAGGAATTCGGACTCGTCGGCCCTTCGCCGCTGGTCGCGCGCTTCCATTCCCGCATCGATCATCGCCTTCGGGGTCCATTCGCTCACCGGAAAGTCCTTTCGCATCTTTGCGATCAATGCCTTCGCTTCCGCCCATTGCCTGGAAGACGCGTGTCCGACCGCGACCTGATAATGCGCCTCCGGCGCTGCGTCGGAGGCCGTACGAAGCCCGTCGAGCAGCGCCGCCGCTTCTGGTGCCTTCCTGGCTTTCGAAAGCGCGGTAATGCGCTTCAGTCTGACGGTGTCGTCGACGGCGGTGGGGAAAGATTCGGAAAGCTTGGCATAAGCGTCGGCCGATCCCTGGTAGTTCCGTATCGATAACAGGTCGTTCGCCCTGGCGAGAAGGTCTTCAGCGGACCTGGGTTCGGGATCTTCCCCAAGCTCCTTCATACGCGCGAGCGCTTCCTTGCTTGCGTCCGTGCCGGCGGCGTAGAAATACGCGCGCCTGAAGTAACTGACGGCTTCGGCGCTCTTGCCCGCTTTCTCAAGCGCGTTTGCCGTGAGGATCACCGCCTCTCCGTCATTTGTGCGCACAAGCTCCGAAAGCAGTCCCGGGACCCTGTCGGCGCCTCCGTTGGCGAGAAGGCTTGTTGCCCATAGGATCTTCGCGTCCCTGACCCGGATCGAATCCCGGTACTTCCTTATCAGTTCAGAAAACGCCTGCTGCGCCTCCGCCTGCCGTCCGGCGGCAAAGAGAGCCCTGCCCCGAAGCCACAGGGCGTAGTCGCCGAGCGAGGTGAGCTCGCCGAACGCATCCGACTCCAGAAGCGCCGCCGCGCCCGCGTGATCGCCTTTCTCGATCCTGATGTGAGCACGAAGAAGCCTCGCGAGTGCGCCCGTTCGGGTACCCGCGTTCCTTCCCTCGATATCCGCCACGACCGACTCGGCCGGCAGCGTGCCGGACGCCATAAGCGCGCGCACTGTTGTCAGCTCAGCGGAGGGACTGGGCTGGGCAGTGCACGCGACCGTGAACAGCGCTATAAGCAGAATCGGAAGGATCAGCGAACTGAAAAGGCTTCGGGAGTATATGCTGGCGGTAGATCTGTACTTCATCGGGATCTCTCCTATGCGGAAAAACTGTCAGCGGCGGAACCGTTCGCAGAATCGCGCGGGGTAAAAAGAAAAAGGCCGCCCGACATTATATCAAACGGCCTTCGCGAAGAAAGTGAACTGCTTTCAGACTCTCGAACCGGGATAACTGCCGCCCAGTTTCGATTCATCGCCCTGAGCCAGGTTGTTCACAAGTTCGAAATTGAAGTAATCGAATCTTTCCGCGACCGGGCCGTGCACGCGTTTCTCGTACATTTCGCGCGAACGGTCGATGGCCTCTTTCAGGCGGTCGTAGAGATCGTTGGCCTCGCAGCCTTCCTTTACCTTCTGTTCGTTGTAAAGCTTGATCTCGGAAACCAGAAGCCTCGCAAACCTTCGGGCGGCGTTGTGATACTGGCGCTCATCTTCGGGCACTTCGATCGGGAGGTCGATGTTGCGATCTCCGAAGCGGGAACGGACCGCAGGTCCGGAATCCGCGACTGCGGCAGGCTCGGTGACCACAGCCGGTTCGGGGGAAGGCGTGGGCTCTTCTTCAAGTTCCTCTTCTTCCGCCGTCTCTTCGAAAGCCGCCTCGGCCTTCTCCGCTTCTTCCTCCAGACTCGAGTACTCGAATTCTTCTGCCTCTTCCGGTCCTTCCACCGATATCTCGGCGGGTTCGGGCTCCGCTTCGACCAATTCGAACGAGGATTCGGACTCGATCTCGACGGCGGAATCGAATGCGTCCTCCGCGACGGCGTCGGCGGGTTCCGGCTCCAGACTCTCGATAGATTCGGACACGTCGTAGAGTTCTTCGACCTCCGCTTCGAACCTGTCTTCCGCGCTAATCTGCTCTTCAGCCGGTTCGAACGGATCGGCGAAAGCGTCCCCGACTTCCGCCGCGTCATCAGAGGCTTCTATCGGCTCGGCGTACTCGGACCCGAGATCGTCTTCGTAATCCTCGTATTCTTCTTCCTCAACCGCCACAGGCTCCGCGGGTGCGAAACTGAACCCTGTGGTGGCTTCCTCAGCCTCCTCCTCACTGCCGAACCGAGGCTCCGTCCCGGATTCCGCAGCTTCCTGCACGTCTGCATCATCAGCGGCATATTCTGTGGAAGGGGACTCGGCATAGACTTCTTCCACGTCCTCTTCCAACGCGGGTTCCCCGGCCTCCGCGTCTTCCATATCCTGATGACCCGGAGCCGCGAAATCCGATGTGCCGTAGGAGGAATCGTCATATGTTCTGGACGAGTCGTCGTACGTTTCGTGCGCCTCGGCGATGTGCGGTCCTGCGCCGGAAGCGAGCAATTCGACGGTCAGGCCGGACACACAAACCAGCGATTCGAGCGCTTCCGAATTAACTTCGCCGCCGTTCTCGCCCCCGTCGGCGTAAAGCACCGCGACGCCTCTTCCCCGCGCAACCAGCGGGATCGCCACCATCCTTGCCGAAGGTTCGAAGCCGAGCTTCTGCAGATAGATCTCCTCGTCCTCGTAGCCTTCCGCGAAACCGCTGACTGTCGCCAGCGTCTCGACCGCTTCTCCAAGCGCGGTCTTTGCAGAAAGGGGAAAGAACAGCTCGCGAACCACATCCGGCCCATCGTGATCTTCTCGTCCGAACACGCGCCAGCCGACAAGATGCTCGTTCTTGACGATGAAGAACGCGCCTCGGGGTGTATGTTCCGTTGCGTGATGGACAAGCGCTTTCAGGATCTCAGCCTGCGAGTCTTTCGAAGAAATGTCCGCGATCGCGTCCCGAAGGCCCTGGAAGCTCGCGTGGATCTCTTCCGCCGCGGAAGCGCTTCCGTGAAGCTCTTCGGCTTCGGCGATGGCCATCGCTGTGATCCTGGCGCCTTCGTCCTTCGCAAGCCGCAGGTGTTCAGTGACCGATTCCCTGAAACTCTCTTCGATGCTCCGGTCCAGCAGAGCCTTCTGAGAGAGTTCCTCCAGCGCCGCGTCGACGCGGGCGCGATGATCCTTGAACTCGGAATCGAGTTTCTGCTGGAAGCCGGATATCTCTTGTTTGATCTCGCTGAATACGTCTTTCAGATAGTTCTCGAATTCGGCGCGCAAACTTTGCTCCAGTTCTTCACTGTTCACGTTGATGATCCTCCGTAGGGAATGACAAACACACTATAACCGGGAATGGCTTTGAATGGCAGGTGTGAGCGGTAGCGAGCTATGACGAGACGGCGCTTCGGGGTCAAACGCCACCTTCAGAATTATGACGAAAACGGCGGAACTCTGTCAAGACACGTATTAAAAGATGTTGAATCGAGTGCCGCCCGTAATTAGAACTATGGAAAAGATTTAGGAGGCGGGAAGCTCTGAGGCGTTATTAGACGGCGACGACCTCGATCCGTTCGTCGATCTCATCGCGTATCATGTTCTCGATCGCCATTAGAGTCCCGGTGAGGGAGCTGGGACAGCTTCCGCAGGCGCCCTGATAGCGGATCTTCAGCACGTTCTCGTCAAGCTCAAGGATCTCGAGCCAGCCTCCGTCGCTGGCCAGGTAAGGACGAATCCTCTCGTCCAACAGCTCGTTGATCTCGGCGATCACCGGATCGTCGCTTGCGGCCGCCGCGATCGCTCCTCCGACGGCGCTCGCCGCGCCTCCGTTCGATGACGCCACCGACTCCGCAGCACGGATCGGGACCGCCAGCGCCGGAAGGACTTCGTCCCAGTCCGACTCGTCGGTCTTCTCAACGGTGATCATCTTGTCCATGTAGAACACGGATACGACTTCGCCGACGAGGAATATCGATTTTGCGAGCTCGTCGCCCTCGGCGTCCTCGGCCGTCTTGAACGAATGCGAGGTCCCGTGGCTTACCGGCTCGCGAAGAATGAACTTCACGGCGTTGGGATTTGGGGTTTCCTGAATGTCTGCGATCTTCGGCATCTTGTAAATACTGCTTTTCTTCCCTTGGTCGAAACTACTAGTCTATAAATCTTTACATTTTTGTCAACATTATAACGAAGAAGCGCCTATGATGCACATTGCGGCGGATCAAGGCATCAATTCCAGCGGCCAGAAATACGGTATCAGGATGGTCGCGGTGATCCAGAACAGGATGTTGAGAGGTGTTCCGACCTTCAGGAAATCGGCGAAACGGTACTGGCCCGGACCGTAGATCAATGTGTTGGTCTGGTATCCGACGGGCGTCATGAAGCTCGCCGACGCCGCGAACATCACTGCGACGAGGAACGGCCTCGGATTTAGGTCGAGTGTGTTCGCCGTGGCGATCGCGACCGGTGTCAGAAGCGCGGCGGTCGCCGTGTTCGACATCATCTCCGTCAGTATGAACGTCATCAGGTAAAATGCCGAGATCATCGCGATCGGGCCCCACACCCCGACCGTTGCAATGATCTGTTCCGACACCAGCTCGCCGGCCTTCGAGTTTTCCATCGCTGCTTCCAGCGCGAGTACGCCGGCCAGGAGAAAAATGATCCTCCACTCGATGGCCTTGTACGCTTCTTCCATCTTGATACAGCCGACGAGCACAAGAAGGACCGAGCCGATAACCGCCGATGCAACGATGTCCATGATCCCGACGCTGGCTGTAATAATGACGCCGGCGATGATCAGCAGCGCAGGTATGATCTTCCGCTTCCGGAAACGCTCCTGCTGGACCTCGGAAATGATCACGAACGCAGGGCTCCGCCGAAGCTGGTTGAACCTTCGTTTTCGGACCTCCAAAAGCAATGCGTCTCCCGCGTCGAGCTTCGTTTCGGAGAGCTTTTCGCGCATCAGCACGCCCCTGTGCCTCAGTGCGAGCACGGTCGCTCCGAACTCACCGCGGAAGTTCAGGTCCTTCAGGGTCTTTCCAATGAAGTCGGAATGCGGCGCGATGACGCCTTCGACCAACTTCGCGTCGAAGCTCTGGATGTCCTCGTCACGCCACTGGAACTCGGGCTTGAATACCACGCCCTGACGCTGCTGAATCTTCTTGAACTTCTCCAGATCGCAGCGCACCCTCAGAACGTCGCCTGCTTTCAGCACGACGTCCGCGGCAGGCAGCGGGATAGTCTCGTCCCCGCGCTGGATCTCGATGATGCTGATGTCGATCTCCTTGACGAGCGGCGCGTCCTTGATCTGCTTGCCTACGGACGAGGAATCCTCGAGCAGCACTACTTCCGTGATGTACTCGTGAAGATGAAAACTCTCGATCAGGTCGCCTTCGGCGCGGCGCTCGGGAATGAGGCGGACGCCGATCAGCAGCATATAGGTCGTTCCGATGAGGAACATCGCGACTCCAAGCGGCGCGATCTCAAACATCGAGAACGCCGGCTGGCCCTGCCTTTCTGCGATCGAGTTTACAAGGATGTTAGTCGAGGTGCCGATCAGCGTGCAGACTCCGCCGAACATTGAGGCGAACGACATCGGCATCAGGAGCTTGGACGTGCTCGCCTTTATCTCCTTTGCGACGCCGAGCAAAATCGGGATGAAGATCGCGACTACGGGAGTGTTGTTAATGAACGCGGAAAAGAAAGCGACCGCGATCATCACCGATATCAGGCCGACCCAGAAGTTCCGCTTGAAAAGCCTTGAAGTGATCGTGCCCAGGTAGTTGACGGCGCCCGTCTTGAACAGCCCCGCGCTGAGAATGAACATCGCGGCGACCGTCACCGTCGCCTTGTTGCTGAAGCCCGAGATACCCTCTTCCGGAGAAACGATCCCTGAAGCCATCAGGGTGACCATAACCACGATCGCCACAACGTCGACCGAGAGCTTCTCGGTCGCAAACAGGATCACGGCGCAAACGGCGACGGCCAGAACGAATGTGATCTCGAATGTCATCTGCCGGCTGCTGGTCTCGAAGACACTCTGACTTGCTACGGCCTGTTCAGTGTGTCAATGGTCGTACGAAACTTAACGATTGTTGCTAAGAATTAGGCTTGAGAAGGAAACCGCGATCGTGCCGATGAGGGTTGGTCGATCCGGTCAATTGAAGGATCAAACCGGTTCCGGTCAGCGCCGGACGCTACGATACTTACGCCCGAAAGGTCACCGGAAATGAATTCCCGGTTCGATTTCGAGGCGGGCTTTCTACACGCTGCCTGCCAATAGGCCGCCCGCCCTCTCAGACATTATCTGCCGGTTATTCGGTTACGTGAATATCGTCGGTCTTGTTGATCCTGCCAGCCAGGAACAGCCCGCCAAATACGATCGTCAGGATCGCAAATACGATCCCGATCACAAGAAGCAGGTTATTCTGGTCGGATCCACGCATCGTGTAAAAGCAGAACGCCGCGATGATCGCGCTGATCAATGCTCCGAGTGCATATAGCATCTATTGTCGTTCCTCCTAAATTCTTGAAAGGCCTGGCTTTTCGGAACCCGGGTTCCGGTCGCCCTCGTCCGGGCGGATGTCGGTCCGGACCGTCGCAGGCCCGGCCCGAAACCTTGCTTCTCATACTTTGAATTTCGCCTAATGTTACTCCGATTGCCGGCGAAAAGGCAAGATTTATTTACTTTTGGCACCGCTTCCATAGGGCTTTGAAGGTGCCCAGGAGAGTTCACTGTAAGAGATGACGACAGGGGTTTTACGCGCTTTCGATCAGGTCGTCGACGGCCTCTGTCACCGCCTCGAAAGGGCCCTGCGGAATGCATCCGGGATCTCCGAACGATCCGCATTTGCTTCCGGGGCAGCACCGGCATTCAAATCCTTTGAAAACGGTCTTCGAAGGACGCTTCGTACACGGGCGCCAGTGGACCGGTTCGAAGAACCGAAGATCACGAGCGGCGGAATTCCGACCGCGGCTGCAATGCGGGCGATGCCGGTTTAGTTCCCGACAATTATCGAAGAACGTCTCGACTGCGCCGTGATCTCGGGAAGCGTGAGGTCGGAGAGCGTCCCGGGCGGGTTTCCGGTACTCCTCTGGAGCGCGTCAAGCATCTGTCGCTCGGAAGGAGTGTCCACCGCGGCCGAACGGTACCCCTTCTCCGCCGGGTGCCGGGCGATCTGCGCGTCCCTTTTGTTTCCGATTGTTTCGGGAATGTCGCCGCAGCGGGATGTACCGGCGCGATCGGAACACCGGAGACCCCAATTCCGGATGCCGCAGGCGTTCGTCGATCTTCGAAGCCCCGGCCGCATCTTCCGGAAGTTCGAAGGCCTGCTTTTGGCTGGAGGGCACCCGTCGGGAATCCGACGAGGGTGACCTGCTGTTCCGCTG
This sequence comes from Acidobacteriota bacterium, assembly GCA_016700175.1. GTDB lineage: Bacteria > Acidobacteriota > Blastocatellia > Pyrinomonadales > Pyrinomonadaceae > Aridibacter. The sequence continues at coordinate 2,556,569 of CP065003.1, read as the reverse complement.
AAAGCACTCCGGACGCGCCCCAGAACTCGGCCGCAGATCCAGGCTTCGGGACAGAAGATAAGGAGTATTGATAGACCGAGTTTCCGGCCTTGTACCGGGCTCCGGTTGCGCGCGTCAGAAATGTCGAGGTCGTGCCGCCGTGCAGATTGATGACCAGGTCGCATCCGGTCTCTCTGATCGCAGACAAACCGAAAGCCTTCCGGACTAGCCGCGTGGATCGGGTACACGGAATCTGCCGCAGTGTGTCCCTCGAGCAGGGGGGGCGACCCAATCCTCAAGGAGACTGTCGGTCCGGGCATCGGGAAGAAAATCGCGAAGTGCCTGCGAGGTCGGGGGCCCGAGCACCGTGTCGCCGACCGAACGAAGCCGGATAAAACGGACCTAGCATACGTCGGTCCCATCCACGGCGTTCGCCTGAGATCTCACATCGGACCTTCGCACGGGCATCGGAGGCGGGTCAGGATTCGGAAGCGCCGGTCTCTTTGGCGGCCTCTTCGATGATCATCACGGGAATATCATCGCGGACCGGGTAGACCAGTGCACATTCGGGGTTAAGACAGCGGAGGCCCGAACCGTCGTCCTTCAGCTTCAGCTCGGACTTGCACTTTGGGCACCTAAGGATCTTGAGAAGTTCGGGACTGATAGCCATCGCGTTTGATCGTCCTCCTTGATATCGCTCGTTGAAATGAGAAAGGGCAGAAGCCGGAAACTTCTGCCCTTGAAAATCGGCGGTCCCTGGCTACTCGCCTTCGGGTGCGGCCTCTTCGACCTTTGTCCCGCATTCGGCACAGAACTTCGCACCCGGAGCCATTTCGGCCTGGCAATTGGAGCACTTCTGCTTCTCCTGCGTCGAGCCGCATTCAGAGCAGAACTTGGCGCCCTCCCTGAGCTCGGCCCCGCATTTCACGCACGGAACCTTCACAACTTCCATCTTGCCGCCGCACTCCGCACAGAACCTGGCCTCCGGAGCATTCGCTTTCCCGCAACTCGGGCACGAGACCGTCGAGGCCGCTCCCTGCTGGCCTCCGAACGCGTTCGCCATTTGGTTCCCGACGGCGAATCCGGCGCCGAGACCTGCGCCCAGGCCCGCGCCGCCGCCTTCGTTCTGGGCCGCGTCGCGCATCGCGTCCGCCGCCTGGAACTGTGCGTACCGCTGGGCGTCGCCGAGCGCTCCCATCGAGGCTCGCTTGTCCATCGCCTCCTCGACCTCTTTCGGAAGGCTCACGTTTTCGACGTAGAACTTGGTCACCTCAAGGCCGTAGTCCTTGAAGTCTATGTTGATCTTGTCGCGTATCGCGTCCCCGATCTCCTTGTACTGCGCAGCGAGGTCGAGCGCAGGGATCTTCATCTCACCAAGAGCGTCGGAAAACTCCGTCACGATCGCGCGCTTTAGCTGGACGTCGATGTCCTCAGTGTCGAAATGGGCGTTGGTGCCCGCCACTTCCTTGATGAATGTCGACGGATCGGCGACCCGCATCGAGTAGGCGCCGAATGCCCGGAGCCGCACGATGCCGAAATCGTTGTCGCGCAGCATTATCGGGTTCGAGGTGCCCCACTTCATATCCGTGAACTGCTTGGTGTTGACGAAATAGACCTCGGACTTGAAAGGGGAATTGAAACCGTACTTCCACGCGCCGAGCTTGGTCAGGATGGGCGTGTTCCCGCCGTCGATCGTGTACTTGCCGGGTCCAAAAACGTCAGCGACCTGGCCTTCGAACACGAATACCGCTGCCTGCGATTCGCGGACGATCAGCTGCGCCCCGTTCTTGATCTCCTGGCCGTGCACAGGAAACCTGTAGAGGATCGTGTCCTTCGATTCGTCGAGCCACTCGATGACCTCGATGAACTGATTCAGGGCTTCTTCTTTTACTTTGTCCCAAATTCCCATTATGAAATCTCCTTAAGATCTGCGTTCTTCCGAGGTCCGCCCGGGGGCACGATCCTCTCATCGGAAGATACGTCGCAACACCGCGTCAGCGTTCCATTATCGCCTCAAATTATACGGGATGGTTGTCGGATTTATCAATTTTGCGCTTCCGCACGAAAAACCGGGCAGCGGCAAGCGCCGCCAGCGCTCCCGAAAGATCGATAAGAACGTCTATTGGCGACCCGGTCCTGGAGGGATCGAAAGACTGATATGTCTCGTCGACAACTGCGACGATCGCCACCGAAAGAAGCGCCGCGAGGAACGGGTGCGACGCGAGAAGTATCTTCGAGGACTCACGAAACGCCCTGTACGCGAGCGCCGCAAGGATCGCGTACTCGATGAAATGCGCCGACTTGCGGATGATCCCGTGATAGAGAAACAGCGTCTGTTCCGGCGCGTCCGGGAAAAGGAACTCGAGCAGCGGACGGATGAACCTCGAGGTGCGGTTCATCGACGCTCCGCTGGTCGAGAATCCCATCACGACCCCGGTCCACAAAATGAAAGGCGTGTAACGAACCAGTCGCCCACGCCAGACCTTGTTCATGATATTGGGAAAGTGCCTAGAAAGCCGCCGGCTCCATTCCGCCTTCCATTAGTTTCATCACCACCGGGACCGCACCGACGGCGTAGAAGAAGACGCCGATGAGCATAAGCGCAAGCGGTATCCAGCCGGTCTTGTTCATGATGCAAAAGATGATTCCCGCCAGCCAGCTGAACAAAATGATCAGGATGCCCCAGAGTGCGCCGCCCTCTTTGAAGCCGATCACGATCAGCCAGATCCATCCGATGAGAAAGAGCAATCCGCCCAAACCCATTCCCGCAAAGCCCAGAATCTCCATCTTGACCTCCAATTATCTATCTGATTGTTAAGTAGTTACTGAAAAGGCAAGGCGAATATACTTTAAGTGATCTTCGAATTCAAATAGTTCTTTGATTTGGGTTAGCCACGAAGTAACACGAAGGCGCACAAAGCAAAGTCGAATTCTTCGTGCAGCTTCGTGTGAGTTCGTGGTTGAAAAAAGAAAAGCGGGCCAATCGGCCCGCCTTCATCACTCATTACTCTTCACTCACTACTCATTACTCTCTTACAACGCTGCCGCCCCCGATACCACCTCGATGATCTCGCGGGTGATGTCCGCCTGGCGGATGCGGTTCATGTTCAACGTAAGCGTGTCGATCAGCTCGCCGGCGTTCTTCGAAGCCGAGTCCATCGCCGTCATACGCGCGCCCTGTTCGGACGCGACCGACTCGAGCATCGCCCTGTAAACCTGCGTCTCGACCTGCTTCGGAAGAAGCTTGCCGAAGATCTCAGCCGGCGGAAGCTCGTAAATGTACTCTGCCTCCGGGCCGCCTTCGCTTTCCGACTCGCCCTCGATCCGGGGTATCGGAAGAAGCTGCTCGACCTTCACCTGCTGCGATATGACCGTCTTGAACTCCGTAAATACGAGGAACACCTTGTCGATCGATTCGTCCTCGACGAAGGTCTTGATTATGTTCGCCGAGATCTCGCGGGCGTCTGAAAGTTCGGCGCGTCCGCTTCCGGTCAGGCCTATGTATTCCTCGACGAAATGAAAATTCCGCCGGCGGAAGAAGTCCCGGCCCTTTCGGCCGACCGGCATCATCGAGATATCGCGGCCCTCGTGGCCGGCAATAAACGCCTGGGCGGCCTTCATAAGGTTCGCGTTGAAGCCCCCGCAAAGGCCCTTGTCGGCGGTCACAAGAACGATCAGGTATTTCTCGTCCCCCCGATCGTTGAGCAAAGGATGCGAGAAATCGTTCGACACCTTGGCGCTCAGGCCGCCGAGCACCTCGTTCATCTTCACCGCATACGGGCGGGCGGCGGTCACGCGGTCCTGAGCCCTCTTGAGCTTCGCCGCGGCGACCATCTTCATTGCCTTCGTTATCTGCTGCGTGTTCTTGACGGATTTTATCCGCCGACGCATGTCCAGTAAGCTTGCCATCTTTGCATTCGGGGCCCTGACCGGGCCCCTTTTCGTTAGGCTCCCGCCGATGCCGATTCGCCGTCGTCGTCGCCTTCGGTCTCTTCGGATTCGGTCTCGGCAACCGCCTCTTCAGCAGTCTCGGCCGCGGTTTCCTGAGCCTCTTCCGCTTCGGCCTCTTCTTCTTCGGTGGCCCAGCGAGTCGCCTTGAAGTCCTCGAGAGCTTCTTTCAGCTTCGCCTTCAGATCGTCGTCAATAGCCTTCTTGTCCCGAAGCTCTTGCATTACAGCCGGATTCGAGTTCTCCATGAACTCGAACAGCTCTTTTTCGAACTTGCCGAGGTCCTCGACCGCGACATCATCGACAAAGCCGTTGGTCGCCGTCCAGATAATAAGGACCTGATTCTCGACCTCCATCGGGCGGTACTGACCCTGCTTCAGGATCTCCGTCAGCCGCTTTCCGCGCTCGAGCTGAGCCTGGGTCGCCTTGTCGAGGTCCGATCCGAACTGCGCGAACGCCGCCAGCTCTCGGTACTGCGCAAGGTCGATCCTGAGCGTACCCGCTACCTGCTTCATCGCCTTCACCTGCGCCGCGCCGCCGACCCTGGAAACCGAGTTACCCACGTTGATCGCGGGCCGGATTCCGGAGTTGAACAGGTCAGCCTCGAGGAAGATCTGTCCGTCGGTGATCGAGATGACGTTCGTCGGGATGTAAGCCGAGATGTCGCCCGCCTGCGTCTCGATTATCGGAAGCGAAGTAAGCGATCCGCCGCCCCTTGCATCCGACATCTTCGCGGCGCGCTCGAGAAGCCTTGAGTGAAGGTAGAAAACGTCGCCGGGATACGCCTCGCGGCCCGGAGGCCTTCTCAGGAGGAGCGAGATCTCGCGGTATGCCGCGGCCTGCTTCGAAAGATCGTCGTAGATCGTGAGCGCGTGGCGCCCGTTGTCGCGGAAATATTCCGCCATCGCGACGCCCGTGTAAGGCGCCAGGTACTGCATCGCCGCCGGATCGGAAGCTGTTGCGGAAACGACGATGGTGTAATCCATCGCGCCGAATTCCTTCAGCTTCTCGACCACCTGGGCGACGGTCGAACGCTTCTGCCCGATCGCCACGTATACGCAGATAACGTCTTTGCCCTTCTGGTTGATGATCGTGTCGATCGCGACCGCGGTCTTACCCGTCTGGCGGTCGCCGATGATCAGCTCGCGCTGTCCGCGGCCGATCGGGACCATCGAGTCGATAGCCTTGAGACCCGTTTGAAGGGGCTCTTTGACCGGCTGGCGGTCGATGATGCCGGGGGCGATCCTTTCGACCGGGTTGAAGGCGTCGGTAATTACCTCGCCCTTGCCGTCGATCGGATTCCCGAGCGCGTCGACAACGCGGCCGATCAGCGCGTCTCCCACGGGAACGCTCATGATCCTACGCGTGCGTTTCGCCTCGTCGCCTTCCTTGATCTTCTGGAAGTCGCCGAAAAGCACGGCGCCGACCTTGTCTTCTTCCAGGTTGAGCGCGAGCCCGCGGACGCCGTGGTCGAATTCGAGCAGCTCGCCGGCCATCACCTTCTCAAGCCCGTAGATCTCGGCGATACCGTCGCCGACCTTTATGACCGTGCCGACCTCGGCAACCGTCATGCTTGCGTCAAAATTTTCGATCTGGGCCCGGATAATCTCGTTTATCTCGTTGGCCTTAATTGCTTCCATATACTTTTCACCCGTCGTTCCGCGCCGCGGTTACGAGTCGATCATCTGTTGTTTCAATAATTCGAGTTGGGTCTTGACGGAGCCGTCATAGATCGTTGAGCCGAGACGCGTTACCGCGCCGCCTATGACATTCTCGTCGATATTGAACTGAAGATGCACCACTTTGCCAGACATCTTCTCAAGATTCTGTTTGAGCTCGGCTTTTTCCTGCTCGGTAAGTTCGCGGGACGAGGTGACGGTTGCGGACGTTACGCCGCGGCGTTCGTCAAGGACCTCTTTGAACCGGCTGTTGATCTCGGAGATCTCGGTGAGCCTGGAGTTTTGCAGCAGAACGCGAAGGAAGTTCGCCGTAGGCTTGCTTGGGTTCGAGCGCGAGATAAGCTCCTCAAGCAGCCTTTCCTTGCTCGCGTGAGCGATCGAAGGGTTGCTGAAAGCGTTGTAAAGGTCGCGGTTGCCGGAAAGCATCGCTTCCCAGTCGCGGAGCTCGTGCTGGAGCGGATCCGCCTGTCCCGTCTCCATCGCCACATCGGCGAGAGCGCTTGCATAACGTCTTGCTATTGTTTCGACGCCCATCCTAACGCATACCTCCGATCGACTCGATGTTCGCCTTCACGAGCTTTCGGTCGGTCTCCGCGGACATCGCCCGGCGGATCTTCTCTTCGGCAAGCCTTATACTTTCTTCCGCCGAGAACCGCTTTAGCTGCTTGCGTATCTGCTGAGATTTCCTCAGGACCTCGCCTTCCGCCTGACTGCGGAGCCGTCTGCTCTCGCTCTCGATCTCTTCCCTGATCCGGTTTTTCTCGGCCGCGGCTTCGGAGCGCGCCTCTTCGACGAGCGCCGCCTGTTCGGTATCGAGCCGCGCGAGCTTCGCTTCCACTTCGGCGAGCTTTGCGACCGCAGCCTTCTTCTCCTCTTCCGCACGGATCAGCTCTGCGCGGATCTTCTCGCGTTTCGTCTTGAAAGCCTCGCTGAGAGGCCTCTTGATAAGGTATGCGAGGACTCCGAAGAAAATGAGCAGGTTGATGAACCGCCAGGCCTCGAAGCCCGGGTAGTTCATGTACGGGTCAACGTTCTTGTACCACCAGGCGAGCCAGCTGCCCTCTTCGGCAGCAGCCGCGCTCTCGGCCAGAATGTAAAGGAAGCTGATGGCGAAACCTAACATACTAAAAGCTTCCCGGAACCTTCCCTTTGGCGGTCACCGGGGCGTTGTTCGATTAATTGTTGAGATCCTTCTGCGGGCCTACGCGGCCTTCAAGATATTCGCGCTGATCTTGTCGGCCATTTTCTCGGCCTCGACCCTTATGTTCTCTTCTGCTTCGCGGGTCTGCCGGTCAAGTTCCGACAGCTCCTTCTCTAAATACCCTGCGACCTCGGTCTTGACGGCGGCAACCTCGGCGTTCTTCTTCTCGACGGCGGTAACGCGCTCCTTCTCGGTCAGTTCGTAGCCCTCGTTCCTTGCTTCGAGCAGCCCGGCGTTGTATTCGGCCTCTTTCTCCGAGACCTCTCGGAGGATGCCCTCGGCTTCTCCGCCTCGTCCGCCCTTGTTGCGCTCGCGGGCGTCCAGGATCCGGTTGATGGGTTTGAAAAATGTCCGGTTCAGGAACCAGATCATTAACAGGATCAGCGCGATGTGAATGAACATCGTCAGATCCGGCACAAGCTGAACTTCGGCTAATACGAACGGGGACATAATCTCGGTAACTCTTCTGATAAATTCAGCCGCCCTGTACGGAGGCGGCGAAATCAACCGTCACTACAAAAGGTAAGAGAATATCACGGGCATTTTAGGCGGTCAAGCGAGGTTTCGGGCGCGAATTTGCTTGGTTTTCCGGGCCTTTTCGGGCGGCGAAACTTGACACGAATTCCGCGGGGAGCGTAGTTTATTCGGAAGAGAAAATCCTTTCGGGTTCCAGCCGCACAGCTGCCCGACCTTCCGGCCGAAATTCCTCATAATATGAACCGGATCAGCGCATCCGGAGGCGAATCCGTTCTGGTGAACGGCGCGGTCTTCAAAACCGTCTGTGAGATTGCGAGAGTAAGCTCAGGTGGGTTCGATTCCCACACGCCTCCGCCATTCCGCGAGAAGAGGACCCTCCCGGCGCGCGCTTCCGCCTACTCCCATACAAAAGGCGAAGCGAACAATGAAAGAATGGATCTCCCTGAACATGACGCCGGGGGTCGGCCCCCGGAAAGCGACCCAGCTTCTTGAGCGGTTCGGCTCGCCCGAACGAGTTTTCAACGCGCTCAGAACCGAGCTTGAAGACCTGCGGCTTCCGTCCGAAACCGTCCAGAGCATCCTCAGGCGCGAGTTTCACGACCGGGCGGAGAAAGAGCTGGACCTTGTAAGGAGGATCGGCGGCGACGTGCTGATCCTGGACGACGGCGTTTATCCGCATTACCTCCGCGAGATACACGATCCGCCCATCACGCTCTATGTCGCGGGCGACTGGCGGACCTGTTTCGAGATGCCTTCGGTCGCGGTGATCGGCTCGCGGAGGTGCACCACGTACGGAAGGAACTCGGCCGCGATGCTCGCCCAGGACCTCGCCGAGCGCGGGATCTGCATCGTTTCCGGATTCGCGCGCGGGATCGACACTTCGGCTCACAACGGCGCGATGCGCGGCGGAGGCAGAACCGTAGCGGTGATGGGCACGGGGATCGACGACGTGTATCCTGCCGAGAACCGTCGCGTCGCCGACAAGATCCTGGAGACCGGCGGCGCGATCGTTTCACAGTTCCCGCTCGGCACGCCGCCGCTGAGGGACAACTTCCCGTACCGCAACCGGATCATCTCCGGCCTGAGCCTCGCCGTTTTGGTTATCGAAGCTTCCGAAAGAAGCGGCTCGCTGATCACCGCCAGGCTTGCGATGGAACAGGACCGCGAGCTGATGGCGGTGCCCGGCAACATCACATCCAGGAACTCGTACGGAACGAACTACCTGCTGAAATCGGGAGCGAAACTTGTCCAGCACTGGCAGGACGTCGTCAGCGAACTGCCGGCGGAGATCGCGGCCGCGATCATCCCCGAAGGCGGCGACGAGGACGATCCCGAAGCGCGGCCGAAGATGCCGGCGGGTTTGACCGACCACGAACGCAGGGTGTACAAGTTGCTGACACCGGACTCGCACGTCCACAAGGACGAGCTGCTCGAGAAGAGCGGCCTATCGTTCGGGGAACTGAACTCCGCGATCGTCGGCCTCGATCTCAAGGACCACATCCTTCTTCTGCCCGGGGACAACTACGCCAAGAGGCGTTGACCGGCGGGCGGGCAACCGGCCGGTCGTGAGGTGTCATCATTTCCGGCCCTGTTTGGAGAATGCGGCGCCGTTGGGTTAAGTTGAGAACGAGAGACAATCGACGGCCCCTCGCGTATGTCAGACTCGAACCGTCTGGCATTTTCTTTGGTTTCGAGAACACGGTTTTATCAAATGAGCAAGAATCTAGTCATCGTCGAGTCGCCTGCAAAAGCGAAGACGATAAACAAATACCTGGGTCCCGATTACAAGGTGATGGCCTCCATCGGCCACATCAAGGACCTGCCTTCGAAGGAGCTCGGAGTCGATGTCGACAACGACTTCGAACCGACCTATGTCGTTATCCCCGACACGAAGAAGAGGAACAACAAGAAGACCGTCTCGGAACTGAAGAAGGCCGCGAAAATCTCGGAAGCCGTTTATCTCGCCGCCGACCCGGACCGTGAAGGCGAGGCGATCTGCCAGCACCTGGCGGAAGAGCTTGTGCCAAAGAAATCGAAGAAGGCCGTGTACCGCGTGATGTTCAACGAGATCACGAAGAAGGCGGTCGAAGAAGCGTTCAAACAGCCGAAGGAAGTGAACCACCACCTGGTCGACGCACAGCAGGCGAGGCGGGTCTTGGACAGGCTGGTCGGCTACAAGGTCTCGCCGATCCTTTGGAAGACGATCGGCGGGAGGCTGTCCGCTGGGCGCGTGCAGACGGTCGCAGTCAGACTGGTGGTCGAACGCGAGCGCGAGATAGAGGCGTTCAACCGCACTGAGTACTGGTCCGTAATCGCCAACCTCGCCGCGGCGCTTCCTCCGAAGTTCGAATCGAAGCTCCGGACGATCGACGAGAAAAAGATCAAGCTGGGCAAGTTCGACGAGGACCTGAAGGACGACGAGGTCCACATCAAGACCGAAGAGGAAGCCGCGGCCATCGTCGACGAAGCGCGCAAGGAAGAGTTCGCGGTCGAAGAGGTCAAACGCAAGGAAAGGAAGCGGAACCCAACGCCTCCGTTCATCACTTCGAAGCTTCAGCAGGACGCTTCGCGAAGGTACGGGTTTTCGGTGAAGAAGACGATGACCATCGCCCAGAAGCTTTACGAAGGAAAGGAGATCGGCGGCGAGGGCTCGGTCGGGCTCATTACATATATGAGGACCGACTCCACGCGCATCTCGGACGACGCGATGAGCGGGGCGCGGTCCTTTATCGACAAGGAGTACGGCGATCAGTACCTGCCGGAGAAGCCGCGGTTCTTCAAGTCCAAAAAGGACGCGCAGGATGCTCACGAAGCGATCCGCCCGACCGACGTGACGCTCACGCCCGACGCCATCAAGAAATACCTCTCACCGGACGAACTGAAGCTCTACACGCTCATCTGGCAAAGGTTTGTCGCCTCGCAGATGATGCCGGCGTTGTTCGACCAGACCACGATCGACATCCGCGCCGGAAGGTTCGGGTTTCGCTCGACCGGTTCCGTGCTGAAGTTCGACGGATTCCTGAAGGTATACGAGGAATCGAGGGGTTCCAGCGACCGCAACAGCGACGATGACGACGAAGGCCGGACGCTTCCCGCGGTGGAAGAAGGCGACAAACTGGCGAACGAGGGCATTGTCCCGAACCAGCATTTTACGGAGCCGCCCGCGAGATACTCGGAGGCCACGCTGGTCAAGGTTCTTGAAGAGCTCGGCATCGGCAGGCCTTCGACCTACGCCGCGATCATGACGACGATCCAGAATCGGGAGTACGTAGAAAAGATCGAGGGCCGATTCCACCCGACCGCGCTCGGCACGACGGTCAACGACCTGCTGGTCGAAAGCTTCGACGACCTCTTCAACACGGATTACACGGCGAGAATGGAAGACCGGCTCGACGAGATCGAGGAAGGCAAGCTCGACTGGCGGGAGGCGATCCGGGGCTTTTACGAGCGGTTCTCGGTCGACCTGACGAAAGCCGAAGAGAACATAAAGGGCAAGAAGCGCCAGGCGATCCCGACCGACGAGACGTGCGAAAAATGCGGTTCCGGAATGGTGATCAAGTTCGGCCGCTACGGGCAGTTCCTCGCCTGCGAGAATTACCCCGAGTGCAAGAACACGCGTGAGGTGGCGAGCAAGCGCGACAAGGAATCGGACGGCGATTCGGAAGGCGAGACCGAGGTCGAGCCGTGCGAGCTTTGCGGCAAGGAAATGAGCCTCAAACGCGGCCGCTTCGGAGCCTTCTACGGCTGCACGGGCTACCCGGAGTGCAAGAACATTCGAAAGATCGCCAAGGGCGACCAGAAACCCGCGCCGCCTCCTGTGGAGCTTGACGAGGAATGCCCGAAGGACGGAGCGAAGCTGGTCCGTAGGACCGGACGCTTTGGCGAATTCGTCGCGTGTTCGAACTATCCCAAGTGCCGCTACGTTAAGCAGGAAAAGATCGGGATGGACTGCACGCGCGAAGGCTGCAAGGGCGACATCGTCGTCAAGAAATCCAGGCGCGGAAAACAATTCTACGGCTGCAGCGAATACCCGGACTGCGACGTCGTGTTCTGGAACAAGCCGGTAATGGAAGAATGCCCGGAATGCGGCGCTCATTTCCTGCTAGAGAAGACCACGAAACGCGACGGCACCGTAAGGTATTGCCAGAACGAGGAATGCGAGTATAAGATCTCGGTCGAAGAAACAGCGCCCGAAGAAGGATCCGGTGCCGAAACCGTAGCGCCCGCGAACTAGGTTCGCGCCCTTTGCCCCACTTATGAACGAAAAGGTCGAGTTCCTGAACGCTTTCCTGAAGAATCCCCTGTCAGTCGGCGCTGTCGCGCCAAGCGGCCCTGAATTGTCCCGAAAGATGGTGGACGGGCTCGAACCCTCGAAGGATTCGATCATCCTCGAGCTCGGAGTCGGGACCGGCGCCGTTACAAAAGCAATCAGCGGCATCCTACCCGACGATGAATCCTACCTCGGCATCGAATTGAATGACCGCTTCATAGACGGGCTTCGGAACGACTTTCCGGCCCTTAAGTTCATGCAGGGGGACGCCGGCGACGCTTCCGCTCTTCACAAGGAATCCGGGCTGGGAAAGGTCGGATACGTGATCTCCTCGCTGCCTTTCGTTTCGCTGCCGGGCGACGTTACGGAAAGGATACTCGGTGAGATAGAGAAGTTCATGGAACAGGGCTGCATCTTCCGGACATTCCAGTACGCTCACGGATACTACCTTCCGGCCGCGCTGAAACTGCGTGAATTTATGAGGGACCGGTACGGCGTGTCCGAGCGCAGCCCAATTGTTATGCGAAACGTCCCGCCAGCCTACACGCTCACCTGGCGCGGCCCCGCAAGCTGATCCGTCGGCATCCGCAAATTCGGATACCGTTGAAACTCTCGGACGGTTTGTGTGGTATAAAGAACGCGAACTACTTCCTTAAACAATCAGAAGTTCAGGAGAAATGAATATGCTACGACGCAAATTCTTTGCTGCGGCAGTGCTTTACTCTCTGATCCTTCCGGTTACCGCATTCGCGCGGACGCCGGACACGGAGATCTATGAAGCGCCGCAGGAAGTGATAGAGAAGATCAAGGCGGAAGGAATGGGCGACAACTCGCAGGTGATGAACACGCTGAGCTACCTGGTCGATGTGATCGGCGGGCGCCTTACGAATTCCCCGTCGATGAAGCAGGCGAACGAATGGACCCGCGACACGATGGCGAAATGGGGAATGCAGAACGCGAAGCTCGAAGCGTGGGGCCCCTGGGGCCGCGGATGGTCGCTGGAGGATTTCTCGGCGGTCGTCGTCGAGCCGGAAAACTTCCCCGTTATCGCTTATCCGAAGGCCTGGTCGCCTTCTACGAAAGGCGAGATCACAGGTCCCGTGATCCATATGAAGGTCGAGTCGGAAGCCGACCTCGCGAAATACAAAGGGAAACTGAAGAACGCGATCGTGCTGGTCGGAGACCCGCGCGACATGAAGCCCGATTTTGACGGTATGGGAATGCGCTTCTCCGATTCACAGCTTCTCGATATGGCGAACGCGCCGGATCCGGCCCGCAGCGGACAGCGCGGAGGCTTCAACGCCTCGCCGGAGCAGCTGAAGAGGTTCATAGAAGGGCGCGCTCTTCAGATCAGGGCGATGAACATGCTTATCGAAGAAGGCGCCGCGGTGATGGTAGATAACAGCAGCAAGGGAAGCGGCGGAACGGTTTTCGTTTCGGGCGCGGCCGTTGCCGGCGATCCGCCGAAGACGCTTCAGGACCTTTTCCAGGGAAGCGTAAGCGCCTGGGACAAGGGCGCCGAAAAGCGAATGGTCCCGCAGATGACAATGTCCACCGAGCACTTCAACAGGCTCGTCCGGATGATCGATCACGGAAAGAACGTGCAGATGGCGGTCAACATCAAGGCCCGGTACCACGAGGAGGACCTGATGGGCTACAACACCGTCGCGGAGATCCCGGGAACAGATCCTGAACTGAAGGACGAGATCGTGATGCTCGGAGGCCACCTGGATTCGTGGCACGCCGCGGGCGGAGCCACCGACAACGCGGCGGGCTGCGCCGTGGCGATGGAAGCGGCGAGGATCATTCTCGCAACCGGCCTCAAGCCCAGAAGGACGATCCGGGTCGCGCTTTGGAGCGGCGAGGAGCAGGGCCTTAACGGTTCGCAGGAATACGTCAAGCAGCACTTTGGCGAGATGCAGGGCGGCGGAGGCCGCTTCGCGATGCTGATGGGCCAGGGCAGCGGGACGCTTGTGAAGAGGCCGGATTACGAGAAATTCTCGGCCTACTACAACATGGACAACGGCACGGGCAAGTTCCGGGGCGTGTATCTGCAAGGCAATTCGGCGGTCGCTCCGATCTTCCGCGCGTGGCTGCAGCCGTTCAAGGAAATGGGTGCCGGAACGCTGACTCTCAGCAATACGGGCGGCACTGACCACCTCTCGTTCGACGCGATCGGCCTGCCGGGCTTCCAGTTCATACAGGACCCGATCGAATACTCGCCTCTGACGCACCACTCGAACCAGGACAACTACGACCGCCTGATCGCGGACGACCTGAAGCACAACGCTACGATAATGGCGGCGTTCGTGTACCAGACTGCGATGATGGACGGGAAGATCCCGAGAAAGGCGCCTCCGGGCGGGGCTCAATGATCAGGGGTCAATGATCATCGATCAGCGACCATTGACCAATGATCGATGGGCTTTGACCATTGATAGGTACGATAGGCTTCAGCCTGTCGACCAAACCACAAAGACACACAAAGGGACACGAAGGAGTTCATCATCCGCCTTCGTGTCCCTTTTTGCGGCTTTCAATAATACCCTCACGCAATCGCTTCGCGATGCGTGCATCGTCATCGATGCGACCGTGGACTGCGCCCTTCGGGCTTGTCCACGGCTGAAGGCAGGTCGTCGCTTCGCGACTCTTCATTGGTCAATGGTCAATGGTCAATGGTCAATGAGCGGGCGGGGACAAGCCCCGCCTCTACTTCTGTCCAACCAGCCTCTCCACGTACTTTGCGATCACGTCCGCTTCCAGGTTCACAGGATCGCCCTTTTTTAACGAAGACAGGTTCGTCAACTCCCAGGTCTTCGGGATCACCGCAATGTCGAAGCTCTCCTCGTCCAGTTTAGCGATCGTCAGCGAGATGCCCTCCACCGCGACCGAACCCTTGTAAACGAAGTACCTCGAAAGCTCTTCGGGGAACCCGACCGTGACCGTCCAGAAGTCCCCTTCGGCGTCCGCGCCCAGGAACGTCCCCGTTCCGTCGACATGACCCTGCACGAAATGGCCGCCGAGCCTGGTCGAAGGAGTGACGGCTCGTTCAAGATTCACCTTCGATCCTTCAGCAAGGCCGCCGAGCGTCGAACGGCGGAGCGTCTCGCCCGAGACGTCCGCAGAGAAACGACCGTCCCCGATATCCAGCGCGGTCAGGCATACGCCGTTGACGGAGATCGAATCGCCTTCCGAGGCGTCCGAAGTCACGAGCGGTGCGGACACAGTTATGCGGGCTCCGGAATCCGTTACCGCGATCGCCGAAACCTCCCCAAGCTCTTCAATTATTCCTGTGAACATCAGGCTTGCCGCACGCTAAAACCAGGGCTTGCGGCCGACGACGTAGGTCTGGACGAACTCCTCGTCGGATTTCGTCAGATACATTATTCCCTCGATCAGGCCGATGACCGAGATGACGAGTGAAGGGATCCCGCAGAGGAACCAGCCAACGATCTGCACGACGAGCATGATCACGCCCTCGTTCGTGTAGCCCAGTATGAACTTGTGGATCCCCAGGCCCCCGAGCAGGATGCCGCAGATCCCAGCCACTACTTTTTTGTCCGCCCCCGGCACCTGTCCCGAACCGGATCCCGACCGCTGCATCTGCTGATTCTCGTAAGCGTTTGTCAAAAGACTACCGCAGTTCCGGCAATAATTCTCGAGTCCCGTGTTCTCGGCTGAACAATTCGGGCATTTAACGGTTTTTGTGGCCATAGTTTTTCCTCTGCAGGGTGGTGCGTTCGTGAACGATATTTATGCAAAAGGCATTGATTGTCAACACATACGCCCTCCGGCCCGGAGGGTTCCCGGGGACCGTGACACGATTGCGCATTTGCTCCCGCGTTAGGCTTTGGGGCGGCACTCTGCGGCCCGAATTTCATACCTGGAGACAGCCACAAATGAAGAACCTGCCAACGATCAGCGCAGTTTTGTTAATCGTTCTTGCCGCCGCACCCGCTTTCGCGAACGTGAAGGTCCGAACCGAAAGGACCTCGGCTGGGCAAACGTACGAAGACACGGTCTATATAAAGGAAAAGCGTCGCCGCACGGAAACTATGAACGGCGCGCTCGTCAACATAACCCAGTGCGATGCCGGCCGCGAAATTTCAATGAACCCGGCCCTCAAGACCTACACCGTTTCGGAGTTCGGTAATTCCGGCCAGACTGGAACAGCGACGGTTGCTGCGACAGGATCCGGCTCACCCGCGACAAGAGGCGGTACTGTAACGACGACCTCGACCGTCAAGGACACGGGCGAGCGCAAGCAATTCTTCGGGTACACGGCCAGAAGGATCAAGACCGTGATCGTCATCGAATCTTCGGCGGACGCCTGCGCGGTAAACAACTCGAAAATGGAAACCGACGGTTGGTACATCGACGAGACGTTCGGATTCGACTGCGGCGCATCGGCGGGAGAGTATAGACCCGTACCGGCAGTCAACGGAGGCGGATGCCGGGACAACTACGTGACAAAGACCAACGGGACCGCCAAGAAGGGATTCGCCGTTTTCGAGAAAACGTTAATTTTTAACGAAGGCCGAGAGCCGTTCGAGATGACAACCGAGGTGAGGGAGATCTCGAAAGAGCCGCTCGACGATGCGCTCTTCGAGGTGCCGGACGATTACCGACAGGTTACGGACAGTTCCGAGCTCTACGCGGCATCGCCTGCGATGACAGGCAATTCCGGGAGAATTCCGGTCCCCTCTCCGGCGTCGTCGCTTCCCGTGCCGAACATCGATTCGCCGGAGCCGGTGGGCAGTACGATCGGAGAAAAGAAACCCGGCACGGTCCGGATCGGGATCGCGAACATCAAGGTCGCCGCTTCCGGAGAGAACATGTCCGCCCAGGACCTGGCGGTCGCCTTCCGGAACACGCTTGCCGAATACCTGAAGACGCCCGACATCGAGGTGGTATACCTCGAGAGCAGGCTCCCTCAGGCGGTCCAGGCGGAGGCCGCAAAACTCGAATGCGATGCGGTGATCTACGGTACCGTCAGCCACAAGAAAGGAGGCGGAGGTGGATTCGGCGGGATGTTCGGCAAGGTGATCGCTCCCGCGGTTGGAGCAACGGGAATCGGGCACACGGGAAGCGTGGCGGGCAACATCGCGGGCCAGGTTGCGACCGTGGCGATCGTCAACGCGGGTAACGTCGCCGCAAATACGAAAGCGAAGGACGAAATCATGTTCGATCTGGACTTGACCAGGATTGGAGCCGCAGGCCTGAAGAAGCAGTACAAGCGGAAGGCGAAGTCGGCGGGCGAGGACCTGATCACCTCGATAGTCGAACAGGCGGCAACGGAGATCGTGGAAGCGCTCTCAAGATGACCTGAAATCCGGCCGGCCGGCGTCTATCGCTTATAGGCGCCGGCCGTTGGTTTTTCTACGGGTGTATCATCATCTGAACCAGATTTTGAGGAGTGAGAATATGAGACTGCGAGCCCTTCTACTGACAATCGCGATCCTGGCCGCCGCCTATGCGCTGCCAGCGCAGGGCGCGGCCGAACCCAACCGCGATCCCGAAAAGGCGGAGATCGTGACGTCCGATATCGATCTCTTCTGGAAGGCATACGACAAGGCTACTCAGGAGAACGCCGTGATCGTCTACCGCGACGAGTACCTGAAGAAGGGATCGGAAGGGTTAAAGGAGTTTCAGCGCCTGCGGATCGGGAGCGTTGACGACCTCGTCGCGGCGATCAATTCCCGGCCCGGCTACTACAAACAGCTTCGCGCGGGTTCGCTGACGATCTCTGCATTCAAACCGAAGATCCGTGCGAGCTTTGTCCGGCTTAAGGAGATCTATCCGGACTCCGTGTTTCCACCAGTATATTTCGTCATCGGCAGAATGAGCTCCGCGGGCACGCTCACCGAGAAAGGCCTTCTGATCGGTGTCGATATGTTCGGAAAGACTCAAAACACGCCGATGGAAGAGCTTGGCGACTGGCACAAGGCGGTCATCTCTTCGATCGACAGGCTTCCGTTCATAGTCGCCCACGAGCTGATCCATTATCAGCAAGCACAGCTCACAGACGGATCGCTACTGGCGGCCGCGGTCCGCGAAGGCAGCGCAGATTTCATCGGCGAGTTGATCTCGGGCGGCCAGATCAATCCGCATCTTCAGGAATACGGAAATGCCCGCGAGCGTGAGCTCTGGATCGAGTTCGAGAAGGAAATGTCCGGCAACGACCGCAGTAACTGGCTTTACCAGGGCGAAAAGGCAAAGGGCCGTCCTGCTGACCTGGGATACTACATTGGTTTCAAGATCGCCGAGAGTTTCTACAAGAACTCGACAGACAAGAAAAAGGCAGTCCGCGACATCTTGCTCGTGGAAGACTTCCCGAAGTTCCTTGAAGAAAGCAAGTACGCCGAGAAGTTCAGGGGGGTCGGGGAGTGAAGTTCGCAAAAACAGTGTTCCTTGTCGCCGGCATCTACGGCGTCGCGGTCCTGTTCCCGCAGTACTTCCTGGAAGCGAAGAACGCGGTCGATTTCCCGCCGCCGATCACGCATCCGGAATACTTCTACGGGTTTACGGGTGTCGCTCTGGCGTTTCAGTTCGTGTTCCTTGTCATTTCGCGCGATCCGGTAAGGTACAGGCCGATGATGATCCCTTCGGTGATCGAGAAGTTCTCTTTCGCGGGCGCGGCGATCGTGCTGTTCTCTTTGGACCGGATACACGCGGCAGTGCTCGCGTTCGGGATGATCGACCTGGTGCTCGGGGTTCTTTTCGCGGCGAGCTTTGTTCTGACGCCTTCCGAGCGTGCAGCTGAGGGCTGACAGATGATCGAAGGACTCCCCGGCATTCTTCCCGTTCTTATATCGTTCTCGGCGGTTTTCTGTGCGGTGATGCTTGTCGCCGCGGCGAAAAGGGCGGGGGCATCCGGGACGCTGGTCGGTTTGTTTTCTGCGGTATGCGTGCTTATCCTCGCCGTCCAGGCTTATCTGGGATTCAGCGGTTTTTATCTGGAGATGAACTCGCCGGCGCCGCGATTTATCACTGCAGCCCCTCCGGCCGTGCTGATCCTGGTTCTCTTCGTGCTTGTCGGGATGCCTCGAGGGGACTCGCCTCTTCGGACACTCACGCTGCTGCACACGGTCCGAATTCCGGTCGAGTTCGTGCTTTGGGGGCTGTTCCTCCACGGAAAGGTCCCGCAGTTGATGACCTTTGAAGGGATCAATCCGGACATCATCTCCGGACTGACTGCGCCCCTCGCGGCCTGGCTTGGATTCAACGATGGCAAACCCAGGCGCGCGGTGCTGATCGTCTGGAATCTGGCGACGCTGGCCCTTCTGGTGAACATCGTCTGGCACGCGGTGCTGTCGGTGCCGACTCCTCTTCAACAATACGGATTCGATCAGCCGAACATTGGAGTTCTCTACTTCCCCTTCATCTGGCTCCCGGCGTTCATCGTCCCTGCGGTGCTGGCCGCGCACGTGTGGAGCCTTCGGGAGCTGATCTCTACCAAGTTGTCGAGGAAAATCTAGAGTGCGGTAGGGATTTTGGCCGCAAAGAGATCCCTTGGCGTTCTTTGCGGTTTAGATCCCCGGGTAAGGTCCGGCTTGATCAGGAAACTCATTATCAATGGGACGAGTGCCTTTCTCGGGACCTCTCAATGAAAGAACCGGTAACCACAGAGTTCACAAAGGTTCGCACGGAGGTCACGAAGTTCTGCCCCTGCGTCCTTCGTGAAGTCCTTCGTGTTCTTCGTGGTAAAAAATCTTGAGATAGGTCAGACGACACAAGGAAACTAAATATCACGGGTACAAATTACGAATTTGGGATCTCCGGGTGGAAGATCGGGTAACCACAAAGGGCACAGAGGTTCGCACATTGGTCACAGAGAGAACCTCTTGTGAACAATTATTTCCCTTAGCGGGGAAAGCCTGAAATGCGGGAAGAGATCTAACCGCAAAGTTCGCGAAGTGTTTCGCAAAGGACGCAAAGAGATCCCTTGGCGTTCTTTGCGGTTTAGATCCCCGGGTAAGGTCCGGCTTGATCAGGAAACTCATTATCAATGGGACGAGTGCCTTTCTCGGGACCTCTCAATGAAAGAACCGGTAACCACAGAGTTCACAAAGGTTCGCACGGAGGTCACGAAGTTCTGCCCCTGCGTCCTTCGTGAAGTCCTTCGTGTTCTTCGTGGTAAAAAATCTTGAGATAGGTCAGACGACACAAGGAAACTAAATATCACGGGTACAAATTACGAATTTGGGATCTCCGGGTGGAAGATCGGGTAACCACAAAGGGCACAGAGGTTCGCACATTGGTCACAGAGAGAACCTCTTGTGAACAATTATTTCCCTTAGCGGGGAAAGCCTGAAATGCGGGAAGAGATCTAACCGCAAAGTTCGCGAAGTGTTTCGCAAAGGACGCAAAGAGATCCCTTGGCGTTCTTTGCGGTTTAGATCCCCGGGTAAGGTCCGGCTTGATCAGGAAACTCATTATCAATGGGACGAGTGCCTTTCTCGGGACCTCTCAATGAAAGAACCGGTAACCACAGAGTTCACAAAGGTTCGCACGGAGGTCACGAAGTTCTGCCTCTGTGTCCTTCGTGAAGTCCTTCGTGTTCTTCGTGGTAAAAAATCTTGAGATAGGTCAGACGACACAAGGAAACTAAATATCACGGGTACAAATTACGAATTTGGGATCCCCGGGTGGAAGAACGGGTAACCAAAAGGGCACAGAGGTTCGCACATTGGTCACAGAGAGAACCTCTTGTGAACAATTATTTCCCTTAGCGGGGAAAGCCTGAAATGCGGGAAGAGATCTAACCGCAAAGTTCGCGAAGTGCTTCGCAAAGGACACAAAGAGACCCCTTGGCGTTCTTTGCGGTTTAGATCCCCGGGTAAGGTCTGGCTTGATCAGGAAACTCGTTATCAATGGGACGAGTGCCTTTCTCGGGACCTCTCAATGAAAGAATCGGTAACCACAGAGTTCACAAAGGTTCGCACGGAGGTCACGAAGTTCTGCCTCTGTGTCCTTCGTGAATTCCTTCGTGTTCTTCGTGGTAAGAAATCTTGAGATAGGTCAGGCGACACAAGGAAACTAAATATCACGGGTACAAATTACGAATTTGGGAT
This sequence comes from Acidobacteriota bacterium, assembly GCA_016700175.1. GTDB lineage: Bacteria > Acidobacteriota > Blastocatellia > Pyrinomonadales > Pyrinomonadaceae > Aridibacter. The sequence continues at coordinate 2,535,941 of CP065003.1, read as the reverse complement.
CTCCGGGTGGAAGATCGGGTAACCAAAAGGGCACAAAGGTTCGCACGGAGGACACCGAGAGAACCTCTTGTGAACACCTACTTCCGTCCGCGGAGAAAGCCGGATCAGCATCGCGGGCACGACTGTTCGAATCGGGGCCTCTTTACAATAGATCGGGTAGCCACAGAATACACCGAGGTCAGCTTCCAGGAGGCCTTCGGCTCAGCATCACCGCATCGGTCAGAAGATGCCTTGTCGCGATCGCCTTTCGCGACCCGTCGCGCGAGATCGCCAGCCGGTACAGCTCGGTCTCGCCGGAAGACACATAAGGTACCGGAGGTCCGCCGTCTAAGGGCCGATACCAAATCGTAGTCAGTGAATCGCTTCCCGAATCAAGGTCCTTGTAGATCAGGCCCTTTCCGTCAGGCGACCAAAGCAACACGTTAACAGGTGATATCTCGAAGGTCAGTTCGTCTTCGGTCGCAGTAACCGCGCGCACGCCGACCATCGGTCTCGCCTTCTGCTCGTCGAAATACCTGTAAGCCACGCGCGTGCCGTCGGGTGAGATCGTCCATCGCCCCGAACCGAAAAGCTCGCGCTCGGTCACGGTCCCGTTTCCGAGGTCCATCCGGCAAAGCACTTCCCGGTCGCCTTTGCGGCATTCGAAATACACCGCCTTACCATCGGGCGACACGGCCGGGTTCTCCGTCGCCCCCGGCCTGTCCACGAGAATCGCGGGGTCGGTCCCGTCGATGTTCATCCGCCAGACCTTGTATTCCCCGGTCCGGTCGGACATGAAATAGATAAGCGATCCGTCGCGTGAGACCGCCGGAGCCGTGTCGTTCGAATCGTCGGGCGTGAGCTGCTGGCGTCCGGAGCCGTCGGGATTCATTATCCAGATGTGCGGCCGATTGTTGTCCACGGAATCGAAGACGATCCTTCCGTCGTGGGTCCATTCAAGTGTCAGGTAGAAGGTCGGCTCCGAGGTGATCTTTGTATAGGTCCCGAAATCGCTTCCTTCGCCAACCCAAATGTCCTTGGCGTCGATCCTCTGCGCGGCGACCAAAGTGTTCCCGTCGTCGCTGGCGCTTATCCCGAAGTACTCGTTCAGGTCGTTCGTGATCCTGGCTTGGGTGCCCGTCTCGGGATTCACGAAGTAGAGCTGAGCGAGATTCGATTCCGGATCGACAGCGTTTACCAGAAGGCCGCTGCCGTCTTTGAGCGCGACCACCTCGCTTATCCGGGGCCTTCGGTCGGGAATGATCGCCCGCTCCTCGCCGCCTTCCGCCGGAATCTCGATCAGCGACCAAGACTCTTCGCTCTTGGTTTCGGTGATCTTAATGAGGTAAATGCGGGTGCCGTCGGCAGAATACTGGGGATCGCGGAACTTTACGTTCGCTGCGCCTGTAAGGACCACCTTTTCTTTGCTTCCATCGTTCGCATCCGCCGAGACCAGACTCATACGCTGGCGATATCTCACGAACAGCAGCCTGGAACCGTCCGGACTCAGAGATCCCAGGTCGTTTACGTTGTCGATCAGCTTTCGAGGCGTGCCGCCGAGCGCGGAGATCCTGTACAGGGTTCCGCCGAGCGCGTCCTTTTTGGCTGTGATGTAGTAGATCTGGCTGCCGTCGTGCGAGAAGGTCAGTCCGCCCCAGTAATGGACATCCTGCGGATCGACTAGCCGGAGGGCGTTCCGGTCGTCGGCGAGCCGTATCCAGAGCGAACGGTCGCCGTTCGGCTCGATCGTGTTGTAGGCGACCGAGCTCCCGTTCGGGCTGACCCCCGCATAGACCACGTTGTTGGTCTGCGAGAGCCTTCGGAAGCTGAAGTTCTCCAGGCGATACTTCTCTCCGGGGTCCGCCGAGCTGAAAAACGCGATCCCCAGGATTATCGCGATGGCGGCGAGGAATCCCGCCGGCACGATCACGTACTGCCACCGCCCCTTTCTACGGCCGGTAACCCTTCTGTCCGCAGACGAAGGGTCCAGCGAGATCCCCGCTTTGACTGCGGCGCGGACCTCTTCGAGTATCACCCTCACCTCGTCCATAGACTGGAACCGCTTCCGCCGGGACTTCTCGAGGCAGCGCTTGATGAGCCGTGAAAGAAGGAAAGGGACCGAGGGCTTTAGATCCGTCACCGATACCGGCTCGTCCTTGAGGACCTTGCTGACGATCGACGCGTAATTCTCGCCCTTGAACGGCCGCTCGCCCGTGATCGCCTCGTACATCACGATTCCGAGGCTGAAGATGTCGCTCCTTTGATCTACGGGCTTGCCCTCGGCCTGCTCGGGCGACATGTAGGCCGGCGTGCCTAGGACCTGACCCGGCATCGTGATGTTCGATCCCGACACCGGCCGGTCCTGGTCCTTTCCGTCGAGAAGCGCAAGGCCGAAATCCAGTACCTTCGGATTGCCGTCCGGCTCGATGATGATGTTGCCGGGTTTGATATCGCGGTGGACGACACCTTTCCGGTGCGCGTGCGCGAGAGCCTCGGCGAGGTCGATGAATATGTCAAGGAAGAGCTCGATCCCGAGCGGGCCCTTCTTGAAAAGCTTGCTCAGGGGCTCGCCTTCTACGTATTCCATCGTGAAGAAAGGAAGCCCGTCGACCTCCTCGACCGAATAGACAGTCGCCACGTTCGGATGGTTCAGCGATGCGGTCGCCTTAACCTCGGTCTGGAACCTTCGGAGATAGTCGTTGTTGACGGCGAAATAGAGCGGGAGTGTCTTGACCGCAACGTCGCGGTTTAGCTTGTTGTCGTGAGCCAGATACACCTCGCCCATTCCGCCGATGCCGATCTTGCGCAGGATCGTGTAGTGCCCGATCTCCTTTCCTTCCGCAAGCGTGACCTCCTGGTCGCCGAGTATCTCGCCGACCCTTCGGTACGCGTTGTCCGAAATGAAATCTCCCGCGCTCGCGTCGGCGTCCAGCAGCGATTCGACCTCGCGCCTGAGCGTGGTGTCCTCGCCGCAGGCGCGGGCGAGGTAATCCTCACGCGCGCCCGGCTCGAACTCGAGCGCCGAGTTGTAAACCTCGGTTATCTTCTTCCAACGTTCGGGGGTCATCGATCGAAAAACCTTCTCGTCAGGCGGCGGCCAACTCCAGGAAACGCACGGACCGCCGAAAACACGCTGTTCCGCAGGCGGATAGTCTAACACAGGCAAAACCCCGCGACGCACGTACTTGTGTCGTCCTGTCCGCTTCCGCCGGGCCAATTCGTCTATCTTATCGAGCGCCAAAATGACGCTCCGTTTTATACGTACTTTACGGAGGAATGATTATGCTGGATACGATAGAAGTGAGAGAAAGAAGAAGCGGCGGGTCCCGTACTTTCAGGGACACGCTGGTTGTGTCGGAGCGCGTTAACTGGAGGCTCGAGGACCTCGTCGGAGAGACGAAACGGATGGACTTCGGACTGAGGTTCATGCCTGAGAGCCTTGCCAGGGTCGAGAACCTCCCGTTCCTGTCAGCCGATGAAAAACGGGTGCTGAACCAGATCCGGGGACACGCATACCTGCGAATATTCGGGCTGGTGGAGGAATTCATCCTCCCGTTCGTGCTCGACCACGTCAGGCCCTGCCTCGACAAGGACGACTACAGGGTCCGTGCATTCCTGCAGTTCGCTGCCGAAGAAGCAAAGCACATACAGCTTTTCAAGATCTTCGGCGAGAACTTCCGCGAGGGTTTCGGAAGCGAGTGCGGAGTGATCGGACCGCCTTCGGCGATCGCCGAGAAGGTCCTTTCGCACAAGCCTTTGGCTGTCGCGCTGTTGATCCTTCACATCGAGTGGATGACGCAGAGGCATTATCTGGACAGCGTCAAGGACGACAACGAACTTGATCCGCAGTTCAAGAGCCTTCTGAAACACCACTGGCTGGAAGAGGCTCAGCACGCGAAACTCGACGGGCTTATGGTCGAGGCGATCGCGGACGGGATGACCGACGAAGAGATCGCTTCGGCGGTGGACGAATACCTTGAGATCGGAGGATTTCTCGACGAAGGTATGAAGGGCCAGACGGCTCTCGATCTGGAGGCTTTCGAACTCAAGACCGGAAGGAAGCTTTCGGACGCTGAGAAGACCGTGTTTATGCAGGTTCAGCATCAGGCTAACCGCTGGACATACATAGGCACCGGAATGACCCATCCGAAGTTCCTCGAGATGCTGGAGTACCTGAATCCCGCGGAGCGCGAGCGGATCGAGGCTGTTTCCGAGACGTTCTGCTAGGCGGCGGGCGACATTTTGCCGCCGCTTTACCCTAACAGGCTCTTTTGTCCATTTCCGGATGGATAAGAGAGCCTTTTCTGCTTTAGAATATGCCGTCAATCAATCTCGCCGAGACGGCTTTGAAAACCACCGTGCGACATCTTGGGAGCTGACTGAATTTTATGGAAGAACCGCAGGATGTAACCCGGCTCCTTATCGAATGGAGCAAGGGCGACAAGCTTGTTCTGGAAGAGCTGTTTCCGCTTGTGTACGGGGAACTTCAGAAGATCGCGCGCAGGTATTTGCGCGGCGAGAACCGCGCCATCACACTCCAGACCACCGCGCTTGTTCACGAGGCGTACCTCAAGCTGATAGACCAGAACCGCGTCCAGTGGCAGAACAGAGCGCACTTCTTCGGCATCGCAGCGCAGGCGATGCGCAGGATCCTTCTGGACAATGCCCGCAGAAGGCTCGCCGGAAAACGCGGCCAGGGAGCAAGGCACGTCTCGATCGACAGCGGCGAGATCGACGTATCCGACGAACGCGCGGCCGAGCTCGTGGACCTCGACGAGGCTCTCGAGAGGCTTCAGGAGGTCGATCCCGACAAGGCAAGGATCGTCGAACTTCGCTACTTCGGCGGGCTTTCGATAGAGGAAGCCGCGGAGGTCCTTGGAGTGAGCGTCGCCACAGTCAATCGGGGCTGGCGGACCGCGCGCGCCTGGCTTCACAGCGAGCTCTCCCGCGGCGGGACAGCCGAATGACCGATGGAAAAAGAACGCTGGCAAAGGCTTGAGCAGATCTTCGCAGAGGCCGCCGATCTTCCCGCCGATGACAGAGAGAGGTGGCTGGATGACGCTTGCGCCGGCGACCGCGAAATGCGGGACGAGATCGTACGGATGCTGAGAGCCGACGCGGAATCCGACGGACTCATCGATTCCCCCGTCTTTGAATCTCCGACCTACTCCGAACTCTTCCCGACGATCGAGGATTCCGTCGCGCCGAACCTGGTCGGAACAAGGATCGGCCCGTACGAGCTTGTCCGCGAGCTCGGAAGGGGCGGAATGGGAGCCGTGTTTCTTGCGAAGAGGGCCGATGAGGAATTCGAGCACTTTGTCGCCGTCAAGCTGATCAAGCGCGGGATGGACACGGACTTCATCCTCAAACGCTTCCGAAACGAACGACAGATCCTCGCGAAGCTTAGCCATCCGCACATCGCGCGGCTTCTGGACGGAGGCTCGACCGCGGACGGCCTGCCGTACTTCGTGATGGAGTACGTGCCGGGCGAGCCGATCCACAGCTTCTGCGACAGGCGCTCCTTCACTATCCACGAACGGCTTCAGCTGTTCCAGAAGGTCTGCGCAGCCGTCAACTATGCCCACGAGAAGCTGATCATCCACCGGGACCTGAAGCCGGGAAACATCCTCGTGACGGACGAACTCGACCTTCGGCTTCTGGATTTCGGGATCGCGAAGATCCTTGATCCCGAGTTCGCCGGCGATTCGCTTGCCCATACGGCGACCGGGATGCGGCTTATGACCCCGGAATACGCTTCGCCGGAACAGATCCGCGGCGAATCTCTTACTCCGGCGAGCGATGTTTACGCTCTCGGAGTGCTCCTCTACGAGCTTGTCGTCGGCAGGCGGCCGTACAATTTTCCGAGCCGAGCCCCGCACGACATCGCCAGGGTGATCTGCGAAGAACCCGCCCTCGATCCGGTCCTCGCCTTCGAATCGCCTACCCGCGACGAGCCGGAGTCGGAAGAAGAGATTGCGAGGTTTAGAGGCGCCACGCCGGAATCGATCAGGAAAGAGCTTTCGGGAGAACTCGGCCAAATCCTTTTGCGGTGCCTGCGCAAGTCCGCAAGCGGCAGGTACGGGTCGGCGACCGAGCTTTCGAGGGACATCGGAAGCTATCTGGACGGCGTGCCGATATCGGTTTCGGAACCCGACAGCGCTCGATTTCCCTTGCTCGAGAATTCCATACGGGGCGGCGTCTCCCTCGCCGTACTCCCCTTCCAGGTGCTCGGCGGACCGTCGGGAAACGGCGCCTCGGACACCGGCGAGTTCCTCTCGTTGGGCCTGGCCGACGCGGTTATCACACGGCTCAGCAAGCTGAAGACGATCGCAGTCAGGCCGACCAGTTCGATTCTCAGGTACGCGAGAGATTCGGACAGGGAACCGGAGCGCGCGGGGCGGGAACTGAATGCCGCGTACATCCTTGACGGCCGGATCCAGATCATCGGCGAGAAGGTCCGGGTCACCGCTCAGCTTGTGGAGAGCCGCGATAACCAGACGGTCTGGGCGGGCCATTTCGAGGAACAGTCGGACGATCTCCTCACGCTTCAGGATTCGATCTCAGCGCAGGTTTCCGAAGCTCTGATGGAAACGCTTGCCGGCGATTCGCTTTCTTCGGTAGAGAAAAGAGGTACGGAGGACGCGCGGGCCTACGAGGCATATCTGAAAGGACGTTTCCACTGGCACAGCTACACCGTGGACGGTCTTGCGAAAGCGCTCGTGTATTTCTACGAGGCGATCGCGCTCGATCCGGGCTTTGCGCGCGCATACAGCGGCGTCGCGGATTACTACAACTTCCTCAGCATCTTCGGAATAATGCCGCCGAACGAGAGCTTTCCTGCGGCGAAGCAGGCGGCGCTGAAGGCGATCGAGCTCGACCCGGAGCTCGCCGAAGCACACATCTCGCTGGGCATAACCGCGTTCGGCTACGAATGGGATTACGAGCTCGCCGAAAAGCATCTGAAGCGCGCCGTGGCGCTGAACCCGAATCTCGGCGACGCGCACCTATGGTACGCGCAGCTCCTGAGCCTTACGGGCAGGCATGAGGAAGCGATCCGGGAGATCACGAAGGCTGAACGGCTGAACCCGCAGTCGCCTTCCGTGCTTGTGACCTGCGCGTTCGTGTACCGCAACGCAAGGAACTTCGAAAGGTCCCTTGAAAAACTGAGGCAGTCGCTCCGGATCCAGCCGAATTATTACATCGCCGAACAGGCGTTCAGCTGGGTCGTCAAGCAGATCGGCAACTTCGATGAGTCGATCAGGATGTGCGAGACGGCGACCACGAATACGAGGCGCCTCAGCCTTCCGCTGTACGCTCTGGGCTATTCGCTTGCGGCGGCCGGCCGCGCGGAAGAGGCTCGGGAAGTGATCGCGGAACTGCACGAACTGTCCGGCAGGCAGTATGTTCCGCCGGTCTATTTCGCGCTCATTCACGCGGGGCTGGGCGAGAAGGAAGAGGCGCTGAAGTGGATCTCGCGCGGGATCGACGACAAGGATTTCTGGGTCGTCTTCGTGCCTTACGACGCCCGATTCGACGAGCTGCGGGACGAGCCCGGGTACAGGGACCTTATGGGCCGGATCGTCCCCGAAGCGGATGAGAGAATCCACGAATCGAGGATACCGACCCGGCTGATGGAGATGCCGCCGGCGCCGGACGCGGACGAGACGGCCAGGGCTTTCACCCCGCGAAGACACAGGACCGCGCTGATCGTCGTTGCCGCCTGCATCGCGCTGGTCTTCATCGGCATAGGGTTCTGGTCCGGCCTGATCACGTTCGAGATGCGCCAGGGGACTTCGCCCGACGAGAACACCGAGGTGGCGGGCACGGAAGAGAGCGGAAGGAAGTCGCTCGCGATCCTTCCCTTCACGACGGATTCGCATGTCGAGAACGAGGAGTCGCTCGCGGTGGGCCTTGCCGAATCGCTCTATCGGCGGCTCGGCGTGGCAAGCGGGCTTTCGGTCAGGCCGGCGCTGATCAACCTCGCCGATACCAGATCAGCTATGGAGATCGGAAAGAGTTTCGGCGCCTCGTACGTACTGCGCGGAACGCTCGAACGCAAAACGGCTTCATTCAGTGTCGGTGCGGAACTGCTGGACGCTTCGACCGGAAGGATCATCTGGGCGGAGACGTTCGATGAACCCGAGGCGGACTTTCCGCTTCTTCAGGGCAGGATCGCCGACCGCGTCCTGAAAGCGCTGACCGTCGAGCTTTCCGCCAGCGAGCGCGACCGCCTCAACCGCAAGCTCACCGACGACACGGAAGCCTATCAGCTATATCTTGCAGGCCGCTTCCTTATGCGGGACCGCTCGGCGGACAACCTCGAAAAGGCGATAGCCTCGTTCGAGAAGGCCCGGGAACGGGACCCCGAATTCGCGCTCGCGTATGTAGGCCTCGCGGACGCCTACTCGCTTTTGAACCTGTACAGCGTGCCGCCTCCGAAGGACGCATACGCGAGAGCGAAAGAGAACGCGGAAAAGGCGCTCTCTCTGGACGATTCGCTCGCCGAAGCTCACGCTTCGCTCGGGTATGTTCTCTTCTACGGCGACTGGAACCGGACGGAGGCGGTGAAGCACTTCACGCGGGCGATCGAGCTTAATCCGTCGTATTCGACCGCGCATCACTGGTTCGCGCTGGCGCTCGCGGCGATGGACCGTCCGGAGCAGGCGATCGAACAGATCGATATGGCTCTTGAGCTCGAGCCGCAGTCGCCGATCGTGCCGTCCGCGGCCGGGCTCGTGTATTACTATGCGAGGCGTTACGAGGACGGGCTGAGGATCTGCCGCAGGTCCCTCGAACTCAACGCGGTAATGGTTCCCTCTCACAAGACGATGCGGGTGATCTTTGAAGCGACCGGCAACGCATCCGCCGCGTCCGAAGCGCTGCTGAAAGAGCGGACGTACCTTGGGAACACCGACGAATCGGAGCCCGGGTGGGCGATGATCACCGCGCAGGTGAAAGCGGTCGCCGGAGACAAGAAGGCTGCGGGAGACTTGATCGCACGGGCGCTCTCTGCAAAATACGTGACGGACAAACCCCGGGGCTACGCTTACGAGATCGCAGTCGCGTATTCGCTGATGGGAGAGAAAGAGAAGGCGATCGACTGGCTCGAACGTGCGAGGAGTGCCAAGGATCACAGCTTCAACTTCGTGCTGGTCGATCCGAGGGTGGACGGTTTGCGAGGGATGGAGAGGTTCCGGAAAGTGATCGCGGGAGCGTTTGCTTAGCGCCGGTGAGATCACTCATCACTCAGTCCGGACTATGCCCGTCGCTTGCGCTCCGGGTTCCGATGCCTCAGTCCTCTTCCATCACAACACGCAGGATCTCCGCCACGCTCCAGGCCTGCGCGAAACAGCCGCGCGGGCGATGGGGCGCACCGCCGTCGAAGATCTCGGAGATCTGCCCGACTCCAGCCTCTTCGGTATGCTTTAGAAAGGATTCGAAGATCAGGTCCAGATGCTGGTTCAGCTTTCTTCCCTTCGGATAGACCTTCTTTAGAGAGTCGATAAAAGCGCCCATTGGCCACGCCCAGACCGTTCCTTGGTGATATGCGGAATCGCGCTCGTAGGGACTTCCGATGTAGATCGCCCGGTATGCGGGGTCCTCGGGGCTCAGCGAGCGAAGGCCGTAAGGCGTGAACAGTTCCTGTTCGACCTTTTGAACGACCTTTTTCGCCCTTGAGGCACTGAGCATCGAGTGGGGCAGGCTAACGGCGAATATCTGGTTCGGCCGGATCGAGGCATCGGCACGGTCTCCCTCGATCACGTCGTAGAGGCATTTTGCCTCCTCGTTCCAGAACTTCCGGTTAAAGCTGGCGCGTGCGGCCTCTGCCATCTTTCCGTACTTTCTCGCCTTCTTCTTTGACTTAAACTTCGACGCGAACTCTTCCATCGTGCGGAGCGCGTTGTACCAGAGCGCCTGGATCTCGACCGGTTTACCGATCCTGGGCGTGAAGACCTCGTCGCCGTACTTGGCGTCCATCCAGGTCAGCTGGCTGCCTTCCGTGCCTGTGTGCAATAGGCCGTCCTCATCGGCCCGGATCCCGAATCTCGTTCCCTCCACGTGCATCTTGACGATCTTTCTGAATTCGGGGAACAGCTCCTTTTTTACGAATTCCAGATCGCCCGTGTGTTCCGCGTATGCGCGGCCGGCCTCTATGAACCAGAGCGTCGCATCGGCCGTGTTGTATTCCGGAGTTTCTCCTTCATCCGGGAACCTGTTGGGGATCATTCCCTGCGATACGTACTTCGAGAACTCGCGGAGTATTCCTTTTGCTATGCCCTCTCTTTTCGTCGCGAGCGTAAGCCCCGGCAGGGAGATCATCGTGTCCCTTCCCCAGTCCGAGAACCACGGATAACCGGCGATGACCGTGTGTCCCTCGCCCCTCTCAACGATGAACTGGTCGGCGGCGACGACGAGTCGGCGCTTGAGCTCCGTGTCCGCACCGGCGATCTCGCACAGCCCCTCCCGGCGCGCGGTCTCGGCCTCTTCGAACTCGCCGGCGTCCGTGTAATTGATCTGGCGGGTCGAAACGACCGCCACCGCCGGTCCGCTGTGCAGATCGAAGTGCATCGAGAAAGGCTGGAAGAGGTCCTCGCGAAAATCGAACCCGCGTTCCTCTTCGATCGCGTACTCGAAATCGAGGTACCAGTCGCCGGTCTTCGAAACCGATCTCGCGTTGTGGTTAAAGAATATCTCGGGCGCACTATCAACGGGCCGCATCCAGACGCAATTCTCGGTCGCGAAGAAGCTCATATCGACATCGTCCGACCGCTTTCGCAGCGAATGATACTCGACATATGCGAGCAGAGGCCTGAGTTCAAGCTCAACTTCATCCTCAACCGTTCGAAGCCCCGGGATGACCTCCCACCGGCAGACGACCGTGTTCTCGCCGTGCACGGCGAATATTTTCTTGCGAATCTCTACGCCGGTTTCTTCGATCGCGTATGTCCAAACGGGAAACGGATCGAGCCCGAACGCCTCGATCAGCCGAAAGCCCACCGGGTGGACAGTCCCAGGGAATCGGTTGGCGGACAGGGAGTATTCCTCGGAACCGATCCGGACGATCTCTTCAAACTTCGAGAGAAGCCGTATGCGGCCGAGCGGCGGCCTCGCCGCCGCTGTCAGTAGCGAATGATAGCGGCGGGTATTGATGCCGGACACGGTCGAAGTCGCGAAGCCCCCGACGCCGTTCGTCTCGAGCCACTCGCGGGACGACGACTGTTCCGGATCGGTACAAATGTTCGCGCCGAACTTCAGCATTGCGGATATAAACGTCATTATATCAGCAGTTGCGGATTTCAATAGTCGGAAGCTGCTCTATTTTCCCGGACCGTTTGTCGGCGGTCCGTCCCGGCGGCCAGATTATCCGTTCGCAAACCGCTTTCTTTCGCCGATCACACAGACGCCCTGCCGCGCCACAAACCCGAGCGCTCTTCAGCTTTCCGCCGCTTTCCAAAGTGCCAAAGACCGGGCGTTTTGATATTGTTATGGATTACTTTCGGAACGCTGTCTAGCCGGATTTCGGCGCTATATATGAAGTCGGAACTCATCAGGAACTTTTCGATCATCGCCCACATCGACCACGGGAAATCGACGCTGGCGGACCGCATCCTTCAGCACACGGGCGCGGTCACCGACCGCGAGATGGAGGACCAGCTGCTCGACAACATGGACCTCGAGCGCGAGCGCGGGATCACGATCAAATCGCACGCGGTAAGGCTTGACTACAAGGCGAAGGACGGACAGCAGTACGTATTGAACCTGATCGACACGCCGGGCCACGTCGATTTTTCTTACGAGGTTTCGCGAAGCCTTTCGGCCTGCGAAGGCGCTCTTCTAATCGTCGACGCTTCGCAGGGGGTCGAGGCGCAGACGCTTGCCAACACCTACCTGGCGATCGAGAACGACCTCGAATTGATCCCCGTCCTGAACAAGATCGACCTTCCGTCAGCCGAACCCGACCGGATCCTCGAACAGATCGAGACGATCATAGGCCTCGAAACGGACAATGCCGTGCTCGCTTCGGCGAAGACCGGACAGGGCGTCGAGGACATCCTCGAGGCCGTCGTCCGGGACGTTCCGCCTCCGAAGGGCGACCGCGACGCGCCTCTGAAAGCGCTGATCTTCGACAGTTGGTACGACTCGTACCGCGGCGTCGTCGTGCTGTTCAGGGTGATCGACGGCTCGATCCGAAAGAAGCAGAAGATACGGCTGTTCAACACAGGCCGCGAATACCAGATCGAGACGATGGGCGTTAACCGGCCCGTGCCGACCGCGATCGACGAGCTCGGTCCCGGCGAGGTCGGTTTTCTCACCGCATCGATCAAGACGGTCGCCGACGTGCAGATCGGAGACACGATCACCGACGCGGCGAGGCCGACCGACAAGCCTTTCCCCGGATTCCGCGAGGTGAAGCCAATGGTCTTCTCGGGTCTCTATCCGACAGAATCGGCCCAGTACGAAGAGCTTCGCGACGCGATGGACAAGCTCCGCCTGAACGACGCCTCGTTCTTTTACGAGCCCGAGTCTTCGACGGCGCTCGGCTTCGGCTTTCGTTGCGGCTTCCTTGGGCTTCTTCATATGGAGATCATCCAGGAGAGGCTCGAGCGCGAGTTCGACCTGGAGCTGATCACGACCGCGCCCGGCGTCCGGTACCGCGTTTTCAAGACCGACGGAGAGATGATCGAGGTCGATTCGCCGGCGCAGATGCCTGAAACGGTCCGGATCGACCGCATCGAGGAGCCTTACATCGAGGCTACGATCCTGACTTCGGACGAATTTCTCGGCGGGATACTTCCTCTCTTGGAGGAAAAACGCGGGATCCAGAAAAAGTTCGAATACGTCGGCAGCGCGCGAGTGATGCTCGTGTACGAGCTGCCTCTGAACGAGATCGTGCTCGATTTCTACGACCGCCTGAAATCGGTCTCGCGGGGCTACGCCTCGCTCGATTACCACCTTTCGGGCTACAAGCAGGGCGACCTTGTAAAGCTCGACGTGCTGGTGCTCGGAGAGCCGGTCGACGCGCTGTCTTTAATCCTGCACCGCAAGTCCGCCGAGAAGACCGGCCGCGACCTGGTCAGCAAGATGAAGGAGCTGATACCGAGGCAGATGTTTGTGGTGCCGATCCAGGCGGCGATCGGGAACAAGGTGATCTCGCGCGCGAACGTGAAGGCGATGGGCAAGAACGTGACGGCGAAGTGCTACGGCGGCGACATCACGCGCAAGCGGAAACTGCTCGAGAAGCAGAAAGAAGGCAAGAAGCGCATGAAAAAGGTCGGCCGTGTCGAGATCCCCCAGGAAGCGTTTCTGGCAGTGCTGAAGGTTGGGGAGCAGTGATCAATGGTCATCGATCATTGACCAATGGGGCAGGAGACCGGAGACCGGAGACAGAAGTCAGAAGACAGAAGTCAGAAGTCAGAAGTCAGAAGTCAGAAGTCAGAAGTCAGAAGTCAGAAGTCGGAAGTCAGAAGACAGAAGACAGAAGACAGAAGTCGGAAGTCAGAAGACAGAAGTCAGAAGACAGAAGTCGGAAGTCAGAAGACAGAAGACAGAAGTCGGAAGTCAGAAGACAGAAGTCAGAACACAGAAGTCAGAAGTCAGAAGTCAGAAGTCAGAAGTCAGAAGTCAGAAGTCGGAAGTCAGAAGACAGAAGACAGAAGTCGGAAGTCAGAAGTCAGGGGGTCTTAGCATTCCCCGATTGATCGATGACCAATGATCGTTGACCATTGAAAAGCCCCGAAGGGGCGACGGAGGGTAGCCCGGGGTGGAGCGCAGCGGAACCCCGGGAAATAGCGCAAAAACATGCCTTGAGCCGCTTTAGCGGCGACACGTGTCCGTAGCCCGACCGTCAGGGAAGGCGTAACTCGGGTTTGAGGATGAGTGTTCGAAGCCCAAGCGTCAGCGCGGGCTAACTCGAGTACTGAGACGAAAGGACTGAGGACTGAGAGTCGAGGGATGAATCCGATCTGATCGCCGGTCACAAATTGTGACTACCTCACAGATGAACAAGGAGACCTATGCCAACGAACCCACCTCCCATAAACGTTGGAAAAATAACACAAAGCATACTGCTTATCCGGGGCGAGAAAGTGATCATTGACTCGGATCTCGCAGATATCTACGGAGTTACAACGAAGGCACATAATCAGGCCGTTCGTCGTAACTCTGACAGGTTCCCGCCGGACTTTGCGTTCCGGCTTACAAAACAAGAAAAAGAAGAGGTGGTAACAATTTGTGACCACCTCGAAAACCTCAAGTACTCTAGGGTAAACCCGCATGCCTTCACGGAGCATGGCGCTATCATGGCTGCGAGCGTCTTAAACTCGCCTAAAGCTATAGAGGTAAGCGTCTTTGTAGTACGTGCTTTCGTGCAGCTACGAGAATCAATACAGGGTAATAAAGACCTTGCTGCGAAACTTGCTGAGCTTGAACGCAAGCTGTCATCGCACGACCGCCAGATATGGGTGGTTATCGAAGCTATCAGGCAATTGATGGCTCCCGAGCCCCCACCTGACGACAAGAGGATCGGATTCTTGAAGAGCTAGTAAATCAGATTCGTGTGGAAGAATAGATAACCGGATGGCACGAGCATGGACCCAACCTGGCATAAAGGTATACGGATCAGGTTGGCCGGTTTCAGGAGCTAGTTCTTTCCGACTCCCTCCAGCGTCTGACGAAGATCTGCCGGGAGAATTCAGATTGACCGACATTTTATCGAAGCTACAAGAGGCGATGGATAAGTTATCGATACGAGAAATCTGGCTTGAGTGTGAGATCTGGGTGAACGGGTGGGACACGGAGGACGATAATTCCGATGTCATTGTTACCCTGGAAGACGGATCCAGATGGCTAGCGACGTTCTTTACATTCTCAAATATTGTCTCGCTTAGAGATGAACATGCTCTTTCCGGCGAATGCTTGTCCGGCGGGTATTTTTGGGCTAGCGACATGATACTCATAGACAAACTGACCAGGGATCGTGTTGAAAAAGTAATCAAGGATCAGATAGCGACGGGTGACTTTGAGATTGCGTTTGAGCGTATGGTGGACGGTGAGGAGGAGTAGATGAACCTCCAAAATCTATTCGGTTCCATCAAGGCTTCTACACTATGGGCTGGGCTCAACATCACATCCAAAGACTCAAAGAAGGACACGAAGTGGAGTTCCGTCCAAGGGGTCACTCGATGAAAGGTCGCATCGAATCCGGCCAACTGTGCACGGTTGTGCCTGTGAACATCTCGGAGATAGAGGTTGGGGACATAGTCCTGTGCAAGGTCAGAGGGAAGGAGTACCTCCACAACGTGAAAGCTATCCAGGGAAACCGATATCAGATCGGCAACAACAGGGGATTGATCAACGGCTGGATCGGGCCGAGTTCGATCTTTGGAAAGTGCGTGAGCATTGAAGACTGATCGCCCGCTTTGCTTCTGGTTCGAGGCCGTGATTGGCAAGGGATTCGAGCGCGGACTGCCTGCATTTCACCGAAAGGCGCTCTGGCCCCACACGGATGTGTCGCCGCTACGCGGCTCAGAGGGTCCTTTCGATATCCCGCTATCTTCAGACGTGCCGCACCTGCGGCGCTTTTCAACGGTCCACGATCCGCCGCCTCTTTCTTGGGTGTCGAGTCCTCGACGTAGCCCGCGCTGACGCCTGGGCTTCGGACACATGACGCCGCTACGCGGCTCAGAGGGTCCTTTCAATATCCCGCTATCTTCAGAAGTGTCGCACCTGCGGTGCTTTTCAGTGGTCCACGATCCGCCGCCTCTGTCTTGAGTGTCGAATTCTCAATGGCGGCCGGTTGTGACCCCAGGGCTTCGGACCCACGCACAAAAAAATCCTCCGGAACCGACACAAGTTACGCTAGAATTCTGCCTCAATGTTGAAGAAATTCCTGACAGCGATCGGACTGAGTGCCGTTGCAGCCGGTTCGGTTTCGGCACAGAACCTCAACGGCCCATACGAAGATCCGGCGGCGAACGCTATTTATCAGTTGCTTTTTTGCGACCGGCTTAGCCTGTTCAAGGACGATTTTGAAGGTGACTTGGTAGAGCCCTGGAAGACGTTGTTCGCGGAAGACGCAAGTTCAAATGATCTGGCCAAGATCGCCGCCGACACAAAACTCGAGTCGCGGCAACGGGCGCTTGCTTATGGCCTGCTGCGAAAGCGAGGAAAGGAAGTTCCTAAAGGGGTCATACTCGGTACGATCGTGGAAGTTCACCTGCCTGAGGGACTTGATACTCTCGCGGTTTTTACGGATGGCTCGGTTCGGTATATCAACCATACGGGCAAGATGGTTTTCGTAGAGGGCAAAGGACACTCCTTTGAGGCCGAAGCGAAAGATGTGATCGAGGCTTCCCAGACGGTTGTCGATGCGATAGGGCCTTGGGACAAAGACCGCTTGGCGGCTCCAATCAAGGGGAATATTCGGATGTCCTTCCTGGTCTCCGACGGCCTTTATTTCGGAGAAGGAACGATAGAAACTATTTATGCTGATAACCTTTCCGGCCCAATGATAAAGGCCGCAGAGGTGTTGCTGCTGAAGCTGATCGAACAGAGTGTCGGGAAGCGCTCGGAATAAGATCGCGTCTTAGCCTCCCCTTCCGTAAATCGGACGGGAGTCAGAGAGGTCCTGAGTGACGTGTCCGAAGCCCAAGCGTCAGCGCGGGCTACCTCGAGTACTGAGAAGAATAGACTGAGTACTGAGTGTCAGTAGCCCGAACGTCAGGGAGGGCGTAACTCGGGACTGAGACGTGTCCGAAGCCGGAGTGGAGATCGTGCAGACAAGGCAGGACGCGGCAATCAAGTGCGCAATCTTGATCGCACGCAATCGGAACTACCGAAGATGGATGATCTGACCCGGCGGCTCATTTCCATTGGCGCCATCCTCGCACCGGCGCTCCACACCTTTACCGACGTGATCGAATGGCTCGCCGGGGGATTTACCACCGAGCAGCTCTGGCTGAATTATCTGGCATTCCTTCCGCTTCCGATCATTCTTGTCGGACTCTATGCGGCGCAGAGGCCGCTCATTTCTTATCTCGGCCTCGTCGGAGCGATCCTCTACGGATCTGCGTTCGTCTATTTCGCGCACTCCACCCAGTTCGCTCTTACCGAAAATATCACCGATTACAGTGCCCTCTGGCATCGGCTGGGATCCATCTATACTGCTCACGGCGCGTTGATGGTGATCGGCGGCGTCGCATTCGGTGTCGCCTCGATCCGAGCGGGCGTGTTTCCTCGGTGGGCCTCTGCAGTTCTTCTTGCCGGCGTTTGCCTGAATCTGCTCCTTTCCTTCGTGCCCGTTCCGGAGATAATGCAGACACTCGGCACCGCGCTGCGGAATGCGGGGCTGATCGGAATGGGCTGGTCGCTGTGGAGGGCAGGTGCGATGTCCGGAATCGACGAATGAAAGGATCGCGCGATCGGGTATTCGGCACTGAGGGAGAGTTCGAGGCCAAGCCCTGGCCGCCGGACACAGGGACCTGGCTGCGGTTCATTCTAGGGCTCTTCATTTCTTACGGGCTTTTCGAGATCACTGCCAGAACGTTGGCCAGCGACCGGGGCCAGGCCGGATTGTTCGTGGGCGCGGTCGTTGTCGCCGCTGTTTTCGCTGCGTCGCGGTGGCTGCTCGGCGAGCCGTATCCTGAGGCGTTCGGCAGCCTGGGGCTCGGCACACCAAGAATAAAAGGTCTGATCGCCGCCGCTATGATAAGTGCGTTGCTGCTTCTTGTTGTTCCGGTCTACGTGTATTCGAAGGGTGCGTCGATCTCGATGTATCCGGGATGGCTGTTCCTTCTTCCCGGGCTTTTCGCTCAGGCGGGAATCGCCGAAGAAGTACTTTTCAGGGCCTATCTGTTCGGCCGCATCCGCCGCGGGCGCACGTTCAGGCGTGCGGCGTTGATCGCCGGGGGACCATTTGTCCTGGTGCATCTTTCGATGTTCGCGACGATGCCCTGGCCGATCGCACTGGCGTCGGTGTTGCTCGCGACGGCCTTGTTGTTCCCTTTGGCAAGGCTTTATGAACTCGGCGGCGGCACTATCTGGGCGCCGGCGATCCTTCACTGGGTGATACAGGGTACGGTGAAGGTAATCGATCTTGGTCTCGATTCTTCAGAGTTTGCACTGTTTTGGATCCTGTCGGGCGTGATCGTTCCGTATGTCGCCTTCTTCGTACCTACCGGAAAACCGCGGCGGACAGGATGAGCGACTTACTCGTCCCCAATCCCGAGTTACGCCCTCCCTGACGGTCGGTCTACTGACACTCAGTCCTCAGTCCTTTCGTCTCAGCACTGACGGTAGCCCGCGCTGACGCTTGGGCTTCGGACACGGGCGCAGGTCCGCGTCTACAAGATCGTACGAGCGACAAGAAGAAACGAAGTGGAAGAAACGAAGAGGAAGAAGAAACAGGATGGACAGGATCTCTAGGATTTCGGCGAGTGATCTGCGTTTCCGGATCGATCGTTCACGAACCGACTGTCCGGCCTAAAAGACGGGACCAGCAATCGTGCCTATCCTGTCCATCTTGTCTGTTTCTTCAATTCTCCCGAATTATTCGGCCCTCGAGCTTCGGAGCTATCGTCGCGTTCGGCGCGGCCTTGATCGCGGCCTCGAACACGTCCGAATCCTTCGGGGCGCCTTCCGCGCCCGAGATCACCTTCCCCTTCGAGAACATCGTGTAGCCGTCTCCGGCGCGTGACACGAGGAAGTCCGAGGTCGCGATCGTGTAGTTCTTCGACTCGTTCAGAGGTTCGCCGCCGACCTTGATCTCAAGCACGCGGTCTCCGGCGGGCCTCGAAGCGTCGAAGCGGAAACTCATTCCCGACACCTGCGGGAAACGGCCAGGTTCGTTGTCTTCGGCGGACCTCGCGACGCTGTGCTCGATGATCTCGCGCAAGACCGCTCCCGTCACTTCTACCTTCACGATCGGGTTGTTGAAAGGCAGCATCGACAGCACGTCGCGCTTGGTCAAGGGGCCCGGATTGTAGGTCAGGTCCGCACGGATGGAGCCTCCGTTGACGAAGCCTATGTCCGCATCTACCGCCTCACGATAGGCGTCGGCGATGAAGTTGCCGATGTTCGTTTCCTTGGTCCGGTTCGAGACCGAAAGCGCGTCGAGCGTGACCGACGTCGCGCCGACCGGGACGGCGAGCCTCTCCAGAAGGTCTTTGTACTTCGCGACGATGGGTGCGAATTCCGGAGCGTCGGGAATCTCGTCCGTGACGGCAATGATCTCCCAGTCGAGGCTCATCAGGCGCTTCGTCTTTCGGTCGAAGTTCAGGTTGAACTTGCCCATTTCCCGCGCGTCCGCGGTCATCTTGAAGATGGGCGTGCCAAAGGCGCTCGACTGAAGGAGGCTGTGCTCGTGGCCGCCGAGTATAAGATCGAAATCGGCACAACCCGCCGCCTTCTTGTCCTGTTCCATGAAAAGGTGGGTCAGGCCTACCACGGCATCCACCTTCTCCACCATCCTCAGACGGCTGACGATCAGGTTGGCGGCCAGGCAGTAATCGGTGACCTTGAGGGTGTCTTCCATCGACGAGGTCTCTTTGGTTTCCGGAAGCAGAAGCCCCACGATCCCGATCTTCACGCCTTCGAACTCCCGGATCACGAACTCCGGCAGGTCCGCGAACGGCTTGCCGCTGTCGGCGTAGACGACGTTTGCACCAAGCCACTGGAAATCGGACTCTTCTATCCGCTTCAGAAGTTCGGCCGTCGAGATGTCGAACTCGTGGTTTCCGAACACCGAGTAATCGAGCCCGATCGCGTTCCACGCATCGACCATCTGCGCGCCCTTGTAGGTCCTTGTCTCGACGGAAGGCGACAGCGTGTCGCCTCCGAGCGTGAAAACTACGTGCGGGTTCTCTTCCATCGCGCGTTTTTTCAACGTCAGGAGCCTCGCAAGGCCTCCGCGCTTTCCGCCTTCAACGGGAGTGAACTGGTATGTGTCGTTCACGTGCAGGAAGGTGACCCGGATAGGAGCGTTCGGATCGGACTGCGGGAAGGCTGCGGCGGCAAAGAGCGCCAACACGGCGAAAGCGAACAAGATTTGTTTGATCGGGTTCATGATGTTCTTCGATTAGAAAAGCAGTTCATCGCGAAGGCCGCAAGGGACGCAAAGTGTTGGAGGCTTGGGCGGACCAGCACCCCACTATAAAGGGTGTCGCCGCAACGCGGCTTCAATCTCGTCTGGCCACTCACCGTGGGTTCCACTCCGCTCCACTCACGGCTAAATGCAGGTCGCCGCTTTGCGGCTCAAATCTTCTGACTTCTGACTCCTGACTTCTGACTCCTGACTTCTTCCCGATCACTGACCATTGACTTCCAGGTATGTACGCGCCTCCCAGAGCTCGGGGAAGAACTTTTTCTCGAGGGTCGTCCGCAGATAACCGACGCCTTCCGACCCGCCCGTTCCGCGTTTCATTCCCAGCATCCGCTCGACCATCAGCACGTGATGATGCCGCCACGCTGCGATGTTCTCGTCGTGGTCGATCAGAAGGTCCTGCATTATGAACAGGTCCGGATACTTCTCCGGATGGCCGAGGATCTCGACGATCGACTCCATCCGCTCTTCTTTCGTACCCGAATGAAAGCCCTCGCGCTCCAGGAGCTTCCAGAACGCGTCGGCAAGGCTCGGTTCCCCGAACCGCTTCGTCAGGCGCCCGTGCGCGAACTCGTCGAACTCGAAAAACTTCAGGATCTTCTCGTCCTTCAGTCCTGAAGCGAATTCAAGCTCGCGGAACTGCATCGACTGGAATCCGCTCGCGGGATTCAGCTTGTCGCGGAACTCGAGAAAGCCGATCTGCGCCATCGATTCCAGCACGTGGATCTGCCCCACCAGCACCTTCTCGATCTTGTTGACCGCCTTCAGCGAATGGTTCGCGCGGAACATGCGCCCTTCGTTCATCCAGCCGATCGTGCCGTCGATCTCGTGGAGTATCTGCTTGAACCAGAGCTCGTATGTCTGGTGGATGATGATGAACAGAAGCTCATCGTGGCTGACCGGATCGGACAGTGTTTTCTGCAGATCGATCAGGTCGGGAACCTTCAGGTATTCGTTGTATGAGAGCTTGGGATTCTTGCCGTATTCTTCCATATCGCGCCGCCCGGGGGTCGCCTGGCACGCGACCATCTTCGCCAATACACAACTTACTGTCAATTCGGGGTTTTCTTAACTGCCCGGTAACATTTTTCCTTGACAAGCCGTCCGGGCTTTATGTAAATTCGGCGACAATCTGTCACTAATACAACGCAACAGACACGCACCCCCCTTATAAAATCTTGCAGTTTAAGATTTGGCTGTAGTTTAGCAATGAGGTTGACTACAACTCTTTCATCTGCGCGCGGCTGACCGTTGACACAAGTCCGCGAGTTGCGCGGGTACTTCGTTGTCGGGGCCGAACTGTGCCTCGCGACTTTCTTTGGATCTGTCACAAGGTCCGGATCTTTACTTGAAGTTGGTAGGAGGAACTGAATGGATATGTCAAAGACGACAGGCACTGTTAAGTGGTTTAACAACGCCAAGGGCTACGGGTTTATAGAGCAGCCCGGCGAACAGGACATCTTCGTGCATTACAGTGCGATCACGGGAGACGGATACAAAACCCTTATACAGGGCCAGGAAGTCGAGTTCGAGGTGACCAACGGGCCGAAGGGCCCTCAGGCCGAAAATGTGATCAAAGTCTGAAAATCAGGATCTCTGAGAAGCAAAATGGAAAAGGCGCCGCAAGTTCCGGGCGCCTTTTTCAGTTTAGTAGATCTCGTCTCCTTTTTCCCGCAGCCTGCGCCGCCACAGATGGCGATATGAATTGTACTTCGACATCATCGTGTTCAGCTTGTAACGGCTGCCGTACGAGAGCGTCCTGTCGCCATTGAGTCTCGAGATCCTCGCCTCGAGGCTGGCGCGTGCAGCGTGCGGAGGGGTCTTGGTGCCGCCGTTGAAATAAATGTCGAAGTCGATCTTGAGGCGTCTAATATCCTCTTCAAGCCTGTCGATCTGTTCTTCGATCGACGCCTGATTGTCCAGCTTCTGTTCGGATCGGCGGTCAAGTGAGTTTCTAAGCATTGTCATTGGGAACAAACGGTTTTGAAGGAAGGATCGGGCGAAACGCGCCCATCTTGTATTAAACTGCCAATGCCGTCGTATTCCCGAAGCGAATGGAACCGGAGACGAAATGAAGAGCGCTGAATCGAAAGAGAATGAGATCGAATTGAGGGACCTGCCCTCGGTCGATCTGGTGATGAAGACCAGGACCGCGGAAGCCTACGCCGCCGAGTACGGCAGAGAGAGGACTACGCGCCGTGTGCGCTCGGTCATAGAGGGCTTGCGAAGCGAGCTTTCGGACGGGGCCGTTTCCGGAACGGACCGTGACTCCCTTCTCAAGAACGTGGAGAACCGCCTGGCGGAAGAGCTGCGTTCGGAAAGGAGCAGCGGCATCCGGCGAGTCGTGAACGCTACGGGAGTGATCATCCACACCAACCTGGGCCGCGCCCCGCTTTCGGCGGAAGTGCTCGAAGCGATCTCGGAGGCCTCGGGCTACTGCGATCTTGAATACGACCTCGAAACGGGGAAACGCGGAAGGCGCGGCCGCCGAGCCGAGGAACTCGCCGCGGAACTGACCGGAGCCGAAGAGGCGCTGATCGTAAACAACTGCGCCGCGGCAGCCGTTCTCGTTCTGACGAGCCTGTGCGAAGGCGGTGAGGCGGTGATCTCGCGCGGGGAACTTGTCGAGATCGGGGGCGATTTCCGGGTCCCGGATGTGATGGAAAGGTCGGGCGCGAAGCTTGTTGAGATCGGTACGACGAATCGCACGAAGCTCGAAGATTACGAGAAGGCGGTTTCCGGCGAGACAAAGCTGTTGCTGAAAGTCCATCCTTCGAACTACCGCATCGTCGGTTTCACTTCGGCGCCATCGGTCGGGGAGTTGGCGGAACTCGCGCATTCGAGAGGCCTTCTGCTTTACGAGGACGCGGGGTCGGGTGCGCTCGTCGATCTGTCGGGCCTTGGGCTGGACGACGAGCCTCTGATCCGCGAGTCGATAGCCGCCGGAGCGGATGTCGTCACGTTCAGCGGCGACAAGCTTTTGGGCTCGATCCAGTCCGGATTCATCGTCGGAAAGGTGGACGTGCTCGCGAGGATCAGGCGTCATCCTCTGTACCGCGCTTTCCGGCCTTCGAAGATCGTCTATGCAGCGCTCGAATCGACGCTTGTTTCATTCCTGCGCGGGACGATGTTCGAGGATGTGCCGGCGCTGAGGATGCTCGCGCTGACCGGGGAAGAACTTGCGAAGCGAGCGGCCGATGTCGCGGCGGAGCTGAAGGAGAGGCTCGGCGGGATAGAGGACGCGTCCGTTGCGGTCATCGACGGAAGCTCGGTCGTCGGAGGCGGCTCGGCTCCGGCATCTCATCCGTCTGGAAAGCTGATCGCTGTCAGGCATGCTTCGGTTACTGCGAACGAGCTGGAGAAGAAGCTTCGCGGGTTCGATCCGCCGGTGATCGCGAGGATCGAGAACGACGCGGTTGTGCTGGATCTCAGGACAGTGGATGTATCGGAGCTCGAGGTCGTGAAGAGCGCGGTTTGTGAGGCGTTCCGGTAGTGCGTTTGCGTTTGATACTCCCTCTCGGCACTTTTCGAACGAAAGACGAACCACAGAGCACACAGAGGATTTCACAAAGTACATTGAGAGACTCTTGCGACCTTCGCGAAGACCACTGCGCACTTTGCAGTGAAGTCTTACGCTAAAGTTCTCAGTTCTCGACGTGGACCTAACCGCAAAGGTCGCCAGGTTCTACGCGAAGATCGCAAAGGGAAGAACTCCGTGAACTCTGTGTAAACCTCCGTGACCTCTGTGGTTAATTCTTCGAAAGCATCCACCTCGCCCATCAAAAACAATCCACAAAGGGCACAGAGGATTTCACAGAGGACAAAGAGGTATGAGCGACTCCTTCCCTTTGCGACCTTGGCGAAAACCTCTGCGTTCTTTGCGGTAAAACTTTCCGCAAGAGTGCTCAGTTCTTGTTCTTGAACTAACCGCAAAGAACGCTAAGAACCCCACTGTGTCCTCTGTGTAAACCTCTGCGACCTCTGTGGTTAATTCTTCGAAAGCATCCACTTCGCCAATCAAAAACAAACCACAAAGGGCACGGAGGACAAAGAGGTATGAGCGACTCCTTCCCTTTGCGACCTTCGCGAAAACCTCTGCGCCCTTTGCGGTTGAATCTCCAGCATAAGCGCTCAGTTCGTGATCTTGAACCAGCCGCAAAGAACACCAAGTTCTACGCAAAGGGAAGAACTCCGTGTCCTACGTGTGAACCTCCGCGACCTCTGTGGTTAACTCTTCCCCTTGGAGCTTCCCGAAGGAAAACTGAACCGGAGAATTCTTCCTTTCACTGGAGACCACCGCCACTGCTACTTCCTGTAGAACTCGACCCCGTCGCCTGTCTCAACCCCGATCTTTCCTTCCGACACCGCGTAGTCCAGATGCGCTATTGCCTCCGACACGGCAAGGAACCTGTGCACATCCCGCCCAATAGCCTCCGGGAACAACCGCCTTGCGACTTCCCAGGCGGTCACGCCCTGCGGGGATACAAAACTCAGGACCTTCTTCTGCCGCTCTTCGATCGCCCTCACGTACCGATGAAATATCTCTTCGAAATCCCAGATCGGCTCGCCGTGTCCGCCGTAAACGATCGTCGGCGAAAAACTCCTGATCCTCGCGAGGCTAACAAGGTATTCTGCAAGCGACCTGAACCGCCGACCGGGGTCGATCGGATCCGGACTTACGACCGGATTGGGAGTGATCCGCTTCAGCACGCAGTCACCGCAGATCAACGTGCGGTCGGCCTCGCGAACGAACGAGCAGGAGCCCGGGGTATGGCCGGGAGTGTGCAGGACCTTCAGAACGCCCGTACCGAATTCAAGTTCGAGACCGTCCTCAAGAGCCGAGTAGTCCGTGTCTTCGAGCGAGTCTGTCAGGAGGCTGATCTCCTCGTAAACGGAGCGCATCTCCCGGAAGACATGTGCCGGAACTCCCGCCGTTTCCATGTGTTTGCGGTGCGAGTCTCTGGCGAGCCTCCCGAAAAGATGGCCGGTCTCCCATTCGTGAACAAGGATCTCCGCGTTCCGGGCCTCGTCGCGGACGCTCCTGGCCAGCCCGCAGTGGTCTTCGTGAGCGTGCGTGAGAAGTATCCTGCGGATGTCGGCAAATTCGACGCCCTCGTTTCTAAGCCCGCTGCGCAGCGCGTCGGCAGCTTCGGCGGTCTTCGGGCCGACGTCGATCAGCGTCAGAGGGTCTTCCCTGACAAGATAGACATTTACGTCGCCGACGTAGAACGGCGTCGGAATGGAAATGGGTAATATCTTCATGTCGGCTGCGGGAGAAGTACACGAATAACACGACTGGAATGCAAAACAAAATGTGCAAATCGAGGCACGCACTGATAGATTGAGATCACGATGAGAACGACGCAAAGCGGTTCCGGAAAGGTGATCGTAGCGGGCGCGGGTCCCGCCGGTTCGAGCCTCGCGATCCGGCTCGCGACGGCGGGCAGGGAAGTTTGTGTGATCGAAAGGTCCCGGTTTCCAAGGCACAAGCTGTGCGGCGAGTTCATCTCGCCTGAGTGCCTTGCGCACTTCAGCGAACTCGGCGTCCTCAGCTCGATCGGAGCGGCAGGCGGTGACCCGATACGCGAAACTGTCTTCTACGCATTGAACGGCAATAGCGCCGTGGTGCGGAGCGAATGGTTCCATGGATCGGGAGGCGCCGCCCTTGGCCTGAGCCGCGCGGAGATGGATCACAGGCTTCTGGAGGCCGCGAGACACGCCGGAGCCGCAGTGATCGAAGGAGCATCGGTCTGCGGTGCGCATCTGGAAGGCGGACGCGTCGCGGCGGTCGAGGTTCGGTTCGAAGACGGCCGCCGCGAGACAGTAGAAGGCTCGATCTTTGTGGACGCAACAGGCAGGCAGAGGGTCCTTGCGAAATATGCTTCGGCGGACAGATCGAAGAAAAGGCGGCGGCCGCCTTCGCTGGTAGGGTTCAAGGCTCACTTTTCGGATGTCGGTATGCAGCCGGGACGCTGCGAGATCTACTTCTTCCGGGGAGGCTACGGAGGCCTCAGCTTTGTGGAAGGCGGTCGCGCAAACCACTGCTTTCTCGTCTCTTCGAAAGCAGCACGGGAGTGCGGAGGAGACGCCGATTCGATCCTCTCAAACCTAGTATTCCGCAACGCCAGGGCGCGGGAGACGCTTGGCGCCGCGAAGAGGCAGATGGAGTGGCTTGCCGTCGCAGTTGAGGGTTTCGGTCCCAGCGATCTCAACCCGGCGCCGAACCTCTTTGCGGTCGGCGACGCGGGGGCGTTCATCGATCCGTTCACAGGAAGCGGGATGCTGATGGCGCTCGAAAGCACCGAACTTCTCGCCGAGACACTGCTGTCCGATAGCGCGGAAACTGCGGCGATACGGTATTCATCTGCCCACCGGCGAAGGTTCAAAGGCCGGCTTCGATTGTGCGCCGTGATGCGCCGTCTTGCATTCGATCCGCATCTGGCTTCCGCTGCGGTTTCTGCTGCCGGTTTCAGCTCCGGGTTTCGCAGGATGATCGCGGTGATGACCCGGAAAGGCGTCCCGGAGAAGGTGGCTGGTCCGTAATCCATGACAAAAAAGTTACAAAATGCTTGCCTTTAACCCGTTGAAACATTAGAATTTTCGGCAATCAAATCGAAGTATCCGTTACCGCCTTCAGCTTTCTGGACTTCTCTTGCAGTACAAGTGAACTTGTAATTCGAAACTCGGCCGTGTCCGTTGCGACGGCGTCAGGTGCCGAAGAGCGGCGGAATTCGGAATCACGTCAGGAGACACAAGAATGAAATCGTTTTTTGAGGCAAGATCTGCATTCGTTTCAAGGCTCGCAGGGATCGCGGCTATGCTAGTGCTCGCATCGGCCGCGGCATTCGCTCAGGTCCAGGCCAGTACCGCGGACCTCGCCGGCTCGGTCGTCGATCCTACAGGGGCGGTAGTTCCCGGGGCGACCGTTACGGTAAGAAACGCGGCGACGGGATTTTCGCGAACCGTTACAGCAAATGACGAAGGGGCGTATCAGTTTATCGGGCTCCAACCCGGCCTGTACGAGGTGTCAGCCGAAGCCGCTACCTTCAAGAGGGCCGTGATCGCGGATGTCCGCCTCACGGTCGGTCAGCGGTACGAGCTCCGGATCCCCCTCGAGGTGGGCGATCAGGAAGTCGTCGTTAACGTGGGTATCGGAGAGGTCCAGCTGATCGAAACGACCAGTTCGACTGTGGCAAACACGATCGAACAGCAGAGGATCGAGAACCTGCCGATCAACGAACGATCCGCTACAGGATTTGCCCTGACGATCTCCACGATCGGTCGCGACAACGGGCGCCCGATCGGCCCCGCGCCAACGTCCGGTTTGAACGTGGGCGGTCAGCGCGGACGTTCCACGCTGGTCCAGGTGGACGGAGCCGATTTTACTGACAATTCCGTGAACGCCGCCCGCACGACGGTCTCTCAGGAAGCGGTCCAGGAATATCAGGTGGCGACGAACTCGTACGCTCCGGAGTTCGGGCGCGCGACCGGCGGCATCGTCAACGTGGTGACGAAACGCGGAACGAACGAGTTCAACGGCAACGTCTTCGGATTTATCCGCGACAAGAGCATCCAGGCGCGCAACCCGTTCGCGCCGGTCGACGATCCGGATTTCCGGCGGACGCAGTGGGGCGCAACGCTCGGAGGGCCGATCGTCAAGGACAGAACCTTCTTTTTTGCCTCTTACGAAAGGCGCGACCGCGACGAATCCGGGTTCTTCACCAGCGATGTTGACCGCGGCCTTACGCAGTCGATCACGCTCGGGGCGCCGATCCTTCCATTCACACAAACGTTCAACGGACTTACGGCGGAGCAGCTCGCATTCGCCCAGACACTGATCGGGACCGGTAACGCCGGGTTCATAAACACCGCGGTTCAGTATCTTTATCTTGCTTCGAGCGGAACCAGCACCGCACTGACAGGTTCGAATCCGCTGATCAGCGCGGGTGGTGCTATCCCTGCGGGACAGGTGGTCGGACCGAGATTCTTCCTTTCGGGCGCTCCGGTACCTTCGAGCACGACCGGCGCGACCGGCGATTTCATTGCGTTCCGCCCGCTGAACGATCTTCGCGCGATATTCCCGGTAACGGAGAACACGAACTACTTTTCGATCCGCGGAGACCATTCGATCAACCCAGATCACCAGCTCACTATGCGGTTCGGGTACAACACCAACGACGTGACGGGCATTCAGGTCGAATCGCAGAACCAGTCGCTCGGCCAGAATGACTTCTCGAGGACCGGCATCCAGGACCTCACCGACTATTCGTTCTCGGCGGGACTTAATTCTGTGCTGTCTGCGAACTGGGCGAATGAGTTCAAGTTCTCGTACGGAAGGCGCGACACGACTTTCAGGTCCCAGACCGGCGACGCTGTCGCGTTCAACATTTCGGGCGCGGCGTTCATCGGCCGCGAGCTTTTCTCGCCCGTGGACAGGACCGAGAACCGCTACCAGTTCGCCGACAATGTGAACTGGGTCTTCGGTGACCACATCTTCAAGTTCGGCGGCGATTTCAACATCGTGAGAATTCCTTCGGCGGTGTTCGAACTGAACTTCGCCGGGCTATTCAACTTCGGCCCGACCAGGCTGACGTTTCCCGAGGGCATCGAACTGACGACCGGCGCTGGATGTATTCCCGGGACCTCCCCGACCTGTACCGAGGTTCCAAACATGACTCCCGTCCAGGCCTACGGACTTGGATTCCCCTCCACATACATCCAGGGATTCGGCAATCCGGTGTCCGAGATCAAGAACACCCCTTTGGCGTTCTTCGCCCAGGACAGCTGGAGGATCAGGCCGAACCTTACGTTTAACTACGGTATCCGGTATGACGTCGAGCTGACGGAAACGATCGCGCCGGTCGGTATCTCCGATCCGCTTTCCGGTATCAGCCTTTCGGCATCCGACATTCTGGCGGCTCAGGACGCCGTCAATGTCCAGCAGGGAATCCCCAGGGACTTAAACAACTGGGCCCCGAGACTCGGATTCGCGTGGGACATCAACAGCGACGGCAAGAACGTCGTCCGCGGCGCGGCGGGGATCTTCTTTGACCATCCGCTTCTCGCGGTCGCGTTCAACTCCGACATCGCCGACGCCGCACAGCAGCAACAGTCGGTACTGACGGCAGGCAGCCCGAGCCCGACGTCGCTTCTCAATGCTGCGCAGGTCTTCCAGGGCACGGTTTGCGTTCCGGGAGCTCCATTGACGCCTGTCTGCGGAGCGCTTCCTCCGGGCACGTTCACGCCGGGCGTTGCCCCTACGGCGGTGTATCAGTTCGGAAGGCAGAGGTTCGACGACCAGTTTTATACAGGGTTCGGCGCCGTGCTTCCGTTCTCGCTTCCGATCTCGAAAGACTTCCAGTACGCGTCAGCATTTCAGGCTAACCTGGCGTTCGAACGCCGTCTGACCGAAGATATGGCGCTGACCGTCCAATACATTCACGTTGGCGCGAGGCATCTTCCGCATCCGACCGATCTGAACACGCCGAACACGGCTCTTCAGATCGAGAACTTCCGCAGGTTTGCGGGACGCGATCCGGTTAACACGACCGAGGCGGTCGCGTTCTCTGTTCCGACCACGAACAGCGCGCAATACACGGTCATCATTCCCGGGATCATCGCAATCAACAACAGCACGGGATTGTCGTTCATCGCTCCGGCGGTTGCGAACTTCTTCCGTCCGAACGCCCCGAACTACTTCCTTGCGCAAGCACTTTCGGGAGGTGCTGTGACGCCCGCCGTACTGGACGGAGCGCTGATCGCGACCAATTCGCTGAGGACGCCCGGCGTGCTCTCGCCGTTCGGTGCAGTGAACGCTCAGGTGTCGGACGGAAACTCAAGCTACAACGCGTTGAACGTGGAATTGAAACGGCGTTTCGCTAATAACATTACGTTCCTCGCTTCGTATACGTGGGCTCATGCCATCGACGATTCGTCTGACCTTCAGACGCTCCTGCTTCCGCAGGACGTCAACAGGTTCGACCTCGAGCGTGCCGATTCGCTGTTCGACCAGCGGCACCGGTTCGTTTTCAGCGGCCTTCTGTCGTCGCCCGCTGACTGGAACTCGTCCGATTCCACGTGGAGGAGGATCTTCGCCAATTTCACGGTGGCTCCGATCATCGAGATCTCGTCCGGACGACCGTTCAACATCATCACGAACACCGACACGAACAATGACCAGTCTTCACAAACGGACAGGCCGAATGTTCTTTCAGACGGGACGCTGGTCACGCCTCCGGCGTTCTCTACGGGAAACCTGGGCAGGAACCGCGGGATCACGCATTCCTTCGCATCGTTCGACCTGAGGATATCCAGGGCCTTCAGGTTCGGCGAACGGTTCAGGATCGACCTGATCGCGGAAGGCTTCAATCTGTTCAATCGCTTCAACGAGGCATCGGCTTCGCCGTTCTTCAACGATGTGAACGAATTCGGACAGCGCGACAGCGGAGGGCGATACTTCAGCCGTCCGACGGCCGCGTTCGATCCGAGGCAGTTCCAGTTCGGGGCGAAGTTCAGCTTCTAGGGCGTGCTGTAGGGGCGGGGCTTGTACCCGCCCCCCTTCTCTTTTAGCGGGAGCACTCGTACGCCGTACAGTGGGCCGTGAATTGTAAATCGTAGGGGCGGGGCTTGTCCCCGCTCTGTTCATTTTTGGGAAGCATTTTCAGCGCACCATTTGGCCGGCGCATTTGAGCGCCGGGCTTCGGACACCGGTAGCAGATCGCTTTGCCAATTGTTACTGAACGAGTCGGGCGGGGACAAGCCCCGCCCCTACAACGAACCGCTCACTACCTCTTATGTCCTTCGCTTCCAAAGTCTTCCTCGTCCGACCTTCGCGGTTCGGATTCAATCCCGAGACCGCGGAGAGTAACGCGTTTCAGGAGCGTTCGGAAATGGATGCGGATGAGGTCCGCCGCAGGGCAAAGGAAGAATTCGACCGGTTCGCTGCACGCCTCGCCGAGCTCCGGATCGAGACCGTCATTGCTGACGATCCGGAAGATCCCCCGACCCCCGACGCCGTCTTCCCGAACAACTGGTTCTCGACGCATCCGGACGGGACGCTCGTCCTCTACCCGATGGAGGCGCCCGCAAGAAGGCTCGAAAGGGTTCCTTCTCATGTCGAGGCGATTCGAGAGGCCTGCGGGACCCGAACCCTGATCGACCTGACGTCGCACGAGGCGGAAGGCCGTTTCCTGGAAGGCACCGGAAGCATTGTCATCGACCACGACACACTGACCGCTTTCGCCTGTGTCTCATCGAGGACCGATCCGGGCCTCGCCCGCGAATGGGCTGAGACGACCGGACACAAGCTCGTTCTTTTCAAGGCCTTCGGTGCCGAAGGTACGCCCGTGTATCATACGAACGTTCTGTTGTGCGTCGGACGGGGTTTCGCCGTATTGTGCTGCGAGGCGATTTCCGATCGGTTTGAGCTCGAGGCGGTAAGAGAAGCGCTGGAGAGTTCAGGAAAAGAGCTGATACCGATCACCCTGGCACAGATGGAAGAATTCGCCGGAAACCTTTTGCAGCTTGAAACGACCGGCGGCGAGCCGCTGCTCGTAATGTCGTCTCGGGCTCGTAGGGCGCTGACGGACGATCAGGTATTCGGGATCGAACGGCATACATCGATCGCCGACTTCGCAATTCCGACGATCGAGCAGTGCGGAGGCGGTTCCGTCAGGTGCATGGTCGCAGAGCTTTTCACAAAGTAGTTTGCCTTCCCTTAACGAAGTACAGCGAAACGAGGTGTCCCGGGCTATCAGGAAGCTCGCGATCGAATGCGGGTTTCAGAAGGTCGGCATCGTCCCTGCAGGAGCGCTCGAAGAAGAGCGCCGGAGGCTCGAGGAGTGGCTGGGGCTCGGCTACCACGGCGAAATGCGCTGGATGGAACGCGATCCTCAGATGCGATCGGACCCGCGCCGTCTGTTCGAGGGCGCCAGGTCCGTCGTCGCCCTCGCGATGAACTACTACACGCCCCACGAACACTCCGACGACGACGAAAAAGGGAAGATCTCGCGCTATGCGTGGGGAGACGACTATCACGACGTTCTCCGCGGACGTATGAAGGAGCTTCTTGGCAGGATAGAACTTCTCATCCCGGGAGTGCGCGGAAAGATATGCGTCGACACGTCGCCGGTCATGGACAAAGCGTGGGCTGTCCGTGCGGGGATCGGCTGGCTCGGAAAGCACACGAACGTCATCACCACCGATTACGGCTCGTGGGTCTTCCTCGGCGAGATCCTTCTCGACGTCGAGCTGGACTACGACACGGCACGCGTCGAGGACCATTGCGGATCGTGCACTGCCTGTCTCGACGCCTGTCCGACCGACGCGATCACGGAGCCTTACGTGGTCAATTCGAACAAATGCATTTCCTACGCGACGATCGAGCTGAGGTCCGACGAAATACCTGACGAGATCTCCGAGAAGCTCGAAGGCTGGGTATACGGCTGCGACATATGCCAGGATGTTTGTCCCTGGAACCGGTTTCAAAAGAACTCCGACAAGAAGGAATTCACGCCCCGCGGGCAAAGCACGGGTCTGGATCCGGAAGAAATCCTTGCGATGGACGACGAAACTTATTCCAGGAGATTCTACAAAAGCGCGATGAAACGTGTTAAACTACGTTTGCTGAAGCGGAACGCCGCGGCGCTACTCCGATCCGCCCGTTGACCTCCCGCCGGCCCCTCTCGTCAGCAGCATTCACGTGTTACACAAGGCCCGATCGTTGTCTCTCCCATTCTGAACTCTCGGCCCCGGGGAACACGGAACCTTTGTACTCGCCGGATTCCTGCCGTTCTCGCGGATTTCGATCCCTTGACCGCCCGGGCTTCGGCCCGAATTCGTTCAGCGAACCTCACCTTCGCTCAAAAAATTGCCTGGAACAACAACTTCATTGGCGCTATATTAACACTGTTGAACGTATCTCATATGCGTTCCGTAACTTCGACACGCACATCGCGCCCCACGCACCGATGTCCACGAACTAACTATCAGGAAGCCGAAATGCCACAGAAACAACGCCAGAAAGGGTTTTCGATCATCGAGCTGCTGATGGTGATCGCCATCATCGCGGTGCTCGCCATCTTCACTGTGATGTCGCTCGGTTTCGAAGAAGCCTACGCCGCGGATGAACGGGGAATGACCGTGCTCGACTATCTAAAAGAAGCCCGACAGCGTTCGATCACCCAGCGGGAAGTAATGAGAGTTGAGATCAACCGGGACCAAGGCACCGTTTCCCTGATCAACGAGAACACCGCCGGAGACGCTGACGACGACGAGGTGATCCGCACCGCGACGCTTGTTGGGGCAGACGGAGTCGTGTTCGACCGCGCTCCGCAGAATATGGACGCACCTCCCGCCGAGGTAGCGCCCGTTCCCGTCCTGCAGTTCAATCTCAGCGTTCACCCGCACAGCGCACCTGACAACGTCGCCACCCTTCGCTTTCACCCCGACGGGACCGTAACGGACGCAGGATCGAACGAAGTGGGGGATAACGCGACGGTGACGGGAGCCACTATCTATTTCTGGACTCCCCTCCAAGACGGAAGCTCGACCCCTACGAACGGCGATATCGTGCGTGCGATCACGGTGCTCGGCGGGTCGGGGAACACGAACTATCTGAAATGCGTGCGGGTCGGCGACACGTGCACGACCTGGAAGTAAACATACAGACCGGAGATTCAAATGCGACCAACCAAGAAAGCAGAAAGCGGATTTACCTATCTGGAAGTGATGATCGCGATCGTGATCCTGACGATCGGAATAACCGCCCAGCTGTCCGCTCTCAGCCTCAGCGTGATCCGGAACCGATCCACATCCGAGCGGAACGTCGCCCGGCAGGTGGCGAGTTCGACGATCGAGTCGATGTTCGCCGCAAGGGATCTTGGAAGTTCCACGGGTATCAGCAACTGGGACGCGATCAACACGAAGGACGTGGACCCGGTCAATGGAATCTTTGAAGAGGACTGGCGGCCGGTCCGCGAGAATCCGGGAATAGACGGTATCCACGGAACCGCCGACGATGCGTGTACCGGAACCGGCCCGTGTACGGTCGGAACATACACCAACACAAGCCAGGTCCTTCGCGGCCTTGACAGAAAGATCGAGATCAGCGACATCGTCGAAGGCCCGAACATCCGGGTGAAGAAACGAAGGGTGGTCGTAAGGGTGAGGTACTTCATCGGCCAGCTGCAAACCGAAGAAGAACTCGTAACGATCGTTGCCGATCTGCCGTTTTACAAATAAGGGAGACCGCGAATGCTAACTCGAAATCACAAGGTTCAGAAGGGGTTCTCGATAGTAGAGCTGCTCATCGTCAGCGCGCTGTTCCTGGTCGTGATGACCGCCGTCTTCGGAATACTCCAGGTGGCCGGAACGATGCAAGAGTCGATCGACAACAGCTCAGAGATCCTCAACAGCGCACGTGTCTCACTGAACTCGACCGGCAGGGACGCCGTGAATGCCGGACTCGGTTACTCGCGGGTCGGAGGCGTGGTGCCGGACGACCTCGCGTCTACACTCATCGGACTTCCCGTCGACCTGAACACGGACAGGGACGTCTTCACGGCCATCATGGCCGGAAACGACGTCAATTCAAGTGTACTTTCGGTGAACGGCGAGAAGAACGACGTCGTCGCTTTCATGTACCGGGACCTGAACTTCAACGACGGCTCCGCGGTGGTCATCAACAACGTGACCTACAGCCCGACCAAGATAAACCTGCGGTCGGTCACCGGAGGCTGTGACGACTGCCGTCCGTACGATCTCTTCCTTGTCGAGTCCGGGAACGGCAACCACGCTCTTGCGATGGCGACCGCGATCACGAATTCGAACTCGACAATCGAGCTCGAGATCGGCGATCCGATGGGCCTGAACAGGGCGACCGATGTTCCGGCCGGCGAAAGGTCGATCCTTACTCCCTGCGGAGGAGGCATCACCTCAAACTGCTTCAGCTACAGCCCCCAGGGCACAGCGAAGAGGGTCTTTCTAATGAGCTACGGAGTTAACTCCGAAGGTGTTCTCGTGAGGAAGCTTTTCGGCAACAATCCGGGCGCACCCGCCTCCGAGCAGATCCGCGAGATCCCGCTCGCCAACGGGGTCCAGAGCTTTCAGGTCCGCTATCTGCTTCAGGACGGCACCTTCACCGATGACCCTTCGAATGCCAACAACGATCAGGGCTTCATGAACGAGGTCGTCCAGCTCGAGATCTCGATCACGATACGGCCCAAGCAGGGTCTCCGGCAGGTTACCCGGAACCAGCTGATCACGCTGAGTTCGACCTTCTCGACCAGGAATATCAAGTACGACATTGAATAGCGCATGGAGTGGAATATGAAATACGGAACGCCTTTCAAGCACGCAAACCCTAGTTCTTCCTCAAATGAAAGCGGCGCAGCGCTTGTCCTCGTCATACTTGTGCTACTACTCCTGATGGGATTCGTCGCGATGGCGATCTCCCGTACTAACACGGAGACCATCGTCACGAACAACGACGTGGAGGAGTCGCGGGCATATGCGGCGAGCGAGGCCGCACTCGATTCAACCACAAGGGACTTCGCCGACATCTTCGAGCTCAAGCTTGCGCCTAACTCGGTGGACATCGCCGCGGTTCAGAGCAAGCCTGTGCCTGGCTTCCCCGACTACAATTTCACCAAGTCAATCGACAACACCCAGAAGTCCACGGCCGTTGTCCTTACCGGCGGAAGCTTCGGCGGTTTGTATGCGCTCAGAGACTCGTGGGAGATCGAGGCCGTCGCTACCAACGTGAACTCCGACGTTAAGGTGGGAACACGTCGCAGGTTCTTCAGCGACCGTATTCCGATATTTCAGTTCGGCGTTTTCTACGAGGATGATCTGGAGCTGAACAGGCCTCCTTTGTTCACACTCGGCGGACGAGTCCATTCGAACGGAAACTTCTTCGTGTCCGCGGCGGACGGACACGGGATCTATCTGAGCTCGAAGGTCACGGCGGCAAAAGAGATCGTCAACGATATCTGGAAGACGAAGAAGGCATTGACCGGCGGTTACGACGATCAGAGCCAGGTCTTCGTGAACGACGATTCCGGTGTTCCGAGGGAACTCAGGACCGGCCAGGCGAGCGTAAACTGCCTGAGCCCGAGCGGACCCAACGTATTCGCCTCGAGGCCCGAACTCCCGTACTGCAGCAAGAACAACAACTGGGTTACCCAGAAAGCGAAGTTCCAGGGCAACCTGGAAAGCAACGTCAAACCGCTCAATCTTCCGCTCACGAAGATCAACGTAGACCTGATCGAGCTGATCAAGCGCGGAAAGAGCGTGGGCGATATGGCGAACGTTGGCGGCGCAGTCGTGCCCGTTACGACCGCAACCGCCGATACCGACACGGTTTCGAGAGAGCGCTTTTCAAACAAGACCGGCATCCGGATATCGCTTGCCGATTCGCAGCAAAAACTTCCGGGTTGCGCAGCAGTGTCAGGAACGACGCCCTGCGGAGTAAGG
The DNA here is from genome assembly GCA_016700175.1 of Acidobacteriota bacterium. Classification (GTDB taxonomy): domain Bacteria; phylum Acidobacteriota; class Blastocatellia; order Pyrinomonadales; family Pyrinomonadaceae; genus Aridibacter. The sequence continues at coordinate 2,499,391 of CP065003.1, read as the reverse complement.
CTCGACGGTCCTTTGGGCACGTCGATCGGCTACCAGCCGAAGCAGATGGCCGACGGATACCGATCCACGCCTCTCAACGCCACGCGCATGGCCTTTACAGGTCGCGAAGTGTGGATCAAGATCGAGACGATGGATTTCGATCCGAACCTCAACATGCCGGTTTCGAAGGACATCACGGAAGACATTCTTAGCCTTGGCGTGACCGAACGGGCTCCGATCGGCTCCTCGCTTTCGATCTCCGGCTACACCTCGACGCAGGATTCAAGGTCGGTGGTCAAGCTACAGCGGTTCACCGTCCCGGGCACTTCGATCCCGGATACCGGATCGACTTCCTACACGAGCAACTATTCGATCAGCGGGTCAACGCACACGTTCGCGGTTCGCTATCGAAACGTGACCTCGGGCTGTTTCAATCCACCGCTTCCGATAACCTGCACGTCGAACGATTCGCACGCGCGGCCGTTCCCGACGTCCAAGGCAGCGACCAATGCTACCTCGTCGAGGGAGGACAGTACGCATCTTTACTTCGCCACCATCAACGGCAGCAACTACGCCATCGCTCCTTTCCCGATAATGATGTTCGACACCCGCGAAGGTCTTCCGAACGACTCGGAATCCAATGCCAACAGCACCTTCGGCAGCGGATACGTTCCGGCGGCTGGCGTGATGAGCATGGTCGATATCGATGTGGCGAACCTCCGCAAGTTCCTTGCGGGCGACTGGAACGGTCAATTCCCGACCACCACTCCCTTCGCGGTAGCAAACGGAGCCAGCCTTCGAAATTCGGACATTCCGGAGAAGGCGGGTTGGGTTCTGTACGTTTCGGACCGACGCGGTGATTACGACTTCGACGGCGAGTACGACATGGAAGACGTCTTTCCGAACGGCGTACTCGAGTACAGCGAAGACGTCAACGGAAACGGCATTCTGGATGTCGACTATCTGAACGAGGCCACCTCGTACACGAACTCGATCCCGAGAGGCCAGGCGGCGACCGCCGATCACTGGTACTACCGCAGGGGAATACGACTCGTGAACGGCTCGGTCCTTCCGGGTGTTTTCGACACGAGCGGCCTCGGCAACACGCGCGGCTTCACTGTCAGTTCCGAGAACGGGGTGTATGTGAAAGGAAACTACAACGCCACCGGAGCGGGATTCGGAAGCGGAACGAGCGTGACGCCTCCGGAGAATTACTATCCGCAGAATACCGCAAACCACATTCCGGCGGCCGTGGTTGCCGACGCCGTGACGATCCTTTCCAACAACTGGACCGACGGCAACAGCTTCCTGAATCCGTTCGATAACTCGGACAGGCCGGCGACGAACACCGTCGTTCGGTTCGCGATGATCTCGGGCGATGCCATCACGGGCAACGAGGATCTTCCGTACAGTCCGAGCGGTTTCGGTCATCTGAACGGTGGTCTTCACAACTTCAAGCGGTTCCTGGAATACTGGACAGACAGACGCCTGAACTATTCCGGATCGCTTATCAACCTTACAAATTCGAGGAACAACAACGGTTTCTGGACCTGCTGTACGACGGTTTACCGGCCTCCGATACGAGACTGGACCTTCGACACCTCGTTTCTGGATCCGACAAGGCTGCCGCCCGGCACGCCGTTCATTTACTCGATCTCGTTCACCGGATTTCAGCGTGTAAACAGCTGACATTTCCCCCGGTGTACTCCAGCGGCGCGGCGCCTCACGGCCCGCGCCGCTTCTTGTTTTGTTTGAAAGTTGGCCGAAGTAGGCGATAATTAGGTTTCCGGAAAGATGCACCTCGAGGATTCATACGGCAGAAAGATACGCGACCTGCGGATCAGTGTGACCGACCGCTGCCAGTTCCGCTGTTTCTACTGCCTTCCGAATGGCGAGCCTCCGCTTGCGCGCAAGGACACCATCCTCACATTTGAAGAGATCCTTCGGGCGAGCCGCGTTTTCGTGCGCCTCGGGATCGAGAAGATCCGCCTGACGGGCGGCGAGCCTATGCTTCGGCGCGATCTCGAGAAACTCGTCAAAAGCCTTTCCGAACTGAAGAGCGAAGGCCTGAAGGACATCGCGCTGACAACCAACGGTTTCTCGATCCCCGCCAAGGCGAAGCTGCTGAAGGATTCGGGACTCGACCGGATCACGATCTCGCTCGATTCTCTCGATCCGAAGAACTTCGAGGACATCACGGGCGTGGACAAGCTCGGCGAAGTTCTAGAAGCGATCGAAGCGGCGAGGGAAGCCGGGCTCGAGCCGATCAAGGCGAATGCGGTCATCGTCCGCGGCCGGAACGAACACGAGCTGGCGGATTTCGCAAGGTTCGCGCGCGAGACGGGGGTCTCGATGCGGTTCATCGAGTTCATGCCTCTCGATTCGGGCCACGGATGGAAGCGCGAGATGGTAGTTTCGGGGCGCGAGATACGCGACGCTATCCAAAGAGAGTTCCCCCTCGAATTGAAGAAAGATTCCCGAGGGACCGAAACCGCCTGGCGTTACCGGTTCGCCGACGGCGCGCCGGGCGAGATCGGGATCATCGCGCCCGTGACCGAGATGTTCTGCGGCCAGTGTTCAAGGATCCGCCTGACGGCCGACGGCCAGATCCGCACCTGCCTATTCTCGACGGTCGAGCACGACCTGCGCGAAGTGATCCGCGGCGCCGATTCGGATGAAGAGATCGAGGAGTTCATTCGCGCGGTTACGCTGACGAAGGAGGCGAGCCACCACATAAACGACACGGACTTCGTCCAGCCCGAAAGGACGATGAGCTTCATCGGCGGGTGAGATCTGAATCCGGAAACGCTCTGGCTCCGAAAGGAATTCGAAACACCGGCCTCCGGCGAAAAGGCGTAAAGAATGAAAAAGCCAGCGCTCACTACGATCCTCGCTCTGATTCTCTCGACCACGGCCTTTGCCGAATTCAGAACCCTTCAACCCTCCGAACTTAAGCAGGACTTCGCACTCATGAAGCGTGCCTTGACCGAGCTCCATCCCGGCCTCTACAGATACAGCTCGCAGGAGGAAACGGCCAAGCGGTTCGATGAGTTCGAGGCGAAGCTCTATGAACCGATGCGCGAGGACCGGTTCTTCATTCTCCTTTCGCAGTTCTTATCCGAGATAAAATGCGGACACACCTACGTGAATCCCTTCAACCAGAAGAAGGAGATCTTTGAGAGATTCACCGACGGAAAGACCTACTTTCCGGTCTATTTCCGCTTCGTCGATGGATTTTTTGTGGTAACAGAGAATGCGTCACCGTCGGAACTGCCGAAGGGAACCGCGATCACCTCGATAAACGGCGCCGGGATCGATGAGATCGTTAAAACCCTCTCTTCCGTAACGACAGCCGACGGAGAAGGTACGAACGCGACCAGACTGAACTCAATTGATCTCACGCGCAAAAATGGCGGTACATTCGCTCTCTTCGATATCTACTTCCCGCTCTTTTATCCGCCGGAGAACGGCAGTTTCAGGATCGAAACTTTCGATCCCGAAACAGGCAAGGAGTCGAAGCTCGATGTCCCCGCATTGACCAGGCAAGAGCGGAACTCGGAAATGGAGAGGCGCTATGGCAAGACCCCTTCGTACGATGATGGCTGGAAGTTCAGTTATCTGGAGGACGGGACCGGTTACCTAAGGATCGGAAACTTTATTACCTGGCGGCTTTCGTTCGACTGGAAGAAGTTCCTATCCGGTGCTTTCGGCGAAATGCGGAAAAAGGGAACGCGAGACCTGATCATAGACATTCGTGAGGCAGATGGAGGAGACAGCTCGATACCTGTCGAGATACAAAGATATCTCAGCAGCGAACCGTTGGAGTGTGCGTCCCGAAACAGGGCATATATCAGAACTGCGAAGGCAGAGCCCGAATTGCTCCGCTACATTGAAGTCTACGACAAAGAACTCAAGGCCGCGCTTGCAAGCGGACTCGACAAGGAACTTTTCCAGCCTGCGGAGAACGGTCTACTGGAGTATCTAGGAGACCGAAAGCCCTGCGAAAAGATCGCGCCATACGAGAACAGATTCACCGGGGATACTTATCTTCTTACAGGTCCCGCGAACGCCTCCGCTGCATTCACCCTTGCCAAAAGCGTGAAGGACGCGGGGCTTGCCACGCTTGTCGGGAGGCCGACGGGCGGCAATCTTAAGGGATTCAATGGAGGGGCATATCTCTTTTTCAACCTTCCGAACTCGGGGTTCGAATTCGACATCCCCGTTTTCGCTTACCATCCCATGGACACATCGAAAGCGGAGGACTCCGGCGTAATTCCTGACGTAAACGCTGGAACTTCTGTCGGCGATGTCTCTTCGGGATTCGACCGCGCACTTGAAAGCGCCAGTAAGCTGATCAGGGAAAAACGGTCAGCCTCCAAATAGCGGACGGTTGCCAATCCGAATACCGCTCAGCTAGACTTCGCCGTATGGATCTCAAGTCGGCCGGGTCGCAGATCGCCGAGGCGGCGGCCGGGTTTTACAGGCGCGGATGGGTGCTCGGGACGAGCGGTAATTTTTCGGCGTTGCTCGGCAGGGAGCCGATGCGCGTCTGCATAACTTCAAGCGGCAAGCACAAAGGAGAGCTTTCGACGGACGATTTCCTTTTCGTGGATGAGCGTGGGTCAGTCTTGGAAGGAAACGGCAGTCCTTCGGCGGAGACGCAGATCCACCTCGCGCTATACAAGGAGCTGCCTGATTGCGGAGCGGTCTTTCACACTCATTCGGTCTGGGGAAACCTTCTTTCGGACAGGTGCGACGGCGCAATAGTGATCGAGGGCCAGGAGATGCTGAAGGGGCTTTCGGGCGTTAAGACGCACGAGCACAGGGAAGAGGTCCCGGTGATCGAGAATTCGCAGGATTACGACGAGCTTTCTGACGCGGTCCGGAAGATCGCTGCGGAGAGGGACGACATCCACGGGATCTACCTGCGCAGGCACGGCCTTTACACCTGGGGCGAAACGATCGCGGACGCGGGAAGGCACATCGAGATATTTGAGTTCTTGTTTGAAGTGACCGCGCGGGCGGGGGGGGGGGCAGTGAGCGGTGAGCCGTGAGCAGTGAGCAGTGTCAGTAGCCCGACCGTGAGGAAGGGCTACCTCGAGTACTGTGGCGGAAAGCTTGGTGACCTAGCTTACTTTAATACTTGTTCATGACATGATGCTCGATCGTAGCCCGTGCTGACGCTTGGGCTTCTGACACAGTGATGAATTAACAACAATGGCAACACTATCCATTCCCGAAGAAGACACAAAGATCACCGATCCGCGGGAGATCACGGATTACCTTGCCGGAATCGGCATCGATTACGAGCGCTGGGACGCCGACGGCCTGCGCGTCGGCGAGGACGCTTCAGAAGAGGAGATCCTCGAAGCGTATTCGGCAGAGATCGAACAGCTGAAGGAATCCGGTGGTTACGTCACGGCTGACGTGATAAACGTGTCGCCCGAAACACCGGGCCTCGACCAGATGCTTGCTAAGTTCAATAAGGAGCACTGGCACGACGAGGACGAAGTACGGTACATCGTGAAAGGCCATGGCCTGTTCCATATCGCGCCGGAGGACGGTCCCGTGGCGGCGATCGAGATGGAGGCCGGCGACCTGATCCGCGTGCCGCGCGGCACAAGGCATTGGTTCGACCTTTGCGCCGACCGCACCGTCCGCGCGATCCGCCTTTTCCAGGACAGCTCAGGCTGGACGCCGCATTACACCGACAGCCGGAACGAAGAGGGGTATCAGGCGCTATGCTTTTCAGCGGTGAGCAGTGAGCGGTGAGCGGTAAGCCGTTTAGCCTGCGCACTTGTGCGCGGGACAGTGAGCCGTAAGCAGTGAGCCGTAAGCGGTGAGCGGTAAAGAGTGTGCAGCAAGCTTTGGGCAGTCCAAAGAAGACTCTACTTGACAGATAAATTGAAGTTGCAACAATTGCTCACAGCTCACAGCTCACAGCTCACAGCTCACAGCTCACAGCTCACAGCTCACAGCTCACAGCTCACAGCTCACAGCTCACAGCTCACAGCTCACAGCTCACAGCTCACAGCTCACAGCTCACAGCTCACAGCTCACAGCTCACAGCTCACAGCTCACAGCTCACCATGGCTTTTCTCCTAGACATTGAAGGAACAACGACGCCGATAGATTTCGTGCACAAGGTGCTCTTTCCTTATGCGCGGGAACACGTCGGCGGGTTCGTCCGAGATCATCTCGCCGAGCTCTCGCCGGAGATCATCGCGCTGAAAAAAGAGGCGGAGACGGATATCGAGTCGGGTAGTTACGAAGGGCTCTTCGATCCCGGATCGCCCGATTCGGTGTCTTCCTATCTGGAATTTCTCATCGACAACGATCGAAAGTCGACCCCTTTGAAATCGATCCAGGGAATGGTCTGGAAGCACGGATACGAATCGGGTGAACTCGTCTCGCAGATCTTCGCCGACGTCCCGCTCGCGTTCGAGCGATGGTCTGCCGAAGGCGAAACGGTCGCTATCTACTCCTCCGGCAGCGCTCTGGCACAGGTCCTTCTGTTCCGGCACACCGATCACGGAGACCTTACCCGCTTCATCGACGATTACTTCGATACGAACATCGGGCACAAACGCGAGAAAGCCTCATACGCGGCGATCGCCTCGAGGCTCCATTCGGGACCTTCCGAGGTCGTGTTCGTGTCCGATGTCGACGCGGAACTCGACGCCGCGCGCGGCGCGGGGATGCAAACGCGGCTTTCACTCCGCGAAGGCAATCCTCCGCAGGCGAACGAGCAGGGCCATCCGGTGATCCGATCGCTTGAGGAGATCTTCTGAGGAATACTTTCCCGCCCGTTTGAAATAAACTTGGCTTATGGAAAACAGCAAGCTTGAAACCGCCACGCTGGGAGGCGGATGTTTTTGGTGCACGGAGGCGGTGTTCGATGCTCTGAAGGGAGTCGAGGAGGTCGTTTCCGGTTATTCCGGCGGGCACGTCGAAGACCCTTCATATCAGGAAGTGTGCACCGGCTCGACGGGACACGCGGAGGTGATCCGGGTACGTTTCGATCCGGAAGTGATCACTTACAAAGAGGTTCTTCAGATCTTCTTCGCGACGCACGATCCGACCACACTGAACCGCCAGGGAAACGACGTAGGTACGCAGTACCGCTCGGTCGTCTTCTATCATTCGGACGAGCAGAAGAGGGTAGCGGAACAGGTAATAGAAGAGATCGACCGCGAAGGCATCTACGAAGATCCGATCGTTACCGAGGTCGCCGAGTTCTCGAACTTCTACCCTGCCGAGGACTATCATCAGGAGTATTTCGAGAACAACCCGGACCAACCCTACTGCACAGCTGTGGTCGCCCCGAAGGTGGCGAAGTTCAGGAAAATATTTTTTGATCGGCTGAAAAAGTGATATAAAGTCAGGTCATCGGATACCGTCCGTATTCCCGAATAAGAGGCTTGGCTATGTTTAGAAGTTTTATCAGGCTGGCGTTGCCCGCGCTGGTCTTTTTCTGTTTTGTCTCCGCTCAGTTCCCGCAGGATTGCAAGACGCCGGAGATCGTCTTCAACCGCGACACCGGCAACATCTTCACGGAAGAGCAGGAGATGCACCTCGGCGATGCGATCGCCGAACAGGTCCAAAGGGACTTTCGCATTCTGTCCGACCGCGAGATCAGCGCGTATCTCGAAAAGATCGGCGACAGGCTGATCAGGCATCTTCCGCCGACGAGCCTGAAGTTTCGTTTTGCCGTCGTGGATATTCCGGACGTGAACGCGTTCGCGATGCCCGGCGGCCGGATCTTCGTGACGCGGAAGCTGATCGCGTTCGTAAGATCGGAGGACGAACTCGCGGGGATCCTCGCTCACGAACTCGGTCACGGCATAGTGCGCCACGGCGCCCAGGATCTGAGCAAGGTCTTTAAGGAAGTGCTGAAGGTTGATTCGTTCGGAGACCGGGCCGACGTCTTCGCGAAGTACAACGAGCTTCTCGACAAACAGAACACAAAGCGGGTAAGGACAAGCCGGAGCCATGAGGGCGATCAGCAGCTTGAGGCGGACCGTATCGGCGTCTTTGCGATGACCGCCGCAGGTTACAACCCGGACGCGTTCACAAGCGCGTTCGACCGTTTGTTCGAAACGGAGGGCAAGACCGGAAGCTGGTTCTCGGACCTGTTTGGATCGACCACTCCGGAGCAGAAGCGCCTGAGGGAGATCACGGACGCGGTCAAGCTGATGCCCAGGGACTGCATCGAACGCGGCTCGGTCGGAACGGCCGATGACTTTGCGGACTGGCAGACAGCAGTAATAGCCATCTCGACGGTTTCCGGAGAAGAGAACGTAAGCCATCTTGTGCGGAAGAAAAGCCTTGCGCCGAGACTTCGGGACCAGATACGGCACCTGAAGTTCAGCCCCGACGGCAAGCACGTGCTTGCCCAGGACGAATCGAGCGTCTTCGTCCTGCAAACCTCGCCGTTCAAGTACCTTTTCAGCATCGATGCCCCTGAAGCGCTGGACGCGACATTCTCGCCGGATTCCACAAAGATAGTGCTCAGCACCGAGAATCTAAGGGTGGAACGTTGGGACATCGCGAGCGGCGAGCCTGAGATGATCAGGGAAGTGTACAACCGCCAGGAGTGCATCCAGAGCGCGTTGTCTGACGACGGCCGGACGCTGGTCTGTTTCTACCGAAATGTGAACCGCGGACAGTTGTTCATCGATGTAAAGCTGATCGACGTCGAGTCGAACTCGGTGATATTCGAGCACGAGAAGTTTTTCCGGCCGGATCCCTTCGATTATATTTTCTTTCAGCTATTGAACGCTGCGGATATCGCCGGAAACGGCGAGATGTTCCAGACCGCGTTCTCGCCTAACGGCAGGTACTTCGTCGCGGGCCGCGTGTTCAAGAACGCGTATCGTGGCTTCTCTCTTACCGCGGGGATCAGAGGCAGCGCGGTCGTACGAGCAGGCAAGACCGGCATACTCGGATTCGATCTTGTAGCAAAGGAAGAAATAAAGATCGGGAGCGACCTGCGCGATATCATTTCATCGCCGTTCGCTTTTCATTCCAATGACCTGATCATCGGACAGGACTCCGAGGACGGGGAGAAGTCCGGGATCTACGAATTTCCAAGCGGCAAGCAGGTCGAGCGCTTCGAACTTCTCGCCGATTCGCTTACGAAGCCGTACCTTGGAAACTACGTGCTGGTCAGGCCGATCAAGGTCGCGCCCGTAGGCGTCTACGACCTCTCCGCAAAGAAATTCGTCATCGCGAACAACAATTCGGCTCTCGATGTTTACGGGAATATGTTCGTTTCCGAGAACAAGGACGGCGAACTAGGCCTGTTCAGGCTCGACAGGGACGAAACGATAGGGACGATCGAGCTCCCCGAAAGCAGGTTCGGAGGCATCCGCGCGTTGGACGTTTCGCCGGACCTGAACTTCCTTGCGGTATCGAACCGCGAGCGAGGGGCGGTGTGGAGTCTGTTTTCCGGCGACCGCATGTTTTACGTTCCGCCGTTCTCGTCAGCCTACTTTGACAAGACCGGGAAGATCTATGCCGATTTCACGGGATCAAAGGAATCCGCCAGACAGTTGGGGGTGATGGACATTCCCAGCAAGCAGCTGCAGCCGGGCAGGGCGATTCCGCAGCGTACTGCGACTCAGCACGGTGAGTATCTGGTCACGCTCGATGCAGAGAAATCCGGATCCACGACAAGGGTCGATGTCCCCACCGATATTCGCTCCGGCACGCGTATATACAGTGAGCGTGTGGATCTGGACCGGATCTTTCAAGTGCGGGATGTGAAATCGAATGACGTCATTTGGGAACGCACGTTTGAGAAGACCATGCCGCGAGCTTACTTTAGCGCGCTGAACGACACTATCTCATTCGTCTGGTCGGTCAACAGCGACGGTGCCAAAGAGATCTTCAAAGAAGACAAGGCGCTGAAGGATAAGGCCGACTCGCTCGGCGATAAGGACGGCGACTATTTTATACAGATCGTCGAAAGCGCGACCGGAAAGGTGCTGGGGAATGTGTTCATAGAAAGCGGCGAGGGCTCGTTCCGAGTGCTCGAGGCAGAGGCCTCGGGCGATTATCTGGCGATCGCGGATTCGGAGAACCGGATACACATCTACTCGCTTTCAACCGGCGAACTTGCCAGCAGGTATTTCGGACGGAACTTCGCCTTGAACAAGGAGAACGGAACGGTCGCGGTCGGCAACAATTCGGGAGGGCTGGCGGTTTACGAGATCGCAACCGGAAGGACTCTCGAAAGAATGTCATTCACGTCGCCGATCGCGTATGCGCAGTACGGCAAGTACGGGAAGAAGCTACTCGTGCTGACCGCGGATCAGGATGTGTTCATTCTGGACTGCACGAAGTTCGGAACGGAATAAGTCTGTCGGGTCTCTCGAGTCGGGCGAGTCTATCGGGTCTGGTGAGTAAGCTTTGCGGCTCTGCCGCTGCGAAGTGTGGTAAGCCTTCGGCATACCGGGAGTTAATCTTCTAGTGTTTCTTGCGGCTGCGCCGCCGGTGTGTGCGGTAAGCCTTTGGCTTACCGGCAGCTGATCTTTCAGTGTTTCTTGCGGCTGCGCCGCCGGTGTGTGTGGTAAGCCTTCGGCGTACCGGGAGTTAATCTTCTAGTGTTTCTTGCGGCTGCGCCGCCGGTGTGTGCGGTAAGCCTTTGGCTTACCGGCAGCTGATCTCATAAAACCCGCGCGGAGGCTGAGCCTCCGCGTAAATAGAATTAACAGATGCGCCTCGCCGGAAAGGCGGAGCCTTTCCGCACATAGGGGCGGCGAAGCCGCAAAGAGAGAAGATCGACGCCTCGCCGGAAAGGCGGAGCCTTTCCGCACACAGGGGCGGCGAAGCCGCGGATCAGACTCCCCGCTGCCGACAGACTCAATAGACTCTACAGACTCAACAGACTGAACAGACCGATCCGAAACCATTTTCCCGCCAGCTCCGTAACATCCGCACCTGCATAGAGACCGTTCAGTAACCGGAGAATCAAGTTATGAAATCCTTCAAGGCCGCCGCGCCTTTCGCGCTGTTCGTCCTTCTCGCGTTCCCGATCATCGCCTGCGCCCAGGGAGCGGCGAAGAAAGAGATCCTGATACTCAACAAGGCCGAGGCCACGATGGTCATCGTCGATGCCTCGACGCTGGAGATCGTCGCGAAGGTCCCGACCGGCGACTTCCCGCACGAGGTCGCTGTGTCTGCAGACGGCAAGACCGCTTATGTCGCGAATTACGGCGCACAGCAGCCGAACAATTCGATCTCGGTCATCGACATCCCCTCACGCAAGGAAGTAAAGCGGATCGACCTCGGCGGCTTCTACCGTCCACACGGGATAGTTGTCGCGGACGGGAAGGTGTACTTCACTTCCGAATCCAGCCGGACGGTTGCACGGCTCGATCCCGCGACGGAGAAGATCGACTGGGTGATGGGCACCGGCCAGACGGCGACGCATATGTTGGCGATGACGCCCGACAACGGCAAGATCTACACCGCGAACATCGCTTCCAACACAGTGACCTCGATCAACCTGAAAGGACCGCCGAATCCCGCGAACATCAAGCAGATCTCGGTCGGGAGCCAGCCGGAGGCGATCGACATCTCGCCGGACGGAAAAGAGGTTTGGGTCGGACAGAACGGCGACGGAAAGATCTCGATCATCGATCCGGCGACCGATCAGGTGAAAGAGTCGATCTCGGTCGGCAAGGTCCCGATCCGTGTCAAGTTCACGCCGGACGGCAAGTATGTTCTTGTTTCGGATGCGAGCTCGGGCGAGCTTGTGGTCGTCGACGCGGCGACCCGGAAGGAACTAAAGCGCGCCGCGGTAGGCGGCGTCCCTGTTGGCATCCTCGTACAGCCGGACGGCAAACGTGCGTACGTTGCGCTCACCCAGCTCGACACGGTGAAGGTGTTCGATATGGATTCGAAGGAGTTCGTAAAGGACCTGAAACCGGGCGACAACCCCGACGGCCTCGGCTGGGCGGCATACTGACCCGCAACGAGGTAACGCGAACTTCAGTTTGCGCCGCGCGGATGCGCGGGACCAGGTCGGATTTTCGGACGCGAGGGTCGCGACGGACGCGAAGGGATTTAATTTAGGCGACTCGCTCATCGTCCGGAATATCAATTGAACCTGGCACTCGGAAAACAGGTAAATCAAAATTCCTTTGCGTCCCTGGCGACCTTCGCGTTTAGTCCCAAATTCGCAGCGTCGTTCCCGCCTTTCGGCGGACGACGAGCTGAAGCTCATCGTACCTGGCGGGCGACAAGCTAAAGCTCATCGGACATCGCGGGCGAAAGAACTCATGCGACAAACCCCCATGCCTGCATTCTTTCTCATCTTCGTTTTCCTCTTGATCCAGGCCTGCGCGTTCGCGCAGACGGCGGAACTCGTACCCCGAACCGACATCTTCTCCGAATCTGACCGCGACCTCGTCAAGCTCAGCGGCGACGGCGATACCGTCTCGTTCGTCGCGCCTGCTCCGGGAGGCGAAGCGATCTACACCGCGCCGGCAGCGGACGCAACCAAAGCGAAACCGCTTTCCGCGCCTGCCCAAAGGGTCGCCGGCTACGAATGGCTCAACGGTGAAGAAAAGGTCGTTGCCGTGATGGTCCGCGACGGTGCCGCATCGCTTGTTTTGATCGACGCGGCGACCGGGAAGGAGTTGAAGCTGGATATCGGCGCGCCGCCGGTCCGGATCGAACGCCTCAGCGCGAAACGGCCCTCTGAAGTGCTCGTCGCTGTCGAAGGCGGATACCGGATAGTGAACACAAACACGGGTTCGGTGACTCCTGTCGGAATGTCACGCACATTTACCCGCGTGATCTTCGACAGCCGTTTCATCCCGGCCGTCGGCGAGGATAGGTCCGGAGACGGATTCTCGCTCTACAGGCCGAAGGACGCGGGAGCGTGGGAGAAGTTTCTGGATGTCCCTTTCCCGAACTCCCAGTTCAGCCGAGCGTTCTCCGTCGACGAAAAAGGGCAGACGCTTTATCTGATCGACAATCTCGACACAGACACCGCGGTCCTGAAGGCTTTGGATATCGGGACGGGCAAGTCGAGGATCCTCGCACGGGATCCTCAGGCGGACATCACGCCCGTCCCGATGGTCGATCCGCTTACGAGCCGCGTTGAATCGGCGACGTCCTATTTCGGCGACATGCGCCGGCATTACATCGACGACTCGGTGAGAAAGGACTTCGAGTATCTTGCGTCGCTGAGGCCCGGTGACGTGGGCATATCTTCAAGGAGCTTCAAAGGCGACAAATGGCTTGTCGCGTATCTCGACGGCGGCCCGATCCGCTACTTCTGGTACGACCGGAAGAGCCGTAAGACGAAGTATCTATTTCTCAGCCATAGCGCGCTAGAAGGAGTACCGATAGCGAAGCGGGTCATGTCGGAAGTAAAGACCCGCGACGGGCTTGTTTTTCCGGCTCATTTCTATCTTCCGGCTGAAACCGAACTGACCGAACAAGGGCGGCCCGCAAAACCTCTTCCAACACTGATCTACGTACACGGAGGCCCCACCGTCGCCTATCCCTGGAACTCCTGGTATACCAACCGGATCTTCCAGCTTCTTGCGGATCGCGGTTATGCCGTGATGCGGATCGAGTTCCGCGGAACGGGCGGTTTCGGGAAGAAGATCGCGGACGCGGGAAATCTCGAGTGGGGAAAGAAGATGCAGGAAGACGTGTCGGACGCCGCACAATGGGCCGTGTCCAAAGGGTTTGCCGACAGGGAGAAACTGGGAATCTTCGGATGGTCGTACGGCGGCTATTCCACGCTCGCGGCGCTCACATTCACGCCTGACGAATTCCAATGCGGGATGGCGCTTTATCCCGTGTCGGACCTGAAAATACTGCTTGATCAGAATCCCGTGTTCTGGCGGATCAAGCTCGGCGACGAGCGCACCGAGGAGGGACGGAAACACCTGCGCGAAACGTCGCCTTTGTTCTTCGCCGAGAGACTTTCGAAACCCCTTCTAATCACACACGGAGGAAAGGACACCAGGGCCGTACCGGTGCATTCGGACAGAATGACGGACGAACTGATGTCCCGCGGAAAGCCCGTAACCTATCTGTACTATCCGGAGGAAGTTCACGACTACAGGCTTGCGGGCAACTGGATCTCTCTGTTTGCGGCGGCGGAGAAGTTTTTTGCGGGATGTCTCGGAGGAAAGGCGCAGCCGGCCGGGGACGATCTGAAGAAGGGAGAGTTCGAAGTGACGGCCGACCGGCTGTCGCTGGTTGGGCCGAGGTAGCGAGAACGAGGTAATGCGAAGGAGGTGCCGCGAACTTTCAGTTTGCTCCGCGCGAAAGCGCGGGAATGTTCGGGGAATTGAAACGCAAAGGTCGCCAAGGACGCAACGGAATGGTTCAATCTTCCTTAGCGACCTTGGCGACCTTCGCGTTAAGTCGCGAATTATCAGCACCGTTCCCGCCTTTCGGCGGGCGGTCAACCCTAATCCTCTTCCGGAAGCTCCCCAGTATTCCCGCGTTTCAGTTCTCCGAACCTCGACGACTTGTTCCACGAAGGCATTCCTTCCTGGTTCGAGAGCCTCAGGCCCAGGATCCCCATCAGATCCGCCACCGTCTTGGCGCCTTCCCAGTGCCAGTCGCCCATCACGTCGTCCGAAGGCTGATGGTAATGCAGCTTCTCCCACGCCTTGATCCTGGCGACGAGAGATTCTCCTGTCCCTTCCGGTCCGCACAAAAGCATCAGGGCCGGAACTCCCCTTTCGACAAAGGAATAATGGTCGGAGCGCAGGAAGACCTTCTCTTCGGGAGCGGGATCGGGGATGACCTTTATCCCGTACGAGGCGGCGACCTCGTCGAGCATAGGCCCGAGCGTCGAATGCTCGGCTCCGTATCCTACGACCAGTTTGATCGGCCCGTAGACCTCAGATCCGATCGTGTCGAGATTCAGGTTCGCCGAGACTTTCTTGATATCCCACGTGGGATTCTGCGCCCAGAACTTCGATCCGTACAGCCCATATTCCTCTCCGGTCACCGCCAGGAAGATCATCGAGCGCTTCGGTTTCGGGTCCATCTTCGAGTAGGCTTCCGCAACGGCGAGCATTTCCGCGGTGCCAAGCGCGTTGTCAGCGGCTCCGTTGTAGACCTTTCCGTCAAGCACGCCGTAGGCGTCGTAATGGGCGGAGAATACGATCGCTTCTTCTTTAAGCTTCGGGTCGGATCCTTCGATATAGCCGACAACATTGCTCGAGGTTCCTTTGGTGTTCTTGGGTTTGATCGCGATCTCGGCTTCACGGTTGAGCTCGAAGGCCTTGAAATCGTTGCGTTCGGCCATCGCAAGCGCGTCCTTGTAAGCGACCCCGGACTTCTCGAAGAACTTCGCCGCGGCCTCGGAGCTGGCGTAAATGACCGGCGGATACAACGGCAGCGGCCCCGGCTCATCCGCCAACGAGATCTGCCGTCGTTTGAAGTAATCGATCAGCACTTCCGGCGGGTCTTTTTCGCGGCCGTGGCCGATATACACGATGCCTTTCGCGCCCGCCTGCATTATCATTCCGCGGAAGATCTGCGAAGCATTCTGCTTGTCCCACGCCTCCTTCGGAATGTTGGCCGGCGGCCCGTCTATCATCACCACGATCTTGTTCTTAAGGTTCACACCCTTCAGATCGTTCCGGTTGATCGAATCGGCGACGATTCCGTACGCGACGAACACCATCTGGCCCTTGACGGTCTTCTCGCTGGCTGTCTGGGGAACGATCGCCCAGTCCTTTCCGTGAACCAGGTCCGCGCCGTCCATTTTGAAATGGGTTCCTTCGCCGAGGACGGTCTCGCGGAATTTGATCGACTGAAGGAACGAGCCTTTGTCGCCGAGCGGTTTGAGACCGAGTTCCTTGTAGCGGGAGGCGATCCATTCGGCGGCCTTGTCGCCTCCGGTCTGCATCGTGCCGCGGCCTTCCATCTCGTCGGCGGCAATAGCGTTTGTGAAGCCCTTAAGCGAATCCAGGGAGATCCTCTCGACAAGCGCCTTTTCTTCCGGCGTCAGCGAAGAAAGTTCGGGCCGCGCCGCCATCTGGGCCGGGACTTGAAGGATGAAAAGTGTAAGAAGCAGGAGGGCGGCGAACGTGCTCCGCCCGGAACGTATTCTGGAAAATTGCATTGGTTTGGTACCTCTGTTGAATTTTCGCGGCGAACCGGAAAGGATGATTGTACGAGATGAAGAGCGTTTTGGTTTAAGCCGGCGAGGTTGCGAACGAGGTAACGCGAACTTCAGTTTGCGCCGCGCGAATGCGCGGGTACAGGCAAGATCTTCGAACGCAAAGGTCGCAAAGGACGCCAAGAGAAAAAGGCGAATTCAGCGAAACATCTTTGACGTTTCTGATCTACACGGGCCCTTGTGTAGCAGACTTAGCCTTAACCCGTTGCGACCTTAGCGGCCTTTGCGTTAGAAGATCCCTGAATAATCTGTCCGCGATCTCCGCGGTTCAATACCGACTACTCGATCGGGACGATCCTCAGTATCCGGTCGTCCGTTTCGTCGGGAGATCCTCTTCCGTCCCGGTTGGAGGTCGTCACGTATATGTAACCGTCCGGGCCTTCCGCCACCTCGCGGATCCGCCCCAGGTTGTTGTTCATGAGCGACTGCTGGCCGAGCACCTTTCTCCCGTCCACCTTCACTCTCTGAAGGCGCGTCCCGCGAAGGCATCCGAACAGAAGATCGCCCTTGAACGAAGGGAACTTGTCGCCGCGGTAGATCAGAAGGCTCGCGGGTGCGCAGGCCGGCGTGTACTCCAGCAAAGGAGCTTCCATTCCCGCCTTTGTCTTCGTGCCCCAGATCTCCGGCCATCCGTAGTTCTTGCCCTTCTCGACAATGTTCACTTCGTCGGCTCCGCCGCCTCGGCCCTCGAATCCCGAAGGCCCGTGCTCGGTCTGGAACATAAGTCCCGATGTCGGGTGCCAGGCGATCCCCTGCGCATTCCTGTGTCCGAGAGACCAGATCTCTGCACGATAATCGGCATTCTTGATGAAGGGATTGTCGGAAGGAACCGCGCCGTTCGGCTCAAGCCTGAGCGTTTTGCCGGCAAGCGATGCGGGGTCCTGGGCGAGTTCCCAGTCCGTCGCGTCGCCGGTCGTTATGTAAAGCATTCCGTCCGGGCCGAATTCCGCACGCGTGCCGGCGTGGTTCGGAGCGGCGGGGATCTTGTCGATGATCACCTTTTCCGGCGTCAGCGTCTTGCCGTCGAAAGTGTAGCGGACGACCTTCACGAACTTGCCGTCCTCGTTGTAAGCGTAAGCAAGATAGACGAACTTGTTATTCGGGAAATCCGGGTGGAGCGAGATGTCCATCAACCCGCTTTCGCTAGAAGGCTCAACGTCCGGAACAGCATAGACGGCCTCCATTCGAAGCTTGCCGCCTTCGACGATGCGCACGCGGCCGGGCCGCTCGGTGAACATCAGATCGCCGTTAGGAAGGAACACGATCGCCCACGGCACCTCGAGGCCCTTAGCGACGGTCTCGATGATGAAACGGGTCTGCGGCTCTTCGGCGAGCGGCTCGGCGCTGACGGGCCCGTCGGGGACGCCGGTAGGCGCCGGCGACGCGCACGCGGCTACAAACAGGATCAGCGCGAAGAAGGTTTTCATTGTGATCGTCCGGAGAATGTTGAGCATTATAGCAGAGTGAGAGAATTCAGGAGTCAGGAGTCAGGAGTCAGGAGTCAGGAGTCAGGAGAAGAAGAAGAAAACAGGATGGACAGGATTTTAAGGATTGGCTGCTTTCGTAGTGACTGCGTTGAAGAGTACCTACCTAAGACCTCAGATCCGACGCCAGGCTAACGAGTTATCCTGAATTTCCTGTCCATCCTGTTTCCTCTTCCTTCTGACTCCTGACTCCTGACTTCTGACCCCTGACTCCTGACTCCTGACTTCTGAATTCTCCGTCTCCCCGTTACAATACACAGACACGCCAATCTTCAGGGGAGCCGCAAGGCTGAGAGTCCTGTCCCTCGGACGGGAGACCCTTCGAACCTGAATCGGATAATACCGACGGAGGAAGAACCGATGACCGACAAAGAATCACAGAACAGCGACAACACAAAGCTACCGAACTCGAGAAAGATCTACGTCGAAACGAACGGAAGCGCGGTGAACGACGGCGAGCACAGCCTGCGGGTGCCCTTCCGAGAGATCTCTCTGACGCCTTCCAGAGACTTGGACGGCGAACTGGAGGAAAACCCTCCCGTGCGCGTTTACGACACGAGCGGTCCCTGGACAGATCCGGATCTGAAATGCGATGTCCGCGACGGACTGCCGAAGCTCCGCCGGGACTGGATCGTATCCCGCGGCGATGTCGAGGAGGCAATGGTCAATGGTCATCGATCATCGATCAATGAAGACCGAAAACCGAAGACCGAAGACCGACCCCTCAGTCCTCAGTCCTCAGTACTCAGTACTAACGAATCCCTCAGTTCTCAGTCCTCAGTACTCAGTACTAACGAATCCCTCAGTTCTCAGTCCTCAGTCCTCAGTCCTGAGCATCCCCTAAGTCCTCATTCCTCAGTCCTTTCCCCTCCGGTGCCGCTTCGGGCCCGGCCCGGCCGGATCGTCACCCAGATGCACTACGCAAGGAAAGGCATCGTCACGCCCGAGATGGAGTACGTCGCGATCCGCGAGAACCTGGGCCGCCAGATCGCTTTCGAGGCGATGCAGAAGGCCAACGGCGACGGCCGCGATTCGTTGTTCCATCAGCACAAGGGCGAAAGCTTCGGCGCGTCGATCCCGGAGTACGTTACCCCGGAGTTCGTCCGCGACGAGATAGCGCGCGGAAGAGCGATCATCCCTTCGAACATCAACCATCCGGAATCGGAGCCGATGATCATCGGCCGCAACTTCCTCGTGAAGATCAACGCGAACATCGGAAACTCGGCGGTTGCGTCGTCGATCGACGAAGAGGTCGAGAAGATGCGCTGGGCGACACTGTGGGGCGCCGACACAGTGATGGATCTCTCGACCGGCAAGAACATTCACGAGACCCGTGAGTGGATCATCCGCAATTCGCCGGTCCCGATCGGGACCGTACCGATCTACCAGGCACTGGAAAAGGTGAACGGCAAGGCAGAAGAGCTTAGCTGGGAGATCTACCGCGACACGCTGATCGAGCAGGCCGAGCAGGGCGTAGATTACTTCACGATCCACGCCGGCGTCCGCCTTCCGTACATCCCGATGACCGCGAAGCGCACGACCGGCATCGTCTCGCGCGGCGGATCGATAATGGCGAAATGGTGCCTCGCGCATCACGAGGAGAGCTTTCTCTACACGCGCTTTCGCGAGATCTGCGAAATAATGCAAGCCTACGACATCTCGTTCAGCCTCGGCGACGGCCTCAGGCCCGGATCGATCGCGGACGCGAACGATGAGGCCCAGTTCGCGGAACTGGACACGTTGGGCGAGCTGACGAAGATCGCGTGGGAGATGGACTGCCAGACGATGATCGAGGGGCCCGGCCACGTCCCGATGCACCTGATAAAGGAGAACATGGACAAGCAGCTCGAGATCTGCGGCGAGGCGCCTTTTTACACGCTCGGGCCTCTGACGACCGATATCGCGCCGGGCTACGACCACATCACGTCGGGTATAGGCGCGGCTATGATCGGCTGGTACGGGACGGCGATGCTGTGCTACGTGACTCCCAAGGAGCACCTCGGATTGCCGAACAGGCAGGACGTAAAGGAAGGCGTGATCACGTACAAGCTGGCGGCACACGCTGCCGATCTCGCGAAGGGACATCCGGGCGCGCAATACCGCGACAACGCGCTTTCGAAGGCTCGGTTCGAGTTCCGATGGGAGGACCAGTTCAACCTGGGCTTCGATCCGGAGAAGGCGAAGGAGTTCCACGACGAGACGCTTCCGGCGGAAGGCGCCAAGCTGGCGCATTTCTGCTCGATGTGCGGCCCGCATTTCTGCTCGATGAAGATCACTCAGGATGTCCGCGAGTACGCGAAGAAAAAGGGGCTCGAAGACGAAAAGGCGCTCGCGGTGGGAATGAGCGAGAAGGCGAGGGAGTTCAAGTCAGCGGGCTCGAAACTCTACAAAGGAGAGAAGGAACAGGGATAAAGGGGATGAATGGGATGGGAAACGGATAATTGGGAATGGAGAATTGAAAATGGAGTACTGAAGAACGGTATTCAATTTTTGATTGCCGAGGCGCAAAAAGGTTCTCCCAAATAGCGGGCGGGGAATTCAAAGTTCAGTTCGAAGTCTCAGGAGCGCGCGCGCAAGTCTCCCATGCTCTTTCTGTTTAATACCCGATTCCGGTGATCGTTGCGTGCGACCTTTGATCTTTTCCAGTGGATACAACAGATCGAAGGGTTCGCCTATCAGAGTAACGGTCCTAATCTCCTATGAACCGTTATGCAAAGGGCGACCAAAATCCTGATTGCCTGTTCGCTTTTCTTGTTTGGCTTTGTGCCGTTCACGCCGGCACAGGTTTGTTTGCCTTCAGACTGTTTCCGATTCTCCGACGGTGAGCGGTCCCCGTATTGGAATGCGGATGTTGTTTTTGTGGGATCCGCCGAGAAGTCGTCGGTCGAAGGCGAATCCGTGGCGACAAACTTCCGGATCTCGAGACCGATCAAGGGCATTAAAGGAAAAAATGCCAAGGTATTCACTTCAAGTTCGCGCTGCTCGTTTCAATTTAAGGTAGGTGAACACTACTTCGTCTATGCTTCACGAGGAAAGGACGGAAACCTCGGTGTCTCCGATTGTTTCCCTCCAGTGCTCTTGAATGACGCCGAAGAAGACCTTGAATACGCCGCTGAGATCGCGGCTGGCCAATTGGGTACCCGGATTTTCGGGAGTGTCTTGGAAAGACGCCAGGCGAGTTTACGAACACCTATTGAAATGGCTCCGTTAGAAGGAATCAAGGTAACTATCGAGAGTGAGGCGGGAGTATTCGAAACTAGAACCGACAGCAAGGGAATGTATGTCTTCAAGAACATCCCGCCGGGCAAGTATGAAGTCATGGCAGTCCTTCCGGGGCACCTCAGAAATCTGGGCCCTTCGAAGGGCTATTCGAATCTTTTGCGCCGCCCTTTGAACATCGCGATCATAGGAGAAACTATAAAGCCGGTAAATGTTCTCTCCCCGATGTTTGAACAGAAGCGTGAAGAAGAGAAGTATTTTCGGTATTGGGATACTGTATCTTTCTCTGTTTCTTCTTTAAATTCGATCTCCGGACGTGTCAGGAGCGAAGACGGGTCGGTCCCGCCTCAGCACTACATCAGTTTGTTATGGCTCAATGACGAGGGCAAACTAAATGCCGACCCCGTGTTCAGGAAATGGGCTCATCCTGAGACAGGGGAATACTCGTTCGACGACATTCCAAACGGCAAGTACGCAGCTGTAATAAATCCGGCTAATTGTCACGGCCCAAGAAATCCCGAGATGGGACGGTCCTACTTTCCGGGAGTCGTTGACGATTCGAAAGCGGAGTTGATTACTTTGTCGGGGAGCCAGGAAGTACAGCTAATTGACTTTCGCCTCCCGAAGCCTCTGAAAGAGCGTGAGATCAAGGGCATCGTCGTTTCGGAAAGCGGCGAACCGGTATCAGATGCATTGGTTTACATAGTAAATTCGAAACCGAACTCCTATTCTTGCCAGTTGGGAGTAGTCGCCCAGACAAACACAGATACTGACGGGCGATTTCGGTTGCAGGGATTCGAAGGCTATAAATATGAGATCCGAGCTTACAAGAAAGACGGGAACACCGGCAGCGAAATGCGAAATCTGAGGTCATTGGCTGTAGAATTACGCACCGAAGATGCTGGTAATGAAATCAAGTTGATCGCGAGGCCCTCTTACTAGAACAACGAATGATCCGGTCAGCTGGCGGTCCCATCTCCTTCACCCCCTTTATCCCTGTTAAATAGAATGACTAAGATCCAGATGGTCGACCTCGTCGGCCAGTACGAAAACATCAAGCCCGAGGTCGACCGCGCGATCGAAGAGGTCATCAAGTCTGCCGCGTTCATCAACGGCCCGGCGGTCAAGCGTTTCCAGGTCGATCTCGAGACCTACCTGGGCGCGAAGCACGTCATCCCGTGCGCGAACGGGACCGACGCGCTTCAGATCGCGCTGATGGCGCTCGGGCTCGAGCCCGGCGACGAGGTCATCGTCCCTTCATTCACATATGTCGCAACGGCGGAAGTAATCGCGCTTATGCGATTAAAGCCCGTGATGGTCGATGTGGATCCGGACACGTTCAACGTAACGGCGGAGATCATCGAGGCGGCGGTGACGCCGGACACAAAGGCGGTGGTTCCGGTTCACCTCTTCGGGCAGTCGTGCGATATGGAGCCGATACTTGCGGTCGCCGAAAAGCACGGTATCGCCGTCGTCGAGGACAATGCGCAGGCGATCGGGGCCGTTTACGCCTTCGGCGACGGCACGAAAAAACACGCCGGCACGATGGGCGACATCGGGACGACGTCTTTCTATCCCGCGAAGAACCTGGGCTGTTACGGCGACGGCGGCGCGATGTTCACGAATGACGACGAACTGGCGGCGAAGCTTCGGATGATCGCGAATCACGGCCAGTCGAAGACCTATTACCACGACGTGATCGGCGTGAACTCGAGGCTCGATTCGATCCAGGCGGCGGTGCTTGATGTAAAGCTGAAGTACCTGGACGAGTACGCGGCGGCGAGGAATTCGGTTGCGGACCGTTACGACGAGGCTTTCGAAAGCACGGAAGAGATCCAGACACCGAAGCGCCAGACGAACTCGACGCACGTCTTTCACCAGTACACGATCCGCGTCCGCGACGGACGGAGGGACGAGCTGAAGGAACACCTCTCCGAGAAAGGCATCCCGTCGAGCATTTTCTATCCGGTGCCTCTGAACGAACAGAAAGCGTTCAGGCCGTTCGTCGAGCCTTCTCTCAAACTGCCGGTTACGGAAAGGCTCTGCTCGGAAGTCCTTTCATTGCCGATACATACGGAGATGGACGAGGAAGCAATAGACAAGATCACTTCCGCCGTCCTCAGTTTTTTAGAAGGAGATTAAACGCTAAGGTCGCCAAGGACGCGAAGTAGGTTTGGTCAGTTTCCATTTGCCAGGTTAGCAATATCGATCAATATTTCGGGATTCTACAGGCAGAGTTATCCAAAATCCTTAGCGCCCTTTGCGACCTTCGCGTTGAGAAATTCCTCGCAGTCTTGTTCTCAGGTTATCGCGACCGATACCATTCGATCGTCCTCGCCAATCCTTCTTCCCATCCGATCCTTGCCTTCCATCCCAGTTCCGTCTCGATCTTCGCGGGATCGATCGCGTAACGGCGGTCGTGGCCGAGGCGGTCTTCGACGGGCTTTATCAGGCTGTGCGGCTTGCCGAGGTGGTCGAGGATGCTCTCCACCACGTCGATGTTCTTCAATGGGTTTCGCGCGCCGATGTTATAAGCCTCGCCGGGGCGGCCTTCCTCGTACACACGCAGGACGGCCTCGCAATGGTCGGTGACGAAGATCCAGTCGCGGACGTTCAACCCGTCGCCGTAAAGCGGGAGCGGCTCGTCATTCAGCGCGTTCGAGATCATAAGCGGGATCAGCTTTTCGGGGAACTGGCGGTAGCCGTAATTGTTGCCGCAGCGGGTGATGACCGTGTCGAGCCCGAACGTCTCGCGCGCGGCGCGTACGAAGTGCTCGGCGGCGGCTTTCGATGCGGCGTATGGGGAATTAGGAGCGAGCGGGGAGTCTTCGGTGAAGAAGGCGTCGTCGCTTTCGGGCAAGGTGCCCATCACCTCGTCGGTGGAGATCTGAACGAACCGGCCGGCTCGTTTCTCGCGTGCGCAGTCGAGAAGCACCTGGGTCCCTACGACGTTGGTTGTGACGAAATCGTCGGCGGAGGCGATGGAGCGGTCTACGTGCGATTCGGCGGCGAAATTGAAGACGGCATCGACGCCTTCGGGCATCGCGGCGAGGACGGCGGCCTTGTCTCGAATGTCGCCCCGGACGAACGTGTGGCGTTCTGGATCCACATCAGCGAGATTCGCGAGACTGCCGGCGTAAGTTAGAGCGTCGTAATTGACGACCCGCGCTTCCGGGTACGCCTTCAAGAGAACCCTTACGAACTCGGAGCCTATGAACCCGGCCCCTCCTGTGACGAAAAAGGATTTCATTGTGTTCTTGTTTCTCGTACTGGCGTGCCTTGTCCCCGCCTTCAAACCGGGAGCACCTTCTGATTCACCACAGAGTACACAGAGAGCACGGAGAATTAAAGGTGAGTGCCCAGGTGAAGTGTTGGGTGGTTCAGCGGCTCCGCAGCCTTGGGCCCGCGAACTCCGAAGTCAGATGCCTCGCGTCGAAACATCCCGCTCTACTACTTCATGTCCCTCAAGTCATTCTGGAAATTCCTTCCTTCCCCGCCCTAAACCATGGGTTTGCACCCGGGTAACTATTCCCCGATAATTTCATCGTCGGCCGTCAGGTTCTGATCTTCGCTCGGAAGCGGTACCTTAGTAGTGAGTATGGCCCGATCGCGCAGGCGGGGATGATCATAGATGTCTTTATTGGTAACGCCCTGGGGAGGGGAACTTAAATCGCTGATTGACTTGCCTGTGGACAGGGAAGAGCTCAAGCACTATGCTGCGAGCTTGCCAAGGCTTCAGCTGACACAGAGAAACATCTGCGATCTGGAGTTGATCTCTGTCGGCGGGTTCTCTCCGCTCGATCGATTTATGGGAGAGGCCGATCTGGAATCGGTCCTTGAGACGATGCGTCTCGCGGATGGGACGCTATTCCCGCTGCCAGTCACACTTTCGATCGGCGACGATTTTCCTGCCGAAAAAGGTCTCGACATCGCACTTGCGGACCAGAACAATGAACTCCTTGCCGTAATGAGTGTTGAGGAGGTCTATTTGCCGGACAGGGACCGGCAGGCCACGCTGGCTTACGGGACGACAGACGCCCGTCATCCGATCGTGGCCGAGATGCACACTTGGGGCTCAAGAAATATCTCGGGAGCACTCAGAGTGATCGCTTTACCGCATCACCACGACTTCTCCGGCCTTAGACTGACGCCCTTGCAAACGAGGAAGCAGCTTGAGTCCAAAGGACAACCAGACGTAGTAGCCTTTCAAACCAGAAACCCGATGCATCGGGTTCATGAGGAAATGGCGAAGCGGGCAATGGACGCTGTCAACGGCTCCCTTCTTCTTCACCCTGTCGTGGGTATGACAAAGCCCGGCGATATCGATCACTACACACGCGTAAGGAGCTACAGGGCTTTGGTAGATGGGTATTTTGATCCTGACCGAACCGTCCTTTCCCTGCTTCCCCTCGCAATGAGGATGGCAGGGCCGCGGGAAGCCCTTCTTCACGCGATAATTCGACGAAACTTCGGAGCCAATCATATTATTGTAGGGCGGGACCATGCCAGCCCTGGGAAAGATTCGAGCGGCAAACCATTTTACGGCGAGTTCGATGCTCACGACCTGCTCAAGGACCACAAGGACGAACTTGGTGTGATCCCTGTCTTTTTCGAAGAATTGGTCTATCTTGAGGGCGAGGACCGTTACATAGAGAGATCGAAAACAGGGGGGAAGAAGACGCTTTCGCTTTCAGGAACCCAGGTGCGCGAGGATTACCTCTACAAGGGAAGGCTTTTGCCTCATTGGTTCACTCGCCCGGAAGTTGCGGACATCCTTCAGCAGGCGCACCCACCCAGGCATAAACAGGGTTTTTGTATTTGGTTCACGGGGCTGAGCGGTTCGGGCAAATCCACCACCGCCCAAAACTTGATCACGCGACTGTTCGAGTTTGGCCGACCAGCCACGTTGCTTGACGGTGATGTTGTAAGAACACACCTTTCGAAAGGACTCGGATTCAGCAAAGAGGACAGGGACACCAATATTCGTCGAATCGGCTTTGTCGCTTCAGAGATAGTCCGCCACGGTGGAGCGGTGATCTGCGCAACAGTGAGTCCTTATAGGTCGACACGAAGTGAATGCCGCGCTATGGTCGGAAGCGACCGGTTTGTCGAGGTATTCGTCGACACACCGCTCGAGATCTGTGAAGAGCGGGATGTCAAAGGGATGTACGAGCTCGCAAGAATGGGGAAGATCAAGAACTTCACCGGGATCGATGACCCTTACGAAGAGCCGCTGAATCCGGAAGTGAAGATCAAAACGGAGTTTGATTCCGCAGATGATAATGCGGAACGGATCCTGCAATTCCTTAAGTCGCAGGGTCTGATATTGTCCGGATCATCGGAAAAGAGCCGATCCGTTTCCGGCAGAGAACAGTAGTACGACGCCAGCTGCCGTCGGATCGGGTTTAATATGTCTAGTCGATCATCTCAATATAAGGACGCAGTGTTGTTATGAAAGGAGTAGTGCTGGCGGGCGGACTCGGTTCGCGTCTCTATCCGCTTACCAAGATCACCAACAAGCATCTCTTGCCGATATACGACAAGCCGATGATCTATTACCCGATCCAGACGCTTGTTGACGCAGGTATCGATGACATCATGATCGTCACAGGAGGAAACTCGGCCGGTGACTTTCTCAAGCTTCTCGGTAACGGAAAAGAGTTTGGCTTGAAGCACTTGAACTACACTTATCAGGAAGGGAATAGAGGCATAGCATACGCTCTCAGCCTTGTGGAGCACTTTGCCGCCGGCGAGCTCATCTGTGTAATCCTCGGAGACAATATTCTGGGAGGCAGTATCAAATCAGCCGCAGACGCATTTTCAAAACAGGGAAAGGGCGCCAAGCTTCTTCTGAAGAAGGTACACGACCCTCATCGTTTCGGCGTACCTAGACTGGACGGCAACAAGATTCTCAAGGTGGACGAGAAACCGGCAAATCCGGATTCGAACTTCGCCGCGATCGGCGTCTATTTCTACGATTCAAAGGTGTTTGAGATCATCAAGGGTCTGTCCCCGTCAGAAAGGGGTGAGCTTGAGATAACTGACGTAAACAACCACTATATCGAACAAGGTGAAATGACATGGGACGAGCTGGAGGGCTGGTGGAGCGACGCAGGCACGGTCGACAGCCTCCTGTATGCTACGAACCTGGTCTCAAGAACCGCCGGAAAGAAGTCCGAGATGGTTCCGG
Source organism: Acidobacteriota bacterium (assembly GCA_016700175.1). Classification (GTDB taxonomy): domain Bacteria; phylum Acidobacteriota; class Blastocatellia; order Pyrinomonadales; family Pyrinomonadaceae; genus Aridibacter. The sequence continues at coordinate 2,472,348 of CP065003.1, read as the reverse complement.
ATGAGTTTTCGAGCTGAATTGGGAACGTGTGGGATTCGATCGAGAAGTAGCATGCACCGCCATTTCCTTTGAAGTCGGAGAGTTTCCAGTTTCGAACACATCCTGTAGAAATGGACAGCCTTGAGTAACTTCAGACTTGCAGCCTGGGATTTCTCCGGACGTATCGCGATCTACTCTGTCGCGTTCGTTGCCGGAATCATCCTGACCCGGATACTTACTCCGGAAGAGTTCGGGGCGTTCGGAATCGTGATGGCGGTGATCTGGCTGTCGCTCGTGTTCGTCAATGTCGGGTTCAAATCTTCAATAATCCAGGCAAAAGAGATATCGCAGACTCAGCTGGCTACGATCTTCTGGATCAACGTGGCGCTGGGGATCTTGATATTTGCGCTGTTCGCGGCTGTAGCCCCGCTGATCGAGAGGTTCTACTCGATCGAGAATCTTTCCGCATACATTCGCTCGGCATCGGTCATTTTCCTGATCACTTCATCGACGCTCGTTCCGCTTGGACTGCTCCAGAGGGAAATCAAACTCAAACAGATCTCGGTGATCAATTTTGTGGCATCCGTGCTTTCTGCCACGATCGCGATCACTATGGCTCTTTTCGGTGCAAGGGTCTGGGCGCTGATTGCTCAGCAAGTATCCGCACAGTTCGCGGTAATGGCCGGAGTTTACGTGGCCAGCAGGTGGACTCCCTCTTTTCGATTCGACTTTGGATCTGTAAAGAGCCTTTGGTCATACGGATCAAAACTCTTGCTGTCCAACCTTCTTCAGCATGCCTTCTCACGCCTTGATGTCTTTGTGATCGGAAAGATCTTCCCAATCCAGATGCTTGGCTACTACAACCGGGCAAGGAGTTTGGAAGGGCAGTTCAACGACTTTGGGACAAGTACCGTTACATCACTGTCATTCCCGTTCTTTTCAAGGTGCCAGGACGATCCCGACGCGATGAAGGACCATTTTGTTCGCTATCTGCATTTCGTCTCTTTGATCGCAACTAGCTCAGCTGCGGGATTGTTCGTGGTCGGCCAGGAACTTGTGGTCATACTGTTCTCTGAAAGGTGGGCTGTCGCGGGAATATACTTCCAATTGCTTATGGCCGCAGGGTTTGCGTATCCGATCAGCGGCCTGATGGTCAGCCTGATCAGCGCCAAGGGAAAATCCGGGACTCTCTTGATATTAGGCGTGATCAAGAAAGCGGTCTTCTCGTTGGGATTTATCGCATTTATGTTTGGCGGGGTGATCCTATTTCTGTACGCTTGCATCGTGACCTCTGTAGCGGCTCTCATCATAAACATCATCTATGTCGCAAGAGAGGTGGACGTCACTACGAGGCAACAGAGTGCGATCGTAGGTGGATATCTTCTGGTGGCGACCATTTCGGCGACAGTATCGTATGTATTTACATTCCTGTTCGGGAACATTTATGTGTCTTTTCTTGTTGCCGGTGCAGTTTACGCGGGGATTCTCACATTGCTTCATTCCATTTTCAGATTCCGCGCTACCGTGGAATTGTACGGAAGGGTTCGGTCGATGAGGATCTTTTCGAATTTACGCCGCGCCTAGCCTGGGGTACCGTTTTGTTCTTTTTCGGGTAGTTAAAGTGAATCACGACCGATGCTCCGTGGTAGCGTTCACGGGATGAGGTGAAACGTGAAGAGCTTTCTGACCCCCGGTCAGGGCGGAAAGAGGATCGGGAGCACCAGGCGATCGATGAGTTTATTGCGAACCAGCCGCAGAAAAGTATTCTGTGTCGGGAGAAACAAGACCGGTACCACCAGTCTTGCTGAAGTCTTTCGGGATCTCGGTTTTTCCGTAGGCAGCCAAAAAAAGGCAGAGCGGTTTGTCAAAGACTATTCCCGGGGAAACTGGAAGCCTTTGATCAGGCACTGCCGGACAGCGGAGGTCTTTCAGGATGCACCATTCTCCTGGCCGTATACCTGGTTGATACTCCACGAGCACTTCCCCTCTGCACAGTTCGTCCTGACGACGCGCGATCCGGAGGAATGGTACGAATCAGTGGTCAGGTTTCACGGAAAGAAATTTTCCCGCGACGGCGGGGTTCCGACAAAAGAGGACCTGATGGCGGCGGAGTACAACTACAAGGGAATGATGTGGGACTTCAACCGTGCGATCTATAAGACGCCCGAGAATGACCCGTACAATAAGGAAGAGATGATTCGGAACTACGAAACGCACAACTACTCGATCCGGCATTTCTTCAAGGATCGTCCGAATTTCATTGAGATCGATGTGTCTGTCGATCGTGACTACCTGCGGCTCTGCGATTTTCTGGGAAGAGAACCGGTCGCAAACAGGTTTCCGCACCTCAATGCTTCAAAATGATCAATGTAACGAAGACCTATCTTCCACCAAGAAAGAACTACGACGAACTGCTTGACGAGCTTTGGAGCTCTCGGATTCTCACAAACAGAGGAGATCTCGTTCAAAGGCTGGAGGAGCAGCTGAAGCAGTACCTGGGGATAGACCATCTTCTTTGTGTCGGAAACGGAACCGTGGCTATACAGCTTGCGATACGCGCGCTCGGACTATCCGGCGAAATAGTCACCACCCCGTTTTCCTACGTAGCAACGACCAGCAGCGTAGTTTGGGAGAATTGCATTCCTGTTTTTGCGGATATCGAATCCGACACGCTTACGATAGACCCGAACCGGGTCGAGGAGGCAGTCACCGATCGAACATCCGCGATCCTCGCAACCCACGTCTTCGGGAATCCATGCGATGTCGATGCGATCGAGGACATTGCGAAGCGGCATGGGCTGAGGGTGATCTACGACGCGGCACATTGTTTCGGGGTGAAGTACCGGGATGAATCCATGCTCACATGGGGAGACGTTTCAACGCTGAGCTTTCACGCAACGAAGCTTTTCCACACTGGCGAAGGCGGCGCTGTCGTTTGTCGCGACCCCGAAGTAGCGAAGCGCGTTTACTACATGCACAACTTTGGGCACCGAGGCCCGGAAGATTTTCAGGGACTGGGCATCAACGGCAAGATGTCGGAGCTCCAGGCGGCAATGGGGCTGGCGATACTCCCCTTTATCGACAAGATCATAGGTGCACGCCGAATTGTGACCGAAAGATATGACGAAATGCTGAGCTTCATCGGATTTTCAAAGCCGGCTATCCGGGAAGGTACGGAATGGAACTTCGCCTACTACCCCGTAATCTTTGAGAGATCTACGGACCTTGAGGAATGTATCGCGCGGCTGAACTCGGCGGACGTCTTCCCGCGCCGCTATTTCTATCCTTCCCTGGATTCGCTACCGTATGTATCGGCGCGTGCCGGACTCCCGGTCTCGAAGCGCGTCGCGGACAATATCCTCTGCCTTCCGCTGTTCCACGACCTTGCTGAAAGTGATCAGCAGCTCATTTGCCGGACCGTAAATTGTTGAAAAAGAAACAGATTGGAGATTAGTTCCGAGAGTTTCCCGTCAATAGCTTCGCACTTGGCGATCCTTCGGGTAATTCTCGTTTCGGGCAACTCACCAAAGATGGGAGTTCAAATGGGATCAGGCTTTCTATGCGGGTAGTGAAGAAACGCAGGATTGGGATCACCTGCATCGGCACCGGTGTTGGTCAGGCTGTCGTGAATTCCTGCCGGATCTCGGCAATGCCGCTTTTGACGATCGGGATCGGCAGTATGCCGCTGGCATACGGGAACTTCGATTGCGACGAGACGGCTGAGGTGCCCGACATCTATTCCAAGGATTACGTTGACGCCCTCGAAGAGGTCTGCCGCGAACATGGCGTCGAACTTCTGATCCCGACCCACGACGACGAGACCGCATTACTATCAAGGTCGGCCGGCTTGTTCGAAAACGTGGGGACCAGACTTCTGGCGGCCAAGCCCCCGCTGCTCGAACTCTGCAGGGACAAGCTGTTCGAAGACCTGCCCGAGGAAATCAAACGTCATTTCGTGAAGAGTTACACCGTAGAGGGTTTCAGGTCTGCGCTTGGTAAGGGCGAGGTAACCCTTCCCGCGATCTCAAAGCCCCGGACCGGATTCGCCTCGAGAGGGGTTCGAGTCGTGCTCGACGAAGATCATCTTGGGAGAACTCCCTTCGGCTCCGTGGTCCAGGAGATCGCGTTCCCGCGCTCGAGCGATCCGAACCGCGATGAGTTTGATCGAGTGCTTGTCGCCGGCGCTAACCCGCAGATCTCGGAAATATCTATCCAGCTTGTCTACCGTCGGGACGGAGAACTGGCTGGCCGGATCGCGACCGAGAACAGGCTTGCCCGCGGCGTTCCGGTGCAGATCGTTCCCCTGGATATAAATGAGATCAGGGAGCCGGTAGATGAGATCTCCGCCTATCTTGAGCGGATCGGCTCCCGCGGTCCAGTGAATTTGCAGGGACGGCTGACCGGAGACGGACTGAAGCTGTTTGAGTTGAATGCCAGGTTCACCGGTATCTCCGGAATTCGAGCTCAAATGGGATTCAACGAGGTCGAGTTCTGCATCGCGGACTGGCTGGATATCCCGAACAAGCCTCGAAAACTATCCGGCACGTCTTCGAAGATCGGCGTTAGGCAGACCGCCGACCGGGTTGTGCCGGTAACAGCTATAACAGAGCGATCGGTAGTCAGCGGACGAGACCACAAGAAGATTGTTCTTGTTACCGGAGGGACAGGCTACCTAGGCCGGCAGGTCCTCGCGCTTCTCCGCGAGGAAGACGGGATCGAAACGTGGGTCTTCACTCGTGAAAGGAATACGACCAAACTCTCCGGGATAGCCTCAGGAAGCCTCGTCTTTGACCTTGATGATCTCCGTTCGGGCAGACTGCGCTTGGGGAGGGTCGAAACGCTCGTGCACCTAGGATTCGCCAGACCCTTCAAAGGCGAGGCCCAGATCGCCTCGAGCCTCCGCTTCACATTCGAGCTGTTCGATCTTGCCGCTGCGGCGAGTATTCCTAGGATCATCAATATCTCGTCGCAGAGCGTTTACGGTTTTGCACCGACGCCCTGGCAAGAGGCCGATCAGCCGGCGCCGGCCACTCCTTACGGACTGGCGAAGATCGCCGCGGAGCTGCATCTTGAAAGTCTGAAGCGCGCGAATCCGCGGTTGGCGTCCGTTTCTTTGAGATTATGCTCGGTAACAGGCGGAGCCGAAGGGCTGGTGGTCAACGAGGTTACCTCCAGGCTTGTCGCCCGCGTCCTGAATGGTGAGACGATGACGATCAAGGGCGGCGATCAACTTCTTGATCGTATCGATGTGCGGGATGCGGCGAGCGCGATACTGGCGGTTCTGAACCTGCCGCCCGACTCGGTTCCCGAAGTATTGAACGTGGGAACGGGAACGCCTGTGAAGCTATCCTACCTTGCGTCGACGGTTCTTGACCACGGAAGAAAACTGGGGCTCGTCAGAGATTCCCGGTTCATCCTCGAACCTTCAGGTGAGGAGCTGATTCAGGAGCTTTGTGTTGAGAAACTGATGAACGCGACGGAATGGCGTCCGCAATACACTCTTGCGGACACGGTTGAGAGCCTGTTCGAGTATTTGGGCGATGGCGTTCTCGATGACCGTCGTTGAGGAGTCATCAGTTGCCCCGTTGCGGCGGAGCAGCGAGTGTTTGTCACGCCGCAGTCTCCAGCTTCTTTTCCCCTGAGAATCCGTATTCGCCGTTGCCGGCATTCAGGCCGAGTATCTCCCTCATCTTCGAAGGAGCCATGACCTTCCGGTCATTGGCAGAGGCGACGACGTGGATCCGTTCCACGAGATCGGCGTTCTTTGCCAACTTCGTCCTGCCGCCGTCAAACCAGATATTGTCCTCTATTCCCACCCTGACACCGCCGCCCATTGCGATTGACATTGAGTTCATGGGCAACTGAGCGTTCCCTATGCCGGCCAGGCTCCAGTATGTGTTGTCCGGGAGGTCGTTGATGATCAGCCCTGCATGAAGCATGTCCGCCTGTGCGCAGGCAATGTTTCCGAGAAGGACATTGCAGTAGTAAGGCGGGGTCACGATCTCTTTCTGGATCAAATATTTGGCATAGTTGACCATCCCGGCGTCGAACGCCTCCAATTCGGGCTTGATTCCCCGCTCCTGCATTCTGATTGCCAGCTTCTGGATCATCTCAGGGGAGTTCATGCTGGCTTCCTTGTTGAAGTTGAGGGAACTGAGCGTCAGGCTTCCCATGTCGGGCTTAAGGGATCCGTCGAGCTCCAGCGGAGCGGATCTCTGTTCGAACTCTTTGAAATTCCTTCCGCTCAGGGAGACGCATATGATCAGTTCCGGAGCGTAATTCCTTATCCCTTCAATCATCCGCGCATAGATCTCAGGCTTGTAAGTCGGTCTCCCGTCCTTGTCCCTCGCGTGAATGTGGACCATCGTGATGCCCAGCTCAAAGCATTCGTGGACGTCCTCGATCACTTCCTCCGGAGACACAGGAACATGCGGCGTCATCTCCTTGGTCGGTATCATCCCTGTCGGGGCGAGGTTTATGGCTACTTCACGTGTTTCAGTCATGACTTTTACCTTTCTACTATGATCCCGGTCTCCTCGTGACTTCTGATCTTGCGAGCTGGGTATCCTATGTACTGCGAATGCGGTTCCGTGTCTTCAAGGAGCGTACTCCCCGCGCTCAGAAATGTTTCCCTCTCGATCGTCAAACCGTCGATCACCGTACTGCCGACCCCGATAAAACACAGGTCCTTGAGAGTGCAGTTGCCGGAAAACGTGCACCCCGGTGCAATGTAGTTGTGACTACCGATCACACAATCGTGACTGACGTAGGTGTTGGATCTAAAAAAGTTGTTGTCGGCAATGCTCGTAAAAGACTCGATGAGCACGCCGTCACAGAAGATATTGCCTTCTCCGGTTTTAACTTCTTGGTTAATCGTAGCACCGCCAAATACGTAATTTGGACAACGGTATCCGGCGCTACGCACCTTGTCAAAGATTTCCTTCCGAGCTCTCATCCGGCGGTAGCCCACTGAAATGAATACGTTGCATTCGCCCGCATTGGTCTCGGCAAGGAACTCGTCGAAATCAATTACGCGAAGTCCATAGTACTCCTCCGCGTCCTTGAACTCCCTGTCGACGACGATACCTTCAGGCTCATACCTCCCCGAAAGCCGCATCGAGGCGATCAGAAGTTTGGCAAGCCCTCCGGCACCGTAGATAAACGCCTTGTCCATTGTCTTGGGATCAGTACTCACGCCATACAAATCAGTCGGTAGTTGCAAAGTTGTGGAGAGTCGGCGCTTTTGTCGGGACTCCAAAGCCCGCCTAGTATACAGAATCAAGTATTGTTAACAAATATCACGGGACTCGTTTCGAAACTCAAGACAATCGCTGCCAGTCGGGCGAGTCGCGATACGTTTGATCGCTTGAGAGGTCGATTTGAAAGCCTGGTGACGCCGTAGACTGTCGATCTTCAAGTGAGATAGCGGTAGAGCTCTTGATCTCGGATGACAGATTAGGAATCGGGGACTGCGGCGGTTAAAATGTGTGCGGTCGGAGGCGGGTGCCAAGGTTCGATGGTATCGCAGGAGAAGTCGGATCCGATTCACGATCCCGGACCCGGGATCTGGATAGGTCCGGCCCAATGGATTTGGCCCTTGCCGGTTAGTCCGATATCCAATATGGAGAACGCGATCGATGCTGATTCTCGGTGCCGGCGGATTTGCTAAAGAACTTCTCGAGATTCTTCTGCAGCTGGATCTCGATGAGGAACTCGTATTCTTCGACAATGTGACGAAGGGCGTTCCTGAAAGGCTCTTCGGCTGTTACCGGGTCCTCACTAGTCAGTCTGAAATGAGCGATCACTTCAGAAACGAGGGGACAAGATTTGTGATCGGCGCCGGAGTTCCCGCTACAAGGAGAACACTGGGCAATCTTGCCGAGAGTTGTGGAGGCGAAGTTCGGTCCGTGATCTCGCCTTTTGCCAGAATCGGTAAGACGGCGAACGTCCTTGCGGAAGGAGTCTGTGTGTTGACGGGGGCCGTAATTGAGTCTCACAACACGATCAACAAAGGAGTTCTGGTCCACGTGAACGCGATCGTTAGTCACGATGTGGAGATCGGAGAGTTCTCGGAGATCTCGCCGAGGGCCACTCTGCTAGGAAATACTGTGATTGGAAAAGGCTGCAAACTCGGCGCAGGAAGCATTGTTCTCCCAGGAGTGAAGATAGGGGATGAAGCTGTTGTCGGAGCCGGCGCGGTAGTCACTGCGGATGTTGAGCCGGGACTGGTCGTCGCCGGCGTTCCTGCGAAGCCGCTCAGGGCTGCGGGTTCCATGCGTTAGCTTCAGGCTTTTGCGGGCAGCCGAAATCCACGCGTCGATGTGTTGATGAAGTGGAGTTTTCAACATCGAAGCGATCTTCCCGGCACAGAGCATCGGAATCCTGAACTATTTTCGTAGGTCAAAATGATATGTTCTTTGTTGTCGGAAACCCACGATCCGGCACATCGCTGCTGCGATTGATGCTTACGAACCATCCCGAGATCTGTGTGCCCCCGGAATGCGGGTTCATCCAATGGTGGGGAAGGAAATACGCGGATTGGTCGGAAATGGATGCTGAGAACCGCGAACGTGTCGATGAGTTCGTGCGTGATCTCAAGACGTCCAGGAAAATAGAAACATGGTCGCTGGACTTCGTTCAGCTTCGGGACAGGATCATCCGGCGACGGCCCACCGACTATATCGGGCTCTGTCGACAGATTGTTCTCCAGTATGCGGAAGACCGCGGTAGAACTGTAAGACTCGTAGGAGACAAGAACAACTACTACGTGAATCACCTGGCCTTTCTTACCCGGGAATTTCCAGAAGCGAGCTACTTATGCCTTGTGCGTGACGGCAGGGACGTCGCCTGTTCATACAGAGGGATCGCCAAGGTCAGCACCAGTTCAAAGTATCGGCCCGTACTGCCTACGGACATCGAGGCGATCGCCGAGCACTGGAGAGACAACAACATGAAAATGGTACGGTATCTGATCGAACCTGAAAAGGTAAATGCAAAGGTGATCAGGTTTCGGGATCTAGTCGAGAAGTCTCGCGATGTATTGGAAAGCGTGTGTAAATGGCTGGGGGTTGAGTTTGATCCTGTGATGCTTGAGTATGCCGACGGCAGATCGGGGACGAACGACGAACCGCAGGAGTTCCTGGCATGGAAAAAAAAGACGAGACAGGCCCCTGACCCTTCGGTGATCGGGAGATTCAGGGAACGGCTCACACCGGATGAGATCGCGCGGTTCGAGTCGATAGCCGGATCTGAGCTTGAGCGGTTTGGCTTTGATCTGGAGACGAGAAAATAGAGAGGGCCTGGTGCCCGAGTATGGATTTTCAGCAGTTCCTGACGAAGTTCCAAAAAGTAGAGGTCGAGGAGTACCAGAACGACGTCCCAAATGACGTACTGGTGTCGGTCTGTGTACAGACTTTTAGACACGCGCGTTATATCCGCGAATGCCTTGACGGCATACTCATGCAGAAGGCGGATTTCAATTTCGAACTGCTGCTCGGGGAAGATGAGTCGGATGACGGGACCAGGGAGATATGCCTCGAATACGCCGAAAAGTATCCCGAGCGGATCCGTCTTTTCCTTCATTCAAGGAAGAACAATATTTTCAAGCACGGCGCCCCTTCGAGCACATTCAACCTTCTGTACAATCTTTTCTCGTCGCGTGGAAAGTACTTAGCCTTTTGCGAGGGCGACGATTACTGGGTAGATGCTGCAAAACTGGACAAGCAGATTACGATTCTTGAAGCAGACGTCGATGTAGGACTTTCTTTCCACAGGATCCAGATTGAGAGAAACGGCTTGCGCAAGCTTGGCTCACTCCACCCGCACGAGATTCCGTTTGAGAATCTTGTAAAACAAAGGCTTGCATACACCCCTTCAATGGTTCTCAGGAATGATCGGTTCTCGGTTTTGCCGTCATGGATGACGGACATTCCTTATCTCGATTACTCGTTCTCCTTGCTAGCTACTGTTGGCCGAAAAGCGGCGTTCCTCCCGGATCCGATGGCTGTTTACAGGGTCCATTCACGAGGCATGTCGAGTGGTGCCGACCCCATAAAAGCCAATTCGCTGTCGATCCTGGCGCTCGATACCTGCCGGGAGCATTTTCAGCCGGAAGCGAGAAAGGAGTTCCGTTTTCGGAGAGCATATTTGCTGGCGGACCTCTGTTTCAAGCATTTTGATCTGGGCAACATTCGCGAATTCAAGGACTGCTACAGGGAAAATTCCTCGGAGATTCAGATATTGCCGATCAGGACCAGACTTGCCCTTCTCTTACGAAAGATGGTCTCATCATCGGACTTGCTCTTTAGGCTATACCGGACCGTCCGGACATAGTTCTCCGGAACTGTTGACTTCCAGATCCTATGTTGAAGAATCGCGCAATCAGTGAAGATTGCTGGACAGGTGAATGTCCTTGGCGGCGGCTTCCGGGACCTCCCGCAATACTAGCCCAATGAGCAATTCCGACCGCTCAGCCACATCGGCACCTTGGCAGATCGATGAGAGTACTCACTATCTCTTATTACTTCCCCCCCGTAAGTCATATAGCGACACTACGGGCGGTCGCCTTTGCCGATTATTTCCCACGGCAAGGAATTGAACTCGTTTTCGCGACCAGACATTGGACCGAAGACGACAATTCCTGGGAGGACTACTTTGAAGACAATTCGTCAGCCGCTCAGTTCGGGACTTTCAAAGGCTGCGAAGTCGTCAGGCTCCCGTTCGAAAAGGCCGCCGGATACAAACTATCGCGAAAGCTCGGGAAGTATTTCCATCGCGCGTATCTCCTTTTTCATGCCGCTGTCGGAACTCCGCAGCCCGAGCTGAACATCTACCGGACCTTTCTTCCACACCTGCGGGATTACCTGAGTGAGAATCGAGTCGATCTTATCCTTGCGACGTTCCAGCCGATGGGGGCGGTGAAGCTTGCCTGGAAGCTCGGGAAGGAATTCGACATTCCCTTCGCGGTCGATTTCCGTGATATGTGGAACGTCGATGCATTCGGTCCGACCGGAGAGCCGGGAAGTCGCAGACGGCATTTCCTGAGCCGTTTCCAGGAGTTTCACCTCAGAAGGTGGCTAAAGGACGCGGTGCTTATCAGTGCAGTCAACAAAGACATAGTCGACCGGGTGCGGGCCATTCTATCGGACCCGCCCGAGATAGTGCTTGCAACTAACGGGTACGAGGCGACAGTTTTTGACGAACAGAGAACCGACCCGCCTTCCGACAAGTTCGTTTTTTCTGTTATCGGGACGCTTTATCCATCGCAAGATCTTTCGATCATGCTCCGGGGATTGAAAGAGTTTCTCAGGGACAAGGATCCGGCAGAGGTGGTTCTACGGTTTGTAGGACTTCGAGCTATCAAAGAAGCCGAGGAGATCATACTTCGTGAACTCCCGGGATCGTTCATAGATTCGACCGAGCGTGTCCCTTATCCGGAGGCCGTCCGGCTGGCAACGGCGTCTCACGTTCTGTTCTATGCAGGATGGCCCGGGAGGAAGGGAATCACGCCCGGAAAGATCTTCGACTACTTCGGCGCACGCAGGAACATTCTCGTGGCACCCGGCGATGAAGTACTTGGTGAACTGCTTGCCGAGACCGGCGCCGGCCGTCTCGTTGATGGTCCGGCAGAGTTCTGCGCCGTTCTGGAAGACTGGTTCCAGGAATGGAAGGTCCAGGGTGCACTCTCCTTTCACGGCAACGACGAGGTGCTGGAAAGGTTCACGCGGGAGAATCAAACTGCGAAACTTGCCAGGGCCCTGAACGAAGCGATCAGCCGCGGAGCGGATCCAGAACATGCGTGAACTCCTAACGAAGCTCGGCTCGCGATCTTTGACGGCCCTGAACAATATTCGGAGATTCTGCATTTATCTGGCGGCTTCGAAGCCGACCGATGTCTGCGACCGTATCGCGTATGTCGATGTTACGGAACCAGCCCTCGAGCGATACTTTTATTGTTTCGTGAAATTCCTGCAGTTAGGCGGATTCTCCGTGTATCTGCGGTTCAGGCCCAAGTTGCTGCTAAATCTAAGGAACTACAGCGAGCTCATTTACGAGATCCCGGGCTTCCGTGTCAGCTTTGGTGACCCCGGGAAGGCGGATCTTGTTATCCGGGACCGGCCGTCGAATTCGCGTACCGAAGAAGAACTTCTCCTGAGCACGGATTACTTCAACGCTGCCAACGATCCTGAGGGTTTTGCGTTCCCTTACTCGATGCATCCTCTGATCTATCATCTCGGGCTCGACGACCAGATCACCTCTCTCAGGGCCCGGCAACGCGAGTCGCGGATATTCTTTTATTCGGCCAATCTCGAGAGCTACAGAAATCCCGAGATGGAGACCCTGTTCGGCAAGCTGAATCGGGAAGGCGTCGCTGAGGTAGTGCGAAATTATGCCAGCGATCTGACTCCCGATGAGATGCCGGCAGCGATCAGGCTCGCAGAGGACGAGCGAATACCGTTCGAAGACTGGCTTCCGACCCTTGCGGCTTCGTCGTTCTTCGTTGCAGCCCCAGGCGTGGTCATGCCGTACTCCCACAATCTTCTGGAGGCGATGGCGGTGGGAACGATACCGATCACAGAGTATCCTGAACTGTTCCATCCTCCCCTGGAAGATGGAATGAACTGCATCCGGTTCAGCGGACGAGAAGGTTTGCGCGAAGCGCTCGGCCGAGCGTGCCGGCTTCGAGAAGACGAGATCGATGCGCTCCGGAAACGGGTCGTAGAATACTACGACACGTATCTGGATCCGGAATCGGCGGTATCTCAGCTGCTCTCGTCCGCAGATAGCGTGGAGAGGATCTATCTGCTTTCCGGTCATCTGTCGGTGTCGGCGCTCAAGAAGCGCAAAACGCAGCCGATGAACTGACCAATCTATTGTGGTTCTTCGCGACAACCGAGACGATTGAACCGGTGTCGAGCACCTGTTACCATCTGAACGTGCGCCTCGCCTGTCCCTCAAGATGGCCATTCCTACCAAGTCTTTATATATCTCTTACTTCGGTGTCCGAGAACCGCTTGTTCAAACGCAGGTGCTTCCCTATCTGCGCGAGCTGCTGAAGCCCGATGAGGATGAGACTGCGGGAACAGTAGGTTCATCCGGCGAAACGGCACGGAGACCAGGCAGCAGGATCGTGCTTCTGACCTTTGAACCGAAACTTGATAACGGCGACCGAAGCGACTTTGAAGAGATAAGAAGCGGACTCCGCGATCAAGGGATCGAATGGCACTGGCTTCCCTATCACAAGCGCTTTTCGGTTGCCGCGACCGGTTGGGACATTCTCAGGGGTGCGATCAGGATTCGCAGCCTCATTAGACGTTACCGGCCGGATATTCTTCACGCACGAGTGCACGTTCCGGCGCTTATGGCGGATCTTGCACGAATGACCTCCTTCGGACCGCGGCCGAAGCTTCTGTTCGACATACGGGGTTTTTTTCCGGAGGAATACACCGATGCGGGAGTCTGGAAAGAGAATGGTCTGATCTACAGGGCAGCGAAGGCAGTCGAGAGGAGGCTTTTGAGATCGTCCGACGGCTTCGTTCTGTTAACCGAAAAGGCGCGCGAGATTCTTTTTCCCGAGAGTCGCGAGACGGGCACCGACCGGTTCGGCCGTCCGGTAGAGGTTATTCCCTGTTGTGTTGATCTGGCCAGATTCTCGGGCGATCATCGCACGGGCGAGCTCCCCGATCTGTCTGACCGATTCGCGGCCGCTTACATCGGTTCTTTCGGCGGCTGGTATATGACCGACGAGATGATCGACTTCTTCTCCGAAGTAAAGGAGGTCCATCCGGATGCATTTACCCTCATCCTCACGCAGCGCAATAAGGAATCCATCGAGGGCCGACTTCGCGAGCGTGGATTCAGAGAAGGGGATTACCTTGTCGACTCGGTCAGGCCGGAGAGCATTCCGGCTTATTTGAGAGAAGTAAACGTGGCGCTGTCTTTTATCAAGGCTTGTTATTCGAAGCAATCGTCATCGCCCACGAAGATAGCCGAATACCTTGCGTCAGGAGTACCCATCGTTGCGAATAAAGGAGTTGGCGATGTGGACGCGATCCTGGAAGGCGAGGAGGTCGGCGTCTTGATAGATAAGTTCAGCCCGGAGGCATACGCATACGCGCTGGAAAGCCTCGGCAGATTAAGTGCTAATGGGGATCTGAAAGAAAGGTGCCGGAGAGTCGCGAGGTCGCATTTTGACCTTGCCGCTGTCGGGGGTACAAAATACAGAAGCATCTACCGAAGGCTTCTTGAGAAGAAGGAAAAATGAGGGTCCTCACGCTAGTTCCGAATCAGAAGGGCCACGCGCCGGGTCAGCGGGGGTCGATCGAACTCTGGGAGCGGATTCTCAAACCCGAGGGGATTCAACTCGAGTATGCGCCCTTTGAATCGGAGAGGCTGAGGGAGATCCTATATAAAGAAGGCCGGCATTTCTCAAAGGCGGCCGAGATGGTTAAGTCTTACGCCAAGCGGATCGGTCTGCTTAAGTCTCTGGACGAGTACGACGCCGTTTTCGTCTATCGGGAAGCGGCGCTTCTCGGTCCCGCCTTCCTTGAAAAGCTTATCGCCCGCAAAAAGCCGATCATTTACCAACTCGACGACCCGCTCTTCGTCCCGTATCGAAGCCCTTCCAACGGATATCTCTCCTATCTCAAGTTCTTCGGCAAGATCAAAGAGATCGTACGGATCAGCAAAGTTGTGATCGTGAACTCTTCACATATTCGGGAGTTTGCCGCCGAGTACAATGGCAACATCTGGCAGGTGCCGAGCGTGGTCGATACCGAACAATTCAGATTTGCGCCGTTCGAAGCGAACGGAAGCATAACAGTCGGTTGGAGCGGCAGCCCGACGACGGTGAAAAACCTGAAATTGATCGAGAAGCCGCTTCAGGAGATCTCGGCGCGCGGAATTTGCGACTTTTTGTTCATAGGCAGTAGCGATCCAAGGTTGAAAAACGTGCAGTACACGGCAAAGGAATGGAAGGCGGAAACCGAAGTTGAAGACCTTCGGAAGATGCAGATCGGACTCGTTCCCCTTCCGGATCGACCCTGGAACAGATACAAGTTCATAATGAAGACGGCACAGTATATGGCGCTCGGGATCGTGCCCGTCGGCACCCCTATGGCCTCGAACACGGAGGTGATCCGGCACGGCGAGAACGGCTTCCTGGCCGCTACGGATGCCGAATGGGTTGAATACCTCTCGCTCCTTTCCACCGACAACGAGCTCCGTGAGCGCTTGTCCGAGGTTGCGGCAAGAGATGCCGTTTCGAAATACAGCCTGCAGGCCAACGCTCCCAAGATCGTCGAGGCCTTTCGTGCGGCTCTATCCTAATTCCTCTATAATCGACAAGCGATGTACATATTGGGTTTAACGACACTCGGGGACTCCGCCGCGAGCCTAATAAAGGACGGCGTTCCGGTCGCCTGCGCGGAAGAGGAGCGTTTTTCGCGAAAGAAGCACCACAGCGGCTTTCCGTACCGGGCGATCGAGTACTGTCTGGACTACGCGGGGATAACCCTCAAAGATGTCGAGCACGTCGGCCACTACTGGAAGCCCTGGATACTTCGGCACAAGGCGATGCAGGCGGTCAAGGCGGCATTCGTTTCGCGCGATATGTTCAAGGCCCGCGCCGACCGGGGCGTCGCGCAGGTCAGCGACAGCTACCTTGGAATGTTCAAACACGCGAAGCGGCTCCGCGAACACTTCGGACCGAGCGATTTCAAGTTCCACTTTCTCGAACATCACCAGACCCACGCGGCGAGCGCCTTCTTCGTCTCGCCGTTCGAATCCGCCGCCATCCTGACCTGGGACGGGACCGGCGAGGACACGACGACTCTTTTCTGCCGAGGCGAAGGCAACAAGATCGAGGTCCTGAAGCGGATAAAACTTCCGCATTCGCTCGGCCAGTTCTATTCCGCGGTGACGAACTACCTGGGCTTCGACATGTTCAAGGGCGACGAGTGGAAGGTGATGGGGCTCGCCGCATACGGTAAGCCCAGGTATTACGACTTTTTCTCGGAAAAGGTGCTGACGACAAACGGCAACGGCGATTTTCACTTTAATATCAAGGTTCTCGACCATCATCTTGCCAAGCACTACCAGTTCCCCGACACGATAGTTGAGGAGCTTGGCCCGGGCAGGCAGAAGGGAGACGAGCTCACCGAGCATCATTGGGACATCGCTTCTTCCGCCCAGCGGGTTCTCGAGGACACCGCCATCCACCTAACAAAGCAGATCAAGGAGATGACCGGCGAAGAGAACCTCTGCATGGCCGGCGGCGTCGCGTTCAATTCCGTGATGAACGGCAGGATCTTTCACGAGACACCTTTCAGGAACTTCTTCGTCCATCCGGCTGCGGGCGACGCCGGTTGCTCGCTCGGCGCGGCGTTGATGGTCTGGCACCAGAAGCTGGGGAAGCCGCGCGGGTTCGTGATGGACCACGCGTACTACGGGCCGGAGTTCACCAATGACGAATGCCGCGCGGCGCTCGACGGGGCGGGCTTGAAGTACGAAGTTCTTGAAGACGAAGTGCTTCTTCCGAAGCTGGCGAAGATGATCTCGGAAGGCGCCATCGTCGGATGGTTCCAGGGCCGCATGGAATGGGGCCCTAGAGCACTCGGATCGCGGAGTTTTCTCGCCGACCCGCGCCGAGCGGATATGCGTGAGATCCTCAACCACAAGGTGAAACTAAGGGAGTGGTTCAGGCCGCTTGCCCCGTCGATGCTGGAAGAGCACGCGAACGAGGTGTTCGGCGTCGAGCACCACGACCCTTTCATGATCACTGTTATAAAGGTCCGAGAGGATTACAAGGACAAGATCCCGGCGGTGGTCCACGTCGACGGAACGGCACGGCCCCAGATGGTCAGCCGGAAGACGAATCCCAGATACTGGGAGCTGATCAACCACTTCCGCGAGCTGACCGGGATTCCCATGCTTCTGAACACTTCGTTCAATTGCCAGGAACCTATCGTGTGCACTCCGCAGGACGCGATCAACACTTTCAACAACGCCAATTTCGACGCGTTGGTACTGGAGAACAACCTGGTCGTCAGGTCCGGGAGCGCGTAGTTTTCCCGATGAGAAAGCACCTGATCATAGCCTTCGTATCGCTTACGTTCCTTCTGGCACAGTTGGCCCTTCTGCGGTACCTGGACTATTCAACTGCCTACGTTAGCTGGATCGAGATAAAGAAGGGCGAGGAGCTAGGCAAGCCGACGCCCGACTTCTCAGTGGGTGCTATTCGGTGGCACGTGTTGGATTACCAGAGGTCTCCGAAGCTTGAGCCCCTCCGAAGCTTCTTTCGTGAGAGATGCGGCGAGAAAAGAGGGATCGAGGCAGCGAGCTGTGTCTCGCTGCAGCTGATCGGCATCATTCCGAAAGGTTCGCCAAAGCGTGAGATCTTCGACACTGATTATTCGCCGACCGAGGCATTTCAGAAACACCTGGAAGGTGAGCAGGGATTCTGCACGAATTACGCGGGTATGACCTCGGCGATGCTCCTTTCGGTCGGGATTCCAACGAGGTTTATGCAGATCCGTGCTCAGGACGGGATCGGCGGTCACAATGTCGTCGAGGTGTGGGACGAATCGCACGGCTGGGTTCTTTTCGATCCCTTCAATAACGGCGTTATCGAGAAGAACGGCAAGAAGCTGTCGGCAACGGAGGCGCACTTTGAAGAGAGTGTGGAGCGAGTGGATGCCTCGGAACCCGGAAAAAAGAGGGGCCATCTTCCCGAATATTTCGACAATGATAATCGTCTTCGATCTTCACTTGTATATCCTGAACCTTGGCTCTATACGCGGGTCGGTCAGAAGGAAATGCCTTGGTTCCGGGGCACTTTTGTCGGATTCGGCGACGGATATTTTCAGTTTTCACTTGCTCAGAACCTCCTGCGGGTGGGAATTCTGATATGCGCAGCCGTGCTGCTAGCCTCAGGCTTCATTCTATTCAGAGGTTCGATCCGTTTGCGGTCCTCCTAGGGAATTGAAGGTCTCTCGATGTACACAAAACCACTTCTATTCCTGAGCATTCTGGTGATGATCGCTTACGTGGTCATCGCCTTCCCTGAAGGTCTGGTTGCATTGATCCCGATCCTCGTCCTTTCTGGAGTAGTAATCGCCCTTGCAAACCGCTTCGATAGGGATGAAGCGCAGGTGCTTGTCCAGGTGTTTCTGGCGGCTCTTGTAGTTAGGCTCGTGTTTGGATTGTTGGTACACGTGTATGATCTGCGTGAGTTTTTTGGCGGCGACGCTAATACGTATGACCGTATCGCAGGAAAGATCGCCGATGTGTGGTCCGGTGTTGCAGGTGAGGAAATATTCAACAACAGGGATAATGCCCGACTCCGAAGCGGCTCGAGGGGCATGTACTACCTCGTTGGAACGCTCTATTTCCTTTTCGGAAAGAACATTCTGGCGGCGCAAGCGTTCTGCGCGACGGTGGGAGCCGCCGTCGCGCCGGTCGTATACAGGTGCGCGGCCCAGCTTTATTCGAACAAAAGGGTCGCACTGATCTCTTCGCTGTTCATCGCGTTCTTCCCCGCGATGATCGTCTGGTCGGGACAGCTCTTGAAGGACGGGTTGGTGGTCTTTCTGCTCGCATTCTCGATGCTGATGATCCTGAGGCTTCAAGAAAAGCTAAGGCCGCTGGACATCGTACTGCTTTGCGTCGCAATGTTCGGCATCGTTACACTTCGCTTCTACATTTTTTACATGTTGGCGGCGGCAGTAGTAGGGGCATTTGTTGTCGGTGCGGGCGGCTCAAAACAGTCGTTGGCGGTAAGACTGGCTGCATTGCTTGTCATCGGATTGGGACTGACATACCTGGGTGTATTGGGGAGTGCAGAGCGCGGGTTGGAACGTATTGACAGCCTCGAAACGATCCAGACAAGCCGCGCAGGGCTGGCAAGAGACAGGGCTGGATTTGGTGAGGACATCGACGTATCGACCACGGAGGGAGCGATCGGGGCGATTCCGATCGGGTTTACATATCTCATGCTGGCGCCGTTTCCCTGGCAGGCGGCGAGTCTAAGGCAGGCGTTCGTGTTTCCGGAGGTGATAATCTGGTGGATCTCGATCCTGTTTCTGATAAGCGGTGCCGTCTACTCGCTGAAGAACAAGCTGCGGGAAACAACTCCGATCTTCCTCTTCACGGGAATGCTTACCCTTGCGTATTCGATCTTTCAGGGAAACGTCGGAACGGCGTATCGCCAAAGAACCCAGATCCAGGTCTTTCTGTTCATTTTCGTCGCGGTAGGGATAACTATCTTCCTGGAGAAACGAGAGAACAAGCGGATGCTCAAGGAAACCCGTAGGCAGGATCTGGAGAAGAATTACAGGGAAAGGGAGAGGCTGCGGGTCACGGGGGTTTAAGTAGGAACAAACAAGATACACAGGATATTTAAGGTAGCTTGTTCCGAGTCAGTCACGTTGGCGTGTATTTCAATGGCACGAAGCTCCGGAATGAAAGCCGATTTGACCCAGTTATCCTAATCATCCTGTTTGTTAGGGAGAATCAACAAGATACACAGGATATTTAGGATTGCTTGTTCCGAGTCAGTCGCGTTGCCGTTTATTTCAATGGCACGAAGCTCCGGAACGAAAGCCGACTTGACTCAGTTATCCTGATCATCCTGTCCATCTTGTTTCTCTCCTGTTTTCTGACTTCCAACTTCTGAATTCTTATATTTATGTGCGGTATCGTCGGATTCACAACCAAAAACTTCGGTGACGAAGAGCGCGGCGTCCTCGAGAGGATGAACGAGGCGATCGTACACCGCGGCCCCGACGACGACGGTTTCTACTTCGGCGAGGGCGTCGGAATGGCGATGCGCCGGCTCTCGATCATCGACCTCGCTTCCGGAAAACAGCCGATCCATAACCGCGACAAGACCAAATGGATAGTCTATAACGGCGAGATCTACAACTATCAGTCGTTGCGCGCCGACCTTGAAAAGGACGGCGACTCCTTCTACACGAACTCCGATACAGAGGTCATACTTCACCTATACGACAAGCACGGTAAAGACTGCCTCAAACATCTCCGAGGAATGTTCGCATTCGCGATATGGGACGAGAACGAGCGGTCGCTGTTCATCGCCCGCGACCGCGTCGGCAAGAAACCGTTGCTCTTCTCGCACCGCCCGAATGGCGATCTGATCTTCGGCTCCGAATTCCGTGCCGTTCTTGAACATCCGGCGATCTCCCGCGAGGTCGATCACGAGGCGATCGACGCGTATCTCTCTTACCTGTGCGTTCCGGCGCCGATGACCGGCTTCAAGCAGATCAGAAAACTCGAGCCCGGGCACTGGCTGTTCTGGAAGGACGGCGAGATAAAGACCGAGCGCTATTGGCTGCCCGATTTCTCGAAGAAGATAAAGATCAGCGAAGAGGATGCGATCGAGGAGACGACTCGCATTCTTCGGGAGTCGGTGAAGCTCCGTATGATCTCCGAGGTCCCGCTCGGAGCGTTCCTTTCCGGGGGCGTGGACTCGTCAACGGTCGTCGCATTGATGGCAGAGGTAAGCGACCGCCCGGTCAAGACGTTTTCGATCGGCTTTGAGGAACAGGACTACAGCGAACTGAAATACGCTCGGAAGGTAGCCGAGCACGTCGGGGCGGAATACAACGAGTTCATCGTCAAACCGGACGCGGCGCGGATATTACCGATGCTTGTTGATCACTACGGTGAACCGTACGCCGATTGGTCTGCAATTCCGACATATTATGTATCCAGGGAAACACGCCGATTTGTGACGGTCGCGCTGAACGGTGACGGCGGGGACGAATCTTTCGCGGGTTACGAGCGGTACGTCGCGATGAAGCTCGCGGAGACATACAGGAAGGTTCCCGGTCCCTTGAGAAAAGGATTGATCGAAGTGCCGATCGGGCTTCTTCCGCATTCCGAGATCAAACGCTCGCGGTTCCGCGACGCAAAGCGGTTCCTCGCTTCGGCGGGAAAGGATCCCAAAGAACGTTATTTCAGGCTTGTCACCGCGATCTCCGAGGAACTGAAGGCAGATCTCTATACGAGAGAATACCGCGCGTCACTGTCCGACGGTTCTCCGTTGGGCGTGATCGGAAAGTGGCTCGGCAAGAATGGCGGGAGGGCGGACCTCGACCGGGTCCTTCTCACCGACCTTCTTACATACCTTCCGAATGACCTTCTTGTGAAAGTGGACATCGCCTCGATGGCGAACTCGCTGGAGGCGCGTTCGCCGTTGCTGGACCACAAGTTGATCGAGTTCGCGGCAAGCCTTCCCAAGGACCTGAAAGTCAGGAGACTTCAGCCGAAATATCTTCTCAAGAAGATCGCCTCCAGGCTTGTGCCTCCGGATGTAGTCTATCGAAAGAAGATGGGATTCGGAGTGCCTGTAGGACACTGGTTCAGAGGGGAGCTCAGGCCGATGGTCGAGGACCTGCTCTTGTCCGAAGCGATTGAGAAGAGGGGCTTGTTCAATCCTGATGCGGTACGCAATATGGTAAGAGCTCACACTTCCCGTCAAAAAGACTACTCCCATCAGATACAGGTCCTGTTGATGCTTGAACTTTGGTACCGGCGGTTTATCGACTAACGGACAACGATGGCGGCCGCAGAAAAAAGACCGGTTCTACTGCTCGGAGCGAACGACAGGGCGATGTTCACCTTTGCCCGCCAGTTGAAGAGGCTGGGCTTTCGCGTCGAGGTCGCGGACGGGTCTCCGTCGAAGGTTCAACGCTCGAGATTCGTGGATAAGTTTCACAGGCTCACCGACCCTAGGATCAGCGCTTCAGGGACAGCAAACGATCTTCTTTCCTTGATAGACCGGGTTCCCTTCGAGTTCATAGTACCCATTAACGATGAAGCACTGGAGCTCTGTATCGCCAATCGTGACCCGATCTCGGAAAGGACCCTGATTCTGGGTCTCCCGACCGATGAGGTTTATGAGCTCAGCCACGATAAATCCGCGCTTCTGGAGAGGTGCGTCGAACTTGGGATCCCTGTACCGAGATCCGTGACCATACGCTCACTGGAGGACCTTGGCGGTGATATCGACGCACTGGGCTACCCGATGATCGTCAAGCCTGCCTTTTCGAAACTGATAAGAGGCGATCGCATGCTCGCATTCACTGTTCGGACTGTTCGAGACAGGATGTCGGCGATCGACAAAGTAAGGGAACTTGTCGCAACTTGTCCGGTGATCCTGCAGGAACGCCTTGGGGGCCACGGCGCGGGGTATAATTTTCTCGCCAGCGACGGCGAGGTCCTTCTGGAGTACGGGCACGAGAGGGTCACCGAACCGATCGAGGGCGGTCAGAGCAGTTATCGGCGTACTATCCCGGTTGATAGATATGGGCTTTCAGATCATTCAAGAAAACTCCTTCGAGAGACCCGATGGACCGGGATTGGAATGATCGAGTTCAGGATCGAAGGATCAGAGGCCTACGTCATGGAGATCAACGGCAGGCCCTGGGGCTCGATCGAACTGGGAGTTTTTGCAGGCGTCAATATTCCCGAGGCGATGGTCAGGTTCTTCTACGGACACGAGAACCCCGAAAAGGGAATTGTCGCGAAGAGCGTTGCGGCCAGAAATTTCAAGCTCGATCTGAGGTATGCGGCAAAGCGCACGATTTCTGCACGGTCTCCCGTACCGATCTTAAAATGGCTTTGGGATCTGCGGCGGACGTTCTCGTCTTCCGAGACGGTCGAGGACAATCCGCTGCGAGATCCGTTTTACGGAATTCGAGAGTATGCGGAACTTGTGGCAGATGCAGGACGAAAGGTGATGCGAAAGAAGACTGTTGAATTAGCGGACAATTCGGATGACCGCTCACCGAAGCCTGGCGACAGGATCGGCTTTCTTTGTTACGGTAACATCTGCCGGAGCCCGTTCGCTGAGCATCTGGCGGCATCCAGGTACCGAGACTTTGAATTCCGTTCGTACGGCAGCTATCCGATCCCGGACCGTATGGTACCGACCCTGGCCGAGAAAGTCGGAAAGGAGCGGTTCGGGATTTCCCTGACCGACCACCGATCGAGGCTGTTGACGCAAGAAGATGTGTCAGAGTGTGATCTGGTCTACGCTATGGACAGGTCGAACGTCAGAGAATTCGTCACAGATTTTCCTGAAGCACGCGGCAAGATCAGATTGCTGGCGGGAAGCGAGATCGAGGACCCTTACGGTAAAGGCGAAGACGCCTTTCAGGCTGTCTTTGAGGAGATCGCCGGGGCGCTGGACACGATATTTGGGGGCCACAGTGGGAATCAGCCTTAGGAGCGCAGCTCGCGATGCGTATTACACATTGATCTTTCGGTCAGGTTTATTCGCCCGCAGATTGCAGACGCTTCAGAAAGATGAATGTGTCACGATATTGAATTTTCACAGGGTTTCGCCAGATCGGAACCCATTTTGGCCTCCGCTCGATCCGGGGATCTTCGATGAACTGATCGGCTTCGTGAAAGAGAATTTCGAGATCCGGACGCTCAAGGAACTGTCACGGGCCTCAAGCTCCAGCAAGCCCTTTGCGGTGATCTCCTTTGACGACGGATACAAGGATTTTATTGAATACGCTTGTCCGATAATGGATTCGCACGGCGTCACAGCGAATCTCAATGTGGTCGGCAAGTGCGCGGAGAAAGGCGAACCTTTGTGGAACATCGAACTTTACGATTATTTCGCTTCCGCCTCGCCTGCTGAACTGAGAGAGATTCGTGTTCCCGGCTGCATGGTGCGCCTTGATGGTGATTCGGCGCGCGACAAGGTCAAATTCGGCGTTGAGCTGAGCCGATTCCTGAAGAACAGGCCGCGTGAAGAGAGGGTTGCTCTGATGGAGCCTCTTTCCGAAAAAATGTCGCAGTGCGAGTTCAGAAGGACAGCGATGATGAACGCAGAGGAAGTTTGTGAAGCAGCAAGCGTGCACGAAATCGGCTCGCACTCGTATTCTCACGAATCTATGGAGTACGAATCCGACCGCTTTTTCGGAGGAGATCTCAGAAAGTGCATTGAGTTCTTCGGATCCAAACTCGAAATTCCATTGGAAACCTACGCCTTTCCGAACGGCAGTTATCGGGAGTCCCAGCTGGCGATCCTGAAAGAGAATGGAGTGAAAACAGCACTGCTGGTGGAAGAAAAGACCTGCAAGATCGGCGATCCGGCGCTGACGAGGTTTACTATGTACGGGGAATCGATCGAACATGCGGCAATGCGGGTTCTCGGTTTTTAAGCATCCCGGCGGCACACCTGAGGACTGAGACCGAATTCGGAAGCAGGGTCTTGGTTTAAGGGTGCATTTACGAGGATATTACGTGCGGATAAAAAGGCTGCTAAAGTGGATCACTGGGATACTTGCGGTAATCGCAATCGTTGCGCTAGTCGCGATCCTGTACGCTCACGGCGTTTCCAACGAAGTGACCGACGCCGACCGTGAATCGGTGAAGAACTACCTCCCGGAGCCGGTTCAGATCGAACCGGCTGCGGACCTCGCCAAGGATATCGAGTTCATTAGGAAGGTCCAGGATTCCGTCCTTAACGTGGCGCCCATAGATGAGGGGATCCCGTATGGCCAGACCCGCGAGCCGGAGGATCTCCTTAAGGCGAAGCAGGGACTTTGTTTCGATCGCAGCCGGGTGATCGAAAAGATCCTTATGGCGCACGGTTTCGAAACGCGGCACGTTTTTCTCTACTCGACAAAGAAAACCGGTAGTTCGGTGCGCTCACTCATCACGCCGGGCGTGCCTTCACACGCGGTAACCGAGGTCTGGACCGCCGGAGGCTGGCTAGTGGTCGATTCGAACGACCGATGGGTCTCGCTGGACTCAAACGGAAACCCCCGGGAGATAGAAGAGATCGCGGCGACATCCGGCCCGGGCGGCGGGATCGATTGGAAAGACGATCCTCCGGGTATTTACAAGGAACTCTATCCTTTCACTTTTCTTTACGGTCTGTATTCCCGGCACGGAGAATTCTACCCGCCCTACAACCCCATCCCCGACGTGAACTATGGGGAGCTTCTGTATAACTTCTACTGAGGACTGAGGACTGAGGACTGAGTAGTGAGTAGTGGGTGAGGAGTGGGGATCGATTTGACAGTTGATGATTGAGAATTGGATCCTGGTCCCTGGTCCTCGGGACATCCCCTTTACCCCCTTCATCCCTGTTTTATTCTGCCAAACCCGCTAAACTAAAATTCGTGAAGATCCTCCGCATCATCGCCAGGCTCAACGTAGGCGGTCCCGCGAAGCATGTCGTCTGGCTGACCGACGCGCTGAACGACGGCGAGTTCGAATCCGTCCTGGTCGCCGGCACCGTTCCTCCGGGCGAGGAGGACATGGGATACTTCGCCGATCGGCACGGCGTCAGGCCTTTGTTCATCGAGGAGATGTCGCGCGAGCTTTCGCCGAAGGACGTCATCTCGCTCTGGAAGGTCTGGCGGACCGTCCTTCGCGAAAAGCCGGACATCATCCACACGCACACGGCGAAGGCCGGTACCATCGGTCGGGCGGCGGGCTTCTTATACAAGTGGCTGACGCCCGGCACTCTGGTAGGCAAGCCCAGACGTGTGAAACTCGTCCACACCTACCACGGACACATCTTCCACAGCTACTACGGAAAGGCGAAGACGCGTTTCTTTCTTTTCATAGAGCGCACGCTTGCGAGGCTCGCGACCGACCGGATCGTCACCATTACCGAACAGCAGAGAAAAGAGATCCACGAGGAATTCGGCGTCGGTCGCGCGGGACAGTTCGAGGTGGTACCGCTAGGGATAGACCTTTCCGTGTTTGAGGATTCGGACTCGCGGCGGAGCGTCTTGCGTGAGGAGATCGGTGCGTCGGCCGAGGAAATCGTCGTAGGGATCGTGGGCAGGCTTACCGAGATCAAGGACCACGAGCTGTTTCTGCGGGCGGCCAAGGAGTTCGGCCACGAATTTCACGAATTACACGAAAACAACCACGGAGAGCAAGGAGAGGCACAGGGAGGGAAAGGGAGGGTTCGGTTTGTGATCATCGGGGACGGCCATTTGCGCGGCAATCTCGAATCGCTCGCGTCTGAGTTAGGGATTTCGGATCGCGTCGCGTTCCTCGGGAATCGTGAGGATCCTGAGGTCTTCTACGCCGGGCTCGACATCGTCGCGCTGACCTCGAAGAACGAGGGAACGCCTCTTTCGCTGATCGAGGCGATGGCGTCCCGCCGCCCGGTAGTTTCGACGGCGGTGGGAGGGGTAGTGGATCTGCTCGGGGCCGATGTAGGGGCGGGGCTCGTCCCCGCCTTCAGCGGAACCCCGAGTGTGAACGAGGGGGCGGACAATCACAGAGAACACGGAGAAAGACGGAGGGAGCAAGGGAAACAGGCGCTGGGCGGCTCACAGCTCACAGCTCACGGTTCACCGGTAGCGATTTGCGAGCGAGGCGTCGCGGTCACTACCCGGGACCCGAGGGATCTCGCTGCCGCGATCCGGACTCTTGCCGAAGACTCGCAACTCCGGACGCAGCTCGCCGACGCCGGATACGAGTTCGTGAAACGGAAGTACGACAAGGCGAGGCTGATCGAGGATATAAGGAAGCTTTATCGGGAATTGAAAATTGATAATTGAGAATTGAGGATCGCGCGGATTGATCTTTTCATTTTCTTCTTTGCGCCTTTGCGCAAGTTCCGGGGTTTCTCGGCGGGACCAACACGATTGAAACTGAAGGCTCTCGCAAAGCCGCAAAGAACCGCAAAGAAGAACTACTCACTTGTGCAGGCACGATAATCTTGCGCATCATGTCCATCTTGTTTCAGTCCTTTCCTCCCGCAAAACCGCAAAGGCGCAAAGGCGCCAAGTGCCGCAAAGATGAACTATTCACTTGTGCAGGCGACGATCTTGCCCATCCTGTCCATCTTGTTTCTTTCTCCCCCTTGATTTTGTGGGACCTTTCCATTGTAATAAGTCCTGTCTTCCACAGGCGTTCCCGGCTCAACAGGCGTTTATGAACGCTATCGTCACAAACCCCATATTCATAACAGTTATAGCGGCCGTTATCTCTGCGGCCCTGACGTGGGTCGTCCGGGGGCTTGCAAGAAAGCACGGGTTCGTCGCGAAGCCCAAGGCCGACAGGTGGCACAAGAAACCCACCGCGTTGATGGGCGGTGTCGCGATCTACGTCACGACGCTCGGCGTCTACCTCGCGCTCGTCCCCAAAACAGGGGACTCCCTCGTTGTAATGGCCGGGGCGACGTTCCTATTTCTTGTGGGCTTTGTCGACGACATTCTCTACATAAAGCCTTATCAGAAGATCATCGGCCAGGTCATCGGTACCGCGGTCATCATCGGAGCCGGACTCACCCTACCGATCACCGGTTACCAGATCGCCGATATCTGGATCACGGCGCTTTGGTTGATAGGCATCACCAACGCCGTCAATCTGCTGGACAATATGGACGGCCTTGCGGCCGGGATAGCTGCGATCGCCGCCGCGACGCTCGCTATCGGTTTTTACAGTGTCGGGGCCTCCGGAGACCTGCTCCTGATCTGCGGTTTCATAGGCGCCTTGCTGGGATTCCTTGTCTTTAACTTCAACCCGGCGTCGATCTTCATGGGCGACGCCGGTTCGATGTTCGTCGGATTTCTGCTTTCGAGCGCGGTGATGTTGAGCCAGACCGGAGGCCGATCGCGCGGAATCGTATCCGTTCTCGCCGTCCCGGCGCTGATCCTGTTTGTTCCCATCTTTGATACGACACTCGTCACGATCCTCCGCAAGCTTTGGGGCAGAAAGGCCTCCGAAGGCGGCCGCGACCATACCTCTCACAGGCTCGTCGCACTGGGTCTGACTGAACGCTCAGCGGTCCTTATGCTGTACGGCTTTGCGATCATCGCGGCGGCCCTGTCCATCTACCTTAAACAGCTTCGGACGATCCAGAGCATCGCTTTGATAGGCGTCTTCACGGTCATTCTGACCATCATCGGCGTGTACCTGGCGAGGGTAAAGGTATACGCGGAACAGGATGAAGAGCTGGCGCTGAAGAACAACGCAGTCTTCGGATTCATCTATGATTTTTCGCACAAGCGGCGGGTGTTCGAGGTCCTTCTCGATTCGGTCCTGATCACGCTTGCGTACTACTTCTCGTACGTACTTTTGTTCGGGGCATTCGAACAGACAGCGAACTGGGACCTATTTATCGAGACGCTCCCGCTGCTGATCGTTATCAAACTCGCTGCGTTCCTTGTCGTCGGCGTTTACCGAGGGATCTGGCGCTACACGAGCGTTAGCGATCTCGTGACGTTTACGAAGGGAGTCGTTCTGGGCTCGGCAGGAAGCGTTCTCGCGATCCTGCTCCTGTATCGTTTCCGTAACTTCTCGCGCGCCGTTTTCATCGTCGACGGGCTGCTTCTTCTCGCGGCTCTTGCCGGCAGCCGTATGGCATTCCGGCTGATTCGCCAACTGCTTCCAAACCCGGTCTCGTCTTATGGCAGGCGGGTACTGATCTACGGAGCCGGAGACGGAGGCGAAATGGTACTCCGGGAGCTCGAGAACAATTCCCACTGGGAGTACACGGCGGTAGGCTTTGTTGACGACGATCCGATGAAGATCGGGAAGGTGATGCACGGACTGAAGGTGCTTGGCGGCAACGGGAGCCTCGGCAACATTTGCAGGGAATACGGAGTTCAGGAAGTGCTGATCTCGTTCCGCGAGCTCGCACCCGACAAGCTCAGGGAGATCCGGATCATATGTCAGGATTCCGACGTCGCGCTGAAAAGGGCGATGATCAGAATTGAGCCGGTTGAGTTTGAGTGAAGAGAGTCTGGCGAGTCTGTCGAGTCGATCGAGTCAGGTGAGTCTGTCGGGTCTGTCGAGTTTCCGGCGTCGCGAAGCGACGACCTGCATTTTGCCGTGGGTGGAGCGAAGCGGAACCCACGGAACGAAGCACGCGATAACCCGGAGTCGCGTACCGACGATACGTACAATTTGTCGGGTCTGTCGAGTTTATCGGGTCACTTGAACTCCATCTCAACCTTTTCATTCCAACCTTATTCTATTATGCTCGTCGCGATGATCTGTTCGTCTCACCGGCCAGATCTCTTCAATTAACCACTTCTGGATGGAGGTTCCTCACAATGTCCACAGTTCACAGATTCGAAGACCTTAATGCTTGGAAGAAAGCACGAGAGATCACGAGAATGATCTATTCAATCACGAGCGATTCTGATTTTGCTCGAGACTTCGGCTTAAAGGACCAGATTCGCAGGTCGAGTGTGTCGGTCATGGCCAATATCGCCGAAGGTTTTGCCAGACGGACCGACCGCGATTTCCTACACTTTCTTAACATCTCGCGGTCTTCTGCCGCAGAGGTCCAGTCACATCTTTATATTGCCTTGGACCAGGGATATGTTGACGAGTCAGAATTCGATACTCTTTATGAGGATCTTGAACAAGTCTCAAGAATGCTCTTCGGTTTGATTCGACACCTGAGGAAGGAGAAGAATTAGCGTCGGATCAGTCGATCGGGTTTGGCGAGTCGAAAGAGTCTAACGAGTCGGTCGAGTCGATAAAGTCTAGCGAGTCTGTCGAGTCTTGCGAGTCGATAGACCCTACAGACGCGACAGACCCGACAGACGCGACAGACGCAACAGACCCGATAGACCCGATAGACTCGACAGACCCGATAGACTCGACAGACCCGATAGACTCGACAGACCCGATAGACTCGACAGACCCGACAGACCCGACAGACCCGATAGACTCGACAGACCCGATAGACTCGACAGACCCGATAGACTCGACAGACCCGATAGACTCGACAGACCCGATAGACGCGACAGACCCGACAGACCCGATAGACTTCGCCCTATGAGAGTTGAACTGAAACTCAAAAGCCTGGCCGCCCGCACCGTGTTCGCATTCGGTTTCCTTGCTGTCCTCCTGCTTTTCATTTTCTCTATCCTTACTCTTCTCGGGAATGCCGTCGCTCGAGGTGCCGGCGAGCCGGCAGCCGCCGAATTCGCCGCATCCATCGCTCCAAATGAACCGTTCGCGTATTACGCCGCGGGATGGTATCTCGAGCGATCGATGCGGCCGGAAGACCTTCCGCGTTCGCTCGAAATGTACGAGAAAGCTGCGGCTCTGGAACCGAACGATTACTTGCTTTGGCTGGAGTTCGGAAAGGCGCTCGAACGCAACGGCAAACCCGAAGAGGCCGAGAAGGCGCTAAGGCACGCCGCGGAAACAGCCCCCAACTATTCGGAAGTGCTCTGGACGCTTGGGAACGTGCTGATCCGCAACGGCAAAGACGAAGAGGGATTCGCACATATCCGGAGAGCGGTGGAAGGAAACTCGAAGTTCGGCCCGCCCGCGGCGTCGCTGGCCTGGGACCTGTTCGAAGGCGACATCGACAGGGTGATCGCGACGGTCGGCGATTCTTCCGCCGTGAAGGCGGCGATGGCCGGTTTCCTCGCGCGGCAGGAGAAGTACCGCGAAGCGATTGCGATGTGGAAATCTTTACCCGGGCAGGAGATCAGGGAGGAACATCGGGAAGCCGGCAACCAGCTGCTTCAGACGCTTCTCGGCGCAAAACGATACGCGGCCGCGGCCGAGGTCCAGGCGATGCTTTCCGACGACGGGCCAAAAGTGGCGGAAGTGACGAACGGCGGATTCGAGAAGGACGTGTCCGTCGACGAGCCCGGCGTTTTCGAATGGAACATCCAAGCGGGAAAGAATCCGGCTGTTGGAATAAGCGTCGAGCAAAAGCGGGAGGGCGGAAAGAGCCTTGCACTGATCTTCGAGGGCAGGTCCACCGGTGCGTTCAGGACCATTTCGCAAGCGGTCGCAGTCCTCCCGGGAGTTGAGTACCGGTTCGAGGCATTCCTGAAGACCGAGCTCGAGACGGACAAGACGATGTTCTGGGAGATCGCCGATGCGGTTTCCGGAGAGGTGTTGGCTTCGACGCCGGCCGTCCCCGCATCTTCGGGATGGGCGCCGGTGTCCGCCGTTTTCAGCACGAAGGACGGATCGGAAGGCGTGATCATACGGCTCGTCCGCGAGAAATGCGTGGGATCGGAATGCAGGATCGCCGGCCGGGCGTGGATCGACGGGGTTTCGATCAAGAAGGTGGAACAAGGATGAAAAGGATGAAGGAGATAACTGGGAACAATCGGAACCCGGAGCGCGAGCGACGGGCATGATCAAAGGCGATTGGCCAAGGTCCAGTGGGCGATGGACTCTGAATACCGGCAATCCTTTTCAAATGAACGAATTGGCCGATCAAGCATTTGGTTTTCGAACCACGGGTCAGCTAGCAAAAATGATCAGGAGCCCCGGAGGGACGTAATTCATAAACAAAAGATTCTTTTGGCGGGTAAGCGCGCACTTTCTTCTTTGCGGCACTTCGCGCCTTTGCGTCTTTGCGAGAGAACAGAAGAAAAGACAGGATGGATAAGGTGGGTAAGTTCCAGGTTCCAAGTTCCAAGTCGTAAGGCTGTCGGGTTTATCGGTTCTGGAGCAGCAGCTCAGGCGATCGGCTAACGTGCCATCCTGAACATCTTGTGTATCTTGTTTTTTTCACTGATTTATGAACAACTCCGAACACCACAGAACCGGAAACGATAGCCCCGGGCTGGCAAGCACGTTGATCTTCGTGCTTCTGATCGCCGTACCCGTGGCCGCCAATCTGTCGTTCGGAGGCGTCAGCACCGGCTCGTTCGCGTTCATCACAGCTCTTGTTGGTCTGATCCCAGTTCTTTGGCTTGTTCACAGCTTCAGGAGCGGAAGGCTCACCGCGGTTTTCCATCCGGCCCTTTTCGCGTTCGCAGGCCTAATTGTCCTGGGACTTTTCCAGCTCTTGCCGCTGGCGGGTTCCGGAGTTCCCGACGGGGTCCTCACGACAGGGGCATCGAACGCGCTGTCGGTCGAGCCGAACGCGACACGGCTCGCGGTCATAAAGCTCTTCGTTTTCGGAGTTTTCTTTTTCGCTGCACTTACGTTCATCGATTCGAGGTCGAGGATCAGGACTCTGGTCATTGCCCTTATAATTTTCGGCTCCGCGATGGCATTCTTCGCGATCCTTCAGTCCCTTTCCGATCCAACGACTATCTACGGCATCACGCCGGCCGCCCAGGCGCGTCCGTTCGGCTCGTTCATCAACAGGCATCATTTCGCGTCGTTCCTGGTGATGATGTTCGCGATGGCGCTCGCACCCCTTGCCGGAGGCGGTACGAAGCGCGACAAGCTCGTGTTCTTCGCCATTGGCGTCATCCTGATCGGGACCGGCGTGATCTTCGCGGGGTCCCGAGGAGCGTTCCTGAGCCTTGTCGCCGTCCTGTCGTTCCTCGCTGTTTCTTTCCTTTTGATCAACCGGCG
The DNA here is from genome assembly GCA_016700175.1 of Acidobacteriota bacterium. Classification (GTDB taxonomy): domain Bacteria; phylum Acidobacteriota; class Blastocatellia; order Pyrinomonadales; family Pyrinomonadaceae; genus Aridibacter. The sequence goes on along the minus strand of CP065003.1, from coordinate 2,440,065 downwards.
CGACGGCGGAAAGAGCTCTCGGAACGAACGCAGGCCTCTTCTCGGCAGTCCGGCTTTGATCGTCGGTTCGGCGGTAGGGCTGATGCTGGTGCTGATCCTCTTCGCGGTCTGGGCGGGAGGCGAGCAGGAACTGCTTCGGGGCGCCGCGATGCAGGAGGCCGGCGAGGACTTCTCGACCGGACGCCTTCACTACTGGTCGGTGGCGTTAAAGATCTTCGCTGCGAATCCGATCATCGGTTCCGGGCTTGAGAGCTTCGGCGTCGCGTTCACCCGCTATGATACGTGGAGCGGAATTTACCGCGTCGAGCACGCGCACAACGACTATCTGCAGATGCTCTCGGACGGCGGCATAGTCGGGCTGGCGTTGGTGCTGGTGTTTATCTACTTCCTGTTTCGGAGCGCGATCGGGACGATACGGGGGGCAAGGGATCGGTTCAGGCGGTCGGCAGCGGTGGGAGCGCTGGCGGGATGCTTCGGCGTGATGGTCCACAGCTTCGTCGATTTCCCTCTGCGGACGAACGCGAACATGTTCTTTTTTCTGCTGCTTGCGGTCATGGCGATTGGGAAGGTAAATAAGGATTAACCGCAGAGTAGGCAAAGAGCGCAGAGATCTGAAGAGGGTTCAACGCAAAGGACGCCAAGGGCGCAAAGGCATTTGAGGCGTTGCCCAAAACCTTCCGGAACTTCAAGTGAAAATTTTAATTTGGTAAAAGGGACAAGTGGTAGACACCTTTGCGTCCATCGCGTCCTTTGCGTTCAAACTTTCGCTCAGGTTTCCGCATTCTCTGCGGAAAAAAGCAACTACTGACCTTTTTCCAGCAGCGCCTTCTTCGCCTCGAACGCTTCGTCGTACGCGCCGCCTTCCACCTTGCCGAGCCTCAATGCGGCGTCGTAGATCTTCACCGCGTAATCCGGTTGTTTGTAGAACTCGTAGATCCTGCCCAGCGCGAAGTAAGTCGACGACAAAAGCCCCGGATCCGTATCCTGATCGGCGTTCCGCAGAACGTTCTCGTAGAACACCTTCGCGTTGATAAGCCGTTCGTTAAGCTCTTCCGGGTCCTTGACGCCTTCCGCCGATCGGCTGGAAACACGGCCAAGCGCATAGTAGATCCTGGGCGTTTCGGTCGGCATTTCCTCTAAAAGGACCTTCAGGGCGGTCTCCGCTTCCGCGAACCTGCCGGCGTCGGCCATCTTGTCGATATCCAGAAGCTTCGTCGTGAGCGGGTTCTCGACTAGCGTGGTCTCGATGACAAGTGTGGTTCCGCGTCTCGCCCTTTCTTCCATCGCGCGCTTCCGCGCATCGGCTACGCTCCCCAGGCGGTTCTTCTCTCTCGCCGGGTCGATCGAAAGCACCCAGTCTTTCAAAGAGTTCCCGATGTCGAAACCCGATTCCTCGATCCCGCGCAGTTTCTCCGCGAAATAGAATGCGAGCACAGCGCCGTCTTCGTAGCTTTCCGACAAACGCAGCGCCGCTTCGTCGGAAAGGACCGATTTCACCCGTTCGAGCTCGGCCACGACCGCCTGCTTTTCAGCATCGGTCTTCATCAGAGGGATCTTCCGCCGCGCTTGGGAGGTCGCAAGCTGCTCCTTGCGGTACTGCTCCTCGCGGGCATCCACAGCCGCGACCAGCGACCGCGTGATCGTCAGGAACGTATCCGGCGAAACGGTTCCCCCGGCGTCCCTCCGGTCGTTTATTACCGTCCTGATCGCTTCCTGTTTCTCCCGTACCTCTTTCGAGCTCTGAAGCACGAGCGGGTCGATCACGAACTGCAGGTAAGCTCGGCGGACCTGCGAGGTGCCCAGATTCGTGTTGGGCGGAACGACGGCGTAGTAGTCGTCGGTGATGTTGAGGAAGTTGATCGTGTCCTTTCCGTTGAGCATCTCCGGAACGATCGTAAAACTGCGCTCCCGTTCCCTGGGCTCGTAGGTCGTGATCGTCTCTTTGCCTTTCTTCGTCTCGACCTTTACGCGGTCGATGTAGGTAAGCGCGGGCCTCGTGTTCAGGTAATCAAGGACATCCGTAACCATCTCGCGGGCGGAAGGACGAAGCTCTTGAGAGATCTCGACGTACTCGGCGTGGATCTTGTCGATCTCGGCGGCGATTCCCGCCGATCTGTAGTACTCGCGCACAAGGACGGAGAAATCAAGCACCTCAAGAAGGTCGTCGGGCAGGTCTATCGAGCGGAACGGCTCCGCAAGCTGCGGCGCTGGAGACAACGAATAGGCCATCGAGATGAACGGGGCTTCGAGCTCCGCGGGTGTCGAACCAGGATGCCGCTTCTTGTATTGATTGACGAAGATCTCGATCCTGTTCCGAAGGTCCGGATCGATACCTTTCGACACTTCCCGGAGTCTCTTGCGCAACTCTTCCCCGCGGGGCGTGAGGTCCGTCTGCATTCCCGCGACCTCAAGCGTGGCAAGCACGGCGATAAGGCGTTTGTCCGGCTCGATGCGGACACCGTAACTCGAAAGGTCGAACAGCGCAGCGTCCTGGGCAAACGCACAGACCGAAAGCGCTAATAGCACGAAGATCGATATTGCTCTCTTCATCTTGACTGTCTTCTTTAGAAAGGAAAAAGGCAAAGAACACAGACGGAGCAAGGGAAACAAGGGGGGTTAAAGCAACCGTTGTCTGTCTGTGTCTTTGCAGTCACGGTGATGCGGCCTTTCCGTCAATAGATGCTTTTCCAAAGGCAAAACGAAGGACAGCGGATCACCTTGCATCCCCTGTCCTTCGTCGTTTGAAAACACTCGCGGCCTCGAGCCGCGAACTATTCGTAACTGGCGAGCGCTTCGCCTTCCTCGTCGAAGGTGTCGAAGACCGTAAGCAGTTTCGTGATCGCAAGAAGGTCCTGGATCTTCTGGGTCAGGTTCAGGAGCTTCAGGCTTCCGGATTCCTTGTTGACGGCTGTGAAGCTCGATACCAGTTCGCCTATGCCGCTCGAATCTATGTAACCGACATCGGAAAGATTCAAAAGGATCTTCTTCTTGCCCTCGCCGAGCAGGCGGCGAATGGTGTTGCGGAGTGCGACACTTCCTTCACCGATCGTCACCTTGCCGCTCATGTCGAGTATGGTGACATCGCCGGCCTGACGTTCCGAAATATTGAGTTCAGCCATTTTTATCTCCTGGAATTTAGTTTGAAAATGTAAACGCAGATTCTAAGCGAAACCCGCCGAAAAATCCAAGCACCGCAAGACTCTCAAAGCTCCTTTACCATCCGGACAAGCATTCCTCCCTCAGGATGGTTATGCCATTCGACGGTGGTAACGAAGTTTTGCATGAACAGTATTCCGCGGCCGTTTTCCTTCAGCAGATTCTCGGGATTCGTGGGGTCCGGCACGTCTTCCACGTTGAATCCCCGTCCGTAATCACGGACGGTGATCTCGAGCCCTTCGACAATGTCCGCAAGTGTGATCTCAACCGACTTGCTCTCGTCAAGCCCGTTGCCGTGTTTTACAGCATTTGCGACGGCTTCCCGTACGGCCATGTCGATGCCGAAGATCGCATCGTCAGAAAAACCAAGGCCCTTCGCGTACGTGACCGCTTTCGTCACCGCTTCGTCGATCGCCTCGATCCTGCTGGAAATGGTGATCTGCTCCCTTTTCTCGCCCACACCTGTACTTGAAAAATGCCCCTTGATATATGTTTGGATTCCCCACAAGTTAGCGTTTTAGCGAGGCTTATGTCAAGAACATCGGGTTTCGGACGCCGTGATACGGATTTCCCGCGCGGAAGGCAATCTGCTAATGTTCAGACTTTCCCGATGAAGATTGCCTGCGCAAAAAAGGTCAGCGGAGAGATCGGCCTTCCAGGCGACAAGTCGATATCGCACAGGGCTGCGATCATCGGTTCGATCGCGGACGGTGTCACAAGGATCTCAGACTTCAGCGAGGGTGCCGACTGCGCTTCGACGCTCGCGTGCCTTTCGGCGCTCGGGATAGGGATCGAACGTGAAGGGCAGACGGTACGGGTTTTCGGACGCGGAAAGCACGGACTTTCGGCTCCTTCCGAGGCTCTCGACTGCGGCAACAGCGGCACGACCGCCAGGCTCCTCGCGGGCGTGCTCGCGGGGCAGCCGTTCAGATCCACTCTATCAGGAGACTCGTCCTTGCGTTCCAGGCCGATGAACCGCGTGATCGAGCCGCTCCTGAAGATGGGTGCGGCCGTCGAATCTTCTGCCGGGACGCTTCCACTCACGGTCGAAGGAAAACATCCTCTTGACCCAATTGCGTACCAGCTTCCGGTCGCTTCCGCTCAGGTGAAGTCCTGTGTCCTGCTTGCGGGACTGTTCGCTGACGGGATCACCTCAGTCACGGAACCGAAGTCCGGATCGCCCGGCCCCGTTTCGAGAGATCATACGGAACTGATGCTCTTGTATTTCGGGGCAGAGATCGAGGAAATTGACTTTCCGGTCGAAAGGGAATTCGAGCACAGCGTGAAGATCGACGGCGCATCGCGGCTCGAGGGAAGACACGTTTCGGTGCCGGGCGATATCTCTTCGGCGGCATTTCTGATCGCGGCGGCGGCAGGTCTTGAAGGATCTTCGATTAAGCTCAGGAATGTCGGCCTGAACCCGACCCGGCTCGGCGTGATCGAGGCTTTGCGAAGGACCGGCGCATCGATCGAGATCGAGCAGACGGCTGCCGAAGGCGGCGAGCCCTCTGGCACGATTGCGGTCCGCGGAGGTCTCGATTCCCCGAAGAACGCATTGGTCTTCGGCGGGCGTTCAATCGCAAACCTGATAGACGAACTGCCTGTCCTCGCCGTGCTGGGAACAAGGCTCGAAGGCGGGATCGAGGTCAGGGATGCCGTCGAGCTGCGGAAGAAAGAGTCGGACCGGATCTCAGCAGTCGTAACTAATTTGAGAAAAATGGGGGCCGAAGTCGAAGAGTTCGACGACGGATTCCGTGTCGGCAGGTCCGAACTGAAGGGCGCTTTGCTCGATTCATTCGGCGATCACCGGATCGCTATGGCGTTCGCCGTGGCGGGGCTTTTTGCAGAGGGGGATTCGCGTATCGAAGGTGCGGAGTGCGTGGATGTGTCTTTCCCCGGATTTTTCGGTGTCCTGGGGAGTATTGTAAGCTAGACAATTCTATGGGGAACGACGGCACCCGGATCGTGCTTACCGGCTTTATGGGAGTCGGAAAATCCACGGTCGCACGGCATCTCGCGAGGCTTACCGGCAAACGGCAGGTCGATCTCGACGACGAGATCGAGCGAAGCCGCTCCGCCACGATCCCGGACCTTGTCAAAGCCGAGGGGATAGAGCGGTTCCGTCAGATCGAGACCGAAGTGCTGGCTGAGGTTCTCGGAGCGAGGATGGCCGCGATCATATCGCTTGGCGGAGGCGCCTGGATAACCGAGGCGAATCGAGAAATTATCAAGGCAAATGGCGTAACGGCGGTCTGGCTGGAAACCACGTTCGACCACTGCTGGCGAAACATAAGGTTCTCGCGCAAAGAACGACCGCTTGTGAAGAACAAGCGCCAGGCACGCAAACTCTTCGACGAAAGGGAAAGGTACTACTGTCTGGCGGATTGGCATTTCGTGATCGACCGTGGATATAATTCTTTCGATATCGCACAGAAAATCGCTTCGGATGTTTTCTCGATCGACGTTGCGGGAAAGCGCGGGAGGCACGCACCTCGATGACCCGGGAATTCAATCTTAAGATCCGGTTTGCGGCTTGCGACAATATGAAGAATAGACAGAAATTATTCATTGTCAGCGTGCTGGTCGGGTTCCTGGCATCGGCGTGCGGAACCGTCAGCGATGCAGAGCTGAAGACCAGGGCACAGAACGCGTTGATGGCCGATTCGGCCACCGAGAATGTTACGGTCGACGTGAAGGACGGCGTTGCTACCATTTCCGGCGAGGTAACGGACGACGCGGCAAAGGCGAAGGCGGCAGAGCTCGCGAAGGTCGAAGGCGTTTCTTCCGTGACAAATGATGTGGTCGTTGCCGCCGCGCCGCCGCCGCTTGCTTCGGCCGATGACGCGACGCTGAAGACAAAGGTTGAACAAGCCCTCAAGGAACAGGGTTGCGACGGGGTCCAAGTCGAAGTTAGCGAAGGGAAGTTAACTATCAAGGGCACTGTCAGCCAGGCGAGGTACCCTGTCTGTATCATGGCGGTGCAGGTCGCGAAGCCCAGGGATAGGGATTGGGACAACCAGCTCAAGAGCGAACCGTAAGAAAGCGTTTCGTGGAATGCTAACCTTTAGAAGCATATTGTTGTTCTATGTTGTTGATTGTACCTTCGCTAATTGACAACGAACTGGGAAAAGAGTTGGAGATGTCTCTACCGTTTCAGGTGCTTGTGGCAGATTTTTGATTTCTGTCTTTCGACTCTGCCACCTAAATGGGGCTTCGACTGGCATGTGTCTGATGGAAACTAATAGTTGAACGGGGTCCTTTTTTCAAACAAGAGTACCGACTAGGCGGCCTACCTAATTAACTGCACTCTCACGAGCACTCAGACCTATTTTTCGTAAGGTAATCGTGTTGCAGGCGATCTTTCATTCTTAGCTGTAGTTAACTTAGTTAGGGTCGGTATGGGAATCTCCAAGTTCAAAATTCCTTTGGTTGAATAAAGGATCTAATTGCTGAAACTTTAACCATACCGTGGTTCTATCATGCTCAGTAAAGTTCATGTCAAAGAAGAAACTCTTGGATATCATTCGCGCTGCTCTTATGTGGCTCGGATGGAAGCATTTAATGATTTCCCTGATCTTCTCTTAAATATGGGAAATAGCATTAGTCGGAGGTTTCGGGGGGACCAGTTAAAAACAGTGTCAGAAGAATGAAACTTCTTTTGCGAACCTAACCGCCACAATCATGGACTCAGAATCGCTCCAAGTTGAAGATGAAGCGCAACAGCACTTTCCTACCTACAGATTCAAAGAGCGGGATGTAGTACTTGAAGAATTAAAACTTGCCGCAAAGTCTCTTGAATCTGAAGAAAGACTCTTCATTAATGCGACCAACGTAAGTGTTATCTTCGTGGCTGCTGCTGGGTCATTGATAGTTGGCTCATTGGACGAGATTCTAAGCTTATTGGCTCCAATCCTTCCTCCTCTCTGGAGCCTAATTCTCCTGATCTTTATTGTTGTCGTTTTCGCGAGAATGGCGTTAAGTTACTTCGCGTATCGACAGAAAGTGATCGTATATGCTGCTCGAAAAGTTGTTGTCCTCAGGAGAATGCTGGGGATAAGTTATGGAACGCAGCGGCTAGTATTGCCAAATTGGCGTTTGGAAGGAGCGGACGAGCCTTTCGCGATAAGGATGTTCCCAGGCTGGAGTACGCCTGCAACTTTGCCGGGGCTAGCTGTCACTGGAATATCGACACTCGTGTGTTTTGTGGTTCTAGTGTTTATCCAAAAGCAAAAATGCGTCGACGCTCTGAGTAGTAGCCTTGTTTCATACAGCATTCCTTATCCAAGAGTCCTTTTCCCGATACTGGTTTCGCTATTGATATATTTGTACTTGATAACCTCATTTCGAAGAGCACTTTACGATGTTCATGAAAACTCGATGATTCGGCTCGGCCACTTTGTGGCTAAAGTGCTTAGAGTGGGGTTAGAGAACAACTTCGAATATGTGATGTACCGAGCGTATCTTGCCAAGTATGAATTGAAAAGAAACATTAGAGATTTAAGCGCGCTGAAACGGATGTTGATTTTTATCGAAGACGGTAGCTTCACATCCCATTTCGGTATTAGTTTTCGAGGTATCGGCAGATCATTAAAGAAGTTTGTTTGCGAGCGTGTCAAGACTGGAGGCTCAACCATCACGCAACAACTCGTGAGGTCTATATTCATTCGAGATCTTGAAAAACGCTTCAGAAGAAAAATTGTAGAGATCATTTTCGCACTAGGTTTTGACAGGAAACTCGAAAAAAATGACCAACTAGAGGTCTATTTGGCGTCGGTGAGGTTTGAACGCGGGATATATGGGGTTGTAGCGGCATTTGAATACTTCTGGGGAGGACCTCTACGTTCGCCGTCAAGTTCTGAGGCTTTTTTTCTGATTGAGAGGGTTTCAAACATTAATTCAAGATTATTGGGTAACAAGGTCTCTGAGACTCTTACTCGCGCAAAGAGGGATGGGCTATTAAGTAAAGAGGAACTTAAGGAAATCATTATTCTCTACAGCAAGGCGATCAAAGACGGAAAGATTATTGACGAAGAGGAAAAAGAACTTGGGAAGCTGGCAAAAGTGGTAGACGAGTCTTAAATCATTGATCCCTGGCCTATTGAACGATTTTGTTCGGAAATCCAATGTGTGCAGTAGAGAGTTCTTGAGATTAGCTTTGAGCGAAACTGATCTGAGCGGAACTGAGTTGTTGTTCGACTTTGACTATCTAGTCGGGCGATACCCTCAGCGGGATCGGGAAGAAGTACGGTGTTTCCTGGCAGGAAATATTCGAGGCGAATCGAGACGTTCTCGACAACCCGGACCTTATCCATCCCGGACAGGAACTGAAGATCCCGGGAGCGTAGGTGTTCTTTTTGGTTTGGGAAAGGCCGTCCGAATGGGCGGCCTTTCTTTGTTTCTTGTAGGCGTATGCCTGATGAAGCGGCAGCTGCGACGAGGCCGGTGATTTTTCAGCGCCATCGGCGCGAAATGTTAATAGCACGCGGCCGAACCGAGATCCGAGAGCTCCGTTACGAGCGAAATACCAAATACCGGGAGACATTCCGTTCCTACGGAACAGCCGCACGCTGGTCTCTTCGAACTATTAACATCGCGCGCCTACGGCGCTGAGAATCTTCTTCCGCAAACTGAAGTGCCCGCGGTGGATGCCCGTTTCTATAGCCCGCCGCCTTCTAATCTGATAAATTCCGGGATATGGCTCAAGTGACCGATTTCGTCGTGATCGGAAGCGGCATCGCCGGCCTGCGAGCCTCGATCGCGCTCGCTTCGGCAGGCGCCGAGGTCACGGTCCTCACGAAATCGAAGGCAAGCGATTCGAACACCGAGTGGGCGCAGGGCGGCGTCGCCGTTGTACTTTCGGACGACGACAACGCCGGGCTGCACGAAGGCGACACGCTCGAAGCAGGAGCCGGCCTGTGCGATCCGCGGGCGGTCGAGACGCTGGTCACGGAAGGCACCCGGTACATAAAGGAACTGATCGAATGGGGAACCGAGTTCGACCGAGAGGGCGGCAGGCTCGTTTTCACGCAGGAAGCGGCGCATTCCAGAAGGCGCATACTTCACGCCCACGGAGATTCGACAGGAAAAGAGATCGTGCGGGCGCTGATCGCAAGGGCGCGGCAGGAGAGCTCGATAAGGCTCTTGCCCTTCGCGGATACCGAGAAACTGCTCGTCCGCGACGGCCGGTGCGTCGGCGTCCGTTACGCCGATCCTATCTTGAAAGCTCCCCGCGATATCTTCGCCAAGGCGGTCATACTGTGCACGGGCGGCGCCGGCCAGCTTTACCTTCATTCGACCAACCCTTCCGGAGCGACCGGCGACGGGATCGCGATGGCGTATTTCGCGGGCGCCGAGATCGCCGATATGGAATTCGTCCAGTTTCATCCGACCGCGCTCAACCTCGAGAACGCACCGAGATTTCTTCTTTCTGAGGCGATGCGAGGGGAAGGAGGTGTTCTTCGCAACGCCCGCGGAAAGCGGTTCATGGCGGATTATGACGAGCGGCTGGAACTTGCGCCGCGCGATATCGTTTCAAGGTCCATCGTCAGTGAAATGCGCAAGACGGGTACGCGCACGGTGTATCTCGACATGACCTCGAAATCCGAAGAATTCCTCGTCCATCGTTTCCCGGCGATCGCCGCGACCTGTTCCTATTACGGGCTCGATATCTCGAAAGACCTTTTGCCCGTTTCACCGGCTTCGCACTACTGCATGGGCGGAGTGCGGGCGGACCTTTGGGGCAGGACGACGATCCCGGGTCTGTATGCGGCCGGCGAGGTCACCTGCACGGGAGTACACGGCGCGAACAGGTTGGCCTCGAACTCGCTTCTGGAGGGACTTGTCTTCGGAGCACGTGCCGGCGAAGCCGCGTTTCGTGACGATTCGGAAGCGGAGGTTGTGACTTCGTTCTCCGGAGCTTCCGCGGCCGGCCCGCTCGACGCCCGCGTTTCGACTGCGGTCCGCAAGCGCGTCAAGCGCGGCATGTGGGAATGGGTAGGTATAATGCGCGACGGCGAATCGCTTACGCGCGCGCTTTCAGAATTCGAGCAGATCGCGAGCGCGAACCTTTCGAACGCATCGAGGAACTTCGTCACCAACGCGCTGCTTGTGACTCGCGCGGCGCTCTGGCGCGAGGAGTCGCGCGGGGGTCATTTCAGGACCGATCATCCCGACCCCGTCGAGGAATGGCGCGTACACTCCGTTCAAAGTTTCGGAGAGGCGATACGGTCCGACGTGCGGATAAATTTTGAAAGGGAGGCGGCGGTATGAAGAAGATCTTTCTGACCGTGCTGATCGTGTCCGTGGCGCTTAGCGCCGTGGTCGGGATCGTGGTGATCCTTGTCGGCAATTTCGGCGAATTCGAAAGCCGAGTACTGATGACGACATTCTCGATAACCTGCGCCAGCATTCTTGGCCTTGCCTGCGGACCGGCCTATGAATCCGGAAGGGGCCGCCCGGCGGCGATCACAGGGATCGTTCTCGCCGTCCTTGCAGGCTTCTCGTGGCTGTTCATCATCTGGGCGGATCAACCCCTGACCGAGCCCGTTGTGAAGTCGATAATGACCGTGACAGTGCTGGCGGTCGTTTTCGCGCACATCTCGCTGGTGCTGATGGCGAGGCTCGAAAGGAAGTTCCTTTGGGCGCTCTACACTCTTTATCTTTCGGTTGCGGCGCTGGCGGGTCTCGTGCTGAGCCTTATCTGGTTCACGGAGGCGTTCGAGTCGGACCTGACATTCCGAATGCTCGGCGTGCTTTCGATACTGGTCGCGGCGCTGACGATCCTCTTGCCGGTGCTTCATAAGCTGAGCGACACGAAAACGGACCCTGCGAAGATCGACGCGGAGATCGAGCGGTTGAGAGCGAGGATCGCGGCACTGGAAGCGAGGAAGAGCTCTTCAGCGGGGGAAGAGGTTTAACCGCGGAGACCGCAGAGGTTTCTGGGACAAGAGTTAAACGCTAAGGTCGCAAGGGACGCGAAGGTATCTAGATCGCCCATTTACGTATAGGTCTGGGGTTTCGCTGTAGTTCCGGACGATTGATCAAAGGGAATGAAGAAGGAATTCCTTTGCGACCTTGGCGACCTTAGCGTTTAGCTCTTGCCTGAAAAATCTTCGCGTCCTTTGCGGCCTTTGCGTTGGAAACCTTCCGAATTTTCACTCAGGCGACAAGCTTTTCGTAGATTATAAATACTCCCAGCGCAAGACTCAGGAAGCCCGCCGCGCCGAGGATCGTCTTGTTCAGGGCGTTGAACTTGCCCGATGTGATGTGGATGGGGAGGCCGATCAGCAGGCTCATCAGCATCATCCCCGCTATCGATCCGATACCGAACAGGACGATGTAAAGCAGCGCGACCGCCGGCGTGTTGATCGTGGGCAGGACAAGGAGCATGACTCCCGCGCTTCCTGCAAGCCCGTGCACCATCCCTATCACCACCGATCGCGGGCTGAAACGCTCCATATGGTGGGACTCTTCAGTTCTCTCGTCCTCGTGCGTGTGAAGATGCGTGTGTGTAACGCCGTCGTGCTCGTGGGTGTGAAGGTGGATCTTCGACTGCTGAAACAGCTTGCGGATCGCGTTGACGCCAAGGATCACAAGCATCACTCCGACAAGCGCTTCAAGCCTTGCTTCCAGGGTTTCGGAAATCTGCAATTTCAGAAAGATTACGAACGCGCCTACGATCAGGATCGCCAGCGTGTGTCCGACGCCCCAGAATCCCCCGACGATCATCGAGGTCAGGAGGCTCTTCTTCTCGGCGACGATGGTCGAGACAGCAACCAGGTGGTCAGGATCCTTCGCGTGCCAAAGGCCGAGAAGGAATCCGAAGCCGAGGATCGAAAGGGTGGAAAGTTCGGACGACATAGAACGTTAGCACTGAGTACTGAGAGATGAGTACTGAGTATATTCCTCAAGTTGTCGCGAGTCTATTGAGTCTGTTCAGTCGGTTCAGTCTATCGAGTCTGTCGGGTCTGTCGAGTCTATTCAGTCTATCGAGTCTGTCGGGTCTGTCGAGTCTGTCGCGTCTGCGGGAAGTATGCCGCGGAGCGGCATTTGCCCTTTCGATCGAAGGCGAAAGTTTTGGGCGACAGGCCCAACACCGGTCGCTTCTCATTACCTGTCACTCATGTCTCAGCACTCATCTCTCAGTACTTCTCACACCCCCGGCATCGCCTTTTTCAAAGGCTTCAGGAGTATCGCCAGCAGGATCGCCATCGCGAAAGCGCAAAGGCCGAGCACCAGGAAGAAATTCGACTGCTTCCATATGCTCCAGTAAACGCCGATCATCGTCAGCTTGTTGCCGATCGCGGTCGCGACGAACCAGCCGCCCATCATCAGGCCGCGGATGTTGATCGGTGCGACCTTGGAAACGAGCGAGAGTCCCATCGGCGAGAGCATAAGTTCGCCGAGAGTCACGATGCCGTAGCCGATTATCAGCCACCAGGGCGAGACAAGGAACTGGTAGGATTTTTCGAGGATCACGCTCGAATAGCGCTCGCTCGCTTCCGGTCCGGCCACCTTGGCCACCGCGGCCTTCAATTTGTCACTGCTCTTAAAGGAGGCGTCTTTGTATCCCTCGATCCGTTTGAGGACCTCGTCCCGAACCCCCTGCTTCTTCAGCTCGGCAACCGCCTTGTCAATGTATGCCGGGAAGCTGTCGTCCCCGCCAAATTTGCCGTCTTTCTCGATCTTGAGGCTGTTCAACTTCACGAGTTCAGCATCCGTGACCCCCTCAAGCCGTTGATCGATAACGATCGAGGAAAAGGCTGAAGAAAAGGACCCGTCAGTGGAGAACTTCCTCTCCAGCACCACGTTGTTCTTGTCTGCACCTTTTGCGTCGCGGAGCTTGCCGATAACGTCCTCCGGAACGCCTTCGTCTTTCAGATAACTGAGCACGCGCTCGTTCACGCGGAACGAGCCGCTGCCGAACGTCGAGCTGTCCACCTGCTGGCTTTCGCCGACATAGGCCGCATACGAAAGGAAGAAGAACGAACACGCCACGAGAAGCATTCCGAAGCCCATTTTCGCGGGCGTCGAAGGCTCCTTGCCTCGGTCGTCAAGATACTTCCATAGCCAGACAAGAGGGAAGGTCAATGTCACGACCCAGAACGGGTTGATCGCGTTGGAGATGATCCCGGAGACGTTCCAGCCTGTGTTGTCGTTTGCCCAGTAGGTCAGCGTCGATCCGTTCTGGTGGAATACCATCCAGAACACGATCACTATGGCGAAGATCACGATCAGCGCCGCGACGCGTTTCCAGTTCGGGACGCTGGCCATCAGCGAAGCCGCCTGCTCGTCGAGATTCGCAGGAGGCAGATCGGAGACCGTGTCGTCGTCCACGTCCTGGATCGTGGGCTCCTCGACCTTTGTCCTTCGTTGCGCGAGCTCGTCAGCCCTTTCGACCTCGCTCTTGAACCACCAGAGGATGCCGACCGAGATGACCATTCCGAAAGCCGCGACCGCGAAAGCTGGATGGAATCCGAAGTTCGCCTTTACGATCTCCATCACCACCGGCGCCAGGAACGCGCCGATGTTGATGCCCATATAGAAGATGTTGTACGCGCGGTCCTTAAGGTGGCTGCCCTCGGGGTAGAGGTTACCGACCATCGTGGAGACGTTCGGCTTGAAGAAGCCGTTTCCGATGACAAGGCACGTCAGCGCGGCGTAAACCGCCCACATCGCGGGGATCGAGAGCAGTCCGTGGCCGGCCATGAAGAAGAAACCGCCGATCATCACCGCTTTCCGGTAACCGAGTATCTTGTCGGCGAGGAATCCGCCGATAAGAGGGCTCGCGTACACGAACATAAGGTAGTTCGCGTAAAGCGAGGTCGCCTGCGCGGGCGTCCACGAAAAACCCTCTACCGGATCCTGCAGGTAGAGGGTGAAAAGCGCGAGCATCGAGTAGAAGCTGAATCGCTCCCACATCTCGGTTGCAAAAAGTACGTATAGCCCTTTCGGGTGCTTTTTCGGATCAGAAGAATTAGACATAGGGGTAACGGGTTCAAAGTCCAAAGTTCAATGTTCAGGGTTCAAGTTTCAAAGTTCAAAGTTCAAGGCGTCGAAAATGCGTGGGGTATCAGGTCGCAAATACCAGGAATCAGGGTACAAGGACGAGGTATCATCGTTTATTGACCATTGACCATTGACCATTGACCATTGACCATTGACCATTGACCAATGATCGATGAGCATTGCCCATTGATCATTGTCCGACGTCTTCACTCGAACGCAGGTACAGCTTCTTGACCAGAGGCGAGATCGCGAAGAGCACGACCGCGGCAACGATCAATATGGTTGCGACGTTAGTGAAGATCCCGGTCAGCACCGATGCTTTCTTTTCGAATTCTCCGGCGATCATTCCCGCGAAGTAATTTCCCATCGAGATCGAAAGGAACCAGACCCCGAGCATCAGCGACACCATTCTTCCGGGAGCCAGCTTGGTCATCGAGCTAAGCCCCACAGGGCTGAGGCAGAGCTCGCCGATTGTGTGGAAAAGGTAAACGAGGATCAGCCACCAGAAGGTGACCGGGCCGGCGTCGGTGAAAGACGCGGCGTAGGCGATGACGACGAAGCCGAGACCCGCGAAGAAGAGCCCGAACGCGAACTTGACGGCGTCGGTCGGCTGGCGCTTGCCCAGGAAGACCCAGAGCCAGGCAAACACGGGCGCGAGAAGGATGATCAGGAACGGATTGGCAGCCTGAAGATAGCTCGCTTCAAACTCCCAGCCGAAGAGGGTCTTCTCGGTCAGTTTCTCAGCGAAGAGATTCAGGCTGGTGGCCGCCTGTTCGAAGCCCATCCAGAAGATGGTCGAGAATGCGAACAGTACAGTGATGACGCCGAGGCGCTTCCAGTCGGCGACCGTCAGCTTGTCCTGCATTCCGGTAAGGAGAACGCCCAGCAGTCCGGCGACAAGGACGACGGGCATTAGTACGTAGCTAAGTGCGAAATCGGTTCCGTACACGTACGCGGAACCGGCCACTATAACTACGGCCGCGACAGTAACTCCAACTATCTGAACAATGTAGGCACGGCTCATCTCGTTCGCGAGATTGCCTGCTTCGTCCCTCGCTTGTTTATCCGGAGGCTCACCTACTCTTTCGAGATGCCGCTTTCCGACGATGTACTGGATGAGTCCCAGGCCCATGCCCACACCCGCCGCGGCGAATCCCCAGTGCCAGCTGCTGTTCGGGTCAAGTCCCCAGCTGGTCAGGATGCTCCGGAAAGCTGGAGCCTGTGCGAGGAATCCGCAGACGAAGGGAGCGACAAGTGCTCCGATGTTGATCCCCATATAGAAGATCGAGAATCCCGCGTCGCGCCGTTCGTCCTCCTTTGTGTACAGGTCGCCGACCATCGCGCTGATGTTCGACTTCAGGAACCCGGTCCCTACTGCTACCAGGATCAGGCCGAGATAGAAGAAGGTGGTCGTCGGGACGGCGAGCGAAAAATGCCCGAGCATTATGATCACGCCGCCGATGAAAGTGGCACGGTAAGCGCCTATGAACCGGTCGGCGATCCATCCGCCGATCAGTGGCAGGAAGTAGACCGACGAAGCGTAAAGGCCGAAAATGGGTCCCGCGAATGAAGGATCCCATCCGAGTCCGCCGTTCGCCACCGCGGCGGTCATATAGAGGATCAGGATCGCCCGCATCCCGTAGTAGCTGAACCTTTCCCACATTTCCGTGAAGAAAAGCGTGGAAAGTCCGCGCGGATGCCCGAAGAAGCCTTTCAGCTCCACTTTCGCCGCCGAGTCATGGATAGCGCTCATATGTTGCTGGATTTAAGCCTGTAGCCGGAGGAGATTTTCGCAGAATATAGCAGAAATGCGGGTTTTGTGGAAGGAGGAGACAGGAGCCCGGAGACGGGAGACAGGAGACGGGAGACAGGAGATAGGAGACGGGAGACAGGAGACGGGAGACAGGAGACAGGAGACGGGAGACGGGAAAGTCGATTCACTCCGAAGGAGTGACGGATGGTAGCCCCGGACAAGCCGAAGGCGCAGTCCGGGGTGCAAGGCACGCACCATCCCTCTTAGCCGCTTTAGCGGCGGCCTGTCAGAAGACAGGAGGCGGGAGACGGGAGACAGAAGACGGGAGACGGGAGACAGAAGACGGGAGACAGAAGACCGCTTAGTCGCGTAGCGACGACTTGAGTTTAGCCGTGGGTAAGCCCGAAGGGCGCCACCCACGGTACAGAGGCCCCCTGATCATCGAGCCGCGTAGCGGCGGCTTGTCAGGAGATGGGAAACAGGAGACGGGAGACGGGAGACAGGAGACGGGAGACGGGAAAGTCGATTCACTCCGAAGGAGTGACGGATGGTAGCCCCGGACAAGCCGAAGGCGCAGTCCGGGGTGCAAGGCACTCTTCATTGGTCATTGGCCAATGATCAATGGTCAATGAAAAGATCCCGGCCGCCGAGAAGGGTAGAGCGGCCGGGATCATGCTCCGGTGCAAAAGCTCGTCAGTTGCTGGCGCAATCGGTAAAGCTGGCGCGCCGGAGGTTCCTTGCCGGCCCCAAAGGACCGGCGTTAACTGCTGTATATGCGTCAGCGGATGATCGGGATGTCTCCCTGGACCCCGAACTGCCTGACATCGAGCGTCGAATCAGAGCTTCTCCAGATGTACCAGAGCCCGTTCGAAGGCCGGAACACCGCGATATCCGTCTTGTCGTCCCCGTCGTAGTGCCCCGCGACCGGGATGTCCTCGGCGATACCGAACTGGCGGATCATATATTGTCCGTTGCTGCTCTGATAGATGTACCAGACGCCGTTCGAGGGCCTGAACACTGCATGGTCGTCCCTGCCGTCACCGTCGAAGTCGCCGCGTACCGGCTTGTCTTCCGCCACGCCCCATTGCAGAGCCTTGAACCCGCCGGTAGAGCTTTCGAGCCGATACCAGACTCCGTTCGAAGGTCTGTAGACCGCGATATCGGCCTTGCCGTCTCCGTCGAAGTCACTCGCGACCGGGTAGTCCCCGAATACTCCGAACTGCACGACGATCAGGCCTGAATTGTTGCTCTTTTTCACGTACCAGACGCCGTTCGAAGGTCGGAAGACCGCGATGTCGTTAAGGCCGTCGCCGTCGAAATCACCTCTCACGGGGATGTCCGTCGAGTAACCGAACGCGACTGCAGTCTCACCGCCGTCGGAACTGCGGTTGATTATCCATACCGCACTGCCTCCGTAGTCTCGCACCACCGCCTTGTCCGTCTTGCCGTCGCCGTCGTAGTCCGCGGAGACGGGCTGGTCGGTCGAGGTTCCGAACACGCTTGCCGAGAATCCCTGGCTGTTCATCGAGAACCAGGTCGCTCCGCTGGGTCGGAATACCGCGATGTCATTGCTTCCGTCGCCGTCGAAATCGGCGCTGCTCGAATGCTGTGTCAGCCTGCCCAAGAGCTCGCCGTTCGGATTGTTCTGCGTCGCTATCTTCGCAAACCAGAGCCCCGCGCGGAGCTGATCGACCTGGGCCGGAGTCACCGAGACTGTCTGCGTTACCAGGTTTCCGTTCGTCTCGCCGAGCGGTGCGAAGGTGAAGACCGTTACGGCGTCGCCAAGGTCCGCATAGACCGTGGCCGATATCTGCGAGCTCGTCAGATCGTGGAACTCGCCGGAAAAGGTGGCCTGAGTACCGGCCTCGTTGAGGTTCACCTTCACTTCGGCACGGCCGGATGTTGCGACAGGAGGATTGAATCCGCTTCCGCTTGGGTGCGATTCAAAGTACCGTGCGAAGCCGGGTGAAGGGCTCGGGCTCGGACTCGGCGAACCGCCCGGACTCGGGCTGGGACTAGGACTGGGTGTCGAGCTCGTGCCGGAAAACGACCCGGACAAGATCACATTTCCGTTGTGAGCGATCTCGATCACGTCGCCGGGGGTCACGACGGGGACGAAGTCGCCATCGTCGGACCTGAGCCTAAGCCGCGATTCGCCGTCGCTGTCAAGGAACATGTTCCCGATCGGCTGGCCCTCGATGGACACCTGGAACTGGCTTCCCGAAGGAAGATTGATCTGCCTGATACGTGCTTCGATCTCCGTGCGGCTGCTGTGGATCTCATACGCCGCGTAGCCTCTCGGAAGTACGCCGTTGATCGTCGGGCCGTTAAGTGCCGCGTAGATCTCGCTTTCTCCCGGCGAGCCAGTCGGAGACGGGGACGGAGATCCGGTCGGCGACGGAGAAGCGGTCGGAGATGGCGATGCGGTCGGCGAAGCGGTCGGACTTGCGGTGGGGGACGAAGTCGGGCTCGCTGAAGGTGATGCGGTTGGGGATGACGTCGGTGACGGGCTGGGATTCGGTCCGCCGCCGCCGAATACGCCGGATACCACGAGGGTGGATCCTCTTCTTACTTCTACCCTGGACCCGTCGTTTGTAACCGGAACGGACTGGCCATCCTCGGTCTTAAGCTTGAGCCTTACCCTCTGGTCGAACAGGCTTGCCTGGCCGATCTGGCTTCCGTCCACGAACATCGTATAAATTGTTCCATTCGGCGCATTTATGTCTTCTGCCTCGACCTCGATCTCGCGGTTGCCGTTGGAATAAAGTTCGTATTCGGCGTGACCGTGCGGGTTGACGGAACCTGTCGGGGAAACGAGGTTCGCCGTCCTGACAAGGATCGGGACTCCGCCGCCCATCTCTTCAAAATAAGCGTCGGCCGCCATCGCGATCGGAAGAACCGAAAGAAGCGCGAGCGCCGCTGTAATGACAAATGTGTTCAGGGCCAGCCTGACTGTAATTTTCCTGCCTCTTATTCTCATTTTCCTTTTACCTTCCTTGGATCTGGATTCCTTCTCTCCGGCTTGTTCGGGAACCCGTTCCCGGCCTGTTATGCGCACAGTGCGGGGAAGGACGGAAAAAAGACAGGGGTGTAGGAGTTTT
Source organism: Acidobacteriota bacterium (assembly GCA_016700175.1). GTDB lineage: Bacteria > Acidobacteriota > Blastocatellia > Pyrinomonadales > Pyrinomonadaceae > Aridibacter. Next base: position 2,421,048 of record CP065003.1, on the reverse strand, counting down.
TATCGGGTGGGGGATAGAGAGGTAGGAATTCCCGTTGAGAATGTTCGGTATAGGGTGCGCCGGGCAGCACTCCCTGAGGGTTGGGCTTCGGACATGCCCTTGTAACCTAAGACTCTTAACTTGGAATTGCTGACAGTAGCCCTCCCTGACGGTCGGGCTTCGGACACGTTGGCGGGCTAACTTCCGGTGCCGCCTCGCGGCTCTTCATTGGTCAATGGTCAATGAGCATTGGTCAATGATCGCGGCTCACTCGGGCGGGGACAAGCCCGCCCCTACATCCCCTCACTGCTTCTGGCACGCTGAGGGATCGGACCCGCAGTTCTGGTTGTTCGTCAGGGCGCAGAAAGCGTCGATCCGCGAAGTGTCGATCTCGTAACCTCTTGCGGTGTGAAAACACTCCCAGGCGATCCCGGTGTCTTCCAGTCGGTCTACGATCTGGTGGGGCCCGAGCAGCGGCTCGTTCGATTTGATCAGCGCCGCCACGCCCGCCGCGACCGGAGCCGCCATCGATGTTCCGCTCCAGGTTGCGTAACGGTTTCCCGGAATCGCGCTGACGATCCCCTCGCCGGGAGCCACGAGGCGTATGAAGCGGTCGTTCCCGCTTCCTTCCATCGACATCGTCGAGAACACCGAGAGCTTGTCGTACCGGTTGCTCGAGCCGACGCCGATCTGCGGATCGATCCGGTTGCCCGCCGGGTATATCCGTTCTGCGTTTCCGCCGTTCCCGGCAGCCGACGCCACCATCAGCCTGTTCTCGCCCAGTTCGCTAAAGATCTTGCCGTCGATCGTCACACCGTCGTCGCAGGCGTCGATCAGGTCCTCGAGTAGTTCCGGATTCTCCGGGTATCCGAAGCTTACGTTAACGATATCGGCGCCGTTTTGCGCCGCCCATATGATCGCTGCCGTCACGCGCCACAGGTCACCGACTCCGTCCTCGTCCAAGATCCTGATCGGCATGATCTTCGCTTCCGGCGCCGTCAGCGCGACGATCCCCGCCACGTGTGTGCCGTGCCCGTAAACCGGGTTCGTGTAATACGTTCCGACCTCCGAAGGATCGCTGTCGTTATCGACGAAATCGAATCCGGGCACGAGCCGGCCGGCGAACGCGTCGTGATTCAGGTCGATACCGGTATCAAGAACTGCAACCGTCACTCCCGCGCCTCTCGAGATCTCGAGGGCCTGGCGAAGCCGTATCTTCTCCTCGAACCACTGTTTTGCGTAAGCTTTCGAACTGCTGCCGATCGCCCACGAGCGCCCGATCGCCCACGAACGCCCGAGCGTCCAGGGAAGCCCCTGCCGCTCGACGGTCGAGAGTATCCGGTTGACCTCGGGTTTCGCGATACGAATATCGCCGGCCATCGAAGCCACGATCTGTTCCGCGGTTCGTGAAGTTTTCGCCGTATCGACCGCCATCCGGTACGTCGGAGGCGTTCCCACCTGGCCCAGAGGCGCCGGATTAAGGCCGTATTGCGCAGCGACGGCGGCGAGGTCCGCCGGGTTCCCGAGCTGGAAGATGACCTCGTTCGGGACGCAGTCGGTGCAGACGGAGCCTGTTTCGGGCTTTGGTTTTGTTTTGGTCTGGGCGCCGGCGGGATAAACGGATGTCAGGATCAGGACTGTCAGTGCGAAGTAGATCGGTATTCGGTACATCTCAAACCTCATTCTGCTCGGGTGAACGTTCTCACCGTACAGTGTCCGGATCCGGGCAGAAAAGACAATTCACGAGGATTTTTTCAGATTCGGCCGATGTTTACAAAGGGCGCCCACTCATAAGGACCGCGGCCCGATTTGATCATATCCTTCTGCGCGGCGTTCAGGGCCACCGAGGGCCGCTTGCCGCTCAATAGGTGCGAGTAGAATCCCTTCATCAGATCGACCGTCGCGGCGTCGCTCACGGTCCAGAGGCTGAGCACAAGGTTCGAGGCCCCCGCGGTCAGGAATCCGCGAGCGAGCCCAAGGATCTCGTTTCCCGGATAGAGGCTGCTGAGCCCTGTTTCGCAGGCGCTTAACGTTACCAGGCCGGCCTTCAATTCCTGCGCGCAAATGTCGCGGACCGTGATAAAGCCGTCCGCGAGATGCAGGCTGGAGAACATAGGATTGTCGGGCCGGAACTTTCCGTGGCAGGCGATGTGAAGCAGATCGTGCTTGCCAGCCTTGGAGCGGTAGTTCTCGAACGTCGCCGAATCGCCTGTCAGGAGTTCCGGACTTTCGAACATCCCGGCGACGGCGTCGATCTCGTCCGTGACGTTCGGGATATGCTCGTCCGCGAAGCCTATGAAAAGGGCGTCGGCGTACGGCCGCTCGACGGTGCGCTGGACCTCGCGCCAGACCGCTGCACCGGGCGAGTACGAGATCACACGCTTCTGCACCTCATAATCCGAACCGTCGAACAGCGCTCCGAAAGGCACGTAGTTCAGCAACCCCGAGGGAACGATCACGAGATCCCGGTCTCCGACCGCTCCTGACAAAGGCTCGATCAGCATTTCGTGAAGACTTTTCAGATGCGAGTCCGTCCGCCGCCGGATCTGCTTCGCGAACGACGCCAGCTTGTCGGCGCCGTAACGCATCGCGCCGAACTGGAACCGCAGGCCTTCCAAACCGCCGGCTACGTCGTCGACCGCCGCGACGTCAGGAGTGAATCCGATCCCTTCGGATGTGACCGTGAACACTGAAAGCGAGCCGCCCGATTCGGAAAACGCGATCAAAGCCCTTCTCTCGCCGAGCAGCGCCTTGATAGACTCGACCGAGAGCTCATCCGTAGGCGCGCTTGTTTCGGATGCTCTTGTGCTGTCGATCCGCCTTGAGACCTCGGCAAGTTCGCGCTCCGTTTCGTGGGCTTTCTCGCGAAGAGCGACCCCGTCGTCCCCTTCCGATCGATTGAACCGGCTGTAATACCAGTTGAGCTCTTCGCGCAGTTCGCGGCGCCGTTTCTCCAGCTTCGAATCGCCTCCGCCGTTCGCCCCGGAACGCCTCCGCCCGACTGCTTCGGCAAGCGTCCGCGACCGCGAGCGCTCGTTCATCAGGTAGGCTTTTTCGATCTCGCCCTCGGCTAGGTAGATCCGGACAAGGTTCTCGTACGCCGTCAGTTTGTCCGACAAGTAAGCCATTCGGAACTCTTCCGCGGCGATCGGTTCGCGCATCGACTCGGTGAGATCTACCGCTTCACGGAACTCGAACTCCGCCGCCTTCAGGTTGCCGCGGTCCGATTCCAAAAGGCCGAGCGAGTTGAGCGCAAGAAGCGCGATCTTCGGGATCCCTTCGTCCATCGCACGTGCCTTCGCCTTGCGTAAAATCTTTTCCGCATCCCTGCCGCCGTTCCGGCGCATCGCTTCGCCTTTCAGATATTCGAGCTCCAGATCGAGCCTAGATCCGGGATCGCCGAGAAGTGCCTCCGCCTTCGCCAGAAGCGCGAGTGATTCTCCCGGCCCTTCGGTTTCGAGCGCGATCATCGATCTGATAAGGAGCACTTCTGCCGAACCCGCTTTCTTTTCTTCTCTTGCGAAGAGTTCGGCGGCCCTTTCCAGTTCGCGCCTCGCCGCGTCGAACTCGCCCTCGATCATTCGAAGCCTTCCCAGGTCGGTCCTCGCGCGCGCTTCCTCGCCCTGAAGCTTCAGTTCGCGAAGCGTGTCCGCGGCGGACGAAAGTAGCGACGACGCGTCCTCGAAAAGATTGAGCGTCAGGTAGATCTCCGCGATCTCTAGTTCCGCGACAGCGGACTGGTGGGGCATCTCGAGCTCATCGAATTTTCTTCGCGAGAGCTCGAGATACCTAAGCGCGTCGTCATAAACTCCGCGGAAGGTCGCCAGGTTTCCGAGGCACGCCTCGATCTCCGCTTCGGTGACCGACATCCCCTCGTCGCGGGCCGACTCAAGCGCTTTGAGGTATTGTTTTTCGGCCTTTCTGAACCTGTTCAGCTCGACATATGTGTTGGCGAGGTCGTTCTCAGCGAGCGTCCGCCACTCGGGCTCTTCGGCTCGGATGAAGCGGGTTCGCGCGGAGATCCCAAACTCCTCCGCAGCGAGATGGTCGCCGCGGCGGGAGGCGATGTTGCTTAGGTTGAGCTCTATCTTTCCCGCAGCCAGCTCGTCGCCGTCCCGTTTGAAGATCTCCAGTGCCCATTTTCCTGCCTCGATCGCGTCGTCGTAGCGCCCCAGCAACGCGAGCGGGATAAGCATCGCGACGGTCGCCTGCGCCGCGTCGAAATCGTTCCCGAGCCTTGAGAATCCGCCTCTCGATCGCTTGATATTCTTGACCGCCGCTTCCAGCTCACCCTTCGTCAGCTCGGAAATACCCCGTATCCAGTCCGCCGTGGCCTCGATCTCCGGGTCGCCGACCATTTCAGAGAGCGCGTCCGCCGCGGCTGACGCCCTTCGGGCTTTTGCAGGTTCGGAATTCCAGGTCGAATAGCAGATGTTCTTCAGCTCGCCGGCCAGCGCCAGGTCGGTGATCCCGGAATTGGCCGCGAGCAGCCTGTCTGTTTCTGAGGGATCAGACTCTGAAACAAGCTGAAGGGCGAGGTCTTTTCGGTCCATAAGGGGTGACCGATTATACCAACCGCCGGGCGCGTCGGTCATTCACGAAAAAAGAAAGGGCGGAAAGGCACGCCGCCTCTCCGCCCGTCCCTGCTTGCGACCACTCGCTCAAAGGTCCCCTCAGGAGATCTCTATGCCCTCGATCACTATCTCTTCCTCGCCGTTGCCGACCGAAAAAGCGTAGGTTCCCGCTTCGACGGCTTCGAAAACGAACTCTCCGAGATCGTTGGTCTGCGTCGCGTGTTGGCCGAGGATCGCTTCCCGGTTCTCAAAACCCTCTCCGAGCACCTGGCCCCTGACCTCGAAACCGTGTTCCGATGCCGAAACCCTCAGGTCGATCCCGAATTCGCCGGCTTCGAACAGCATCTGGCGGGCCTCCGCGGCTCCGGAGCGTTCGCCAAAGACCGCCTGTCCGGGTGCGATGTCGAGCTTCAGCACTGCCTTGATCTTCTGAAGCGCCGAAGGCTGTTTCTGCCGTGTGCGGAAGATGTTCTTCGACCACTTGACCGCTTCCGAAGGTGCGTCTGCAGAATCATCGGTCTGCATCAGGCGGATTATCCGTTCGATATTTTTGTCGCGTGATTCGCTCATTGTTCCAAACACGTCCGGTGACGTTTCCTCTCACACGAACAGTGTTGCTGCGACCCCGGAAAAGACACCCCGGGGCAAAAGTTCTTCCGTCAGCCGGCAAGTATCTTCTCCAGCTTTTTCAGGCACCGAGCCCGAAGCGGGCTTATGCTGGTCGCGCCGACTCCGATCGCGTCGGCGACTTCCGCGTAGCTCGCCGAAGGCTCGGTCAGGTAGATCATAGACAGGATCTGCTGACAGCGTTCCTCAAGCTTCTTCAGCGCCGTGCGGACCAGGTGCTGCTGCTCCATCGTCACGAGGGCGTCCTCGATCAGAGGGTTCTCGTCTTCGAGCGACGCCATCTCGTGTTCCATTTCTTCCTCGGTCGCGGGCGCGCGGAGGCCCTTCTCGGACCTGACGACGCCCCAGGTCTTGAACTTGGCGGTGGTCACCAGCCACGAGCGTACCTTCTCAGGCTGTTCGATCTCGTCGAGTTTCTGGAAGAGTGTCAGGAAGACTTCCTGCAGGATGTCGGCGGCCTCGGATTCGGGGAGCCCGGCGCGGCGAGGGATCGCAAAAACCAGTCGCTGGTATCGATCCACGAGATCGTCCCAGGCGGTCTCGTCGCCCTTCCGGCAGGCCTTCAAGAGAGCCGCGTCGTCTCGCTCGAGGGCACGCGGGCTGAACCGGTCATCGGTTTGTTCCGAAGCTGGTTTCATCGGGGGTCAAGAGATTGTAACCGCAGAGAACGCAGAGAACGCAGGGAAGATCGGAACACGGATCGAAACCACGGTGGCAGGATCAACGCCGAATCTCCTTCATCCCCTCCATCCCTGTTAAATGATGTCCATTATTTCCTCAAGTTTCTTCCGCTTCAGGTTCGGGACCTTCGCGTCTTCCGCCGGATATCCGACCGGGATCAGCACGAACGGGACTTCCGTCTTGGGCCTGCCCAGTATCTCCTGGAGGAACTTCATAGGGCTAGGCGTATGCGTCAGCGTGGCCAGCCCCGCCTTGTGAAGTGCCGCGAGAAGCATCCCGACGGCGATCCCTACCGATTCCTGCGAGTAATACGTCGGCTCGGGGCCGTCGCCGTCGTCGACCGATGTTATACGGAAGACGACGATCAGGTACGGGGCTATCTCCAGGAAAGGCTTTCGGTGATCCGTGCCCAGAGGCGCGAGCCGCTTCAGCCATCGGTCGGGCATGCGGCCGTGGTAGCTCTCGTACTCTTCCTTCTCCGCCGCCTCGCGGATCTTCCGCTTCACTTCCGGATCACGGACGACGACGAAACGCCACGGCTGCATATGCGCACCCGAGGGAGCCGTACCCGCGGCGAGTATCGCCTTTTCGATCAGTTCGAACGGGACGTCTTTATCTGTGTAATCGCGCACGGTCCTTCTTAGGTCCATCTCGCGATAGAATTCGTCCGCTCGGAGGATCTGTTCGGCTTCCGTCCCGATGTAACGAAACTCGAGCGGGACCAGGTCGGGCTTGGGGAAATCTTTCGTCATTTGTTGAAGCGGTTCAGATGTCGAACTCGGCAACGACCGGCGCGTGGTCCGAAGGCCTCTCCCAGCCGCGCGGCTCCTTGTCGATCCGGCAGTCGGTGCATTTCGCGGCGAGGCCTTCAGAGGTCCATATGTGGTCGATCCGAAGCCCCTGGTTCTTCGGGAAGGCGCCCATTCGGTAGTTCCACCACGAGAACTCCTTCAGATCGCCGTGTTTCAGGCGGAACAGGTCCGTGAATCCCCAAAGCTTGACGTGGTAGAGCGCGGCGCGCTCCGGGATCGTGAAGTGGAGCTTGCCCTCCCAGTTCTTGACGCTCCAGACGTCTTCCTCGTCCGGCGCGACATTGAAGTCGCCGCACAAAAGAACCTTTTCATCCTTTCCACAGGTCTCGTTGAAGTAGTTCCGGAGCCTCTGAAGCCAGTCGAGCTTGAAATCGAACTTGTCGGTCCAAAGCTCGGTCCCGTTCGGGATGTACGTGTTCACGATGCGGATCCCATCAACGGTCGCGGCGATCATCCGCTTCGGGGCGTCGTCCGCGTCGCCCGGGAAGTTCTTCTGGACGTCGGTCATCGGATGTTTCGAGAGGATCGCTACGCCGTTGTACGATTTCTCGCCTGTGAAGGCGGCCTCGTAGCCCATCGCGCGGATCTCCTCAACGGGGAAGTTCTCATCGACGCATTTGGTTTCCTGCAGGCAGATCACGTCCGTCCCGCTCTCGCCCAGCCATTTCTCAAGCTGTTCGAGCCGGACGTTTATCGAGTTCACGTTCCAGGTGGCGATCTTCATTTTGATTTTCGGGTTAATTGATTCGTGCTTCTTTCCTATGTCATATCGCCGCTAAAGCGGCGAAGGAGCATTGAGGGCGCCCTGCACCCCGGACTGCGCCTTCGGCTTGTCCGGGGCTACCGTCCGTCACTCCTTCGGAGTGAATCGATTCCCCCGTCTCCCGTCTCCGGTCTCCCGTCTCTTGTCGTTCCGCCGCTAAAGCGGCGAAGAGGGGGGGGGTGCCTCGTACCCCGGACTGCGCCTTCGGCTTGTCCGGGGCTACCATCCGTCGCTCCTTCGGAGTGAATCGACTCCCTGTCTCCTGTCTCTGCCTCGTGATCGGCACGCTCCCCGACGGTCGCGTTTCCGCCATTCGACTGCCACTCGGTCCTCAGTCCTCAGTCCTCAGTACTCAGTACTCAGTACTCAGTCCTCAGTACTCATCTCTCTTACGACAGCCCCACGATGTTCCCGTTCTCGTCGATGTCGATCCGTTCCGCGCCCGGTTCCGAAGGCAGAGCCGGCATCGTTCTCATATCGCCGCAGATCGGGTAAATGAACCCTGCGCCGACGCTCGCGCGGACCTCGCGGACGGGAAAGACGAATCCCGAAGGAGCGCCGCGGCGTGTCGGATCGTGGCTCAGACTCAGGTGCGTTTTTGCCATACAGATCGGGAGATTGCCGAAGCCGTTCGCCTCGTAATTCTTGATCTGCCTCGACGCCTCGGGCGTGTAGGTCACGCGCTCAGCTCCGTAGATCTTCGTGGCGATCGTCTCGATCTTGTCCGTGATCGGCGAATCGGCTTCATATAGGAAGTCGAACTTCTGCGGCGTGTCCGCGGCCTCGACGACCATCTCGGCAAGCTCGACGGCGCCCTTGCCGCCGTCCGAGTGGTGGCGGCTTACCGCGGCGCCGATCGCTCCCGCCTCCACCGCGATCCTTCTGATCGCTTCGATCTCTTCCTCGTGGTCGGTCTCGAACGCGTTGACCGCAACGACCGGGACCACGCCGTGATGGCGTATGTTCTCGATCTGCTTGCGGAGGTTAGAGGAGCCCGCTTCCACATCTTCTACATTCTTCTCGAGCATCTCCGGAGGCAGAGGCTTACCCGCGACGACATTGTACTTCCCGCTGTGCGCCTTCAGTGCCCTCACCGTCGCTACAAGAACACACGCGTTCGGCGTCAGTCCGCTGTAGCGGCACTTGATATTGAAGAACTTCTCGGCTCCTATGTCGGCGCCGAATCCCGCCTCGGTCATCAGGTAATCGCCGCCCTTTATTCCGATCATGTCGGCGAGGACGCTCGAATTGCCGTGGGCGATATTTGCGAACGGGCCCGCGTGGATCAGGGCCGGCGTGTTCTCGAGAGTCTGCATCAGGTTCGGCCTGAGGGCGTCGCGCATCAGCACCGTCATCGCTCCCGCGGCGCCGATGTCTTCCGCCGTGACCGGCTTACGATCGTTGGTCAGACCGATCACGATCCTGCCGAACCGCTTTCTCATATCCTGAAGCGAAGTGGTCAAAGCGAGGATCGCCATCACTTCGGAGGCGACGGCGATATCGAATCCGGTTTCGCGGACCTCGCCGCCTTCGAACTTGCCGCCGAGCCCGATCACGATGCGCCTCAAGGCCCGGTCGTTCATATCGACGACGCGCTTCCAGGTGATCGAGTGCGGATCGATATTGAGCGGGTTGCCGCGCATCAGCTTGTTGTCGATCATCGCGGCAAGAAGGTTGTTCGCCGCGCTGACGGCGTGTATGTCGCCGGTCAGGTGGAGATTGAAGGTCTCCATCGGAACGACCTGCGCATAGCCGCCTCCTGCCGCACCGCCCTTGATTCCGAAGGTCGGTCCCTGAGAGGGCTGACGGAGGGCGATCACGGACCGCTTTCCTATGTGCTTCATCGCCTGCCCGAGTCCGACCAGTGTCGTGGTCTTGCCCTCTCCCAAAGGTGTGGGCGTGATGGCGGAGACCAGTATGTATTTTGCGTCGGGGCGGTCTTTCAGCTTCTCGAGCGCTTCAAGACGGATCTTTCCCACAAAAGGGCTTCCGTAAAGGTCGAGATCGTTCTCTCCGAGGCCCATCTGGTCGGCGATCTTGTAAATGTGCTCCGGCGTTGCCGCCTGAGCGATCTGTAGGTCACTTAGCATCTGTTTTTCTTCCCTTGTCTAAATTCGTAATCCTCAAGTCCGCGCGTTCCTGTCCCAGAAAACGCCGTCCTCGAATCCCTGTATCCGTTTATCCTTCGCGGCCAGTTCCACTCGCTTCGCCGCCAGAAGGCAGTGATCCTCGTCGATCTCGATCCCTGTGAAATGGCGGCCCAGCTTCTTCGCCGCCGCCGCCGTCGTCCCGCTGCCGAGGAAGGGGTCCAGGATCATCGCGCCCTTTTCGGTACTCGCGAGTATCAGCTTCGCGAGCAGCTTTTCGGGCTTCTGTGTCGGATGGTCCGTGTTCTCCGGCATCGACCAGAACGGCACCGTAATGTCCGTCCAGAGGTTCGAAGGATGCGTCAGGCGGAATCTTCCGTCGTCGTGTTCCTCCCAGTCCTTTGGTTTTCCGTCTTCCCTGTATGGAGCTATCACCCGGCGTTTTAGCATAACGTCACCGGGATTGAAGACGTAAACGTCCGAGACTGTGAAGAACCATATGTCCTCCGAGGAATTCTTCCAGTTCGTCTTCGATCCGCGGCCCTTTTCGCGCTCCCAGGTGATCCGGTTCCGAAGGATGAAGTGCTTCGATCCGGCCCTCTGGATGGCCGCCGAGGAACGCCAGTCCCCGCATATGTAGACCGAGGCCGTGGGTTTCAGTAGCCTCGCCGCCGGTTCAAGCCAGCTGTCGAGCCATTTCTCGTACTCTTCCGGACCGACCTTTCGGAACTTCTTTTTTCCGAATGACTTGTCGAGGTTGTAGGGCGGATCCGCGAACAGGAGGTCGAACTTCTTCTCCGGAAGCCTGGCGAGCAGATCACTGGCGTCGCCCAGGATTATCCGGTCGCGCACGCCCCGGACCGCTCCTTCCGGTCCGGGCTGCACGATCTCTTTCGCGAGCCGCTTCCGTTCACCGTGCGTCAACGCAAGCGTCCGGTTCCTCGGAGCCCGCTGTTTTTTTCCGGCGCCGGCCATCAAGCTTCCGACAGGTCGTTTGTAAGAAGCAGGGTCAGAAGCGAGGCGCGTTTCGGAATGTCAGCGACCACTACGTGTTCATCTAGCCTGTGTGCTCCGTCGCCTTCGATCCCCAGACCGTCAAGCACCGGAACGCCGAGCGCACCGACGAAATTTCCGTCCGAAGCGCCGCCAACCTGGGTCTCTCCGATCTCGTATCCGAACGAGGCCGCAAGGCCCTTCGCTTTCTCGAAAAGCCGTATGACGGCATCGGTCCTTTCCATAGGCGGTCTGTTGATCTCGCCTTCGAGCATCAGTTCCACCCTTTCGTCATCCGAAGAAAGCCCTCGGAGCGCGGCCTCGATCTTCTCGGCGCGCTCGAGCGAGGTGAACCGAACGTCGATAGTGCATTCCGCGTGTTCCGGCACAACGTTCATTGTCGTCCCGCCTTTGACCGTGCCGACCGTGACGGTCGTCCCCGCCTCGGGATCGTTCAACTCCGAGACGGCGATTATCTGTTTCGAAAGTTCAAGGACCGCCGAAGCTCCCTTTTCCGGATCGAGCCCCGCGTGCGCGGGGATCCCGCGCGCCCGCAATGTGTAGCCGCTTGTGCCCTTTCGCCCGGTCTTGATCCTTCCTTTGGCCGAAGGCTCGAAGACAAAGCAGTAATCAGCGTTTGCGGCCTCCCTCTCGACAAGCGGGCGCCCGGTTTCGCTTCCGACCTCTTCATCGCAGGCCAGGAGGATGGTCACCGGCCGCGCGGGCCTAAGCCCAAGCGCTTTCATCGACTTGAATACCTCGAGCATCAGCGCGATGTTGGCCTTCATATCGAAAGTGCCGCAGCCGTACAGATTGCCGTCCTCTATCCGTGTCGGGTTCTTTTCTTTGCTTCCGGTCGGATGGACCGTATCGGTGTGGCCGAGGATGAAGAGCGGTTTGCCCGGCAGGTCGCCGAACGCCCGTATCACGAGGTGCTCACCGCGGCCTTCCGCCGCGATCCGCTCGATCTCGATGTCCGGGATCGCTTCCTTCGCCCGGGACACGATCCAGTCGACGACCTCATTTATTCCGTCGGGACCGAACGATGGCGATTCGATCTCGACTATGTCGCGGATGGAAGACGTAATCTCGTCCAGTTTGTTCTCGAAGTGCGGTGGAAGTTCCTTTGGGTCCATAAAGGGTATCGGGGGGTCTTTGGTTGTCGGTACGGTCTGTGCTCACGGTTTCGGATCGAAGATCGAGTTTAGCGTTTCTCCCATCCTGTATCCCGCAAACGCGAGCTGCTCCAGCGACAGCCGGAACGCTTTCGCATTGTACACGGCATCGGGCATACGGTCTCGCTCCAAACCGCGATATACGACATCCGGCAGATATCCGAAGCCTTCCAGGTTCCACGCCGCGTAGTCTCCGAGCTTGAGCCTGTCCTCGAACAAAGCAGGAGGATACAGCGCGAGCTCCGTCTTCAGGATCGGCTCAAGATAATCAGTGTCGCACGCGGCGCCTTCCCTGGGGATGTTGTTCGTTATCTGCGAATCCCAGAATGAATGAAGGTTGAACCGCCAGGAGCCGTCCGCTTTCGCGGGCTCAAGATAGAACATGTTGCCACCCTGGTCGCCCTTAGGCTCGGAAGCGGTGACTCGCGAGGCGTTATGCAGGGGATTGTGCAGGTCGCCTGCCACGTGAAGGAACCACGCGAGCGCGATCGCCTTGTCCGCGTCGGAGGAATCGGAGCTGCGCAAGGTCTTCTCGAAATCGCCCAGCTTCTCGACCGCCACTCCGCTCGGCTCCGGGAACTCCTTGATCACCTTGCCGTCCTCTCCCCAGAAGATCGCGCCGTAGTGCCAGTTACTCTTGTGGTACTTGGCGTACCGAACGGGGAAGTTCCTGTTCCGGACGACATCCGGCCAGGTCGACGCGTGCATGAACAACTCGAGTTTGATCGCATCTTCGGGCCGGCCTCCGAAGGCGTTGTAAAGAACGCTCAGGTCCGAGTCCTCCGGAGCGGAGAGCAGTATCCTGACCGCGCGTTCCCTCGCCGCGGGCGTCATCACTTCCCAGGCGATCCTCGCCGAAAGCTTGTGCCCAGCGTCATCCCATCCGAAACCTTCCGCGGCAAGGACAAGCAGGCAGAGCGAAGCCGCCAGAAACTTTAACTTCAAATTCATCCGGTCACTCCCAGGAACCGAGGATAGCGTAACGTCATTAGCATAAACGGTAAAGCGGGTCGAAAAGCAAGCCGCGGAGCGCGATCTCGGATTCACCGGACGCGGCGGACAAACCGCGACAGAGGCGAAACATCACAGCCGCCACAAACCTTTTCGAGAACGGTTCCCTGCCAGGGGAGAAGTTTAGCGGAGGCCTTCCCGGCCGACGGATCGAACAGGCAGGCTGCCGAGGATTAATTACTGAAACTGTCCTAATTCAGAACCAGACGAGCATTTGGGAAAGAAGATCGGCGTTTTTTAATGGTCTTCGATACCCGGCGGAAACTCCCGCCGGATCTTAAAGCAAGCCGTCAGCGACCTGACCGAACCGGCAAGGAAGGATCCGGAGAAGCGTTTAAGCCGGGTAATTTACGACCACCCGGTCCATCAGCCGTCCGATGCGGGACTCCAAAATGGAGGCCGACAACGGACGCCGTCCAAACAACACCTTCCAACTACGACCCTCCGGGAGCGGCTTTCGGGCCGCTCCCACTCCATCAGCGTTGCCGAAATTTCATTCCCGATGTTATGCTTCCCGAACTTCGATCTGCCGAAATGTATTGAAATTGGGAGGGAAGCCGAATGGCCGACGACAAGAAAGATTCTGATAACAACAAGACAAAGAAGAACGAGCTGTTCTCGGAAGCTGACAAGAAGAAGATCGAGAACTCTGGATCTGCCATCCCGAATCCTCTAAAGCATTTGCTCGAGACCAGTTTCGGAAGGGACCTTTCGGATGTGAAGGTCCACGCGGATGCCAACGCGCACCGCATGACGAGCCTGCTTGGCGCGGACGCGTTCACGCACGGTAACGACATCGTCTTCGGCGCGGGCAAATACGATCCTGCGAGCAAGAGAGGCCAGGAACTGATCGCGCACGAACTCACTCACGTGATCCAGCAACGTCCCGGCGGAAAAAAGCCGGGAAAGTAGAGAGCAGGGATTCCGGTCTCCGCAGGAGCGGAACCTCGCCGGAAAAGTTCAACCCTCATCAGTTGCCCCCCGCTTCAGCGGGGGGATCATGGTGCAACCTAAATTCTCGGCCGGCTTCAGCCGGCCATTCTTGGGGCCAAAGCCCCTATCCTGTTCTTCCTTACCCGATTGACTCGGAAACGAACCTGACAGGCGCAACGAGGATGAACGGAGATTCTCCGACTCCGTAGGAGCCCGATGTCTGTAGCAGGGATACCCAAAAGAGACACGCGCTCCATAGGAGCGCAATCCGCTTCGTGACGCTGTTGCCGTCGCCCTGAGCAACAGCCGCAGCACGCAGCGCTGCTCCAAACGGGTTTGTTCGCGCTGTCGGATATGCCGGAATCGTCTTTGATCGACTACCCGAACAGCCCGAGCCGTCCGCCGCCTTTGTAACCCGGAAAGATCCCCGTTCCGTCCCGAGCACCCAGGAAGCCCGTTGAGACCTCCGAAAGCACGTCCCTGAAGTCCGTCGTCACCGCCAGGTCGCGGCCCTCGTATAATGCCGAAGAAGACAGGCCCTTCCAGTTCCCGTACACCTTTCCGCCGTTGACGCCGCCGCCGAACAAGAGCATCGCGTTCCCGTGGCCGTGGTCGGTTCCCCGCGATCCGTTCTCGCGGACGGTCCGTCCGAACTCGGACATCGTCACGACCAGCACGTCTTCCATCACCTTCGGGCCAAGGTCCTTCGCGAATGCGCCGAGCGCTTCGCCGTAGTTCCTCAGGAGGTTCGCAAGCTGCCCTCTTGAGCCGTTGCCGTTCGCCTGGTTGGCGTGCGTGTCCCAGTTCAGGCCGGGCGTGTCGGTAAACGCGGTCTCGAGGCCCACGCCGGCCTTGATCAGCTGGGCGATCTGGCGCATCGACTCGCCGAACGGCCCGGCAGGATACCGGGCCCCGTTTCCGGGCGTGTATCTCCCCGGATCGCTCTTTTTCAGAAACTCGATCGCTTCAAATGTCTCTTTTCCCGTCTCTCCAAGCCTGCCTTCGGATTCCTGCCTCCAGAGGTCCTCAAACCCGCCGCTGACGGAGTTTGTGTAACTGCCCGCGCGGATCGCGAAGGTCTGCAGGTTCGTCATCGCGACCGTCGGATATCGCCCGACGAGAGATCGAGGCACCTGCTGGGTCATCGCGACCGCCCGGAAAGGGGTCGCGTCCTTGTCCACGTGGTTCTGCAGCAGGCGGTTCATCCATCCGTCGCGCGTGGATTTTACGCCGGGAGTCCCGGCTTCCATATAGTCTTGCGCGTCGAAATGCGAGCGTGTGTTGTCCGGCGAGCCCGCGGAATGGACGACGGCGAGCGCTCTGTCCTTCCAGAGCGGCGCCAATGCCGACATCGAGGGATGAAGTCCAAAGAATCCGTCAAGATCCACCGCTCCGCCTTCGGCTCCGGGCTTCGGGACCGCCAGATTCCGCCTCGCACTCGAATAGTTTCCGTCGCCGAACGGCGGCACCATCGAAAGCCCGTCGACCGCGCCCCGCTGAAACACGACGACCAATGTTTTCCTTCGCGGCGCCGTGCCGTTTACGGAAGCGGAGACGATCCTCTGAAGTACATCCGGGGCGGCGGCCGCCATTCCGAATCCCGCGAGCGCGATGCCCGAGTTCTTTATGAAAAATCTTCTGTCCATAACTGCCTCTACTGCCTCTGGAATTCGGGAGAGCCGAGAATAAGACCGACCGCCTTGAAAACGTCCGGATCGCCCGTCGGAGCGATCGACCGCATACGGCCTTCGCCGCCCGTTCGTCGTCCGCCGATGCCGTTTCGCCTCATCGCCATTCCGTCGTTGAGATCCATCTCGTCAGGAGCGTCGAGCGATACCTCCGGAAGCGGCTGTTCCATCTGCTTCAGAAGTACAGCGCGCGTCGGATCGGACACCTCGCCGGCGAGAATTCCTTCGATCGCCTTGTCGAGGATCTGGTCTTTCCCGCCCGATCCGTACCGCTTCAGATCGACCCTTACTTGCGGGATCATTCCGGAAGCGAGCGCGACGGCGAAGTTCATTCTCTCGAGAAGCGCGCCTGTGTTGACCCAGTCTTCCGCCGAGTCCGGATATCCGGTCGGCGCCTGGTATCCGTATAGTGGTTCACCCATCCGCCGAAGGAGCCCGTTCAACTGCCTGCTTCCGACGGTCTGTGCATCGACGGCCCGGAGCGAGCTTACAAGAAGCTCGAACGGCGTCTTGATCTTGGCGCGGTAATTCTCGGGAGCAAAAAACTGGTCGTCGTAGAAGAGGGCCCGGAGAGTCGACTTGATATCGCCCTTTGAATCGCGGAACGCCTTTGCGACCCGCTCGACGAGAGCCTCATCCGGCTTGTCGTTGACGAACTTCACGGCGAGCTTTCGGGCGATGTACCGCGAGGTCGAGGGATGCGAGACGAGGATGTCGATCACCTTCTCGCCGTCCTTTATCCCCCCTTCGTCTATCTTCTGCCCGAGCACCATCTTCGGTCCGTCGTCGTGGAGCCTCCCGGCGAAAACGAAGCTGCCCGAAGGCGTATCGGGATCGAGACCCAGCTGCCGCGCCTGCCTTACGATCCTCTGGTCTTCGCGTCCGCCGGCGATCTGAGCCGCGGCACGCCTGTAACCCCTTGCGTCGAAGATCGTCCAGCCGGTGAACGCGCGTGCGACCTCCTGAATATCTTTCTGCGTGTAGCCGCCGTCGACGCCGAGCGTGTGAAGCTCCATCAACTCGCGGGCGTAGTTTTCGTTGATTCCCCGCCGGTTCGCAGCCCCTGCCTGCTCGATCCTCTGATCGATCTGCTCATCGGAAAGGCCTCTCGCTTTCAGGCGCTCCCTTACTCGCGGATCGAGCCGCCCGTCGCGCACCGCCCTTCCCAGAAGTCCCTGTCTTCCGTTCCGTGCACCGGCATTCGGTGCAACGCTCTGGAAGTTATCGAGATAGAACAACATCGCGGGGTGCTTCGCGGTGCCCATCACGAGGTCTTTGAAATTGCCGAGAGCGTGTTTGCGGATAACGTCGCGCTCGTAGGCCGGTATGTACCAGCGGGTTGCGGCTTTCCCTGAGAAGACGTTGAAGTGGTTCGCCCAGAAATCGACCATCACTTCCTCCAGCTGCCGTTCGCTGTACGCCGCGCGGAGGATCCTGGAGGTCTCGACCTCGAACATGATCCGGTTGGCGGGCCGGAACCCGTTTTCGGCGTAGACCTTCGCAAGCTTTGCCCTGCGCTGCTGCTGTTCGGACCGCATCTCGGCTTCGTTGCCGTTCTCCGCGCTATTCGCACTCGCGTTCCTTCCGCCTTCCAGCATCTGCAGGAGAGCGCCCGGATTCGGGTACTTGGCGAAGATCTCCACGGTGTCCATCTTAAGGACATCAAGCCGTGCCAGTTTCTGATCGGCGGTCCGGTCGTCGATCGAGCGGGGATCGAGCTGGCTCTCGATGTATTTGCTAATGCCCATCGCACGGACCTTTTCCACATCGCCCGGTCGAGGCCCGAAACCCAGCCGGTTCAGCACGTGGAGGGCCTTCTGGTCCTCTCTGAGCGTCTTTGATTCTAAGGCCGCGAGCGTGCCGCCGAAGGGAAAGCCTGTCGTGAAGAGCGATAGTATTGCCAGGAATGTCGCGAATCTGTTTGCCGGATGGATCTTTCTCATAATGTCGAACCCCTTTTCAGCCAGTCCGAGGGTGCCTGCCCTCGTCTGCCGAATTGTTTTCGCTTAGACGGTCGGGATGATAAAATGGCCGAGAATAAAGGGTCACAACCACGGACAAGGCGGGGCGGCCGGTGCAACTGGCCTCCGGGGCAGGGCATCGGAGGGGCGCGCGAAAACCTTGAAATATCTGCGTTTTAGGTCTTTATATCAGGACAACAGGACCCCGATCATGAAGAAAAAGTTACTTACCACGGCGATCTTTGCGTTGGCGATCTCACTTTTCGCTCTTCCGGCCTTCGGCCAGGGCGATTTTTCGGATCCGAACGCCGAGTACACGTTCACGATACCAAGCGACTCCTGGAAGATGACGGTCAAACCTTCACGGATCAGCCCGAACGTCGAGTACGTTTACAGATTCAGGAACGAAGGACATCTCGAGGTCCGGAAGACCTCGGTTGATTCCGGGACGACGTTTGACGAGATAATCCGCGAGGAAGAGCAGAAACTTCAATTCAAGCCGGGCTACGTGGCGGGACGCGACGAGAGCTTCAAGGGCGCGATGGAAGGCCGGGTGTTCAATTACGAGTTCGTCAGGTCGGGCAGGAACATGAGCGGACGGTTCTACTTCCTTAAGGCGGACCCGACCACCGTGTACATTCTGCGGTTCACGGGCGAGCGCGACAGCCTGCGGACGCTGCGGAACGAGACGGATCTGATCGCTCGTACGTTCAAACTGAAATAGTAGAACTGAGGTTTTGGAGGAAAAGAGACTGCCTGAATTGGCAGTCTCTTTTTTTCGTGGAGATTCAGGTGTTCTTGGGGCGAGTCTTGAGCGGTTCTCGGCTATGTCTGTTCGAAAGCATCGAGAGGTCGCTGCTTACCAGATTCCCGGAAAAGGGGTCAACGATGGCCCGCAACGAATGAGGTCTGCCGGCTCCGTAGGAGCCAAATATCTGTAGCACCGGTTCGCGAATTTTGATCCCAGCCCCGTAGGGGTTGAATGGTTCTTGCGGAGATTGCGCTCCGACCGGAGCGCGGATCGATCTCCGGCTCATTCTTCTACAGACATAGGGCTCCTACACAGCCAAAGCATCAGCAACGATATCCTCAAAGCGCCTACCGAGCCACATAAAGGCGAAACGTTCCTTCCAGGCGAAAACGATCACCTTAAACAAGCAGGTCCCTACCGTGTGTCTGAACGATCGACAGCGACGCGCGGAAGGAACTTAGCGCCGAAGGGTAGTATGTAACCCCCTTCCGAACTCCGTACGATATCTTGCGCCTCGTCCGCTCCGATCTTCTTCATTCCCGCCATTTCCACGAGCTCTGCCGGAAGGTCCGTGACCATACGCACGTCGAACCTCTCCGCCTTCTGGCGTATCGACCACGCTGTCTGGCCGTTGACCTTGTAGTTTCCGGCGAGCTTCTCGGCCAGCTCGGCGCTGGATGACGCCTCGAACCACTCCGCCATATCCGCCTTTCCGGTTCCGTCGGGACATTCTGCAAAAAGGACGATCGTTCCACCCTCTTCGCAGGCGTAGGAAGCGGAATCGAGCGCCTTGTGGGCCTGGATCAGATTGATATCGAACGGATAACCTCCGCAGCCGGCGGCAACGATCGGGCGTCTACTTTCGATCTCGATCACGTGTTCTGCAGCGTACCGTTCGCAAGCCTTTTCGTGAGCTTCGATCCAGTCGCCGCAAACGGCGGCGTACGCCGCGCCGGATCCGTCGACGATCGTGTTGACGGAGAACGAGGGCGACGCAAACTCCACGGCTTCCACAAAAGCCTCGTGTACGGGATTTCCTCCGAGCCGCCCCGGTCCGACACCTTCTGCGCGTGAAAGTTTTTCGGTGTCGAACGCCAGCTTGTGGGTTTCGGCGACGGTCCTGGAGGACGCGAGTCCCGGACAGATCAGCTTTCGCCCGCCCGTGAATCCCGCAAAGTAATGAAAAGTGACAGAGCCCACCGTGATCACGTGATCGAACTCGTTCAGGGCCCGGTTAAGTTCGACGGGGATCCCTCCGCGCGTCTCTCCGAGCCGCACGATGTTCATCAGGTCTCGCGGCCTGTGTTCGAGCGTCGCAGTTCTCTGCGCGATGAACGGCGTCAGGATCGCTGCCTTTTCCTCCTCCGTCACGGGCCTGTGTATTCCGGTGGCAAAGATCGCGTTGATGTCGTAAGGCATTACACCTGCCGCGATAAGCCTGCGGATTAGGAGATTTACGACCTGTCCGGACGCGGACCGCCTGGTCGCGTCCGGCACTACGATCAGTACCGTGCCGCCGTCCTCCACTATTTCTTCGAGGCGCGGACCTACGACCGGCTCGTCGATCGCAAGACCGAGTTCGCGGTCCGGCAGCGGCCTATTCTTCGCCGATCCGCCGACGACGGTGAACGAGGAAGGGTCGAACGAGAGGTCGAACGAGTTCTTCCCGTAAGGGATCCGGACGGTTTGCATAGGACGGTACGGCTTTCAGCGACGACTTTTTCAAAGGCAAGAAACAACCAAAAACATTGTGAAAGGGCCTGAAATGACTTATATTCTACCCCATTGACCGAAGTATGAAAGCGTTAAAGGGATTCGAGATTCAGCATCAGTGCGCTCAGTGCGACCACAGGGACGAGGGGTTTTTCTGCGACCTTCACGTCTCCAATCTCCACATCTTCGAGTCCCTCAAGATCACCAATGCCTACCCCAAAGGCACGACGCTTTTTATGGAAGGCCAGCCGTCGAACGGCGTCTACATCCTCTGCCAGGGCAAGGTAAAGCTCTCGACCTGTTCGAAGGACGGCAAGATCATCATTCTGCATATCGCCGAGGCCGGTGAGGTCCTCGGGCTCAGTTCTTCCGTGTCCGGGTCGCACCACAGTGCGACAGCAGAGGTGATAGAACCTTGTCAGGTCAATTTCGTCCGCAACGAGGATTTTCTGGAGTTCTTGAAGGTAAACACCGAGGCCTGTTTCAGCGCGCTCAAGCAGCTGAGCAAGGACTACCACACTGCCTACTTGCAGATATGCTCCCTGGGGCTTTCGAACTCCGTCGCCGACAAGCTCGCCCGGCTTTTCCTCGGCTGGTGCAAGGCCGCGACGGACGACGGCGATGATATCCGCCTGAAAATGTCATACACGCATGAGGAGATCGCCGAGATGATCGGCACCTCACGCGAAACCGTGACCCGACTTTTGAAGGTTTTCCGCGAAAAGAAGCTGATCTCCCTCAAAGGCTCCGACCTCATCATCCACGATAAGAAAAAACTCTCTTCCGAGCTCGATCTTTCGGAATAGCACAGACGTGTTCGTGTGACCTTCGTCACGCCGAGGCGTGACCGCCGTCCTACGTTACGCCGGATCCGTGTGCAAATCTCGGCCGGAGGCTCAAGGTCCGAAGGTCAGAATGAGCGAGAGATCCCAGCCAAAAGCACACTCGCTGGCGGGCAATCCTGTCCATTACAAGGAACTGGTCAAGGGAATGCCGGCTGCTGTAAAGCGCGATCTTGCCGGTTTGCTCGAGAAACGAGAGGCGCCCGCGGGAGCCGTCGTGATCGGAAAAGGCGAGCCCGCGGACGAGTTCGTTGTCCTGCGGTCGGGAAAGGCGCTTCTGGTGATCGGGACGGGCGAGGGGTCCGCCGTGACAAGGGAGATCGCGCGAGGGGAGATCGTCGGGATCCCGGAAGCCGTCACCGGGACCGTCTATGATGTTTCGGTCGTCACGCGTTCCCAGTGCAGGTTCGAATCTGCCAAGGGAACCGAGTTGGCGCGCGTCCTTCAGCTTCATCCCGCACTCTGTTTTCGGCTTGTGACGCTTCTCGGCACCAATCTCTGCAAAGGCCGGCAAGTATTTGGCTCCACAAGCATTTAACCCTCCGAAACAGCGATGTGACGGTCGTCACAATCAACCGTGATATCGCTCACAGACACGGTTTTCGCCATTAAATTAAAGTGTGGCTGGCGGTTTAACCCGACCATTGCCTCCCCTGACCCCCGAGAGGCAAACGAATTTTGGAGGCATCAGCATGATCACACGAAAACTGGTCAAGGCGACCTTGTTGGGGCTTTGGGCGGTGATCCTTGCCGTTTGGCTGGTCTATGGTATCCAGTCACGTGCGGTCGGGACGCTTGTCTCTGAACCCGAAGCGCCGGAGGCGGCCGAGACCAGTGCAAATCAAGACGACTATGTAGGGAGCGAGTCCTGCAAAGCGTGCCACGAGGACCAGTTCAAGGGTTTCTCGAAAACAAAGCACTCACAGCTTGCTCAGCTCGAGGATTGGAAGGACAAGGCGACAGGATGTGAATCCTGCCACGGGCCCGGAAGGGCGCATATCGAAGAGGCCGATCCGACCAAGATAATCTCCTTTAAGGACAAATCACCAAAACAGATCTCTGAGAACTGCCTTTCGTGCCACGCCGGCAAGGAAGATCACAACCAGTTCCGAAGGAGCGAACATTACCGAAACAACATAGGCTGTACGGATTGCCACTCGGCTCACGGCGCTACGAATCATCCGACACAGGTCGGATCTATCACGTATCCGGCGATCGATTCCGAGGACAACCCGGGCACGGCGATGACAAAGATGCTGAAGGTCAGTGAGCCTCAGCTTTGTCTCAGCTGCCATCAGCAGGCGAAGGCGCAGTTCAGTCAGCCTTTCCACCACAAGGTGCTCGAAGGACAGATGAACTGCAGCGACTGCCACAACTCGCACGGCGGATTTGAGGTCAAGAACGCCCGGCTTTCGGTCGGCGCGGACGCGGTTTGCGTCAAGTGCCACACCGACAAGCAGGGGCCTTTCGTTTACGAACACCTGCCGATCACCGTCGAGGGCTGTGCGACCTGCCACAACACCCACGGTTCAACGAATCCGAAGATGCTGAAGAGGAATCAGGTCAGGCAGCTCTGTCTTGAGTGCCACACCGAGATACTTCAACCGGATCTGGCGCCGGGAGTTCCGAGCTTCCACCGCCAGGATGAAGCGAGGACCCAGAACTGCACGGTATGCCACGTGAGGATCCACGGATCCAACACGCATCCTGCGTTCTTCAGGTAATGGAAATGCATACGGGGGACGGAACAATGAAATGCTATTTCAGAAAAAGCGCTATTACGGGTCTCGTAAGCGCCGTCGGCCTGATGCTGATCCTTTGCACGGGTCTTTCAGCACAGGAGGTGTCGAGCACCTCCGGGTCGAGCGGGTCGGGAGGATCATCTTCTGCGGCGAAGCAGGACGATGAGGTCAATCTGACCGGCGGATACGAGATCAAATCAAGCATCGAGTTCGGGGTCCGGTTTCGGAGCCTCGATGGAAACGAAGACAAATACAGATCGGATCTGAACTACAAGGCGGGCGCGAGGCTGTTCAACTCGTCGTTCTTCGCGACCGCGGAAGAGTCGGGCGGCAAGCCGTTCGATTCGATCCTGATCACCAGCAGTGGTTGGGGAGGCGACCCGAACGGCTACGCGAGGGTGAACGTCGAGAAGCTGGGATGGTACAAGTTCGATACGATGCTCAGGAGGTTCAAGTACTACAACCACCTTGTGAACATCGCGAACGGCGAGCATACGCAGAATACCGTCCACAATATGGGCGACTTCAACCTGACCCTTCTGCCGCAGAACCGGCGGGTGAAATTCCGCGCGGGATTCTCTTACGACGACAACGAAGGGCCGGCTCACACGACCTTCGATTACCAGAGGGACGAGTTCCCGATCCTTAACGATTACAGCACCAAGGCGTACGATTTCCGGTTCGGGGTCGATCTGAGCTTTGGCGGATTCAACTTCTCGGTGACCGAGGGTTACAGGGACTTCAAGGAGAATCACCGCTGGTTCATCAACGGATTCGAACCCGGTGAGAATCCCAGTCCGAACTCGTCGCTAACAAGCTTCGAGCGGATGATGCCGATCGACGGAAGCACCTGGTACCACAAGCTCACCGGACACAAATACTGGGAAGGTGTCGCCGAGGTTTCCGGACGGTTTATCTATTCGGACACGAAGACCGACTTTACTTTCAGCGAGATGATCACCGGGTTGAGCAGCAACGGCACCCCGATCGTGCTCGACGAGTATTCCGCATCCGGTGATTCGAGCAAACCGAATGGGAACGGCGACATAGGCGTCACGTTCTTCCTCGGAGACAAGGTTGAGATCTCGAACACGTTTGGGGTCACATCGTACAGGATCTCCGGCGGAAACGTGTTGTTCAACTCGATCCTGCTGGGAATGAATCCCGCATCAACGTCTGAAGATTCTGTCTGGCGGTTCACCGACTACGAGCGGATAATGAACACGCTCGAGGGAAGCGTCGACGTGAACAGGTTCTTCAACTTCTATCTCGGCTACCGGTACACGGACCGAAAGGTCCAACTTCAGGGGCTTGACGAGGATCTTCAGAGTCCGAGTTCGAGCTCCTTCTTTGAGGAAGGCGAGAACACGACCAACGCTTTTCTCGCCGGCTTCCAGGCGAAACCGTTCGGGAAGAAGTGGCGGATAAACTTCGATATGGAGGCGGGTGACGGCGACAACCCATTCACAAGGCTGTCGAACAATGAGTATACGCAGTTCCGTATCAAAAACCACTTCGCGCCAACAGACGATCTGTCGATCTCGGTGAGCTTCGAAGCGAAGGACAATTCAAATCCGGGCCTCTCGGTCTCGGATCCGTCGGATATCCTTGTCGCGGATGTGAAGAGCACGAGCTTCGGCGCCGCTTTCAGCTATATGCCGAACGGGAATGTTACCGTAAACGGCGGATATAACTACACTTACCTGAATGCCGAGACCGATATCATCATTCCGACAAGGAACTTCGGGAACGGCATCGGTATGAGTATCTATGATCTGAGAAACCACTACGGTTACTTTGATGTTTGGTTCAGGCCCCATCCGAAGGTCTCGATCTTCGGTGCCTACCGGATTTCAAAGGACACGGGAGAAGGTGACGAGTTCATCGGCCCGTCCCGCACGATCATTGGAAGTTATCCGCTGAGCTTCCAGTCTCCTGAAGTCAGAGGTACGTTCAGGCTATTCAGGAACGTTGACTGGAACATCGGGTACCAGTACTACAACTACGACGAGAAGTTCGATGTGCCTCTGTTCGGCGGATTCGTCAGCCAGGACTATCGGGCTCACCTGCCGTACACGTCGGTGACGATCTATCTCGGTCGAAGGGACTAGGGTTCCCCCGATACGGACAAGGGAAGGTATCCGGCCGGACAACAGCCGGCCGGGAACAAGAGCTGTGATCACTGAACTGCCGAGGCAGGGCAGGCCGATTGAAGACCGGCTTGCCCTGCTTTTCTTTTGATCTGCACGCAGCGGATTGCGGGCGTTGCCGCAATGAGAGTTAAAATGTCGGTTGGGGCAGCACCCCGGAGGAGAAGAAAAATGCATCCGGAAACGAAAACACAATGGAGCTTCCTGTTCGAGGATTTCGAAGATCCAAAGAGCGAACGCGGAAAGATGATGCTTGGAGGCAAAGGCGCCGCTCTTGCGCATATGACCGACATCGGGCTTCCCGTCCCGCCGGGCTTCATCATCACGACGGCCTGCTGTAACGAGTACCACTCGAACCACAATATTTTTCCGGAGGGCCTCTGGGAAGAGGTGGTCGCAAAGCTGTCCGTGATCGAAGACCGCCAGGGCAAAAAATTCGGAGACCGCAAGAACCCCCTGCTCGTTTCCGTACGGTCCGGATCACCGTTCTCGATGCCCGGGATGATGGACACTATCCTTAACCTCGGCCTCAACGACGAAACCGTCGAAGGCCTATCGAAGCAGACGCAAAACGAGCGCTTCGCGTGGGATTCGTACCGAAGGTTCGTCGGTCTGTTCGGCCAGATAGTCCTCGATGTCGAACACGACAAGTTCGAAAGGGTGCTCGACCGATTCAAAGCCGGCGGGAAGAGTGATGCCGAGCTGGACGTCGATGAACTGAAGGAAGTAGTCGCGATCTTCAAACGGATCATCGCTTCGGAGGGCAAACAGGAATTTCCTCAAGACGTTTCCGAACAGCTGAAGATGGCGATCGCCGCCGTGTTTGATTCCTGGATGGGCCGCCGCGCAGTCGACTACAGAAGGGTCAACAAGATCCCGGGCGATCTGGGCACCGCAGTCAACGTGCAGGCGATGGTGTTCGGCAACCTCGGCGAGGACAGCGGCACCGGCGTGTGCTTCACGCGAAATCCCGCGACCGGCGAAAGGAAGCTGTACGGCGAGTACCTGCTCAACGCGCAGGGCGAGGACGTCGTCGCGGGAATCCGCACGCCGAATCCCATATCGGCGCTCGCAGAGCAGATGCCGGACATTTACAGTGAGCTTTCATCGATCAGCGACCGGCTCGAAAGCAACTACCACGAGATGCAGGACATAGAGTTCACGATCGAGCGCGGAAAGCTCTTCATACTGCAAACGCGAGCCGGGAAGCGAACCGGCGCCGCGGCTGTGAAGATCGCGGTCGCTATGGTCCGCGAGGGTCTGATCGATGAGAAAGAAGCTCTCAGGAGGATCTCTCCGCAGCAGCTCGATCAGCTGCTGCACCCGATGATCGATCCCACGGCGAAACTCGATGTGCTTGCCAAAGGCCTTCCGGCGAGTCCCGGGGCCGCGCACGGGAAGACCGTCTTTTCTCCCGACGAGGCGGAAGAGTACGCCCGGGAAGGCGAGGATGTGGTGCTGGTCCGAAAGGAAACGAGCCCCGACGATTTCCACGGAATGGTTGGCGCTAAAGCGATCCTGACTATGCGCGGCGGGATGACGAGCCACGCCGCGGTCGTCGCGCGCGGAATGGGTAAGCCCTGCGTCGTCGGCGCGACTGCGCTCGATATCAATTACGGCCACAATGAGTTCACGGTCGATGGCGTTACGATCCCGAAAGGCGAGTGGATAACCGTCGACGGCACCACCGGGAAGGTCTACAGGGGGCAGGCCCCGACGATCGAACCCGAGCTGGACGAGGATTTTGAGCAGTTGATGAAATGGTCCGACGATTATCGCAGGCTCGACGTCTGGGCGAATGCGGACACGGGCCACGATTCCGCGGTGGCGCGCGGATACGGCGCGCAGGGGATAGGGCTGTGCCGTACCGAACATATGTTCTTCGACGACGAGCGGCTTGAAGTGATGCGCGAGATGATCCTGGCCACAGGCGTCGGTGAGCGCGAGAAGGCGCTGGCGAAACTTCTTCCGTATCAGAAGCGGGACTTCGCGGAGATCTTCCGCGCTATGGACGGGCTTCCGGTGACGATACGACTTCTGGACCCGCCTCTGCACGAGTTCCTTCCGAACAAGGTGGAGTTGATGAACGAACTGACCGAGATGAAGTTCGCGGCCAGAAAGGCGACCCCTCTCGAAATGGACGAACTGCTCGACGAGCTTGCGGACAAGCGGAGGCTGATGCGTCGTGTCGACCAGCTTACGGAAGCTAATCCCATGCTCGGATTGCGCGGATGCAGGCTTGGTATCCTGGTTCCCGAGGTGACGCGGACGCAGGTGCGGGCGATCTTCGAGGCGGCCTGCGAAGTGAAGGGAGACGGTGTGAAGGTGATACCGGAGGTGATGGTGCCTCTGGTGTCGACGCCGGAGGAGTTCATCAACCAGGCACGGCTTGTCAGGTCGATCGCCGACCAAATCATCAATCAGAACGGCCAGGATCTGGAGTACTTCGTAGGTACGATGATCGAACTTCCGAGGGCGGCGCTGGTCGCAGACAAGATCGCCGCCGAGGCCGATTTCTTCTCGTTCGGAACGAATGACCTGACCCAGACGACCCTGGGTCTGAGTCGCGACGACTCGGGACGCTTTCTTCCGCACTATGTCGAGCAGAAGATCTTTCCGGACGATCCGTTCCAGACGATCGACCGCGCGGGAGTCGGCGAGCTTGTACGGATCGCCGTCGAGAAAGGCCGGGCAGCGAACCCGAAACTGAAGATCGGCGTCTGCGGCGAGCACGGAGGCGATCCGCGTTCGATCCACTTCTTCAACGGTCTGGAGATCGATTACGTGAGCTGTTCGCCTTTCCGGGTTCCGATCGCAAGGCTCTCGGCGGCACGGGCCGAGATCGGAGAAAGCGGCGAAGCGGGGATGTGAGAAGACAGGAGACGGGAGACGGGAGACAGAAGACAGGAGACAGGAGACAGAAGACAGAAGACAGAAGACAGAAGACAGAAGACAGGATTCAGAAGCCAGGGAGAGTCGCGAAGCGACGGCCTGCATTTAGCCGTGGGCAAGCCCGAAGGGCGCAGCCCACGGAATGGAGCCCCCCAACCATCCCCCGCCGCTTCAGCGGCGTAGCGGCCGAAGACAGAAATCGGAACCCGGAGCGCAAGCGACGGGCATAACAGAAGACAGGCGTCGTGAAGTGACGGCCGTAAATCAGGACTGAGAGGAAAGGACTGAGGACTGAGAGAAGAACTTGAGACGTACCTACTAGTCCGGCCAGCTCCTCAGTCCTCAGTCCTTGCGAAAGCGGGCGGGGACGCCCGCGGTCCAAGCCGCCCGCGCAAGATCTCACTAATCTTTCAGAAACTTGGAAAACTTGTCGTGGACCTTTTGGGCCGATTTCCGGCGGTTGATATACGTTTCCCTGTGCATCTCGGAGATCTTCACATGTGTGTCCTGCATGATCTTCCAGCGTTCCATCTGTCCCTTCTTGGCGTCAGCCGCCATTTGCGCCCCGATCGTTTGAGACTGCTGCTGGTCGGAAACCTGCATCTGCATCTCCGCCGCGTTTTGAGCCTGCATCGAGTTCCACCAGCCTTCTGATACCGGTTTGGTGCACATCACGGTGACTCCCGAAGCCGACGAGAGGTCCGCTGTCGCGTTCGAAGGGAGATCCTGCGAGGTTGTGAGCATCACCTGCGCGTCTTTCGTGAAATATGCTTTGAGATTTGAAAGCGCGGTCTTAAGAGCTGACAGCGAGTCAGATGTGACGTTCCGGGCGTTGAGCCGTGAGATGCTTCCCAAAGAAGCCGTCTTCGATATCTCAACGGCTGACTGGACGAACTGAGGTCCCTGAAGTTCGACTTCGATTCGACTGGACATCTTGTATATCTCCTTGTGATCGTCGTTTCGCTATCTTTCAGCGGTGTACTTTTTTGCCGGGAAGCATACACAGAAAAGCGTCAACTTTGCAATCCGTTCTCGATGAGTGAACGACCCTAGTTCAGCGAAACTCAGTCCTCAGTCCTTTCAGTGGCGGACGGGGACGCTCCCGGCCAATCTTTACTCAGTCCTCAGTCCTCGATTTGCCCGTCGCTCGTGCTTCGGGTTCCGATTCCTTCCACGATCTTCCTGAATCTCTCCTCAAATGCGAGATGGTTGCGGTTCGTATCGCCTCCGATGGTGACCGATTGCCCGTCATCCTCACTTTCTTCGATCGCGATCCAGACACGTTTGTGTGAGAAGAAGAACACAGCGATCAACGAGGCGGCGAGCAGCAGGAACCCCGCATAGAGAAAACGGACACCCGGGTCGTACTGGACGAACAGGACGTGAGATTCCGATACCCGCTCGAATCCGGTCAGCTTCAGATCCAAACCGCGGAAAGAATTGAGAGACGTGGTTCCGTCTCGTTGCGGCAATTCGAAAGCGAAAGCCGAGCGGCTGGAACCGTCGCGGTCGGTAATTTCGAGGATCGCGGCGGGGTTCTCGTACGAGGTCGAATTCCCGGTTCCGCCCTGCCTCTCCGAATCCATATTCGAACGGAAGTCCACGAACTTGACGGAGTAACCGCCGGAGATCGAAGCCGACTCACCCTGCGCAAGCGTCACCGTCTCTTTCCGGGCAGATCCCGCGCCGACCTCCACCGTGACGCTCCTGGCTTTTCCGATCGGAATGAAACTCGAATGGAAGAACCTGTAGCCTTTGTGATCGAGTGGCCGGTTTAGCGAAACTGAGGCCGTCCCCGATCCTGCCCCGTCCTCGATCTTCAGATCCGTTATCCAGTCGAGCGAGTTTTCAACCTCGATCGAGCCCCTCGGATCGATGAGCTTCTGTCTGAGGTCGGTACAACGGACCGAGAACGGAAGCTGCTCGAACGCGATCATCGACCGCCCGTCCCTGAAGACGGTGCTTCTTATCCTATCGGACGATTGACCCCGGCTGAGGGTCATTTCGCCGGTTAATCCGAACATCGCGCTGATGGAGCCCGCGAAGAGGATCGTCAGTAACGCAAGATGCACCGGATATGCTCCCAATCTGTTCCAGGAGCCTGATTCGGCAAAGATGATCGTTCTTCCGGGCCGCTCGGTCACAACCGGCTTTCGAAATCCCGAGCGTCCCAGAGTTCCTTCGGCGAGCTTCCTGAGTTCTTGCCGCGACCCGAAGGCGGCAAATGCCGCAGAGAACTCCCTTGTCCCGACCCATTCGGTCGATGGTTCGATATTCGGGTTCCTGACCAACCTGAGGGTCCTGGGGAACCGATCGACAGAGGCGAGTACTATGTTCAGTGCCAGAAGGGCGAGAAGCGTGATGAAATACCAGGAATGGTAAACGTCGAAGAGCCCGAGAGCAGAGAACAGGTTCCTTTCGAATTCACTGAGACCCGCATAATACGAGTCGAATCCCGGGACATTTTGCTGCGTGATGATCATCCCCAGAATGCTGGCGATGATTATCAGGATAAGAAGGACGATACCGAGCCGGACAGAACCGGCGAACTCGATCAGCGCCAAAATGGGCCCGCCAATGTCAGGTTTTTCACTGATCGGGAACCTTCCTTCAGCCGTCGCTTTCTCCTTTCCTGAACTGTCACCTTTCATTCGTACTTATGAAAAGAGTTCACTCTCGGGCTGGTCTTTCGGAGGGGCAGAAGACTGAAAGCGGCGCGGGACCGCCCAAAGTCCTCGCGCCGCTCCCGGATACAGATCAGGATCCTAATGGCCTGCAGTGAACAGGGTCACGAAGATCGCGATCACGAGGAACAGCCCCGTGAAGTAGGCGATGAAGCCGAAGATCCTCGCGAGCACCCGGAACCTCAAGGAAGGAGGCGGAACGATTATCGAATCGAGCTTTCCTTCTTCGACCAGCCGGTCGTACTCCGCCCGGCGCTCTTCCTTGAACCACGAGAGTCTGACCTTGCCGGTGAACATCACGATATCCATCGGGAAATTCTCCGGCCGCAGATGATTGTGGAAGAAGTGGAAAGCGAAGATGAACGCCGTGGCCAGAAGCGCCTCCTCACTGTGAATGATCATCGCTACGTTCAAAGCCTCGCCGGGAAGAAACAGCGTGAAGAACGTCGGGAACCAAAGGACGAGTCCTGAAAGGCCGATGACGGGGACGCCCCAGAATACCGCGAAGTAGTCGAATTTCTCCCAATATGTGAATCGGTCAAGCTCGGGCTTGGGTCCCAGGTAGAAGAACCAGCGGAACATATTGAACGCGTCGGTGAAATCCCGCGGCCGAATCATCATCGATTCGGGACCCCAGAAAACGGACCAGTTGCGGTTCACGATCCCGCCCTTAATGATCATCCATAGGTGGTAACCCGCATAGAAAAAAGTGATGACCGCACAAACCCTGTGAAGGAATCTCGTGACTTCGAGCCCTCCGTGGAGACCTACGAGCCACTGTCCCCAGTCTGAAAATGAGTACATCAGCGGCAGGCCGGTGGCCGCGAGCCCCAGGAAGCTGACGATGATAAGCAGGTGGGTAAACCGATGGGGTTTTGAGAAGCGAAGCACCCACTGTTCCTCTTCATCCCGGATGCGTTTATGGCTTTCGCCTCGTATCAGCGAGACGATCGACCTTTGCAGCCACAGTACCGTATGCACGGTGAAGAACCCGAATACCCCGAACAGGAGCCAGTTCATGAAGGTGTATACGACGTACGTAAGGTAACCCTTATCAGGATTCTCCGGCTCGGGATGAGGATTGTAGGTCGCAAAACTCGGGTTGGCGTCGACGTGGCATTGCGCGCATGTCTGAACCAGGTTCTTCGGGTTCACCGAAGACTTCGGATCGCTGGCGGGCAAATTCTTGTGCGGAGTGTGGCAGTCCGCGCAGGTGGCCGACGGTTTGAATCCGAACGCGGCCGCCTGTCCGTGGAACGTGTCGCGGTATGTCGGCGCCTGTTCTATATGGCAGCTGCTGCATTTGTCGACCATCAAAAGCGTGAAATCCCGTCTCGTAGCAGGCGCCTTGTAGTGTGAAACCGCAGCATGGCAGTCGGTGCAGATGGGGCCCCTGGGATCTCCCTTCTTGTACAGCTGGCCGTGCGCGCTGCTTTCGTAATCCGCCACCACACCGGTATGGCACTTGATGCAGATCTGAGTCACGTGAGTCCGGTACAATGAAGAGTCCTTATTACTACCGGGCTGGATCGCGTGATTACCGTGACAATCGGAACATGATGCCGCGCGAACATCTCCACCCTCCAGAAGACTTCCGTGGATGCTGTCGCCAAACGTCGTCAGAGCTTCCTGATGGCACTTTCCGCAGGTCTGTTCCTGATTTGTCGCGAAAACGGTGGATTTCGGGTTGTCGGGCGGGAGGTCGGTCGCCATGTCTCCCATTATGGTATGGCAATCTACGCAGCTGGCCGCGGGCTTTCCGTCTGCCTGGATCTTGGCGTGGACCCCCGAATCATATTCCCGGTGCGGCTCCTTATGGAACTTGTCGCCCGCGAGATTCGGAAGGGTGGTCCCCGGGCCGTGACATCCGCTGCATTCCAGCCGGATTTTTCCATTCGACTCGCCTTTTGGCGGGTCGGGCCTGTTCTGCGCTACTGAGAAAGGAGTGCCGGCAAAGAAAAGCAACACCGGAAGGATGATGAAACCGGCGATCACCGCGACTTTTAGGCTGATTTTCATCTTCGTTTCCTGGTCAGTCCAGCCTGACTTTCCGAAAGCGACCAAACAGCGTTACCTATCACCGGTTACGGGAAGACGGGCATCGTTTCGATCAGGACTGGTACAGTGAACTGCATTGATCCTAACCCTCAGCCGGTAAAATTGCTGTGATTTTGGTCACCGGCCCCTATGTCGACCTGAAGCCGAACCGCCACTGCCTAAAAAACGCAAACTCCGCATCCGCAAGAGGCCTGACCGCGCCCGGCCGGGCTCCTGGTTCCGCGGGGAACCCCGGAAGAGGTCAGGATCGGACGGAATACCGGCAGAACCGCGGGCGGATCAAATGTTTACAGCGGATCACTCAGCTACTGTATGGCGTGGCACTCAACGCACTGGAATCTTGAGATATCTCCCAGATTGACCGGGTGTCTGAACCCTCGGTTTCCCTTGTGGCAGTCAGCGCACTTGTATTTTCCCTGCGCTCCCAGGTCGATCGGATGCTGGAAATTGCCGTCCTCCGGCCGGAAGGTCCTTCCGCCGATGGTCTGGTCGAGGGTCGTATGGCAAATGTTGCACTCGGTCCTGATACGTTTCCCGGTCGGGCTGACGTGCCTTCCGTCGTGGCACCTGTAGCAGCCCAAAGCGTTGTAGTGTCCGATGTTGTCCGTGTGGCTCTGCCAGTCGGTATTCATCGCCGGGAAGAAATAAGTCGAGTAGATCCTGCGGAGTTCGGTGACCGCTCCGTTTATCGAATCGGATTTCGTCCTGTATAGATCCGGATAGTTCTTCTGGTAGTACGCGGGGACTTCCTTCCCGATGTTCTCAAGCGCTTCCTCCTTCGTTGTGTATTTCTTCGAGAGGACGTCGACGGAAACCATTTTCAGGAATGGGAGCGAAACGTCGAGCGCATTGGCCGTGAATGACTGATCGACCGCCTTATGCGGGTTCAGGTAGACGTGAGCCGGCCGGTTATGGCAGTCCACGCAGTCCATTTTCCGAACGGGATACTTACTGAGCATATCCGCTGTGAGATTGCTGGTGCGGTCCGTGTATTCGACGACGGTTCCGTCCTTCTGCTTGAAACGCACCCAGACGATGTTCTGCCGTTTCTCGTCGGTCGCGACATACGAAACCTCGTTCGCGACATTCATATGCCAGTGGATGCCGGCCGTCTGTCCCGCGGTCGGGCTGCCCCCGCCGGTCTTGATGAGCAGCCGGGTCTGGGTCATCGTGTTGTTCTCGTCATACGCATAGTGCCTGAATACCTTGAGCTGTTCACCGAAGAACTTCTCGGGCCAGTGGCACTTTTCGCACGTGTCCTGCGCCGGCCGGAGCGTATGCACCGGAGAAGGGATTGGCCGGTTGTATGTCCCTCTCATCTGGACGTACAGCTGCCTTACGCCTTCGAACTTCGACTTGACGTAGTAATCGGCTCCGGAACCGACGTGGCATTCGACACATGTGACGCGCGCGTGCGACGAGGCCTGGTATGCTGTGAACTCCGGGTCCATCGTATGACAGACCTGGCCGCAAAAAGTGTTCGATTCCGTGAATTCGTATGCCCTGTAGCTTCCGAATGCGCTGACCATGATGAACAGGAACGCTCCCGCAACGAAAGCGAGGAAGATGCGGCGTCGACGCGGACCGTTCAGATCCAGGATCGGATAAGCCGCGATCTCTTCGGGGGAGAGCTTGCGCCGCCTCCGCCGCTCGATGCCCGCGCCCACCAAGGCGACAAGGAGACCGAAGATCATGAATCCCGGCAACATGATATAGATCAGAATGCCGAGATACGGGGATTCGTCGGAAGCCGTGAGCTCCAGCATGAACAGAAGAATGATCCCGGCTATGCTGGCTCCGGCTATCACGAACCCCGCAAGACTGATGTAGTTCTGCCAAAGGCTGGGAACCTTCGGGCTGTCCGCTTTCTTTTCGGGCTGCTCTTCAGTTTGCGGGTCTTCTGCCGGCGGTTCGACTTCTTCTGAGTTCGGTTCTTTTCGTTCTTCGCTCATTTGTTGCCTGCTGGTCAGTAAAGATTCAAAAGGGAACCAAGGTCACAGCGCCCGATCGTGCCGGCGATCAAAGCCTCGGTCTCGAGAACCCGAATGAGTTCCCCTGATGGCAGCGTTGGCAGCTCGAGAAATCCTCTCCGCCAAATGCGCGCCGTTCATTGTGGCACGTGGCGCAACTTCGAACGCTGCTGGAAACAAGGTGCATCCTGGCAGCCGGAGAGGCGACCTGATTCCCGCGTCCTCCGGAACGGTACACCGTGTGGCAATCGGTGCAGCTCATCGACCTGTGACTTGCGTGACTGAAACTCTTGGAGTACGCGGCTCTCACTATCTGAGGCGCCCTCGGGGCCCGCCCGGGTTCGTGGCAAACATCGCAGGATGACAACTTGTTCTCGGCCGACGCGGTGTGGCATTCGAAGCAAGTCGAGTGAGCACTTCCCCGCGAGGGTATCGTCAACGCGACACCCCTTCCGTAAGTCTTATGGCAGGTAGCGCAGCCCGTCATACGAAGGTGTTTGGCGTGATCGAACTTGGCGTTGAATCCCTGCAAAGGAGGGAAATCCTTTAGCGCGCCGGTTTCGGAATCGGTATGGCAGATGCTGCAGATCGGGCTCTTTTGAAATTTGAATTGAGCGACGTGGCAGCCTATACAGGGCGAGTGGTTCTCCTTTCCGGGAAATTCGATCTTGGTCGCCTCGGTATCCCGCCGGTGGCAGATCAGGCAGGAAAGCTGGGCATGGTTCTCGTTTGAGTGAGTAAATGTCGCGAGCTCGGGAGAATCCGGGGGAAGTTTTGAGATCGAGTTGGGGGCATCGGAGTCGGCCGTGTTAGTGTCTCCTGCCAGCGGATCATAACCCGACACGTTCTCATTCTCTGAAGGGTCCTTCGTGGCGGTGCAGGAACTGAAGCCGTAACCGAAAAGTGCGAGTCCGATCAGCAAGACCAGTATTTTCAACGTACCTGTCCCCTTGATGCTGGTTCTCACTTTCCTTTGTTTGCTCATTCAGTCGATTCCGGGCTGCACCGGCCGGCCGGCGGCTGTAACAATCGATCGTTCGCGGCATTCTCCTGCAAATGCGTTCAGGAACCTCCCCGGCGAACCGGCAAACAACTATCGAATGCTGCTTCGGGCTCGCTGTTGCCGGCTCAAATCTGGAAATTGATCTCTGCAAAAGCCATACGGAGGCGGGATTTCCCGGCCTCCGCACGCTCGTACGACCGCTCGCCGGTCCGTTGGCCCGGAGCTAGTTGGCGGCCGCTCTCAGCGCACGCATGTGAGCGACAAGAGCTGCGGCTTTCTCGGCATCGATGCCCTTTGCCTCGTACGCAGGCATATAAGGGGGCTTCTCTCCTTTAATGCCCTTCAGGATCGCCTCGATGTGGTGTTCATCCGACTTCTCCGGATCAAATGACTTGGAGGCGTCCGCCTTGTGGCAGGCAAAACAAGTGTTCTTCTTATAAAGCGCGGCGGCGTCGTCCTGACTGTCCGCATTTGCCTTCGCTGCGCCATTGCCGATGAAAGTCACCGCAAGCAGGGGAAGTACAAAAAGGGCGGATACGAGTGCTTTAACGTGTTTGGTTCTCATTGTTCCTAAAACTCCTATTTAACTGCGAATGTCCATCGACCTGGGGGCCGGGAATTCGATAAGATGCAAGCGAAGTGCCAGCAAGTGACTGCAAAGGCTGCTGCTATGTGCCCTAAACGCTGATGTTTGCAACTCATCCTAAGGACTCTTTTGGCCGCGGGACCGTTGCGCGCGGATTTCTTCGCTTAGCACGCGGAATTATCCGCAAGCACTCCAAGAATATCAAATGGCCCGGCAAGGCCCTTTCAACCGAACTCCGCGGCTCGGGCATCAGTTTCCGGCAAGCCCTTTGATGGCCTCGGGATGCGAAGCGGGGATCGGCAAGCCGCTATAGCCAATGTGGCATTTCACGCACTGGAACTTCGGATCCTTCTTCCGTTCGTCGATCTCGTAGTTCAGGATCCCGCCGTCATCCGAGGTCGCTGTGATGTGGCAGTTGCTGCACGTAGAGATCTTCACGGAATTCGAGGACCAGTCCGCGGTCTTTATATCTCCGAGCGCGTGGCACGTTGTGCAGTCCATCTCCGCGTGGCTGAACCATTCGTGACGGAACGTCGCCGAAGAATCGCGCCTTCTCCACGAGGCGACCAAAAGCTTGTCCTCGATGTTCATTCTTTTCGCCGCGGCCTGATCGAAATCCACCTTCAGGTTCGACGGCGCAAGTTTGTGGCAGGTCCCGCAGTCGCTAGGCGCGGGACTCAGGCCCGCGTCCGCCGAATGGCACGTAAAGCACTGCGTGTGGCCCGTCGGCGAGGTCATGAACGCGCCCTTCTTCAGCCAGAAAGCGTCGCCCAGCTTCTCCGGCGGCTTGGTCACGTACTCGTCGTCGCCGTCGCCTTGCGGGGCCGCTATCTGGTGACACATCGCGCACGTTTCCGACTGGACCGCCTTCCTGAACCCGGCACGAACGAACATCGGCCCCGCGGTCCGGTCTGACGGCGTCCGCGGAGACTTCGAAGCCAGCATGGCGACGTGGATCTCGTGCGGGAAAGCGACGGCAAACTCGGAAAATGATTCCTTCCCTTTCGGCGACTTGTCGAACGCCTCCCGCGGGTTCGGGAATGGATGCCTGCGGCTGTCTCTCGGCGACGGATTCACGTGGCAGATCGAGCAGATCGCCGGTTTCGAACCGCTGAAGAACTGCTGTCGGTGACAGCTCACGCAGGAATCGTGTTTCGGATATTCCGTGATGTCGGGTATCGCTTCAGACTCCGGCCGGACCTTCTGCCAGTTGTCGGATGGAAACTTGTGGCACTCGGAGCATTGTTTCTTCTTGTGCGCTTCGACATCGTGAGAGAACTTCGAGTACCTGGACTGCGGAGCCTCCGGCGGCGCCTCCTTTTTCTCGGCAAGCGCGCCGGCCGGTCTCGGGAGCAGGAACACGGATGCGGCCGCGATCGCAAAGATCGCCACCACAGAGAACCTAAGCACGGTCCTCAATGTTCTTTTCGCGTTTGCATCCATCTGCGAGAGATCCCCCGGATCCGAAGCTTGCACTGCTCTTGATTATAGTAGTCCCGCCAAGCACACCCGGCTGTGACGTCAGTCACAATGCCCTCCCCAAAACGATTGTTACTATTCGAATTAGCGATACAAACCTAATTCTCGTTCATATGACGAACACGTTCAGTTCGGACAAAAAGGACAGGCCCGCGTCAACTGTATTCAGGGTCCTGGCGTTTCTAAGCTCGGTTCGGTTCGGGATATTTCTTCTGATCGCCTTGGGGGTCGTGAGCATCGCCGGGATGCTTATCGTCCAGCAGAACGTCGACGGGTTCGCCGCATTTTACGCTGAACTCACCCCTTCACAGAGGACGGTGCTCGAATACCTGGGGCTGTTCAACGTCTATCACTCCTGGTACTACAGCACGCTGCTCGCGCTGCTGGCGATGAACATCATCCTTGCCTCGGTCGACCGGTTCCCATCGACCTGGAAGCTCATACGGGAACCGCACATCACGATGTCCCCGGCCCGGTTCGAATCCAGCCCTTTCTTCCGCGACTATTTCTTCGGGTCCGGCGATGCCGAATCTGCCGCCGAGGCGGCGGCGGAGGATCTAAGGGCGCGCGGGTTCCGCGACATCAGGAAGGCTTCCGCGGGAAGCGCACGGTTCGTTTTTGCGCAGAAGGGTTCCTGGAACCGGCTTGGCGCGTACGCGGTTCACGTCGCGCTGCTTGTGCTGTTGTTCGGAGGATCGCTGACCGCCTGGTTCGCCAGAAGCGGCGAGATGGACCTTAGACCCGGAAGCAGTTCGCGGCAGATCGTCACGACCGAGGCTTCTGCGGACCGCACCCGGCGGGTGACGATGGCGCTTCCTTTCGAGGTGCGCTGCCGCGACATACGCCAGAAGCTTATCGATACGGACGGCTCGATCCGACCGGATAACACGCTCGACTGGATCACCGAGCTCACGGTCGTCGAAGACGGGCGTTCGACCGACCTCACCGTCAGCCTGAATTCGCCAGCGGATTACGGCGGATACCGCTTCCTTCATTCTTCCGCAGCTCCGCTCGGGAAGGCCCGAAGCGTGACTCTCTCGGTGACCGGCCCTGCCGGGGCTTCAGAGACGATGACGATCCAACGATCGGGCGAGGCACGGCTAAAAGACGGAACAAAGCTCCGGTTCATAGATTTCCGGGCCGGCTTCGACATGCGCAGCGAGGACCCGACCGCTGACACGTCGGACTACGAGAGTCCGGCGGCGGTGATCGAGGTTTCCAGGCCGGACGGCGAAGAGGAAACGGCGTTCGTCTTCGGCGGACAGATGGCGGAAATGCCGGTCGCGAGGGAGCCAGTTTTCGGCTACACATTCAGGATCGAATCGTACGAACGCGTGGCGGACCTGCACGTTCTGTTCGTCCGACGCGATCCGGGTCAGCCGTTCGTCTATGCCGGCTTCGGGCTGCTCGCAGTGTCGCTTATGGCCGTCTTTCTCTTCTCGCACCGGAGGGTCTGGGTAAGGGCGGATGGCGAATCGGAAGGCGTAAGGGTCCGGATCGCGGGCGACACGAACCGGCCTTATGACACTTTCCCGGCGGCGTTTTCGAAGATCAGCGCCGGCGTGATCGATTCGATCAGGTGTCAGGACGACGAGTGACCCCTGGACGGCGGGCGTCCCCGCCCGCCTTCGCAAGCACTGAGACAAAAGGACTGAGGACTGAGCTACGCTGTCTGAAAACTAGGAGAAGAGAATTCTCCAGTCATAGCTGAGTCTACAATATCGAGAAATGACCATCAGTTGGAGGCTGTCTGATTACTGATTGTCGGGCAGCCTCATTTTTTGCCGGCCGGCGGATTTTTTGAGCAAGAAAAGGCCGCCTGGTCAGGCGAACCTGGCCTTGCTGAACCTCTGGAGGTTGTGGGCGATCGCTATTAGTCCCATTTCCGTGGTCACCTTCTCGATCCCCCGCAGGTTGAACCTCCTGAACCCCTTGTTCTGTTTTATATTCCCGAACACCGCCTCGACCGTCATTCTCTTCTTTCGTTTCTCGATGCCCTCTTCGCTTTCGAGCAGCTCGCGAGCCCTTCGCCGGTGTTTGATCAGGTTGAAGTTGCGCTCGACGACCCTGTCACCTTCGGCTTTGTGGCAGGGGCCCCGCATCGGGCATCCCCGGCAGTTCACCGCCTTGTAGAGCCTTGACCGCTGGAGATATCCTCCCGCGCTCGTTCTCTCCTTGTCCCCGATGTAGTCCATCGGCTTCCCCGCAGGACAGTACAGCGTGTCGGTTTCTTCGTCGTACCTGAGATTGTCGGACAAGAAAGGATCCTCACGGCGCTTTTTGTCCGTGACATCCTTGTGGAACCAGTTGTATTTGACGAACCCGGTGATCCCCCTCTCCCCGAGGTATTCGTAGTTCTCCTCCGATCCGTATCCCGCGTCCGCAGTCAGCGACTCGGGCGCCCCGCCGTACTTCTTCAGGTAGCTCTCGATATGATCCTTCAGAGCCGATGTGTCCGCCGGCGTCTGCGCCAGCGTGTAGTTCAGAATGTAGTGCCCTTCGGTCGAGGCCTGCACGTTGTATGCGGGTTTCAGCTGCCCGTTCCCCAGATGGTCTTCCTTCATCCTCATGAACGTCGCGTCCGGGTCCGTCTTCGAGTAGCTGTTCCGGCCATTCAGAAGCTTCTC
Source organism: Acidobacteriota bacterium (assembly GCA_016700175.1). Lineage (GTDB taxonomy): Bacteria > Acidobacteriota > Blastocatellia > Pyrinomonadales > Pyrinomonadaceae > Aridibacter. The sequence goes on along the minus strand of CP065003.1, from coordinate 2,381,267 downwards.
CTTTTCTTCGTACTCCGCCAGCTTCTTCGGCCAGTTCTTCTTTGCGTACCTAAGCTTCTGCCTCGTCTTCGGGTCCGTCTCCTTGTCCTTCAGGGCCTCGTTGATCTCTTCTATCGCACGCTCGACGGCCTCCGGGTCCATCGCTTCAAAGTCCGGCTCGTTCGGTGTCTGTTCCTCGTCCTCGTACAGCTTCTCGACATACGCCCACAGCTGCTTCAACTGCTCTTTGATCCGCTCACGGTTCCCTTTCACCGTCTTGCCCCACACGAACGTGTACCGGTTCGCGTTCGCCTCGATCTTTGTCCCGTCAAGAACAGCTTCCTTCAGCGACAGCACTCCCTCCCCCGCAAGCAGCTGCACCACTTCCGAAAACACTTTCTCCAACTCTCCCGACAGCCTCTTGCCCCGAAAGTCGTTGATCGTGTTGTGATCAGGCTTTGCTCCTGAGCTCAGCCACATGAAGTGGATGTTCTCCTTTAGCGCCTGCTCCATCTTCCTCGACGAGTAGATGTTCCTCAGATATGCGTACACCAGCACCTTCAGCAGCATCCGCGGATGATAGCTCGACGCTCCCCCACCCTTGTATCCCCGCTCTATCCCACTGATGTCGATCCGCTCGATCACCTCGTTCACCACCCTCACCGGATGGTTTTCCGGGATCAGCTCGTCGTAACTCGGCGGAAGCAGCATCGGCTGGTTCTGGTCGTACTTTCTGAAGACCGGACCCTTCTTTTTCATGCTGAATATTGTACCCTGAAAACAGAAAAGAGGCTGACTTTTCAGACAGCCTCATCGAAAGGGCTAATTGGTTCTTTCGCCGGCTTCAGCCGGCTACTTCGGGGCTAAAGCCCCTAACCTGTTTTGTTTACCCGGTTGACCCCCGGCTGAAGCCGGGGGCAACTGATGTTTTCCGGCAACGCGAGCTTTTGTACGAGACGATCGGGAATGGCGGCCGGACCTGCTTTTCAAAAAAGCCTCTGAACGCTTCGGCCTCAGAGGCGCTGTGTCCACCCCTTTGTTATAATCAGCTTAATCACTTCACAAACACGATCGGGACGCGGCAGCAAAGACCGCCGCTCCTCAACCGAAAATGAACAAGGACAACATACTCTTCGCAATCGTCGGCCTGCTTCTCGGGCTGATCGTCGGCTTCATGGGAGCCAATTACATAAACAAGAACGCCGCTCCGGCAGCGGGTACTCTGGGACCGGGAGCCAACCAGATGGGATTGCCGCCCGATCATCCCGCGGTCCAGGGCCAGGCGGATCCCGCCGCGATGCAGGACGTTCAGGCGGCGATCGACGCGGCTGAAAAACAGCCCGACGATTTCGATTCGCAGGTGAAGGCCGCGGAACTCTTCTTCCGGATCCAGAGATTCGACGACGCGATCAAGTACTACTCGCGCGCGAACCAGATCAGGCCCGACGATTACCAGGTGATCGTGAATCTTGGAAACGCGAATTTCGACGCGGAGAAATTCACCGAGGCTGAAAAGTGGTACGCGTCGGCGCTCGAAAAGAAAGCGGACGATGTGAATGTCCGCACCGATATGGGGCTTACGTTCCTTCTTCGCGAACAAAAAGACGTGGACCGGGCCATTGCGGAGTTCGTGAAGTCGCTCGAGTACGATCCGAAGCACGCGCTGACGCTGCAGAACCTCGTCGTGGCATACACAGAGAAAAAGGACGCCGCGAAGGCGACCGAAACACTCACGCGGCTTGAAGAGGTTTCGCCCGGGAACGAGGTGATCCCGAGACTCCGTGAAGCGATCTCGAAGACCTCCGCCCCGACCCAGGGAAGCGAATGAACACCTTTCTCGAGATCATAAGCCCGGAGCTCAGCTCGGCGCTTCTCGGCCGATGCAGGGAGAAGCGCTACGCCGAGGGACACGTCATCTTTTCCGAAGGCGAAGAGCCCGCGTTTCTGCCGTTCGTGCGTGAGGGAAGAGTGAAACTGGTCCGCCATCCGGGCGACGGAAAGGAACTGATCATGGGGATGTTCTCGTCAGGCGAGGTCTTCGCCATTCCCCCGGCGATGGACGGCAAGCTGTTTCCTGCGACCGCGATCGCGATGGAACCGACCGACCTCCTTCTCCTTTACATCGACGACATGCGGGCGCTCCTGAAGGAATCCGAGGAATTCTCCTCGCTCGTTTTGCAGGCAATGTGCGGGATCCTTCGGGACCGCGCCGACACCGCGATGATCCACAACACGCCCTCCGCTGAAGCGAGGGTAGCGGAAGTGCTTCTGAAGCTTGCCTCCGAATCAAGACAGGAGCCGCCTGTCAAGATCGCGCTCAGGCGACAGGATATCGCCGAGATCGCCGGGATCACGACCGAGACCGCCATCCGCTCCATTCGCAAGCTCCACGCGAAAGGCCTGTTTCGAATAGACCGCGGAAAGATCTTCATCGACAGCACCGCTCCCCTTCAGGACTACCTTTCCTAGCCCGTCCGGGCACTTCTGATCCCAAAACTGATTTAAATCATATCGGCCCGAAGGCCGAGCGAATAGATTGTTTTTATAGCGGCCGGAAATGCCGCCGGGAGCGATCTATGAAGCTCAGGCTGACAGAGGACGAGATCAGATTGCGGTTAAGCGCTGCCGAGGTAAACGACCTCGCGGTGCTCGGGCGCATAGACGAACGGATAGACCTTGGGTCATCGGCAGGCGGCGGATTCGCGTTCCTTCTCGAGACCGGAGAATTTCCCTCTTTGTCAGCGACGTTTGAAGCCGGGGAGCTCAAGGTCGCGATCCCTTCGGATCTGGCCCGCCGCTGGACAGGCACGGACCTGATCGGGATCGAGGCGGACCAGGAAACGGGCGAGAAGAAGGTCCGGATACTAGTCGAAAAGGACCTTGGACGAAGATCGGCAAGGCTGCAAGGCCGCAAGTGAGGTTCAAAGAAATGAAAGCAGAAGCAAAACACGACTGGACACGGTTTCTGGATCTGTTCCTGGAAAGGAACCAAGACCGCCCGACCAGGCTCGGCGTTTTCGTCGAGTCCGGAGAGGCTTTCGACGATTACTGGATCGAGGACGGAATGCCCCTGAACGGGATCACCGTCGAACCCAAAGGCGAAGGGACGGACGTCGAGCTGATGTTCGCCGACGCCGGCGGGAGCGGCGAGACGCGTATGACACACGTCGTCACAGACGCGCGTTCGATGAAGTTCGAGCTCGGGCTTCTTCGCGACTCTGACTCGCTGGAGTTCTCCGATTCGGAAGGAAAGCACACGGTGCTCCGGTTCGAGAACCTGCCCAATTGAGGTGTTCAGAATGAAAAGCGCTTCGACAGTTACTGCCGGGCTCATTGTTCTTGTGTGGCTCATTCTCTGCCCGGCGGGTGTGTTCGGCCAGCCCGAGCGCAGCCCGGCGGATGATCTTCTTCTGGAGAAGATACGCGTGATGGAGGCGCAGCTCGAGAAGCTCAACAAGGACCTTGAAGCGCTCAAAACCGAGCTTGCGGCGAAGGCTCCGAAGGCCGCGCCGGACGCAGCACGAAAAGACGAAGCGCCCGAGCCGCCCGTCGCGAACGAACCCCCGCAGGACCTTCCCGGCGTTTCACTCGGGAATGGCATCCGGCTTGTACCCTACGGGACCGTCTATTTCAACGCGTTCGCGAACACTTCCGGAACGAACAACACGGACGTTCCTTTGTGGGCGACGGCGAATGAAGAAGAGAATCTAGGGATGTCTTTGAGGCAAACGCGATTCGGCGTGAGGATGGAAGGTGCGAGGGCGGGGAACGCTGTTGTCAAAGGTGTCGTCGAGGCAGACTTTTACGGCGGTCTTCCGGCGGTCGGCGTCGGCGAGAACTTCGGAGTTGTCCGCCTTCGTGTCGCGAAGGTCAGGTTCGAATGGGAGAAGGCGGCGCTTTCGGTTGGCCAGGACTGGATAGTGTTCGCACCCAGAAACCCGACCTCCCTGGCTGCCGCCGCGATACCGCAATTCGCCGCTTCCGGCAATCTCTGGTCCAGGCTTCCTCAGGTTCGCGCGGAGCGAAAGTTCGCCGGCGGAAAGTACCTGATCGAGGGAGCCGTATTGGCGCCAACGTCGGGCGATTTTCCCTCCGGCCCTGATTCGCCCTTCCTTCTTCAGCCGGGAGCGGCGTCGAGGTCACTGGTTCCTTCTTTCGAAGGCCGCGCGGCCTACAACGGCGCGAATTGGCTGGGCACCGGCAAGCCCGGTTCGATAGCGGTTTCGGCGCATTTCGGTCGAACAAAGGTATCCGGCAGCGATCTGGCTTCATTCGGCGTTGCCGCCGACTGGGGCTTCCCGATCGTGAACCGTGTCGTGCTTTCAGGAGAACTGTTTACGGGCGAGAACCTTGGAGGTCTGCAGGGCGGGATCTTCCAGGGCTACAACCCCGACTTCGTCGAGCCCGGCAGCCCGGAAGGCGATTCGGGAGCTCCGCGCGGAATAACGACCAGAGGCGGATGGGCGCAGATCTCGTTCACGCCGCCGGTTCTGAAGGACCGGCTTTCGTTCCACGGTTCCGCCGGCATCGACGACCCTTCGGACGAAGACCTATTCAGCGCGAGCCCCAGGAACTGGCGGACGCGCAATCTTTCATTCGCGGCGAGTGTGATCTACAAGCCGATCCCCAAACTGTCGATCGGGGGAGAGTTCAGGAGATTCGAAACCACGTATTTGATCACGGGCCGAAGGACGGCCGGACATTTCAACCTCGGGGCGGCATACGAGTTCTAGGCCGCCCGGACAAGTCACCAAAGGAGTAGCAATGCAAAACCTTGAAACAAAGACAGTTCGCGAAATAGCTCTGGAGATGCCCGTCTCGACCCGTATCTTCGAAGAGTTTCATATCGACTACTGCTGCGGCGGGCGGAAGCCGTTTGCAGAGGCCTGCAGTCTTGCGGGCGTCGAGCCTGACGAGGTAGCGGATCGTCTCCGCGAATTGGAACAGGGCGCTTCGGGAAGTGCGACGGACTTCGAGCGGATGCCGCTCGCCGGACTCATCGACCACATTCTCGAGAAGCACCACGTCTACACGAAGGACGAGATGAGACAGCTTGCGCCGCTTATGGAAAAGGTGGCCGGCCGTCACGGCGAGTCGCATACCGAGCTTCTCATTCTGAAGAGCCTCGTGCTGACCCTGTTTCAGGACCTTGCTTCGCACATGGCAAAGGAAGAAGCTATCCTGTTCCCGTACTTGAGGGAACTCCTGGGCAGGCAGGGAGCGATATCGTCTTCGTCGCCCGCCTTCGGAACCGTAAGGAATCCGCTTCGGGTGATGATGGCCGAACACGACCGCGCCGGTGAACTTCTGAGGAAGATGCGGGAAAATACGGACGGCTACACGCTTCCGGCGGAAGCCTGCCCGAGCTACACTGCGCTTTACACACGGCTCGAAGAGCTCGAGAAGGATCTTCATCAGCACATACATCTGGAGAACAACATACTGTTCCCGAAAGCCCTTGAACTTGAAGCGAAGGTTTATCCGCTGGCCGCGGTCTGAGGGAACGAAATGTCCGGCGTTTTGGAACTGGGACGAGAGGGATTGAAGGACCGACCGAAGAGGCCCCCGATCAATTTGAAGCGCGTCGCGCTTCCGGCCGAGCACGGCTCGTGGGGGATATTGCTTGAGCCTCTCGTCGCTTCACTCGCTATCGCCGCTTCCCCGGCGGGATGGTCCGCGGCAATTCTCGTCATCGGAGCCTTCCTGCTCCGCCAGCCTTCAAAGGTCCTCGTCTCGGACCTGACCGCGGGCCGCGATCTGCCCCAGACGCGCGCGGCGGCGAGATTCGCCGCCGCGTTCGGATCGCTTGCGTTGATCGGCGCAGCCGTCGCATTGGCTCTCGGCGATCCACGTGACCTTCTTCCGCTCCTCTTGCTCGTCCCGATCGGTGCTTTCCAGCTTTACAATGACGTTTCCAGGAACAGCCGGGGCCTTGTGCCCGAGCTGGTCGGCTCGGCATCGATCTCCGCTTCGGCTGCGGCGATCGCGCTTGCCGGCGGCTGGGGGATCGCGGAGGCGCTCGCACTATGGGCTCTCTTCGTATGCAGGTCGGTGCCTTCGGTCGTGTATGTCCGACAACGTCTGAGGCTCGAGAAAGGCAAGCCGTTCAACCGCGTCGCACCCGCCGCGCTTCACCTGATCGCCGTCGTTGCGGTCGCGTCGCTCGCTTCGTTCGGGCTTGTCCCGATGCTCCCGATCGCGGTGTTCGTCTTCTTGCTTTTCAGGAACGTGACCGGTCTTTCGGAATCACGCAGGAAGATGAAGGCTATGCAGATCGGGATCCGCGAGACCGTCTACGGCGGAATCCTCGTCCTGTCCGTCATTCTCGGACATTACCTGGGAATGTGAGCCGGAGCTCCTCCCCTGAATCAGTTGCCCCCCGCTTCAGCGGGGGGAAGCCGGGCGGGTCAAGAATTCTCCCGGGGCTTCAGCCCCGAATTGGCCCGCTAAAGCCGGCCGGAATCTCAAGATTTGACCTCTTAGTCCCCCCGCTTCAGCGGGGGGATCCCTAACGGACTAAGATGATCCCGGGGCTTCAGCACATCAGTTGCCCCCCGTTTCAACGGGGGGAAACGGGACTAACCTAACACCCTTGGCCGGCTTCAGCCGGCTAATTTGGCGCTGAAGCCCCTACGTTCCTTTGAACAGGATCAAGATCGCTGAGGGGGTAATAGACAAAAGCTCGCCCGCCGCCTGGACACAGGAGTTCACATACGACCGATATGGGAACAGGAACTTCATCGAACCCACTACCACGACGGTGAAAAAGAACTGCGGCACGTCCCCGAACTTCGTGATGTGCGACGCCGACCGCGAGAGGGAGAACCCCGAGATCGACAAGGACGCTAACCAGATCGAGGAACTCCAGCCCTACTGCGTCAAACTTGAACTCGCTTGACTACTTCGGAGTGCCTCTTTTCCCATCTTCCTTTCACCTCGTTTTAGTTAGATTATACTGTTCCGAGGTGTCCGGTTTGGCGTGCCATTACAGTCTATCGCTTTAACTTCAATTTGATACTACATATGGTAGCAAACCTAGATTTTTGACCAGCGAGACATTATAATGGTTTCTTGTAAGAAACTCCTAGAAAAAGCAAGAAACTCGGCGACAAACTATCGTTACGCTGATGCAGTGAAATTGGCGAGTTGTTATGGATGGGCGTTGGATCGCCAAAGTGGCTCCCATGCAATCTTTATTCACAAGGATGGAAACAGAAGGCTGACGTTTACTGAACAGCGGGGCGAGATACCAGCCTATCAACTACGGCAACTACTGGAAGCAATTGAAAAGCTTGATTCCACAACGGAGTAGGTCGCATGGCAAATTTAAAATACCGATTTCAGATCACTTGGAGTGAAGAGGACGAAGCATATGTGGCTACGGTCCCAGAATTCCCAGGACTCGCTGTTGTAGAAGCAGATCCTGAAAAAGCACTAGCCGAAGCCCGTAAAGTTCTTTTGTTGTACGTAGAAAGCTACAAAGAGCACGGCGAGAGGTTACCTTCCCCGGAAGTTGCGCGTACATTTAGCGGGCAAGTAAGTCTGCGCCTACCAAAGAGCCTGCATGAAGAATCAGTAAGACTTGCGTCTGATGACGGCATTAGCCTTAATCAATTTTTGGTCCTTTCCGTTCAGTCGAAGATTGATGAGTACAAGTCAGAGCGCCAAGTCGGATTTGACAGGTATTCAAAGATGTTTCTGCATAACCAACTCTTTCGGATTACAACAGCCCTTTTCCTGAGCGAATGGAGTTTTGAGTCATCTGCCAGCCACTCACGATCTCCGGCTGGTATCAAGCTGAGGTACAAAGAGAACTCGCCCGAGCTTCGTTTTGATGAAGTGGCTGAATCCGGTCAAGGTGATTACATAAACTAGGAGACAATAATGGCAGAAGTAAAAACCTATACTTTCGCTCACCGAGACGTGGCCACCGCATTGATAAAAGAACAAGGTATCCACGAAGGACTTTGGGAGCTTTCATTGCGTTTCGGCTTAAACGCTGCAAACATTGAGTTGAAACAAGGCCCCCCGCCTGCCACGCAAAAAGATCCAGGTCCAGACGATAACTTTGTTCCGGCCGCAATTGTTTCCGTAGTTAGTCTTGAGTTAAATCGAGCTATGCACGAAACAAATCTGGTTGTTGATGCTGCAAAGGTTAACCCCCTTCCAAAAAAGGACAAGGGCAAGAAACCTCCTGCCAAAAAGTAAGAGAGGAATCGATGGTGTGGTTGATCTAACAGTTGTTAGTTGCTTTTATGGTTTTGAAGCGGACTCGAGCGTCCTTTATCCTAAGATTTTCGATGGCAGAGGGCAAAAACGGACCTACAACGAAAGTATTGTAAGTTGTCCTGTCGCCAAAGGCCGTAATGTCGGAAGAGGTACGCATTCGGCTTAAGGTCGGGGATTTTCACTTTCTGCATCACGGTTCGGGCAGTGTTTGAGGTGTAGCGAAAAGTGTAGCGACTCCCTGCGGTTCTGGAAGGTTTCAGACAATACACCAAACTCACTTCATCCCGTCAGTGGGGACTATATCCGTCAGTAACATTCAGTAAAAAGTGCCTGAAATGAATTTGTAATCACCAGGTCGGGGGTTCAAGTCGGCTCTGTAAAGTTTTCTGTGTAAATGCCTTCCATTCGATGTAAGGTGCAAGTTGTTGCTCGAACTCGATCTTGAGCCGGTTGAGCGCCATTTTCCAGTCGCGTATCGGCATCGTCTATTTTCTTGAAGCTGCCTCGGTCGCGAGATACTCGACCTTCAGTGCGACTTCGTCATTCGGAAATACCTTCCGTTTCTTCGTGGCCTTGCGAATCACGGAGTTGAGGGATTCTACAGCAGCTATATTCAAGTCTTGCAAACGGAACATTTCTTTCGCACTTTAAGAGAGGAGCTGACCGACGGGAAGGCTTATGAAACGGTCGAGGATCTGAGGTACGACCTGTTCGAGTACGTCGAGGTGTTCTGCAATCGTGAGCGCCTCCACTCGAAGCTCGGATATCTCAGCCCGGCTGACTATGATACAAGGAGGTTTGTGAGGTATCAGGGTGTCCGGCCTGAAGTGCCATTACAGAATGGTAAAAGGCCAACGTACGGGCACCAACTTTCGCAGGCTGTTTGGAACGATATCATTAAAAGAGCGAGGGCACGAGGCTTTTCGTTACGGTAGACGGGTTTTGATTCGGTGTTCAAGTGGCTTCTCACAGGGAGTTGTTATGCAGAAACCAGTGATTTCATTCGCGGCGTTTTTGGTCGGAGTTTCAGTGGGGGTCGTTGCGTCGCAGTTGTCCGCGTTAAGTCCGTCGTCCCGTCCCGTAGAAACGGAGGAACCAGATTTGGAGATCCCGGCCGCGATTAACGAGTTTTGGGACGCTTCATTGGAAAGCGACGAAGCTAAATTGAATAGGACAACCACTGACGTGCCTGACGATTACTACGAAATGATCCGCCGCTGTTCAAACTCATCCGCAAGCAGTGCTACAAACGATGACTCTCCGCCTTTCCCGTTTTCTGTAAATGATTCGAAGATAGATTTTGAACGGGAGCAGATTCGGATAGTGTTTCAAAAAATTGCCCGTGGTCAGCTAAGCTTCTTCCGCCTGCTGAAAACCATTAAGACTGAGAAATACGCTTACGCTTTTGTTCATTATGGCAAGCCTTCAAATCCTGTTTATGACTCAAGCTTTTTGCTTGTGAATCGCTTGGGAAAATGGCAGTTGTTCATGATTACGAGTCGGCCAATGGAAGAGGAGAATGGAATGTATACTGCGGAAAGTTGCGAGGACAAAATTGATTATCAAGTAACGGTTCCGCCCCTTTCTAAACTGAAGTGAATCTAAAGCTCCAGTATTCCTATAGGATCGTAAGTTGTTCAGTAAATCAACCCATTAGGGCCCACCTGGATGATTTGGATTCAATCGGCTCTACAAAGTCTTTGGTGTTTATGTTCCATAAGATATGTAGTGCGGGTTTTTCCTCGAACTCGATAGTGAACCGATTGAGCGCTATCCTCCAGTCACGGATCAGCGTCGTCCTTTTCCTTGAATCCGCCTCGATTGGGAGATAGGCGACTTTCAGGGGAGATTCGTCGCTTGGAACGACTTTACGCTTCTTCTTGGCCTCTTGAAATCCCGGGTTAAAGAATTGACCGTCGTGCTTGTGCAGACCGCTTCTCAACTGGCCCAATGTTTCGCAGGTACTGTTGATTGAACTTAAATTACCGAAATGTTTAGCAGATGTCGTCACTGGGATTCGAAAGCAGGCGAGCAATTCCTTGCATAGTCTTAAAAGTAGAATACGGGATTTGTCTGAACAAAAGCTGATCTCAGGCACATCATCGCTAGCTTCCCCTTTCGAATAGCGGCTCATGATCAAAGTTCGAAACTTATTGCAGATTGGTTGGCTGCCTGAACGCCGATTAGTTCGTTGTGTAACCCTCCCCAAGACTGTTCAGAAATCTGTGTCAGCCCTTGTAAAAGTTATGAATCGTGCCTTGAGATTCACGAGGAATCAACAAGTATATATTGCGCTCTTCTTACCGTTAGCAATATGCATCTGGATTTCTGGATGCGTAGCTGATCCCAGAGAGTTCGAGATGCCAAGTCAATCGAAAAAGAGCGTTCCTCAGACAACCCCAATACGTGAGACCATGAACTTGGGAAATCTTGTGCGGAAAGACGGCTGGTTGATACCCATTCCCAAAGACGGGAAAAAAGTTGGAAAAACCATTGTAACTCTTGAGGACGCATCTGGGAATGAGATTCCTGTAGTCTATACTAGTTTTCTTCCGGCTTCGGAGGTTCAGTTTATCTTGAAGGCGTCAAAGGTCGAAGAACGAAATCGATTGGTAGAGGGCAAGTTTTTGCTCAGGGGCTATAAGGAGATGCGTACTCCAACGGGGATATTCGGCTACATCATTATTGCGCGACGAATTGCACCATTAGAACCGACCGAACGCATTAGTTATACAAACATTGTGTTTCATATCGTCGATTTCGATGGAAACGGTTCATTTGAAACATTGATTACAGATTCGTCGAGACTTGTTGTTCCTTCTTGGTCACGCTTCGGCAAATGAGTTTGCGTCTAGATCGGCCGTATTAGAAGTGCTACGTGCATGTGCTCTAATAGCATCGCGGTTCGTGTAGTCTTTATGGCACGTCAAACCGGACACGCAGTTACCTGACAAACATCCTTGATTCATAGTCGGCCGGGCAGAGATATCCGAGCGTTGAATGGAGGCGTTCACGATTGTAGAACACCTCGATGTAGTCGAACAGGTCCCGCCTCAGTTCCTCGACCGTTTCGTATGACTTCCCGTCGGTCAGCTCCTCTTTCAAGGTCCCGAAGAAACGTTCCGTCACGGCGTTATCCCCGCAATTGCCCTTTCGCGACATCGAGTGTGTGATCCTGCACCTTCTGAGCAGCTCTTTGAACTCGAACGAGGCGTACTGGCTTCCGCGGTCCGGGTGGAACAGGAAGCCATCCTCAGGGAGCCTCTTGACCTGCCCTACATAACTGGTCCAGTTTGAAAGTTAGTATACCCGGCTTTTTGAAGGTCGGGTTTTACTTCGTCTGACGTCACGGCCTCCGGCTGAAGCGGGGGGGGGCAACTGATGTACTCGAGTCCTCTGAATCTCTACCCTGTAGCATTCATTCGCGAAACACAACAACAGCCTCATAGGGGCTGAATGTTCTTTTCCCGAATTGCGCTCCTAACGGAGCGCGGTTCGATCTTCAGGTGGTTCTTCTACAGACATCGGGCTCCTACGGAGCCGAAGAGACTTGATGCCAACAGTTCCAGTACATTATTTGTGGGGGCTTCAGACCCAATAAGGCCGGCTGAAGCCGGCCGGAATCTCAAGAAATGACCTCTTAGTCCCCCCGGCTGAAGCCGGGGGCAACTGATGGGCTGAAGCCCCTGGATAATTATTGACCCGCCCGGTATCCCCCCGTTGAAACGGGGGGCAACTGATGGGCTGGAGCCCTGGTAGGTTCATTGGACGACACCGTATCTCCCCGTTAAAACGGGGGGCATCTGATGGGCTCCAGATTCCTGAACCGTTACCCTGAAGGGCTCGATTCTGCAGGTTCTCAAATCCCCGGTCCGCAGTCGAGTGATTCATCGTCCGCCAGGGCGACGGGAAGGAATCCGCGGTTTCCGCTTCGGTCCGGATCGGGTCCGACGCGTTCGAAGAGTATCTCTCCCGCTTTCGACAAATAGCCTATCCCGGATCTCGACAGCGAGCGGCTCAGCCGTTCCGCGACCTTCGATACGTGGTCGCGGATGAACCCTTCGGACGCACGGGACGTGATCTCGGCACGGCCCGTATGTCCCGAGGCTAGCGCGAACGCCTCCTTCATTTTGAGATACGAGACGAACGACGCCTCGACCGAGATGTGGTCCGGCGTTTCGTCTGTCTTCGGACTGAAGCCGAACGCGCCGTAATACGCCGAAAGCTCGGAGATCATATACCCGGGCTGAGCCCAGGACCTGTAACTGATCTCGCGTGCGGGAGCAGGGCCACCGGGACCGAACGTCGAATGATAGATCCCTTCGGCCCCTTCGTCCGCGGCGAGCCTTGCCGCTTCGGCGAGTTTCGGATCCGCGGTCTCGTTGGCTAAACGCTGCAGTTCTTCCTTCCATTTCTCCGAAGGGCATTCGAACAGAAGCCCAAGGAGGCGCCATTCGGCCGCTTCCTTCATCAATTCCGCCTGCCGTTTGTTCAATCCGCTCATTCCGGAAGCCTCCTTATCACCAAAGGTATCCAGCCGGTCCGCATCTTTCGTGCTCCCGTTTCGTTGTTCTCGCCCTGCCATATTGCGAAGGCGATGTTGGCGCTCTGCTTGTCGGTCAGGAACGCCGGCAGAGGCCGCACGATGACGACCGACCAGCCCTTGTCCGTCCGTACGCCTTTCCCGCTAGAAACCGGGCTCGCTGGCGAAAGCGTTCCGGGGCCGCCCGCGACCATGTCCTCGACCGGCTGTTTGCGGGGCCCCGAACGGTCGTTGCCGAGGGCCCTCGCAGGCGCGTATCTCCGCGCCATTTCCTGCTGCTTTTTCGGATCCTTTTGTAGCGATTCCGCCTTGAAAGGATAATGGTCCACGGCTGCGTTTGGATAAATACTCGAGATCTCGTCCGCCCGCCCGTCGACTATCGCCTGCCAGTCGGCGCGCCAGTATGCTATCTCGACCGACTTGCCCTCTTCGCCCATCTGCGGAGCCGGCACGTTCGCGTCCTGCTTAGAGGGAAGCTGGATCGCGCAGCCGTCGATGAACGCCTGCGGCCCCGGAAGATCGTTCTGCGATCCGTCGATCCATTCAAGCCGGAACGCGACATCCTTCCCGTCGGTCATCGCGGTCACCTCTACCTCAGCGGTCGAAGGCTCCATCAGGCGAGGCTCGACCAAATCCTGAAGGATCAGCTTCGCGGGGTGATACGGGAGCGGGTACCACGCATCGTCCAGGGGGTCGAGCGTGATCTCCTGCTCCGGGACCGCGACCACTTCCGAGGGGGACACGGTGCGGCCCCGGCAGCCGGATGCCGCGAACGCTGCAGCAAGCGCCAGCGCGGCGAAAATTATCGATGCCTTTCTCATAATCCACCTCCCGCATCTACGGGCAGTTCACGCGCGTTATCTGGTAAAGCTTGTCGTACGATGGCCGTATGCTCACCGGCTCGCGGAGCGGAACGCGCACCGCTTCCTCGCCCTTGTCGTTGAATCCCGTGATCGTTTCGCCGCTGCGGTTCCATCTGGAGAGCACTTCCTCAGTCGATCCGAACAGCCCAAGCAGTCCGGTCAGATCGTCGTCGCCTTCCGCCGCGGCTTTCTTGTAAGCGGCGATCGCGTCGTCGACGCCCGGCCCGAACATCTGCCTTGTAAAGGAGGTCGGGACGTGGATCGGGGGAATGTAATAGACATTCGGCTCGAGCCCGAACTGGGGGAACAGCGGAAGAGCGATCTTGCGTATGCGGACAAGGTAATCGATCGGATTGTCCTCGCGCTCCTCGCCCGGCTTCGAGATCCAGCCGGCGAGCCGTATCTTGCCGATGCAGTTCACGAAGCACTGCGGCTGAAGGCCCTGCTCGATCTTCGGGAAACACGCGATGCATTTCTCGGACGTGCCGGTCATCGGGTTGAAGAAGACCTTCTTGTACGGGCATCCGCGGACGCATTCCTGGTAGCCGCGGCATCTTCCCTGGTCCACGAGCACGATCCCGTCTTCGGGACGCTTGTAGATCGACCCGCGCGGGCAGGCGGCGAGGCACGCCGGATAAGTGCAATGGTTGCAGATCCTTGCGAGGTAGTAGAACCACGCCATGTGCGGCATCTGGAGGCTCGCTCCGCCGTCGATCTGACCTGCGCAGTCGTCCTCGCCGACGTTCGGATAGGCGTAATCCTCGTCCTCCGGGCGCCAACCGAGCACCCTTTCGCCCGCCGGCGCAGACTCGAAGATAGTGCTTCCTTCGTAGGTGCTGCCGTCCGGACTCCACTGCTGGCCGTCGAGCATCTCCAGCAATTTCAGGTCCCAGCTGAGGGGATAGAAACCGTAGGGCTTCGTCTCGACATTGTTCCAGAGCATATATTCCTGGCCCTTTCCGGATGTCCACGTCGTCTTGCAGGCGAGCGTGCAGGTCTGGCAGGCGATGCACTTGTTTATGTCGAATACCGCGGCGAACTGCTTTTCGGGCCGGCTCTCCGGATACCAGTAGGACATCTCTCTGCCAAGCTGCCAGTTGTTTACTCGTGCCATATCTCCTCCCGCGGCAATCCCGCCGCGCTTATGCCTTCTTCGCCGAAAAGCCTCCGGCAAGATATTTCTTCATCGCTTCGGATTCCGCCTTCGGCCGGATCCCGAGTTCCACGGGGCGCCACAGGCCCTCTCCTCCGATCCCGCCCGGCTCTGCTTTCGATATCTTCACGATCGCCTCTCGCGGAGCGCCGGTCGGGCAGTGTACGTCCGGAAGGAAGCCCTTCCCGATCTCCTGTCCGAACAGGCCTTTTCTCACCAGTGAGTCTGTCATCCAGGTCGGTTTAAGCCAGCCGCGCGTTGCAGACTGATGCGAACCGGACCTGAACATAGCCTGGTAGCCTGTCCGCGGGTTCCTCGCCAGGCCGTCCTCTCGTTCCTTCTGTCCCTGCTGAGATCCGGGTGTCGTGCCGTACATGTTGAACCACATCCTCGTGACGCCGCGCGGCGTCCCCGGGTAATAGCGTGCGCGGCACAGAAGCCGAGCGAACTCGTAATCGCGCTTGTTCGTCTGCCAGCCCCGGAACGGCCTGTCTTCCGGATCGGGATCGATCCAGACGTAATCCCCGTCGGCGACCTCGAGCTCCTTCGCGTCGTCCGGATTGATGTCGACGTATCCTTCAGCGACGAACGGGCTCCGCTTGTCGCGCCTGTAGATGTCGCCGAACGGGCCGAACAGCACCGCGACCATGTCCGTGTCGATCGGCGTTGTGTGCGCGCCGTGCCTGTATTTCGGGGTGTGGAAGATGAATTTGTAGCCTTCCTTTATACGCGGGTGCTGCGAGTTCTTCGCTTGCTCCCACGTCATCACTACGTTGCGTCCGCAGCGCGTCTCGCAGGACAGATCATCCCTCGCGACTCCGTACTGCTCGGGACCCGCGGGCCGCATAGCCTCGTGTTTCGGCGAGATGATGATGTTCGGTTCCAGGAATGTCGAATCCACCGGCTCCCTGTGAACCGGGAGATTTTCGCCGGCTTCTATGAACTCCGGCTCCTCTCGGTAGAACTCCAGCCGTCCGCTCTTCGTGTACCAGGGGATCGAATCCGTGATCTGGTCGTAGCCGACGGACTTCGGCGTCGTCCGACTGTTCATAAGCGCCGGGACGCCCTCGAGAGCCTTGTCGTGAAGGTCCTTGAACGAATAGCCCTTCGTGTTCGTGGAATGGTCGAGGATCCTTTGAAGGTAGACCTCGGTGTTTCCCTCGCGGACGAACTTCCAGTAATCGAGGAACCGCTTGTCGCCGGTCAGTTCTCCGAGTTTGGCACCCACAAGCGCGAATACCTCTATGTCGCCCAGCGTGTTGAAGATCCGTTCGATCGGCGTCTTCGGAAAGACCGCCAGGAAGGGATTGGTGACCGAAGCCGTCATGTCCGGATGCTTCAGCTCCGCCCACGAATCGACCCCGAACACGACGTCCGCCCATTCGCACGACGTGGACCACCACCACTCCTGGACCGCGACCATCTCGATCTTCGGCAGGACGTTGACCACGGTGTTGTAGTGCCATTTGACGTTACCGAGGATCGAGTTCGCATTAGCGAACCAAAGCGATTTCGTGGGCGTCGGCATATGCGTCTTGCCTGTCAGAAGCTTCTTGCCGACCCTCAGCGGATGGTCCTCGTGGTTGTAGTAATGTGCGGATTCCGCTTTCCAGTACTGCTTGGGCCTGGCGGGCTTGGCGGGATCGAGCTCGATGTCGAACGGGTTCTCGTTTATGTACTGAGGCGCGCCGTTGAACAGCGAGACTCGGTAGTTGCCGGCGTACGAGCCGACGTTCCCGCCGATCTTGCCCATATTTCCCGTCAGCGCCGCCAAGAGGAAAACATCGCGGTCCTTGTTGTCGTTGTTGAAGAACTGGTTCGGTCCCATCCCGACCGCGAACAGCGTCGTCCCGGGTTCCTTCGCGAAATGCCTTGCGAGGTCCTCGACCGCCTTTGCAGGAGCCCAGGTAAGTTCTTCGGTCGTCTTCGGATCGAAATGCGCCGCGTATTCCTTCACCAGGTCGAAGACCGGGCGGCAGCGGACGGCCTTTCCGTTGGCGAGCCGCACGCTTACGGCGCCTTCGAGCATCGCGTTCCCGACTGTCGAGTTCTTCCCGACGTCGTCCCGGTTCAGAGGCTTGGCTGAATCGGAATCCAGGTCGAACCAGAGATAGTCGCCCCATTCCTTCCGCATCTTCTCGGACACGATGTTGTTCACGTCCTGTTTTCCGGGCGGCGGCGCCTTCGCACCTTCGGCGACAAGCGTGGTGGTCTTCATCTCCGCGAGTTCGCCTCCGAAAACGTCCTGCGCGCGGAGGTAGGTCAGGTTGTCCATTCGCACCAAGATCGGAAGATCGGTCCAGCCTTTTACGAATTCTTCGTCAAATAGCTTCTCCCTGAAGATCACGTTCGCGAATCCCAGCGCGAGCGCCGGGGTCGTTCCCGGCCTCACGACGACAACTTCGTCTCCTTTCGTCGCGGTCGCAGAGTACTCGCAGGCGATGACTATGATCTTCGTGCCCTTCATACGCGCTTCCGTCAGCCAGTGCGCGTCGGGCATCTTGGTGGTGATCCAGTTCATTCCCCAGACCACGACCGTCTTTGCGTGTTCGACCGAGTTCAGGTCGAACTCGACCGTCTGCTGGCCGGTCACCATAGGGTGTCCGGGCGGCAGGTCGGTGTGCCACGAATAGTTGTCGAATCCGCGTCCGCCGACCGCCTTGTCCGGGCCGACCTTTCTGACCGCGGCGTCGAGAAGGGCGATCGAGTTCGCCATCCGGTACATTCCGAACACGCGGGTCATTCCGAGCAGAGGCATTCCGCCGCGGAACTTCATCACCTGCGTGCCTATGCCCTGCATCGCCTTGATCGTCTCATCGTCGTATCCCTGTTCGGTCAGGCGGCGGATCCCTTCGTCGCCCGAATACGTTTCGGCGATGTTCTTGAGCGCCGCCGCCACGATCGCGGCCGCTTCGTCGTGCGGCACGCGGACCCATTCGTCGCGCGCCCTCTGAAAGTAGGAAACGTCTGGCTTTCCGTCGGCGCCGCGCGGGAATCCCTCGTCGTGCCAGCGCTTGAAGCCGACGCGGACCATGCACTGGTTGACGCGCCGGTCGCCGTAGAACCTCCGGGTCAGTGCGAGTCCCTTCTGGCAGACCCTCGGGTCCCAACGGTGTGTTGCGCCGTTCCCCGAAAGGTCGGCCGCCTCGCCATAGCGCATCGTCGGCCCGATCCTCGTCACGACCCCGTCGCGGACATACGCGTTGAGCAGGCAGTTGTGCGTGTCGTTCGGCGCGCAGGTGAAGGTGTACTTGGAGTCGTACCGCCAGAGGTCGCGGTAGACCTTCTCCCAGTCGCGGTCCGGATAGACCGCGAGCGGGTTGGTTATCCCCTCAAGCCCCCACGCGTTCGTCGATGAAAGCACGAAGGCACCGAAGCCTGCGGCCGATATCCTTGCCAGGAATTCGCGTCTTGAAAGCTCTTTCTTCATAACGTTAACCCTTCTCCGGGATCATCCTCCCGGACGTTTTTGTTTCGCTCCCAGCGAGCGCAGATAAGTCACGACCGATTCGATCTCGCGGTCGGTCAGCGCGCGTCTTGTGGGCGACGGGATCCTGAATCCTTTCATCACGGTCCCGCTCCTTCCGCGGGCGATGGTCTCGAACAAAAATGTGTCGGTCGCGGCGTTCAGCAGGCCGGGATTGTTGAGCGCGGGGCCTTCGCCTCCTTCGCCCATCGATCCGTGGCATCCTGCGCAGTTGGCGAGGAAGAGCCTGTTGCCGGCCTTCGCGTCGCCCGCAGCCCAACGCGCCGGTCTTGTATCCGGGATCGGGACGATGCCGCCCCCGATCGCGCGTATGTAAGCCACGACCGCGCTAATCTCCTCAGCCGTGAATCCGTTCTGGCGGTCTCCCCACGCAAGCATAGGCCTGCCCGGGCGGCCGCCTTTTATCGTCGCGGCGATGAAGTCGTCGGAGGCGAGCTCCAGAAATTCCGTGTTCGTGATCGAAGGATAGGGCGGAAGCCCGGGGTATCTGACCCCTTTACCGTCGGCCCCGTGGCAGCTTGAACAGACCGCTTTGAAGATCGTCTCGCCGTCCGAGGCGAATTCGCGGGCTCCGAAACGCATCGCGCGGACGCGGTCCTTCGGTAGCCATATGTCCGGCACGCTCCTTCTTCTCAGCGAAAGAACATACATCGTGAGAAGGTCGATCTGCGGTTCCGAAAGCGCGAGGTCCGGCATCTGCGAACCCTGGACTGTGGAAAGCGGAAGCCTGAAGTGCTGCGCGATCCAGTTCTGGTACGTGTGTTCGCCCTCGACGGCGGAATAATCGAGCCGATTCGGGTCCTTTTCGCCGACCCTCGAGAGATCTACCCCCGTTTCGCCTCCGAAATTGCCCGTGACGTGGCAGCCGGTGCAGCCGACCGAGTTGTATTCGGCCTTCGCCCGGATCAGCAAAGGCGCTCCCATCTGAAGCCCCAGGAACTGGTCCAGAAGAGCCCGGTCCGCGTCGTTCACCTCTCCGAACGAATTCGCCCAAAGCCCGGAAGTGTCCGCCTCCTTCTTTGCGAGATGAGCCGGATACCAGTTCGCGTCGAAGCCCTTGATGCCCGTGTGCGAGAGGTCGGGACCCTCCATCCCGGTCGAAGGGCTCGGGCGCAGCGTTCCGCCGCGGCCGTCGAGGCGGTGGCAGGCGTAGCAGTCGAGCCGCTCGAACGTCTTCCGCGCGAGCTCAAGACGGGCGCTGTTCGGGACCTCGAGCGGCACGTGGCAGGTCCCGCAGCTGGCGTACGCGTACTTCGCCGACAGCATAGGCTCCGGCCAGAACTCCACGTCGCCGTGCGCGTCGAGCTTCTCGGTCGCGAGTCCCTGGCCGCTGTGGCAGGTCGTGCACCCCATCTCGGTCGGCGAATGGACCACCGGCGGATGCGGAGCCGCGACCTTAAGGTCGGAGACGACGGTCTCGCCGGGCGCCATTCCTATGTGGCACGTGACGCATCGGTCGGTCGTGCCGAGAGACGGATTGATGATCTGTCTCAGACGCACGTCGAGCGGCCCTTCGGAGGTCTTCGCGCCCGCCTGGATCGAATGCCATTCCTTGAAGAAGTTCTCCGAAACGGCCGCGTAGACCAGCAGCGCGAAGACGCCCAGGCTCGAGATCAGCAGCAGATACTTGTTCTTCTTCATCGCGTCAATGCCCCGGCCAGTCCGAAGGCGTCCAGTAGAATTCCCAGTTCGGGCCGCGGAAGTAGGTCCCGACCACGGTCAGGACGATGAATCCGCACAGGAAACAGGTGAACAGGGCCACGGCTCCGGCCCGTGTCGATCCGTACTTCCGCACGACATAGATCGAGTAAGCCGCGTAGATCGCTGTCAGGACCGTCCCCGGATTGATCACGGTGATCGCGAGCTGCGGAATGTCCGGGAACCATTCCCGGAGCCATCCGAAATAGATCGCGAACGCCTCGATCCCGACCGAGGCTCCGAAGCCGATCAAAAGCGACCAGAGGAAAAGGTTCCGGCCTCCCGGACCTCCGAGCCATCTGCCTGTCCCTTCCTTTTCGCGGTCGAGGAACGGGATCAGGCCGAGCCCGATCCAGACCAGCGCCGGGATGCCTATGCCCCCGGTGAAGGCAGAGAACGAGACGATCTCCTGCAGACCCAGGAAGTACCAGGGCGCTTTCGCGGGGTTCTCGGGCACAAGGGGATTCGCTATCTCCTTCAGAGGCGCGTCCGAGATCAGCGCGAGCGCAAGGCAGATGAGCGTCGTGAGCATCAGCACGCCCAGCTCGGCGTAGAAAAGGTGCGGCATCGAGGGCAGAGTGTTCTCCGGACCGCTTCCGACCGCGGGTGTTCGGCCTTTCACGATCGCCGCCAGGTGGTACGTCTTCTCCGGCTGCTCCGTAAAGACCGGGTAGCTTGACTTCGCTTCGTTCCCGACGATCTCGTCGGCGTCGTCCGGCCGAGCGATCCCGCCGTCCTTCCTTATCCGCCAGAAATGCACCGCCATCAGCATCACGAGGATCAGCGGAAGGATCATCACGTGAAGCAGATAAAAGCGGATCAGTGCCTCCGCGCCAACCTCGTCGGAGCCGAGCAGGATCGTCCGCTGAAGCCCGCCTATGTCGAAGTACTGGGTGATGCCGAGCGCGTCGGTGATCTCCCTCGGCGACTGGGCGATGTTCGCTCCGATCGTGATCGCCCAGTACGCGAGCTGGTCCCAAGGCAAAAGGTAGCCCGTGAAGGAAAGCGCGAGCGTCGTGACGAGGAGTCCCCAGCCGATCAGCCAGTTGAACTCCCTGGGTTTGCGGTACGAAGCGGTGAAGAAGGTCCTCGCCATATGGAGGATCACGGCGACGACCATCACGTTCGCGGCCCATCGGTGGATGTTGCGTATAAAGCGGCCGGTCGGCACCACGAAGTGGATGTCTTTCATCGACTGGTACGCGACGTCCGGGTAGGGCTTGTAATAGAACATCAGGAGGATGCCCGTGACGAGCGTGATCAGGAACGCGGCCGTGCTGATGATCCCCAGCCCCATCGTCGTGCTCCACTTCAGGCTCCAGATATGAGTCCGGACCGAATGCAGGTGCAGGAAGACGTTGCCGAACACGAACGAAGACCTTGTGCGGTCGGTCTTCGGCGCGCCGCTGCGGAACGCAGCTTCGTAGATCCGGCGCGGGGATGCCACGAGGTTGCCCCAGATCTCCTTCAATGCAGAGCTTTCGGCCTTTTCCATCGCTACACCTTCGTTCCTCCGGGAACCTCTTCGTTCTCGTCGATCTGCAGCCGGTTTCCGTCCGCGGTCACTTTCAGCCAGGGAAGCGCTTTTGGCGCGGGACCTTTCGTCACCGTGCCGTCGCCAGCGAATCGCGATCCGTGGCACGGGCATTCAAAGCCTTCCGGCTTCGCGCTGACGACGCATCCGAGATGCGTGCATATCGTCGAGATCGCGAAGACTCCCTCCGCATCCTTGTAAACCGCGACGCTTCTTCCTTCCGGTATGAAGGCCTCGCCTTCGGCGAGCGTGTCCGGAAGCGTCACGCTGAATTTCTTCGAAGGCGAAGTGAGCACCGCCGCCTTGGGAAGCCTGAGCATTCCGAACAGCGAGAAGATCACCGCCGCCGCGGCCGAGCCCAGCGCCGCAAGGCCCAGGAAGTCCCTCCGGGGCATCGGCTCCGGATCGAACCGCGAGGCTTCTTTTCCGGGTTTTGTGGTCATTTGGAACTCCACCGGGTCGATATCGCGACCCTTTCCATCGTTATCGCCTCGACCGGGCAGCGCATCGCGCACAACGCGCAGCGAATGCAACGGTCCTCGTCCTTAAGGATCGCCGAGTTTTCGTCCGGATCCCCCTCTTCTCCGATAGCGTTGGTTATCGCCTGATCAAGGTCTGCGTCCGACGCGAGCGCCGAAAGCGGGACAAGCTTCAGGCATTCGGTCGGGCAGACGTCGACGCAGCCTCCGCACAGCACGCACCGCGTGCCGTCGAAGACCGGCGTCACTCCGCAGTCGAGGCAGCGCGAAGCTTCCTTCATCGCCAGCTCGCGGGTGTAGCCCGTCTCGACCTGAAGATCCGGATCTTCAAGGCGCGATCCGGGATCGGTGACGGGCACGGCGACCCTGCGTATCGATTCGTATCCGCGCTCGCGCCTGTATCCGTCGAGGACGATGTGAGCGGTGACCGAGTGCTCCTCGATGCTCCTACCCGTGACGAAGCGGTAGACCGACCGGGCCGCCGCCTTTCCGGAAGCGACCGCGTCGATCAAAAGCCGTGTCCCGTGGGCCAGGTCGCCGGCGACGAATACGTCCGCGGCGGACGTCGCGAGCGTGTCGCGGTCCACCTCCGGCCAGCCGCGTCCGGTCTTTATGTCCTCGCCGCCGTCGGCGAGGAATTCCAGTTTCGGCGACTGGCCCACCGCAAGCAGGACCGTGTCGCATTCGAGGCGCATCACGTCCGAGTCGTCATAGACAGGACTGAACTTCTTATCCTGGTCGTAAACGCTCAGGCATCTGCGGAACGTGACAGACACGACATTTCCCGAATCGTCGCGGTCGATCGAAAGCGGCCCCCAGCCGTTCAGGCGCTCGATTCCTTCCTCGTCGCCTTCGACGATCTCGATCGTGTCCGCCGGCATTTCCTCGGCGCTTTCGAGCGAAACGAGTTGTACGGAAGAGGTTTCGGGAAGCCGTGCGGCGGTCCTTGCGGCGTCCGAGGCTATCTGCCTTACGACCGTCCGGGCGACGTCGTATGCGACGTTGCCGCCTCCGATCACGACGATCCTTCCGCCGAGGCTCAGGGACTCGCCGAGCGAAACGGACCGCAGAACATCCACGCCGCCGAACACGCCCGGCCCACTTTCGCCGGGAAGGCCCAGCGAGCGCGACGATTTCGCGCCGACGCAGATGATCACCGCGGAATGATCTCTCCGAAGCTCCGCGAACGAAACGTCGCGGCCGACGGTCATGCCGCAGCGGATCTCGACACCGAGCGCGCGGATCACATCGATCTCTTTCTCGATCAGGTCGCGAGGGAGCCTGTAGGCAGGCACTCCGACGGCGAGCATCCCGGCGGCGACCGGCTCGGTCTCGAAGACGACGGGCCTGAATCCCATCAAAGCGAGATCGTGAGCCGCCGAAAGCCCGGCCGGGCCGGCGCCGATGATCGCTATCTTCTCGCCTTCCGCGCGAAGGAAATTCCCTTCGACGGCCGAACGCAGAAGCGCCGCCAGCTCGTCTGTGCGGGCGGCGGCGGGGGGAACGTAACTGTTTAGTTTTTCGAGAATCTCGGGAGCGGGGACGGCCTCCGGGCCGGCCTGCTCGCAGGCGAAGCGCTTGAGCGCCCGGATCGCGATCGGACGGTCGTTCGCGACGAAGCGTCCGTCGTCGTCGACCCGGGGCACCTTTCCGCGGCGGCAGGCCGCTTCGCAGGGCGCGCCGCAGATCCTGCCGCATATGGAGGCGAAAGGATTAGGGCCGCGGGCAATGAAATATGCCTTGTCGAAGTCGCCTTCGGCAATGGCCCTGACGTAGCCCCTGGCGTCGGTATGGACCGGGCACGCCGCCTGGCATGCGATCAGGTCTCGGTGATGATCGGCGTCCGGGATCCGGACATTGATCTGGGTCATTTCCCCGCTCCGGGCAAACGTTCCTGGCGGCAGGAGGGATTCGCGCCGCGGAATGACGCTGCCTTTCCCAAACTTTACAGAGACAGGGGGAGCGGTTTATATGATTCAAATCATAATGCGGGTCACGGATTGAGAATGTCGCGCGCGGTCTGGTGGAGGTGCACGACGAAGTCGTAGAGGTAGTTTTTCCCGCGCTTCTCAGCGAGAAAGTGCCACGGATTCATCACGACCGATCGGAGCAGGAATATGCCTTCGCGCTCGTAGTCGTAGATCGGGATGTCAAGGCGTTCGAGAAATCCGGAGATCGATCCGGGATGATATTGTCCCGCGGTCAGGATCGTCCTCGAGACGAAGTACTCCTGCGAATACGGCGTTTTTCTCTTGCCGGGCCGGTTGCGGATCGTCGCGCGTTTGTAGATCGCCTCATTGAGCTCGTTGATGTCGGCGAGCTTCGCGCTGTTGTCGCGCTCCAGCTTTCCGTCCTTTCCGGCCTTCATCGGCAGGCACAGATAGCAGAGCAGGTTCGTGTCGGGCTCGCAAAGCAGTTCGAACGTGAACCGCCGGATCGCCGGATCGATCTCGCCGTACAGCTCGTGTTCGATCGTATCGAACAGCCGCTCGTGGAGGTCGAAGTAGCGGGCGAGCTTTTTTGTGTTCAGCAGCGACGTCTTGATAAGCCTGCCGTGGCCGTTGTAGTTGAGCGGGATCGTCTTGTGCGAGAGCCAGCAGGCGGCGGCGACAGCGCCCGGTTTCGAGCCCTCGATGATGTACGGGCCGACCGCGGTTATCTCCTCTTCCTGCCCGGCGCTCTTCAGTCCGCCGATCTCGTCCGTGATGTACTGCGCCTTCTGGACGACCAGCTCGGTCACGAGCTTGTTCTGGAACGCGATGACGCCGGCCGGATAAGGAAGATAGCCGAGCTTGTGAGGATCGACGGTGATCGAATCGGCGTCGGGCATCGCCAGATACGCCGAATAGACCTCGAAGTCCGCCCATTCCAGGTGCAGTTTCTTCATTCCTTCGCTCACGTGTTCGCCGTCGAAATCAAGGACCGGCACCTCCGTCTCCTCGCGCACCTCGATCGCCTTCCGGTATTCCTCGCAGATCTCCTGAAGGCGCTTCCGGCCGTCGCTCTCTCGCTCAAGGCCGAGCCCGCAGAACACGCTTCTGACGTAGCCTCCCCACGCCGCGTCGACGTGAAGCCAGAACGAGCGGTTCGTATCCTTTTCCAGATCGTCGCGGAGAAACCGTATGCGGTGGATCGGATCGACCGCGCCTTCTTCGGTCGTGCCCGCGACGGCGATCACCGCCGCGATGTATTCGTCTTCTGCCATCCGGAAGACCTCTTCGCGCAGCGCGTCGACGTTCATCCGGAAATGCGGTTCGACCGGAACGGATCTGATGCAGGCCTCTCCGTAGCCGAGAATATTGACCGCCTTCTTTATGCTGTAGTGGGCCGCTTCCGACACGAACACGACGGGGCGGACGCCGAGCTCGGCGAGAATTGAATGAAGCCCCGCGTAGCTGACATTGAACCTGTTCGTAGCGAAGTAGGAGTTGATGTCCTCGTAAACCGCGTCGCCCTTCGCTTCCGCGAGATGCGAGGCGAGCGCCCGGACCGAGCCGGCGGCCTCGTTGGGGCGAAGCCCGAGAAGCACCTTCGGGGGGACATCGACGACGGGGCTTTTTGAGCCGTCGGGCATCGAGATCTCGAAGTCCCTGACCGCGTGGGTCTCGCAGAAGTCCTTCACGATGAGCGGAGCGAACTGCACCATCCTCGCTATCCAGAGCGCCTCGAGGTTCGCGAGGGTGCCTCCGGAGCAGATGTGCGCCCAGGCGGTGTTCGGATTGTAGCCGAGCATTTCGGCGATCATCTTCCCGGCCTCGATCTCGAGCGAGGTCGTGATCGGCGCCGACTCCTCCGTGACGTTGTTCGGGTTGTAGAGCATTCCGGCGAAGTAGCCGACGACGCCGGGGAAGGTCTGCTCGGAGATCATATGCGCGATGTAGCGCGGTGAGTGAAAAGGGAAGTGCGCCTTGAGCTGGTTGAGGATCGAATCGATCTCGAACTTGAGGGTTTCGACCCACGGCTCGTGGGTCTTCAGCTGTTCGCGGTCGACGACGATCGGGTCTTCCGGGAAGTAGTTCCGGCGCCAGTGGACGTAGTCGCGGAAGATGTGCTCGATCGTCGTCAGCCAGACATCTCCGTGTTCCGCCTTCGGACCCAGGAACCACGCCTCCGGCGGAGGAAACTTCTGAAGGTCCTCTTTCCTCTTCCTTAAGACCTCCGCGACGAGGCCTTCGAGGTCGATGTTTTTGAGAAGTTCTTCAGAAAACTCGTTTTCTTCCATGATCTCTTCAAGGCTACTCGATGCCGACGGGCCGCTGTCCGCGGCCGGCGGCGGGAGCGGGACCAAAACAATGGGCGCCTGAAATGCAGGACTGTTCCGCCTCGCCTTCTTCGGCCTCGCGCTCGATCTGGACCGTCAGGTGATCGATCCCGAACTCGTCGTGAATAAGGTCGCGAACGTCCTTGAGCATCGCGTTCTGCGGTTTCGCACCGTCGTGGACGATGTGAACGCTGAGCGCCTCCATCCCGGAAGTGATAGTCCAGACGTGCAGGTCGTGGACGTCGGTGACGCCGGACAGCGTTTCGAGCGCCTCTTCCACGGCGGTCAGATTTATGTGCGAGGGGGTCCCTTCGAGGAGCACGTTGACCGAGTCTTTAATCAGCTTCCACGCGCCGTAGATTATGATCAAGCTGATCAGAACACTCGCCGCGGCATCAGCCCATACCCATCCAAAGATGAGGATCGCGAGGCCGGCGGAGATCGCAGCGACGGAACCGAGCGCGTCGCCCATCACGTGGAGCCACGCGCCGCGCATGTTCAGGTCGTGTTTGTGATCGCCGTGCAGAAGCCCCGCGGCGATCAGGTTAATGATCAGGCCTCCGACCGCTATCGCCGTCAGTCCGAATCCGAGGATCTCGGGCGGATCGAGCCATCGGGTATAGGCTTCCCAGATCACCCACAGCGAGATCGCCGCCAGAGCGACGCCGTTCACGAACGCGGCGAGTATCTCCAGCCTGTAATATCCGTAAGTCTTGCTGGGGGTCGCGGGGCGCTCGGCGAACCAGAACGCGGCGAGAGTGAGACTGAGCGAAGCGACATCGGTCAACATATGTCCGGCGTCGGCAAGCAGCGCGAGCGAGTTTGTGATCCAGCCGCCGACGGCTTCGGCGAGCATATAGACAAACGTCAGCGCGAGCGCGATCTTGAGGTTTCGAAGGCTCTTCTTGTCGCGCCGCCGGGATTCACTGGGATGTGAGTGAGTCGCGATGGTTCCTCCCTTCGGCCTCTTTCCATTTTATCCCCATTCGCAAGGATTGGAAAAACGGCCTAAAAAGCCTTACTTCGTTTCCCGCCATCCCCGTCCTCGCTCGGTCAGTTCATCCAGCTTCCGCTGCAGTTCTTCTTTCTTTTCTTTCAATTCGTCCCGTCCCGCTTCCGGCGACACGAAGACCGGCTCTCCGATGAACATCTTCGCGCGCGTGAACGGCCTGGGGATCTGCAGCCGGTCCCAGCTGCTTAATTCCCAGTAACTCTTCGCTTCCGGGACCAAAGGAAGAACCGGAACGCCCGTCTTCGCGGCGAGCATCAACGCGCCCGGCTTGACTCTGTACCGGGGCCCGCGCGGCCCGTCGATCGTGAAGCCCATACGAAGCCCGTCTCTTACAAGCCTGACCATCTGCTTCAAGGCCTTCGAGCCGCCGCGTGTCGACGATCCGCGTACGACGGGGAATCCGAGCCTCTGGGCGGTGCGTGCTATGTACTCGCCGTCAAAGCTCTCCGACACGATGATCCCGGCGTCGAAGTCCATCGAGAACTTCGTCATCAGAAAGAGGCGGTTGTGCCAGAAAGCGTTGATGGTATTGGGCATACGGGCGTAAGCGGTTTCGAAATCCTCCCAGCCTTCGATGTCCAGCCCGGACCAGCCCTCGGTTTCTTCAAACCGGATCGTGGAGCGCACCAGCCGTATCAGCCAGTAGAGCCCCAGATCCGCGGCCCGTATCGCCAGTCTTTGCCCAAAACTGTATTTGTTCAGAGGTTTGAAGCTGACAAGTTGGTCGTGTATTCTTGTGTCCTGCCGCTTCATCCTGTTCGGTGGAAATCTGGTAAGAGGTAAGGTGCAACCAAGGACTTTATTGAAACGTAGGGGTTTTTGCAAAAGCCTTCTCAAGCTCCCGCAAAGATCGAGTTCAAGCGTCTGCCGGATATGGCCAGAAAGATTCTCATTATCGATGACTACGACGATCTCGCTTCCGCCCTCAGGGACGAGTTCACCCAACTGGGGCACGAGGTCGTGGTCACGCAAACCCGCACAGAAGCAGTGAAGCTGGCTGAAGGGCGCGATTTCGATATGGTCATCACCGATCTCGACGGTAGGCATCATGTCGCCGAGCCCGGAAACAACGGCGAAGGTGACCCTGAATGCCTTCCAAAGCCCCTTAAGAAGTCGCGTAGCAACGTCAAAGCGTTCAAGATCTGCCTCAAGCACTTCCGCCGCGATGATTTCAAGGAAGAAGAACTGATCGGCCTCGTCAAGACAACTCTGAATTACAAATCGAAGCACATCGACCGCGGGCCGGAAATGAAGAACCGCCGCGAGAAGATCGATTTCGAGGTTCCCAGCGTGATCGCGCTTATGGACGACATCCTCGAATACCTGATGAAGCGCGTGGAGAAGCTCGGGATCATCAAGCCCGAACGCTCGAATCTGTTCGTTGCGCTCGACGAAGCGTTCGTAAATGCCGTAAAGCACGGAAACAAGTTCGACACCTCCAAACTGGTCAGGATCTCCGTCGAGATCTCGCCTAAAAAGGCGAGTTTTACGATCGAGGACGAAGGCGAGGGTTTCAACGTCGCCGAGATACCCGATCCGAGGGACCCGGAGAACCTCTTCAAGACCTCGGGCCGCGGCGTGATGTTCATTTACAACATCATGGACGAGGTCAAATACAATGAGCGCGGAAACAGGCTGACGATGGTCAAGAAGACCGAGAAGGGCGACTAAGGCTTCCGGACGGCCCCGATGAAGGTCACGATCGGACAGATCAACACGACGAACGGCGACATTGAGGGAAATGTCGCTAAAATTTTGCGCGCCATTGATAAAGCGCGCGAAGACGGCTCGGACCTGGTCGTCCTTCCCGAACTCGCCACGCACGGTTACACCTCCCAGGACTGGTTCCAGGACGAAGACATCATTTCCGCATCGACGGAACCGATCGAGTCCATAGTTCCGCACACGAAAGGCATCACCGCGATCATCGGCACGATCCGTCCGAACCCGGACGAGGACGGCAGAAGGCTTTTCAATTCAGCGGCGGTAATCCACGACGGCGAGCTTCTTGGATTCGCTGACAAGACGCTTCTTCCGGAATACGACGTGTTTGACGATCCCAGGTATTTCGAGCCTTCGGATACGCGGCGCCTGTTCGAGATCGAGGGCCGGAAGATCGGCGTCGCGGTCTGTGAGGATTTCTGGAACGACAAGACGTTCTGGCGCGGACGGCTTTACGACGACGATCCGACGGACGAACTGATCGAGATGGGCGCCGATCTGATCGTGTCGACCAACGCGTCGCCGTACAACAAGGGAAAGATCAAACTTCGCTGCGACATGGTCGCTCACAGGGCGAAGAGCGAGCAGATCCCGATCGTCTTCGTGAACCTCGTCGGCGGGAATGACGGGATCATCTTCGACGGGTCGAGCCTCGTCGCCGATGAGGAAGGCGACATCATTCTTCAGGCGGCATCCTTCGAGGAGTTCGTCGAGACCGTCGAGCTCGATGTTCGCAAACCGGACTCGCGGGGGATCACGGGCGATGAGATCGAGGCGATCCGACGGGCGCTCGTGCTGGGGATCCGCGATTACGCCCACAAGAACGGATTCAAGAAAGCGGTCCTGGGACTCTCCGGCGGTATCGATTCGGCGCTGGTAGCGACTCTCGCTTGCGAGGCGCTCGGGCCGGAGAACGTCCTGTGCGTGCTGATGCCTTCCGAGTTCTCTTCCGAAGGCAGCATTACCGATTCAGAAAAACTGGTTGCCGAGCTCGGCTGCGAATCGAGGATCGAGCCGATCTCGGGCGCATTCAACACTCTGATCGGTCAGCTCGAGTTCGACAAGCCGGAGAAAGGCGGCGAGAACCTTGCGGCGGAGAATATGCAGTCGCGGCTGCGGGGACTGATCCTGATGGCGATCTCGAACGCTGAAGGCCGCCTCGTGCTGGCGACGGGGAACAAGTCGGAGCTCGCAGTCGGATACTGCACGCTTTACGGCGATACGAACGGCGGGCTCGCGGTGATCGGAGACGTGTTGAAGACGGAGGCGTACGCGATCGCCAGGCAGATCAACGAATCGGCCGGAAGGGAAGTGATCCCTGCAGCGATCATCGTCAAGCCGCCTTCCGCTGAGCTCGCTCCGAATCAGCTCGACACCGATTCGCTTCCGCCCTACGAAGTCATGGACCCGGTCCTGAAGCTCTATTTCGAAAACAAGCTCCCGCCTTCGGCGATCATCGAGCGCGGCCACGACCCCGAACTTGTTTACTTTCTCCTGAACAAGGTCGAATCGCCCGCCAACGAATTCAAACGAAGACAGCTGCCTCCGACACTTATCATTTCCAAGAATGCCATCGGAGTGGGCCGGCGAAGGCCGGTGACGCACAAGTTCCGAAGGAAGCCTTCGTAAGAAGTCGGGAGTCAGGAGTCGGAAGTCAGAAGTCAGAAGTCAGAAGTCAGAAGTCGGAAGTCAGGAGTCAGACGTCACAGTCTCATGAGCTCGCGAAGCGGGCGTGCATAGTCCAGCCCCATACAAGCCGCAGGCGCAGTGTGGGGGAAAGGAACGCAACCGATCGCCGAGTCGCGAAGCGACGCCCTGCGTTTAGTCGTGGGTGGAGCCGAAGGCGCCACCCACGGGAAAAGCGGCCCACAATTCTCCTTCGCCGCTTTAGCGGCGGAATGTCAGAAGTCAGAAGATTTCCAAAGCCGAATCCTCCTTTGCGAGCTCGAAAGTACCGACTTAACTTGCCAGCACACCGCACCGCGCTTTTCCGCGAATCTGCAAGCATCCTCCGCGAAGCCGTTCGGACGGAACATTTCAAGCCGAAGGCTTGTCGAGCAAAACACGGAGGATACGAACGATGGCACGATTTGCGAGCCCGCTTACCAACCTTAAAGTCGCGAAACCCTGTTCCGAAAGCTGGGACGAGATGTACGGCACAGACCGAAAGCGTATGTGCGGCAAATGCGACCTCAATGTCTACAATCTGTCCGCGATGACCCGCGTGGAGGCCGAAAAGCTGATCATGAATACCGAGGGCAGACTCTGTGCCCGATTCTATAGGCGCGCGGACGGCACGGTCATCACGAAGGACTGTCCGGTCGGTCTCGCGGCAGCACGCAAAAAGGTCAGGAAGTTCTGGACGGCGACGGCCAGCCTCGTGATGGCGTTGTTTGCGGGAATAGGGCTAGCATCACTTGGCGGTGAAGAAGATACTGGCCCGGTGATGGGCGAGATTCCTTACGAGCGCCCATACGACGAGCCTCTGATGGGGAACGTGGCGATCGATGACGACTACATAATGGGCGCGGTCGCTCCGGATGATCACGAGGTGGTAGGCAGGGTCAGGGTGATCGAGAATGGTCGGTAGCGGACCCGCTACCGTTTAGAGCGCTTAGCGCTGCAAAAAAAAGGCCGCGATATCGCGGCCTTTTCCATTCTACGGTTTGTGCAACGCTCCGCGTTGCAATGCAGCGCGAAGCGCTGCTCTAAACGGGGTCTCAATACTCGTCACTCATCACTCACTAACTATCACCCTCTCCTACTGCCCCTTCACGAAGTACCCGCGGCGTGCGCGGATCCTGCTTTCACCGGGAGTCCGGACATTGACGTCGAGTTCGATGTACTCGTTCGGATCGTACTCGCCGTCCGAATAGTACTGCACGAGGTACTGGGCCTGGAGCTCATTGGCCAGCTGGGTGAAGATCACCTCGAGAGTCTTCTTGTTCGTTTCCAGGTTTGCCTTTGACTGATACTCGCTCTTCAGGTCGATTGGAAGGAACTTCGGCAGGAATGCGACTCCGCCCGTGTCATTCGCGAACCGATCCATGTTGTCCTGGCCCTGGACGCTTATCTTGTTGAGCCTGTACGAGCTTCCGGCCGGATTGATCGAGTAGAACACCGTGTCGGCGTCCTGCAGCCGCTGGACGGTCTTCGCCTGTTCCGCGATCCGGACCTTGTTCCTGCCCTCGGTCCTGATAGACGAGATCTTCTCGGTCGTCAGGGAGTTCAACTGGCGGTCGAGTTCCGCCATGATCCTCCTGCTGCCCATTCTCACACCTTCGCTCGAATTGTCCTCCCCGTCCGAGATCACGAGTATCACCTTTCGGCTCTTCGCTGGTGCGTTAAGACGAAGATAGAGCGCCGCCGCTGAAACCGTGTCAAAGAACGCCGTGTTCTGTTTTGTCGGATAAAGCTCGCTGATCGTCCGGAAGGACACCTGAGCGTCGTTTCGCTCCTGAACCAGCACGGGCCTCTCGCCGATCGTGAATATGGTCGCGCGGTCGATGGGCCTCAGGACATCCCTTAGGAATTTCGCCGCGGTCTCCTGCTCGAACCTGAACATTGCGTCGGTACTGGCCGAAACATCGAAAAGGATCGCGATCTCGAGCGGGACCTTCTCTGCGGCGGAAACCTCGGTGATCTGTTGAGAGCGATTGCGCTCGCTGATCGAAAAATCCTCGGCTTTCAGCCCCTGGACGGGATCCCCGTTCGAATCGACGACCGAAACCGGTACCACGACCAGCCTCGATTCGATCTCGAGAACCTTGTCGTCGTTAACCACCAGCGGAGGCGGGGTGCCGACGGGATCCTGCGAAAATGCAAAGCTCGCCGCGGCGAGAACTGTTATTAGAGCCGGTATTATTCGGATCACTGCCTTGTACCTCTGTTCCGTCGTTGGATATTTGCGAGATGAATGAACTGCTTCGGGTGTAACTACGGGACGGGGGCGGGAGAGGTTTCTGTTGCAAGTGGCCGGGCGGCGTGTTCGCCGCCCGTTCCGCCTGGCTGAAAGGAGGATGGAAAGTGAGGCGGACAGCCGTATTATTGTCAGGCCGCCCGCCGTTGCTTCCGTTATTGTTACTTGGTGCCGTCGTTGTCGGCGTCCGCTGTCGAACGAACCTCGACGTTCTGATTGATGCCGCGGCTGACGAGCAGCTTGACCTCAACACGCCTGTTCTGCTGGCGGCCTTCTAGGGTCGTGTTGTCGGCGACCGGATTGGTCTCACCGTAACCGTACCCGCGACCGATCCTGCGGAGCGGAATGTTGTGCGTCATCACCAAATAGTCGATTACGGCCTGTGCACGCCTGTCGCTGAGGACCTTGTTCTTCTGCGCAGAACCATCAGCAGAAGCAAATCCCTGGATCTCAAGCACATAGCCGCGAAGCGTCAGAGCGGATGCTGCGACGTTGTCGAGTTCGGCCTTGGCTTCATCATCGAGCTTGTAGCTGTTGACCTTGAAGTTGACGGTCGAAGTGGACTGAACGACGTAGTCGTCGATCGCCGAGATCCTGCGGTTCGTGGCGTTCACACCTGCGACGGCTGCGTCAGCGGTATCCTGAGCGGCCTTCGCACCGCCCTTGGCAGCGTTCGAGATAGCCATCAGTTCGTCGATCTGACCCGACATCCTTTCGGCATTCTGTTCAGCAGCGGTAATACGCTCTTCTGCAGGCGCCACGCGAGTGTCGATCGACTGGGCCGTTTCAAGATCACTCTTGTCGAACCTGATCTTGGTCGCGCCCAAAGCCCCGGAGGCATCCCCGCGTCCTTCGACTTCAAGGGTGAGTCCCCGGATGATGCTGGAAGCGGGAAAGCGGTCGCCGCTGCCCCAGAAGCTGTTGCTCTTGATGCTCGCATTCGGCGAGATCACGACCCTTGTGTCGTTGCCGGTCTCATCGCGAACGAGGAACCCCTCATCGGAGGTGGCGACTACGACGCCTTTGATCTCGTATTTCTGACCGTTAACTAATGAGCGGACCGGTTTGTCCTGCGCAAGGACGGTTCCGATCCCGAATACCATGGACAGCGCCAGAAGCGACGCAGAAAAACGAATAGCTTTAAGTTTAGTGAACATAATTAAACTCCTTGACCAAGCCTGCTGATTGTATTTTGAGAATTACGCTTCGAGAGAGCACCCCTAAGAGTCACAACTTCCAGATCGCGTTGTCAACGATTAATTCCAGCCGGGGGAGCCTGCCTCGTTTGACCGGGCAAGGTGCTTGGACTGCGTTCCAAATAGGATACGCCCTTTGGCGAGGAGCTACAAGTGCTTTTCGGGCGCTTTTAATAAAGGAAACGATGAACTGTCGCAGAATTCCCGCTGCCGGGGGGCATAAAGCCCCTCGGCACAGTCACATCCTGAATTCCGTGTTCTCGAGATAATCCTTCATAAATGAGAGGAACTGCTCCGCGTCGGCTCCGTCGACGATCCTGTGATCGTATGTCAGCGCGAAATAGGCCATGCTCCTGATACCTATGTAATCGTCGCCTTCCGGGGTCGTGATAACCTTCGGCCGTTTTTCGATAGTGCCTACGCAGAGTATCGCTACTTGCGGCTGGTTGATGATCGGAGTGCCGAACAGGCCTCCGAAAACACCGGGATTCGTGATAGTGAACGTGCCGCCTTGAACCTCGTCAGGACTGAGCTTCTTCGAGCGGGCGCGGTCCGCGAGGTCGTTCGCGGCCTTCGCGAGCCCGGCAAGCGATAGCCGGTCCGCCTGGCGGATCACGGGCACTATCAACCCCCAGTCGAGCGCGACCGCCATGCCGAGGTTGATGTCGCCCTTGTACACGATCTGGTCGCCCGCGATCTGCGAGTTGACCACGGGGAATTTTCTGAGAGCCGCCGTTGTCGCCTCGAAGATAAAAGGCATAAAAGTCAGCTTCGTGCCGTATCGCTCCTGGAACTCGCGTTTGTGGCGGTCCCTGAACTTAACGACGTTGGTCATATCGAACTCGTAGACCGAGGTGACGTGAGCCGAGGTCTGCTTCGAGAACGTCATATGCTCCGCGATCTTCTTGCGCATCACGGACATCGCCTCGATCCTGTCCTCGGACGCTGCGACCGGCCTTGGCGCGGCAGGCGCTTCCGCTACGGCGGGTTTCGCCGGAGTCGGTTCGGCGGCGGGTTTTGCAGCGGGTTCGGCTGAAGGAGCTCTCTGTTCCGCGGGTTTCGCCAAAAGGTCTTCAGGTTTCGCGGCGGCGCCTGACTCGATGAACGCGAGAATGTCCTTCTTGGTCACGCGTCCGCTCATTCCGGTGCCTTCGATCCGAGAAATGTCGACGTTATGTTCCTTTGCGATGTTGCGGACAAGCGGACTGCTCTTAGTCCTTCGAAGCTCTTCGACGGTCATTTCCGAAGTCGGCTTGTCGTGGCCGTTCGAAGTTCCGGCTGAAGCGGCCACAGCTTTGGGCTTCGGCTCTTCTTTAGTTTCCGCGGGCTCAGGTTTGGGTTCTTCTGCGGGAGCGGCCGCAGGCGCCGGAGCAGATGCCGCCGGAGCCGCGCCTTCTGCGCCGATCAGCGCCAGTACTGTATCAACTTCTACCGTATCGCCTTCGTTGTACCTGATCTCGAGAAGCGTTCCGCCGACCGGCGAAGGAACCTCGGCGTCGACCTTGTCGGTCGAGATCTCGAGAAGCGGTTCGTCGCGTTCCACAGTGTCGCCGACCGATTTCAGCCATTTGGAGATGGTGCCTTCCGCGATCGACTCGCCCATCTGCGGCATAACGACCTCGGTCGCATCGCCGGTCGCGGCAGCGGGTTCCGGTTTGGGGGCTTGTGCCGGTTCGGGGGCCGGTTCCTCTCCAGGCGCCGGTTCATCCGCAGATGCTTCTACAGCCGGAGCTTCCTCTGCCGGTTCGGGTGCGGGTTCTGCAGCGGGCTGTTCGCCTTCCTCTCCGAGCACCGCAACGACGGTATCGACCTCGACGGTGTCGCCTTCCTGGTACTTGATCTCCAGAAGAGTCCCGGACGCCGGCGCGGGAACCTCCGCGTCAACCTTGTCGGTCGAGATCTCGAGCAAAGGCTCGTCCCTCTCGACCTTGTCCCCGACCTGCTTAAGCCATTTTGAAATTGTGCCTTCTGCGATGGATTCGCCCATCTGGGGCATTACGACTTCTACGCTCATCGAATCTCCGTTCTAAAAACGCTTCTAAAATGAATTTCGGAAAATTACGGTCAAACTGAAATTCTAACGCTTCGGGCAGGATTCGACAAAAACGCAAAGGTAGTAACAGAGTCCCGGCAATCTTCCGGAGCCCGGGCTCGGTTCCGTTGAAACGGTGAGGCGCAACACGCAGGATTGCCCGTCAAACAGTACTTCTATACTTCAGCTTGCATTGAGTTCTTGTGAAAATTCCCTGGTTGCCAGATCAGATATCGGGACTGCTGTTACATGATCCGAAAGCGGAAAGCGCGTGTTGCCGGGATAAATGATAAACAGGTGCTCCAAGTCGAGATCTTTCAACGCGATCCTAATCGACTTGTTGATCTGAGGCGCATCGGCGCGTTTACACTCGATTCCGAGCTTTCGGTTTCCCCTCACAAGCATTAGGTCGATCTCGGCGCCCTGATGTGTAGCCCAGAAGTAAGTTTCTTGGTGTTCTACAATGCTCAACACCTGTTCGATGGCAAATCCCTCCCAAGAAGCCCCGACCTTCGGATGTGTCAATAAGTCTTTCTCTTCTGAAATGCCAAGCAGCTGATGGAGCAAACCACTATCCCGGACATATACCTTGGGCGATTTGACTTGTCGCTTACTGAGATTCTCGTACCAAGGGCTCAACTGCCGGATCATGAACGCATCGGTCAGCAAATCCAGGTACTTTCGAACGGTCGGCTGGGTGATCGCCAACGCCCGCGCAGGTTCCCCGGCATTCCAGATCTGCCCGTGGTAATGAGCCAGCATCGTCCAGAACCTTCTCAGGGCGGTCGCGGATACCCGGACTCCCCACTGGGGAAAGTCCCTTTCCAGCAACGTAGAGATGAACTGGTCTCGCCATTCAGAACTATCAGACAAGCTAGTGCTCAGAAACGGGATTGGGAGCCCTCCTCGAAGCCAAAGATCGCCGGATCTTTCGGCTCCCACTTCTCTTAAAGAGAATCCTCCTATGATCAGTTTCTCCAGGCGGCCTGCAAGGCTCTCAGAGCTTTGACGTAACAGGTCGCCCGAAGCACTTCCAAGTATCAGAAACGTTGCAGGCTTGTCTATTCTGTCGGCGAGGACTCTTAGGATCGGAAACAAGTCTGGTCTCCGTTGCACCTCGTCGATGACGACCAGTCCCTTAAGCGGCCGAAGGGCCGTCATTGGCTCGTCGAGTCGAGCGATACTTGCAGGATCTTCCAGGTCGAAATAGTTGACGGAGTCCTCACGAACGAATTCTCTTGCAAGAGTAGTTTTTCCACATTGCCGAGGCCCGGACAGGAGTACGACCCGACTTCGACCGAGGGCTTTCCGGATCTTTAAGAGTATTTCTTCACGTTCGATCACAAAATCATTTTACCACGAAAATTGAAACAGAACCTTTCAAAGTTCGTGGTACAGGAGAGGCCTGCTTTTTCTCGCAAGGCGGGTTTGAACTCTGTAAACGCTTTGGAAAAGCCTAACTTGACGCTGATACAGAGTGGTGATCGAGGGTAAAGTGGGTTAGCAATCGAGATGAGGCTCCGCCTTTTCGGTTATTCAGCCGT
The DNA here is from genome assembly GCA_016700175.1 of Acidobacteriota bacterium. Classification (GTDB taxonomy): domain Bacteria; phylum Acidobacteriota; class Blastocatellia; order Pyrinomonadales; family Pyrinomonadaceae; genus Aridibacter. The sequence goes on along the minus strand of CP065003.1, from coordinate 2,343,616 downwards.
CGTCGGATCGATCATCGTCCGAACAGCTTTGACGCTGTTCGCCGGAAATCCTCCGGCTTCCGCGTGCCGGCGGATGGTATCCTCGTCGGGAGCGACATAAATGCAATACACTTTGTCGTCGGTGACGAAGCTTTCGACCCACTGTATCTCCGGGCCCATCTCCCGAAGCACGCTGCACGAGGTCTGGGAAACGGACTTGAGTTCTCCCTCGGAGAGGTTTCCCGCACCGGGGATCTCACGTTCGATCACGAATTTCGGCATAAAGTGTTCTCCTTGAAGTTGATTTGGCTCGCGGCGCACTATTATCGCAGAAAACCGGGCCGGATTGGCGTTTGTTTTTTGATCTTTCGGCTAATATCATACACCTCAAATTCCACTCTTCCGGACAACTGTATATGAAAACCAGAATTGCTTCGATCGTCCTTTTGGCGGCGATCCTCGTCTCCGCTTCGTTCGCGCAAAACGGCGCCGTCTCGGTTACGTCCGAGGATTACGACCGCGCCGTCTCTATGCTCTCTTTCAACACGAACCGCCTGGTCGACCGTCTTCCCGGACGGCCTGTCTGGCTGGATGACGGCCGGTTCTGGTACCGCGTCTCGACCGAAGAAGGTGCCGAGTTCGTGCTTTTCGATCCGAAGACAAAGACTCGGAGATCGGCCGCGACGCTTGCCGAGCTCGGGATCGAGAACGGAAACCAGGGCGGAGGCTTTGGGCGGGGAGGATCTGCTACTTCCCCGGATGGAAAGTACGAAGCGTTCATAAAGGACTGGAACCTTTGGGTCCGCGACACTTCGACAAAGGCCGAGAAACAGCTGACGAAGGACGGTATCGAGAACTACGGGTACGCGACCGACAACGCCGGATGGCGGAAGAGCGACCGTCCGATCCTGATCTGGTCGCCCGATTCGAAGAAGATCGCCACGTATCGCCAGGACCAGAGGCACGTTAGTGACATGTACCTGGTGACCACGAACGTAGGGGAGCCGGAACTGCAGGCGTGGAAGTACCCGCTTCCTCAGGACGAGAAGATCATACAGATCGAGCGGCTCATCATTGACGTCGATTCCGGAAAGATCACGCCTTTGAAGATCCCGGCCGACGACCGCCGCGGGACCCTTTGCGACGACATTTCGTGCACCGGCCAGTGGGATGACAACGAATGGAGCCCGGACGGATCTATGCTCGCGTTCGTGTCTTCGTCCAGGGACCACAAGGAGGCTAAGTTCCGTATCGCGAACACGTCGACCGGCGATGTCCGCGAGGTCTTTGAGGAAAACGTCAAAACGCAGTACGAATCGGGCCAGGGAGCCATCAACTGGCGCTACTTCCCGAAAACGAACGAGGCGATCTGGTATTCCGAGCGCAGCGACTGGGGACATCTTTACCTGTACGATCTGAAGACCGGACAGGTGAAGAACCAGATAACGAAGGGCGACTGGGTCGTAACCAGGCTGATCAAGGTCGATGAAGCGAACCGGGTTCTCTTCTTCGAGGCAAACGGCAGGGAAGCCGGCCGCGATCCGTACTTCAGCCACTTCTACAAGGTCAATTTCGACGGCACAGGTCTGAAGCTCCTGACGCCGGAGGACGGCAACCACAGGATCATCCTTTCGGACGACGGAAAGTACTTCGTCGATTCGTACTCGAAACCCGATGTGCCGCCGGTGACGACCCTGAGAGACCTCGAAGGAAATCTGATCGCGACGCTCGAGCAGACCTCGGTCTCGAGGCTCTCGGCTACGGGCTGGCGGCCTCCGAGGCCGGTCACGGTCAAGGACCGGAACGGCAAGTGGGACCTGTACGGGCTCATGTTCACGCCGACGAATCTCGATCCGAAGAAGAAGTATCCGGTTGTCAATTACATCTATCCCGGCCCTCAGGGCGGCGGCGTCGGGAACCGCTCGTTCTCCGCCTCGAGAAGCGATCACCAGGCGCTGGCCGAGCTCGGATTTATCGTGGTTGTGATCGACGGGTCGTGCAATCCCGACCGGTCGAAGTCTTTCCACGATTCCTGCTACGGGGACATGGCCGACAACACGCTCCCCGACCAGATCGCCGGCCTCAAGCAGCTTGCGGAGAAGTATCCGTATATGGACCTTACGAGGGTCGGCGTGTGGGGCCATTCGGGAGGAGGATTCGCTACCGCCGCGGCCATGTTCCGGTACCCGGATTTCTACAAGGTAGGGATCTCGGAATCAGGGAATCATGACAACAGGAATTACGAGGACGATTGGGGCGAGCGGTACATCGGCTTGCTCACGAAGGGCTCGGACGGCAAGGACAACTACGATGCCCAGGCGAACCAGATCTACGCGAAGAACCTGAAGGGCAAGCTGATGCTCGCGCACGGCGGGCTGGACGACAACGTTCCTCCTTACAACACTTACCTGGTTGTGGATGCGTTGGTGAAGGCGAACAAGGATTTCGATCTGATCATTTTCCCGAACGCCAGGCACGGCTACGGCGCGGATTCGTTGTATATGATGAGGCGCCGTTGGGACTACTTCGTCGAGCACCTCCTGGGCGCGAAACCGCCGAAGGAGTACGAGATCCGCGTATCCCGCGCTCAATAGGGGATTTAACTGGGATAAAGGGGATCGAGCGTCTTGCCATCCCCTTCATCCCCTTTATCCCTGTGAATACCTGACTTAGTAGGAGGCGAGTTTCCGGCAGGCGTCGATGATCTCGTCGAGATTCGGAAGATAGTAATCCTCGAGCTGCGGCGCGAACGGGACCGGGGTGTCGATCGACGCGATCCTTATCACCGGCGCGTCGAGCCATTCGAACGCCTCTTCCGCGATGGTCGCCGAGATCTCGCCGCCTATTCCGCCCGTGATCGAAGATTCGTGAAGCACGATCACCCGGTTCGTCTTCTTAACCGTTTCGAGGATCGCTTCACGGTCCAAAGGCGCCAGCGTCCGAAGATCGATCACCTCGACCGAAACGCCGTCCTCTTCTTCCAGTTTCTCCGCGGCATCGAGAGCATTCAGCGTCTGAGCGCCAAAGGTTATTATCGAAAGGTCCTTTCCTTCCCTCGCTACGCGAGCCTTTCCTAAAGGTACCGTGTATTCCTCTTCGGGAAGCTCTTCTTTAAGTCTCGGGAGCCTGTAGAGCTTCTTGTGCTCGAAAAAGAGGACCGGGTCGGGATCGTTGATCGCCGACTTGATAAGTCCTTTCGCATCGTATGCCGTCGAAGGCTCGACCATCTTCAGCCCGGCGGTGTTCAGGAAGAAAGACTCTGCATTCAGCGAATGGAAAGGCCCTCCGCGCACGCCGCTTCCGCACGGGCCCCGGAAGACCGCCCCGATCCCGCCGCAGCCCCTGTAACGGGACTTTGCGGCGTAGTTCGTCAGCATGTCGAAGCCGTTCGAGATGAAATCGATGAACTGGAACTCGGCGACCGGCTTCATTCCCATCAGAGCCGCGCCGCACGCGGCGCCCACGATCGCCGCCTCGGAGATCGGCGTGTCGATCACACGGTCCGGGCCGAACTGATCCAGAAGGCCTTCTGTGACCTTGAACGCGCCCCCGTAGGTCCCGACATCCTCGCCGATGATGAAAACGGAGTCGTCCCGCGACATCTCTTCACGGATGCCTTCCCTGATCGCTTCAAGCAGAGTGCTCGTCTTTTCGTTGCTCATTTGTGGGCCTGAAACGCCTAATCGTCCAGCTCCTTCGTGTCGAGATCGCTTGTCTCAAGATCGCTCGTGTTGCCGAATAGGCTGGAAACCGAAGTCTGGGCGGGAGGCAGCCCTGCGCGGTGATGCTCCAGTTCCTTCGACAGCCTTTCGACCGCCTCCTGCGCCAAGGCAAAGTCCTCGCGTTTGATCTTCAGTTTGATCTTCCCGCCCTCGTTCGGGAGTTCGCTGACCTTCGAGAAGTTCTTGAGTCTCAGCTGAATACTGGAACCGATCTTGAACAATCCCTTCCTGAACTTCACGTCCAGGATCTCATCCAACGAGACTCTTATCTCCTTTACCTCGCCTCCGAACATCCCCAATAGCTTCGATTCGAACTCGAGCACAACCCCGGCGGACGAGAACTTTCCGATGCCGTTGATCTCCGAAAGGCCTCGTTCGGCCTTGAAGGGTACGCTTGTGTAACCAGAGTTCATGCCGCGGATGTTTCCGGCGTGACCGTATCGTCGTCATAGCTGAAGGCGTCTCCTTCGTCGGCCTCGCCCGAAACCTTGGCGTTCGCAAGGAGCCACAAATACCCGACGATTCCCGATATAAGAGACGTCAGAAGTATCGCCATCTTCGAATTGTTGATCACGGCCTCGTTACCCTTGAAGGCGAGGTTCGTAATAAAGATCGACATCGTGAAACCTATTCCGGCGAGGAATCCGGCGCCTATGATGTGCGACCACTTCAGGAACCTCGGAAGCCGGCATAATCCTGCCTTGACCGCAATGAAGGTAAGGACCGTTATTCCGACCACCTTTCCAATGAAGAGGCCGAAAAAGATGCCTAGGCTGTTGGAGCTTGTAAGGCTCGCGATAGATTCGGTCCCGATCGTGATGCCGGTGTTTGCCAGAGCGAACACGGGAAGCACGAGGAAAGCAACGGGCCTGTGCAGGAGATGCTCGAGCTTATACGAAGGCGAGCGCTCGCCTTCCCTGAGCCTGGCGAACGGGATGGTGAACGCGAGCAGCACCCCGGCGATTGTAGCGTGCACGCCGCTTTTCAGCATCAACGCCCACATAACGGCTCCAAGCACCATGTACGGGATCAGGCTCGCGACCTTGAGCCTGTTCATTATCAAGAGCACGCCGAACACGCCGAGCGAGAAGAAAAGATACATCGCCGAGAACTTCGAGGTGTAGAACACGGCGATCACTATGATCGCGATCAGGTCGTCGATGACCGCCAGCGCGGTCAGGAACACTTTCAGCGAGGTCGGGGCGTGTTTGCCTACGAGGGCAAGAATGCTCAGTGCGAACGCGATGTCGGTCGCCATCGGGATTCCGATGCCGGCCTGGTACGGCGTTCCCGCGTTGAGGCTGAAATGGAGCGCCGCCGGAAGCAAAACGCCGCCGATAGCGGCGATGATCGGAAGCATCGCGTTCCTCAGGTCCGAGAGCTCGCCTTTGATAAGTTCGCGCTTCAGCTCGAGCCCGATCAGCAGGAAGAACACTGCCATAAGGCCGTCGTTCACCCAGTACTCGATCGACAGCGGCCCCAGGTACATTTTCCAGAACTCGAGGTACTCAGGCCCTAAATAGGAGTTCGCGACCATCAGCGACAGCACGGAGCACGCCATCAGCATCAGTCCCGCCGAACGTTCATTCTCGACGAATTCTTTGAACTGCCGTGTAAGAAGGATCTTCCTGATCATATTGGCTTATGGAATGAGAGTATAAATATACAGAGCGTAAACGACCAACAGTATGAACGCCTCCAGCCTGTCCAGCACGAACCGAAGGCCCAGAAGAGCCCAAAGGAATACCGCGGTTCCGAGCATCACCGCCATGTCCACGAGGCGAATATCCGCAGCCGAGATCGGGTTGATAATGGCGGTCAAGCCAAGAACAAGAAGTATGTTCGAGATGTTCGATCCAATAGCGTTCCCGAGCGCCATATCGGCTTCCTTCCTGTAGGCGGCGACGGTCGAGGTCGCGAGTTCCGGAAGGCTTGTACCGACCGCCACGACGGTCAGTCCGATCACCACTTCGGGTATTCCCAGCGTTTTCGCCGCGTCGACCGCGCCCGTTACAAGCAGAGTCGCTCCTGCAACCAGGAAAAGAACTCCGCCGATGAGCATGGCGACATCCCCGGCGGGATGTTTCGAAGGTTTGTCGACGGCTTCGCTGAATTGTTCTTCAAGCTCCTTGACCTTCCCTTTTCGAGCGGAGTAGTAGATGAAGAACGTATAGATCACCACGCTCACCGCGAGGATGATTCCGTCGATCCTGCTCAGGACCCCGTCGATGATCATCAGCCAGAGCACCGCGGACACTGCGATCATCACGGGCATCTCGCGCCGAATCACGACTGCTCTGGCCTTCAGAGGGTAGATCATCGCGGCGGTTCCCAGGATCAGCGCCGTATTGGAGATGTTCGAACCTACCACGTTCCCGAGCGCCAGCCCGCTGCTTCCCATAAACGCGGCCTGGGCGGAAACGACCAGTTCCGGGCTGGATGTGCCAAGCGCGACGATCGTCAGTCCGACCACGAGCGGCGTCACACCAAAACGCAGCGCGAGCGACGAGCCCGACCGGACCAATCCTTCGGCCCCTGCCGTAAGCACGACGAGGCCCGCAAGAACAAGCAGTAATGAAAAAAGCATCAGAAGCCCCGGAAGACGATCCCCCTTGTCACAAAATTCGGCGAAGCCGGAAGCGCGTATACCTCCGGCTTCGCCTGCTGGATATTCTTATTCTACCTTTCCAGGACTTTTTTTCTGAATGCGGGAGGAACGACCGAATTGTCGAACACGTCGCGGGCGGCGTCGAGAGGTTCCGGAAGCGGCTCGGATTCCGCGGCTTCCGACTCTTTGTCCAGATATACGCGGATCTCTTCCGCGATCGCTTCCATATCGGATCCACTGAGGAATTCGTTGTCCTTCAGGTACCGTTCAAATCTCGTCACCGGATCGTTGTGCTCCGCCCACCATTCGATCTCGCCCTCGGGAACGTAAGCCTGGTTGTCGTGTTCTGCGTGGCCCTTGCGGCGGTAAGTCATCGCCTCGATCAGAACGCTTCCGCCTCCGCCCCGGGCGTGCGCGACCGCTTCCTTCATAGCTTCGTAACAAGCGATGATGTCGTTGCCGTCGACTTTAATTCCCTTGATCCCGTATCCGAGCGCCTTGTCGACGAACGCTTCGGCGGCGCACTGGAACTTCGTCGGAGTCGAATAAGCGTAGCCGTTGTTCTCGATGATCGTGATCAAAGGGAGCTTCTGGACGGCGGCGAAATTGACCCCTTCGTGGAAGGTGCCCGTAGAGGTCGCGCCTTCGCCCAGGTAGGCAGCGGCGACCCGGTTCTCGCCGCGCATACGCGATGCGAGCAGGATCCCGTTCATCACGGGGATCATATCGCCGAGGTGAGAGATCGGGCCTACGAAGCCTTTCTCAAGATCCGCGAAATGAAACTGGACGTCGGTCGCGCGTGAGGGCGCGGTCCCGCGGCCAAAATACTGAAGGAAGATCTCGCGGGGCTCGATGCCCTTTACGAAACAAGCGCCTATATCCCGGATGAGAGGCGCGATGAAGTCCTTTTCCTCAAGCGCGTAAGCGGTCCCGACCGCTGTCGCTTCCTGGCCGAGCGAGGTGAACACGCCGCCGGTGAGCTTTCCCTGCTTTTTCAAACGGACCGTCTTCTCGTCGAACATCCTCGTGAGTTTGAGGAACCGGTAGAGCTCGGCGAGCTGATCATTCGAGAGAGAAGTCTCGCTGGTGCAGGAAAGAGGTTTTTTTGGTGCGTCCATTGTTGCTGCCGCGGATCACGCGGATCTCACGGATGAAAAACAGCCACGGATTTCACGAATTGCACGAATCAGGGAGCCAAAATAGCGAAATCGCTTCCTTTCTGTTTTCCTGACTAGGCAGAAACGGCAAATTAGTGAAATTCGTGAAATTAGTGGCTAAACCTGCTTCTGACAATCCCGTAGATACTTATCAGAAGCCAGAAGAATTCTACGATAAATGCCGCGAGGTTGAAATCGAAGACCAGCGAAAGGAGGATCATCGAAGCGCCCAGTGCATTGAACACCGAATACAGGGCGCGACGCGGGTCCATCTTTCCGCTCTGGAGCAAAAGATAGGTGGCGATGATGATCGCCACGCCTACGGCGCCTATCAGATCGAAAACGGTGAAATCCATCGCGGCCGATCAGCGGTGACCAAACTCGTACCTGGCTACCCTTCCGCCCGGCCCGACGGCGAAGACTGCTTTTTTGCCCTTTGAATCGACCGCATTCCAGTTGCCTCCGTCGATGTTGCGCCACGATTCGCCACCGTCTTCCGATACGTCCGAGCCTCCCGAACCGACGATGACCACTATTTCGTCCGTGACGAAAGTGACGCCGGAGCGGTATCCGAAAGGATTTGCCTTGAGCTTTGTTTTCCAGGTCTTGCCGCCGTCCGAGGAGTAAGCGATGTTTCCGTTATCGGCTTCCGGTTTTGTGTAATCGCCTCCGACGATCACCCCGCGATTTCCACGGATCGCAATACCAAAGATCCCGGTTCCGTCGCCGCCGTGGACCATTGGCGCGCTCGACGAAGCCCAGGTCTTACCTTTGTCCGGCGAATAGAGCACTCTAGCGTCGGTGCCGCCCGTGATCAGGAACAGGCCGTGTTTTCCTTCGGTGATCACGCAGGTCCCACTTGCCGCGAATGCCGCCTCCCCCGCTTTCGCCGACGGCGCCCACGATTCGGGAAGGCGTTTCCAGGTCTCTCCGTCCTCGGTAATGTAGAAGACGTACTTTTCTCCGACAGGATCGCTTTGCGCGATGCCGTGCTTCTTGTCCCAGAAGGCGATGGAATCGAAGAAGGCTTCCTCTATCTCGTTCTTGAACTGAAGCTTCCAGCTCTCGCCGCCGTCAGTAGTCTTGTAGATCCTCGAATTGGCGCCGTTTCCGATGCTGAGCACGTAAGCGGTCTTTTCGTCGAACGCCTCTATGTCGCGAAAATCGAGATTTTCCGCTCCCTGGACCCTGAAGATCTTCCAGGTTTCGCCTCCGTCGGTCGTGCGGATCACGGTCCCGCCGGTGCCCGAGGCCCAGACGACCTTTTCGCTCACCACGTCGAGGCCTCGGAAGCTTGCTTCCGTCCCGGCGTCGAGGATGCTCCACTGGGCGAACAAGGAAGATGCAAAAGCCGCGATCAGCATCGCGGCTCCCGCGAATGAGTTTCTGAGTTTCATAGCGAGGATTATACGGGACGGGTCATGGTTGTCGAAACGCGAACGGAACCGCCGATTCGATCCTGATTTCGCGGGGGAGGTCCCTGCCGCCGAAGAACGAGCTCATCGTTTCCGCGATCTTCGGCGAGGAAAGAAAAAGATCGTCGCTGTGGGCCGCGCCGTCGATTATCAGGTGCGAAGAGTTTCTGAATCCCGGAATCACTGCCTTGGCATTACTGACAGGCGTGCGGCCGTCGAGCGTTCCGCTGATGAACAGTACCGGGACGTCCGAGACGACCGGTTTTCGAAAGTCGTCACCGAGGTCTTTGACTGGCAGCCCCTTGCAGATCTCCAGGTAAGGAATGTTTATCGCACTGCCCAGCAACGCGTCTTTCTCCTGCTTCCGGATCTTCTCCAGCCTTTCTTGCGATGCCCCCGAAGCGCAGTCCATCGCGATCGACATCATCGAAGGAACTCTCTGACGGCGGAAATCCAGGATCTGTTCCGCGATGAATCCAAAGTTTCCGGAATCCATACCCAGGAAGAGCGCCGGAAAAAGACTGAGTGCGGTGGAATCGCCCGACGCCTGCGCGGTCAGCATTGCAACGTCCATTTCGCCGAGAATGACCGTGGTCACTTCTCCGGAATCGCGGTCCTTCACGGTTGCCGTAACGGGCTGCTTCCTCAATTTCCCGAGCACCTTGCGCATCAGCGCTTCGAAATCCGGAACCAGCTTCCCGAATCCGGGATCTGCCTTGACCCTTGCCGAAAGGTTCTCGATCAAAGCGTCGGTGTTCGCGGGGAGCTTGAGCGTGTCGTCCATAGCTTCCACGCCGGCGAGAACCGCGCTGTCGATGCTCTTCGGATGTCTGCGGATCGTGGCGAGCCCAAGGTGCGTTCCGTAACTGATCCCCCACAGGCGGACCTTTTCCGCGCCGAGCGCCTTTCGAAGGTCCTCGATGTCGTCCGCGCTTTCGAGCGTGTTGTATCCCGAAATGTCTACACCCTTTGATTTCCAGAATTCGGCGCATTCGAGCGCGAGCCTGTTCGCGGTCCTGAGCAGAGGTTCGGCCGCACCCGGCTTGTCCGCAGGAAGATCCAACCTTCCGGGGCACGCCAGATTGGGCTCGGACATCCCTGTTCCGCGTTGATCGAGCGCGATGACATCACCGAACTCCCTCATCTTCATAAACAAGGGAAACCTGGAGCCCCGTGCGGCGCCGATCCCGGATCCGCCGGGTCCTCCGGCAAGATATATGATCGGCGGGCCCGGGTTCGGTGATGTGCTCTTGAACCGGACGAAGGCGATCTCGATCTTTCGGCTGCTTTTGCTCGTGCGGTTCTCGTCCACACTCAAACGTCCCAGCTCGGCGTCGACAACCTCGCCATTTGAGTTCTCGAATTTGTAGGGTTCGATCTTCATCACGGGCCGGCCGGTTTGGGCGAAAGCTGCGGGAAGAACAGAAAGAACGACCGCCGCGCAAGCGGCCGAAAGGGCTTTCGGGCTTTTCATAGGTTTGGAGGCTCCTTGTCCGCTACTTACGGCATCGCGCGCGGATAGGTTCATGCACGATGAAGGAATTTGAAAATCGGGCGATGCAAAGTAGAATTTCCGTGCTCAGGAACCAGATCTGAAAAGGACGAACCGTATGGCATTTCTACCTATACCATCGATGTTGCTGCGGCAGCTGTACACCTACAACAGCCTGAAGAACACCGAGACCGGCGTGAGGTTCTCGATAAAGAACCGTCTCACCGACGTCGAGTTCACCGAACTGAGATCGGTAAAGATCAACGGCGAAGAGGTTCCTCCGGACAAGGTGAAACTCGATCTCGGCGGCGGACGTGTAGTCGGAGCAGCTGAAGTAACTGTTGAGAACCCGATAGATCTGCCGCTTCGAAAGGTGTTTGACGTACACGCGGAGACGAAGAACCTGCCTCCGGGAAAGCACAGGATATCGCTCGCGTTTCGCGCCAAGGGTTATGGATCGCTGAAGTTCGACGTCGAGGATTCGATCGCCGCGGTCGAAAAGCTGGAAGTTCGAATCCCCAGGGACGACCACGACGATTATTCTGAATCAGTCATAAGAGAAAGGCAGAAGTTCGTCGAGAAGTTTACCGGAGCAAAACTTGAACACGTCGCAAAGTACTCGTTCGATCCGCATATCACGGAGGGAAACTGCGAGAATTTCACAGGCGTGGCGCAGGTCCCGATCGGCTTCGCGGGTCCACTGAAGGTCAACGGCGAGTTCGCGGACGGCGAGTTCCTGATCCCTCTCGCGACATCGGAAGGCACTTTGATAGCTTCGTACAACCGCGGGATCAAGGTGCTGAATCTCTCCGGCGGCGTGAAGGCAACGGTCGTCAGCGACGCGATGCAAAGGGCGCCCGTTTTCGTCTTCGACGATGCCCGCGCGGGACGAAAGTTCGTGTCGTGGGTGCTGGATAACTTCCCGAAGATAAAGGAAGAGGCGGAAGCCACTTCGAGCGTGGCGAAGCTGAAGGACATCGATCCGTACACCGCGAACAAGTTCGTCTATCTTCGATTCAACTACACGACCGGCGACGCGGCGGGGCAGAACATGGTCGGACGCGCGACGTTCGCCGCCTGCAGTTGGGTGCTCGACAATTACGAAGGGATCCGCCACTTCTATCTTGAATCGAACTTCGCCACCGACAAGAAGGCGTCGCAGGTGAACATAATGCGCACCCGCGGAAAGCGCGTGACGGCCGAAGTGACCGTCCCGAGAAACGTTCTGATCGAGCATATGCGGGTCGAGCCGGAAAGCCTGACATATCATTCGGGCGTCGCGAACGTCGGCGCGTTTCTCTCAGGCGCGAACAACAACGGAGCGCATTCCGCGAACGGTATCACGGCGATGTTCATCGCGACCGGACAGGACGTCGCGAACGTTTCGGAATCTTCGGCGGGCGTGGTGTACACGGAGATCACTCCGGAAAAGGACCTCTACATCTCGATCACGATCCCTTCTCTGATCGTGGCCACCTACGGCGGCGGAACGTCCCTGGCTACGCAGAAGGAATGCCTGGAAGTCCTCGGCTGCTATGGAAGAGGCGGAGTGAACAAGCTTGCGGAGATCGTGGCGGGAGTGGTCCTTGCGGGCGAGATCTCGTTGGCGTCGGCGATCTCTTCATCCGACTGGGTCTCGAGCCATGAGAAGTACGGGAGAAATCGGTGAGATCATTGACCAATGAATCAGTACCCGGAGCGGTAGCGACGGGCCCTCTTCGCTCGATCTGAAGTTTAGAACTTTGGAAGTTCCCCGCCCTGTCCTGAGACGACGTATTCGATCGCGTGAAACACCGCTTCATCGTTCCACAGGTATCTCTTGCTTCCTTTCGCGGCCCAGGCAGGCTGCGAGCTCTTCAACAGTCCCGCTTCTCTCAGTGCGCGGGTGGCATTGGCCTTGAGGGCGGAGAGCGCTTTGTCCGGCGAACGGTCCCCGATCGAGGCCACGCAATGGACGTGATTGGTCCTGACGTTCAGCGCGAAGATCTCCCATTTGCGGATCTCACACGTCTCACGGATGGCTGTTTCGACCGCGGCGCGCATTGGGCCGTCCAGTCTGACCGGATCATGTGACATAAGGTCCTCCGATAACTTCCTTCGTTTCCAGTCGGGAGGAAGGTATCGAGTTCCGTAGATGTTGTGATCTTTGGTTATCGTCCCGCGGGAGTCTCCTGGAAGCCAGGTCCCGTAACAACGGAACGTGAACAGATGTGCGAGGGGATATCCGGTGGTGTTGAATTCGTTTTCGTACATAGGTCAGTGAGGGTGACCTTTTTGATTATGCCCGTCGCTACTGCTCCGGGTACCGATTGAGCCCGTCGCTACTGCTCCGGGTACCGATTGAGCCCGTCGCTACCGCTCCGGGTACCGATTGAGCCCGTCGCTACCGCTCCGGGTACCGATTGGGCCCGTCGCTACCGCTCCGGGTACTGATTACTCTTCATTATCTTTCTCTTTGCTTCCGCTCAGTACTTCTCGCATCACTTCCGCGCCCGGGATCAGCTTCTCCATCATCTGAGGCGTCGAGATCGCCATCTCGAGGATGCTTCGGAACCGGTTGTCGAACTCTTCCTTGGTCTTCATATAAGCCTCGAAGCTCGCCGAAAGGTGGTTCCGGAAGAAGTCCTGCATAGAGGTCTCGCGGGAGCGCAGCACCTGGAAGAGGAAGTCGGTCGGGAGCACCGAGCTGTCCTTCTTCTCCTCTTCGAGGATCACCTGGATCAGGACCGCTTTCGTGACGTCCTCGTTCGTTTTCGAATCGACGACCTTTACGTCGTGCCCATCGCGGACGATCTCCGCCAGCTCCTCAAGGTTCACGTAGCTCTTGGTCTCGGTGTTGTATAGCCGCCGGTTCCCGTGCCGTTTGATAACGATCGCGTCCGAATGTTCGTCAGTCTTCTTCTTCGCCATTAGTCTCGCAGTGTAGCATTAAAGTGCCGTCCTGTTCCACTGGAACGCTCTAAAGTACGTGCACACATACATTTAGAGTCCTCTCGCGAATGCGAACCGAATTTCGGGATCATTTGCGCTGGAAACGAGGTTAGCCAGTTCTTTATTGCACGACTGCGAAAACGTAAACATATTGTAAATACAATATTTACAGTGATATCGGAACAAATATCTCGCAAATGCGAAATATCTGCTTGACATTGCTCCGTTCGGACAATATAGTCAATGACGTCGGGCAGCAGATCAAACGGGCTTCGACAACACATTAGCAATAATTTTTCCAAGAAGGAGATACAGGACAATGGCAAAAGCAGCGAAAGCGAAAACTAACGAAACGATCGAGAAGGCGGTCGAGCTCACGGAGACTGGCGCCAAGGCTACCTTGAACAGCGCGGTCAAGACGGCTGAGTTGGCTGAGGGCTACGTGCAGGGACTCTACAAGCTCGGATACGACACGAACGTCGAGGGCCTGAAGATCGCGAAGAACTACTGGGACACCGCCTCCGAGATTCGCCAGGACTGGATCAAGCTGTTTGCGTCGACCGGCGAGCGCGTCATTGAATCGGCTGCCAGTTTTGACCTGCCGTATCGCGAAGAGATCGTGAACTTTGGCGAAGATGTGGTCGAGAACGTCCAGAAGACCTTCTCCGGAGTCACCGGCAAGAAGGCTGAAGCCAAATAGCACTCGAGGATAAGTTCTGTCTCGCAAGGCATTCTTGTGCAGCTTGATTGCCGCCGGATGGCTTGATCGTAGGCAATCGCAATATTAGTTGCCCCCCTGCTTTAGCGGGGGGTAAGCGAGTATTACAGTTTGGACAAGGGGCTTTAGCCCCGACAAACGCCGGCAAGGGACAATAGAAGACCCTCTTCAACCCCCCGTTGAAACGGGGGCAACTGATGCTCCAGTTCCCTGGAGATATTGATTCCCGGATTCAGGCAAGACAGAGGTGGACGGCGATGGCTGAAAGCAAAAGCACGAAAAAGACAGCGACGAAGAAGTCCTCGGCAGAGAGCACGGCTTCCACGAAGACCTCGGCAAAGAAGCCGACCGCTTCGAAGGAGACGGCCTCGACAAAGAAGAGCACGACACGGAAGCGAAAGGCACCTCCGAAATCAAGAGCGCGCAAGAAGCCCGAAGCAAAAGCCGAAAGCAAGAAAGCCGCTCAGAATCCCGAGGAATTCGCGGCGGATTGGGCGCGCACGGTCGTCGACCAGCTTGTCGAGGCGCAGAAGATGTGGCTCGAGATGACGACGAAACAGTACGAGCTCGTCTTCAAGACCGTCAGTGAGGTCGCCGGAATGGCCGACAACGCTCCGTCCGATGCGCTCGCAGACTGGGCGAAACAGGGCGCCGCGGGATTCCTGGAAGCGCAAAAGCAATGGTCGGAGATTGCGATCAAGCAAGGCGAGGACCTGATCGATACGATACGCTCGGGTGCCGATCCTTCGAATCCAGACGTGGTCGGTTCCGTACAGCGCTCCGTCGCAGGCGGTCTGGATACGTTCGTGAAGCTCAGGATGTCGTGGCTCGATTTCGCGGCGAAACAGAACGCCCAGATGATGAAGGCGATAAAGGACGGGCTCAAGCTCGACGATTCGTCACCGGCATCCGCGTTCGCGGACTTTGCGGAAGCGACGATGAGCAGCTATGTCGAGATCCAGAAACGCTGGCTCGATATGGCGATGCAGATGCCGCTTCTGGGCGGAACGCAAGGCAAAAGGGACAAGTGAGAGATTGATCGAACAAGGGCAGTCAGGGCGTCCGCCGGCAGGTTCCGGGGACGCCCTTTTTCGCGTCCGAAAGAAGGCCGCGCGCTGTAAAACGCTATCTAGCGTGTGTTAGTCTTTCAAGTGCCCGAAGAGACAGAAAATGGCTAAAGAATCGAAATCGAAACGCATTTATCCGTGGAAGACAAAGGCCGGCGGAGAAGAGATGACGCTTCGCCTCATGACCGCCGAAGACGGACCGGCGATGCTTGAATTCGCGCGCGCATTGCCGGAGGACGACCTCCTGTTTCTCGCCGTGGACATTACCGACGAGCGGGCTGTCGACGACTGGATCAGAAGGCTCAAGGACAAGATCATCCACACGATCCTGGTCGAAAAGGACGGCAGGCTGGTCGGACACGGAAGCCTGATCCACGAGGAGCAGGTCTGGACAAGGCACCTCGGAGGGATGATCCTTCTGCTGGCGCCTGAGGTTCGCGGGAAAGGGCTCGGGCACATCCTGGCGGGAGAGTTGTTCAGATACGCTGAGGACCTGGGCCTCAGGAAGATCGTCGCGAGAATGGCCGCCGACCAGAAGGGCGCGATCCAGGTTTTCGAGAAGCTCGGGTTCAAGGCCGAAGCGCTTCTGACCGACTGCGTGATCGACCGGAACGACATGACGCACGACCTGATAATAATGTCGTACGACGTGACGGGATTTAATGAGTGAATCCCGGATGGAGGGTTGATAGTTGATAATTGAAGGTTGGCGTTTCGCCGTTTAGGCAACTTGGATGACGTTCTTGCTTTCGGTCCCGTTCGACAGAATTGAGTTTCGATAGAAGGGATTGCGCCATTTCGGAAATGAAATCGATATGTCACCTGTGAGAATCGAGTGTTAGGGGGTAAGCCTACTATCCATTTCCAATTCTCAATTATCAACCGAGAACCACGATCTATTAAGGACAAATGACAAGGCTTCACCATAGGCTCAGCTCGCTGGATGCGACGTTCCTCTATCTCGAAAAGAAGGAATGTCCGCTGCATATCGGCAGCACGAGCGTTTTTGACGGACCGCTATCCGTCAAGGCGGTGAAGAAACACGTTTCCGACCGGCTCCACCTGATCCCGCGCTACACCCAAAAGGTCGTTCCCGACCCCTTCGGCATCAGCCACCCGACCTGGGAGCGAGATCCCGAATTCGACATCGACAACCACATCTTCGAGATCAAGCGGAAAGGCAAGGTCACGCTCGACGATCTCGCCGAGATCGCCGGCGAAAAGATGACCGACCTTATGGACCGGGACAAGCCGCTCTGGGAGCTGTTCATCGTCAACGGCCTCGAGGGGAAGCGGTCGGGCCTGATCGCGAAGGTCCATCACTGCATGGTCGACGGGATCTCCGGCGTAGACCTGATCAAGATCCTCTTCGACATCAAGCCCGAGGCGGATCCGCCGCCTCCTGCTCCCGAAGAATCAGAGGAGAAGAAGCCTTCGACGGATCCGACCCGAAGGCTCTTCGATTCGATCCTCGGGTCGATGGAAGAGGGAATGAACCGTTTCCTCGAGCTGCAGGCGGGCCTTATGTACCTTGCTGCGAACGTCGCGAACCCGCAGATCGCCGAGAAACTGCCTCATATCGCAGAGGTCCTGCCGTCGGTCGCGGCCCCGGTCGCGATACTTCCGTTCAACAAGGAATGCAATGGCGTGCGAAGGTTGGCCTGGAGCGAGTATTCGTTCCGTGACGCGAGGCTGATCAAGAACGTCCTGAAAGGCACGGTCAACGACGTCGTGCTGACGATCCTCAGCGAGGCGGTGACGAGATACGCGAAGCTCCACGACACGGAAACAAAGGACCGGAAGGTCCGGTTCATGATGCCGGTCAGCCTGAGGCAGAAAGAGCAGAGAGGCTCGCTCGGGAACCTCATCTCGATAATTCCTTTGGAGATCCCGCTCGAATTCCCGGACCTTGTCAGCCGCTTCGAGTACGTGAATGAGAAGACCCAGCTGATGAAGGAGACTCGGCTCGCCGAAAGCCTACTTACCGTCGGAGCGGCGTATTCGCTGCTTCCGGCGCCTATGCAGTCCATTATCGGGACGCTTGCGGACACTCCTGTGCCTCCGTTCAACCTGGTCGCGACGAACGTTCCCGGGCCTCAGATCCCGCTTTATCTGGTCGGGAAGAAGATGCTTGCGCACTATCCGTACGTCCCGATCGGTTACGGACTTGGCCTCGGATGCGCCATCTTCAGCTATAATCAGGAGTTGTACTTCGGCCTTTCGTCCGACGCGGGCGCGATGGACGATGTGGAGAAGTTCAAGGAGATACTCGACGGCGTATTCAACGAACTGCTTGAACTTGCTGCCGAAATGGGCGGCAAAGCGGAATCGGCAAATGCCTGAATCGATGAGCGACAACGAACTTGAATTCAACCTTCCCGACGCGATCTTCCCAAACGAACTTATCGAGGAAGAGATCGAGGCGATCACCGGCTTCGACAAGGAGATCCGCGCGCACGCGCTCCCGATCTGGTTCGAGTCTTTGGTCGGGGTCGACTGGACGCTGCTGCACCTTTCGCCGGTGTACTACGGCTTCGGCGTGAAGCGCGGGGACGGCTCGGCTGTCGTCGTCGTTCCCGGGTTCCTCGGATCGGACGTTTATCTTTACGAGCTTTATCTTTGGCTGAAGAGGATCGGCTACACTCCCTACTTATCGAACATAGGCTGGAACGCCGACTGCCTCAACACGCTGACCAAAAGGCTTACGGGAACGATTCGCAAAGCTTACAAGGAAACCGGGAAGCCCGTGCACCTGATCGGGCACAGCCTCGGTGGCGTACTCTCAAGATCGGCGGTCGTGCAGAACCGCAAGAAGATCGGATCGGTCATCACCCTAGCGTCACCGTTCAGGGGCGTGCGCTCGCATCCCGGAGTGCTCGAGCTTTCGGATAAGATCAGGAGCCGCATCTTCAACAAGCGCGACCGCACCGAATACCCGCACTGCTACACCGGCCATTGCGACTGCATCGCAGTGACCTCGCTCCACGGAGGAATGCCACGCGACGTGAAGCAGACCGCGATCTATACGAAGTCCGACGGGATCGTCGACTGGCAGAGCTGCGTTTCGAGATACGATGAGAACAATTACGAGGTCACGGGAACGCACATCGGACTCGTGTACAATTACCACGTTTACAAGCTGATCGCCGAAAGGCTAGCTTCCTAGGCCCCGGCTTTCCATCTGCGGCACAGGTCATCGGCCGCGTCTTTCCAATCCGAAAATCTGAACTCGAATCCCGCGTCTGAAAGCCTTCTTGCGACCACGCGACGACTTTTTAGCACAAGCTCCGTTTCCGTCCGCAAAAAGAAAGCGCCGATCTCAAGAAGAAACGCGGGAGAGGGCATTCCGAACGGCATTCCCCACGCCTCTCGAAGATCGCGCATGAATTCCTTGTTCGGGAGCGAATTCGGCGCCGCGATGTTTACGGGACCGCTGAGCGAGTCGGTCTCGATAAGAAACAGCACCGCCCTCGCGAAATCTTCCTCGTGAACCCACGATACGAACTGCCTTCCGTCACCCGACGCGCCGCCGAGCCCGAATCTCACGAGATTGAGCAGAATATCGAACGGCCCGCCGCGGTCGGGGCTCATCACGATGGCAGAACGCATAAGGACCATTCGCGTTTTGCGACTATCGATGCCGCGTTCTGCCCCCTCGCTTACGCTCGGGGTTCCGCCATTAGTCGCTTCGCAGGCCGCCTTCTCCCACGACGTCGCGACATCGATGCTGAAGTTCCAGGTGTCGGGTGCGTTGGGCTCGTTCCCGCCGATGACGCCGGTCAGATCGTCGTTCGGCGGACCGTGGGTGTGCTCGTAGATCGTCGCTGTCGACATCTGCAGCCAGACCTTCGGAGGGTCCTTTGCGCCGGCGATCGCTTCGCCAACGGCGCGTGTCGAGTCGACCCTTGAAGCCTTTATTTCTCTTCGGTTTGCAGGAGTGTATCGGCAGTTAACGCTCCTGCCTGCGAGATTGATGACGGCGTCGGCGCCTTCGAAGCTCTTCGCCCAGTCGCCGGGGCCGGAGCCGTCCCAAAATACTTCCGAGGGATCCTCGGGATCGGGATTCCGTGTGAGGATGACGACCTCGTGGCCTTCGCGCTCAAGGAATCGTCTGAGGACGGTTCCGACCTGTCCGCTTCCGCCGGGTATCACGATCTTCATAACACCGTGGCCTAACGCAATCGGCCTGCCTCAGTACACCATCCGGATCTTGATCGTTCCTTCCGTCCTCTTGAGTATCTCGAACGCCTTCTTCGAAAGCTCCGAATCGATGTCGAGAATCACGTAGCCGATCTCGGGATTCGTGCTCAGGTACTGGCCGACGATGTTTATTCCCTCGTCGGACAGCTCCGTGTTTATCTGGCTCAGAACGCCGGGAATGTTCCGGTGGATGTGCAGGATGCGGTGCGTGCCCGCCTGCGGAGGGAGGTTGACCTGAGGCACGGTATGCGAGCCGGTGGTCGTTCCGAACTCGAGATACTTGAGCAGTTTCGCGGCCGCGTCGAGGCCTATGCTGACCTGCGCTTCCTGAGTCGAGCCGCCTATGTGCGGCGTGAGGATGACGTTGGAGAGGCCCCGTAGATCGCAGTCGAATCTGTCGCCCTTCTTTTTCGGCTCTTCCGGGAAAACATCGATCGCCGCGCCGCTCAGGTAGCCGCTCTTGAGCCGTTTCTTCAGCGCCTTCAGATCGACGACGTCGCCCCGGCTGTAATTGACGAGAATCGCACCCTTCTTTATCTCGCCGAGCGTTTTCTCATTGATCATCCACCGAGTGGTTTCGTCCGAGGGTACGTGGAGCGTGACGATGTCCGAGCCGTTCAGAAGGTCCTTCAGAGATCTAGAAGGTGTCGCGTTTCCGTGCGGAAGCTTTGTCGCGATGTCGTAATAATGGACGTCGAGGCCCATCGCTTCCGCGAGCACCGACACCTGCGAGCCTATGTTCCCGTAGCCGATGATTCCAAGCCGCTTGCCTCGAAGCTCGTAACTGCCCGCGGCGTCCTTTTCCCAAATACCTCCGTGCGCGGCGATGTTCTTGTCGGAGATGCGGCGGATCAGCATCACGAACAGCCCTATCACGAGTTCCGCCACCGAACGAGTGTTCGAGTACGGAGCGTTGAACACCGCCACGCCCTCTCGTGTCGCGGCTCCCAGGTCGACCTGGTTTGTACCGATGCAGAAACAGCCGACTGCGAGAAGCTTGTCCGCGGCTTCGAGGACCGCTTCCGTGATCTTCGTCTTCGAGCGGATCCCCAGGATGTGGACGCCCTTCACGGCATCGATCAGCTCTTCTTCCGGAAGCGCCCCGGGCAGCCTTTTGACCTTTGTGTAGCCGTGCGAGCGGAATTCCTCAACGGCGGAATCGGCGGGATTTTCGAGGAGAAGTATCTTTACTTTTCCTCTCGGATACGATGTGGGCTGGGTTTTCATGAAACAGCGACTATAAACAAAATCGGATGGAACACAAAACGGAGGCGCCTGATGTCCGATAAGCTTCAGCTTGTCGGTCATAGACCGCAGAGCACGCAGAGAGCGCAGAGGTGGTTCTGGCAGTGAGGAATCGCGTCAGAGTTCAAGCTTCAGCTTGCTTCTGTCCGACGAGCTTCAGCTTGTCGGGAATCAACCGCTGAGCACGCAGAGATCGCAGAGAAGAAACGGTAGCGGATCGATTCGTGGACCAATGCCCAATGACCATTGACCAATGGAGAGCCCGTCCGTTGCCTTCAGCGAAGACCAACTCCATTGCTCATTCCTTCGATATCGTCTTGTCTACGGTAAGATCGGCGACGGCACGTTTCAACCGCGGTTCCCCGCCTCGAGTTCGTTGAGTCTTTTCGCCTGGTCGCCCTTCATTCCGCCGCAGAGCTTCCGCCGAATGCAGTCGTTCTGACCGGTGACTATGAAGATCCCACCCCCGATGTTCCCCGGTTCGAGTTGAACGTCTGCGTTCCTCAGCTTGTGGATCATCTCTTTTGCGTTATATCTTCTCCGTGGCGAGTTCCAGTTCTCGTTACTTACTTTGCCGCTTTGGGTTTGGATCCGAGAACTCGGGCAAGTTCGAATCATGCAACGAAGGGAACTGGCGTGACGTCATTTCAGCATTGCTTTGTATAATAATCCGCCCGACAAAAGCCGATATGAGATTCTTCATCACCGTGATGTCGGTGAACTTGATCTCATTACGGTTTCTTACCAACCCAGAAATTAGAATCGAACCCATTGGCACGAGGAGCCACGATTCGCTCTGGTGCTGAGTGGCAATTTTTCTGAAAAGTACGATTCTTCTAAGAACAGGACCTGCACTCCTTTCACCGCAATCTTCCGCCCGCCTCAAGAAAAACACTCCGACGTTTATGAGAAGGGTGTAATTTGCATGAGTGTTGCGATTCGCTCTTCCTGGCTGAGGCGACTCGAAGATTCGGGAATACGACTGTTAAATTCGCGGGCGGCTCGAAATCAACATACTGCTTACCTGATCAGGAGAATTGCGTGCGAAATGACTTTCGATGACAGTGTCTCTGCACTCTCACTTGACTCGCTTCTGACAGAGGTTGCGGTTGAGATGTGCCGGAATCCATTACCCAATCAACGAGGAAAAGCTCCCCCGTGGTTGGAAGATGTGGTGGAATTCGTTCACGAGAACTACTCAAGTAGACTCACACTGGCTAGGATCGCCAAGGTCGCGGGTGTGCATCCTGTCCATCTATCCAGAGTGTTCAGGATTCATCGAGGGAGCACCATTGCAGAATACATTCGCCACCTTCGTATCAAACGCGCGCAAGAGCTTCTGGCCAATCCCGAATTGACGTTAGCGCAAATCGCTATTGAAACTGGTTTTGCCGACCAGAGCCACTTCACACGGCTATTCAAGACCCTTACCACCAAGACCCCTTTTCAGTTCCGGAATGACATTCGATAGGTTTCGATTGTTCAATATTGATTTAACCGTTCAATACAAGTAATCCGCGTGTCTGGTATGGTCCCGAGAATGCTGGGCTTCGTCGGCAATACTTCAGACTTCTGTCTGCCGATCCTCGTAATTTGGAGTGATCAGAAAGTGGAAGGCCGCGGTCTTCCGAAACTGCCTGAGTCCTTACCTGCGATCACGATTGGCTTGTCGATAGTCAATGCTAGTTCGTGACGATCGCCCCGAACTGTTGATTTAGTTGACAAAGCCGGTTGACGGCATGCCTTAGGCAATTTGATTTCGCACGGGAGCCCTCGGTCAGGCTAATACCCTGAAGTTCGTCTCTGGCGAAACTCGAAGGACGATTCCCGGATTCGAATGTCCGCACGACCACACGGGCAGCTCAGAAAGCGATTGCCGGTCGTATGGGCATAGCTGTCATCGCTACTTCGTCCCAGACTTCCGATAGACACCCAACATTGAGGAATTTTAGACAATGAGAAAATGCACCCTCCTCCTGCTTATTCTGATCGCTTGCCCGCCTTGGGCCTTGGCTCAGAAAGAGCAGGCGCGGGAAATCGCCAGGTCACTAATAGCGGAAAAGAGAATTCCGGGGCTCTCTGTGTCAGTCATCAAGGATGGCAAGATCATCTGGTCTGAGGGATTCGGCCACGCCGATCTGGAACAAGACGTTAAGGTAACCCCGGAGACCAAGTTTCGGATCGGGAGTTTATCAAAACTCCTGACTGCCGCAACGCTTGCAAGACTTCACGAGCGGGGTTTGATCGATCTCGACGCCTCGATTCACAAGTACGTTCCCACCTTCCCAAGGAAGAAATATGACATTACGGTCCGTCAACTTGCCGGTCACCTTGGAGGTATAAGGCATTACGCCGAGGGAGAGTTTGTGAATACAAGAAGATACGGCAGTTTAGGCGAGAGTCTCGAACGGTTTAAGGATTCTCCTCTGATTAATGTTCCTGGCACGGAGTATTCCTACTCGACGTTTGGATACACCCTCTTGGGTGCGGCAATCGAAGGGGCGGCGAAAAAAGACTACGCGGACTGCCTTCAGTCGGAAGTGCTGACTCCGTTGAATCTGCGGGCGACGGTTAGCGATGACAATCAAAAGATCATCCCCAAAAGAACCGGATTCTATTCCCTCGGTTTTGATCGGGAATGGATACACGCTCCTTACACCGACAATAGTGACAGAGCGGGACTTCTCTCGACTACAGAAGATCTGGTTCACTTTGCCGAGGCGCATATGACGGCGGGATTTCTCAAACAGGAAACTCTGAAGATGCTGTTCACCCCTCAAAAAACGACTGACGGAGATCCAACGCTCGTCGGAATCGCCTGGCGTATCTCTAAGGACAGCAAAGGACGGACGCTATATCATCATGGTGGATCTTCGATTGGCGGAAGGGGGTTCCTGGTCGTCTATCCTGAAGAGCGGTTGGCGATTGCTGTATTGCTGAATCTCACATTTGCGCAGTTTGATGCGAACGACGCGCTGGCCATTTTGAGACCGTTCCAGGAGGACAGTGCCGAGCCTGATGACGAATCGCCACCCAAATCACCGAGCATGGATCAGAAGCCGGAGGTAAATGTAACCGGAGTCTGGAAACTGACGGCCAAGTCCGGTGCCCGAACTCTGGAGATCGAATTGGACCTCAAACAGAATGATGCTGCATTCACCGGGGCCATCTCGACCTCCCTTGGCAATGGAAAGATAGTGAACGGAAAAGTGAGCGGCAGACGGTTCGTCGGGGACGTGAATGTAGAGGTTCAGGGACAACCGATGGTCCTGCAGTTAAGAGGGGAGATCGAAAATGGCGAAATGTTGGGGACGATCGAGGGCGCCGGCGTTCCCCGCATGTCCTTCACGGGCACTCAAAAAGAGTAGCGGAGAGGCAGGGAGCGCGCCGTCGACCAATGCCCAATGATCATTGACCAATGGAGAGCGCCATCGGCGCGGTTTTGGCGGAAACGCGACCGTCAGGGAGCGTGCCGCTGACCAATTCCCAATGACCATTGACCAATGGAGAGCGCCATCGGCGCGGTTTTGGCGGAAACGCGACCGTCTGGGAGCGTGCCGCTGACCAATTCCCAATGATCATTGACCAATGGAGAGCGCCATCGGCGCGGAATGTTAATAGCAGCGCGGCCCACGGTATTCGTCGCATTATTCGCGCATCGCGAAGCGATTGCGTGATTCGCACGGGCATCGTCCGGAGTACACCTGGAACTTTGAACCTGCAACTACCAAGAGGTAGCCCTCCCTGACGGTCGCGTTTCTGCTTAGGCTCACGATGTCTTTGGAGTTCGCGCTTCGCGCTCAATGCAGCGCAAAGCGCTGCTCTAAACGGATGTCCGATAAGCTTCAGCCTGTCGCGGTACGTCCGAGGCCCGAACGGTACTCCGCGCTTGCGCACGGCGCAAACTGAAGTTCGCGTTACCTCGGCGGCGCAAAGCGCTGCTCTAAACGGATGTCCGATAAGCTTCAGCTTGTCGCGGTATGTCCGAGGCCCGAACGGTACTCCGCGCGTGCGCACGGCGCAAACTGAAGTTCGCGTTACCTCAAGAGGGCGGAGACAAGCCCCGCCCCTACTTTTTACCTGACCTAGATATGTATCGTCAGATCGTGGACGCCTTCGGCGGCTTCCATCACCGTTTCGGAAACGGTCGGATGCGCGTGGATCGTCCGTCCGAGCTCGTCAGCCGTCGTCTCGAGCTGCATCGCGACGCAGGCCTCAGCGAGCAATTCCGTGGCGTGCGGGCCGATGATATGAACGCCAAGGACCTCGTCGTACTTCTTCTCGGCGACGATCTTCACAAAGCCGTCCGTCTCGCCGATGATCCTCGCCTTTCCTGAAGCCGAGAAAGGGAACTTGCCGACCTTCACGTCATAACCCGCGTCCTTCGCCTTCTGCTCGGTCATCCCGACGCTGGCGACCTCCGGATCGCAGTACGTGCAGTTCGGGACTAGGTTCATGTTGATCGGCTCGACGTTCTTTCCGGCGAGCTTCTCGACCACGAGAATCCCTTCCTTTGAAGCGAGGTGGGCGAGCCAGGGCGTGTTGATCACATCGCCGATCGCGAAGATCCCGGGCTCCGCCGTTTCGCAGTATTCGTTGACCTCGACAACGCCGCGGTCGTTTACCTTGACCTTTGTGTTCTCAAGACCGAGGCCTTCGAGGAACGGCATTCTTCCGATCGCCACCAGAACCATTTCCGCCTCAAGCTCGACCGCCTTGTCCTTTGAATCCTTGCCCGACACCTTGACGCTGTTCTTCAGCTTCTTCATCGTGTCGAGCTTCACGCCGGTCATACACTTGATGCCCTGCTTTTTGAACGATCGCTCAAGCTGTTTCGAAACGTCGGCGTCCTCGATCGGGACGATCCTGTCCAAAAGCTCGACGACGGTCACGTCGCAGCCGAAGCGCGCGTAGACGGAAGCGAACTCGACGCCGACGGCGCCGGATCCGATCACGATCATCGACTTGGGCACTTTTTCAAGTTCCAGAATGTGATCGGAGTTAACTACCTGTTTGCCGTCCGTCTCAAACGCCGGGATCGGCCGGACGACGGAGCCTGTGGCAATGATGATGTTCTTCGATTCGACCGTCTCTTTCTTGCCGTCGTTCGTCTCGACCTCGACCTTCCCCGGTCCCAGGATCTTGCCGAAACCGTTGAAAACCTTGACCTTATGCTTTTTCATAAGGTACGAGACGCCGGCCGCGTTCTTGTTTACGACATCGGACTTGCGCTTCTGGACCTGGGTCCAGTCGAATCCCAGCTTGTCGATCTTGATCCCGAATTCCTCGAAATGCGAGGCTTTCTCGTAGAGATGAGCCGCCATCAGGAGCGCCTTGGTCGGGATGCATCCGCGAAGTCCGCACGTTCCGCCGAGCCTTTCGGTCTCTTCTTTTTCGATCAATGCGACCTTGAGCCCCATCTGGGAACCGCGAACCGCCGCGACATACCCGCCGGGCCCGGAGCCGATGATAGTAACGTCAAATTGTTCTGCCATTTAAGTCCTCTGATCCTAAAATTACGGGCGGATGCCGTGCAGGAGCCGCCAAAAACCTACAGAAGTTAAAACCACTCTGAAAACGAAACCACAATTATATTGCTTTGAGGCGGAAAACAAAAAGTGGCCGGTGTGAAGCCGGCCGTTTGCAAAACTGCCTGTGTTCCCTAGAGCACAACCGCCATCAGGTCATTTCCCTCTGGGCTCGCTTCGCCCATTTCCTGAGTTCGTTTCGCCGGTGGTAGGGAGCGGTCGAGGCGGCTTCGACCGCCCGCTCGTACATTTCCTGAGCGGCTTCGGACTCGCCCGAGCGCTTAAGTAGGACGCCAAGGTAGAAGAGCCCTTCTCCGTCGAAAGGACGCCGCGCGACGAACTTCTCGAGTGCGTCCCGAGCCTCGGCATCCATTCCGGCTTCCATATAGGTCGCGCCGATCTCCCTCCAGATCTCACTCAGCGCGAACTTGTCGTTCTGAGCGACAACGGTAGAGAAATGCTCGATCGCTTTTTGCAGGTCGCCCTCCCGGCGTGCGATCCGTCCGAGCTGGTAATTGGCATCGATCTCCTCGGGATCGATCTCGAATGCCTTCACGAAATGTTCCTTAGCCTTCTCGTCCTGGCGTCTCGAAGCATAAATAAGCCCAAGCTGAACGTGAGCGTCTGCGTCCCTCGGATTTACGGTCGCGTTGTGGAGAAACCGCTTGAAATCTCGCTTGCGTCGCATCGAGTCGCTCATTCCTGCGACGCCGCTTCTTAAGAAGCCTCCCAGATAAAGGACTGCGAATATCAGTAGGAAAGGAGAAAAGAACCAGGGCGAGACAAACTCGATAACATTGACGCCGATGCTGTAGAAGATCCACGAGAAGGCCGCGGTGATGATCGCTTCTGAATAGTTCGTGCCGAAAACGGTCCGAATTGCAAAAACCAGAAGCCCTCCGAACGCAATGCCGCTCACGGCCCACAATGCGACCGAAACAAGGCCCGCAAGTGAAACGTTGCCAAAAGCCAACCCCGCGATCGCAAACGGAAGGTGAGCTGCGGCCCAGGCCGTCATCACGCAGGTCGAAAACGTGCCGTATTCGTTGCCGATCACGACTCCTGCATTTCCCAGCTTCGCAATCAGTACCGCAAGGATGATCGTGCCCGGAACGAAGAACACTGTCAGGATTATAAGGGGTGCAATGAAGCTCGAATCGAAAGAAAACAGCCAGGTGACTCGCGATCCGATCAGCGGAAAGCTCTCTCGGCGGAAAGCGGCTTCGGGATCGGCTTCAAGGGGCCCACGGTCAGGACGCAACAGCGTCCGTTCGCCCCGAACTACCTGGTCGAAATAGCCCACTGCGTATTGCTCGGCGATCCGGCTATTGATTCCGTACTGGAATGCAAAGGACACGACGAGGACGGCGACAGCCGCGAATATCCAGCTTCCGCTGTCCATTATGTCGCTGAAAGCGGAAGCCGGCCGGTAGTAGAGTTCGAAGAAGAGAGAAAGGGTTTTCATACCTTGACGGCGCAAGCTTCCCGATAAATTAAAGTGCGCGGCGTCCGGGTGTCAAGATTCACACGTCGGCGTTTTTATCTGCTCCGGTAAAGCAAGACCGGCAGCGCCGGAAAAAAACGATTCGAAATGTGAACCGTGCTCCGTCAGGAGCGCAATCTACGCCACGCACCTTCAGCCCGAAGGGGATGGGATCATCGTTCACAAATGTACTGCAAAACATTTGGCTCCTAATCGAGCAGGCGAATTTCAAGCGATTCGGTGACATCAGTTGCCCCTCGCTTTAGCGGGGGGATCGAAAGGGCCATAAAGATTGTCTCGTCGGCTTCAGCCGGCTATCTCGGGGCTAAAGCCCCTATCCTGTCTTGTTTACCCGGTTGCCCCCCGGCTGAAGCCGTGGGCAACTGATGTGTTCCGGCAACGCGGTCTTTCGTGCGAAACGATCGGGAACGGCGTCCAGACCTGCTTTTCAGACGGGCTCATTCAAGGCTACAAAAAAGTAAAAAGCCGGCCTAAGCCGGCATTTGCGGGGCTAAAGCCCCGAGATAGTGGTTCGACTACCGTCACCCCCGGCTGAAGCCGGGGGCAACTGATAGAGATCGAACGGACGACTACCAGAACAGGAAATCCGCCGAATGGACCGAGCCGTCGCTCAGTGTGACCGACAGCCTTCTGCAGGACCATCGCCATTGTCGCTTCGTTTTCCAGACCATCTTGTAGAAATCCCTTCCCTGGTTGTACTTGAGGGCGGGATTGCCGTGTGTACGGATCGGTTCGGGATCTCCGATCGGCGTTCTGGAGAAGCATCCGATCTTCACCGAGGTCGGCGATCCTTCGGCGAGGATGTCCATCCCCTGGAATCCGTTCAGGCTGAATTTGACCGGAAAGAGCCATCCCGCCTTGGCGAGGTTGTAGTGGTTCTCGCGGATCGGCCGGCGGAATCCGCCCCATTCGAAAGTGGTCGTCGGAGGCTCTTCGACCTCATACTGAACCTCGAATGCACCCGTATCCGCAAGATTGCCCGTTCCGTCTGCCGAATCGGGAACATCGACGGGCCGCGTTGCGCCCCTCTGGTCTTCTTCGGAGAGGCTGTAACCGGTGTCGATCGCGGGACTTTCGGGAAGAAGCGCGACGGTGAGACTGTTTCCGCCGTTGTCTGCGAGCCCTGCGGGATCGAGCATCGGATCGACATCGGTCCGGTCGGTTGCGTTGGCGCCTGAGAAGGTCATTCCCGACGAATTGCCGATGAGATTGAAGCCGAGCGAGTTCACGGTCCGCCACACATCGGGACCGCCCGCGCCGCCTGAGTTGTTAGCTATGATCGTGTTCTCGAGGCTAACCGAGCCGCTGCTGACATAGATGCCGCCGCCGTATGTCGCCGTGTTCGAGCAGATAGTCGAATCCCGGAAGACAGTCACGGCCGCAGTGCCCACGCTGTGGTATGCGCCCCCGTAGGCGGAGTTGTTGCTGCAGAGGGTCGAGTTCGAGATCGCGACCGAGCCGCCGTTGTTGAATATCGCGCCTCCGGAACCGCCGCGGTTGTTGTAGAAGGTCGATTGCGAGACGTTCAGGACACCCCGGTTGTCGATGCCGCCTCCGAAGGTCAGATTCAGGTTGCCGCCTGTGATCGAAAGGTTCGAGATCGAAAGATTTCCCGCAGTTCCGACGAAGAACACGCCTCCGCTGTTCTGCGCGTCCACCGTGACGAGCCGCGCGTCGGATCCGTCGATCGAGATCGCTCCGCCTCCGTTCACGGAAAGCCGGCCGTTGAGCCTGACGAAACTGTCGGCGGAGAAGACACCCGGGTCGAACGTGATGCTGTCGTCCTCTGCCGACGCGACGGCCGCGGACAGTGCGCCCCGCAGCGAGCAATCGTTCGGCGCGGCGGTGCATGCGGAAGCGGAGCCGTCGTCGTCATTTCTGTCGACAACGAAGTCCGCCGCAAGGTGTTCCGCTGAAAGGATGGAAGTCAGAGCTATCGCGAGGACGAGCGTCGCGAGCTTCGTGGGAAAAGGGGAGTGCTTCATTTTGGTTCTCCTTCGTTGATACAACTTTGAACGGAGATTAAACAATGTTAAACGCTCTGATTTTAAAGAAACGGCCAATCGACCTGCGTTCCCGATTAGGAGCTTTCGGGCGGATTCGGTCAATCGGACTCTTCGTGGCAGAATAACGCTATGAGCACAAGAATCGAGACCGACTCGATGGGCGAGATCGAGGTCCCTTCGGACGTCTACTGGGGCGCGCAGACACAGCGCAGCCTTCATCATTTCAACATCGGCTTCGACGTGATGCCGCGCGAGATGATCCGCGCGCTTGGCGTCCTCAAGAAGGCCTGCGCGATCGTCAACTGCGATCTCGGCAAGTTGTCGGAAGAGAAGCGCGACCTGATCGTGCAGGCGGCTGACGAGGTGATCGAAGGCAAGCTCGACAGGCATTTTCCTCTGCGCGTCTGGCAGACGGGATCGGGAACGCAGACCAATATGAACGCCAACGAGGTGATCTCGAACCGCGCGATCGAGATCGCAGGCGGCGAGATGGGCTCGAAGGAC
Organism: Acidobacteriota bacterium; assembly: GCA_016700175.1. Classification (GTDB taxonomy): domain Bacteria; phylum Acidobacteriota; class Blastocatellia; order Pyrinomonadales; family Pyrinomonadaceae; genus Aridibacter. The sequence continues at coordinate 2,313,540 of CP065003.1, read as the reverse complement.
CCGATCCACCCGAACGACGACGTCAACAAGTCGCAGTCCTCCAACGACACGTTCCCGACCGCGATGTACATCGCCGCCGCCGAGCAGATGACGCACCTTATCTTCCAGGTGCAGAAGGTCGAGAACGCGATCTCGGCAAAGGCTCACGAATTCAGCGACGTCGTGAAGATAGGGCGCACTCATCTGCAGGACGCGACGCCTCTGACGGTAGGCCAGGAGTTCGGCGGATGGGCGTCCTTGATCGACCGGGACATCGAAAGGCTCAACCTCGCACTGTCCGATCTCTTCGATCTCGCGATCGGCGGGACCGCCGTCGGGACCGGTCTGAACTCGCATCCGGAGTTCGCGGAACGCGCCGCCGGCAAGATCGCAGAGCTGACGGGACTTCCGTTCCGGTCGCATCCGGACAAGTTCGCCGCGCTTTCGGCTCACGACGAGATCGTGTTCGCGTCGGGCGCATTGAAGACTCTTGCGGCTTCGCTTATGAAGATCGCGAACGACATACGCTGGCTCGGGTCCGGGCCGAGATGCGGGATCGGCGAGCTTGTGCTTCCGGAAAACGAGCCGGGAAGTTCGATAATGCCGGGCAAGGTGAATCCCACGCAGTCGGAGGCGATGACGATGGTCGCCGCGCAGGTGATGGGAAACGACGCGGCGATCGGATTTGCGGGCTCGCAGGGAAATTTCGAGTTGAACGTGTTCAAGCCCGTGATGATCCACAATTTCCTTCACTCGGTCCGCCTGATCGGGGACGCGTGCCACGGATTTGTCGATTACTGTATCGCGGGGATCGAGCTGAACAGGGATCAGATCGACGAATATCTGAATGAATCGCTAATGCTTGTCACGGCCCTGAACCAGCACATCGGTTACGACAACGCAGCGAAGATCGCAAAACACGCCCACAAGAAGGGGATCACGCTTCGCGAGTCTGCAGAGGAGCTTGGAATTCTGGACGGGGAGAAGTTTGACGAGCTTGTGAAGCCCGAGGAAATGACCAGGCCTTGATCAGCGCTTAATCTTCAACCGGCTGTACAGCCCGGCTCAACGCGGCCTTCGAGGCGTATTCCGCTTTCGCGGCGGCCCTGTCTTTCGGATCGCCCTTTTGCACCTGCCTTAGGTGCCGCAAGAGGTCCGTTTCCCGGTCGAGTTCCAGTTCGATCGATGCCGAAGGGTTATCTTCCAGCGCTTTTGCGAGCGCCGCGACCTTCTTATCCTGCTCTTCGATCATCGCTGCGGCCTCGACCTTGTTCACTTCGGAGGTTTCGGGCGCTTCTTCGACAGGAATCTCAGCTTCCACTTCCGGTTTGTGCTCTTCAGACATCTTTGACTACGCTTCCTCCTTGCTGTCGGGGAACCAGGCTTTCGCGTCGTATGTGTTTTCCGCCTCGGCCCAGGTCTCGTTTTGGACCCTTCCGAGCAGGAACTCCATTCTCATATCCTTGGGGACAGTTTCGTCCTTGAAGAACGCGTCGATATGCTCCTGGATATCGAAGTTAGGTGAGATCTCGAACATGATCGCGACGAAGGCGGCGATGTCCTCGGCTCTCTCGAACTCTCTGGACTTCGCCTTCTCGATGCCGATCCGCACCATTCCGTCGAGCTTCTCGTCCGAATAGTCCGCAACGCCCTCGTGAAACGCCTCGCGAATTATCTCGCGTATGACACGGATCAGTCCGGTGTCGTCCTCAGCGATGAACGCCTGGATCTGCGCTTTCTTAATAACGAGCATATTTGCCTCAGCCTCCGATGATCACCGTGAACTCACCTTTCATGATCGTATTCGGCGGACCGATCGCTTCAAGTATCGTGTCGAACTGACGTCCCGCCGGAAGCGAGTTGATCATCACCGTCGCGGAACCAGTGATATCCACGCCCGGCCCGTGGGGAGGGATCGGCAATGGGGTCGTGCAGGCGTGAATGTCCGCACCCCCCGCTGCACCTGTTATCGCAGACGACATCGAAGACAGCGCCGCGGCCTTCGTCGCCTCCTCTGCAGCCTTGGCCGCAGGCGCCCCCGGCGTCCCGGCGGCCGCCGCCGTTGCCGCCGTCGCGGCATTGATCGCTGTGTCTGCGGCGGTCTTTGCCGCCTGAAGCGCTGCGACTGCGGCAAGCGGCATCCCGCGCCAGGCGGGAAGAAATCCGATAAACACATTCGTGCTGCCCGGTCCCGGGGTAAGTATGGGCGGAAGGGGGTGCGCTACGTTGTCGGTTACTCTAGCTGCTGGTCCTGTAGGCATAGTTCTGTTTCCTCTTATTTATTCCTTATCCGAAAGGACGATCTCCTTCGTCGCCAGTTCCCCTTCGGCGTTCGTGTACGAAAGCAGTACCTCGCCATCTTCCGCCTCTGAGAAGTATGCGTCCGCGTTTCCGAAAAATGCTTTCAGTTGCTCGCTGTCACAGGTCGGAAGGAACTTTCGGATGACCCTCGGATCGTAGAAACGAAAGAGCATCGCCTTGCCCTGCTCGTCAACGACCTGGATCAACGATCTGAAGTGCCTCCGCATTTCATAGATGGAGAACCGCGACTGCACGATTATTCCCCAGTTCTTTCCGAACGCGTTCTCAAGCACCCACGATGTGAACTTCTCGTTCGGTATCATCAGCGCCAGATACGGAACGACGTGAACCATGTCCGGGGTCAACTCGCCCCGGATCAGGGGGTAATTCGGCGGATCGAACTCGTAGAGCTTCCTCGGGAGGTTGGGCACCGCCGCGGCGTCAAGCACGCAGTACGTACGTGTCCTCGGATTCATCACCGCCGATCTGAACTTCTCGATGTCCATAAGTAGTCGTTACCCGGTTCAAACCGCGAGGAACGGCGTGCCGCTATGGGCAGCCTTCTTGAATGCTACGGCGAGTGGAGTGTAGTCCTTTTGCGGAGGCTCCTCGCCCGGAGACGATTTCGTTATCGGATTCCCCGCATTCGCATCGTCCGCTTCCTGTGCTTCTTCCGGACTGTTGGGGCTGCATCCGGCGCCCGAACCGCCACCGCCGCCGCTGTTGATGTTGACCATCGGTGCGGAGATCGAGATCATCGCGGGGCTCAATGATATCGAGCTTCCGCCGCACTTGATCGTCACCGAGCTGGGCGATTCGATCACGTTCGACATCGTGCCCTTAATATGAACACCTTGAGTAGCTTCCACAGCGAAGTTCTGATTCGCTTTCTGGTGAATTTCCTGTGCCGTCAGTGAGGCTGTCCCCGTTACCGATTCACTTCGGTCACCTCCCACGATCAGGTGCTTGTCGCGTTTCACATTCTCCAACTGATTGTTCTCGACGATCAGGTGACGGTCGTGCATCACCGTTTCCTTCGTGTCGTTCTTCACGCGGATATCCATGTTCTTCTGGGCGTGCATGAATATCTGTTCTTCGCCCGAGAGGTCTTCGAACCGGAGCTCGTTGAACCCACCGCCTCCGGTCGACGAATCGGTCTTGATCCCGGATTTCGTCTTCTCGTCGGGCAGGGTATATGCCGGCATCGCCAGCGGATTGTAGACACACCCTGTGACGATCGGCCTGTCAGGATCGCCCTCGATGAAGTGCACCACGACCTCCATCCCGATCCTGGGAATGAACATCGAGCCCCATCCGTTCCCGGCCCAGAGTTGAGCGACACGGACCCAACAGGAACTCGACTCATTAACTTTTCCGTACCTGTCCCAGTGGAACTGGACCTTGATCCTTCCGTATTTGTCGGTGAATATCTCTTCACCCGAAGGGCCCACGACGACCGCCGTCTGCGTGCCGGGGATCAATGGCCTGTCGGTCTTCCTTGGCGGTACGTAGCGCGGTGTCCCCTGTCCCTGTTTCACACACGTAAAGCTGTTGGTATAGGGCTCGTCAACCTCTTCCTCCGAGATATAGCTCGGATTCTGTTCGGCCTCGTGCGTCACAGAGGTGAGCATATAGTCGCAGTTGAGGTTGCTGTCCGGATGCTCGATAAGCGCGAACTTGTGGCCGGCTGTGAACGATGAACAGTCGGAGGTGCCTGTAAGTACCCTGTATCCGCTGTCCAGGGCGTGCATCATGTTCTCGATCGTGCGCTGGCTGTCATTGTGTATCTCCCGGAGATCGCCCGGGGCCTCGCCGCCGCCGCTGTCGATGCCGTCGTATTTCCTCGCGTATCCTCCGGGATATTCGTAGAGCTCAAGCTTCTGGTTGTCACCAACGCTGAACATCGACGGCTGCTGTTTCTGGAGCTTGTTGTTGGCTTCCTGGAAGTTGTAATCCCAGGTTGTGACCTTGCCCGTTTGCAGCCGCGTATCGATCCACAGGTCGCTGATCGAAGGGGCAAATTCGTACTCGTCGCTCGCTTCGATCCCGTACTTGACGCTCTGCGAGCTGGGGACAGGGACATGCGACTGCGGCGTATCCGCGATGATCATCAGGTGCTTCCCGTCCACATGCTCGAAGTAGTAGTAGAGTCCCTCCTCCTCCATCAGCCTGGAGATGAAGTCGAAATCGCTCTCCCTGTACTGCACACAGTAGTTTCGGGGCTTAAGGTCCGCCTGGATCTCGTACTTCACCTCGAAGCCGGACAGCACTTCCTGAAGGATGTCGGGAACGGACTTTTGCTGGTATATCTTGCTCTGGATATTCTGTGTCAGCATCCAGACATGCGGAACGACCTTGGCAAAGTAGTACGTGAACCGGGTCCGGCGATGCCCTCTCGAGAACGATGCGACCATCCCGCTGAAGATCCTCTGGGTTCCGTCCTTCTGCTCGATCGATACGGCGATGCCTTTTCCAAGGATGCTGGCAGGGTCTACATCGGTGGGGGTCCTGCCTTCCCCTTCGTCCTCTTCGTGGAGCAGCTCCAGCTCATATTCGAAAAGCTCGGAGATGCTTTCGACTGCCGTGAATTTGTTGATGAGAAGGTAATCGTCACCCAGAGGAGTGAAGACCTTCATCATCCGTTTTTCCTGTTTTGCCCTATCTTCTGCCATATCGAATCACTCCATTCGGCATCACGGCCGCGACCCGCGAAAAGAACCCGCCGCCGGTTTTTCGAACCACGCGGCGGGATGTCCTGTGGATGGACTCGCCCGGAATCCTCAGCCGGACGATTTGCGGAACGCCCTACTCGATCGAATAAACGAAATTCGAGTTGTCGTCGACCGACACGTGGGCCTTCGTGATGCCTTCTCCGCTCGCCATCTTCGAAAGCACTTCGCCGCTCATTTCGGGCAGCAGAGTGCCGTTCAGAATGTTGATGACATTCCGCGCGCCGCTGTCGACATCGGTGCACCGGCTTGCCACAGTGTCGATGACGGCATCGTCGTAGGAAAATTGCGCACCGTGGTTCTCAAAGATGCGCTTGGTGATCTTGCCAAGCTGCAGCTTGACGATCTCCTTGAGCACATCGTCGGAGATCGGATAGTAAGGCACGGTCACCATACGGCCGAGCAGTGCCGGCTTGAAGGCCTTGACCAATTCGGGCCGGAGCGCCTCTTCTAGCCCGGCGGGATCAGGACGCGTTTCCGGATCCGCATTCAGCGACATGATCAGGTCGGTCCCGATGTTGGAGGTCAGAAGAATAATAGTGTTCTTGAAATCGATCTCGCGGCCTTCGCCGTCTTCCAGCACTCCCTTGTCGAAGACCTGGTAGAACAGCTCCATCACGTCCGGATGCGCCTTCTCGACCTCGTCGAGCAGCACCACCGAATACGGCTTCCTGCGAACCGCTTCCGTCAGCACGCCTCCCTCGCCGTAGCCGACATATCCCGGGGGCGATCCTTTCAATGAAGAGACCGTGTGCGCTTCCTGGTACTCGCTCATATTGATCGAGATCAGGTTCCTTTCTCCGCCGTAAAGGGTATCGGCGAGCGCGAGCGCGGTTTCCGTTTTGCCCACGCCGCTGGTTCCGACAAGCAGGAACACACCGATCGGCCTTTTCGGGTCGGTCAATCCGGCTCTAGACGTCTTGACGCGTTCCGCGATCACCGCCAGCGCGTGATCCTGGCCGAGGACCCTTTCGCTGAGTGTCTTCTCGAGCTCGAGGATCGCATTGATCTCGTCGGCGACCATCTTGCCGACCGGGATGCCGGTCCAGCCGGAAATGATCTCGGCGATCGCCTGCGAATCGACCACCGGCGACATAAGCGGCGATTCACCCTGGATCTCTTTCAGTTCCGCCGTAAGTTTCTGAAGTTCGGCCTTCAGCGCATCGGTATCGACCGGGGCGCCTGTTTCGGGAGCGGCGGCCGCGCCCGTGGATTCGGAACCGGAAGTGTCCTGAGCGACCGCGGCGGCCGCAGACTCCGAACCTTCTTCCGTCTCGACCGTCGGCGCGGCAGAGCCGTTTCCGCCGAGCCTCGACATCTCGAGCTTGATCCTTATGTTGCGGATCTTGTCGGTCAGCCCTTTTTCCTTTTCCCACTGTTCGTTTAGCTTCTCGAGCTTCGCCGTAACCTCGTCCTTTTCGGCGTTGAGTTCGCCCAGTCTCTCCGAGTGGTCGGCTCCGGTCACCTGCTCGCGCTCGAGCGAATCTATCTCGCGGACCAGGTGGTCCATTCGCTTCGTCGCGTCTTCGATGGCAGCGGGCGTTGCGCCCTGCCCGATCGCGACCTTTGCGCACGCCGTGTCGAGCACGCTGACCGACTTGTCCGGCAGCTGGCGCCCGGTTATGTATCTGTGAGAGAGTTTGACGCAGTCGACGACGGCCTCGTCCAGGATCCGGACATTGTGGTGCTCTTCCATCTTGCCGGCGATCGCCCTCATCATTCCGATCGCCGTTTCGACGCCGGGTTCTTCGATCTTCACCACCTGGAATCGCCGTGCGAGCGCGGCGTCCTTCTCGAAATACTTCTTGTATTCCGCCCAGGTCGTGGCGGCGATCGTCCTGAGTTCGCCCCGAGCGAGCGCGGGTTTCAGAAGGTTGGCGGCGTCGTTCTGACCCGCGGCGCCTCCCGCGCCGATCATCGTATGCGCCTCGTCGATAAACAGTATGATCGGCTGCGGCGATGCCTTCACCTCGTCGATCACCGACTTGAGGCGGTTCTCGAACTCGCCTTTCACGCCCGCTCCCGCCTGCAGGAGCCCCAGGTCAAGCGTCCTGACCGCGACGTTCTTCAGCGGATCGGGCACGTCTCCCTGGGCGATCCTCAAAGCGAACCCTTCGACGACCGCCGTTTTTCCTACTCCGGCCTCGCCGGTGAGGATCGGGTTGTTCTGGCGCCTGCGCGTGAGTATGTCGATGATCTGCCTGATCTCGAAGTCGCGGCCGAGGATCGGATCAATCTTGCCCTCGCGAGCTTTCTGGGTAAGATCCTCGGCGTACTGGTCGAGCGCCTTGGTCTTGCCGGGGACTCCGCTCGCGACCTGTCCGCCGGTAACTCCCGCGGCATCGCCGAGCGCCATCGACTCGCGTTCCTCGCTTGTGTTCGAAACTATGTCGATGAACTCGCCCTCGAGCTTTTCGACCGAAATGTGGTCGAACTCCTTCGAAATGTCGTGCGCGATGCGCGAAAGACCCCCGTCCTTCAGGAGCGAGAGAATCATATGCCCTGAACGCACGCGGGCGGCGCCGAAGTCGATCGAGGCGATAAGCCACGCATCCTGGACCCAGCTGGGGATCCTGTCGCTCAGGCCGGGCGTGCGGTTATTACCGGTCTTGAGGCGGTCAAGCGCCGTATTCACATCCCTCGTCAGCCTGTCCACGTTCACTTCGAAGTGATGACAGATCGCGTGAAGGTCGGTATCGTCTTTCTCGAGCAGTTTCGCAAGGAGATGCTCGATCTCAACATCGTAATTGGTGCGGGAAAGGCACAGCCCGGCCGCATCCTCCAAAGCGCTTCTGCACGTATCGTTCAGCCTGCCAACGAGGGACTTCAAATTTACGTTCATCTCCTGTTCTCCTGCCTTTGAATGGAATCCTTCACTCGCCGCTACGGATCAGCCCGGAAAATGCGAACCCTGACGCGCTTCTTGAACCGCTGGAGTGATGTTTGCCGCTATCTTATATCAATAATTGAACTTTCCGAAAAGCAATCAGAATCTCGAAATTACCTGGCGGTCGTCTTCCTCGAACGGCTTTGACTTTAGCCACGAGGTCCAGCCGAGCATCGGCCGCCTTTTGGCGCGCGTTGTAAGCACCGTTCCGGGCACCTGGTCCTTCCTGAGGACGAGTTGCGCATCGAAATCGAACTCCAAACCCACCATGAACTTCACCAGCGATCTCAGCGCCTCATAGGCCGTTCCGCTGGGAAGAAATGCCTGGAATTTCGCAAACGACAGAGGCCCGAGAACCAGCCTGAACTTCGACTGCTGATCCCACACTCGCGTCCCGATTATCGCGTCCACTCCAAGGTGGCTGTTCGCCTCTCCCAGTTTGGTTATGCTCTGCCTGTCCAGGTCGAACCACTGCCCGAAGAACTGGAAGATCCGGACCTCGATGCCGAAATAATCGGAGACCATCTGAGCGGTCGAACGCGCCGAATGCGGCTTCTGGGTTATCAGGCCCGAATACGGGAGCAGGGCCTCGTCCTCGAGGTCCATGCGGCCGCGAAGGCCCTTCGTCCCAAGGCCGTTCAGATCGAACAGATACTGGGTGAACTCGTCGTCGCCGCGCTCATAGGAATACGGAAACCGGTACTTTTCCCACGCCCTGAAGAACTGGGAGGCGACGCGATGGGTGAAAATGTCGGTGAACGCCCAGAAGGCCGTGTCGCCGTAGCGGTTGCGGTTGAGTGCGTGCTCGGTGTAATGGACCGGCATCACCCCGCTGACCCCGACCACGCCGATGAAATTCACGAACATCTCGACCTTTTCAGCGCCGGTATTATCGTCGACGGTCTCTTTGAGCTCCTGGATCTCGCTTGCGGGAAAATTGAGCGATACGTTCGATCTGAATCTAACGGCCTCCTCGTGCGGCATCGCGTCGCGGCCGACCGAACGCTTGTCCGAGTTCAGCTGCTGCACGAGACGCACCGCCTGGAAGAACCCGAAACGGTACGGCTCCTCAAACAGCACTTTGTCCAAAGGCCTTTCGTCTGGCATGTCTCTAAGAATTAACGATGCGCGGGCGGTCCCTTTCTAAAGAAGGACCTGGTCGCCGGTCCTTGGCCGCCATCTCTTGATCTCGCCTTCACGCTGCCGGGACTCGATCACGAGCTGGTTGAACGAGTTCAATGAAACGTAAACGCCCAGGAATCGCTCGAGCACACTCGCGAACAGGTACATTCCGCTTCCGACGAATTCCTCTTCGTCGAAAGCGATCGTGGTTTCAAGTCCCCTCACAAATCCGGCACCGACCCTCTGGCCGATCCGGCGGATCACCGGCTTCGCGGACACGCTTGTGATACCAAGGATCTGCTTTCGTGTGGCGGACGAATCGTTGAAATTGTAAAGCTGCAGGATCTCCCGCAGCGCTTCGGGGCTTCCGTTCTCGTCGTTGACCAGCGAAAGATAGTTTAGGTTCATATGAGAGATCAGCCGCCACTGCGCGCCCTTTCTCTGCGGCGGCCGGATCGTTTCCGTCGGTTTGGTCAGGCAGCGCACGCGCGAAATGAGCGCCGCCCCTTCCACTTCGAAATCGCTTTCTTTTCCGCCGAAAGGAAGCTTTGCGGGAAGATCCCGGTTTGTGCAGGTAGTCTTGACAGTCAGAATGTCGGTCGCAGGCGTCCTGGGATTGAACTCCGAATCGACGAACGTAATGAATATCTCGCTGCCCTCATCGTTCGGGCGCTGGGATTGTCGCCTCGAGGCGTACCAGAAAGACTTCTCACGCGCTTCGCCGTACGTGTGCCGCAGCGAATAAAAAGGCGAGAACTCCCTTGTGGTGTTCGTTTTCGGGTCCGTCGACACAAGCTGGTCTACCGAATAGACCTCGGTCGACATCTGCCTGTGAACGTCGGGGATCAGGTGGTACTCGTACTTCTGCTGGTTCAGGTAGATCGGGTCCGCCGTTTTTTCGAAGAGGTTCACGATCGGGGAACAGCCCAGCCTGAACGTGTCGCTGGTCACGGGAGCGGCGGGAGGAACGATGTCCTTCAGCCTGATGTGGATCTCGAAATGGCTGCCGAACTTTCTCGCGATGGCCTGGTCGATCCCGTGAATGTCGAAGAAAAGAAACTTGTATGGAAACGTGAAATATTCTGTCAGAAGCCGGTAGCCTGAGAAAGACCGCTTGGTATACGGGATGAGCGCTTCGTTCTCGTCGAAACCGACCGGCCGTATGTTGTCCGGCGTCAAGACCACCGTGTCCGGCAGCTTGAGCTGAATGTTCGTGATCGTCTGCAGGTCGGAGCTGTCGAGCGGCGCTTCCTTCGCCCGGAACTCAACGGCGGTAGAGTGATTCAGAATGATCTCGTACAAAGAGTAGACAAGCTGCGGGTCGCCGTTCAGGAAGAACCGGATCGCTTTAGGCGGCGCCTCGGTCTCCGACACCTTCATCTCGTGCAGCGAACTGTTCCCATAGCACCTCAGCGAAAGACGGATCGTACTGTCCGCGTACATCCCCCTTCCGTCTGTAGGTGCCGGAGACTCAAGAGCGGCTTCCTCGATCTCGACGGGGAAAAGAAGCGTGTCGTAAGCTGTTCTGAAATGGCAGGGCGTCCCGTCCACAGGCCTCGAGTAGAGATTCGAACCTCTGTCGAGAGTCGAGACCGTCGTTAACTTGTCGTTCGGCGAACCATATGTGAACTGCGCGATCGCCATCGACGGGATCGGGGCCTGATAGTGCGGATACAGAACATTGATGAACGACTCGGTGATCTCGGGAAGTTCATCGTCCAACTTCAGCGCGATCCTTGCGGACAGGAACGCAAATGCCTCGATCAGTCTTTCGACGTGCGGGTCCTCGATCTTCTCCTCGTCGAGGAGAAGCCTGGAGGCAATCTTGGGATACCTCTTGCTGAACTCGGCTCCCATCTTTCGAAGGAACACGAGCTCGCGTTCGTAATAACCTAGAAGTTCGTCACGCATTCATTTCTGATCGAGCGGTGGTTCTCAGAATGCAGGTACCCGGAGAAGCCCTTGATTTCTCTATTCACTCGCGCGTCGGAAGCGGTACCGAAGGGTCGACATTGCCCAGCGAGTGCCTCGAGAAAATGTTGCCGCTTGACGGCATCTCGACGTCGATTCCGGGATTCCTTCCGGGAGAACTGCTCACGAACTCCCCGCCTTGAGCGACATAGTTGGTTATCTGGGAGTTATCGCCGACGAGGGCCGACCAGGTTGCGGCGCCGACTAGCGGTGCCGGATTGACCGTATAAGCCCTAAGCCTCGTGTGCACCGAACAGTATGCGGCAAGTCCTCCGCCGAGCGAGTGTCCCGCGAGGATCAGGTTTCTCGCTGACCTTCGCACTACACCCGTGTACAGCAATGCCTCCCTGTATTGCGACGGTACATCTCCCGCAACCTGCGCGATATCAACCGCGACATCCAGAAGCGAATCGGTCCCGGCGAACGCAAGCACAGACTTGCCGTTCCCCTGAATGAAGATCGCCTTGAATCCCGACATCCAGCTGCTTTCCGTATCCCTTATGCTCCAGGAAGTTCCGTCCGGGAATCTGTAGGATTCATTCCTTTCGCCGTCATACGCAAGTTCGCAAACGCCTTTTGTTTCAGCAAACGTCAGTGTTGACATATCAGGTGAGTCCTTGGCTGATTAGATCTCTTTGATCTCGAAATCGCCACTTCCGAGCTCGAGGACGGTGTCGAAAACGACGGGTTCCGGCGTTGGTTCCACATTCAGAAACGCCTCCACTCGGAACCTAAGCTCGCGATCGGTGTTGTTCACCGGTTCAAGGACAACTTTGAGATCGAGAAGCCTGGGTTCAAATCTCTCTATCGCTTCCTTAAGCTGGAGGTTGATCCGTTTGAGGTCCGTGTGGCTTCGGGCGCTGATGCCCGTAAAATCGGGAAGCCCGAACGTGACGACGGACTTTGAAATCTCTTCAAGGTCCTCATCCACGTCGACCGGATAACTCCTTGAGTTAAGCAGCCATTCCAGGTCACGCCGAACGCTCTGTTTCATTTCCGCCAGTGACCGTGTGCGCGACTTTGGCGCCTCAGTGGACGTCTTCGGCTCGTAATCCGTAAGCCGGTCCAGAAGCGACGGAGTAACCTGGGTCTCAAGGTCCTTTCGTTGCGACATGTTCGCCGTTTGAAGACAAAGGTCTTTCCCGTGTTGAGAAAGACCATCTGTGTTTGGTAAACGCGGTCCCGCCGCGAGATCGCGGCGGGCCGGCCATTTGCTGGAAAAAGAAGATCAGTGGTTAGACTGCTTCCACCTTCTTGACGTCGTAGACCGCTGTGTCAACAAGCGAAACCGAACCGTCCTGTTTCTGCTGGAAGAACTCGAGCGTGATCTTTGTGAAGTTGAACGAAGTCTGCTCCATCGGAAGGGTCGAGCTGGCTCCGGTCTGGAACGAAGAAAGCGCGAGCTCTTCGAAGGTCACCTTGTAATACGTATAAGGATTACCGTCACCACCCGTCTTGCGGCAGGTCAGAACAGCCTTCGGGATGTGCGTGCCCTTGCACGTATGCCTGAACAGGGCCGGCGATGCCTTGCCGTTCTCGACCACGAAATGGAAGTCCTGGATGGACGCTCTTCCGCTTCCGAGTCCCGTACCGAGTGTTGAAGAGCCCGAGTTGGTGGCTCCAAACGACCAGGATGAGATCTGCATCTGTTTCTCAAAACCAGGCGCAACGCATTCACCTTCAACCCCGTCGATCTGCAAATAGAAATCACTTTCAGCCATTGTAGTTTATGCTCCTTTCAGGTTAATGATTTAAGTTCTGCTCCGTAACAACTCCGATTCCGACTTGTTACCTCGCCAACAGTCGGGAGACGCTCTCCCCCATACCTTTTGCGAAGTAGCCCAAAATATTTCGGCTCCCTCGGGAGCGAACGCCGCCGGCAGTTCAGCGCGGCCGGCGTTCGCCGAAGGTAAAGGGATCAACCACCTGCCGGCGGCGGCAGATCCGCGACCAGCCTAAGCGAGACCGAAAGCTCGTCAAGCTGGAAGTGTGGCCTCAGGAACGCGACCGCTCTGTAGGCTCCGGGCTTGCCGGGAACCTCGGCCACATCGATACGCGCTTCCCTCAGGGGATACTTGGCCTTCTGGGAGGCCGGCGCAACGTCGTTCTCAAGAACGTAGTTGTTGATCCACTTGTTAAGGAAAAGGGAAGCCTCCTCGCGGGACATGAATGATCCGATCTTGTCCCTCATCATCGCCTTCAGATAGTGCGCGAATCGGGAGACCGCGAAGATATACTGCAGCTGTGACGACAGCCTTGCGTTCGCGTTGGCTTCGTCAGTGTCGTACTTCTTCGGCTTGTTCGCGGACTGGGTGGCGAAAAACGCCGCGTAGTCCGTGCCCTTGCAGTGGACGAGGGGGACGAACCCGTTGTCGGAGAACTCCTTCTCGCGCCGGTCGGTGATGGCGACCTCCGTGGGGCATTTCATCGCGATCTCGCCTTCGTCCGTTGCGAACGTATGCGTCGGCAGGCCGTCGACAAGACCTCCGCCTTCGACACCGCGGATGGCGACACACCAGCCGTGCATCGAGAAGGCTTCGGTCAGCCTTGTGCCCAATGCGTAAGCGGCGTTGCTCCAAAGGTATTTCTTGTGATCGGTGCCGTCGACGTCCTCTTCGAACATGAAGGTCTCGGTCGGCTTCGTCGCCGCGCCGTACGGCTCGCGGCCGAGGACGTGCGGCAGGGTGAGGCCGACATAGCGGGAATCTTCCGACTCGCGGAAGCTTCTCCATTTCATGTACTCCGTGCGGTCGAAGATCTTCGAAACGTCCCTCACCTCGGTCATTTCCGAGAAGGTGTCCCAGCCGAAGAGGTCGGGCGACGCCGCACTCAGGAAAGGAGCGTGGGCCGCGGCCGCCACCTGCGAGATGCTCTCGAGAAGAGCCATATCCTGCGGATGGTTGCCGAACTCGAAATCTCCGATCAGGGCTCCGTACGGCGCGCCGCCGAATGTTCCGTATTCTTCTTCATAGATCTTCTTGAAGAGCGTCGACTGGTCGAACTCAAGAGCGCGCTCGAAGTCCTTCAAAAGGTCCTTCTTGTTGACCGACATCACGCGGATCTTCAGCTGCGGACCTGTCAGGCTGTTCTTCACAAGGTGGTGAAGCCCGCGCCAAGAGCCCTCGAGCTTCTGAAACTCCTCCTGATGCATGATCTCGTTCATCTGAGCCGAGACCAGCCGGTCGATCTCCGCCACGCGGGCGTTGATCGTTGCGTCCATGTTCTTGGACATCGTCAGTTCGCCGCTCATAACCTGGCTGACGAACTCGGAAATCATGTCCTTTGCGCGTTCTTTCTGGAAATCGTCGCGTGCAAGACGGCCTTCGGCCAGGATGGTGTCAAGTAGACTGGCTTCCTGTTCCTCGACTTGGACTTCCGCTTGTTTTTCTGCTTTCTTAGCCATAGAATCAGTTTCCTCCTAACCTACTCGTCTTCGCCCTTGCCGATGCCGAGCGCTTCCTTCAATTCCTTTTGTTTTGCCTCGTCGGAGATGATCTCCTCAAGCATCGTCTCAAGTTTTTCGTTTCCGTCCATCTTCGACCGGAGATCGGTTAGCTTCTGGCGGGCCTCCACGAGCTTCCGCAAGGGCTCGACCTGCTGAACGATGTTGTCGGGCTCGAAGTCCTCGATGTTGTCGAATTTGAGCTCGACGCCCATCTTGCTGCCGTCGTCCTGAAGCTTGTTCTCGACCGTGTATGCCAGCCTCGGTTTCATGCCTGAGAGCACCTGGTTGAAATTGTCGGCGTCGATCTCCACGAACTTTCTGTTCTTGAGCGCCGGAAGCGGATCCTCCGGTTTTCCTACAAAATCGCCCATGACGCCGATCACGAACGGAAGCTCCTTCAGTTCGATCGCGCCGCCGACCTCAACATCGTATGTGATCTGGACCCTCGGCGGCCGCACCCGGTCTAGCTTATGTTGCAGACTCTCTTTACTTGGCATTTACTTGTCTCCTTTCGTTAATGTACAGGTTGATTCTTCGTTAAACGATCCTTTCCGCCCGTCACTCGGCGGCCCCCTCGGCCTGGCCGGATTCCTCATCGGAAGTGTTGAACCCGAGCGTCTGCCTGAGGTTGAACAGGATGGCCTCATCCTTGATGACATCCTTCAGCCAGCTCTCAAGGGGCATGTTCCCCCATTTGACAGCTCTCGTGACGAGATATGAAACGGGACTGTGAGGCTCGGTCTTCCGGAAGAAGGCCGCGAGTTCGGAAAGCCGTCTGAGCGCTTCGGCGCGGCTCTGGACAGCCCCCGACGCCGAGGCGCCTCCCGTTCCGGCCGCTCCGCCGGCGGACTCCTCTTCGTCGGCCTCGACCTCGTCAGGTTCCTCCTGCCGTTTCAGTTCAAGGATCTTGTCGGTCTGGGTCTTAATGTCGTCCAGGACCTTTTTCAATGCGCGCAGGCTCGGCGCCTGGTTGATATCGAACTTATCTTCGATCGTCAGGTTCAGCGCGCTAAGCGCTTCGAAGCATTCCAGGATAGCGACATTCAGTTCCTCGTAGAATGCCCGGCGCGACTTGGAGATCTCGGCCTCCCACTTGTCGCCGGTCACTTTATTGAGGCGGACGGCTTCTGCCTCAAGCCGCCTCGCTTTCTCGGCTTCGTCGCTGGAAAGCGCATTGATGTCGTCGGGGAAGTCGTATTTCTTCGAATCCAGGAAATCGAGGTAGGAGTAGCCGTCCGGAGTAATCGGTGCCCTCTGGATGGCAAGCCCTCCCTCGGAATCCACGAGCGACAAGGCATTCGCGCGCCCTTCCATGTCGCCTTCGTAGATCTCCGGATGAAGCGATTCCCAGAAATTCACCTGAAGCCCCGCAAGGAGCCGCAGCGAATCCCTCAATCCGGCGAATCCGTGTTCTCGCACAAGGGCCTCGGAAAGCAGAGCCGCCAACTGGAGGTCCTTGGTCTCGTTCTCGAGCGCGGGTATCGCCAGATCGATGACCCTGCGGTAATCCGCCAGCTTCAATTCGTGCTGCCATTCGCCCTGCGCGAGGTTGTCGTCCGCGCGCCTTGCCTCGTTGATCTCGTCGTAGATCCCCGAATAGCGGAGGTACTCGCCCGCCGGATTGTCGGCCGAAACCGGTTTCAGAAGCGCTCTAAGATCGACCACCTGAGGCCTTGAAAGCTTGCTTCCCGCTTCCGGGATCTTGTACAGGTCGCCGGCCGGCGCTGCCGCCGGAACCGGTTCTTCGGCAGGCGTCGGCGAAACCTCCGCGGCGGCTTCAGCCTCGGCTGTTGGCTGCGCCTCAGGCTGCCCCACCGCTTCGGCGGCCTCTGCTTCACCGTTCGATTGTGCCGCTTCCGCAGCAGCTTCTTCCGGGGCTTCAGGTTGTTCGATCTGTTCGCTCATCAAGGATCATTCTCCGTCCGCGGAAGGCTCCGCGAAGAAGTAAGCAGTCCCGTCGGGATCGGGTTCCCAAGGGGCACCTATTCTATTCGAGTTTTGCAACTACAAGCAAACTTTACACAAAATAGCTCGGGCCCTGTTGTTAAATTTGCCTAAAGACTATTCCTCTTTATGGAAAAATTCAATCTCTTTCAGGTCGAGGATGGATTTATGTTCGCCGTCGAACCAGAACATCCGCATTCCCTCGCCGACAAACAGTTCTTCTCCCAGGTCCCTCCAATCCGTCATTCTTCCGAGCCTTACCTGGTCGTTGTCGCTCTTGAAAGACTCGGAATAGAGTGCCGGCAGGAACATCTCGCCTTTCGTTCCGTTGGTCATTTCGACCTCGGCCTGGACCCAGTAGAGGTCGCGCAGAGTTTTGGGGGCGATGAACTCGACGCGTTTTACGTGCTCGAAGGGTAGCCAGGTGTAAGATTCCTTCACGATCGCCTCGAAAACGCACATTGTCAGATCGTTGTAATCGCGAAAGTCCGAAACCTTTTCGCCGTTCACGCTGCACTCGAAAGCGGGCCGTTCCTCCTCGACTTCGTCCAGTACCTTCCTGGCTTCGGCGATGCTCCCCTCGCGGACGTAATTGTTCGCGACCAGAAGCTTTTCAACGTATTTAGGAGGAACCATCAGGCATTCCGGCATCAGCCCGTCGTGAAAATAGCGGATCCTGTCACGCTCGGCGGCGAAGTTCTGTTTGTATATCTGCGCCCCGATCATGGCGTTAACGTCCTGCTGGCCTATCACGTCAAGCTGCTTTTCCGCCCGGTCCCAGTCCCCCGAAAAACAGGAGAGCTCGAACAGAAAGGTCCTCGCGGTGACGTCTGCGGGCTTCGATTTAACCGCCGCAAGAGCCGTCGTGACCGCTTCGCTCAGGTTTCCGGCGTCGAGTTGTGCTTTTGCTTCGTTCATATTCTTTTTATGCCGCCTCCTTACGAGGTCCTTGAAATCGAATGCGTTCCAACGGCCCTTTAAGTATCAAGCCTATTGAATGATCTTCTCCGGCGCGCGCACCGATGTGTACAGATCGCGGTCGAACGGATCCCCGCCCTTGGGCCTGATAGAGATCCGAACCGTCTTGCCTCCCCTCGAGTATGTCAGGTCATATCCTGACTCGGTCTTGGTCTTTGAGGAGGCCGCGTCTATGAAATTAAAGAGTCCCCAGCTTCCCGGATAATTCAGGTTCGTCGGCGAAGACGTCGCGTCCTGATCCGTCGAAACGGTCGAAGATGTCGAAAGAATGTTCAGCGACACTCCGTTGGTTCCCCCCGCCTGCGCCGGGAACTTGAGGGGATAAGAACCGGTTTCTCTTGTAGAAACCCGGATCCCGTCGATCGTGCCCTCGACGATCGTATCCCCTTCTTTCTCAATGATCATTTCGTAGTCAAAGCCCGGCGTCGGTGAGCCTCCGAACAGCGCCTTTCGCAGCTTGAACGCATTGTTCAGATACGTGACGAACTCGGGCGTGAACTTGACCGGGCTGTCGGGTTTCACCGTCAGACCCGAGTCCGGATCGCCGTCAAAGAAGTTCTTCAGGCGGGTATTGTAGAAGTCCGTCAGCGTTCCTTTATCCGGGTTCAGGTAGTCCGAAACCACCTTGAGATCTGTGACCGGGGTAGTCGCATTCTGGAACGGATAGCCGGCCTCGATCGCCTTCGCCTTCGCCAATATGTCGTCACTCCATGCCTTCTCGATAAGGGACTTCGAATCCGCGCCCCACTTAAGCCTAATGTTACCAAGCGGCTGCTGCAGGAAATTGCCGACCTCCCGCATGCCTGAGGTCTCGAAACCTTTCGTCATTCCGCGGATCTTTTCTTCGACCGAAGTAAGGGTGCGGTGGAAGCTTCTTCCGCCCTCGTCGGCATTCGCCAGCTGGGTCTTGAACTCCCTGAGCTTCTGTTCGGAAGCGGTGTTCAGTATCTGCGAGATCTCGGCCAGCATAGCCGTGTACTGGTTGATAGGCTGGCCCTTTTCTTCAGCAGGATCGCCCATGAAAATAAACAGCTGATTGAACTGCTTGCTTAGCTCGGTATTGTCCTCGACCTCGCCCGAGCCCCCCGCGCCGTTCCACCAGTCGGAGATCCAGGAGAAGTCGAACCAGCTCTTCGATTCCGGCTTGGCTGTCAGGTCCGTGTTTCGGGCCACCTCGCGGAGGAAGAGCTTCATAGGCGATTCGGCGCCCGCGAAGGTGTCGATCGCGTCCTTCAGATCGTCGTCCGTGTTATACGGGACCACCCTGGTTCCGGCGATCAGCCGCTCCCACGCGGCCGCGTAACGGCTGAAGTACTCGCTCTTGAGCTTGGTAAGTTCGTCGGCCTTGATCGCGTCCGCTTTGCCTTCCTCGCCCATCACCCAGTCGTCCTGGCTGAGGACCGTGGTCGCGCCGTCGAGCCTGGCCTTCATATAGCCGCGGTAACCGACGACCGAAAAAGCTCCCGGGATCTTCACCGACCCTTCGATCAGTCCCTTGCTGTTGCCGCCGAGGAGCGATTCAACGCTGATCTCGCCGACCTCGTTCGTGACTTCGGTTATCTGCCTGTTCAGGTACCGTTTGTAAGCCGGGTACCTGACAAGGCGCTTGCGCACGTTCGTGACGATCTGAGGATTCGGGGAGATCCTCGGAAAACCGCTCGTGTCGCCCGCGTAACTGCTTTCGCGGTCGACCTGCTTTGCGTAGAAGCGGAGCTGTTCTTTCGCGAGGACGTCGTTTCCCGGAGGAAGTTTCGACTCTTCGAGCCAGAAACGTTCGAGCGCCTTCTCCAGCTTCGAGGGCGCCGATGTGTCCATCGCGTGTTCCTTATGCTGCTCGGTAAGGAGAAGGTACGCCTCAAGCAGGTCGTAATGGCGCTCGAGGACCTCTTCTTCCAGCTGCTGGGCCGTTTTCGCCTCTCCGCCCTGCGCTTGCTGGGGGGCCTGAGCGTTACCGGCTGCAAACGCGGCAAGCTCCCGTTCGAGCCTCCGGACGGTCGGATCGCGGAAACGCCTTTCGATCGCGACGTAGTAGATGTACATCAGGCGGTCGCGAAGGAGCCGGTTCCCGGAGTAGAGGCCCATTCTCATATAGAGCGGAGGCCCCTCTCTCTCGTACTCATCCATCCGTTCCAGGATCGCCCTCAGGTCATTGATCTCATTCAGTTCCGCCTGAGTCTTGGCGGGGTCCTTCGTAAGCGGATCGATGGCCCGGTCGGTCCGCGTCATCCGGAGGACCACCTGTCCCTTCGCCACCGCGTCGTCCAGAAAGGCCTTGTTGATGTATAGCGAGTACGCCGAGAGCGCTAGGAGGATGACGGTAATGAACGTTCCGGCGATCGTCAGCAGCCACCCAAGGACCGGGGGCCTCTGCCTCTGCTCCTGAAATGTCCTTACAAGGTCCTTGTCGCGCAGGATGACGTCCGAGAAAAGCTTCTTCGTGAAGTAGCTGTCCCCGACGGTCTGCGGAACCGCCTTTCCGTCGCGCTGCTTCCCGCGGGTGATCGGCGCCGCCGTGAAGTAGAAACCGCGCAGGAAGGGACTTTCGCTGAACGGGTTCGGCCGGAACAATGTCGTGACGAACGTGCCCAGCTTTCTCCGAGCAGAAGCGAAATGAAGCGGGAAGTTGAAGATCCGGAGCTGCCGGACCGGTGCGAACGGTGCCGAGAGGCGAATAAGCCTCCTCTGCATCAGCGAATCCTGAAGCAGCTCGAACTCCGAGTCGAACAAAGCCTGCGCGTTGTCGCTCTTTTCAAGCGGGATCGTCGCGCCCCATACGAGGTTCTCGCCTTCCTTCTTCGAGGTCGAGAACGAATCGCGAAATCCCTCGATCGCGTCTGCGTGAGTGAAAACAAGATAGACCGGAAACCGCGTCTTTAGGCGCTTCGTAGCATCGTCGAGCCGGGTCCGAAGGAGTTTCGCGAGCTCTTCGATATCGCGCTCGTCCGAATTCAGGATCTTTTCCGTATTGACCGTGAGGACCAGTCCGTCCAGGGGCCGGTTGGCGCGCTGCTTCTTGATGGTCTCCAGCAGCGAAGACCATTCGTCGAAGTCCGGCCCTTCGGCCTGGTAACGCCCGGGAGTATCCACGAACACCGCGTCGTTCGTAACCCTCCAGTCTACCTGACGCGTCGGCTTGACGAGCTTCATCTCCGACTGGCGCTGGCTTGGAAGCGTATGGAAATTCAATCCCGACGCAAGCGTCAAAGAACTCTTACCACTTCCGCGGTCTCCGGCAACGATGTACCACGGCAGGGCGTAGACCGCATTGCCGCTGGCGCCGAGGTCGGAACTCTTCAGAAAGCTGATGACCTCGTCTGCGCCTTTTGAGATCTCTTCGGAACTCGCGACCGGCTTGACCGCTTTGCTGTCTCCCGCGGCGGCCCCTTCCGTTTTCGCGGCCGGTTCGGCTTCGGCTTCCTTTTCCTCTTTCTTTCTCGCCCTCCGGGTCCTGAAATAGTTCCCGACAAGTGCGAACGGCATCGTCAGCAGAATGAGAGCGATGATGACAACCCTCGAACCCGGGTTCCACCCCAGATAGTCGCCCATCAGCCACACGATCAGGCCCACCACGCCGTAGAAGGACATAAAGCCCCCGATCCCGAGGGCGTAGGTCATTTGTTGCCTGTGCCAGGTGGACATATACTTTGCGACCCTAAGCGAGTGCTGAACTGTACGATCCTGACCGGCCGGTCACATCCCGGCGGTCACGCGCCTTATCTTAACAACTGCTCCAAAGCGTTGTTCAGGTGGATCGAAGACACGAGGAACATAGATAAATAAATGATCACGGAAAGCGCGAGACCCCCGGCAGCGGAGATCTTCGCCCAGACCGGCATACCCTTCTTCGGCGGAGGCTCCGGCTGGTCGTTGACGAGCCAGTGCGGCGAAAGCTCGGTCGGCTTGATGCGGCCTACCTTCACAAGCGCATCCGCCGTCCTCTGCATCACGGAGATCAGTTTGTCGTGCTCGTAAACGGCGTAACGGCCTTTGAAGCCCAAAAGCATGCAGACGTAGTAGATCTCGACCGCGTCAGCCGTGACCTTGATCTGTTTCAGCATCGCCTCCAGCTTCTCGAAGAACTTGTTCCCCGCGAGCTGTTCGCCGAAGTACTCCAGCTGAAGTGCGTACCGTTCCCATTCTTCCTTGAGAGGAAAGTTGTTCGTTAGCACGGTCTCGTCGATGAACGAGGCGAGAGCGAATTTTGAGACCCTTACGATCTTGTGATTGAAGCGGTACCGTTCGGCCCTCTTTTCAAAGTCGTCAAGCAGCTTCGCGCACTTCGGCCTCAGCTCGTTCGAAGGCTGGACGATTCCCGCTTTCAGACGAAGCACCAGATCGAAGATCGGTCCTGCGAACCTGACCAGATCATTGCTTGTTCTGCGGTCCCTTTCGCTCATAAACCGCCGGCCCATGGACTTCAGGCCGGAACTCCCTACAAACAGATAATGCCTTCACAGGGCCTAGCGGTTCTTGACCGCATAAAGCTCCAGCTTCTCGTCCGGTATCTCCTCCGGAATATAGACCGAGATCACTTTCGAGCCCTTGATCCCGTCCCAGTACGGCCCGATCGTATCGAGCATATAGTACTGGAAATCTACCCGGCTCGGGATCGGGGCCGGCGGCGGGCTGACGTGCGTCAGCACGACACCCGGAAGCGCCGATCCGATGATCGTGTCTATCACGTCCCTCGAGCCGATCTTCGTGACGCGCGGCACCGTCTCGATAAGCCTCGATTCGGCGAGCTTCGCGCTCACGCCCAGATAGAAAGCCGCATCCTTGAACAGCCTTTCGTCCTCGATCCTGCCGACGTAAAGCGTTTCGCGTGTCCGCTCCAGAGGGATCGGAACGCAGCGGCTCGGTATGACCGTTTCCAAAAGGTCCTTCAGCTGAGCCGAAAGGTTGCTGAACGTGTAGTACAGGTCATCGTGCTCGTATTTGACGATGTCCTTCGGATGCTCTTCAAGCGAGAAGGTCAGGAGTTGACCGACGAGCTTCGCCATTTCCAGATATACAAGTTCGGGATGCACGAGCGGCGATCGGAAGAAATGCGACATCTTCGGGATCGAGGAATTGATAGTGTGCAGAAGCCAAAAGACGGCGACCTCCGAAGTCGTAAAATCAGCGAGCGAGGCGTTCTTCTGCCGTCTCTGTTCCCCAAGCGAGCTGCTTTTCGTGATCAGGATCTCGACAAGCTGGCGGAGCATGTTGACGAGCCAGTTCGACGCGGTAACTTTCAGCGCCGGCGGGATGTAGTCGTCCGAGATCTTCAGCTGTCCGGTCGGCGTGCGCTCGAGTTCGGCTATCTTGATCGATGTGAACCCGTCCCGCAGTTCGTCGTCAAAGATGATCCTTAAATTGCTCTTGGCGTAAGCTACGGGCTGTTCGTTCGTGCCGCTGGTCTCGTCCTTGACGAGCGCGCCTTCCTGCAGGTACCTGAGGTTGGGGCTCGGCTTCGCCCCGTTGGCCTGGTAGTTCGCCTCGCCGAGCTTCCTTGCCGGGATCGCAAGATGGACGCCCAGCTTTTCCTGTTCCGGATGGAAATGATTGCCGATCGGACGCAGATCCGGGACCCCCTCCGCATCCGGAACATTTATTATCAGCCCGTCGGGCAGTACCGCGTGGCAGTTCGTGACTTGAAAATCTCCGTTGCTGATCGCCTCTCGATTTACCTGCAGATCGATGACGCCGTATTCGTAAGGCAGGACCGACCTGATGCGGGAGCTGAGCAACTCCTCGTGGTAGTTGTCCCACTGCTGGAAGTGGTGAGGAGTCAGGAGCATCCCCTCGTTCCAGACGATTTTCCGGTATTTGCTCATATCGAATTGCGCCTATAGTAAATCGTTACTCGTAAATAGTAAATCGCAAACGGCTTAACTCCGCCTGCCTGTGCCTGTTACCCGTCCGTTTCCTTCCCGGGCTGTTTGAAGCCCGGCACCGTGTCATTCGTGAGATTGGAAAAGAAGTCGGCCATCCAGTGCTCTCCTGTTTTCCTGGTCGCGTCTTCCTCGACGTTTTCGGCCCAGACCAGCGCAAGGATCATGGGAACAAAACCCGCTGCTCCGTCCATGTTCCCGGTACGGCTGATCTTGTTAAGCGTCGCTGAAGGCTTCACTACCAGCGGCACGCCTCTGACCTTACCCTTGAACGGGGATTTGCAGTGCTCGGCGGGCGAAGTGACCAGGTACTCGCGGCAGGCGATCGGGCGGTCCGGATGTATCGAGCACGATTCGTCCTCGAGGAACGGACAAGGGATCCCTTCGCGGAAGTAGTCCTCGACGATCAGCTCGCGTTCCCGGTCGTCAGCGTTGACCGCGTTGTCGAGCCTTGCGATCCATCCCGCCTCTGCGAGCTTCTTCACGGCCTTTTCGAAGCGCTCTTTGACCACTTTCTTGCGGTGCTCGGGAAGCCGTTCGACGAGCTCCGCGATCTCAAAGGCCTCCGGCTCCGAAAGCGGCACCGCCTGCCGGCAGCAGGCGCCGCATCCCGCCTTGCACGACACCGACATTCCCGCGGCTTTCACCGTGTCCACGCTAAGTCCGACAACGGAGCCGGCCATCTGCTGGAACACCGGTAGCATTCTCCTGATGGTTACGCGCTTCGCAGGGACAGTCATAACGAAGTTAAGCGGCTCGCCGTCGATCTGCAGGGATACCCTGCCTTCGACCCATTCGTTGTCATCGTTCATATAAGCCTTCCTTGCTAGGCCAGATTGAGGGGGCCGGCATTTATCCCGAACGCCTTAGGGTCTTTGGCGATGGTTCCGATCGCGAGGAAACGGAGCGCGAAGTCGAACTGCGAGTCAGAAAGCTTGCCCTGCTCTTTCAGGAACCAGATCGTCCTGACCTTTCTGGAGCTCGTGCTGGGGTTGTCAGTAGCGAGCTTAGTCATCGTGTCGCGCATTTGCAAGAATTCGCCGCGCTCGCCCTGGTCGTAGACGGCAATGATGATCACGCATTCGTTCGCGAACGCGTCGCCGATCTGGATCTTCAGCCCGCTCAGCGCGTCGATCATCCCGTTTGCGGTGGCGACGACATCGCCGCGGCTGTTTCCGAGCTTGGCGAGAGCCGCGGCGGCGACGAATTCAGGCTTGAGGTTCTTCGATCTTGCGATAGATTCGATCTGCGTTCGCGAGCGGAGCGCACTTTCGATGTTGGCCCCGACCGCCGCCGAGCCACGGAACTGATCGATCTTCGAGCTGATCCTTGAAAGCGGCTCGGACGTCACGACCGGGGCCGGATCGCGTTGAGCGATATTCCTCATAAAGGACGTGACGAGCGATCTGACCTTCTCGTCTCCGGCCGGAGCGTCTTCCGGTGTCGGGATCTCGGAACCGGCCGTCGTCGGGCCCGTCGACGGTGTGGGAAGGGAATCGGTGCCGCCGTTCGTCGGACCGGACTCCGGAGTGCTGTCCGTTCCTGATACGTAGACGTCTTCCCCGGGCGTCGGGTAAGCATCGGTGATATCCGCTTTTTCCTCCTTACCGCCGGCGAGCAGCGTGTAGATAAGAAGTGCGAAGCCGAGGATGACGATGACCCCGATGACCATCAGCGGTGCGAGTATGAAGAAGTTCCCGAATATGGACCCGCCGGAACCCGACGATGACGCCGAAGTAGCGGCCGCGGCAGCCGGAGCGGCACGCGGGGATTCTTCTTCATTCGCCTCTTCAACGGAGTCCGGTTGACTGCTTTCGCCTTTCGGCTTCGCTCGCGGAGAGGCGCCCTCGCCGTCGAGCTCGACCTTCAGTTCGACGCCTCCGAGATCGAGCACATCGCCGTCCGAAAGGGTCGCGGGTTCGTCAAGGAGCTTTCCGTTCAGTTTAGTCCCGTTGCTGGACTGCAGGTCCGAAACTACAAAGATATCGGCGAACCGCTCGATCTTCGCGTGTCGGCGGGAAAGCCTCGAATCGACTATCGACAGGTCGTTCTGCGAGTGACGGCCGATAATGTACCGATCCCCTTCGACCCGGACCCTCTGCTCTTTCGAGTCCTCATCTGTGTAGCTGAAGAAAAGGTCGGTCATAGGCGGGCCGCACGGCGCGCGGTGTGTTTCGGCGTCCTTCTACCGTGTGTAAAGGGAGAGCGACTCGAGGTCGATCCCGAAGTCCCTGGGATTCTCGCCGATGATCGCGGCGGCGAAGAACTTGGGTACGTACTTGATGTTCTCGCGCTGGAACTGCTCGGCGAGCTTGTCGGAGTTCGCGACAAGCGTCCAGAAACTGCGCTCCTGGCTCTCGTTCGCTTCCAGGGCGGTTTTCAGGTTCTTTCCGAGACCGCCTTCGCCGCTGTTGTACGAGGCGATCGCCAGCGGGATGCTGAGCGGCCCGGTCCCTATTCGCCCGGTTAGCGCCTTCATATAGGCCGCGGCCGCTTTTGCAGCCGGCTCCTTCTCGCACCGCTGATCGGGATTCGAAGGCGAGGCGCCGGAGCGGACTTCGAGGCCGTAGCGCTTTCCGGTCGCTTGCGTGAACTGGAACATCCCAAGCGGCCCGGTCGGGCTCTGCAGGCATTCGCAGTGTTCGGACTCGATCATCGCCAGGTAAAGCCCGACCTGCGGATCGATCCCCTTCTCGTTGAACGCGCGGATGATGAAAGGGGCGTTACTCCGGGCGCGGAGCAGGATCGAGGTCATGTCGCTCGACTGCCATCCGCCCATCGTGCAGTTATTCGTCCTCGTGCTTCTGATCTTCGAAACGTAACCGTCGAGGAACTGCTTTATCTTTGCCGCCGCCGCCGGAGGTATCGCCTCGCCGCTGCTGTTGCCTATAACGCGCGAGACTATCTCGGCCTTTCCCATGATGTACTGGATCTTTTCAGATTCCGACATCTGCTGGTAGGTCTTTCCGGTCGGGATTATCCGGGGCGGTCCGTCCGGTCCCGAAATGATCGGTCCAAGCGGATCGGGTGTGGTTCCGGGCGGCAGAAGGCCCGGGTCTGTTCCGGACTGGCCGGGTGCGGGAGTGCCCGAGGTGTTATCTCCGTTCGAAGCCTCGTTCGTGTCGTCCTCGCCGAGAGTGTCGCTCAGGCCCGGGTCGTCGTATGTGGAATCCGAGGCCGCCACCTCGGTCGAGCCCCCGTTCATCATCAGCACGACAAATATCGCAGAGGCTCCGATGACCAGCACCGCGACCCCTAAAAGGATCGCCGGAAGAAGCATCGAGGAACGCTCTTCCGCTTCCGGGGCGGAGGCCACCGTCTGGCCCTCGTCCGCGGAAGGCTCTGCGGGGGCTTCCTCCTCAACCTTCCTGAACTCCACCTTGATGTTCGTGTGATGGCCGATCCGGACCGTGTCGCCGTCGTAAAGCGGCGTGCCGCCCGCCTCGACCTTTTCTCCGTTGACGAAAGTCCCGTTCGACGAGTTCTCGTCCACTATCCAGACGCGCGAATCCTCGCGGTAGATCGTGGCGTGGAGCCTTGAAAGTCCGCTGTCGTCGAACCGCTGATCGGCATCGCTTCCGCGTCCGAAGGAGAACCTGTCCCCATCGACGGGAATCTCTACCGCGCCGTCGTCTCCTGAGTATGTAAGAATCAGATCGAACATCACGTATCAGTTGCCTGCCGCCGGAGCCGCCTGCCTCATCGCGTCGCGATAGAGCGTGGAAAGCGGCTTGTCGTCCTGAAGGCCGAATCTTCCGGGGTTCTCCGCCACGATCGAGGCTGCGAAAAACCGTGCGACGGCCTCCTGCTTCTGCGGATCGCGCTCCAGCACGCGCCAGAAGTCGCTCCTTTCCTCGGGGAGCGTCTGCCTCCACTGCGCGGCTTCAAGAGGTTTCATACCGAAGGCTGCAACGACATAGATTATATCACCGGAGTCTCCGCCGAATGCCTTGAGAAGCATGTCCTTCAGGTAGCTGGAGGACGCGATGGCGGCGCATCCTTGCGTAGGGCTAGCGATCGTCTCTGCTCCGCACAGGCCGTTGTAGTTGAATTCGAGGACCAGCTCGTTGTCCATTCTCCAAAGACCGGCACCTTTCTGATCGTTTGTCGGCTGGAATTTGCTGCGGCTCATCGCGAGAAGGTATCCGAGCGGCGGATCGAGCGCACGTTCCTGTATGAACTCGGTGTTGATGACGTCCCTGTACTTGCTTGCGCGCCCGAAAAAGCCGGGCTCAGCGTATTCCGCCGTATAGCGGGAAACCGCGTCGAGAAAGCCCGGGTTTCCCGTGACATACGCGGCCTGGCCTGAGAACTGCGGGATGATCCGCTCCGCCATCGACTTTGTGTCGGTCAGCGAAACCTGCGAGCCCTGGGGCTGCTGCGGGTCCTGCCCGCCGGTTCCCGGCGTTTGCCCGCCGCCCGGAGTCGGAGAAGGTGAGTCGGTTGCGAGGGTGTTGAAGTTCAGAGCGATCTCGGCAGGCTGGACCGCCTGGTTGCCGTCTGCGTCGATAAGCACCACCTTCAAGGTGTGATCGAGGCCGTCCGATAGGCCCGGAACTCTTGCCGGGTCTATCGAGGCCTTGAACGGGAACGTATCCGAGGTCGCGACGACCTTGTCGTCGATCGTGTATGCCGTCTGGACTACGCATTCTGCCGGATCGGTCAGTTCGATCTCGATATCGGTCGCTTCGTCAAGGATGTCGCCGTTCTCCGGCTTCACTATCCTTGCCGACGCTTCACAGCCTGATGCCAGCCCGCCGCCGCCTCCCGAAAGATAAACCGCAAGAGCAACACCCACAGCGATGACCGCAAGCCCGAGCGCAAGTCCGGCAATGATGAACAGCATCGAGAGCCTTGGCTTCTGAGGCGCTTCGCTTTCGGGCTGGACTTCAGCGGCGCCTTCTTCTTTTGCCGTCTCTTCCTCTTCGGTCTGTTCTTCTTCCTCCTCGGCAGCGTCGTCGGTGCGTTCAGTCAGGACGACCTCGATCTTGTGCGAGCCGCCAATTATCACCACGTCGCCGTCGAACAGGGGCTTTTCGACGGTGAGTGTCTCGCCGTTTACCTTCGTGCCGTTGCTGCTGTTGAGGTCGAAGATCCAGTAATCCCCTTCGCCGCGGTTCTCGATCTCTGCGTGGTACCGCGAAACGTTCGAGTCTTCCGTGAACGCAATGACATTGTCCGACGCGCGGCCGATGGTTATCAGGCCGCGGTCGAGTGGTATACGGTCCTCGCCGTCGATGAGAAGAACTGGTTCCGGCATTTCGACAAAAAAATCCCGCCAACGCGCAGGGCGCGAACGAGATTTTATCAGAAGTACGGGAGATTCCCGTCAGCGGCCCGGCCGTATTCCTGAACGGGTATATAATGACGGCGGAGGAAAGGCAATGAACAACGAACCTTCGTTCCGTCAGGCCGGAAGAAGCCGGACTGCGATCCTGGCTCTGGTACTGACGATCCTGACCGCGGCCAGCCTCGTGTATTTTCTCGTGCTGGGTATCCTGGGCTCTTGGGACTACCCGCGCCTGATCCTGTCTGTGATCTTCACCTTCTGCTTTTGGCTGATCTACAAACGGACCAGGGCCAGGGTGTGACGAAAATGCGAATCAGCGGCTAAGATCAAGAAGATCGCTCCGGGTGATGATGCTCTTGATCCGCTTGAAGTCCTCGATCAGAACCGCAGGCGCATCGCGCAGCCTGTCGCGGATCTCGTCGAAACTCGCGTCCACATCCAGGACGGGGAAGCTCTCGTCCATAACCTCGCTGACACTGTTCTCCAGAAGTTCCCGGTTCTCCAGGAGTTTCGCGAAGAGCCTGCTTTCCTTCAGTGACCCGACAGAGACCCGGTTCTCGAGGACGGGTATCTGCGTCACGCCGTGCTTGTCCATCTTCTCCAGAGCGGCCGCCACCGTGTCGCCCGGCTCGGCGAAGACAAGCTCCGGCGGCGATCCGGCGCTCTTGGTCTCGGAGATAAGCCCGGCGGTGATCCTCTGCGGCTCGAGCAGGAGCTTTTCCTTCATCCATTCGTCCGAATGGAACTTCGTCAGATAATGCTCGCCCGTGTCGCAGACGATGAAGACCACGACCGCGTCGTCGCTCCGCTTCGCTACCTGCACAGCCGCGGCGAAATTGGTCCCGGTCGAACCTCCGCAGAAGATCCCTTCGACACGGCCAAGCTGGCGCGCGAGCTCGAACGAATCTCGGTCCGTGACATTGATGATCTCGTCGATCACGCGCATATCGGCGTTCTCGGTGGGCGCGCACTGGCCGATCCCCTCGACCAGGTACGGGGTCGCCTCGGGCACGAATCCGCTCTCCTTGTACGTCTTGAAAATCGAACCGTATGGATCGGCGCCGACGATCTGCACGTCAGGGTTCTTCTCTTTCAGGTATCTCCCGGTTCCGCTGATCGTGCCGCCGGTCCCGATCCCGGAGACGAAATGCGTGATCTTTCCGTCCGTGTCCTCCCAGATCTCCGGTCCGGTCGTCCTGTAGTGCGCCATCGGGTTCGCCGGATGGCCGTACTGGTCGGGGTAGAACGAGTTGGGAGTTTCTTTTGCGATCCGTCTGGCCGTGTCCACGTAGTGATCGGGCGTTCCCGCCTTCGCCGCGTTGGGGCAGACGACGACGTCGGCCCCGAGCGCCCTTAGGTATCGCGTTTTCTCCATCGAGACCTTGTCCGTCAGCACGAAAATGCACTTGTAACCGCGTACCGCGGCGGTGATCGCGAGGCCGATGCCGGTGTTGCCCGAGGTCGCCTCGATTATCGTGCCCCCGGGCTTCAGGGTCCCTTCCTTCTCGGCGTAGTCGATCATCGAGATGCCGATGCGGTCCTTTACCGAATAGCCGGGGTTGAGGCTTTCCATCTTCGCAAGGATCGTGGACTTCACGCCCATTTGGTCCTTCAGCCTGTTGATCCGCACAAGCGGCGTATTGCCGATCAGCGCGGTTATATCTTCGTAAAATTTCATTGTCCCTCTAAAATTTAGCCTCTTGTCACGGCAGTGCCGGGTCGGGGATCTTGCAGTGCGAGTGTAAATGCTCCGTAGGGCGACCGCAAGAGGCCGGCCCGGCGCGTCACGCGGTGATCGAATTCCTATGTAGAAGCTCCCTTCGGCGGAGCAGCATAAGGTCCGGCTTGTTTGTGATCACGGTCCCTATGCCGAGCTCGACCGCGCGTTTCAGCCATCGCGGATTGTCCACCGTCCAGATCGCGACATCCAGGCCCGCGCGGAGCGATCTCTTCATAAGTTTCTTTGTCGCCAATGATGCATGAAGCGAAAGCGAGTCTGCCGCGAGGTCTGACGCGATGTTCACCAGCCGTTTTTCCTTTCGGATGATCGACATCACTTTCGGCGCGAAGAGCGCCGCGGTTCTTAGATCGCTGCATTCGCGCCGAAGCGGCGGAAGCGCGTCCAGGCAGAAACTCTTGACTACGAACCGAGGGAGAAGCGACGACCCCGAAAGTAGTTTCGCCACGCCGACCGCTGTCCGCTCCGCGTCGAGAGGGCGGCATTTGAGCTCGACATATATGTCTCCTTCGAAGCCTTCGAGGAACGCGAGAGCCTCCTCGAGCGTCGGCACGAAGCTTCTCTCGTACTTCTGCTTTGCTCGCTTCGGATAACGGTTGTTGAACCACTTGCCTACGGAGACTCTCCTTATTTCATCTGCGGACAAGCTGTCGATCCGCGTGTCCGTTCCAGTAAACCGCCGGAGACTTGTATCGTGAAAGAGCACCGGAGTACCGTCGCCGGCAAGACGGACATCCATCTCCAGCCCTTCAGCACCCTCCTCGATCGCCAGCGCGAACGCTTCCAGCGTGTTCTCAGGCGCCTTGTGTGACGAACCCCTGTGGGCGATCACCTGCGGTCTGTTCTTTTTCTTCGACATTCCGTGCCGGGCTATTTCTTTTCCAGAAGAAACACGATCTTTGACCAGCCCATCGCCTCGGTCAGCTTAAACTCGTGCTCGCCCGCGATTTTGAAGTGCCTGACCGCCTCCTTGCGAATCTTTGACAGAGGATAGGTTTTGAATTTGTACAGGAACTCGAGTACCGAGCCGACGAACGACGGCTTGACCGGAATGAAGACAAGTTTTCCGCCGGGTTTCAGCACCCGAGCGAGTTCACTGAGCCCGTCCTCCAGCGGGACGTACTCAAGGACCCCGCAGGAAAGGACGAGATCGAAGGAAGCGTCCGCGAACGGCAGTTCCAGAATGTTCCCCTGGACCGCGCCTATGGAAGCGCTGCGCGTCTTCTTGTTCTTTCGGATGTGTTCTTTCCCGACGGAAAGCGACCTGTGCGAGAGATCGAACGTAACCGTGCACTTCGGCCGGTATCCTGCAGCGTAGAAACCTTCCGCCACGATTCCCGTTCCGCTTCCGGCGTCGAGAACGTAAGACTCTGGCCCGATCTCCGGATCGATCGAACGGAGGTATCGTGCTACGGAGGCGCGGTAGCCGTTCAACCTAAGAGCCACGCTCTGGGCGTCCGCGATCCGGTCGTAGAAGTTCCGGGTCTTTGATCCCTTTTCAGCCATCGTCCGCGGCGCCATAACCTCTGTTATTCGGCGAGCAGCCGATCGATCATCTCCTTGATCTCGCGTTTTCGCAATGTCCCGGCACCGGTTTCGACGTACCTGACGATGCCTTTCCGGTCGATGAGGACCGTGGTCGGGATCGACATCGCGCCGTAAATGATCTGGTTCGCCTGGCCATCGGAGACCACGATGCTGTAAGGCAGGCCTTCTTTTACTTTGAACCGCTTGAGAAACTCGACCTCTTCCTTTTCCGATGCCTGGTTTCCGTCCTCGCCCTGACCGTAGTATCGGGTCACGCCGAGAATCACAAGGCCTTCCTTCCCAAGATCGTTGTGCCATTTCGCGAGGTCGGGAAACGCCTCGAAACAGGGCCCGCACCAGGTCGCCCAGAAATCAAGGAGAACGACCTTGCCCACCAGGCCCGAAAGGGGCTCGGGCTTTGCCGGAATCCAGTGCGCGACGTCTCGAAGCTCCGGCGCTTTCTCGCCGAGGATCTCGTAGTGCTTCTTCTTTCGTTTGAGGTTGTTCTCGATCTGGATGCGGAGCGAGATGTCGGGGAAGTCCTTCTGCACAGAGACGAGGGCGTTGTTGTAGTAGGCAAGTGCGCTCGATTTGCGGCCGGTCTCGATCATGTACTTGATCTGCTCGTCGATGGCGCGGAAATAGACGCTGTGCGACTGTACGGTGGCACCGTATTTCTTCAAGGTGCCAAGGATCCACTCTGCTTTGTCGCGATGCCCGAGCTGGCGTTCGATCTCGAACGCCGTCACGCCGGAATCGAGGAACTGGCTCAGCGCTTTCGCCCTCGACTCTTCCTCGAACAGGAGATTGGTCGTTGCCTCGAACGCCTTGCCCGCGTGCGGCGCGGCGTCTTCGAACCGGCCTTCGAGGCGGTAACTGTACGCGACCTGTTTTTCCATAGAAGCGAGTTCCGAAAGCCTGACCGGTTTGTTCGCGTAATAATCGGAGAGCGTCTTTTCTGCCTTTGCGAAGTCGCCGGTTTCGGCGGCCATCACGACAACGACCGAACGCGCCGTTTGCTTCATCGCGTCGTGTTCGCCGCCCGGGAGCGCGAGGAATCGCTCGAATGCTTCGGCGGCGTCGATCGAGTTCGTGGCAAGCCAGTGAAGTCTTCCGAGGTAGTAAAGATCGGTCCCGGTTAATTCGGGTCTTGACGCGGCTTCGGCGGCATACTTCGCGGCGAGCTGCTTTTGTTCCTGCAGGATCTGTCTGTGTACCGCCTCGCTGTAAGGGGCGTTCTTTTGTTCGAGTTCGGTGAACTTGTTAAGCGCGTAGTTCACGGCCTCCGTGTAAAGATCGTGAATCGATTTCTCCGAGAGCCCGTTCGCGGTCGGGACGGTGCCGTCAGATGAAACCCGCCCTGACTGGGCCGTTGCCAACACGGCCGAGGTCAGGATCAGTACAAATGCGAGGAACTGCTTCATATCAAAAACTAATGTTCTACGCCGCTTCGGCCTTCGCAGGTCCGTCGCCGAAGATCTTCAGGAACTCGCTCTCGGCCCCGTCCAGGATCTTCATCGAGAGGATCTCGGCGGTAAGCGGTGCGAGGAGGATCCCGTTGCGGTAATGCCCGACAGCCGCGAACGTTCTCTCCCTCTCAGGAACCTTGCCGATGAACGGATGCTCGGCCGCGCTGTACGGCCGGAGTCCGGACCACTTTTCGGCGATCTTGAGATTTGCGAGACCCGGCGAGATCTCGACCGCATTCTCGCGGATGGTCTCGATGCCTTCCTCGGTTGTTCTGTCCTCGAAACCCGCGTCCTCGGTCGTCGAACCCGCCAGGATCCTGCCGAACTTTCTTGGGACGATGTATCCGCGGTGGCTGTAGATGACTTTCCTGAAGAACCTCTTAGCTGACTCGAAAGCTATCATCTGTCCGCGGACGGGCCTGATCTCCGGGATCCCGGTCTCCGGTTCGGCGCCTTCGATCTCCGAGGTCCAGGAGCCCGCCGCTACAACAAGTGTTCCGGCTTCGAACCGCCTGCCGTCCGCGCATTGTGCTTCGGCAGCGACGTCCGTTTCGGACACGCTCCTGACCTCGGTGTCCGGTACGATCCCTATCCCGTTCCGGCAAGCGAACTCAAGCAGGGCTTTGATAAGAGCGCGGTTCTCCACCTGGCGGTCGTCCGGGAAAAAGAGAGATCCGAGCGAATCGGGCGAGACGAACGGCTCCAGTTTGTGCGTGTCGGCGGCAGTGAGGTGCTCGACCCTCATCCCCGCGCCGCTCTGCCATTCGTAGCGCCGGCTCAGTTCCAGAAGATCGTCTTCGCCGAACGCGAGGAACAGCGTGCCTTCGTCGTCGAGCTCGATATCGACGCCAGTTTCGTCCAAAAGCTCTTCGGCGAACCGCGAGTACATACGGTTCGACTCCCTGCAGAAGCGGAAGAAAGCGTCCGGCGAGTCGGCCTCGGCCTGCGGAGCGAGCATTCCGGCGGCAGCGTACGAAGCCTCGCGGCCCGGCGTTGAGCGGTCGACGACGGTGATCGTTCCGGCGCCGCGCTTCTTCAAGGCGCGGGCGATCGAGAGGCCTATCACGCCTCCTCCTACGATCAATACTTCTGAGGTTTGTGTTTCCGCCATCGCTGACCCGAAACCGTTATTTTAGAACAGCGCGGGCGGGATTCATAACGGAAGAGAATCGGAACCCGGAGCGCGAGCGACGGGCATAACAGAAAACAGGAGGGTGTCCGAAGCCCAAGCGTCAGCGAGAGCTACCGTTGAGGGTCAGAAGCCGTAATTAGAGGCTTGATCGTCGTTCCATGGCGATCAAGCCTCCATTCGCGATCCGCACATACGCCCGCGCTAACGCTTGGGCTACTGACACGATTCGCGATCCGCATTTACGCCCACGTTGACGCTTGGGCCACTGACACGCGATCCGCTTCTACGCCCGCGCGAACGCCTGGGCTGATGACACGATTCGTGATCCGCTTCCACGCCCGCGCTGACGCTTGGGCCACTGACACGCGATTCACGACTTGTAATACCCCTTGTCCACTTCCGACCATTTCGCCGGATCGAACAGGTTCGCATCCAGGTCGATGCCCGTCCGGACCTCGGTGTATTCCTCCAGGAATACCTTGTTCCCGTTGACGAAGAACACGACCTCCGGAGCGACCCATCCGCCGCCCTTTGCCTTGAAGTACTTGTTAAAGCGGATCTCCTGGATCTGGTCCTGGTTCGGCCCGACCGGCTTGATCATCTTGACGAAATAGAGGTGCTCCTTGTCGATCCAGAACTGGGCTGATTTCTCGTCACCCGGTTTCGCGCCGACCACCCACACGGACCGGCCTTCCCACGAATTCTCGCTTACGACCGAAAGGTCGTAGTTCAGGCTCTTGAGCTGAGAGACCGTCGCCTCGACCGGCTGCCCGTAGACGTCGAATCCAAGGACCATAAGGTCGTGGATCCTGTCCACGGAATTCGCGAGCTTTCCGTCCCGGAAGTTGTGTTGCTTTCCGCCGACGAACATCATTCCGTTACCGGAGTCGAGCGGATCGAAATCGATGCGAAGCTTGCCGGGCAGGAACATAGCCTCATACCAGATCGAGTTCGTGACCGAACCGTCACGGCCCCACTGTGTGTTCTTCTGCACGAAGGTCATTGTCTTGTACCATTTGCCTTCGTATTTCTTGTGCATCGCCTTTACGACGTCTTCTCCGGTCTTTATCTTCGAAGCCATTGCCGGAGCGCATACCAGGGCGATTGCGAAAATCGCCAAAACGAACTTTTTCATTTATCTCTCCTGTTATCAATTAGGATTTATGCAGGCTGCGGGATAAAACGGACGGGATGCGATTTTGTTTCAGGCCGGGCGAGGGTTCCGGTTCGCGTTGAAAGTGGCGTTTGAATAGAATATCGGAAAAGTCGGTTCAGTCTAGCGAGTCTATCGAGTCTGGCGAGTCTACCGAGTCTATTGAGTCTGGCGAGTCTAGCTAGTCGATATAAGTCTATCGAGTCCATCGAGTCTAGCTAGTCGATATGAGTCTATCGAGTCCATCGAGTCTAGCTAGTCGATATGAGTCTATCGAGTCCATCGAGTCTATCGAGTCGATCGAGTCTAGCTAGTCGATATGAGTCTATCGAGTCAGCAGACCCGACAGACTGAACAGACTCGATAGACTCAACAGACTGAACAGACTCGACAGACTGAACAGACTCGACAGACTCAACAGACTGAACAGACTCGATAGACTGAACAGACTCGACAGACTGACATGTCCGGACTCTGGGAAAAACCTGTTTCGCACGGAGAGATCCTGAAGAAGGTGTGGAAGCACCTCGATCTCGGTGTGCTTGAGTCGAAGCATCCGTTTCACACGCCCGTCTTCGGCACCGTCTGCGACGGACGGCCCGAGATGCGCGTCGTCGTGCTAAGGCGTTTCTGGCGCCGGCCTCCCGGGCTTGCCTTTCACGCTCACGCGGGTTCTCCGAAGCTCGACCAGATCCGAGCGAATCCTTCGGCGACCTGGGTCTTCTATCATCCGGAAGAGAATTTTCAGGCCAGGATCCACGGGATCGCGGAGATCCACCTAGACGACGACCTCGCCGATGAACAGTGGTTCGCGACCTCGCTTTTTGCGAGAAGATGCTACATAGGAAAGGCGCCAAGCGAGGAAAGCAAGAAGCCCACGCACGGGCTTCCCGAGGCGATCGTAGACCGTGAGCCGACCGCGGAAGAAAGCAAGGCGGGCCGGAAGAACTTCGCTGTGATATCGACGAAGATCCTGAAGGTCGATGTAATGGAACTCGACGTCAAAGGTCACCGGCGGTCGCTTTTCGACTGGACCAGCGGCGAGCTCGAGACCCGGTGGCTCACTCCCTGAACTGCTAGAACTGCCGGTCCGCCGTCCGGCAGGCCTCCTCAAGTATCACCCTTGCGGCGGAATTCCCCGATGTCTCGCCGTCTCCCCTCTTCACGTTGGGTCGGGTCACCTCATTCGATTTCCAATACAATAGACTTCTTCGGACGCTGATCTCGCGCGTCGAGCAGTCTCCTTCCCAAAGGTCGGAATTGAACCTGAATTCCGAAGGCTTCCTTTTCGGTTCCCGGACCATGATGAAATCGAAATATGCCTCCTTGTTGTCGGGCACCATCTTGGTCCAGAACCTTATGTTGTCGTCGCGGCGGACGATCTGCGAGGTGTTCAGGTAGAACCGGACGACGAATCCGTTCGTCTTCGGCGTGCTGCCGATGAACAGCCAGACGGCGCGGTCCCAGGGATCGTCCATCTTTATGCGGATCCTTTCGCGGCGGACCCAACCGCGTGTCCCTTCGGTCGAGACCCGGGTCCAGTCCTCATCCAGAAACTGGTTCTCGACCTCGATCTCGGTTCCTTTCGGAAGCGGTTTGAGCAGAGCCGACCGTTGGCTCGGCTCTTTAAGCAGCCGGGCCCCGGAGTCGGTGACGGTCGCCCTCGACTGGGCGTAAGCAGTGGTGAGTAAGAGTGGAAGAACGGTGAAGGCGGCAAGCGATCCCCTGTTGAACATAGCTCCTCCTGTGTGAAGTGTCGCCGGAAGGTTTCCGGCGGTCCCGGAGGATGAGGGGATCGCTCTGAAAAGCTGAATTGGTGGATCGGATCTCGCGCCGTGTGGCTATTTACTGGCGCGTCTTGCCTTTGACCTGCCTCCGTTCATCAGTTGTTCGATCTCTTCGGCCTCTTTCGGGACCTTGGTTGTGAGGTTGCGGTTACCGTCCTCGGTGACGAGCACGTCGTCCTCGATCCGGATACCGATCCCCCTGTATTTTTCAGGCGCCGACTTGTCGTCGGCCGGGACGTAGATCCCGGGCTCGACCGTCAGAACCATTCCGGGCTCGAACGGTCGCGATTCCTTCGCCTCCTGATCGGTGAAGTATCGTCCCGCGTCGTGTACATCCATCCCGATGTAATGCCCGACCCCGTGCATGTAGTACTTCTCGTACTTCTTGTTCTTGATGAGCGTCTTGGTTGCGCCTTTCAGAAGCCCCAGCTTCTTCATTCCTTCGGTCAGCATTTCGATCGAAAGGTCCTGGCGCTGCTTGATCGTCGTTCCGGTCTTCGTCGCCTCGACACACGCCTTCTGCGTCTCCAGCACGACGTCGTAGACCTCTCGCTGGGCCTTCGAGAACTTTCCGTTGACAGGAAACGTGCGCGTGATATCGGAAGCGTAACCTTCGTATTCCGCACCGGCGTCGATAAGGATCAGATCGCCGTTCTTCAGGTCGGCGTTGTTCTCGACGTAGTGCAGGATCGTCGCGTTCTCGCCGCCGCCGACGATCGAGTTGTATGCCACACCCGAAGCGCCCTTGTCGCGCATATAGGCTTCCATCAGCGCCTCGACCTGGAACTCGTTCATCCCCGGCTTGATCTTCTTCATCGCCAGCACGTGTGCTTCCGCCGCGATGTCGGCGGAGGTCTGCATCAGCTCGACCTCTTCCTCGGTCTTGTGGAGCCGCATCTCGTGGATGATGATCGTCGGGTCGATGATCGTGTGCGGCGGATACGCGGTTTTCAGCCTTCGGAACCGCTGGTTCGAGAGGTAATCCAGGATCAGCTTGTCGAGATCGCTGTCCACGCCGAACCGGTAGTAGAGCTTCTCGTGCCCGTCCAGAAGCTTGCCGATCTCCTTTTCGAACTTCTCGACCGAAAGCGCCTTCTGCACGCCGTAATTTTCTTTCGCGCCTTCGATTCCTTCGCGGCGTCCGTACCAGGTTTCCATCAACGGATCGCGCGGACGGACAAACATCGTGTACTTCGTCCGCTTGCCGGGGGTGATGATTGCGATCGCATCCGGTTCGGGAAATCCGGTCAGGTACCAGAAATCGGAATCCTGGCGGAACTTGTATTCGGTGTCGTAACTGCGGGTCTTTTCGTGCGCCGCGGGAATGATGGCGATCGAGTCTTTTCCGATCGTATCGATGAATTTCTTAAGCTGTGGTCTCATCAATGCTCCTGATCAGTGCTGAATGGATAGGCCATTGTAACTCAATTCGCCGGAAGCGGGAACAGCGCCGGGTACGAGCGGGCGGACTTTATCCGAACACTCGTTCCGCGGCAACTGCTATAATGCGCGGCAAATACACCCTTCGAGAGGAGAAAAGAAATGAAACGAACAGCACTTGTCCTGGGCCTGCTCCTGAGTATTTCGGTCGTCGCGTTCGCCGACGAGGCGCCTCCGAGAAGAAACACCGAGCCTGTCAATACGAGGATACAGATCTATGTCGATCCCGACGTGAAGGAGGCGACGCTTGAGATCGCTCCCAGAACTCTTGAAGAACTCGTCGAAGGAGGAGGCGCGGTCGGACTCGCATCGTCGCTTTCAAGGACGCAGACGCTATTCGGAGGACTTCTGCTTTCCGCCTCGTTCATCTTCGGCGGCGTGTGGCTCGCGAGAAAGAAGATCAGGAGTGCCGGAGCGTTCACCGCGGTTCTGTTTGCGGCTGCGGCGGGAACGGTTTTGGTGACGGCGAACGTCGCCCCGCCGACATACCAGAAGATCGACAGCGACATGCTCAGCGACAAGATGAAGTCTGACAAGTTCGCCCGCGGCCAGATCAAGATAAAGGTCGGCGACGACGACGTTGCTGAGGGGATCAAGCTGGTTATCCCGATGGCGAAGAAGGAAAACCCGAACAAGAAGTGAGCTGACCCGGCAGGCTGGAGATGCAGAAAGTAGAACAGATCGCGGCGCCCGGAACCGCAGCCGCCGGCTCGTCCGCCGCACTCTTCGCGGTGTCGGTCGCGTTTTGTGCTGTTGCGGCGCTGGCGATCGGAGGATTTCCTTTGCAGGCCTCGATCCTGACTATCTTCCTGTTCGCGGGCGTCCATAACTTTATGGAGTTCCGGTATTTCCTGGCGCGTATGCCGCTCGTGTGGGGGAGATCGACGGTTTATTACTCGGTCGCGATCTTCGGGACGATCGCGCTGACGGCCGGTTACCTCGCTATCTACTTCCTCGGCGGGAACTGGCTCTGGAGCCTCGTTTCGTGGCAGACGGCGGTATCGGGATGGAACACGCTCTTCATTCTCTGGGTCGGGCTCCTTTTCCATCTCCGTGCGAAGCAGAAACCCGGCTACGAAGGTTCGCCCGCGATGCCGGTAGCGTTTTTCGTCGCAGGCGTTGCGTGGCTCGCTCCCGCCTACTGGAGCATCTCGCTCGTTTACGTTCATCCTCTGATCGCGCTATGGTTCCTCGACCGGCAGATCAGAAGGACGCGGCCCGAATGGCTGAGCGCGTACCGGCTCGTCCTTGCTTCGGTCCCTCTTTTCCTGATCGGGCTCTGGGCAGCGCTTTCAACGCGGCCGGACCTTCCGGCTGATTCGGCTCTCTTCTGGAGGATCGCTCAGCACGCCGGCGGAGGCATCCTTCCGGGCCTCTCGACGCACTTCCTTGTCACCGCGCACGTGTTCCTCGAAACGCTTCATTACGCGGCGTGGATCGTGCTGATCCCGCTCGTCGACCGGAGGGCGATCCCCTGGAGGTTCGGTTCGATCCCTCTCTTCGCGAAGAAGAACGGCTATCCGAAGCTCGTCGCAGCGGGAGTCGCTCTGAGCGCGTTCCTTGTTTTCGTCCTTTGGGCCGGATTTTCGATCGATTACTCGACGACCCGCGACATCTACTTCGCCTTCGCGATCGCCCACGTGCTTGCCGAGTTTCCGTTCCTTGTGAAGATGAGTTGACGGTGAGCGGTGAGCCGTGAGCAGTGAGCCGTTTAGCCTGCGCACTTGTGCGCGGGATGATCCTTATCGGACATCCGTTTAGCGCAGCCCTTCGGGCTGCATTGAGCGCGAAGCGCGAGACCCGAGGCTCCCGACAACGCCCCGTTTAGAGCAGCCCTCCGGGCTGCATTGAGCGCGAAGCGCGAACGTGAGCGCAGTCGGAAACGCGACCGTCAGGGAGCGTGCCGCTATTGGGATACCCGGGCGTTAGCAAGGGGGCGTGCTCGAGATCCATGTTCCAGGTTGCAAGTTCCAGGAAGCGTCCAGGCGGTACGGGAACACGCAATCGCTTCGCGATGCGCGGACGACGCGACGAATGCCGTGGGCTGCGCCCTTCGGGCTTGCCCACGGCTAAAGGCAGGTCGTCGCTTCGCGACTCTTCATTGCTCAATGCTCATTGGGCAATGATCAATAAGAAGAAGCGCGCATGGTTCTTCTCTGCGATCTCTTCGATCTCTGCGTGCTCTGCGGTTGAATGCCGACAAGCTCAAGCTCGTCGGATAAGAGCAAGCTGAAGCTTGAACTCTGACGCGTTTCTTCAGTCCGCAGTTCTTCTCTGCGGCTAATGCTTTCTCATCCTTCCTATCCTGTTCATCTTGTTCTCTCCCCTCCAGCGCAAGATTTAAAACAACCCCCCGTTCGGCACCTGTCTTTGAAACCGAAACCCCCACGATCCGGCCGCCTTACGGCCGCCGGAAAGGTCTTTTCGGAATAAGGAAAAAATTCACGCGAGACGCAGGCGGGGCAATGAAGCGCCCGAACGATGGCGACCCGCGGACAAAACAAAGAGAGGTACAAGATGCGCAGGTTACTAGCAATTTCAATTCTCGCGGCGTTCGCCGCGGTCACAGCCGCCGCACAGAACGTGACGCAGGGCACGCTCGAGGTCGTCGGAAAGGACGGCAAGGCTTCGGGAACGGTCCCCTTGAAGCACACGGACGTCGACGCCGAGATCTCCGGATTCCTTTCGAGGGTCACGGTCAAACAGCATTTCGAAAACAATTTTACCGAGAAGATCGAGGCCATCTACGTCTTCCCGCTTCCGCAGAACGCCGCCGTGGACAGCCTGGTGATGAAGATCGGCGAGCGCACCGTCCGCGGGAAGATAATGAAACGCGAAGAGGCCCGCGAGGTCTATGAGGCCGCCAAATCGAACGGACAGATCGCAAGCCTGCTCGACCAGGAACGCCCCAACATCTTCACCCAGTCCGTCGCCAACATCCTTCCCGGCGAAAAGATCACCATCGAAATAAGTTACGTGGAAACATTGAAATATGAGGACGGAGCATACGAATTCATCTTCCCGATGGTCGTCGGCCCGAGGTGCATTCCGGGAAATCCGACGGGAACGGACGGCCGCGGATGGGCTCCGAACACGGACAAAGTGCCGGACGCCTCGAGGATCACTCCGCCGGTAGCGAAGGAACGCGCGGGCCACGACATTTCCGTGAAGGTCAGGCTCGATGCCGGCGTGCCGGTCACGAACGTTCGTTCGAAATCTCACGAGGTAGACGCGCAGATGCTCTCCGCCAACAGCTACGACGTCACGCTTGCTGAGGCAGAAACGATCCCGAACAAGGATTTCGTGCTTCGTTACGAGGTCGCCGGACAGAAGATCGAAGACGCCGTGCTCACGCACCGAGGTTCGAACGGCGGATACTTCACGCTGATCCTTCAGCCTCCCGACAAGGTCAATACGCAGGACGTAACCCCGAAAGAGATCGTCTTCGTGCTCGACACTTCCGGCTCGATGTCCGGATTCCCGATCGAGAAGGCGAAAGAATCGATGAAAATGGCGCTCGAAGGCCTGAACCCGTACGACACATTCAACCTGATCACCTTCGCAGGCGATACCCACGTACTGTTTGAGAAGCCGGTTCAGGCGACCGAGGAGAATCTGCGGAAGGCTCAGGAGTTCCTCGCTTCACGAAGCGGAGGCGGCGGCACGGAGATGATGAAGGCAATCCGCACGGCGCTCGAGCCTTCGGACTCGCAGCAGCACATACGGGTCGTATGCTTTATGACCGACGGCTACATCGGCAACGACATGGAGATCCTGGGCGAGATCAAGAAGTACTCGAACGCGAGGATCTTTTCGTTCGGAATAGGAAGCTCCGTCAATAGATACCTACTTGAAAAAATGGCCGAGGAAGGCCGCGGCGAGGCGGAATTCGTTTCGCTCAAGGACG
Organism: Acidobacteriota bacterium; assembly: GCA_016700175.1. Lineage (GTDB taxonomy): Bacteria > Acidobacteriota > Blastocatellia > Pyrinomonadales > Pyrinomonadaceae > Aridibacter. The sequence goes on along the minus strand of CP065003.1, from coordinate 2,270,868 downwards.
ACGGATCGGCGGCAGCAAAGCGGTTCCACGAGCGGGTCCGCAGCCCGCTTCTGACCGACATCTCGCTCGAGTACTCGGGCGTGAAGGTCGATGACGTGTACCCGAAACGGATCAACGACCTCTTCAGCGCCAAGCCCTTGATCGTCCACGGACGCTATACAGGCGGCGGAAAAGCGGTCGTCAGACTGAAGGGCAAGTCGTTCGGCCGCGAGATCGTCCGCGAGATCCCCGTGAACTTCCCAACGCGCGAACCGGAGCACGACGTGCTTGCCACACTCTGGGCGCGGACAAGGATCTCCGACCTCATGTCGCAGGATTACAACGGTATCCAGAACGGAAACCCGAAGGACGACATCAAGGCGACGATCACGAACATAGGCCTTGAGTACAACCTTATGACCCAGTTCACGTCGTTCGTCGCGGTCGAAGAGCGCGTCGTGACGGACGGAGGACAGCCGAGGACGATCGAGGTGCCGGTCGAAATGCCGGAAGGTGTCAGCCGCGAGGGAATCTTCGGTCCGGAGGACGACCGAGACTATTCAGCCGGGTACGCGGTCGGCGGCGGGCGCTACAACAGGATGTCCGTAGCGGCGTCGCCGGTCCCGCTTCGAAAGGCCGAGATCGCTTCGAAGGTCAAGGATTACGTTCGGTTCGACGACAAGGAAACTGCAGAAGAGAAGGCGGTCGCGGCTTCGCTCGCAGCGAAGGCCCAGCCGGCGCCGGTATATCCGAAGGGCACGCGCACGGAGACGACTGTGAACGTCTCGGTCGAGATCGACTCGAACGGCAAGGTCGTCAGTGCGAAGGCTCAGAACAACCCGACCGAGTTCGGAAGGAGCGCCGAGGCGGCCGCGATGAAGGCGATCTTCGAGCTTCCGGATGCCGAGATCGTGAAGATCAAGGGAATCCTGATCTACAGCTTCACGAAAGACGGAAAGGCGTCTGTCGTCCCGGGACTTCATCGCGCGGACGTCACGCTCAAGCCGAACAAGTTCCATTCGGATGTGCGTGCGCTTGTCGATCGTCTGAAGAAGGGAACGGCAGCCTCGCCTTCGGAATCGTCGTTCGTGAACGGCGGGCGAGCCGATCTGATTGTGCGATTGAACGCGCTCGACGCGGCGACGGTCCGGGTTCTCAAGTCAGCCGGAGTCACCGTGCTTGTCGAGATGGGATCGGCAAAGGCCGTCGTGGGAATCATCGACATCGGGAAGATCGCCGCCCTTGCGGAGCTCGATGCGGTGACCTTCATCTCCCCTCAGCGCCGCTGAGGCGCTGACAGCGGAAAGGCGCCGTCGAGCCGAAAGGCCAACGGCCCGGGTTCAGGGCCGGTCTCCAGCGGCGCCTTTCCTTTATTATCTTTCCGATCTGCCGGGTGTGATAAACTCCCGGCGTTTTTCTATGTATATCTTCGACATCGCAGGCGGAGGATTCGGAGGCGGGCTTGAGTGGCTTTGGCTGTTCCTTCCGCTCGGCTACACGGCGACGGTGCTGATCGAGGCGCCGATCCTTCTCTTGTTCCTCCCGAGGCTGCTCGGATGGAAAAAGCGGCTCGCGGCGGGACTCTGGCTGACCGCGTGCACATATCCCGTGGTCGTTCTCGTGCTCCCCGCGCTGATGTACGGCTATTCGCGGCCGGTCTATCTATTGGTCGCCGAGACGTTCGCGCCGCTCGCAGAATGCGTGCTGTTCTGGCTGGTGTTCAGAGGCACGAATGGATTCACGCCCGGCGCCTGGCTGCGATCGTTCGCGGTGATCGTAATTGCAAACCTTCTTTCGTTCGGGATCGGAGAGGTCCTGAACACGTACATCTGGTCGAACCTCTTTTGATCAGCCCGCGGCTTACCTGCATCCCGCCCAACTGCTAGAATCTCCGCAATGGAACTCCGGGTCACAGAGATCTTCCTGTCCGTGCAGGGCGAATCGACGCACGCCGGCAGGCCCTGCAGTTTTGTGAGGCTGACGGGCTGTCCTATGCGGTGCGTCTGGTGCGATTCGGAGTACACGTTCACGGGCGGCGAGAAGATCCCGTTCGAGGAGATCTTCGCGAAGCTCGATGAATTCGGCTGCGGGCTGGTCGAGGTCACCGGCGGCGAGCCGTTGGCGCAGAAGAATGTATTTCCTTTTATAAAGGAGCTCTGCGACCGGGGTTACGAGGTCCTGATTGAAACGGGCGGATATGTCTCGACGGAGGACGTTGACAAGCGCGCGGCTCTGATACTCGACGTGAAATGCCCCGCTTCAGGAGAAGCTGAAAGGAACCACTGGCCGAACCTCGAAAGGTTGAACCCGGAGAAAGACGAGGTGAAGTTCGTCGTCGCGGATCTCGAAGACTGGGAATGGGCGAAGGATGTGATAGGGAAGCATTTGCTCGAGAAGCGTGCGAAGGCCGTCCTTGTTTCGCCCGTGCACGGTTCGCCGCATTTGTCCGAGATCGCGGAAGCGGTCGCCGGAAGCGGGATGAATGTGCGGCTCAATCTCCAGATCCACAAGTTTGTATGGGGGGCGGACGCGAAGGGAAGGTAGTTCAATGTTCCAGGTTCAAGGTTCAAAGAAGCGCGTATCGAATTCCTGATCGCAAGGAACTGGAGCCGGCTCTTTCTTCTTTGATCTTGGAACGTCGAACCCTGAACATGAATTGGTGGCCCTCCCTGACGGCCGGGCTTCCGACACATTCTTTGAACTTTGGACATAGATTGGTAGCCCTTCCTGAGGGTCGGGCTTCCGACACATTCTTTGAACTTTGAACCTTGAACCTTGAACGCAAGACAGCGGTTTGCCTCGTCTCCGGCGGGATGGACTCGTGCGTGACCGCCGCTATCGCGACGCGGGAGGCGAACGAGCTCGCATTTCTTCACGTATCGTACGGCCAACGGACGGAGGCGAGAGAGCGCAAGGCGTTCAACGACATCGCCGACCACTTCGGTGCCGAGAAGCGTATGGAAGTTTCCATCGCGCACCTTGCGAAGATCGGCGGGTCATCGCTGACGGACAAATCGATCGAGGTCGCCGATGCCGATCTCGAAAACGAAGAGATCCCCACCAGCTATGTCCCGTTCCGCAACGCGAACCTGCTTTGCATCGCGGTCAGCTGGGCTGAGGTGATCGGAGCATCTTCGATCTATATCGGCGCGGTTGCGGAGGATTCGAGCGGGTATCCGGATTGCCGGCCCGAATTCTTCGGGGCGTTTGAAGCGATGGTTGCGGAAGGCACGAGGCCTGAGACGCGGATCTCGATCAAGACGCCGATCATACATCTTTCCAAGGCGGAGATCGTGAGGATGGGGATGGAACTGAAAGCGCCGCTTGAGCTCACCTGGTCGTGTTATCGGAACGAGGAACTTGCCTGCGGAACTTGCGATTCCTGCGCGCTGCGACTTAGAGGATTCGAACAAGCAGGTGTTGAGGATCCGCTGAGTTACGAGATCTGAGATTCGGAATGCCACCAGTTGCCCCCCGCTAAAGCGCGGCGCAATTGATCGCTCTTTGCAGTTAGAGTGGCCGGCTCCGCCGGAGCCAAATGTCTGTAGCACAGGTGCTTGACCAGCGATCCCAGCCCCATAGGGGCTGAATGTTCATTGCGCAGATTGCGCTTCCAACGGAGCGCGGCTTCGTCAGATTCGTATTGCCACAGACATTGGGCTCCTAGCGGAGCCGAAGAAGATCAAAGATCTTGTATTCAAACCACTTTCCAGGATCCAGGCGAAAGAACCCGGTCACTTATTCTCAATCCTTATCCGAATTCCCCTTCCAGAGCTTCCAGCCGCCGGCGGGACTGAACTCGTAGGTCGAGCCTTCGTAATCGTCGATCGTTCCGTACGGGCTTCTGAAATACTCGTAGAAGAAATCCACGCGCTGGGTCTTTTCGCCCGCGATGACGCGGCATCCCGCGTTCTTGGCAAGCTCCGAGCAGAACAGCTTGCCAGAATTATCACCCTTGTTTTTCGCTCCCGCGACCTCGCACGCGATCACCCAGATGGTGCCGATGTCATAGCTTCTCAACGGCTTGAAAAGGCTGACAGAGCCGGTGCCGAACCCGCAGCCGTCCCCTCCGACGTGGAGGAATCCGGGCGAGCCGTGACAATTGATGATCACGTTCATCAGGTATAGTTCGGGGCTGCGTTTGGCGGCGTACTCGATCCAGTAGACAACGTCGCTGGCGGATGCGCCTTTCGGCATCAGCCACGATTTCCACATTTCGTATTTGTGCCCGGGCACGTCGCAGGAGTGAAGCACGAGCGAGGGCTGTCTCATCGATATCATCGGTGTATCCTCAATCTAAAATAGCGTTCGGTTCCCGGCCTGCTTGTTTTCGCTGGTCGGCTGTTCCGGTTTACGAACAATGGGCCGATGACGGCACTGTCGGCCGGATTTGCGGACGGTATAAGGATCGCCGCAAAACTTCACGCGCGTTTCTGCCGTATAACGCGCATCACCTGTACAAAATGACCATCTGAACCTGCAAAAATCCGAGAACGAGGTACACGCTATGGCGAATTCCTTTCGCGCGAAGCTCACGGCTGCCGCGCTCCTTCTGTCATTTGCCGGGTCGGTTTTCTTGTACGCGACTGCCCGATCCTTTGCAGCGCCGGGCGGCGGTCTTGCGGTTCCGACACCTACGCCGGAAACCTTCGATCAGGCCGCAGCGGTCGCGAATCTGCGCGAATCCATCAAGGGCCGCGAGAACGAACCCGCCGGCAAGGTTTTCAAGAACGTGAAGAATCTTGCCGAGATGCCGGCCGGGCGGCTTCTCGCGGTGATGCAGTTCGGCTACAGCCGGTCGCTGGGTGTCGACTGCACGCATTGCCACACGCCTGATGAATGGTCGTCCGATTCCAGGCCGCAGAAGCAAATCGCCCGCGACATGCACGTAATGGCGGGCAGGATCAACAACGAGCTTCTGAAAGGTATGCAAAGCCTTGGGGGCAGACAGGCGATCGTGAACTGCACGACTTGTCACAGGGGCCAGGTCAAGCCTGCGACGAATCTTCCGGGGAATTGACCAGTGATAAAACTACAAAAAAAGACAGGGGCCGCCTCGGCCCTCCTTCTGCTACTTTTCTTGGCGGCTTCCGCGCAGGTCCGCCGCCCTCCGGTCGCGATCACGAACGTAACAGTGATACCGATGGACCGCGAGCGGACGATACCGAACGCGACGGTGGTCGTACGGGACGGGAAGATCGAATCAGTTTCGGCGGACAAGGAAATTCCGGAAGGCGCGACCGTGATCGACGGCCGGGGCAAGTTCCTGATCCCCGGACTCGCCGATATGCACGCGCATCTGTTCTCGGACTATGAATTCCCGGAAGAGCTGGCCCGCGACGAGCTGCGCGTGATGCTGGCAAACGGAGTGACGACCGTCAGGCTGATGATCGGGACCCCGGAGCACATAGGACTTCGCGACCGCATCAATGCGGGACGTCTCTTCGGCCCGACAATCTATGCGGCCAGCCCCCAGATCTCCGGACGAAGTTTCGGCGAGATCTTCAACGGCTACGTGGCGACGAACGCGGCCGAAGCTCGCGAGGCGGTCCGAAGGGCCAAGTCGGACGGGTACGACTTCATCAAGCTTACGTTCTTCATCACCCGCGAGGTGTACGATGCGGTCATCGACGAGGCGAAGAAGCAGAACTTACGCGTGATCGGGCACGTCGACCGCCAGGTCGGGCTCGAAGCCGCGCTCGAAGCGGGCCAGCAGGTCGAACATCTCGACGGATATTTTGAAGCTATGATCCCCGAAGGCTCGGGCCTGGCCGGTTCGACATCAGGCGTCTTCGTTTGGAGGCCCGAAGCGTGGGAAAGCCTGGACGTCCTTGACGAGAAAAAGATCCCCGAACTCGCGAGATTGACCGCTGAGAAGAGCCCCTTCACCGTCCCGACTCTTACGTTTCTGAAAAAGGCGTTCGGAACCGGGCAGACGGACGAAGAGATCCAGGCGAGTCCCGACCACGCATTTATCCCGGACAGGATCCGCGAAGAGATGAGCGGCCCGAGGGCGCAATTCTGGAAAAACCCGCCGGCGGAAGCGCGTAGGAAGAAGTACGTCGAGTACCGCAACAGACTCGTAAAGGCGATTCACGACGCCGGCGGGAAGGTGATGGCGGGGTCCGATGCTCCGGAGTGGTTCCTTTTGTACGGGTACACTCTTCACCGCGAACTGGAGAGCCTCTGCGAAGCGGGCCTTTCGAACTATGCAGTGCTGGAGTCGGCGACTAGGCATCCGGCGGAATTCCTGGGAGAGCTAGATGTTGCCGGAACGATCGAGCCGGGCAAGCGGGCGGACCTTGTTCTGCTGGACGCCGATCCTTTGAGAGACATTTCGAACACAAGGAAGATCGCCGGAGTGATGGTCCGCGGCCAGTGGATTTCAAAGGAGACGATAGTGGCGACGCTTGAGGAGATCCGTCCGCGGTTCCGAGCCGCGTTCGATCCGAGGCCAAAGCTTCTCGACGACGATCCATCGCTTCAGGGTGGCGTCTATCGGGGCTCGTTCACCCCCGACGGCGAAACGCTCTACTTCTTCAAGCGCACCGCGCCGCAAGGCGAGCAGTACAGGATCTTCCGGACAACGAGAAAGGAAGGGAAGTGGGGCCCGGCGGAGATGGTCGATCTTGGCGGCGATTTCTCGGATCTCTATCCGGCGATCTCGAAAGACGGGAAACGAATGGTCTTTGCGTCGTACAGGCCCGCTCCGGGCGACACATCGGATAAACCGAACTCGCATTTGTGGATGACCGAGAGAAAGGGAGACAAGTGGGGCGAACCGAAATTTCTCGCCTCGGTCAGCAAACTCGGCGATTACCACTCGTGGGTCGAGATCGGCTGGGACGGCGACCTCTTCTTCCGAAGGACCACTCCGGACTGGCGCAACACGGTGACGCTGCATGCAAAATGGAACGGCGAAGGCTTCGACCCACCGCAGCCGTTCGCGGAAGTGGAGCAGATAATCAAGAGCACGCCCGGACTGGACTCGTCCGGGGGCTCGCCGGGGCCGACGAAAGACCTGATCTTCATCGACGCAGGCGCGCGCGATCCGCTTACCGGCCGCGGAGCTTCCGACATTTACGTCAGCAGAAAAGTCGACGGGAAATGGTCCGAGGCGAAGCCCTTCGGCCCGACGATCAACATAGGCGGGTTCGACGTGTTCCCGTTCGTTTCTCCCGACGGAAAGACGATGTACTTTGTCCGCGACTTCGAGCGGTTCTACTCGATGGGGCTCGACTCCGCGTTGCGTACGATAGAATGGTGAAATCGCGTTCGGAACTGGCTTCAAGCAGAGGAGAAAACTATGGACAGGCGTGATTGGCTTAGGGATGTTGGCGCGGCAGGAGGATTGTTCCTGCTTTCACCGTCGGCGTTCGGCTGTGGAAGGAATGGCTCTCAGACAGCGGTCGAGGTCCCGGTAAGGACCGGCTCGAAGACTGCGAAAGTGGCGTTCGTGAAGACGACGGACCGCGCCGAAGGCGTGAAACGCGCGATCGAACTGCTCGGCTTCAAGGACGAGTTCAAAGGCAGGAGCGTCTTCGTGAAGCCGAACTTCAACAGCGCCGACGAGTTCCCGGGATCGACTCACAACGACACGCTGCTCGCGCTGACAGGCGAGTTAAGAAGGCTCGGTTCGAAACAGATGACGATCGGCGACCGGTCTGGAATGGGCGATACCCTGGCCGTGATGAGATCGAAGGACATCCCGGCGGTCGCGAGGGACCAAAGCGCCTCGACGCTTGTGTTCGACGATCTTAGAGAGGAGGACTGGAAGCTCTTCCAATTCGAGAACAGCCTCTGGAAAAACGGCTTCGCGGTGCCGAATCAGGTGCTCGCCGCGGACGCGATAGTCCAGACCTGCTGTCTGAAGACCCACCGTTTCGGGGGCCACTTCACGCTTTCCTTGAAGAACTCCGTCGGATTAGCGGCAAAAAAAGTTCCGGGAAACAGCTACAACTTTATGAGCGAGCTTCACTCTTCGCCGAACCAGAGGCGGATGATCGCCGAGATCAACGCTTCGTACAAGGCGACGCTCGTCGTGCTCGACGGCGTCGAGGCGTTCACGGACGGCGGACCCGACAAGGGGACGAAAGTGGCTTCGAACGTGATCATCGCGGGAACGGACCGCATCGCGATCGACGCCGTCGGCGTCGCCGTCCTGAGGCATTTCGGGACGACCCCAAACGTGTCGCGCGGGAGCATTTTCGAGCAGGAGCAGATCGCGCAGGCGGCGAAGCTGGGGCTCGGCGTCACAGGGCCGGAGCAGATAGAGATCCTCACGGACGGCAAAGACAGCCGCGTTTACGCGGACGAGATCGCAAAACAGTTTTCATTGAAGGAGGGAACTAATAATTGAGAGTTGATAATTGGAAATTGATGATCGCGATAGCGCTCCTGGTCGCGGTTGCCGCGCCGGTGTTCTCGCAGGGACCGAAAGCGGGAAACAAGGAGGCGAATCTTAAGGAAAGACTGCAGCAGAAGCTCGACGAATGGAACAAGTCTGCGAAGTTCTCAGGGGCGACGCTCGGCGTGTGTATGGAGGATGGGAAGTGCTTCTCGCTTGCGACCGGGTACTCGGACCGCACGGCGAAAACGCCTATGAAGCCCGACGACATCATGCTCGCGGGCAGCGTCGGCAAGACCTACGTCGCGGCGGTCGCTCTGCAGCTTGTCGGCGTGGGCAAGATCGGGCTCGACGACAAGATCAGCAAGTATTTCGGGAAGGAAGAATGGTTCCGGCGCCTTCCGAACTCGAAGGACATTACCGTCCGCCAGCTGATGAGCCACACAAGCGGGCTTGTGCGTTACGAATTCAACCCGAACTTCCTGAAGGACCTCACGGCGGAGCCTCAGAAATACCGAGAGCCGGTCGAACTAATATCTTATCTATTCGATTCGAAGGCGCCGTTCGAGGCCGGGAAGGGCTGGGACTATTCGGACACGAACTTCATCGTTTTGGGGATGATCATCGAGAAGGTTTCGGGCAGGAAATACTACGACCTGGCGGTGAACAACGTGCTGAAGCCTTTGAAGCTGAAGAGGACGAAACCTCAGGACGGTCCGGTTATCAAGGGCCTGATCCAGGGCTATGCCGGCGCGGGGAATCCGTTCGGCGGGTTTGACGAGATGATCAAGGACGGAAAATTCGTGATCAATCCGCAATTCGAATGGTGCGGCGGAGGAATGGCTTCGACCAGCGGCGATCTGGCCAAGTGGGCGAAGGCGATGTACGAGGCGAAGGCGTTCAAACAGGAGATGCTCGACGAGATGCTGAAGGGCACGAAAGCGCCTATGCTCGGGCCGAACGCGGAGTACGGGCTTGGAGTGATCATCCGCCCGACCTCGCAGGGCCTGACCTGGGGCCACAGCGGTTTCTTCCCCGGGTACATGACGGACGTTATGTATTTCCCGGACAAGAAGATGTCGCTCGCGGTGCAGGTGAACTCGAGCGTGCCCCAGGAGATAGGCAAGCCTCTCGGGCGCGTGCTGGTCGAAATGGCGGCCGAGATCTCCCAGTAAATGTACGGCCGGGCTTGACCGCTCCCGAGAGCCACGCCAGATACCGCCCCGTTTAGAGTAGCGTTTTGCACTGCATCGAGCGCGAAGCGCGAACCCCGGGGCACCCGACACCGTCCCGTTAAGAGCAGCCCTTCGGGCTGGATCGAGCGCGGAGCGCGAACCCCGGGGCGCCCGACACCGTCCCGTTTAGAGCAGCCCTTCGGGCTGCATCGAGCGCGAAGCGCGAGACCCGGGGCACCCTACTCCGTCCCGTTTAGAGCAGCCCTTCGGGCTGCATTGAGCGCGGAGCGCGAGACCCGGCGCTCTCTACTCCGCCCCGTTTAGAGCAGCCCTTCGGGCTGCATTGAGCGCGGAGCGCGAACCCTGGGGCACCCGACTCCGCCCCGTTTAGAGCAGCCCTTCGGGCTGCATTGAGCGCGAAGCGCGAGACCCGGGGCACCCTACTCCGTCCCGTTTAGAGCAGCCCTTCGGGCTGCATTGAGCGCGAAGCGCGAGACCCGGGGCATCCGACACCGTCCCGTTTAGAGCAGCCCTTCGGGCTGCATCGAGCGCGAAGCGCGAGCGTGAGCTACCGCAGACAGTTCCAGGTTCCAGGAAGCATCCAGGCGATTCGGGATCACGCAATCGCTTCGCGATGCGCGAATGATGCGACGAATACCGTGGGCTGCGCCCTTCGGGCTTACCCACGACTACAGGCAGGCCGTCGCTGCGCGACTCTTCAATGTTCATGACCCTTCCGTAATAGTCGATGGCACGCTCCCTGACGGTCGCGTTTCCGCCAGGATCGCGCCGCCGCTACGCGACATACTTCGACCACCTTCCTCTCGTTCTTCACTTCGTTCAGGATCTTCAGGATCTGGTTCTCGATGAATCTGCTTTTCCTTATTCTCGGTCTCCCTGGTTGTTATCCATATTGACCGAAAGTTGCAGTTAGTTTGGAACTGTCTTAAGGGAGGTCTAATTCCCCCTTCCCACCGAATTGCTGAAACCGCAGATATCAAGAGTGAGAGATTCGCAATCGCACGCTCCGTATTTTCGTTCTTCAGGAATCAACTTGCTCCGCACTGTCATTTCTGATTCTTCGCGCTGAACTCACGATTCGCGGAATTGACCGCCGCAGTTACGCCAAAATTGACTTATGACCAATAACGTTTTATAGTCACACGAAGTTTGGAGCACCCTTCGCCCACCAGGCTCAAGGACATCCGAAAGAGAAAAAAGACCGTTTTCGATAGTGCCGGCTAAAGGGTGAGGCAAACGAAGAAGTCGATTCCTATTGCTTAAGATCAGGCTTCCGCACGTAACGTAACCCGGTCGTGGGTTCCGGCCGGCACCGAGAAGGAAGCGTACTTTCGCGAAAAGACCCGCAATGCCCAACGCGGTTCAGATGGGTAAATCAGGAGCCTCGCAGTTCACCTGTTGAGCATTTGTGTTGCGTCTGTTAGCCAAATTTGGGAGTTCCCTGTGAGAAGTCGTACTCGATCGCTTTTACTTACCACCTTAGCGGTAGCGTCAATTTGCGTGTCAGCATCTTCTGTTGCCCTTTCGCAATCAGGTAGCCGCACGCCGATGACGGCGGAGGAATGGCGAGAGGATCTGGCTTTCATAGTCGGAACGATCGAGAAGGTTCATCCGAACCCGTACAAGGTGGCATCCCGTGCTGAATTTCTGCACAAAGTAGATCGCCTGAATCAGGAGATACCCGATCTTCCTGATGAGACGATCATTGTCCGTATGATGGAGATCGTTGCTTTCCTGAGAGACGGACACACCAGCCTGGTGCCTTTGGATCCGAATGGGTTCAATTATTGGTACCCAATACGCTTTTATTGGTTCAGTGATGGGATCTTTGTTACGGCGGTATCCCCAAAATATGAAGATCTGCTGGGAGCAAAAATACTGAAGATCGGGAATCTGAGTGCAAGCGATGCAGCGTTGAGGAGTGCCAGTATCAGCGGGCAGGAAAACGAGTTCAATTCAAAAGAGAACATTCACTACTTATCCAATGCAGCCGCCCTCTACAGTCTGGGGGTCAGCGACAACAAGGATCAAATCACGCTCACCTACAAAGGAAAAGACGGTCGCGCTATGAACAAAACGATCAAAGCCGTAAAGACCGTATTCAATAGTGAAAGTTGGACCGGATGGGGTGAGATGTATTCCCCGCCCGGGACAGAGACAATAACCGCCTTCAAACGCTTGCCGGCCAGCGAGTTCCGAACTGGCCGTAATGACTTGCCGCTCCACCTGCGCGAGAGACTGCCATACTGGTACGCGCTACTGGATGAAGACAAGACTCTGTATATGCAGTTTAACTTCGTTCAGAATTGGGGGGATGTGTCCTTCGAAGAGTTCTATAAGGGCATGTTTGCGAAAGCCGATGAGTTAGCTGTCGAACGATTCATTCTGGATATTCGATACAATGGCGGGGGCGATGGCAGCATGCTGCTCCCGTTTGTTCACGAGATCATCAAGCGGCAGTACCTGAATCAATCGGGAAGGATCTTTACTATCGTCGGCCGCAAAACGTTTAGTGCGGGCGTCATGCTAGCTCGAATGATGGACGTACACACGAACAACGTGTTCGTCGGTGAACCTATGGGGGCCGCATTCAATCATTTTGGCGATGCCGGAAGCATCGAGCTTCCCAACAGCAAGCTCCAGTTGAACGTCTCGACAATTTACCATCAGCTTTCTTCTTCCGCAGACAAGCAGAGGTACGAGTCGATCCATATTCCGGCTGTTTTTTCATCTGCAACCTACTTCTCTGGGCGGGACGTTGCTTTGGAGTCCATTCGAAATTCCATCGGGAACAAGTCCATTGGGGAGCTATTCTTGTCTTTCGACAACGGAGATACAGCACTTGCCGAGTATGAAAAACGCAGGCGCGTGTTTCAAGAGGTCGATTGGTGGCGACCATTCTCCGAATCGGAAATGAATCTGACCGGCTACAAGCTGCTCGAAAGGAACCGAGTTGAAGATTCGATAAAGGCGTTTGAACTTAATGCGAAGCATTTTCCCAATTCATGGAATGTCTGGGATAGTCTCGCAGAAGCCTATCTGGCCAACGGAAAAAAGAAAGAGGCGCTTGAATATTATCGGAGATCGTTGGAACTCAATCCTCTTAATTCCAATGCTGCGAACTTCATTTCGGATCTGGTTAAAGAACTGGAAGAGCAACAATAGTAGCAATTTGAAACGTGCAAAAGAGATTCGACGACTCTCAGGCCATTGAACACTAGCGCGTGGGATCGTTCTTCTGATTCACTTCCCAGAAGGTCATTAAACTCCTAACTGATTCGTAGCCCAAAGCGGCTTGTCGCCACAGCCAAATTCGGCGGAGCGAACGGCAGTGGCCGTGTCCGAAAGCCCGACCGTCGGGGAGGGCTACCGAAGATAGTTCCAAGTTCAAGGTTCAAGGTTCAATGATAGGTGTCCGAAGCCCGAGCGTGAGCGAGGGCTACCGAAGATAGTTCCAAGTTCCAGGTTCCAAGTTCCAAGAAGCATCCAGGCGATGCGGGATCACGCAATCGCTTCGCAATGCGTGAATGATGCGACGAATACCGTGGGCTGCGCCCTTCGGGCTTGCCCACGGCTATAGGCAGGTCGTCGCTGCGCGGGCTACAGACATTTGGCTCCTACGGAGCCGGGGCTCTCGGGTGTGCCGCACTGCTATTAACATTTCGCGCCTATGGCGCGCGTCAATGCCCGATGCTCACCGATCATTGGTCAATGGCGGGCCGGCCATTACCGTTCCCGTTACTGATCTCATTGGCCAATGGTCATTGAGCACTGGCCAATGTCTTTTGCCGAGATTGACGTTTCACTCCCCGGCGGTCAAAATAATCAGTTCACGGCCTTGAGAGAAGATCATATGAAACGAGCCCTGTTCGTTGCGATAATTCTGACCGCATACCTCTCCGTCACGGTCCAGGCGGAGCCGAAGGATATGAGCGGCGAGATCGCCGTCGCCGCCGAAAGGATCAAGCCGAAGCTGGTCGAATGGCGCCGCCATTTCCACGAGAATCCGGAGCTTTCGAACCGGGAGTTCGAGACGGCGAAGTACGTCGCGGATTTCCTTCGTAAGCTAGGACTCGACGTCAGGACCGGCATCGCGAAAACGGGCGTCGTCGCGATCCTCGACAGCGGTAAGCCGGGACCCGTGATCGGCCTTCGCGCCGATATGGATGCGCTTCCGGTCAAAGAGAGGGTCGATCTGCCTTTCGCTTCAAAAGTGACCGCCGATTACAACGGCCAGACGGTGCCCGTGATGCACGCCTGCGGGCACGACACGCACATCGCGATATTGATGGGAACTGCGGAAGTCCTCACGGGAATGAAGGACGAGCTCACCGGCAAGGTGGTGTTCATCTTCCAACCCGCGGAAGAAGGGCCTCCCGCCGGCGAGGAAGGCGGAGCGCCTCTGATGGTCGAAGAGGGCGTGATGGACGATCCGAAGATCGACGCGATCTTCGGGCTTCACATCAACTCGCAGACCGAGATCGGCAAGATCGGATACAAGTCCGGCGCGGCGATGGCCTCGTCCGACTGGTTCAAGGTCACCGTGAAAGGAAAGCAGGCGCACGGATCGGCTCCCTGGGACGGCGTCGACCCGATCGTCACGGCGACGCAGATCATCAACGGACTGCAGACCATCGTCAGCCGGCAGTCGAGGCTTACCACGGCTCCGGTCGTTATCACGGTAGGGAAGATCAACGCGGGGGTCCGCGAGAACATCATCCCGGAACAGCTCGAGATGGCCGGGACGATCCGCACGCTCGACCCGGCGATGCAGAAAGAGGTCCACGAGCGCATCCGGCATATGGTGAAGACGATCGCCGAGAGCGCCGGAGCAACCGCCACGGTCGAGATCGACACAAAGACGCTTGTCACGTACAACACCCCGGAGCTTGTAAAGCGTATGCTTCCCTCGCTCGAGAAGGCGGCGGGCAAGGCGAACGTCTTTGAAAGAGAATGGACGACGGGTGCGGAAGATTTCTCGTATTTCGGCACGAAGGCGCCTTCGTTCTATTTCTTCCTGGGCGGGATGCCTTTGGGCAAGGATCCGAGGGAAGCGGCCGGGCATCACACGCCGGACTTTTACCTCGATGACAGCCGGCTCGATGTGGGAGTCAAAGCGTTCTGCAACATCGTCTTTGATTATCCGGCCGCGCAGTAATCAATGTTAAGAAGCACCAAAAGATTCATCTTCCTTACCCTCGGCATTGTCGCGGTGGGCCTCGGGTTCATCGGGGCGTTCCTGCCGCTTCTGCCGACGACGCCGTTCCTGCTACTCGCCGCTTTCTTTTTCTCCAAGAGTTCCGAGCGCCTTCACCAATGGCTTCTCAATCACAAGATGTTCGGAAAGCTGATCCGCGACTGGCGCCAGCATGGCGCGATCGCTCCGCGTGCGAAGTTCTTTTCGATGGCGCTCATCGTCCCGATGTACAGCTACACCTTGTTCTTCTACGACTATCACATCGTACTGAAGGGGATCGTCGCGGCGCTCGCGGTCTGGTCGACTGTGTTCATCCTCACGAGGCCGAACGGGCCGAAGAAGGAGCCCGTAGAGGTCCCGTCCGGAGCGGCTGAACAGACGAACAGCTAACAGTCAAGTAAGTCCTACGAATTTTGCGGTTTCAGAAGTTGCCCCCCAGCTTCAGCGGGGGATCACGGCGCAACCTACACCTTTGGCCGGCTGCCATTGGGGCTAAAGCCCCAAATTGTCGTTCTACAGCCCTGTCCCCCCGCTGAAGCGGGGGGCAACTGATAGCTCCTGAGTTCCTGCCAGTCGAGTATCTCGATTCCCAACAACAAAAAAAGAGACCGTCCTTTCGGACAGCCTCTCCAAAAAAAAATAAATTCGATCTACGACTGGACGTGAGCCTCGACGAACCACAAGAGCTTGTCGGTTCCGCGCGCAATCTCTGTGAAAAGGTCAGCGGTCACGAGATCACCGGCCTCGTCTGCGTCCTCGATGTTCGCGCGGTTCGCTTTTGCGTATTCCGCCAGCGCCGCGGAAAGGGCTTCGACGTGGTCGCGGCCGTCCGCTATCTCCATCGGATACTGCTTCAGCGAAGATTTCTCGGCCGCAACGCGGACCGTTCCTTCAGCCGTTCCTCCGAGCGACGTAACGCGCTCCGCGATCATATCCGTATAACCTTCAACCTCGCCGGCTACCTGGTCGAAGAGCTCGTGAAGCGCGATGAAGCTCGGTCCCTTCACGTTCCAGTGAGCCTGTTTCGCCTGCGACTTCAGATCGATCGAATCCGAAAGCCGTGCGTTGAGCATTGCGATCACCTGTTCTCTTTTGTCTTTTTCTATATCGATTTTTGTTTCGTGCATTATTATCAACTCCTCCAATTTAGAATTATTCTAATTCTAATAAGATGCGAAGTCAAGACGCCGTTGCTTACCAGGCGCCCATGTTCAGATACTTGAGAGCGATCTCCTGAGCCTTGAAAACACGCTTTCCATACTCGGTCGGCGAGTACAGGCGTTTTTGGCTCGCGGAATGCGATTCCGATTCAGTTCTCGAATCCACAAGACCCTTGTCGGCCATTCTTCCAAGAGTGACGTAGATCGTGCCTTTCTTGAGCTCGCCGCCGGACGCATCGACCATTTCCAGACCGAACATTTCGCCGTTGCGCTCAAGCATTTCCATCACAAGGTACTCGATCCCCGAAAGGGCCGGAAATTCATATTCGTTCATCGCACACTCCAAAGTCTAAGGTCTGGGTTATTGTCTTACGTTATGTAAGCTCTGGGCGCTAGTCAAGCGCGTCCTTGTGCGTCCGATTCCGCGACCGTAAAATCGGTAATGTGCTTGTACTTGGAATAGAGAGCTCGTGCGACGAGACCGCGGCGGCAGTAGTCGAGGACGGCAGACGGATCCTTTCGTCTGTGATCTCGTCGCAGATCGACATCCATCGTCAGTTCGGCGGCGTCGTTCCCGAGATCGCTTCGCGCGAGCATCTCCTGAAGATCGATCCGGTGGTAGACGAGGCACTTGAGAAGGCGGGAGTCGCAATCGGCGATATCGATGCGGTCGCCGTGACCAACGGGCCGGGCCTGATCGGTTCGCTGCTTGTCGGCGTGAACTACGCGAAAGCGCTGGCAATGGGCCTCGGCATACCTTTCATCGGCGTCAACCACATCGAGGGCCATTTCTTTTCCGTCGTCTTCGAGAACCCTCCGATCGAATATCCCGCTATGGCTCTGATCGTTTCCGGGGGTCATACGAACCTCTTTCTCGCTCCCGAGCCGGGTAAGTATGAACTGCTTTCCAGGACGCGTGACGATGCCGCTGGGGAGGCGTTCGACAAGGTCGCGAAAATGCTCGGCCTGGGATATCCGGGCGGCCCCGTGATCGAGAGATACGCCCGTGAAGGCGATCCGAAAGCGATCCGCTTTCCTATCGCCAAGATCTCCGACGGAAAGCCGGACTTTAGCTTCAGCGGCCTGAAAACAGCGGTTGTCAGGTACCTTCGGGAGAACGGGATCGAACCGGTGAAAGAAGGCGAAGAGCCTTCGAACGAGATCAAGGACATCTGCGCCAGCTTTCAGGACACGGCCGTTCGCACTCTTCTCAAGAACACTCGCAAGCTTGCGAAGGAACTGAGGCCGAAGGTGCTGATCGTCGCCGGCGGCGTAGCCTGCAATGAAACACTCAGAACGGCCTCGGAGAAGCTCGCAGAATCGCTCGGCGTCACTGTATATTTCCCTTCGAAGCATCTTTCGACCGACAACGCGGCGATGATCGCAGCCGCGGGGCATTTTCACCTTCAGCGGGGCGAGCGGTCGGCGACGGACCTGACCGCAGACGTGAACATACGGCTTCAGAACACGGGCGAACACGTATCCGCAAAGGATGGGAGGAAGGTTCCGTACCGGATCTAGCGTTCGCCTAAGGGGTCGTATGCTGATATCATTTTCGCTTCGGTTCTCCTCCTTCTGATTCAATGAAGGCTCTTATCTTTTTGGCAGTTCTTGTGACCACGGCAGTTTCGCTGCCGTCCGCGATCGCTGACGAGCGGAATGCCCGGTGTGCGACTCCGGATTTCGAGCGTGAGTACGAAATTTCCAGAGCCGTCTTTATAGGGACCGTAAAGAAAGCCCGCGAGGATGGAGACCGAAAGATCTTCGAATTTAAAGTGGAGAAGTACTGGAAGGGCGTCGAAGAGTCGAGTGTGACCGTCACAGTTCACGAGAACCCTCGCTTCGAGGCCCAGTTTGCCGAAGGGGGCCGTTTTCTTGTTTTCGCTAAGAGTGACGAACAAGGTGGGCTCGTGGACGGAAGATGTTCAAGGTCGAAAGACCTCGATAAGTTTGCAGAGGGTGCCGAGGAAGATCTCAGAAAGCTCGGTCCGGCAAAGCCGGCGCCGGAGAAGCCTTGAAGAACTTCTTCCTCGATCTGTCTCCAGGAACAAAATATGAAAGCAGTTTTAGGGTTTGTATTGGGCGCCGTGTTGTTTTCGGCTGCCGCGTTCTCACAAGGTAGCCTCAATATAAAGCGTCAGGCGTTCCTTTCCGGGTTGAGCTCGCCGCTTTTTCTCACTCACGCAAAAGACGGTTCGAACCGTGTGTTTGTGGTGCAGCAGAGGGGGATCATCAAGGTGGTCCAACCGGTCAGCTACGCCGTAAGCGACTTTATCAACCTGACTTCGAAGGTCAGCCAGTCGGGAAGCGAGCGTGGACTGCTCGGGCTCGCGTTCCATCCGGACTTCGAAACCAACAGTTACTTTTTCGTGAACTACACGAGGCAGAGTGACGGCGCTACGGTGATCGAGCGCTACCGGGCGATCAACAATAACACGGTCGGCGACCCGAACAGCGGCCGCGTCGTCATCGTCATTCCCCAGGATTTCTCGAACCACAACGGCGGGATGATCGAGTTCGGCCCCGACGGCAATCTCTATATCGGAATGGGCGACGGCGGATCGGCATTCGATCCGAACAACCGTGCTCAGGATATCAACAGCCTTCTCGGCAAGATGCTCAGGATCACCGTCGATGTTTCGGGCAACGACGCGAATCCGCCTTACACGAACCCCGCCGACAATCCCTACGTTGGTCAGCCCGGGGCGGACGAGATCTACGCTATCGGATTGAGGAATCCGTTTCGCTGGTCCTTCGACCGCGGCGGAACGAACGAGCTTTGGGCCGGAGATGTCGGACAGGGTTCGATCGAGGAAGTCGACATAGTCACCAACGGGGGCAATTACGGCTGGCGTGTTTATGAGGGCAATAATTGCACGAACCAGGATCCGGGCCTCTGCGACCCGGACGATTTCGACGCTCCTATCCATACATACACCCATTCAGCTGGGAGATGTTCGATCACGGGCGGATACAGGTACCGCGGGGGGCTGAGGACCTTCGGAGACGGCGAGTATCTTTTCGGCGATTACTGCAGCGGCGAGTTCTGGAGGTTTGTCGCCCCGGGCATCGTCGAGCTTGTCGAAAACACGACGCGTAACATCTCTTCGTTCGGAGAAGACCAGAACGGAGAGCTCTACCTGGTGGGTCTAGGCGGGACCGTCGAAAAACTCGTCAGGATCACCGCTTCGGCGGATTTCGACGGCGATGCGCGAACCGACCTAAGCGTTTTCAGGCCTTCGAACGGCGTCTGGTATATCAATCAGAGCGAATCAGGACAGCCACGCTTCGAGCAGTTCGGGATCTCGACCGACATCCCGGTTGCTGAAGATTTTGACGGCGACGACAAGAGCGATATAGCCGTTTACAGGCCCTCAAGCGGCACCTGGTACGTATTCAGAAGCTCTGACAGCACGTTCCAGGCGGTCCAGTTCGGCATTAGCACAGACGTTCCTTCGGCAGGCGACTTCGACGGTGATGCGAAAGCCGAGTTCGTCGTGTTCAGGCCTTCGAACGGCATCTGGTACAAAATGGACTCGACCACGCTCGCGTTCTCGGCAGTGCAGTTCGGCGTCAGCACCGACAAGCCGATCCCGGCCGACTACGACGGGGACGGAACGTACGATATTTCAGTGTACAGGCCTTCGAACGGGGTCTGGTACAGGCTGAACAGCTCCAACGGTTCTTTTTCGGCGGTTCAGTTCGGTATCTCGACCGACCTGCCCGTCCGCGGAGATTACGACGGCGACGGCCGGGACGACATCGCCGTCTACAGGCCTTCGGAGGGAATCTGGTACATATTCCAGTCGGGGACCGGAACGGTCAGGTACGAGTCGTGGGGTATTTCCACCGACGTTCCCGTTACCGGAGATTACGACGGCGACGGGCGGGACGATGTGGCCGTCTGGCGCGAATCTAACGGAACGTGGTACATCCAGAGAAGCTCGGCAGGATCTGTATTCGCCCAGTTCGGATCAAACGGAGACCTTCCGATACCCGCCTACGACACGCCTTAGCGGACCGTCGGATCAGATCAAATGGGGCGTCCGGGCCAGAGTGAGGATATTCACCTCGGCTGCTCCGGACGCCTTAAGTGTTTTTGCGCAGGCGGATGCGGTTGATCCTGTTGTGAAGACATCGTCGACCAGGAGTATCCTTTCCTCTCTGACGAGCTTGGGCTTTTTGACTTCGAACGCCTTGTTCACCGATCCTTCTCTTGCCTTTCTGTCCATTCCGGCGCGGTGCATCGCAAAGTGCGCCGTCCTTTCAAGTACATCCGCTGACGATCGTATGCCGGTGTGATCTTCCAGCGCCCTTGCGAGCAGCTCCGCCTGGTTGAATCCGCGTTCGATCTGCCTTCGCTTCGAAAGAGGGACCGGCACGATCATTGTCGCGGCGTGAAAGCCCGAAGTGTCGAATCGGCCTGTCAGAAGGCTTCGCACCTTTTTCGAGAGAAAGGGCTCTTCTTTCAGAGCAAGCACCGCCGCCCGCGCAGCGTAATGGTAATCGGCTGCTGCTGCGGCGCGGTCGTAGAAGTCCTCGACACATTCTGAACATCGGGAAGAGAGATCGAACCTCCCGGTCGGGATCAGCTGGCCGCACTTCGAGCAGCACGACTCTCGTCCGGTGAAGATCCTTGTCGATTCCCAGCAGTCCGCGCAAGCGGGACCGTACGAGACCGACTCCACACTTCCGCCGCAAACGCGGCAGGCGCGCGGATAAGCGATCGTCAGGATAGGATCGAGGAACTTGTCGATCATCGGGTGAGGACCGGATCGTCAATCTTCCAGGGGGTCGAGGGAGATCAAAGGGCCGGACTACTCGTCAAGAAGGCCTTGTTCAAGAAGTTGCTGGCAGTCGAGGCAGTAGCGTGCCCAGGGAACCGCATTCAGGCGCTTCGGATTGATCTCGCTCTCGCAGTTCTGGCAAAGGCCGTATTCATCGTCTTCGATCCGCTCCAGAGCCTCGTTGATCAGAGTCAGCTGCTTCGACTCGTTTTCTGAAACGGCGAGCATCACGTTCTTCGAATAATTCCGGACCGCGAGATCCACGGGATCCGGGGTTTCCGAATCGTCGACCGACAGGTCATTGGTGCTGAGTTTCGAGAGGATCGTGTCGCGCTCTTCGATCAGTTTTTGCTTGATTTCCTTAAGGTTCAGTTTACTCATTTCTGATACGGGTACCCCTTGATAATAGTGAAAGCTCTGTACAACTGTTCTAATAGGATCACGCGTGACATATCGTGCGTGAAAGTTAGAAACGACAAGGATAAACTAAAGTCCGCCCTTTCTACAACCGCCGATGACAGTCCTTCCGCACCCCCGATTACAAAGGTGATCTCCTTCAATCCGGAGACCTGCCATTCGGAAACCTGGGCCGCGAGTTTTCGCGACCCCATCGAGCGTCCCTTCAGGTCCAGTGCGCAAATGAAGCCGCTTTGATTCACTTTCGCCAGTATCCGTTCGCCCTCGGTATCGACGGTCTCGTGCGCTGCCTTGTCCTTGATCTCGGTCACCGAACACTTCACAAAATGCGAAAGGCGCTGCAGGTAATCTTCCTGCAGCGCTCGCCAGTTCGGGTCTTTGGTCTTGCCGACCCATATGAAGTGAAATTTCATACAAGTAGTAAATCGTGAATCGGAAATCGTGAGTGGAGAGCTGGCAATTGCTAGTTGAGAATTGAGAGTAAAGGGCGTGCCGCAAACATTCGATCTGGATTCTCAAACTGTGAACACGGTCACAGCAATGGTGAGGCAGGAAGTCGGGAAACACCTCGGCATGCGCGCGGCCCTTTGATCAGCTGCCGTCAACAACCCTCAATTTTCAATTCTCCATTCTCAAACCTTCAGTTCCGATTTCCGATTTACGATTCACGATTCACTTTCTTCGCGTCGCGCCAGAGCCTCTCAAGGTCGTAGAACCCGCGAGACTTCTCGTTGAAGATGTGCACGACGAAGTCTCCGTAATCGAGAAGGACCCATTCGGCGGAGTTGTACCCTTCCACGCGGATCGCTTTCACCTTCAGCCGCTTCTTCAGCTGTTCGTTGATCTCGTCGGCGATGGCCTGAACTTGCCTCTGGTTCGATCCGCTGGTGATGATGAAGAACTCTGTGAAGCTCGTGATGCCGCGGAGGTCGAGCACCACCGTGTCGATCGCTTTCTTTTCTTCTGCGCATTCGATCGCCAGACGGACTTCCGGATCAAGGTCCTCAAAATGAGTGGTCTCCGAAGATTCGGGGATCGATTCGGAGACCGCTTCTCGTTTCAGATACTTTTCTTTTACTGCTTCTTCCATTTTCTTTCAGTGGGGCTATCATTTCCCATTCGCGCAGAAACTTCAAGAGCGCGGGTCACTTGTAAAGGCCGTATTTCACGATGTGCCTCGCGGCGGATTCCGGGACCAGTTTCTTCCATCCGTCTTCGTCGTCCCGGATCGACTTTCTCAGGGCCGTTGCGGAGACGTTCGCATTGACGGAATCGGTGATGTATATCGACAAGGACCGATCAGAATCGTCCGGATCCTCGTCGGCGGAGTCATGTGCGGACACAGGTCCGGCTGCTCCAACATTCCTTTTCCCTCTCAGATCCACTATCCTCTCGCGTATTTCGTCGGTAACGTGCGAAAACCCAATCTCGACTCCGGGCCGCGTCACGACGATGATGTTCGTCGATGTCAGCACATCCTCCCAGAGCCGCCAGGTCGTTATGTCCATCCACGAGTCCGCGCCGATGACGAAGAAGATCTCGGTTTCCGGGAATTTCACCTTGACCTTCTCCATCGTTTCGATCGTGTAAGGGCTCTCCGGGTCCTCAAGTTCGATCGTCGAGATGCCAATGTCCGCCATTCCGTCGGTCGCAAGCGCGAGCATCGCAAACCTGTGATATGGCGATGCGGGTTCAAACTCGCGTTTGTGCGGAGCGTGGAATGCCGGGACGAAGACGAACACATCCAGACCGAACTCTTTG
Source organism: Acidobacteriota bacterium (assembly GCA_016700175.1). Lineage (GTDB taxonomy): Bacteria > Acidobacteriota > Blastocatellia > Pyrinomonadales > Pyrinomonadaceae > Aridibacter. Next base: position 2,248,024 of record CP065003.1, on the reverse strand, counting down.
GTCAGCACCTTCGCTATTTCGATGTGCCCGGAATGGACCGGATCGAAACTTCCGCCGAAGAAAGCGATCCTTCTGCTTGCCGCCCTGTCATTCATCTATTCCGCCTTCTTCCCTTTGGGCTTCCGTCAATTCGTCGAGCATTTTCGACACGGCGAAGACCAGGTTCTGCACGCCGTCCCGCGTCACAGAGGATATCGCGAAAAAGCGCCGCCTGTCTTTTTTTGCACGCTCCCTGAGCGCTTCCAGCCTCTGTTCGTCGTCGAGCGCGTCGGTCTTCGTCGCAACAACGACCTGCGGCCTTGCGGCAAGGTCGTCGTCGTATTTGGCCAGCTCGCGGTTTATGGTCTCGTAGTCCTCCACGGGATCTCGCCCCGAGAAAGACGAAACATCCACCAGATGAAGTAGCAGCTTCGTCCTCTCGACGTGCCGGAGAAAGCGGTCGCCTAGTCCCGCGCCTTCCGAGGCCCCTTCGATCAGGCCCGGAATGTCTGCTACAACGAAGGACTTGTAATCGTCGACGCTGACGACTCCCAAATTCGGTTCCAGCGTCGTGAAGGGGTAATCGGCGATTTTCGGCTTGGCGGCGGAAACAACCGAAATCAACGTCGATTTTCCCGCGTTCGGGAATCCGACCAAACCGACGTCAGCGATCAGCTTCAGCTCCAGCTGTAGTTCGCGGTACTCTCCCTCGCCTCCGTCCTGATGATAACGCGGGGCCTGATTCGTGGAGCTCTTGAAGTGAGCGTTCCCGAAGCCTCCCCGGCCTCCTTCGGCGGCGAGGAATCGCTGGCCGTCTCTTGTGAAATCAAAGAGCAGTTCGCCGGATTCCGGATCGAAGACCTGGGTTCCGACCGGAACTTTGACGGTCGTGTCCGCTCCGTCCCGCCCGGATTTTTGCGATCCCTCGCCATGGCGTCCGCGGTCAGCGTTGTGTTCCGGGTTATACCGAAGATGAAGAAGCGTGTTGTATCCTTCGCTGGCTTCCAGCCAGACATCGCCGCCCTTTCCGCCGTCGCCTCCGGAGGGGCCGCCGCGTGCGACGAATTTCTCCCTGCGGAAAGCCGTCACACCGTTCCCTCCGTCACCTGCGGTCACCCGTATCTTTACGCGGTCTATGAACATAAAAAACAAAAACGCCCGCCAATCTTACTCGGCGAGGGCGTTTTCGGAAAAACTTCTGCTGGCGTTAAGCGGCTTCTTCTGCGTAGACGCTGATGTACTTGCCGTGCCGGCCCTTGTCCTCGAATTTCACGACGCCGTCGATCAGGGAAAAGAGCGTGTCGTCCTTTCCGCGTCCGACGTTGTTGCCCGGCTTCCACTTTGTCCCGCGCTGACGGGCAAGTATGTTGCCGCCGCGGACCTTCTCGCCGCCGTATTTCTTGATCCCGAGGCGTTTGCTTTCCGAATCCCTTCCGTTTCTGGACGATCCTACACCTTTCTTATGAGCCATTGTTAAATCTCCAGCCTAGATCTTCTCGATCTTGATCTCCGTATATCCCTGGCGGTGTCCCTGCTTGCGCTTGTACTGTTTGCGGCGCTTCTTCTTAAAGACGATGATCTTCTCACCGCGGCCGTGGCTGACGACGGTCGCCTGGACCTTGCCCGATTCGATCTTTGTGCTCTTGCCGTCGCCGGTCACAAGAGCCTCAAGCTCGACCTTGTCGCCCGCTTTCGCGTCGATCGACGGCACGCGAAGCGTATCGCCGGACTCGACGCTGTACTGTTTTCCGCCTGTTCTGATAACTGCAAAACTCATTGGTAAAAGTCTCCGTTGAGAGAGGCTGAAAATATGTTCAGCCGAAAACTCAAAAGTATAGAGAAGGAAAGGCTTGAAGTCAAAACGGAACGGCCAAGTAAAGAGAAAGCGGCCACGGATTATACGGATTCCGCAGATTACAAGAAGAGAGAGGCCACGAACTACACGAATTGCACGAAGAGAAAGCGGCCACGGATTACACGGATTCCGCAGATTATAAGAACAGAGAGGCCACGGATTACACGGATTTCAAGAAGATAGAGGCCACGAATTACACGAATTGCACGAAAGGGCATCCCGATTGGTCGCGGACCGCAGTTCAGGATCGTCGGGTTACCCGAATCTCAGAATCAGGAAGGCCACGAATCACACGGAATTCAGATAGGAAGAGGCCACGATTTGCACGAAGAGAAAGCGGCCACGGATTACACGGATTTCACGGATTCGACTTCGAACTTGAAACGTCGCTTGATCCACTTGGGAGTTCGGATCTGGTGAGAGATCCTAAGTCTTGGCCGTACGAAGGTGCCGCTTCTTGACTGGCCGCGTCTCAACGCGTTTAAGACTCCGGCTAGTAAACGAAGCGCTCATACTCAAGACTTCGTTTGCCAAAGTTGAAAAGCAGGGCTAAACGAAAGTCTGTTGCTTTCAGGTAGTTGAGGGTCTGGGCTCTGTGGGCTGAGACGATCTTTTCTTGCGCTTTTAGTTCCAGAATTACAGAGCCTTCTACCACAATGTCCGCAAAGTAATCTCCTACCGTCTTTCCATGAAACGAGACCCTGATCGGGTATTGTTGTTGCGCCGGCATGTTGTTTTCGGCAAGCGCAACCATCAAAGCGTTCTCGTAGACTTTCTCAAGAAACCCGTGTCCGAGTTCCCTGTGAACTTGCATCGCTAGTCCGATGATCTTGTAAGAGAGGTCCGAGTGTACAAGCTTGTCATTCATAGGTTTCTTATGCCAAACCTTTTGATCAAGCCTGGAAGCCCACACCTTCCAAACGAAAAGGCGGCCGCCCTGAAACAAGGGTCGCCGCCTTTTGAACGGGTTCAAGATAACTCAGATTCTAGCTTGGAAGCACATAAATCCGTGTAATCCGTGTAATCTGTGGCCGCTTTTCTTCGTGAAATTCGTGGCCTCTTCATTCTTCTTACACCGTGAAATCCATGGCCTTTTCAAATTTCCTACACCGCGTGATCGCCGCGCTCTATTGATCGGTCTCGCCCGTAGGCTCCTCTCGCTGCACCGGCTCCGATTTCGTCATCGCCGGCTTGCTCGCTTTGGCCTTTGGCTCATCGTCTCCGTTGGCGCCGAGCACGAATTTCCCGTCCTTCTGCTCTATCCCGAGCTGGGCAAGGACCTCGGGCAGACTTAACCCGAGCGCCTGAAGCTGCTGCAGGAGCCCGAAGATCACATTCGGACTTGTCTGAGCAAACCGGTTCAGACCGGAGTTCTTTCCGTCTCCGTTGCCGCCGCCCTGATCGATCATTACGACCTTGTCGATCGACGCCAGAGGTTCGGCAACGGCCTTAAACACCGGCGCCGAAGACGCGATGATATCCGGAAGCTTCTCTAGAACAGTCTGGAGCTTCGCTGCCTCGTTGAACTCGCGCCAAGCTGCAGCCTTTTCCATTATCGCCTTGGCTTCGGCGAGTCCCTGGGCCTCGATCGCTTTCGCCTGGGCCATACCTTTCGCCTCAAGCTGTTCGGCCTCGGCAAGACCCTGCGCCCGGATCTTCTCCGCCTCGGCGCGGCCTTCGGCCTCGATCGCCTTCGCGCGGCCCTCGCCTTCTCGCTGAAGCGTGGCTGCCTCCGCCTCCGCCTGGGCGATCTGTGCCTGCTTGCGGCCTTCGGCTTCGAGGATCGCGGCTTCCTGCAAACCCTGGGCCCGAAGAACCGCGGCCTTTCTCTCCGCCTCGGCTTGTTTGACCACGGTGGCCTCGAGTTCCTTCTCTTTGCGAAGAACCTCCTGCTCCTGTACCGCTATCTGTTCCTGGGTCTGGATCTTCTCGATGCGAACCTCTTCGGCAATGACCTCCTGCCTCGCCTGGGCTTCAGAGAGAGGGCCGGCCTGCCGGGCCCGTGCGCGTTCCTTTTCGATCTCGGCGTCGACCTGCGCCTTCTGGATCTCGGTTTCGCGATTCGACTGCGCTATCTGCGCCTCGGTCGCGAGCCTGACCTTTTCACCTTCCTGCAAAGCGAGCGAAGCTTTGATCTTGGAGTCACGCTTCGCCTCGGCCTCGCCGATCTCGGCGTCGCGTTTTACCTCGGCGGTCCTCCGCTTGCCCAGCGCGTCCAGGTAGCCTTCTTCATCCGAGATCTCCTGGATCGTGAGCGCGTCCATCCCGATTCCCATTTTCTCGAGATCGCCGGCCGCTTCGGTCGTCAGCTTTTGCGCAAAGCTCTGCCGGTCGTTGTTGATCTCCTCGACCGTCAACGTTCCGAGGATGGCACGCAGATGGCCCTCGAGCGTCTGGAAGATCAGCCGGTGGAACTCTTCCTCAGGCATTCCGAGAAACCGCTCGGCCGCCGCTCTGAGAGAAGAATCGTCGCCCTTGATCTTCACGTTCGCGACCGCCTTGACCGATACCGGCACGCCTTCGACCGTGTAGGCCCTCGACGTAGATAGCGGTACCGTGATGACGTTCAGGTCGAGAAATTCGACCTTTTCGAGAAACGGAATGACCAGCGTCGCGCCGCCGCGTACAAGGCGGTACCCGACGTTCGTGCCGTCCTCAAGCCGCCGCTTGCGGCCCGAGATCACTGCGGCCTCGTTCGGAGAGACCTTTATGTAGTTGCGGCTGATGATCGAGAAGGCGGCAATCACCGCGATCACGATCAGGACAACGCCCACGACGGCGAAGATCATTAACTGGAAGTCTGTCATTTCAACTAACCTCTGAATCCACTTGCATCTCGCAAGACTCAAACCTCTAGGCATCACCTCCGATCTCGAACCGCTTGCATCCGCAAGTAATTGGATCACTTACGCTGCGGTCAGCAACCGAAGCAATCTTGGAGGTCTGCACTTTTCCTATCGAAAACAAAAACTTTTAAGAGTGATCCGGTTCAATCGGTTTCCCCGAAGAGTAAAAATCCGGCGTCTTCCATCTTGCTGACAATGAAAGAATCTCCCGTTACGTCCTCGATGAGCACCATTGTTCCGGCGTCGATCTTCTCATCATCCCGCGTCCTGGCGAGCTTCTCGACCTTCTCTTCGCCGACGGTGCAGGAGATCTGCCCGATGGAGCCCGGCTGGATCCCCACGACCACTTTCGCGGTACGCCCGATCAGGTCACGTTCTGAAACAGAACTTGAAGACTGCTGAGAAAACAGAAGGTAGCCGAATCCGAAGACCATAGCTCCAAAAACCAACCCTCCGAGGAGCCCCATTCCAACGCTGATGACGGGACCGAGCCCGAACTGCATACCGATCGCGCCGAGTCCGCCCAGAGCCGTCAGGAAGACGCTTATGACCCGGCTGTCGAGCACGCCGAAATGGCCGTCTCCTCCGTCCGCGTCGAAGCCCAGATCGAGATCGAAGGCCTCGAAAATGTCACCGACGATCAGCGAAAAGATCAGGAACAGAAACCCGATACCTCCGACGATCAGAAAGATCAAAAGCGAAGTTAGTTCGGTCATTTCCGGTCCTCTAACGCGTGTTAACTATAAATTCAGATTGTTTGAGCGACTGTAATATATAACGAGGCCGGTGAATGTGGAAGTTCCGGGAATCGGAATCTGGAAGCAGCCACGGATTACAAGAAGATAGAGGCCACGAATTACACGAATTGCACGAAAGGGCATCCCGATCGGTCGCGGACCGCAGTTCAGGATCGCCCTGCCCCGGCTCCAAAGGTTTCTGGGTCCGAATTGTTCAATTCACAAGTCTTTCGTATTCCAGACTTTCTTTTCCAAAATTGATGAGCAATGCGAGCCTGAAGCCTGTGGTCTAAAAAAAGAGGCCACGGATTACACGGATTACACGGATTCAACTTCGAACTTCAAGCGTCGCTTAGTCGACAGGTATTCCGCGTTAAGCCTCTTGATCAAGCCCGGAAGCCTACACCTTTCTAATGAAAAGGCGGCAGCCCCAATATAAGGGGTCGCCGCCTTTTGACCGGGTTCAAGATAACTGAACTTTCGTCAGAAGCAAATTAATCCGTGTAATCCGTGAAATCCGTGGCTGCTTTCAATTTGTGAAATTCGTGGCCTCTTCATTCTTCTTACACCGTGAAATCCGTGGCCTTTCACTACCGCCGCATCGCATTAAACAACAGAGGGAACGTCGCATAGCTCTGTCCCCTGTACTGCGGCCGGAAGCCGAAAAGAATGATGTGCCCTTTCCCCATCGGGATCTCGACCGCCGCCGCCTTGCCGGCGATCCTTTCAACCCCAAGCGCCCAGCCCGAAAGCAGGATCTCCGAGGGATCGGAAGGGTATCTCGCTATGACCTTCACCTTCGACTCGTCGAGGACCTCGAACGCAGGCGAGCGCTCAAACCAGGCGATCGAATCGCTCGGCATGTCCTTCGCGACCGGATGCGAGGTGTCGACGTCGATCCGCAGGATCGATCCGGGAATATAGAAGTCTTTCTGCTCCACCTTGTCTACGACATCCTTCAGAGGCAAGCCGAACTGTTCGATAGCAAAGTCTGATGACCGGTTCAGGAACACTAGCGTTCCGCCGTCCTCGACAAACCGTTTGAGCTTCGCAACTCCCTCTTCACCGATGCCGCCGACATACTCTTCAGGCATCGAGTCCTTCTCGTAGCCTTTCAGTATTGAGTTCGGCGACTGATCGGGAAAGACGACCGACGTACGGTTCTTCAAAGTGCTGAGGATCTCGGTATTTGTGACGGAAGAATATGTGAGGTCGCACCGGTCCTTGTTCCTCTGTTCGATCACCCAGCGGGTCCAGCCTTCGTCCATCGAGGGCTGAGGCGACCTGTAAACGCCGTGGGGCGGAACCGCCGGCTTGTCGGAACCGCCGCTGCTGCAGCCGCGGCCCGCGCCTCTTTCGGTACGCGAATAGCTGACAAGGTCGTACGCCGGTTCGATATCGACTCCCATCAACAGCGCGAGATTGTGCGCCGTTACATCGTATGGCGGGATCGGCTTGCCTTCTTCATCCAGCAGATCGGGATAGGTTTGCCTTTCGAGCATCGCCTTTGCGAAGCCTCCGTACGGCTGAGCGAGCTCGATCACGACGGTGTTCTTTCCGTAGCTTTTCGCGCCGACTTTCAGATCGTCGGTGACTGTGGCCTCTACTCCCGCGCGCCTAAGGATCGAAACCAGGTCCATACGGTTGAACAGCTTTTGGGACGGCTTCTCGCCTTCCTTGTCCGGATTCGGGAGGACGAACGCAACCAGCTCTCCGTTGATTCTGGGCCTCGTAGCCTCCTTTCCTATTTCGTAGAATCTCGAAAGCCAAGTCTCGCGGTTTTCCGCCGCGTGCTTCATCACGTGCAGAGCGCCGGCCGTCATATAGTTCGTGACGTCGCGGAGTGTCCATTTTCCGCCCTTCCACACGGGCCCGAAGTTTGCCGATTCCTTTTTAGCGTCGAAGCCCCTGCGCCCCCGCAGATCGTCGAATTCGACTTCGATCGGCGTAGCAAGTTCTGCCGAAGCCGTTTCGCTCAGGATCCTGACCCCGCCGTGATAATGCGAATATGCCCTCGCGGGCGTCCACGCGTCGTACGTCGTGTTGGTAGTGATCCCTTCAAAGCCCTTTTCGCGCATCTGCTCCGCGACCCAGGTGCCCAATTCCGTGTAACCGTCGATAAGCTGCTTCGGGACGTTCGGCTCGACCGGCGGCTCGTAAGGCGGAATGAAAAACCTCGCCGCGTTCTGCCCCTGCTGGTGGATGTCGTGGACTATCTGCGGGTGGAAGACGTTGTGGATCTTGTCCACGGTCAGGCGCGTTTCTGCCTGCGTGAATGCGTACCAGTCGCGGTTGTTGTCGTGCCCGACGTACTTCTGGTAGAGCTCGGGCGGCGACGTGCCCTCGAAGTTGGTCCCGAGCGTCTTGTCGTACCAGTTCTTGACTATGTCCACGCCGTCCGGGTTAAGCGACGGCACCATCACAATGATCGTCTCGTCCAGGATCTTTCTGACGTCCCCTTCGTTCGAGGTCGCCAGCCTGTGAGCGGTCAGCGTCGAAGAGAGCGTCGATCCGACCTCCGTCGAATGGATCCCGTGAGTGATCACGACGAACGTTTTTCCTTTTTCGATCAGCTTCTGCGCTTCCGCGTCGTCGCGCTTGATCTTCCGCGGGTCAGCGAGCTTGTCGTTGATCTCGACATACTCGTCGAGCTTTGCAAGGTTAGCCGGCGACGAGATTATCGCGTAAACGAAAGGCCTGCCTTCAGTTGTCTTCCCGATCTCCCGGAACATTACGCGGTCGCTTGCGGCGTCGAGTTTCTTGAAGTAGTCGACGATCTGCGCCCAGCTGGCGAGCTTCCGATCGTCGCCGGGAGTGAAGCCGAGAACGTCCTTCGGGGCCGGGATGCTTTGGGAGGGTTTCTGTCGGGGCAGGACCTGTGCCTGCCCAACCTCTTGAGCTATCACGGTAAGCAGCGAGCAGTGAGCAGTGAGCAGGAAGAGCGCAAGACGAAGCGCAAAGGTCTTATTCGAGTTTGAAGAGTTCATTGGGTTATTCAGGTTTTCAGGATCGTCGAAAACATCAATGATCGAGGTGTGATCGGCAGTGCGCGAAGATGTCGATATCCAAGACACTTCCCGTAGTCTGGCAATGGCCTTTGCACAAGTGCGATCGCTCAATCGATAAGAGTGGATTTCCGAAGAGTATAAACGAAAACGCTCCCGGCTGCCGAGTCCGTTGCCTTTTTCGACCGTGAGGTGTAGATTACCGCAGGTTTTCATCCCAGAGCACTTCGCGACATTATCTTCCGGAGGTCCCCGAACCGAATGGCAAACAATCCTTTCCTGGAGAAGTTCCGCCCGTATATTTCCGACAAAGTAAACGATATGAGAGAGCTGACGATCACGCCTTTGATCGTCGGAACTCTTCTTGGCGTAGTGTTCGGGGCTTCGTCGCTCTATCTTGTCCTGAAGGTCGGGCTGACCGTATCGGCCTCGATCCCCGTCGCCGTCATCTCGATAACCCTGTTCCGCATTCTCTCGAAGATCGGGGTGCGCGACGCGACGATCCTCGAGCACAACATCGTGCAGACGGCGGGATCGGCGGGCGAATCGATCGCGTTCGGAGTCGGCGTGACGATGCCGGCGATAATGATCCTCGGGTTCGATCTGGAGATCTGGCGAGTAACGTTGGTAGCAGTGCTCGGAGGCCTTCTGGGGATCCTGATGATGATCCCTTTGCGACGAGCGCTGATACACGACCAGCACGGGATTCTGAAATATCCGGAAGGAACCGCCTGCGCCGAGGTCCTGAAGGCGGGCGCCAGCGAGGAATCGAGGGCTGCGTCCGAGATCGCGACTACTGGCGAAGATTCGGCCGCGGCAAAGGGCGGTCTGATCATCTCGATCGGATTCGCCGTCGGGTTCCTGTACAACACGGTGATGAAGGTGTTCGCCGGCTGGAAAGAGTATCCCGAAAAGCAGTTCGGCGACACGTTCCGCGGCGGTTCGATCTCGCTCGAAAACAACCCGGCGCTGCTCGGCGTCGGCTACATCATCGGGCCGAAGATCGCCGGAATCATGTGCGCAGGCGGCGTGCTCTCGTATCTTGTGCTGATCCCTATGATCAAGTACTTCGGATCGGGATCGGCAGCGCCGCTCTTGCCGGAGACGGCGAAGACGATCGCCGATATGTCGATCTCCGACATCCAGAAGGGCTACATCCTCTACATCGGCGCCGGCGCCGTCGCCGCGGGCGGAATCATCAGCCTGATCCGTTCTTTGCCGATCATTCTTCACGGACTGAAAGGCGGGCTGGCGGATTTCAGGGGAGCCGCGAAGCTCGCCGAAGGCACCGACCATCCGCGCACCGACCGCGATCTCTCGATGCGGCTCGTCGTCATCGGGATCCTCGTACTTATCGTTGTGATCACCTTTGTCCCTGCGCTGAAGATGAACCTGCTCGGCGCGATACTGATCATCGTGTTCGGGTTCCTTTTCGTGACCGTTTCCTCGAGGCTTACCGGGGAGATCGGATCGTCTTCGAACCCCATCTCGGGAATGACGGTCGCGACGCTTCTCCTGACCTCGCTCGTCTTCCTGCTCGTCGGATGGACCGCGCCCGACCCGTACTTCGTCACGGCGTTGTCGGTCGGCGGCATCGTCTGCATCGCGGCTTCGAACGGAGGGACCACTTCGCAGGACCTGAAAACGGGATTCTGGGTCGGCGGCACACCCTGGAAACAGCAGATCGCGATCCTGGTCGGCGCTCTTGTCTCGGCGTTGGTGCTCGGTCCGATCCTGATACAGCTCAACAGCTCTTCAACCGTTTACCAAGAGGTCGAACCGACGGCGTTCGTGCAGGGGTTCAGCGTTCCGGCAGACGAGCTCCTGACATCCGGCGGCGAACTCGTCGCGGAACGGCCGGGCGGCTATGTCGGAGAATCCGACCAGCAGAACTACAGGGTCTGGCACAACAAGGATCCGAAGCGAGGCCCGGTCGGGCGCTATCTGGTCAACATGCAGGGGCAGCCTGCGTACCTGGTTGATCCCGGTATCAACGGCGTGCTCAAGCAGACTCAGACCGGTGTCAATGCGCAGGGCGAGCCTACGTTTCAGAACGTCGACAAGTACGACGCCCCGAAAGCGACGCTGATGAGCTACATCATCGAGGGGATCCTCAGCCAGCAGCTTCCGTGGGGGCTTGTACTGATCGGGGTGATGATCGCGGTCGTGCTCGAAATGTGCGGAATCTCCTCCCTCGCGTTCGCGGTCGGGGTCTACCTTCCGATCTCGGCTTCGACTCCGATCTTCGCCGGCGGCCTCGTGAGGTTCGCGGTGGACAAGATCGTAAGGCGCAGGCTGGACGGCAAGGGAATGACCGAAGAAGAAGTGCAGGCGGAAACGGACAAGAGTCCGGGAGTGCTCATTGCGTCGGGCTACATCGCCGGCGGTGCGCTTGCAGGCATCCTTCTGGCGATCAGCGCGGTTTATATGAAGGACACGCTCGAAATGTTCCTGGCCTGGTCGACGGCGATGAATCCGTTCTTCGACGGCCCGAACTCCGACTGGCTGGCGATGCTGCCGTTCATAGCTCTCGCTTTGTTCCTGTACTTCGTCGGCCGTGGAGCGCTTTTCAACGGAAAGCGCCCGGGGGTTGAGTAAACTTCTCTACGGGTAGGAAACTCTCAGTACTTACATTCGAAAGTGATATAGTCCCAAAGCGTCTGAAGTTTTCTTGAGAATTCTCCTATGACCCATCAGCATGGATCAAACAGACTGCTTCTTGGAATCGTGTATGCGGTTGTTGCCGGCGCTTTCTTTGCCGGACTAGTGTATGGCGAAGGACGCGGAGATGGTTCCCTTGGGTGCCATGATTCAAAGCAGGATTTCTATGGAGTTGTCAAAGGAAAGATCAAGACTTCAGAAGGCAAGCCAGCTTCAGGGCTCTTGGTTCAGGCTCTTCTTCTCACTCCTTATAAAGTCATGCCCGGACCGAGGGAACATTTCTCGATCCAGACTTCTACGGAAACTGACGGCGAAGGCAAATATTGTCTTGGAGGATTGCTTTACGGCGAATACAAGATTCGCGCGATCGAGCCGATCAGATACTCGCTTGGGGACGAATCCCCCAGAGCAATGGATGTGCACGAATCCCCTTGGGTCCTGAAGACGTACTATCCAGGCTCATCTGCCTTCGCAAGTTCCAAGACGATCAAACTCGCAAAGGGAGAAACGGAAACGGCTGACTTCTCATTGGCGCAGATCGAAACCTACAGCATTTCAGGCAAGGTCATAGATTCGGAAACGGGAGGACCGCTGGAACGTTTCAAGTTGTCTATTTGGTCTCAAGCGCCAGACAATTTCGACGAGCCGATCGAACCAGTCAGAAAGCGGGTTGCGATGCCGTCGTTCATTTCAGCGGTTCATAAGGGCGGAAAATGGACGATACACAACTTGCCTGTCGGCACATATGAATTTGAGGCTTTCCAAGGACCACCCTTCGAGGAAATCGGAGTTGGCTACGATCCATATTCAATGTTTGTAAAGAGGAAAAAAACCGAAGTCTCAATTCAGAATTCCAATTTGTCTGACGTGACACTCTTCGTGGAGAGCGGTGCATGTTTCATCGGCGAGATTCAGGCCGGTCCCGGATCGTCATTGCGGATTGGCTTGATTGTTCAACTTCTTTACAGCGACCCCACTTCTGAGGATTACCTATTAGAACCAACTCCGTCTTGGCCCTTAACCGGAAGTGCATCGTTGAAAGAAGTGTCTTCGATTGGTTTCGATATCTGTGGTCTGAAGCCGGGAAACTATGCGATTAACACGATCGGGGGAGTCCCGATCAAGTCTGTGACGATCGGAGGGATCGAAGCCCAAAACGGAGAATTCGAACTCAGAAGCGGGGATGTATTTACTGATGTACGGATCGTTTTGGGTAAGACGAACTGGTAGGTTGCGTTACCTCTACGCTCTTTCACTGCAGAACGCCAAGCAATTGAATAAGAACCGGAGTAGATAGAAATGAGAACTCTGTTGGCTACTGCGATAGTACTGTTCGGACTTGCGATATCCGGAAGTGATCAGTTTGCACAATTAACACCCATTCCCGAATCAACACCAAAATCCCCGTCAATGTCAGAAGTCCGTGGCCGAGTCGTCTTCGCGGATTCCGGACTGCCTGTAAGGCGGGCGAGAGTGGGTTTGATAGAGGTTACTGAGTACACAAAAACCAACAGTTCGATACGTTACGAGGACCTTCGTTCGTGGGATCGTACACTCACCAACGACAACGGTGAGTTTGTTATCGATTCGATCGCTCCGGGAGTTTATGTCGTCGACGTAGTCGGTCCTAACATTTTGAGTCCCGGCAGTATCAATGATTTCTTCGGAGGATCTATAGACCTCTCATTGCAGGAAATCGAAAAGCACTTTCCCCTAATAAGGCTGGACGGAAGGAATCGAGAAACAGTCACGGTCCTCGCGAAACGAGGGGGCGTAATAGCTGGTTTTGTCAGCTATGAAGATAGCGCGCCGGCAATCGGTGTGGAGATCTCAATACTTCGCAAGGGGGCTGCGGTAACGGAAGACGAACTTGTGAAAGTCGCGACAGGCCGGACCGACGACAGGGGATACTTTCGAATCACGCAATTGTTTCCCGGCGACTATTTGATCCGGGTCGTTGAACCCGCAAATACAGGCGGTGATGACAGGTTCACAGATCGAGGCGATTTTTGGAAGGAGTCAACCCTCTACTTCTTCTATCCGAATTCCGTAGATCTAGAGGGGGCGGAAACGTTGAACGTCGGTTGGGGCTCAGATATTTCCGATCTGCGCATCGTGATTCCGAAACGGCAGGTCGTAGATGTTTCAGGATTTGTCGTTGACAAGCAAACCCTCAAGCCGGTCTCAAATGTTCAGTTGAGGTTCACAAGAAAGGTGCCGGAGGCAGTAACTGAACTTGTTTATGACACGATCGCGAAGACTGGAAGTGACGGTTCCTTCAGTCTTACGGATATCAGGGAAGGAAACTATCGAGTCCGGATCGAGCCTGTTTCCCGCTCAAGAGAGCAGATTCCGATCTATGCGGTCATCGACAAAGAGATCTCGATCCCGGGCGAAGGCATTCGCGATCTTGTTTTTGAATTGCCTCCGACCTCATCAGTGTCGGGCACCCTAACCGTCGAAGGAAATGAAGAGATTCCGCCGATAGACCTCTATCTTATAGATTTTGAGCGTAAGTTCTCTCAACACGACACCAACTGGAAAAGTGGCCATTCCAAGAGCACAAGTATTGGGCAGAAGAGTTGGGACTTTCAAATCTCGGGGCTATCGGAAGGAACCTACTTCTGGCGAGCTTTTTCGTCCGGGAGATACATTAAGCGTGTGGTTCTAGATGGTAAAGAGATCTCCGACAAGATCGAGGTTGCTGAAGGACAGGCCTTGAGGAGCGTTTCAATCGTTCTATCCGGTGAGCCCGGCGAGTTCGTGGGGCGCTTCAATCGAGAAGACGGGACGCCCGCGGCGGGCAACGCGATTTCTCTGATTCCCGTTGATAAAGAAGCGCAGGCAGCCTGGGACAGATTCGGGGGCGGATTGATAGGGTATAGCGGCGAGATTAAACTACAACTACCTGTTGGCAGATATTTTGTAGTCGTTCGGTCCCGGGGCGATTCCGATTCTGAGGATTGGATCGAAAAGTCGACTGAAGGCGCTCCGCAGGTCGAGATCCGCAAGGGAGAGATTACAAATTTCTCTATGACACTGTCCGTTGACAAGTAAGAAACTTTCAGCTCTTCCGCAGTATATGCGCGGAACAGCCTGAACCTGTTTTGGAGGAACAGAAATGATCGCCCGACTCATTCCCACTCGTCTTATTTTCGCACTTCTGATCACCGCGCTTTCCTGCACGTTCGTCTTTGCCCAGGACGAAGACCTCGAACCTTGGGAACGCGAGGTGCCGCCGCCCAAACCGGGCATTGCCACCGTTAAAGGAAAGGTGATCTATGAAGACACGGGCCGGCCTCTGAGATACGGAGTGGTCGGGCTTAAGGCCGTCGATGGCGATTTCGAATCTGATTTTGTGCGAACGGACGGCGAAGGCAACTACGAGATCAGGAAGGTCCCGGCCGGAACTTTCCATCCATTCGTCAAGACCGCAGGGGTTCTGAACCCGGAAACGGTGGACAATTACCCCGCGTTTGAAGGCGCAGATCCTCCGGTCGTGGAATTCCAGAAGATAGAGATCGTTGGGCCGGGCGAATACCGGATCGACCTGAAGGCGAAACGGGGCGGGACTTTAAGCGGAACCGTAAAATACTCTGACGGCGAGGTCGGAGTCGGACTGCAAGTAAAAGCCATCCTGCTCATGGGCCCCAGGTCGTCGGGCAAAACCATCGAGATCGCCGGAGAGGTTCTCGCGACAACGGACGGCGGTGGATTTTACCGGATCACTGGTCTATTGCCGGGAGATTACATTGTCAGCATCGGCGAGCCCGCGCCTCATAAATACGAAAGCGTTTCTTCGGATCTCGATCTTTGGGATACCTTCGCCATACCTCCTCCAGCAACCCTGCTTAGTACGTTCGCTCCGAGTGTAACCAACGCGGCGGAAGCCGAGACGGTAACCCTTCTCGCCGGAGGCGAACGAACTGGGGTCGACATCACCATCCCGGACAGGCGTCTTTTCAGCATTTCAGGAACAGTGGTGGAAAAGGGCTCCGGGAACCCCGTGCACGGCATCACTGTAAGATTTGAGCCGGTACTCGAGTTTCCGGAATTCTTTACCGGGAACGCCGGCTCCGACCTGATGCGAAGCGTTGAACTTTTGACCGGCGGTTCGGACGAAGCTGACGTTGACGAGGAAGGAAGATGGGAGGTCCGCTACCTTCCGAAAGGGAAATACAAACTGACATTCAAACAAACCGGCAGCAGCCCATTCATGAAGTATCAACCGGAGGATCCGGAAAAGGAATACTACCCGGCCGTAACGAAAGTGATTGTGATTGACGATTCGAATATCAGTAACCTGATCGTCGAGATTCCCCGAGGGGCGACCGTCCGCGGCCTGGTCGCCACTTCAGACGGTTCGGATCTGCCCGAAGATACATTGTTGATGATCGCGGATACGAAGCGGGAGAACTGGAAAATACTGGCCGTTGGAGAGGCGCCTGCAGATTCAGGAGTTCCCGCGGGTGCCAAGGTCTTCCGTGCCGTAGGGCTGGGTGAGGGAATGTACAAGATCCATGCTGATTTTGACGATCACTATATCCGCTCCGTATCTGTTTCTGGCAGGGATATGACGCATAGGGAGATAAGCATCAAGGCCGGCGATGAGCTGAACGATATCGTCGTCATTTTGGGTACGGATATGGGCACGGTGGCCGGCCGTATAAACGGTTTCGTTAGAGATCCGGCGACGTTGCTCGATGGCATTGTCCTTGTGCGCGAGTCCGGCCCGGGCAGTCTTTACGAGCGGGCTTCTTTCGATGGCGCGAATCCGGACGGGACCTTTGACTTAGGTCTTCAGCCCGGGACCTACAAATATAGCCTTTGGAAATTTCTGGACCCGGACGAAAAGCCCGAAGAGGTCGAGAGAAGGCTGGCGGCGGCGATCGTAGGAGCTCCGACTATCACGGTAAAGGCGGGAGAGACGACGACTCTGATCCTCGAGTACAAGAAGTAGGCGAATAACTTCGGCTTCCCGGTAGGATTATGCGGCCACAAGGTCAGTCTCTGTAAAATAGTGTTTTACGTTTTTGTTCCGGCACGCTATAATGTTTGGCGTGCCGAAACTATTTTGGCCGCTTCCGCAAAGACCTCCATAGTTCCTTTCATAGTTTTCCCTGAAGGCCTTCAGGCCCGATCTCATCGATAAATGATCAAAAGGCTTCATCACGGCAGTTTCCGCGTATCGTCTGCGGCGCTGCCTTTTCTGTTTGTGCTCGCGGTTTTCGTAAACGGATGCGGTTCCGCCGCGTCTTCCGATCCCGCCGCTACTGCGGCGAAGGCGGACGCGAATCCTCTGACCGCGGCCGATCCGGCAGCGGCTCCCGTGATGCCCGCCGGACCTTCGATCGATATCAAGGCGAATTCTCCGGCCGATACGGTCAAGGTGTTCTACGAGAGGCTTCGTGCGAACCGGTTCATCGACGCGCTCAAACTGACGAATCTCCGCCCGGCTGTCGAAGGCCTTACTCCGGAAGACGTGAAGGACCTCGGCGTGGACTTTAGCGAGGTCGCGTCAAGCGTCCCGCCGCAGATGCCGATAAACGGCGAGATCGTCTCCGGCGACGAAGCGACGGTCACGATGAAGATGCCGAATGAAAAGGACGGCAAGATCGAGACGAACGAGATACGGCTCCGGAAGGAAGGCGATGTCTGGATAATGCTGGTCGCCGATCCGGAAGGAGAAAGGGCGGTTCGGAAGGAAGGCAAGAATTATTTTTTCTCCCTGAGAATGGAAGTTCACCACCGCGAAGCGCAGGCGATGCTTGAACGCATCAACAAGGCTCAGGGAATTTACGCGCTCCAGAACCAAGGGAAGTTCGCGGACCTTGAAACGCTGGCGAACAAGGGATACGTTCCGGCCGATGCTCTATCTGCCGAATCAACCGGCTATAACTATAAGATAGCATTGGCTTTCGACCGATCGACCTACACGGTGCATGCCACGCCGGCGGTCTATGGAAAGACAGGAAGGCTCTCGTTCGCTTCCAGGATCCGAAAAGGCAAGGACCCTGAATTAGTGAGCAGGGATTCAAAAGGCGAGATCCTGCAAAACTAACAAAAATGCAGAGTTAGGGGCCCGACCTGTTGTATAACGATGTAAAAATCACTATAATGCCGCGGAATACGTCACCAGTTCCCGCTGAGAGAATTCAATGATTAGAAAATGGGCCTCGCTGTTCACAAGATCGGTTAACAAGCGCGTCGTTGCCCGCAGGCGCCCCTTGCACGTGCCGATCAAGATATCCTTCGAACCCGACAAGAACACGGGTGGTCTTGTCCTGCCCCCTCCCGATCTCTCCACCCGCGGCGAAACCCACGACCTGAGCTCATCCGGAGTTTCATTCATCGTCTCATCTATCAGGATCCAGCAGTATTATCTCGTGGGAGAGGAGCGTACGTTGAAGGCCGAACTTACGCTGCCTTCCGGCAAGGTGAGGATGAAGCTCGTCGGTGTGCGATACGAACAGGTAGGAGAGCACGTGTCGACGACTCAGTACCTGGTCGGCGCGAGCATTGTGGATATGATCGAGACCGACCGCGATGCTTACAGGGAATTCCTGACGACACGGCCCAGGAAGGGACGTGCTCTCGAGCTGGGAACTACGAAGAGCTAGATTTCAGATCAGCAGTTTTGTTAAGCCGCCTTTCGAGGCGGCTTTTCCTTTTGGATCGTGAGTGCTGAGAGATGGGTGCTGAGAGATGAGAGATGAGTGCTGAGAGATGAGTGCTGAGAGATGAGTGCTGAGAGATGAGAGATGAGTGCTGAGAGATGAGAGATGAGTGCTGAGAGATGAGAGATGAGTGCTGAGAGATCACTAGTGTCCGGTTAAAAATGTTTCTACAGCTGTAAGTCGTTATGGTTTCGTGACTTACAGCCACAAACTGATTTTTCTATTTCAATTGGCTCGTTTGGGCGGTAATTTCGGCCGAATGAACCAGGGAACATACGCCTTTGCACAGCTGTTTGAATTTCTCTCCAGGTATCAGTTCAACAAATGCGTGAGCCGGTACAACGGAGACTACCGGGTCAAGAGCTTCACCTGCTGGAGCCAGTTCATGGCAATGGCGTTCGGTCAGCTGACCGGGCGCGACAGCCTGCGAGACACGGTCATGTGTCTGACGGCTCATCAGGAGAAACTCTACCACCTGGGCATCCGGGGCCCGGTGCCGCGTTCGACGCTGGCCGAGGCGAACGAGAGCCGCGACTGGAGGATCTATGCCGACTTCGCCCAGGTCCTGATCGAAAGAGCGCGGTCTCTGTACGCCGCGGACAAGCTCCCGGACAACGTCGAGGGACCTGTGTATCTCATCGATTCGACCATCATCGATCTGTGCCTGAGCGTCTTCTGGTGGGCGCCGTTCCGGAAGACAAAGGCTGCGGTGAAGCTGAACGTCGAGCTTGAGCTTCACGGTAACATACCGACTTTTGTTAATGTTACGGACGCTCTCAGGCACGATGTCAGGTTCCTTGACGACATGATGTTCGAGCAAGACGCCTTCTATGTCATGGACCGGGCCTACTGCAACTTCAGCCGGCTGATGAAGATCAACCTGCGACAGGCTTACTTCGTGACCCGTCCCAGAAAGAACTTCAGCTTCGAGGTCATCGTCTCAAAGCGCGTCGCCAAAAGGACCGGTCTGAGAGCCGACGAGAAGATCATACCCAAGGTGTACAGAACCCGGAAGGGTTATCCGGAGACACTGCGCCGGATCACCTACTTTGACAAAGATCTGGACCAGGAACTCGTGTTCCTGACCAACAACTTCAAACTGCCCGCTCTTGAGATCGCCATGCTCTACAAGAACCGCTGGCAGATCGAACTGTTCTTCAAATGGATCAAACAGCACCTGAAGATCAAAAGGTTCTGGGGCCACTCGGAGAACGCTGTAAAGACCCAGGTATGGATCGCGATATGTGTCTACCTGACCGTCGCGATCGCTAAAAAGGAGCTCGGAATCGACCGGACAATGTACGAAATACTGCAAATTCTGTCGATATCCGCTTTTGACAAAACCCAATTGTATCAACTACTTAGCGGAACAAGGTCGCAATTGTCAAATGACGATGCTTGTAAACAGTTGAAACTATTCGACTTTTAACCGGACACTAGTGCTGAGAGATGAGTGCTGAGAGATGGGAGATGAGAGATGAGAGATGAGAGCTGAGAGATGAGTGCTGAGAGATGGGAGATGAGAGATGAGAGATGAGTAACGAGTGATGAGGGCGCCCGGAGCGCCCGCGTCTCGCGGGCAGTGAGCGAAGCGAAGATCGCTCGGTGACCCGCAGCTGAAGCAACGGGCTACAATCGGGAACCGGGATTTCACTCTGCAAGATCCACCGAACAGACTGAACCGGCTGAACCGGCTGAACAGACTGATTCGACTGAACCGACTGAACAGACTGAACCGACTGAACAGACTGAACCGACTGAACAGACTGAACCGACTGAACAGACTGAACCGACTGAACAGACTGAACCGACTGAACAGACAGACCCAACAGACCCGACAGACCCGACAGACTCTTCCCCCGTGATATAAATCTCCTATGAAAGACAAGATCGGGATCGGTTTCATCGGCACCGGCTTCGCACGGCAGACGCAGATGCCCGGTTTCAGGGATTGCGAAGGAGCCGAACTCGTTTCTGTTTCCAGCGGACACATCGTGAACGCCCGCGAGGCGGCGAAAGAATTCGGCATCTCCCACGTCGCAGAGGAATGGCGCGAAACCGTAGATCATGAAGATGTGGACCTCGTCTGCATCACCACGCCGCCCGTTCTCCATCACGAGATGGCGATGTACGCGATCGAACGCGGCAAGCACATCCTCTGCGAAAAGCCGATGGCGATGAATTCTGAGGAGTCTCTCGAAATGGCCGAGGCCGCCGAGAAAGCCGGCGTGATGGCGCTTATCGATCACGAGCTCCGGTTCCTCAACGGCAGAAAGCTCGCGTTCGATATGCTCCGGAACGGCGAACTCGGAAAGGTCATCCACGCCAAATCGGCATTCAGGAATGCGTCGCGAGGCAATCCCGATCTGAAATGGAACTGGTGGTCCGACAATTCGAAGGGCGGAGGCGCGCTCGGCGCGATCGGCTCGCACGCTATCGACGGTTTCCGATGGCTGCTCGGTACCGAGGTCAGCGAGATCTCGTGCCTGCTGAAGACGAACATCAAGGAACGCCGCGACGCCGATGGCGAGATTCGCCCCGTAACGAGCGATGACGAATGCAACTTCATGCTCCGGTTCGAAGATTCCGATCTGACTAAGGAGGCGTCCGGAACGGGATCGTTCTCAATGGTCGAGATCGGGAAATACGATTTCTGGATGGAGATCTACGGCACCGAAGGCTCATTGATCATTGGTGAAAAGGATCGTCTGGAGGTCGCCCGTCAAGGAGAGAGTTCGTTCACGGAGATCGATACGAAACCCGGGAAAGCGCCCGAAGGGACAAGGGAAGGCGGATGGTCTATAGGGTTCCTGGCGTTTGCGAAGGAGATTGTCGGCGCTCTGCGGGAAGGCAGGACCGAAATAGAAAGTGCCGCCACTTTTCGTGACGGCCACGAGGTCCAGAAGGTGCTTGACGCGGCAAGGAGGTCCGATGAAAGCGGCTGCCGCGAGAGAGTGAGCTGATCAGTATTTGTTTCTTTCGAGAAAAGCGAGCACGTCTTCGACCATCTGGCGCGAAGGCCTGTGCACTTCGCCGGGATAGAGCTTGAACTCCGCGTTCATTTTCGCCTGTTCGTAGAGTTCCTTAGAGACGGGCCATCGGTCGACGGGCTTCCTCCCGAGAAGCGGCAGCGCGAGGTCCTCATCTTCCTGTTCGTATCCGTCCCGGAAGACCAGCGAATCATTGTCGTCGTCTCCGCCGAGAAAGAAAAGGAACGACACTTTTGTCAGCTTTTCCAGGTCCACGCCCTTGCCTGTCAGGGCCTTCACGTCACCGATCCCCAACGGATACCTGAGCTCTTTTTCCTTGTACTTCTTCACAGGAGCGATCGGCCATCCGCCGGGAGATCCCACGGCCGCCGCTTTCACCAGGTCGGGATGGAGGAAAGCGAACCTGTTCGCGAACATCGCCGAGGCCGAAAATCCGTACATCAGCACCTTCTTGCCAACATTCAACTTCTCGTTCTCCAATCGGGATCGCGCGTCGCGGATCATCGCCGCGAGCTGGAGGTCGAGCCGCTTGTACTCTTCAAGATCTGTCGTGATCGTATCGCGGTCGAGCGCGTGGGTGTAGATCTTCCATTCCTTCGCAGGCCGGGGAAAAACGGGTACCAGAACAGGTACGTTAAGCCGTCCGAAAACAAACGCTATCTGGACCATCTTTGAGCTGACATTCTTTTCGTGCTCTTCAAGGCCGTCGATCGGCTTGCCGGTATTGTTCGGGACTACGAGCAGGGTCTGCGTGCCCTTTTGCGCGCTCTCTTCACGGAGCGCCGGAGGAATATACAGGAAATAAGGATACGAGAAGCCTTTCGAAGGATCGGCGTCGATCCTGTCGGTCTTTCCGGGCTGCGAAGGCGCGTCCTGCGGGAAGACCGCGGCCGCGAGAATGATCAGAGTCAGGACAATGAGCGTCGTTTTCATAGTGAAAAGGAACGACATAACTAGAGGCGAGGTTCCGCTGGAACTGAATTCTTGCAGCCCCAAATTTCTATTGCGGATTTTCCGCCGTGGCGTGGAGGCTGTCTGAAACCCGAGGGTGAGGAGTACTCCATTCATATCTGAGCACACAATATCGAGAAAATGACCATCAGTTGCCCCCTGCTTCGGCGGGGGGGACCGAGAAGGCCAATAGATTATTTCGCCGGCTTCAGCCGGCTATCTCGGGGCTAAAGCCCTATCCTGATTTGTTTATCCGGTTGACCCCCCCCGCCTCAAGCCGGGGGCAACTGATGTTTCCGGGCACTGCCCTCACTGCGCCGCCCCTCCGGGGCGCGCAAGATTCTTCGACCGTTACCCCGGGCTGCGCCTTCGGCTTGCCCGGGGCTACCCTCCGTGGCCGCTCCGCGGCCCAGGACCGGGACGACTCGGCAGACTGAATCGACTGAACAGACTGGCCCGACTCAACTGGACGTGTGATCGTGAATGATCTTCCAGCCGTCGTCTGTCCTGCGGAAGACGAGCGTGAACAGCCCGGTCGGCTCGTCGCTCGCCCTCTCAAGCGTCCACCTCCCGAACACGTAAGCGTTGTTCTTGTCGAGCACCGTCACCACCGAGTCGGAGAACGTCAGGAATCCCATCTTCTCCTTCGTGTCGTAGTTCCGCTTATATCGGTCGAGAGCCGCCTGCCAGCCCATCGAGATCGAATTGCCTGACACGAACCGCATCTCTTCGGATTTCCAGTATCCGTCCATGAAACCCTCGATGTCGCCCCGGTTCCAGGCCGCGACTTGGTCCGTCATGACCTTCTCGATCTCGGACATTATCTTCGCCTTCTGCTTGTCGGATTGAGGGAATGCCGCAGTTGAAGCAAACAGGATGAGAAGAAAGGTGATCAGCATTTTCATAGTGCGGATAAAATACCACGGCTTGTCCGGGACGCGAACGCTGAACAATCGCTTACCCCGCCCGTATACAACCAGGTCCGCGCTCGCGGAACCTGACAGCGGTAATAGGTGAAATCATGCGAAAAGTTGTACTCGGGCTGGGGATCAGCCTCGACGGATATATCGCGCGGAAGAACGGAGCGGTCGACTGGCTCTCGATGGATTGGGATTACGACTGGATGGCGTTCTTCAAGACCATCGACACGGTGGTGATGGGCCGGCGGTCCTGGGACAAGTATCTCGAGATGAGCCCCGGCGAAGACAAGAACCCGTACTCCGGAATGGACACTTACGTCTTCTCAAGGACGCTCGAGGAATCGGGCGTCGATGGTGTCGAGGTTGTCGACGGAGACATCGGGGAATTCGTGCGCGGTTTGAAAGAAAGCGACGGAAAAAAGATATGGCTTTCCGGCGGCGGCGAGCTCGCGGCGGCCTTCCTCGAACAAGATCTGGTCGACGAACTCTACCTCGGCGTCACGCCGATCCTGCTCGGGTCTGGCATCCCTTTGTTTCCCGAGTTCAACCGCGAGATCCCGCTCAGGCTTGTCGAAAACAACACCTGCCACAACAAGGCCAAGGACAACGCGATGCTCGAACTTACTTACGAGGTCGTCCACGACTAGTTTGAACGCCGCCTTCCGATAGTGTAATTCTCTAAATCGTGAGTCCGCAGACCTTCGACTACATAATCGCCGGCGGAGGCCTCGCCGGCCTTTCGCTTGCTCATCGCATTAACCGCTCGTTACTCCGGGACAGGCGGCTCCTGATAATCGATCGCGAAGAAAAGGTCGCAAACGATCACACCTGGTGTTTCTGGTCGGACGCGGACGTGGGATTTGAAGACATAGTTTTCCACAGGTGGAAAAAGCTCGGGTTTTTCACATTTGACGGTGAGCAGCTTTCGCTGGACATCGGTTCGGAGGGATTTGAATATCGAATGGTCCGCGCTTCCGACTTCTACTCCTACGTAATTCCGAAACTCCGGGATTGTCCTTCTGTTGAGTTTCTGACCGCCGATATTCTGGACATTCGGGACGGCGAAGTGGAGACCTCCAAAGGCAACTTTGAAGCGCGGAAAATGGTTTTCGACAGCGTGTCGGTTCCGGGATACGACGAATCCCGCGATCACAATCTTCTCCAGCATTTTCTCGGATGGAATGTCGAGACCGAAGAGGATGCGTTCGATCCCTCGGAGGCCGTGCTCTTCGATTTTCGCGTTCAACAGATCGGAGAATGCCGCTTCATCTACGTTCTCCCGGTCTCGCCCCGCGAGGCGCTCGTCGAGTTCACGATATTTTCCGGATCGCTGCTGGAAGAAGAGGAGTACGAGTCGAATCTCAAGGATCACCTGGAGAATACGCTCGGTCTCGGAGAGTACAGGATCATCGGTAGGGAATCGGGCGTTATCCCGATGTCCGACGCGGTTCACGATCAGCGGCCGTCGGAAAAGATTGTCAGGATTGGGACAGCCGGAGGATGGGTAAAACCTTCGACGGGTTACAGTTTCAAGAGGAGCCAGCAACGCACGGAAGCGATCGTACGTGCGCTCGAAAGCGATTCGCCGGTCCCGGTCTTCGGGAGCCGCTGGAAGAATTTCCTCGATTCGGTCCTCCTGGACGTTCTGGAGAAGGGAACTCCGCCGGCCGCTGAAGTGTTCGAGCGTCTTTTCAGAAGGAATCCGTCGGACCGGGTCCTTCGATTCCTTGATGAAGACGCGAGTGTTTCCGAGGACCTTCGGCTGATGTCCACCGTGGAGCTAGGCCCGTTCACCAGATCCGCCCTTTTGGAACTCGCTCGGCGAATCCGCAAATAGTACGCCGATACAACCAACGGAGGGTTCGCCGCACCTTTTAGTCCTGTATCCGTCAAGCGCCGTTTCCCAAGCGCGGTGCTTATTAATATGAACAACTGAATCACCTGCGGAGGGAAGAATGAGAATTGCCCTTGCGGCACTCGTGTGCCTGCTTGCCGTGCCTTGCGCTCTCGGCCAGACGAACGGGAACGAAGGCGCTGACGATGCGCCGGCAATATCGATCTCGATCGCGAAGGAAGAAAAAGACGGGACCATAGCCGAAGGACTTGAGACGATCGGGCCGAACGACATTCCTTTGATCTGCTATATCGACCTTCCCACGGACGATTCCACCGTGGTGAAAATGGTGATCGTCGCGGTCAAGGCGGTCGGGCTTCGTGCCAACTCGAACTACATCACGGTCTCGTACAAGACCTCGGAAGGCGAGAACCAGGTCGCGTTCAACGCGAGACCTGCTTCGAAATGGCCGGCAGGGAGTTACCGCGTCGATGTTTTCATCGACGGAAAAAAGGCGGGTTCGAAGGACTTCAAGGTCGTCGCGAACTAGCGAGGGTCCTGTTCGCCGTCCGAAAAGCGTCTATAATCGTTCGAACTGGAGCGAACGATGATAAGAAGACAAATGACGCTATTCGCGGCGGCGCTCGTTCTCGCGTCCGCCGTTCTCTCGGCCGCACAGTCTCCTTACTTCCCCGGTAAGGATGACTGGCAGCGGAGATCGCCCGTACAGGCGGGATTCGACGCCGCGAAGCTCGCCGCGGCGATCGATATCGCGAAGCTGAGCGAATCCAAAGCCCCGCGCGACCAGGAACTCGGCCAGGCGCAGACGTTCGGCCGCGAACCTTTCGGCGAAGCGATCGGACCTTTCAAAACGCGCGGCGAGATGACCGGGGTCATAATCCGAGGCGGTTACATCGTCGCGGAGTGGGGCGAGCCGGACCGCGTCGATATGACACACAGCGTGACCAAGAGCTTCCTGACCGCAGTGGTGGGGATCGCTTTCGATGCGGGCACGATCCGCGATCTCGACGCTCCCGTTCACCTTTCGATGGCGCCGATATCGCCGCTTTCAGCATACGGAGATTTCGACAACGCAGAAGAATTCGGCAATTCCAGGTTCCTCGATCTGTTTGCTTCCGAACACAACCGCAAGATCACTTGGGACGATCTCTTGCGCCAGACAAGCGATTGGGAAGGGACCCTTTGGGGCAAGCCCGACTGGGCGGACAGGCCTGACCGCGACAGTTCCGCCTGGCTGACACGCCAACGAAACCGTCCGGGCACCGTTTACGAATACAACGACGTTCGGGTCAATCTGCTGGCGCTCGCGGCGCTGAACGTGATCCGACGCCCTCTTCCCGAAGTCCTGCGTGAAGCCGTCATGGACCCGATCAGCGCTTCCGCGACCTGGCGGTGGCACGGATACGAGAACTCGTTCGTGCTGATCGACGGAAGGCCGATACAGTCGGTCACCGGCGGAGGCCACTGGGGCGGCGGGATGTTCATCAGCGCCCGGGACATGGCGCGCTTCGGGCTCCTGGTCGCAAGGAGCGGGAAGTGGAACGGGAAGCAGATATTGTCCGAAGCCTTTCTCAAGCGGGCGGAGACTCCATCGTCACCTCAGCCGACCTACGGCTATATGAACTTCTTTTTGAACACCGAAAGGAAACTCTTTCCGGGGGCCCCTGAAGGGACGATCGCCTTTCTGGGCAATGGGACGAACATAGTTTACATAGACAAGAGAGCAGATATCGTCATCGTGGCCCGGTGGATCGAACAAGCCCGGATAAATGCCTTCTTGACGGGAGTATATGAAAGCATCGACAATACGGCGCAGGGATCCCAATGACCTCCCGCCCGGATCCTCTGCATCCCGGAACAGCAGTTCGGCAGGACCGAGAATGGAAACTACGATCGAGAAAGCCGCGGGGCTTCTGGAAGAGGCGTCTGCGCTCGTGAATGAGCGACTGGAAACGCTGCTGCCCTCGGCGACCGAGGAACCGACGCGTCTTCACGAGGCCATCCGGCACAGCGTCTTCGCCGGCGGAAAGCGGTTCAGGCCGGCGTTGATGATCGCCGTTGGAAAGGCTTTTGGGTCAGCCGCGGACAAGCTCTTATCGACGGCGGCGGCGCTCGAGATGATACACGCGTACTCGCTTATCCACGACGACCTGCCTGCCATGGACGACGACAGTCTTCGCAGAGGCAAGCCCACATGCCACGTGGAGTTTGGAGAGGCGACGGCAATTCTCGCCGGTGACTTGCTGCAAACGCTCGCATTCAAGGCGATCGCTGAGGATGCGACGCTTCCTGACGCGATAAAGGTGAAATTGATCTCCGAGCTCGCTGCGGCCGCAGGCAGCCCTTCGGGAATGGTCGCCGGCCAGCAACTCGACCTTGATGCCGAAGGCTCGGCCGGGATCATCGAGGAAGAGGAACTCGAACGGATCCACTTGTGCAAGACCGGGGCGATGATCAGGGCTTCAGCGAGATGCGGCGCGATAATAGCGGAGGCGGGCGATGAGGAATCGGAGACCGTCGCGGAATTCGCATCGCATCTCGGTCTGATATTCCAGATAACCGACGATCTTCTTGACGTCACCGAGACTACTGAAACACTTGGGAAGACCGCAGGCAAGGATGCGGAAGCCCTTAAGGCAACCTATCCGTCGGTCTTCGGCGTTCACGAGGCGAGGAACATGGCGATGAGCCATTACTGGCGGGCGAACGAGGCGCTTGAAAGGCTCAGCATCCCCACCACCGATCTTCTCGAGCTTGTCGAGTTCATAATGATGAGAGACAAGTGAGGAAGGGGGAATGAAGAATCGGAACCCGGAGCGCAAGCGACGGGCATAACAAAGGACTGAGGACTGAAGAATCGGTATCCTCCGGCGTTTGCGAGGATTCGTGCTTCGCACTCAACGCAGCCCGGAGGGCTGCTCTAAACGGGGCGGTGTCGGGCGCGCCGGATCTCGTGCTTCGCACTCAACGCAGCCCGAAAGACCGCTCTGAACGGATTTCCGATAAGCTTCAGTCTTTCGCTCGCCGCCAGCGGTCCAGCTCAGCACTCATCTCTCAGTACTCAGCACTATTGACCGGGCGGACGGGTACAAGCCCCGTCCCTACTCTTCACCGCTCACTTCCTCCTAACTCCTGCTTCCTGTCTATTGCAAGGGCGGGCACAGGTCCCGCCCATCCTGATGTTCTCCCGGTTCCTGACTTGATTTTCCCCGCCATCTTTCGTAGCATTTCAGTTCGCCCTGAGCCGGGCGAAAGCGTTTGATCTTTACAGTAGTGACCGCGAAAGGTCTCTGGATTCGGGCATATAACTCAATTGGTAGAGTGCTTCCCTTACAAGGAAGAGGCTGGAGGTTCGAGTCCTTCTATGCCCACCAGCCATCCAGCCGCTGCCGGTCACTTAAAGTCTTGCGGAGTCGTAGTTCAGTTGGTTAGAACGCCAGCCTGTCACGTTGGAGGTCGCGG
Source organism: Acidobacteriota bacterium (assembly GCA_016700175.1). Lineage (GTDB taxonomy): Bacteria > Acidobacteriota > Blastocatellia > Pyrinomonadales > Pyrinomonadaceae > Aridibacter. The sequence goes on along the minus strand of CP065003.1, from coordinate 2,220,086 downwards.
GTTCGAGTCCCGTCGGCTCCGCCATTAAATAAGCAATCACAGGTCGCCCATTCAGGCGACCTTTTGTTTTTGACACGAGTCAGCGGCGAGGACTGCGGTGCCGGTCCACGGCAACGCTGACTGAAAGGTCCCAGGTGACTTGAGCAATTCCGACCGGTCCCCCCGACGTGGAGGAGGCCCTCCCGACCTCCCAGAAACCGGCCCTCGTTCATCTCAGAACCGCAGTTGTCGGCACGCTCACTGCCGAAAGTATATTTTCAAACTCTTTACAGAAAATTTATCACATCCTTATAACCCCGACTGTATGATCCGAATCTTGGTCGCTTGATCCGCCGAGTGCCAACGATCGCAAATGCGATCTGAACCGACTTGCTGGAGCAGAGAGACCTAAGACGATGGACTCTTCGGAAACAACAGCCACTCTCGAAACGCCCTCCGGCAAACCCTCCCGAAGCACAAGAAGATGGAAGCAGGCCCTATGCGTCTTCAGCATCACCGGTGTCGTGACCGGACTCGTCGGGCTTTTGGTCAACATGCTGGCATTCTTTGGTGACGTGAGGGACCGCGGCACATATTTCCGTGCAGGAACGTTGCTGATTTTGATCGCACTTCCGGTGGTGTTTCTGGGTGCATACGCAAGAAGGAGACTCGAGAAGTCGATCCGAACCAAGTAGCTGGAGGCGGTGTTCAGGATCCCTGCCGACACCGGCCACAAGGGGAACGCGCAATGATTGGATTCGATAGATCTTTACTGATCCCCTTGCTTTTGCTGCTGGGAGGCCTGGCTCTGCCGATTGAAGCACAGCAGACGGTGTTCAACGTGCCCTCCTCGGACGTTTTGGGCAAAGGCGAATTGTATTTTGAGCTGGACGCGGCATTCAAAACGAATGACCAGGAGACCGTCGGCAGGTTTTCGAGCTTTGTCCCGCGAATCGTGTTCGGGACCGGCAATGATATCGAAGTGGGCTTGAATGTGACCGGCAACGTACAGCCCGGGGAGGACGCTACGACACTAGTCCCCGCGGTGAAATGGCGTGCCTACAGCAGCGAAGCGAACGGTTTATCGGTCGTGGTCGGCACCAGCCTGCATCTTCCGGTCAGAGATTCTGAATACGATGTAGGGAATTATTCCTACGCACAGGCAAGCAAGACCTTCAAAACCGGAACGCGGGTAACAGCAGGCGGTTACTACTTTAGCGAATCCGTTGTCGCGCCTGACGCCCAAAGGGCCGGCGCGCAGTTCGCATTCGAACAGCGTGTCACGAGCTACCTGAACGTGAATGCCGACTGGATCACGGGAAAGCATTCCGCCGGCTATTTCACTCCGGGGGTGGCTTTCAAGCTGCACCCCAGAGTGACGGGCTATGCTGCGTACTCGATCGGGAACGCAGATGCCGCACAAGGAAACCACTTCTTCTACGCTGCGATCGGGATCAATCTGAGATAGAGAGAATGCTGGATCTTATATTCGTGAGTATTTTCATCGTCTTTTTCCTTCTCGGAACTGCTTTTGTGTTGGGTTCCGAGAAACTGGCTGGAGGAAACAGATGAGTGTCGATAACGCCATCGGGCTGGCAGCGGCGTGTTTGCTATTGGCTTACCTATGCTATGCGCTGCTTCGACCGGAAAGGTTCTGATCAGAGGCTGGCAGGGTTGCCATAGCGACCTGCCGAGTCCATTTCGATCAGAGGGATGTTTACTGATATGTCACTAAGCGGCTGGTTCCAGATCGTTTTTTACTTTGCGCTTCTGCTCTTGATCACAAGACCTTTGGGCGCTTACATGGCGCGGGTCTATGAGGGGGAACGGACATTCCTTTCACGTTTTCTGCGTCCCGCAGAGAATCTGATCTTCCGGTTCTGCAGGGTTGACGAAGAGTGGGAGATGAACTGGAAAGAATACTCGCTTGCCCTCATCGCCTTTAGCTTGGTTTCGGGTGTCGCACTCTTCTTTCTGCAGCGGCTGCAAGGGTACCTTCCTCTCAATCCGCAGGATCTGCCTGGGGTGGACAGCCCGGATTATACGGGCTCAAGTTTCAACACAGCCGTTTCTTTCATGACCAACACCAACTGGCAGGGTTACGGCGGAGAGACGACGATGACCTACCTGACGCAGATGATGGGTTTGACCTATCAGAACTTCTTCTCCGCGGCGGTCGGGATGTCGGTTGCGATCGCGCTGATCAGGGGAATCGCGCGGCGGGAAACAGATCATATCGGCAACTTTTGGGTAGATACGGTGAGGGGGGCGCTTTACGTTCTTTTGCCGGCCAGCCTAATTCTCGCCTTGCTGCTGGTATCGCAGGGCGTCGTTCAGAATCTGAACCCTTACGAAACGGCGACTCTTGCAGACGAATCGACAATGGCACAGATCGGAAACGAGAGTGGGTCAGGCGATTCGGTTGAACTGAAGCAAGCCGTCAATACCCAGACAATTGCCCAGGGCCCGGCAGCCTCGCAGATCGCGATCAAACAGTTAGGCACGAACGGCGGCGGATTTTTCAACGTAAACTCGTCACATCCTTTCGAGAACCCGACACCCTTTTCGAACTTACTGCAGCTGTTTGCCATTCTCCTGATCCCCGCGGCGTTTACTTACACTCTTGGGCGAATGGTCGGATCGCAGAAACACGGATGGGCGGTGTTTGGTGCAATGGCCTCACTCTTCCTCGCCGGAGTCATTGTGAGCTATTGGGCGGAATCCCGGAGCAATCCGCTTTTTCCGGGGAATGTAGACCAGATCGCATCCGAGACGAGCCCGGGGGGCAACATGGAAGGCAAGGAGACACGGTTCGGAATCGCAAACTCCGTTCTTTGGGCGACCGCTACGACCGCTGCCTCGAACGGCAGCGTCAACAGCATGCACGATTCTTACACGCCGTTAGGAGGACTCGTTCCGCTTGCCAACATACTGCTGGGCGAGGTCATCTTCGGCGGCGTCGGCGCGGGGATGTACGGGATGCTTGTGTTTATCATCCTCACCGTTTTTATCGCCGGGCTGATGGTCGGGCGGACCCCGGAATATCTTGGGAAGAAGATCGAAGCTTTCGAAATGAAAATGGTGGTGATCGCGATCCTTGTGATGCCTTTATTCATTCTTTCTTTCACGGCGATCTCCGTGTTGATGCCCGAGGCGGGCCTTTCGTCGCGAAACAACCTCGGTCCCCACGGGCTGACCGAGATCCTTTACGCATTCAGTTCGGGCGCCGGCAATAACGGATCCGCCTTTGCGGGATTGAATGCAAACACTCTTTGGTACAACACGACGATCGGGCTCTCAATGCTGTTCGGCAGGTTTTTCATTATCCTCCCCGTCCTGGCAATCGCAGGCAATATGGCCGCGAAGAAGCGTGTTCCGTCTGGTGCCGGGACGTTTCCCGTGACCACGCCTCTCTTCGCAGTACTGCTTGTCGGCGTTGTCTTGATTGTCGGCGCATTGACGTTCTTCCCGGTGCTGAGCCTTGGCCCCATTCTCGAACAGTTCCTTATGAGTTCGGGAGAATCGTTCTAGAGCGGGTGCTGCTCGTCGGCCTTCGATTGTTTAATGAGCGTGAACCAACCAACGGAACGCATTAGCGCGGTGAAAGATGGCTACTAAGATATCGATCTGGAACAGAAAGATCATTACTCAGGCGGCGATGGATTCCGTGCTCAAGCTGGATCCGCGCAAGATGATGAGGAATCCTGTGATGTTTGTCGTAGAGGTCGGCGCACTGCTGTCATCTCTGCAACTCATTCGGGGACTGATTGTCGAAGTGCCCGGTTCTGGGGGTTCCTCATTTGAGACTCAAATCACTTTCTGGCTTTGGTTCACAGTCCTTTTTGCGAACTTCGCCGAAGCGATGGCGGAAGGGCGCGGAAAGGCGCAGGCAGACACTCTTAGGCGGGCGAAATCCGAAACGACCGCCAATCTGATCACGCAGGATGGCCGGGTAGAGCAGATCGCCGCAACCGAGCTGAAAAAGGACGATGTCGTTGTTGTCAGTGCAGGAGAGTTCATTCCCGGAGACGGCGAGGTCATTGAAGGTGTGGCTTCGGTTGACGAATCGGCGATAACTGGGGAATCCGCTCCCGTCATACGCGAGGCAGGCGGCGACCGTTCCGCGGTTACGGGCGGGACCCGTGTCCTGTCGGATCAGATCAAGGTCCGGATCACTTCAAATCCCGGCGAAACGTTCCTGGACCGGATGATTTCGCTTGTCGAAGGCGCGTCGAGGCAGAAAACGCCGAATGAGATCGCGCTCAATATTCTCCTCGCCGGGCTGACCATTATCTTTCTGCTTGCGGTCGTCACGCTTCAGCCGTTTAGCATTTATTCAAATGCGCCTCAGACGGCCATCGTTCTGATCTCCCTGCTTGTTTGTCTGATCCCGACGACGATCGGAGGACTGCTCTCTGCCATCGGGATCGCGGGAATGGACAGGCTCGTTCAGCACAACGTACTTGCGATGAGCGGACGTGCGGTCGAGGCTGCGGGCGATGTGAACACGTTACTGCTGGACAAGACCGGCACCATTACGCTTGGAAATCGTCAGGCGAGCGAGTTCATCGCCTTGCCGAGTGTCGACGAAGCCCATTTGGCTGAGGCGGCGCAGCTGTCCTCGCTTTCCGATGAAACGCCTGAAGGCCGTTCGATCGTTGTGCTTGCAAAAGAGAAGTACGGCCTTCGCGGACGTGAGATCCACAAGCTTGGCGAAGGCCACAAGTTCATACCATTCTCAGCGAACACGAGGATGTCCGGAGTGGATTTCGACGAACGCGAGATCCGGAAAGGTGCGGTGGATGCGATCGAGCACTACATCGCGCCGAACGGCGAGACGGCACCGCCGGAACTTCAGGAAATCGTCGAGCGGGTCGCGCGTTCCGGGGGCACGCCGCTGGTGGTTGCGGAGAACCGAACGCCGCTGGGCGTGATCTATCTGAAGGACATAATCAAGGGCGGAATGAGAGACCGGTTCGATCATCTTCGCAGCATGGGAATAAGGACGGTGATGATCACCGGCGACAATCCGCTGACGGCCGCCTCGATCGCCGAAGAGGCCGGTGTAGATGACTTCCTGGCGGAAGCGACGCCTGAAGATAAAATGGCGTTGATCAGAAAGGAACAGGCTGAAGGCAGGCTCGTTGCGATGGCAGGAGACGGAACGAACGACGCGCCCGCGCTGGCGCAGGCGGATGTGGGTGTCGCGATGAACACGGGCACGCAGGCGGCGAAGGAAGCGGGAAACATGGTGGATCTGGATTCAAACCCCACCAAGCTTATCGAGATAGTCGAGATCGGAAAACAGCTTCTCATGACCAGGGGCGCTCTAACGACGTTTTCAATTTCCAACGACGTGGCAAAGTATTTCGCCATAATCCCCGCTATGTTTATGATCTCCTATCCGCAAATGCAGGCATTGAACATAATGGGTCTCACCTCGCCGACATCGGCGATACTTTCGGCCGTGATCTTCAATGCGCTGGTCATTATCGCGCTGATCCCGCTAGCGTTGAAAGGCGTGGAGTACAGGGCTCTGCCGGCTTCGAAGCTTTTACAGAAGAACATTCTGATCTACGGACTCGGCGGTCTGATAGTCCCGTTCATCGGGATAAAGTTGATCGACGTGATAATCACTTCGATCGGGCTGGTTTGAAACAATGAGAAACCTCTTAACGGCAGTTCTTTTCACATTCCTGACGACGCTTCTGTTCGGCTTGGTCTATCCGTTGGCGTTTACGGGATTGGCGCAGATAATCTTTCCGCACCAAGCGAATGGTTCTCTCGTCAAGGATGAAAGCGGAAAAACTATTGGCTCAGAGCTTATCGGCCAGCCGTTCGTGTCGCCGGGGTATTTTCGACCGCGTCCGTCAGCGGCAGGCGACGCCGGCTACGATGCCGGGGCATCCGGCGGGTCGAATCTCGGCCCGACCAGCGCGGAGTTGATAGCTCGGATACGCACAGACACGGAACTGATGCAGGCCGAGAATCCGGCTGCAAAGGTTCCGGTAGACCTTGTCACGGCGTCTGCGTCGGGCCTCGATCCCCACATTTCACCTGCCGCGGCCAAGTTCCAGATACCCCGTGTGGCCCGGGAACGCGGGATCAGCGAGTCAGATCTGGGGAGTCTTGTTTCACGGTTCACGGAGGAAAGACAGTTCGGTTTTCTGGGAGAACCCAGGGTGAACGTGCTTCTGCTCAACCTGGAACTGGACAAGCGGTTTCCGAAATGATCGGCGATCGCTCCGCACCAGCCCTCTTCGTGAACGAAAAACGGCTCCGGTTTAGTGCCCTTTTTTAGGATGTTCGTAGATACCGTCATCACCGAGACTCCGGATACCGACGATCAAAGGCCGTCGCCGGAATTGCTTCTCGCGCGCATCGCCGAGAGCAGCCAGGCGAAGCTCCGGATCTACATAGGTGCGGCGGCGGGTGTCGGAAAAACCTATCAGATACTTGAAGACGCGCACGCGCTAAAGGACCAGGGCGTCGATATAGTTATCGGTGCGATCGAGACCCACGGGCGCGAGGAAACAGCGTCGAAGATCGGAGACCTCGAGTTCGTTCCGCAGAAGAAGCTCGAGTACGGCGGCTCGGTATTCGAAGAAATGGATTTGGACGGAATCATCGCGCGGGAACCGGCCGTCGTGATCGTTGACGAATTGGCACACACGAACGTGCCGGGGTCGAAACATTCCAAACGCTACGAGGACGTTCTCGAACTTCTGGAAAATGGGATCAGCGTCATCACGGCAGTCAACATCCAGCACATTGAGTCGCTCAACGACGTGGTAGTTACTGCCACCGGTGTGAAGGTCCGTGAAACTGTGCCCGATTCTTTCTTCAAGCGCGCTGACGAGATCATTGACGTCGACGTGTCAGTGGACACCTTGCGGACAAGACTGCGGCAGGGGAAGATCTACTCGAGCGAAAAGATCGAACAGGCGCTAAACAATTTCTTCCGAAAAGGGAACCTGGCGGCGCTGAGGGAACTTGCGTTGCGTCAGGTCGCGCTTCATCAATCCGTTCAGGACCACCTGTACCGCGAAAGCAGAGGTCTGGAACCGGCCGTCATCCCCGAAAAGGTGATGGTTTGCATGGCTTCTCGGGGTTCCGCAAAGAAGCTGCTGCGCACCGGTGCGAGGATCGTCGGCCGGCACGCGTACCACGATTGGTACGCCGTGTACGTTGAAATCCCCGAAGAGGCGCCCGACCGGATAAAGCCTGAAGAAAAGGAGGCTCTGAAGGAGAACATCGAATTCGCCGAAACCCTCGGCGCTAAGGTCGTGAAGCTGAAGGGGGACAACGTTTCGGACGAACTTGTGAGGTTTGCGCGGGAGAATGAGATCACACACGTAATCTTCGGGCAGTCGGCCCGTTCGCGGTGGCAGATCTTCTGGAAGGGTTCGATCATCAACAGGTTCCTTAACGACGTAAAGGATGCTGCCGTTCACGTGATCCCGATCGAAAAAGAAGAATAGGCCTGCAGATTCCGGTGCCTGGCTGTGCGGACCTTAGCCCGTCACGTTGGAGGTCGCGGGTTCGAGTCCCGTCGGCTCCGCCATTACACAAGCAATCACAGGTCGCCCATTCAGGCGGCCTTTTCTTGTTTCGGCCCTCAAATCAAGTCGCATCGTGGTTCGATTTTCCAAACGGAGCAGTATACCGTTCGGTCGAACTGTGGTATTCATCGATTATCAAACTCAATCACAACCAATAAGGGGAGAATTAAATGCCAGCAGCCAAAGCGTATTCTGCGCCGAGCCAGACCTCGCCGCTTCAACCAACAACCATCGATCGAAGGGAGCCGAAGGAGAACGACGTAGCGATCGAGATCCTGTTTTGCGGCGTGTGCCATTCGGATCTGCACTACGCGCGGAACGAATGGAGCGACGTGATGGAAACGGTCTATCCGTGCGTTCCGGGCCATGAGATCATCGGCCGTGTTACCGGCGTCGGATCGAACGTCAGCAAATTCAGTGAGGGAGATCTTGTCGGGGTCGGATGCCTTGTGAACTCTGACGGCGATTGCCCGAACTGCAGCGAAGGGCTTCAGCAGTTCTGCCCGAACATGGTCCTGACCTACGGCTCGCCGGACGAACACCTTGGCGGGGTAACTTACGGCGGATATTCCGACAGCATCGTCGTCGATCAGGAATTCGTCCTCCGCGTGCCCGACAACCTCGATCCGGCCGCCGCCGCGCCGCTTCTTTGCGCCGGCATTACGACATATTCGCCTTTGCGTCACTGGGGCGTGGGACCCGGGAAAAAGGTCGGGGTCGTGGGACTTGGCGGACTGGGGCACATGGCTGTGAAGTTTGCGCACGCAATGGGTGCGGACGTCGTGGTGTTCACGACATCTCCCGGAAAGACAGAAGATGCGCTCAGGCTCGGTGCCGGCGAAGTGGTCGTTTCGCGAAACGCCGACGAGATGGCGAAGCACTTCGGGACCTTTGACTTCATCCTCGACGCCGTGTCGGCCGAGCACGACATCAATCCCTACGTAATGCTCCTGAAGCGTGACGGGAACCTGACGCTAGTCGGTGCTCCCGAAAAACCGCTTCCGGTCGCTGCCTTCCCGCTGCTGTTCGGCCGTAGGAGCCTGTCCGGTTCGCTCATAGGTGGAATTCCGGAAACTCAGGAAATGCTGGATTTTTGCGGCGAGCACGGCATCACCGCCGACGTGGAGGTAATTCCGATCGATAAGATCAACGATGCATACGAACGTATGCTGAAGTCCGATGTGAAGTATCGCTTTTCGATCGACATGTCCTCCCTCAAGTCCGAATAGCCTCAAACGGATGTCGATTCCGTTCATTCCTGAATCCGATCCCGTCCCGGGCTCGAATCATTCAAAGAACACATCAACCGGATCGGGTCGTGCGCGTAAAAGCGCCGGCCCTTCCGACTTTGGAACGAGAACCGGGAGGGATTCAGAAATGAGAACGAACTTCATGATCATCGCGCTGCTTGCGGCTTCGGCATTTGTGCTGACCGCCTGTCCGGCGCCGGAGAACACGAACACAGCGGCGTCGCCTGCAGCTTCGCCTGAGGCTGCGGCCGAATCATCGAAAGAAACGATGAACGAGACCTCGGCGACGGAGACCGACATCGTCGACGGAGCTATCGCATCGAAAGATCACACAACGCTAGTAGCCGCGGTAAAGGCGGCGGAGCTGGTCGAGACGCTAAAGGGTGAAGGGCCGTTCACGGTCTTTGCTCCGACCAACGCCGCTTTCAGCAAACTGCCTGACGGCACCGTCGATTCGCTTCTGAAGCCTGAGAACAAAGATCAGCTTGAGGGCATTCTGACCTACCACGTGGTTACCGGGAATCTTGATTCCGCGGCCGTCGCTAAGGCTATCGAAGAAGGAAACGGCAAAGCGCTCCTGAAAACGGTCCAGGGCGGTGACCTAACCGCTTCGAAGGAAGGCGACTCCGTGATCATAACGGACGCGAAAGGCGGCAAGGCAAAGGTCACGGCCGTGGATCTGAAGCAGAAGAACGGCGTCATCCACGTGATCGACACCGTGCTTATGCCTTCAAACTAGTCAGCAGCCTTTACGCGCCGCAGACGCTTCTCCTGCGGTGCCGGGTGCGGGAAACTAAGCCCGCACGCAACAAGGACGCGGCCGATCGGCCGCGTCCTTTTTTCATTGATCAATGATCATCGTAAATATGTCAATGTGCTGCTTGTCGCGATGGCTTCGTGCTCAGATCTTTCCAATCCGTGAAATCCGAGTAATCCGTGGCTATCTGGTTTCTTAGTTGCTCCTTGAACCCTGAACTATCCCTTTCTAAGTTCGGTCAGTACCTGTTTCGCCACCGCTTTCAAAGTGTCGAATACGCCTTCACCGGTCGTCGCCACCGCTTCGTAAACAGGCTCACCCTTCTTCAAAAGCTCAGCCGTCAGTTCCTCCGACGGGACGACGTTCGGCAGGTCGCGCTTGTTCAGCTGAAGCACGTAAGGGATCTTCATCAGATCGAATCCCTGCGCCTCCAGGTTCTCTTCGAGGTTGAACAGCGACTCGATGTTCGCGTCCATTCGCTCTTCCTGGCTGTCGGCGACGAAGACCACTCCGTCGACACCCTTCAGGATCAGCTTTCTAGAAGCGTCGTAATAGACCTGCCCTGGTACGGTATAGAGATGGAATCTGGTCTTGAAACCCCGCACTGTTCCGAGTTCGAGCGGCATAAAGTCGAAGAACAGCGTGCGCTCCGTCTCGGTAGCAAGGCTGATCAGCTTGCCTTTCGCCTGCGGCGCGGTCGAGTCATAGATGTACTGCAGGTTCGTGGTCTTGCCGCACAGACCGGGACCGTAATAGACGATCTTGCAGTTGATCTCCCTCGATGCGTAGTTGATGAAAGTCATAACGTGATTGAACCGCCTCTCCAGCGGGGTTATCTAGTTGAAAAGGCTATCGATATCCTCATCCGTGATCTCGGCAAAGAATGAGTTCTCGTCCGCTCTATGCGCTTCCGAATCGCGCGCCACCTCGTCCAGTACCGCAGACACCTCAAAACTAGCTTTCTTGGTCCGGAGCTTCACGAGTCCAAGCGTCGAGCGCTGATCGAAAACGACAACCAGCAGGCTTCTTCCGATCACGCTGATGAATATGCTTTCTTTCTCGCCCTCGTGAACGACCGCCGGGAACTCGTCCTCTCCGATGAGGCGCGCCATGCTGCTTGTCGCCGCGACGTTTCCTGCCGCGAGCGAAGCAAAGCTCGTCGTGTCCATGTCGCCGATCTCGCCGTCATATGTGATCGGCTGACCATCCCGGTCTACAAGAAAAACGGCACGCGCAGCTGATTCAACGCACAATCTTGCGAGTATGTGCTTGAGCCGTTCGAAATGGATCTCGCTGATAATGACAGGCGCGTCAGCCATCTTCGGTGTGAGTCTTGTTGTACGGACCGGGTTCGAGGTAAGAGCGTGATCTTACTTGAATGAGATTACATTAAAGATTTAGAAGGTGACAAGGCAGGTTTGAGGTCAACCGCGCTAGTTTTTAAGGTAACATACCGACGAAAACGGCTTCAAGTGTTTTTTCCTGTTTAATACGCTTGAACCGTTGCCTTGTTAGTGTATACAAGGCCGACGAAATTGCGGAGGATCTGGAATCGATGCTAGAATCCGACTTTGTTTCGACCAAACGATGCCTGTCGAAACCTCCCCCGCCAACAGTCCGGAGCGTCACCAAAGGTGTGCCGCCGACCCCCATTCGCTCCTGTTGCTTCCGACGACAACCTATCGTCGCAAAGTGATGAGAAATCACATATTTAGAACAAGGTCGAAGGGACTCAGGATCGTCGCGCTGGGAGGCGGAAACGGGCTCGCAACGCTACTTTCCGGCCTCAAGGGATTTGTCGGCGAGGAACATTCGGAGCCGATCTGGATAAGCGATCTCGCCGCTGTTGTCGCGGTCTCCGACGACGGCGGCAGCTCGGGGAGGATCCGCGATGAACTTCAGATACTTCCGCCGGGCGATATACGAAATTGCATGGTCGCGTTGTCGGAGGACTCGCACCTACTTTCCAGGCTCTTCAAGCACCGATTCACAGGTGAAGGGGAGCTCGCGGGCCATAATTTCGGGAATCTTTTTCTCGCCGCCTTGTCGGAGATCACCGGCGATTTTTCCGAAGCGGTGAAGCTCTCATCGGAGATCCTGGTCAGCAAAGGCCACATTTATCCCGCAACGATGGAGGATGTGCGGCTGGTAGCCGAAGTGCGGTCCGGCAAGCTGATCTACGGCGAAACCAACATTGGAAAGAACGGAACGGAGATCCGGCGGGTCCGGCTTGAGCCGGAAACCTGTCTGCCGCTTCCGGAAACACTCGCCGCGATCGAGGCGGCCGACATAATTACTGTCGGTCCCGGTTCGCTTTTCACAAGTATTCTTCCTCCTCTACTAGTCAACGGCGTCGCCGACGCCCTCTCGCGTTCCGGGGCAAAGAAGGTGTTCGTGTCGAATCTTATGACCCAACCCGGCGAGACCGACGGTTTCTCCGCGAGACGCCATCTGGAAGTGATCGCCGAACACGCCCCTCAACTCACCTTCGATTACGTGATCGTCAACAGCCAGCCGATCAAAGATGAACAGGCCGAAAAATACGGAGGAGAAGGGGCCCGCCAGATCGGGATCGGCGGGTCCATTTCCCACGAGTCCATTGAAGGCGTGAAAATCATCTATGGTAATCTATTGGACATTGGAGAGAAGGTGCGGCACCATCCCGAAACTCTTGCCCGGACAATACTTCGGTGCGCTTCCGACCCGCCCCAGGAGCGGCATAAACGGGGGATCGAGCGGCGTCTTGTAGCGGACTGAGCCCACGCTCCGAAAGTGATCTATGGATAACAAGCCACTCGACGTCCTGATCCTTGCTGCCGGCCTCGGCACAAGGATGCGGTCGGATATCGCAAAGGTCCTTCACAGGCTCGACGGGCGTCCGCTGATCAATCACGTTTGCAGGACCGCTGCCGCGCTTGCTCCACGAAGGGTCTACGTTGTCGTTGGGCATCAGGGCAACGAAGTGCGCGACGCGGTGCTGGAAGAACTTGAAGATGAACACGTCGAGTTCGTATGGCAAAAGGAGCAGCTCGGGACCGGAGACGCCGTAAATGCGGCGCGCGAGCATCTTGAGAGTGCCGGTTCGGAACTCCTGGTGCTTTCGGGCGACGTTCCGATGATCAAGGCGGAGACGCTAGCGGGTCTCGTTCGCCAGCATCAGTCGCACAGGGGAAAGGGCGCCGCATGCACGCTCGTCAGCGTAGAACTGGCCGATCCGACCGGATACGGACGCGTGATCCGCGATTCAGCGGGTCTTTTCGAAAAGATCGTCGAACAGAAGGACGGAACAGAAGAAGAACTGCAGATCCGGGAGATCAACGCCGGTATCTACTGCTTCGATACAGACAAGTTGTTCGACGCTCTCGCAAGGGTCAGCAACGACAACGCCCAGGGCGAATATTATCTGACCGATGTTCCGGGCGTGATGAAGGAAGCGGGCGAGGCGGTCTCGATATTCAAGCTCAAGGACGGCCTGGAGATCGAGGGAATAAACGACCGAAGGCAGCTCGCCGCCCTCGAGCGATCTATCCGGCGGCGTGCCGTGAAGAGGCTTATGCTCGATTTCGGCGTGACCTTCATCGACCCCGACCGGACCTACGTCGCCGGATCGGTCACCGTTGGGCGCGACACGACGATCTACCCTAACGTTACCCTCGAGGGCCAGACAAAGATCGGTGACGGCTGCATAATCCGCTCTGGAACGAGGATCGCCGATTCGAAGATCGGCCACGGGGTCGAGATCAAAGACAACTGCGTGATCGACAACGCCGAGATCGCCAACCGGTGTACGATCGGGCCTATGGCGCATCTGAGGCCCGGTGCGAGGCTCGAGGAAGGCGCAAGGATAGGTAATTTCGTCGAAGTGAAGAAATCGGTGGTCGGCAGGAACTCCAAGGTCAATCACCTAAGCTACATAGGCGACGCGACGATCGGCGAGGACACGAACATAGGCGCCGGAACGATCACCTGCAATTACGACGGGAAGAACAAGCACAGGACCGAAATAGGCAACCGTGTGAAGATCGGGTCGGACACGATGCTTGTAGCACCGGTTAAGGTCGGCGACGGTTCAGTGACAGGCGCGGGGACCGTAGTAACGACGGACATTCCGCCGAAGACACTCGTCGTAGGGGCTCCGGGAAGGCCGATCAGGTCGCTTGATGAAAAGGATTAGGACAGAAGTCTGACTCCGGATTGAGTTGGTTGGGAAGTTATGTGTGGAATAGTCGGATACGTGGGAAACAAGCAGGTCGTGCCTCTGATCGTGGACGGGCTCAGGAAGCTTGAATACAGGGGTTACGACTCGGCGGGTATCGCCGTGGTGGATGACGAGAAATCGCTCTCGATCCGCCGCGCGGAAGGGAAGCTCAGAAACCTTGAAGAAGCGATCCGGCTGAACCCGCTTGACGGGAACTACGGAATTGGCCACACGCGCTGGGCGACGCACGGCCGTCCGACAGAAGAGAACGCGCACCCGCATCGCGACTGTTCGGGGAGAATCGTCGTCGTGCACAACGGGATCATCGAGAACTATCTCTCGCTGAAGGAGATGCTCCGCGAAAAGGGCCACGAGTTCAAGACCGAAACCGATACGGAGATCGTCGCGCACCTGATCGAAGAGCACCAGAAGGAAGGTCTGAGCTTCGAGGACGCGGTCAGGACCGCTGCGGGTCAGCTGAAGGGCATCTTCGCGCTTTCGATCATTTCGGCGGATGAGCCGGACAAGATCATATCCGTACGGGAAGGACCGCCGGTCGTTATCGGGCTCGGTGACGGAGAGTTCTTTGTCGCGTCCGACATTCCCGCGATACTCCAGCACACCCGCGACGTTTTCTATCTCGGCGAACGCGAGATCGCGATCCTGACGAAGGATTCGGTCCGGGTGATGGATTTCGAAGGTAACGCAGTCGAGCCGAAACAGCAGAGGATCACCTGGGACCCGATCATGGCCGAGAAGGGCGGGTTCAAGCATTTCATGCTGAAAGAGATCTTCGAACAGCCGAGGGCCGTCCGCGACACGGTGCAGGGCCGCATCTCGCTCGACGACGGGAAGGTGTATCTCGACGAGATGGACATCTCCGAGGAGGAGTTCCGGGAGATAACCTCGATCAAGATAGCGGCTTGCGGCACGTCGTGGCATGCGGGGATCGCGGGCGAGTACATGCTCGAAGAACTCGCCGAAGTACCGGTCGAGGTCGATTACGCTTCGGAATTCAGATACCGCAAGCCGGTCCTTCGCGAGACAGACCTTTTGCTTGTGATCTCGCAGTCAGGCGAGACCGCGGACACGATCGCGGCTATGAGGGAAGCCAAGGCGGCGGGATGCAAGGTGCTTGCGATCTGCAACGTGCAGGGCTCTATGATCACGCGCGAGGCCGACGGCACGATCCTTACCCACGCGGGACCGGAGATCGGGGTTGCGTCGACGAAGGCGTTCACGTCGCAAATGATCGCGATCTACCTGTTTGCGCTGTATCTGGGACAGCTGAAGGGCCTTATCTCTGAGGAGAAGGCGAAGAGCCACGCACAGGAACTTGCCGAATTGCCACTGAAGATCGAGCACCTTCTGAGCGACGCCGACACGATCGAAGAGCTTTCGAAGGAGTTCTTCCGTTCGCAGGACTTTCTTTATCTGGGGCGCGGGATCAACTTCCCGGTCGCGCTCGAGGGCGCCTTGAAGCTTAAGGAGATCTCTTACATTCACGCCGAGGGCTATCCTGCAGGCGAGATGAAACACGGTCCGAACGCATTGATCGACGAAGAACTCCCGGTGGTCGTCGTCAACACCCGTGAAGCGGGAAACGCCGACAGCGAGCTTCGTTACGAGAAGACGCATTCGAACATCGTGGAAGTAAAGGCGAGGGACGGGATAATCCTTTCGGTCCTTACGGAGAACGACGAGATGAGTTCGGTCGTTTCGGACTACGTCATCGAAGTGCCCGAAACGACCGATCTCTTGGCGCCCGTTCTATCCGTCGTGCCGCTTCAGCTTCTCGCGTATCACATCGCGGTCCGCCGCGGCTGTGACGTGGACCAGCCGAGAAATCTCGCCAAGTCCGTCACGGTTGAGTAGGAACTACGGGCTTTCAATTGGAGCGATATCGACAATGGCCCCAATCGCTGCGGCCGGAGCGGTCGCTCCTGTGTAGTTCCGCTCCCTTTCCTGCTCCATCATCCGCAGCTGTTCTTCGAGTTCCCGGACGTGCATTAGCATCTGGCGGGAATTGTCCGAAGACGAGTTCGCGGCATTTTCGAGATTCCTGATCGTCGTTCTGATCCGTTCGTGGTGCTCTTCCGCCGCCCGGATCATCTCGGAGGCCTGTTCGCGCATCTGCGCGCTCATCTCTTTCTTGTGAGTGTTGTGCCTCCTTTCCATCTCCTTGAAGTTCCGCTTGATCTCCTTGACTGCGCCTTTGGCGTAATCGCGGTCAACCGCGCCGCGTTCCAGCTGAAGCCTTAGATTCATCGCGAAGTTGAGCATGTTCTGGCGGTAACCGACCGCCATCAAGTGATTGCGGTTCTTCTGCATCTGCTGCATCATCACCGCCTTTTCCTGTGCCGAGAGCGGAACGCTAACACGATCCCTATCACGGTCGCGGTCCATATCCCGGTCACCATCCTTGTCCCGATCCCGGTCCCTGTCGCGGTCGAGATCCCCTTTCTGTTGTGACGTGGGCTGGGGTTTCGGCCTGCCGGGCTTTCCCTGCGCAGGCACGGCCTGCCACGTCAAGAGGATCACGAGGGCGACGGCCAGGATAACGGTTAGATTTTTAAGATATCCGGTCATTTTTAAACCTCCCTATGACCCGTTCGTTCGGGACCATGTCGGCCCCGTTTTTTCTCCGATTGCGCTATCGCGACCAATAGCCGGCCTGATAGTGCAAATGGAGATCAAAGTCCGTTGTTACCTCGATTCGCCGGAAGCCCTTGTCCCGGCTGTCCGACACGTAAGTCACGAGCCACTGTCTATCGAGAGTGTCTTCGAACTCCCTAATGTATGGATCGAACGTTACGAAGTCGGTCCCGGAGAAGAACGCTTCGCCGCCTGTTTCATCGGCGATCCGGTTAAGCGATCCCTGTCCGAAGTTCACTGCCATCCGGCTGAAGCTTGTCAGCCCGACCGAAGGCGCGTAGAACGTGTAAACCGCTATCGACCTTTGCTGCGCTTTTTCGATCGCGCGATCGAGATCGAGCGACATCGACGGACTAGCGCTTCTGAAGCCCCTTGAAATGTCCAGGCCGTCGGAGACCAAAAGGATCATCCTGCGTCCCGACTGCTCATCGTCGAACATTTCAGCTGCTTCGATCACCTCCGAGTACGGATTGTACGGAGAGCCGGCGGAAGAGCTGCGGAGGATCCGCAAAGATCTCGCCGCTTCGGCTTTGTCGGAAGTGAACTCCTGCGTGACCTGGATCGTTCCTCCCGTCAGGTATGCCGTCATTACACGGGAACCTTTCGGAAGCCTCTCGATCAGTTCACGAATGCTTTCCAGTTCATTGTTCACCCTTGATACAAGGTCGTCCTGTATCAGCACCGCAAGAGTGACGGGCCGGTCTTTGAGCTCGACCGCGGAAACGATCTGCTGAGGCTGCTTGTTCTCCGCAATTGCGAAGTCAGAAGCCTGCAATCTGTCCGCGATGGCCCGCGTGCGGTCGTTATGGGGTTTCAGCGTCACAAGTACGCTGACCTCTGTACGGCCGCTGACGGCCGCGTCGTTCTTTTGTGCGGGATCCGACCTGACAAGAGTCAGGATAAGGCCGACCGCGGCCGCCACAATGGCGAAAACGAGGAAGGCCGAAATTGATCTGTTTCTCATAATGGTCACCTCACAAAAAAAGACTGCATAAAAGAATAGGGCAATGCCCGTTCCTTCCGGCACGACGGAGACAGCAGTAAACATCGCCTCCTCGCAAGCAGAAATCCACGCTCAACCGAGTCAACGGGGAGATTCCACGTCTTGCTGCGTAGCTTTTCGCGGCCCGATGATTGCCCTTAGGTTTGACAGCAACCAGCACTTTCACTATTCTTCTCTCTTAATTGAAAGTGACATTCACTTTCATAACATGGCTGCCGAACCGACATCCCCCGCAAAAGTGTCTCGGCCTGAGCGGCGGGAAAGATCGGCTTACAGTTCACGGAATGTTCGCCAAATGGAACTGTGAATGGCCTCGGTAGACCGGTTCAAGGACGAGAAGAAAACGGCAAGGCTCCCAACCTGTTTCGCGCCGGATATTGATTGATATGAAACCAGTCAGAACCTTAGCGATCGGGAATACTGCCGGAACTCGGAAACGATCGGCACAAAGAGCCGATGAAGTACCAGGCACTTTTCAGGATCCGATGCGATCTTCGGAAGTGATCCGCGCATTGGTCTTTATTCTGACCGCGGCCACGCTGCTGGCCGGCTGTTCTGCCTCCGCCGGCGAAACCGGGAAGGAAACGCCCGCAAGGATCGTGACGGTCGGAGGCTCCGTTACTGAAACCGCATTTGCTCTCGGCGCGGGCGACCTCGTCGTCGCGACCGACACATCGAGTATCTTTCCGGAGAAAGCGACGGAACTTCCGCAGATCGGATACCAGAGATCGATCTCAGCGGAAGGCGTCATCTCGCAGAATCCCACGCTGCTTCTTGTCTCGAGCGAAGCAGGCCCGCCGCCTGCCCTTCGGCAGATCGAATCCTCCGGCGTGAAGGTTGTTTCCATCGCGAACGAGAACACGATCGACGGAGCCAGGGCGCAGATCCGCAAGATCGCAGAGGCGCTGGACAGGAAACCGAAGGGTGAGGAACTGATCAGCGAACTTGATAACAGATTGAAAGAAGCACAGAGGTGCGTTGAGTCGATAGATAAGAGGCCGAGAGTGCTCTTCATCTATGCGAGGGGCGCCGGCGCAGTGAACGTCTCCGGGGCCGGCACCGCGGCCGACAGCATCATCGGGTTGTCCGGCGGAGAGAATGCGATAGATGGTTTTGTGGGATTCAAGCCTCTGACGCCCGAGGCTCTCGTCGCTGCAGCGCCCGACGTGATCCTGATCCCCGAACGCGCGATGGGATCGATAGGGGGACTCGATGGCGTGAAAAGACTTCCGGGCCTCTCTGACACACCGGCGTTCAGGAACGGCCGGTTCGTTGTCGTCGATGACCTTTTGCTTCTGGGATTTTCGCCGAGGCTGGGCGACGCCATATTGGAACTGTGTACGAAGCTGCGCGGATAAGAAAGAACGTGAACGGAGCGGGCGGCGGAACGCGACGGGGGCTCTGGCGAACTGCTCCCGCGCGGGTTTTGGCGTTCACGTTTGCGAGTCCCGCGATCGCGATACTCGCCGCTGCGCTCATCGCTTTGCTGATACTCGCGGTCGGAGTCGGGGCGGTCGAGATCTCCGTTCCGCAGATCTTCGCGATACTCGCTTCAAAGGCAGGGATCACGCTGCCTTTCGCGTACGAAGCACAGCAGGAATCGGTGCTGATGGCGATAAGGCTTCCGAGGGTGATTCTCGGACTGTTCGTAGGCGCGGGGCTCGCTGTTTCCGGAGCCCTGCTTCAGGGACTTTTCAGGAATCCGCTTGCCGATCCCGGGCTTCTGGGCGTTTCGAGCGGCGCCGCGTTCTTTGCGGTTTTGGCGATCGTTCTTGGCGACCGGTTTCTGCAAGGTGCATTTGCGGCATATTCGTCTTTCGGGCTTCCCCTGGCAGCTTTTGTCGGCGGAACGCTGACGATCGCTTGCGTCTATCTGATCGCGAAGCGGCACGGGAGCCTGGACACGGCGACGATCCTGCTTGCGGGTATCGCGATAAACGCGCTCGCCAGCGCGGGGATCGGACTTCTGATCTTCGCCGCGGACGACGCGCAGCTTCGAACGATCACGTTCTGGAACCTGGGGAGCCTTGCCGGCGCGACCTGGCAAAGCCTCCTTGTCGCCGTGCCGCTGATGGTATTGCCGCTGTTCTTACTGCGGAACATTGGGCGGCAAATGAACGCGCTTATGCTCGGTGACGCCGAGGCCGAGCACCTAGGGATCGATACCGAGCGGCTGAAGCGGAGGATGGTCCTCGCAGTTGGTCTTGTGGTCGGTGCCGGGGTTTCGATAACGGGGATCGTCGGATTCGTCGGGCTCGTCGCGCCGCACCTTATCCGGCTGACCGCCGGAGCTGACCACCGTACGCTTCTCCCGGCTTCGGCATTGCTTGGCTCGGCGCTTTTGATCGGCGCCGACCTTCTGGGTAGGACCGCGGTGGCCCCGGCCGAACTTCCGATAGGCGTCATCACCGCCGCGATCGGCGCTCCGTTCTTCCTTTGGCTTCTCTTGAGGAAAAGGCGGGCATAACCTTTGTTGTTATGGCGATATCGGGCGAACATCTGGGAGCAAGAGCAGGAAGCGCGGAGCTTCTGAACGGCATTTCGCTGAATGTCGGGTCCGGTGAGGTCCTGTCGGTCATTGGGCCTAACGGCGCCGGAAAGACCACGCTCCTCAAAATCCTGGCGGGGGAGCGCCGAAGGTCGGCCGGGAAGCTACGGATCGGCGGCAGGCATATCGAAGATTGGGAAAGGTCCGAGATCTCTAAGGTCCGGGCAGTGCTTCCGCAGAATTCGTCGCTCAGCTTTCCGTTCAAGGTTCGCGAGGTCGCGATGCTGGGGCGAGGCCCGCACATACGCTTTTCCGAAACCCGCCGAGACCGCGAGATAGTCGGGCTCGCGCTGGAAAAGGTCGGGATCGGGCGGCTATCTGAGCGGTGCTTCACGACGCTTTCGGGCGGCGAGCGCCAGCGAACGCAACTGGCCCGTGTCCTGGCTCAGATCTGGGAGCGCCCGGAGAACGGCGAAAGGTTTCTTCTGCTCGACGAGCCCACGGAAGGGCTCGACATATCGCATCAGCACACGGTGCTCGAGACGGCGCGCGAGTTGGCATCTGAAGGCACTGCTGTCGTAGCGGTGCTCCACGACCTGAATCTCGCCGCGCAGTATTGCGACAAGATACTCGTGCTGAAGGAAGGTAAGCAGGTCGCGCTCGGCTCTCCCAAGGAAGTTCTTAGAACCGGCACTATCCGGGATGTTTACGGGATCGAGGCTCACATATCGGCGCACCCCAAACTGAGGGACATCCCTCTCGTCGTGCCGATCGGAGCCGCAGGATCGAACGGGAGCGGCCGTGCCGTATCGGCGGGGGCCCGCTAAATAAATGAGAGAGGCAATAAAATGGAAGGCGCAACCGGAATGAGGAGCAACGGCCTGAAGAAGGCCTACGAGGAATTCAAGAGGGATAATCCGACGACGCGGATCCGCGAAGCGGCGGCCGCGCTCGATGTCAGCGAAGGCGAGTTGCTGGCGACAGGCGTCGGCGAAACGGCTGTGCGGCTCAGGTCAGATTTCAAGCCGCTGCTGCACGATCTGCATACGCTGGGCAAAGTGATGGCCCTGACCCGGAACGAGGAGATCGTCCACGAAAGGAAAGGTGTCTACGAGAACGCTCAGACCGACCTGCCGCACAAGATGGCGCTGTTTGTTAACCCCGACATCGATCTGAGGATCTTCCTCAACGGCTGGCATCACGCGTTCGCCGCAGAAGTCGAGAATCCCAGGGGCACGATGCGGAGCATTCAGATCTTCGACATCGACGGAACCGCGGTACACAAGATCTACCTCACCGAGACGAGCGACGTTGATGCGTACGAATCGCTTGTGGCGAAGTATCGCTCTGACGATCAGTCGCAAGTGATGAATGTCCGGCCGAAACCCGCGCCTTCATCCGATCTCCCGGACGCAGAGATCGATGTCGAGGGATTCCGGAAAGCGTGGTCCGAACTGAAGGATACTCACGACTTCTTTCCGCTCCTCAGGAAGTTCAAGGTTGGAAGACGGCAAGCGCTCAGGCTCGCCGGCGACGAGTTTGCGAGGGAAGTGCCGGCGGACAGCTTCAAGTACTTGCTGACCGAGGCGCGGGACAGGAAGGTGCCGATAATGGTCTTCGTCGGGAACGACGGCATAATCCAGATCCACACCGGCGAAGTGGGGAATGTGGTCGAAGCACGCGGCTGGTATAACGTGATGGATCCTGACTTCAACCTCCACATCGACCAGGAAAAGGTCGAATCGGCATTCATCGTTCGCAAGCCGACCGAAGACGGCACGGTGACCAGCCTGGAGATCTTCAACCGTGACGGACGCGACATCGCTCTGTTCTTCGGGAAGAGAAAGCCGGGCATACCCGAGCGTGAGGACTGGCGGAAGCTGATCGCCGATCTCGAGGCCGCCACGGGGCGACAAAAATGAGAGCCGGGCCAACAGGTACCCGGCTCTCTTGTAAAAGCGGGATCAGGGGCCCGCTTTCGCGTTGGGTCGTTCGTCGGCTCTCTAGCGGAGGGCCGGCGGATCTTCGTCTGCAGGGGGATCTTCCGAATCCACCTCTTCCTGCATTTCGGCGCTCACGATCTCACCCTTTTCAGCGCCGATCTGGACCTCCCAGGTCTTGCCTTTCTTGTCCTTGATATAAAAGATGTAGTCGGTGACGTTTCCCTCGTCGTCCTCGATCGAGAACTCGTCCTCGACCGTGCCCTCGACCTTCTTCAGAGCGATCTTCCGTGCTTCCTCGAGCGTTATCTTTGCTTTGCCATCCGATGCCGTTCCCGAAGCGGAAACCGCTGAGGATAGCGCCAAAGCCAAAAGCACCGCGAAGAGAACCAACTTCCTTGAACTGTACATACTTGCCAAACACCCTTCCGGCGCAAAGCCGGCGGCCGATCCGCGGGCCTCGCGCGTGAAACTCACAACGATCCCGACTTTACGATACGGAAGATAAACAGAGGATTAATTTCAGAAATGGGACCGGGATCGGGAGTCAGTTTGAAGGGTAATTCCGAAGAGGCGTTCAGGAGTGGTTTGCAGGCAAAGTAACCCGGAACCGGGTTTCCGATTCGTCGGACGACACCAGCTCGAGGGTGCCGCCGTGCGCTTGCGCGATCGAACTTGCGATGGAGAGGCCCAGTCCGGCCCCTGTTCCGTGCGCGTAATCGCTTTGGTGGGAGCGAGCCTTGTCGACTCTGAAGAACCGATCGAAGATATGAGGCCGGTCGGCCTCTGGAATCGGGGAACCGGTACTTGCTACCTCGATCTTGAAGCTTCCATTCATCCGGACGCACGAGATACCCACCGACCCTTCTGCGGCTGAATACTTGACCGCATTGTCCAGCAGATTCAGGATCAGCCGCCGGATCAAGGCCTCGTCGCCCTTGAAAGCAAGGCCTTCCTCCACATCGACCTTCATTTCGAGGCCTTTCTCGTCGACAAGTGTCCTGACCGCGCGTGCGCACTCGGTAACCGTTTCGTCCAGATAGAACGAACGCCGCTTCGAAATGAACCCGCCCGCGTCGGCCTTTGCCAAAAGGAACAGGTCCTCGACGATCCTCGAAAGGCGAGCGGCCTCAAGCCGGATCACGTCAAGCGATTCCCTGTACTCGTCCTCGCTTCTCTCGTCCTTTTGAAGCGAAACTTCGGATTCTCCGCGGACGATCGCCAAAGGGGTCCGGAGCTCGTGCGAGGCATCGGCCATAAAGCGCCTTTGCTGCTCGAACGCGGTTTCCAGGCGGACCAGCATTCCGTTGAACGCGTCCGCGAGTTCGGCAAGTTCGTCTTCCGCAGAACCTCTCGGCACGCGTTCGCTCAGATTGCTCGAAGTGATCTGTGCCGCCTTTTCCGCCATCTCGCCGACAGGACGAAGCGATTTGCCCGCAAGGTAGTAGCCGCCGATCGAGGACAGCACGAGTGCAAAAGGGAAGCCGGCAAGGATGAAGAGCCGGACACTGCCCAGGAGTTCGAGCTGCGACCGAAGCGGCCGTATAGCAGCGACAAGCAGGGTTCGGCTTTCGAAACTTGCGCGCCTTACGAATATTCTCACCTCCGGTTCGTTTGCAGTGGTCACTGTAAGAAATCCGCCTTCGTTCTCCGAAACGGCGGCCGAAAGGCCTTCCTTTGGGATCTCCCCGGCTTCAAGATTGAACGGAACAAGGCGGCTGGCGCGGTCGGGATCCAGACGCGGGCTGACGGCGACGGACCTGCTGTTCTCGTCGAATACGGCGAAAACGATGAACTGAAAGCGAAAATCCTCGATGGTCTCACGGATGGTCTCATCGGTCAGCACCATCTCCTCGTTCAGCCTCTTTTGGGCACGAAGGGTTTCGACAAGGGCCGTCGCCGCGTCTTCGATCGAATCATCGGCTATTTGCCTAACCGTGCGGTCCAGGGCAAAGTAGGAAACCAGCGTGAAAACGCCGAGCAGCAAAGCGAGGACCGCCGCGTACCACAGTGTCAGTTTTATGCGGATCGATGAGAGCATCAGGCGGTGTCCGGTCCTGCGGCCGTCTTCTTCGTGGACAAGATGTAGCCCGCGCCGCGCTTCGTCACGATCACCGGCGTATCCACAAACGGCCGAAGCTTCTGGCGCAACCGGTTGACGTAGACCTCGATCAGGTTCGAGAACGGGTCGAACTTCTCATTCCAGACGTGCTCCGAAATGTCCTCCCGCCCAATGACCCGATCTGCATTGCGGGCAAAATACTCGAGAAGAGCGTATTCCTTCGTCGTCAGTTCGATCGGATCCCCCTTTCCTGTCGCGGTCTGGCTTCGTGAGTCGATCGAAAGGTCCCCGATCTCGAACTTTGTGAGGAGCATCTCGCCTCGGGGCCTGCGCAATAGGGCGCGGATGCGGGCGAGCAGTTCCCCGAATTCGAACGGCTTTGTGAGGTAGTCATCGGCGCCGAGATCGAGACCCTGGATCCTGTCCTCGAGAGCATCTCGAGCCGTCAGCATGAGAACCGGGACGTCTTTGCCTTCCGAGCGAAGTTCGCCGCAGACCTCGAATCCGTCCTTCCCGGGAATCATAAGGTCGAGGATCACGAGGTCGTAGTCGCTCACGTCGGCGCGGAAGAGCGCCGACTCGCCGTCGGGGACGTGGTCGACGGCGTACGAGTTCTCTTTGAGCCCCTTGACGATGAAGTGAGCGATGCGCTCGTCGTCTTCAACAAGCAGAATTCGCATGGTGTGAAGGCGTCCGGCTCCGGAAAACGAAGAGACGGGATTGCGTTATCATAATAGGAAATTGCGGCCCGGCAAGCCGAAAAAAGAAGACAGGGCGGCCGCGTTTCCCTTCACTCTGATATTCTCAAAAGAAAGCCTCCCGCAAACCTATGAAAGCACTGAGATTCGACGGCAGCGATCTTGCGCTAAAGGACGTTCCGTACCGCCCTTCCGGCACCGAGGCGAAGGTCCGTGTCCTGCGTTCGGGGATCTGCAATACCGATCTGGAGATCGTACGCGGCTACGCAGGCTTCCGGGGAACACTCGGCCACGAGTTCGTCGGCGTAGTGGAAGAATCGCCGGAAGATCCATCGTTCGTCGGCAAGCGTGTGGTCGGCGAGATCAACGTTGGCTGCAACAAATGCCCTCTTTGCAGGAAAGGCGATCCGAGACATTGTCCGGACCGCACGGTGCTCGGAATCGTCGGCCGAGACGGATGTCACGCCGAGTTCGTCAGTCTGCCGGTCCGAAACCTGGTAGAGGTCCCCGACGCGATAACCGACGAAGCGGCGGTGTTCACCGAGCCGCTTGCGGCGGCGTACGGCATTACGGAACGCGCTCCGATCGAACCGGGAATGAAGGTCGCGGTCGTCGGCGACGGCAAGCTGGGAATCCTGTGCGCCTGGAGCCTGGCGAGGCGTGCGCACCATCTTTATCTGGTAGGCAAGCATCAGAGCAAGCTAAATACGGCCCGGACGAACGAAGTCGAAGGCATCCTGCTTGAGGAAGCCGGCAAGATGGCCCGTTCTTTCGACGTTGTGATCGAGGCGAGCGGGTCCGGATCCGGGCTCTCGACCGCTCTCGATCTGCTCAAGCCACTCGGGAGACTGGTCCTGAAATCGACTATTCACGGAGAAGTGAAGTGG
The DNA here is from genome assembly GCA_016700175.1 of Acidobacteriota bacterium. Lineage (GTDB taxonomy): Bacteria > Acidobacteriota > Blastocatellia > Pyrinomonadales > Pyrinomonadaceae > Aridibacter. The sequence goes on along the minus strand of CP065003.1, from coordinate 2,194,607 downwards.
GAACCCTGGCGGGTAGTGGTCGATGAGTTGACGGTTATCGGTTCCAGATGCGGGAGATTCGCTCCGGCGCTGGAACTGCTGAGAACGGGCGCGGTAGATCCGAGGCCTCTGATCTCGGAGGAACTAAGGCTCGAAGACGGCGTTGAAGCATTCAAGTCAGCCGCCCGGCCCGGAGTGATGAAGGTCCTTCTTACGACGGAATCAGGGGCCCGATAACAATTCCTGACGCGAAACGTAAATATTGTCTTATACGGATCGGCACTCTATACTCGGTCAACATGGCCGGTAGCCGGCAACTGAAGTACAAGGAGACGCAGTAATGTCCAAGTTGACCAGGGAACACCCTCATAGAAATCTCTTCCGCGAGCTGTGGATAAGCAGTTTTTCACTGATAGTCCTCGCGCTCACCTCCGGCGGTGCGGCTCTCGCCCAGACCCCGGAAGCGACAGTGCCGGCGAAAAGCACTACGGCTTCGCCCGAGCAGCTTTCGTCATCGTTCGCCGAGGTCGCGAAAGTGGTCGAGCCCGCGGTGGTCAACATCGACACGAAAGGAAAGGTCCCCGATGTCCAGGTCGAAGGCGACGGCGGCGAGGACGCCGACGATATTCTGGAGTTCTTCCGGAGGCGCCTGCCTTCGCGTCCGAGCTATGCGGTCGGAAGCGGGTTCATCGTAGATCCGAAGGGATACATCCTGACCAACTACCACGTGGTCGAAGACTCTGCGCGGATCACGGTCAGGCTTCAGAGCGGAGAGGAGTACACGGCGCGGATCGTCGGGGCCGACGAAGAGACGGATCTCGCGGTATTGAAGATCGACACCGAAGCTGCCCTTCCTCATCTTCGGTTCGGGAATTCCGACGCGGCCCGGATCGGGGACTGGGTGCTTGCAGTAGGTTCTCCGTTCGGGCTTGCCCGCACGGTCACCGCGGGGATCATCTCGCAGACCAAGCGAGAAACGCCCTCGGGAAATCCGTTCCAGAGGTTCATCCAGACCGACGCCGCTATCAACCGCGGCAATTCCGGCGGGCCGCTCGTGAATCTGCGGGGCGAAGTGATCGGAATCAATTCGCAGATCGCCACATCGACCGGAGACTACAACGGAATAGGCTTTGCGCTTCCTTCGAACGAGGCCGAGTATGTTTACAAGCAGATCCTGAGCTCCGGCAAGGTCCGGCGCGGCTACCTGGGCGTATTCCTGGATTCGGTGAAGAAGGAATTTGCAGACGTTTACGGGCTTCCTGAGGCTAAGGGCGCGATCATCACTTCAGTCCGCGACAACGACGGAGCCGCATACAAGGCGGGCCTGAAAGGCAACGACATCATCGTGTCGGTCGACGGCAAAGCCGTGGAAAGCGCGCAGGACCTGATCGCCAGGATCGCGTCGATCGAACCCGGCAACGACGTCGTGATCGGCTACTTACGCGAGAACGGAAGCGAACTCGAAAGCAGGACCGTTTCGGTCAGGCTCGACGAGAGGCCCTCGACCGATCTGGTCGTCGACGATAATTCCCGCCGCGCTCTGCCTGTGGACGAGAAGGCGCAGGAGATCGCTCCTTTGGGACTGACGCTTTCGGAGATGAACCCGAACTTTGTCCGCACGTTCACGCTGCGGGGCGTCAAGCTCGGCGAGATCTTCGAGAACAATGACCTCTCGGGACTGGTCGTCAGGAGCGTCGATCCCGCGAGTTTCGTCGCGGACGTCAAGGACTCCACCGGAGGTCCGGCGCTCAGCGAGGGCGATTTGATTCGCCGAATAAATCGGGTTACTGTAACTGATCTGGAATCTTTTAACAGGATCGCCGGCAGGCTGTCGAAAGGCTCTCCGGTTGTGCTTCACGTGGCGACCTACGACAGGAGGACCAGGCGGGTGATCCCCCGGATCGTTCAATTCACGATCCAGTGAGACAAATAAAATTCATACAAGATGGACGGCGGCGAAGAGAACACACTCGTTACCGTCCATCATTTTTTTGAAGGGACGATATGGCAAAGGCAACGAAAGCAAAAGACGGAAAAGAAACGAAGAGGTCGGTAAAGACCTATCACAATTACATAGGCGGCGAATGGGTGAAGTCCGCGTCGGGCGATTGGTTCGAGAACGTGAATCCCGCCGACAGGTCGGACATCGTCGGGAGATTCCCCAAATCCAACGCCGAGGACGTCGACCGCGCGGTGGCCGCGGCAAAAGAATCCGCGACCAGATGGCGCAGGACGCCGGCACCTCGCAGGGCAGAGATCCTGTTCAAGCTCGGCGAGATCCTCAGGGAGAACAAGCAAAGATATTCCGAGGAGATGACCCGCGAGATGGGCAAGGTCCTCAAGGAAACCGGAGGCGATGTTCAGGAGGCTATCGACTGCACGTACTATACGGCCGGCGAGGGCCGCAGGCTTCACGGCTTCACGACGAAAGCGGAGATGCCGAACAAGTACGCGATGTGCGAGCGTCAGCCCGTCGGGATCTGCGGCCTCATCACGCCGTTCAACTTTCCTATGGCGATACCGTCGTGGAAGCTGATCCCGGCGCTTGTCTGCGGCAACACGGTCGTCATCAAGTCCGGAGAGGATGTTCCGCTTTCGACGATCAATCTCGTGAAAGCGTGTGAGGACGCGGGCATTCCGAAGGGTGTTGTGAACGTCGTCAACGGCTTCGGGGAAGCCGGAGCGGCTCTCGTCGGCCACGATGACGTAAGGCTTATCTCGTTCACGGGTTCTACGGATACGGGCAAGAAGATCGCCGAGCAGTGCGCCCGCGACAACAAGATCGTTTCGCTCGAGATGGGCGGCAAGAACGCGATCATCATCAACGACGATGCCGATATCGACAACGCCGTCGAAGGCTCGCTTTGGGGAGCGTTCGGGACCTCCGGTCAGCGCTGTACCGCGTCTTCGCGGCTCGTCGTGCACAAGAAGGTGTACAAGAAGTTCGTCGAAAGACTTGTCGAACGTGTCGGGAAGCTGAAGGTCGGGAACGGCCTCGATCCCAAGACTGAGGTCGGGCCGGTGATCAACCAACAGGCGATGGACAAGATCCTCGGCTACATCGAGATCGGAAAGAACGAAGACAAGGCGACGCTCGCCGTCGGCGGGAACGCGCTGAGGCGGGGCAAGTACAAGAACGGGTTCTTTATCGAGCCGACCGTGTTCACCGACGCCGACAGGAATATGAGGATCTCTCAGGAAGAGATCTTCGGACCGGTCACGACCGTGATCCCGTTCTCGGACCTTGATGAAGCCATCGACATCGTCAACGATGTGAAGTACGGATTGTCTTCGGCCATCTACACGCAGGACGTGAACAAGGCCTTCTATGCTATGCAGGAGCTCTACACGGGCATCTGCTACGTAAACTCCGCGACGATCGGCGCCGAGGTCCATCTGCCGTTCGGCGGGACCAAGGGAACGGGCAACGGACATCGCGAAGCCGGCACCCAGGTGCTCGACATTTTCAGCGAGTGGAAAGCGATATACGTAGATTTTTCAGGCCGCCTTCAGAAGGCGCAGATCGACGAGGTCGAGGTCTGAATTTACCGTTAGAAGCACGCGAAAACCCGCGGGACCGTTGTGTCTTCCGCGGGTTTTTGTGGTTTAATAGCCTTCACAAAATCACAATTTCATAAGGTAAATATATGAAGATCGGACTTCCAAAAGAGATCAAGGATAACGAATACCGTGTCGGGCTCGTGCCGGCCGGGGTCAGGGCGCTGACGGACGCCGGACACGAGGTTTTTGTCGAAAGGCACGCGGGACAGGGCTCCGGCTTTGAGGACGAAGCATTCGTCGCCGCGGGTGCGAAGATCCTGGAGTCGGCTGACGACATATGGGCCGAGGGAGATATGGTCGTCAAGGTCAAAGAGCCGATCGCACCCGAATACCCGAGGATGCGCGACGGCCAGGTGCTTTTCACCTATCTGCACCTCGCTCCCGAGTTCGAGCTGACAAGGCAGATGCTCGAGCGCAAGGTCACGGGTGTCGCATACGAGACGATCACAGACCGGCAGGGAAGGCTTCCGCTGCTCACGCCTATGTCGGAAGTGGCGGGCCGTATGAGCGTGCAGGTGGGCGCGACGTACCTCGAAAAAATGAACGGCGGGCGGGGGATCCTGCTCGGTGGCGTTCCGGGAGTTCCGGCGGCTGACGTGGTGATCATCGGCGGAGGCGTAGTCGGAACCGAGGCGGCGAAGATGGCCGTCGGACTAGGCGCGCACGTCACGATCATCGACAAGAACCTGGACAGGCTCCGCGAGCTCGACGACATTTTCCTTTCGAAGATCCAGACGCTCGCGTCGAGCCGTTACCAGATCCACGAGGCTATTTCGCACGCGGACCTGGTGATCGGAGCGGTCCTGATCCCCGGCGCATCGGCGCCGAAGCTGATCACCCGCGATATGCTGAAGGATATTCCGAACGGAGCGGTCCTCGTCGACGTCGCTGTCGACCAGGGCGGATGCTTCGAGACGACGCGCGCGACCACGCACTCGAACCCGACCTACTACGAGGAAGGTGTCCTTCATTATTGCGTCGCAAACATGCCCGGCGCGGTTCCGAGGACCTCGACGTTCGCTTTGACGAACGCAACGCTTCCGTACGCGCTGGCGCTTGCGAACAAGGGATTCGAGAAGGCGATAGCGGACGATCCGGGGCTAGCCGAAGGCGTGAACACATATGCCGGAAAGCTCACCTACGAGGCCGTCGCGACTTCGCAGGAACTGGAATATACTCCTCTTTCTTCGCTGGTCGGCGACGCGGCGGCAAGCGCATAAGGACATGCTTTTTTAAGTTGCCTGCCGGTCCGGGACAAGCTTTTCCGGGCCGGCAGGCTTTGTTTTGTCTGAAGCCGTTGCTTGCAACGCCGCGGATCGGCTGAGAGAATCGGGTTTATGTACGAATTCGCCGTAACGCCGGCGGTAACACAACTGAGGAGGCCTGGAGTGACCATCGATTCGGTGATCCCGGGCACGATCGCGGACGATGTGGGCCTGGAATCTGGGGACCGGATCACGAAGGTCAACGGGCGAGCTGTCCGCGATTACCTCGATTTCCGCTTCCAGACCTCCGGCGAGGTGGAGATGATACTGCTCGTCAAGAAAGCGGACGGCGAGACCTGGGAAGTCGATATCGAGCGCGACGAGGGCGAGGACCTCGGCATCGAGTTCGAACAGATCATCCCGCGCCAGTGCGCCAACGAGTGCATTTTCTGCTTCTGCAAGGGGAACCCCGAAGATGCGAGGCCTTCGCTCTTCGTCCGCGACGAGGACATACGGCTTTCATTCCTCTACGGCAACTACACCACGCTTTCCTCGGTCACAGAGGCCGAGATGCAGCGGATCATCGAACAGAGGCTCTCGCCGCAGTATGTGTCCGTTCACGCGACCGATGTAAGAGCCAGGGCGTACCTGTTGGGAGTCGGCGAAGAGCAGGCGGACATTTCCGACAAGCTCGAGCGGCTGCTATCCAACAACATCGAGATCCACGCACAGGTGGTCCTTTGTCCGGAGATCAACGACGGAAAAGTGCTCGAGAGAACGCTCGGCGATCTGGCCGCGCTTCATCCGGGCGTTGTTTCCACGGCTGTCGTACCCGTAGCGCTGACACGCTACAACAAGGACGAGCGGCTTACGAAGGTCACTTCCGAATTCTGCGTAAAGACGATCGAGGAGGTCGGGAAGCTTCAGGAAGAGTTCCGGAAGACGATCGGGACGACTTTCGCTTTCCTCGGCGACGAGATCTATGTGAAAGCCGGCGTGCCCGTGCCTTCCAGAGAGCACTACGGCGAGTATCCGCAGATCGAGGACGGGGTCGGGATGATCAGGACCTTCATACGCGAATTCGACGAGTTCCTTGAGAAGGTCCGGGAAAGCGAGCCTTCGTCCGTTCGTAGCGCGAAAGCGAATCCCAGGCTCAGCGAGCTTGCTCACGTACCCGATTCGGAGACGGATCTTCCGGTACTCGGTTCGCTGAACGGCACGGTGTTCACGGGCGAGATGTTCGCTCCCTACCTCGCCGCAGGTGTCGAAAAGCTAAACGAACTCGTTGGCTCCGACCTGAAGGTCGTCGCGGTTCCCAACACGTATTTCGGCGGCGATGTTTCGGTGGCGGGACTTCTTTCGGGACAGGACTTCATTGCGGTTCGCGAAAGAGTATCCGGCGACTTTGTCGTGATCCCGCCCGCGGTGATCAAATCGGACGAACCGATCCTTATCGACGGGATGACATTCGACGAGCTTAAAGCGGGATTCGGAGTCCCGGTCTACGCCGCCGATCTGATGGAACTTGTCCGCCGAAACCTCTCGGGCGAATTGCCTCTCGGCGAGTAACCCCATTTGAAGCTGAATTAGAAAGGAGTTTAACGATGCTTGTTCCGGGAGACGAAGGCGCGACCCGTCTGGTGAACAGGATCTTGTTGGTGGTAACGCTCGTGATCGCCGTACCCTTGCTGCTTGTAGGGATCGGTTTGATCATCGCGGGCTTCGTCGTCGACGACTCGGTTGCGACGGGGGAAGGATTCCCGCTCCGGTTGTTCTTGTTCGTGGTGGGCGGGGGCTGCATCGTGGCGGCGCTGGCAACGATCGTCTTCAAGGTTGCGCTGATGTACCTGCTCAAGTTCCTGACGAAGGGTTCGGTGAACGGTGGGCAGTGAGCAGTAGGCGGTGAGCAGTAGGCGGTAAGCGGTGAGCAGTAGGCGGTGAGCGGTGAGCCGTTGCAGAACCCCGCGCATCAGCGAGGGGGCAGCGAACGAAGTGAGCAGAGGTCCTTTGCAGAACCCCGCGCGTGAGCTATGGCGGAAACGCGACCGCCAGGGAGCGTGCCGGTCACAAGGACGGGATTCCGAGGTGAGCAACGAAGGGTTCTGTCCCAATTTGCTCCAAAAGAACTCCCGCAAAGACGCGAAGTGTCGCAAAGCTCTACGCGTTTCGCGCAAGTAGCCTGAAAAATAAGTCAGTACTTAAACCAGGCGTAGTGTGAAGTAGGATAGGTCTCAAACTGTCGATGCTCGGAGCTAGCGGCTCCGCCGCCCCTGTGTGCGGAAAGGCTCTGCCTTTCCGCGAGCTGGCCTCCTGAAATCTTTGCGCGGAGGCTGAGCCTCCGCGCAGTACACTGTGAAAACAGCCCGCTCGGTGAGCCTTAGGCTTACCGCGCACAGGGGCGGCATAGCCGCGGGTTTCTACGTCTGTTCACAGGTTACCGCCTACCGCTCACCGTCTCCCGCCAAACATCGCGTCGATGCGCGCCTTTTCTTCAGGGGACTCTCCGGCTTTGCGTTTGATCACGAGATTTCCGTCCGTGATCGATGCGTCGAGGCCCGCGTCGCGGAGACAGGCGTCGACCGGGATCGCACCCGCGCCGTAGACGTGTTCGTTCAGGAACCGCTCGGAGCCTTTCGAGAGTTTGTCGATGCGGGAGACCAAATCGCTTCTTGAATAGCCTTCCGAAGATCCTCCGAAATCCCTGAAGAGCCCTGTGATTACTTCATCCAGGCTCTTTTCTCCACCGCTTGCCTTCCGGATCGCGACGTCGCGGCAGATACCCGCGAACATTCCGCCGCCGTAGATCATTCCCCAATGCCTGTGTTTGTCGTCTCCGGAAGAGACTTCGCTGATCGCCTTCTTTCCGTAGGCCTCGTCCGAGCGGTACCGCTGGAAGAACAGCCCGTTCATCACTCCGAACATCGCCTCCTCGCTCAGCACGCCCGCCTTTCGGAGCGCCTTCATCGTGTAGTAATTAGATACGCCTTCCTTGAACCATTCCTCGTCCGTCGAGGCGGGATAGAACGATTTGCCGTTCCACAGGTGGAAGAACTCGTGAGCGAAGATAAATCTTGAGAACAGCGCGCCCATCGGGTCGCCGGACGTGTCGAGGATCATCGAGATGTGTTTGCCGATTACCTCGCCGTCCGTTGAGGCGCCGGGGTTCGTGACGACGAGGATCTTGTCGAGCGAGGTGCCGGGCGGTGCTTTGGGAATGCCTCCGAAAAGGTCCGAATAGTAATCAAGTACGTCGTCGGCGAGCTTCGAGAACTCCTCCTTCCGTTTAGGGGCATCCGGACCGCCAAGTGCGAAGAGCAGTTCAAATTCTCCGCGGTTCAGAGAGAACTCCTCGTGCATGCCCGCGAAGAACATCGATTCCGAGAGGTCTCCGTTGCCTGATGCGACGAACTCGCCTTCAGCCGTCTCGCGCCAGGAACCGGAGACCTTCCAGCCGTCTGGCAATTCGAATTTCAAAAGGATGTCCTTCCCCGCCTCGCCGTTCATTACCGCGAACGCTCTTCCGACCGCGAAGATCCCCCAGTCGCGGAAGTATGAAGCGCCGTCGATACCCGCAGACCACTCGTGGTCTTCGTGCTTCAGATCGACTGTGTACGAAAGCTTGACCCGGTCGCCCTTCCTCGCATCGAGCTTCCAGTTCCCTTCGCCGTCAGCCGTCGCTGTAACGCGCGAACCGTCGGTCCGGCTCACTTTCAGATCGCGTATGAACTTCGCCCAGCGGTCCTCGAACTGGTTCGCGCCGATCGGAGCGACGTAAAGCCGATCGTCCTCGAGGGTGAGTTCGGCAAGGACGTTCATAGTCCGCGCTACCGGATCTATCCGGACTGTGTACGAAGTGTCGGGTTGTTTGGCGAAGGATGCCGAGACGGCAAGGAGAATGATGAGCGCCGCGGTTTTCAAGGAGAGTCTGGAAATTGGGTTCATAGGTTCTGGCTCCGGAAAGCCCTATGAACGGATTTTTCGGCCTGGATGTTCCCGGTGCAATGTGGAGAGGAAGCCGGAAGCCATGTTGTTAGATTGGGAATCGTGTCGAATTTCTCCTGGCGGACCTTGGCGCCTTCGCGGGAACTCTTCCGCACATACCAAACACTCAAGAACTTGGACGAAAACTTAACCACAGAGATCGCAGAGTTTTACACAGAGTACACAGAGAGAGATCACTCTGTGTCCTTTGTGAAATCCTCTGAGTTCTCTGTGGTTAGATCTCCGTTTCTAAAACGTCCTTGCGTGAACAAAGAAGACTCTCGCAAAGGTGCCAAGTCGCAAAGTGCCGATAAGCTGTTCGCGCTTCGCGCTCAACGCAGCGCAAAGCGCTGCTCTAATCGGGGCGGTATCTGGCGTGGCCTGGGACGCGGACAAGCCCCGCCCCTACTCTTCACGGCTCACCGCTCTAAGCGGTCCCACGCACAAGTGCCTAGGCTAAACGGCTCACTTTGTCAGCGCTTTCAGCTTGATCTCGAACAGTTTTTCCCAGTTCTTTCCGGTGATGAAGATCCTGTCGCCCTCCGGATCGTACGCGATACCGTTGAGCGTGTTCTCGGAGTTTCGAGCGATATCATCCGGGGAAATGCCGCCAAGGTCGATCCATCCCAGGAGCTTGCCCGTCGAAGGATCGATCCTGGCGATATGGTTCGGTTTCCCGAGCTTCTCAGAATGCCAGATGTTCGCCCAGATCTCGCCCTTCACCCACTCGAGCTCGTTTATGCTCATCAGAGGCCGCCCGTTCTCGTCTTTCACCACGATAGTCTTGACGGTCCGGTACCCGTCAGGATCGACGACCCGGATCGCGTGCGTGCCGTCGCTGTGGTACAGCATCTTGCCGTCTGTGGTGAGACCCCAGCCCTCGCCGCTGTACCGGAACTCCCGAAGCACCGCGAAGCTTTCAAGGTCATAGACAAAGCCGATCCCCGCCTGCCACGTGAGCTGGTAGATCTTGCCGTCGAGTAAAACGATACCCTCAGCGAAGAACTCACTCGAAACGTCCTTCTTCTGGAGCACCTTTCCCGTCTCGATCTCTACCTTCCTCAGCGAGGACGATCCGTACTGGCCCGTGCTTTCATAGAGAAATCCGTTGTGAAAGAAAAGGCCCTGCGTAAACGCGTTCTTGTCGTGCTTGTACGACTTGATGATGTCATAGCCGTACGTGGGCACTGCGGAAGCACCGTTCGGGGGATTGGTCACGACTGCCGGTCTGTTTGCGTTTGCACCATTGCATGAGAACAAGAGCACCGCGGCGGCGAACATAACGAAGATCCTCATAATTAACTCGATCCCTGACATAACCGCTCGCGGAAGGTCACCGTCCGAGCGCGCGCCGTATAGCCTTTCGGAAGCTTGCAGCCGAAAGCGTTCTGATCTTGTATCCGTTGACGTAGATGCTGGGCGTCCCGTCGACGCCGTAGTTTACGCCGTCAGCGATGTCCTTTCTCACTTCTGCTGCGAGCTCAGGATCGGCCAGGTCCCTTTGGAACCGTCCAAGATTGAGCCCAACCTGATCCGCGTACGAGGCGAGCGATTCGCTGTCCAGCGCGTCCTGATTATCGTACAGCAGCTCTATGTACTCAAAGTACTTTCCTTGTTTTCTCGCCGCCTCCGCAGCGACCGCCGCATTGAACGCGTTATCGTGGATCTGCTCAAGCGGGTAGTCGCGGACCACAAGCCTGACGTCCGTTCCGAACTCGCCGATCACCTTCTTCAAAACGGGATGGACGCCCGCGCACGTCGGGCACTGAAAATCGCTGAACATCACGACCGTGACCTTTGCGTTCGAACGGCCGATGTAAGGGTCGTCATCGGCGGAAACGGCCTGGATGAACGGCGTGACCTCTTTTACGAAGATGATCACGCGGTTCTTTTTGTAAAGCCGGTCGCGAAGATCGGTCTCGAGCTTCTCTCGTTCCACATCCGAGAAATCCTTCATCTTGTCAGTGATCTCGCGCGCGATAAGATCGCTGGTCGCAATGCCGAGGCTCTCGGCCTCAGAGGTGTAGACGGCTGCGTCGACGACCTGGGTCACGGACCGCAAGACGGCATCGGCGACATCCGCCTCCATTTCGTAGAGCGCGAGTCCGTTTCGCTGAACGTACTCGAGGTAAAGGATCGCCTTGTCGTCGATCGTCGCGATGATGTCGGAAACCTTCAGGTCCTTCGAATTGATGTCTTTCCCGATCGCGATCTTGTAATTCGCCCGCAGCCTTTTGATGAATTCCTCGTATCTCTTTCGTTCGGCCTCGCGGTTCAGGTACTCGATGATCTGTCCCCGGACCCTTTCGATCGGCACGCCTCCGATCTGGCTCTGATTTTCGTCGTAGACGCGCTTGATCGCCTCTTCCGTCGGAGCGGGGAGGTTGGCCGACACCTCGGAATCGACGAGCTTCTCGATCGAGGTTTCGCGCTTTGCCGCTTCCATTTCGAGGATCTTCCGGTCGATCTGCTGTTCAAGAAGTTCGGTCCTCGCGGCCCTTAGCTTGTCCGGAAGTCCAAGCCACGCCTGCGCTACGGCTGGTTCAAGGTCCTGGGCGGTAATAGTCCGCCCCCCGATCGCGGCAAGGGCCTCGGTCGGCGCCTGCGCCGAAACCGTCACAACCGAACATGCAAAAGCTATAGCTGCGACAAGTGGTCTCATACTTCTATTCGAATCTGATCTTTTCCGCCCCCAGCCTGACTGCCTCGCCTTCCGCGGGAACGCCAAATACATCCGGATGAAAGATCTTGGCGATTATCTCCGCTCCGTCGACGACCCTCGGGCCCGGTCTTGAAAAGTAGGCGCTGGCATCAAGTGCCCAAACGTTGCCGTTCGCGAAGGCGGGCAGGTCTTTCAGCACCGAGGGGAAGGATGTTCTTTCGAGCTGTTCAAGTATCCCATGCGTGTCGTAGCCGCAGGGAATAAGGACCACGATCTCGGCGTTCGATTCGGCGACCTCTTCGAAAGTTGTTGTGACGCTCTTTTCGCCCGCGCGGCCGAGAACGCATTCGCCGCCCGCCGCTTCGACCTGCTCCGGCACCCAGTGGCCGGGAGCGAAAGGAGGATCGAGCCACTCGAGCATCATCACCTTTGGCCGATCCCGTATGTCCGAGGTCTTCTCCAGGAGCGCGTCGAGTCTCTGACGCAGTCCGGCCACGACCTTTTCGGCCGTTTCTCTCACGCCTGCGAGCTCGCCTACTTCGACGATATTCTCGAATATGTCGCCTATCGTGTTCGGTTCGAGCGAAACCACAGTTGCGTCCGCCGTGTACCTGCGCGCCGCTTTCCTTACAGTTTCGTAGCTGACGGCGCAAACGTCGCAAAGCTCCTGCGTGACGATCAGGTCGGGGTTGAGTTCCCGCAGTTTTTCCTCGTCCAGGTCGTAGATCGAGCCGTGCCCGTCGAGGCTTTTTCTTACAGCGTGATCTATCTCGCGGCTGTCCATCGACCCGTGAATGATCTTGCTGGCGGTCAGCTGCGGTTTCTGCTCAACACCCGGAGGGAAGTCGCACTCGTGCGTGACGCCGACAAGCCCGTCCTCCAGACCGAGCGAACAGATGATCTCGGTGGCGGACGGAAGCAGCGAAACGATCCTCTGAGCGGACGATGTGTTCATTCGGGGACACTTGCGACTGCGGAAGGCAATTCGATCCCGAACATTCTAACAAATCATCGACGCCGTTCCGACCCGGCCGAGACACGGGAGATTAGTTCTTGCACTGAGAATCCGCGCTTTGTTATAGTAAACAATGTCAAACAATGACTAGCATTGTCTGACATCACTTCAAAACCAACTGCGGAACGGTCAGGCAAACGATCCGCAGATCTGACCACAAAAAGAATTCACAAAGCCTTGCTCACGCTATGCAACCTGCCAGGGTTGAAGCCTGCGCCGGGTCACTTCACATCGAGATCGCCTTTTCTCGCAGGGCAAAACAATGACGAATAAAGTGTACGTTAGCAGCAGGTCTCCGGTGATCGCGTTTCTGATCCTTGGATTGATCTGGAACTTCATCCCCATTTCAACCAATGTTCAGGGCCAAAGCTCCAAGTCCGGGAACGGTGCAGAAACCGCAGGCCAGCCGACGACGATCCGAATGGAAAGAGTGGTATTCCGGGATTCGGAGGAAGCTCTCTTGTTTGGCGGCGACACGGGCAAAGACGCTGAGGCATCCGTCGGGGATGATCCTGCGCAGTTGACCGAAAGGCAGGGCCAGTGGCCGGCCTGGTGGAACAACTGGAGGAACAGGCGAAGGAATTTCCCAACGCCGACTCCTACACCGACGCCTACACCAACGCCGACACCAACTCCTACGCCTACTCCTACACCGACGCCTACACCAACGCCGACACCAACTCCTACGCCGACTCCTACACCGACGCCTACACCAACGCCGACTCCTACGCCTACGCCGACTCCGACGCCGACTCCTACGCCTACGCCTACACCTACACCTACGCCGACTCCTACGCCTACACCTACACCGACTCCTACGCCCACACCGACGCCGACGCCCGGTCCGACTCCGGATCCCAATCCGACCCCCGATCTCGCGGGGCAGTGGGACGTTGCCTCCAGGACGGGAGTCAAGTTCTATGTCGATCATTCCGCGTGGTACAAGGTTTCCGCCGCCGATCTTCAGGCGAACGGGTTCAGTACTTCTTCGAATCGCGATCACTGGCAGCTTTACAGGAACGGCGTGCAGACGCCGATCAGGGTGAATAGTGACGGGTCGGTCGAGTTCTTCGGATCCGGACAGGACTCGAAGTATTCGGGCTACGGGATCTATTACCTGATAGTCGGAGACGCGCCGGGAATGAGAATTCAGGTCGCGACCGATCTCGGTGCAGGTTCCACCGCCGCGCAAACCTATCTGCTTCGCGTTACGGAGCGACCCAGAAGCAACTACGTATCCGGTCTCGTCAACGGCGAGCACGAGAACTGGTTCGGACCTCTCGTGGCCCCCACGGCCGAAACCGCGATGCCGATCTCGCTTTCCGAGGTCGCGCAGACGGGCCCCAACACATTCGCGAAGATCCGGGTCCGGCTCCAGGGTTATTACGGCCCCGACCATCTCGTGACAGTCAGGTTCAACAACTTCACTGCCGGCACCGTCTCCTTCGCCGCGAAGGAGAACAGGGAATTCGAGTTCGACGTTCCGGCCTCGGAGGTCGTCTCGGGGGTAAATAACTTCTATCTTCGCTCATCCGCGTCGTCGCTCGATTACAGCCTGATCGACGAGGTAAGCGTTACTTACGAACGGCGGCTTGTCGCCTCAGACCAAAAGATCAGGTTCGGGGTGTCTGCAGGGGATTCCGCACGGATCGCCGGATTTGCGGGCTCGAGCATCAAGGTTTACGAAGTCTATTCGCACAACGCCAGGAACGAGGTCGATGTCCAGCCGGAAGTCGTGAACGGAACCTTCGGTTTCAGCCTGAGTGCAGAGAGCCGAAACCGAGAATTCGTCGCGATCGCTGAGACGGTTACGGAACCTGTCGCGATGATCAAACCGAATGCGCCCTCTTCGTGGCACTCGCTCTCGAATTCGGCGGATCTTCTTATCGTAACTTCGAACGAGTTCCGAAGTGCCGCGGATGACCTTGCAGCATTGCGCACCGCACAGGGTATTCCGGCGAGCGTCGTTCTCGTGGACGATATAGGAGACGAGTTCGGTTACGGCGTGAGTTCCCCTGACGCGCTGCGGACCTTCTTCCTGCACGCAAGCTCGAACTGGTCCGGTAATCCCGGCTACGTCCTTCTGTTCGGAGATTCGAGCTACGACTACCGCAACTATCTAGGTCTGGCGCAAACGCGCAACTTCGTCCCGACGAAAATGATCGAGACGTTCGATATGGAGACTTCCAGCGACGGCTGGCTCGTTGATTTCAACGACGACGGCGTCGAGGACCTTTCGATCGGGAGATTTCCGGTCGTCAACACCACCGAGGCGTTCAACGCTGTCGCCAAGCTGGTGCGCTACGACGCTTACAACGGAAGCACCAGCCAGTCTGCCGGACTTGCCGCGGACACTTTCTTCGAGATACTCAACGGCGAACTGGACAACATCCTTCCGGGATCGGTCTCGTCGACAAGGATCGAGAGATCCGTGCTCGGAGACAGCGCGATGGGCCAGCAGATCCGCGACGTTGCGAACACCGGACCGACGATGGTCAGCTACCTCGGCCACGGAACGACGGTCGGCTGGACAAGCGCCAACGTGTTCAACGCGAACCACGCGGCGCAGCTCACCAACGAGAAGCTGTCTTTCTATATGCTGATGACCTGTCTCAACGGCTATATGTCGGACGCGCAAGCGGACGGCTTCGCCGAGCGGCTGGTCAAGGCTCCGAACGCAGCGATCGCCGCCTGGGCCTCTTCGGGTTCGACGTATGCGTCGGGCCAGATCTCGATGAGCCAGAACGTGGTCTCCAGGGTCTTCTCGAACAATCAGAGGATCGGGGACATCGTCCGTCTCGCCAAACAGACTTCCAGCGATATGGACGCCCGCCGGACCTGGATGCTGTTCGGCGATCCGACGGTTCAGATCTACTAAGAAGTGTTCACTCCTTCGACAGGGGAACGGGATCATGCCCGTTCCCCTTTTTTTGTTTCTTTCAAAGTCCGCGCCCGCTTGCTAGTATCTCTTGGTACGGAGGTAATTTGGCAATGGGAGCGAACGAAGAAGTTAGATTTTCAGGCCGCGTGGACCATCTCGCGGTCAAGACCGAGGATCTGGAAGGCGACGTCGAAGGTTACAGGAAGCTCGGGTTTACGGTCGAATCGTTGTTTGACGATTGGGCGATGGTGCGTGATCCGAAAGGGTTCGGGATCGCGCTCTTGCCTCCGGGCTCAAAACATCCGCCGCATATTGCAATGCGTGTAGACACGCTCGAAGAACTGGAAGCCGCAGCCGAAAAGGAGGGCCGCCCGATCAAGCCTCACAGGGACGGGACCTCTTCCTTCTACACAAAGGGCGTCGGAGGGAACATCGTCGAGCTGATCTGGTATCCGCCGGACTTCGGCGGCTGAAAATGCCGCGAAAACTCCCAAGTAATTTCTACAAGCGCGAAGACACGCTTCAGGTCGCCCGCGATCTCCTCGGAAAGACGCTCGTCGTTCCCGATGAGGCGGGAGACCGTGTTTCCGGGAAGATCGTTGAGGTCGAGGCCTATATGGGCATCGAGGACAAAGCGGCTCATTCTTTCGGCGGGCGGCTGACCGACAGAACGAAAGTGATCTTCGGCCCGGGCGGAACGGCATACGTCTTCTTTGTCTACGGGATGTACCATCAACTCAATGTCGTGACAGGCCCTCAGGATCATCCCCACGTAGTGCTTGTACGGGCGATCGAACCTCTGGAAAACATTGAGCGAATGCGCGAACGCCGCGGCAAGATGCCGGACCGGAATCTCACATCGGGACCCGGCAAGCTGTGCATCGCGCTGGGGATCGACAAGTCGTTCTACGGCGAAGATCTGACGGGGAACAGGATCTGGCTGGAAGACGCGCCGTCGGTTGCCGCATCGGAGATAGCCTCAGGGCCAAGGGTCGGAATCGATTACGCCGGGGAATATGTCGGCAAGCCCTGGAGATACTGGCTGAAGGAAAACCCGTTCGTAAGCAAGGCTCCGAGGAGAGCTGGGAAATGAAGAAAACGATTGGATTGATCATTTTCATCGCGGCGGCGCAGGCGTTCGGCCAGTTCGCACAAATGCCGGACCCCGCGCGGCAGTTCGATTTCTGGATCGGCGAATGGGACGTCAACCTCCGCGTACAACAGCCGGACAAGACCTGGAAGGACCAGCACAAGGCGACGGCACGCATCTATTCGATCCTCGGCGGCAAGGCGATACTCGAGCTCTGGAGCGAGGGAAAGGACGGGATCAACGGCTACAGCCGGCGGTACTACAACCCCGAAAAGAAGAAGTGGGACCTATGGCTGAACTGGGCGGGGAAGAACCGCTCGGGAACGAACGGGCTCGAAGGCGAGTTCCGCCACGGCCGCGGCGAGTTCTTCGCGGAAAGAAAACAGGAAGACGGAACGACGAGGATCTCTCGCTACACTTTCTCGGACATCACTGAGAACTCGCTCCGTTGGGACGACGGCTATTCGACGGACGGAGGAAAGACCTGGGCGTCCAACTGGATAATGGAGTTCACAAGGAAGATGGACAAGGCTCCCGAGATCGGGAGCGAGAAGAACCTGCTCACGTATTTCGACGGTTCAAGATGTGATCTGCCGGATTTTGAAGTGCTGAAAACGGTTTCGGAGAAGTGGGAGCAGGGGCAACAACTAAATCTCTACAATATTCTCGACGGTTGCATACTTGCAGGGATACTGCGGGATAAGGGAGACCAATACTTCTTCACGCTGACCTGGAACACATACGCGAACGTATACGAACTTGCACTGATCGACGATAAGCCCGGGAATCCTCTCGCGCTGTATTACGGTTCGATCAAGGCTGATCCTGCGAGAGGCACAACGCTGAGCTTGAAAGACAGAGACGGAAATGTGGCGACTATCGGACTGACAAAAGAGGGAGGTCTGGAGTCGATCAACTTTAGCTATTCGGATGTCAAGAAGCAGATTTGGCTGGGGTGGATATCCAGAACGGTAGACTAATGTCAGATACCTCACAGGAATCTATTGGACTCTCAATCATCCATTTTCAACTCTCCATTTCCCATTCACAATCGTCCCCTTCACCCACGCAGGCCCCGAAGCGTACACGATCCGGTCCGCCAGCGATCCGAGTCCCGTCGCTTCGATCAGAGGATGATCGTCACGGATCACGCACGCGTTCAGAGGCTTCCCGACCTCGAAGTATTCCGAAGTCGTTTCACCAGTCGCCTTCACACCCGCGAAGAATGCGGACCTGATCGCATTCTCGCCGCTCGATTCGCTCTCGCCCGTAAATGTGTCGCGGCGGTGGTTCGTCAGCCGCTGGCCGTAATCGAGAAGCCGTAGCTCTTCGAACGGATTCAAGCCGACGTGCGAGTCGGTCCCGATCGACCACCTTCCGCCCGCATCCTGAAACTCCTTTAGCGGAAATAACCCGTCTCCCAGATTTCCTTCGGTCGAAGGGCAAAGGACCACGTTTGCGCCCTTTTTCGCGATTCCTCTTGCCTCGCGGTCGGTCGCGTGCGTCGCGTGCACAAGGTTGAATCGGTCCGAGACATTCACGTTCCTCAGAAACCACTCGAGCGGTCGAGCACCCAGGTGCCCGACGCATTCCTCAACTTCCTTTATCTGCTCGGAAATATGTATGTGAAAAGGCAATTCGCCCCCGAGCTCCTGCGAGATCCGGACGACGTCCTCCGGATCTACTCCGCGCAGGGAATGCACCGCGATCCCGGCGCGGGCGAGCTCGCTCTCGCTGCAGGCGTCTATGGTGCGTTGAAGGAGCGAGGCGTAGTCGAAGAGATCCGGGCTTATGAACCGGCGCTGTTCCGGGAGCGGATCCTTGCCGAAGCCTCCTTTCTGATAAAAAACAGGAAGAAGAGTGATGTTGATGCCCGCAGTTTCGGCGGCAGCGATAAGGCGTTCGCCCATCTCGGCGGGATTCGCGTACGGCCGTCCGTCCTTGTCGTGATGAAGATAGTGGAACTCGCTGACGTGCGTGTAGCCGTGGCGGACAAGCTCGGAATAGAGCATCGCGGCGATCGCCTCGACCTGGTCCGGATCGAGCGATAGTGCGAGCTCGTACATCGTCTTTCGCCATCCCCAGAAGTCGTCGCCGCCCGATTCTTTCCCGTGCCTTTCCGCGAGACCCGCCATCGCGTACTGAAACGCGTGGGAGTGGCAGTTCCGGAAGCCGGGAATGGCGTAGCCGCTGGCATCGTTCGGATCTTCGGTTGGTCCGATCGACGTTATAACGCCCTTCTTGTCGGTCGAGATCCTTGTGTTCTCGAGCCAGCCGTCGGATTGAAGGATAGCTTTGAATTGGAAATCCATATGTAGCGCGAACTTCAGCTTGCCCGAGGTACCGCGAACTTCAGTTTGCGCCGCGCGGAAGCGCGGGATACCGACAAGCTGAAGTTCGTCGGACAAAGAATGCGGGCGGGGACGCCCGCGGTCCAGGCCCGGTCCAGATCGACAAGTTGAAGCTCGTCGGACAAAAGATGCTTGGACGCCCGCGGTCCAAACCGACAAGCTGAAGCTCGTCGGACAAGAGATGCGGGCGGGGACGCCCGCGGTCCCAACCGACAAGCTAAAGCTCGTCGGACACCGCATCGATCAGCCTCTCGAACACAGCCTGCAGATGCGCCTTCAGGACCGCCGCCTTATTCTCGTCATACTCGGTCTCCGTTGCGTCCATGTACAGGTCCTTCGACATCTCCAGCTGCAGCCCGTGGACGCCGTTCGAAGGATCGCCTTTCGAACGCGTCAGGTACCCGCCCCGGAACGGATCGTTATGATTCAGTCGATATCTCCCCAAAGACAGCGCTCCGACCGCCGAGTCGATGATCCTTCGCGACGCCGTCTTGCCGTCATTGTCGCCGAGTATCAGGTCGGGAAACGGCTCCGGCCTGATCGAAGGCACGAGCCTTCTGATCGAATGCCCGTCCCAGAAGATCACGTTGTCGAACTTCGCACGAAGGTCAGAGATGACCTCATCGATCTTTGAATGATACGGGCGATAGTAAGCCTCAAGTCTCCTTTCCTTCTCCGTGTCGTCAGGCGCTTCGTCCGGATCAAGGTAAAGAAGATCGCCGAGGAAATCGGTCGTCGGGCAGAGTTCAGTGATTATCCGCCCGTCGTCATAGAGCGGCCTACCTTCCGGCTCACGGTTGAGGTCGATTACCCACCGCGAGTACCTCGCGTGGATCATCGTCACGCCAAGTTCCGGTGCGAAATCGTAGAGCCTGTCGAGGTGCCAGTCCGTGTCGTCCGGCGCTTTGGTCATCGACGGTTCGAGCCTGTCCGCAACTTCCGTAGGGAACTCGACGCCGCAATGAGGTATGCTAAGGACGAACGGCGCGGCTTCGGATACCGGTTCGACAATTACAAACGGGTCATCTGAGGTCATCTTTCGTTCAAGCCGGGCGCACGGCCCGGCGCATAGGGAACAACTGATCGAAAATCATATCACCTGCAGGTAAGTTACCGAATCTCGGAGGTAAAGAGTGAGAATAACTGCCTTTGCATTGGTCTGCCTTATTTTGTTCGCCGCCGTTCCGGCTGCGGCCCAGGAATCAAAAACCGTCGAATTCAAGGCGGCGGACGGCACGACGATCGTCGCCGATGTATATGTTTCGTCTAAAGGGAAAAAGGCCCCGGTGATCCTTCTTTTTCACCAGGGAGGGGCAGACGTAAGGGGCGAGTACGAGCGAATCTTGCCGCGGCTGACCGACAAAGGATTCAATGTCATCGCTGCGGACCTGAGGGTCGGCGGCGCGGTCTTCGAGGGAACGAACCGGACCCGGGCCAAATTCGCGGAGCCCGAAACCGACTACTGCGCGGCATATCCCGACCTGGAGGCAACCCTGAAATACGCAAGAGAGCAGGGATTCGGCGGAAAGACGATCGCTTGGGGGAGCAGCTACAGCGCAGCCCTTGTGATCAAGCTTGCTGCGGAACATCAAGGAAAGGTCGATGCCGTGCTTTCTTTTTCCCCCGCAAGCGGAGGCCCTATGGAAAATTGCAGCCCGTCGATGTACCTGTCAAAGGTGAAGGTTCCGCTCCTCGCCCTACGGCCCGGTTCAGAGATGCAGCGTGTTACTTCGAAGGCCCAGTTCGAGGAGCTGCGCAATGCCGGCCACAAGACCTACATCGCGGAGAACGGCGTCCACGGCTCATCGATGCTTGATCCCGAGCGTGTCGAAGGCGACGTGTCCGCCCACTGGAAGGCTGTGGAGGGGTTTCTGAGCAAGGTTCTGGAGAACTGATAATGCCTACGGAGCCTCAAGAGATATCGTGGTCGGATCGTTGAGGTCGATGCAGCGCGAAGCGCTGCTCTAAACTGTGCGCACATCCTGCCGTTTAGAGCAGCGCTTTGCGCTGCATTCATCTATCCAACAAGACCTGATCCGACCCGCGATCAGGTTCCCCACTAGTTCTTCCCGAGCGGCCGTCCCTTGTGCACATCGGGATACGGCGGCCGCTTGTATTCCTTCGGCGGGTTCTTCTCCAGTTCCTGAAGCAGCCACTCGACCGCTTTCTCGATCTGCGGATCGCGCCCGGAGCGCCAAAGCTCGGGATCGAACTCGACCTCTATGTCCGGAGCGACTCCCCAGTTCTCGACCTCCCATTCGCCTTCGAGCCCGTACACGGCGCCATTCGGAGCCCGTATGCTTCCTCCGTCCATCAAAGTCGGAATTCCGGCCGCAGCTATCAGTCCTCCCCACGTCCTCTTGCCGACCAGCGCGCCGACGTCCAGTTTCTTGAAGAACCACGGCATCGCGTCTCCGCCCGAGCCCGCGAGTTCATTGATTATCATCGCTTTCGGCCCGTAGATCGCGCCGGCCGGCACGTTCCAGTCCTTTCCTTTTCGGAACGCGATCCTGGCGAGCTGAGCCCGATTCAGATACTCGACGACGTAATCGGCAAGCAGACCGCCGCCGTTGAAACGCTCGTCGATCACCGCCCCTTGCTTGTCGGTCTGCGCGAAGAAGTAGCGGTTGAAGCTGGAATATCCGCCCCCGCCCGTGTTCGGAATGTAAACGTAAGCGAGCTTTCCTCCGCTAAGGCGGTCGACGAGGCGTCGGTTGTCCTCGATCCATGCGAGGTTGCGGAGCCCCCGGTCGCTGGAAACAGGCACGACGGTTTCCTCTCTAGAGTCGGACCCGTCGGCCTTAGGGCCGACCTTGATCACAACCTGCTTGTTGGCAGTGCTTTCGAAGAGGCTGAATACGTTGTCGGCAGCGGTGATCTCGCGTCCGTTGACCGCGAGAAGATATTCTCCGGCCTTCACGTTCACGCCCGGCTCGGTCAGAGGCGCCCTCAGGTTCGGGTTCCAGTTCTCGCCGTTGTAAACCCGCGAGAACCGGTATCTGTTCGAATCGACCGAAAAATCGGCGCCGAGCAGGCCTCCCGGCACGAAATCCGGCCTCGGCTGATCGCCGCCGCCAATGTACATATGGCCGACGCTGATCTGGTTCAGCATCTCGCGGAACAGATAATTCAGGTCCTCGCGATGAACGACCGCGTCCAGATACGGTGCGTACGTCCGTTTAGCCTTTTCGATGTCGAGACCGTGAGTTCCCGGATCGTAGAAGAAATCGCGCTCGCCCCGCCAGATCTCGTTGAACATCTGTTTCCATTCGGCGCGAGGATCCACCCGGACCTGCATTTCGGAGGTCTTCACGGTTCCCTCGCCGGGTTTCGCAGGAGCGCCGGCGGGGGAAATGGACCAGCCGGGGCCCTTCTGGACGAGCATCTTCGATCCGTCCGCCGAGATCGCGAACATACGAATTCCGCGATCGACGTCGTCGAGCTTTCGCTTTTCAAGATCGAACTTGTGGAGCACCTGTCCCGGAGGGCCTCCGTTCGGGTCGTTCGGTGCCTCGGTGATGAACAGAGTTCCCGCTTTGCCTGGGAAGAGTCCCGTGTAGTTCCTTGAAGGGATCTGCGGTACTGACACGATCCTCTGATCGATATCGTCAAGGTCGATCCGGACGGATTCGTCCTTCTTCTCTTCCTTCTTCGGCTCAGGCTTCGGGGTTTCTTCGGCCGTAGGTGAAGGCGACGGCTTCGGCTCTTCCTTTTTCTCTTCCTTTACCTTTTCTTCGTCGCTCTCCGGCGCAAAGGGCGATTCAATATCGTTGCGAAGAACGACGGCGTACACGGCCCGCGAGGTCTGGTGCGCGATCCCTGAAAGGTCCGCGAAACTTATCGTCGGTCCGACGTCCGTGCTCGCGGTGAAGAATAGGTATTTCCCGCTTTTGTCGAACACCACGTGGCGGGCATCGCCAAGGCCGTCGGTGATCCTGGACGAAGATGCCTTGTCCAGCGAATAAAGAAACACGGCCCGCAACCGGTTGTCGAGCTGTTTCGTGTACGCGATCCACTTGCTGTCCGAAGACCAGGAAGGGACGAGAACGCCGTCCTGGGTGCCGTACGTGTTCGAATCTATTTTCGTACTCTGTCCCGATTCGACATCGAGGACCCAAAGGTTCACGTGATTGTCGTTATAAGCGATCTTCTTGCTGTCGGGAGACCAGATGGGAGACGAATAAAATGAAGGACCGCCGCCCGGCGTGATCTTCCTGGTTTCTCCAAGTCCGGTCTGTTCGGTCAGGTGAAGGCGGTACTCTCCGGACTCGTCCGAAAAATACGCGATCCACTTTCCGTCCGGGGACCACGACGGATCGCGCTCCATCACTCCCGTCGTGTTCGTCAGGTTCCGCGCGTTCCCCTTGTCGGCCGGAGCCGTGATGATCTCGCCGCGGGCTTCGAACACGGCACGGACGCCGGTCGGAGAGATCGACGCGTTCGCGATCCGGCTTCCCACGTTCTCATACCTTGGCCTGATGCCCGGAAAATCTCCTGCGACGCGTATGTTCACCTTCTTCGGCGAACGCGATCCGTTTTCCAGAAGGTAGATCGTGCCGAACTGCTCATAGACGATGTCGCTTCCGTTCGTTGATGCGCTCTTGATGTCGAGCCCGTTGTTGCTGACGACCTTCTCTACGCGGTTCGATCCGGTGTCGTAACTGAACAGCGTCACGACCCCGTTGTCGCGGTCCGAAAGGAAGTAGACCCGGTTGCCGATCCACATCGGGCGCTTGTCATTCGAATTCTCGCGCGGGACCTTCACCACCTTCGAAGTTGCGAGATCCGCGATCCAGATCGGCTGGGTCTGCCCTCCTTTGTAATACTTCCAGTCCGCCTGCCATTGCGAAAGCGGCTCGTAAGCCACACGTTTGCCGTCGGGTGAAAGCGAGCCGCGTATTGCCATCGGGAGTTTGATCTCGTTCGGAAGCCCTCCGCCCGTAACGCCGATCGTGAAGAGCCTCTGAAAGTTCGCGTAGCTGTCGCGCGCCGATGAAAACAGGACCGAACGTCCGTCCGGCGTCCATCCCGACGCCTGGTCGGGGGCCGGATGATATGTAAGCCGTTTCGGGACGCCACCCGCCGAAGGCATGACGAAGACGTCAGTGTTCCCGTCGTACTGCCCGGTGAACGCGATCCAGCGCCCGTCGGGCGAGAAATACGGATCCGCTTCGATGCCTACTCCGGTTGTCAGACGTCTGGCGTCACCCCCTGCTCGTGCCACGATCCAAAGGTCGCCGCCGTAGGCGAATGCGATCTGGTCGCGGCTGACGGTCGGGTCCTTATAGAGGGTATATTCGGTGGACTGCGCGGGAATCTGGACAAAAGCGAACAGGGCGATTGCGATCGCCGGGAAGATCTTCATCGGGCATTTCTCCGGGAATTGGTTTTCGACATTTTAAGGACGGGATCGCCGTATGGCAAACGACACCGGGTGAGACTCACCAGACGCTCTGTATCTTCCCGACTGTAGAATTCGACAGAAAGAACGGCGGGAACCAGACGTATCCGTTGCTGCCCATGATCCCTACCCGGTCCCCGTCCGGACGGCTGCCTGGGTTTGTTGTGGGGTTTCCGTTGAAGATATCGTCCGGGCTGTGGTCGTTATCGGTAAGGCCGCAGCAATGAACGAACTCGTGGATAAGGATCAAGGTCATCACCTGGATCCCCGTGCGCCGGGTGCCGGAAGGCGTATGCATTTCGGGCGCCGTGGGAAGGAAGACGAACGCTTTCTCGATATACGGACTGCCTTCGCGGCCTGCCAGCCCTGTGTATCCGTGGAGCCGCTTTCCGTCAAAGTTACTCGTGAAAGTAGTGTTGTCGTGTGTGTACGAGATCGGCCCGTTTCCGACCGCCACGATGACGTCGGCGGAAGCATCGGCGGCCGCTTCCCGAAAGGTAATGTTCAGGCTGGAAGAACTCAAAAGGCGGTTTATCTCCCTGAGCCCCCTGCTGAACAGGCTCGACCAGTTTCCCGAGCCTATGTTGTTCCTGACGGTGAGGCTTCTCGCGTTCTTGACGCTGTCGATCCAAGGTTTGGGCATAGTTTCCGTTTTAGATAAGTCGATCTAGATGAGTGATCGCGGCAGTAACTGTTCCGCACGCATATTCAGGCAAAAAAACCCGGCCGCACCTGAGGTCAGCCGGCGGCGGCCGGCGTTCGAATCGGAATCCATAAAGATTCTGAGCACCGTGCCCAAAACGCCTACCGCCTTTCCGTCGGCGTCCAGACCCTTATGCATCGTTCGAGTAGGTTTACCTTTGGTGAACCCAGTCCGCGCAAAGTCTCGAGATAACCCTTCGCTCCGTCAATGTCCCCAAGCCTCGCGGACAAATATCCCGCGTGGAGAAGCGCTTCGGCGTTATGTGGCTGAAGCGCAAGCGAGCGCTTGAAAACGTCCAAAGCCTGGCGCCTCAGGCCCAGGTCGAGAAGGTATTTCGCGTACAGGATCATTATGTTGGGGACATCAGGCTTGACCCGGATCACGTTCTCGTAAGCCTCGATGGCCTTCTCGGGCTGATCCGTTCTCTCGTAGAAGTGAGCGAGGCCGAGGTACGCGCCCGCATCTTCTTTAATAGAAAGCGCCTTGCGGTGCGACTCCTCCGCCTTCTGGATATCGCCGTTCGAGAAGTAAACGACCCCCATCGACACATAAGCTTCCGCCACCTGAGGGTCGAGCTTCCTGATCTCTTCACCATAGACCTCTGCCTCGTCCATGCGCCTTGCGTATCCGAGCGTCGTGAACAGGTTGTGGCGGATCTGCCAGTCATCAGGGTCGGCCTTGGCTCTCGCTTTCATCAGGTCAAGTTGTGCGAGCCCCTGCTGCCGGGCCCGGCTCACCGAAAGGAACATCTTCGCTACTTCGTTCGAAGGGTCTTTCCGGTTCGCGGCTTCAAGCAGAGGGATCGATTCGTCGAACCGGCCCAGCTGGGTGAGGACCAATCCAAGGCCCGCCATGATCGGAACGTCCTGCGGCCGCAGGGAAAGCGCTTTCTTAAAGGGCCCCAATGCCGCTTCCGGCTTCGAGGCCTTCAAACGAATGTCGCCCAGTTCGGCCTGATATGCGAACGAATCCGGCCTGATCTCGACGAGCTTTTCCAGCGCGGCTTCGGCACCGGCATAGTTCCTGCGGGCCCTCTCCGCCTCGAAAAGGACCTGGAGGTACATTTCGTTCTTCGGATCCAGTTCGACAGAACGACCGAGCGCCTCAGAGGCGTCGATGTTCTGCCCGAGTTCGAGGTAGATCCGTCCCACAAAGAAATGTGCCCTGGCGTTCTTTGGATCGAGCGCAAGTACACGGTTCGCCGAATCGATCGCCTCCCGGTCCCGTTCGAGCTCGATATAGAGCTCGGCAAGATGCATGTGCCAGTGAGTATTCTCAGGCTGGATCGAAGCGAGGCGTTCGTACAATTCAACCGACCTGACGCGGTCACGGAGCTCGTAAAATCCTGCGGCGACAGCCATCACTTCGAGGTTGTCCGGGTATCTTGCGAGAGCTCTTTCGATAAGACGGCCGAGATCGGGAGGAGGGCTCTTGACAAGCTGAAGCACGATGATCAGATCCGTGTTCGCCCTCTGCGATTCCGGATCGATGGCGACGGCCTGGCGGCATTCCTCGATCCCTTCGAGGACTTTCCCATCAGCGGCCAAAGCACGGCACAATCCCGCACGCACCTGCGGGTCCGCCGGTCTTAATTCAACCGCCTTCCGGAATGCTTCAACCGCACGGCCGTAATTCTCGAATGTGAAATGGATAGTGCCGATCAGCGCGAACGGCCTTGGGTCCGTGTCGTCGAGCGCGACACTTGCTTCGAGCTTCTCGAGCGCCTCCGCGGGTTTGTTCTCCTGAAGCAGCAGGACGCCTTGCCGGTAAAGCTCGTGGGCGGTCGGCTGCTGAGCCATCAGCGCGGCCGGCGTCGCGATCAAAAGCAGGACCGGCAACATCGCGAGCCGTATATGGGAAATCAAGGTCATCGGCGTCTCTCCGGTTTTTTTGAGTGTGACCAATATAACCCGACCGGCCCGCCTTCCAAAGAAAAAAGCTGCCGATCTTTCTTGTCCCGCGCGGCCGGTCCGGCAAAAAGTTGCGATACCCTGTCGCCAAGAACCTCTTAGATCGCTGCACGGCATTGTGCGGGGACCGGCGCCCTCCTAAAGAAGCGCCGGTGTCGCGGGTTTAGGCGATGCTCCCGGATTCAAGTATCATTCGCCCGTCGCCGAAACCATGCACTAATCCAGGTGTTCAAGAAAATCCCCAGTAGGGACTCCCGCGGAACTCCCAAAGAGAGCCCTTCTTTCTATTTCAGAAGAGGCGCGGGCGACAGCTATTAGATCTCCAACCGAGAGAATAAACAGATATGGACAAGCCTAACGGCGAGGTTTTCTTCTTCTATTTCGCGCTTGCCGCCTTCTTCGTGGTCGTCTTTTCGTTCGGACTCCACGCGATCATACGAGCGGACCATCTGCCGCCCGTGACCGCTCCGTTGGTCATCCACGCGGTGTTCATGTTCGGGTGGAACGGTCTTTTCGCGGCTCAGGCGGGGCTTGTCAGATCGGACAACGTCTCGCTGCATATGAGACTTGGCAGGATCAGCATCCTCCTTGCCTCCGGCGTTTTCGTGAGCGGCCTCCTTGTAATGGCCTCGAATTACGAGCGGAAAGCGGAACCGCTTGTGGCAATGTCGAATGTAATGGCGATGGTTAGTTTCGCCGGCCTGTATCTCACCGCGTTGGCAAACCGCAAGAGACCCGATTCTCACAAGCGCCTGATCGTGTTCGCGTCGATCCTGATGTTCGCGCCCGCTTTTACCCGTTTCGTACGCGCCTTCGATCTTGGCGAGGGCATCATCCTCCCGCTCTGGGTCCTCACCGCGGCTTCCGTGATCGTCTACGACCTTAAAAGACTTAGGAAAGTGCACGCTGCGACCATAGCCGGCTGCGTGACGTTCGTGCTGGCGGTAGTTGTAATGATCACTGTCGGGACGTCCGCTGCCTGGAAGGCTTTTCTCGATTCGGTGCTGAGGTAGGAGGTCGACACCAAAAGAAAAAAGCCGCCGGGCCTCTTTCGTCCCGCGCGGCTTATCCGGTGACTCGATTCACGGCTTTACTGCTCTTCCCGATCAGACATTGATCAAGCGAAACGCTCAAAGAAGACCATCGGTTTCATCTGCACCAGTCGTAGTTTGCCGAGTTTGAACCGTAAGTCTCGCATTCAGGTGGCTCTGGAGGAATGGATTTTAATGCCTCTCGAAAAGCTCGGCTCTGTTCGAATTCTTTGGCGAGCTCAACCGTTGGTGCTGCAATAAACCAGTAAGCATAGGTTCGCTTTGTCGGTTCAATCCACAGGATTCTCGCATAAAGGGTCCTTCCAAAGAGATTCTTTATGACAGCGATTTGCCGAAGTCCGCCGCTCTTACGCGCCGACTTCGGTTCCACGATCTCCCAGTCAGAGTCCGGCTCTGCGTATCCTGCAATAGATTCCTCGGCGTGTTCTTTCGACATAAACTGACGGTAGAGCTGAGTGTCTCCGTCTTCGCAAGGTGGACAACCGATGCAGTCGTCATAAGTCTTGAAAAGCCGTTCTTGAGAAGAGTGGAAAATATAGGAGGCAGATTCGCCGTAATCGGACTTGGAAACGAGCCGAAATCTTGATTGAGTGTGGGTAACGCCGTCAGAACTTTTTTGCGATTCCGCAACATAGGAAGTCACGGTATTGAGAAGAACGGCAGAGGATGCAGCCAACAATGCAATACCTACGATCTTCAACTTCATTGAATGAACCTACTGATCTGACAATCGGAGGCAATCGATCACCGTAGATGATAGCAGAAAGGAAAAAAGCCGCCGGGCCTGTTTCGTCCCGTGCGGCTTTTCCGGTGAACTGTTTGGATTAGCCTGAAGCGACAACCTTTCCAATTCACTAAGCAATTTCTAGAAAGGTCTAGGCGTCAGCCACCTCACTGGAATCTCTTAGCATATTTTGGATCACCTCCTTCTTCAGTGTTTGCAGCCACATAGTAGAGGAGGCTTAAAGTATAAGTCAAGGTTTTTCCGGGCACGGTCCCGGTTGTCCGTGTTTCCTGCAAAACCCTGCGTTGTTACCAGGGAAGAACATTGAACTTGCCCTTGATTATCGGGCAAACGGCGATCTCGGCGCCTACGCCCGCGCCGGGAACGTCCAGCGCGCTTATCACCGTGTCGCTGCCCCTCTTCGCGAGATCGTTGGCATTCCAGAAGTAGTTCACTCCGTTCTTGAGACCTTCCATGTCGGAAGGGGTGAGCTTGGAAATGATCTTCGCGTCCTTCATCGCCTCGACAGAATTCGCCGATTTCAGAAGGCCCTTGACCTTCATCGCCTTTCCGAAAAACCCCAGCCGGGTCAGGTTCTTCACCACTGCAGTCCAGTTGGGCCCGAGCGTAAAATTGACGCCCCAGTCGTTGACGTCCGTCCCGCTGATCGAGAATATGCTGCTGCAGTTGAAGACCATTACGACGCTGACGCCTATACCCCCGCCGAGCCCGAGCTGCAGCCGTATGCTCTCGATAGTAAATGGCCTCGCCCAGTTGGGGTTCAGCGCGTTGAACATTATGCCGGTCGTGCTCTCGACTCCGGCCGCGATCAGCCCGCCGCCGATCTTCGTAGCCACCCCGATCCAGGTGTATCGCATAATTGCGTCGTAATCGCTCAAGTTCCTTGTCCTCCCTTCGTTGATTTTTTGGACCCTATCCTAACAAGCGCAAACGGAAATCGAAAAGCGACAAATTAATTCGGGCTTGCGCGAAGCAAGTCAGTTTGTGGGAATTGCGGATACTCAAGTATGATTTGCTCTATGAAAGAACTGTACCCGGAGATCGAGCCGTTCGATTCCGGTATGCTCGAAGTCTCCGACATACACTCCCTCTACTTCGAACGCTGCGGCAATCCTGAAGGCATTCCCGTCGTATTTCTTCACGGCGGGCCCGGAGGCGGCCTCATCCCTATGTACCGCCGGTTCTTCGATCCCGACGCGTATCACGTCATCCTCTTCGATCAGAGAGGATCGGGCAAGTCCAAACCTCACGCCGATCTGCGCGAGAACACTACCTGGGACCTGATAAAGGACATCGAGACCCTGCGCAGGAAGTTTGAAGTCGAGAAGTGGTACGTCTTCGGAGGCTCGTGGGGAAGCACGCTGTCCCTGGCGTATGCCGAGACTCATCCCGACCGCTGCCTCGGACTCGTCCTCCGCGGCATCTTTCTCACGCGGCCGAAAGAACTGAAATGGTTTTACCAGTACGGCGCCTCGGAGATATTTCCCGATTACTGGAAGCGGTACCGCGACGAGATCCCGGAAGACGAGAGGGACAATTTCATGACCGCTTACTACAAGCGGCTGACCAGCGATGACGAGGACGTCCGCGTATCCGCCGCTCGCGCGTGGAGCGTGTGGGAAGGGTCGACATCGAAGCTGTTTCCGGACAAGGACCTTATGGACCACTGGGAAGACCCGGAGGAAGCGCTCGCGCTGGCCAGGATCGAGTGTCATTACTTTATGAACAACTCGTTCTTCCCGACCGAAAATTATCTTCTCGAGAACGTGGACAAGATACGCCACATTCCGACCGTCATTGTTCAGGGCAGGTACGACGTGGTCTGCCCCTCCGTGTCGGCGTACGAACTTCACGAAGCGTTCCCGGAGTCGGAACTGCACGTTATCCCGGACGCCGGGCATTCGATCAGCGAAAAAGGCATCACGTCGGCGCTGGTCGACGCCACGGACAGATTCCGGGACAAGGAAAGGAGCTGATATGCCGGTTTTGAGAATAGTCGGATACGACACGGGCAAGGGCAAGAAAGATCTCGCCGCGCTGCTCGCTGACAGGCTCGGCCTGGAAGACGCGGAGGCGCGAAAGATGTTCGAGGCGATCAACGACGGCCGGGGCATCTCTTTGACGTTCGAGGATGAGGAGACCGCGGCGGGCCTCGGTCAGGAACTCGACGAGGCGGGAGCGAAGGTCCGGATCGAACCGTGAGCGGTTCGCCGGCGGGCCTGTAAGGTGAATTTTCTCCCGATTGCCTGTATGATTGTCGGTGTCCGGCGGTCATCGCCGGGCGATCGGTATTTTGTGAGGTTGATTAGCTATGTTGGGAACCACCGAGATCATCCTGATCGTGCTCGCGATCTTCCTTCTGTTCGGAGCCAGCCGGTTACCGAAGCTTGCGAAATCGCTGGGAGAAAGCCGAAGGGCGTTCAAGGAAGGGATGGACCAGGCTGAGAAAGAGTTCAGTATGGAAGAGGAATCGAAGCAGCTCGAGGCCGAGAAGCCTTCCGTGTCTGAGATGTCCGACGACGAACTCGCCGCCGAGATGCAGAGAAGGCAGGCAAGCCGGTCCTGAACCTGTCTAGTCCCGCCTTCTTTCGCCTGAAACGACGGTCGCCTTGACCGCGAACCGGAAGCTCATATCATCCCGTTCTTCATCTATTTTCGCGGCGAGCCTCTCCAGCACACGCCCGCGCTCTTCCTCATCCAGAAAGCCAAGCCAGTTCGGTACTAAGAAATACCGCACCAGCGGCGAGTCTATGAAGCTCTCGCCGGATTCGTATTCCAGTGCCTCGTTCTTCGTTATCGATTCGACCTTGGTGAGCCCGAGGCCTGTCGCCGCCTCTTCCGCCTGGCTGACGGTCGTGATCCCCGTGATCAGGTCCTCGACGGCGGCTCCCTTGTCCCCGAGACCCACGTCCAGAAGCACTTCCCAAAGATAGGAAAAAACTTCGCCGAAGCTTCCCGAGGTGGGAAGAAAGAACACGAACTTGCCCAATGAGCGCTCGGCCGCCTCGGCGAGGAACGCGTGAAGCGCGTGCGGCGCCAGAAGGCTTGCGTCGGCGATCACCATTTCGGAGCGCGCCATCGGCGCGGCAGTCGAAAAATCGACTCTGCTCTGAAGCGTCTCCGATTTCTGCCGGGCGATCTCGCGAAGTTCCGCGTCCTCGCAGACGGGGAACAGGTCGACGTCCTCGCCCAGCTTTTCGCAGATCTCTATGGCGTGTCCGCCGGCCCCTGCGTTGATGTAGGTAATGGTCGAATAGCCCTCGACGACTACACCCTCGTTGAAGAGCTCCGTGAACTTCGAGGTGAATTCCGGCTCGACGTATATGCCGCGCAGGAACGCCAGCTCCTTTTCCGTTTTGTCCATAAGAAGAATCTACCGCAACGGGAAGCGCTTCGCCACGGGAGCGGAAAAAGGACGCGACAGGCTCTTAATGTGATACTGAAAAAATGCATCTGTAACAGGCTGATAAATCACCGGTTACGATGTCAGTAAATCGAACTTCCCGAAAATCCTTGACACGGTCTTTGAACCTCGTTTAGATTCGTTGTCACCATTCGATTCGGAGCCCGGAACCTCCTCACAAGGTGCGGGCGCTCCCAAAGCCGGAAGAAGAATGATCCCGGCGATCGGCCCACGATCCAGCTAAAGAACCCTTCTCCGATCCCGAATCGAAATCGGTTCCGACCCTCTTGTTGAGTGTGGCCGGTCCGACAGCTAAATCCCACAGAGTTCTGTCATCCCACCGTGACGGAATCCGAGGATCGCATAGCGATCTCCCCTTTTCCAGCGGTCGGCGTTGGCGGAACGACACAAGGAGTTGTTCCCCGATGAAAACCTACAAAAACCTCATCAAGTCTCAACAAAGAATTGCACGCAGACGGCGCAAAGCCGATCTGAAGCCCGCAAGATTCTCGGTAAGATCGGTGCTGATCGTTCTGACCCTTTCTGTCTCCGCGATTGCAGGCGCAGCAGGCCTTACACGGGCCGGTTCGGTTGATGTCGAAACCTCCGGTCTGATCGATAGCCTTTACCGTTCTGTCTATGAATGGTTCTTTCCGCAGCCGCAAAGCCGCCGTCTCGTCCTCTCCAGGGAATATATCTATGCCGATTCGCGGCTGATCGCGGTCGAGGACGCCGGTTCATTGAATGGCCGGCCCTCCGATCTTGCGGTGTGGAGGCCGTCCTCGGGCACGTGGTGGGTCATAAACGGCTTATCTTCCGCCGTGAGTTCTCAAAACTGGGGAGCCGCCGGAGATATTCCTGCCACAGGCGATTTCGACGGCGACGGCAAGACCGACTTCTGCGTTTTCAGGCCTTCCTCATCCACCTGGTGGATACTCAACAGCACGGACGGGACATTTCGTGCGGTCCCTTTCGGCGTACCGGGCGACCTGCCCGCCGCGGCTGATTTTGACGGCGACGGAAAGACCGACATCGCTGTTTTCCGCCCGGGAGAGGGCCGCTGGTTCGTGATCGGCAGCAGCACGGGAAGCTCGACAGTTCACTCATTCGGATCGTCAGGCGATGTCGCTACTCCGGCCGACTTCGACGGCGATGGTCTGGCGGACCTCGCGGTCTGGAAGCCTTCGGAGCGGAGCTTCCGCTGGATCGAGAGTACTGGCGGAGCCGAACGAACGGCAGTTCTTCCTCAGGGCAGCGAAGAACCGGTCCCTGCAGACTATGACGGAGACGGCCGCGCCGATCCCGCCGCGCGATCGCCATCCGGTTGGCTGATCCTGGGCAGCCTATCCGGCGGCCTTCAGACTATCGCCTGGCACAGCCTTTCAGACATCGCGGTTCCAAACGACTACGACGGCGACGGTCAGACGGACATCGCGGTGTGGAAGAGCTCGAACGGCACCTGGTACATCCGGAACAGTTCGGACTCGAGCACAAGGACTGTTCAGTGGGGACAGGCAGGGGACATCCCCGTCCCGGCCTTCTTCCGAAGGTGACGCGCACGTTCACATCGTTGAAAGCTAGTTTCCGGACGCAGCCTCCTCACCTGCAGGCGGTCCGCATTGATTTCAGAGGTAAAAAGAATGAGATCTCCCATACTCCCGCAACCCTTATACATCCGAGTCCCCTTCCGATCCCTCGCGGCCTTGTTCGCGTTTCTGATCCTCTCAATGCCCGTTTCCGGTCAGCTGGGAAACGGAACCTCGGATCCTTCTGCAACAGACACTTCAAACCGTGCCGACACAGCTATCAAAGGCAAGGCAAGGGTCAACCCAAGAACGCTGGCACTGGAGTTCTCCCTGCCGCTGATGAGTTATCCCGGCCGTAGCGGCCATGGTCTGAGCGCGTCACTCGACTATTCGTCGAAGGTCTGGCGAATGGATGCCGGGGTCCGGTGGTGGTACGAGACCGTCGCCGGAAGAAGG
Organism: Acidobacteriota bacterium; assembly: GCA_016700175.1. GTDB lineage: Bacteria > Acidobacteriota > Blastocatellia > Pyrinomonadales > Pyrinomonadaceae > Aridibacter. The sequence goes on along the minus strand of CP065003.1, from coordinate 2,160,686 downwards.
TATGTCACGGATCTCAACGCGAGGTTCGCGGAACGGACAGCCGGCGGCTGGACGAGCGGTCTCGCGGCTCCGATGCTGGACGCCCATCCCAATATCTATTACCAGGACGGACGCCCGTTCAACGATCCTATAGGAAGCTCATCCGTGATGGACTCGATCTGGGCGGAGGCCGTCGCGGGCGGATCATCCGACCTCATGCCGAGCGAAAATTTCCGCTGCGTCAGCTACGGCCAATACTGGTGTCCGGACTGCATCCTTCCTGACGGGTCGGTCGGAGCCCACATTTACCACTGCAACGGCTGGGAGATCGGGCCGGGAATTCCGGAACCGCCCGAAATACCGATCCCGCCGGACGAACTACAGCAGCTCTTCTACGCGGCCCGGGTCTTCGTCTCGATGCCTGGAGGCGCACGGCACGAGTTCCGAAGAGACGATTCGAAACATCCTTGCGGGCCGCCGGATGCCGTGTGTGAGGCCGACCTGAGCGGTACGTTTCTTTCCACCGACGGCACGGGAATGCGTCTCGAGCGGTCCGCGGCCGGTTCAGTGCTTTTCCTTCCCAACGGCTCGAAGTACGAGTTTCCGCCTGATACGGCGGGTGCAGGCGACGGAATCACCGCATCCCGCTTCGTTGATGTAAACGGAAACACGATCACTTACTCAGTCTCCGGGACGGCACCGCAAGAGGTCCGAAGTGTTTCGGACACGGTTGGCCGCGAGATCGACGACTACGTCCCGCGAAACGGATTGGCGCAGACACAGACCGCTGGGATAAACGAGGCTCAGCTCCCCTGGTTCGGAGGCGCCGAGAAACCTTTCGAAATGAAGTGGTCCCGCTTGAAGCCCCTGGGGTGCGAGAACAGCTCGGATCCCGGTTGCGCTGACCAGGAGGGAAGAAGCGGCGGCGCGTTGGACGACCAAACGATGCGGCTTGCGTACGACTCCCGGTATTTCTGCAGGGGGAGCCTTTCGGACGATCTCGCCCAGCCCTCTCCCGGAGACGTGCTTTTCCGGGACGTCGGCCAGGGAGTGCGTCCCTGCACCGCTTTTAGGACGAGCAGCGGAGGTGCGATCACGCCGGCAAGGTTCAACCCGGTCGTGCTTGAGGAGGTAAGACTGCCTGACGGACGAGCCTATAAATTCAAGTACAACCGATTCGGCGAAGTGTCGAAAATAGTCTATCCGACGGGCGTTATCGAAGAATTCGATCACGGGCAGATCGAGCCGGTCGGCGGAACTGGAGAGGCAGTCTATGACCAGACGAACCGGGGAGTGCTCGAGCGCAGGATCTACAACGCTCAGGGGGCTCTTCAGCAGCGATGGAAATACTCGGTCCAGTTCGAATTCGCCCCGGCGGGCGGCTCGACATACACCGTCAAGACGGTCGTTTCAAAACCGAACGACGCACTCGCCGACGGAGCAAGGACCGAAACGGTGCTGAGGGCGTACTCCGGGGACGAAGCATTCGGGTTCAGAGATCCTGAAACGGGATCGGTTAAGGAGATCCGCCGCTTCGACGAGAACGGTGCCCTTGCAGCGCGTACCCTCTTCGGGTGGATCGCCGAGCCGGCGCTTCCGGGAGGCGAGCCGAACGCAAAGCGCGATCTTCGGAAGGCAAGGACCGTCGAGTTCATCTTCGAACCCGGATCGAACAAGGCGCTCGCTTCGATGACCGCCGCGGAGTTCGACGACGCTCCACTCGGACCCGCGTTCTTTCCTCATCTGAACAGCAAACGCAGCACGTCCTGGGGTTATGCAGTCTTCGAGGCTGCGAATGCGGCTTCGGTGGATATTGCCGAAGCGTCAGTTGCGATCGCGAGCCAGGCGGAGAAACGTTCGGTCATCGAACGCGGATTTCTTTACGATCAGAACTACCGGGACCGGGGGCTGACGAACCTCGTCGCTTCGGAAAGGATTCTCGATCCCGCCGGTTCGGGCGCGGTCCTGAACGAGACGCGGTTCGAATACGATTCACACGATCTTCCTTTTATCGATCCCGGAAACGCCGAGGGATGGACCGATCCGGGCACGCCGGTACGGGGACATCTTTCGCGAACACACAAGCTTGATCCGGCGACTGGCGATTGGCTGACCGAGAAGTTCGTCTATGACAAGTTCGGCAATGCGGTCCGCAGCTGGGACGCATCCGGCGACGAGAGCAGGTACACGGAGATCGAATATTCCTCCGCCTACGCGTTCGCGTATCCGGTCTCGGTAAGCCTGCCGGCGGCGGACGCTTCCGGGACGCTAGGCTCTTCGGAAAGGTCGAAGACTGTGAAGGAATACGATCTCGTGACCGGGCTTCTTGTCTCCGTAACGGACCTTCAGTCGCTCGGGAATGCTTCCGATGACCGGACGACGGTGACCGAGTATGCAGATCCCTTGTTGAGAGTAACCTCCGTTCGCGAACCGGGCGGAGCCGTTCGCGAATATCTCTACACGGAAGAGAGCGGTGTTTCAAAGATCAGGATACGTGAGCTCCTTGATCTCGGAAAATGGCGGGAGGCGGAGAAAGAGTACGACGGGTTCGGCCGCGAGGTCCTTTCCAGGTCGTTCAATGCCGAAGGTGTGTCCGTAAGCGAAACCGCGTATGACCTTCACGGCCGGGCAGTTTCAGTCTCCGCGCCTTATTTTGAAGGCACACCGCCGTCCGGAATCACACGCTTCAAAACTGCTTACGATTTCCGGGGCCGTGTAATCAGGAGATTCTCCAACATTCCGAACGAAGGACAGGAAACGACCGCCAAGTTCGAGTACGGGATCTCAGCCGCCCAGGGCGCACCGGGCCGGTTCATCGTAACAAAGGACGGCTCGGGACGGGCGAAGAGGGAGATAAGAGACAACTTTGGCCGTACGGTCCGCGCGGACGAGGCTGTCTCTTTCACCGGCGACTCCGAGATCGATCTCGGTCACGTCAACTCGCCTGCCCGGCCAACAAATTACATATACGGAAAGCGCGGCGACCTTGTCGAGATAAGGCAGGGCGTCCAGCGGCGATACTTCGCAAGGGATGCGTTCGGGCGAATGATCTTTCAGAAGCTCCCGGAGCAAGAGCCGAATCCCGGCATCCGCTTCACCGATCCTGAAACCGGGAATTCATCCTGGTCCGCGGCGTTCGAGTACGACCGGACCGGAAATCTTGTGCGGGCCGAAAACGCGAACGGGGTCGTGACGGAATCGGAGCACGACGCGCTCGACCGCATCGTCTCCCGCTCCTGGTCGGACGGCACGCCTTCGGTCTTGTTCAAATACGACCTCGTTCCGAACGGAAAGGGGGAGATCATCGAGGTGTCGAATGCCTTGTCATCAACGCGAATAAGAGCGTTCGACCCTGCCGGCAGGCCCTCGGAGTATGAACAGGTAACCGCTGGAAGATCGTTCACGAGCCGGATCGAATACGATCTTTCCGGCGAGATGCGACGATTGACGTATCCGTCCGGCAAGGTCCTGGAACTCGATAGTGGACCCGACGGCAGGCTTAGGCGAGTAGCGGGTACGTCTGGGACTACCGAGGCTGTGTATGCGAACTCGTTCGTTTATGGCCCCAGAGGCAAGACGACGTCTATGAGGCTGGGCAACGGCCGCTTCGAATCCGCGGACTTCCACGCTTCAGGACGCCTCGAATCGATCCACCTGGGTGCTTCTGCTGAGGACTCCGGGATCTGGTCCCTCGGCTACATATTCGGCGAGGCGGCTGACGACGGCACTATTGACACTTCCAGAGTGAACGGATCGGTTGCGAGACTCTCGGCACACGGCGCAGGAGCCGATCCGTTCGTTCAGACCTTTTGCTACGATCCCGCCGGAAGGCTTGCCTCGGGGGAGGAACGCCAGGGTTCTAGAGTGAACTGGAGTCAGGAATTCGGCTACGACCGGTTCGGGAACAGGGATCTTTTGGTCCAGGATCTCGCCGGCGCGCAGACCTCAGTTGCGGGAGAGTTCGATCCGGCGTCCAATCGCTTCGTGACCGGTTCCGGATTCGTTTATGACAGAAACGGCAATGTCACCAGAGAACCTTCAGGACGGTCGTTCGTCTTTGACGGACGAAACAAACAGATTGAGATAAGGTCTGCCGACGGGCTTTTCGTAGCAAGGTACTCCTATGACGGAAACGGCCGCCGCGTTATCTCGGAAACGCCGCTCGAGACGACCGTTTTCGTTTACGCCGGCGAAGAACTTGTCGCGGAATACTCGACGAATCCCCCTCGCGTTCCAAAGACCCGGTACTTGACGCAAGACCACCTTGGGTCGACGAGAGTGGTCACTGACAGCGGAGGCGCGGTACTGGCCCGCCGAGACCATATGCCGTTCGGCGAAGAACTTGTGAACGGCATAGGCACCAGGTCTGAAGCGCTGGGCTATTCCGCCTCGACATCTCAGCTGAGGCCGGGGTTCGCCGGATTGCTTGCCGATCCGGAATCGGGTCTGGCTTATGCGGAGGCCCGTGTTTACGACAGCCGCCACGGACGATTTACAGCCGTCGATCCGATGATCGATTCGGCTGATGCCTCGGATCCGCGGACGTTGAACAGGTACGTCTATTCGCTGAATGATCCCGTGAACCTCACGGATCCGGACGGACTGTCGGTCGTCGACGACTGGTATGTGAGCGATGACGGAAAGATCGAGGTTTACAGGACCGAGGACCCTTTCGACCGTTTCTATGTCTTCGACGAAAACAGGAACGTGTTCGTGATGGTGGCTCAGCTGCATAAGAACAACTACGGACTTGTGAGGTTCCCGGACACGGGTTGGGGCTACACGTACTACAATCCGGGTGAGCGCGGCGGATACGATCCGGATACGGGCGAGACCGTAGGGCAGGGCGATCATTATCTTCTGCCAGTCACCGCCGCCGCTTTGTTCGGATTTACAAATCAGCTCAAAAACGATTTCGGCATCACGTTGGCGCTCGGGGATATGTCCTCGTCGAACGGAAGCGATCCCTGGGACAGCCGGTTCAGGAGCGATACCTGGGACGGGCATCACGCCACCCACGGCCACAATGGAAACGGCACGGGACAGAGCATAGACTTCCGGTACGTGAACCGAAACGGGCAGAGCCGGCAGGGCAGTTGGGTGACGAATCCCGGCAGGTTCAGCATTTCGAAGAATAAGGCGGTATTCGATCTTGCTAAGAAGTGGGGATTCGGAAAGAGCCTGCGCGGGTACAGCGCCCCGATAAAGGGCACGAAGGCCGCTGCGAACCACAACGATCACGGTCACCTGGGATTCGATCTAAGCAGGAAGAAACCGAAGCGTATCTCCCAGGACCGGCGCAGATACTACATACGCTGGTCGGATGTCACGCTCGACTGCCTCGTGGATCAGTGTCATTGAGCGGACTTTGATATGATAGCGATCCTGAAACGCTTCGCGGGCGAAGCCCGTGCCCGCGAAGCGCCATTTGAAAACCAAAGAACACAGGAGGAATGAAATGGCCTATATCCTCATGGTTTCGGTTCTGCTGATGCTGGGTTGCGGAGCCGGGACGGGTCAGATCGCCGAGTCAAAAACTACCGAAGGGCTACCCAAATCTCCCGCAGCGCAGAACATATCGGCCGACAAGAAATCGCCCCGCGAATCTTCATTTGAAGATGCGGAAGGCGTCGTCGTGTTCGACGGCAGCGGCAACGAACTGAAAAGTACGGACTGGAGGATCACCCTCTATGGAGAGGACGGCGCCCCCTGGCGGGTAATCGACTACAACGACGACAGCCTTGAATCGCTGGAAGGCGAAGAGGGCGACTTCTTTCCGATGCTTTTCAGCAACGGGAACAAGCGCGACTTCGGGATCGAATTGCGGCTGGTCAGGCGTTCGGATGATTGGTTCGAGGTGATCGCTCACGAGAGCCGCGAGCCCAAGACTCGTGCGTACATCCGAACAGACGATCCGTTGTTCAAGGCGCTCGGTTGGGAAGAGTGGGTGATGGTGCACAAGAACCTGACATTCGACCGGCTGACAAACCCCGTTCTCGATTCGCCGGACGGCGCTCCGAAAGCCGTCGCGTTCGCCGAGATGCCTCTGATAAAGCCGGACAAGGTGAGCGGCGAATGGGTCCTGGTCCGGTGGACGCAGATGGAGCCCGACGAGCCTTCGGTCGACTGGATCAGGAAGAACCTTCCGGAGAACTCCGGCTGGATCCGCTGGCGCAAGGACGGGAAGATCCTGATAAGCGAGTATTACCCGTAGATCGAGCTCCGGAATCGAAAGCAAGATTGATTTGACCATCAGTTGCCCCCCGTTTCAACGGGGGGAACGAAAGGTCCAATCGATTATTTCCCCGGCTTCAGCCGGCTATCTCAGGGCCAATGCCCCGATCATATTCTATTTTCCCGTTGACCCCCGGTTGAAGCCGGGGGCAACTGATCGCTGTGCCGAAAGGGAAGTGGTGTATCATTCAGGCGTGAAGTTCCGCCTCATCGCCATTCTCGTGCTTGCGCTCGCCGTCGTGTCGGTATTCGACGGCCGGTCCGGGGATCAGGTGTCCGAGGGCTGGGTAAAGGCCGGTTTGGCCGGCGGATGGACCGAAGGCTATTCGGCCGCGATGACCTGGCCATTCGACAAGCAGGACATCGTGATCGATGGCGTGAAGGGGTTTGTCGTCTTGAACGGGCAGTACGGAATTGGAGACTTCATCAGTTTTTACAACCGGGACGGATCGGTGTGGCACAGCTTGACCTTTTATTATGACGACTTCAGCGGCATATATCCGTACGAGAACGACCAATTCCGTCCATACGCATTCCATCCAGACTACTTCATATTTGCGGTCAAACTGAAAGCGGAACACGACGATCGATTCGAAGTTGTCGTCAATGAAGAAACCGGACTTACGAAATTCCTTAGGAAGGGCGACGGTTTTTACGAGTTCCAGACGTGGTCGGAGCACATCACGAACCTTTTCGCGGTCGATTTCGATCCTAAGCGAAATCCCCTGCGCTCCAGACCGGCCGGTGACACGATCATATACCCGACCCTCGAAGAGAAACCTACATTCCATCCGGTGGAGACATCGGGTGAGTGGCTAAAGGTCAAATGGGACTCGCAGAGGAAGGGGTCTCCGGAGACGGAATACGATCACGGCTGGATCAGGTGGACGAGGAATGGAAAGCTCCTAATCGAGCTTTGGTACCTCTGCTAAGATCCATTCCGCAAGAGCGCTGAACGGGCCAGTGCACAACAATCAAACCCGCGCCTGCCTGTAATCTTGACTGAAAAGTAAAGATTTGAGATTCTACACCTTATTCAAGAGTCCAGAATAGTTTAGCGGGTACGTACGATGAAGATATCGGCACAGGAAGAATACGGCCTTCGATGCCTGGTCCAGCTTGCAAGCGCGGGCGAAGGCGAGTCCCTCACACTGCCGCAGATCGCGGAGCGCGAAGGGATCTCGCAGTCGAATGCGGGAAAGCTGATGTGGCTGCTAAGCAAGGCCGGGTTTGTGAATGCGACGCGCGGCACAAAGGGCGGTTACAGCCTGGCGAGGCCTGCCGAAGAGATACTTCTCAGCGAAGTGGTCAAGGTACTCGACGATGACGAGATCGAAGGTCACTGCAACAGCTACACGGGCGTGATGGACTCTTGCGTCCACACCGGCGACTGCGGGATCCGTTCGGTGATAGTCGGGCTCCACGAGATCGTCCAGAACGCGCTCTCGAACGTGACGCTTTCGCAGCTCGTAGGGACCGAGAAGAAGGTCGACGAGAGGTTTCACAGGATACAGGGGCTGAGCGGCGGAGTCGCGAGTACTGAGAGATGAGTGATGAGGACTGAGGACTGAGGGATGAGGACTGAGGACTGAGGACTGAGGACGAGTGATGAGTACTGAGTGATGAGGACTGAGGGATGAGGACTGAGAGATGAGTGATGAGGACTGAGGACTGAGGACTGAGGACTGAGAGATGAGTACTGAGTGATGAGGACTGAGGACTGAGTGATGAGTAATGAGGACTGAGTAATGAGCTGTAAGTAATGGGTAATGAGTTCTGAGTAACAAGTGGTATCTTGCTTCACCGCTCACCGCTCACCGCTCACCGCTCACCGCTCACCGCTCACCCATTGGTCGTTGATCGTTGAACATTGGCAATTGATATGAGCTCTGCACAGGAACTACTAAAGAACAGGGAATACAAATACGGATTCAAGACCGAGATCGAAACGGACATGATCCCGAAGGGACTCTCCGAGGAAACGGTTCGCCTGATCTCCGAGATCAAGGGAGAGCCTGAGTGGCTTCTCGACTTCCGCCTGAAGGCTTACCGGCATTGGCTGAAAATGGCCGAACCCGACTACTGGGCAAACTTCGATTATCCGAAGGTCGATTTCCAGGAGATCACCTACTACGCGGCTCCGAAGGAAAAGGAAAAGAAGCAGAGCCTCGACGAGGTCGATCCCGAACTGCTCGACACATTCGAGAAGCTCGGCATTCCTCTGTCCGAGCAGAAGATGCTCGCCAATGTAGCCGTCGACGCCGTGTTCGATTCGGTGTCGGTCGCGACGACCTTCAAAAAGAAGCTGAAAGACGCGGGAGTGATCTTCTGTTCGTTCAGTGAGGCGGTGAAGGAGTATCCGGACCTCGTAAGAAAATACCTGGGCTCGGTCGTGCCGACCTCCGACAATTTCTACGCGGCGCTTAACTCGGCCGTCTTCTCCGACGGATCGTTCGTCTTCCTGCCGAAGGGCGTCCGTTCCCCGATGGAGCTTTCGACGTATTTCAGGATCAACACCCAGGAATCGGGACAGTTCGAAAGAACGCTAATTGTTGCAGAAGAAGGTGCTTACGTCGCGTATAACGAAGGGTGCCACCCGGCCGGCGAACAGGTGCTCACTGCCGACGGCTGGCGGAACATCGAGGGAATAAAGGCCGGGGACGAGGTTTACGATCACAACGGACGGCTGCAGAAGGTCCGCGCTGCGATGGTCCGGCGATTCAAGGGCGAGATGATTACGGTCCGTCCGATGTCGCGCTACAACGAGTTCAGGCTCACTCCCGAACACCCGGTTCTTGCTATCAAGCGAAAGGACGTGCTCAAGCCCAGAAAGCCTCGCAACGGCTGGCTTCCCGAGGCCGACACGGAAAAGATCCTCAACGCCACGCCCGAGTTCATCAAGGCCGACGAGCTCGAGAAGGGCGATTTTGTTCTCGTTCCGAAACTTGAAAGGAGCGACTCAAGGGCTTTCAACGACGACGAGCTCGAACTTCTCGGTTACTACCTCGCCGAAGGCTCGAGCTGTTACAACAAGCTCAACAAGCAGTTCGTCAATTCGTTCGCCTTCGGTATCGGAGAGAAGAAACTGATCGCTCGCACAAAGAAACTGATCGAGAAGCTTTCGGGCAAGACTGCGTATGTGGTCGAGAATCAGGAGCGCAACGGTACGAATGTGCAGTTCTACTCCGAAGAGATGTCGGACTGGTTCCTGCGTCTCTGCGGGAAATTCGCGACCGAAAAGCGCCTCAGCCCTGAACTTATGGAAGTCTCTTCACGTCAGGCGAAGGTGCTCCTCGACGCCTATCTGAAGGGAGACGGTAATGTCCACCAAAGGGGCAATTCGACGATGGTCCGGTTCTCGACCGCTTCGGAAACGCTTGCTCGCCAGGTGCAGATGCTGCTGAACAAGCTCGATGTTCAGGCGTGGATTCAGGTTCGAGAGGGCGGCGAGGCGAAGTTCTCCAACAAATCGGACAGAATTATCAACCGAAATCCGCTTTATCAGATCGGCTATACAGAGAACAAGAAATGGGACATGGTCCGCGAGACTGAGACGCACTTCATCGTCCCGGTCCGCGAGATCACGCGCGAGGCTTTCGACGATCTTGTTTTCAATATCGACGTGGATGAGACTCACAGTTATCTCGTGAAGGGATTTGCCGTTCACAACTGCACAGCTCCCCAGTTCGACACAAACCAGCTTCACGCGGCGGTCGTCGAGCTAGTCGCCCTCGACGATGCCGAGATCAAGTATTCGACCGTCCAGAACTGGTACGCCGGCGACGAGACCGGCAAGGGCGGGATCTACAACTTCGTGACAAAGCGAGGCGCTTGCCGCGGAAAGAATTCGAAGATCTCGTGGACGCAGGTCGAGACCGGTTCGGCGATCACCTGGAAATATCCCTCGGTGATCCTGCAGGGTGACAACTCGATCGGCGAGTTCTACTCGGTCGCGCTTACGAACAACCGGCAAGTCGCGGACACGGGCACGAAGATGATCCACCTTGGAAAGAACACGCGTTCCACGATCATCTCGAAGGGCATTTCGGCCGGCAATTCGAACAACAGCTATCGCGGCCTTGTAAAGGTGATGCCTAAGGCGGAAGGCGCTCGGAATTACACGCAGTGCGACTCGATGCTGATCGGCGACACGTGCGAGGCGAACACGTTCCCGTACATCGAGGTGATGAACAACACTGCACGCGTCGAGCACGAGGCGACGACCTCGAAGATAAGCGAGGAGCAGTTGTTCTATCTACAGCAAAGAGGGCTTTCCGAAGAAGACGCGATCTCGCTGATCATCAACGGGTTCTGTAAAGAGGTCTTCCGCGAGCTGCCAATGGAATACGCGGTAGAAGCGCAGAAGCTGCTTGGGCTAAAGCTGGAAGGTTCGGTGGGCTAACGGAGCGCACGCGTCCCGCGTGCATTGCGCCGAACGGCGCGAAGAGAGTTTAGCGGGTTTGCTGAGTTGACTGAGTTTACAGAGTTTGTCGGAGTACGTGGTTTTTCTTTACATGCCGCGTTCGTAATAGACGGTTGCAGTCGTAATCGGCGACTTCGGATGGTCGGATCACAGTCCGCGGAGCGGACGGCAGACACTAGCCCCGGGCAAGCCGAAGGCGCAGCCCGGGGTAAGGCGGCGAACAGATGATTGAGCCGCGTAGCGGCGGTATGAAGAACGGTTTGAAACGGTGATCGAATCAGCGTTCGGGCTACAGATTCCAGGTGAAAACTAAGTCATTGAAATCAATAATTGGCTCTTCAGCTCTAATTGCGATCTTTCTCGGTTGTGGTTTTGATGGCGAACCGAATGGGGTCTGAAACTCGGGCCGTTGAAGCAAAACAGGTACAAAGGAGCAGGGGACCTCATTTGGCTGGCAGGAACTAAAGATCAAGATCGGTCAGATAAACTCGCCGTTGCTGTTCTAGATCCCGAACTTGTAGGAAGGATCAATATCAATGGCCAAGACATTGAATTCAAAGTTACTAAAGATCAACTTCCGGACGAAAATTTCGTCGTGGGAAAGGGTGGCCATCAGGTTTGGAAAGGTGACGGCCTAATTGCAGATTTCAATTATGTTTTCACTTGGCTATGCGAACCGGACGACGAAGGGTGTGAAGTTTATCATTTCAAGGGAAATCTCAAGCTCGAATTTAAGGGTGAAGAGGGGAATTTCGAGGTAGTTGGATTTGGCGGCAGCTAAATGCTCCGTGAACCCCGTGGCTCTCCGTGGTGAATGACTCAAATGAAACTTATCAAGCCTGACAATTTCCACGAGCCGGTCGGCCATTATTCGCCGGCCGTTGTCTCGAACGGTTTCGTATTCGTTTCCGGTCAGCTCGCGGTCGAACCCGAGTCCGGAGAGCCGATCGGCGGGACGATCGAAGAACAGACCGAGCGTTGCATACGGAATCTCGAAATGGTGCTCGAAGCCGCCGGCAGCAGTCTCGATCTCGTCGTGAAAGTCACCATTTTCGTCTCGGACGAGGGCCTTTGGGGCGCGGTCAACGAGACATATTCAAGGATCTTCGGCCACCGTAGGCCCGCCAGGGCGATCATTCCGGTCGGGGAATTCAGGAGTCCGTTCCTGATAGAGGTCGAGGCCATCGCGGCTCTCGAATAGAAAACGGTCAACTAACGAACAAGGGAGGTTTGAAAACTTAAATGAGATTCGGATTTTTGCTTTCGTTTCTGATCATTGCACTGGGGCTTTCTTCGAGTGCGTCTGCGCAGCTTCAGCCGGCCGGACCTTACGGCGTACAGACCAAGGCGTCGCAGGCAGCGCTCAGCCCGCAGGCGGCTTTGCAGTATCTGCGGGACGGCAATGCTCGGTTCGTTTCCGGGAAGTTGAAGAACCAGGAGAACTATCGCAAACAGGTTCCGATCACGGCCAAGGGCCAGTTTCCGTTTGCGGCCATTCTGAGCTGCCTCGATTCGAGGGTCTCGGTTGAAGAGATCTTCGACCTGAACAACGGAGATGCGTTTAACGGCCGCGTAGCCGGAAACGTTATGAATCCGGACATGCTCGGGAGCTTTGAATTTGCGACTAAGCTTGCGGGCTCGAAGCTGATCGTCGTGCTTGGCCACACGCAATGCGGTGCAGTGATGGGAGCTTGCGATGATGCCGAGCTTGGAAATCTTACCGGCCTTCTCGACAGGATCCAGCCGGCGGTCGAGCTGGTGAGCAAAGACTGGAGGGACGGACTGAAGAACTCCAAGAATGCGAGGTTTGTCGACGCCGTGGGCGAAGCGAATGTAAGGCTTGCCAGGGACGGCATAGTTAAGGAGAGCCCGGTGATCAAGGAGTTGGTCGATGCCGGACAGGTAAAGATCGTCGGAGCCGTTTACGATCTCGAGACGGGCGTCGTAAGGTTCCTGGATTAAAAAGGAGTGGTGGAAGGGCGGATCGCAAGAACCGCCCTTCTTCCTGAGACTGAGAGAATTGGAAACTTTTTACGAGACTATTTCGACCGCGTTTAGTTATTACGGGATCGACTGGCTGGCGACGTGCTGCGGACTGCTGGGGGTTTATCTGCTCGGCAACAAGAACAAGGTCGGCTTTGCGCTGTTCATGATCGCGAGCGCCAGCTGGGTTACATTCGGATTTCTGACGCACAGCATCGCGGTGGTCATCGGCAGTTCGATCTTTTTCCTGATGCATCTCCGGGGCTTGATCCGCTGGACCAGAAGCGTCGACGCGTAAACATCAGAAGCAAGGGTTGTTAAGACAATGTTATTGGAAATAAAGGATTTGTACGTCGCCATCGACGGCAAGAATATTTTGAAGGGGCTGAACCTCAAGATCGACAAAGGCGAGGTTCACGCCATTATGGGACCGAACGGGTCGGGGAAATCGACGCTTGCCAAAGTGCTCGCGGGGCATCCCTCGTACGAGGTCGTGAAAGGCGAAGTGCTCTACGAGGGCAGGGACCTTCTCGAGCTCGATCCGGACGAGCGCGCCCGCGAAGGCGTGTTCATGGCGTTCCAGTATCCGGTGGAAGTTCCGGGCGTTTCGAACGCGCAGTTCCTGAGGCTAGCCTATAACGAGAAGATGAAGCACTCCGGCGGCGAAGAGCTTGATCCGCTCGAGTTCGACGATCTGCTCAAGGAAAAGGCGAAGATCGTCGATATGGACCCGGCATTTTTCAAGCGGTCCGTAAACGAAGGATTCTCCGGCGGCGAGAAGAAGCGCAACGAGATCCTCCAGATGGCGGTCCTCGATCCGAAGCTCGCGCTTCTTGACGAGACCGATTCAGGTCTGGACATCGACGCGCTCAGGATCGTCGCCGAAGGCGTGAACCAGCTAAAGAGCGAAGAGAACGCGATCGTTCTTGTGACGCATTACCAGAGGCTTCTCAACTACATCGTCCCGGATTTCGTGCACGTGCTCGCCGCCGGCAGGATCGTAAAGGAAGGCGGAAAGGAGCTCGCGATCGAGCTTGAAGAGAAAGGTTACGACTGGGTCCGCACTGCGGCGCAGTAGGAGTCCGGCGCGGCATGGTCTTCGAAATCGATACTGCCTTACGGATACTCCTTCCGGTATTCCTTGTGCTCTTTTTCCTCGTGGCGATGGCCGGAAGGTCATACCTATTCTGGAAAGAGACGGGGATAAATCCCTACAAGCTTGGAAGTACCGAGAGCGCTCACGACCTTATCGGGCTGTTCTTCCGGCTGGTATCTTTCCTCGTGATCATTGCAGCCGCGATCTACTCGGCGGTTCCGGCGGCTTATCCGTACATCGGCCCGATCGAATGGCTCGACGTGTTCTGGCTCAAGATCTTCGGGGTTGCGCTTCTGTTTGCGGCGCTCGCCTGGGTGAGCATCGCGCAGATCCAGATGGGCCGCTCGTGGCGAATAGGGATCGACGAGGACGTGAAGACCGACCTGGTGAGCAAAGGGCTCTTTTCCGTCTCGCGGAACCCGATATTTCTTGGGATGAGGGTCCTCTTGCTCGGGCTTTTCATGGTCACGCCGAACGCGTTGACACTTCTGGCTTTCGGGGTCGGGGACGTGCTGATGCAGGTGCAGGTGAGGCTTGAAGAGGAGCATATGAAGAAGCTCCACGGCGAAGAGTTTGAGGAATACAAATCAAGTGTTCGGAGGTGGATCTGATGGCTGAAGAGGTGTTCGATCCCGCAAGCAGGATCCAGGACTATCTGGTGTTCGGAGAGTTTGGAGATGTGAATCCGTCGATCACGGATTCTTCGACTTACACGTTTACCAGCGCAGAGAAAATGGAAGAGCTTTTCGATCACGAGATCGAAGGTTGTTTTCTTTATTCGCGTCACTGGAATCCGACGAACAAATACCTGGCTCAGGCTCTCGCGAGGATGGAAGACAGCGAATCCGCGCAGGTGATGGCTTCCGGAATGTCGGCGATCTCCTCAGCGATACTTCAGCTCTGCCGGACCGGCGACGAGATCATTTCGTCTCACACGATCTATGGCGGCACCTATGCTCTTTTCAAGAACTTTCTTCCGAGGCTTGGTATCAAGGTCAACTTCGTCGACCTGACCGATCTTGATGCGGTGCGGGGAGCGGTCACAAAAGACACAAAGGTGGTCTATTGCGAGACGATGTCGAACCCACTGCTTGAGATCGCGGATATACCCTCGCTGAGTGCGTTGGCCAGGGAGCACGGCCTGAAGTTGGTCGTTGACAATACATTCAGCCCGATGATCGTTTCGCCGATACGGCTCGGCGCGGACGTTGTCGTGCATAGCATGACGAAGTTCATAAATGGAACCAGCGACTGCGTCGCCGGATGTGTATGCGCGTCAAACGAGCTGGTCCATCAATTGACCGACATCAACGAGGGGGCGTCGATGCTGCTGGGCGGCGTGCTTGACAGTACACGGGCGGCGAGCATTCTCAAGAACCTTCATTCGCTGCATCTTCGAATGAAACAGCACAGCTCGAACGCCGATTTTCTGGCCGAGGGGCTGAGGAGCCTGGGACTTAAAGTCTACTACCCTGGTTTTGAGGACCATCCGCAGTACGAGCTCCTGAGATCGATGATGAATCCGGGCTTTGGATTCGGCGGGATGCTTGCGCTCGACGTGGGGGATGCGGGAACGGCTAACAAGCTGATGAAGCTGATGCAGGATATGAAGGTCGGCTATCTTGCGGTCAGTCTCGGCTATTTCAAGACCTTGTTCAGTGCACCCGGTCACAGCACTTCGTCCGAGATCCCGATAGAAGAGCGGATGGAGATCGGACTGAGCGAGGGTCTTGTGAGATTCTCGGTCGGGCTGGATAACGATATGACGCATTCCCTTGAGAGGATCAAGGAGTGTTTGAAGGAAGTTTCGATAATTTGACAAAGAATATGAGTACCAAGGCGGGAATGCAGACGGCTTTCAGTTCCGAGTTCGAGAAGAGCATCTCGGGGTCGGATCAGCCGGATTGGGTGAAGGAGATCCGCCGCGAGGCGTTCGCGGATTTCGTAGACAAGGGATTTCCGACGGTGCGCGACGAAGAGTGGAAGTACACGAACGTGGCGGCGATCGCGAAGGCTGATTGGAAAACAGTTGCAGGCGAAGAAGCGGAGCGCGCGGCGGCTTCGATCGATCTTTCGAGGGAGATATTCTCGGAGATCGACGGCAGCAACCGGATCGTTTTTGTGGACGGCGTATTCTGCGAAAGCATAAGCGCGATGCCCGAAGGAATAACGGCGGTTCATTTCAAAGAGGCTTACGGCGAAGCGGCTTTTCGCGAGAATTTCGCGAAGATCGTCGATCCGCGAAAGAACGGCTTCACTGCGCTCAACACAGCGTTCGCCGGCGAAGGGATCTTCCTGCGAGCCGAAAAGAACCGGAAGACCGAAGACGCGATCAACCTGGTCTTCATAGGCCTGTCCGAATCAGCCGGTTTTCCGAGGGTCCTCTACGTCGGCGAGACCGGAAGCGAGGCGGAACTCGTCGAACACTACCTGAGGGCCGAAGAAACGGCTTATCTCTCGAACGCGGTCGTCGAGGTCAGGCTCGCAGACCAGGCGAGGCTTGTGCACACGCGGGTTCAGCGTGAGAGCAACTCGGCTTTTCACATAGTCACATCTCAAACGGAGCTCGGCCGCGGAGCCGTTTACGACAACACGAACATTCATCTCGGAGGCAAGCTCTCAAGGCACGACCTCGGAATGGGATTCAGCGCGGAAGGCGCGGAAGGATGGATCGACGGCCTGTACCTGGTCGATGAGGATCAGCACACGGACACGCATTCGAGGATCGACCATCGCATTCCGAACTGCGTATCGCACCAGACATACAAGGGCATTCTCGACGGGAAATCACGCGCGGTCTTTAACGGAAAGGTGTTTGTCCACGAGAAGGCGAGGGGTACGGACGCCTACCAGCAGAACAAGAACCTGCTGCTTTCGAACGACGCGAGGGTGGATACAAAGCCGCAGCTGGAGATCTTCAACGACGATGTGAAATGCGCCCACGGAGCGACGGTCGGCCAGCTCGAAGAAGAGGAGCTTTTTTATCTCCTAAGCCGCGGCCTGAACGAGGACCTCGCGAGGAACCTTCTGACCTACGGCTTCGCGGAAGAGGTGATCAACAAGATCAAAGTGCCTTCGATCAAGAAGGCGCTGGACGAAGCGGTGCTGAATCGCCTGCACGCGCGGCTCGATGCTTGAGTCAGGTTCACCACGGAGATCGCAGAGGTGTTTCGGGATGGTTCAACGCGAAGGTCGCCGAGGTCGCGAAGATGATTTGGGCGATTTCTTCGCAGATCAGTTTGATCTGAGCAAGGATTTCGCAGGTATGCGAGCAGAAAGACATTGTCCTCCTTTGCGTCCCTGGCGACCTTTGCGTTTAACAATAAGAGACCTCTGCGCTCTCTGCGTGCTCTGCGGTTAATTTGATATGAGTAGTTTTAATTTTCAAAAAGTAAGGTCGGATTTTCCGGTCCTCTCCCAGACCGTCAACGGGAAGCCGTTGCGGTATATGGACAACGCCGCGTCGGCACAGGTGCCGAATTTGGTGATCGAGCGCGGATCGGAATACCTGAAAAAGGAGCATTCGAACGTTCACCGCGGCGTACATTACCTGAGCCAGAAGGCTACATCGGCTTACGAGGCCGCCCGTGAGAAGGTCCGCAGGTTCATCAACGCCGGCGAGGCGAAGGAATGCATCTTCGTCCGCGGCTGCACGGAAGGCATCAATCTGGTCGCGTCGGGATACGGAAGGAAGTTCATCAACGAAGGCGACGAGATCGTCATTTCGCAGATGGAGCACCATTCGAACATCGTCCCGTGGCAGATGATCGCCGAAGAGCGCGGCGCGAAGATCCGGGTGATCCCGATGAACCAGGCCGGCGAGTTGATCCTCGACGAGTACGAGAACCTCTTGAACGAGAAGACGAAAATGGTCGCCTTCTCGCACATCTCGAACGCACTGGGCACGATCAACCCGGCGAAGGAAATGATCGAGACCGCGCACAAGTTCGGTATCCCGGTCTGCATCGACGGTGCGCAGGCGGTCCCGCATATGCGGGTCGACGTACGCGATCTCGACGCCGATTTCTACGCCTTCTCCGGCCACAAGATGTTCGGTCCGACCGGAAGCGGCGTGATCTACGGCAAGAAGGAATGGCTGGAGAAAATGGACCCGTACCAGGGCGGCGGTTCGATGATCAAGACGGTGACTTTCGAGAAGACGACCTATGCCGGATTGCCCGAGAAGTTTGAGGCGGGCACGCCCGCTATCGCTTCGCAGATAGGCCTTGGAGCGGCGATCGACTACCTGAACTCGATCGACCTCGACGCCGCGTTCGAGTACGAGCACGAGCTTCTGGCTTACGCGACCGAAAGGCTCGGCGCGATCGAAGGCGTGAAGCTGATAGGGACCGCCAGGGAAAAGACCTCGGTCGTTTCGTTCACGGTCGCCGACATTCATCCGCACGATATCGGGACGATACTCGACCAGGAAGGCATCGCGATCCGCGCGGGCCATCACTGTGCGCAACCGGTAATGCAGTTCTACGACGTGCCGGCGACGGCGCGCGCCAGCCTGGCTTTCTACAACACGAAAGAAGAGATCGACGCGCTGGCCGATTCGGTCAAGAAGGTGATCGAGGTGTTTTCGTAATCCGAAAGAATCGGACACAGATGAACACAGATCAATGAAGGCAAGGGATCCGGGATCACAAAGTTGAGCTGTTCGTTAGCCGTTTCGATCTCGAGGCTCTTGGATCATTCCCATCTGTGTTCATCCGTGTCCTATGCTTGATCTGTGCAGGAGCATACTGTGAGAATTGAGAAAGTGAACTTGGCGGAGACGTTTTCCGGGATCGGCGAGCACTGGCGGCCGAAGGTGGCGGCGGAGCTCAACGGCCAGGAGGTCAAGCTTGTGAAGTTCAAGGGCGAGTTTCCCTGGCACCATCACGAGCACGAGGACGAGATGTTCCTAGCGCTGAAAGGGAGCTTCCGTCTCGAGTTCCGCGACCGGACGGTCGAGCTGAACGAGGGCGAGTTCATCGTCGTCCCGAAAGGCGTAGAACACCGGCCCGTTGCGGACGAAGAGGTCGAGGTGATGCTGTTCGAGCCCGCGGGTACGAAGAACACGGGGAACGTCGAGGACGAGGTCTTCACGGCCCCGAGAGAGAACTAACCACAGAGCACACAGAGAGCACGGAGATTCGAATCGGGATCTTGCCGATTTCCGGCGTTCTTAATTTCTCCGTGCCCTCTGTGCGCTCTGTGGTGATTGTAGAAAGATGTCAGAACTTAGCGAGCTGTACCAGGAAGTGATCCTGGACCATAACAAGAACCCAAGGAATTTCCGCGAGATAGAGAATGCGGACAGGTGGGCCGACGGGAACAATCCCCTTTGCGGCGATCAGTTGCGCGTGTTCGTCGACCTGGAGGGCGACGTCGTCAAGGACGTGTCGTTCGTCGGGTCGGGGTGCGCGATCTCGAAGGCCTCGGCGTCGATGATGACGCAGGTGCTGAAGGGAAAGACGAGGGCCGAGGCGGAAGTGCTCTTTGACGAGTTTCACAAGATGGTCACGGGGCAGCTGGATCCGGAATCGGAAGAAACTCACCTTGGAAAGCTTCGGATCTTCGCCGGGGTTCTCGAATTTCCGGCGCGTGTGAAATGCGCGTCGCTAAGCTGGCACACGGTTAACGCCGCGTTGCAAGGCGAGGACGAGGTCTCGACTGAGTAGACGTCGGTCCAAGAGCAGGAGATTGAGACACAGATAAACACAGATTAAGAAAGATCACTCCTCCTTTGATCTACCGTCTTTCTCACACCGTGTTACGGAAAATAAGGGGCTCGAAGATCCGAACCGACCCATCCGAACCATCTGTGTTCATCCGTGTCCAGTTCCCTTCACAATTTAAGAATGAAAGATATCGAGAACAGGGAAGACATCACGCGGCTGCTTCGGCGCTTCTACTCCGTCGCGATCGAGGACCCGATGATCGGCCATCATTTCACCGATCTCGATCTTGAAAGCCACATTCCCGTCTTCACCGACTTCTGGGACAAGGTCCTTTTCGGAAGCCGTGTGTATTTCGGGAACCCTTTGGCGGTCCATTTCAAGCTCAACGAAAAGAACCCGATCACACTCGATCATTTCCGCCGCTGGGTCGAGCTTTTCAGCGAGGCTGTCGACGAACTCTTCGAGGGAGAGACCGCCGAAAATGCCAAGGAGCGCGCGAAGATGATCGCCCACAGCCTGAACACGCGGCTGGCCGCAAGTGACGCGGGCTACGTGAACATCGCCGAGCGAACCTCGTAAGTGCCGCCCCTTATGCGGCTTCGGCTTCCTTCAATTCCACAACCCTCTGCGGGAACGGCATCTCGATCCCCTCTTCATCAAGCCTGTTCTTGACCGCCGCGACCACCTTGTCGACCGCATTGTTGGTTGAAGACTGGTCCGACGAGGTCCAGAAAAGCATCTCGAGATTCACAGCAGAATCGCCGAAATCCGTAAACCTCACATTCGGAGGCGGATCCTTCAAAATGACGTCGAGTTTTTCGAGCGTCTTCAGGATGACTGACCGTGCGTTGTCGGGATCGTCGCCGTAGCCGATGCCGACCGCGACCTTGGTCCTTCGATTCTCGAACGCTGTGTAGACGAGAACCGAGTTCATATAAAGTTCGGCATTCGGGACGACCACGCGTTCGGAATCCAGCGTCTTCAGCTTCGTCGCCCGAACGCTTATCTCTTCAACTACCCCTTTGAAATCGTTGATCTTGATCAGATCGCCGATCCGGAACGGCCTGTAAAGAAGTATAAGGAACCCCGCGAACAGGTTCTGAAGGACATCCTTGAACGCAAATCCAAGCGCGACGGAGCCGATGCCGAGGCCTGTCAGGAGATCGCCGGGCGACATTCCCGGAAACACGACAACGGCCGCCACAAAGAACCCCACAACGATGGTGATGTAGTAGCCGAGGCGCCCGACGAGTGAGGCTATCATCGAGTCGTACTTCGCTCGCGTTATCGATGCCTTTATGATCCGCTTGACCACCGACGCGGCCACGACAAACACAAGAAAGACCACAAGCCCGATCGCGATATACGGTGCCTGGGCCCAGAAACCCGAGACCATATCGACGATCGTCTGCTGAGCCTTTTCTGTCGCAGCTGCGGCCTCGGAAATTGCGGATTGAAGTATGTACAAAACACCCTCCTTGTTAAATAGTTGATTTGTAAAAGGTTATAGTTTCAGAGCGATAAGGGCAAGAGGTGCGACAGGCTTCAGCACTTAGGTAACGCGAACGTCAGTTTGCGCCGCGCGAACGCGCGGGATCACGGCTGCCCATCGCCACAGTAAAAAGGAAAGCAAGAGCCGGACACGGATGAACACAGATGGATCAGGTCGCTGCTCCGCAATTAGAGATACATTCTTGAAAATAGCCGAAGAAGTGATCTCCCGGATCCGTGTTCATCTGTTTCCGGTTCCTGCCTTGTTCCACTTTGTGAATCCGGCCCGCGGATTATTCGCTTTGCTCGATGCACGCGGGACGCGTGCGTTCCGCGAGGCGCAACTGAAGTTCGCGCGGCCAGAGTTGAAAATCCCTTCGATTACATTTACCGTAAACCATTTCCCGTTTTCTGCGCCCCCACAGGACTCCGCAAGTGAAGATCAGGCGAATAGAGCTGACCGAGATCGAGCTCCCCCTCGTCCAGTTTTTCGAAACAAGTTTCGGAAGGACGTACGAGCGGCGGATCATTCTCGTGCGCGTCGAGGACGAGGACGGCGCGGAAGGCTGGGGCGAATGCACGTGCGGCGAGCTGCCGAACTACTCGGAGGAATGGACCGACTCTTGTTGGGTGACGATCGAGAAGGTCCTCGCTCCGATGGTCGTCGGTAAGGATATCGGCTCAGCATCGGAAGTCTGGCAGTCGATGGAAAACGTCCGCGGGAACCGTATGTCCAAAGCGGCGATCGAGACGGCCGTCTGGGATCTGGAGGCCAAGAAACTCGGCGTACCCTTGTGGAGACATCTGGGAGGCACCCGGGAGAAGATCGCTTCAGGCGTGTCGATCGGCATCCAGGATTCGGTTGAACAACTCCTGGAGAAGATCTCGACCGAACTTGAGGCGGGGTATCGAAGGATCAAGATCAAGATCGCGCCGGGCTGGGACGTGAACGTCATCCGCCGGGTCCGCGAAAAGTTCGGCAACATCCCCCTGATGGGAGACGCGAATTCCGCTTTCACACTGGATGACGTCGATCTGTTCCAGACGTTGGACGGCTTCGGGCTGATGATGTTCGAACAGCCTCTGAGGCACGACGACATCGTCGATCACGCTAAGCTTCAGCAGCAGATCGAGACCCCGATCTGCCTGGACGAGTCGATCCACTCTCCCGACGACGCGCGAAAAGCTATCGAGCTCGGATCGTGCCGTATAATCAACGTCAAGCTCGGACGCGTCGGTGGTCACCTTAAAGCCGGAGAAGTGGAAAGGACCTGCCGCGAGGCGGATATCCCGGTCTGGTGCGGAGGAATGCTCGAATCCGGGATCGGGCGCGCGCACAACATCGCGATGTCCACATTGGAAGGATTTTCTTTGCCCGGCGACGTGTCGGCGAGCAAGCGGTACTGGCACGAGGACATCATCGAGCCGGAGGTCGAGGTTTCACGGGACGGTTTTATCACGCCGCCGGAGGGTCCCGGGATCGGCTTCGAGGTGCGGAAGGACAGGATAAAGGAACTGGCAATGCGCGAGACGATCATTCAAGACTGAACACAAAGGGGAGATCACCACCGAGGGCACGGAGATCACAGAGTCTTTTTGGGAATTCCACGAATCGAGTCCTCTCAAACTCTGTGCTCTCCGTGTACTCTGTGGTTCAACCTTTACGGGCCTGTCGCTGCCGCTCCAGGTATCGATAACGACTCACGATCAACGAATCACAATTCACGATTTACGATTGACGATTAACGAAGCAGGCGGGACGCCTGCGCTCCGACTATGACCGAACCAAACAAGATCATCTTCTCGATGGTCAAGGTTTCGAAGTTCTACGACAAGAAACCTGTACTCAAAGACATATATCTTTCGTTCTTCTACGGAGCCAAGATCGGCGTCCTGGGCCTGAACGGCGCCGGTAAGTCGTCGCTTCTGAGGATCATCGCCGGCGTCGACAAGGAAATAAACGGCGAGGTCGTTTTCTCCGAGGGATACACCGTCGGCTATCTCGAACAGGAGCCGAAGCTCGACGAGACAAAGACCGTCAAACAGATCGTCGAGGAAGGCGTCCAGGAGACCGTCGACCTTCTTTCGGAGTTCAACGAGATAAACCTGAAGTTCGGCGAAGAGATGACCGATGATGAGATGAACGCGCTCCTCGAACGCCAGGGCGAGGTCCAGAACAAGCTCGACGCGGCGAACGCGTGGGATCTGGAAAGCCGTCTCGAGATGGCGATGGACGCGCTACGGTGCCCTCCCGGCGACACTCCCGTGGAAAATCTCTCGGGAGGCGAGAAGCGCCGCGTGGCGCTCTGCCGTCTCCTTCTCAAAAAGCCCGACATACTGCTCCTCGACGAGCCTACGAACCATCTGGACGCCGAAACCGTCGCGTGGCTCGAACAGCACCTCCAGAAATACGAGGGCACGATTATCGCCGTCACGCACGACCGGTACTTCCTCGACAACGTCGCGGGATGGATCCTTGAGCTCGACCGGGGTGAGGGAATTCCCTGGAAAGGGAACTATTCCTCGTGGCTTGAGCAGAAGCAGAAACGGCTCGCGAACGAAGAAAAGGCAGAGAAGAAACGTCAGAAGACGCTCGAGCGCGAGCTCGAATGGATCCGTATGACGCCGAAGGGCCGCCACGCGAAATCGAAAGCGAGGATCAACCACTACGAGGACCTCTTGAAACAGGACACGGAGAAGCGCTCCGAGGACCTCGAGATCTTCATCCCGCCCGGAGACCGCCTGGGAGATCTGGTCATCGAGGCGAACGGCGTTTCGAAAGGCTACGGCGACCGGCTTTTGTTCGAGAACCTGAGCTTCAGCCTTCCGCCCGGCGGGATCGTCGGCGTCATCGGGCCGAACGGCGCGGGAAAAACGACGCTTTTCCGGCTGATCACCGGCCAGGAAGAGCCCGATTCGGGATCGTTCCGGGTCGGCGATACGGTCAAGCTCGCCTACGTGGACCAGTCGCGCGACGCGCTCGCCGCTGACAAGTCGATCTGGGAAGAGGTTTCGGAGGGCGCCGACATCGTCAGGCTCGGAAACAGGGAGGTGAACTCGCGCGCATACGTCGCGCGGTTCAACTTCTCGGGAAGCGATCAGCAAAAAAGGGTCGGTTCGCTTTCGGGCGGCGAGAGGAACCGTGTGCATCTTGCGAAGATGCTGAAAAGCGGGGCGAACGTGATCCTGCTCGACGAGCCGACGAACGATCTTGACGTGAACACGATGCGGGCTCTGGAAGAGGCGCTCGAGAACTTCGGCGGCTGCGCGGTCGTTATCAGCCACGACCGTTGGTTCCTGGACAGGATTGCGACCCATATCCTCGCCTTCGAGGGAAACTCGAATGTAGTATATTTTGACGGAAACTTCTCGCAGTACGAGGCGGACCGGAAGGCCCGGCTCGGTCACGAGGCCGATCAGCCCCACAGGATCAAGTACAGAAGCCTCACGCGCGATTAGTACAGTAAGACGCTACGGCACTTCAGCGGAATTACAGAGGAAAGTTGTGCGGTCAATATCACTTCCGGAGGACCTCAACGCTCCCGGGTATTGAAGAATGAACCCTCTGACGGGCAAGCTCGATCTGCTTGCTCTTCGCGTCGGTTCGGTTGGTCCATTCGTCGCTGAAGCAGCGTGTCCGGTATGGTTCAGGATCCGCCTCGCTGCCAATGAGCCGCTCCAGGATCAGGTAGTTACAGCTCCGAAGATCTTCGAGGAAAGTGTCACTGCTCTCGTGCTTATTCGTCAGGTCCAGTGCTTCCTTCAATAAGTTCCTGGCGATCTCAAAGTTGCTGGTCCCGAGCTCATCCGGGGCCGCGTGCAGATATGCGAGCATCTGTTCCCTGGTCCCAACCAGAAATAAACGCACGGCGAAGGCGCTGAGCATTTCGGGAAGATTTGGATTGGCGGGGTTTTCCTCCCGCATCATTTCGATCGATCTCATCAGCAGCTGCGGCTGACTCTTGTCGAACGCGCGGGTATCCGTGGCCCAAAGGTAGAACATGTCTTTTGCGACCAGCTCGTTCCGATCGCCGTAGACCGTTCGTCTCGTTCTGTATGCCGTGTCTGCGTGCGCGAACGCTCTCTGCGCGAAGAAGTCAGCAGTTTTCTCATCCCTCGCGTTTCGGCTTGCACCTTTGTAGATCTCTGCGAATTTGTGGTGCAGCTCTGCACGGATCTCCGGGCTGTCAGCGAATTCCTCGTCAATTTTCTCGCTCATTGCATTGACGACATCGACCACCCTTGCGTCTCCATAGTAGTCTCCGCCGGCTGCATAGGCGGATGGGTTGGCAAACGAAAGAATCGTCTCCACGAATGCCGTCACCCTTTCGGCTTTCTTCTCCTCCGCACGACTTCTCTCAGCGTTCGATTCGGCCAGCTTCATTGCGGAGACTGCCCTTTCTGCTTCCTTTTCGGCCAAGCTCGCCTGCCTGAAGGCGAATATTGAGGCGACCATTATCACCGAAAGGATGACAAGGGCGGCAGCGGTCTGTACCCTGTTGCGGCCTAAAAACTTTCGGGACTTGTAGGCAAGGCTCGCCGGCCGCGCGCGCAACGGAAGGCCGTCCAGGTAGCGCCAAATGTCCTCAAGGAGCGCCGTTGCTGACTCATACCGGTCTGCAGGGTCCAGCCTTGTCGCCTTCCCGATTATGGTTTCAATATCTCCTTTGAGCCGCTTCGGAGGATAGGGCGGTGGGTTGGCTTTACCGGACGTCTCGAGTTCTTCGCGCGGCCAGGAACCGGATGGGATCGGAAGCCGGTGTCGCCGTCGTCCTGTTTCCGATCCCGAGGTTTCCACGGGCACAGGCCGTGAGTTGGTCCCGATGGTAAACAGGATCAGGCCGAGATTATAAATGTCTGTCGCGGCAGTGACCTGCTCCCCGGAGAACTGTTCAGGAGATGAGAAATGCGGGGTCAGCGCCCGGGTCTGAGTAATTTCGCCACTCTCTGTGCCGAACGGGTCGAGGATCTTGGCGATACCAAAGTCCAGGAGCTTCGGAACCCCAGTTGCATCCACAAGAATATTCCCGGGCTTCAGGTCTCGGTGAACGATCAGCTTGCTGTGCGCGAACTCAACCGCCTTTGCGACCTTTGAGAACAGCAGCAAACGGCTCTTGAGAGGGAGATCGTGCTCGGCACAGTGTCTGTCGATCGGCGTGCCATCAATAAATTCCATTACCAGATACGGGATACCGTCCGCGGTTGTACCTGAATCGAGAAGCTTTGCGATATTGGGGTGATCCAGGGCGGCCTGGATCTGCTTTTCCCTTTCAAAGAGGCTCCGGACCTCGCTGGAGTTGAACTCGCGGCGCAGGAGTTTGAGCGCCACGGTCATCTCAAACTCGCCGTTGATCCTTTCTGCACGGTACACGATTCCCATTCCGCCGGTTCCGATTTCGTCCAGGATCCGGTAGCCGCCCACCGTGGTGCCGGCCACGACGGGCTCGGGTTCGAACCCTGCGAACTGTTCCGAGAATGCAAATGCCGGCAGAGAGATGAAGGACTCCTCCAAGGGCTGAAATTCAAGAAGGGAATCGATCTCGGCCCTCACCGATGGGGAGATACCCATCTCGTCAAGTGCGGCCCGCCTGTCGTCAGGCCCAAGTTCAATGACCTTCTCGAGGACTATTTTGACTATGTCCCAATCCTTCGAATTCATCGCTGTTTGAGCAAACTTCCCCGCTCCCGCTCCGTAATGGCGGATTCCTCAGCCGAAAGCGGTCATCCTAGCCCGGTTTCAGTTCGCGCAGGAGCCATAATTTTGCGGACGAGATCTCTCTTCTAACGGTCCTTGCGGAGATCTCAAAGAGCTCTCCGATCTCGGATTCGTTAAAGCCTCCAAAGAACTTGAGCTCGATTATCTTTGCCTGTCGTTCGTCGAGAGTCGAAAGGCGGGTAAGGGCTTCGTCCAGTGCAAGTAGCGAGGCAGAGCGGATCTCGGAAGGCAGGTCCACATCCTCGGAGGAAAAGAGGATCGCCTGTCCGCCCCTCTTCAATGATCCCCTGGCCCTCGCGTGATCGACCAGGATCTGCCTCATCACGTTCGAAGCAATTGCAAAGAATTGCTTTCTGTTTCTGAACTCGAGCTCCTTTTGACCGGTTATCCGGAGATACGCTTCATGGACCAGCGCTGTCGGCTGAAGGGTGTGATTCGAGCGCTCTCGCGACATATAGATCATCGCGAGCCGCCTAAGGTGATCGTAAACCAGCGGATACAGCCGCTCAGAGCTTTCCGGGTCGTTTCCGTCAAGCGCAATGAGCATCGCAGTGATCTCGCTCTCGGTGGTTTGTTCCTGTTCAGACACGGGCTTTCTTGGTGATCACGGATTTTACAACAATTCGTTTCCGATTGGGCCAGCTATGTGCGCAGATTTTGTTGTCCGCTTCCCGTGTGCATTCCCGCTATAGGTGCAGAAATACGAAATCTGATCAAAACAACTCACCCATAGGAGAGGAAATTCTGATGCCTTATTGTTCCCGATCCGTTCCGCGATTCGTTTCGTTGGTCGCTCTTCTATCCGTGTTCGTATTCTCCTATGGGAATGCGAGCGCCGCCAATTTTGTCGTCACCAACAACAACAGCACAGGTCCCGGCTCGCTTGCCGAAGCAATCGGAGCGGCCAATTCGAACGGTCAGTCGGACGTCATCACTTTTGATCCGACATTCTTCTCGGTTCCCAGAGAGATCTCAGCCCCCGGCGAGATCGCTATCGGGGCCGACGGAGCCAATCCCGGCCGCTCTATTACGATCTCCGGGCCCGGACGGGAATTGCTCACTATTTCGGGCGGAATGAACCGTATTTTCGGGATCGCACAATCATCGGTGGTGACGATCGAAAATCTGACTCTCATTGGCGGGCAGGGGGGAGGTGCGCAGAACCCCGGGATAGGAGGCGCGATCTTCGCCTTTCTCGCCGATACCGTGACACTGAACAACGTTAGGATCGCGGGGGCTAGCGCGGAGATCAGTGGAGGGGCGTTCGGAAGCATAGGGAGCAAGCGGATCAGGATCAACGATTCGCTCATAACCGGAAACTCCATTTCCGGCCCGCAAGCGAACCAGGGCGGCGGGCTCTATCTGCCCAATCTCAATGGTGGCGAACTGGAGTTAACGATCAAGAACTCGGAGATAAGCTCGAACACCTCTTCCAGGAGTTTTCCCGGTGCCGTCCTGGGTGCCGCGAATGTTTTGATCGAGAATTCCATATTCTCGAACAATCTCACAGCATCGGACTCGATAGGTGAAGGCGGAGGCGTTCTCGTTATCCTGAATCAAAACGGCAGAGGTTTGATGAAGCGGGCGCAGGTCTTTGGAAACTCTGCGCGTTCGCTCGGTGGCGGGATCACGATCAGCGGAGCAGACGGATCAGTTATAAGGATCTACGAATCCTCGATCACGGGGAACTCGGCATTCGGAGTTTCGAACGGGAGCGGGTGTGGTATTTACCGCAGGCCCGGTTCAAACGTAAAGACAGAAATCTACGGGACACTCGTCGCC
The DNA here is from genome assembly GCA_016700175.1 of Acidobacteriota bacterium. Classification (GTDB taxonomy): domain Bacteria; phylum Acidobacteriota; class Blastocatellia; order Pyrinomonadales; family Pyrinomonadaceae; genus Aridibacter. Next base: position 2,132,313 of record CP065003.1, on the reverse strand, counting down.
GGGAACAACTGCGTGGATACCGAGCCAGTGACCGCGGAAACGAATTTTGGGGCAGGACTTTTCCTGCCGTGCGGCGGCGCCTGCGAGACGACCATCATCAATTCTACAATCGCGTTCAACAATACAGGCGGCATTTCGGGGGGCGGACGCGGCGCAGGCGGCGGAATTGCGGTTTCCGGGGGCGGACACACGTTAAGGATCCTAAACTCGACGATTGCGAAGAACATGGCCGGGCAGGTAAAGGGCGGAGTATATGCTCAAAATGGCGGAGGCGGCATCATCGCTATCAATCCAGGAACTGCTAACCCTACAGTGTTCGTCCAAAATACTCTGATCGCAGAAAATTTCGCACAGCCCGGGACGGATGTGTCGGGCAATTTCGCCTCCGTGGGACACAATCTCGTAGGATCCTACAAAGAAGCATGGGCCGGAGGCTTCGAAGCAACCGGGGACATAACTGGCGTCGATCCAATGCTCAATCCCGTCGGGCTGTTGGACAATGGCGGGCCGACCCTTACCCTCGGAATTACAGAAGCCAGCATAGCCATCAACCATGGAGCTCCGGGCGGAGAAGACCTTGATGGCAATCCGCTTCGTTTCGACCAAAGGGGCGCGTGCTTCTTCCGCAATATGAACGTCAATCCCGATATTGGGGCGTTCGAGTTCGGAGCGACGCAAAGGGCCGGAGACACGGAGTTCGACTTTGACGGCGACTGCGTTGCGGACAAGGCGATCTACAGGCCCGGGCCTTCGGAGTTTTGGTACCTGCGTTCGTCACTTGGCGGCCACTCAGCGTACCAATTCGGCAACGGGTCTGAAAGCCTGGTACCGGGTGATTTCACCGGGGACGGCGTTACCGACTTCACGCTCTACCGTCCTGCCGCATTCGAATGGTTCGTTCTCACCAGTCAGATTTTTGGCTACTATTCGTTTCCGTTCGGGGCGAGTGGCGACGTGCCAGTTGCAGGCGACTTCGATGGAGACGGCGTCTCTGATCCGACGATCTTCAGGCCGGCGAACGGAACGTGGTGGACGGTTCGCTCTTCAGACGGCCAGGTATCTGTGGTGTCATTCGGAGCGCTTGGCGACCGGCCGCTTGTTGGAGATTATGACGGCGATGGCATCGACGACTTTGGGATCTACAGACCTGCGGTCGCTCAATTTTGGCAGCTGCGAAGCACCAGCGGCGTTGTTGCCTTTTCATTCGGGGCAACTGGGGACACCGCTTTTTCGCGGGACATGTCGGGAGACGGGAGCGACGATCTGCTGCTGTTCCGGCCCGCAACCGGCCAGTGGTTTGTCCTCCGATCGGAGGATCTGGGATTCTACGGCTTCCAGTTCGGAGCAAATGGAGACCTTCCCGCACCGGCGGATTACGATGGTGACGGCATCACGGATGTGGCTGTGTTCCGGCCTTCGAACGGGATCTGGTATTCGCTGGAATCGACGAGCGGAGTTCTCTTCACGCCTTTCGGCAGCAACGGAGACATCCCGATTCCCGGATCTGACGGCGTAAACTAATCCGGCTACCACTTTTCGCGCCCCCGAACTGGCATGACCCGGGGGCGTGACTTAGAACTTTTTTCGATATCCCGGAATGTCAAAGTCCGTAACTGCTCATGCCTGTTGGCCGATGACGTTGCGGTGGATCGGTCGATGTGTTCGTATGTTTCTTGTCTTCTTGTTAATCCTGCCAGGTCATATTTCTCTTCCAGGGCCTGACCACCGACGTATGCGGTGCCTGGTATAGTCGTTCCACGCCCTTCCTTACATCAGCAGGTTGGCCGAGCACGCGCTGCGCGGCACAGGGATGACTTCCCTCGAAACTCGAATGTGGTATATTTTGACGGAAACTTCTCGCAGTACGAGGCGGACCGGAAGGCCCGGCTCGGTCACGAGGCCGATCAGCCCCACAGGATCAAGTACAGAAGCCTCACGCGGGATTAAGGGCCATCGATCAGTCGCCGGGCAGTTTTCGTAACCGGCAAATCCTTTTAGCGCAATCAGGAAATGAGGACCAGAAGACTCATACGTGTAAGGGGCCTGAAGTTCGGCACCATCTTCGCGCTAGCTTTGGCATTGGTATCATGTGGCCTGAGCGAGGCGGAGACGGCGAAGAACGCGCCTGTAGTAGTGCCCGAGAACGGAGCCGAACCGTCGCCGGAGGTTCCCGCCGCTCAGGTCGAATTGCTCGAACCCGAGAACGCGGACTCCGATTCGCCGATCGCCTCCTACGATTTCAAGAACCACACTTATCCCCTCCCCAGAGGCTGGCAGGAACCGGACGGCGATCTGTTGCTTGAGAAGGGCTTCCGCCGCACGACCGAGGAGCGGATCGGGATGGAGTACGTGACGACGAAGTACTTCGACGCGAACGGCGACGGTGATGACGAGGCGATCGTGATACTGAAGATCGGGACCGGGGGTTCCGCGCTTCCGCACCTTGTTTATGTCTTCGAGTGGAAAGAGGACAAGCCGGAACTGCTTTGGTATTTCCGGACGGGCGACCGAGCCGACGGAGGCCTGAAGAAGATCTATCCTGAAGATGGCGCGGTCGTTGTCGAACTGTTCGGCCAGGACCGGTACATTTTCGGCGAGATGGAGACCCTGAAGATAACCGGCGACGAGGTCCAGCTCTGCTGTCCGACGCATTTCACAAAGACGAAATACAGGTGGGCTAACGGCTCGTTCCGTATGGAAGGCGACCGTCTGACCTATTCGATCGTCGATCCCGGCGCCGAACCGGTGCCCAACCTCGGAGAGCTGAAGGCAAAGGAGGCCGGTGAACCACGGAAGTAGCGGGCTTCTCCTGCTTGTCATCTACTTTCTGCTATCGATCTTCCTGATGCCTCTGTTTCAGGGGCCGGGCTCGGAGCAGGATCTGATCAATCGCGCGGCGGCGGCGTCGCTGGTCGAGCGGACAACATTCGACATCTCCCACTTCGAAAAGGAACGCGGCGAGAAATTCGCGGACGTTAAGCGGGTCGGCGACCGGGTTTATCCCGACCGTCCGCCCGGCTTCACGATCGTTTCCGCTCCCCTGTACGCCCTGACGAGGGTCGTCCTGGGAGAGGCGGATGACGCCAATCTCAGGGCAGGCTGGTTTGTTCTGCGTTTCCTTCTCGCTTCGTGCCCGGTCCTTCTTCTCGGAATCTGGCTGTTCAGCAGCGAGGTCGACGCGTTCTCGCTGGGCGTATTCCTGTTCGCGACGCCGCTGTTTCCTCTCAGCCTGATCTACTCGCCGCTTGTTTTCGTCGCGGTCCTGGTCTACCTCGCGTTCCGTGTCATTTTCGATTTCGACCGGGTGATGCCGGGCAGGTGTTTCACCGCCGGCCTGTTCCTGGGATTCTGTCTGCTTTGCGATCTTCGGGCGCTCCTGCCTGTCTTTGTCTTTTTCGTCGGCCTGCTTTTCACGGGTGGCAGGGAGGTCCGGAACCGGATCTCCTATTATCTCGCCGGGATGCTTCCGTTCGCCGGCGCTCTTACCTTCTATTCGTGGTGGGTGTTCGGTGACGTGCTGGCGGTCGTGCCGATGGACAGCCTAAGGCTTCCGGTCCTGTACACGTTTTTCGAAATGTGGTTCAGCCCTTCGAAGGGACTTTTCTTTTACGCTCCCGTGCTTCTGTTCTCGATATTTGCCGTATTCACGACGAAAGCGGGCGGGACTCTGCGATTTGGGGTCAAGTACTCGCTGATCGTCCTTGCGCTGGTGTTGTCGGTGTTCTGGCGCGATCCGGACGCCGTCTTCGCGGTTCCTGCGTCGACCTTCGCGATCGTCCTTCCGATGTTCCTCGATCCGCTCTTTGACGGCGAATCGGACGATTACTCGAGCCTATGGCGCGGGTTCTTCTTCACGCTCTCGCTTTTGTTCTGCGCGATCCCTTTGCTTTCGTATCCGTTCGCACCGGCCGTTCTCGATTACCCGCACAATTCCTTCTGGCAGCCTCTGATCTTCGAGCGTCTCTCGTTCGCGCCGAACTCTGTGGAATGGTTCGGCTTCTCAAGCCCCTGGCTGATCGCGGTCCCTGCGACGGCGCTGCTGCTCGTTCTCTTTGCGGTTCTCCGGACGGCAAGGTATCCGGCGCGGTTCGCGATCGGGATCCTCGCGGGGCTTCTGCTGGTGGGGAACTATATGTTCCTTCCCGATCTTGAGACAGAAAAGGCGAAGCCGTACATCGAGGAGCGGATCAGTCGGACTGCTTAGCGATATAAGTTGCCCCCCGCTTCAGCGGGGGGACAAGCAACATCCACGACACTTTGGCCGGCTTTAGCCGGCAACTTCGGGGCTGAAGCCCCAGGAACTTTTCTGACCGTCCACTATCCCCCCGCTGAAGCGGGGGGCAACTGATGCAAAGGCGCTAAGCCGCCAAGAACCGCAAAGCCAAGACCAAACGAAACCGAACTCCGTACTTTCTCACTCTTCGGGACTTTGTATCACAAAGTACTTGACAACTCCGATTACTTTGCCTATTCTCAAAAACCGATGAAACAGGAGACCGCTCGAAAGGACCAAGACCAGCCGCCGAGCCTTCACGGAAGAGCTGCCGACAATCTCGAGTACATACGCGACGCTATGCAGAGGTCGCGCGAGTTCACTGCCGTACCCGGCTACGCCGGAGCGTTGATGGGCGTCACCGCGATCGGCGCCGGCGTCATCGCAGAAACGCAGACGGAGCCGCTTTTCTGGCTTGCGACCTGGATGACGGAGGCGGTCCTCGCATTCCTGATCGGAGTGCTTGCGATGTGGCAGAAGTCGAAGGTCTCGGACACCGCGCTGAACTCCATTCCCGCACGAAAATTCGCGCTCGGGTTCTTGCCGCCGCTGATCGCCGGCGTCATCCTGACCGCTTTGCTTCTTTACAAAGGATCGCCATCGCTTCTTCCGCCCGTGTGGATAACGCTCTACGGTGTCGCCGTCGTCACCGGAGGTTCTTACTCCGTGAGGCCCGTGCCCTTGATGGGATGGCTGTTCATCCTCGCCGGAGCGGCGGCGACTGTGGCGCGGCCCGAGCTTGGAAATTACTTCATGATCGCGAGCTTCGGCTTTCTGCATATCGTGTTCGGGCTCGTGATCGGAAGGAAATACGGCGGGTAACGGCTAGTTTCTAATGAAGAAAGCGACAGCAAACAATAATCCCGGGGAAGCCGAACGAATACGCGATGTATCCGCGGCGGATGCCGCCGAGCGCATCTCGAGCGAGCTCGACAAGGTCATCCACGAACGGATGAGACTCGGCATCGTCAGCGCGCTCGCCGCGAACGAAAGGCTTTCCTTCAATGACCTGAAGCGCGTACTCAACGCTTCCGACGGGAACATCAGCGCACATGCCAGAAAACTGGAGGACGCGGGTTACATAGTCTGCGAAAAGTCTTTCAGCGGAAGGACGCCTTTGACCGAGTACAGGATCACAGACTCTGGCCGCGACGCGCTGCAGAGATACCTCGACCATATGGAGGCGCTGATCAATGCGATCAAACAGCCCTGAGAAATTGCGCGAATTCGACGCGGTGATCATCGGAGCAGGGCTCGCAGGTCTTCATACGGCGAGAAGGCTTTCCGCGTCGGGCGTCTCAGTTCTTCTCGTCGACCGAAAGGAAGATATCGGCGCCCGCGTCCATACGACCGGGATCTTCGTCCGAAAGACCTTCGAGGATTTCGACTTCCCCGAAGGCTCGCTCGGAATCCCGATCAGCAAGGTGGTTCTGTATTCGCCCTTGATGAGGAGGCTTGAGCTTGAGAGCCCCGCACCAGAGTTCAGGATCGGGAGGATGGATGTCCTCTACCGGTCGATCCTCGCGGATGCAAACCGTTTCGGTGCCGAATTCCTGAACGGAGCGCGTTTCGCGGGATCGGTCCCGGACCGCTCCCGGAAGGGCGGCAGCCTTGTTCGGGTCGAAAAGAAAGGTGTGATCGATAACATACGAACGAGAGTCATTATCGGCGCCGACGGCGTCGGCTCTGCGGTCGCGAGAGATCTGGGGCTTGACACGAATTCCAAATGGATCGTGGGATACGAGAAAGTATTCACAAGAAGCGCAGGAAGCGCCGAGCCGAGGCTGCACTGCTTCCTGAGCGCGGGGTTCGCTCCGGGCTACATCGCCTGGATCGCCGACGACGGAAAAGAGTGCCACGTTGGTGTCGGCGGCTATCCGGACCGTTTCGATCCGTCGGAAGCGCTTTCGAGGTTCATCGATTCAAGAGCCGCCGAGATCCTCGACAGGAACGACCTCACAGAGACCGAATCGCGAGGAGGCAGGATACCGGTCGGCGGGATCCTGAAACGGATAGCGAACAAGCGTGGACTTCTGATCGGGGATGCCGCGGGAGCCGTTTCGCCACTGACCGCCGGCGGACTCGATCCCTGCCTAAGGTTATCCGATTTCGCCGCCGAAGCGGTGATCGCCCGGACCCGCACCGACAAGCCAAAGGTGCTGCTCAATTATTCGGGCGACATCTTCGAGAAGGACTTTTCGACGAAGTTGATCATGCGCGCGGGTTTGCGTTTTCTTAAGTTCGACTTTCAGTACGAATGGTTCTTCCGGGCCCTCTCGTCATCGCCGGGCCGAATGCTTGCCCGGAAGATCTTCTTCCGGCGCTCATCCTTCCCGGACGTTAGCAGTTCGGATCCCCGTAGAAAACGCGTTCTCGAATCGATCGATGCGGCCGGGGCGAGGTGAACGCCGAGCGTTCTTGAAATCTATCGGCCCGCGAGGGCATATGAAGGAATTCGGAGAATTACTGTGGACAAGTACTCGAACAAAGGGCTTCTGATCGCTGCCGCGGCGGTCGGACTCGGTATCGCGGGTGACTCGCTTTTGCGGACCGTGCCTTGGGGACTGAACGTGCCGATCATGGGCGCGCTCTGCGTCGGGGCGCTAGTATTCCTGAAACTGAAGATCGGAAAGGATAGATTTTCACTTCGCGAGTATGCGCTCCTTGCGGCCGCGCTTTTCTTTGCCTCCTGGTTTGCGATAAGGGACTCCGAGCCGCTCTTGTTCCTGAACGCGGTTGCGATACTCCTGATCGGCGCGATGCTCCTCTTGCCGTCGCTCAAACTCCCGATAAAAGGCTCGGGCGTGGTCCACTATGCGCTTTCGGGGATCGCGATGGGGCTTTCGATGGCGCTTCTTCCCGCGGTGGTCCTGACAAAAGACCTTCGTTGGAACAATCTGGTCACCAGCGGGAGATCGCAGAAAGCTTTGCTCGCCGTGCGCGGAATCCTGATCGCCGCGCCGCTCGTTCTTGGGTTCGGCGCTCTCTTCGCCGCGGCGGACGCGGCATTCGAAGGACTCGTCGCTAACACGTTCGAGGTCGTGCCACAGGAGCTCGCCCTTCACGCGTTCTTCACGGCATTCTTCGCGTGGCCAGCGGCAGGCTATCTGCGGGCGCTCACACTCGGCGCCTCGATCGACGGCGAGGCTCGTGAAACGGAGCCCGAGCCCGAGGGCCGGGACTTTTCGGAGGGCGGCGTCGAAAGCGTGACAGAGGCTCGAAGCGAGGAGGCCGACAATCCGCCCGCGTTCGGCGAACGGCATATCCCAAGCATCACCGCTCCCGAATCCGTCGATGAAGCAACGGACGAGACTGCAAAGAACCCGCCCGCTGAAGAAAGGACGGATCGCAAGTGGAGCCCTCGCGCTCTAAACAACTCTCTATTGCCCGACTTCCTGACCGTCGGCTCCGTCGAGGTCGGGATCGTGCTCGGATCTCTCAATCTGCTCTTCCTGACCTTTGTGCTTTTGCAGCTTCCGTATCTTTTCGGGGGGATGGACTTGGTCCAGAATCAGCCCGGATTGAAGCTCGCCGAGTACGCGAGAAGAGGATTCGGAGAACTGTTCTTCGCGTCGATGCTTGTGCTCCCGATCCTTCTGGCGCTGCACTGGCTGATCAAGCGGGAGGCCGACCGTGCGATGAGCCTGTTCAGATACCTCGCGGCGATCCAGATCGGGCTTTTGTTTGTGATAATGATGTCGGCGTTCCAGCGGATGATCCTCTACACGGGGGCACTCGGCTACGGAATGACCGCCGAGCGTTTCTTCCCGATGGCGTTCATGGCGTGGCTGGCCGTCGTCTTCCTTCTGTTCGGTTACACCGTTCTGCGCGGGCGCCGGAGTCGCTTCGCCTGGAACGCCGCGGTTTCGGGACTGGCGCTGGTCGCGGTTTTGAACTTCGTAAACCCGGACGACTATATCGTCAGGACCAATCTCGAGCTGATGCGTGAGGGAAGGCAGTTCGACGCGGGTTATAATTCGTCGTTGAGCGCGGACGCCGCGCCGGCTTTGATGGAAGCGTTTCCGGAACTCAACGCTATACAGCAGGATGAGATACTCTACGGAATGACGAGAAATCGTTGTTTCAATCCCCCCTTTGACGATCTTCGGGTCTGGAACTTCTCCCGGAGCAGATTCCAGGCGACCGGATTCTACAGAGAGGCGGTACTCAATGCAGACTGCTCGAAGTTCGGCAGTGTGGGATTTGACTAGAGGCCTTCTCCGGAAACCGCCACGCAGAAAATGTCCGAACGCGACCTTGTAAAAGAATTCCTGTCCTACCTCGCTGCCGAGCGCGGGCTGTCGAAGAACACGCTCGCGGCTTACGGGAGCGATCTCTCGAAGCTGAAGGATTTCGCCGATGCTGAGGAGCTGGGGCTTGAAGAGCTTTCGCGGTCTGAGATCCGCGAGTTCGTCGCCTCGCTGTCGGTAGACGGCCTTTCGGTGAACTCGATCAACCGCGTGATCAGCGCGGTCCGAGGCTTCTACAAGTTCCTGCAGATCGACAGGTTTATCGAAAAGAACCCGACCGACGACATCGACACGCTGACCAAGGGATTCTATCTTCCGAACTTTCTTTCCGAAGACGACGTGGACCGCCTGTTCGAGGCGCCAGACACTTCGCAGGAAACCGGACTTAGGGACCGTGCGATCCTCGAGCTGATGTACGCCGCGGGCCTCCGCGTTTCGGAAGCCGCGAACCTGAACGTCCGCGACGTGGACCTCGACTCGCAGATCGTGACCTGCGTCGGCAAAGGCAATAAAGAGAGGAAGATACCGATCGGGAGGTCGGCGGCCAAATGGCTCGGCGAATACCTGGAGATCAGGCGAAGAAAGGAAACGGACACGAAGAACCTGTTCGTTTCACACGCCGGGAAGCCGATAACCCGGCACATGATCTTTTCGCTGGTGAAAGAGTATTCAGAAAAGGCGGGCCTCGAAGGCGTTTCGCCGCACACTTTGAGGCATTCTTTCGCAACTCACCTGATCCAGAGAGGCGCGGATTCGCGTTCGGTGCAGGCGATGCTAGGCCACGCGGACATCTCGACGACCCAGATCTACACGCACATCACCGACGATCATCTTCGAAATGCGTACAAGAGATTCCATCCCAGATCAACATCAGGGAATTTCGATCCGAAATCCGATTAGAACCCCGAAAACCCCTGTCTAAACTTGCAAGTTGCCCGTCTCTTGGGTATTATGTGAAATTTGCTAATTGACAAATTTTTCCGTTTGTTTAGCAATCTGTAGAAGAATGCAGGGGTGGTCGAGTGGTTAATGGCATCGGGCTGTAAACCCGACGGAGTAAAATCCTACGTAGGTTCGAATCCTACCCCCTGCACCATTCTTGAAATTTCGTAATTAAGTTCGCATTTTCTTTACCTCGAGAGGGCCTGAGACGGCCCCGGTACGAGGTCAATGTGAGCGAGAGTAGCTCAGTTGGTAGAGCATCAGCCTTCCAAGCTGAGGGTCGCGAGTTCGAGCCTCGTCTCTCGCTCCATCTTTATTTTTGGGCGTCCGGCGGTCCGCCCGAGTAGCTCAGGGGTAGAGCGCTTCCTTGGTAAGGAAGAGGGCATGGGTTCAAATCCCATCTCGGGCTCCATATCAGTGGGGTCCGGAAGGCAATCATTACGACCGATTTTTTTGGAGAGACTTTCGAATAATGAGCAAAGAGAAGTTTGACAGGAGCAAGCCGCACGTAAACATCGGGACGATCGGGCACGTGGACCACGGGAAGACGACGCTGACGGCGGCGATCACGACCGTATTGGCGAAGACGAACCCGAACATCAACGTTAGGGCGTTCGATTCGATCGACAACGCGCCGGAGGAGAAGGCGCGCGGTATCACGATCGCTACGGCGCACGTGGAGTACGAGACGGAGAACCGTCACTACGCGCACGTGGACTGTCCTGGGCACGCTGACTACGTGAAGAACATGATCACGGGAGCGGCTCAGATGGACGGGGCGATCCTGGTGGTGGCGGCGACGGACGGACCGATGCCGCAGACGCGCGAGCACATACTTCTCGGGAGGCAGGTGGGAGTACCGGCGATCGTTGTGTTCATGAACAAGGTGGACATGGTGGACGACGAGGAGCTTCTGGAGCTTGTGGAGCTCGAGGTGCGGGAGCTGCTTTCGCAGTACGAGTTCCCGGGCGACGACATACCTGTGATCAAGGGCTCGGCATTGAAGGCGCTCGAGGGCGACGAGAAGTGGGAAGGAAAGATCCTGGAGCTGATGGAAGCGGTGGACAGCTACATACCGACGCCTGAGAGGGAGACGGACAAGCCGTTCCTTATGCCTGTGGAGGACATCTTCACGATCCAGGGCCGCGGTACGGTCGCGACGGGACGTATCGAGCGCGGGATCATCAAGGTGAACGAGCAGGTGGAGATCGTCGGTATCCGCGACACGCAGACGACCGTCTGCACGGGCGTGGAGATGTTCAAGAAGCTTCTTGACGAAGGCCAGGCGGGAGACAACGTCGGGCTTCTGCTCAGGGGCGTGGACCGCAAGGCGATCGAGCGCGGCCAGGTGATAGCAAAGCCGGGATCGATCACGCCGCACACGAAGTTCAAGGCCGAGGCCTATGTCCTGACGAAGGAAGAGGGAGGGCGCCACACGCCGTTCTTCACGGGCTACAGGCCGCAGTTCTACTTCCGGACGACGGATGTGACGGGAGTCGCCAACCTTCCGGAAGGAGTGGAGATGGTGATGCCGGGCGACAACATCCAGATGGAGATCGAGCTGATCGCGCCGATCGCGATGGAGAAGGGCCTGAGGTTCGCGATCCGCGAAGGCGGAAGGACCGTCGGCGCCGGCACCGTCACCGAGATCGTTGAATAGTTTTGAGAGGGTTTAGTTATGCCGCGTGACAACGTGATACTGCAGTGCACCGAGTGCAAAGAACGCAATTACACGACGACGAAGAACAAAAAGAACACGCCTGACCGGCTGGAGTTCAAGAAGTACTGTCGCCGTTGCCGAACGCACACGGTTCACCGAGAGAACAAGTAGCGGAAAAGTTCAAATTTCCAGATTTGGGATTCCGGATTCGACGTCCGGAATCCGCATCTGGGTTTTTGAATCTTAGGGGTATGGTGTCAATGGTTAGCACGTCGGTCTCCAAAACCGAAAGTCCGGGTTCAAGTCCTGGTACCCCTGCCATAAATTTTTAGGAGAGATCGAAGTGTCTACATCTTCCGACACAGTAAAAAAAGTTCAGAAGAAGGGTAAGGAGGAGTCCGGCGGAGTCGGGGAATTTGTCCGCGAGACCCGTGCGGAATGGGACAAGACGACCTTTCCTTCTTCGGATGATGTCCGCAACACGACCTTGATCGTGATAGTGAGCGTCATCTTTTTCACGATTTACCTCTTTTTGGTCGACAAAGTGTGGGTGCTTGCACTCGACGCGTTGACGGGAGCGGTGAACTGGTTAGCCGGAGTTTAAGGGATAAGTTCAATGAGGCAATGGTATTTCATACACACTTATTCCGGCCATGAGAACAAGGTGGTCGAAAGCCTCCATGCGCGTATTCGCGATATGGAGCTGAAGGACCAGATCACCGAGGTTTTGCTTCCGAAGGAGACCGTGGTCGAGATGAGAGGGAACAAGCGCATCGAGTCCACGAGGATGTTCTATCCGGGCTATGTGCTGGTCGAGATCGAATGCAACGACCAGGGGCGCATACCGGACAACGTGTTCCACGCGATCAAATCGACCCCGAAAGTGACGGGTTTCCTGGGAGGCAAGAACCCGACGCCTCTGACCCAGGAAGAGGTGGACCAGATCGTCCACAACGTCGAGGTCGCAGCCGAGAAGCCGAAGCCGAAGTTCACCTACAACGTCGGCGAGGTCGTGAGGATCAAGTCGGGTCCGTTCGCGAGCTTCACCGGGAAGGTCGAGGAAGTGAACGAAGAGAAGACGACGCTGAAGGTCACGGTGACGATCTTCGGCCGCTCGACCCCGGTCGAGCTGAATTTCCTGGACGTGGAAAAGGTTACGTTCAGCGAGGACGAATAGGTTTTGCGCCGGAAGGCGGTACAGACACCATTTTATATATGAGGACATTCCCGGCCGGTTTTCGGCGGGATCGTAAATCGAAGAATGGCTAAGAAGATAGAAGGTTATATCAAACTGCAGATCCCCGCGGGAAAAGCGAACCCCGCGCCGCCGATCGGCCCGGCACTCGGGCAGCACGGCGTGAACATAATGGAGTTCTGCAAGGCTTTTAACGAAAAGACCAAAGACGGCGATCCGGACCTGAACGTGCCGGTGGTCATCACGGTTTACGCGGACCGCTCGTTCACTTTTGAAACGAAAACGGCGCCCGCAGCAGATCTTCTGAGGAAGGCCGCCGGGATTCCCAAGGGTTCCGGCGAGCCGAACCGGGAAAAGGTCGGGTCTATCTCCAGGGCAAAGATCATGGAGATCGCAAAGACCAAGATGCCGGACCTCAACACCACGAACCTCGAGTCCGCAATGCGGACGATCGAGGGGACGGCCAAGAGCCTTGGACTTACGATCGAAGGCTAGCCTTCGATCGGCGAGGGAGAAGCTCCGGCGGCTTGCCGCCAATTCAAAGGGAGTTTCGTTCGTACCTTACATACGACGATGCCAAAAAGAGGAAAGAAATACAGAGAGGCGCTGGAGAAGATCGAGCGGGACAAGAAGTACTCGCTTGAAGAAGGCGTCTCGACGCTGAAGGAGATCGCCTTCGCGGGCTTTGACGAAACGGTCGAGCTGACGATGTGGCTCGGCGTCGATCCCCGAAAGGCGGACCAGCTCGTACGCGGCACGATAGTGCTTCCGAACGGGCTCGGCAAGACGAAGTCCGTCGCCGTGATAGCGGTCGGCGACAAGGCGAAGGAAGCGGAAGACGCCGGCGCGGATTTTGTAGGCGGCGACGACCTGGTCGAGAAGATCAACGGCGGGTGGCTTGATTTCGACACCCTGATCACGACCCCGGACATGATGGGCAAGGTCGGTCCTTTGGGCCGTGTGCTCGGTCCCCGCGGATTGATGCCGAACCCGAAGACCGGAACGGTCACGATGGATGTCGAGAGGGCGATCAAAGAGACAAAGGCGGGAAAGGTCGAGTACCGCGTGGACAAGACGGGAGTCGTCCACTCGCCGGTCGGAAAGGTCTCGTTCGACGAATCGAAGCTGCTCGAGAACACGAGGGCGCTTCTTGACGCGGTCATCAAGGCGAAGCCCGCTACTTCCAAGGGAAGGTACGTAAAGAAGGTCTGCCTGGCCGCGACGATGAGCCCAGGGATCCTTATTGATGAAGGGAACTTGATGTAAGTGAGGAGCGTGAATTGAAATGAAGACCAGAGAAAGAAAACAGGAAGACCTGAACGCCCTCACGGAGCAGTTCAACAGTGCGAAATCGGCGATCGTCCTTAGCTTCAGCAAGCTGACGGTCGAACAGGACCAGCAGTTCAGGAACGAACTGCGCGAAACGGGAGCGACCTACAAGGTCGTCAAGAACACGCTTGCCCGCCGGGCGGTCGAGGGCACGCCGTTCGAAGATGCCAGGGATCATTTCACCGGCGTCACGTCGATCGCCTGGACCGAGAGCGATCCGGTGGACCTGTCAAAGGTTATCTCGAAGTACATCAAGGAAAAGTCCGAGATCTTCGAGTTCAAGACCGGCGTCGTCGACGGCAAGGTCGTTACGATCGAAGAGGTAAAGGCCATCGCGAGCCTGCCTTCGAAGGAAGAGCTTATTTCCAAGCTCCTGTTCCTTCTCAAGGCCCCGGCTCAGCGTGTCGCCACCGTTCTTAACGCCGTTCCCCGCGACCTGGCGATCGTTTTGAAGCAGATCGCGGACGGAAAGGGAAACCTTGCGGCTCCGGAAGCGGAAGCGAAGGAAGAGGAGAAGGCGGAAGCGGCTGAAGACGCCGCGGAAGCCAGATCGGAGGAGGCCGCCGAAGAAGTGAAGGCAGAAACGGCGGAGGCTCCGGAAGAGAAATCCGAAGAGACCGCGGAAGAGGCGAAAGCCGATGCCGCGGTCGAGGAAGGCGGCGAAGAGGCCAAGGCGGAAGCCGAAGGCGACGCAGCCGAAGCCGAAGCGGAGGAAAAGCCCGCCGAATAGGCCGGGCGCCGCTCAGGCACTTTTGAAAATTTTTCCAATCAAGCCGTACTCAAGGTAAAACGGGCGGGACGATGTGTCAGGTCGTCCTTGCGGCTCGGATGCTCGAGCGCTGTGATGCAGCAACGCAAAGGCATTCCGCTGGGTTCTCGCGGCTGACAACTAAACACACGAACCCCAGTTAGGAGGAGATACTTATAATGGATAACAAAGATATCGTTGAGGCGTTGAAGAACAAGCCTCTCATCGAAGTTGCAGACCTGGTGAAAGACCTTGAAGAGGCTTTCGGAGTCTCGGCCGCGGCCGCGGCAGCTCCCGTGATGGCAGCCGCTCCCGCAGCGGGCGACGCCGGCGCGGCAGCAGCTGAAGAGAAAGACACGTTCGACGTCGAACTGACCTCCGCAGGCGCGGGCAAGATCAATGTGATCAAGGCCGTCCGCGAGATCGTCAGCGGACTCGGACTGAAGGAAGCCAAGGAGCTCGTCGAAGCCGCTCCGAAGGTGATCAAGGAAGGGGTCTCGAAGGAAGAAGCCGAAGAGATCAAGACCAAACTCACCGACGCCGGCGCGACGGTCGAACTCAAGTAACCGGTTTGTTTGTGAAAGCGGCACGCGCTCCGGTCTCGCGCCGGGGCGCTTGCCTGCCTTAACTCAGTTAACGGAAGCTCGGATAGGTTTACGCGTGTACCTGCGGGGCATATCGCGCCGCCAAACGCCGGAGAGTAATTGTCCTTAATGACGCTCTCGGAAAACTCGTCTGAATTTCAGCGCTGCTGACTGTAAAAGCGGTCCGGGGCTCGTGCGCCCTGACCGCCGTTGCTGTCTTCTGCCGGATCAGTTTCCGGCACGGAAAGATTCCGGAATACTATCAGCGATCTTTGGATCTGGCAACAGTTTATTGCTTCTTTAATCCCCTGGGAATTTCAAGAATATGATCAACAATCCGCTACAGAACAACACCGCAGGGCTGGGGCGCCGGACGAGCAAGGCTCCCGAGCGCGTGGATTTCTCGAAGATCCAGACTTCCGCGCAGATCCCCAACCTGATCGAGGTCCAGCGCGAATCGTACAACCGGTTCCTGCAGATGGACCTTATCCCCGAGGAAAGGAGGTCGGTCGGACTGCAGTCCGTTTTCGAAACCGTGTTCCCGGTTTCGGATTTCAGGGAAACGGCGATGCTCGAGTTCGTCGAGTACCAGATCGGCAACTGGCAGTGCAAATGCGGAAACCTCGAAGGCCTTGAGCACCTGCGCGAGGAGTGCAAGGAGTGCTCGGCGAAGATCAAAGTCGATCCGTTCGGTTCTACCGAGGTTCTTTGCTCGAACTGCGGAACGTTCAACATCGTCAAGCCCAGGCTTTGCCCGAACTGCGGCGAGCCGGTGGGCCTGAAGCACAAGCACGACCAGCAGGAGTGCCAGGAGCGCGGCGTTTCGTTCAGCGTCCCCCTCAAAGTGAAGATCCGCCTGACGGTGTTCGATAAAGACCCTGACACCGAGGTCGCGACCATCCGCGACATCAAGGAAGAAGAGGTCTTCTTCGGCGAGATCCCCCTGATGACGGACAACGGAACGTTCATCATCAACGGGACCGAACGCGTCATCGTTTCGCAGCTCCACAGAAGTCCCGGTGTGTTCTTCAAGCGCGACAAGGAAGCGTTCAGCGCGAAGATCATTCCGTACCGGGGCTCGTGGATCGAGTTCGAGTACGACCACAAAGGAATCCTTCATTCGAGGCTCGGTAAGAGGAAGCTTTTGGCGACGATATTCCTGCGTGCGCTCGGTCTTTGGCTGAGGCCGCAGATCGACATGTCGACGGCGTCTGACGCGATCCTCGAAGAGGTCGTCAAGAATGCCGAGTTCACGAACGCCGATCTTCTACGGGAGTTCTACACCGTCGACGAGGTCGATGTCCGCAAGGGCAAACTGTTCGTCAAGGTGAAGGACAAAGGCGACACGAACCTGGTCGGAATGCGCGCGAGCGACGCGATCAAGGCCGGCAAGAAGCAGATCGTCAAAGCGGAAAAGAAGATCACGAAGCTCAGCCTTAAGGAGCTTCGCAAGGAAGGCGTTGAAGAGGTCGAGATCGACCAGACCGAGTTCCTCGGACCGTTTGCCGCGGACGACATCGTCAATATGGAGACCGGCGAGGTCGTGATAGAGGCGAACACCGAGATCACCTCTGCGAAGATGCTCGAGATAATCGAGCAGGGCGAGATCTCGTTCGCGGTCTGTTTTCCCGAGCGCGACGTGATCGGCCCGATCCTTTCGCAGACGCTGGTCAAGGACACGATCAACAAGCCGGTCGACGCGCTTCTGGAGATCTACCGCAAGATGCGTCCCGGCGATCCGCCGACCGTCCCGACCGCTTACAGGCTCGTCGAGGGAATGTTCTTCGACAAGCGCAGATTCGACCTGTCCCGTGTCGGAAGGCTGAAGTTCAATATCAAGCTCGGCCGTCCCGATATGGAGGACATCGACAACCAGCTGCTCGAGGCGCGCGATTTTCTCGAGGTCGTGGATTACCTCTTCCGTATGAAGAAGGATCCCGACAACTATTACGAGGACGACATCGACCACCTCGGCAACAGGCGCGTCCGCGCCGTCGGCGAGCTGCTCGAGAACCAGTTCAGGATCGGGCTCGAAAGGATGGAGCGCGCGATCAAGGAGAAGATGTCCATTCAGCAGGACATGTTCACGACGATGCCGCGCGACCTTGTCAACGCCAAGCCGGTGACTGCCGCGGTCCGCGAGTTCTTCGGATCTTCGCAGCTGTCGCAGTTCATGGACCAGACGAACCCGCTTTCGGAGATCACGCACAAACGACGCCTTTCGGCGCTCGGTCCGGGTGGTCTTTCAAGGGAGCGCGCGGGTTTCGAGGTCCGCGACGTCCACCCGACGCACTACGGTCGCATTTGCCCGATCGAGACCCCTGAAGGTCCGAACATCGGACTGATCTCGTCTCTTTCGTGTTTCGCGAGGATCAACGAGTTCGGGTTCATCGAGTCGCCTTACAGAAAGGTCGAGGACGGCCGTGTGATCGAGTATGTCAAGGTTCTCAACGGCGGCGACACCGGGCTCAAGTACGGCGAACATCTTCCGCTCGAGGATGTGGAGAAGGCGAACAGCAAGCTCAAGAAGAGCGAGCGGGCTGCGGAGTACGAACCGTATCCGTTCTACCTGACCGCCTGGGACGAGGACAAGTACGTGATCGGCCAGGCGAACATCGAGCTCGACGAAAAAGGCAACCTCGTCAACGAGCGCAACGCCGCGAGAAAAGCGGGCGAGTTCATAGTCGAATCGCGTGACGAGATCCAGTACATGGACGTCTCGCCGAAACAGCTCGTATCGGTCGCCGCATCGCTGATCCCGTTCCTCGAGAACGACGACGCGAACCGCGCGCTTATGGGCTCGAACATGCAGAGGCAGTCGGTTCCGCTTCTTCGCGCCGAGTCTCCGTACGTCGGGACCGGAATGGAGAAGATCGCCGCCCGCGACTCCGGAGCGGTGGTCGTGGCGAAACGCGACGGCGTCGTCGATTACGTCGACTCGGAGCGAATCATCGTCAAGGCGGACCACCAGGTCGGCGGCATGATCTCGCGCGAGGTCACGGCGGACATCTACTCGCTGGTCAAGTTCAAGCGTTCGAACCAGAACACCTGCATCAACCAGCGGCCGATCGTCAGCGTCGGCGAGCGCGTTTCGAAAGGCCAGGTCATCGCCGACGGGCCCTGCACGGACAAGGGCGAGCTCGCGCTCGGCCGGAACGTGCTTGTCGCGTTCATGCCTTGGCGCGGCTACAACTTCGAGGATGCGATCCTCGTCTCGGAGCGGCTCGTGAAGGAGGACTACTACACCTCGATCCACATCGAGGAGCTCGAGGTCGAGGCCCGCGATACGAAGCTCGGACCGGAAGAGATCACGCGCGACATCCCGAACATCGGCGAGAACATGCTCCGCGATCTCGACGAATCGGGGATCATCCGCATCGGTGCGCACGTCGCGCCCGGATCGATCCTTGTCGGAAAAGTGACTCCGAAGGGCGAGACGCAGCTTACCGCGGAAGAAAAGCTCCTCCGCGCGATCTTCGGCGAGAAGGCCGGCGACGTTAAGGACGCGAGTCTTACGGCGCCTCCGGGGATCGACGGCACGGTCGTCGATGTCCAGGTATTCACCCGCAAAGGACAGGAGAAGGACGAGCGTTCGCTCGCGATCGAGGGTCTCGAAGAGGACGCGCTGAGGCGCGACCTTGAGGACGAGATCCGGATCCTGACCGAACAGCGCGACGAGCGTATCTACGAGCTTTTCTCCGGGCGGAGCCTGACCAAGGACCTTACCGAGGGCAAGGACGTGCTCGTGAAGAAGGGGGTAACGCTGACGCGCGAGATGCTCAAGGATGTGCCGATCAAGGTTCTCCGGAAGGCGAGCGTGAAAGCGGGCTCGGTCGATATCGAGGCCGAGATCAACGACTACATGCAGCGCACCGAGCGCCAGATCGGGATCCTGAGCGACATCTACGAAGAGAAGATCGCGAAGATCAAGCAGGGCGACGAGCTGCCTCCGGGCGTGATCAAGATGGTCAAGGTCTTCGTCGCGATGAAGCGCAAGCTGAGCGTCGGCGACAAGATGGCCGGACGCCACGGAAACAAGGGCGTGATCGCGAGGATCCTTCCGGAAGAGGACATGCCGTACCTTCCTGACGGAACCCCTGTCGACATCGTGCTCAACCCGCTCGGAGTGCCTTCGCGAATGAACGTCGGCCAGATCCTCGAGACACATCTCGGCTGGGCGGCGCGCGTTCTCGGTCTCCACTTCGCGACACCCGTCTTCGACGGCGCGAGCGAACAGGAGATCAAGAAGCACATCAAGTCGGCGAACGACCGCTACGACGAGCTGAAACTGCCGCCTTCGGTCGGTCCTTCGGGCAAGACCAGGCTGTACGACGGCCTGACCGGCGAGCAGTTCGAGCAGAAAGTGACCGTCGGGTACATCTATATGCTCAAGCTGTCGCACCTTGTGGACGACAAGATCCACGCCCGTTCGATCGGCCCGTACTCGCTTATCACCCAGCAGCCGCTGGGCGGAAAGGCGCAGTTCGGCGGACAGAGGTTCGGAGAGATGGAGGTGTGGGCGCTCGAAGCCTACGGCGCGGCGCACATCCTTCAGGAGCTTCTGACGTGCAAGTCGGACGACGTGGCGGGACGCTCGAAGATCTACGAGGCGATCGTCAAGGGAGCGGCGGACTTCAAGCCCGGAATTCCGGAGTCGTTCAACGTTCTCGTCCGCGAGCTTCAGTCGCTCTGTCTCGATGTCGAGCTCATCACCGAGGACGACGTCGACGAGGAAGCGAAGAACGCCGGTGTTGAAGAACTTGTTGGTGGTTAACAAATCGGCGCCGGGCGCACAATGCCCGGCACCGGCCTTATTTCTGGAGAAATAAATGTTTCGATTTCAAAACGAAAAGACGCAACTGAGTCCGAATTTCGAGGCAATCCGGATCTCGCTGGCATCGCCTGAGAAGATCAGGTCGTGGTCGCACGGCGAGGTCACAAAACCGGAGACCATCAATTACAGGACCTTCAAACCCGAGCGCGACGGGCTTTTCTGCGCCCGCATCTTCGGACCCGTGTCCGACTGGGAATGCCTCTGCGGAAAGTACAAGCGTATGAAGCACCGCGGCGTGATCTGCGACAAGTGCGGCGTCGAGGTGACACAGTCGAAGGTCAGGCGCGAGCGGCTCGGCCACATCGAGCTCGCGAGCCCCTGCTCGCACGTGTGGTTCTTCAAGGGTCTTCCCTCGAGGATCGGGCATCTGCTCGACATCACTCTTCGGGACCTCGAGAAGATCCTCTACTTCGAGCTGTACATCGTCATCGATCCGGGCGACGTGCCCGATATGAAGGTCAAGGACCTGCTTACGGACGAACAGTACCGCGAGAAGATGCAGGAGCACCCCGGCGGATTCGTCGCCAAGATGGGCGCCGAGGCGATCAAGGAACTCCTGATGGCGATCGACATCCCGGAGCTCGTCGACGAGCTCAGGACCAGCATGCGCGAGGAGACCTCGCAGCAGAAGAAGCTGAAGTTCTCGAAGCGCCTGAAGGTCGCGAACTCGTTCTTCAGGTCGCAGAACAAGCCCGAATGGATGATCCTCGACATCATCCCGGTCATTCCGCCGGAGCTCAGGCCGCTTGTGCCGCTCGACGGCGGACGCTTCGCAACGTCCGATCTCAACGACCTGTACCGCCGCGTGATCAACCGCAACAACCGGCTGAAGAAGCTTATGGAGCTTCGCGCGCCGGAGGTCATCGTCCGTAACGAGAAGCGGATGCTTCAGGAAGCGGTCGATGCGCTATTCGACAACGGCCGCCGCGGACGCGTGCTCAGGGGCGCCAACAACAGGCCTTTGAAATCGCTCTCCGGAACGCTGAAGGGCAAGCAAGGACGTTTCCGCCAAAACCTCCTTGGCAAGCGCGTGGATTACTCGGGACGTTCCGTGATCGTAGTCGGTCCGGAGCTGAACCTGCACCAGTGCGGGCTTCCGAAGAAGATGGCGCTGGAGCTGTTCAAGCCTTTCATCTACAACAAGCTCGAAAAGGACCTTCACGCCGCCACGATCAAGCAGGCGCGCGAGATGGTCGAGCGCCAGGAGCCGATAGTCTGGGACATCCTCGAAGAGGTGATCCGCGACCACCCGGTTCTTTTGAACCGCGCGCCGACGCTCCACAGGCTCGGTATCCAGGCATTCGAGCCCGTGCTCGTGGAAGGCAAGGCGATCAAGATCCATCCGCTCGTCTGCACGGCGTTCAACGCCGACTTCGACGGCGACCAGATGGCGGTCCACATCCCGCTTTCGGCGGAAGCGCAGATCGAGGCTTCGGTCCTGATGCTTGCGTCGAACAACCTTCTGAGCCCGGCAAGCGGCCAGCCGATCGCGGTGCCTTCGCAGGACATCGTCCTCGGCTGCTATTACCTGACACTCGCGAGGGACGGTATGAAGGGCGAGAACGGCATCTTCAGCTCCCCCGAGGAGGTATTGCTCGCATACGACGCGAAGACCGTCGACTCGCAGGCAAAGATCAAGATGCGCTGGAGAGGCGATCTGATCGACCTTGACCGCGAGCACAACATGCAGGACGTGATGCGCGGAAGGATACAGAAGGACGTCAACGTCACGATCGACACGACGGTCGGCCGCGTGATCTTCAACGACAGGCTGACCCGCGAGGGACTTCCGTTCGTCAACGGCACGCTCAGGAAGAAGGGCCTGCAGTCGCTGGTCAACTTTGCGCACCTCAGGCTCGGCCACGAGCAGACGGTTGCGCTCCTGGATGACCTTAAGTCGCTCGGCTTCCTGTATGCGACCAAGGCAGGAGTTTCGATCGGGATCGACGACATGGTGACGCCCGCGAACAAGGCATCGATCATTGAGGACGCAAGAAAGGAGGTCGACAAGCTTCAGCAGCAGTACGAGGAAGCGACGATGACCGACCTCGAGCGCTCGAACAAGGTCACCGCGATTTGGTCCGAGGTCACCGACAGAGTGGCTAAGGAGATGTTCAAGGCGATGGACGTCCGCGAGAAGGACAGGAACGAATTGAACCCGATCCTCGTGATGGCCGATTCCGGCGCGCGTGGTTCGGAAGCCCAGATCCGCCAGCTTGCGGGAATGCGCGGCCTTATGGCCAAGCCGTCCGGCGAGATCATCGAAACGCCCATCACCGCGAATTTCCGCGAGGGCCTCAACGTGCTGCAGTACTTTATCTCGACGCACGGCGCCCGCAAGGGACTCGCCGACACGGCCCTGAAGACCGCCGACTCGGGCTACCTTACCAGGAGGCTCGTCGACGTGGCGCAGGACGTGATCGTTTCGGAGATCGACTGTGGAACGCTGAAGGGCATCTGGTCGAAGGCGATCGTCCGCAACGGTGAGGAAGTCGAATCGCTCCGCGACCGCATAGTCGGCTGCACGGCGCTTGACGACATTCTCGATCCGGTGGACGGCAATACGATCGTCGAGGCGAACCAGGAGATCGACGAGGATCTCGCCGCCCAGGTCCAGCTTTCGGGTCTGCAGCAGGTCAAGATCCGCTCGCCGCTCACCTGCGAGGCGCGACGGGGGATCTGCGTGAAGTGCTACGGCAGGAACCTGGCAATGGGCCGCACGGTCGAGATCGGCGAGGCCGTCGGCGTGATCGCCGCTCAGTCGATCGGCGAACCCGGTACGCAGCTCACGATGAGGACCTTCCACGTCGGCGGTACCGCGAGGCTTCAGCAGGAAACGAAGCACGTCGCGTCTCTCGAGGGCAAGGTGGTTTATCACGGCCTGAACGTCATCCAGAACCGCAAGAAGGAGATGGTCAACATCAAGCGCCAGAACGCGGAACTGGCCATCGTGGATGACCGCGACAGGGAAGTCGCGCGTTACCAGATCGTATACGGCGCCCAGATCCACGTGAAGGACGGCCAGCAGGTCAAAGAGGACGACGTTCTCGCGACGTGGGATCCGTTCACCTACGCGATCCTCACGGAGGCCGACGGAAAGGTCAAGTATCAGGACCTCGTCGAAGGCAAGACCGTCGAGGAGGACATCGACAAGGTTACGGGACAGAAGCGCCTCGTGGTCAGGGACTCGGATGAGAAGAACCAGCCGAGGCTCGAGATCCGCAAGGGCTCTAAGTCGCTGAAATCGTACCAGATGCCCATCCGCGCGAACCTGCTTGTCGAAGACGGCGAGGACGTGAGGGTCGGCGATATCATCGCCAAGATCCCGCGCGAGACCACGAAGAACAAGGACATCGTCGGCGGTCTGCCGCGCGTCGTGGAGCTCTTCGAGGCTCGCAGGCCGTCCGAAACGGCCGTGATGAGCGAGATCGACGGAACGGTCCAGTTCGGTCCGATCACGAAGGGTAAGCGCAAGATCATCATCGTCAGCGAGGACGGTGTCGAGCACGAATACGACATTCCGCGCGGAACGCACATCAGCGTTCAGGAAGGCGACCGTGTGAAGGCGGGCGAACCGCTTATGGACGGTCCGCTGAACCCGCACGACATCCTGCGCGTGCTCGGAATGGACGCTCTTCAGGAGTACCTCGTGAACGAGATCCAGGAGGTCTACCGCCTTCAGGGCGTGAACATCAACGACAAGCACATCGAGGTCATCGTCCGGCAGATGCTTCGCTGGGTGAAGATCAAGGACGTCGGCGACACGGATTTCCTTCTCGAGGAACAGGTCGACCGGTTCCGCTACGAGGACGTCAACCAGAAGATCCGTGAAGAGGGCGAAAAAGCAGCAAGCGCCGAGCCCTTGCTTCTCGGGATTACGAAGGCGTCGCTTTCGACCGATTCGTTCATCTCCGCGGCGAGTTTCCAGGAAACGACCCGCGTGCTGACCGAGGCCGCGATCTCCGGGCGCGTGGATTATCTCCGCGGACTGAAGGAGAACGTGATCATGGGCCGCCTGATCCCGGCCGGTACAGGAATGAAGTACTACCGGAACATACAGGTGTTCGACGATCCGACGATCGGCCAACAGAAGGAAGAGGAGATGGACGAGTTCGACATCCGCGGCGGCATTGAGGGCGGATCGGACATCCCGCTTGTAAGATCTGCCTCGGCCGGTGACGACGAAGATGCCGCCGTGAAGGTCAAGAAAGGCGGGGAAGAAGAAGAGTAAGCTGTGAGCAGTGAGCTGTGAGCAGTAGGGGCGGGCCTTGTGCCCGCCTTTCTTTTGCCTGAAAATCAGTACCCCGGGCGGTAGCGAGGGGCACAAGAGAGTTAGCCGCAAAGGCGCCAAGGCGCGGAGGAAATTTGGGAAGGTATCCAGATCCCTCTCAAAAATCCCGTTTAGAGCAGCGCTTCGCGCTGCATTGAGCGCGCAGCGCGAGTGAGATAGGGTCTATCGGGTCCACAAAAGGGAGACTCCGTGACCTTCGTGAATCCCTTCGTGTCCTCCGTGGTTGATCTCTTCGTCGAGAGCTGGTTCGATAATCGGAAGTTAACCGCAAAGGACACAGAGGTTTTCACAGAGGACACGAAGAGAAGCAGCGTTCTATGCGCATTGGTGCCTTTATAAAGAAGGCGGGAAAGCCCGCCGTAAACGGCATTCCGCTCTCCCGCTTTGAACTTGCCGAAGTAGCCCGCGCTCACGCTTGGGCTTCGGACACTTGGTACTCTGAGCGTATTGAACCGGATCGGGACCAATCGTTTCAACAACCGAATCTTAAACCGCTCACGATAGTTAAACCGATCATGTTCGATAAAACAGCCGAGTATTACAGTCTCATATACACGCAGTTCAAAGATTACGGTGACGAAGCGGACCGCGTGGCCGACCTGATACGGAAACGCAATCCGGGAGCGCGGGAGGTACTCGAGGTGGCGTGCGGCCCGGCACTGCACTCGACCCACCTTGCGGCCGACCACGGATTCGCTGCAGATGGAGTCGACATTGACGAGAGCTTTGTTTCCATCGCTGGAAAGGCGAATCCGGGCGGGCGGTTTGAACCCGGAGATATGAGAACCTTCGAAATGGGTAAGACCTATGACGCCGTCATATGCCTTTTCAGCTCGATCGGGTATATGACGACAAGAAGCGACCTTGCCCTCGCGATCGCGAATATGAAGAAGCACGCCGCACAAGGCGGTGTGATCATCGTGGAACCCTGGCTCACGCCTGAAGCGTTCACGGCTGGGCAACGACACCTTCACACTGTGGAAGAAGAAGAGGCCACTATTGCCAGAATGACGATCGGAGAACTTGAAGGCCGAATCTCGCGCTTTTATATGCATTATTTGATCGGCACCGAGGACGGCATTCGTCACGAACTAGAAGTTCATGAACTCGCGTTGTTCTCGCGGGAGGAAATGGAGGAGGCGTTTGAAAAATGCGGACTGCAAGTCGAATATGACCCGGTGGGGTTCGACGACCGGGGTCTGTATATCGCGGTGAACGGGATCTGAGAGAGAACGGTCAGGGAGTCGCGCGGGAGCATTTGCTTCCGCCATTTTTTCCGGAAAGGCATTTACCGCAGAACACGCAGGGAGCGGGCAGATTCTTGCGAGATTTCTCAACGCAATGGCCGCATAGGGAGCGAAGGAATCCAGGACACATTCGTTGAGTCGAATCACCCGTGATTATTGCCATGGTCCGATAAGGTGGCTGCAGCAGATAACTTTTCGCGTCCGTTGGGACCTTTGCGCTTAAGACTCACCGGGTCTTTGCGGACTTTCCATTGACCTTTTCCCCATTTCTACGCGATCTCTGAATACTCTGCGGTTCAAACCCGGCGAGAAACGTGAAAATTGAAATGAGAAGGACACTTTGAGACCTTCGTGAATCCCTCCGTGTCCCCAGTGGTTTATCTTTTCCTCGAACGCTTGCCCGATCATCGAAGGTTAACCGCAAAGGGCACCGAGGTTTTCACAAAGGCCACGAAGAAATCAATCGTTCTTTGCCTAACGGACTTTTGATAAGAGAAGCGGGCAAGCCCGCCGTAAGACAGATTATCGCTTAGAATCAATAAGGAAACTCCGTGACCATCGTGAACACCTTCGTGTCTTCCGTGGTTAATCTCTTCATCGAGAGTTCTCTTGATCGTCGGAAGTTAACCACAAAGGACACGAGGTTTTCACGAAGGTCACGAAGCAAACAACGGTGCCTTGAACTTCTAAGTTTGAACTTGCTGAGGTAGCCCGTGCTCACGCTTGGGCTTCGGACACGCCCTTGAACTTAGAAATTACTGAAGTAGCCCGCGCTCACGCTTGGGCTTCGGACACGCCTTTGAACCCTGAACCTGGAACCCCGAACAGGTTTACCAGATCTGGCAGTAGTCCTTCCGTACCATCTCGGATCCGTTTCCGCAGCCGTACGCCTTCGCGAACTGGGGCATGTTCGAGACAGGCCCGTTCACCCTCCAGCGGGCGATGGCGTGCGGGTCCGTCGACACCTGGAGCCTTTCGAACTCCTGTGTCGCCTTCACCGCCCAGACCTGCGCCCAGCCGAGGAAGAACCTCTGCTCCGGCGTGAATCCGTCGATTTTCTCGGGCCTTCCGTTCTTCTCCAAAGACCGTATGTAAGCGTCATACGCGACCGTCAGTCCGCCCAGGTCGGCGATGTTCTCGCCGAGCGTCAGCTTGCCGTCCATGAACAGCTTCGGCTGGACCTCATAGCTCGAGAACTGGTTCACCACACAAGCGGCGCGATCGTCGAACTGCTTTCGGTCGTCTGCCGTCCACCACATCTTCAGGTTTCCTTCCGCGTCGAAGCGGCTTCCCTGGTCGTCGAAGCCGTGAGTGATCTCGTGGCCGATTACCGCGCCGATCGCTCCGTAGTTGATCGCGTCGTCCGCGTCGAAATTGAAGAACGGAGGCTGAAGGATTCCCGCCGGGAAGACGATCTCGTTCAGAATGGGGCTGTAGTAGGCATTTACCGTCGGTGGCGTCATGAACCATCGGTCGGGATCTACCGGCTGGCCTATGTCCTTAAGGTTTCTCCCGATCTGGAACTCGGTCGTCCTTTGAACATTCCCCATATACGAACCGCGTTCGATCTTCAGACCTTCATAGCCGCGAAGCTTGTCCGGATAGCCTATCTTGCGCTTGAACGTTAGAAGCTTCGAGAGGGCCTGCGCCTTCGTCTCGTCGCCCATCCACTCGAGATTGTCGAGCCTCTCGCGGAAAGCGGCGAACAGGTTGTCGATCAGTTCGTTCATCCGGTCCTTGGCCTCGGGCTTGAACGCCTGCTTCACGTATTCCTGGCCGAGCGCCTCGCCGATCGCGCCGTCGGTCGCCTGCACGCACTGACGCCAGCGCGGCTGCTGTTCCTTGCGGCCCTGCAGATAGCGGCCGTAAAAATCGAAACTTGCGTCCCGGAAGTCTTTCGAAAGCAAAGGAGCGGCGGCGTCGATCGCCATCCACTTCAGATACGTCTTCCATTCCTCGATCGAAGTCTCTTCGAGCATTGCGTTGACTGCTTTGAAGAAGTCCGGCTGGCCGATGTTGAAGGAATCCACCTCCGGAGCGCCCCGAAACGCCATGTACTCTTTCCAGGAGAAGTTGGGCGAGATGCGCCCGGCCTCTTCCAGCGAGACCTTTGAGTACCGCTTGTCGGGATCGCGCAGTTCCACGCGGCGAAGCGACGCGTATGCGAGTTCTGTCTGGATGCGCATCACCGTGAACGCGTCCTTGCGCGCCTTTTCCTCATCCGAGCCGAGGAGCATGAACATCTTCTGCATATACTCGCGGAACTTGTCGCGATTCTCCTTGAATTTCGGATCGCCGTCGACGTAGTAGTCCTTGTTCGGCATCGAGAGGCCGCCCTGTCCGGCGTTGGCGATGTTCATCTTGCTGTCTTTCAGATCAGGCCCGCCGCCGAATCCGAAGATCACTCCGATCCCCATGTTGTGCATCTTCGCGACATGCCGGACCAGGTCCTCGCGGTTTCGGATCTTTTCGATGTCCCTGAGCATTGGCATCAGGGGCCTTGCGCCGGCCTTTTCGATCGCGTCTTCGGCGATGCACGAGCCGTAGAAGTCGCCGATCATCTGCGTGTCGCTTCCTTTCGCGGAAGAACCGTTCGACGAAGCCTTCTCGAGCACGCCCCTAAGCAGTTCGCGATTGTTCTCGGCGAGGATGTTGAAGCTCCCCCATCGCGACTCCGAATCGGGGATCTTTGTCTCTTCGACCCACTTTCCGTTTGCAAATTGAAAGAAATCGGTGCAGGCCTCGGCGGACCTGTCCATCCGTGCGACGTCGAATCCCGCGTTTTGCCCGAAGGCGGTCGCCGAAAGGGCGAGCAAGACGGCGGCAGCTGCCGTCAGGTAATAACGATGACTACGCATAAATGTCTCCTTGGTGATCCTGTAGGTAAAAGCGAACAGGTGTACTACGAAACGTGCGGGAAATGGTTTCGCGGGTTCAGACCACGGGAATGAAGTGTTCGTTAACCTTGGTCCAGAGACTTCGGGCAAGTTCCTTGCGGTCGGAGCTCGCGACCGGTTCGGAACCGAAAGTCACGATCGCACGCGTCCTCGGGGTCTGGAAGAAACGCCAAAGGTGCTCGACGAAGGTCGAATCGTCCCACCAGCAGACGGCATCGCTTGCCTTCTCGGTCGTGTCTTCGACGCGGTACGTGATCGCGGCGTAGTGGATCGGGAGGCCGGTGTTCGCGGCAAACTCGAAGAATGATGAATTGAACTTCAGGATCTCTTCGCCTTTCGTGCTGGTGCCTTCCGGGAATACGATGACTCCTTCGCCTCCCTCGAGCTTTGCGATGATCTCACTTCCCGCGCGCGGAATGTCCCGGCGGTTGTTGCGGTCTATGAAGATCATTCCCATGTCGCTGACGACCTTGCCCGCGATCAGCCATCCGCGGATCTCGCCTTTCGCAACGAAGACGCTCTCGACAATCGATCTGAGGACGGGAATGTCCATATAGCTAAGGTGATTCGAAACAAGAAAGAAGGGGGGTTTCGGAACGGTGCCTATGGTTTCGACGGTCACGCCGCCGATCTTCAGGAAACCTCGCGCCCAGATCCGGAACGCGATCTGGCGCCAGTACTGCTTGTTTGGTACCAGCAGATTTCCCGCGAACCAGGTCGAATAGACTGCGACCGTTAAAGCCAGGAACGCGACCATCCGTGCTGCAGAACGGAGATACTTCATTTGGAAGGGGTCTCGGAGATCCGGCGAGGGCCGGAGAGTCACCGGAGTTTCCGGTTCTCGAAATCGCGAAAATTATATCGCAGCGAAAGTCACATCGGCAAAAGCGGCCTCTTTATTGGCAGTTTTGAGGGCGATTCGTATGCAAGGCTCTCGCGGAACACCGAGTTCATGGCCAGGATCGGTCCCGCTTATCGCTTGACGTCGCCCGATGCCGCCCTGCCGTGGTAGATCTCTGCGATCTCGTCCTTGAGTTCGTGCGGAAAACAGACGCGGTGGATCTCGTAGCCCTTCTGCAGCCCCCTGACCGCGGCCGACACCTCGGAGATCTCGCGGATCGTAGGGTTCGAGTAGCCGTCCTCGACGTATATGAACTGCTTCGGATCGTCCGGGGTCTTTCTGTAGAAATAGTAAGGCACATCTCCGGCCTTGTCCTCGGCGAAATAGAATGAAGGATCGTAACCGCGCGCCTCCACCAAACCGCGCACGCGAGAAGAAAACGCGTGCCTGTCCTCCTCGGGCATATCGAGATCGAAGACCTTGAACAGCCTGCGGTTGAGGAATCTCGAAGCGAGGTCCGAAAGGATCTCGTCGCGGCTTCTTTGCCACTGTTTTATGTGGAAAATGACGTCGGAATCGTCCAGCTGAAGGTGTTCGGTCAGAGTCAGTTTTTCGCCGTGGAGCAGTTTTTCGAACTGGGTTCCCTGAGCGAGCCAGGGGTTCCCGCCCTCCCGCACAAGAAAGAACGCCCGGTCGAAGATCGCCCGAAGAATAACCTCAGCGGAACGCAGAGTCCTGTGGAAATAGACCTGGCGGAACATGTAGTAGCGGGATTGTATGTAGTCCTCGACCGCGTAAACGCCGCGGGCAGATACGTAGAGGCGGTCGTTCGCCTCGTCGATCTCCAGGGACTTGATTATCCACTCAAGGTCGAAGATCCCGTACTTCGCTCCCGTCATGAGGGAATCGCGCAACAGGTAGTCCATGCGGTCCACGTCCAGCTGCGACGAGACCAGCTGGGCGAGCGCCATCGGTTTGAAATCACCCCGAATTATCTCGGCGACCTTCTTCGGAAGGTCCTTCGAGAAATCAGCGAGAAGCCGGCCGGCCTCGGTCTCCTGACTCTCTACCGCTTCTATCGTGAAGTCCTCGTGATGGAAGCCCTGGATCGATTCGATCACGTGCGAAAAAGCGCCGTGGCCGATGTCGTGCAGCAGAGCCGCTACGCGCACTGCGATCATATCGTCCTCGGACAGTTCGTAGCTTAGCGCGAGGCGTTCCAGGACCCTGGAGGCGAGGTGCAGGACGCCAAGTGAGTGCGTAAACCTTGAATGCTCCGCACCCTGGTATGCGAAATGTGCGAGACCCAGCTGGCGTATCCTTCGAAGTCTCTGGAACTCCGCGGTATCGATCAATTCAACGAGGAGCAGTCCTTCATCGGTCGCCGGATTCAGCCTGATGATATTGTGGACAGGGTCCCTGTAGATCCTTTCCTTCAGATCGTTTCCCTTCGTTTTAGCCATCGCGTGTCATTGTATAGCACCCGGCCGCGCACGTGGTCTCGAATGCAGAAAAACTTAACGTAAAGGGTTATTGATGCTATAATCCGGGGACATTCCCATAGCTTTCAATTTTCGCTTTCTGTATTACTTGGAGGAAGAATATGCTGTCGCTTCGCAACTGTCGACCGTTGTCGAACGGGCGTCTTATACTGCTTTTCGCAATCTGCTCCTCATTTGCTGCCCAGGCTTCTGCGGGGGTAGCGGGGACCATCGGAGGCTTTATCTACGACGAACAGAGAAATCCCGTTGTCGAAGTCGATGTCGAGCTTCTGAATGAGAACTACGCGACCCGGGGAAGGGTAAAGACCAACGGCATCGGCAGGTACGAGTTCAGCAATGTGGCGGACGGCACTTATTACATCAGGGTAATGCCGTTCCGGTACAATCTCGAGGACTCGACTGAGCGGGTGATCGTGGACTCGCTGAGCATCCTTGGCGGCGGATTCACCTACATCAGCCAGGATTTCTACCTACGGAGAAAACAGGGCGGTCTCGGCGAGACGACGACGGGAGTGATCTTCGCACAGGAGATCCCAAAGTCGGCTGAGGAAAAGTACAATTCCGCTCTTGAAGCGCTCGACAGCGGAGAAACCTCGGAAGCGACCAAGCTGTTGGTAGCGGCGAGAAACGAGTTCCCTAATTATTTTGCCGCAAATCACAAGCTTGGAATGGTCCTGCTTACGACCAAGCGGTACGAGGAAGCGGCGAGGGTGTTTATGCTCGCTGCAGGGATCAATCCGAAGAGCTCGGTCACCTTCTATTATATGGGCTTCGCCCTGAGCCAAATGGGGAAGGAGTACAACCCTGCGGCGCTGAAAGCACTTGAAAAGGCGAGGGTCCTTGCGCCGTCAGCATATCTCGTGCCGCTTCTCGAAGGAAAGCTCCTTCGTCAGGAAGGTGATTTCGTGCAGGCTGAAAAGAGCCTGATATCGGCGAAAAAGCTGGCGAATAACGTAAGTGTTCCGGAGATCCATATGGAGCTCTCACAGCTTTACGGTAACGACCTCAAACAATATGGTAAAGCCGCTGACGAACTTGAACTCTATCTGAAGGCCAGCGACCAGAAAGACGAAAAGATCAAGAAGGTGATCAGCGACCTTCGCGCGAAGGCGAAGGGATCTGGCTAGAACCAGGACTGAGATAAAAGGACTGAGGACTGAGAAGAAGACTTGATGCGTTGTTGTGCATCGATCAGCCTTCCTCAGTCCTTACGTTTATAGCAGCGCTTCGCGCTGCATTATCCGGGTACAATCCGGCTGAATCGTCGACTCAAACGACCCAGTTTAGAGCAGCCCATCCGGCTGCAGATGAAACACGAGTTCCCGGTCGGTGCGGACGTTCGCACTTACATATTTGCCGGCTGCTCGGGCCGCCTGTGGACCGAGACAAGCTTAAGCTTGTCGTACTTCCGGTTCGCTTCGCTCAATGCACGCGGGACGCGTGCGTTCCGACGATGCCCGTCGCTTGCGCTCCGGGTTCCGATCGTTATGCCCGTCGCTCGCGCTCCGGGTTCCAATCTCTCAGTACTTATCTCTCAGTACTCAGTACTCATTCCTCATCACTAAAAAAAGAGCCGCCCGTTTCCGAGCGGCTCCGTAAAGTTGTTTCCTTTTCCTCTCTTTAGAAGAAGAAGCGGAATCCAAAGCGGACATCGCGTCCGGCCTGGAAGGAGTTCGGCTGGTTGTAGTCGTTCCTTAGACCGGTCGAGCCTACGCCCAGGCTATTGATGCGGTTCTCAACGAACGTCTGGATGCCGCTGCCGTTGAAGATGGTGTCGAAGACATCAGCTTCAGTCGCGCAGGTCGCGCAACCGGCAGCAGTCAGTATGCTGGCCGTAAAGTTGGTTCCGCTGATCGTCGTCTGACGGGCGATCTCGTTCCTCTCGTCGAAGATGTTGCGGAAGTCGATGAAGCCTTCAAGCGTGAACTTGTTGTCTTCGCCGAACTTGTAACGGTGGCTGATCGAAAGATCAGACTCCGTGAACATCTCGGTGCGGCCAAGGTCTCCGCGACCGTAAAGGACCGTGGTGCCGAGGCTGTAGAGGTTGTAGATCGTCGTCACAGGACTACCCGACTGGATCGTCGTGAAGCCCGAAAACGGACGTCCTGTTGACCCCGTCACCCGCCCAGTCGAACGAGTATCCGCCATACGCCTT
The DNA here is from genome assembly GCA_016700175.1 of Acidobacteriota bacterium. Lineage (GTDB taxonomy): Bacteria > Acidobacteriota > Blastocatellia > Pyrinomonadales > Pyrinomonadaceae > Aridibacter. The sequence goes on along the minus strand of CP065003.1, from coordinate 2,099,565 downwards.
GAAGACGTGCGGACGGTCCGTCGCCAGCTTGCCGTTGTCGGGAACACCGTTGGCGGTGTAGCCGAGCGGCGGAAGGTCGAAGAACCTGTTCACGTTCGGCGAGTTGCGTCCGAACTCGTCCGAGCTGGCCAGACCGGAGTAGTTTCCGAAGAGACGGCTCCAGGTGTAGCTGGCGTTGAAGAAGTAGTTCGTCGCCCTCTTGTCGACACGGATCTCGACGGCGTCGTAATCACGCTGTGCCTTGGTGCAGGGCTGATTCGCCGACTGCGAGATCTCGCAGACGAGTCCGAGACCCGGGTTGCCGATGATGTAAGCCTCGGAACCCTGGTCGTTGAAGACGCCTACGTCCTCGACGGTGCGGTCGATCTGCTTGTGCGTGTAGCGTGCGGCAAGCAGGAAGTTGTTTCCAAGCTCGCGCTCGACGCCGATCGTGTACTCGCTCTGGCGGGCAGCCTTCAGGTCGGGGTCAACAGCACCCGTCGAGAAGATGTCGGCCGTCGTCGAGTTGGTCGCGATACGGAAGTCGAACTGGCACACCGAGTAGCCGGGGCCGCCGACGATCGGGCAGGTTCCGCCCACTTCGTCAGCACGTCCGCCAAGAATGTTGGCAAGCGTGTAATCCGTGTACGCCACTCCGCGAGCCGGAAGGATCTCGAAGTAGTCGCGACGGTAGAAGTCGCCGCCGAACGAACCGCGGGGCAGTTCATACTTGAAGCGGTCGTAGAACCAGCCGTACGAACCGAAGAGCTTCGTCTTGCCGTCGCCCGTCAGGTCGTATGCAACGCCCAGACGAGGAGCCGGCTTGTCGCCCCATCCGAACACGATGTTCTGCGTGGTCTGCGGAGCGCCGAAGCTCGGAACGACCTCGCGTTCGACACGAAGACCGAAGTTGAGCGTCAGGCGGTTCATTATCTGCCACGAATCCTGGGCGAAGATCGCCTGGTTCGTGCTGCTTGCGCTGCCGACAGTACCGAACCTCTGAAGAAGGCCGGAGCCGAGGTTGCCCGGGGTCGGGGTGACCGGAGCGCCGAGAGCGTTGATGGGAATGCCGTAGTAAAGAACGACATAACCGGTCGAGGTGTAGCCAGACTCAACGTCATTGAACAGACGGTTCATCTGGTAGCCGACCTTGATGTTGTGACGTCCGCCGGCGTTGATGCCCACGAAGCTGGCGTCAGCGTCGAAGGTCGTACGAGTCGAAACGTCGAACAGGCGAACAGTGTTGTCGCCGGTGTTGAATCCTGCAGAGCATCCGGAACCGGGAACCGAATCCGGGTCGCCGGAGATGCTGCAGAGATAACGGGTCTGCGGAGTCACGCCGTAAGCGCCCGAGAGCTTCTCATTGAGGAAGCTGCGGCCGGCACGGAAGTTCAGCACGACCCAGTTGGTCGGGTTATAGGTGACCTGTCCGTTGACGGCGTTGCTGTTCTGGCGTCCGCCGCGGGCTGCATAGTCAGATACCGAAAGTCCGGTGCCTGTATAACCAACGGTGCTCCCCGGAAGCGATCCGTCCAGCACGATCGGGTTCCAGAGGAACGTACCGAACATGCGGAGGTTCGAGGTCGGCTGGGCGTCAAGTCGTCCGAAAGCCTGCTCTGTCCTTTGAGTCGACGAGTAGGTCTCCGTGTCGATGACCGTGCGGCCAGGCGCGTCCGTATCGAAGAACAGAACGTTCCTTTCATTCTCGAAGATCTGGGGAGCGTAAGTTACGAGACCCCAGAGCCTGTCTTTGACGATCGGCCCGCTGATCGAAGCAACCGGGAAAAAGTCCGTTCCTTCCGTCTTGACGGGATCCGAATACTCGAACTCGCCTGCACCAACGCCGTACCTGTTAAGAAAGACGTTCGGGTCGCCCTGGAACTGACTCGGCCTGAATGATGCGCCGAAGTTTCCGTGCCAGTCGTTGTTACCGCCCTGGGTGATCGCATTGACCACGCCGCCGGTCGCGCCGCCGTATTCGGCTTCAAAACCAGTCGACTTGATCTGGACTTCCTGGAGAAGCTCGAACGGAAGGTTGTTGTTCGAGTTCAGGGTACCGGTACGGAAGTTCGTGACTTCTTGTCCGTCGATAACGAACACGTTCTCGGAACCCGACGCGCCGTCAACCTGGAATCCGCCGCCGAGAGCTTCCGGACGTACGTTCGGAGCGATCTTGAGCAGCGAACCGAAGGTCGTTCCCTTGGGAAGCGCTTCGATGATGTCCTTGGTGATGTTCGTGTCGATCTTCGTGTCCGAAGTATCGATCGTCACGGCTCCGCTGGTGTCCACATCGACCTCGGCGGTTGTACCCGCCGGGACGAGACTCGCGTTCACCGGAACGGCCCTGTCGACCACGACCGTCACCGTTTTGGTGAAAGAATCGAAGCCCGAACTTTCGATGGTCACTCTGTAAGCGCCGGGTTGAAGGTTCGACACGATAAAGTAACCGTTTTCGTCAACAGAGACCGTCCGGCTGAAGCCGGCAGTGCTTCCGGTGCTTTGAATGCGCACCGTAGCACCGGGAACCACGGCTCCGGTGGAGTCCGTAACGGTTCCCTCGATCTCTCCCGTGGTTCCCTGGCCGAACGCGAACGCGGAAAGCGCGAGCGTCAGCAGGGCCACGGAGATAAATCTGAATTTATTCAACATATTTTCACTCCTAAGCAGGGTTTTAGTCTGAATCAAAACTACAAATTCCAATTTTCAGTTTGAACTGGAAGAGAGAAAAACCGGATCTGATGATCCATTTACGTCCTTTCAAAAAGTCGTCCGCCGGGCCTCCGTTTCTCACTGGAGTCGTAAACTCCTGAGGAGAGAAGGTTTAGGAGGGTCCGAACAAACCAACTTAAGTCAAAAGATCCGAAAGGACGTTCAAGGAACACAGACTAGTGTTAAAGAAGAATGCAATTACAACGCCATGCGGTCCGTGCGACGTGTTTTTTGTGCCCGTAAGTGGTGAGAACAATAGGCTTAGACGCTCATCCGAACATACATTCGATTATTCAAAAAGTTGGACGAATTCCATTACCGCAGGGAATATCCACAAAAATGGATTTATATGCAGAATCTCAACGAAATCTCGTAAAAAAGTGGAAAAAGCGGTCTCGCGCCGGACCGCGGGCGCCCCGCCCGCAAATCTGCAGCCCGGAGGGCTGCTCTAAACGGATTCGATTCCGGCGAATTCTTTCGCTTCGCTCGGTGCACGGAGGACACGTGCGTTCCATTGTGCCCGTCGCTCGCGCTCCGGGTTCGGACTATGCCCGTCGCTCGCGCTCCGGGTCCGCTAAGCTCGTCGCTCACGCTCCGGGTTCGCTAAGCCCGTCGCTTGCGCTCCGGGTTCGGACTATGCCCGTCGCTCACGCTCCGGGTCCGCTAAGCCCGTCGCTTGCGCTCCGGGTTCCGATCGTTATGCCCGTCGCTTGCGCTCCGGGTTCCGACTATGCCCGTCGCTTGCGCTCAAGGTTCCAATCTCTCAGTACTTATCTCTCAGTACTCATCTCTCAGTACTCATCTCTCAGTACTCAGTACTCATTCCTCATCACTAAAAAAAGAGCCGCCCGTTTCCGAGCGGCTCCGTAAGTTTGTTTCCTTTTCCTCTCTTTAGAAGAAGAAGCGGAATCCAAAGCGGACATCGCGTCCGGCCTGGAAGGAGTTCGGCTGGTTGTAGTCGTTCCTTAGACCGGTCGAGCCTACGCCCAGGCTATTGATGCGGTTCTCAACGAACTGCTGGATGCCGCCGCCGTTGAAGATGGTGTCGAAGACAGCACCTTCAGACGTGCAGGTCGCGCAACCGGCAGCAGTCAGTATGCTGGCCGTAAAGTTGGTTCCGCTGATCGTCGTCTGACGGGCGATCTCGTTCCTCTCGTCGAAGATGTTGCGGATGTCGATGAAGCCTTCAAGCGTGAACTTGTTGTCTTCGCCGAACTTGTAACGGTGGCTGATCGAAAGATCAGACTCCGTGAACATCTCGGTGCGGCCAAGGTCTCCGCGACCGTAAAGGATCGTGGTGCCGAGGCTGTAGAGGTTGTAGATCGTCGTCACAGGACTACCCGACTGGATCGTCGTGAAGCCCGAAACGGACGTCCTGTTGACCCCGTCACCCGCCCAGTCGAACGAGTATCCGCCATACGCCTTGAAGACGTGCGGACGGTCCGTCGCCAGCTTGCCGTTGTCGGGAACACCGTTGGCGGTGTAGCCGAGCGGCGGAAGGTCGAAGTACCTGTTCACGTTCGGCGAGTTGCGTCCGAACTCGTCCGAGCTGGCCAGACCGGAGTAGTTTCCGAAGAGACGGCTCCAGGTGTAGCTGGCGTTGAAGAAGTAGTTCGTCGCCCTCTTGTCGACACGGATCTCGACGGCGTCGTAATCACGCTGTGCCTTGGTGCAGGGCTGATTCGCCTGCTGCGAGATCTCGCAGACGAGTCCGAGACCCGGGTTGCCGATGATGTAGGCTTCCGAACCCTGAGGGGTGAAGACGCCTACGTCTTCGACGGTGCGGTCGATCTGCTTGTGCGTGTAGCGTGCGGCAAGCAGGAAGTTGCTTCCAAGCTCGCGCTCGACGCCGATCGTGTACTCGCTCTGGCGGGCAGCCTTCAGGTCGGGGTCAACAGCACCCGTCGAGAAGATGTCGGCCGTCGTCGAGTTGGTCGCGATACGGAAGTCGAACTGGCACACCGAGTAGCCGGGGCCGCCGACGATCGGGCAGGTTCCGCCCACTTCGTCAGCACGTCCGCCAAGAATGTTGGCAAGCGTGTAATCCGTGTACGCCACTCCGCGAGCCGGAAGGATCTCGAAGTAGTCGCGACGGTAGAAGTCGCCGCCGAACGAACCGCGGGGCAGTTCATACTTGAAGCGGTCGTAGAACCAGCCGTACGAACCGAAGAGCTTCGTCTTACCGTCGCCCGTCAGGTCGTATGCAACGCCCAGACGAGGAGCCGGCTTGTCGCCCCATCCGAACACGATGTTCTGCGTGGTCTGCGGAGCGCCGAAGCTCGGAACGACCTCGCGTTCGACACGAAGACCGAAGTTGAGCGTCAGGCGGTTCATTATCTGCCACGAATCCTGGGCGAAGATCGCCTGGTTCGTGCTGCTTGCGCTGCCGACAGTACCGAACCTCTGAAGAAGGCCGGAGCCGAGGTTGCCCGCGGTCGGGGTGACCGGAGCGCCCAGGGCGTTGATGGGAATGCCGTAGTAAAGAACGACATAACCGGTGTCCGTGTAGCCCGACTCAACGTCGTTGAAGAGGCGGTTGAACTGGTAACCGACCTTGATGTTGTGACGTCCGCCGGCGTTGATGCCCACGAAGCTGGCGTCACCGTCGAAGGTCGTACGAGTCGAAACGTCGAACAGGCGGACCGTGTTGGCACCGGTGTCGAAGCCAGGCAGGCAGCCCGAACCGGGCACGTTCTGGGGTGTACCCGAAGTCGAGCAAAGGTAGCGAGTCATCGGCGTAACACCGTACGATCCCGTCAACTTCTCGTTAAGGAAGCTGCGGCCGGCACGGAAGTTCAGCACGACCCAGTTGGTCGGGTTATAGGTGACCTGTCCGTTGACGGCGTTGCTGTTCTGGCGTCCGCCGCGGGCTGCGTAATCCGAAACCGAAAGCGGATCGAGGCCGGAAAGACCGGAGGTCGATCCGGGAAGCGAACCCTCATTGATGATGGGGTTCCAGAGGAACGTACCGAACATGCGGAGGTTCGAGGCCGGCTGGGCGTCGAGTCGTCCGAAAGCCTGCTCAGTCCTCTGCGTCTGCTGGAATTCGCGGGTCTCGATAACCGTCCTCGTCGGAGAAGAAGAATCGAAGTAGTTAACGGTCCTATTCGTCTCAAAGATCTGAGGAGCATAGGTTACAAGACCCCACAGCCTGTCTTTGACGATCGGCCCGCTGATCGAAGCAACCGGGAAGAAGTCCGTTCCGCCGTCCTTGTTTGGCTGGAAGTACTCGAACGAACCCGCGCTTGTTGAGTATCGGTTCAGAACCACATTCGGATCGCCCTGGAACTTGCTAGGCCTGAATGATGCGCCGAAGTTTCCGTGCCAGTCGTTGTTACCGCCCTGGGTGATCGCATTGACCACACCGCCGGTCGCTCCGCCGTATTCGGCTTCAAAACCGGTCGACTTGATCTGGACTTCCTGGAGAAGCTCGAACGGAAGGTTGTTGTTCGAGTTCAGGGTACCGGTACGGAAGTTCGTGACTTCTTGTCCGTCGATAACGAACACGTTCTCGGAACCCGACGCGCCGTCAACCTGGAATCCGCCGCCGAGAGCTTCCGGACGTACGTTCGGAGCGATCTTGAGCAGCGAACCGAAGGTCGTTCCCTTGGGAAGCGCTTCGATGATGTCCTTGGTGATGTTCGTGTCGATCTTCGTGTCCGAAGTATCGATCGTCACGGCTCCGCTGGTGTCCACATCGACCTCGGCGGTTGTACCGGCCGGGACGAGCGTGGCGTTGACAGCGGCTGAACGGTCAACGACGACCGTGACTGTCCTGGCGAAAGAATCGAAACCCGAGCTTTCGATCGTAACTTTGTACGCGCCGGGTTGAAGGTTCGAAACTATAAAGTAACCGTTCGAATCGACGGTCACAGTGCGGTTGAATCCCGCGGTGCTTCCCGTGCTTTCGATGCGTACGGTCGCACCGGGAACCACGGCTCCGGTGGAGTCCGTAACGGTTCCCTCGATCTCTCCCGTGGTTCCCTGGCCGAACGCGAATGCTGCAAGCACGAGCGTCAGCAGGGCCACAGAGATAAATCTGAATTTGTTCAACATATTCTCACTCCTAAGCAGAGATTTTTCTGACTGATTTTTTGTGTAGTTCTCCCTATGATTTGCCGAGGGGACGGCGGGAGAGAACGATGCAAAAGCGCGGGCTTTTAGGCGAATTTCGAGCCACGACAGGAACGGCTTGGTAGCGACACGTTAATTGTTGGAAATAGGTGGCTTAGGTGTGATTTAGAGGCGTTCCAAAACTATGTGAAATGAGCGAAAATCCGAATGTCCGTTTACATTCTTGAATTTTCTACAATTTATTGGATGCTAAGCGATCGTCACGGCAAGGAAGGGCGGGAGAAACGGCTTTGGAAGCAGCGGTCAGGAGCCGCCGGATATCTCTGATTCGATCTGTCTTATGAGTTTTCGGATCGTCTCTACCTTCCCTGAGTTCTGCCGCTTTTCTGTATCGCTCAGGTTGCTGAGATACGATTCCAGCTCTTTCTTGGCCTTTTTCGGTTCCTTCAGATCGAAGTAATAAAGCTCGGCCAGCTGCCAGTTTACGTCCGGCTGCTCGTTGCCGCTCAGACCCTTTGCCTTGAGCAGTGCTGACTCCGCTTCGTCGAACCGCTTGAGGTCCCTCAGGATCATTCCCAGAAGGAGGTTGGCGTTGATCGAACCCGGATCGATCTCGTTCGCGCGGACCAGGTTTGATGCCGCTTCAGGCTTTCTCCCCAATTTGTTCTGGGCCACCGCCAGGTTGAAGAAACAGCCGAAGCATCTTGCATTCACCTCCACAGCCCTGCCGAAAGCGGCTTCCGCGCCTTCGAAATCCCCGTTCGCGAGTTTCAGGTCGCCGGACAGTTCCAGTGCGGCGAAGTAGTCCGGGAAAAGAGACAGCGCTTTCTCTAACTCGACTATCGCGCGTTCGGGTTGTTTTCTTGCCGCCTTCGACGCATTCTCGAAATGATGGCGGGCTTCTTCCGGAACCGCCTGGGCAAACACGACCCCGTTTATCGCCGCGCCGTTCCGATTCATCCGCGGATCGAATTCGAGGTGAATGTCCACCTGCTTCTGGTCCACGCCACCGATCGCATTCAGATCCCCCAGGTCGATCCGCTGTTTTGACTCACTGAATGCCGTTCCGCCGGGCCGGATCTTCAGATAGTAAACTCCCGCTCCCAGTCGCTGAAAGGTGTAGAAACCGGATCCGGATGTCTTTCTTGTTCCGATAAGCCTCTCGAAAGTATCAAGAAGTTCGACCTCGATGTCACCGACAGGCTTGTTGTCCGGGTCGAAGACTATCCCGCTGATCGAGTTCTGAGCAGCGATCGCAGGGGCGAGAACAAATAACATCACCGAGAAAACCAGCCCCACGACAAACTGCCGGTTCTTCGCAGTCTTGTTTCCGCTTTCGTATGAGCGATCAAGTGACATTCGCCTACTCGTTGAAGTCCAGAAGATGCCCCATCTTCTCTTTCTTTGTCCTCAGGTAATGAGCTGCAGGCTGCTTCGCCTGAACCTCGATCGGAACTCTCTCGACGATTCGCAGGCCCGCGTCTTCAAGCGCCTTGATCTTGTCCGGGTTGTTCGACATTACCCGCACCTCGCAAAGGCCCAGATCGAAGAGAATCTCGGCGCATTGCTCGTACTCGCGCGCATCGGCCGCGAACCCGAGCTGCTCGTTCGCTTCGACGGTATCGGCACCCTCGTCCTGCAGGGCGTACGCCCTGATCTTGTTGACGATGCCTATGCCCCTGCCTTCCTGCTGCTGATAGACGATCGCTCCCCTGCCCTCGGCCTCGATCATCTCCATCGCCTTCCGGAGCTGGGGCCCGCAATCGCATTTGATCGAACCGAACACGTCTCCGGTCAGGCACTGGGAATGGATCCGGACGAGGGTCGGCACTTTTCTCTCCATCTCTCCCTTGAAAAGAACAACGAACTCCTCTGTGCTGTTGAGCGACCTGTATCCCGCGATCTTGAAATCGCCGATCTTTGTCGGGAGATTGGCGACCGCGACGTTCTCTACGGTCAAATGCGCCTTGTTCGTGGAGCAGTTGGTATTCATATCTACTGACAACCGCGGGTTCGTGAACTGAAAGAGAGGTAGCCATTATACCCGCAACGAGTGTCGATGCATAGAGATTGGCCGAAACGCGAGCCCGTCACCCCATTACAAACTGCGGAAGGGCCGCCCGGCAATGCCGGACGGCCCCCCGCGTGAGCACGTTCAGTTAGTCTATTCCGATTCTCCCCTGTCGTCCTTCCGGTCTTCCTCTTCCTTTGTTTCATCTTCCTGGTGAGCGAACACGGCGCCTTCGCCCGCTCCGAGGATCTTGCCGAGAATTCCGCTGAGCACATCGGACACCTTCGTCGGCGCCGGCTTCGCTTCCGGCGCTTTCGCCGATTCTTCCGCGAATTCGAGATCGAGCCGGATCAGCTCGGCCGACCGGTGCCGGCAAAACGAACAATCCACCAGGTGCGAATTTACGGGACGTGCCTCTCGTTCCGAAAGATTGCCCTCGACGAACGCCGCAATGGTGTCACCGTCGAGATGATCACGGTCCTCAAATTCTATCGCCGCGATATCCGACCGCAGATACGCGCTGAGGATCTCCCTGAATAGTTCGTCCCTGTCTATCCCCTTGTTGTTCATAGTTCTTATGCGCCTCCGGGTTGCAGACGAGCCCCCAACCCTTATTTGCGCAACCGGGAGAAATTAATTAAAACCTCTCAAGTCTCTGAGAGAAGCACACTTAACCCGCATTCGAAGCAAGATTCCGATAAATGTCCGGATCGGCCAGGTCACGAGTCGCGAGCTCCAGGCAAACGTCGATCTCCTCCTGTTTCAGGCCGTGTTTCCCGGAAAGCTCGCTGCAGAACCGCTCGAGGATCAGCTTGTACGTCTTGTCCAGCCAGCGCATTATCGTGGACTCGTGGATTCTCGCGCTCGGATCCTTTTCCCGGGCCGCCGACCTTCGCTGGAACCAATCCCTTAGAGGGGAACCGGGAGATTCCGCAAGCCTCGCGATCTCGCGTAGCTTTAAGCCCTCAGAATGATAGTAAAGCAGCAGGAGTTTCTCGTGATCGTCGAGAGAGGAGAACGATGTCCGGATCGAATCCAGGGTCGCCTTCCTGTATTTCTCGTGGGCGAGATGGTCGATCATCTGATCTTCTCCGCCCAGGTCCTTGTTCTTGAAGGTGGAGTGCGTGTATCCCTCACCGACATTTTCGGTCATTCCGTCAAGCGAGACCTCGTCGTGGCTTGCTCGGTGGAGGTCGACGAGCGCGTGCCAGATGACCGTTCTGAGCCAGCCTCGGATCGAACCCTTTCCGCTGTAGGTCGCAAACTTCGACATTCTCACGCCGTCGACGACCCGTGTGCCGTAGAGTTCTACGTAAACGAGGTCGATTACTTCTTGCGCGCTCAGATCCGTGCTGGCAAGGTGCCTCGAGATCCGCTCGAGATAACCCCTGTGCTGGTGGTCGAACTCCCACCACGCGCGTTCGTTTCCTTCGGCGCATGCGATCGCGAGAAACAGATCGTCCGATCTGATCGACCTCACGAATTCGCGGACCTCATCCGCGGACGGCGGATTCTCCTGGCCGCTGCAAAGGAATTTCGAAACGCTGTCCGTGACCGACTCGGTAAAGGAGTCGGAGCTTACCCCGAAATTCGGCTGGCTCGCCACGCAGGCCTCGTACACCTCCGCGATCGTGTCGGAGCACTCCCGGATCAGATTATTCAGTTGTGGATCGTCCGAAGGCATTTCAGTGCGTCACATTATACTCAAATCGTTTTTGGCAGGCGAACTATCGAAAGCGCGGCATTTCACGGGCTATGTGTTTCCGACGGCAGGAATGAGGCCGCCGTCCGAGCCGGAAGCTCCTTCGCCGCCGTACTGAAGCTGAAACAGCCGCCAGTAAAGCCCCTTCTGACCGATGAGCTCATTGTGCGTCCCGAGCTCGCGAAGTACCCCGTGGTGGAACACCAAGATCCGGTCGCATCTCTGTATGGTCGAAAGCCTGTGCGCCACCACAAGCGAAGTGCGGTTTTCCATTATCCGGTTCACGGCCCGCTGGATCAGCTGCTCGGTCTCGGTATCGATCGAACTCGTCGCCTCGTCGAGTATCAGGATCGAAGGATCGAACGCCAGTGCGCGCGCGAACGACACAAGCTGTTTCTGCCCGACAGAGAGGCCAGCTCCCCGCTCTTTCACGATCGCGCCATATCCTTTTGAAAGGCGGTTTATGAACTTCTCCGCCGCCACCTCTCGCGCCGCCCACCGGACCTTGTCGTCGGAGATCTCCGAATTTCCCAGCCTTATGTTGTCAGCGATCGTCCCGGAGAAAAGGAAAACATCCTGGAGCACGACGGCGAAGTTCCGCCTGAGCGAATCGAGGTCCCATTCCCGGACATCCACGCCGTCCAGCAGTATCCTGCCTTTCTGAACGTCGTAGAACCTCATCAGCAGATTCGTGACCGTCGTCTTGCCGGAGCCCGTGTGTCCGACGAGCGCGATGCTTTCTCCCGGCTCGATCGCGAAGGACACGTCCTTCAGGACCCAATCATTATTTTTATAGGCGAACCAGACGTTGCGAAACTCGATCCTCCCGGCTGCCTTTTCGGCTTTCTTCGGATTCTTGGGCCCGACGATCTCGACCTCCTCGTCGAGAAGCAGGAACACCCTATGCGAAGCGACGATTGCGGCCTGCAGCACGTTGAACTTGTCGGAAAGATTTCGGATCGGCTGGAACAGCTGCTGCGAATACTGGATAAAAGCGATCACGGTCCCGATCGTAAGGGCGCTCCCGGCGGCCGACGCCTGGGTCAGGATCTTGTATCCGCCGAACCATATGATCACCGCGATCCCGATCGTGCCGATCATCTCGACCATCGGATAGAAGATCGAGTAGTAGTAGATCGTCTCGATGTTCGCGTTTCGGTAATCGTCGTTGATCTCGTGGAAACGCCTGCGCGACCGCTCCTCGGCATTGAAGAGCTGGACCGTTTGCGCCCCCGAAATATGCTCCTGAAGGAACGCGTTCAGCTTGGCCATGCGGGTCCTCACCTTGTCGAACCCGATCCGTGCGCGTTTGCGAAACCAGTTCGTCGCCACGAACAGCAAAGGGACCGTAACCAGGGAAACGAGCGCGAGCTGCCAGTCGAGCCAGAGCATCGCCCCGATGATCGCGACGATCACGACCATATCCCCGAGGCCTTCGATCACGCCCGATGTGAACAGTTCGTTCAGCGAGTCAACGTCGGAAGTCAGCCTGGTAATGATCCTGCCGACAGGATGCCGGTCGTAGTACGAGACCTGAAGGCGCTGGAGCTTCGTGAAGATCTGCGTCCTCAGGTCGAACATCACCCGCTGGCCGATCACGTTGAGGATGATCTCCTGCAAATAAGAGAAGATGAACCGGAAAAGGAACAGGCCGAAGAACGCGAAAGCGAAGAGCCAAATGTCGTCGGTCCGTTTCGGGACGATGAAATCGTCGACGGCGACCTTCGTAAAGTACGGCTGCAGGCTGATCAGGACGTTCGTCAGAAGGGTCAGCGCCAAAGCGAGGATCATCATCCGCCAGTACGGGCGAAGATACCCGAACAGCCGCTTTGACGTGCTCCAGTCGTACGACTTCACTATCGCCGCTTCTTCGTGGAATTTTTGGGCCTCGTTCGACATCGCGAAAACTCGATTCTATGTTTTGGCCGAAACTATGGCAAAGTAGTAGCTCGAAGGCGGCGCGGGCGTAAGATGTACAGATTCATCAACGACAGAAAAGACCATTGGAAGAGGCTTGAAGAACTTCTCGCGAAGACCGAAGGCGTCGCGGGTCTCAGGCTGCTTCCGAGGGCGGAGGTCCGCGAACTCGGCGAGCTGTATCGCCGTGCCGCAGCAGATCTGGCGATTGCGAGAGCGGAATCGAGAGACCCGAAACTCGTGAGCTATTTGAACAGCCTTGTGATTCGTGCGCACGGAAAGATCTACCGTGCGGAAGGACAGGGCGGGCGCGTTCTCTGGGATTTCTTTGCGGAAGATTTCCCTCGGATATTCAGGGAAACGTTCGGATTCACGTTCACGGCGTTCGCGGTCTTCTTCATTTTTGCCGCCGGAGCATTCGTCCTGTGCCTGACCGATCAAAGGTTCATCGACACTCTCGGGCTTGGACAGGTGCAGATGCTCGCCCAGACTGACACGCGCTGGTGGCTCGACCTGAACCAGGCGAATCAGATCGGCTCCAGCGAGATCCTCACGAACAATATTCGGGTGGCGTTTCTCGCATTCGCGATGGGCGCGCTGATCTGTGTCGGGACACTCTACATCCTCGCTTCGAACGGCCTTCACATAGGAGGCGTGCTCGGGGCCTGTTTCAAGACCGATCCGGAGTTCGGCCGGGAACTTGTCGCGTTCATGGTCGGGCACGGGGTGGTCGAATTGTCGTGCATATTCATTGCGGGAGGCGCGGGGCTGATGATCGGCTATTCGATCCTCAATCCCGGCGAATACACAAGGCTCGATTCCCTGAAGATCAACGGTATAAAGGCGGTCAAACTCGCCGTCGGCTGCGCATTTCTGCTTGTCGGCGCAGGGATCATCGAAGGGTTCCTCTCGCCTTCAAGCCTTCCGCACTACGTCAAGTACGCGACCGGGATAGGAACAGGAATCGCGATGTTCAGCTATCTAATGCTCGCAGGCCGAAGTAGCGAAGGCCGATCAGCCGCCGAAGGCCTCTGACGGTCAGGGCTTTCCTTTCCACCACCACGCTTCCGGCAGAGGCTTCTCCACAGGCCATATCTGATCGAGCGTTTCCCCGTTGTAGATCTCCCCGTTCTTCATCACGTACCGTATAGAGTTGCTGTTTCGGATATCGGCAAGCGGATCCCTGTCGAGCACTATCAGGTCCGCCGCCTTGCCTTGTTCGAGGCTTCCGAGTTCGTTACCGAATCCGATCGCGTATGCGCCGTTGATGGTAGCGACTTTCAGAATGTCGTGCGGTTTCATTCCGCCCATACCCAGTGCCCACATCTCCCAGTGGCACTGAAGTCCCTGTAGTTCGCCGTGGCCCCCGAGCCCGATCTTTCCTCCGGCCAGATGTATGGCGTTCGCGTACTTGGCGATCTCCGGAAAGATGTACTCGCTCTTGCGGAACCAAGGAAGCCTTGCCGTTTTTTCATCAAGCACGGCCTGCGGATTGAAGCGCTTCAGCTTCGGATCGCCGTAGACATCCGATTCTTCGAAGAAGTAGTACTTGCCCTGCGGGCCTCCGTACGAAACCAGCAGTGTCGGCGTGTAGGTGATCTTCGTCTGGGCGAAAAGCTCGATCACGTCCTTGTAAAAAGGCACGATCGGCAACGCGTGCTCGTTGCCCGCGAACCCGTCGATCGCGTGCGTCAGGTTCATCTTGAAATCGCTTCCGCCCTCGGTCGTCGGGATGATGCCGAGTTCCTTCGAGGCCATCACCACCCACTGCCTCTGCTGGCGGTTGCCGACCAGGTACGATTTCAGCGTTTCCGCCCGGTAATGACGTTTGTACCTGGCGATCGTGTCGCGCGCTTCCTCATACGACTGGAAATCAGTGTCGGAGAATATCCCGGGCCCGGTAGTGAAGATCCTGGGGCCTATCATATCGCCGGTGTCCACAAGGTCCTGGTAAGCGAATGTGTCGTTCGTGTTGGTCTGCGGATCGCGGCCGGTCGTTACTCCGTAGGCGAGATTTCCCCAGAACGTATAGTCTTCCGTGTCGAGAACCTGGTGGCGAACCTCCCAATGGGCGTGGATGTCGATGATCCCGGGGATGATCGTTTTGCCACGCACGTCGATCACTCTAGCGCCCTGCGGGATGGTCACCGACCCGCGCTTTCCGATCGCCGCGATCCTGTTTTCCGTAACGACGATGTCCGAATCGGCGATCACCTCGTCGCCCTTCATCGTCACAGCCTTCGCTCCGCGAAGGACCACCGTTCCTTTCGGCGTGTGTCGGGGCCGCTCGATCGCGATCTCGTGTTCGGTGAACGGCGGCGGCTCCTTCTGTCCGGCATTCGATTCTTCGCCGTTCTCCTTCTTCTTATCGTCCGGCTTCTTCTCCGGCTCGAACTTCACGCTTGAAAGCGGCTGGGTGTGAAGAGTGGATCCGACTACCCACGAAAGCGTTTTTCCACCTTCGGCCCATGCGAAAGAATCGGCACCGATCTTGGTCAGCTGTTTCGAGGGAACGGCAGGCTTTGTGACGTCGATCGTCGGAGCGTCGGCCCCTGTCTTCGGGACAGGGAAAACGTAAAGTTGGCTCGTCAGGAGCGCCATCGCCATCGTGCCGTCGGGGCTTATCCTGACGTCGCGCGCGGGATTGGGACGCCCGCGGCGGCTCTTTCCGACGACCTTCAGGTGGAGCTTGCGGTCGGTGCCGTCGAAACGGTACGAGACAAGCCCTTCGTTTCCGTAAACGTAAACGCGGTCCCGCTCCGGCCCGAAGTGCGGCTTTCCGAGGCCGCGCGCGGGCGCGACCGTGCGGGCAGCGCCTCCGTTCGAGGGAACGTTGATGATGTCTAGCCCGGGCTGAGGGCCCAGGAAGTCGGAGGGATGGTTCACACGCACGAGCCGCGAAGTCCTCAGCGCAAAGATCCGCGTTCCGTCCGGGCTCCATACCGGATCGCGGTAGAAGGCCGGGGTCGAAGTGACTCTTTGAAGGGAGCTTCCGTCCGTCTTCCATATGTGCCCGCCTTTTGTCGACCAGGTAACGAAGGCGATCCATCTTCCGTCCGGAGAGAACGAAGGCTGAAACTCTCTGGGGTCGTCAGTGTCCGTGACGCGGCGCGGCGCGCCGTCCGGCATCTGTTTGGTGTAAAGCGCCCCGAGCGCCGAGAATGCGATCCGCTTTCCGTCCGGTGCGAACTCGGGCTCCTGAACGAGTCTCGCCCTGACCGGGCCATCGGCTAGCTTGTGGTCGACATAAAGCGAAGGTCCGACGTCGAGGCTGACATCGGCGGAGAACGGGATCACCGAATCCTCGCCGGTTTCCACCGAGACCGTTCTGATCTTTCCACCATACGAAACGATGATCGAACGGCCGTCCGGAAGGAACGCGTAGCCCGGAAGCAGGTCGCGGGTCGGCCTCGACTCCTGCTCGTCGCGCTGGACAGGGTACTTCAGCCAGCGGTCCTCGCCGGTGGAGAGATCGCGGACCTTGAGGCCCGTTTGACCTTCGTATCTCGATCCGTAAACGAGGGTCTTTCCGTCGGGCGAAATGGCCGGCCTGAACGCGTTCCCTGCCTCGAAGGTGATCGGGTCCTCTTCGCCGCCCTCGATGTCGCGCCTTATGATCTGGCAGTCGGCGAGAGTGAGCCTGGGTCCCGACCGCGGAGCCTGCCTCGCGAAGAACATGTACTTTCCGTCGGAAGTCGGCTGGGCGCCGTAATAGCTTGGACCCGGAGGAGGAGGTCCGTCGCCTCCGCCTCCGCGTTCGGCTCCGCCTTTCGAGATCTTCAGGCCCGAGCCGCCGAGCTTGTGATACATCCAAAGCTCCGCACCGGATGAGTCCGGGGTCGCCTTGGACACGATCACGTAGTTACCGTCGGCGGTCCATTCCGGCGATATGAACTCGGCCTGTTTGTCCTTTGTCAGCACTTTCGCTTCGGTCCCGTCGGCGTTCGCGATCCAGAGGTTGTTCGATCCGCTGCGGTCGCTCACGAATGCGATCATTTTGCCGTCCGGAGAATACCTGGGCTGTGCGTCGAAACCCATCCCTTCGGTCACTCGCACCGCTTTTCCGCCTTCGACCGGGATCGTGTAGAGATCGCCGAGAATATCGAAGATCACGGTCTCTCCGTCCGGCGAAACATCGAGCGACATCCACGTGCCTTCGTCAGTGGTGAACTCGACCTTTCGTTCCGGTTTCAGAGGCAGCGGCTTTTTCTCTTCTTCTTTTTTTGCCTCGCCGGAGGACTTGTCGTCCTGCGCAAGAACAGTGAGCGGAGCCGCGAGCATCGACAAGATGCAAAGCAAGCACGCCGCCTTCCCGAAGAGACGGAACGGGCCTTCCCTAAGCGTGATGTTCATTCGTGTTGAAACCTCCCTGAATTGGATCCGTGTTGCGCCGCGCGGTTATTAAAGCAGACCGCGCTCCTTTACCTTCAAATATGTCTCCAGCAGTCTCGGCGCGAGTGTCTGCGTCGTCACATCCAGCGCCAGCCCGCCCATCGTTTCGACCTGCCTGAGCGCGGAGTCCCTGTGATGGATTATCTCTTCAGCCGCCGACTGTACGAAGACGTCCCGTAGATTCGCGGGAACCGAGCTCACGGTCGAATTCAGGTCGCGGTCTCCGATGGTGACGACCAAAGGGAGATGCGTCGGCCTTAGCAGTTTGAGCGAGTTGATCAGTTCTGCCGAGCTTTCTTTGTCGATAAGGTCGGTCAGGATGATCACGAACGAACGCTTCTTTGAATTCGCGGCGATGAACTGGAATGCCCTCGAATAGGAAGGTTCGATCATCTCCGGCTCGAGGTCGTACAGTGCCTCAAGTATGCCGTCGATGTGCCCGATGGTCTTCTTCGGCGGAAGGAACTTCTTCACCTTTCTGCCGAAGACCGCGATCCCGCAATTATCTCCTCCGCGGGATGCTGCCGAAACCAATGCCAGCGTGGCGTGGATCGCCGTATCGAACTTCGTCTCGTTTCCGATCCGGCCGGTCATCAGGCGTCCCGAATCGAGGGCGACGATGATGGTCTGGTCGCGCTCGATCTGGTACTGGCGGGTCGTGAGCTTCGCGCGCCTTGCAGTGGTCGTCCACGATATGTGCCTCAGTTCGTCACCGCGCACGTAATCACGCATCGACTCGAACTCGCGACCCTCGCCTCTTCTGACGGATCTCCTCTGAATAGCCAAATACGTGTTGGCCCCGACCGCTTTCAGTTCCATCTCTCGGGCTCGCCGCATATCCGGATACACCTTGACGGGCGTCGCTTCTCCGAGCCTTTTCTGACACCAGACAAGACCTAGCCGGGACCTGAACCGTACAGCGGTCAGCCCGAATTCATACCTTCCCCTCTTCGGCGGCGTCACGGTATAAGTGAACTCCGCTTCCGTACCTCGGCTCACCTTGAACCAAGCCTCGCGACTGTCGACAACCAGCATCTCCGGCGGATGCTCGTCCTTTACGCGCAACTGGAGATCGCGTCCCGTATCGTTCCGTACCCTGAGGGTCACATCGTTCGGATCTCCGATTGCGAATCTCTTCGCGAAACGCCGGTCGACCGATAATCCGTCTGTCTTCCGGCTAAGAAAATAGTCCGAGATCGCTGCAGCCAAAAGCGCCAGATCGAAGGCGAGAACTGCGTAGCGCAGCTGGGGCATCTGCCACGAAAGCGAGAGCGGCACAAGGCCGAGGGCAAAGAGAATGAGAAATCTACGGGAGAAGACGAAACGCATTTTTTCGGACGATTATACAGAATGGCCGTAATTTGCATAATACGAATCGCGACCGTGGGATATAATACGGGGCCTGACGATGACCGATACCGAAACAGGCGGATTGCGCGTTGGCGCGCTTGTGAAAGAAGCGGCGGACCTGAACGAAGCCGGACTTTCATCGCAGGCGTTTCTCAAGGCGTGCGATGCGCTGAGACTTACGATCGCGAAGGCATCGGGCACCGACGATCCGAGGCTGCCCGAACTGCGCAGTGTGATCGACGAGCACTGGGAACTCATACGGTTCATGAGCTTCCCGGGGATCGATTCCCCTTACGTCGATCTGCCGCTCGTCATCCGCGAGATCTCGCTCAATCCTCGCCGGAAGTACACATCAAAGGAGATCGTCCTGCATCTTGTCTCGCAGACGCTTCGCCTCCGCCACGTTCCCGAAGGCTTCGGCTTCACCAGCTCGATCCACTTCGAAATGAAAGGCGATATTCTCTTGGTCCCGGTCACGCTGATCAGCGGCCTGCTGGCGTTCTCGGTAGTCCACCCGGTGAACAAGTCGGAAGAGATACCGGACAAATACTGGATCTCGATCTCCGATTTCAAGATGTTCATTTCGGAGTTCTGGGGCAGGATGGACCTCGCGGTGCGGATACGAAGGTTCTACGTGGACAGGTGAGATCCCGTCAGCGGAACGATGCGAAGCTGAGCCTTGAGGCGCCGGGCCGGAAGAATGCAAGCGTCCAAAGTGCGCACGCGGCCGTGAAAGCCGCGGCGCCGATAAGCAGGCCGGCGGCATTCGTGTCGCCGTACATAACGGCAAGCGCCGAGAACGTCACCGCAAGCCTAAGGATCTCGGATACCCAAAGCCATTTCCTTGCTTCCATGATCCCCGCCCAGTTGACGATCTGCCACCAGAGCAGGAAGGCGCCGATCCACTTCGCCGCTGTTCCCCATTCGAATACGTCCGAAATGATCCCCATCATAAGGGCGATCCCGGCCGCGACCTGAACCGCGAGATAGGGTCTGGACATCGAGAACATCGTCGGCCGGAACTTGGCCTGGTTCTCGGTCGTGATCTCGATCTTCGGCGGCGCCTCGAGCCCGCGCGGCCTCCAGCCCGTCGGCATGAACCAGATCCGGACCTTGTCCCACCAGTTCGGCGCTGCGATCGCCAGTTTCAGAAGTACCAGGTAGAAATGGAAGTTGATCGATATCGGATTCCAGGATCTCGGATGATCGTATATCCCGTAGACGACCTTTTCCTGTTCTTCTTCAAAAGAACCGAAGATGCGGTCCCATATGATCAGGAACTCGCCAAAGTTCTTGTCGAGGTATTTGAAATTGACACCGTGATGAACGCGGTGATGGGAAGGCGTCGTGAAGACGAATTCGATCGGCCTCCAAAGCTTTGGAATGAACTCGGTATGGTGCAGGAACGCGATGAACAGGTGGATCCCGGCCATCATATATATATGCGCCGGATGAAAGCCGATCAGAGTCAGGGGCCAAAAGAACAGAAAAGAGGTAAGCCTTTGCGTCACGCTCGCACGGAGCGCGACGAAGAAGTTCATTTCTTCGGCGGAATGATGCGGCGAATGCGCCGCCCACATTATGTTGATCGCGTGGCCCCACCGGTGGACCCAGTAGAAGATGAAATCGACGCCGAGTAGCAGCAGTATGAACGTCAGGACGTTCACCTCTATCGTCAAAAGGCGGAAGTTTTCCCAGAGGTAGCCGTACGCCACGTACACCCCCGCCGCGACGAGCACGTTCATCGTCTGATTCCCGAGCGCCGTGCCGAAATTCGCGACGGCTTCCTGAAAGCTTATGTAGCCTTTGCGGTAATACCAGCTGAAGAACATCTCCAGCGCGATGAAGATGAGCGCCAGCGGCGTGAGGTAGACGTAGATGTTGGTTTCGCCCATCCGGAAGGTCCTCGACGAAGACGCCGGTCCCGGCTCTCCGGGAGCGTGCGGTTCAGCGCTGAAGGAACTTCCGATATATTAAACAAGCGACTACGAGAGTCAAACAGGATGGACCTTTCAACACTTGCGGAAGAAAGAATACGGGAGGCCCTCGAACGAGGAGAGTTCGACAACCTCGAGGGCGCCGGCAGGAAGATCGACCTGACGGAATACTTCAACACGCCGTCCGAGTTCCGTGTAGGCCATTCGCTGCTCAGATCCAACAAGTTCATTCCGGCGGAAGTCGAGCTGATGCGCGAGATAGGCGAGCTTCGAGAGGCCTGTGCGAACGCAGCCCCGTCCCTGAGAGCCGATAGATTGCGGCTCCTGAACGAGAAACGGATGGCACTCGCGATCGTGCTCGAACGCAATCACGCGGGCTCGCGACGAAGATAACCGCCCCCCGCTCCGGTCCGCCCGAAACGGAGGGCGTTGCTAAGTGAAGCTCACATCGACTTCTGGGAATCGGTCAGTTCGATCCCCATCGCGATGAGCGTTTCCTTGTTGAGCGTCCCCGTAGCTTTGACATTGTTCGCGGACTGCCAGCTTTTTATGGCGGCCCGGGTTTCCGGGTTCAGCTTGCCGGTAGCTTCGCCGTTGTAGAGCCCTTTCGACCTCAGCATCTCCTGCACCTCCGTTACTTGCCCTTTGTTGGCGCGGAAAACTGGTCCCCGGGCGCCTCTGGGTTTCGAAGCCTCAAGGTCCTTCGGATCGACAGGTATCGCCGCCTGGGCTTCCGTAAGCTCGATGCCGAGTTTTTCGAGCGTCGCTCGGTTCAGCGATCCCGTCCGGCGGATCCCGGCCTCGCCCTGATACTCGCGTATCGCGGCGCGAAGCTCCTTGCTGTACCTTCCGGTCTCGGCTCCGGAGAACTTCCCGCTGCTCTTCAGGAGCCTCTGAGCTTGTGTGATCTGTTCCTTGTTGACCCTGAAGACCGTGCGTTTCGAGCCGCTCGCAGGCTCGATGCCTTTCTGTCTGTCCGTTAGTTCGATCGACATCTTCCCGAGTGTCGCTTCATCCAGCTTTCCGCTCGAGTCGAGGCCGTTCGCTGACTGGAAGTCCTTCAACGCGTCGCGAAAGCCGTCATTGTATTTCCCGTCGACGGGCCCGCTGTACGTGCCCGACGCCTTGAGCTTCTCCTGGGCGGCGGTGATCTGCGCTTTTACAGGCCGGAACGCCTTCGAACCGCCGTTCTGCGCGGCAGCAACGCCGCAGAGAAGAAAGATGGTGAGGAAAAGGGTTGTGAGAGATCTATTCATTTTTGTCCTCCATTGTGGGTGAAAACCGTCTATGGTTGTTGATGAGGATCCCAAAGACGGACGTACTGGACCGCGGCGCAAACTTCGGCCGTGACCGGTCTCTTAAGCTTTTTGTTTCTGCTTTTGTGAGGCAGAAGGACGAAGACTCTTGATCGTGAGAAAGTCTTTCAGGCCGAATTATGGGCAGTTGGCGTTACCGTGTCAAGGTTTTACGTGTCAAACCCTCAAGTAACGGCTTAACAAAATTGATCGAGGCTCCGGGCTTGGCCCGGGCAAGGAGCATTTATATGTCATACGGACAAAATTTTCCGCATAATTCCGACAGGTTCTTTGTCACCGACGGAGGGCTGGAAACCACGCTTATCTTCAAGGAAGGCTTCGAGCTTCCGGAGTTCGCATCCTTTGTTCTTCTGAAAGACGAAAAGGGCCGCGAAGCGCTCAGAAAGTATTTTCAAGAGTACCTTGACATCGCGCTCGATGTGAAGGCGCCCGCAATTCTCGAGACAGCGACCTGGAGAGCCAATCCGGACTGGGCTTCGAAGATCGGCTATTCAGCCGAAGAACTTGATGAAATGAACCGCGCATCGGTCGAACTGCTGTTGGAGCTCAGGCCCGGGTTCGAGGAATACGGCGAAAGAATGATCGTCAGCGGATGCATCGGCCCCAGGGGAGACGGCTACATCGCGGGCGATATGATGGACCCGGAGGAGGCAAAGCTCTACCACCTTCCGCAGGTTTCCGCGCTCGCTTCGGCCGGGGCCGATATGATCTCCGCGATCACGATGACCTACGAGAACGAGGCGATAGGAATAGCGAACGCCGCCGCCGAGGCAGGCCTTCCGTGCGTGATCTCCTTTACAGTCGAGACCGACGGTCGTCTCCCGAACGGGAGCACCCTTGAGGACGCGATCAAAAGGGTGGATTCTCAGTCCGAGGCACCGCCGGCCTACTATATGATCAACTGCGCGCACCCTACACACTTCCTCGAGGCACTGAAAGAAGGTAGCGGCTGGCAGGAGCGAATCCGCGGAACGCGCGTGAACGCCTCGAAAATGAGCCACGCGGAGTTGGATGAGGCCGAAGAACTGGACGAGGGAGATCTGTACGAACTGGCGGCCGCGCATCGTGAGATCCGACGCCTTCTGCCTAACCTGAACGTGGCGGGAGGCTGCTGCGGGACGGATGAACGCCACGTAGGTGAGATCGCAAAGGTCCTGGCGGTGGCAAACGCGAAAACTGCCTGACCGGAATCCCGATCGTCGTAAAATACCTTGCTCATTTAGAGCGACAGCCCATAAGATACCGCGGTACGGAATGACTCCGTGCCGCGGCTTTTGGTTCTTGGAGGACAGATCTATGGGTCGGATCTCTCGTATGGTTTGGGCGGGAACGCTTGTCTGGGTATTGATAGCGGGCGTGGCGACGGCGCAGGACGTGACTGAGGAAGGCGCATCAGAATCGTTCCAGGCACGTGCCCTGGAAGCCGAGAAAGCAAGAGCCGCGGGAGACCTGGAAGAGGCGATCAGGATCACGACGGAACTGATCCGGGAATCGGATCAATTCTTTGGAACCTTCTACACAAGGGGCCTCGCTTACATGGAGCTGGGAGAACTCGAGCTCGCGATCGCGGATCTTACAAGAACGCTGGAACTTGCTCCGAACACCATTCCCGCTATCGGGAACAGGGGCATTGCCTATCTCCGGCTTCGTCGCCACGGCGAGGCGATCGAAGACTTCTCGAGCATTCTCAAACTTGAATCAGACAATGTACAGTCCCTTGTGA
Organism: Acidobacteriota bacterium; assembly: GCA_016700175.1. GTDB lineage: Bacteria > Acidobacteriota > Blastocatellia > Pyrinomonadales > Pyrinomonadaceae > Aridibacter. The sequence continues at coordinate 2,076,455 of CP065003.1, read as the reverse complement.
ACCGGGCGAGGGCGTATCTGGACTTAAATAGGTTTGAACAAGCGCTGGCCGACCTGAACAAGGCTTCCAGGCTGGATCCGGACAATGCGGATACCTTCTACCTGAGAGGATTGACAAATTATTTTTTCGAGAAATTGCCCGCGGCTCTGGCGGACCTGACCCGCGCAACGGAACTCGACCCTGCGTTAGCCCCCGCTTTCTTTTTTAAGTGCCAGGTACAGATGAGGCAGGGCGACCTCGTTGGAGCGCTGGTCTCCGCCAACCGGCTCGTCGAGATCGATCCGGACTCCGAAAAAGGTTACCAGTTGCGCGGCGATGTCTACAAGAAGAAGGAGGACTACGTTAGTGCGCTCAAGGATTACGAGCGCGCCAACCGACTTTCTCCGGACATCTCTGTCATTAAGGAGGAACTCGCAGCCGGCTATGCGAAGCTCGAGGCGTGGGATGAGGTAGTAAGGGCCGCGACCGAGCTTATTGCTATGGAGCCCAGCAACGCAGACGCTCTCAACACCCGGGCGTACGGATACATCCGGCTTGGGAAGCTGGACCTTGCGGAATCCGATCTGAATCGTTCACTCGAGATAGTTCCCGACAACGTCTTCGTGTTCAACAATATGGGTCTTCTGAAGATCCTAAGGGGTGAGCTTGCGGAAGGGTTAAAGGACGTGACAAAGGTGAAGGCCATTTATCCGTATCTGCCGGAGATCTACCTCAATCTCGGGATGATACGGAATCGCCAGAAGCGGTACTCGCTTGCAGTAAGAGAACTCAGCTCAGCGATCAAGGCGAATCCGAAAATGATCTCCGCGTATGAAGAGAGGGCGAACGCATATGACGCTTTGGGTCAGAAGCAGAAGGCCGCCGCCGACCGCCGAAAAATGGAGGAACTGCGGTCAGATCTTGAAGAGAAGAGACGGCAGGTGAGAGAAGCGGTACGTGTTCTCGCCCGAAGCCCGGACGAGGTATAGATGCAAGCGGTGATCTACGAACAATTCGGGGCAGAACCGACGATCAGAACGGTTCCCGATCCGGAGCCCTCGGAGGGCTCCGTCGTGCTTGAGGTCCGCGCCTGCGGTATCTGCCGGAGCGACTGGCACGGCTGGATGGGAAACGATCCGGACATCACTCTGCCCCACGTGCCGGGTCACGAGCTTTCCGGGGTCGTCGCCGAGACGGGTCCGGGGGTTCGGAAATGGAAGACCGGCGACCGTGTAACGGTCCCTTTCGTAGGCGGCTGCGGCGCCTGCCCCCAGTGCAGATCCGGAAACCAGCAGGTGTGCGATTTTCAGTTTCAGCCCGGATTCACGCACTGGGGAGGCTTCGCCGAATTCGTCGAGATCCGGTACGCGGATGAGAACCTCGTCGCACTGCCGGAAGGGATCGGCTTCGTCACTGCCGCGAGCCTCGGCTGCAGGTTCATGACCTCGTTCCGGGCGGTCGTTCATCAGGGAAGAACGTCGGCAGGCGAGTGGGTAGCCGTTTTCGGGTGCGGAGGCGTCGGGCTTTCGTCGATGATGATCGCGAAGGCTTTGGGGGCGCGTGTTGTCGCTGTCGATATCGGCCCGGAGAAGCTCGAGTTTGCACGCTCGCTTGGAGCCGATGCGGCTGTTCTGATCAGACCGGATACCGATGTGCCGGCGGTGATCCGGGAGATAACGGGCGTCGGCGCCGCCGTTTCGATCGACGCGATCGGAATGCCTTCGGCGGTAAGAGATTCGGTGATGAGTCTCGCGAAACGGGGCCGTCACGTTCAGATCGGCCTGATGGAAGCCGGAGATTCCGAATCGCCGGTGCCTATGAACCGGATCGTCGCCTACGAGCTCGAAATGCTGGGCAGCCACGGGATGCAGGCGCACAGGTATCCCGAGATGTTCTCAATGATAGAAGAAGGCAGGTTGGAGCCCGGCCGGCTGGTGAACAATACCGTTGCGCTCGAGGAAGCGGGTGCGGTCCTGATACAAATGGGCGAGTTCCCGTCGACCGGGATCAGTGTCATAGACCGTTTCCGATAGTTGTCGTCTTCGCTTACCGGCGGGGCACGGTCTGTTGGAACGCCGCGTCGCGGCTTCCCGCGCAGGTGCCGCCCTTGACGTGCTCGGTGCAGTCCGCTCCGGAATTGGTCAGGTAGAACTTGAATAACTCGGCGGCCTTGAACGTCATATAGCCCACCGAGAATGCCAGAAGGATCACGACAAGCGCGAGAGCGATCCTTTTACCTTTCATAGAGACCTCCCAAAAAGTCCATTCTTCCGTAGTTACAGAAACTGGTATCCGTATGATTTCCGTAGTATGAGATCGGAATCCCTGAACCCGTAGGGAGGCAAAGATCGATTGGTATCGCCTGTAATTTATCAAAGAATCACCTGATCGCAAAATAATTTTGCGATCGGTGCGTGAAGAGGTCCGGTTTCTTGCTGAATGAATGTTCATTCAGTATGATACAGATTCGTTTCCAACACACTAAACAAGGGATTGGACAGATATGCTGAGAATCGGGAAAGCAGCGGTACTGGGTGCCGGAACAATGGGCGCGGCGATCGCCGCTCATCTTGCCAACGCGGGGATACCAACGCTTCTGCTGGACATCGCGCCGGACGAGCCCAACGAGGAAGAGAAGGCTAAAGGGCTTACCGCCGAATCGCCCCAGGTGCGCGACCGGATCGTCCGGTCTATGTTCGAAGCCGCTAAGAAGCTCAAGCCTGCGCCGTTCATGCTCGCCGACAATACGAAACTGATCGAACTCGGGAACTTCAAAGACGACTTCGAAAAGATCGGCGAATGCGACCTCGTTGTCGAGGCCGTTGTCGAACGGCTGGACATCAAGCACAAGGTCTACGAGCAGGTCGAAAAATACCGAAAACCGGGTTCGATCATCGCCTCGAACACCAGCGGCATCCCCATCCGCGACATCGCCGAACCGTTCTCGGAAGACTTCAAAGCGCATTTCCTCGGAACTCACTTCTTCAACCCGCCGAGGTACATGAAGCTCGTGGAGGTCATTCCTACCGAGTGGACGAAGCCCGAGATCTCCTGCCAGATCTTCGGCTTCCTCGACAAGAGGCTCGGCAAAGGCGTCGTCGCGGCGAAGGACGAGCCGAACTTCATCGCCAACCGCGTCGGGACCTTCGGAATGATGGCGACCGTCCACGAAATGCTCCGGATGGGATTCACGCCGACTGAGGTCGATCAGATGACCGGCAAGGCGATCGGCCACGCAAAGAGCGCCACTTTCCGCACCTCCGACCTCGTCGGTCTCGACGTCCTGGCGCACGTCAACAGGAACCTTTATCCGGCGATCCCCGATGACGAGGACCGCGAGGCGTTCCGGATCCCGGACGTCATCGAGACGATGCTCGAAAAGAACATCCTCGGCGACAAGACCGGAGGCGGATTCTTCAAGAAATCGACGGACAAGGAAGGGAACCGCGTGATCCTGGAGCTCGATCTCGAGACCTTCGAGTACAAGCCTCAGGAGAAGACAAAGTTCCCGTCGCTTGAAGCGGCGAAACAGATCGAAGACCGCGACGCGCGGATCAAGAAGCTGGTATGGGGCGACGACCGCGTGGGCGAATTCCTCTGGAAGACGATCTCGCGGACATTGCGCTACGCGGCGAACCGTATCCCCGAGATCGCCGACAACGTGAAAGACGTCGACGACGCGATGAAATGGGGCTTCGGCTGGGAGATCGGCGTTTTCGAAACGTGGGACGCGATCGGCGTCGAGAAGTCCGTCGAACGAATGGAAGAAGAAGGCCAGCCGGTCCCGGACAACGTCCGGCGGATGCTCGAATCGGGCGCGACGACATTTTACAGGTCCGAAGACGGGACCGCTTATCAATACGACCTGGTCTTGGGCGAATACAAGCGGATCGAGCCGCGGGACGGTGTTATCGATCTGCAGACGGTGAAAGACAGCAAGGGAGTAATAAAGGAGAACTCCGGAGCTTCTTTGATCGACCTTGGGGACGGCGTCGCGTGTCTTGAATTCCATACGAAGATGAATTCGATCGGCGCGGACACAGTCCAGATGATCAATGCCGCGATCGATGAAGTGGAGCAAAATTTCGCGGGGCTCGTGATCGGCAACCAGGGCGGGAACTTCTCCGCCGGGGCCAACATAATGCTCTTGCTGCTCGCCGCTCAGGAGGAGGAATGGGACGACATCAACCTGATGATCGCGCAGTTCCAGAAGGCGGTGATGCGGATACGGTATTCGGCGAAGCCGGTCGTCACGGCTCCGTATGGGCTCGCACTTGGGGGCGGTTGCGAGATCACGATGCACGGCGACAAGGTCCGGGCGGCGGCGGAAACTTACATAGGGCTCGTCGAGGTGGGCGTCGGTTTGATCCCTGCTGGCGCAGGCACGAAGGAATTGACGATGCGGACGATGGACGCGGCGGCGGACGTGCCCGATGCGGATCCGCTGGCGTTCCTGAAGAAGACGTTCGAGCTCATCGGAATGGGCAAGGTCGCGACGTCGGCGCAGGAGGCTCGAAGCTGGGGGATCCTGAGGCCTTCGGACTCGATCTCGATGAACGGCGACCGCCTGATCGCCGACGCGAAACAGGAAGTCTTGAATCTCGCTTCTTCAGGCTATGTCCAGCCGGTCGAAAGGGAGGACATTCTGGCGCTCGGGGAATCGGCCCAGGCGGCGATGAAACTCGCGCTGCATATGATGAAACGCGGCGGGTACATATCGGATCACGACGAGTTGATCGGGAAGAAACTGGCGAAGGTGATGGCGGGCGGAGACCTGAACCACGAAACCCGGGTGTCTGAGCAGTACCTGCTGGACCTGGAGAGGGAGGCTTTCCTGAGTCTCTGCGGCGAGCCGAAAACGCAGCAAAGGATCGCCCATATGCTGAAAACGGGTAAGCCGCTTAGGAATTAAAGGGTTCGATCTGCGCTGGCTTGGGGAAACCTGTTTCCTGGAGATCTTTTGTGACAATCGCCGTCCTCCTTGGTTGACTGTTTGAGGGGTCTTAGATCAAAGAGGAATTAACCACAAAGGACACGAAGGTTTTCACAAAGACCACTGAGGAATTGTTGTCTTGCTTTTTGGTCCTTTTGAGATTTTCGGTGTGCTCAGTACTGGCTTTACCTTTCGAGTGGTTTTCGTTCAAGAAGTCCAACCACGGAGATCACCAAGGATCACACAAAGAGCACGGAGAGCATTCAGTAGTCCTCGGTGATCTCCGTGAGAACCTCTGAGTCCTCTGTGGTAAATTCCGGGCGGACCTGTCATTCGAAACCCGGCTGAAGATTCGTTAGAGCCTTTACGTTTTAGAAAGATATTTGAAATAGAAAAGGTCATCCGAATGTCGATCCGTGTTTTTGCGGTTCGGCAATGCACAAACCTCTAACCTCACCTAAGGAGGAACCGAAATGGATGAAAATGCTCTTTCCGGGAAGGTCATCGGCGCGGCGATTCGGGTGCATTCAGAGCTTGGGCCCGGATTGCTTGAGTCGTCTTACCAGGAATGCCTTCATTATGAACTGACGGATAGCGGACTGTATGTCGAAAAGGAAAAAGGACTACCTTTAACCTACAGGGAGATCAACTTGGAATGCGGTTATCGAGTAGATCTGTTCGTAGAAAACCGGTTGATAATCGAGGTAAAGGCGGTCGAGAGAATGAATGATGTTCATTTGGCGCAGGTTCTGACTTACCTGAAGCTATCAGGATGCCATGTAGGGTTGCTGCTAAACTTCCATTGTGCCCGGATGAAGGACGGGATCCGACGCGTGATCTACGGATACAAGTGAGGGTCGACTTAAAGTATGACCGAGACGAGCGAGAACCTTATCGAACGCATCTGCGAGGTGACCTCCGACGTCAAGAACGCCTTCGGGGGACTGACTGCGGATCAGCTCAACTGGAAGCCCGGCGCCGACCGCTGGAGCGTCGCGCAATGCATCGACCATCTGATCACGACGAACCGGGCCTACTTCAAGAAGCTTGACGACGTCGTCGGAGACGATCTTCGTCCGAACCTCTGGAGCCGGATCCCGTTCTGGTCGGGCCTCGTCGGGTACCTGATCAAACGCTCCGTCGATCCGCAGAACAGGAAGAAAATGAAGACCTTTCCGGTCTTCGAGCCTTCGCGGAGCGATGTTCCCGACTCGATAGTCGAGGACTTCGCGGATTACCAGGAGAAGCTTATGTCGTACATACGCCAGACCGATCATCTCGACCGCAAAAAGATCAAGATCGCGTCTCCGGTCAGCGACAAGGCTCCCCTTACCCTCGCCACCGCTTTCGAGATCCTCGTGATCCACGAGCGGAGGCATTTCGATCAGGCTGTCGAAGTCACCGGGACCAGTGGTTTCCCGGGCGGCGTTTCGACATCAGAGTGATCCTGAGCGATCACTGAGGAGCGAAAAGTTGAGACCACTTATCATCGTCACGGTTTTGTTTCTGGGCATCGCGGGCGTCGGATGCGACACAACGGGCGAGCCTGTGGAATATGACAAGGTGTGCGCTCTGGGCAACGACGGAAAGACGATAGAAACAAAAGGCTTTCTGGATGATGCCGGCGGCGTGTTCTGTTCCGACACCAGCGGGCGAATGGAGTGCGGGATGAAGCTGAAAGCCAATGCCGACGAGAAAACGGGCTTCACCGCGGATATCGCGCTCGGCAGCGGAGCGAACACGATGGACGAACTGCCGCGCGGGTATCAGAAGACCGACATCGTGATCAGAAACAACGAAGGCGGCGTTGTCGATCTGGGTAAGGAAGTGACCGTGACCGGAAAGCTCAGCGCATACCAGAGCAGCGAAGCCGAAGGGGGCGTCGGCTGTTTCGTGAAGGTTTACAAGATCGAGCAGAAGTAGAACGCGATGGAACGCTGCGGATGGGCGACAAACGACCTTGCAGTCGAGTATCACGACTCGGAATGGGGCGTGCCGCTCCACGATGAGAACAGGCTCTTTGAATTCCTGATACTCGAGGGCGCACAGGCGGGCCTCAGCTGGGACACGATCCTCCGAAAACGCGATAACTATCGGAAGGCCTTCGACCGCTTCGATCCGGAGAAGGTCGCGCGGTATGGAGAAAAGAAGATCGCCTCACTGCTTGAGGACGAGGGTATCGTGCGGAATCGTCTGAAGGTCCGTTCGGCGGTCCGGAACGCGAACGCTTTTCTGAAAGTTCAGGACGAGTTCGGAGGCTTCGATCCGTACGTCTGGTCGTTCGTCGGCGGCGAGCCGAAGGTGAACAGATGGAAAAGGCTTTCGGACGTGCCGCCGTCGACGGATCTTTCGGACGCGATGAGCAAGGACCTGAAGAAGCGCGGATTCAACTTCGTCGGATCGACGATCTGTTATGCGTTTATGCAGGCGACAGGGATGGTGAACGACCACATTGTTTCGTGTTTCAGACACGGGGAAGTTTCGCTGTAGGGGCGGGGCTTGTCCCCGCCCGAGTGAGTAGTGAGCGGTTGTAGGGGCGGGGGGTGATGAAGTACTGAGTGCAAAGGACTGAGTACTTAGAGGCGGAACCCCGCGCGTCAGCGAGGGGCAGCGAACGAAGCGGGCAAGGCGGCTAGCGGCTAGCGGTGAGAGGGTGGGACGCCCGCGGTCCCACAGCACAGAATCAATGAATTATCCCGTGACTCAGGCCGTCAGGTTCCTTCGAGAGAAGAAGATCGAGTTCGTGCCGCACCTGTTCGACTACGTCGAGAAAGGCGGAACGGCGCACTCGGCGGAAGCCCTTGGGATCGACGAGCACTCGGTGATCAAGACCCTGATATTTGAAACGTCTGAAGGGAAACCGGTCGCGGTCCTGATGCACGGGGACAGGGAGGTCTCGGAGAAGAATCTCGCGAGGCATCTGGGTGTGAAATCAGCATCGCCCGCCGCTGAGGACAAGGCCCATAAGTGGACAGGATATGTTTTCGGGGGCACGTCGCCTTTCGGAATGAAGACCCGAATGCCGGTTCTCGCCGAGAGGACGATCTTCGAGCTCGGCAGAATATGGATCAACGGCGGCGGACGCGGATTTCTGGTCGAGATCGATCCGGAGGATCTCAAGAACGCGCTCGATATTGATGAGGTCGAAATAGCGATCTGAAGCACTGAAGACCCGATATGTTTGCGGAAGCAGCTGCGGCGGCAGAAGCGGAAAACGGACTGAACATCGAGACTATCGAGCTGATCCTTCTGATCGGCGCGGTCGTTGCGATCATCGCCCGCAGGTTACGGATCCCCTATACCGTCGGGCTTGTGGTTGCGGGGATCATCCTGGCGTTCATTCCGCTCGGGGTCGAAGTGCCGTTCAATAAGGAACTGCTGTTCAAGGTGCTTCTTCCGCCTCTGATCTTTGAAGCCGCGCTCTACATCCGCTGGGACGAGTTGAAGCGCGACCTGCTGCCGGTCGTCACGTTCGCGACCGTCGGCGTTATGCTCTCGGCTGTCATAACCGCGTCGATAATGCATTACCTGGTCGGCTGGGAATGGCCGATGGCGGCACTCTTCGGGATCCTGATCGCGGCTACTGACCCTGTCTCTGTCATCGCGACGTTCAAGGAGGCCGGAGTAGAAGGCCGCCTGCGGATGCTGGTCGAATCGGAATCGCTCTTCAACGACTCGACCGCGGCGGTTGGTTTCACGGTCGCGCTTGCATTTGCGACCGGGAACGCGCTCCTGCCCGAGACGATCGTGGGAACTCTGGTCCTATCGATATTCGGCGGGATCGCGATCGGCCTCTTGGTCGGCGGCGCGTGCCTGTTCATAGCGGGAAGGACGCACGATCATCTCGTGGAGATAGCGCTTACGACGATAGCGGCGTTCGGGTCCTTTTGGGCGGCCGAGCAGTTCCACTGGTCGGGAGTGCTTGCGACGATGACGGCGGGCTTGCTTGTCGGAAACACGACGGCTCTCGGGTTCATCACGGAGAAAGGCGAGGAATCGATCGAATCTTTCTGGGAGTTCGCCGCGTTCGTCGTGAACACACTGGTCTTTATCATTTTGGGGATCAACGAGGCGTACCAGGATTTTGGGCGGGGGCTATTCGCGATAGGGATCGCGATAGTCGCTGTGATAATCGCGCGGGCTGCGGCGATCTATCCTATCTCGTTCGCGTACTCGTTCACCCGCTGGAAGTTCGACCGTGAGCACCAGCACATAATGTTCTGGGGAGGTTTGCGAGGCGCTCTTGCGTTGGCCCTTGCGCTCGGTATCCCGACCTCGGTCCCGTACCGTTCGGAGATCCTGACCGTGACGTTCGGAGTGGTAGCCTTTTCGGTCTTCGCCCAGGGCCTGACAATGACGCCGCTTCTGAAGATGCTGGGACAGCTCGGAAATCGAGAAATGAGTGCTGAGAAATGAGAGATGAGTGCTGAGATGAAAGGACTGAGGACTGAGGACTGAGACAAGAAGTTGGAGACAATAGCTCTGGAATCTGGAATCTGGAATCTGGAATTTGAAATTCGGCCGCAGGCCGACGTGAATCATGAAAGAAGCTGTAATCGTTTCGGCCGTGCGTACGGCCGTGGGAAAAGCGCCGAAAGGCACATTGAGAAACACACGCCCGGACGATATGGGCGCGGCGGCCATTAAGGGAGCCGTCGATCGCGTTGAGGGTCTCGAGCCCTCGCAGGTCGACGACGTGATAATGGGTTGCGCGTTCCCGGAGGCCGAACAGGGTATGAACGTAGCGCGGACCGCCGCGATCGAGGCCGGGCTCCCGGTCGAAGTGCCGGCGATGACTGTTAATCGATACTGTTCGTCGGGGCTTCAGACCATCGCGATCGCCGCTGACCGGATCAAGACCGGCGGGTCGGACATCATCGTCGCGGGCGGGCTCGAGACGATGTCGATGATCCCCATGGGCGGCAACGTCGTGAGGCCGAATCCGAAACTGGTCGACACGTACCCGGATTATTACCTGAACATGGGGCTCACAGCGGAGGCGCTAGCGAACAAGTACGAGATCTCCCGCGAGGAGCAGGATGAGTTCTCGCTCCGTTCGCACGAAAAGGCTGCGGCGGCTCAGGATGCCGGCCGTTTCAAGGACGAGATCGCACCTTTGACCGTTTACGTCGACGAGCTCGACGAGAACGGCCGCGCGAGAAGAAAAGAAGTGGTCTTCGATACCGACGAGGGCGTCCGGAGGGACACCTCGCTGGAGGGCCTTTCGAAGCTGAGGCCTGTCTTTCACGCAAAGGGCAGCGTGACTGCCGGTTCGTCCTCGCAAATGTCGGACGGGGCCGCGGCGTCGGTCGTGATGTCGGCCGAAAAGGCCGAAGAAATGGGACTGAAGCCTCTGGCGAGATTCGTTTCGTATGCGACCGCCGGATGCTTGCCTGAAGAAATGGGCGTCGGGCCTGTTTACGCGATCCCTAAGGCACTGAAGCTTGCCGGCTTGTCGCTCGACGACATCGGCGTTATCGAGCTTAACGAAGCATTCGCGGCGCAGGCGCTTTCGGTGATCAAGCTTCTGGAGATGAATCCGGACAAGATCAACGTAAACGGAGGCGCGATCGCGCTCGGGCACCCGCTCGGGTGCACGGGAGCCAAGCTCACTGCGACGATCCTTCGCGAGATGGAACGGCGGGATGTCAGATACGGAATGGTGACGATGTGCGTCGGCGGCGGAATGGGCGCCGCGGGAATCTTTGAGAGGATCTGATTAAGAGGGGTAGTACACAGGGATGAAGGAGATGAAGGGGATCATCGGTTCCTGACTGTTCGGGGTTCCGACTTGCTGTTTGGCGTTGCATTCAGTTGTCGTATAGACAGGCGAGAGCCATCCCCTTGATCCCCTTCATCCCTGTTCAATCACCATGGAAACACAAATGGAAAAGACTTACGTAAAAGGCGGCGCGTTTTTGATTGAAGAGCAGTCGCATTCAGAGGTGTTCACGCCTGAGGACTTCACCGAAGAACACAGGATGATCGGCGAAACGACGAAGGACTTCGTCGACAATGAGGTTACGCCTCAGCTCGAGGCAATGGAGAACCACGCCTGGGAGGTCGCGCGTCAGCTTGTCCAGCAGGCGGGCGAACTGGGCCTTCTCGGCGCGACGATCCCCGAAGAGTACGGCGGGCTGGGTCTCGATCAGACGACCAGCGTCGTCATCGCAGAGTACATCGGCCGCGGAGGCGGATTCGGAACGACTTTCGGCGCTCAGACGTCGATCGGCCTTCTTCCGATCCTTTATTTCGGGTCCGAAGAACTCCGCAAGAAATGGATCCCGAAGATCGTGTCGGGTGAGGTCGTCACCGCGTACTGCCTTTCGGAGGCCGGATCGGGCTCGGACGCGCTCGGCGCGAAGTGTTCCGCGAGGCTGACGGAAGACGGCGAGCACTACGTTCTGAACGGCGAGAAAATGTGGATCTCGAACGGCGGATTTGCCGATGTGTACATCGTCTTCGCTAAGGTGGACGGGGAAAAAGACAAGTTCTCGGCGTTCGTCGTCGAGCGGAGCGAGAACTGCCACCCCGGCGCGGAAGAGCACAAGATGGGGATCAAGTCTTCATCGACGACGCCTCTTATCCTTTCGGACGCGAAGGTCCCTGCGGGAAACCTGCTCGGCGAGATAGGCGACGGAGCGAAGATCGCACTGAACATCCTCAACGTCGGACGTTTCAAGCTCGGCGCTTCCGTGACCGGCGGAGCCAAGCTCGCTCTCGACCAGTCGGTGAAGTACGCCAACGAAAGGGAGCAGTTCGGCCAGCCGATCTCGAATTTCGGAGCGATCAAGCACAAACTTGCGGAGATGGCGATCCGGACGTGGGTGGCGGAAAGCATCACTTATCGCACCGTGGGGATGATCGATGCGCTGATCGGCGACGGCATGGACGATGCGAAGAAGCTGAAATCGATCGAGGAATACGCGGTCGAATCTTCGATAAACAAGGTAGCGTGCTCGGAGACGCTCGACTTCGTCGTTGACGAGATGGTCCAGATCTACGGCGGCTACGGCTATTCGGCCGAGTATCCGGCGGAGAAGGCGTACCGCGATTCTAGGATCAATCGCATTTTCGAGGGCACTAACGAGATCAACCGTATGCTGATACCGGGAATGCTTCTGAAGCGCGCGATGAAGGGCGAGATCAGGCTGCTCCAGGCGGCAAAGGCGCTTCAGGACGAGATCCTGAATCCCCAGCTTTCGCTGGATGTTGATCAGGGGCTCCTCGTAAACGAGCTCAAGCTGGCCCGGAACGCGAAGAAGGTGGCGCTGATGGTGCTCGGGAGCGCTGCGCAGAAGTATATGCAGGACATACAGAACCAGCAGGAGATTCTGATCGGCTGCGCGGACATCATCATGGACGCGTATTCGATGGAGTCCGCCTGCCTGCGCGCGCTGAAGTATGCCGAGAATAACGGCGAAGAGGCGGCTCAGAAGTATGTCGATGCTGTTTCGGTTTTCTGCAACGACGCGATCCAGAGGGTCGAGGCGACGGCGAAGAACACGCTGGCGGGATTCGCGGAAGGCGACGACCTGCGGATGATGCTGGCGGCGCTGAAGCGCTTCACGAAGAACAACTCGCCTGTGAACACGATCGCGGCGAGAAGGCGTATCGCGGACGGATTGATCGAGGCGAACGGGTATAATTTTTCGTGAATCGTGAATCGGGTCAGTAGCCCGCGCGTTAGCGAGGGCGAAAATAGGCAACGCCGCGGATGTAATGTTCCAGAGTCAGGTTAACCACAGAGGGCACTGAGGTTTACACAGAGAGCACAGAGGAATGCGAGATACCTCACTGACCTCTGTGAAGTCCTCTGTGTGCTCTGTGGTAGATCCACTTTCCAAAGACAGCTAACCGCAAAGGACACAAAGTTCTTCGCAAAGGCCGCAAAGTGACTTAGAATTCCCCGCCGCGCCCTTTTGCGTGGACCTCTGCGTCCTTTGCGGTAAATTCTTCTCCCGCGTCGTCCAAACAAGTGATTAACCACAGAGGGCACCGAGGTTTGCACAAAGGCCACGGAGAGGTACTTTGGAGACTTCGTGCCCTCTGTGAAGTCCTCTGTGTGCTCTGTGGTAGATCCACTTTCGAAAGACAGCTAACCGCAAAGGAGACAAAGTTCTTCGCAAAGGCCGCAAAGTGACTTCGAATTCCCCTACGCGCCCTTTGCGTGGACCTCTGCGTCCTTTGCGGTAAATTCTTCTCCCGCGTCGTCCAAACAAGTGATTAACCACAGAGGGCACCGAGGTTTGCACAAAGGCCACGGAGAGGTACTTTGGAGACTTCGTGCCCTCTGTGAAGTCCTCTGTGTGCTCTGTGGTAGATCCACTTTCGAAAGACAGCTAACCGCAAAGGACACAAAGTTCTTCGCAAAGGCCGCAAAGCGACTTCGAATTCCCCTACGCGTCCTTTGCGTGGTCCTCTGCGTCCTCTGCGGTAAACTCTTCTCCCGCATCGAGCGAAGAAGGGATTAACCACAGAGAGCACCGAGGTTTGCACAGAGGTCACGGAGAGATACTTGAAAATCCCTATGCTCTCTGTGAATTCCTCCGTGCTCCTGTGGTTAATCTCTTCCTCAAAGACTAATGAGCTGAAAGGGAACTCTGGCGTGGAGAAATCGAACAATCCTTTCTATCCTTTCCATCCTGTTTCCTCCCGCCCTTGCCAAAACCGCCCGTTCTGAACAATCATTCCGTCCATGAAACGTGGAAAAGAAACGCTCACGCCCGTCGAAGGCGCCGCACCCGGCATCGGTTACTACCTCGCCGGGATGGAAGAGGTCCGCGCGCAGCTGAGGGAGATCGCGAAAGAGATCCCGGACGACATCGCGCACGCCAGGCTCCGACCCGATACCCACACGATCGCCCAGCTGATCCTCCACTGCGGCGAGGCCGAATGGTGGTGGATCCAATGCGTCGTCAACGGCGGCGCGATCGATGAGGAACTGGAAGCGACCCGTTTCTGGGATGTCCTCGAAGAGGGGAACGAACCCACGGGCATGTCCGCGGTGGACTGCGTCGCCGAGATCGACCGGATTACCGCGAAGACGCGCGATCTTCTATCCGCGTTCTCCGATACCGACCTCGACCGGTATTTCATCCGCGAACGCTCGAACGGAGTGAAGATCGAGAAGAGCCTCCGATGGATCCTCCATCACCTGATCGATCACGAGGCCCAGCACAAGGGCCAGATCCTTATGCTGAAGCGCCTCTTGTCTGCCGCTGAATGAACCTCTCCGCGATCGGATTCATAGCCTACCTCCTCGCGCTCGTAGTGATCGGCGTCGTTTCGGCGCGCGCATCTTCCGAGGGCGTCGGCAGCTATTTCCTCGCCGGACGCTCTCTCAACCGATGGGTCGTCGCGCTCTCGGCGGTAGCATCAGGCAGGAGCGCCTGGCTTCTTCTGGGCTTCGTGGGCGTCGCGTACACGAACGGCATCACCGCGATGTGGGCGGCCGTGGGATACATCACGGTCGAATGCCTGATGTTCTTCTTCTACGCCCCGAAGCTCAGGCAGTACACCGAGGAGAACGACTGCATCACCATCCCCGATTTCTTCGCCGCAAAGCTCGGCGACAAAGGCGGCTATCTGCGAAGATTGCTTGTCGTGATCATCGCCGTCTTTATGGTCGCGTACGTTTCGGCTCAGTTCGTCGCCGGAGGCAAGGCGTTCTTCAGCAGTTTCGGGATCGACGAGACGACCGGCGTGTTCCTGACCGCCGCGATCATCCTCACGTACACGCTGCTCGGAGGGTTTATGGCCGTCAGCAAGACCGACGTGATCCAGGCCTTCTGCATGCTGCTCGCTCTCGTCGTGCTGCCGGTTATCGCGATCCTGAATTTCGGCGGCTGGGCGACGGTTTACGAAGCGTCGATGGCCGCAAACACTTCGTTCTTCGATCCCGCCGCGCTCGGTCTTGGTGCCACGATCGGGCTCCTCGGGATCGGACTCGGATCACCCGGGAACCCGCACATTGTCGTCAGGTTCATGTCGATCCGAAAGAAGGAAGACCTTTGGTTCGCAGCGATAATCGGCACATTCTGGAATGTCGTCCTCGCCGCAGGCGCTCTTCTGATCGGCATCGCTGCGCGCGCGTATTTCCCGGAGGCCTCGATGCTTCCTGGAGCCGATGCCGAGCAGGCGTTCCCGCATCTCGCCTCCCAGGTCCTGCATCCGCTTCTGTTCGGGCTGATCATCGCTGCTATCTTCTCGGCTATAATGTCGTCCGCCGATTCGCAACTGCTTGTTGCGGCCTCCGGGTTCGTCCGCGATCTTTACCAAAAGCTCTACCTGAAAGAAAAAGAGGTCGATGAGAAGAAACTCGTTCTGCTCAGCCGAATCGTGGTCTTGCTGCTTGTCGCGGCAGCTCTGGTTTTCGGATTCCTCGCAGAAGATGTCGTGTTCTGGCTGGTCCTGTTCGCCTGGGCGGGCCTCGGAGCGACGATCGGGCCGCCCTCGCTTCTCGCGATGTTTTGGGACGGGACAACCAGGGCCGGAGCGATGGCGGGAATGGTCACGGGCGGAACTTTGGTATTCTTATGGAAACTGGTCCCGTTCTTCCGTGCGGAGATCTGGGATATGTACGAACTTGTCCCTGCGTTCATCGGGAGCGCCGCGGCGACGATCTTGGTCAGCCTTTCGAGCGTTCAAAGAGAAAGAGGATGAGAATAGAGCATTTGGTTTGGAGATGGGAAGAAGTGTACGACCCTAATCCGGCGCATATGCGCTACCTTTTCGAGCAGGCCGGATTCTCTGTTTTTCAGTGGGCGGATCAGCCCGGAGCGTTCTACGGAAACCACAAACACGCGGAAGCTCAGTCCCACTGGATAATATCGGGTTCGATGGAGATCCAGATCGAGACGCTCGAGAGTGTGATCCTGGAGCCGGGGGACCGCGATCTGGTGCCGGCAAATGCGTATCACACGGCGCGCGTGATCGGCGAAGAGCCGGTGATCTATCTGGTCGGCGAGCTGCGACGCAGATTCTGATCCGAAGGCGCGTCGGTCGGTAAATTCATTCCCCTCGCCAAACAGATCCAGCGACGAAACGTGTTCCTCAGGACCTTGACCGCCGGAATTCTACCTTGCTAACATTCCCGGCCGAACACCACGTTCGAGCATCCGCCGATTGCCTCACACTCTGCCGTCTGCGGATAACGACTCTCACATTTTTGAAAGGAGCACCTCACAATGCAATACAAACGCTTCGAGGACCTTCCTGTATGGAAGGACGCCATCGATTTCTCCGTAAACGTCTTTGAGTTCACTTCCCAGTCAAGGGGCCTTTTCGGTGATCTGGGCGACCTGAAAAACCAGATCGAAAGGGCCTCCGTTTCCATCTCCAGGAACATCGCTGAAGGGTTCGAGCGCGGTTCGGACACCGAGCTCATCCGTTTCCTGTACATCGCGAGGGGATCCTGCGGCGAATGCCGCTCGCTGACGCATATCTTCGGCAGCGTCCCCAACTTCCGGAGCAAGAAGCACCAGGTGCAGACATTGAGATCGTCGGCGGAGGCAATTTCCAGGCAGTTGGTGTGCTGGATCGAATCCCTGCAGAATACTTCTCGCAGCGAAGGAACAAAGATCCGGAATGACATAGAAGCAATCGATGCAAATGGATTCCGGCATATGCCGAGGAGCGGCGAGCAGGTCGATTTTGATAAGATGGAATGAATCGAGAAAACCCCGTAATTCGAAGGTGTACGTAAGCGCTTCCGGCGCACGATCGAAGCGCGATTGAATTGACTCGTTTGTATTATGCCGAAACCGAAACCATCGACCCTCGGAGAACTGAAAAAGAGCGGATACCGGCCGCGGACCGTCAAGGACGAGCTGCGTTCGAACCTGATTGCGAAACTGACCGCCGGCGAGCCCCTCTTCCGGGGGATCATCGGGTACGACGAATCTGTCGTTCCGCAGATCGTGAACGCGGTCCTCGCGAAGCACAATATGATCCTCCTCGGCCTGAGGGGCCAGGCGAAGAGCCGGATCATACGGCAGCTGACCGAGCTTCTCGACGAAGAAATGCCGATCATCGCCGGCTCCGAGATCAATGATGATCCCTTCGCTCCGCTCAGCGCGTACGGACGGCAGCAGATCGAACTGCACGGCGACGAAACAAAGATCGACTGGGTGACGCGTGAGAACCGGTTCGTGGAGAAACTCGCGACACCCGATGTCACGATCGCGGACATCATCGGAGACGTTGATCCGATCAAGGCCGCGAAGGGCGGTCACCTTTTGAGCGACGAACTGACGATTCACTTCGGGATGCTTCCGAGGGCCAACCGGGGGATATTCGCGATGAACGAACTCCCGGACCTTGCGGGAAAGATACAGGTGGGTTTGTTCAACATAATGCAGGAGGGCGATGTGCAGATAAAAGGCTATCCGGTCCGTCTTCCGCTTGACCTTCTGATCGTGTTTTCCGCGAACCCCGAAGACTACACGGCGAGAGGCAAGATAATCACCCCGCTGAAGGACAGGATCGGGGCCGAGATCCACACGCACTATCCGAAAGAGCTTCAGACCGGGATCCGGATCACTGCTCAGGAGTCGTGGACGAAGCGAGAGGGGATGGAAGGTTTCGAGCTTGAGGTTCCCGAGTTTGTCGCCGAGATCATCGAGCAGATCGCGTTCGAGGCGCGCGACGACAACCGGATCGACAAGATGTCGGGTGTTTCGCAGCGGTTCCCGATCTCGGTTCTCGAGCTCGCTGTCTCAAATGCCGAAAGGCGCGCACTGAAAACCGGCGAAAAGAAGATTGTTCCCCGGATTTCCGACATTTACGCTGCGATACCCGCGATGACCGGCAAGATAGAGCTCGAGTACGAAGGGGAGCAGGTCGGTGCCGAGAAGATCGCGCGCGATCTGATCAAGCGCGCGTGCGGCGTGATCTATGAAGGATTCATGCTGGGCATCGATTTCCAACCGGCGATCGAGTGGTTCGACCAGGGCAACAAGCTTTTGCTTTCGGACACGGCGGGCGCGGACGAGTGCATGGTTCTTGTCGATTCTGTTCCGGAACTTATCGATTCCGCTTCGACGCCTCTGGCACTGGACCGCAAGGACAAGGCGACTCTGGTTTCGGCCTGCGAATTCGTGCTCGAGGGGCTGTACGCCCACAACCTGATCTCGAGAAGCGAGGACGGCGGGTTCGAGGCGATCACGAAGGCGAAGCGCGACCGGAAGGGGATGATCTACGAGGACCTGACGGATTTGGACAGCTTTAATTGACAGTCTGTTCGGTCTGTCAAGTCGATCGAGTCTATCGGGTCGGTTGAGTCTGTCGGGTCTATTGGGTCGATCATCTCAGAATTCGTATCGTCGTCGGTTTGGTCGAATGCCGCGGAGCGGCTACGGATGTTAGCCCGGGGTGAAGCGAAGCGAAACCCCGGGTAAGCGGGTCACCCATCTCACGAGCCGCTTTAGCGGCGGCACCTCTGTTCAGTCTGTTGAGTCGATCGAGTCTTTCGGGTCTATTGGGTCGATCATTTCAGAAATCATATCGTCGTCGGTTCGGTAGAATGCCGCGGAGCGGCTACGGATATTAGCCCGGGGGCAAGCCGCAGGCGTAGCCCCGGGTACAAGGCGAAACCAATTTTCTAAGCCGCGTTAGCGGCGTCGCCTCTGTTCGGTCTGTCGGGTCTATTGGGTCGATCATCTCAGAATTCGTATCGTCGTCGGTTCGGTAGAATGCCGCGGAGCGGCTGCGGATATTAGCCCGGGGCAAGCCGCAGGCGCAGCCCCGGGTACAAGGCGAAACCAATTTTCTAAGCCGCGTTAGCGGCGTCGCCTCTGTTCGGTCTGTCGGGTCTATTGGGTCGATCATCTCAGAATTCGTATCGTTGTCGGTTCGGTCGAATGCCGCGAAGCGGCTACGGATGTTAGCCCGGGGCAAGCCGCAGGCGCAGCCCCGGGTACAAGGCGAAACCAATTTTCTGAGCCGCTTTGGCGGCGAAGCATCACGCAAATGAAGAAGCCCCGGCGGGAACGACTCCCGCCGGGGCTCTTTTTCGTCAGCACTGATGCTACTGCTGGCGCCTTTGCCAGCGCCTTTTCTTCTTCTTCTTGTCGTCCTTGGGATCGATGCCGTAAGTGTAAACGGCCCCGGCCCCCGCTCCGACTCCCGCGCCGATCAGCGCGCCTTTCTTTCCGCCCAGAAGAGCTCCGATTATCGCTCCGGCGCCGCCGCCGATCGCGACATTGAGTACGTTCCGGTGCTTCTCATAGAAGTTCTTGTCTTTCTTGTCGCGTTTGTACTGGCGGTTCGTCTGCCGGTCCTCGCGGTAGTATCTCTTTCCGCTTGTTTGCGCGTTTGCCGCGAGCGGCATAGATACGAATAAGAGTGCTGCTGCTGCGAATACTATCAATGTCCTTTTCATTGTCATTTCTCCTTTCTGTAGAGTGATCCGAGGAGAGTCTTGTCCGGGGAGGCGGGAGAAGCAGCGTTCTCGACTGCGGCCCTTCGATGAGAACTAAAGTGAATGCCGTTGCGCCCCGATTCGCGAAGCCGCGCCTGTAAAGCTCATAAAATCAGGAATTTACAAATCCTTACATTCAGCCTGGGTTCAAAAGGAAAGGACCGTGCAGTAAACGGCACGGTCCTTCTGTTTCTCTTGTGACTGGTTTAACGGCGGTATCTTCGGCGGCGCTTGTCGTCCTTCGGATTGATGCCGTAGGTATACACGGCTCCTGCCGCCGCTCCGACACCGGCTCCGATCAATGCGCCTTTCTTGCCTCCGACGATTCCGCCGACCACCGCGCCGGCACCCGCTCCGATGCCGATGTTTATGGCATTGCGATGGCGGTCATATACCGAACGGTCGCGACGGTAGTCGTCGTCGTAGTAGTAATCGTCGTTGTAATAACGGTCGTCGCGATCCCTGTAGCGCCTGTCGCGGTAGCGCCGATCACGGTCGTAATCGCCGTAATAGCGGTCGCGCCTTGCATCGATCCTGGCGCGTTCGCGAGCCCTCCAATCACGGTTCCTGACCTTGTTCCTGGCCTGGCGCGCGCGCCTCTGTCCCGTCTCTCCCGGATGCCGCTTAAAGACCGGATGTCCCTTTCCCCGCCCCGGCTGTGCCTGGGCGATGGCGGGGATGCACACGGTCAAGACGAACAGCGCCGCGAAGGCGAGTAGTATTCTCCTCTTCATATCAGTCCTCCTCGGTCTTGAATTGAGTACTCAGGGGAGAGTACGGGAGAGTATCGGGTCAAAGAGCGATCAACCGCCGTAACGGCGCTTGTCCTTCGGATTGATCCCGTAGGTGTAGACAGCGCCGGCACCGGCTCCGACGCCGGCCCCTATGATCGCGCCGCGTTTTCCTCCGAGGATCGTACCGATCGCTGCTCCGGCTCCGGTCGCGAGACCTATGTTGATCAGGTTCCTGTGACGCCTGTAGAATGATCTGCCGTCCCTTCTGTCGCCGTAGAAATATCCGCTGCTGTATTTCGCGTCCGAATAATAGACCGGTTCGCTGTAGTACGCATCGTCATAGTCCGCGTACCCCAGGTCGGTATAGCATGCGTCGGCATACGGATCTATCGCATAACGGTCTCCTTCGTACCAAGGGTCATAACTATAGCCTGCATCTGAATACGCCGGTGCGTATCCGTAGTCCGCGTACACAGGATCGTAGGGTCCGTAGTCAGCATAAGCAGGCGCGTAATTTACCTCTTCGTACCGAGTGTAAGAGACCGGTGCTCCGGCGATGTTGACGCTAAACGTGTCCGACCTTCTGTATGCCGGCACGCCGTGGCCGTAGTTCGCGTAAGCCGGCTCATATACCGGATAAGCGTACGGATCCGCGTAAGCGTAACCTCCGTAGGGCGTGTAGGGGATAGCCAGGTAGGGATTCCTGTCGAAACTGCCGATGCTGAAGACGAAGCTTCCATCACGGCTTCCGATCTGGAACGAGAAACCGCGGTTTCTGCCGTAGTACGGATCATTGTAACCGTCGTAGTAGCCGCCGTAGTAAGGTCTGTCGACAATAACCGGCCGTCTGTACCGCCTTTCAAGGACGTAATCCCTGTACGCGATCGCGCGCTGTCTCGCCCTCCAGGCCCTGTTCGAACGCCTGTAGTATCGTGCGATCCGGCGATCGATCCAGATATCCCTCAGGAGAAGGTCCCGGGCTCTTTGCTTTCGGTATCGCCGGTAGTCGTTCCGTTGGCGCCGCACCCAGACATTCCTTAGGTCCCGGGCGCGCTTCCGTCGGTTCTTTCTGTATCGGTCGTCGTCATAGTCTCGGTCTCTCCAGACCCTTCTGAATCGATCGTTTCGTTCGCGGATTCTGCGCAGGTCTCGGTTTCTTTCTATCTGAGCTCGGCGAATGCGGTCGTTCCTCGAACTCTGCCGACGAGCGCGTTCGATCCAGTTTCGCTGGTCGCGCGATCGCCGGACCCTTTCCCTCTGCTGACGGGAGCGGTCGGCCCTGGCTCTCTGCTGACGAGCGCGTTCGATCCAGTTCCTTTGATCGCGTGATCGGCGGGCTCTG
The DNA here is from genome assembly GCA_016700175.1 of Acidobacteriota bacterium. Classification (GTDB taxonomy): domain Bacteria; phylum Acidobacteriota; class Blastocatellia; order Pyrinomonadales; family Pyrinomonadaceae; genus Aridibacter. The sequence continues at coordinate 2,055,045 of CP065003.1, read as the reverse complement.
TTCCTCTGATCGCGCACCTGCCGGATCTGATCTCTTTGGTTACGGGAACGAATGTCCCTCTTTCTCTGTACGTTGATTCGCTGGGGCTGCCGTGCCCTCCTTCGGTCCCTGTTGCGGTCGATCCTTCCGCGATTACGGGCATCGTTGCCGCGACGCGCCTTCTGGCGGTTCGAGCGAGCCCGATTCCTCTGCCTTTGAGCCGCGCTCGCCGCGCTTTCAGTAGCGGTGCGGTATGAGTTCGCGGAACCGGCCGCGGAGGCGGCCATCGGGAAGCCAACGGAGATCAAAAGGGCGGCCAGTGAGCAAGCCAATAACTTTTTCATAATATCTACCTTCCTCTTGAAACGATTTGTTTCCGAACGGAGAGAGCACTATGTTAAGTATTGGAGAGAGAAACACAGGCGGGGGAGTTAAGGAGAGTACCCTTACTTTATAAGATCGGCGTCTTCTTCGCAAATATATTGGAGTCCGGGTCCCAGGCAACGCAGGCGATAAATCACGCGGCCGTAAGTACTTAGAACCAAGTAATGAAATTCATAAAGTATTCCAAATTCAAGGGTTTTGACGTTTTCGGCGTGGATCTCGGGGACCTGATGCAGTCCTTGTCGGACTCCATTCTCGATTCCGGCTTCCATGAGGACTATTGGTACACCCGCGAGCGGCGGCAGATCGACGACTCTCTCGACGCTCTTCGCGAGGCGATACTCCGCGCGTTGCTTGAGCAGGGGATCATCGATCCGATCGACGTCGAAAAGATGCTCGCGGAGAACGAGGGCAAGTTCAAGGGCTCGCTGCTTGAAGAACTGATCAACAAACTGATCGAGAGAATGGTGGAGGAAGGCCTGCTCGACCTGACGGCCGAAGAGCGGCAGCAGGACGCTCCGGGAGAGGCAGGCCCCGGAACCGGCGAGGCGCTTCCAAGGGACATACGGTTCAAGCTGACCGAGCGGGGGCTCGATTTCCTGGGATACAAGACGCTTCGTGATCTGCTTGGTTCGATGGGCCGTTCAAGTTCCGGCAGGCACGTGACGAACGATCTCGACACTGGAGTCGAGGCCGCACTTGGTGCAAGGCAGTACGAGTTCGGGGACACCATCAACCTCGACGTGAACCGGACGCTTCTGTCCGCGATCCGGCGTGAAGGGCTCGGCGTGCCTCTGAATCTTGAGTACGGCGACCTGTACGTAAGCCAGCAGGACTACCAATCATCGTGCGCGACGGTCGTCATGCTCGACTGCTCGCACTCGATGATCCTCTACGGAGAGGACAGGTTCACGCCGGCGAAGAAGGTCACCCTCGCGCTCGCGCACCTGATCAGGACCCAGTATCCCGGCGACACGCTCGACATCGTGCTTTTTCACGACGATGCCGAGATCCTCCCTTTGGCGAAGCTCGCGACTACGCAGGTCGGGCCGTACCACACGAACACCGCTGAGGGGCTAAAGCTCGCGCGGCGTATCCTGGCGGGAAAATCGAAGGAGATGAAGCAGATCGTGATGGTGACGGACGGCAAGCCGACCGCTGTGTTCGTGGAGCCCGACAGCCCTTCGTACCTTACTTTCCAGAGGTTCCGTGGCGCCGAAGGCGGGGGCCGCATGCTGTACAGGAACTCGATGGGGAACGATCCGTTCGTGATGGCGGCGACCTTCAAAGAGGTTCAGGCGTGCCGAAAGTCGGGGATCATGATCAACACGTTCATGCTCGCCAGCGATCACTACCTGGTTGATTTTGTTAAGAAGATGACCTCCATGACGCGCGGCAAGGCCTACTTCGCCAATCCGCGGAACCTCTCTCAGTTCGTGCTGATGGATTTTATGAAGCGAAGAACTCGCCGCGTCCGTTGAAGATCGAACCGTGAGCAGCTCCAGTCCGGCGATTAAGTTGCAGGCCTAATGATCCAACGAAAAACGTATAAGCCGGGGTAATCACAACTGTGTTATACTGACCACAAATAGATCACTCGCTTTCTGAAGTACAATTGAAGCAGTAAAAGAACTTACGGGCCCCAACAGTTACACGGAGGAGAGAACCGAGATGTTAAGGACCTTAACCATCTGCGCTTTTATACTCGGATTGACCGTGGTTGCGTTCGCCCAGGACGAGCCTGCTCCCAAAGGCAAGGTCAAGGCGGAAACGCAGTTTTCGGTGAAGAGCACGAAGGCGATCGACGCCGAGACTTCAAAGGTTGGCGAGGACGTGAATTTTATCCTGACGGCTGCGGTCGAGGCCGACGGAATGAAGCTTGATGAAGGCGCCGAGTTTCTTGCCCGCATTGTCAATATCGAGAGACTGTCCGACGACAATGAATCCTCGAAGATCAGCATCCTCTTCGATTTTATTCAGAGCGGAGAGGAATTTATGCCGTGCAAGGCCGTGATCGTTTCGATCGAGAACGGTCCGCCCGATATGAAGGTCGAGACTTCCGAGACCTTTGAAGGCGGCACGATGCTGGTGATGGCAGGCAAGAACCTGAAGATCCCTGAAGGCTCGATCTTCAAGATCAAGCTGATCCAGGACGTCGAACAGTAGGCCGTTGACCGAGCACAGGTTGCTTCGGCCCTTACCGGGTTTCCGTGCCCGCGATCCGGTGTGATCGCGTTCTGAATTTCGGAGCCTGCACTCGATCCGCAAGTACGGCTTGAACGCCGGGGAATGTTATCATTTTCCCCCGGCGTTTTTCGTTTCCCGCTTTCCGAATATGCTCCATAAGAACCTTCTCCTTTTTGAACTGGCCGGCAAACGCGATTCGTTCCGGGATTATTCCCGGACGCAGGCCCGCGATGCGGAGATCTACGCCGAAGAGCTTCGCAGGACTGCCTCTCTCACGGCGGAAGAAGTGATGGGGAAGCTCGGATCGGACGAAGAGACGGGTGCCCTTCCGTCCGGCGAGCTGAATGGAATCGGTTCGGTCGCGCGCGCATTCGGACCCGTCTGGCGAAATCACGAAGACGCCCGTGAATGGGCTTCGAAAGTACTTTCCAGCCGCACCACGTTCGCCGCCGACGGCAGCCAGATCTATGTCGAGAAGGAAACTTCGCTTCCCGTTGGAGCGGTGCAGATCGGCTGGTTCGAGAATCCGCACGACCCCGACGTTCCGTTCGTGAAGGACGCGCGCCTGGAGCTCCTGACCCCGGTCGATCTCATCTCCGGCGATGAAACGGGGGCTGACCCTGAAAGCAGGATCGGTGAGCGGCGCTTTCATCTCGAAGTGAAAAGGATCGCGGAATTCCTCGAGAGCCGAAGAGACTGGGAGTCGCGAGGCGAACGAATGCCGCTGGCGTTTTTTGACGGAACACTTCTTGTCTCGTTCTCGCTCCCGCAAACACGACTTCAGAAGAGCTTCATCGATGCGATGGTCACACTGGTCCGCCTTTCGGAAGACACCCGAGTCCCGGTCGTGGGGTATATCGACCGAAGCCTTTCGAGGGACCTCGTGAATCTTCTCTGTTCGCTTGCGGGGATCGACGAGGCGCCTTCGATCACGGACGCTGCGCTTCTCACTTCGATACCCGATGTTCTGCCCGGCTGGGGCGACCGGACGATCTTCTTTCATTCGAACAGGAGCGGTATGGGGGCCTTCCGGGACGAGGGCACAGGACTCTCTTCGGTCGGGTTCTGTTATATTCGGACGTCATCCTCCGGACCGCCCGCGAGGCTCGATATCCCTCGGTGGGTATCCGAAGCGGAACTTCTGGATGAGCTGGCGGACGTTGTCCGGGCTGAGTGCGTCATAGGCATCGGTTACCCATATCCGATCGAAACAGCGGACCAAACGGCGCTTATATCCTCACGCGACAGGCACATTTTTCTAAAGGCTTTACAAGAGTTCGCCGTTCGTGAAGAATTGAATTTCACTGTCACAAGGAAAGACGCAAGCAAGTCGCGCCGGCGTTGAAGGGCCTTACGGAGTCTCATTTGGAAGCAAGACCCCACGAAATCAAAGAACGGGAAACGGGGCGGAAGTGCCCGGCCTGCGGAGCTGACGCGGTCCGCGCGACGGCGGCGTTTTGCCTGATCTGCGGCAAGGACCTGGGCGAGGAATACCAGCCGCTCGATACTCTCCGGTCCTCTTACAGGCTTCAGGGAAGGGCCTTTCTGATCGAGAACAACAAGTCCGAGGAACCGCGCGATCTGTTCGCCGTCAACAGAAACACCGTCTCGGAAATGGCGTGGGCGTGTTTCGTTTACTCGCTTGTCCCTTACCTGGGAATTCTCTTCGTGCCGTTCACGATCCTCATAGGGACCGCTGGCATCGGGATCTTCCTGAGGCGGCCGGCGCTCGGCGGAGGCAAACTCGCCGGCGTGAGCATCGGACTGAGCGTCGTGGTTTTCGGAGCCCAGATCTTTCTTTGGTGGCTTCTTTACATCATTCCGGAACTCGCGGGCAGGGTCTGACCGCCTGCCGCACTTGAATATGCTTATCGCGAAGATCGTCAGCTCGAACTCGCACGTCGATTACGTCGCGAGGATCGTCGATGAGTTCGACGCCGCGGAAAGCCCTTCCGCGGGCGATTACGGTTTCGGGGATTTCGTGTCGATCCCGTCCGATGGCGGAAGAGAGATCGTCGGAGTGATCTACAACTCGCTTCTGGTCAATCCCGAGTACGCCGCGTACGGTCCCAGGCTCTCTCCGAAACCCGAGCTCGATTCGTTCTCGCCGGATTACCTAAACGAACAGGGGATACTGATCGCGATCCTCCTTTTGGGCTGGATCGACGATAAAGGGAGCGCTGTCCAGAAGGTGCCCGCGCAGGTGATCCCGCCGGGCGAGCCTGTGTTCAGGCTTCGCGGGGAGCGATTCCGGGAATTTCACAGGAACAACGACGGCCGTCTGTCCATTGGCTACTATTCGCAGCTTTCTTCGCACGCGGGCTCGTTCGCGGTGCCTTTGGTCGAATCCGTCATCGAGAAGCTCGACGCGGACGCGACCGATGAAGAGAAACGGCAGCTTTGCGTTCTCCGGCAGAACCTGTCGTGGCAACGGACTCTCGGGAGCGCTCGTCAATGACGCTGAAATCTCAAACCCCTTGGCCGAAAGGCCCGGACATTTTAAGAAGTATGAAAAGAAATCTGATTCTCGCCACGCTCGCCGTTTTGTTGTTTGCACCGGCCTTGTTTTCGCAGATAAGACCCGTCGAGCGGGCCGAAGACACGCAAGCGGAATCGCCTATCCCGGAGAACCTCCCGGAAACGATCGAAACCGAATACCAGGGCGGCGTATTCGGCTTCAGCGAAAAGGAAAAGGGAATTCTGAAGTTCGACATGACCAACGAGCGCCTGTTCTTTGCCGACGAAGCGGGGAAGGAGAGGTTCTCTATACCGTTCGAGGTGATCAAGGTAGTGTATCCGAGCCAGCAGAAGGTGCGTTCGGGAACCGGCCGCGCTGTCGGTGCGATCCCGCTTCCCGGCGCCTCCATTGCGGGCTTGTTCATGAAGAAGAAAAAGAACTATCTGGTGATCCAGTACGAGGATATCGATGTCGATGTGGAGGGCTCTGCGAATTTCCTGGTCGACACGGCGGACCTCCTCACGGGCGCGATCCACGCGATAGGACAGAACGCGGAAATGAACAGGCGAGGGGATTCTTATTTTCGCAAGCGATCGCCTTAGCAAGGATGCCTTTGTGGCGGCCTCACTGATCAGTACCGGGAGCGGTAGCGACCGGTCCTTCATCGGCCAATGCCCAAGAACATTGACCGATGAACGGCGCCTTCGGCGCGACAGGTCTGTAGCACGCGACCCATACAAGACTAACTCCTGAGCCGCCTAGGGGCGACAGATCATTGATCGATCGCACAGCGATCGCGTGATTCCGATCCGCCCTGCCGAGATACAACCTGGAACTTTGAACCTGGAACTACTTAGAGGTAGCCCGCCCTGACGGTCGGGCTTCGGACACGACCCAAAACGTCTTAGTGTTCGCGCTTCGCGCTCAATACAGCGCAAAGCGCTGCGCTAAACGGGTCGTTAGCCTGTGTGGCTCTGAGGCGGGGACAAGCCCCGCCTTTACTCTTCACCGCAAACATCTCACTGCTGTAACCTCAGCTCGGGCTTCGGACACGGCCTTGGAACTGTGAACCTCGAACCTGGAACTACTTGGAGGTAGCCCTCCCTGACGGTCGGGCTTCGGACACGACCCAAAACGTCTCAGTGTTCCTGCTTCGCGCTCAATGCAGCGCAAAGCGCTGCGCTAAACGGATCCGATGCCACAGACTCCCCCCCCCCCCTCACGCCAGATCGCCGAAACGATGCTGAAGAAGAGCCGCCGCCGCGATCGCCGCGGTTTCCGCACGAAGGATCCTGCCGCCCAGCGTGACACGATGAAATCCCGTTTCCAACAGCGCCGCCAGTTCCTCTTCCTCCCAGCCTCCTTCGGGACCGACGACGGCGATCACTGACTCCGGCTTCGCTCCGTTCGGCAACCCGCTTCCGCCGCCTTCCGCGAAAACGATCTTCAGATCCGCGGATCTCCCGGCGATCTCCGATAACCCGGAAGGCGTTCCGATCTCCATCACCTTCGCCCTTCCGCACTGCTTTGAAGACTCGACCGCGATCCTTTTCCAGCGCTCGATCCTCTTCTCCGCGCCCCGCGCCTGGGCCTCGGTCCTCTTCGTAAGCAGAGGGATCAGCCTCGACACGCCGAGCTCGACCGATTTCTGTATCACAAGGTCGAACTTCTCGTTCTTGAGGATCGCAGCCGCGAGCGTCAGTTCGAGAGGCGATTCCAAAGCCGGCGGGTCTATCTGCCTGACGATCTTCAGCACCGCTTCCCGCTTGCCGATCGATCCGATCTCACACAGGAACTCGTTGCCGTTCCCGTCGAACACGCCAACGGTATCGCCTTCGCGCAGACGGAGCACAGAGCGGGCGTGCGCCGCCTGTTCCCGGTCGAGCGTAACGAAGCCTGTTTCGGGATCTATGTCGGGTGAGTGGAATCGGCGCATTCTTCGAAAGCCGCTAGAGGCCGAGATCGGTGAGTATCTTCTTAAGCGCTTTGCGGGACTTCGCGGTCACGGGCACGAGCGGCAGGCGAAGGTTCTCTTCGAGAAGTCCCATCTCTTTCATCACGAACTTGCAGGGCGCCGGAGAGGCCTCGATGAAGTTCGCCTCCATCAACTCGAGGATCCTGTAGTGAATACGCCTAGCTTTCGAATAGCCGCCGTCGAGAGCTGCGTCGACCATCTGCGAGGTCTCTTTAGGGATCTCGTTCGAGCAGACCGAAACGAGCCCGTCGGCCCCCGCGGCGATCATCGGCAGCGTCGTCATATCGTCGCCGGAGAACAAGCGGAAGTCCTTCGGCTTCGTGCGGATGATCTCCATTATCTGGGAGAAATCTCCCGAAGCTTCTTTCGTCGCGACGATGTTGGGGCACGCATTCGCAAGCCTGACAGTGGTCTCGGCCGTGATGTTCGACGAGGTCCTTCCGGGAACGTTGTAGAGCATCAGCGGGAAGCCCCTCACGGAATTGGCGATCTCCGAAAAGTGCGCGAACATTCCCTGCTGCGTCGGCTTGTTGTAATAAGGCGCGACGACAAGCGCCATGTCGGCGCCCGCCTGTCTCGCGGCGCGAGTGAAATCTATGGTCGCGGCAGTGTTGTTGCTTCCCGTGCCGGCGATCACCTTGGCCTTGTGCTTCTTAGCGACCTCGACGGTGAGCTTGATGACGTGCAGGCGCTCATCCTCGCTCATCGTCACGCTTTCGCCGGTCGTGCCGCAGGGCACGACGAGCTTTACGCCGTTAGTGATCTGCCTCTCGACGAGCGCCTTGAAGCAGTCGCCATCGATCGACCCGTCCTTTCGGAAAGGGGTCACAAGCGCGGTCGCGCATCCTTTTAGCCAGGGCAATCTGATCATCTACTCACCTTTGCTCAATGGGCCGAGAATAGGACTGAGATAAAAGGACTGAGGACTGAGCCGGATACTTGACAGTCCTTCCATATTGAATACCCTCCCTCAGTCCTCAGTCCTCAGTCCTCAGTCCTCAGTCCTCAGTCCTCAGTCCTCAGTCCTCAGTCCTCAGTCCTCAGTCCCGATTTTCGCTTCGCTCACAGCACGCGGGACGCGTGCGTTCCGTCCTCAGTACCCATCTCTCAGTACTCAGTACTTGTCAGCTGCCGCAGATCTCGTCGATCGCCTCCGAGTACTTCTCGTTTATGACGCTTCGCTTGATCTTCAGCGTCGGGGTCATCTCGCCCTTGTCTATCGAGAACTCGTTCGGCAGAAGGTAGACCCGCTTGACCCGCTCGTAGTCGCTCGCTTCTTTCGTAAACCTGATCGCGTCGTTCTGTACCCGTTTCACGACGTGACGGTTTTCGCACAGTTCTTCCCTCGAGCCCGAAGCGTCGATGCCCTCATCCTTTATCGTCTGCCGAAGCGCTTCCCAGTCCGGCACGATCAGCGCCCCGACCTGCTTCCGGGAATCTCCGACCACGATAGCCTGGGCCACCAGCGGTGACTGCTTCAGAAGGCTCTCGACCTGCTGGGGGGCCACGTACTTGCCGTTGGAGAGCTTGAAGAGGTCCTTGATACGGTCGGTGATGTAGAAGTGTCCGTCGTCATCCTGATAGCCGACGTCGCCGGTGTGATACCAGCCTTCTGCGTCGAGAGCCTTCGAAGTTTCCTCGGGCTTGTTGAAATACCCGCGCATCACGTTTTCGCCGCGGATCAGGATCTCGCCATCCTTTTCGGCGACCATCATCTCGATATCCTTGAACGGCACCCCGATGGACCCGACCTTGTTGTCCTCCGGACGGTTCGCGCACACGATGCACGCCTCCGTCATTCCGTATCCCTGCAGGATCGGGATGTCCGCCGCCCAGAACGCGTACGAGAGCTTCTTCGATAAAGGCGCCCCTCCGGAAACGAAGAACCGCAGCTCGCCGCCTACGCCCTCTCTCCACTTGGAGAAAACAAGCCGGCTGGCGAGAGCGTGTTTCGCCCTGAGCGCCGGCGAGATGAATTTGTGGTTGTCGACGGCCTCCCAATAGTCCTGGCCGACCTTTAAGGACCAGTTGAACAGCTTTGTCTTGACGCCTCCCGCGGCGCGGCCCTTTTTCACTATCTTGTGGTAGACCTGCTCGAACAGCCTCGGGACGGCGGTCATTATCGTCGGTTTGACTTCCTGCAGATGCCCCGCGAGCTGCTCGAACGCCGAGCAGTAGTGCACCGCGACCCCGTTGCAGCTGAGCACGTAAAACACCGTGCGTTCGAAAATGTGGGAAAGCGGGAGTACCGAAAGTGAGCGGTCGGAGGAAATTATCGGAAGGCCGTATGAGATCGAAAGCACATTAGAAGCGAAGTTCCCGTGCGTCAGCATGACGCCTTTCGGCTCGCCAGTCGTGCCCGACGTGTAAATGATCGTCGCAAGCTGGTCCGGTTCCAGCGCGTCGAGAATTCTTTCGAACTCCTTCTCGTCTATCTCTTCGCGCTTCGATCCGAGCTCCTCCAGATCAGCCAGCGAGATCGCCCGGTTATCGTGTTCGGGCATTTCATCTTCGTCAAAGAAGACTATCTTCTCAAGATGCTCGACCGACTGGACGGCCTTCTCGACATGTTCCCAGAGCTTCTTGCCCGAAACTATCAGCGCTTTCGAACCGGAATCCTCGAGGATGTACCTGACCTGCTCAACAGCCTGCGTCGTATAGATCGGCACGATCACTCCGCCTATGGAAAGCACGCCAAGATCGCTCAAAGACCATTCGGGGCGGTTCTCGGAGATGATCGCGACCTTGTCGTCCTTTCCGAATCCCAGTTCCGAAAATCCGAGCGCGATCCGGCGGATCCTTCCGATCGCATCTTCGCCCGAGATATGCTGCCAGTTTCCGTTGTTCTTATAATTCAGCGCATCGGGCTTGCCGTATCTGCGGAACGCCTCGATACAGAAATGCGGAAGTGTCTGCGGGAGATCATTGAATCCTTCGACGTTATCGACGGTCATCTGGCTGCGGCCCCTTGCAATCGTGTTCGTTCCGGGCGGCGGACGCCGCGCCGGCCATCCCTCTGAAACCGAAAAGATGGGTGAAAAACACCGAATTATATACTTTCGGCGGGAGTTTATCACAATCCGGGAACGCGTTGATCCGGCCGCCAAGTGGAGAACGCCGGCGGGGCGGACCGCATCGACCCGATACAGGTCGCCCTCAGCCGGCGGCTTCGAACCTTCCCGAGATCGTCAATCTTCGGCCGGTTTTCTCACGACAAGCACGGAGCAGGGCGCGTATTTCACAATTGCGTCCGACACCGACCCGATCAGCATCCGCTTGACGAAGCCGTATCCGTGGGAACCCACGACTATCAGGTCGGCGTTCCAGTTCTCGGCGTCCTCGACGATCGCTCCCTTTGTCGAGCGGCTGAAGAAGACCTCATTTTCGACCGAAACGTCCCTGCCTTTGAGCTTGTCTTCAAGCCTTTTCGAAGCCGTCGCGACGACGTCTTCGGCGTTCTTCTCGGCCTCCTTCTCCGCTTCCGCGTAGTAGTTGGTCGAGACCCCGAATGGCTCGACGCCGACCGGTGCCAAAGGCTCCACAATTGATATCACGCGGACCACGGACGGCTCGGTGAAAGAAAGCATCTCGGCGCATTTGTCGATCGCCGCGTTGCTGTAATCCGATCCGTCGGTCGCTATCAGAACTCTCATCTTTCCTCCCTGCGAATTTCGCTGGCTCCAGGGACCGCGCGCGTCAGGCGCTCGCCGTCCAGTACGCTCCGTAACCTGTCTTGATGGGCATCGGCTCGAGGATCCTTACCAGCGTCTTCGTGCCGTCGGCTTCTTCGATCTCCAGGATGCCGCCCTGATCGTCTTCATCGGCGAGGAACGCCACCTTCTCCGGATCGAAGATACTATGCGCCTGATGATCATCCGTGTTCTTGCCCAGGAGGATCTCGATCACCCTCTTGCCGCCTTTCGACTCGAACGTGACGCCTTTCAAAGGCAGTCCGTCACTCAGCATCTGATCGCCGATCTCGCGATTTATTACCTCGAGGTTTGTCGTCCACTCGAATCGCCGCTTTGTCAGGTCATCCAGAAAATTACCCCATTCTTCCTTCGGTATGTTCAAAGTCATCGTTCACCTCCGTGAAAACCCGGTCCGGACGACAGTCCGGAACCGCTATGGAAGGGCGATTGCCCGTAAGGATAACACAGCAACCGATGTGCCTCCGTAAAGTCTTTACAATACGGTGTTTATTAGTTGAGAGCCGCGGAATTTCGAGCGGGCGGCGCGGAAATTCGCGTTGTCGCGAGGCGGACGGCCGGATCGGCAGGACCCGTGGAAAACTGCGCTGAATTCTGATAGATTCTGCGAAAGCTACAGGAGAGAATGCGATGAACATATTGCTTCCGACCGACGGTTCGGAGTTCAGCATCGAGGCAGCGCGTGCCTGCGCCGAACAGGCGGCTAAGAACGACGACGCTGTCGTGAGGGTCATCTCAGTGATCGAGACGCTCGTCCCGGACGAACCGATCGAAACTGCGAGCGAATACTACGAGATTGTCGCGGAGGCCTCCAGGGAAGCCGCCGAAGAACACGTCGCCCTCGCCCGACGGATAATCCTCGACGATCCGCGCAACGCAGAACTCTCGGTCGAAACGAAGACGCTAAGCGGTAAGCCTGACAGAATGATCATCAACGAGTGCGAGGAATGGCCCGCGGACCTGGTCGTTATGGGCTCGCACGGCTACGGTTTCTGGGCGCGCACGCTTCTCGGTTCCGTCTCGGATTCCGTCGTGCATCACGCCCCGTGTTCCGTGCTCATCGTCAGGAAGCCGAAGCAACCCTGAGGCACTTCCACCTATTCTTCCGTTGCCGGGGGCTCGCCCGGGAACCGCACTATCAGGACGGAGCATGGCGCCAGGTGGACAACCGAATCGGAAACCGATCCGAGCAGTGTCCTTTCCCAGTAGCCGTATCCATGCGATCCGACGACAACCAGGTCGGCGCCCCACTCCTCGGCTGTTCTGACTATCTCCCTCGATATCGAACCGGTCAGCACCTCTTCTGTGATCTCGAACCCTTTACCCGAAAGCGCCTCTCGCAGCGCGCCCGCAGCCTTGCCCACGAACTCCTTCGCCTGATCGACGGAGAAGTTCTGCATCTGGCTGTAGTACGGCGCGGCGCCCGCTGCCGCGGCAGCTCCAAGGGGAGCGAGCCTCTGAATCACAGAAAGCACCTTTATCTCGGCATTCTCGTGCGGGCCGAACAGATCCTCGCAGAACCGCACTGCCTCGTCCCCGAATCTCGAACCGTCTATCGCAAGCAAGATCTTCATAGCTCCTCCCCGTAACCGGGCAGCGATTAGCTCGATCAATTATTCGTTTGCCCGGAACTTATTTCTCCTGTTAACTTTATGGGGCAATGAGCGTGCCTCCCAAGAAGCTCAAACTAGTGCGTTCGGAGCCCGGTTTTACGGGCCTTGCCGCCCGGGCGGGTTCGCTTCGGCGAGCGTTTCGCGGAATATTCCGTCATCGGGTGCCGAAAATCACCGGATCAGCGAGAACGATATGAAAGCCTGCCTACTGGAAGAACAGGCCGAGGCCGAATCGAGGCCACTGAAGTACACTGAGGTCCCGGTCCCCGACCCCGCGACCGGTGAACTGCTCGTGCGCGTCATCTGCTGCGGCGTCTGCCGGACGGATCTTCACGTCGTCGAAGGCGATCTGGAACCGCGAAAGATGCCCGTGATCCCGGGCCACCAGATAGTCGGCGAGGTTGTGTCGGCCGGCGAGGGCGCCGAAGGACATTCCGCCGGATCGATCGTAGGAGGAGCCTGGCTAAACCGGACCTGCGGGACCTGCAGGTTCTGCGTCTCTGGAAGGGAAAACCTTTGCGACTCTTCGGATTTCACAGGCTGGACACGCGACGGGGGATTCGCGGAATACGCCGTGATCCCCGATTCGTTCGCGTATTCGATCCCGGAGGGCATCGGGCCGGTCAACGCCGCCCCGCTGATGTGCGCCGGGATCATAGGTTACAGGGCGATGAAGCTGACGGGACTCGACGACTGGAGCGGCGCGCGCCTTGGGATCTACGGTTTCGGGGCCGCGGGGCACGTCGCGATCCAGCTTGCACGGCACCGCGGGGCTGACGTTTACGTAGCGACCCGCGACAGGGAGAGGCATCAGGCGCTTGCGGAAGAGCTCGGCGCGGTCTGGGTCGGCGACACGTACGAAGTTCCTCCGGAAAAACTCGACGCTTCGATCATCTTCGCCCCGGCGGGCGAGATCGTGCCTGCTGCTCTCGAAGCTCTTGAAAAAGGCGGTTCGCTTGTCTTGGGCGGGATTCATATGAGCCCGATCCCGGAATTGGAGTACTCTCTGATCTACGGTGAAAGGATCGTGCGAAGTGTCGCGAACAACACTCGCGAAGACGGTGACGAATTCCTGAAGGAAGCCGTCGAAGCCGGTGTCGAGACCTCGGTCGAAAAATTCGGGCTCGATGAAGCGAACGACGCTCTCATAGCGCTCAAGACCGATGCGGTCAGGGGAGCGGCCGTGCTTGCCGTCAGTTGAGGGGCTTGTATTTCAAATGAACCGCGAAAGGCGGTTCAGGATCGCATCGCGGGACTGCAGACCTACGAGCCGGTCGACCTCTTTGCCGTCTTTGAGGATCAGAAGCGTCGGGATGCTCTGGACGCCGAATCGCGAAGCCGTCGCCGGATTGCGGTCCACGTCGAGCTTGCCGACGACCGCCTTTCCGGCGAGCTCTTCCGAGAGCTTCTCGATCACAGGCGCGATCATACGGCACGGGCCGCACCATTCGGCCCACAGATCGAGCAGAACGGGAAGCTCCGCAGCCGCGACCGTGGTCCCGAAGTTCGAATCGGTGACGATCACCGGTCGGGCCTCCGCGGCTTTCAATGACTTCCTGCATCGTCCGCAGACGGCGGCGGAGACCCTGGTCGGATCGATCCGGTTCTTCGCTCCGCACGAACCGCATTTGACGATGTTTGTTGCTCCGGACATATGAGCGGCTCCAAAAAGGGTTACCGAAACAGTCTATCCAATACCGCGATCGGTGAACAAGCGGGAAGCGGCTCCGTCCATTCGGTTCCCGCTGTACAGGTACTGAGGGACCTCGGCACCGATCCGGAAAAGGGCCTAGGAACGGACGACGCTTCTCAGAGGCTGAAGCTCGACGGTCCGAACAAGATCCCTTCGGCCGCGGGAACGCGCTGGTGGAAGATGCTGCTCGGGCAGTTCAGAAGCATCGTCATCTGGCTTCTCGCGTTTGCGGCCGCGGTCTCGTGGCTCACCGGAAACCCCCTTGAGGCGGCGGCGATCGTCGTCGTCCTCGTTATCAACGCGCTGATAGGCTTCGCGATCGAATGGCAGGCGGGCGTGGCGCTCGACGCGCTTCGCAAGCGTTCGAGGGCAAGGGCGCGCGTCCTTCGTGAAGGCCGCGAAACCGTAATATCCGCCGAAGAGATCGTGCGCGGTGACATAGTCTCGCTCGCCGCGGGCGACAAGGTTCCCGCCGATGCCCGGGTCTTCGAGTCTTTCCGCCTGGAGACCAACGAATCCACCCTGACGGGCGAAAGCCTCCCCGTGGAAAAGTCCACCGACCCGGTCGCGGCCGACCGCGCGCTCGCGGAACGAAGCCCAATGGTCTACCTGGGTTCGACGGTGACGTCGGGTTACGCAAAGGCGGTAGTCACGGCGACAGGAGCGGGCACGGAACTCGGGCGGGTGGGCAGCCTGATCTCCGAGGCTTCAGACGAGCGGACGCCCTTGGAAATAAGGCTTTCCAAGCTTGGCGAGAGGCTGGTTTATATCGTCCTCGTCATCGCGGCCGTTGTTCTCGCGGCAGGGTATCTGCGGGGCGACGGGATCTGGGTGATGTTAGAGGTCTCGATCAGCCTCGCAGTCGCCGCCGTTCCGGAAGGCCTTCCCGCCGTCACCACGCTGATCCTTGCGCTCGGCGTGCTCAAGATGGCGCGCCGGAGAGCGATAGTGCGAAAGCTCGCGGCGGTAGAGACGCTCGGCAGCACGACGGTGATCTGCACCGACAAGACCGGAACATTGACCGAGAACCGCATCTCTGTGCGGGAATTTCATTGCGCCGATGGTACGGCGGTGTCGGTATCCGAAGATGCGGAGCTCTCCGGGAATCAGCGGAGGATCGTGCGAGCGGGCGTACTGTGCAATGACGCCTCGATCGATTCGATCGACGACGAAGATGCTTCCGAACTTGGCGATCCGACGGAAACGGCGCTCTTGGCAGCCGCCGACCGGCTTGGCGTTTCGCCGGCGGCTTTGCGTTCCGGAGCCCGCCTGGTGGGAGAAGTGCCTTTCGATCCTGCTTCAAAAAGGATGACGGCGTCGTGGGAGATCGAAGACGGCGCCGTCCGGGCGTTCTTAAAGGGAGCGCCTGCCGTCGTCCTCGATGCCTGCGGAAACTATCTGGGCGAAGGCGGCGAGATCCGCAGGATGACGGACGAAACACGCGAGCGGTTCCTTGAGCTGAACCGGGAACTCGCGGGGCGCGCGTTCAGGGTGCTGGCTTTCGCGGACAAGGACCTTCCAAACGGGAAACTCGACGATCCGGATTCGGGGTTCGTTTTCCTCGGGTTCTCGGCGATGAGCGATCCGCTCAGATCGGAGGCCGCGGATGCGGTGGCTGCCGCACGCGGCGCGGGTGTCCGGATCATCATTCTGACAGGTGACCAGCTGAAGACCGCGGCCGCGATCGCGAATGAACTCGGACTCGCTTCTCGTGAGGATGCGGCAGTCCACGCTTCGGAGCTTGCAGTGGCAGGTCCTTCCGGGATGATCTCCCTTTTGAAACGGGCGGAGGTCTTCGCAAGGGTCTCTCCGGAGGACAAGTTCAGGATCGTCAAGGCGCTTCAGGACGCAGGCGAGGTGGTTGCCGTCACGGGCGACGGCGTCAACGACGCGCCGGCGATGAAGCAGGCGAACATAGGCGTCGCGATGGGGATGCGCGGTACGGAAGTGGCGAAGGAATCGGCCGACATCGTGCTGACGGACGACAACTTCGCGACCATCGTCAACGCAATCGAGAGCGGACGGACGATCTACTCGAACATCCTCCGCTTCGTGCACATGATGTTCTCCCACAACCTGGGCGAGGTGCTTCTGATCTTCATAGCGATCCTCGCCGGGCTTCCGCTTCCGCTGATGCCTCTCCAGATTCTCTGGGTCAACCTTGTCACGGACGTCTTCCCCGCGCTTGCGCTGGCGGTCGAGCCGCCTTCGGAGAACGTAATGAAGCGTCCGCCCAGATCGCCGGGGACGCGAATGCTCTCGCGCGGATTCCTCACGCTGGTCGGATGGCAGGGAACCATGCTCGGGGTGATCTCGCTCGGGGCCTACCTGTGGGCACTGGGGGTTTACGGGGAAGGCGAGCATGCTCGCACGATCGCGCTTCTGGCGCTGATCGGCGTGCAACTCGGACATTTCTTCAACTGCCGGTCCAGAATCCGGTCGGCGTTTGACCGGCCGTTCTCAAATCCGTGGATATTCGCGGCGGCGGGTGCGGTGGTCGCTCTGCAGGTGGTCGCTGTGCTTTGGGCTCCTTTAGCGGGTGTACTCGGAGTCACGACGCCGACAACGGAAGACCTGCCGGTTCTTGCGGCGGCGATCGCGCTTCCGGTCCTGATCGTGGAGATCACAAAGGCCGTAACGCGGTACCGGTTGCGAACGGCCCGAGCTCAGGAGTCCGGCTCAATGTGAGCAGACGAACCTCTCCCCGGTTCAGGCAGAAAGGTGAACAGTCGCTATGCGGACCGATCGTCCTCCTGAAATTCGCTTTCGCATTCGCCGCAGACCAGAGGGTTCTCGTCAAGTCCTTCTTCGCGGGCTTTCTCGAGCTTGTTCTTCAGCGCTTCATCGACGAACATCGGGCCGCCGCACATACCGCAGCGGAATTTGAACCGATTCTCTGCGGTCGCGAACGCCGTAGGCGCCGTGTCTAGATCGCGGTCGAACTGGAACTCAGATCTGATCCTTTGCATCGTTGTCTACTCCCTGGAAACCCATCGCCCGGCATTCCGGATGCCCGCACTCGCAATCCGTCTTGCCGAACGACTGTTCGCACTGCGGACTGCAGTAATCGCTGCCCGGTTCTGCCCTGCATCGGCAAGGCACGTGCAAGCATTCCTTGTCCATTTTCTTTCCCTTCGTCAGGCCGCCTTTCCGTTAGCCGCGGCAGGCTGAAGAGCGTCCAGAAGCTCGCGGACTTTTTCGTCCGTGGTCTGTTCGAAATCCTCGTACCACCATCCTACGCCGTAGAGCGGCTCCGGCATCACGAGGCAGACGCACGTCACATCGGGCTGGATGTCGAACGCGGAACAGATATCGGGCGCCGCGACTGGCACGGCCACGATGATGCCCGCCGGCGACTTCTTCCGCACGGATTCGACTGCCGCGCGCATCGTCGCCCCGGTGGCGAGACCGTCATCGACAAGGATCACTGTCCTGCCTTTCAGATCCGGCGCCTCGCGACCCCGTCTGTATTCCGATTCCCTGCGCGCGAGCTCTGCCGATTCCTCGTCGCGGACCCGGCCGATCGCTTCGTCGCCGAGATTCAGCTGCTCAAGGAGCCGTTCGTTGTAAACCGCCACGCCGCCGGGGGCGATCGCGCCGAACGCAAGCTCCCTCTGGCCCGGGACGCCTAGTTTCCGTACGACCTGGACGTCGAGAGGCAGGTTCAGCGCTTTCGCAATTTCATACGCGACCGGCACACCGCCCCTCGGAAGCGCGAGAACGACTGCTCCGGATTTGTTCCGGAAGCCCTCGAGCTTCGCCGCGAGCGATCTGCCGGCCTCGCGCCTGTTAGTGAATCTGTGGTGCATCGTCACACCTCCGTTTCTTACGCCGACATCGCGAGATTGCTCTCGGAAACCTCCTTTACTAGCTGGGCGGTCTCGTGTTCCGGCGCCGATCTGGCGATGTCCGCCTGGGCAAGCATCCCGACCAGGTCGTTGTTCTCGTTGGTCACCGCGAGCCTGCGGATGTGGTTCTTCTCCATTAGTTCGCAGGCCTTTTCCAAGGTCGTGTCGGGAGTAACCGAGATCACTTTGTCGGTCATTACCTCTCCGACGATCATGTTCAGAGGGTTCTTGTTGTGCGCCACGGTCCTGATGACGATGTCGCGGTCCGTGATCATCCCGATCGGCGTCTTCGATTCGTCATTCTCGACGACCGGAATACAACCGCAGTCGTTGTCGATCATCAGCTGTGCGACGTCGTGCAGGCTCGTTTCAAGCGTGCATCTGGCGGGGTCTCTTGTCATTAGGTTCTTGATATCCATCTTATTGCTCCTTGCGCTCCCAGATTTCAGAAGGGGCGCGATTCAGTTTTCTGCCACGCCCGTAAGGCGGTCGATCCTGATCCTGAAAACGACGATCTCGCCGTGCGAAGGGTTATCGGATTCGATCCCTTCCACGGGTGTCAACGCCGTAAAATGGGCCAGAAGTTCTTCCAGGATGCTGCTGCTTTCTTCGGGGTCCTCAATCTCTTCGAATTCCCCGAAAGCGATGGCGCTTCGCCATTTGAACGGACTGCGGATGTCTTCGACCTGGATGCAGGCGCTCTTGTTGTTCCGCAGTGCCTCGAGCTTCTTTCCCTCAAGGCTGTGAATATAGATCGCGCCATCTTTCAGGATGTAGTTTACGGGGATGACATAAGGCGTTCCGTCATCCAGCACACATCCGAGATGAGCAAAATGTTTCGCGGCGAGTATTGCCTTCGCCTGGTTTTCGTCAAGTTGATTCCACACAGCTGCCCCTGTCCGGCTTCGAAACTCAAATGCCGGGACCGAAGCCAATGTCATCCCGGCCGATTCCCGATCCCTACACACTATCACACGTGTGCAATCGGCGTTCCGACATCCGGAGGCAATGAACACCGAACCGATGCGCGCTCAGCAGTTTACGGTCAGGTAATTTTTCGCGGGTCGCCGCGTGTCTTTCCGTGGGGTTCTTTGAGGTCAGGGACCAGGTTCTGAGGGTTCCCGGCCGAGGACCTCGGCGATCTTTGTAAGAAGAGTCTCAGCGGTGAACGGTTTTGAGAGAAAGGCGTCGATCTTGCCTCCATCGAGGTCGAGTTCGGACGCGAGGCCGCTGGCGGCTATGACCTTGGCGCCGGGATCTATCTCCCTGATCTTCCGGATCGCCGTCTCCCCGTCCATTACTGGCATCGCAACATCCGTAAGTACCATTGCGATCTCATCCCTAGATCGCGAGAATGCCTCGACCGCCTCGGCGCCGTCCCTCGCGGCCTCGACCCTGTAACCGAACTTCTCCAGTGTAGCTCGGGTCACCGTGAGGATCTTTTCCTCGTCGTCGGCGATCAGGATAAGCTCACCGTTTCCGCGCGGATACCTGGGAGTTGTCGACGATTCCGCGGCGACTTCGCGACGTGTTTCGGCCGGAATATAAACGGAGAAGCGCGACCCTCTCTCCGGCTCGCTGTAGACGTTCAGGAACCCTCCGTGACTTCGGACGATCGACGCCGAGGTGGCGAGCCCGAGCCCGGTTCCCTTTCCGGTGGCCTTGGTCGTGTAGAACGGGTCGAAGATCCTCTCCATCACTTCCTTGTCCATCCCCGTGCCCGAGTCTTCCACGCTCACGGCGACGTAGCTGCCGGGTTCGGCTTCTGCCACGAACGAGCGGTAATCTTCGCTTACATCCGCGTAGCGCACGTCGAACCGGAGCGAACCGCCGTGCGGCATCGCGTCTCGGGCGTTCACGGCAAGGTTCATGAGCACCTGGTGAAGCTGTGTGGGATCTGCCAACACCGTCGGCAAGTCTTCGTCGATCCGGTACGAGATCTCGATCTGTTTCGGAAGCGTTTCTTTCAGGACCTTTACAAGCTCTTTCACAAGGTGCTTTACGCTGACGCTGATCCGGTCGCCTTTCACGCCTCGCGCAAAGGTCAGCACCTGTTTGATCAGGTCCGCGCCTCGTTTCGTGTTGTCGTGAATTATCGACAGCCAGGGTTCGGACGCCTCGTTAACCGAATCGTCCGTCTTCAGCATCTCGACCGCCATGAGGATCGGCGAGAGAATGTTGTTCAGGTCGTGTGCGATACCGCCGGCGAGAGTCCCTATGGATTCCATCCGCTGGGCCCTCAGAAGATGTTCTTCCGCGCTTCTGAGCTCCGACACGTCGCTGTTCAGAATCAGGTAATAATCCGGTTTTCCGTCATCGGATCTGACCAGCGTCCACCGGCTGAAGACGGTGATCGGCCGGCCTTCCTTGTTGAAGTTTCCGGTCTCCTTCTGCCATTCTCCCTTTTCGGCGAGTGCTTCGGCGGCCTCGCCGAGCATCTCCTTGCCGCCTCCGCAGATAACGTCGCAGATGTTCCTTCCAAGGATCTCGGCGGATTCCCAGCCGTAGATCCTTTCCGCGCCCTTGTTCCAGTATATGACCCTGAAATCCAGATCACAGACAAGGATCGCATCGCGAGTGCGCTCAAGCAGGGAAGCCTGCTGGCGGATTCTCTCCTCGGCCTCGCGGCGGGCGGTGATGTCGTGCCGGATCGCAACGTACTGATAAGGTTTTCCCTCCTCGTCGAGGGAGGGGACGATCGTCGTGTCGACCCAGTAGAACGTGCCGTCCTTCGCACGGTTCCGGATCTCCCCGCGCCAGATCTCGCCTCCGGAGATCGTCCTCCACATATCGCGGAAGAACTCTTTCGGATGGTAGCCCGAGTTGATCACCCGGTGAGTATTTCCGAGCAGTTCCTCGGGCGAATACTTTGAAATGCGGCAGAATTTCTCGTTGACGTACGTGATCACGCCCTTCCGGTCCGTGATCGCCACGATCGTGGATTCGTCGAGCGCGTACTTGATGTCGGAGAGCTCGCGCAGAAGTGCGGCGCTGTCGTTTGCTTCTTCGTGGTTCGTCAAGGTCATCAGCCGGTGGCCGCGGTTCCGTCGGCTTCCTCTTCCTTCTTGAGCCTGTAACGCATCTGGTCACGCGAGATGTCCAGCAGCTTTGCGGCCTGCGTCAGATTGCCGCCGGTCCGCTCAAGCGCCTGATGGACGAGCTGCATCTCGACGTCCGCGAGAGGAATTCCCGCAGGTGGGAGAATGAACGCCGGCGATCCGTCCGAAGCCGGGGAGGCGCCCGGGCGGTTGTTGAATGGGAGGTGAAGGGCCGTCACGTGCTCGCCATCTTCGAGTATGGACGCCCGCTCGATCACGTTCTTGAGTTCGCGAACATTGCCGAGCCACTCGTGTTTCAAGAACAGCGAGGCGGCCTCAGGCGCAAGGTCCTTGAGCTTCCTGGTCTTGCGCCACTTGTCGTTTACCTCGTCAATATAATGTTTCGCCAGCAAAAGTATGTCGTCGCCGCGGTCGCGAAGCGGAGGTATGTCGATCTGGATAACCGACAGCCGGTAGTAGAGGTCCAGACGGAAGTTTCCTTCGCCGCTCTCCTGCTTCAGATCGCGGTTCGACGCAGCGATAACGCGGACGTCGAGGGGAAGGTCCTTCAGCCCTCCGACCCTTCGGAACGCGTTGTCCTCGAGGACCCTCAGGAGCTTCGCCTGCAGCGTGATGTCCATCTCGCCGATCTCATCGAGGAAAAGAGTCCCGCCGTTCGCCTGTTCGAAAAGACCTTCCTTGCGGCTTTTCGCATCCGTAAAAGCGCCCTTTTCGTAACCGAACAGCTCGGATTCGATCAGGTTCGCCGGTAAAGCGGCGCAGTTGATGGCCAGATACGGATGGTCGGCCCGGTCCGAAGCGTAGTGGATCGCGCGCGCGAACAGGTCTTTCCCCGTTCCTGTCTCGCCCTGCAGAAGCACCGCGTTGATGTCCGAACCGGCGACCTTTTTCGCCATCTCGATGGCGTACTTCATCGGCGGGGACTCACCTATGATCTGATCAAAGCTGAACTTCTCCGACCTCGCCTTCCTGACCGACTGGACCTCTTTCCGAAGCTCGCGAGTCTCGATCCCGTTGCGGATCGTTATCTTCAGCTCCTGAAGGCTGATCGGCTTGCCTATGAAATCGTGAGCCCCGCCCCGCAGCGCCTCGATCGTGTTATCGACGTTCACATCGCCGGTGATCATCACGACGATGGTATCGGCGCTGATCTCTTTGATCCTTGTGAGAAGGTCGAGGCCCGAACCGTCGGGAAGGTCGATGTCCAGGAGTACTACCGCAGGCACAATGTCGCTGAATACAAGCTCGCCGTCGGCGACCGTACCCGCCTCCACACACTTGTAACCCCACGACTTGAGGACGCTGTCGAGCGTCGTGCGTATCTGCGGATCGTCGTCGACGACCAGGATCGTCTCAGCTTTGCCGGACTGTCTTGCCATTCGTCTGATTCTCCCGCACATTCCTGCGCGCAACGAAGCGAGAGGAGAACTTTCCCTTCAATTGAATTATATTCCCATTCGCATGATCGTGAAAATTGCCCACGCCTTCCGCGCAGGAATCCGCGCCCACTCGCCTCCATCTAACATCATGCAGCCGCAAAGTGCCGATAAATACGAGGTTGCGGACATGGCATGTTCTTTGCCGAATCGTCGGGTGAAAACATCGGGCCGATCCTGAAATTTCACCGGCAGTGTTTGAGCATTTTCTCTAATGGTAAGCAGAGAGCAAACAATGAAGGTCCTCGTAGCCTATGACGGCTCACCCTCCGCCGACCAGGCTATCGAGGACCTTCCGCGTTCGGGGATCGCGGATGCCGAGGCGCTCGTAATCTCGGTCGCCGAACACTGGCTGCCCGAGGTGGGGGAGAACGGAAATTCGTCCGTTGCCGGCGAGCGTTCGACGAACGGCCTGGCAGAGGCTTCGACTCTCGCAAAGCACGCGGCGGAGCGGATCGGCACCCTGTTCCCGGACTGGAAAGTCGATTCAAAGGCCGTCGCGGGGTCACCCGCGCGCGAGATACTGACGGAGGCCGAGCAGTTCAAGCCGGACCTCGTAGTCGTCGGTTCGCAGGGCCGGACGGCGCTCGGCAGGCTGTTTCTCGGAAGCATCTCGCAAAAGGTACTTTCGGAGGCCGCTTGTTCGGTGAGGATCGGAAGGACGTTCGAGGCTTCGCCTGGAAAGTCCGTTATCGTGATAGCCTTCGACGGATCGAAAGGTTCGTACGCGGCCGTCGATGCAGTCGCGAAAAGGCACTGGGAAGTTCCCTGCGAGATCCATCTTGTAACTGCCTGCGAGGAGCTGGTTCCGACGGCGGTCGGAAGATTCATTCCTCCGATCGTCGACTGGGTCAAGGAAGAGGCGAAGACAGAGCGGGAGACGATACGAAAGCTTGCCGATGAAGCATTCAAGACGCTTGAAGGCGCAGGCTGCGGCGTTACTCTGGAGGTCAGAAACGGGAACCCGAAGCAGGTAGTGATTGAAGAAGCCGCGAGGGTCGGAGCCGACTGCGTCTTCATCGGCGCGAACTCGTCGGCAGTCAAACTCGGAAGATTCCTGATCGGAAGCACGTCAGCCGCTGTCGCGGCGCGTGCCGACTGTCCGGTCGAGGTCGTCAGACGCTGATCGTGGCACTTCGGAAAAGGTGATGGGAGACTGCGAAGAGATCTATCCGAGGCTGAGCACGGTCTACGGGCCGGTCGAGTCGTGGAGGCTCGGTCGGTCGTTGGGTGTCGATCTGCTCTTCGTCAATTCGATCTGCTCCTTTCGCTGCGTCTACTGCCAACTCGGAAAGATCAACGTCCACACAGATAAGCGAAGCGAGTTCGTACCCACCAGGCAGGTCATCGCCGACCTTCACAAGTCCGACTGGCGCTCGGCGGACGTCGTTACCTTCTCCGGAAGCGGAGAGCCGACGCTCGCGAAGAACCTCGGGGAGGCGATCCGCGCGGCCCGGGCGATAACCGGAAAGGAAGTCGTCGTGCTGACGAATGCCGCCCACCTCAACGATGAGGAGGTCGTCGCCGATCTTTCGCTCGCGGACCGCGTGTTCTGCAAGCTCGACGCCTCGGACGAGACTTCCTTCAGGCGCATCAACCGGCCCGTCGAAGGGATCACGCTTGAATCCGTGGTCGAGGGGATCAAGAATTTCCGCAAGACGTACGATGGATTTCTAGCGATCCAGTCGATGTACCGGCCGTACAGCGAAACGCAGTTCGAATCACTGTGCGAGATCCTTAGAGACATCGGCCCGGACGAGGTGCAGATCAACACCCCGACCCGCGCGATACCGCGAGCGTGGTTCATCGAGGCCCGCGGAAACTACGAAGAAACACCCTACCCGGCGGTAACCCCCCGAAAGGTCTCTCCGGAGGATGTCGCATCGATGGTCGAAAGGCTGGCGGAAAGAACCGCCCTGAATGTCGTAAGCCGGTAGACCGCTCGGTAGTGTTGAGCTGCTTTCTCTCCTTCGCTGGCCTTTGCGCCTTGGCGGCTTTGCGGGCCCGATCTCTTGCCATGGTCGAAGCGTTCGATGGATCAAAGACCTCTCGCAAAGCCGTAAGGCGCAAAGTGCCGCAAAGATAACAGGGACAAAAGTCACTCTTGGTCTGCGAGGTGCGATTCCCGGGACCGGAGACCAGAAACAGATACCCCCGGGGAACTAGCGGTCCTCCCTTTCAGACCCAGTAGTTCTTATCGAGCGAGCGGTAGTTGATCGCCTCGCTGATGTGACCGGGGGCGATCTTTTCCGAGCGTTCCAGATCGGCGATCGTCCTGGCGACCTTGAGGATCCGGTCGTGGGCTCTTGCCGACAATCCCTGCTTCGTCATCGCCCTTTCGAGCATCGATTCGCTCTCCTCGTCCAGGCCGCAGTATTTTCTGATAAGCCGCGGCTCCATCGCCGAGTTCGAGTAAATGCCCTCTCCCTTGAACCTCTCAAGCTGGATCTTCCTCGCCTGAACGACGCGCCTTCGGATCACGTCAGAAGTGTCGCCCTCCGGAACGCCTCGGCCGCGGAGTTCCTTGAACTTCACCGCCGGAACGTCGACGTGGATGTCGATGCGGTCCATCAAAGGCCCGGAGATCCGTCCGACGTACCGCTGGATCATGAAAGGGTTGCAGAAGCACTCGCGGCCCGAACCGTGGTAACCGCACGGGCAAGGGTTCATCGAGGCGACGAGAGTGAAACTGGCAGGAAAAGTCAGCGAAAGCGCTGCGCGGGAGATAGTGACCTCTTTGTCTTCGAGCGGCTGGCGGAGGACCTCGAGTGCCGTCCTTTCGAACTCCGGAAGCTCGTCGAGAAACAGGACGCCGTTGTGCGCCAGCGAAACCTCGCCGGGCCTCGGTATCGATCCGCCGCCGATCAGCCCCGCCTGCGAGATCGTGTGGTGCGGATTCCGGAACTGCCTTTCGGTGACAAGGCCGGTCCCGTTAGTGAGTCCGGCGACCGAGTGGATCTTCGTGATCTCGAGCGATTCCTCGAATTCCAGCGGCGGAAGTATCGTCGGGAATCGCTTTGCGAGCATCGTCTTGCCGGAGCCCGGCGGGCCGATCAGAAGGATGTTGTGGCCGCCTGCGCTCGCGACCTCAAGCGCGCGTTTCGCGGTCTGCTGCCCGCGTACCTCGTTGAAGTCGATCCTCTGCTTTGGTTCCGCGCGAGGCTTCATCGCTTCTTCCGGACTGGCGGGCTTGATCCGGGTCTCGTTCCCCGCCATAAGGTCTATGCAAACCGTCACGGCGTCGCGGAGCGTGGAAACGGGATAGACCGTAACCTCCTTCACAACAGCGGCTTCCGGGGCGTTCTCCTCGGGGATGATCAGGTGATTGATCCCCGAATCGCGCGCCCTTAGCGCGATCGACAGGGCGCCCCTGACCGGGCGCACGCGCCCGTCGAGCGAGAGCTCGCCGATGCTCAGAACGTCCTGCAGGTCCTCTGCCTTGCCCAGGTCGCCGGAGGCGCCGAGAATGCTCAGCGCGATCGGAAGATCAAAGCTCGCGCCTTCCTTCCGCACGTCGGCGGGAGCCAGATTGACGGTGACGTTTTCGAGCGTGAAGAAGAACCCGCTGTTGTCGATCGAGGCGCGGATGCGCTCCTTCGACTCGCGGACGGCGGTATCGGGAAGGCTACGACGACGATCCTGGGGGTCTGGTCGTTCTCCCCTTGTTTGGGTTTCAGGTTGACTTCGATATCGACGATGAGGGCGTCGATGCCGTAAACGGCGGCGGACTGCGTGAGGAACAGCATTGTATTAAGTTTTGTGAGTTGGCTGAGTTAACCGGGTTAACTGAGTTTACCGAGTTGGCTGAGTTAACCGGGTTGATTGAGTTTACCGAGTTAACGGAGTTTACCGAGTTGGCTGAGTTAACCGGGTTGATTGAGTTTCCGGGTTCGGCGGGTTGTGAGCGTTCGCGGAATCCCGGGTGAGAAAAACTACGGAAATTTATAGCAGATTGGGGAGATTTTGTGAACAGGGATGAAGGGGATGGAGGGGATGGGGTGTCAGTAGCCCGACCGTGAGGGAGGGCGAAAAACGGCAGCTCTGTTCAAACGTCCCCGATTCCTTTCTTCGCGCCGATTTGTTTCCCTTCGTGGTTGTGTCCGAAGACATCTGATTACATCCGATTTAGCGGCGTCATATCTTCAGTCGTCGCGTCTTGCGATCTTGATTTTAATGAATAGCTCTCGCTTTTCTCGGTTCAGTCTGAACTCGGAATCCTGATCGAGATCAATTTCCCAGAACTCTCCCAGGGCATTGATCTTCTCAATTCCCTCACGGAGCAACTTTCTGCTGAAGTACTCACCGTCTCTTATGTCAATCAGCGAGCGCAGCATCAGCGCGGTTCTGCTATCGGCCAAAACAAACGATATCCCGGCGAGTCGGTAACGCGATCCTTCGTCTATCGTCACTCTAAAATCGACGAATCCTGGATCGCCTTCATTCTCGGGATCCACGAAAGAGGGATCAATGTCAAAATCATACTCGATAAATCCGAGATTCTTGTAAACACCTTCCAGCTCTTTCTCCATTGTGTAGCGAATCTTCTTACCATTTGGCGGGAGACCTTCAGTGACACCGAGAAGCTTCCTCACATTTTCATTACCAAAGTAAGCCGCTCCTTGGACCTCAAAGCGGCGTAAAAAATACAGCGGACCCTGAGTAACTTTAATTTCGACTAGTCCTTCAGGATAGCTCAGCATCCTGAGGTCTTCGATTCTCGATTTGAAATATCCTTCAGCAAAAAACAGTTCGCGGACCCGCCCCATAAGGCAATACTCGTAGTGTCTCTTATCGAACCACTTCTTAACAGGACCGATGCATTCGGTCAGTTCTTTGCGAAGCTCGGACTCAGGCAGGGTGAAATCACCGGTGAATACCACACCCGTCACTTGTGATCTCCGACCAACATTGACCTTGACGGTTAGCGTGACTTTGCCGCTTTCAAGAAGAGCGCCGGTGACGAGCACGGAAGACTGCAGGAACCCGCCGTTGGCGAAGTAGTCTTCCACTGCGAACTTTGCCGTTTCAGGGTTCGTGAGGAATCGGGCGCTGAGATCATGGGAAAGCGTCGATGTATTATGGAGAAAAACTTGCCTGACTTGATCATCGCTGATGATTTTCTCACTGTCTGTCGGGTAAGTCTGTATCACCTTGACCTCAGCGACCTTCTTTCCTCTGAACTGTTCGAGTCCGATTGAATCTTCACCCGATTGCCCGGTCACTTGCAGGCATAAGGAGAACACGCAACAAACCACGAACAACGCGCTCGGACAACGGCCAGTTAGTCTGATTGATCGATCAGCTCTCATTTCCCGGCAAGCTCCTCTTGTGAATTTCGGCTCTGGAAATCTTATCACTGCGATTGTCGAAATCGAAATTTTTTGTGAAGGGAGTTGCGTCCAACAGAACAGAGATGAAGGGGATGGAAGAGATGGGGATCCGCCGATGGCGAGTCGCGTCAGTAACCCGGGCATAAGCAAGGGCGAAAATGGCAACTCCCAGGACTGAGCGTGCACTGGGCCCTCTAAAAAAGAAGATTAACCGCAAAGGTCACAAAGGTTTGCGCGAAGATCGCAAAGAGGTAAGTGTCGAACGGCGTCTTTCTTTGCGTACTTTGCGAGAACCCTCGCGTGCTTTGCGGTTAGCCCAATTCGAGAAACACTGACGAAAGGGAAACACAGATGGCGATCGAAAACCAGACTCTCCATTATCAACCATCAATTATCAATGCGAAATTGCCGCACGACCGATCCGCGCCCCACCGTCTTCTGCTCGCCCGTTCTCATATCCTTCACCGACACCTCGCCCTTCTCGATCTCCGATTCGCCGAGGATGCAGACCCGCGCCACGCCGATCTGGTCAGCGTATTTGAACTGCTTGCCAAGCTTGTCAGCCTGCGGATAGACGAGCGTGCGGATGCCTGCGGCCCGAAGTTCTCCAGCGAGCTTCAATGCCTCGGCGACCGTGTCCTCGCTCCAGACCGTGACCATCACGTCGGCCGGCGCGGAAGGCAGATCGGCGGGGAACATCCCGCGTTCTTCCATCACGAACAAAATACGTTCGAGACCCAGACTGAACCCGCATGCAGGAATGTCTTCCTTGCCGAACATTCCGATCAGACCGTCGTAGCGTCCGCCTCCACCCAGGCTCCCCGCCAGGTCGGACACGCGTATCTCGAAGATCGCACCTGTGTAATACGATAGGCCCCGTGCGAGCGTCGGATCGAGGACGATCCTTCTATAGGTCGACGCCAAACGGCAGATCTCTTCAAGATCCTTCGCGCCTTCCGCACCCGTCATGCTTGCCGAAACGAGGTCCTCAAGGTCGTCCATCGTGGCGGCGGTTCCGGATTCCGCGAGGGCGAGAACCCTGGCCAGACCTTCCGGTCCGATCCCGCGCTCCCTCAATTCCTTCTCGACCCCGCCGCGTCCGATCTTGTCGAGTTTGTCGATAACGACCAGCGCGTCGGAGTGGCTGTCCACGTGGACCCCCGCGATCTCGAGGATTCCGGCCAGGACCTTGCGGTGATTTAGGCGTACCTCGAAATCTTCGAACCCGAGCCTCTTCAGGATCTCCGAGACCGCCGAGATCTGCTCGGCCTCGATCACCAGCGAGGTCGACCCGATCGAATCGACGTCGCACTGACAGAACTCGCGGAACCTCCCTTTCGCAGGACGGTCTGCGCGCCAAACGGGCTGTATCTGATAGCGTTTGAAGAACTTCGGCAGTTCGTTTCGGTAGTTCGCGACGACTCTCGCGAGCGGCACGGTGAGGTCGTACCGGAGCGCCAGATCGGAAAGCTGGTCCTCGTCGCGGATCGTACCCTCGGCGAGCTCCTGTTGAAGCTTCTCCCCCCGCTTGAGGATCTTGAACATCAGCTGGTTCCCCTCTTCGCCGTACTTGTTGGTCAGCGTGTCGAGGTTCTCTATCGAAGGCGTCTCGAGCGGCTCGTAGCCGTATTTCTCGTACACCTCCTTGATCACGCCGATCACATACTCGCGCTTGCGTACGTCAATGGGGAGGAAATCGCGCATCCCGCGCGCGGGGTTGGTGTTGGTCATTGGGTTAAAAGTAAAAGGTAAAAAGTAAAAAGTAAAAAGAAGGTCTGGAGGAAGAGCCGCAAGTCCCGTTTAGCGCAGGGCTCCGCGTTCTGTTTAGAGCAGCGCTCTGCGCTGCATTGGTCGGGCAGCGCCCGACCGGTGATTAGGAGTCCGCATTTCTTGTTGCGGCTTTGCCGCCGGTGTGTGCGGAAAGGCTCTGCCTTTCCGGCGGGCTGTCTTTTTTCTCTTGCGGCTCTGCCGCCGGTGTGTGCGGAAAGGCTTTGCCTTTCCGGCGGGCTGTCTTTTTTCTCTTGCGGCTTTGCCGCCGGTGTGTGCGGAAAGGCTTTGCCTTTCCGAGCTGCTGTCCCCCTCTTTTCGCGCGGAGGCTCAGCCTCCGCGCATCAAGGTGTAGAGGCCACGCCCGGTAAGCCGGAGGCTTACCGCACACAGGGGCGGCAGAGCCGCTAACGCCTTGATTCGGCCACGCCCGGTAAGCCAAAGGCTTACCTCATCCACTGCGGCAGATCTGGTCCCCGGCACAAGTGCCGGGGCTAAACGGGCACGAGTCCCGCGCAAATGATCGTTGACCATTGATCGATGAACATTGAAAAATGACCATTGATCGCTCACTCTCCCGCGCCGAATCCCCGCACAAGCGGCTCGCTGTCCCACGCGTGGTCCTGCTCCCGGGCCTTGTCCTCCATATCCTTCTCCATCAGCTCTTCCTGCAGCTCGATCCTCGCGCGCGCTTCCGAAATGTAGGCCTTCATATCGTGCCGATGCTCCGCGAGTTCGCCCATCGCCGCCTCGTCCCGCTTCAGGAACTGCTGGCCCGCCCTGTAAGAAGTGTACGCGCCGCCGCCCAGCTTCCGGAGCACGTCGACGCCCAACCTGACCGACGTGTCCAGGCTTTCGCGGTAAATGTTCCCGAGACCCATCTCGATGAACTCGTACGCGTCGTAGCGGTTGTTCGCCCTCATCATCAGCTCGAGGTGCGGAAAGAACTTCTGGAGCGTTTCAACGAGCGCGTAATTCCGCTCCGGATCGTCTATAGCCGAGACAAATATCTCGGCATCGTCGGCGCCGGCCGACAGAAGGAAGTCGGGACGGGTCGCGTCTCCGTAGTAGACCTTGAAACCGAGCTTTCTCAACAGGTTGACGCGGTCGGGGTCGTTGTCCAGGAACGTCGCCTCGACGCCGTTCGCGCGCAGGAACCGGCCGACCGTGCTCCCGAAATGCCCGAACCCGGCGATGATCACCTTGTTCTTTTCCTCTATCGCGTCGGCAGGCTTGTCTTCCTTCGGCGTCCCGTCGCAAAGCCTGGGCTGGATCAGTTTCTCGTTGACGATGAACAGAAGCGGCGTGACGGTCATCGAGAGCGCGACGACCGAAATGCCAAGACCGAGAGTCTCGCTCGAAGCGATGCCGAGTTGCGCCGCGAACGAGAAGATCACGAACGCGAATTCGCCCGCCTGCGCGAGAGCGAAAGCGAACAGGAAATTCTGGGCCGTCAGGAGATTGAAAAAGCGGCCGATGCCGAACAGGACGGCGAACTTCACGGCCATCAGGGCTGCGGTCAGCGAGACCACAAGCAGAGGGTTGGCGGCGATCAGATCAAAATCGATCGATGCTCCGACGGCGATAAAGAAGAGTCCCAGCAGGAGCCCTTTTATCGGATCCAGGTCGCTTTCGAGTTCGTGCTTGTACTCGCTGTTCGCAAGGATCACGCCTCCGAGGAAAGTGCCGAGCGCGGGCGAAAGCCCTACCGCCTGCATCAGCAGTGCGATCGAAACGACAATCAGAAGCGCGGCGGCGGTGAACAGCTCTCTCAGGCGCGCCCTTGCGATCGCTCGGAGCCCCGGGACGATCAGGTATCGTCCGGCGAGCACTATCAATGCGACCGCTCCGAGGACCGCGACGGTCTGAAGCCCGAGCGGAAGGCCTTCGAGGATCGTCTTAGAACCTTCGTCGGAAGCGACGGAGCGGAACGCGAGCAGGGGAAGGATCGCCAGGATCGGGATAACCGCGATGTCCTGGAAGAGAAGGACAGCAAAGGAGTTGCGGCCTCCCTCGCTGTCCATAAGGTTCTTTTCGGCAAGGGTCTGGAGGACGATTGCGGTCGAAGAAAGCGCGAGGGCGAGCGCTACCGTGAGAGCGCTCTGCCAGATCAAGCCGAGCGCAAGGCAGGCTCCGAAGATGATCGCCGCCGTGACGAGCACCTGCGACATCCCGACTCCCAGGATCTGCTTTCTGAGCCGCCAGAGCTTCTGCGGCTCGAGCTCGAGGCCGATGATGAACAGCATTATCACCACGCCGAACTCGGCGAAGTGCATCAGGTCCTCGCCTTCCTCGCCCAGAAACCCGAAGGCGTAAGGCCCTATCAGCATCCCGGCGATCAGATAGCCAAGTACCGACCCGAGCCCCAGGCGCTTCGCGATGGGCACGCAGATCACCGCGGCGGCGAGATAAACGGTGGCTTGTGAAAGGAAATCGGCTGCTGCCATCTATTCTCCTTCGATCAGGCTCCTGTCCGAGGG
Source organism: Acidobacteriota bacterium (assembly GCA_016700175.1). Taxonomy (GTDB): domain Bacteria; phylum Acidobacteriota; class Blastocatellia; order Pyrinomonadales; family Pyrinomonadaceae; genus Aridibacter. The sequence goes on along the minus strand of CP065003.1, from coordinate 2,023,126 downwards.
AAATCGTTCAGGAACTTCAGCGCCCGGAGCTTGTCGGGCTCAAATCCCCCGTTCCCGACCATTCCGAGCAGGTTTCCATAATCCGCCGCCGCCTTCTCGATCTCCGCGTCCTTCATTCGGTGCGTGCCCATCACGGCAAACGGCGGCAGGTAATCCATATTGCAGAGCCTCGCTGTCTGCTCGAACGGCCGAAGGAAGTCCGTGATCGTGAAGCAGTTGTAGCCTTCGGGACAGTAGGCGTCGTTGTTGCCGCCGGTGGTGATCGCGTTGAAGATCACCTTGCCCTTGAGCTTTTCCCCTCCGGTTCCGTATGCCCAGCCGTACTCCAGGACCATATCTATCCATTGCTTCAGGATCGGAGGCGAGCTGTACCAGTAGAAGGGGTGGTGCCAGACGACGACGTCGTGGTCGAGAAGAAGCTGTTTTTCAAGCTCGATGTCGATGTTGAAATCGGGATAGTTGTCGTAGAGGTCGTGGAACGTGAAATTGTCGGCGCGTGGGACGGCGCGGACCAGACGGCTGTTGATCCTCGAATTTTCCAGCCTCGGATGGGCGAACAGTATCAGGACCCTTTGCATTTTTTCCTTCCCTCATTCTTTTGCGTAGATCGAGCCGAGGTCTACGTAGCCCTCGCAGATCCTGCGCTGGGTCTCGATCTCTTCGTTCGTCACTTCCCGGATCACCCTCGCCGGCCGGCCCAGCGCGAACGATCCGGGCGGTATCTCGGTCCCGGGAGTGACTAGGCTGCCGGCGGCGATCAGCGAATCCCGGCCGATGTGAGCGCCGTCGAGGATGACCGAACCGATGCCGATCAGCGAGCCGCTCTCGACGTAGCATCCGTGAAGCGTGACGGTATGTCCGACGACCACGTCCGGCTCGACGATGGTCGGATGGTCCCGGCTCGAGACGTGAATGACGGTCGCGTCCTGGATGTTGGTCCGGTCGCCGATCCGTATGTAGTTCACGTCGCCGCGGAGGACGCAGTTGTACCAGATGCTCGCTTGCTCCCCGATCTCGACGTCGCCGATGACGACGGCGTTCTCGGCTATGAAGGCCGTGTCGGCGATGGACGGGGAGTTGTTCTGGAAGTCTCTCAGCATATCTTCGTCACTTCCGCGGAGAAATACTACAGTCCGGCAGGCTTAAGAATGATAAACGCAGCGATGCCCGCCAGGAAGCCGAGCGCCGCGAGCCAGGCTATGTTCTTCAGATACCACCCGAATCGGATCTTTTCCATTCCCATTGCGGCCACACCCGCTGCTGAACCGATGATCAACATGCTTCCGCCCGTCCCGGCAGTGAAGGCAAGCAGATGCCAAAGGCGATCGTCAACGGGATCATTGAACATTCCCAGTGCCGCCGCAACCAGCGGTACGTTGTCGATGACCGCCGATGCGACGCCGATGAGCGTGCTGACGGCCTCACGGTTTGGGATCGCCGCGTTCATAACCTCTGCGAAATAACGCAACGTCCCAACCTTATCTCCGCCATTGATAAGCCCGTATGAAAGCGTTTCAAGCGCCGCGACCGAGAGCAGGATCCCGAGAAAGAAGAGGATGCTGGACAGCTCGATCCGCTCAAGTGCCCGCTTGGCGGAATACAGGTTCTTCTGCGACTGCGTGAGGTCTTTGAGCGGCGTAATGTATTCCGAGACAAGCCAGACGATACCCAACGCCAGAATCATTCCGATGTAAGGAGGAAGGTCGGTCGCCGCTCTGAAGAATGGCACGGAAACAATGGCGCCGAGGCCCAGGTAGAACATCGTGCGGCTTGAGAGGAGCTTCATCACCTCCCTGTCCTCATCGGTCTTGAACTCCGCGTATCCGCGGAACGGCCTCAGGAAAATGGAGCCGATGGCGAAGGGGACGACAAAGCATACGAGCGACGGAATGATCAGGTGCTCGGCGAGACCCAGCGCGGTGACCTTGTCGTCTATCCAGAGCATCGTCGTCGTCACGTCTCCGATCGGAGACCAGGCGCCCCCGGCGTTCGCGGCGATCACGACCATTCCCGCGTACCAGATCCGGCGATCCTGTTCGGGGATGAGGGTCCTGAGAAGCGAGATGACTATGATAGTCGTCGTGAGGTTGTCGATCACTGAAGAAAGAAAAAAGCTCAGGGTGCCGATGATCCACAGGAGCCGGGAATAGCTCTTGGTGCTCACGAAATCCTGGACCACCGAGAAAGCCCTGTGGAGGTCCATTATCTCGACGATCGCCATCGCGCAGATCAGAAATATCAGTATTTCCGAAACCGACGCGAGGTGATACAGCAAAGTGTCGTCGAACGCTTCCTGGCCGTTCCCGCCAAACCCATTGAAAGCGAAAGCGCGATGGTCGACGCCGATGATCTCAAGCCATCCGGAATGGAACCCGACCGCGAGCAGCCCCCAGAGAGTTGCGGCCATGATGAGCGCCGTGACAGTCTTGTCGAGCTTAAGCGGGTGTTCGAGGGTGATCAAAAGGTATCCGAGGATGAATACCGCGATCAGGATCGTTTCCATAGTTAATCGCCGTACGACGGACCGAATCGGTACCCGGAGCGGTAGCGAGGTACGATAGGCTTTAGCCTGTCGAAACTCCGCGCATTCGCGCGGCGCAAACTAAAGTTCGCGTTACCTCGGAAGTGGTAGCGACGGCACCGGACCGCCGTACGATGTGTCGCCGCTACGCGGCTCGTGTATCGTACGGGTACGCCGTTCCTACAGACCTGCCGCGTCTACGACGCTGTCCCGACCGTTCGGTCTCGCAACAAATAATGAGGTGGTCCACTCAGCAAACTCGGAAGACTCAGCAAACTCAGCAAACTCGGAAAACTCAGCAAACTCGCCAAACTCAGTCAACCCGCCTAACTATCGCCCCGTTCTTCATCACGAAGACGGCCTTCTCCATCTGCCTGATGTCGGCAAGCGGGTTACCCTTGACTGCCACGATGTCGGCAACCTTTCCCTTTTCGAGCGAGCCGAAAGACTTGTCGATCCCGAGAAGGATCGCGGCGTTCAATGTACCCGCGTTGATCGCCTTCATCGGGTCCATTCCGCCCCATTCGACCAGAAGGATGAACTCGCGCGCGTTCGTTCCGTGAGGGATCACTCCGGCGTCTGTTCCGAGCGCGATCTTCACGTTGTTCCTGATCGCGATCTTGATCGCATTCCGCATCCCCGCCGCCGCCGCCAAAGCCTTTTCACCGCGGAAGCCGGTCAGTATCCCCGATTTCGTGAGGTTTTCTACCGCCTCTCCTGCCATAAGCGTCGGCACCAGGAACGTACCGCGCTCCGCCATCATCTTCGCGCCTTCCTCGTCGAGGAACGATCCGTGTTCGATCGAGGCCACGCCGGCGCGCGTCGCGATCTTTATGCCCTCGGTGCCGTGGGCGTGGGCGGCTACTTTGCGCTCGAGTTTCTCGGCCTCTTCGACCATCGCGCGGAGTTCCTCGAACGTGTACTGCGGAACACCGACCGCGTCTCCTTCCGAAAGGACTCCGCCGGTGGCGCAGGTCTTGATCAAATCCGCGCCGTATTTCACCTGGTAGCGAACGGCGGCCCGAACTGCATCGACTCCGTCGGCTATCCCCGTTCGGTAGTCCCCGTCCGCCGCGCCGGGTTTGAAGCCGTTCTCGTCACAATGGCCTCCCGTGATACCGAGCGAATGCGCGGCGGTCAGCATTCTGGGGCCAAGTATCCACCCTTCGTTTATCGCCTTCTTAAGCGCGATATCGTCGAAGCCTCCCGCGCCCACATTGCGGATCGTCGTGAAGCCGGATTCAAGTGTCATCCTCGCGTTCCTCACACCCAGGATGGCTCCGAAGGAATCGAAGTCTCTGAACCTGGCGCTCTCGCCTCCGGGATCGCCCAGCACTCGCCCGATGATATGCGTGTGGGCGTCGATGAAGCCGGGCATCAGTGTCGCGTCGCCCAGTTCGATCACTTCCGCTCCTTCGGGAACGGCTATGTCGGAGGCCTTACCGACCGCCTCGATAACGTTGTTCCGCACCAGCACGGCGCCTTTCTCGATCGCCGGTTTGCCCGTGCCGTCGATCACGCGATCGGCGCGGATCACTTTTGCTCCGTTGCCGGTCGCGAGCCCGGGCGCTCCGAGTTTCTGAGCGGGGGCGAAAGGGACCTGAACAAGCAAAAGGACCACGACCCAAACTAAAGAGACAGATCTCGACATTCTTTTACCTCGCATTGTTGACCGGGGAATTGCTCACGAGATTATAAGCGTCGGCCCGACGCTTAACAAAACAGGACGGCATACGGCGTGGTAAATATTTTCCAATACCGCGTTTTGACGTGAGAGTATCCTCGAACCGACAATCACGAAACGGAGAAAGGGTGTGCAGCTATGAAAAGGAGAATGATATTGACCGCCGCGGCCGTTGCCGCTTTCGCCTTCGCCGTCCAGGGGCAGATTCCCAAGGGCCTTTCCGATTACCTTATCGCCTACAACGTCGCGGTGGATACCGAAAAGGATGACTACGACGTCTGGGTGATGAATCCCGACGGGACCGGAAAGAAGAACATCACGAATCATCCGGACGTGGCGTGGACCTACTATGCCGACGGCGGCGACCTGTATTTCATCAGTGACCGCGGGAAGCCGAAGCGCAATTACTATCTTTTCAAGTCGAATGCGAAGGGCGAGGATCCCGTCCAGGTCTCGGACTTGCGGCTGGAGGACAGCTGGATGTCCTCCAGGAACGGGGGCGCCGAAATGGTCGTGACGGGACGCATCGGCGACGAGGTCAGGTACCAGTTGTTCATCATTGATCTAAAGACGGGCAAATACCGGCGGCTAACCGATGAGAACGGCGCTGCCCACAGGGACCCTCTTTTCTCGCCCGACGGAAAGCAGATCGTCTTCGTGTACAAGAAGGAGCGCGCGAACCGTGAAGAGTACGAGGACCTTTGGATAATGGACGCGGACGGTTCGAACCGCCGAAGGCTCACAACGTATCCGAAGGACGACAAGACGTCGGAGTGGCATTCGTACCACGCCGGCCCTCCGAAATGGGCGCATGGAAGGGACTTCATCACTTACCAGTCATTTCAGAAAGGCAAGAGCAGTCTTTACGCCGTGACGCCCGACGGGAAGAAACAGTGGAAGCTGACCGACAACGAGCTGTTCGAGGGCTGGCACGACTGGAGCCCCGACGGGAAGTGGCTGGCGGTCGAGATGTACGACAAGGATAATACCGAGTTCGGTATCTACCTTATGAACTTCGATACGAAGGAGGTCCGGAAACTCACGGATCCGAAGGACTTCAAGTACCAGCAGGCGCCTGTGTTCGTCAGGAAACTCTGAGGACGCACTTTCGGCTGAACCTTGAGGTACCGTGGACTTGAGCCCACGGTACCTCTCCTCTTTTCCATTTCGCGACCCTTCTGGTTTATCATCTCCACTCGGGCGGATGTGATCGGTCTGCCGGCACCCTATGATCGACCTCAGAAGCGACACAGTCACGCGGCCGACACCCGCGATGCGAAAGGCGATGGCCGACGCGGAAGTGGGCGACGACGTTTACAGCGAAGACCCGACCGTCAACAGCCTGCAGGAACGCGCGGCGGAGATCTTCGGAAGGGAAGCGGCGCTGTTCGTGCCGACCGGATCGATGGGGAACCAGGTCGCGGTCAAGCTTCACACCAAGCCCGGCGACGAGATCGTGATCGAGGAACGCGGCCACATCTTCAATTACGAGATGGGTACGCCGGCAGTGGTTTCGGGCGTGATCGTCCGTCCAGTGAAGAGTTCGGACGGGTCCGGAATGCTCACGTGGACCGATATCGAACCGGCCCTTCACGTCGATCAGCCTTATTATTCTTGCCCTACCGGTCTGATCTGCCTCGAGAACTCGCACAACCTTGCAGGCGGCAGCGTGATGACGGCCGCCGAATGCCGGATGATCTGCGAAAACGCGCATTCGAGGGGGATCCCGGTTCATATGGACGGCGCGCGGATATTCAACGCTTCCGCGGCGCTCGGAACCTCTGTCAGAGATCTGACCGGGGAATGCGATTCCGTTCAGTTCTGCCTTTCCAAGGGACTCGGAGCGCCCGTCGGTTCGGTCCTTGTCGGAAGCAGGGAATTCATAGCCGAAGCACGCGTCTGGCGGAAGCGGCTCGGCGGAGGGATGCGTCAGGTCGGCGTGCTCGCGGCGGCGGGCCTTGTGGCGCTTGAAGAATCGCCTCCGAAGCTCGCCGACGATCACGCCAACGCGAAGACGCTCGCCGAAGGGCTCGCCGAACTTCCCGGATTGTCGATCGACCCGGAGAAGGTCGTGACCAATATCGTGATCGTTGATGCTTCGGCGGCAGATCTCTCGTCGCAGGAAATAGTCGAAGCGCTGAAAGAAAAGGGCGTGCTGGCGATCGGTTTTGGCAGCGCGATCAGGATGGTCACGCATTTCGACGTCTCATCGGACGACATCGCGAAATCGATCGCGGCATTTCGGGAGATCCTCGCAAAATAAGATAGAACCTGTGGGAATGATAATAGCCATCGACGGGCCTTCCGGCGCCGGGAAATCCACGCTCGGGAAGATGCTCGCGAAGAAGCTCGGACTTCTCTATATCGACACGGGCGCGATGTACCGCACGGTCGCGCTCTATGCAATTCGTGGCGAGATCGACACGCGGGATCGGGAAGCAATGACGTCCGCCGCGGAATCGGCGGAGATCGGGCTGAGCGGCAATCCCGACAACCTGAAGGTGTTCCTGAACGGAGAAGATGTTTCGGAGGCGATCAGGAGCGCGGAATGCGGGCAGGCGGCTTCGGTGATCTCGACGCACACCGGAGTCCGGCGGATCCTGGTCGAGCGTCAGAGGAGGCTCGGAGAGTCAGCGGAGAACGGGGCGGTCCTCGACGGACGCGACATCGGAACCGTGGTCTTTCCGAACGCCGATCACAAGTTCTTTCTTACTGCAAAGCCCGAAGCAAGGGCGGAGCGACGGTACTCGGAGGACGTCGCGAAGGGAAGAGCGGTAAGCCTGGAGCACACAGTACGCGAGATCGAGAAACGAGACGAAAGGGATTCGACTCGGGAAGATTCGCCTCTGATGATAGCGGACGACGCGGTGGTCATCGACACCAGCGAGATGGAGATCGGGGAAGTGCTTGAGCGGATGATTTCGGTGGTGGTCGGTCGCTCGTAGGGGCAGGGCTTGTCCCTGCCCGGCGTGAGCGGTGAGCAGTGAGCGGTGAGCAGTGAGCCGTTAGCAGTGAGCAGTGAGCCGTTTAGGAGGCTGTCTGATTACTGATTGTCGGGCAGCCTCTTTTTTTGGCGGCCGGCGGATTTTTTGAGCAAGAAAAGGCCGCCTGGTCAGGCGAACCTGGCCTTGCTGAACCTCTGGAGGTTGTGGGCGATCGCTATTAGTCCCATTTCCGTGGTCACCTTCTCGATCCCCCGCAGGTTGAACCTCCTGAACCCCTTGTTCTGTTTTATATTCCCGAACACCGCCTCGACCGTCATTCTCTTCTTTCGTTTCTCGATGCCCTCTTCGCTTTCGAGCAGCTCGCGAGCCCTTCGCCGGTGTTTGATCAGGTTGAAGTTGCGCTCGACGACCCTGTCACCTTCGGCTTTGTGGCAGGGGCCCCGCATCGGGCATCCCCGGCAGTTCACCGCCTTGTAGAGCCTTGACCGCTGGAGATATCCTCCCGCGCTCGTTCTCTCCTTGTCCCCGATGTAGTCCATCGGCTTCCCCCGCAGGACAGTACAGCGTGTCGGTTTCTTCGTCGTACCTGAGATTGTCGGACAAGAAAGGATCCTCACGGCGCTTTTTGTCCGTGACATCCTTGTGGAACCAGTTGTATTTGACGAACCCGGTGATCCCCCTCTCCCCGAGGTATTCGTAGTTCTCCTCCGATCCGTATCCCGCGTCCGCAGTCAGCGACTCGGGCGCCCCGCCGTACTTCTTCAGGTAGCTCTCGATATGATCCTTCAGAGCCGATGTGTCCGCCGGCGTCTGCGCCAGCGTGTAGTTCAGAATGTAGTGCCCTTCGGTCGAGGCCTGCACGTTGTATGCGGGTTTCAGCTGCCCGTTCCCCAGATGGTCTTCCTTCATCCTCATGAACGTCGCGTCCGGGTCCGTCTTCGAGTAGCTGTTCCGGCCATTCAGAAGCTTCTCCTTTTCTTCGTACTCCGCCAGCTTCTTCGGCCAGTTCTTCTTTGCGTACCTAAGCTTCTGCCTCGTCTTCGGGTCCGTCTCCTTGTCCTTCAGGGCCTCGTTGATCTCTTCTATCGCACGCTCGACGGCCTCCGGGTCCATCGCTTCAAAGTCCGGCTCGTTCGGTGTCTGTTCCTCGTCCTCGTACAGCTTCTCGACATACGCCCACAGCTGCTTCAACTGCTCTTTGATCCGCTCACGGTTCCCTTTCACCGTCTTGCCCCACACGAACGTGTACCGGTTCGCGTTCGCCTCGATCTTTGTCCCGTCAAGAACAGCTTCCTTCAGCGACAGCACTCCCTCCCCCGCAAGCAGCTGCACCACTTCCGAAAACACTTTCTCCAACTCTCCCGACAGCCTCTTGCCCCGAAAGTCGTTGATCGTGTTGTGATCAGGCTTTGCTCCTGAGCTCAGCCACATGAAGTGGATGTTCTCCTTTAGCGCCTGCTCCATCTTCCTCGACGAGTAGATGTTCCTCAGATATGCGTACACCAGCACCTTCAGCAGCATCCGCGGATGATAGCTCGACGCTCCCCACCCTTGTATCCCCGCTCTATCCCACTGATGTCGATCCGCTCGATCACCTCGTTCACCACCCTCACCGGATGGTTTTCCGGGATCAGCTCGTCGTAACTCGGCGGAAGCAGCATCGGCTGGTTCTGGTCGTACTTTCTGAAGACCGGACCCTTCTTTTTCATGCTGAATATTGTACCCTGAAAACAGAAAAGAGGCTGACTTTTCAGACAGCCTCAAAGCCCTGTGAGCATTTTGCGAATCTCTTCCGGCTCCGCCACCGTGACGTGCGGAAAGCCTTTGGCTTACCGGGCCGCTCTTTGATCTCATCGGGCTGTGCGCGATGATTGCAGCGCGAAGCGCTGCTTTAAACTGACGTATTTTGAGTTTGCGCTTTTCGTGCGATCGTCACCTTCTTGTGCACAAGTGCACAAGCTAAACGGCTCACGGCTCACTGCTCACGGCCAACTGCTCCCCGCTTACCGCTAACGCTCCCTCCGTGGTAAAATTTCCTTTTCGCTCCCGTAGCTCAGTCGGATAGAGCATCGGTCTTCTAAACCGAGGGTCGCACGTTCGAGCCGTGCCGGGAGCACCAGATTTCAGGTTTGTGATTTCCTGCCGAACCCTTATAATGCCCTTTGGCCCGGAGCCCCGGGCCGCACACTTTGCGGCGGCTATAGTTCAGTGGTTAGAGCGCTTGATTGTGGTTCAAGATGTCGAGGGTTCGAATCCCTCTAGCCGCCCCATTTATTTTCAGATACCGGGTATCTAAAGTTCGGGTATCCGGAGCTGGGTTCAAGGTTCCAGGTTCAAAGTAGAGGGATTGAGCGCCATCGTTGTTCACAACGGCGGCGCGTGTCTTTTTTCCCGGCCAGGCGGCACTGTCTTGCTGCGGGGACCGGTTAGGGAGGCGCGGCGGACATAATTCCGGGGTTCATCGACCTTCTTCCGTTTCGGTGCGTCTAATTTACTGCGTTCGATGATCGCTTCAGGGAATGCAGGTTCGCCCGCCTGGTTTGGACCGCGTATTTCTTGCATAAGCCGTCGCATTAGTTCTATATTTATTAATCTTGCTGTTTGCACGGCGGACACCGAAAAAGCTCCGTAAACGGCAGACGAAGGAACAATCCAGATGAGAAAGTATTTAACAAGGATCCTGACCCTCTCCGCGTTCGCCGCGTGCCTTCTTCTACCCGCCGCAACGGGACTTTCCCAAGTAAAATTGCGGGACGCGGTCGATCTCGACGGCAACGACAAGGCCGATTACATGGTCTTCCGGCCGGAGAACAATGTCTGGTACGTGCTAAACGACGCCGGATTCACGTTCCAGCAGTTCGGTATTGCGAACCTCGACTATATGACGCCCGGCGATTTCGACGGCGACGGCAGGGGCGACATCGCGGTCTGGCGCGACGAGAACGGGGTCTGGTACTGGCTCAAGAGCTCGGACGGCACGCTTTCGGCAGCGCAGTTCGGGATCACAGGAGATGAGCCGGTCGCACGCGATTACGACGGCGACGGAAAGACGGACCTGGGAGTCGTTCGAAGAACGAACGGAACGATGGTCTGGTACTGGTTCAGGAGTTCAGACGGCGGTTTCTCCGCGGTCCAGTTCGGAGTCGATTCGGATTTCACGGCCCCAGGCGATTATGACGGTGACGGCAAGTTCGATCTCGCTGTACAGAGGCCGGGTCCGACGTCCGGAAGTCAGGCTACGTTCTATATCCTCAGGTCGACCGACGGCGGTCTTACGGCGGTTCCCTGGGGCATCAGCACCGACATGGTCGTCCCCGGAGATTATGACGGCGACGGCAAGACCGATATCGCGGTAGTCCGCGAAGGCGCCACATCGGCCGACAACCTGGTGTGGTACATCCTCCAAAGCAGCGACCTGAATTTCCGCGCGGTGAGTTTCGGGATCACGGGCGAGGATCTCAACGTCCAGAACGACTACGATGGCGACGGCAAGACGGACCTGGCCATCTGGCGGAACAGCGAGGGCACTTTCTACATTCTCAAGAGCACGGACGGAGGCCTTCAGGGGGTCCAGTGGGGATCGCCCGGCGACTTTCCCGTGGCGAGCTACGACACTCACTGATCAGCAGATCAGAAAAGCACCAGGTTGAAGGCCGGCGATCGGCCTTCAACCTTTTTCTTTGCCGGAAGTTCCTGTAACATTTGCCATTAGCCTGATGGAGACCATCTCGGAAAAGATCAAAAGCGGCTTTGCCGGAAAACGCGTCGTGGTCGTGGGAGACCCTGTTGCCGACCAGTTCCTGCGCGGAACCATCGATCGGGTCTCGCGCGAGGCGCCGGTCTTCATTCTCCGCCACGACGAGACCGAGACCGTTCCCGGAGGCGCCGCCAACGCGGCCGCCAACATCGCTTCGTTGGGAGCGGAGGCGGTCCTGGTAGGGATCGTCGGCGACGACGCGAACGGAGAGGCTCTTGAAAGAGCACTCGAGAAACGCGGTGTAGATCCGGGATTCCTGGTAATTGACAAGGGCGGCACTACGACGACGAAGGTTCGCGTCCTTGCGGGCCAGCACTACGCACAGAGGCAGCAGGTCATCAGGATCGATTACGGAGGCGGCCGCGCTTACGGAAACGATCTTTATTCGGAGATGAAGGAGAAGATCGCCATCGCGGCGCAGAACGCCGACGCGATCATAGTTTCCGATTATTCGTATGGATCCGCGACGCCGGAGATCGGCAACTGGTGCCTGGGAGTTTCGGGGGAGTTCGACAACTGGTACCTGATCGACTCGCGCCACAGGCTCGAAAGCTTCGGAGGCGGATCTGCGACGCCCAATCAGGAAGAGGTCGAAGAGATCCTGGGCGAAGGGTTTACCCCGGGTGATTGCGCATCGCTCCGCGAGCGGCTGAATCTCGATTCGCTTCTCGTGACCCGCGGAAACCAGGGAATGATGCTTCTGGAACCGGACAAGCCCCCTCTCGAGATACCGGTCGTCGGTTCTGCCGAGCCGGTAGACGTCACAGGCGCCGGAGACACGGTCATCGCTTCATACGCGCTCGGACTCGCCTCCGGGCTTAGCTTCGCGGAATCGGCGGCCCTTGCGAACCACGCCGGAGGTATAGTCGTGATGAAGCGCGGCACCGCCACGGTCGGCTTTGAAGAACTGACGACCTCGCTGAAAGGAATTCCGGATGCGGGAACTGCTGCGGGGTCTCGATGAAAGGACCTATTTCCTCATTCTCCGCGCCCGTGCTTGAACGCAATCGGCTTGTGGCCCGGGTGGCGGTCGAACGGCGCGAACGAAAACGGATCGTTCTGGCGAACGGCTGTTTCGACGTCCTTCACGTCGGTCACATACGCTATCTGAACGCCGCCCGCGAGGCAGGGGACTTTCTTGTCGTAGGGATCAATTCCGATGAGCAGGTGCGCAGGCTCAAAGGGCACGGAAGGCCGTTCCTGCCGCAAGACGAACGGGCCGAGGTGATCGCCGCTTTGCGGCCCGTGGACGCCGTTACCGTATTCGAAGAGCCGACCGTGAAAGAACTCATCAGGGCGATAAGACCTGACTTTCATGCGAAAGGAACGGATTACACGGAAGAAACGGTGCCCGAACGGGACATCGTACGGGAATGCGGCGGCAAAGTGATCATCGTCGGCGATCCGAAAGACCATTCATCGACCGACCTTTTGGCGTCGGTCTCTCGCGACGCCTAACGATTCCGCAAGATGACCGACCATCAGTGGAGTTCCAGGAACAAGACGGACCTGATCATCGAGGTGTGGGAGAAACTCGACTGCGAAAGCGTCGGCGCAAGCGAGATCGAAGCAATTGAGACGGTGGTCCGCGAGGTCTACGGAGAGAACGCCGCGGATCCGCCGGTCGTCGTCGCAAGGCTTCTGGCCGACGAGGGCGCGGTGCTCAGGCATCCCGAGATACTCGAGCTCGACGTCCGGCGCCGGCTCGATTCTCCGTACGATGCGATGTTCCGGAATATCCTCCGGTACTCGACGTTCGCCGAGGCAGAACGTTCGCTGCGGGATCTGGAGAACCTTCGAAAGAAGCTCTCCGGCGACGAAGACAAGCACGGGCTGGCAATGCTCCGGGACCTTGTGATCGCCGCGCGCGAAGATGCTAGAGCGGGTGCGGGCGACAGGAGGTCCACGGAAAAAGAAAGGCGGTTCTACGCCGAGATCGCGGAGTGGTTCGCGATATGGCTGCAGTCTTCGGAGATCTTCGGAAGCTGGGTCAGGGTGAGGAAGACCTCGCCGACTTTTGTGCAGGAATTTGGTAGTGACGGGGAGTGAAGTATGACGCTTCAGGATCGTATTGAGGAACTGAACCGGAGATCGGAATTCGGGCCCGGCGACCGCGAACTGTTTGAAGAGTTCAAGAATGCCCTTCGGCGCGGGCTAATCCGCGCGGCGGAAAAGGACGGGTCGGGCGAATGGCGCACGAACGCGTGGGTGAAGCAGGGGATCCTTGTCGGTTTCCGTATGGGAAAGATGTCCGAGATGTCCTCGCCGTCGGACAGCTTTCGGTTCTTCGACAAAGAGACCTACCCGCTGAGGCCGATGTCGCTTGCCGACAACGTCCGAATTGTTCCGGGCGGGTCCACGATCCGGGACGGCAGTTACGTCGCGCCGGGAGTAGTCTGCATGCCGCCGATGTACGTCAACGTCGGGGCATACGTCGACGAAGGCACGATGATCGATTCGCACGCACTGGTAGGCAGCTGCGCGCAGATCGGTAAACGGGTCCACCTTTCCGCCGCAGCGCAGATCGGCGGAGTGCTCGAACCGGTCGGGGCGATGCCGGTCATCATCGAGGACGACGTCCTCGTCGGCGGAAACACGGGAGTCTACGAAGGAACGATCGTCCGCGAAAGGGCGGTGCTCGCGTCCGGTGTGATCCTCACGCGCTCGACCCCCGTTTTCGACCTTGTGAACGAGGAAGTGATCAAGTCGTCGGCCGACAGGCCTCTGGAGATACCCGCCAATGCGGTCGTCGTCCAGGGATCGAGACAGATCACATCCGGATTCGGAAAGGACAACGGCCTTTCACTGTACGCGCCGGTGATCGTCAAGTACCGCGACGAGAAGACCGACGCGTCGACGCGCCTGGAAGATTATCTCCGGTGAGGCTTTTCAGTCTGCCCCTTTTGCGCGCCTCGAACGCCGGCTGTATTATCGAGAGCTTATGATCGCAACGACTGGCGAAAGCGGATTCCGGCCGCCGAAGCGCCTTCAGGGCGTTCAGCCCACGCTCATCAGGCAGATCTTCGAGCGTGCGCTGCCGGACAGCATTAATTTCGGGCTTGGCGAGCCCGATCTTCCGACGCCGGATTTCATACGGCGTGAGGCGGCGCGCGTGGCCGTTGAAGAGCAAAACGGGTACACGTCGCACGCGGGGCTTCCGGCATTGCGGTTGTTGATCGCCGAGCAGTATCCGCACCTGGAGCTCGGCCTCAGCGAGGTATGCGTGACCGTCGGGTCGCAGGAGGCGATGACTGCTGCCTTCCTCGCGATCATAGAGGACGGCGACGAGGTGCTTATCCCGGACCCGAGCTTTCCTGCTTACGAGAACTGCATCAAGATATCCGGAGGCGTTCCCGTCACTTACAGGCTTCCGGCGGACACAGGCTTTTCCTTCGACGCTGAGGAGTTCCGCAGCAAGATCACGCCCAGGACCAAGGCCGCGGTCGTGATCTCGCCTTCGAATCCTACGGGGCGCGTGCTTACCGAAGACGATCTGAAGGCCATCGCCGGGATCCTCGAAGGCACCGGCATCTACCTGATCTCCGACGAGATCTACAATGATCTGTACTTCACGGATGAAAAGCCCCGTTCGGCTTCCGAATTCTACGACAACACGCTGATCGTAAGCGGACTGTCGAAGTCGCTAAGCATGACAGGCTGGAGGCTTGGATGGCTTGCGGGGCCGCAGACCGAAGTGATCAAGGCGGCGCTTACCATCCACGGTTTCCTGACCGTATGCACATCGACGATCACGCAGAAGGCCTCTTTGCTCGGCTGGACCGAGGAAGCGGAGGAGGCGAAAAAACAGGCGAGGGTGATATACAAGCGGCGGGGCGAATTTATGATCTCGCAGCTCCGTTCGGAACTGGGGCTCGACGGAACGGATCCCGAGGGCGCATTCTACACGATGCTCGACGTGCGGGAGCTTGGCGACGATCTTGAGATCGCCGAGAAGTTCCTAAAGAACCGTGTGATCACGGTGCCGGGCAAGGCGTTCGGGCCGGAAGCGGCGGGATTCCTTCGGATCTCTTTCTGTAACGACGAAGAGAAGATCGCCGAGGGAGTATCGCGAATGAAGGAGGCGCTCGGGCGCTAGGGCGATCGGGGTCAATATCTTATGGCGAAACTAAGGGTCGGAATTCTGGGATCTACGGGAACGGTCGGGCAGCGGTTCTGCCAGCTACTCGAAGATCATCCGCAGTTCGAGATCTCGGCGCTTGCGGCTTCGGACAGGTCGGTCGGGAAGCCCTATTCGGAGGCCTGCCCGTGGAAGCTGAAGACGCCGATGCCGAAGAACGTGCGCGACATCGAGGTCGTACCGATCACGCCGCCGCTCGACTGCGACTTCGTGTTCTCGAGCCTTCCTTCGGGAGTGGCCCGCGAGGCGGAAGAATCGTTTGCGCGGGCAGGTTATCCGGTCATCAGCAACTCCTCGTGCTTCCGTATGGAGGAGGACGTGCCCCTGATCATACCGGAGATCAATCCGGAGCACATCGGACTGATAGACGTCCAGAGGCACAAGCGCGGATTCGACCGCGGGTTCATCGTGACCAACCCGAACTGCGCGGTGATGTCGTTCGCGCCGCCGCTTGCCGCGCTCGACCGCGCGTTCGGAGTGAAGGAAGCGATAGTCACCACGCTTCAGGCGGTCTCCGGGGCCGGATATCCTGGAGTCGCAAGCCTCGACATCATCGACAATATCCTTCCGTACATCGCCGGAGAGGAACCGAAGGCGGAAACCGAGGCACAGAAGATACTCGGCTCATTTAGCGAGGGTTCGATCGAAAAGGCCGAGTTCACAGTCTCGGCGCACTGCTTCCGGGTCAATGTCGTCGACGGCCACACCGCTTCGGTGCGCGTAAATCTGAACAGCACTTCGACCCTCGAAGGCGTGATCGACGCGATGAGGGAATTTCCATCGGCGGGACTTCATTCGTCGCCAGAGCGGTTCATAGAGGTCTGCGAGGAGCCGTCGCGTCCTCAGCCCAGGCTTGACCGGAATAACGGCCGCGGGATGACGATAACGGTCGGCCGGATCTTTCCCGACAATGTCTTCGATTACGGGTTTGTGGCGCTGAGCCACAACACGGTGAGAGGCGCTGCGGGGGCCGCGGTGCTCAATGCCGAACTCCTGATCGACCGCGGAGTCATCTAGCCGGCGGTTTTTCCTAGGCCTGTTGTGGTTTATCCACGTAGATCCGGACAAGGCCCCTGATGACCTTGATCTCGAGAGCTTCGTCAAGACCCGGAGCGTCGTCCAGGGTCCGGCCGTATATCTTGGTTATCTCGAACTGTTCGCGCCACTTCCTTTCCTCTTTCTCACGCATCGAGTGCTTGATGCGGCTCCGATCGAGTTCCCGGACCCTTTGCCGAAGCTGTCTTAGCGCTTCGTTAAGCGCGTTGACGGTATGCTGGCGGTAAACGTAGAAGGACTTCCTGACTGCCATCACGACGGCTCTTTCGGTGAGCGAATCATAGAACGCGGTTTCGAACACGACGGTCTTCGCGGCCTCGAGAAAGGCTTCGGCCATTCCGGCGTCCTCGATTCTCGAATCGGCCTTATTGAAGTTCACAGGAAGCAGATCGGTCTCACCGAAAAGCGCGGCAATCGCCAGGCCTCTTTCCGGGAATGAAACGTCCAGCTTGAACTGCATTTTCCAGGCGCCGACATAAAGCTGCCTTGGCGCGCAGTGAGCGGCTTCGGTTCCCTTCGTACGGCTGCCCCTCAGGCTTTGCGCTTCGGCGCCGCCCAAAGAGATCGGTTCGTGGGGCAGGATATGCCCGCACTTCACCATGCAGAACAGGTCGGCAAGGATCTTCGCGACCACCCGCTGCCGGTTCTGCTCGTGAATAGCCGCGCGCTTTTCGAGCTCCATCGGCATCAGGTGTACCCCGCTGTACGCCGGCCGCCCTATCTGTTTCCAGGGGTCTTTTCTTGTCGCCATAGGTGTTCCGATCGCTGGTTTGAACCGAAGCCTCGATCTGCAGGCACTGATTCTATTCAAATTATCGTCGTTCGTAAATTACAACGGCGGACGGATTTGAGATATATTTCATTTTTTGGTCGGGAGCCCGAGGGGCGCGTTTGTCGCCGGGGCCCTCAGCCGTTCGGAGAGTTCACTTTTTTACGTCTGACAAATGATCGACCGATATACATTGCCTGAAATGGGGTCCGTGTGGACCCTCGAGAACAAGTTCCGAAAATGGCTGGACGTTGAGATAGCCGTGTGCGAGGTCCACGCCGAGGACGGCACTATTCCTTCCGAGGCGGTCCGCGAAATAAAAGAGAAGGCCGATTTCTCGGTCGAGCGGATAGACGAGATCGAAAAGGTCACCGATCACGACGTGATCGCGTTCACGACCAACCTTGCGGAGAACATAGGCGAATCCGCGCGGTTCGTTCATTACGGGCTCACTTCCTCCGACGTGGTCGACACCGCGAACGCGCTGCTTCTGAAACAGTCATGCAGCCTTCTGCTTGAGAAAACGGAAAGGCTTCTCGAAGTGCTCAAGCGAAGGGCTTTCGAGTTCAAGGACACACCCCAGATCGGCAGGACGCACGGCATCCACGCGGAGCCGACCGCGTTCGGGATGACGTTCGCTCTCTGGTATTCGGAGATGGAGCGCAACCGCGAAAGGCTGGAGCGCGCGAAAGAGGCGGTATCGGTCGGTAAGATATCCGGGGCGGTCGGCGCGTTCGCGCATCTCGATCCGAGCGTTGAAGAACGCGTTTGCGAGCGTTTGGGGCTGAGGCCGGCCGCGATCTCGACGCAGGTGATCCAGCGCGACCGTTATGCGGAGTACCTGGCGACGCTCGGTATCGTCGCATCCAGCCTCGAAAAGATGGCGCTCCAGGTGCGCCACTGGCAGAGGACTGAGGTCCGGGAAGCGCAGGAAAAGTTCAAGACAGGCCAGAAAGGCTCATCCGCAATGCCTCACAAAAGGAACCCTATCCTTTCCGAGAAGATCTGCGGGCTTGCGAGGACCGTCCGCGCCAATTCGATCGTCGGTATGGAGAACGTCGCGCTGTGGCACGAGCGGGACATATCGCATTCGTCGGCGGAGCGCATGGTGCTCCCCGATTCTTCCGTGACCCTCGACTACCTTCTGGCAAAGACTGCGTCTCTTCTTGACGGGCTCGTGGTCTATCCGGAGAACATGCTGAAGAACATCGGCGCGACCCGCGGGCTTATCTTTAGCGGGCAGCTGATGCTGGCGCTGACCCAGAAGGGAGTTTCAAGGGAAGACGCGTACGCCTGGACCCAAAGGAACGCGATGAAGGTCTGGGACGAAGGCGGGAACTATTACCATTTAATAAGAGAAGACACGGACATCTCTTCAAGACTTTCGAATGAAGAGATCGACCGTGTCTTCGATCTGAAGCACTACCTGCGAAACGTCGACAAGGTGTTCGCAAGGGTGTTCGGTTAGTTTAGCTTGACCATTTCTCGGCGAGGTTGCCGACGATCGGGAGCTTCCACATGTTTCCGCCGTACGATTTGACCGCAGCCATGATCAGGCCGATAAGCCACGCCAGCCAGACAACGAAAAGAAGGAGGTAAAGCAGGGATCCGATCAGCCCGAGGATGTCCGACATCGCACCAAG
Source organism: Acidobacteriota bacterium (assembly GCA_016700175.1). Taxonomy (GTDB): domain Bacteria; phylum Acidobacteriota; class Blastocatellia; order Pyrinomonadales; family Pyrinomonadaceae; genus Aridibacter. The sequence continues at coordinate 2,004,613 of CP065003.1, read as the reverse complement.
CATCACGGTAATGACGGTGATGAGTATCATCGCGACGACATATACAACCACGAAGCCGACCGTGTACAGGACCGATTGAAAGGCGTGGAACCTTACAAACTTGTTGTCCTTCTCGATGAAGATGAGAATCAGCGCGACGATCCCGATGATGTATCCGATCAGTGCCGTGATATTACCGTCGAGACCAAGAGCAGATTTTTGGTTTTCCATAGTGTTTTGTTTGGTTTACCTCGAGTGAAGTGATGTGAATTTCCGGTCTAGCCCGAGTACTTGTCCGCCATCTTACCAATGATCGGCAGCTTGAACAATTCCCCGTTGTATCCCTTGATCGCCCCAAGGATCTGCCCGACAAGAAGAAGCAGCGAGCAGATGATCGCGAGGATGTAAAAGACGAACGAAACGATCATCACGATCAGCGAAACGATCGGGAACCCGATCATTGAGTCAATTATCGCGCCTATGATCGATCCGAAGAAAATCAGGACGAACAGGACTATCAGAGTCACAAAGGGCACGATGCTCAGAAGAATCGACTGCCACGCGTGAAATCTCGCAAGTTTGTTTCGCTTGTCCTGGAGCACGGTGATGATGCTAAGAATTAATCCAAGAAAGCATACGAAGTTACCCAGATAGCAGAGCAGTGCGACCAGGTTGGCATCCATGTCGAATACGGATTTACCGTGAGCGTTCTCCATTTAGCGCGTGAACCTCCTTGAGTTCCCTTAAGTAATTGTATTTCGATTAGTTAGAAACAGGATCGCGTAGAATTTAACACATCTGCGTTGCATATCACAAGAATTTACGTAAAATCTTAGTTTTTCCGGAGCCCCTTATGAAAGCAAAAGTCTACGTAACCCTGAAACCCGGAGTCCTCGATCCCCAGGGCAAGGCGATCCATCATTCGGCGGAGCTCCTTGGCTTTGAAAAGATCGGAGACATACGGCAGGGAAAATACTTCGAGATCACGCTCGATCAAGGGCTTTCGGCGAAAGAAGCGCTGGAAACGGCGGAGAAGATCGCCAAGGACGTCCTCGCCAATCCGGTGATCGAAGATTTCTCGGTCATTATCGACGAAACTGCGGCCGAAGCGGCCTGAGCCCATCCTATGAAGTTCGGAGTTCTGGTTTTTCCCGGTTCAAATTGCGACCACGACGCGTACCACGTGCTTTCAAAGCACGTCGGCCAGCCCGTCGACTTCATATGGCACCGCCAGACCGATCTTTCGGGCTACGACGCGGTGATCGTTCCGGGTGGATTTTCATACGGAGATTATCTTCGCGCAGGGGCGCTCGCGCGGTTCTCGCCGGTGATGAAGGCGGTCAAGGAGTTCGCGGCGGAAGGGAAGTTCGTGTTCGGGATCTGCAACGGCTTCCAGATCCTCTGCGAGGCCGGTCTGCTTCCGGGAGCGCTGATGCGGAACAATAACCTGCATTTCGTCTGCAAACACGTCAACCTCCGCGTGGAGAACAACCGGACACCGTATACCGACGAGATCACGGAAGCGAAGGTCCTTTCGATCCCCATAGCGCATGCCGACGGCAACTACGTCTGCGACGACGAAACCTTTCAGTCGCTTGAAGAGAACGGCCAGATAGTTTTCAGGTATTGCGACGAGAACGGAGAGATAACTGCGGATTCGAATCCGAACGGTTCCCGGTCGAACATCGCCGGGATCTGCAATCTCGACCGGAACGTTCTCGGAATGATGCCGCATCCCGAGCGGGCCTGCGAGGAACTTCTCGGTTCCAACGACGGGCGTGAGATATTCCGCTCTCTCGCCGGCTCTATCGAGGCGCTCGCCGCCTAGTTTCCCTTGTACCAGTAGATCTCCAGCGAATAGGGCCGCGCTCCGCTGCCCTCGTCCACAATCCGTATCACGGCCGAGTAATCGTTTTCGGCGCTCGGCTGCTGGATTACCGAAACGATCCCTCTTCCGTCGGTCTTCACCGCTCTTACGATCAGGCCGTCTTCGCGCGGAAGCGCCGAGGTGAAACTGTAGGTCCCGTCCTCGAGCGTTCTTCCGGATATCGCCTTGGACGTGATCCTCGTCCCGCTGACAGTCAGTTGTACCTCGTCGTCGATCTCTCCGTTCCAGAAGAACCTCCCGAGAATCCTGCTTTCGTCCACTTCACGGCCGTCGTCCGTGGCGGGCGGCGGCGTCGGAGGTCCTGACGCTCCCGCGGCGAGATCGAACACAAGCGAGTCGATGCTGTTCTTGAGTGCGCCCCAGCTGCCTCCCGACGCCGGGAAGTTTTCCGACAGTTCCTTCAGTACGTTCGCCGCAAGACGAAGGTCGCCGATCTCGTATTTGTCGCTGACCAACTTTTCCATAAGTTTCGCGGCGGCGAGGACCTGCTCGGCGAGGAAGGCTTGCTCAATCGCGTCGGAGGAATTCTGCCGTCCCCTTTGAAACGCATCGCCGGTAGCCTTTGAGACGACTTCTGCGGCGTCCTTGACGCGGTCGGCCGAGCGCTCCAGCCGAGAATAGTCCTGCGCCGCGGCGAGGACGCTGAGTAGCAAGACGGCTGAGATTACTGCGGTAGTCCTCACGGTACCTGTCCTCCTGGAAAGCGGCAGAGAGAGAATCGGGGTATTCCGCAGATTATTTGCGAAACGTGGGCAAGTCAAGGATGTCGTCGATCTCCGGCAAGGCGGGGGGCGCTCGAGTTACAAGTTCAAGGTTCCAGGGCCGTATTCGAAGTCCGACCGTAAGGGAGGGCTGCCGCCGGCAGTTCCAGGTTCAAGGTTCCAAAGTCGTGTTCAGCCGTCGATGGGGGCCGGTCGCTACCGCTCCCGGTACTGATTCGGGCGGATCCGCGGATCGTGCGGGCGAGGACGCCCGCGGTCCAAGCGACTCGTCGCCGTTCATTGGTCAATGGTCACGCCCTTTTCTCGGGTTCTGCTTCTTCGTCGGGATTCGGAGAGCCGGTCAGGTGGAGCTTTTCTTCGAGGTCGTGGATCTTCTCTTCAATGCGGTAGATCGTGAGCGGGTCGGCCTCCTCGAGCTTGTCCGAGAGCAGGAACCTCTCGATCATATAGAAGATGATTATCCCCGCCAGCACGATGAAGAACACCGCGATGCCTATCTGCTGGAAGTCGCCGATGATGGTCGTGACCGCGCCGCTGAAGAAATAGCCGACGCTTGAAAGCAGAAGCACCCAGATGGAACAGCTGATGAAGTCGAGAAAGATGAACCTGTGGAGCGGCATTCGCCCGATGCCGTTGAACAGGCACATCGCCGCCCGGATACCATAAATGTACTTCGAGACGATGATCGCGGTCCCGCCGAACTTCTCTATAAGGCGTTCGATCCTCGGCTGGGCCATCTTGTAGAAAGCGTGGTTCTTGACCGACTGCTGAAACAGTCTTCCGACGAAGTAGCCGAACGTATCGCCAACCATTCCGCCGAGGGTTCCGAAGATGTAGACCTTTAAGAAGCTGAAAGGGCCGAAGTAGCCCTGATGAGCGAGAACGCCCGCAAGCAGGAGTGTGATATCGCCTTCGACGGTGCAGAGTGCGAAGACCGCGTAGATGCCGTACTGCTCGAATAATTGATAGAACGTTTCCTGCATGGTGCTAGGACCGGCTTCTCTGCACGCCCGGACAGGTAAACAAAGATATCCTTCAAACACTGGCTAGTCAAACCTTTTCCCCCGCCTGAAAACCGTTTGACAGAGCCCTGAAGCGGGCATATCATCACCGTGGTTTCGGACCCTAACTTTTTGCACAGAAAGGACGATACAGCGATGCAGGAGACGCCCGAACCGGGAAATTTGCAGGTCGGGATCGAGGTCGGAAGGACGAAGATCACGACGGTCGCGCTCGATGCCGGCGGCGAGGTGGTCCGTGCGGTCGCGGAAGAGGTCGACACGGCGGACGAGCCCACAGCACAGATCGGCAAGGCCGTGACCCGCGCCCACGAAATGTTCGGCGAACAGATCACGCTGGGCGTCGCCCTTCCGGGTCTCCTAAAGACCGGCACGGGTCACATCGCGTTCTCCGGACTCATCCCGGAGCATTCCTCGGTCGATCTAGTCTCCGAGTTAAGGCATTACACGGATCTTGAGATCTGTTTCGAGAATGACGCTAATGCTGCCGCTTACGGCGAAATGGTCGAGGGCGCGGGTCGCGGAAGCAATGATATTTTCTATGTGACTCTCGGAGAGGGAGTCGGCGGAGCGCTGATCCTCGGCCGGAAGCTCTGGAGAGGAGCTTCGGGTTTCGCTGGCGAATTCGGTTACATCGCCGTCAATTCCGAGGGAATGAAGCTGGAGGACGTCGCGTCAACCGCCAACATAATCCGGCGCACCAAGAACTGGTTCCACCAGGACCCGACCTCTTCGCTCAATACGGTCGGCGAGGACAACATCACGATCGAGGACGTGATTCGCGCCGCGGAAGACGACGACGATTTCGCCCAGCTGATGCTTCAGCGGACGGGAATGTACGTCGGCGCCGCCCTGGCGGGCGTCATCAATCTGCTTAATATTGAAAGGGTGATCGTCGGCGGGGAGATCATGCAGGCGAAGCACCTTGTCCTTAAGGGGATCGTCCGGCGCGCAAGGGAGCTCAGCTTTGCTCCCAGTTTCGAAGCGGTCACGATCGCCGAGGGCGAACTCGGGGCGAACGCGGGCGCGATAGGCGTCGCACTCCTTGCCGGAGGCGGCTTGGGAAAAGCTGCGTAGCGCCGAGCATCTGAAGGCATCGTCCCACAAGCAAACATTGAAAAGAACCTCAGATTATAAGGGTTATCAGTACCTCTAATTTTGTGAAAACTTGCACAATGTTGGATGAGCGGATATTTTCAACTTGCTAATTTGCGGAATTTGAAAGTTTGAGTAGAATCGTAGGTTAAGCTTTAGCATTAGGTCTTAATCAACACAAAAAAGCAGGCTTTTCCCCACCGGATCCCGCCCTCCCAGGCAGGATCGGGGTATAGCTCTAGCTTCTTGGTACCAAAGGTTTTACGAGAAAAATTCGATGGCTCAACTATTTCATCGCGGAGCGAATCACGTCGCCAAAGCGAGCATGGTCGCGGTCGTTGTTCTGGGAGGCCTGGTCTTCTTCGCCTATACCCAGATCGCCCGTTCTTCATACCTGACCAACAGGTATCTGGAACGGCCGCAGCCCGTGCAGTTCTCTCACAAGCACCACGTCGGCGACGACGGTATCGACTGCCGCTACTGCCACACGTCGGTCGAGACGGCAGCTTCGGCCGGAATGCCTCCGACCCAGACGTGTATGAACTGCCACAACCAGCTCTGGGCCGACTCGCCCTACCTTGAGCCGGTTCAGTCGAGCTTTCGCGAGAACACTCCGATCCTTTGGGAAAGGGTCCACGACCTGCCCGAATTCGCGTACTTCAACCACAGTATCCACGTTGCGAAGGGCGTCGGATGCTCGACCTGTCACGGCCAGATCGACAACATGCCCGCCGTTTATCAGGAAAACACCCTGCAGATGGAATGGTGCCTTTCGTGCCACAGGAATCCGGAAGCGTTCATCCGGCCCAGGTCGGAGATCTACAACATGGACTGGAAGGACGGCAACCTGACCGCCGAGCAGAGGACGGAGCTAGGCAAGGAGTACAAGCTCAGGAGCCGCGAGCTCCTTACGAGCTGCTCGACGTGCCACCGATAGGCCGTGGGGCGGTCAGCGCGCCGCCCGATCAGAAGTCGCTCCGCGCGAGGAGCGCGAAAGCCGGCAGTCGGCCGGCGAGATAAAAACTCGAGGGAACCAGAAACGAAATGCCAAGCAAAGACAGTACAACTAACTTTGCGTCACTGAAGGAAAAGATCCTCTCCACGAGCGGAAAGGAATACTGGCGAAGCGTCGAAGAATTCGTCGACGCACCGGAGTTCGAGAACTTCGTCAGGGAAGAGTACCCGGCGCACGCCGAAGAATGGGACAGCACGCTGAGCCGCAGGAATTTTGTGAAGGTGATGGGCGCGTCGCTCGCGCTTGCGGGGCTCAGCGGATGCGTCATCCAGCCGGCGGAGAAGATCGTTCCCTACGTAAATCAGCCGGAGGGCCTGGTTCCCGGAAAACCCCTGTTCTTTGCCACGGCGATGACGCTTGGAGGCATTGCAACCGGAGTTCTCGCCCGTTCGCACGAAGGCCGTCCGACGAAGGTCGAGGGCAATCCGGACCACCCCGGCAGCCTCGGCGCGACCGATGTAAGGGTGCAGGCATCGATTTTGGGGCTTTATGATCCCGACCGTTCGAAGGAGATCCTTTACCGAGGCGTTCCCAAGACGTGGCAGGCGTTCTTCACCGAACTCCGAGGCAAAATCGAGGAAACCCGCGCCAACGGAGGCGAAGGGGTCCGCTTCCTGACCGAAACGGTCACGTCGCCGTCGCAGATTGACCAGTTCAACAGGCTCCTGCAGGAGCTTCCGAACGCAAAATGGATCCAGTACGAGCCGGTCAACGACGACAACTCGATCGAAGGCTCGAAGATGGCGTTCGGTTCCGCGGCACAGCCGGTCTACAAGTTCGACAAAGCGGACAGGATACTTTCGATCGACGCCGACATTTTTTCCGGATTCAACGTTCGCTACATCAAGGATTTCTCGAAAGGCCGCGCGGTCTCCGAAGAAAAGAAGGAGATCAACCGGCTCTATTCGATGGAGACAACGTTGTCGCTCACGGGCGCGAAGGCCGACCACAGGCTGGCGCTCAAACCCAGCCAGGTGATCGAGGCGGCGAAGGCCGCCGCTGCCGAGATGGGTGTCAGCGGAGCTTCGTCGACGGGTTTGCCGGAGAACGTGACGGCCTGGGTCCGCGAGATGGCTAAGGACCTTATGGCCCACAAGGGATCGTCGCTCGTGGTCGCCGGACGTAACCAGCCGGCGGCAGTGCACGCCCTCGCGTTCGCGATGAACGACGCGCTCGGCGCGGTCGGCCAAACGGTCGATTACATAGAGCCGCTTTCGCCGAACACCGACAAGCTGCAGCGCGAACAGCTGGCGGAGCTTGTTAAGGATATCGACGAGAAACGCGTGAAGGTCCTCGTAATGCTCGGAGGAAATCCGGCCTACAACACGCCTTCCGACCTCAAGTTCACTCAGGAAAGGCTCGAGAACGTGCCTTTCCGGGTCCACGTCGGCGAGCATTTCGACGAAACGGGCGCTCTCTGCCACTGGCACGTGTCGGCGGCCCACTATCTTGAGGCGTGGGGCGACACAAGGGCATTCGACGGCACGGTGACGATCGCCCAGCCTTTGATAGCGCCGCTGTACGACAGCAAGAGCATATCCGAGGTGGTCCAGCTTTGTTTCCGCGAGAACTTCGAGAAGAGCTCGATGCAGATCGTCCAGGAGTACTGGCAGGCTCAGGGAATGACAGGCGCTCCTCCGGCAGTCGCAGCCGCTCCGGCTGCCACTCCTGCTGAAGCTCCCGCCGCGCAGGCCGCCGCAGCAACCGGCACTGGTCAATCAACTGAGGAAACTCCGTCAACTCAGCAAACTCCATCAACTCAGACAACTCCGACAACTCAGACAACTCAGTCAACTCAGTCAACTGAGACAACTCAGCCAACTCCGTCAACTCAGCCAACTCCCGCCGCCGCCGCCCCGCAGACGTTCGAGGACCGATGGCGCAAGGCCGTCCACGACGGCTTCGTTCCGGGGACGCAGGCGCAGACCAAGTCGGTTTCGGTCAACAGCGGATTCATCGCGAATATCGCCGCCGCTCCGGCGGGCGAGGGCGCGCTCGAGTTCACGGTGCTTCCGGATCCGTGTGTTTACGACGGAAGGTTCACGAACAACGGATGGCTTCAGGAGCTTCCGAACCCTTTGAACAAAGTCACCTGGGAGAACGTCGCGCTGATCAGCCCGAACACGGCGCAGAAGCTCGGGATCAATCAAAACAAGAAATACAAGGACTTCGCGGGCGGCGAGCTCGGAAGGGCGTTTATCAACACAAAGGGCGGCAATATGTCTTCCGACATCCTCGAAGTCACTTTTGAAGGATCGAAGATCGAAGGCCCTGTCCCCGCGTGGATCGCCCCGGGGCAGCCCGACGACGTGATCACGCTGTTCCTTGGCTACGGACGAAAACGCGCCGGCAAGGTCGGCAGCGACATTGGCTACAACGCCTACGACGTCGTCAAGTCCTCGGCGATGTGGTTCGGCAAGGGCGACATCGTCCGCACGGGAGACCAGACACAGATCGCCTCCACTCAGATCCACTTCAACATCGAAGGCACGAAGATGCTCGGCGGCCGCGACATCCTTCGCAACTGGTCGATGGACGAGTACGAGGAGCACCTCAAAGAGGAGTTCCACCCGATGGAGGAGGAGTACGACAAGTCGATGTATGGCGATGTTTACGGCGACGTCTATGCCAAGCACCACAAGTGGGCTATGACGATCGACCTGAACTCGTGCGTCGGCTGCAACGCCTGCGTGATCGCCTGCCAGTCGGAGAACAACATCCCGGTCGTCGGTAAGGAGCAGGTCGAGCGAAGCCGCGAGATGCACTGGATGCGCATCGACGCCTACTACAGGGGCGACGACGTCAGCAACCCCGAAGGCCCGCACTTCCAGCCGGTTCTCTGCCAGCAGTGCGAACAGGCCCCGTGCGAGGTCGTCTGCCCGGTCCACGCGACGGTCCACAGTGCGGAAGGCCTTAACGACATGGTCTACAACCGCTGCGTCGGGACCCGGTACTGCTCGAACAACTGCCCGTACAAGGTCAGGCGGTTCAACTTCTTCCTTTATCAGGACTGGGACACGCCGCAGTACAAGCTAATGCGAAATCCCGAGGTCACGATCCGCAGCCGCGGTGTGATGGAAAAGTGCACGTACTGCACCCAGCGCATCTCGCACGCCAGGATCGAGGCCGAGCGCGAGGGCCGCGAGATACGCGACGGCGAGGTCGTGACGGCCTGCCAGTCCGTTTGTCCCGCCGACGCGATCGTCTTCGGCAACGCGCACGACCAGGAAAGCAAGATCGCGAAATCGAAGAAAGACCACAGGAACTACGGTCTTCTCAATCACGAGCTAAACACTCAGCCCAGAACGACATATCTTGCGGGTCTGAAGAACCAGAACAAGGCGATGCCCGATTACTCGGCTCCCGAGAAAAAGGAGGGCGCGGGCGAGGCTCACTAATCTGGGCGCACGGACCCAAACGCGGCTTGGAAAGCTATGCAGGATGTAAACGACATTGTAAGGAAGATCAACCCTCCGATGGTCGAAGGCGACCACGATTACGGTTCGGTCACCGACAAGATCAGCGACATCACGCTGAAGAAACGGACCCCCTTCGGCTGGTTCATAGGCTTCGGCATCTCGTTCATGGTCGCGCAGCTGCTTCTGTTCACCACGCTTTACCTGGTGACGAACGGCGTCGGTATCTGGGCGAACAACCAGCCCGTGGGCTGGGCGTTCCCGATCATCAACTTCGTCTGGTGGATCGGTATCGGCCACGCCGGAACGCTGATCTCTGCGATCCTCCTTCTTCTTAACCAGAAGTGGAGGACTTCGATCAACCGTTTCGCGGAGGCGATGACGCTGTTCGCGGTCGCCTGCGCCGGATTGTTCCCGATCCTGCACACCGGGCGCCCCTGGCTGGCGTACTGGCTTCTGCCGTACCCGAACACGATGGGGATGTGGCCGCAGTTCAGAAGCCCTCTGATGTGGGACGTTTTCGCGGTTTCGACCTACGCCACGGTCTCGCTTCTGTTCTGGTACGTCGGCTTGATCCCGGACATCGCGACGCTCCGCGACCGGGCTAAGAACAAGTGGTTCAAATACGCCTACGGCCTTCTTTCGTGGGGCTGGCGCGGCTCGGCGAGGCACTGGCACAGGTATGAGATCGCGTATCTCCTGCTGGCGGGACTTTCGACGCCGCTCGTGCTTTCGGTCCACTCGATCGTATCCCTCGACTTCTCGGTGGCGCAGCTGCCCGGATGGCACGCGACGATCTTCCCGCCTTACTTTGTGGCGGGCGCGATCTTCGCCGGATTTGCGATGGTGCTGATCCTGACCATCCCCTTGAGGGTCTGGTACAACATGAAGGACCTGATCACGGACACGCACCTTATCTATATGGGCAAGGTGATGCTCGCGACGGGCCTTATCGTCTGCTACGGCTATGCGATGGAGGCGTTCTTCGCCTGGTACAGCGCCGCGGAGTACGAGGTCTTCATGATGTACAACCGCATGTTCGAAGGCCCGTACTGGTGGTCGTACTGGCTTCTGATCCTGTGTAACGGGATCTCGATCCAGTTCCTCTGGTTCAAGCGGTTCCGCGAGAGTCCCTTCTGGCTGTTCATCATCTCCATCGTCGTCAGCATAGGCATGTGGCTCGAGCGCTTCGTCATCATCATCACGAGCCTCCAGCGCGACTTCCTCCCGAGCTCTTGGGGAATGTACTCGCCGACGATATTCGACTGGACGATGTACATCGGCACGATCGGGTTCTTCTTCGCCCTGATCTTCCTGTTCGTGAGGATGCTGCCGGTGATCTCGATCTTCGAGGTCCGCACGCTGCTTCCGGAAGCGGAGGTCAAGCGAAAGGGAGAAGAGCATTAGGGGCAGGCAACGGAATTAGGTCTTGGCGGCGATGAAGCCGCCCCGGATAAGGCTTATGAAAGACAATATCTACGGTTTGATGGCAGAGTTCGATTCGTCCACTGAGCTGGTCGAGGCGGCGGAGAAGGTCCGCGACGCGGGCTACACCAAGACGGACGCCTTCTCGCCCTTCCCGATCCACGAAATGGACGAGGCGCTTGGGATCAAGAGGTCGATACTCTCGTACCTCGTCTTCGGCGGAGGGATCACCGGACTGCTCCTCGGTCTGGGGCTGCAGTACTACACGCACGTGATCGACTACCCGATCATCGTCGGCGGGAGGCCGCATTTCAGCCTCCCGGCGTTCGTCCCGCCGGCATACGAGCTGACGATCCTTCTGGCGTCTTTCACAGCGGTTCTTGGAATGCTGTTTCTTAACGGACTCCCGAGGCCTTATCACCCGGTTTTCAACGTGCCGAGGTTCAACCTCGCGAGCCGGGAGAAGTTCTTCCTGCTTATCGAAAGCGCGGACCCGCAATTCGACTATCCGGAAACGAGAGAGTTCATGGAAAGCCTTGAAGCCCAGGAGGTGTTCATTGTCGATGAATAACCCCGGACAAGTAGAAAGTAAAAAGGAAAAAGGAAAAGGTATGAAAAAGAGCCTGGTTGTCGCCCTTTTACTTTTTACCTTTGCCTTCGCTTCCGCGTGCCGCTACGACATGCAGGACCAGCCGCGGCTCAAGCCCTACAAGCAGAGCGATTTCTTCGCCGACGGCAAGGGGATGCGTGATCTGCCCGAAGGCACAGTCGCGCGCGGTCAGCTGAGAGAGGACAAGGTCTTCTACACCGGCAAGCGGCCCGACGCGGATCCGAACGTGCAGATCGAAACGACGACCGACCCATCAGGCAACACGCTCGTGTCGAGCTTTCCGAACGACATCGATTACATCCCGATGCCGGTCACGAAAGAGGTCCTTGACCGCGGAGAACAGCGCTACAAGATCTTCTGCATCGTCTGCCACGGCCCGGTCGGAAACGGAGACGGAATGGTGGTCCGCAGGGGATATCCCCAGCCGCCGACCTATCACGACGACCGCCTGCGTAACGCTCCTGTCGGACACTTTTTCGACGTGATGACCAACGGCTGGGGCCGTATGAACAGCTACGCCTCGCAGATCCCGCCGGCGGACCGCTGGGCGATCGTCGCCTACATACGCGCGCTCCAGGCGAGCCAGAACCCCCAGGGATTCGGTAGCGAGGACGGAGCACGGCAAACGGCGTCAAACGCGAACACGAACAGCGAAGCACAGAACACCAACGGACCGGCGGCGAATACGGCCGGGAACGGAGGTGCGAACCAATAATGAGTGACACGTATCAAGCCCCGGATTCTTTGAACCGCCTGCAGACAGCCGCCCTTGGGATTGGCGGGATAGGCGTTCTCGCTTCTCTGGCGGGGATGTTTCTCCAGCCCGAGCAGGCGTTGAGGGGATGGCTTCTCGGGTTCATATTCTGGGCCGGCATAGGTTTCGGCGGGCTCGGAATACTGCTCTTGCAGTATGTGACCGGCGGCGCGTGGGGCGTCGTGATCCGCAGGGTTGCGGAAGCGTGTTCGAGGACCATTCCGGTGCTCTTCGTGCTGTTCCTGCCGATCATCTTCGGTATCTACACGCTCTACGACTGGGCGAACCTGGCGCTGGCCGGAACGGACAAGGCGATCGAATGGCGCGGCTGGTATATGGAGCCGACGTGGTGGATCGTGCGCGCGATCCTCTATTTCGTGATCCTTTACCTGATGGCGCATTTCCTGAACAAGTGGTCGCTTCAGCAGGACAAGGCCGACACGCCGGAGAAGGCGGGCGAACTGCTCGGGATGGCAACGAAAGTGTCCGGGCCCGGGATCGTGCTTTACGTAATGCTCGTCACGTTCCTTTCGGTCGACTGGATGATGACGCTCGAACCGCACTGGTTCTCGACGATCTGGGGATTCCTGTTCGTCGCAGGCTGGGCGCTCAGCTGCTTCTGTTTCTCGGTCGCGGTGCTGGCGCATCTTTCGACGCGTTCGCCTTTGAACGAGGTGATCGGAAAGCGGCATTTTCACGACATCGGCAAGCTGATGCTGGCGCTCGTGATGGTCTGGGCGTACTTCAATTTCTCGCAGTATCTGATCATCTGGTCCGGCAACCTGACCGAAGAAACGCCCTTTTACCTAGTCCGCTCGAAGGGGACCTGGGGAGCGATCGGGCTGACCCTCATCTTTTTCCACTTCGCGTTCCCGTTCCTGATCCTGCTGATGCAGGACTTCAAGCGCAGAGCGAAATGGCTGGCAGCGCTCGCGATCTTCATCCTCTTTATGAGGCTGCTGGACATGTTCTACATCATCGGACCGAGCCCGATGGTCGGCGAGGTTTCGAAGCACCTGCTCGAGGTGCCGTTCCGCGTCTCGATCTGGGATGTCGTCGCCCCGATCGGAATCGGAGGCGTCTGGTTCTGGTGGTTCGTCCGCGAGTTGAAGCGCAGGCCGATCGTACCTTTCAACGACCCGATGTTCCAGAACGCGATCAAGCATGGAAAGGGGCATTAGGCTGAAGATAAAGGACTTAGCGTGCCGGAGTAACTGATTATGGCAGAGCACAAAGAAATCATTGTCGACGCTTCCAGAGGCTACGAAGAGAACACGATCGACGCCCGTCTGATCCTCTACTTCACGGGAGGGCTGTTCCTTCTGATCGTCATCACGTTCGGGCTTATGTGGCTTTTCCAGTACTGGGTGCTCGAGCCGCAGTGGAAAGCCTCGGACGATGAGCAGAGGCTTCCGATGGCGCTCGACAAGGAAGGCCGCCTTCCGCCCGAGCCTCGCCTGCAATCGGCTCCCGGTTTCGGGGTCGATTCGCCGAACGGCCGCGTAAACCTCGAACTGAGGGAACCGCAGGCGGAATACCGCGAGCTTCTGAAACAGTGGCAGGACGAGTGGGAGAACGGGCAGAAGGATCCGCAGACCGGGACGGTCGTGACCCTTTCGATCGAGGCGGCGAAAGAGAAGGTACTTAACGACGGAATGATCAAATCGAGGACCGAGGAAGAGAGCAAGGCCGCAGTCAAGGAAGCCGGGACCTTCTACTCGGCCTCGAGCGCGGGACGTCTGCCTTCCGAGGTGAGAAGGTAAACGCCCGAAAAGGACAAGGATTTAGGTGATCTGATGAGTAAGAATTCAGCAGTTTTAAGCAGTATCGGGCTGAAGCTCTTGATGGTTTCGATTTTGACGGCGGCGTTCTCGTTCCAGTCGCCGGCTCAGAAGCCGGAGCATTACCAGTCGCCGCTTTACTCGCCGAGGAAGTACGAGCCGGGACAGACGACGTCGAACGGGATTCCGGCGCCGCTGAGGGCCGTCGGGATCGAGCAGAATCTCGGCGGGCAGATTCCGCTCGACGCGAGATTCAAGGACGAGAACGGCGATGAAGTGACGCTTGCGAAGTATTTCGGGAAGGACAGGCCGGTGATCCTGGCGCTCGTTTACTACGAATGCCCTATGCTCTGCAATGAGGTGCTCAACGGCCTGACGGGGTCGCTGAAAGGCATCAACTTCAGCGCGGGAAAAGAGTACGACGTGGTCGCCATCAGCTTCGACGCCAGAGAGAACCGCAAGGCGGACCTGGCGAAGAATAAGAAGAAGGGCTACATGGAGCGCTACAACCGTCCCGGAACGGAGGCGGGATGGCACTTCCTTACGGGCGAGCAATCGGAGATCGACAAGGTAACGCAGGCGGTCGGATTCAATTACACGTTCGACGAGCGCACGAACCAGTTCGCGCACGCCGGCGGGATAATGGTCGCGACTCCGGAGGGCAGGCTTTCAAGATACCTGTACGGCATCGATTATTCGCCGAAGGACCTTAAGTTCTCGATCATGGAATCGTCCGAGAATCGGATAGGCAATCCGGCCGAGCAACTCTATCTGTATTGCTTTCATTATGATCCGTCCACCGGGAAGTACGGCTTCGCGATCCTGAACATTCTCAGGCTGTTTGCCGTCGGGACCCTTGTGGGGCTTGGTGCGATGTTCTTCGTCTTCTGGAGGCGGGGGAAGGCGAAAAAGGCGGAACTCTGATCTTCTGGCCGGGCTGACGCGGTCCGGAATTGAGAACGGACGGCCGCACGGGCGGTCTGACTGTAACACGATATGCAAGACACATCCTGGGTACCACTGTTTCCGGAAGGAGCTTCCTCGTTCGCGTGGGAGGTGGATGCACTTTACTTCTACCTGATCGCCGTGAGCGCCTTCTTCGCGATCATCGTCGTCGCTGCGGTCTTCTATTTCTTCATCAAGTACCGCGAAAGAGAGAAGTTCGCCACGCCGCCGGAGATCCACGGTTCGATCCCCCTCGAGCTTTTCTGGTCGTTCGTGCCGTTCGTCATCTCGATGACCATATTTCTGGGTGGGGCGATCGTGTACTACAACCAGTACAAGATCCCCGAGGACACGATGGAGATCTTCGTCGTGGGCAAACAGTGGATGTGGAAGGTCCAGCACGGAACCGGGCAGCGCGAGATCAATGAATTGCACGTCCCGGTCGGCCGCAAGGTCAAGCTGACTATGACCACGGAGGATGTGCTCCACGATTTCTACATCCCCGCCTTCCGCACAAAGGCGGACGTGGTGCCGGGCCGATACACAAGCCTTTGGTTCGAGGCGACAAAGCCGGGCAAGTACAGGCTATTCTGCGCAGAGTACTGCGGCCTGAACCATTCCGGAATGGGCGGCTGGGTCTATGTGATGGAGCAGAGGGATTTCGACAACTGGCTTGCCGGGAATCTCTCGAACCAGACGCCGGTCCAGCAGGGCCAGGACCTCTTCACGAACAAGCTCGGATGCGCATCCTGCCACGCCGGAGGACAGAACCAGCGAGGCGCGATACTCGAAGGCATTTTCGGAAAGGAAGTGAAGCTTGTCGGAGGCCAGACGGTCATAGCCGACGAGGAATACATCAGGAATTCGATCCTGAATCCCGCGGGCCAGGTGGTCGAGGGATATCAGCCGATAATGCCGACCTTCAAGGGCCAGGTCACCGAAGAGCAGCTTGTCGCCCTTGTCGCATATATTAAGTCGCTAAGCGGGCAGTCGGGTACGACTGCCGCTCCGATGACCCCCGCAACAGACGGAACAACGGCCGCGCCGGCGAACACGGCGGGAGCAGGTAAGTAGTTATGGAAAACGTAGATTCGATCAATACCGGGGAAGAAAAGGGTGAGGAGAAAGTGAACTACCTCACCAACGGGTTCAGCGTTAAGTCCTGGTTGCTGACGAAGGACCACAAGCGGATCGCGATAATGTACCTTATCAGCGTTTCCGTGTTCTTCGTGCTCGGCGGCATTTACGCCGGGCTTATCAGGCTCGAGCTTCTCACGCCCGCGAGCGACCTTCTCGAGTCCGGTTCGTACAACAAGGTCTTCACGCAACACGGCGTGATAATGGTCTTCTTCTACCTGATCCCTGCGATCCCCGCGGTGCTCGGCAACTTCCTTCTGCCGATCATGATCGGGGCGAAGGACCTCGCGTTTCCGAGGATCAACCTTCTCAGCCTTTACATCTACTGGGTCGGGGGAAGCCTTACGCTGTTCGCGCTAATGCAGGGCGGCGTCGATACCGGCTGGACGTTCTACACGCCGTATTCGACGACGTTCTCGAACAGCTTCGTGATGCTGGTAGGGCTGGGGGTCTTTATCAACGGATTCTCGTCGATTCTGACCGGTCTCAACTTCATCGTCACGACGCACACGATGCGAGCTCCGGGAATGACCTGGTTCAGGCTTCCTCTCTTTGTCTGGGCGCAATACGCGACGAGCCTTGTGATGATCCTTGGCACGCCGGTCGTGGCGATCACGATCCTTCTGCTGGCGGTCGAGAGGCTGACGCAGACGGGCATATTCGATCCGGCGCTCGGCGGCGACCCGATCCTCTTCCAGCACCTTTTCTGGTTCTACTCGCACCCGGCGGTGTACATCATGATCCTGCCCTCGATGGGCGTGATCAGCGAGCTCATCTCGAACTTCTCCAGGAAGAAGATCTTCGGGTACGAGTTCATCGCGTTCTCAAGCATCGCTATCGCAGTCTTCGGGTTCCTCGTCTGGGGCCACCACATGTTCGTCAGCGGCCAGTCGATCTATGCGGGACTCGTGTTCTCGTTCCTGACGATGGTCGTCGCCGTCCCGTCCGCGATCAAGGTCTTTAACTGGACCGCGACGATGTACAAAGGCTCGATCTCGTACGATACTCCGATGCTCTACGCGATCGGATTCCTGGGGCTGTTCCTGATCGGCGGCCTGACGGGCCTGTTCCTGGGCTCGGTCGGACTCACGGTCCACGTGACCGACACGTACTTTGTCGTCGCCCACTTCCATTACGTGATGGTCGGCGGCACCGTGCTCGGATATCTCGGCGGGATCCACTACTGGTGGCCGAAGATGACCGGCAAGATGTACTCGGAGTTTTGGGGTAGGATCTCGGCGATGCTCGTCTTTATCGGGTTCAACCTGACCTTCTTCCCGCAGTTCATTCTCGGCTACCAGGGAATGCCCCGCAGGTACGCCGCGTATCCGGAAGAGTTCCAGGTGCTCAATATATTTTCGACCGCGGGCGCTTCGGTGCTAGGGATCGGGATGATCCTGCCCGTTATCTACCTCGTGGGTTCCCTGATCAACGGCAAGAGCGCGGGACCGAATCCGTGGCTCCTTCCGGGCCTGGAGTGGAGGACCTCATCGCCGCCGCCAACGTTCAACTTCGAGAAAACGCCGGTGGTGACCTGGGAAGCATACAGCTTCGGCGAGGACAGCGGGCTCGATATTGAAGAGGCGAGAAGGGAGTCGACGGTATCGCCGACCGCGTAGCAGTGAGCGGTAAGCAGTGAGCAGTGAGCCGTTTAGCCCACGCACTTGTGCGTGGGATCGTAAAAAGTAAGCCGTTTCGCGGCGGGCTTGCCCGCCCCGACTACAAGGCGAAAACCGCGAGCGGTAACATCCGGATCACCGAGTCTTGTGCGGACTCGGCGCTGAAACCTGAACTTTGAACCTTAGACGTTGAACATTTAACTCAGTACTCAGTCCTCAGTACTCAGTACTTGGCTTCAAAATGACACACGACGACAAACACGACGATCATTATCATCCTCCGGGGCTGCAGCACCAGTTTGACGACATGGGCCAGCAGATGGACTCCGTGACCATCGGGATGTGGACGTTCCTCGCGCAGGAAATAATGTTCTTCGGAGGGCTGTTCACGGCGTACCTGGTGTTCCGTTCGCGGTTCCCTATGGCCTTCGCCGCCGGCAGTAACCATCTCGACGCCTTCTGGGGCTGGCTTAACACGCTTGTCCTTATCGTCAGCAGCCTGACGATGGCTCTGGCCGTGTTCTATGCCCAGAAGGGGAATCGGAACCTTCAGGTGGTGATGATCATACTGACTATGATCTTCGGCACGGTCTTCCTTGGCGTTAAGGCGATCGAGTACACCGACAAGTACAATCACGGGTTGGTGCCGGTCGACGGATGGAACAAGGTAGTTCCTGAGGGTGAGGATCACGGGAAGGAAGCGGCTAGGCTTTCTCTGCCTTTCGAAACCACTGTCAGCGCGGCCGAAAGCGCAGACGGAAGTGACAAACCCCATCCAAACCCGCGCGGCGAGTTCCAGATCACGGATGCTGATCTCGACTTGGTGACGATGGCGCAGAAAGAAGGATTTTTGACCGAGAGCGAGAAGATCGGCTATTTCAGCAACGGAGAGTTAGATCCCGAAAAGGTCAAGGGCAAGGTGCAGATCTTCTTCTGGATCTATTTCGTGATGACCGGTCTCCACGCTCTGCATATGGTGGTCGGGCTCGGGATAATGCTCTGGCTCCTTGTGATGGCCTGGCGCAACACATTCTCAGCTGATTACTATTCCCCGGTCGAGATCTCCGGACTCTACTGGCACTTTGTCGATATCGTATGGATCTTCCTGTTCCCGCTCCTGTATCTGCTGGGCAGGCACTTCCTCGCAGGAGGGCATTAGTATATGAGTGAACATCAGCACATAGGCATTCCCGGCTATTTGGGTGTATTCGCATTTCTCTTCATCGCCACGATCATCACGTACGTCGTCGCTCTGCAGGACCTCGACGGAATGTTCTTTCCGGGAGCGAACACCCTGGTGGCGCTTGCCATCGCCTTTGCAAAAATGACGTTCGTCGTCCTGTTCTTTATGCACGTCCGCTGGCAGTCGAGGCTGATCTGGATGGCGGTCGTGTCCGGATTTTTCTGGCTCGCGATAATGTTCGCTTACACGTTACAGGACTATCTTACGCGTTCAGTAATAGGCTACTGAACCGGATATCGGTCGGGGGCGCGGCGCGATGAGGCATCCTCCAGTCGCGCCGCGTTTTTGCGTATCAGGGAAGTCGGCGGTGTTAGGACGCACCCGAAGGTTCGTGGTAACATTTTCGCTTTGATTTAAGGCACTTGGGGGCCTCTTCGGAACGGATCTGTGAAGGCAATTGAGGTACAACAAGCAAGGGGAGGGGAACATCACAGGCGGCTGATGTTCACACCCATTTTCCGAGCGGGATACATCGCGATCGTTATGATCGCGGCGGCCGTCCTCTTTTCGGGCTGTATCAGTCCCAAAGACAAGATCGAGCGGGCGACCCTTCTCGAAACCGTTGAAGCGTCCGAAGCGGAACTCGTTTCGCAGGTCAACAACCTGGCGAAAGTCGATTCGATGTTCGCGCGGGTCGATCTGAAGTTCGAGGACAATTCGTTTGCCGAGCTCGGGATCGCGGAGAAGTACAAGACCGCCGACGGCGAGATCGTGGTCCAGAGGCCGGCCAGTATTCTCCTAAAGGTAAAGGTCCCGATCATAAAGACCGACGTCGCCCAGATGGCGTCCGACGGTACGAGTTTTCAGGTCGCGGTGCTTCAGGACGGAGGCAGTGGGAAATACAAGAAGTTCGTGACGGGAACTAATTCCGAAGATTATTCGCCGCTCCAGGAGAAGGTCGACGATCTAAGTAACGGGAATTCGGAGATGAAGCGGAATGTGAACGCATTCGCGAATCTCAGGCCCCAGCATTTCACGGAAGCGATGCTCGTACGTCCGGTCGACGAGTCGAGATACACCTACACCATCAGCACGATCCTCCAGGAAGAGTTCGATATCAATGCCAAGAAGAAATCGCCTTTGCGATGGGTCCTGCGCGGTTACTACCTGTTCGACGAGTACGAACAGGAGGGCGGCAGGCTGAGGATCAAGCGCCGCTTCTGGTTCGACCGTGTCGGAGGTGTGAGACTCGCCCGGCAGCAGATCTTCGACTCGAAGGGCGAGATCGAATCCGACATCGTTTACGGCGTCGAGGGCAATTTGACGGAGAATGGAAACTACAGGCTTCCGCTCCAGGTCGAGCTGACCAGGCCGAAAGAGAAGTACAAGATGCGGGTGACGTACCAGACGCCGACGAAGGTGATCATCGGAAATCAGTTCCCTGTCGGGGCCTTCGTGCTTGAGAACGTCTGGAACCTTGAGTTGCTCGATCTCGACAAGGAGCTTCAGGAACTCAACAAGACCGGCACTCAGCCGGGCGGCAGCGACAAGGCGGGGAAACAGTGAACGGTGAGCAGTGAGCAGTAAGCGGTGAGCAGTGAGCGATGAGCAGTGAGCGGTGAGCGATGAGCAGTGAGCAGTGAGCAGTGAGCGGTGAGCAGTGAGCGGTGAGCAATACCTCTTCACTCAGTACTCATTTCTCAGTACTCATCTCTCAGCACTCATTTCTCAGTACTCATCTCTCAGCACTCAGTACTTCTTATTTATGACTCCTATTCTCGAAACCGAAGACCTTGTAAAGATATACAAGGTCGGCAAGGTCGAAACGCACGCCCTTCGGGGCGTGTCGCTTTCCGTGAACAAGGGCGAGTTCGTGGCGATCATGGGCCAGTCCGGGTGCGGGAAGTCGACCCTGCTTCACCTTCTCGGCGGCCTGCTTTCGCCGACCAGCGGTCGCATACTGATCGACGGCGAGGACATTTCGAACATCTCCGACGCGAAGCGTACCGACATACGCCGAAGGAAGATCGGGTTCGTATTCCAGAGGTTCAATCTTTTTCCGACGCTGACCGCCGACGGCAATCTGAAGCTGGCCGAAAGGATCCACCAGGGAAACGGGAAGGGCGATGCCGCGAAGCGCCGCGAGACTCTGAAGCTTCTCAAGCTGGAGAACAAGATGGACAACAAGCCGCTCGAGCTCTCCGGCGGCGAACAGCAGAGGGTCGCTCTTGCAAGGGCGGTGATCAACAGCCCTGCTATAATCCTGGCGGACGAGCCAACGGGAAACCTCGACACGGAGAATTCGGAGATCGTGCTGGATATGTTCAACGAACTGAACCAGCGCTTCGGGCAGACGATCATAATGATCACCCACAACCCGGAAGCGGCGAGGCACTGCAGCCGGATCATATACATGCGCGACGGGCATATCGTTGAGGAGTGAGTGGTGAGAAATGAGAGATGAGTACTGAGAGATGAGAGATGAGTACTGAGAGATGAGAGATGAGTACTGAGAAATGAGAGATGAGTACTGAGAGATGAGAGATGAGTACTGAGAGATGAGTACTGCAACGGCCTTGACGCTCAACTCGAACGATATCCTTACTCAGCACTCATCTCTCGGTACTCAGTACTCGGCACCAAAGAGCGATGAAACGAATAATTTTTTGGGACTATCGCCGCGGCACCTGGCAGTACGATCTTATGTGCCTCCTGATCGTCGCCTTCATATTCCTGTCCCCGAAGTCCTGGTTCGACAACGGACAGACGAGAGCAACCGATCCGCCGAAGCCTGCCGTCCAAGCGCCCGTAACAAACGACTGACGTCTTCTCTTCCGTTGAAAAATTCGAAATTCTGCCGGGCAAAACTCCCGGATCCGCGCCGCGGCTCGCATTGACGTGCATTCGGCCCGGATGGTAAATCTATTTGTTCGCGCCGAACGGCAAAAACGAAGGCGCGGCCGGAGAAACATATGAAGAAGCATTCCAGAACGCTTTTGTTCGCAGTTATATTTGCTTTCGTGTTCGGCACGGTTTCCGTCGCGGAGACTCGAGCGCAGGGCGTGCTGAACGAGATCCTCAAGAGGATGGACACCCACAAGGACTGGCTCGAGACGCTCAAGGGTAACGTCCGGATGGCGAAGACCAACACCCAGCTCAAGATCACGACCACGCAAGACGGCGAGATGGTCTATGTCAACAAAGGAGGTCGCGACATTGCTCTCAGGATCGACTGGCGCGAGCCCGAAGAAGTTCTGTCCGTGATCAAGGGCGAGTACACGCTCTACATGCCCCGCCTAAACCAGGCGATCAAGGGCAAGACGCAGGGCTCGAAGAACGCCCAGGCGAACAGCGCGCTCTCGTTCATGAGCATGTCGAAGAAAGAGCTGACGGACACTTACGACGTCAAGTATCTCGGCAAGGTGACTCTTGACGGCACGCAGGTTTGGCACCTGGGACTTTATCCGAAAAAGAAGCAGTCGTACGAGTCGGCCGAACTTTGGGTGGACGGCGACGGGATGCCGATCCAGGCTAAGGTCATCGAGCTGAACAAGGACCTTACGACTGTGAGGCTTTCGAACCTGAAGAAGAACGAGGTCAGGATCAACACCAAGGTCTTCGAGGTGAAACTGCCGGGCAACGTGAAGATCATCAAGGGCTGATCCGTGGGTCAACCATCGTAATCCGGCCCCGGGACTAGTTCCGGGGCCTTTTCATTGGTTTGAAAAGGCTCTTCCGAGCCCCTATAATTACAGGTTTAGAATTCACGGGGATCAGTCCTTCATCAAGCAATAATGCCGAAAGCAAGCGGCTTCAGCCGGTTCACAAGAGGAGTAAAGCACACGGTCCGCGCGTTCGCGTCCACGAAGCACCCTGTGCTGGTGCACATCGTGCCGATGCGGCGGTGTAACCTCTCGTGCACCTACTGCAACGAGTACGACAAAACGTCCGATCCGGTGCCGATCGAGACGATGATCGGCCGGATCGACAAGCTTGCGGAGTTCGGAACATCCGTCGTGACGATCTCCGGCGGCGAGCCGATGATGCACCCCGAGATCTATGAGATCATCGCCCGGATCAGGCATCACGGAATGATCGCCGGGCTCATCTCGAACGGATACTACTTCCAGCCCAAGAAGATCGGTAAGCTCAATGAGGCGGGTCTCGATTACCTGCAGATCTCGATCGACAATGTGATCCCGGACGAGGTATCGAAGAAAAGCCTGAAGGTCCTCGATGCGAAACTCGTCAACCTCAAGAACCACGCAAAGTTCAAGGTGAATATCAATTCGGTGCTCGGAAGCGGGGTCGAGAATCCCGAGGACGCGCTGACGATCGCCCGCCGCGCGCGCGGGCTGGGATTTTCTTCGACGGTCGGCGTCATACACGACGGCGACGGTCTTCTGAAACCGCTCGGTGACCGCGAGAAAGAGATCTACAAGGAAGTGAAGTCGCTCGGCACGCGCTCGTACGCTCGCTGGAACTGGTTCCAGGACAATCTCGCTGACGGGAAGGCTTACGAATGGCGATGCCGCTCGGGCGCCCGCTACCTGTACATCTGCGAGGACGGCCTCGTGCATTGGTGCTCACAGCAGCGGGGAACTCCCGGAACACCCCTTCTCGAATACACTCACGAGGATATGCACCGCGAATATCACACCGAGAAATGGTGCGCGCCGACGTGTACGATCCAGTGTGTCCACCAGGTCGGCCACCTTGACGCCTGGCGCGACCCCCAGCTGTCCCCCGCCGAATACGGCAAGAAATACGGATTCCCCAAGAAAGAGACGATCACTCAGGTGCTGGCAGAGTAGATACAGAGTACTGGGTACTGAGAGATGAGTACTGAGGAGCGTTAGCTTCTTCTCGCCGGACCGCGGGCAATGGACCGCGGGCGTCCCCGCCCGCACTGACTGACAAGCACTTCCTCTACATATCAACACTTGTTTCCCCGCACGCCGGGGTCGACGCTGCTACGCGGCTCCGGGAGACGGTGCCGCCCGCTTCACCACGCTACGCCTTCGGCGAAACGCGGGACTGTCCAGTCGTCTCGGTCCTCTCCATTCTTGTATCCTGAGTCACATATTCACGACGGAACGCAGAGTTAAACTGAGTTCTTCTGGAGTGAATGATGGAAGAAGAGCATCCTTCGCGATCGAACGGCCTAGGTTGGGAGATCCGCAGAACCGAGACGCCGAGCGACAGGCTTTGCGATTCGGCTATCGACGAACTGTTTGCCGAACTCCGGTCGTCTCCGGAGGGCCTCTCCGCAGACGAATCTGCCGCCAGGATCTCCGTTTACGGGGAGAACAGGATTTCCGACAGTACCCGCCGATCTACCTTCCGACTACTGGTCTCACAATTTGAGAGCCCGATCACAGTCCTTTTGATCGCCGCGGCGGTCCTTTCGGTCGGACTTGGGGATAGTACCGACGGCGCGATCATACTCGGGATCGTCCTGGTAAGCGGTCTCCTGGGTTTTTGGCAGGAGCACAGGGCCTCAGGAGCCGTGCAGGCTCTTCTTGAAGGGATCAGGATCAGCGTAAAGGTCCGAAGGAGCGGAGTTGCGGAAATCGTGCCTATCGAACGGGTCGTGCCCGGAGATATCGTCATTCTTGAAGCGGGAAGCGGGATCCCGGGAGATTGCCGGCTGATCGTCTCAAGGGACTTCTTTGTGGACGAGTCCGCGCTTACCGGTGAGTCGTATCCGTCTCAGAAATCGGAGAACGCCGTCGGTCGTGGTGACCGGAACGGCTGTGTCTATCTCGGTTCGCACGCGGTGAGCGGCACGGCCGAAGCCTTGGTAGTATGCACCGGCAGGGAAACCGTTTACGGTGAGATATCCAGGGCGATCGCCGCGAGTCCCCCCGAAACCGAGTTTCAGCACGGAATTCGCAGATTCGGCATTCTCCTTCTAGAGATCGCGATCGTGCTCTCGCTTACGATTTTTGCGATCAACGTGGCTTTCGCCCGTCCCGTACTCGAATCCTTGCTGTTCACACTTGCGCTTACCGTCGGTCTCGCGCCTCAGCTTCTTCCCGCGATCCTTAGCATCACGCTATCGCACGGAGCCAGGCGCATGGCGGCGAGGAGCGTGATCGTGAAAAGGCTCGGCTCCATCGAAGATATCGGCGGGATCGACATCCTTTGCACTGACAAGACAGGGACTCTTACAGAAGGAACGGTCCGGCTCGCGGGTGCGACAGACAGCAACGGGGATCCGTCGGATTCCGTGATCCTGATGGCCTGCTTGAACGCTGCCTTTGAGACCGGATTTGCGAACCCGATCGATGAGGAACTCCGCCGTGTCCTTCCCGCCGAGGCGGACGAATTCGAAAAGATCGACGAGGTTCCTTACGATTTCATAAGGAAGCGACTTTCGATCGCGGTCCGGCGCGGAGATGAGGACCTGTTGATTACGAAAGGCGCCGTCCTGAATGTCCTCGAGGTTTGCGATACTGCGGAGCTCCCGGACGGCAGTAATGTGTCGATAGAAACGGTCCGCGATCGGGTGATGGAACATCTCCAGGACAGGAGCAAGGAAGGGGTCCGCTGTCTCGGGGTGGCGCGAAAGCGTGTCGAGCGGGGGTCTCCCATCAACAAAGACAGCGAGACGGGCCTCGTTTTTCTCGGACTCCTTATGTTCTTCGACCCTCCGAAAGTAGGCGTGGCAGATGATCTGCACAGCATCAAGAAACTCGGTATCCGGTTGAAACTGCTGACCGGCGACAATCGGCATGTGGCAGGAAAGATCGCGGGGGACCTCGGATTTCGGACCGCGTCGGTCGTAACCGGAAGCGAGATTGCGCGCGCGAGCGACACTGCGCTGCGTCGGATCGTGGAAAGGGCGGACGTCTTCGCCGAACTTGATCCAAACCAGAAACAAAGGCTGATAATGGCCTTGAAGAGCCACGGTCATGCTGTGGGATTTCTTGGAGACGGCATCAACGACGCGGCTGCGCTCCATGCCGCAGACGCGGGAATTTCGGTTGATACCGCTGTCGACGTCACGAAGCAAGCGGCAGACGTAATACTGCTGGAGAAGGACCTCGGTGTCCTTGCAGACGGCATTCGTGAGGGGCGCGCGGCCTACGCGAACACGCTCAAGTACGTGTTCATAACCACCAGCGCGAACTTCGGGAACATGTTCAGCATGGCAGCCGCGTCGCTTTTTGCGCCGTTCCTGCCGATGCTTCCAAAACAGATACTGCTGCTAAATGTTCTAAGCGACCTTCCCGCGATGGCGATCGCGTCCGACAAGCTCGATTTGGACCAGGTGAAAAAACCAAAGGTGTGGGACATCGGTGCGATCAGAAAGTTCATGATAGTTTTTGGCCTGGTCAGTTCGGTCTTCGATTTTGTGACCTTTGGAACCTTGCTCCTGCTCAGGGTTCCAACCGGGGTCTTCCGGACGGCGTGGTTTGTTGAGTCGACTCTGTCGGAGATACTCATCCTCCTTGTAATCCGGACGCGAAAGGCCTTCTTTCTCAGTTTGCCGGGAAATTATTTGGTTATTGCCTGCGCGACGGTAGCAGTGATGGTCCTGATCGTTCCGTACACCCCGGCCGCAGAACCGCTGGGGTTTTCGCCTTTACCATCGTCGATAGTGTTTCTTATTGCGTTGATACTGGCCGCATATGTTCTTGCTTCGGAAATTGCCAAAAGATTCTTCTTTAGGGGAGCGGGCAAGAAGATCTAGAGGCGGGCCTGGATCACAGGCAGGGAAAAGCTCTTCCACGTCGCCCGTCTCCCGCCTTTGCAGTTCTTCGTGCCGCTTCGTGGTTTGAACTTCCTGTCGCTGCTACGAGGCTATTGAATGTTCTGGCCCCTACTGGGCATTTGAACCCAATTCACAGTATTCCCTGGATTCTGATTGTTTGATCGTGATGCCCCTCGCTTGCGCTCGGGGTTCCGATTCCTGTCTCCTGTCTCCTGTCATTCATGTCGCCGCTACGCGGCTCGGTGAATTCGGGGGGGGGCGCCGACCGTGGGTGGCGCCCTTCGGGCTTACCCACGGCTAAATGCATATGACCGCTACGCGGTCGCCCGTCTTCTGTCTCGTGTTATGCCCCTCGCTTGCGCTCGGGGTTCCGATTCGCCATTATTACCGCACCCGCTCCAACCGAATCACTTTGGCGCCTTGATCCGGACCGGATCGCGCGAGGCACCTGAAAGGAGGAACTTATGAGTCCTGTCGTCCGCAATATCATCGCCTTCGTTGCCGGTGTAGTTGTAGGCTCGATCGTCAATATGGGAATCCTGATGGTCGGCTGGTCGATCGTTCAGCCGCCCGAAGGCATGGACCCGATGAATGCCGAGAGCATTGCCGCCTCGGCCCATCTTTTGAAGCCGATCCACTTCCTCTTTCCGTTCCTGGCCCACGCGCTCGGGACGTTCGTCGGCGCGTTTGTCGCAGCGCTCATCGCCGCGAGCCACAAGATGACGTTCGCGCTCGCTATCGGCGTGCTGACATTGCTCGGAGGCATCTGGGCCGCGACAATGATCCCCGCTCCTGTGTGGTTCATCGTGCTCGACCTGGTGCTTGCCTACATCCCGATGGCCTGGATCGCCGGCACGCTTGCGACGCGGAGATCGGCCTGATTCCGGACGATGGACGGGGACCGAAAGACAATTAGTCACCGAACTACCTAATGAAAACCAAAACACTTTTCGTCACACTCGCTATCATTGCCCTTGCCGCGAACGCGTTCGCTCACGAGTACTGGTTCGAGCCCGGCTCGTTCTTCCTCAAGCCCGGCGATAGCACTCCGATCCACCTTTACGTAGGCGACGGGCTTTCGAAGGATCTGGAAGAGCGCGAGTATCAACCCGATATGACGCCGATGTTCAGCCTGTTCTTCGGTAACGGCGCAACGGATGTCCGATCCTCGCTCGCTGCCGGGCAGACTCCTGTTCACAAATTCTCGGCGTCCGAACCCGGCAATTACCTTCTCGCGATGCACCGCGACTGGGCTTACATCACGCTCGAACCGGAGGAATTCGAGGCGTATCTACGCGAAGACGGAATGGGGTACATCATCGCCGAGCGAAGGAAACTGGGCGAAACCGATTCCCCCGGCAAAGAACGCTACAGCCGCTATCTGAAGTCGCTGATCCAGGTCGGCGATGCGCAGGACGAGAATTTTGGGCGCGATGCGGGACTCAAGCTCGAGATCACACCGGACGAGAATCCCTATTCGAAGCGTTTGGGCAGCACCCTTTCTTTCACGGTTAAATTCGACGGCAAGCCTCTCGCAGGAAAGACGGTTTTCGCTAGCAACAGATCGACGGCCAAACAGAAGCTGCGCACCGACAGGAACGGCCGCGTCAGGATGAGGATCAACGCGGAAGGGCTATGGCTGGTACATCTCGTCTTCATGCAGCGGTGCGCTTCCGAATGCGGTGAAGCGGACTGGGAGAGCTTCTGGGGCGCATACAGCTTCGGAGTTCGGTGATCCTGCATCGATTTTGAAAGTGCGGAATGCTCGGATATCATCATCGAAGGCCGCTCCCAAACCCATTGGGGAGCGGCCGGCGTTATGCTCGAAATCGTCCGTTCTTCCGCGCTTCTGCTGGTTCTCCTCAATCCCTTCCTGGTCATAATCTACCTGATCGACGTGGTCGAGAAACTCGAGCCCGCGCGGTTTCGCACGGTATTGGTCCAGGCAGGCCTGATCGCGCTTGCGGTCTTCGTCTTCTTCACTGGGCTCGGCGACGTCGTGTTCTCGAGCATCATCCAGGCGGAGTTCGCGTCTTTCCAGATCTTCGGAGGCGTGATCTTCCTTCTGATCGCGGTCCAGTTCGTATTCCGAGGCCCGAAGGCGGTCGAGATCCTGCGAGGCGAATCGTCCCACCTTGCGGGCGCGATCGCGATGCCGATCCTTATCGGGCCGGGAACGATCAGCGCCAGCGTGATCATCGGCAAACGCCACGAACTCTGGATTGCCGCGCTCGCGGTGCTCGGGGCGATGGTCCTTTCGATCGCGATAATGCTGATCCTGAAATCCCTGCACGATTTCGTACGTCCGAGGCGCGAGATCCTGATCGAGCGTTACACCGAGATCGCAGGCAGGATCCTCGCGCTTTACGTCGGCACGGTCTCGATCGAGATGATCATGCAGGGCGCGGGGGTCTGGATCGGGAAGTTCTAGGGAAAGGAGGACTGAGTGTCATTAGCCCTACCGTCAGGGAGGGCGAGGATAGGGCTTCGTGAGTCTTCGTGGTTGAGATTCGGTTCCCGCCTGGCGGCGGGCGACAAGCTGAAGCTTATCGGACAAG
This sequence comes from Acidobacteriota bacterium, assembly GCA_016700175.1. GTDB lineage: Bacteria > Acidobacteriota > Blastocatellia > Pyrinomonadales > Pyrinomonadaceae > Aridibacter. Next base: position 1,975,747 of record CP065003.1, on the reverse strand, counting down.
GCGGACGACAAGCTGAAGCTTATCGGACAGAGCGGTGATGTACCCCGCGGCCTACTCCCTTGAACCTTGATCGTTGAACCTTGAACCTTGAACTTTGAACCTTGAACCTTGAACCTTGAACCTTGGTCTTTGAACCTTGATTCTGCCGCTTGTCACTTCACCGCGTTCGTATTTCCCGCCCGGGAATATATACTTACGAATCCGCCATAACACGGCGCAGATCATATGAGCGACTCTCCCGCCGCGGAAGCGGCAAAACTCTCCGGCGAGGTCCCGGCTGTCGAGGATAAGCCCAGAAAGAACCGGTTCGACCGTTCCATCGTGGAAGGGCCGCTCAGCAGGGCTGTGTGGAGACTCGCCTGGCCGACGATGCTCACCAACATCTTCGGCGGCCTTCAGGGAATCGTCGATCACGCGATGGTCGGCAACGTCGTCGGTTTCAGGGGAAACGCCGCTATCGGCGTCAGCTGGCAGATCTTCCTCGTTGTGGTCGTATTCATCTCGTCCATCTTCACCGGAATGAGCATTCTGGTCGCTCGATTCGCGGGCGCAGGAGAAGAGGACAAGGTCGACCGCACCGTTTACCAGGCATTCCTCACCGCCATTTTCATCACCCTGGGCCTTATCGCGCCCATAGGTTACTTCGCATCTCCATTGCTTCTTGATCTGGTCAACGCAACGCCCGAGGTCCAGCAGGAGGCTCTTCCGTATCTGAGGATAATGTTCCTTTTCAGTACGGGGATGATGATGTTCTTTATGCTCAGCGGAGCGCTTCGGTCCGCGGGCGACGCGAAGACGCCAATGGTGCTCGGAATCGCGATGACGGTGATGAACCTGTTCTTCAATATCATCCTGATCGGCGGCGTCGGCCCTATCCCTTCCTTCGGGACAATGGGCGCCGCGATGGGAACCTGCATCGCTTCCGGCATAGTCGGGATCTACGCGATCGTCAGCCTCTGGAACGGCCGGTGGGTGGTTTCGATCAGGCAGAAGTCGGGGAACTACGCGCCCGACTGGAAAGTGATCCGAAAACTGTTCAACTTCGGACTGCCGGCAGGGATACAGGGCATCGCGATGAACATCGGGGGAGTCTTCCTCCTCGCATTTGTAGGCTCACTCGCCGAAAGCGCCGCCGCCCAGGCGGCTTACGCCGTTTCGTACACACAGCTGTTCTCGCTGATCACCTGGACGTCTGTCGGACTTATGGGCGCGGCAGCCGCTGTAGCCGGACAGAATCTCGGAGCGGATCAGCCCGAAAGAGCGGTTGCGGGGGTCAGGACGGCATCCAGATTCGGGCTGATCGGCGCGGCGTTCGTCGGCATCTTCTTTATGTTCTTCCCGCAGCAGCTTCTCGCGATCTTCGGCATGACCGAGCCGGTCGTAGTCGGGATCGGCGTTCAGCTGCTTCGTGTGCTGAGTATTTCCGGGCTTTTCGTCACGGTCGCGCTGACGTACACCGGCGGCCTTCAGGGAACAGGCGATACGAAAAGCCCGCTTTATATCTCGATCATCTCGCAGATCGTCATCCCGCTCGGGATCTGCTTCGTGATGCAGCAGACCGCGGGGCTCGAGCCCATCCACATCTGGCTTGCGATTCTGGCCGGACACGCGACGCGCGCCGGGCTTTCGGTCTTCAAATTCAATCAAGGAAAGTGGCGTCACATCAAGGTGGATATCGAGACCACGGTCGGTTAGGAACCTTGCCCACTCGGCAGTTTCGCACAACTGGTCAAACCTTCGGCAATGCTGTATTTTCTGGTTGGCGTCGCGCGGCTTCAGATGCACTCCCTGTCTTCTTCAGGCGGTCCTGACTCGTGGGATCTGTCGTCGGCCCGATCCTTTAACTTCCAAACGAGAATCTTGTTCGAACACATTCAGGAGGCGGACTGATGGATCGTCTACCTTCGCCGGAATACCGTATGTTCAGACTCAGGCCCGTTATCATCGCTATCGCTTTGCTCTTCGTAGGTACGCACACGGCATTCTCACAATCCGGCCCGAAGCCGCCGATTCCCGATTCTGACGAAGCCGCGGCGATGCCGACCCCGGAACCTGCAACAGAGACGGAGTCTTACTATCGACTTAGAACCGGAATGAACGAATTTGGGGCATTCGTGGGCGCCGGACCGTCGATGGCGACATTCACCGGACTTCTTCCCTCCGAAGCCCGAAACCGGTACCTGATCCAGGGAGGATTCAGGTACGGCCGGGTACTGTATGTCGGAGAAACGGGCGCGGTCGAATATATGGTCGAGGCAACTCCACTGAATATCGCGGGCGGAAACGTCGTCGCACCGGATCCCTTGACCCCGGCGGTAACGGAAACCAGGACCGCGTACGGGATTGGCGTCGCTCCGGTAGGGGTCAGGTACATCCTCAGGCCGCAGAAGAAAGTTAAGATATTCGGTGCGGTGAACCTGGGAATGATCGGATTCAACGAGGTGTTTCCTGTCCCCCGGACAAGGAAGTTCAACTTCACGACGGAAGTGGATCTGGGAGTAATGGTATGGTCGCGAAAGAACAAGGCGATGACTCTGGGGTTCAAGTACAATCACATCTCGAACGCAGGCACGGCGGAACTGAACCCCGGTATAAACACCGCGATCTTTTATGTGGGCTACTCCGTGTTCAAGTGATACGGGGAGCCTGAACGGATGATTCGGGCGGCCCTCCTGTTTAAGGACTCCGTTTGGTGGCTGCATCCGGACCTGTTTTCACCTTGTCAATCTCTCCGTCTGACCTCCCTTCATCCAGGGCGATCCCTCCCGCACCGAACATTTCTATACCCTGCCGGCTTCGATGTGGCATTATCGTAGGCGCAGTTTCTTGTCTACGTGAATTTCGTACGGTCCGCAGAGGCAGTTAGAACTGCGGGAACGAAGGTTCAAGGAGGACCATATGAAGAAATATGCTGCCGAGCTGGTCGGTACGTTCTGGCTGGTTCTTGGCGGATGCGGCAGCGCGGTGCTTGCCGCTGCTTTTCCGGAACTGGGAATTGGATTGCTTGGCGTTTCGCTGGCTTTCGGTTTGACCGTGCTGACGATGGCTTACGCGATCGGACATATTTCCGGATGTCACCTCAATCCCGCCGTGTCCGTTGGACTCTGGGCCGGCGGTCGGTTCGAGACTAAAGAGCTCGCTCCATACATAGTCGCGCAGGTCGTCGGCGCGGTGATCGCCGGCGGCGTTCTGTATCTGATTGCGACCGGGAAGGCGGGATTCGATGTCGTTGCTTCGGGATTCGCTTCGAACGGATTCGGAGAGCATTCGCCGGGCGGTTACTCGATGACGGCGGCGCTTGTTTCCGAGATCGTGATGACGGCGATCTTCCTTGTCGTGATCCTGGGCGCGACCGACAAGAAGGCATACGCAGGCGGCGCTCCGGTCGCGATCGGTTTGTGCCTGACCCTTATCCACCTGATCAGCATTCCCGTCACGAACACGTCCGTGAATCCGGCGCGAAGCACTGGGGTTGCGGTTTACGTAGGCGGGTGGGCGATCGCCCAACTTTGGCTGTTCTGGGTCGCCCCTATCCTCGGGGCGGTAATCGGCGCGGGGATCTATAAGTTCATCGGTTCGGATGATCCTGTGCCTGAGAAGGAACTGGCCGAAGCACAGGAAATGGGCTAGTTGTCTTATAGGAGGCTGTCTGAAAAGTCAGCCTCTTTTCTGTTTTCAGGGTACAATATTCAGCATGAAAAAGAAGGGTCCGGTCTTCAGAAAGTACGACCAGAACCAGCCGATGCTGCTTCCGCCGAGTTACGACGAGCTGATCCCGGAAAACCATCCGGTGAGGGTGGTGAACGAGGTGATCGAGCGGATCGACATCAGTGGGATAGAGCGGGGATACAAGGGTGGGGGAGCGTCGAGCTATCATCCGCGGATGCTGCTGAAGGTGCTGGTGTACGCATATCTGAGGAACATCTACTCGTCGAGGAAGATGGAGCAGGCGCTAAAGGAGAACATCCACTTCATGTGGCTGAGCTCAGGAGCAAAGCCTGATCACAACACGATCAACGACTTTCGGGGCAAGAGGCTGTCGGGAGAGTTGGAGAAAGTGTTTTCGGAAGTGGTGCAGCTGCTTGCGGGGGAGGGAGTGCTGTCGCTGAAGGAAGCTGTTCTTGACGGGACAAAGATCGAGGCGAACGCGAACCGGTACACGTTCGTGTGGGGCAAGACGGTGAAAGGGAACCGTGAGCGGATCAAAGAGCAGTTGAAGCAGCTGTGGGCGTATGTCGAGAAGCTGTACGAGGACGAGGAACAGACACCGAACGAGCCGGACTTTGAAGCGATGGACCCGGAGGCCGTCGAGCGTGCGATAGAAGAGATCAACGAGGCCCTGAAGGACAAGGAGACGGACCCGAAGACGAGGCAGAAGCTTAGGTACGCAAAGAAGAACTGGCCGAAGAAGCTGGCGGAGTACGAAGAAAAGGAGAAGCTTCTGAATGGCCGGAACAGCTACTCGAAGACGGACCCGGACGCGACGTTCATGAGGATGAAGGAAGACCATCTGGGGAACGGGCAGCTGAAACCCGCATACAACGTGCAGGCCTCGACCGAAGGGCACTACATTCTGAACTACACGCTGGCGCAGACGCCGGCGGACACATCGGCTCTGAAGGATCATATCGAGAGCTACCTGAAGAAGTACGGCGGGGCGCCCGAGTCGCTGACTGCGGACGCGGGATACGGATCGGAGGAGAACTACGAATACCTCGGGGAGAGGGGGATCACCGGGTTCGTCAAATACAACTGGTTCCACAAGGATGTCACGGACAAAAAGCGCCGTGAGGATCCTTTCTTGTCCGACAATCTCAGGTACGACGAAGAAACCGACACGCTGTACTGTCCTGCGGGGAAGCCGATGGACTACATCGGGGACAAGGAGAGAACGAGCGCGGGAGGATATCTCCAGCGGTCAAGGCTCTACAAGGCGGTGAACTGCCGGGGATGCCCGATGCGGGGCCCCTGCCACAAAGCCGAAGGTGACAGGGTCGTCGAGCGCAACTTCAACCTGATCAAACACCGGCGAAGGGCTCGCGAGCTGCTCGAAAGCGAAGAGGGCATCGAGAAACGAAAGAAGAGAATGACGGTCGAGGCGGTGTTCGGGAATATAAAACAGAACAAAGGGGTTCAGGAGGTTCAACCTGCGGGGGATCGAGAAGGTGACCACGGAAATGGGACTAATAGCGATCGCCCACAACCTCCAGAGGTTCAGCAAGGCCAGGTTCGCCTGACCAGGCGGCCTTTTCTTGCTCAAAAAATCCGCCGGCCGGCAAAAAATGAGGCTGCCCGACAATCAGTAATCAGACAGCCTCAATTACCCGGTATTGTCACGCTGATTTGAGCAGGTTCGTCAACAAGCTCTCTCACCGATTCCGGAACCGCAAGGGCCGCGGCGAGGAGCTCATAGTTTGTGTCGACAACCGGTCGCTGCTTTCTATCTTCGAGTCGGCTATTCCCAACGAGGCCGAACACTCCCACTGGGCGGAAAAGAGCGATGCCGAACTGAGAGTCGACGAGCTTGTCCGGACCGCCGATGAAGACGGAGAGTTTTATTTTTATTACTGCCGTGAGTGCGGAATTCCGGAGGACCTGATAATCGATCCCGTCGAAGTTCGACGGAAGGACGGTTTCGTTACGTGGAAAGTGATGCCGCCGTATGAAGGGATCGAGTACGAACTTGAAGATGACGAGGCATTGACATTCAGATTCGACGAGAGGCAATACCGCAAGGCGCTCTTGAAGATCCGCTCACACAAAAAGTGATTGCCGTTTATCGATAAACGATATAGAATCTCCTGATGATAAAGTCCTTTCGATGCCCTCACACCGAAAGGCTCTTTGAAGGCCAAAGGGTGAGAAAATTCAGCGGTATTGAGTCCGCCGCGAGACGCAAGTTAGCGGTTCTTGCGGCGGCCGGTAACCTGTTCGACGTTAACAGTCCTCCCGGGAACCGTTTGGAGAAGCTTAAGGGAGACCGGGAGGGCCAGTTCAGTATCAGGATCAATGATCAGTTCCGCATTTGTTTCAAATGGGACGACGGTGCACACGATGTCGAGATCGTGGATTACCACTGATCGGGGAGAATAGATATGGCCGAAGAACTTTTACCGCCGATCCATCCCGGGGAGATTCTGCTTGAGGAGTATATGAAACCGCTCGGCCTGTCGGCGAACGCGCTTTCCAATCGGCTGGGAGTAACGGCTGCCCGTGTGAACGAGATCGTGAACGGCAAGCGCGGGATCACTGCCGATACGGCACTCCGGCTTGCGCGATTCTTCCGTACGACTCCGGAGTTCTGGCTCAACCTGCAAAAGAACTACGAGCTTGAGGTCGCCAAACGGGAGGTGGGGGCCCGCATCCTCGAAGAGATCTCGCCTCTTGCCGCATAGATTGAATCACGAATCAACACGAATCGGACACGAAGAGAAGTGGGCGGGGTACGGAGCAGTACTGTGCCTTGCCGCGCTCCTGACAATTATCGCGCTCTCGGTTTCGTCATGCGGGACACGTCCGTCCGAGACCGAGCTCAGGATCGCGGTCGCAAGCAATTTCAAGGAGCCTGCTACCGAGCTCGTAAAGCGTTTCCAGGAAAGAACGGGCCGGAATGTGACCGTCACGCTGGGCTCGACCGGAAAACTTTACGCCCAGATCCGGAACGGGGCGCCGTTCGCGGTGTTCCTCGCCGCCGATGCCGAACGGCCCGAGTTGCTTGAGAAGGAGATCGCGGCCGCCAGAGGCTCGCGATTCACGTACGCAGTCGGGAAGCTTGTGTTGTGGAGCCCCGATCCAAAGCTTGTGGACAACGGGGGAAAGGTCCTCGAAAGCGATTTCGGGAAGCTCGCCATCGCCAATCCAAAGCTCGCTCCGTACGGGGCGGCGGCTGAAGAGGTTCTTCGCAAAAGAGGGCTCTGGGACAAGGTCGAACGGAGGCTCGTTCGCGGCGAGAACATAGGCCAGACGTTCCAGTTCGTCTCGACCGGTAACGCCGAACTGGGATTTGTCGCGCTGTCGCAGGCGAAAGGCAGAATTGGGTCGCTTTGGGAAGTGCCGAAGGAACTTTATACTCCGATAGAACAGCAGGCGGTCCTTCTCAGCGGCGATGAAGGCGCCCGGGAGTTTCTCGAATTCCTGAAATCTGAAGAAGCGAAGGAACTGATAAGGGAATTCGGCTACGATACGCGATGATATTCGACGAAGCCAGCCTTAGCGCGTTCGTGATAACCCTTGAGCTAGCCGCGGTGACCACCGCGGTTCTCTTGCTTTTGGGGACGCCGCTCGCGTGGTGGCTGGCGCGCACGAACTGGCGGTTCAAGTTCATACCGGAAGCGGTCGTCGCGATGCCGCTCGTGCTTCCGCCCACTGTCTTGGGCTTTTATCTTCTAATTGCTCTCGGTCCGCACGGTCCGATCGGTTCGATTTTCGAGTCCGCGGGGCTTCAGTCGCCGGCGTTCACCTTCACTGGGCTGGTGATCGGCTCCGTGATCTATTCGCTTCCGTTCGTCGTCCAGCCGCTGCAGGGCGCATTCGAATCGGTCGGCACGCGTCCGCTTGAGGTGGCCGCGACGCTTCGGGCTTCTCCGGTCGATCGATTCTTCACCGTCGCCGTACCGCTTGCGTGGCCAGGATTTCTGACGGCGGCGGTTCTCGGGTTCGCCCATACGCTCGGCGAATTTGGGGTCGTGCTTATGATCGGCGGGAACATTCCGGGGAGCACACGCGTGGTCTCGATCGCGATCTACGACCACGTCGAGGCGCTTGAATACACGCAGGCTCACTGGCTGGCCGGTACGCTTCTCATTATTTCGTTCGCCATTCTCGCCGTCGTCTACGGCCTGAACAGGAGGTTCCGCCCGGTCCGGCTCTGATGATCGAAGCGCGATTCAACATCACGAAAGGCGATTTCGAAATGGCCGTCAATGTCGGAATTCCTTCGAAAGGAGTGACTGCTCTTTTCGGCCCATCCGGTTCGGGCAAGACAACGTTTCTAAGGACCGTAGCGGGTCTCGAGAAACACGCCGGATGTTCGCTGAGTATCGACGGCGAGGTTTGGCAGGAGGGATCGACGTTCGTCCCGCCGTATAAGCGCCCTCTCGGATACGTGTTTCAGGAGCCGAGCCTGTTTCCTCACCTGACAGTAAGAGCTAATATCGAGTACGGCCGGAATCGTTCAGCGCGCGCCGGTATTTCGGTCGATGAAGCGATCAAATTTCTCGACATCGGCGGGCTTCTTGCGAGGCGCCCCTCACAGCTATCCGGCGGCGAACAGCAGAGGGTTGCGATCGCGAGGGCGCTTGCCGTAGATCCCCGCATACTGCTGATGGACGAGCCTTTGTCATCCCTGGACGAGGAACTGAAGGGCGACATCCTGCCGTACCTGGACCGACTCCACGAAGAACTGAAGATCCCCGTCATATACGTCAGCCATTCGGCGGACGAGGTTGCGAGGGTCGCCGACAGCCTTGTGCTTCTCGAAAAAGGAAGTGTGAAGGCTGAAGGCCCTCTCGCCGAGGTCCTGACGCGGCTTGACCTGGCCCCCGCGCATCGTGACGACGCGGAAGCGGTGATCGACGCGGTCGCGGCCGGATACGATGAAGAGTTCGGCCTGGCGCTTCTGGACTTTTCTGGAGGGAGGTTCTCGGTTCCCGGACCGCCGATCGAAACGGGAAAGCCGGTCCGGTTGCGGCTCGCGGCGAGGGATGTCAGCCTGACGCTGGAGAAGCAGACGGATACGAGCATTCTCAATATTTTTCCCGCAATTGTCGCGGGAATCGCCGACTCCGGTCCGTACCAGACTACCGTCCTGCTTGATATATCGGGCGTTCCTGTTCTCGCCCGCGTGACGAAGCGGTCTGCCGCAACTCTACGGCTTGAACAGGGAAAGAGTGTCTTCGCCCAGGCGAAAAGCGTGGCGGTGATATCTTAGCGCAATGGTCATTGGCCAACGATTATCGACCAATGGCCAATGCTCCGGAACCCGGAGCGCGAGCGACGGGCAAAGGCGACCGCGTAGCGGTCATGTGCATTTGGCCCTGGGTAAGCCCGAAGGGCGCCCCCCACGGAACAAGTCGAAAGACCATCCGGAGTCGCGTAGCGGCGATACGTTTTTGGTGTTAGACAACGGATTCGCTTCGCTCACTGCACGCGGGACGCGTGCGTTCCGTCGATCGCGTAGCGACGGGCAAAGGCGACCGCGTAGCGGTCATGTGCATTTGGCCCTGGGTAAGCCCGAAGGGCGCCCCCCACGGTCGGGGCGGCCCCCAAAATCACCGAGCCGCGTAGCGGCGAAATGAAGGACGGGAGACGGGAGTCTGGTATCCTCCTCATTGACCATTGACCATTGACCATTGACCATTGAACCAGCTATGAAACCAACTACGAAAAAAGCCTGGCCGGAGCTTCCGGCGCTCGAAGAATGGGAAGACACCCTTGCCACCGTGCATATGTGGTCGCAGATCGTGGGCAAGACACGGCTGGCTTTCGCCCCTCCGGTGAACCACTGGTGGGGGATCGCGCTGTATGTCACGCCGTCCGGCCTTACCACCTCTTCGATCCCGCTCGACGGCCGCAATTTTGCGGTCGAGATGGATTTCAAGGACCACAGGCTGAAGATCGAAACGTCCGACGGGGCCAAAGCGTCTTTCGCTCTCGAGCCGATGACGGTCGCGGATTTTTATGAAAAATACACGAGAGCGATGGATGATCTGGGGATCGAGCCGACGATCCTCGCGCGTCCGGTCGAGGTCGAGGATGCGATCCCGTTCAGGAAGGACACCACGCACGCGAGCTACGATGCGGACGCGGTCAACCTTTTCTGGCAGGCGCTGGTTCAGATCGATCGCGTCTTCAACGAATTCCGTGCGAAGTTCATGGGGAAAGTCAGCCCGTCGCATTTCTTCTGGGGCGCGTTCGACCTCGCGGTCACTCGTTTCTCCGGCAGAACCGCTCCGAAGCATCCGGGCGGTATCCCGAACTGCGCCGACTGGGTGATGGAAGAAGCTTATTCGCACGAGGTCTCGAGCGCGGGATTCTGGGCTGGGCCGGGCCTCGGGGAAGCGGCTTTCTACTCTTATGCGTATCCGGAACCGGAGGGTTTTCGTGAAGCCGCGGTGAAACCCGAAGCCGCGTACTTTCTCGAAGAGATGGGAGAGTTCGTATTACCTTACGCGGCGGTTCAGAAATCGGATAACCCGGACGCGGCGCTGATGGACTTTCTTCAGAGCACGTACGAGGCGGCAGCCGATCTTGCGAACTGGGACCGGGCGGCGTTGGAGAAGTTAGCAGTGAGCGGTGAGCGGTGAGCAGTGAGCGGTGAGCGGTGAGCGGTGAGCAGTGAGCGGTGTCCGACAAACGTACGCTCGTCGGCCGCCGGAAGGCGGGGGCGTGAACGGATCCGGTACGGGCGGATTAGTTCTGTTTTTACCAATTTCTAATGCGGCTCCGCCGCTGTGACTTGCGGTATGCCTGCGGTCTACGGGGAATATGCGCTAACTCGCTTCGCGGAGGCTCAGCCTCCGCGGGAGATGTATTTGCCAGGCTGCCGGAAAGGCTAGCCATTCCGCACACCACGGCGGCATAGCCGCGGAGATACGAAAAACCGGCCGCGGCACGCTTTCGGCTAGCGGGCACGGCTCACAGCTCACCGCTCACCGATCACTGCTAACCGTTTACTTTTCATCGGATTGAAGCTAGAGTTCAGACCACTCGGACTCCCTTCAGACAAGCGGCGAAGCGGTACTTGAATCTCCGCGGCCTCCAAAAGCTAAAGGACAATTCGGCAGATGAAAAAAACGACGCGGAGAAACTTCATTCTCGGTTCTGTTGGCGTGTTCGGTCTTGGAGGCGCCGGCCTATGGTTCGGGAAAAACAGCATTTTGCGATTTCTGATCAGCTTCGTCTCGGCAGATACCTCGGCCCTTACGGAAGCGCCGGCGATCGGCGGGCCTGATTGCGTTCTGACGGCATCGCAGACGGAAGGCCCTTTCTTTATCGCATCGCCGATGAGGGCCGACATAAGGGAAGACAGGGAAGGCAAGGAGTTGAAGCTGAGAATGCAGGTAGTGGACCCTGAAGGCTGTGTTCCCGTTGCGGGCGCCGTCGTCGAGCTTTGGCATTGCGATGCCGAAGGCCGTTACAGCGGCTATCCGGAGGAGCTTGCACACGATCCGTTCGGGTCCCTTATGTTTGCCGGAACCGGAAGCGACCACATAAAACCTGTGACCGACAAACGGTACTTGCGTGGAGCTCAAAAGACCGACGCGGAGGGCAACGTCGAGTTCACGACCATCTTCCCCGGATGGTACGAGCCGCGCTCGCCCCACATACATTTCAAGATCCTTACCGATGACAGGTCCCGGCTTGCCAGTCAGTTCTACTTTGATCCAGAGCTTTGCAAGAAGGTGTTTACTTCACAGCAGCCTTACACCAAATACGGGGATAGTCCGTACAATCCGTCGAATGATATCGTGATGAGTGAAACGCCGGAGGCGAAAGGACTTATGCTCCGCCCGAAATGGAACGAGAACGGCCCGATCGAGGTGTCGGCAAGGATCGGGATCAAGAAGGTGTAGGTGAACGGTGTCCGATAAGCTTCAGCTTGTCGCCCGCCGGAAGGCGGGGTGCGGATCGCGACTGTCCGAGGTTCGGTGAGCTGTTTAGCCCGCGCACTTGTGCGTGGGATCGGTGAGCTGTTTAGCCCGCGCACTTGTGAGTGGGATCGGTGAGCGGTGTCCGATAAGCTTCAGCTTGTCGCCCGCCGTCAGGCGGGAGAGTGGGGCGTGAACGGAGCCGGGGGAGACGAACGCGTGCCGTCGCTACGCGACTCCGGATCGTTGTTTGACCTTGTTCCGTGGGTGGCGCCCTTCGGGCTTACCCACGGCTAAATGCAGGCCGTCGCTACGCTGTCGTCTGATTCCTGACTTCTGTATTCTCCCTCCTGTCTCCTGTATTCTTCTCCCATGAAGATCTCTGCCAAGATCATAGTTTTCGACGAAGAAGACAACATCGCCAGAGTATGCGAGACGGTTGAATGGGCGGATGAGATCGTCATCGTCGACTCCTACTCCACTGACCGAACGGTAGAGATCGCGCGCCAGTTCACCGACAAGATCTTTTTCAACGAGTTCATTAACCACGGTCTGCAGCATGAGTTCGCCGACTCGAAGACTTCAGGCGACTGGATATTCTGGATCGATGCGGACGAACGCCTGACGCCGGAACTCAGGGATGCGATCCTCGCACTGAAGGACCGCGATCCGGCGACACTCCCGGACGGATTCCGGATCGCACGCCGGGCTTTCTACCTTGGCCGTTGGATCAAACACTCCGGTTGGTATCCCGACTACGTGATGCGCCTGTACCGAAGTTCAAAAAGCTACTGGGGAGGGATTCCCCCGCACGAAACTGCAAGAGTCGATGGCAGAATTGAGAAGCTCGAAGGCGAGCTTCTGCACTACACAAAGAAGAATACTGCGGACCACCACAACGTGATCGGAAGGTACGCAGCGGCGTCAGCGAAGCACTATTTCGAGACAGGAAGAAAGGTGGGATACGCGGACCTGTTTTTCCGGCCGATCCTCGCCTTTATACGAAGCTACTTCTTGAAGCTGGGGATACTCGACGGACTTCCGGGGCTTGTGATCGCTTATTTCTCTGCATACGGCGTGTTTCTGAAATTCACGATGCTTTGGGAAATGCGTAACGTAGATCCGGAGGACAAGCCAGGGAAATGAGGTCTTGCGTTCGCTGCGGCGGCCGTGACGTGAGATCGATTCCGACTAGGTGAGCACTGCCGGGATGTCCGGTCACAACGGGTTTTACGGATCGCTGATCCCCTGTCGCGATCGGGCAAACCGTCAATGTATCAGTCGATTGAAATGAAAATTCGACGATCGTTTCGGGCCCGTTACCACCAAGGGCGCTGAATTGATACTCAGCACCCGTTGAACGGAAACCTCCGCAATCCCGTGAGAATGGCGCGTGTCCGGTCAGTGCCCGGCATTTGAGAGAGCAGCGGACGGGCTAACCCGTATGAGTGTAATCTGGCTGGGATTTATCGGAAGTTTGATCGCGGGCGCACTGACGGGAGTCGGGGCACTTGGCGTTTTCTTCATTCGTAGGCTTTCCGAGAAGCTTGAGGACGGTCTGCTCAGTTTTGCGGCGGGTATCATGCTTGCCGCTTCTTTCTTTTCACTCTTGCTACCGGGGATCGAATACGGCGAAAAGCACTTCGAGAGCACCTACATCGCGGTAGGAGTCGTGATCGCAGGTGTACTGGCGGGGGCGGTTGTGCTGTGGGGCATGAACCAGGTCCTGCCGCACGAGCATTTCCGGCTCGGGCATCAGGGGCCGGACACCGAGACGCTGAGCCGTATCTGGCTGTTCATCATCGCGATCACGATCCATAACTTCCCCGAAGGAATGGCAGTCGGGGTTGGATTCGCGGGCGGCGACGTTGCGAACGGAACGACGCTGGCGACAGGCATAGGAATTCAGAACATTCCCGAAGGCCTCGCGGTCTCGGTCTCGATGCTCGCCGTCGGATATTCGAAAGCCAAATCGTTCACGGTCGGTTTCCTGACAGGGCTTGCGGAGCCGATCGGCGGGCTTGTGGGCAGCGTCGCCGTGTCGTTCTCCGGTCCGGTCCTTCCGTTCTCGCTCGCATTCGCGGCCGGCGCGATGCTGTTCATCATCAGCCACGAGATCATTCCGGAAACTCACCGGTCGAGATTTGCGAACGTGGCGACTTTCAGCCTTTTGACAGGATTTGTGTTTATGATGTTTCTTGATACGACGCTGGGGTGACATTGACCAAGGACCATTGACCATTGACCGATGAGAATTGAAGTATGGCTGCAAAACGATTCCCCCTTCCGAAACGATTCAGCGCCGCGATGTCCGAGAAGGCATACGAGCGGCTCCGAAAGCTGAGCGAGAAATACGGCTACGGTAACAATTATCTGCTCACCTTCATCTTCGAGAACTTCGACCGGATCGCGGACCTCGACGAGGTTGAGAAAGTGTTCGCCGAGTACAAGGCGGAGTACGGCGCGCCCGAGCCGGGAGGGATGAAGGATCGGAACCCCGAGCGCAAGCGAGGGGCATAGAGAAGTGCGCCGAGAGATGAGTGCTGAGAGATGAGTACTGAGAGATGAGTACTGAGAGATGAGTACTGAGAGATGAGTACTGAGAGATGAGTACTGAGAGATGAGTACTGAGAGATGAGTACTGAGAGATGAGTACTGAGAGATGAGTACTGAGAGATGAGTACTGAGAGATGAGTACTGAGAGATGAGTACTGAGAGATGAGTACTGAGAGATGAGTACTGAGAGATGAGTACTGAGAGATGAGTACTGAGAGATGAGTACTGAGAGATGAGTACTGAGAGATGAGTACTGAGAGATGAGTACTGAGAGATGAGTACTGAGAGATGAGTACTGAGAGATGAGTACTGAGAGATGAGTACTGAGAGATGAGTACTGAGAGATGAGTAATGAGAGATGAGTACTGAGAGATGAGTAATGAGAGATGAGTACTGAGAGATGAGTCGGGCCGTTTTGACTGGATCGCAGGCGGCCTCGCCTGCGTCGGGCGCGAAGCGGCCGGAATGTCCGATAAGCTTTAGCTTGTCGCCCGCCGAAAGGCGGGAATGCGACCGCGAAGTTCAAAGTTTAGGGTTCGAGGTTCAAAGGGCGTTTCTACTACGTGTCCGTAGCCCGACCGTGAGGGAGGGCTACCGTCACTGGCCGGGTCCCAATGATCAGGTAGCAGTGTGAGCGAAGTCTCAGTTCTCAGTCCTTTCTTCTCGTTACTCGAGCGTAGCCCGCGCTGACGCTTGGGCTTCTGACACGTTTCGCTGAACTTCAAAGGCAAACTCACCTAACCGATGAGTCAACGGAGGACATGAAATATCAATCTTGGAGGACTCCCGCAATGAAACGAACGCTCGGATTCTGCCTGCTGCTGCTTCTTTTTGCTTCATTCCTGCCCGCTCAGGACAAGATCACCGAGCCGGAACTCATTGACGAGATCGGAAGGGCCAACAATGAAAGTTGGTCAGCACGGTTAGATATCTTCTTAAATTATCTCTCAAGCGACCCAGATGCGGTAGGGCTGATACGAACATATGGTCCCACTGG
Source organism: Acidobacteriota bacterium (assembly GCA_016700175.1). Classification (GTDB taxonomy): domain Bacteria; phylum Acidobacteriota; class Blastocatellia; order Pyrinomonadales; family Pyrinomonadaceae; genus Aridibacter. Next base: position 1,960,606 of record CP065003.1, on the reverse strand, counting down.
TAAGGGTGTAGGTACGGCTGATTCGATCGGAAAACAGGCGAAGGGGTATCTCTTACATCATGGCGGTATCGATGAGCAAAGAATAAAGGTCGTCAACGGAGGCAGGTTTGAACGGCCGGTTGATACGATGACGGAGTTTTGGGTCTTACCGAGAAACTCGGAAGTTCCTCCCCAGCGCAAGGCTTTTGTCAGTCCGATAGGAACTGTAACAGGGAAGGTCGCCGAGGAAGCCGTTGCTGAGTACTTCGGATTTGCAGTCTACGGCCACGAAACGGCATGGGGTCCGGATTTTGCCGTTGAGGCCGGAATCGCTGACATATTGTCTTCTCAGCCAGCTTCACGCCTCTTTCTTGTTGTAAGGGATGCCCAGTATCGAATCCCGGGTCGTTGGAAGAGATTGGTCGACGAAAAACTCCGGAACCTAGAGCAAAGAGGGATTATGGCTGCTCGAATTCAGTCGATTTACGCTGGAGAAAAGCCAAGGTCAGAGAATGAAGAATATGGTTCGGATGAGATTGAAATTGAGTATTGGGTGCAAAACGAAGAAACGCCACCGGTCTCAGCGGTTGCCCCTAGAAAGTTCCAAGCCCGGGCGTTCGACCTGGCAGACTACTACTCATTGCCGGACGCTAACGAAGAAGAGAGACTCCTGCAGGCAATCGCTGATACATTGAATGAGTTTCCGGCTTTCAAGGTGTCTTTCGTCGTACGCAGACCTGGGAATTTAGAAACGATTGAAGGCAGGGAAAACAAAGAGGTTTTGGGGCTTCCTCAAAGACTCGAAGATCTCCTAACGAGGAGTGGCTTGAAAACATCGAGAATAGGGCGCGAAGAAATCGCTGTAGGCGAGAATGATTCTCTATACGTCCACATCGTCCTCCATCCGAAGGACGAGAGCCCGATGGATTCGCTGGATATCTGAGTACTGAGAGATGAGTACTGAGAGATGAGTACTGAGAGATGAGTACTGAGAGATGAGTACTGAGAGATGAGTACTGAGAGATGAGTACTGAGAGATGAGTACTGAGAGATGAGTACTGAGAGATGAGTGCTGAGAGATAAGTCGGGCCGTTTTGACTGGGGCGCCGCCGGCCTCGCCTGCGACGAGCGCGAAGCGGCCGTGTCCGAAGCCCGGCCGTGAGGGAGGGCTACCGTCAGTGGTCGGCTCTCGATGATCAGGAATCAATGTGAGACAGGTCTCAGCACTGATCTCTCAGTACTCACGGTAGCCCGCGCTGACGCTTGGGCTTCTGACACGTGCCGCCGTTAAAGCGGCCGGAGATGTCTGTTGAAACGGTGCCCTCCCGAAAAGATAGGGAGCCGCTGTAGCGGCAGCTCGGCGGCTCCCGCCTTGCGGCGGGCGACAAGCTAAAGCTTATCGGACATTGCGGCCGCTTCGCGCCCGATGCACGCGGGACGCGTGCGTTCCGTTTCGCCCGTCGCTGGAGCTCTGGGTTCCGATGGCGCCGCTACGCGGCGAGGGGTTTGTGGGACGTCTCTTCCCGGGGGCTGCGCCTGCGGCTTGCCCCGGGCTAACATCCGATACCCCTTCGGGGTAAATCGAGTCAGGCGAGATCCGAGCACAATCCTCTGACTCCTGACTCCTTTAAGGTTATAATCCCCACGACACCCCCCAATCCCTTCAAAGGAGATCAGTATGCTACCTGGTCGAAAGATTTTCGGCACAATTCTTTTTCTGTCCATCTTTGTCTTCGTCGCTTTGAACGGAAGCGGGCCCCCGTCCGTATCCGCCGAGGCTCCCGAAACCTACGACATCGTCCTCAAAGGCGGGCGCGTGATCGATCCCGAGACCGGCCTCGATGCGGTTCGCAACGTCGGAATAAGAGGCGACCGGATCGCTGAGGTTTCGGCAAGCGAGCTTAAAGGCAAAGAGGTTATCGACGTTTCCGGTCTAGTCGTCTCACCGGGATTCATCGATCTTCACGCGCACGGCCAGACCAATCAGGCGAACGAGTACCAGGCGCACGACGGAGTGACGACCGCGCTCGAACTTGAGGGCGGATATTCCTTTGTGCGCGAGTGGATCGAGATGAAGCGCGGCAGGTCCCTGATAAACTTCGGCGCGTCGGCCGCGCACGGCGATGCACGCTGGCTGGCGATGAAGAAGTACGCCGAACAGGCGGCGGCACTCCGCAAGGTGGTAATAACGGACGGTTGGGAAAGCGAGAAAGTTAACCCTATTTTCGCGGCAGTAGGGCGGTCAAATTACGAATCGCTAACCGCAGATGAGATACCCGGGATGTGCAGTGGAATCCGGACCGAACTCGAGGCCGGGGCGCTCGGGGTAGGCCTTCCGATCGGATATTTTCCGGGCGCGACCCGCGGAGAGGTATTCGAGCTTTACAAATGCGCCGCCGAAATGGACAGCGTGATCTTCACCCACGTCCGAGGCATCAACATTGGCGCCATCAAGGAAGCCATCGCGGATGCCGTGGTAAACGGAACGTCGCTTCACATCGTTCATATCAACTCGGTCTCGCTCGGCGAGATCGACACATCACTTGCGATGGTCAAGGCGGCGCAGGAACGCGGGCTCGACATCACGACCGAGCTCTATCCGTACACCGCCGCGTCGACCAGCCTCGAATCGAGCCTGTTCGACGAAGGCTGGCAGCAGCGTATGGGTATCTCCTACGGCGATCTCCAATGGCAGGACACCGGCGAGCGTTTGACCGAGGAGACATTCAAGAAGTATCGCGAACAGGGCGGCGTCGTGATCATTCACCTGATGAAACCGGAATGGATCGAAAAAGGGATAAAGGCGCCGTTCACGATGATAGCGTCCGACGGAATGCCGTACGCGCCGGGAGCGCATCCTCGTTCGGCCGGGACCTTTTCGCGTGTGCTCGGCAGGTACGTCCGTGAGCAAAAGGTGCTCTCGCTGAAGGACGCGCTTGGGAAGATGACGATAATGCCCGCGAAACGCCTGGAAAAGGTCGCTCCCTCGGCGAAGCTCAAAGGCCGGATCCAGGTTGGCGCCGACGCGGACATAACGATTTTCGATCCCGAAACGATCATCGATACTGCTACGTTCGAGAAGGACCTGTCTTTCTCGACCGGCGTGAAGCACGTGCTCGTGAACGGGACATTTGTCGTCAAAGACGGCCGATCGGTCGAGAATGTGTTTCCGGGGCGGCCTCTTTTGGGCAAATACAGGAGATAACGGAAAGATTGGAACCAGGTACTTGAGGAAAAGAAGGAGCAATCATGAAACTGGTCATCGGCTGTGTGCTCGGGCTTTCGGTCGTATTCTCGGTGGTCCCGGCAGATAGCGAACAAAAGAAGAAAGCTGAGAATTTCTTTAGCGGCCTCTATGGCTGCAGGCCGGAGGTTGTCGATAAACTTGGGGCAAAAGATATCGTCGTCAGTTACCCCATCTTCGAGCGGATATTCAAGAAGCGCTCGATAACAGGTAAGGATGAGGTCCGGGGATTCGCCGAGCGATTTTGTTCCAGATGGACGAACGCCACAGTAAGGGTCGACCATGCTGTTGAGGAAGGCAACACTGTCGTATTGATGTGGAGCTTTAGTGCTGTCAGCGCGGTAGATGCGGAAGGGATGCCGCCGAAGGGGACATCAAGTTCCTGGGGCGGCATATCGCTGTTTCGATTCGACGAGGACGGCAGGATTGCCCTTGAAGTCGGCGAGGAAAGTACGCCCGGGCCTGCTGCGAGGCTTGCGGGTGGTCCACCTGATGATGGAAACGGATAGTGATCGTCCCAAGAACACATGACAGGCTCTTGCTCGCAGGAACGCTGGCCGGCGCGATCGGTATCTTGCTTTCGCGGTCCGAAAGCGCGACGGTTTCCTCAGTGGGCCTTGTGCTGGCGGTGATGGGAATCGTTTCGGTGTTTGCGGGAATGGCGATGAAGATAAGGAAAGGAAAATGAGTGCCGAGAACGGATCGCTTTTTCTGAGAACCGTCACCGACCGGCGGACGTCTTTGGCGATCTTCGGGCTGTTCGCCGCGCTCGTCGCCTCGGTTGCGATCGTCGCTTCCGCGTGGATACCCGAGGTCGCGCAGCCCGACCTGCTTGCTGCAGCGATCGCGATAGATCTTCTTATTACGGTCCCGGTCGCATTCTACTTTCTCGTCTCCCGCAGATATTCGCTGTCATTGCCTGCGTTCGCTCCTGTGATAGGAGCGGGCTGGCTGATCGCCTATCTCGTACTGCCGGACGGACACCGGGCGCCGCTTCTGATCGCCGAGGCCGGGGTCCTGGCCTTCGAGGTCGCGATCGTCGCCTGGATCGCGCGCAAGGTGTGGAAGGCGGCGAAATCGCCCTCTGATGAGCTCGAAGATCCGCTTTCGAGGCTCAGACGGATCGCCGGAGAAACGGTCGGCAACCGCCGGCTAGGTTCGGTCGCAGGGACGGAACTCGGGGTCTTATTCTATTCGCTGTTCTCCTGGCGGTCGCGTCCGAGCGTCCCTGAAGGCGGGGCGGCGTTCACTTATCATCGGAAGTCCGGGCAGACAGCGATCACGATCGTACTCCTGTTCCTGATCGCGGCTGAGACCGCCGTGGCGCATTACCTGATCTCGCTTTGGAGCGCGCCAGTGGCGTGGGCGGTCACCGCACTTTCCGTCTATGGCGGGTTGTGGATACTTGCGGATCTGAGGGCGAGCGTGCTCAGGCCCGTTCTGATCGCAGACGACTCGATTCTGATCAAGGCGGGCCTTCGTTACGACGTCGAGATCCCGATCGAGATGATGGATTGCATCGAGCGCGCGAAACCCTCGGAAGGGCCTCTTGTCTCGGCCGCGCTTTTCGGCGACCCGACGCACTGGATAGTCCTGAATGAAACGCTTCAGGCCGAAGGCGTCTTCGGTTTCAGGTCCGAGTTCAGGGCGATCGGATTCTCGCCGGACGAACCCGCGGCGTTCGAAGTTGCGGTCGGGGAAGCTCTCAGATCTCGTGATGATTAGCAGAATGAAAAAATCGCTGTTCTTCCTCCCGGCGCTGCTCGTCTGTCTGACGGTCCCGCTCGTCAGCGGAACTCCCAATGAGGAAACGGCCCTTTTCGACCATCACACGCACATCCTCAGTCCCGATCTGATCCGCGATTGGAAGTCGCTCGGCGTTCCTTTTTCAAGGCCTGACGAATTCTACTCTTCGCTTCCGAAGGACGTTTCGGAAGGGCGCGTAAAGAAGGCGTTCGCGCTTTCGATGGCGTATCTCTACGGCTCGGAGTGGTTTGGAGCATTGAAATTTAGCCCGGAAAAGGAGCTTGAGGCGGTCCGGCGCGAAAACGACTTCGTCGCCGGCATTGTGAAGTCGAACCCGAAAAAGCTTGTCGGATTCTGCTCGGCGAATCCGGCGAAGGACTATGCTCTGAATGAATTCAAGCGGTGCACGGCGAAGCCGGAAATGGAAGGCGTGAAGCTTCACCTGCTGAACTCCATGGTCAGCGTGGGTAGTGAAGAGCATATGGCGCGGCTGCGTGCGCTTTTCGCATGGGCAGAAAAGGAGCGCGTGCCGATGATGATCCACCTGAACGCGTACGACCCTGCGGGGCCTTCCGAAATGGCAAACGCGTTCGCGAAAGAGCTGGCCGGATACCCGGACCTGGAGGTTTACATCGCGCACCTGGGCGGATCCGGCGGATATTCGGACCGCGGAAGAAAGATCCTGCGGGCTTTCGTCGAGCGTTTGAAAAAGGACGAGGCGTTCGCGGCAATGGACTTGAGGTTCGAGATCAGTGCCGTCGTACTGACAGAGGTTTCCGAGGAGGTCGAGCCCCCGACTGACGACCAGCTGAAGCTGCTTGCGGAAGACCTGAGCGAGCTGGGGCTTGAACGGATCGTGTTCGGGACCGATCATCCTTCATTTTCCGCCGATGCATACCGCAAGACGCTGCGCGAGAAACTGCCTTTGAAGGAAGCGGAGATAGAAAAGATACTCGCCAACAGGGGCCGGGCGATGAAATGAGTGAAAATATGGAAGTAGCAGGAGTTAAACCCTCGATCACGTTCGGGGACCTTGAGAAGATCGACATCCGCGTCGGTACCATCATTTCGATCGAAGAGGTCGAAGGCTCGAAAACGCTTATGCGCCTGACCGTGGATTTCGGGTCCTTTCAGCGCAATATCCTCTCCGGAATGAAGGGCGAACGCGAGGACCCGAAGGAGATCGAGGGCAAACAGGCCCTGTTCGTCGTGAACCTCGAGCCGAAGAAGATGATGGGCGAGATGTCGGAAGGAATGCTTTTCGACATAGGCTACGCGGACGGAATACTTCCCGCACTGGCGATGCCGGAGAGGGAAGTCCCGAACGGGGCGAGGGCTGGGTGAACGGTCTGTCGGGTCAGTCGAGTCTATCGGGTCTTTCGAGTCTGTCGAATCTGTCGCGTTCGACTGGAGCGCGGGCGGCCCGCCCGCATTGAGCGAAGCGAAAACGGCCTGTCGGGTCTCTTTAGTCCGCGAAGCGGACGTCATATCCATAGCCCCACACAAGCCGCAAGCGCAGTGTGGGGTGATGGGCACTAAAAAACCGATAGCCGCATTAGCGGCGACATGGTGAGTTCGCTGAGTTGGCTGAGTTGCCTGAGTTTGAGGAGTTGACTGAGTTTGGTGAGTTGACAGGGTAAAATGAGATTTGTCATCCGGGTAGATTGGCGCCGTCGGCGCCTGATGTTAATAGCGAAAGCGCTGGCCAAACGATCCCTGCTCCGTAGGAGCGAAACGTCTGAGACATCTGGTTGTTGACAATTGCCCGCGGGTGCCCTTCAGGCGCGGCACATCCGCAGAACGAAATGCTCGCATTCGCTTCGCTCAATGCCCGCGGGACGCGGGCGTTCCGATGTCCGCGTTGGCGGCGGCAGGTTTGAACCACAAAGAGACACGAAGGAGCACTAAGAGATCCGATCGCTCCGAAGTCCGCGGGTGGATCTCGTATTCGCTGCCACACCGAACCCGGCGCCATCGGCGCCTGCTGTTAATAGGAAACGCGCTGGCCAAATGATTCCAGCTCCGTAGACGCGAAATGTATGAAGCATATGGTTCTTGACAGAAGCCCAATGCTTCAGCTGCGGGTCAAACCTTCAGAAACTCCTGAGTTTTTTTATGAAAGTCCTTGAAATACTTGGTGACCCCGATCCGGATGACAGTTCTTGTTAGGCGATTGCCGATTCTTACTTCGAGGGCGCTGAAGGAACAGTAAAAGGTATCCGGGTTTTGAAGTTGGGAGAGATGCAGCTTGATCCAATACTTCGCGCAGGTTATCGCGAAATCCACGAGCTAGAGCCGGACCTTGTTAGAGCACAGAAATACCTTTTTGGGCGGACCGCTACGTCGTTGACTATACGAACTGGTGGGGGCTGATGCCTGCGCTACTGAAGGGCTTTTTTGACCGCGTTTTGCTTCCAGGGTTCGCTTTCAAGTATAGGGATTACCCTCCGTTCTGGGACAAACTCTTGAAAGGGAAAGCGGCGCGTCTGATCGTGACAATGTACACTCCTCCGTGTAACTTCCGCTTTGTCTTTCGAAGATCCGGGCACAATGCGATGAAGAGGACAATTGTGGGATTCTGCGGCGCAAGTGTGAAAAAGATTTGGACTTTCTCACCAATCCGAAACTCAAAAGGCTGGTAACGGCTTAAGATGTTGGCAAGAGCCGGAACTCTTGGCGCCCACTTTTTACGAAACGAAAATGGAAGATGAGGGAGGTATTTTTAGACGATGAAAATTTCGCTGGTTATTGCGGTTTTTCTGTCCCTGCATTTGATCGGATCGGTCTTGAGTGTCCACGGTCAGATGAGGCCGGATCCTAAGGCAATTGCAGACGCTCAGCGTGAATCAATGAAGGTTTTTTCCGTAATGGATGGGACGTGGAAAGGGGAAGCCTGGACCTTGTTGCCATCCGGCGAAAGACACGTGCTAACCCAGACTGAACGTGTCGGTTCATTTCTTGACGGCACGCTGAAAGTGGTCGAGGGTAAGGGGTTTGATAAAGACGGCGCTGTTTCCTTCAATGCTTTCGGGATCATTTCTTATGACGTGCAGAAGAAAGGCTACAGCATTCGCTCCTATGCTCAGGGCAACGCAGGAGATTTTCCGATAACCCTTACTGAAGACGGTTATTTTTGGGAGATAAATGCGGGTCCGGTGACGATCAAGTACAATGCCACATTTAAGGACGGGACATGGACAGAGGTTGGCGACAGGATAATCCCCGGCCGAGACCCTATGCGCATCTTCGAAATGACTCTGAAGCGGGTAGGTGATACCGACTGGCCGGCCGCGGGCGCGATGAAGCCGTGAACGAAAAGCCGGGTTAAATTGGCGGATCAAGCGCCGGCGTGGAGTACTTCTAGAAGTTCCAAGTATAAGGTTCCAAGTTCAATGAAAGAGGCAGATGAACAGGTTACCGAGCTTTGAACCTGGAACCTTGAATCTTGAACCTGGAACTGCCTGAGGTAGCCTTCCCTTACGGTTGGGCTTCGGACACGTTCCTTTCCCGATTCCCGATTTACTAAATGCAAAACCCCATCGACAAATGGCACGAGATCGTCGAGACGGGCGATGCCGACGGGCTCGATGAGCTTCTCGCCGATGACGTCGTATTCCACTCTCCCGTCGTTCATATCCCGCAGCCTGGCCGCGAGATAACAAAGAAATACCTCACCGCCGCGTTCTTCGTCTTCAAACAGCCCTCCTTCCGGTACATCCGCGAGATTCGCGGAGACCACGACGCGATGCTCGAGTTCCAGGTCGAGATCGAGCACATACTCGTCAACGGCGCCGATCTGATCAAATGGGACGGAGATGGGAAGATCACAGACTTCAAGGTGATGATCAGGCCTCTTAAAGCGGTCAATCTCATTCATCAGCTGATGGCGCGAGCGCTCGGCGTCGGTGAAATGTGAAATGGACGGTGTGGACGGTATAATGGTCGTTTCCCGGATCCGATGTTTGTTTTCTTACAGTGAACCGAAGCTCGCCGGGAGGCAATCTGTGACTTAGAACGTAATTATTCAGGAGCAATTTCAGAGAAATGCAATTTCAATTGAATTCCGATAACAGTATCAACGCCGACCAAAGCATGGCGGTCACACTCGAATCGATCGTCCTCGCGGCGCTCGAACAGTTCGGCGATCGCGTGACGAGAGTAGAGGTCCACGTTCGCGACGAAAACAGCAAAGTAAAAGGCGGTCCTGAAGACAAGCGTTGCCAGATCGAGGCACGGCTCGCCGGGCTCGATCCGCGTTCGGCCACCCACAAGGCTCCGTCGCTTGAGGAGGCGGTATCTGGCGCATCTGAGAAAATCCGGCGTCAGCTGGAGACGTTGGTCGGCAAGCTCAACAATAAGCATCACGAAAAGCTTACAGCGGTCGAACAGCCTTTCGAGGCCGAAGAGGAACTCGGTGCCGACGACACTCCTTGACGGCGTGTCGGGGCCGAGTGATCCCGGATTGAGTGATTATCAGTTGTCCCGCTTCAGCGGAGACGACGCGGTTTTAAGATCCACTCTTGGAGTCAACGGTCAATCGTGAAGCCGGTTTCCGCTCCGTAGGAGCGCGATGTCTGTAGCAACCGATCGCAAACGACAACTCAGCCCCTTTAGGGGTTGAACATTGCGCTCCTTCGGAGCGCGGCTCTGTTTGGCACTCCGATGCTACAGACATTCGGCTCCTATGGAGCCTGCCCTCGAAGCAGCTTTTGGATTTGTCCGACGGCGCTCCGCGCGGCCGTTGCAGCCCGAAGGGCTGCTCTAAACGGTGGTCGGGCGCGGACTCGTTGCCCGATCTACGACCTCACGGTCTCGCTCTGTATTGCCGGCAATGCTACAGACGTTTGGCTCCAATGGGGCCGGACACATCCCTCCCCGATACAACCTGATCCGTGAAAGCCTCACCTTAGCGCCAAACAAGAAGCGGAACATTATTCGATTTTCCGTATCGCTACGGTTGTCGGAGTCCTTCCGGCAATTCAAACTTGCGGAGGTTCAATATGAATCGAAGAGAATTTCTGGCGCTGGGGCTTTCGGTCCCGCTGGCAAGCACCCTCCTGGCTTCCGTGAAGCCTGCCAAGCCGCCCACCACCTGGTTTCCCAAAGAATTTGACTGCCCCATCTGCGAGACCGAGAACACCTACATGGTGATCGGGAGCTACGGGAGCTACATCTATTCCTGGCCTTCGAAATACCAGCTCATTTACTGGCCCGTAACCGATTCCCCTTCAGTCTATCTTTGCAAAAAGTGCCACCTTTCGGTGTTTATGTGGGATCACGACGAACTTCCAAAGGAACACATGCCCGCGATAAAGAAAGCCCTGGCAGAAGTGAAGGACGTCCCGAAGTTCAAGGAATACACCGAAGTGGCGATGACGAGGCGGCTTGAGATCGCAGAAAAGGTGTACAAGCTTTACCAGAAAGACGAGTCTTTCTGGTGCCGCTTCGAGAGGATCAAGGGCTACCATTACCAGGAAGAAGACAAGATGTTGGAGGCGAATGCGGCCAGGAAAAGGGCCCTCGAGCTTGCGGAGAAGATGATCGAGAGCGGGTCCTCTTCCGAATCGCTCAAAGAGGTGTATGCCATCAGCGGTGCGATGAGGCATTTTCTGGGCGATGACAAGGGCGCGCTGAAGGATTTCAACAAGGGTCTCTCGACGGTCTTTTCGGCGGACGATCTTACCGAAGAAGAGAAGTCGAACGGGGAAGTGAATCTCAATCGATTTATTACGGACTATATCAACCGGGTGAACGGCGCCGTTCCGCCTCGGGACAGCAGGCAGTAACCGAGCGATGGAGGCTACCGTAGGAGAGCCGGCAACCGCAGGCTTTGCAGAAGTTTAGAGCAACGCTATGCGCTGCCTTGGCAGCCCGAAGGGCTGCTCTAAACGGTGGACGCGCGCCGGCTCGTTGCCTGATCGACGATCAAACGCTCGCTCGCAACCTCCGCAGAAGCGGGGGCAGCTGATGGTTCTTCAATGCGATACGAAATCAATGAACTTGCCTCTCTCCTCTCCCGAACGCCGTCCGTCGTTTGCGACCTTCTCAAAGACCTCCCTGAAGAGCTCGTACGCTCGAACGAGGGCGGAGACACGTGGACCCCGTTCGATGTCGTCGGACACCTGATCCATGGCGAGAAGACCGACTGGATCCCGCGAGCGAAGATCATCCTGGGCGATGACGCAGACAAGACCTTTGAGCCTTTCGACCGCTTCGCGCAATTTGTAGAAAGCGAAGGGAAGCCGCTGGCGGATCTCCTCGACGAGTTCGAGGCATTGAGAACAGAGAACCTGCGCGAGCTCGCCTCGATGGACATCTCCGAAGAAGATCTCAAAAAGACCGGCATTCATCCCGAGCTCGGTGAGGTGACGCTCTCCGAGCTCCTCGCCACCTGGGCCGCCCACGACCTCGACCACATCGTCCAGATCTCGCGAACCATAGCGAATCAGTATGGGAAGGCAGTCGGCCCCTGGAAGGCGTACCTTCGCGTTCTTCAGAAAACTTGAAAGACCTTTCCAGTTCAGCCTGAAAGTGTTAAATTCCCCGAATGGAAAACGAACAGCACAATAAGTACATCGGCTACATCTTCATAGCGAACTTTCTGGTGCAAATGTTCTTTTCACTGTTGATGGTCCTGTTCTTTTCGATGTTCTTCTTCGTCGAGCCGGGCCCCGGCCAGCCGCCGTTCCCTGCCGGCTTCTTTTTCCTGATGTTCACCGTCGTCTTTGCCTCGCAGCTGATCTTCAACCTGCCTTCGCTGATCGCCGGATGGGCGGTCCTGAAAAAGAAGCCCTGGGCGAGGGTCGCGGCTTTCGTCGGAGCCGCGATGTCGGCGATGAACGTTCCGGTCGGCACTGCGGCCTGCGTGTATGCGCTCTGGTTCTTCGCAGGCGAGGAGTGGAAACAGGTTTACGAGCCGGATAACTATCGCCCGAGAGTGGGAGAGCTTCCGCCGGACATGCAGAGATACTGGCAGCAGAACGAATCCGGTTCCGGTTCTGAAAGCGAGCCGATACCTCGGCAGTCCGACTGGAGATAGAGATTCCTCGGCGAGGGTCGGCCGGCTTTACGCTGGTTGCGTGTATACTCGCAAACGAAAATGCAGGACGAATCCCCAAACGGCGCCTCCCGCCGTATCCTTTGCATCCTTTCCATCCTGTTCTCTCTGATCGTCTTTTCCGCCTGCGAGAAACCTGCGGAAACGGAGAACCCGAGCGTGTACCGGAAGGACGGGATCACATTCACTCATCCGGGAAACTGGCGGGTGACGGAAGACGTTGAGGAGGACGGCTACCGCTATCTGATCCTCGAGACTCCCGGCGACGCACTTTTCATGGTTCAGGTCTACGATGAGGACGAGGCGTACGACCTCGACTCGTTTGTCGAATCTTACTCAGACCAGGTCAAGACCGAGGCCCCTTTCGGGACTGCCGAAGCCAGCAGCCGAAGCCCGATCGAGCGATTGATCGACGGCGAGCTCCGGACGGGTATCTACGAGCGGTTCTCCTTAAGGCTTGTCGGGATCAGGGTCCCCCAAATTGTCGAGTATTATCGTATCGAATCGGGTGGACGGGTCTTTTTCCTGATCTCGTTCGTTTCCGATGAAGATCTGGAAATGGTCTCGCCGGGATTCGATCAGATCTTCGGTTCGTTCGCTATCGAAAAGCGAGACGAGAACGAGGATGGGCCGGAGCCGGCCCGGACGCCTCTCAAGCGCACGACGGAACATAAGAGGAAACACGAAAGGAACTAAGAATATGCAGGTCCCTGTCTTGATCGAGATCCCGAAAGGGAGTAGGAACAAGTACGAGTACGACAAGGAGCTGAAGGTCATCAAGTTCGACCGGATGCTTTTTTCGTCAGTGCATTATCCCGCCGATTACGGCTACATTCCCGAAACACTCGCGGCTGACGGAGATCCGCTCGATGTCCTCGTGCTGGTGTGGGAGCCTACGTTTCCCGGTTGTCTGATCGAGACGAAACCGATAGGTGTGCTGAAGATGCGCGATGACAAAGGGGAAGATGAAAAGATCCTCGCCGTGCCGGTTTCGGATCCGCTCTGGAACCACCTTAACGAGCTTGAGGACGCGCCTCCGCATCTCGTTCGCGAGATCGAACATTTCTTCGCCGTCTACAAGGAACTTGAGCACAAAAAGGTCGAGATCGACGGTTGGGAAGGCCGCGTCGCGGCGGAGAAGGTGATCGGGGATTGCTTTGAGCGATTTGCGAGAGAGGGATGAGCGGTGAACGTTGTCAGAAGCTCGCGCGCAAGCGACGGAACTGACATTGACCAATGTTCATTGACCATTGACCAATGGAATCGGAGCCCGGAGCGCAAGCGACGGGCATAACCGACCGCGTAGCGGTCATGTGCATTTAGCCGTGGGTAAGCCCGATGGGCGCAACCCACGGATAGGACGGCCTCAGGCATCGAGCCGCGTAGCGGCGACATGGTTTGAATAGGGCATCGCGGGCGCTCCATATTTCCGGTGGGCGACAAGCTGAAGCTTATCGCACATCGCGGGCGTTCCCGCCTGAAGCGCCGCTCCACGAGGCCTCGGCGAACTCAGAAACCCTTGAAACGGAGGAATTTTGAAAACATCACGACTGTCCTTGATCGCTTCGACCCTCATCCTTTTAACTTCTATTTCATCCGCCGGCCAGGAGCCGGCAGCGTCGCCCGAGATCATCAGCGACGCAGCCGAATCAACCCAGGAGCAGAACAAGGCCCTTGCACGGAAGTTTTACGAGCAGGTCTGGTTCACACGCAACACGGATGCGGTCTTCGACCTTGTCGCCCCGGAATACGTCGTCCACGACATAGGCGACAGAAAGGGCGTAACGGAGCCGGCCGTCGAACAGAAAAACGTCGCCGAATTCTTCTGGCAGAACGGCGAAATGAGCGGCGAGATCGATTACCAGATCGCCGAGGGCGACCTCGTCGCTACCCGGTGGCACTGGAGGTTCAAATCCGACAACTGGATGATGACGGCGCTCAACCTCGGTTCCGAACAGGAGATCCCGATTATCAACGTCCTCAGGATCAAGGACGGAAAGATCGTGGAGTTCTGGAATCACCGGCACGATATCGATACCGCGGTCGCCAATTTTAAGTTTGTGTACGGATTCGCGGCGGGACTGATCCCGTCGGTCATCCTGCTCGTTATCTCGCTAGTCTTGTGGCGAAAACTTCGAAAGACCAGAAGAGCTGCGGCTTGAGTCCGGGGCGGTCCCGCAGTTAGCCGGATGCCGCAGATGCCTTTACGATCCGGCGGTCTGGTCCTGGTCGCCAAGCTGAGGACTACCGTAGAACGCCGACAAGCTGAAGCTCATCGGACATTGCTCGCGACAAGGTGAAGCTTATCGGACATTCCACTTCGATATCCGAGGCCGCAATGAACTTTCCCATTGACGAAACCGATCCCTCGGTTCGTGAATCGTAGGGGACAAGTTTTCCATCGCGAAAAAGGAGTTCAACTATGAAGGGAATCGTGTTCTTGATCATTCTTGCTGCCGCGCTTTCGGTTCAGGCGTTCGGGCAGGATCCCCCTAAAGAGCTGACGATGCAGGAGATCTATCAGGTCGAGACCGCGTTCGAGAAAGGGAACGACCTGATGGAGGCGCGAAAATACGCTGAGGCCTTGGAGCAGTACGAGATCGCGCTGAAGATCGTGCCGGAAGAAGCGGCGATCCTGTTCAATGCGGGAATGGCCGCTTTCGCGACCAAGAAATACGAATCTGCGGAAACGCACTGGTCCGTCCTGAAAAAGATCGATCCTTCGGACTGGCACGTCCGCGCCAAGCTGATCCAGACATACCAGGCGCTCGGAGAGCTCGAGGAGCGGGACAAGGAGCGGACGGAACTCTTCGAGATGAAGCGGACGGGAAAGAATGCGGAACTCAACGAGCAGATCGAGTACTGCAGGGACCAGTTCGAGGCCGGAGGAAAGAAGGTGATGGCCTTCGAGCTGTTCGAGCTGAAGGGTTCTCGGGCGCTTCGGTACGTTTTCTCGATAATGAACGAGGCCGGCGACGGCGAGGAGTTCCGGATCTCGCTCGGTTCGTACGATCTCACAAACTCGGTATGGCGCGCGACGACCAAGCCGACGCCGAAAGAAGACGAGCGCCTTTTCCACCTCGACGGTTACTTTCCTTCTTCACACGCCACGTACGGAATGTTCTTTCCGGAGCCGAGTTATGACGACGTCAGAACGATGGTTATAAACATCCTCGAAAAGAAAGAAGGTCCAGTCTCCGGCACGGTTTACAACCCGGGCGCGGGTGAAAAGGACGCCGAAAAGAAGCCTGAAAAGAAGCCCGGCGACAACAGATAACCCGGAACCAGCGCGAACTCCGCAGCGCTCCTCGACGTAACCCACGTCTGTTCCGGGAGCAAAATATGCATATCCAACGACTTTCCCTTGTCGCCAGTCTCCTGCTGGTTCTCACGGGTTTCGCGTCCGTCGATGCCCAGACCGACAAGCTTCCTTCAAAGGCCTCGGTTCCTGCACCCGCAACGTTCAGATCCGCCCGCGCCAAACTGGAAAAGAGGATCGTCGACGGCGAGTCGCCTTCGTTCGCAGTTGCCGTGGTAAAGGACGGAAAGGTCGTCTGGGAGGAAGCCGTCGGCTGGGCGGACCGCGAGGCGGGAGAGTCCGCATCGCCGGACACTTCGTACGCCGTGGCGTCGATCTCAAAGTCGATAACGGCTACGCTGATCGACGCGCTCGCAGAAAAGAGCCGTTTGAAGACGGGCGACAGAATGTCGCAGTATCTAAGCGGCGATCTCTTGTCGTCCAGAGAAGCAGGGGAAGTGACGCTCGCGCAGCTTCTCGGCCACACGGCGGGGATCCCGCACTTCTTTCAATACGAGTTCTCGGACGATCCCGCGTCCTTCTACACCCGAGGCGCCGCTGTCGGCCGGTACGGATTCATCGTGTCGAGGCCCGGAAGCCGGTATCTTTATTCGAACCTTGGATATTCGATCCTCGCGGAGGTTGCGGCAAAGGCGGGGAAGGGCGAATTTGAATCGGTGATGCGGCGCGAGATCCTTCGTCCACTGGAAATGGACCGGACGACGCTGGCGGCGTGGATGGGAGGCAAGGGATCGGCTCGCGGTTACGGCGGCGACGGATCGCTGCTCGGTTTCGAATTCAGGCTTGCACCCGACGGCGGCGCCGGATTCTCATCTACGGTCCGCGACCTCGCCCGGTACTCGCTCTTTCATCTTGGCGCGAAAGTGCCGAAGGGGATGCGAAATGTCCCGATCGTGAGTATTCTCGGAAACGACGGCGATGAGGAGCAGTTCCGTTACGACCGGGGCTGGGGCATCGTCAGGTCCGAAGGCAGGACGTTCTTGATCAGCGACGGCCAAATGTCTGGTTCCTCTTCCGGGATCGTGCTGGTGCCGGAACTGGGTGTCGGCGTCGTTGTTCTGTCGAACCGGACGGGAGGTCCCGCGCTGGAGGTCGCTTCGGACCTGCTCGAAGCGGCGGTTCCCGGTTTGGGCAAGCAGTTCGCGGAGGCGGTCGAACGGGCTGAGGCTGCGGTCGGCAAGGCTTCCAAGGTCCCCTATTCGGATTACTCCGGCGCGATCGGGAATGGAGAAGCCGTCGTCGACGTACGAATTCGCTTCGAGAAGGATAAGGCTTTTCTGACGATCAGGGGCGAAGAGATCGAAATGCGAAACTCCGGATGGGACCGGGGCTCGCTTCAGCTCAGCGCGCCGGTGGGCCTTGAAAAGAAACCGGGCGAAGGCGAGTTCAGGCGGCTCGCTTTCCTTTTATGGCCTGACGGCGACAAACTTGAAGGGTTCGTTTTGGACGAGCTTTATAACAACCGGCCCCGAAGGGGAATTCCGTACAAGGTATCTCTGAAAAGCACCGCGTCGCGATAACTTCTATCTGCAGAATGATGACTGATCGATTTCAAACTACTTTGTACGCCGGCTGGGGTGACATCGACCTCAACGGCCATATGTTCAACGCGGCGTATCTTGCGAAGGCAGTCGATTGCAGGATGCGCTTCTTCACCGTACACGGGTTTCCGGCGGAGAGGCTCCTGGAGCTTGCCGTAGGGCCGGTGGTGATGACCGACGAACTTCGTTATTTCAAGGAATTCCGTATGATGGAGCCGGTCATCGTCACGCTCGAGAACGGAGGGATGTCCGAAGACGGAAGCCGTTTCCGGGTCCGGAACGAGCTGTTCAAGGAAGACGGAACCCTAGCAGCGCGAGTGACCAGCGTCGTCGGCTGGCTGGACCTGAACAAGAGGAAGCTTACACTGCCTCCGGAAGGCCTGCACAAGGCATTGCTCTCGCTATCGAAGACGGAAGATTACGAGGATCTGCCTTCGAGCGTTCGAAAGAAGGGCTGATTTCGGTGTTTGTGTATGGATTCAATAAACATCAGGCGATTCAGGATGGAGGACTGGCCGGAAGTCTGGCGGATCCTCGAGCCGGTATTCGAGGCGGGGGATACCTATACCTTCCCGACCGACCTCGATTCCTCCTCGGCGTTCGAGAAGTGGGTGACCTATCCGCTCAGGACCTTCGTCGCTGAAGACGAAGAAGGGAAGATCCTCGGGACGTACTTCATCAAGCCGAACCAGGAAGCCGGCGGCGCTCACGTTTGCAACTGCGGGTACGTGACTTCCGTGAATGCCCGGGGCAAAGGCGTGGCCTCCGAGATGTGCGTCCATTCGCAGGTGACGGCGATCGAGGAAGGCTTCAAGGCGATGCAGTACAACTTCGTGGTTTCGACGAACGAAGGCGCGGTCAGGCTCTGGCAGAAGCACGGCTTCGAGATCGTCGGCACGCTCCCGAAGGCGTTCGAGCACCCTTCGAAGGGTCTGGTCGACGCGTATGTGATGTATAAGTGGCTTGGGAAGGGATGAGTCTGTCGAGTCAATCGGGTCTATCGAGTCTATCGAGTCTGTCGGATTCGACTGGAGCGCGGGCGGCCCGCCCGCATTGAGCGAAGCGAAGACAGTCTGTTCAGTCTGTTGAGTCTATCGAGTCTGTCGGATTCGACTGGAGCGCCGGCGGCCCGCCCGCATTGAGCGAAGCGAAGTCGGTTTTTCTGGCTCTTCGTGGCGACGCGCATTTCTGTGGGTCTGGAATTCTTTACCTGGAACTTGGACCTAGTTCAGGTAGCCCTCCCTTACGGTCGGGCTTCGGACACGGGCTTCCGGGACGGACGTCGGACACAAGCTTCTGACACTGGCGAACTACAAATGCTCGTTTTCCGTATCCCTCTTCATCTCCTTTATCTGTGGCTAAATCAAAACGGAGAACGAAATGCTGATCGACGATTATCTTCCGACCTACGACGTTTCCAACACTTACGCAGTAACAGTTAACGACATCGCCTCAAAGGTGTATCCGATCGTCAGAAAGATGGATATTTCGGACGCGGATGTCACGATGTTCCTTTTCCAGCTCAGAGGCATCGCGTCTAAATGCGGCGGCGGTCAGGAGTTTGACCTGGATTCCCTTCTGAAAATGGGTTTTGTGATCCTTGAGGAGAAGACGAACCACGAGCTGGTGTTGGGACTTATCGGGAAGCCCTGGACGCCTGACGGGTGCCTGGTCGATTTCAACGCCGAGGAGTTCAAGGATTTCGACAGACCGGGTTACGCGAAGATCGCCTGGAATTTTTCCGTGAAGAGTGCCGGAACGGGAATCTGCCAGCTGGCGACCGAGACCCGGATCCAGTGCACGGACGAGGAAAGCCGCTGGAAGTTCGGTATCTACTGGTTCTTCGTTTCGTCGCTGAGCGGGCTGACAAGGAAGGAGATCCTCCGCGTGCTCAAGTCGCAGGCGGAGAAGGTAGTGATCGAGGTGAACGAGAGTTTACTGAGTTTGGCGAGTTGGCTGAGTGGGCCGGGTTAGCTGAGTTTGGGTACCTCGGAATTTGCGGCTCCGCCGCGTGAGGCCTTTTGGTTTATTCCCCCGGGGCTCAGCCCCGGGGGTCTCGTATATGCGCCTTCCGGAAAGGCGGAGCCTTTCCGCACACAGGAGCGGCAAAGCCGCAAGAGGGGGCCTCGACCGACTTTATAGACTCGAAAGACTCCAGAGACTCGAAAGACTCGAAAGACTCGAAAGACTCGAAAGACTCGAAAGACTCGAAAGACTCGAAAGACTCGAAAGACTTTCTTCGCTTCGCTCACTGCGGGCGAGCCGCCCGCGCTCCAGTCAGACTCGAAAGACTCGAAAGACTCGAAAGACTCGAGAGACTCGACAGACTTTCTTCGCTTCGCTCACTGCGGCCGGCCCGGCCGCGCTCCAGTCAGACTCGATAGACTCAATAGACCCGACAGACTCGCTTTAGTCCTTTCCCGCGGTTAGTGATACGGTTTAAACAATTCAATACACAGGATTTCTACTTACAGGCCGGCGATACGGTCGGCATTGTCCGAAGTGCGCGCATCCCGGCAAAAGATAAATAAGAGAGGAGGACATGCTCAGAAGACACAGGATCACATTCCCGAAAGAAGGAACCGAGGCGTTCGAACAGGACGAGGCATTCTTCTATATCCAGAAGGATGACGGACGCCGCAAGCTGCGACTGCACGATTACGCTGACATCTACGACCATCAAGGCCTCTACGAACAACTGTTCTATGATCGTCTGAAATGTACCTCTCCGAAGAAGGTCGTCTCCATCCTTCATTCGGCTCTGACAAGTTCTTCGGAGCACATCACCGAACTGAGGGTGCTCGACTTTGGCGCCGGAAACGGAATAGTCGGAGAAGAACTGAAGAATTTCGGTGTTTCAAGGCTGGTCGGTGTGGACATCATCCCCGAAGCAAGAGACGCGGTCCTTCGCGATCGTCCCGGAATGTACGACGCGTACCTTATCCGGGACTTCACGAAGCTATCGGACGAAAAGCGCGATGAGATCGCGTCCTGGAATTGCGATTGTATGATCAGCGTCGCGGCGCTCGGATTCGGCGATATACCCGTGGATGCGTTTATCGAAGCATTCAACATCATCAGCGAGCAAGGCTGGGTGGCTTTCAATATCAAAGAAACGTTCCTCGACCGAAAGGACGATACGGGATTCTCCAGGCTCATCCGCGAACTGATCTTCTCCGATTATCTGGATATCTATCACATGGAAAGGTACCGGCACAGATTGTCGATCGAAGGCGAGCCGCTTTTCTATTACGCGCTCGCCGGCAGGAAGAACTCCGATGTGCCGAAGGGGTTTCTGACGGAGATCCTGTGAGCTATGCGCGGGACGTTTAGCCTGCGCACTTGTACGCGGGACAGTGAGCAGTGAGCAGTAAGCAGTGAGCAGTAAGCGGTGAGGAGCGTGTCCGAAGCCCGACCGTAAGGGAGGGCTACCTCCGGCAAGTGACCGGTGATCAGCGAGCAGGGAGCAGGGAGCCGTTTAGCCTGCGCACTTGTACGCGGGACAGTGAGCAGTAAGCAGTGAGCAGTAAGCGGTGAGGAGCGTGTCCGAAGCCCGACCGTAAGGGAGGGCTACCTCCGGCAAGTGACCGGTGATCAGCGAGCAGGGAGCAGGGTGCAGCGAGCAGTGATCGGTAAGCAGTGAGCAGTGAGCAGTGAGCAGTGAGGAGCGTGTCCGAAGCCCGACCGTAAGGGAGGGCTACCTCCGGCAAGTGACCGGTGAAAAGACGAGTCGGCGGGGACAGATAGGTGAGCAGTGGGCGGTGATCAGGGAGCAGGGATAAGGGAGAAGTTCTCGTTCCCGGAACCCTCAACCTTGTAACCCTCCCTACAGACACGGTTTGATAGAATCGCCGTGAATGCCAAGCGACAACCTGAGCGACTACAAAAAGAAACGCGATTTCGACAAGACAAGCGAGCCCGACGGCAGTGAGGTAAGCTTCGATTGGGCCGACGAACGCCCGATCTTCGTTATCCAGAAACACGACGCGTCGAGCCTTCATTACGACTTTCGCATAGAGGTCGACGGCGTGCTCAAATCCTGGGCTGTTCCAAAAGGACCTTCAACCGATCCCTCCGAGAAGCGCCTCGCCATTCCGACCGAAGACCATCCGCTCGAATACGCCGACTTTGAAGGAGTCATCCCGGAGGACGAATATGGCGGCGGTTCGGTGATCGTCTGGGACCGGGGCAGTTACGAGAATGCAAAGGAGGAAGACGAAGACGGAGAGCGACCGTCGATCGCCGAACAGCTTGACGACGGTCACGCCACGATCACTCTCCACGGCGAAAAGATCAAAGGCGGCTACGCTCTGATCAGGACAGGAGGCGGAGATGACGATGAGCGCTGGCTCCTGGTAAAAATGGACGACGACGAGGCGGACGCGCGCCGCAATCCCACATCGACCGAGCCCGAATCTGTGAAGAGCGGACGAGAGGTCGGCAACATCGTCGATGAAGGAGAATGAGAATCGGACGCCGCAGCATCGATATTTCAAACCGCGACAAGGTCTTCTTTCCCGACGACGGGATCACGAAAGGGGATCTGATCGACTACTACGAGGCCGTCGCGGAGCAGTTCGTCAGCCACTCGGCCGACTACGGAGTGACCATCCAGCGTTTTCCGGACGGGATCGGCGAAGACGGATTCTACAGCAAGAACACACCTGATTACTTCCCGGAATGGATCAAGCGGGTGAGCTTCCCGAGGCGAAAAGGCGGTTCGTTCGACGCACCCGTCATCGGGAGCAAGGCCGCGCTGGTCTATCTCGCCGACCAGGCGATGATTACCGCGCATTTGTATCTTTCAAGAAAGGACGACCTCGAAAAGCCGGACCGGATGATCTTCGACCTTGATCCTCCGGAAGGCACGAAAGACTATTCGAAGGCGCGGAAGGCGGCGATCGATCTCCGTGACATTCTCGCCGAACTGGATCTCAAGGCGTTCGTGAAAACGACCGGCTCGAACGGTTATCATCTGATCGTCCCGATCCGGCGGGGCCCGTCCTTTGACGATGTGCGGGGCTTTGCTCGGAAAGTGTCGGAGAGCCTTATCGAAGGCGATCCGGGAAGTTATACTCTCGAACAGCGTAAGGACAAGCGAGGGAAGAAGATCTTTCTGGACACACTTCGCAATTCCTACGGAAACACGGCGGTGGCGCCGTATTCTGTCCGCGCGCGAAAAGGGGCACCCGTCGCGACGCCGGTCGAATGGGACGAGATCGAAGACGGGGTCGATCCGCGCGAGTGGACGATCGAGAACGTCCCCCGGAGGCTCGCACAGCGCGGCGATCCGTGGAAAGGGATGATGCGGCACGCCAGGTCACTTGAAAGCAGGAAAGTGATGTGAGAGATGGTGTCAGTAGCCCAAGCGTGGGCGCGGGCGTAGAAGAAGGACTGAGAGGAAAGGACTGAGGAATCGGAACGCCCGCGTCCCACGGGCATTAAACGAAGTGAAAGCTTCTATTACCAGATTAGGAGAAACCATATGGCAAGTTCGAGCGAGGGATATCACGAGCCGGTCGAGGAATTGTCGGACGAAACAAGGGAAATGCACAGGGCCGTAGTGTCACTGATGGAGGAGCTGGAGGCGGTCGACTGGTACAGCCAGCGTATGGACGCCTGCAAGGACGAGGCGCTAAAGAAGATTCTCAAGCACAACCGCGATGAAGAGATAGAACACGCGGCGATGACGCTCGAATGGATCAGAAGGAACAACAAGACCTTCGACGAACAGCTCCGGGAGTACCTGTTCACTGATGGGGAGATCGCGCACTGATCGTGAGTTGATCGAGTTGACTGAGTTGGCCGAGTTGTCAAAGTTGACCGAGTTGTCCGAATTGTCCGAGTTGGCTGAGTCTTCCTTATTGGAATCGCGGTCCAGCGTCGTAGACGCGGCAGGTCTGTAGAAACGGCGTCCTGTAAAGACCTCAGCCGCGTAGCGGCGGCACATGGACCGGCGGCTTAGACCCGTTGCTACCACTCCGGGCACTGAACTGTTTGGTGGGTTGACCGGGTTGACTGAAGTGATTCAGGTGACTGAGTACACGCGGCGCCAGCGGCGCCTGATGTTGATAGCCCGGTCGTCAGAGAAAACAACCGGCTCCGTAGGAGCCTAATGTCTGCACGACCTTGCATGTTCTCCGATGAAGATCAGACCTGAAACCGAAAATGACATCGCTGCGATCCACGCTGTAAACGTCGCCGCTTTTGAAACGGACGCCGAAGCAAGGCTTGTGGACGAACTCCGCAAGCACGCAGATCCGTTCATCTCTCTCGTTGCCGAGCGGGACGGCGACATCGTCGGTCACATCGCGTTCTCGCCCGTCACCCATTCTGCCCGCGCCGATGTTAGTATTCTCGGTCTCGGGCCGATGGCCGTTGTCCCCGATCTGCAGAAACAGGGAATCGGGACCTTCCTTGTCGCAAGAGGCCTTGAAGAATGCCGCAGTCTCGGAGCGGGCGCTCTCGTCGTCCTCGGCCATCCTGAGTACTACCCCCGCTTCGGGTTCGTACCCGCCTCTCGCTTCGGTATCAAATGCGAATATGACGTGCCCGACGAGGTATTCATGGCGATGGAGCTCGAAGAGGGCTATCTTGCTAATACCGCGGGGCTTGTGAATTACCACCCGGCGTTCGGAGCTGTGTGAGCCGTGAGCAGTGAGCGGTGTCCGAAGCCCGACTGTTAGGGAGGGCTACCGCAGACAGTCCCAGGTTCCGGGTTCAAAGTTCCAAGACCGTAACCGATTTCCTTCCACTGATCAAAGCCTCCGTAGTAAACTTGCCGCGATTTGAAAACCGCACTCGGACTGAGCGGATTGGTGAAAGTCCTGAATCTGAGTGTTCACAGTAGTGGGATTCGCCAACGCGGTCGTTTACACGCTGTTCTTCGGAAAGGGCAAGTGACCCGGGGCAGGCGACTTCGCCTGCTCAAGTGAAAGGACCCAAAACAGGAATGACCATTGTCCTTATTCTCGTCGTTTACGCATTGCTCCTTTCGATCGGCCTCGCAATCAATGGGCATAATTGCCGCACGGGACCGTTTGAAGACGCCCCGATCGCGAAACCCGGAAGGCTCCTGATCATAGGCGCCACCGGCGGCACGGGAAGACAGCTGTTGGAGCAGGCCCTCGGGCGGGGATATTCTGTAACAGCGCTTGTCAGGGACCCTTCCAAGCTGCGGCTCGACGATCCCAGACTAAAAGTTGTCCGGGGCGACGTTATGGACCCGGATTCGTTGAAGGGCCCTATGCAGGGTCAGGATGCCGTACTGTCTGCTCTCGGTCATAAAAGGTTCTTTTATCCGACACGGATTCTCTCGGAAGGCACTCGAAACGTGATCGGTGCGATGAAAGAACACGGCGTCGCACGTCTTGTATGCGAGACTTCGCTCGGCATAGGCAACAGCGGATTTCGAATGGGGCTCTGGTACAGCTTCATCGTTATCCCGTTAGTTCTACACCTGTACTTCTGGGATAAGACCCGCCAGGAGCGATTGATCGCGAGAAGCGGACTAGATTGGGTCATCGTCCGCCCCGCCGTGCTTAGGAATGGGAAAAAGAAAGGAAGAATCGTCCACGGGCGCGACATTGGGAACTTCATCCTGACGCGGCGAATAACCAGGGCCGATGTGGCGGATTTCATGCTCGATCAGCTGGAGAACGACCGGTACTTGAGGGCCGCGGTCGGGATCAGAAACTGACCGGGCCGGTGAAAGTTCTGAATATGAGTGTTCACGGTTGTGGGAGTCGCGAACGCGGTTTTGTATCCGTTGTTCTTCAGGGAAAAGTAACAGGGATGAAGGGGATGGGTGAAGAAAAATGATTGGTGTACTGCTTACAAGTCTTTCAATTGTCTTCAGTGCCGTCTCCGGCCAGGTGAACCTGACCTCCACTCCCGCAGCTGACCGGTACCCTTCCTGGTCGCCGGACGGGAAGCAGATCGCCTTCGAAACGAACAGGAACGGTAATTGGGACATTTACGTGATGAAATCGGACGGCTCGGACCAGAAGGCTCTGACGAGCGGCAAGGCCGACGACAGATATCCGAGATGGAGCCCGGACGGGGCGAGCGTGATGTTCGTGAGGGCCGAAGATGGCAGATCCGATCTCTTTGCTGTTGACCCTGAAGGAAGGGCGGTGAAAAGGCTTGCGGAGATCGAAGGCGATGAACTGTTCCCCGACTGGCACCCATCCGGAAAGAAGGTCGCCTATACATCGGGCAAACTGCCGGATACGGACCTGTTCGAACTCGACCTCGCAACGGGGAGGGTCATCCGGAAATGGAGTACTACGTTCAGAGACTTATGGCCCAGATACTCTCGGGATGCCGACGTCGTCTTCTTTTCCAGAAGAGATTCGAATGATGAAGAAGATGAGATCTACGTCGCGAACTCCCGGTTGGGAAACATGGCGAGGCTTACCCGATTGCCCGGTAATGATTTTTGTCCTGCCTGGTCGCCGGATGGAAACCGCATTGCGTTCGCCCGCGTTGATCCCGAATCAGGGAGGTCCATTTCCGTACTTGAGAGAAGATCCGGAAAGATCTCGGAGTTCGGCAGAGGTTTCGAGCGAGTGACCGAACCAGACTGGTCTCCGGACGGAAAGAAGATCGCTTACACCGCACAGAAGGACGGTATCTGGGACGTTTGGGTGGAAACGGTCGAACCCAAGGAGTAAAAGGAGCGAAGCCGATGGGGAAATACGTTGACGGATTCGTGGTACCGATCAATGAGGCCTCGATCGAAGGTTACCGCAAACTCTCCGAGGCCGCGAGCAGAAAACATATCGAACTGGGAGCGCTTGGATATCTTGAGGCCGTCGGAGACGACCTCGATTCCGAATACACCGCTTCTTTCAAACGCGTTGCCGGGATTGGTGATGAGGAGACAGTGACCTTTGCCTACGTCGTGTATGACTCGAAGGACGACCGCGACCGTGTCAACGCCGCGATCATGGAAGACGAAGAAACAACGGCGATGATGGAGGCAGCGGGGAACGTTTTCGATCCGACGCGGATGGCGTTCGGCGGCTTCCGGACGATCGTCGAAGCCAGGGAAGAATTTACAGGGATGGAGGAAAAGAACGGGATGGGAAAATACGTTGACGGTTTCGTATTGCCGCTGAAGAAGGAAAAGGTGGAAGCCTACCAAAGGATGTCCGAAAAGGCGTCGCATATCTGGCTAGAGCACGGGGCCCTCGAGTATGTCGAGACCGTCGGAGACGATCTCGACTCGGAGCACACGGCTTCTTTCCGAGAAATGGCAGGCGCCTCCGACGACGAAACGGTGGTCTTCGCGTATGTCGTTTACGCTTCGAAGGAGGACCGCGATAGGGCGAACGCCGCGATCATGGAAGACGAGCGGATCAAGGAGATGATGGAAGGCGAGGAGCATCCGTTCGATCCGAAGCGGATGGCGTACGGCGGGTTCCGTTCGATCGTCGAGGCATATAAGGAACAGGGATGAAGGGGATGAAGGGGGTGGGGAAGGCGAAGAAGCTCATTGTTCCATTGGCGGTGCTCTTTGTTGTTTATCTGGGAAGTTACGCGGTACTTAGATATATGAACTCGGAGGTTTGGGAAAAGGACGGAATGACCTACGTGATCTTTCCGGAGAATTTAAGGGCCCTGTATTACTTATACCGTCCGGTCTCCTATGTCGACGGAGCGCTCACGGGGATGAGGTTTCACATCGGACCGCATCGATAGAGTGAAGTTACCAATTCCTTATCTATGTGGAATCTGTTCACATCTTTGTGGCACGAAGCATTGGCCATTCTTGTGTTTGCGTTCCTGACATTCCTCATTCCTTACGAGCTTATGCGGCGGAGGATATGGACATCCTGGTATGCCGGTTTCGTGATCGCGCCTGTCTCGTCTTTCTTGCTGCCTTTCGGAGTTTATCTGTCGGCGTGGATTCACGTCTTCAAATATCAGACACCCGAAATGGTGGACAATGGCCCCTTTATGGCCGTCGCCGCGGCAACTTTCTTATTTCCGGCTATTTGGGGCATAGCATTGATCATCGCGCTCATCGCCTGTGACGTAGGAGCTGACGCTGAAGAAGAAAAATCCAAGAATGCGCCGTAGGAGAGCAGGGCTAACGATCGGCATCCTTCGGACTCTATTGGGGCTGGCATTACTGGTTGCGCCTGTGACCTCGACCCGAGCCGAGATCGTCCGCGATTTGGTCGATTCGAAGATGATCGCCGGGAATCTCCTCGGCGAAAGCCCGAAACGGGAAGTCCTTGTCTATCTTCCTCCACAGTATGAGTCTTCGAGACAGCGCTATCCCGTGGTTTATCTTCTCCACAGTTACGGTTCGGGACCGGATAGCTGGCTTGGAAAGGACGGCTATGAGGGAATGGATCTCGAAGCGGAGCTGGACCGGCTGATCCGCTCGGGATCGATCCGTCCGATGATCGTCGTAATGCCGGATGCGAGGACGAAGCTCGGCGGTTCCTGGTATACGGATTCCCCTGCGTCAGGGCGATGGGAATCATTCATCTCGGAGGAGCTTGTCGGTTTCATCGATTCGAAATACCGCACGAGGGCATCGCGCGAGTTCCGGGGGATCGCGGGACAGTCGATGGGAGGCTACGGAGCATTGCGGATCGCGATGCGTCATCCGGACGTGTTCGGCTCGGTTCTAGGGATGAGTGCGGTGAATCTCGTCAATCCGAACCCGTTCGGCGAAGCCGCGTGGAAAGCAGCGAACGAGTCCCGGGATCCTTTCAAGCCGGACGCAAACCTTCTCGCACGGCTTATGTGGTCGAAGGCGGCGGCGTTCTCTCCGAACCCTGATTCCGGACGGTTCGCCGATCTTCCGTTTGAAAAGAAGGACGGCGGATTTGTGAAGAGGGAAGACGTTTGGGACCGTTGGCTCGGGGAAACGCTCGTGCGGCAGGTTCCGGCGTATGTTGATGAACTCAAGCAGCTGCGGATCCGTCTGGAGGCAGGGAACGAAGACGCGGCGCGGAACGAAATGTCGGCGTTCGCCGGTGCCCTGAGCGAAAAGGGGATCCCGTTCTCAATGGTCGTTTTCGAGGGCGGGCACGTAGAGGGAGTCCGGAAGCGGTTCGAGGGGCCGGTTTTCGAGTTTTTTGAGAGCGCCTTTTCAAAGTGATCCGGATGATCTGACGCGGGCGTCCGAGGTAACGCGAACTTCAGTTTGCGCCGCGCGCAAGCGCGGAATCGCGATGAAGCCTATCGTGCTTCGCTGTACACAGTCCGGACATTACTGAATTGTTGAACAGAGTGACGTTGTATCGGCTTGTGCGTACGCCCCTCCGGGGCTTAAGTCATTTTTTGCGCCCTTTCCCGGGGTTGCGCCTTCGGCTCCACCCCGGGCTAACATCCGTCGCCCGTTTGGGGCGAGATACGCACGCTCCCTGACGGTCGCGTTTCCGCCATGGCGTTTCCGAATGCGCCCGCAATTGAGATCTCCAGGCCTGAACCCAAGCCCCATTCCCATATCGTGATAAAATCACCGCGTGATCAAGAAAGTAGTCAGAAAGCTCACCCTTGAAGAGTCGGGTTCGAAAGTTCGGGATCTCGAATACTGGCTCTCCCGACCACCCTCAGAGCGGATCGCCGCGGTCGAATTCTATCGCAGACAAGTCTATGGAAGTGATCTCCGACTTCAAAGAGTTGCTCGGGTTGTTAAACGCGAAAAAAGTTGAATACCTGATCGTAGGTGGGTATGCGACCGCCTTTCACGGTGCGCCGCGCTTCACCGGTGATCTGGAGATCTACGTCAAACCCGAGAAACGAAACGCTGAAAGCCTTCTTGAGGCGCTGGACGAGTCCGGATTCGGTTCTTTGGCCATAGAAGAAAGTGATTTCGAACGAGCGGACTCTGTCGTCCAGTTGGGAGTCCCTCCCGTGAGGATCGATATTATGACCTCGATCTCGGGCGTCGAATGGCGGGAGGCGCGATCGGGTGCGGTTAAGGGTGACTATGGCGGCGTCTCAGTGAACTTCATTGGCCGGGATGAACTCATCAGGAACAAACGATCGGTCGGAAGAAAACAGGACTTGGCAGATGTCGAGGCGTTGGAGGCCATAGGCCGGTAGCCGCGCCACCGCTACGCGGCTGGCAAGTCGTTTGTGTGGCCGCGTTGCTACAGACATATCGCTCCTACGGAGCTCGGGACATTGCGATCCGCGACCCTATTAACATTTCGCGCCGATGGCGCTCGCTCGTTGCCGGAGTTTGAGATCTTCAATTTGAAATCTGAGATCCGGCGTTTGACGCCCCTCCGGGGCTTGAGTCTTTTTTTGCGCCCTATCCCGGGGTTGCGCCTTCGGCTCCCCCCCCGGGCTAACATCCGTCGCCCCTCCGGGGCGAGATAGGCATGCTCCCTGACGGTCGCGTTTCCGCCATCGCGCTGCAGACCTGCCGCTCGTACGGAGCTCGGGACATTCGGGATCGCGGTGCTAGGTGATCCACTATGGAACAAATGAAGGCAGCCTCATTCATCGCTTTGCTGGGGTGCTGCTTTGCGTTGATGTTCGCAGCGGCAGCGAAGGGCCAGGTATACCTTTCGGGAGTCAGCATCGTCACTGTCTACTCCGCAGACGAATCGCATTATCTCCGTACGGTTCCTTACGACCGCGAATATCCGACACTTAGAGGGCGCACCGGGGTTTTCCGAACGGGGAGCGAAAAGCCGGTTTACACGATGGATCAGAGTATCGAGATCTGGGATGACCCTAGACATGTCGCGATCAGTGATGACGGGCGCGTGATCGTGTATCTCCTCTCGTACGATCCGCCCGACGATGCCCCGGGCTTAATGGCAGTAAACATTTACAGGGATGGGAGGTTCGTAAAGGGTTTCTCGACAAAGGAGCTGACGGGAAAAGACCGTTCGGAGAACGGCAATCTGCTCTTCGTGGACTGGGAGCTCAATCGCAAGAGGGCAAGCGGCGAAAGCTTCGAATATGCGGATGATCGGCAGAGATTTCTTGCGGAGCACAGCGTCTTTGAAGCTGCCGGGAGGTTCTCTCTTATCGATTTCGAGCTGAATGTTCACTCGATAGATCTGAATTCGGGCACTTATGCCGGAAGAGTCCCATTCGAAGAGGTTTTCGAGACGATCAAGGACCGGCCAGAGAAACGTCGCTCGAATTGGGAGAATGTCGATCCGCCCTATTTCGAAAGTTTTCCAGAGTTAAAAGGAGGAAAGGACGTTATAGCCGAACTCGGACGGTTTCTTGGAATGAAACCGGTCGCGCCGCACTCGGAAGACTCCGAAAAGTACAAGAGTTACAAGTTGACCATAGGCGGCCTGATATCTCGCGGAGGGAACTTTGAAGTTGAAAGTGTGGAGATCGAGAGCGGGTCGGGCATTGACCAGAAACAGGTGAGGGCCTTTTTCGAGCTCGGCAGATTCGAAGATACGGGACTAACCGAAAGATTTGACAAGTGGTATCTCGGTAAGGAGGTCATCCTTCTCCGAAAGTCGGATGACGATCTTGCCAGGAAAGAGAAAGAGATCGAGGTCGAAGCGGAGAAGAAGAGGTTTGAGGAGCGCCAGAAGGCCGATAAGATCGACGGCCGGTACATACCGGCCGATATCGGCGAGTGTATGCTCGAGCTCGACAAGATCCTCAGTGAAGCCGACAAGGCCGAGTTCCGTTCATTGCCGAACAGGGACGAAACGATCAAGTACCATTTTGGACTCGGGATGTGGCTAAGGAACAACTGGCACTTGTGGGGCGGTTCGAGGCTCCAGAAGTATTTCTTCGATCTGGGAGTATTTCATCCGGACGACATGTCCGGGATCATCCTCGAACACTATTACGACTGGCTTAAAGGTGATACCGGCAGCTGGAAGAAGTGGGAAGAAAAGCGACGGGAAGAACTTCGAAAGGCGAAGGAGGGCGACAACTGAAAAATGTGGGAGGCACAGTGCGAGGATCAGTCTTATTATTGTTGGTCGTTTTGAGCGTGTCGATCTTCTTACCTCGAACTGCCGCCGGCAGATGCGTCGCGGATAAGGACTACATTCAAGACAGTGCCGAACGCGAGCGGATGATCGCGAAGGCTGATAGGGAGGAGTATAACGTCCGACGGGTAGCGTTTTTTCTGAGTCTGAGAAGTAGGGACGAGACTGTCCGGCGGAAGATCTTTCTAAACGAGGGCGATATCTTTGCTCGAGACAACCTAGATCGTTCTCTTCGGAATTTGAGCAAGCTCAAGCAGTTCATCGATCCCGGAAAGATCGAAGACGTTCGGTTGGTACTTCACGAATCGGAACGATTCATCGATTTCGATATTCACTTTTTCGACAAGCGTGATCTAGGTGAAGTCGATGATCTGGTCGGAAAAGACATCTATGCCGCCGCTCTTTATGCAACTCTGGAAAAGATGCAGGAGGAGTGGGGGAAACCTCAGGGAGTAGATTTCACCCAGGCGATCATCATTGGTAAGAAGAATCTGATCTCCCGCATTCCTCGATCGCACAACAATTTCACCGCTATCCTGCCGAGTGCCGAGGAACTCGAAGCGATATACGTGAGTTCCGGAAAGCCATTAAGAGTCTACGAAGTCTTTCCGTATGTTCGGGTGGGGAGCTCGATCCGGATTCGCGTTGAGGTTAAGTACTACCCCAAGCCAGAGGATGACCTACGGCACACCGTAAGTGATCGGAGCGATGTCTATCTTTCACTCGATTGGAGAACCGATCGGTTGAGGGTTTACGAGGTATGTCTTGGGAGGATCTGAAGGTTCCGTTTCCGCCCCTCCGGGGCGAGATACGCCCGCTCCCTGACGGTCGCATTTCCGCCTTCTTCGAACCTGGAACCTGGAACTTTGAACTGTATCACGCACGCTCCCTGACGGTCGCGTTTCTGCTTCAGTGGCCTCCGTGTTCTCCGTGGTGAATCCCGCCGCCCATTGATCATTGCGCTATGACCATTGACCACTGTCTCGTTGCGCCTCCCAATCCCAGCCTATAGAATATCGATTCCCACAAAAAGGGCGGCCGCGGCCGCACTGTTCCCGTATCAATAACAGAAGGTTATAAGAAACGAATAATGGATAAGAAAAAGATAGTTGTCGCCGAGGGCGACGGGATCGGGCCCGAGATCATGGGGTCCACGCTCGATATTCTCCGCGCCGCCGAGGCTCCCCTCGATTACGATTTCATCACCATCGGACAGGCCGCGTACGAAAAAGGCATCACCTCCGGGTTTCCGTCCGACGGCTGGGACGTGCTCCGCCAGAGCGGCGTGCTTCTGAAAGCGCCCGTCACGACGCCCCAGGGCAAGGGATTCAAGAGCGTTAACGTGACCATCCGCAAGTCACTCAACCTGTTCGCAAATGTAAGACCGTGCAAGGCTTACACGCCTTTCGTCGCCTCGATGCATCCCGGGATGAACCTTGTCATCATCCGCGAGAACGAGGAGGACCTGTATGCCGGCATCGAGCACCGCCAGACGCCCGAAGTGACCCAGGTCCTGAAGCTCATCACGCGTCCCGGCTGCGAGAACATCATCCGCTACGCCTTCGCATACGCACGCGCATACGGCCGGAAGAAGGTCACGTGCATGACGAAGGACAACATAATGAAGCTCACCGACGGCCTGTTCCACCAGGTCTTCGACGAGATCCGGGCGGAATATCCGGAGATCGAGACCGATCACCAGATCATCGACATAGGCTCCGCGAGGCTCGCGACGTCGCCCGAATGGTTCGACGTCATCGTCACGCTCAATCTTTACGGCGACATCCTCTCGGACATCACGGCGCAGATCGCGGGGTCGGTCGGGCTAGCGGCTTCGGCGAACGTGGGCCACAACGCGGCGATGTTCGAAGCGATCCACGGCTCGGCTCCCGATATCGCCGGAAAGGACGTCGCGAACCCTTCCGGGCTTCTGATCGCCGCTACCCAGATGCTTGTCCATCTCGGAATGGGCGAACTCGGCGAAAAGATTAAGAACGCCTGGCTTTGCACGATCGAAGACGGGATCCACACGCCCGACATTTACCGGGAGGGGCTCAGCAAGCAGGAGGTCGGAACAAAGCAGTTCACAGATGCCGTTATCGAGCGTCTCGGCAGGACGCCCGCGCGTCTTGAAGCGGTCCGCTATGCGAACAAGCAGATCTCCGTTCCGCCCGTATCGAAGATCGAGACGAAAAAGGACCTTGTTGGAATCGACGTGTTCATCTGCTGGGACGAATCCGACCGCGATCCGGACGTGATCGGAGAAGGCCTGCTCGATGCCTCGACCGACAAGCTCAAACTCAAGCTCATCACCAACCGTGGTGTGCTTGTCTATCCCGGCGGGATTCCCGAAACGTTCAAGACCGACCATTGGCGCTGCCGTTTCAGGATGACGGGCGAAAGCGTCACATACGAGGACGTGGTCGAACTGCTCTCCTCGATCAATTCAGCGGGCTTCGAGGTGATCAAGACGGAGAACCTTTATAACTTCGACGGTTCCGCGGGATACTCGATGGCGCAGGGGGAGTAAGAAGTGCTGAGTACTGAGAGATGAGTACTGAGTATCGGAACCCCGAGCGCGAGCGAGGGGCATAGCATTCAGTTTCAAGGTTCCGGGTTCAAGGTTCAAAGGAGTACTGAGAATCGGAACCCCGAGCGCAAGCGAGGGGCATAGCGAATAAGTGATTAGCGGTGAGTGTTGAGAAAATAGTGCTGAGAGATGAGTGCTGAGAGATGAAGAAATAGTGCTGTGAGATGAGTACGAAGGGATGAGTACTCAGTGCCCATCTCTCATTTCTCAGTACTCAGCACTCATTTCTCAGCACTCCCAGACTGCGCCCGTGTCCTGCGGGCAGTGAGCGAAGCGAATTGTCCGACTAGCTTCAGCTTGCTGGTCCGGATGCCGCGCATTCGCGCGGCGCAAACTGAAGTTCGCGCGACAAGTGTCCGACGAGCTTCAGCTTGTCGTTCCGGATCCCGCGCATTCGCGTAGCGCAGATTGAAATTCGAGCTGAATATAGAGTCCATCTCTTATCTTTGAACCTGGAACTTTGAACCTGGAACCTGAATGCGATTTCCCTGCTATAATGTCGGCGCAATTTTGAAACTCAACACATCCACCCCCTTTGAGAGCCGATGAGCAAAGCCATCCACTTTTACGACTACGTCAACCATCCGTACGAAAGAGTTAAGGAAGCGCTGGGCGCTGACGCGGCCTCCGTGTTCAGTTCCGCGACAAGGGTCGCGGCGAAACGCGCGAACAGTATCGCATCCGAGCTTCACGCCAATGTCGCCGGCATCGATGTCGGAACTGAGATCGATATCGAGGTGAAGGAGATCGAGGCTTCGCCGAAGTCGTTCGGGAGCCCCGAGCGGACGACATTGCAGATCGAGTGGAAGGCGTCGAAGATGCCGAGGCTCTTCCCGGTGATGAAGGCCGAGCTTTCGATCTACCCTCTGACCGCCACTGAAACCAAGCTGGATCTGGAAGGCGAGTACGACGTGCCGCTGGGCGCGCTCGGAAGCGCGATCGACGCGGTCGCGGGCCACCGCATCGCGGAAGCATCGGTCCACCGGTTCATTACGGACGTTGCTGCTTATCTGAGGGAAGAGCTGGGGTAGCATGTCGAGCGGCTTTGCCGCCCCTGTGTGCGGTAAGCCTCTGGCTTACCGGCGAGGCCGTTTGATTTGAATTGCGGCTTTGCCGCCCCTGTGTGCGGTAAGCCTCTGGCTTACCGGGGAGGCCGTTTGATTTGAATTGGGGTTTGCCGCCGTGATGTGCGGTAAGCCTTCGGCTTACCGGGGAGGCCGTTTGATTTGAATTGCGGCTTTGCCGCCCCTGTGTGCGGTAAGCCTCTGGCTTACCGGGGGTGAGCCTATTGAGTTTCTTTGCGGCTTTGCCGCCCCTGTGTGCGGTAAGCCTCTGGCTTACCGAGGACTGGCCTCTTGAGATTTTTGCGCGGAGGCTGAGCCTCCGCGAAACTTCACATGTA
Organism: Acidobacteriota bacterium; assembly: GCA_016700175.1. Taxonomy (GTDB): domain Bacteria; phylum Acidobacteriota; class Blastocatellia; order Pyrinomonadales; family Pyrinomonadaceae; genus Aridibacter. The sequence continues at coordinate 1,925,779 of CP065003.1, read as the reverse complement.
ACGGGCACCGCACGGAAAGGCAGAGCCTTTCCGCACACACCGGCGGCAAAGCCGCGAAGAAATTGCTCAGTTTCGCCCGAAAGTCCCCCAGCACAAGTGCGGGGGCTAAACGGCACACAGGGGCGGCAAAGCCGCGAAGATATTGCTCAGTTTCGCCCGAAAGTCCCCCAGCACAAGTGCGGGGGCTAAACGGTACACACCGGCGGCAAAGCCGCGAAGATTCAGATCAGTAGCCCCGTCACGCCCCCAGCACAAATGCGGGGGCTAAACAGCATTCAGGGGCGGCTCTAAACTGCCCTGTGTCAATCGTTTAGAATCATGAAAAAGACGCTATTTCTCGCCTCGGTTCTTTTTGTTCTCTCTAGCCTCGCCTTCCCTCAAGGCCGTCTACTTGATCCGAAACTGCGCGACCTTCTTCACGAGTCCCTCAGCGGAGAGCTCGCGAAAAAGCACGTCATCCAGATCACGCGGCACAGCCGCGTACAGGGCTCAAGGCAGTTCCGCGATTCGGCGAATTACGTACTCAAGCAGTTGCGCGGGTTCGGATTCGACGAGAAGAACGCGTTCATCGAGTCATATCCTTCCGACGGCAAGATCGAGTACCAGACGTGGCAATCGCCTTCCGGTTTCGACATGGACTGGGCGGAGCTGAGGATGATCGAGCCTTACGAAGAACGGATCGTCGGATATCCCGAGATCCCCATGAGCCTTATCACGTACTCGAACCCCGGATCGGCGACCGCCGAACTCGTGTTTGTCGGATCCGGAACGTCCGAAAGAGACTACGAAGGCGTGGATGTGAAAGGCAAGATCGTGCTCGCGACCGGTTACGGAGGCGCGGTTCATCGGCTCGCGGTCCTGAAGTACGGCGCGCTGGCGGTGGTCTGCTATCTGGACGACTATCGCGCGAAGGAATACCCGGACATGCTCGCGTACACGGGAATGTGGCCGCGCTCGGACGAGCTCGAAAGGACGACGTTCGGATTCAATCTTACGAACAGGCAGGGCACGAAGCTTCGCGGGCTTCTCGAATCGGGAGTTTCTGTAAAGGTAAAGGCTGAAGCAAAGGGAATCGGGCTCGAGCCGTATTTCATGGACGTGGTCGTCGCGACGATCCAGGGATCGGAGTTCGAAAGCGAGGAGATCGTCTTCAGCGCGCATCTCGACCATCCGAAAGAATCCGCGAATGACAATGCGTCCGGATCGGCGGCGCTTCTGGACATCGCAAGGTCGATGAACGAGCTGATCAAAGCGGGCCGTATGCCGAGGCCGAAACGGACGATCCGGTTTCTTTGGGTTCCGGAGTGGTACGGCACGATGGCTTACATCGACAAGCATCCGGAATTGCGCGGCGTAGAGCTAGAAGGCGAGGTGCTCGCGAACCTGAATATGGACATGGTCGGCGAAAACCTTGAGCTTCTGCATTCGAAGCTGATCATCACCCGCACCCCGGATTCGATTCCGTCTGTATTGAACGACGTTGTTGCAGATATGGCTTTGATGGTCGACGGAATGGACATAAGGACCCCGCGCGGAAGCTTGTCGCAGATGAACTACCGGATCACGCCTTATTCCGGCGGCAGCGACCACATGATGTTCATCGACCGGAAGATTCCGGGAGTGATGTTCTCGCACGATCCGGATTACACGCACCACACTTCGGAAGACACCCCGGACAAGGTCGATCCGGTCGAGCTGGAGCGGACGGAGATCATCGCCGCGGCGACGGCTCTGTATCTGGCAAACCTGACGGAGGATGAGGCAAAGGACCTCGCGTTCCTCGCGTACGCGAACAGCTCGAAGAGGCTTGCGGAAGGGATGATGCAGGCGAGGGAGTTGATGAAGAGCCAGTCGGGCCGTTCGGTAACCGATTACGCCGAAACGCTGAGCGTGTTGTGGCACAAGTGGAAGATCGAGGACGAGGCGCTCTATACGATAGTGCATTTTAATGGAGGAGATCCTTCAACAGCGATAGTTGAGGAGATGAGGTCCTCGCTGAAGGCACAGTTCGAAAGGCACTCGAAGACGCTGGAAGCGATCGCCCCGGCGATGGGCTATTCGATACTAGAAGGCATTTTGGAACTTCCGAACGGAATGATCCCCGAACGGCTGACGCGAGGCCCGCTCGATTTCGGATTGCCTGAGAGCAAATTGTCCGAAGCGGACCTCGCTTGGTACCGCCAGCCGGGAAACAGGCTTTCGGGGGATGCGAAATTTGAGCTTGTGAACTTTATCGACGGGAAACGAAACGCCGGCATGATCCGCAATGCGCTATCAGCCGAGTTCGGCCCGATCCGACAGGAGGTCGTGGACCGGTATATTGCTGACCTTGTGAAGGTCGAGGTGCTGAAGTGTAAGCTCTGCCTGCCGGGATTTCAGCCGGGATTCAGAAACGAGTGAAACCTGAACCATGGTCCTTGAAACATGATCCCTGTCCCGCGGCTCCGCCGCCCCTGTGTGCCGTTTAGGAGGCTGTCTGAAAAGTCAGCCTCTTTTCTGTTTTCAGGGTACAATATTCAGCATGAAAAAGAAGGGTCCGGTCTTCAGAAAGTACGACCAGAACCAGCCGATGCTGCTTCCGCCGAGTTACGACGAGCTGATCCCGGAAAACCATCCGGTGAGGGTGGTGAACGAGGTGATCGAGCGGATCGACATCAGTGGGATAGAGCGGGGATACAAGGGTGGGGGAGCGTCGAGCTATCATCCGCGGATGCTGCTGAAGGTGCTGGTGTACGCATATCTGAGGAACATCTACTCGTCGAGGAAGATGGAGCAGGCGCTAAAGGAGAACATCCACTTCATGTGGCTGAGCTCAGGAGCAAAGCCTGATCACAACACGATCAACGACTTTCGGGGCAAGAGGCTGTCGGGAGAGTTGGAGAAAGTGTTTTCGGAAGTGGTGCAGCTGCTTGCGGGGGAGGGAGTGCTGTCGCTGAAGGAAGCTGTTCTTGACGGGACAAAGATCGAGGCGAACGCGAACCGGTACACGTTCGTGTGGGGCAAGACGGTGAAAGGGAACCGTGAGCGGATCAAAGAGCAGTTGAAGCAGCTGTGGGCGTATGTCGAGAAGCTGTACGAGGACGAGGAACAGACACCGAACGAGCCGGACTTTGAAGCGATGGACCCGGAGGCCGTCGAGCGTGCGATAGAAGAGATCAACGAGGCCCTGAAGGACAAGGAGACGGACCCGAAGACGAGGCAGAAGCTTAGGTACGCAAAGAAGAACTGGCCGAAGAAGCTGGCGGAGTACGAAGAAAAGGAGAAGCTTCTGAATGGCCGGAACAGCTACTCGAAGACGGACCCGGACGCGACGTTCATGAGGATGAAGGAAGACCATCTGGGGAACGGGCAGCTGAAACCCGCATACAACGTGCAGGCCTCGACCGAAGGGCACTACATTCTGAACTACACGCTGGCGCAGACGCCGGCGGACACATCGGCTCTGAAGGATCATATCGAGAGCTACCTGAAGAAGTACGGCGGGGCGCCCGAGTCGCTGACTGCGGACGCGGGATACGGATCGGAGGAGAACTACGAATACCTCGGGGAGAGGGGGATCACCGGGTTCGTCAAATACAACTGGTTCCACAAGGATGTCACGGACAAAAAGCGCCGTGAGGATCCTTTCTTGTCCGACAATCTCAGGTACGACGAAGAAACCGACACGCTGTACTGTCCTGCGGGGAAGCCGATGGACTACATCGGGGACAAGGAGAGAACGAGCGCGGGAGGATATCTCCAGCGGTCAAGGCTCTACAAGGCGGTGAACTGCCGGGGATGCCCGATGCGGGGCCCCTGCCACAAAGCCGAAGGTGACAGGGTCGTCGAGCGCAACTTCAACCTGATCAAACACCGGCGAAGGGCTCGCGAGCTGCTCGAAAGCGAAGAGGGCATCGAGAAACGAAAGAAGAGAATGACGGTCGAGGCGGTGTTCGGGAATATAAAACAGAACAAGGGGTTCAGGAGGTTCAACCTGCGGGGGATCGAGAAGGTGACCACGGAAATGGGACTAATAGCGATCGCCCACAACCTCCAGAGGTTCAGCAAGGCCAGGTTCGCCTGACCAGGCGGCCTTTTCTTGCTCAAAAAATCCGCCGGCCGGCAAAAAATGAGGCTGCCCGACAATCAGTAATCAGACAGCCTCATTGAGCCTTCGGCTTACCGGCGAGGCCGTTTGAGTTGATTTGCGGCTCTGCCGCCGGTGTGTGCGGAAAGGCTCTGCCTTTCCGGGCGGGACCATATATTTATCTCATCGCGCGGAGGCTCAGCCTCCGCGCAAGAATCTCGACGGGGCCGCTCGCCGGCAAGCCAAAGGCTTACCGCACACACAGGCGGCATAGCCGCAAAAGAAGCGAGAGATGAAGATCGACAGGCTGAAGCCTATCGTACCTCGAAGTACCGCGAACTTCAGTTTGCGCCGCGCGAATGCGCGGAACGGCGACAGGCTGAAGCCCATCGTACCTCGCGGCTCGGCAAGCCGCAGAAAGAAATTCGATAACTGCTGACGAGGGAGGCTGTTTGAGCCGGCACTGAATAAGGGGTCAACCGCATGTTTCCCCGGCTCTCTCGCACGTAGTATGCTCGACGCCTATGCTGAAGGCAGAAACGAAAGGCCTGTTCGGGAATACTTATCGAGTGTACGAGGCCGGAAAGCCAGTGGCTGATCTGAAGACCTCTTCCTGGAAGGAATCTTCTGAGCTCTCGATAAACGGGATTCGATTTACGATCAAGCGGGACCGCCCGTTCCGCGGACCGTTTCTGCTGCTGGACGGTGAAAAAGTGCTTGCGTCTGCCGACAAGCCGAGTGCGGTCAAAAACCGGTTTGAGATCGAATACCTTGGAAACATATATGTTTTGAAGAAGAAATCTGTCTGGAAGCGAGAATTCGTTCTTGAGCTTGGAAATAGCGTGGTCGGAAGTATCAAGCCCGAAGGTTACTTCAGCCGCTCCTCGGCAATAGTGCTTCCGGCCGAGTTCCCGTTGATCCTGCAGATCTTTATTTTCTGGTTGGCCCTCATCATTTGGAAAAGGGAAGATGCAACGGTCGCGGCAAGTTGACAGGTAATGCACAGGTGGCAGGGACGATGAAATGAGAGACTCCAAAGTAAACATCCCCATCCTGCTCGGGACGCCGAGACAGGAAAGGCAGTCCGAGCACGTCGCGAACTGGGTCCTCTTGAAAGCAAAAGAACGCGGCGACATCGAGACACGTCTTTTCGACGTGCGCGATTTCGTTTTTCCGAGCGAAGGCTACGGCCAGGAACTCAAGGACAGCTACCCCGAGTGGCGTGATGCGATCATAGGCGCGGATGGCCTGATAGTCATTACACCGGAGTACAACCACGGATACCCGGGCTCGCTCAAGGCCGTTATCGACCTTCTTCTCAGGGAATACATTCACAAGGCTGTCGGGATCGTGGGCGTTTCGGCCGGCCCCTGGGGAGGCACGCGGGTGATCGAAGCGATGGTGCCGATGGTAAGGGAACTCGGGCTGGCGGTCACCTTCACCGACCTTAACTTCCCCAAGGTTGCGGACAAGTTCGACGAGGCAGGGAACCTTCTTGACGACGCCTATCACAAGCGGGCGGAAGGATTTTTCGACGAGCTTGTATGGATGGCACGGACGCTGAAGTGGGGAAGGGAGAACCTGCCTTCGAAGTATCACTAGCGGGGCGGGGCTTGTCCCCGCCCGTCTGCATACGAAAGATCTCGCGGCTATGCCGCCCCTGTGTGCTGTTTAGCCCGCGCACTTGTGCGTGGGGACCCCTCCGGCTTACCGGCGAGGTCGTTTTAGTTTAGTTTTCCCCCGGGGCTCAGCCCCGGGGGAGTCTCATTCAGGCCCGCCCGGAAAGGCACAGCCTTTCCGCACACACCGGCGGCAAAGCCGCGAGAGCCGAACCGCGACAGGCTGAAGCCTATCGTACCTCGCCCTGTTTAGAGCAGCGCTTCGCGCTGCCCTGGACACGCGAAGCGTGGCTCACTCTTTGGTCCTCAAATAAACTGAACTTCCGTAGTACCGCCACGTGAAAGAAGACTGGCGCCCTGGAATCGAAGCCGGGGGTTTCTTTTATTCACGCGGCGGAGCGTCCGATGCCGGTCCTTACCTACTTTTTCCTACTTGTCACCTTTCTCTACCCTTTCAAAATAGGTAGAAAGCGGGGTCTAAACAGTGTTCTAAGATCGATGGCGACAGTTGCTATCTGCGCTACGATCTTCCCTCTCGGGTTGATCGTAGACCTGAGAATCATGGATTATGAATCTCCGAGCTGTAGCACGCAGCTTTTCGCCGCGGTCTTGTCTGTCCATCTTCCGGTAGCCTACGTTTGCGGCCTCTTCTTTGCCGGGATGGGTTTATTCCTGGGCAGCGAAATTCCTAGGGACTGAGCAGCCCTTTGGGCTGTGGCGGCTCCGCCGCCCCTGTGTGCTGTTTAGCCCGCGCACTTGTGCGTGGGGACCCCTCCGGCTTACCGGGGACTGGCCTCTTGAGATTTTTGCGCGGAGGCTCAGCCTCCGCGCGAAGAGATCGATAAATGGTCCCGCCCGGAAAGGCAGAGCCTTTCCGCACACACCGGCGGCGGAGCCGCAAGAGAAGCGGGAGAAGCAATCCGACAGGCTGAAGCCTATCGTACCTCGCGGAACCATCCCTGATTCGTTTTCGTTGTAGAGGCTTCAAGCCGAAAGGAGACCTCCGCCAATGAAACGCACCACCTTTTTCTTCCTTTTCTTCTTCTCGTTTTCGATCGCCATCTTCCCGCAATCCGGCAACACTTCCGAATGGCTCATCACCTTCGACGCCGGACAGTCCGGGCCGCTTGAGGCCGTGATCGTCCTCGAACGGGACGGTGACAAGGTCGCGGGCCGTTCAAAGTCCGGTTCGTTGAAAACGATCGCGGCCCTTCCTCAAGCTAAAGCAAAGAACGCCGTTCAGGGCGACGCTTTGTTTTCTTTCTCCGCCGTAATGAAAGGGGCCGAGTTCAGGGGCAAGCTCACCGCCCCGACTTCGGAAGGCGAGATCGTGTTCACGATCAAAGGCGATTCTATCGAAGGCTCGATCTCCGGAGGCCCTATGCGCAGCAAGTTCAGAGGAGTACCGTCGACCGGTCAAAAACTTCCCCTGAGGGACTACCGTGCGGTGGCCGAGTCTCTTCGAGTGCTCTGCGAAACAAGGGTCTACGATCCCCGGACATTGGACGGGCCCGAGTGGCGCGCCCTCTACGGCACGATAACAGCCATCGCGGCATCCGCGAACGATGACCTCGATATGATCCTCGGATTCAGATATGCGTACGAGAACAAACCCTTTTCGCATCTGGTGCTTTCGCGCGGCCGTGCCCCGGCAAAGGCGATGATCGAACAGTTCGACCAGATGAAGGTCGGAGGCAAGCCCGCTTCGGTCCGGTTCGAGGACGGGATCGCGATCCTCAGGGTCGAGACGATGATCGGACTGGACACGATCGAACTGATCGAAAAGGCATACCTGGAGATCGCCGAGAAAAAGCCGCGAGCGCTGATAATCGATCTCCGGGGCAACGGCGGCGGCGCATTCGCCGTGAAGCCTTTGATCGAGCACATCATCGACAATCCTCTCGATGCCGGGTACTTCGTGACGAACGCCTGGTACACATCGAACGAACGGACGCCGACAAAAGAGAAGGTGCTGTCGACAGAACCCTGGACAGGCTATTCGCTCAAGGCCTGGTGGGCTAGCATTCAAACGGAACCTCTGATCCGGCTGCGTTTCGAACCCGCGGATCCCAATTTCGACGGCCCGGTCTTCATCCTCATCGACGGACGGTCCGCGAGCGCCGCCGAACTGGCCGCAGATGCTTTCAAGGCGTCGGGAGCGGTGAAGCTCATCGGAGAAAGAACTGCCGGCGAGATGCTCACGCAGAGCCCGTTCGACCTCGCCGAGGGTTTTCAGGCGTTCGTCCCCGTAGGGGATTACTTTTCTATGGCGAATGGCCGGATCGAGGGAGTTGGAGTTGAGCCGCACGTCGCAGTGCCTTCAGAGAAAGCGCTGGAAGAGGCGATACGATTGATCAAATAGCGGACTGCTGAGTACAGCGGCTATGCCGCCCATTTGTGCCGTTTAGCCTGCGCACTTGTGCGTGGGGACCCCTTAGGCTTACCGGGAGGCCGTTTGACTTGCGGCTCCGCCGCCCCTGTGTGCGGAAAGGCTCTGCCTTTCCGGGTGGGGCCTTTTCTTACTTACTTTGCACGGAGGCTCAGCCTCCGTGCAAGTATCTCAAGGAGTCAGCTCTCGGTAAGCCAAAGGCTTATCTCATACACCGGCGGCGAAGCCGCGAGGATTCAGATTTGTTGCCCCCGTACCGTCCCCGCGCAAGTGCGGGGGTTAAACGGCACATCACGGCGGCGAAGCCGCGAAGACCGAACCGCGACAGGCTGAAGCCTACCGTACCTCCCCTTGCCCCGTGTAGTATTATCTCGAAGGAACCGAAATGTACTACATATCCGATACCGAAAAATCATTCGAGGACGCTGCCGAAGATCTTGCACGAGCCGTAACCGACAACGGCTTCGGCGTGCTTCATGTTCACGACCTCGGAAACACGTTGAGAAGTAAAGGCATTGACTTCAAAGAGCAGTGCCGTGTGTTCGAGGTCTGCAATCCCGTCCAGGCGAACAGGGTCTTGTCGAACGACATGAAGCTCAACATGGCCCTTCCGTGCAGGATCTCCGTTTACACCGAGGGCGGAAAGACGAAGATCGGCCTGATCCGGCCCGAAGAAATGCTTTCCGGATTGTCCGACGATCCGGAGATCAAACAGGTCGCGAAAGAGGTCGAGGAGAAGACCATAAAGATGGTTGACGAAGCAGCGGGCTGAAGATCCTCCGCCCGGACGAACAAGATGCTGAAACGAATCGCGAACGGCAGGACCGATCTCGTATTCGATCTGATCGAATACGGCTATCCCGTTGATTCCAAAGACGATCACGGCGTTTCCGTGATCAACTGGTGCGCGTATTACGGCGACGTCAGCGCGATCCGGTACCTGCTCAAGAACGGTGAGGACCTGGCTTCGCTTGGGAAGAACTTCGATCTGAACGGCGCGGCCTTCCACGGGCACTGGAGGCTTTGCCAGTTCCTGATCGAGAACGGCGCCGATCCGAACCACGCGCTTCCGGAGAACGGCGAGACGCCGCTCCATTCCGCGACGAGCAAATCGAACCGTCCCGCGCAGAACCACGTGATCAAGGTGCTGCTCGCGAACGGCGCGGATCCGAACGCAAAGACAAAGGAAGGCGAAGAAACCGGTGCGTTCATGCGCGACGTGAGGACGAGAGGTGAGACCCCTCTTCACCGCGCGGCGGCTTTCGGCGGAAGGGCGGCGATCAGGATGCTGATCGAATCCGGCGCGGATCTCGAGGTTCGCGATATGAACGGAGATACGCCTTTGTCCTGGGCGAGCTGGCACAAGCGCCCGGCGTACATCCTCGAACTGCTGTGCTTCGGCGACCACAAGGTCCATCCGACCGCCGTCGAGAACTCTTCCGAGCAGGAAGCGATGGGCTGGGAAGCGATGGATGTCAATCTTCTGGGCGAGCCGCATGTTTGAGGAAGGAGACCGAAGACCGAAGACCGAAGACCGAAGACCGAAGACCGAAGACCGAAGATAGGAGACAGGCAAGGTCGACCGCGTAGCGGTCTTGTGCTTTTAGCCGTGGGCAAGCCCGAAGGGCGCAGCCCACGGTCACGAGCGAAACCAACCGCATTTCGCCGCGTTAGCGGCGACATTAGGTAAGAAAGAGAAGCAAAACAGATCTGAAGAACCACGAGTCGGCTACGAGCGCAATCGAGATTTGAAACGTGAAACTCAACGTGGCCTGATCAAATACTCGCTGATAAGCACTGTTGCGGGAGCGGTAGCCGTGCTTGGCCTCGTCCTCACTGACCACATTCTTCCCGAGATCTTCGCCTCAAGCCTTCCGAAGGCTGACAGAGTTGTTGTCAGGAAATCCGAAAGGAGTCTTGTGTTGTATAGAGGAAGAGAGGTGCTTCGTGAGTACGGAATTGCTCTCGGCGACGCTCCCAAGGGCCACAAACAGCAGGAAGGCGATGAACGCACACCCGAAGGAGAATATGTTCTCGACTGGCGGAACGAGAATAGCTCCTTCTACAAATCGATCCGCGTCTCGTATCCGAATGAGCAAGACAAAGCGAGAGCCAAAGAGCGGGGCGTTTCCCCAGGGGGATTGATCATGATCCACGGCCAAAGAAACTACTTTGGCTGGCTTTGGCCGTTAACTCAGCGAATAGACTGGACAGACGGTTGTATAGCGGTGACGAACACAGAGATGGAAGAGATCTGGCGGTCTGTGGAGGTCGGCACTCCCATCACGATCGAGCCGTAGTAAAAATTGGTTTAGCACAGGGAGTTCGCTGAGTTGGCGGACTTGCCGCGAGGCGGAACCCCGAGGAAATCGCCAAACCGATCCGCGCAGCGCAACATTATTAAGAGCTTGCCCAGAACTCACAGCGAAAAACACAGGACCGAGAGGATAGGCTGGCTTCGCGCCGCGGTCCTCGGAGCCAACGACGGCATCGTTTCGACCGCGAGCCTTGTGGTCGGCGTTGCGGCGGCTGATGCCGGAAGGACCGGGGTCCTGATCGCGGGCGTTGCAGGGCTGGTCGCGGGAGCGATGTCGATGGCAGCCGGCGAATATGTCTCCGTAAGTTCGCAGGCCGATACCGAGCAGGCCGATCTGGATCGCGAACGGAAAGAGCTCCGTGACGATCCTGAATTCGAATTGCAGGAGCTCGCTGCGATCTACGAGGGCCGGGGCCTCGATCCTGATCTGGCTGACGAGGTCGCGGCGCAGCTGATGAAACACGATGCGCTGGGCGCGCACGCCCGGGACGAACTTGGCCTCAGCGACGTTACGTCCGCAAGGCCCGTGCAGGCGGCGCTTGCTTCTGCGATCACATTCGCGATCGGCGCCGCTTTGCCGCTGATCGCGGTGTTGATATCGCCGGAAGCATCGATCGTCTGGGCTGTTTCGCTCACTTCGCTTGTTTTTCTCGCTGGATTGGGCGCACTTTCCGCAAGGGCGGGCGGAGCGCCGGTCTTGAAGGCAGCCGCGAGGGTCCTTTTCTGGGGCGCTCTGGCGATGGCGATCACGGCTGCGGTAGGTACGCTGTTCGGCGCGGTTGTCTAGCGTCGGGATAGCACCGAAAGAAAGATCAAAACGCGAAGGTCGCCAAGGACGCGAAGGGAGTACGACGGTTTCGCATTTAGTGCGATGCCGAATTCAGACAAGATCGAGCCCTGTCAATGGAGGAAAAACACCTGGTTCCTTTGCGTCCTTCGCGACCTTTGCGTTAGAAAGTCTTTCTTGGACCCATGAAACCCACCGAAGTAGTCAACGAGTTCGTAAAGCGCTTCAACGCCGGTGATGTTGATGCGTTGATCGAGCTCTATCACGAGGACGCCGTCAATCACCAGGTCGTCACGGATCCGCTCGTCGGCCGCGACGCGATCCGGCGAATGTTCGAGATCGAATTCAGCCGCGCGGAGATGACCTGCATTCCCGAAAAGATCCACGACGCGGGCGAATGGGCGATCCTCGAATGGAAGGACCCGACCGGACTTCGAGGCTGCGGCTTCTTCCACGTCGTGGACGGCAAGATCAAATTCCAGAGGGGCTACTTCGACCAGCTAACGTTCTTCCGGCTACAGGGGATCCCCGTCCCGGACGAATACCTCGGCGCTTCCTGAAAGAATTCATAGATAATTGTCCGAGCGAGCGGTTTTTGGTTTATGCTCTGTAGCCGAAATGGAAGGCACGAAGAGCACGCTTCATTATCTGCTCGATTGGGACTACGGTCCGGAGGGCGAGTCGAAGGTACGCGAGCTCGTCGCAGGTGGCGCCGACGTAAACGGGATCGACGCCGATCTCGGCGAAGCTCCGATCCATACTGCCGCAAGACGAAGAAGGCTCGACGCGATCGAACTCCTGCTCGAACTTGGCGCCGACATCGATTCGAGGACCGAGGCCGGTAAGACTGCGTACGCGCATGCGATCAGGCGCGGATTCGAGGAGATCTCGGACTTTCTCGAACAGAACGGTGCCGACACGACGCTGAATCCCGCCGACCAATTCGCCGTCGCAGTCATCGCGGGCGATCTCGAGGAAGCCGCGCGGATTCTCGGAGAACATCCCGGGGTAGTGAAGACGGGAAATCCCGAAGAGGATCGGCTTTTCGCCGATGTTTCCGGAAGACCCGATCCGGAACGCGTGAGATTTCTGATCGAGGCGGGCGCCGATCTTTCGGCGAGGGGCCTCGACGGCGGGACGCCCCTTCATCAGGCGGCGTGGTTCGGGGAGCCGGACAACGCGCGGCTTCTGATCGACGCTGGCGCTCCGCTGGACGTTTTCGACGACGATCACCAGAGTTCGCCGCTGCACTGGGCGGTTCACGGTTCCCGCTTCTCGGGCGGCGCTGAAGAGCGTCAGGACCGATATGTGAGGCTTGTGGAGATGCTGCTCGAGGCGGGATCTTCGCTCCATTATCCGGGCGATGATTCGGACACTTTCATTCGGCGGATGTACCTGGACGGATCGGACCGCATTCGGGAGGTGCTGAGACAAAAGGGCGTGCGCGAGCCCGATCAGGAGGAATGAGATGAGAATCGACTACGCAATAGTTTTCGTCAGCGATATGGACCGTTCGATCGGGTTCTACAGGGATGTCGTCGGCCTGCCTCTGAAGTTCGAGACGCCCGAGTGGACCGAGTTCGCGACCGAGGGTTCGACTCTGGCGCTGCATCGCGCGGGCGAGGGAAATGCCGGCGATCCGAATGCGCCGGGAACGTGCCGGACGGGCTTCTCAGTCCCGGACATCGACGCATTTCATCAGCGGATGATCGACAACGGCGTCGAATGCGTTGAAGAGCCGAGGGAGTCTTTCGGAGCGAAACTGGCTCAGTACAAGGACCCGGACGGCATGCGCTTCGGTGTGAGCGAGTCTCGTTAGGGAAAAGGAAACAAGATGAACAGGATCGAAAGGATCGAGGGTACGAAATTGTGAGGTACCGGAATCTATCCTGAAACTGACGACGCCCGGACAGGGTTAAGCAACTTTATCACCCTGTCTATCCTGTTTTTCCCTTCTCCAGCGCATGCAGGTTGAGGCGCCCAAACTACGTCCTGAATTGAGCCTTTCAAGGTAGCTCCTTCCTCCATGTCCTTCGTGTAAACCTCTGTGTCCTTTGTGGTTAGATTTCTTGACGCATCCGGAGAGCGGGTGCGGAGTCCAACCACGGAGATCACGGAGGTTTTCACAGAGAGGCACGGCGAAATGTCCTTTTCCTTCTTCCTCAAGTGGCAGCAGCCTGGAAGACCGCATCTCACTGCCGGACTTGAGCCTCGCAAAGTTGCTCTTTCCTCCGAGCCCTTCGTGTAAACCTCTGTGCTCTCTGTGGTTAGATTTCTGCTTCGCGTCCTGAAGTCCTGAGCCGGAACTAACCACGGAGATCACGGAGGACCTCACAGAGAGGCACGGCGAAATGTCCTTTTCCTTCTTCCTCAAGTGGCAGCAGCTTGAGGCGCCCAAACTACGTCCTGAATTGAGCCTTTCAAGGTAGCTCCTTCCTCCATGTCCTTCGTGTAAACCTCTGTGTCCTTTGTGGTTAGATTTCTTGACGCATCCGGAGAGCGGGTGCGGAGTCCAACCACGGAGATCACGGAGGTTTTCACAGAGAGGCACGGAGAAATGTCCAATACTCAAGGAGCCCGTTCCAGCATCAATCCGCGTCGTCCGCGGCCAGGACACTCTTCAGTACTGACGTGCCAATGTTTCCCCCGCATAGGACGATCCCGATCTTCTGTTCACGATAGTTTTCAGCCGTCTTGAGAAAAGCCGCGATCGCCACCGCCGCCGAGCCCTCGATCAGCCGATGCTCCGCGTCGATGAACTCTACAAGGCTCGCGCGGATCTCGTCTTCCGACACCGAAACCCACTCGTCGACGAACTCGCGGCACATTTCGAACGTGATCGAGTCGAGATCGACACCGCCGGCGGTGCCGTCCGAAAGCGTCGGAAACGATTCGAGTTCCAGGATCCTACCTGCTTTCACCGATTCCTCCATCACTTTCGAATTCTCCGGCGAACAGCCCACAACGCGAATCCCGGGAGACACGCTTTTCAAGAATCCTCCGGCTCCGGAGATCAGCCCTCCGCCGCCGACCGCCACGAAAACTGCTTCGAGATCGGGGAGCTGTTCGTGCATCTCGAGCCCGACGGTGCCTTGTCCCGCGACGACCAACGGATCGTTGTACGGCGAAACGTAAACGGCTCCGGACCCTTCGGATACCTGTCGCGCGCGGCGTTCCGATTCGTTCGAATCTTCTCCGAAGACCTCGATCTCGGCTCCAAGCCTGCGTATGTTCGCCAATTTCGATTCGCTCGCGCCTTCCGGCACATAAACCGTCCCCGATGCGCCGGCGATCCTCAGCGCGTATGCGACGGCCGCGCCGTGATTTCCCGTCGAGGCGGTAACGATCCCCCGGGCCAGTTCTTCCTTTGAAAGCGAAAGTATCTTGTTGAGCGCTCCGCGGAGTTTGAAAGAGCCCGTATGCTGAAGATTCTCGGATTTGAAGAAAACCTCGGCTCCGGTCTTCTTCGAGTAGTAGGGGGAATGCTCCAGGCAGGTGCGCCGCACGTGCGGGGCTACGCGACTGTATGCTTCTTTGATCTCTTCGTTTAACGACACAATTAAGAGCGGAACCGCGAAAGCATGGAGATTCTACCAACGCGAAGGTCGCAAAGGACGCGAAGGTAAGAAGATAACTCCTCCGCAGGTCTTCTGAAGTGTTATTCGAAGCTGTGAGTTCGAAAAGGGAAAATGTCCTAATCTTCGCGTCCTTTGCGACCTTCGCGTTGAAATGCTCTTCTCTGTTACCGCCGGGGGACATCTTCGCCGATCGTCCAAACCACGACCGAGCTCGAGAGCCCAAGGCCCGAAAGGCGGCCCGCCATCATCACTATCGTCTCGCCGCTTTCCACCGCCTCGTTCCTCAAGAGCGTTTTCTCGCCGTTCTTCAGCATGTCCTCGGTCGATTTCGTCAGCTCCTGGTAGAAGGCTCGAACGCCCCAGATCAAAGCCAGCTGGTTGCGGGCGCGCCACGAAGTCGTCAGCGCATAGGTCTGGAGCCCCGAACGGAACGCCGAAAGCCTGCGGGCCATCAGTCCCGATTCCGTGAACACCGCGATCTTGTTGGTCTTGATCTCCTGCGCGCAATATCCCGCCGCCTTGCAAAGCGCCTGCGAGGTTCGTCCGCTGGGCTCCTGCGAGAACTTGATCGATTTCCTCCGGTACGCGTCGCGGATCGATTCCGACGACTCGATTATCTTCGCCATCGTCCTGACGCTCTCCACCGTGTAGGATCCAGCCGCGGTCTCCGCCGAAAGCATCACCGCGTCCGTTCCGTCCCACACCGCGTTGGCGACGTCCGAAGCCTCCGCCCTTGTCGGACGCGGATTGTCGATCATCGTCTGGAGCATCTGCGTGGCGGTTATTACGAACTTGTCGTTCGCGATCGACTTTCTGATGATCTCTTTCTGATAGACCGGAACAAGCTCGACGCTAGTTTCGACCCCAAGATCACCCCGCGCGACCATAAGTCCGTCCGTCGCCGCGATGATCTCGTCCAGATTCTCTATCGCCTCCGCTTTTTCGATCTTCGCGACGAGCAGCGCCCGCCCGAACTTGCGCTTGTTGTTCTCCTTGATGATCTTTTTGACCTCTTCGCAGTCGGAGGCCCTTCGAACGAATGACAGCGCTATGTAGTCGACATCCTGCTCGAGCGCCCAGTCCAGATCGTCCCGGTCCTTTTCGGTCAGGCTTGGAATGGGAAGATGCGTGCCCGGCAGGTTGATCCCCTTGCTTTCATATAGGAGACCGCCCGAAACGACCTCGCAAATGACGTCCGTATCGGTAGTTTCGGTGACCTTCAGTTCCAGCGAACCGTCGTCCAGAAGGATCTGCGAGCCCTTGTCGACAACGTGCGGCAATTCGCTGAAGTTCGTCCCTACCTCGTCCTCGGTCCCGACCACATCCCGCGTGGTAAGCACAAACCGCTGTTCCTTCTTAAGAAGGACCGGCTTCTTGCCCTTCAAAGACCGCGTGCGAATTTTCGGACCCGAGAGGTCAACAAGAACCGATAGAGGGGAGTCGAGCTCGACCGCGGCCTTTCGAGCGTTGTCGATCATCGCCTCGTGCTCTTCCCGGGTTCCGTGCGACATCGACACACGTACCGCGTTCGCGCCCGCCTTTATGAGCTCCGCGATCTGCTCCTGTGTGTTCGACGACGGCCCGAGCGTCGCAAGGATCTTGGCTCTTCGCATAGTCCGATTCTAAGTATCTGCGAATGAAGACTTTGTTACAAACCGCCCGAAAGATCGATGATCTCGATCTCGTCGAACTTCAGCTGGCCGCCTTTCGGAAGCGCGTTGTCGGCGTAAACCTTCCATTTGATCTGGAGGTCGCCGTTGACGATCTCCGAATACTCGGCCTTTAGCGGTATTTTCCAGCTCATCGTCATGCTTCGCAGAAGAGGGAAGTTCGCGCGGAAGGTCTCGTCGCCGTACTCCTGGTTCAGGTTCGTCAGGCGGTGCCTGTAGAATCGGCCGCCGTCCTTTATGCTCCGCTTGTCGTCAACGTTCACGAGCACCGTTACCGGCACGTCGATAATGACCGCGACGTATCGCGCGTAAGCCGATCCGAAGTTCTTTGCCTGAACTATCAGCGCGACCGCAAGGCCGCCCCCTTCGTCATCGGGCAATCTGCGTTTTTCGAGGAAGAACCGGACCCCGACGTCGGGCATCTGCTCGCGGAACATGACGTCGCGGACCTCATAGTCCTCCATAGGCACCGACTGGAAGTTGAACCGCTTGTAATACCGGTGGTTGTTAGCCTGGTGGGCCGTGTGGCTTTGCGGGATCTCTACGACGTACACGACGTCGTTCTCGCCCGATTCAAGCTGGACTGCGTGGATCACGATGCCCTCGAGCCTGGGACGTATGCTGTTGATGACCTGCTCAAGCCATTCGCGGGGAAACTCCGATCGGTTGACCGGCGTGACCGTCTCCGGCAGGTGTTTCCGCTCGGGGTCCCCACTTTCGCGTATTCCGTAAACGATCGTTCCGCCGGCGGCGTTGGCCATCGCCGAAACGTCCTTCGTGATCTCTTTCTTGTGATACTCGGACATCCCGAGCGCTTCGGCAGACTTGTACTCGAGCGTCAGAGATTCTTCGATCCCGCTCTCGATGAAATTGCGGACACGAGCTTCGGACCAGTTCTTCGCCATCACCCGGCCCCCGTTCTTCTCAGTTTTTCAAGGTAGGAATTGACCGCGGCGACGTACGTCGAATGAGACCAGGTGAGAGGCGAGACCGAAGCCGGCCCGCCAGTTACCGGGTCGAGCTGTTCGGCGAGCACTCCCGACGGCAGAGCGTGTTCCGCCGTCCATTCAAGAAGCTCGAGCGCATTTTCGAGATCTTCCGTGTTGCGTGCGGCGGCGATGCGATATTCGGCGAGCCAAAGGGTGCATATGAACCACGGATTCCCAAAGCCGTCTCCGGAGACCTTCATATACTGGTCGTGCTCGAACCTTGAAACGCCTCCGATATGGCCCGGCACCCAGAGCGTCTCTTCGACGGCGCGCATCGTTTGGCGGACCATCTCGTCGTCCGGATCGAAGACTCCGAAATAGAACAGGCCGAACAGGGAAGCGTCGACCGTCGGGTCCGGATGAAGATCGCCGTTGTCCGACCGCAGGGAGCGCAGGAACCGTCCGTGCTTTTCGGAATAGAGGTGTTTCCGCATCGCGTCCCGGATCGAATCAGCGGCTTGATCGTATTTCTCTGCGAGCGAGGTTTCATCGAAAAGGCGGGCGAACTTTCCTGCCGAGCGAAGGCCGGCCACGACCGTGCAGCACGTGAACGTGTGTATCCCACGCGAGTCTTCCCAGAGGTTCCAGCTCGGCTTCGGCAGTCCCAGCTCTTCATCGACAAAATCGACGAGGAAATCCGCGCATTTGGTCACGATCGGGCGGTAGATCTTGTGCGAGAACTCAAGCTCGCGGAACCGGTCGTAGTGTTCCCACAACGCCCAGAGGACAAGCGCCGTTTCGTCCTCCTGGATCGGCACAAGCTTTTCTTTCGCATCGATATCCCACGCGGAATGCCAGCCGGAAGCGACCGTCCCGTCGGCGTTGTATTTCTGCAGGAAATACCCGTCCTCGTGAAGAATGTGCGAGCAGAAGTAGAAGAAGTTGCGTGTAAGGAACGGGTATCCGGCGAGATCGAGGGCGTTTGCGACGAAGGCGCCGTCGCGGGTCCATAAATAGCTGTAATGGTCCGTCGCCCGTTCGGTCACGTCCGAATCGTTCGCGGCGAGGATCGATCCGCAGTTGTCGATCTGCGTACGTGCGACAAGGAGCGACCGCTTGTACAAATTGACGACATTCTCCGGAAGCCCTTCAAACGAACGGTCGTTTTTATTCACCCAGACTCGCCAGTAGTTCTCCGTGTAATCCAATGCGTACTCGGGAGTTACGGCGAGGATCGATCCGTTCAGGCGGACGACCTCCTCGTGCGAGCGGCCGGCGGCGATCCAGTAATAGAACTCGCCGGTGCCCTGCGGGCCAAGATCCAGATCGACCCTGATCGTCGAATCGACGGAACCCTCGGTCTTCGGGCCGTGACCGAGCTCGCCGTCCTCCGCGTCCCGCCATGTTCCCTCGAGGTCGCGGAACGCTTTCCGCCCTGTTACGAAATGAGTGAAGTGCGGAAGGGTGTTGATCAGGAAGTAGCGGTGCTTCTTGTAATGGATGAGAGAGAAGCTTTCGGGATCGTAAAAAGCGGTGTCGCCGACTTTGTTCTCGTAGATCCGGAAATCCTGGTGAAGAAAGACGCGGACGTTACGATCGGTGTCGGTGAGATTGCTGACCCGGACCCTTCGAAGGAATATGTTCTCGTGGCTCGCGACAGTGTCGTTGCAGACGATCTCCAGGTTCAGATCTTCATTTACAAGCGAGACTTCGGTGACGAGCGATTCGGGTACGTACTTCAGCGACCGTTTCCAGCCTGCTTCGTGGACCCAGCGGAACTCGCCGTCGGCCCACACTCCGAACCGGAACGGGAAACCCTCGGTGTGGTTCTCCTGCCCTACGTGGGGGAAGTAAATGTCTCGGATCTGGTACTTCTCGTCGAAGGTGACGAGGAGGGAGCCGTTTCCGACGGGGATGTCCCTCATAAAGGAAAAAGTGGAAAATGAAAAGTAAAAACTTTGGACTGAGATCGGAGCTTGTTGCCGGTCTTCAGACCGTCCGGCGGCTCTGCCGCCCCTGTGTGCGGAAGGGCTCTGCCTTTCCGTGCGGCGCCTGTTTTCAATGCGCGGAGGCTCAGCCTCCGCGCGAACAATGTTGTCTTGAGCACCGCCCGGAAAGTCCCCCGCACAAGTGCGGGGGCTAAACGGCACGCACAGGCGGCGCAGCCGCAGGTTCATTCCCACGCATTAGGGCGCTGACAACTGCTCACCGCTCACTGCTCACTGATTGATCGCTTTCTCAACAGCCGCGTCAAGCTGTTTCTTGATCTCTTCGTCGTACGAGACCAATTTCACGACCAGTTTGCCCTTCCTGTCGAAGACCAGCGTCTGCGGTATTCTCGAATCGTCGCCGAGCAGCTGATAGACAAGCCTGTCCTCCGGGGTCGCGAGGGGATAATCGATGCTCAGGCGCTCCTTGAACGCCGGCACCCTCGGACGATCCTCTTCACCGCCCACGTGCAGGCCGATCACCTGAAATCCGCGCTCGCCGTACTTCCCCTGAAGCTCCCGAAGGTGCGGGATCTCCTCGATGCACGGCGGGCAATAGGTCGCCCAGAAATCCAGCACGAGCACCTTGCCTTCAAAATCGCCGATCTTCTCGTCGGGTCCGTCGAATACCTTCCAGCTCAGTTCTTCAGTGGGTTTGGGCGGGCCGGCCGGTACCGAAGTCCTCGGCATGCGAAACTTCTCGACCGGCTTTTCGGAGATCGAGACAGGGGCCGCCGCGGGGCGGCAGGCCGCGGAGAACATCAGGACGGAAATCACAGCGGCCGACAAGAGTAAGATCTGCGGAGTTCGAAGAATGCCCATAAACCTTGAAAATAAATGACTAAGAAGTACAGGCCGGGCGGATCCGAAGAACGGTTCCGCTCTCTCAGGCCTGTTTCTGAGACATTCTACACGAATTCATTTTTTCTTTCATTCGTGCTATCTGTTGACGCGTGGGGACCTTCTATCCAGGACCGGTCAACGAGCTATGGCGCCGTGCGAGCCGCATAGGCCGGCCGGCCGAGTTCGATTCCAAGGGCACGGCGGCTTCATTCGAGTGCGGCGTTAGCGTCAGGGTCTTCGTCTTGGTCGACGAAAAAGGCGTACTTTCAAGCGTGCGATACGTCTCGAACGGGTGCGGATGGTCGGTGGCCGCTGCTGAGGCGGCAACGCGGTTGATCGAGGGCAAACGCTTGAGAGATCTGCACGCGCTCGACGAACTCGAATCGGATATTTGTACGGTGCTGGGCCCTGTCCCCGACTCGAGAGAATCATGCATCGCGATCGCTGTTGAAGCAGTTCGCGATGCGCTTGCCGAATACCGCCGGGTGCGGGCCGCCGAATGGAAGGGCGAAACGGCACTGATCTGCAGCTGTTTCGGCGTGTCCGAAGAGACGATCGAATCGCTTTCCGCTTCCGGCGAGGCTGAGACCGTCGAAGATATCGGAGACTTGTGCCGGGCGGGAACGGGATGCGGTTCGTGCCAGATTCTGATCAGGGAGATCATCTTAGAAGGACTGAGATAAAAGGACTGAGGACTGAGAGAAGATCTTGACAGGCGGTCAAGAGTACGACATCCTCCTCAGACCTCAGACCTCAGACCTCAGACCTCAGACCTCAGACCTCAGACCTCAGACCTCAGACCTCAGACCTCAGACCTCAGACCTCAGACCTCAGACCTCAGACCTCAGACCTCAGACCTCAGACCTCAGACCTCAGACCTCAGACCTCAGACCTCAGACCTCAGACCTCAGACCTCAGACCTCAGACCTCAGACCTCAGACCTCAGACCTCAGACCTCAGACCTCAGACCTCAGACCTCAGACCTCAGACCTCAGACCTCAGTCCTCAGTCCGACCGCTACCGTGCTATAATCTGCCCTTATTGATCGGAGCGCACTAGACCGTTTAATGAACATCGCGCTCCGTCGTCATCGGACGGCAAACGATCAAAACAACAATGGACGACCCTGCCAGTTTATCCTTCATCCTGCTCGCCGAAACGGCCGCGGACCCTGCATCAATCAGCCTGTATTCGGTTTTACTGAACATCCTTCTCGTTCTTGCCCTGGTACTCGGCAACGGGTTCTTTGTCGCGTCCGAGTTCGCGCTTGTCGCGGTAAGGAAGTCGCGGATCGAATCCCTCGCCGCCGAAGGCAGCCGCGCTGCGCAGCGTTTGCTCGAGTGCCTGAACAATCTCAACGCCTACATTTCCGCGACACAACTCGGGGTGACGATGTTCTCGCTGGGTCTCGGTTGGGTAGGAGAGCCGGCGGTGGCAATGTTTCTGGAGCCCCTGATCATCAGCATTGGCAATCTGACGGGTGCATCGTTCCTCGTTTCCGGTGCGGTGCTTCAGACGATCTCATTCGTCGTAGCTTTTTCAATCATCACTTTTGTACTTATCGTGCTGGGTGAGTTGGCTCCGAAAACCATCGCGCTGGAGGTCACCGAAAAGGTCGCGCTTGCGATCGCGCTTCCGATCCAGATCTTCTACAAGACGTTTTATTATCCAATACGTCTCCTGTACTGGACGGGCGCCAAGACGGTCCGGCTGTTCGGACTGCATCCCTCCGGAGAGGAAGGGTCGGTCTATTCGGAGGAAGAGATCCGTCATCTGATCGACATCTCGAAAAAGAGCGGCCACCTGAACGAGGAAGAGCAGAAGCTGATACACCAGGTGTTCGAGTTTTCGGAGACCACCGTCCGTGAAGCGATGGTGCCGAGGCCCGAAATCTTCGCAATACCGGTGACGTACGACCTTAACGAGATCGCCGAGGCCTTCCGCGAAAGCGGTTTCTCGCGCTTTCCTGTCTATCGCGAATCGCTCGACGACATCGCGGGAGTCATCCACAGCAAGGACGTGATGAGCTACCTTCTGAATCCGGAGGCATTTCGGATCGAAAAGATCCTGCGCCGGCCGGTGTATGTCGTCGACACGGCGAGGCTCGAGGACGTGCTGCGGAAGATGCAGACTGAGAAGTTCCATTTCGGGTTCGTCGTTGATGAGCACGGCGGCGTGGAGGGGATCATCACTCTCGAGGACCTGCTGGAGGAGATCGTCGGTGAAATCGCGGACGAATACGACGAAGAGGTCGCCGAACAGATCTACGAACAGAAGGACGGATCGTACATCCTTGACGGCGGCCTGGCGGTCCGCGACCTGAACAAGAAACTCGGGCTGAACGTGCCGGTTTCCGAGGGCTACACGACGATCGCGGGATTCCTCATGGCAGAGGCCGGTCAGGTACTCACGGAAGGAGAGCGCGTGAAGTTCAACGGGCACGAATTCGTGGTCCAGGAAGTGGACCGCAGAAGGATCACGCGCGTGAAGATGGAGAAAGTGGAGGCAGTATGAAGTATTTACGCCCGGCCGTGATCGCGGTGCTTTGCTTTTTCGTGTCTTCGGCGGCTGCGCAGGAGAGGAGATTCGACGTCGTGCTGACGCTGGACGGGACCTCTTCGCGGATCGACCGCAACGACGCGTCGGCGACGGCAAAGATCGTGAACCGTTCGCCCGATCATCTGGACACTTCCACCCTTCCGGAACTGAACATATATTTCTCCGCCTGCCAGCCTTCGAACCCTTCCTGCCTTGATTCGACCCTGTACTTCGCGACCCTGGAGATTCCGAAGGCGCGAATCGCGGAGAACCGTTCGGTCGACGTTCTTGTGCCTCTTTCGGATCTCCAGTGGATCCTTGGGCCATATCGGAGGGGATCCTCGAGTTACCTAAAGACGGACCTTTCGGGCGTGCCCCGGACCAGCATCTTCCTTTATGCGGACGTGAAGATCCCGGACGGCTTTACCGAAGGGCCCGGCGGCGCGAAGAGGCCGAAGTACAGGGAATCGGTCTCGAATGTCGTGATCGTGACGTTTGAGTGAGGAGACCGATGGACTTAGGGGAATGATCCGGTGATTCCGCCGGATTTTTTGTTTTGGGCACCCGCTTTTGTTTTTGGGAATTGGAAGGGTTAAATTTAGCTGACACGGACTACGCCCGCGCTGACGCTTGGGCTACTGACACGGATCACGCCCGCGCTGACGCTTGGGCTGCTGACACGGATCACGCCCGCGCTGACGCTTAGGCTACGACACCTCCTTGAACTTTGAACCTGGAACCTTGAACTTAACAGCTTATGAGCTTAATTGAAGACATCTGGGCGCGCGAGATACTCGATTCGCGCGGCAATCCGACGATCGAGGCTGAGGTCACGCTCGAATCCGGCGTCGTGGGCCGCGCCGCCGTCCCGAGCGGTGCGTCGACCGGCGAGAACGAGGCGGTCGAGCTTCGAGACGGTGACGGCCTGCGCTATCTCGGCAAGGGCGTGACGAAAGCGGTTGCGAACGTGAATGACAAGATCGCGTATGAACTCGAGGGCCTCGACGCGCTCGACCAGACGACGGTCGACGAAGCGCTTATCGAGATCGACGGCACTGAGAACAAATCGAATCTGGGAGCCAACGCTCTCCTCGCCGTCTCGCTTGCCACGGCGAGGGCGGCGGCGACGTATCTCGAGATGCCGCTCTACCGATACATAGGCGGCACGAACGCGCGCACGCTTCCAACGCCGATGATGAACATCATCAACGGAGGCGCTCACGCCGACAATAACGTCGATTTCCAGGAATTCATGATAATGCCCGTCGGCTCGGAAAGCTTCGCCGAGGCACTCAGAGCCGGGGCCGAGATCTTTCACAACCTCAAAAAGGTGCTTCATTCGCGCGGGTATTCGACAGCCGTCGGCGACGAGGGCGGCTTCGCTCCGGATCTCAAGTCCAATGAAGAGGCGTTGGAGACGATCCTCGAAGCGATCTCCAAGGCGGGCTACAAAGCAGGCGAGAACGTGATGATCGCACTCGATCCGGCATCGAGCGAGTTCTATTCCGACGGAAAGTACGTTTTCAAGAAGTCGGACGGCAGGGAACTCTCGAGCGACGAGATGGCGGAGTACTGGGCGGACTGGGCTTCGCGGTATCCGATCATCTCGATCGAGGACGGAATGGCGGAAAGCGACTGGAAAGGCTGGGTGAACCTGACGTCGATGATCGGCGACAAGGTCCAGCTTGTCGGCGACGACCTGTTCGTGACGAACGTGAAATTCCTGGAGAAGGGGATCGAGGTGGGAGCGGCCAACTCGATCCTGATCAAGGTGAACCAGATCGGTACATTGACGGAAACGCTCGATGCTATCGAGCTCGCGAAAACGAACAATATGACCGCGGTTATCTCGCACCGATCGGGCGAGACCGAGGATTCGTTCATCGCCGATCTTGCGGTCGCAACGAACGCGGGCCAGATCAAGACCGGATCGCTTTCCAGGTCGGACCGGATCGCGAAGTACAACCAGCTGCTCCGGATCGAGGAAGACCTGGATTCCTCGGCTCGGTACCTGGGAATGGGGAGCTTCTACCAGCTCGGCTGATGCGAGGATCTAACCGCCAGGAACTAGGGGATTTTTCAAACGCAAAGGTCGCCAAGGACGCTAAGGAAGATCCTTTTCTTCCCTCTGGTAGAAGTGCCCTCGTACTTGAGACGGTTCAAGTATTTCATCGACACATGCCCCCAATGGCTTAGCGTCCTTCGTGACCTTCGCGTTAAAATTCTCAAAGATTCTCCGTGATCTCTGTGGTGAATCCCCATGAAGATGGAATGGAATAAGGACGGCTACACGATCTCGACCGACCAAAGTCGGCTTCAGGTCGACGTCATTCACGGCTACCTGAGAGAAGAATCGTACTGGGCGAAAGAACGGACTCGCGAGCAGACGGTCACGGCGATCGAGAACTCGATCTGTTTCGGCCTTTACGAAGGCGATGAGCAGATCGGATTCGCCCGCGTCGTCACCGATCTCGCCACATTCGCCTATCTCGGCGATGTTTTCGTTCTTCCTTCCCGACAGGGCAAAGCGCTCGGGAAATGGCTGATGGAGGTCATCATTTCTCACCCCGATCTGCAGGGCTTCCGAAGATGGGTTCTCGCGACCCGCGATGCCCACAAGCTCTACGAAAAGTATGGGTTTACGGGCCTGAAACATCCCGAGCGATGGATGGAAAAGGCCGCTCCGAACGCGTACTGACCCGAATCTGCGCCCGCCTCCCGGGCGAATCAGATAGAATATAAGTTGTAACTAAACATGGGGCGGTGAACCGCCGGGTCGGCAATCTTTCCCTTTTCGAGCCGTTTTCCAAGTGGTATCATTTCAAAAGGCAATGGATCTCGCCGTCCTCGCATCACAGCGGCCGACCACCAACAAGAGAAACTTTTATGGCAGATATCGAAGCTTACAAGGACAAGTTCAGCGACAGCGGGCGTAGGATCCTGCAGAGCGCGCTGGACGAGTCTCAGAGGCGCGATCAGAATTACGTGTCTGTCGGGCATATTCTGCAGTCGCTGGCCGATGAGGAGGAAGAGCTTTTCAACTCGACTATGCGCGACCTTTCGGTCGATCCGCGGTCGGTCAAGCTCCTGATAGACAAACGCGTCGAAGGCGGTCGCCAGCACAGCGGAAAGGGATTCCGCATCGCGCCGGAAACGACCGAGCTGTTCAAGCGCGCGATGGACCGCGCCCGTTCGCAGGGCCGCCGGGTCATCGAGGCCAGCGACATCTTCTACGTGCTTTCCAATGACGAGCGCAGCGTGCTCAACGACATTCTCCAGAATCTGGGGATCGGGCACGAAGAACTGTCGCAGACGGCGACCAGCCGCATACGCATTCGCGAGAAAGAAGCCGAAAGGATAAAGAAGAAGTACGAACTGCCTTCATACCTGAAGCATTTCGGCGTTTCGCTCAACAAGATGGCGCGCGAGGACAAGATCCCGCCGGTCATCGGACGCGAAGGCGAGATTCGTCAGATGATGGAGATCCTTTCGCACAAGGAAAGGTCGAATTCGCCGATGCTCGTCGGCGAGCCGGGAGTCGGCAAGACTGCCGTCGCTGAAGGCCTGGCGAGGATGATCGAGCTCGAGCCGGACAACGTTCCGGCGAGGCTCAAGAACGCGCATATCGTCCAGCTTCAGATGGGCGGAATGGTCGCCGGAACGATGCTCCGCGGAATGTTCGAGGAGCGCATCAAGGGCGTGATCGACGAGGTCAAAGAGAAGGAGAACATAATTCTCTTTATCGACGAGGCGCACACGATCATCGGCGCGGGAGCGGCGCTCGGCACGTCTTCGGACGCGGCGAACATGTTCAAATCCGCGCTCGCGAGAGGCGAGCTGAGGATCATCGGCGCTACGACCCTGAACGAGTACAAGGAATACATCCAGGAGGACGAGGCGCTCGCGCGCAGGTTCCGGCTGGTCAAGGTTCAGGAGCCTTCGCTCGACGAGACCCGCGAGATCCTCCTCGGCGTAAGGCCCAGGCTTGAGAAGAACTACTCGGTGAAGATCTCCGACGAGGCGATCAATATGGCGCTCGAGATGTCGCCGAAGTACATTCGCAACCTGCATCTTCCGGACAAGGCGATCGGATGGCTGGACACGGCCTCGGTGAAAGTCGAGATCAACGAGCCTTCGAAGGCCGTCGTGAAGCCCGAGCACATCGTCGACGTGATTTCGCAGGAATCGAGAATTCCGAAGGACATGATCTACCGCGACACGTCCGACCGCTTCTCGAGCATGGAATCGGAGCTCGCCAGGCGAGTCGTCGGCCAGAAGGACGCGGTTACGGCAGTCGCCGAAAGGCTGCGGCTTAACAAGGGGCCGCTCAAGGAAAGCCATTACACTCCCGACGGAGTGCTCCTTTTCCTTGGACCGACCGGCGTGGGCAAGACCGAACTTGCGAAAGCGGTCGCGGAGTTCATGTTCGGCGACGATGAGAAGATGGTCCGTATCGATATGTCCGAGTACGGCGACGGCACGGTCGGTATCGAGAAGCTGATCGGTATGCCGCGCGGCATCGTCGGAAGCGAACGCGGCGGGATCCTCACGGAACAGCTCCGCGAGAATCCGTACACGGTGCTTCTGCTCGACGAGGTCGAGAAGGCGTCACCTTACCTGATGAACCTGTTCCTGCAGGCATTCGACGAAGGTTGGCTCACGGACGGCCGCGGAAAGCGTGTGTACCTTTCGGACGCGATCGTGATTATGACCTCGAACCTCGGGTCGGAGAGTTTCAAGAAGTACGAGAAGCCGCTCGGATTCGGGATGAAGTCGCTTGGCGACGTTTCGGCGATCAAGAACGAGGTGCTGAAGGCGGCTGAGCAGAGGTTCTCGCCGGAGTTCCGAAACCGTATCGACGAGATCGTGGTATTCTCGCCGCTCACGATGGACGAGGTCCGCGAGATCGCGAAGCTGTACATCGACAAGGTCGGGCGCCATATGGCAAAGCAGGGCAAGTCGATCGAGGTCACCGATGCAGCGATCGATCTTCTGACGCTGAAGGGCTTCAGCCCCGCCTACGGCGCGCGGTTCCTGAAGCGCCACATCGATCAGCAGGTCAAGCTTCCGATCACGAACCTCTGGAAAACGGCGGAGAAATTCGTTATCGACGCGAAAGACGACGAGATCGTCGTTACGCCAAAGGACACGTTCAGTTTGAACTAGAGTGAGAATCTCCTGCTTCTCAGGCAAAAGGCTCCGGTGATATCATTCGCCGGAGCCTTTTATTTCAGTTCAAGCATCAACTTTCATATGCGAAGAAATTGCAGTTTTCTTGTTAGTTTGCTTGTGTTCGTATTTGTGTTTTCGGGCTTTGCGGTTTTTCCCCAGACGCCCGTCAAACCGGACCCGCAGACCGAAAAGGCCGAGGCCGTGATCGCGAAGGCTGTCGCGAAACTCGGCGGACAGGCTTACCTTAACGCGCAGAACTCGGTCGGGGAGGGGAACCTGAGCCTACTCCAGGAAGGCAGGATCGGGGCGTACATGACGTTTATCGACGTCATAGTCTTCCCGGACCGCGAGCGTACAGATTTTGACGAACGCGGCTCGAAGACCGTACAGGTCAACACAGGCGACTCGGGCTGGATCTACGAGGAGCATCTCGAGAGGTTCGGCGAGCAGACCGAATCGCAGATCGAAGGCTTCAAACGCGCGATCCGGACGCACTTCGACAAGCTTCTGCGGGGCGGATGGAAAGGCGGTGCCGAGCTCAGCTACGTCGGCCGTCGGCCTTCGACGCTCGGAAAGCGGAACGATGTTCTGAAGCTGGAATTCGAAGACGGCTTCGTGGTGGAGTACGAGTTCGACGACGAGGGACTGCCGATGAAGACCGTTTACACGACCGCGGGTCCCGACGATACCGTACTTACCGAAGAGAACCGCTACGGCCGCTACATCACGAGCGGCGGGATACTCTATCCGTCGGTCGTCGACCGCTACACGAACGATGTGCATATCTTCCGCGCGACTTACGAATCGATGGAGTTCAACAAGCGCATCCCGGACGAGATCTTCGTCAAACCGGACGATCCGAAGAAGCTCAGGAAGAAGCTGAAGCTGTGAACTTCAGGAGACAGAAGTCAGAAGTCAGAAGTCAGACAATGAGATGATCGTTTTGAGCAGCGCTTCACGCTGCCTAGGCCGCGCAAAGCGCGGCTTTTAGGTTATAGAGCGGGAATGAAAATATGGTTGGTGACGCGGTGAAAGACGATACGACAAGACATTTCTTGGAAGCAATGAATGAGGTCGAGGTTATCCTTTCTTCAGATTCATTCGTGAAGCGATCCATTACAGAAAAGGGATTGGCTTGCTGGGTTGAATTTGCTAACGAAAGCGTTTTGGTAGAGTTTTCCTTTGGACCTCCTGAATGGCACGTGAATATGATCATCCGTGTGTCCAATATGAAATATGAATTCAAGGATCTATTGAAGATACCAGTAGTTAATGAATGGGTGAGAAAGAACAGACATAAACAGCGGGATCTTAGCAATATCAGAGATGAATTGATGTGGTTCGTCGAACTAATGAAGATTTCATTGAGGGAGATTGAAACGAACTAATCTCCCGTACAAATCGACCCAGCGCGTGCCAAGAGATGAACTTCGCGATGGCGAACGCATGTCTGACAGCTGATTCGAGCGGGACTTGGAAAATCAGTAGGGGATTTCCCAATTGATCCCGCCGCGTTGGCGGCGACATCGGTCGTTCCCAATTGACGAAAAGGACCAACCACGAATCAACACGAAGAAGCACGAAGAAACGTGACAAATACTCCCACTCTTCCTTCGTGCTTCTTTGTGTGACTTAGTGGTTTAAGTCCGGTCTAAACGAACGCGAACGCGAATTTCTCCTGGTGGAGGCTCTTGTCGCCCGTCAGGTCGACGGGGCCCAGATAAGCCTCGATCTCGTCGAGAACCAGCCTTTCCTCCCCCCGGAGAGCCTTTGACACCTCCGGATTGACCCTAAGAGTGGTCTCGCGCACGTCGCTTAGGCCTTTCGAGATCCGCCTCGCTTCTTCGAGTATCTCGTAGCAGATCGTCTGCGCCGACTTGATCCAGCCCGCGCCCTCGCAGTAATCGCAGGGCGAGCAAAGCGTCCGCTCGAGCGACTGCTTGACCCGTTTGCGGGTCATTATTATCAGCCCGAAATCATTGAACGAAAGCACCTTGGTCGGCGATTTGTCCGCCTGAAGAGCGTCCTGAAGAGCCTGCAGGACCTTCTTGCGGTTGTTTCGGTCTTCCATATCGATCAGATCCAGCACGATGATCCCGCCGAGGTCGCGAAGCCGGATCTGTCTCGAGATCTCGTCCACCGCTTCCAGATTGGTCTTGGTGATAGTGTCCTCGAGCCTTGCATTGCCCTTCCCGACGAATTTACCGGTGTTGACGTCGATCGCGATCAGTGCCTCCGTCTGATTGATGACCAGGTAGCCGCCCGATTTGAGCCAGACGCGATGCTTCAGGGCCTTGTCGATCTCCTCCGACACACCATACGAATCAAGGATAGGCTCGTCGAGCGTGTGGAACTTCACCCGCTTGACCATCGCCGGCTGGATGCGGTTGACGAACTCGATGATCCGAAGGTATTCCTCTTCGGAGTCGACTCGGATCGCCGCGAAGTCGTCGGACAGGTGGTCGCGCAAAAGCCTGAGGATGATGTCGAGGTCCTGGTGGATGACGGCAGGCGATTTCGCCTTTTCGGCGGTGCTGCGTATGTCGTACCAGGTGCTAAGCAGATATCGAGCGTCGTCGTGCAGTTCCTGCTCGCTCTTGCCGATGCCGGCGGTCCTGACGATAAACCCGCCTGACGGGACATCTTCTTTCGAAACTATGTTCGAGATGATCGAACGGAGCCTGCCGCGCTCCTTGGCAGAATCGATCTTCCTCGAGACGCCCAGATGCTCGATAGTGGGCATATAGACGAGAAACCGTCCGGGAAGCGCGATATGCGAAGTGATCCTTGCGCCTTTCTTCGCGATCGGCTCTTTAGCGATCTGGACGAGTATCTCCTGGCCCTGGCTTAGCAGGTCCGAGATCTTCGGCTGGCCCTTTCCTCCGCTTCTGCGCGAACGTCCGCTTCCGCCCTTCCGGCCCTTCGGCTTTTTGAACTCGGCTTCCGCGATCGCGTCTTCGGCGACGATGGGCTGTTCGGCGTCCGTCGTCTTATAGCTCTTATCTGTATGGGTTTTTGACTTGACCGGCGATTTGCCCGCGCCCGATTCGCTCTTTCGGCGTCCTCCGCGGCTTCCGCGGCGCGCGGCCATTTCGGAAACATCGTCCGATTCCGACACGCTCGCCTCGCCGTCGGGGAGCTTTTCGGACTTCTTGGATCGGGAAGAGGAACTGCGGCCGCGTGCCGACTTCGGTCTCGTCGAACGCTTCCTTGTCGTTTTCTGCTTCCCGGAATCTTCGTTCGAATCGTCTTCCGGAGCTTCTTCGGATTTTTTCGTGCGCGATGACGCGCTTCGTTTTCTTCGCGACGGCGTTTTCTTCTTAGCCTCTTCGGATTCCTCTGACTCGTCCGCTTCGGCCTTCTTTTTGGACCGGGAGGAGGTCTTTCCGGAACTCTTCGCGGACGAGCGTCCGCGCGAGGATCTCTTCGGCTTCTCTTCCTCTTCTTCGTCGGCGACGCGCTCGAAGCCGTTGCCGAGATCCGAGACCGAATCGAACAGCGAACCGACCTCTGCGAACTCGGTCGACTCTTCCATATCGAACTCGATCGACCGGACGTTGTCGATGATCGCTTCCTGCGTCATCGCGTCCTTCAGCATTTCGCCGGTGTCCTCGTCCTCGTCGACGATACGTTCGAAATCGGAATCCCCGAAATCGATGTCGGTCACCTCGAGAACGTTCTCGTGTTTCGTCTTCTGTTCCTCTTCCTTGTCTTCCTTTTTCGAATCCCTGCGCCCGCGGCGGCCGCGTTTAGGCTCTTCCTTCTGGACCTTTTCTTCTTCCGCCTTCTCTTCTTCTTTGTCTTCGGCCTCTTCTACTGCCTCGGGCTCTTCCTGCTTGCGGCGGGACCTTCCTCCGCGGCGACCGCGGCTGGGCTTCTCGTCCTCTTCCTCGTCAGATTCAGGGGCGGTCTCGCCTTCGATCTCGGCCCGTTCCTGCGCGGCTTCCATCTCTTTCTCGCGTTTCAGACGCTCGCGCTGAATGTGGTCCGTGGCTTCCTTGTCGGCCTCCTCGGGAGACTTCTGTTCCTTCGACTTGGCAAGCACGATCCGCTCGATCTCTTCCTCTTCGTCGAAAAAGTCTGAGACGTAAAGGAAAGCGTCCCGTTCGAGGCCGATATCGACGAACGCCGACTGCATTCCGGGAAGTACCCTCTGGACCTTGCCCTTGTAGATATTGCCGACGATCCCGGCGTTCTCCTCGTCGCGCTCGATGTAAAACTCTGTGACCTGGCCGTTGTCCAGGATGGCGATCTTCTTCTCGCGTCCGTTGACGCTGATGATCATTTCTTTAGACATATGTGCAAATTTCCTCTGGAGAGGATCTTCGGCAGGTGGAATTCGAGGTTGAGCGGAAGGTGGCGGCGCTAAGAAACGCGCCGCTGGAGAAGATACACTTGTAGCCCTTATAAACTAGGTCCCCTGGACCTTGCGAGCGCAAGTCCCTTTCAACTGACAGGACCCGTAGTTCTGTTCAAAAGTCTGTTTATAGCAGATGGGGGAAACCTGGGTACAAAAGCAATCTTCTCTTGCTTTTCAATTGCGGGGAGCGACTGGTCCTTTCCTCTGAAGGGCGCTTCGACCCACTGTAATTCCGTTCTCTCGTTAGAACTGCTTCAAAAATCCTTTCCGTTCGCAAGGTGCTAACTTCTCATCCTTGAACGAACTTTTTCAGTATATAGGTTTTCCGGGAAACGCAAAAGCGGCGGGCAGGCGTCAAGGGCGTTTCTGCATTGCCCGGCGATGGTCTATCATAGTGCGAACACTCCAATCGGGCCGCTGTCCCGCGGCGGCATTCAAAGGCGCCTCCGATGCCCCGGAAGCCTGCTCACAAGTCTATGGAAGTCTATTTTCAGTTAATTGAGGAACCGGAAAAGCTTCGGGAAGCGTGCGAGCGGCTCTCCGGCGAGAAGTTCCTTGGTTTCGATACGGAGACCAGCGAGCTCGATCCCCGCGACGGCGTCCTCCGTCTCGTCCAGCTCAGCAACGGCAGGGACACCATCGTCGTGGACCTGTTCAAGTTCGCTAAGTACGGCGATATAAAAGAGATAAACGAGCTCGAGCCGCTTCGTAAGCTCCTTGAGGCGAAGCGCCCCGTGAAGATCGCGCACAACGCGAAGTTCGACGCTAAATGGGTCGGACATCACCTGGGGGTCGATGTCGGCGGAACTTTCGACACGATGATCGCCAGCCAGCTTATCTCGGCGGGCGATCAGGACAGAAGGCATTCACTGGCCGACGTGGCCTCATTTTTCCTCGGGACCGAGGTCGACAAGGCGGAACAGATCAGCGACTGGACAGCCGATACGCTTTCCGGCTCGCAGATCGAATACGCCGCGAAAGACGCTGCGATCGTTGTCCCGCTCCGGCAAAAACTCGCCGAAAGGCTGAAGGCGGACGGGCTTGAGAGGGTAGCGGAGATCGAATTCGACTGCGTGACGCCGATCGCGCGAATGGAGCTCAACGGCTTTTATATCGACCAGGAATGCTGGCGCGAGCAGCTTTCGAAGGTCAAAGTCGAGCAGGAGACGATCGCGTTTGAGCTGCAGGAGATGCTCTCGGCGGGCGTGGCGCAGGCGTCGCTCTTCGGCGCCGCGCAGATCAACCTCGATTCGCAGGCGCAGGTTTCCGACGCGCTCCGGAACCTCGGCGTCCCGATTCCCGATTCGACCCGCGCGTGGCAGCTTCAGCCTTTGGCCAAGGATTATCCCGTTATCGGCAAGCTCCTCGAGTACAGGGGCGTCGCCAAGGCGCTGACTAGCTTCGGAGAGAACATTCTGGATTTCGTGGACCCGCGAACGGGCCGCATCCACGCCGACTTCCGGCAGATAGGAGCACCGACGGGAAGGTTCTCGTGCTCGAGGCCGAACCTGCAGCAGATACCGCACGGGCCGGAATACAGGAGGTGTTTCCGAGCCGAGGAAGGTAACACTCTGATCGTCGCGGACTATTCGCAGATCGAGCTTCGGATATTGGCAGAGTTCTCCGGCGATGAAAAGTTCATTGAAGCGTTCCGCTCCGGACAGGACTTTCACGCTTCCGCCGCCGCGCAGGTCTTCGGTGTGCCGGTATCTGACGTCACCCCCGATCAGAGGTCTTTCGCCAAAAGGCTGAATTTCGGGGTCGTCTACGGGATCGGCGCCCAGAGGCTGGCGACGATCACCGGTTTCTCGGAAAGAGAGGCGGAAAATGTGCTCCGAAGGTATTTCGCGACGTACAGGGGACTTGACGAATGGCTACGGGCGGCGGGCGAAAGGGCGGTCACGGAGCGTGCGGGACGGACCGCCGCGGGACGGCTGGCCAGGTTCCGGTTCGACGAGGACGACCGTGGGCAGATCGCTTCTACGAAGAGGAACGGAAAGAACATGCCGATCCAGGGCACGAGCGCCGACATCCTGAAGCGCGCGCTTGCCCTGCTTCACGATGCGATAAAAGGATCTTCGGCGATGCTCGTGAACATAGTCCACGACGAGATCGTGGTCGAGTGTTCGGAAGCTGAAGCGGAGATCACTTCGAAGAGGCTGAAGGACTCGATGACCGCCGCGGCCGAGGAATTCATAAAGCGCGTCCCGATCGATGTTGATGTGAGCGTATCTAAAGAGTGGAGCAGGTAAGTCTGTTCAGTCTATTCAGTCTATTCAGTCTGGAGTCGCGAAGCGACGGCCTGCATTTAGCCGTGGGTAAGCCCGAAGGGCGCCACCCACGGAACAGAGCGTCCAAACCCGCCCGCCGCGTTAGCGGCGGCACATCTGAGTAGCGAAGCGACGGCCTGCATTTAGCCGAGGGTAAGCCCGAAGGGCGCAACCCACGGAACAGAGCGTCCAAACCCGCCCGCCGCTTTAGCGGCGGCACATCTGAGTCGCGAAGCGACGGCCTGCATTTAGCCGTGGGTAAGCCCGAAGGGCGCAACCCACGGACCGGAGCGTTCAAACCAACCGGCCGCTTTAGCGGCGGCACATTTGAGTCGCTCACGAATCCAGGCCCACTCGCGAAACCAGATCAACGGATAAGCCGCCGCCCAAGCGTGTTAGGAAAACTGACGAACAAAACCCCACACTGCGCCTTTTGCCGTGTGGGGCTATCTATATGACGTCCGCTTCTCGGACTCAATAAACTAAATAAGCTTGGTCAACTCAGCAAACTCAGGAAACTCGGCCAACTAACTGACCGCCGAGGCTTCCTTCTGCTCGTCGACGTACAGGATCCGCGTGCAGCTTTCACAGGTGATTATCTCGTTCGTCGTTTTCAGCTCGACCACGACCTGCTTTCTGAGCGACATAAAGCACGCGCTGCACGATCCGTCGATCACCTCCGCGACCGCTATCCCGTCGCGGCTGCGGCTGACCAATCTGTCGTAGATCGCGGCCAGCCTGTCCGGAAGGCCGGAAAACACTTCTTTACGGGCCTTCGAAAGCTCTTCCAGTTCGGCCCTTTCCGTTTCCAGGTTCTCTTCGAACTCCGCCTGACGTTTCTCCCAGTCGCTTTCGAGGTTTGCGACCTCGTCCGCCCGTTCTTCGAGCGTGGCGGAGGTTTCGTCGATCACTTCCATCAGTTCGAGGATCTTCGTCTCGAAATTCGAGACCTGGCGGTTCAGCGAATCGATCTCACGCATCGCCGCCTCATACTGTTTCGTGTCCTGGGCGGTCTTCAGATTCCTGGCTGCCCGTTCGAGACCGACCTTCGCCTCAGCTATATCTTTTTCGAGCCCGGATTTGGTCTCTTTCGCTCCCTCCAGGCGGTTCTGTATCTCACGAATGGAAGAGGCGTGCTTTTCAAACTCATCTTCAAGTTCAGCACGCCTCGTTTCCGCGGTATTTATGTTGTTTTTCAGCTGCCTGAGCCGGGTGTCGGTCTTCTGCAGCTGCACAAGTTTTGCAAGTTCGGACTTCACGATAACTCAATCCCCCAGATTGTTGCTAAACGATAATTTTACACCACGGCAAAGGCATTGGGAAATCGGGGGCGGTCCGTCTTTCGAAGACCTAACCCAGGAAGACCTCGAAATGACGTTTGAAGCCGCGTACGTTGAACGTCGAAAGCTCGCGCTCTCCGGTTCTCGAGAACCACTGCGGAACGTCGTCGATCTTCAGGAGGATCAGGTCTTCGGCTTCCTTTGCAAACCCGAAATGCGAGATCCTTGCGCAGACAAGCGCTCCTCCCCTCATGATCCCGTCGCCCGTTGATTGGGTCCAGCCGGCCTCGAGAGTCAGACGCCTGATGCCCTTCCGAAGGGTCACTGCCGAGCCCGACAGCCAGTGGCCGTCGAATTTGAACCTGTGGGTGCGATTCTCGTCCACCGCGA
The DNA here is from genome assembly GCA_016700175.1 of Acidobacteriota bacterium. Lineage (GTDB taxonomy): Bacteria > Acidobacteriota > Blastocatellia > Pyrinomonadales > Pyrinomonadaceae > Aridibacter. The sequence continues at coordinate 1,889,583 of CP065003.1, read as the reverse complement.
TCCCGGCGCCGTGACTGTTGAATGCCTCGACGATCTCTCCGAGCGAATCGAAGAGCCACGCCGCGCCCTTCTCGCGCACGGCATCGTTCGTCGCCCGCAGTGTGAAGTACTCAGCGAGGTCGAAGCGGCCTTCCGCCCTTGCGCTCTCCACAGCGCGGTCGATGTCGCGTAAGTATTCCTCGTCAAGCCCGGCCATCGTCATCTGAGAATAAGACCGCGCAGGCTTTAATGCAATTTCGTGATATTATCGTCGAACACTGACCAACCAGGCTCGGCCTTAAGTTATGAGGATCACAGCAGTTCTACTCTCTGTACTTATACTCTCCGCAGCCCTTCCAGCACAGGACCCGACTCCCACGGCAAGTCCGGAGGGAACCGCCGCCGAATCGCAAGCTGACCAGGACAAGTACGAGTTCCAGGCTGCGGTCAAGCTTTCTGATCCGGCGGAGCGTTCGAACGCTCTGGTCGCATTCGCGGAGAAATATCCGGAGTCCGAGCTTGTGGCTCAGGCGCGCGAGTATGCGACAGCTGCCCGGGCGGAGATGGCCGCAAAAGCGATCGAGGCCGGTGACAATGAAGAAGGTGTCCGCTTGTTCCGGCTCGCGGTATCGGAAGCGCCCGAGCCCGTTTCGGACAAGCTCTACACCGGCGTCCTGCTCCAGATCCCGAACAATCTGTTCTTTAGCGGCCTTCGGGAGGCCTCGTTCGAGCTCGCCTCGATGATCGAGAAAAAGGTGGGCTCGGACGCGAAGAAGCTCCTTGGGCTTGCGACCTTCCATCTGGCGGTCGAGAACTCTGCGGATTCAAGGCGTTTGGCGGAGATGGCGATCGAGCTCGAACCAGAGCTTCCTACCGCTTACCAGACATTGGGACTCGCGCACAGGCTCGGATTCGAGCTTGAAGCTTCGGAGGCGGCCTATGTAAAGGCGCTGGAGCTCGATCCCGAATCGAATGTCTCCCGGCGAAGCCTTGCGGAGATCAAGCGTGCGCTTGGAAAGCCCGAAGAGGCGATCGCGCTTTACGACGCGGTCATCGCCTCGGAACCGTCTGACTCTAATGCGGGAACTGGCCGGACGCTCGCGCTTTTCGACGCGGGAAGGGTGTCGGAGGCCGAATCGAGCCTTGAGACCCTACTTTCCGTGAGTCCGAAAAACATGGTCCTTTTGGCGGGCGCGGCCTATTGGTACGCCGCTAACGGCGATTCGCAAAAGGCTGTCGAATATGCCAATCGCGCGCTTGCGGTCGAACCGCGATACACCTGGTCATACATCGCCCTCGCCAAGGGATTGATGGCGGCCGGCCGGCCGCTGGAGGCCGAGCGAGTGCTTCTTTCGGCGCTGAGGTTTGGAAGTTTTCCCACTCTTTATTATCAGATCGCCGCCGCAAGATTGAAGGCGGGTTTTTACCGCGAGGCGGCCGAGGCCATCGCGAACAGCTTTTCGGTAGTTGACGGCAGAGTGAAGACGCGGCTCGGCGGCCGGGTCGAAAGAACGGCGGACAGCCTGAACGAATTGATCTCGCCCGAACGGCAGGCCAGCATCTTTCAGCCGCGCTCTGCGGATGACGCTTCGGTTGCCGAAGCGCTAAAGAAGCTTCTTCGCTTTTCGACGGCGGTTGCAGCGGGCACATCTCCGGATATCGTCTCAGAGGCGGCCGACAGCTTTGTTGCGGGCGCCGATCCTATGCGCACGCATCGACTGATCTTCGCCGCGACGCTCCTGATCGAGAAGGAGATCGCTCTGCAGAAGGCCTCGGAGCTTGTAAGAGGGGCCGTAGGGACCGTGGAAGACTCCCTCGCGATCGAGCTGCCTGAGGCCGCGGTCCTCGCGGACGAAATGTATGCAAGCAGGCGGGTTGCGATGACGCAAGGCTCGACGATCGTCGTGCCCGAGGTCCCGAAGCAGACCCTCGAGAGGATACTCCGCGGAAGGATAGAGGAACTCGAAGGCTGGGCGGCCTATAAGCAGGGAAACAACGACGAGGCGCTTGTACATTTGAAGCGCGCCGCTAGCATCGTCCCCGCCGATTCGGCTTGGTACCGATCGGTCTACTGGAGGCTTGGAATTGTTTTCGAGACGATGAATCGCGACAAGGAGGCCCTCGAGAATTACCTTGTTAGCTATCGGTCCGGCGAGCAGACGGAAGAACGCAAGGCTGTGATCGAGAAGGTTTACGTCCGACTGAACGGCGACAAGGAAGGTCTTGACCAGCAGCTGAGCGGAGAGACGGTCCGGACAGAGGCCGCGTCGATGTTCCTCAAACAGCCAGAGGAGACGAAAAAGAACGAGGACGCGCCCGTTTCCGTTCCCGAAACGAACCCCGAGGAGGGTGACGATCTTCAGGTGAGCATCGATGAACAAAATATCGACGCGAAGCCGAAGGACGAGCCGGCCAGAGAAGTCTCTGATAGCGCGGTTTCTTCAACTCCGGCCGTGAACCCGCTTCCGGAAGATGTCGAGCGGGCGAACAGGGAAGCGATGGAAGCTATCGATCTGAACGCCCCTCTGAAGCCGGTCGAAAGGCCATCCGGATCATCCGACGCTCCGAAGGAGACGAAGTCCGGCTCGGACAAACCGCCCTCCGAGGTGACCGGCGGGTCCGGCGACCTTGCCGGAAAGCGATCGAGACCCCGGATCGTTCCCGAGTCGCCTGACCGTCCTTCGGAAAACACCGGCACCTCCGAGCCGAAATGTACAGTGGTCCTGAGCCAGGATTCGGTATCGATCGCGGCGGGAGGAAGCACTGGAGTGCTCGCCGGCCTCGAGGGCGTCACAGGTGCTTTCAGGCTCCGCGCGATCTCAAGCAGCCCTGATGACGTTAATGTCGTGGTCGACCGGACACTCGAAGCGCTGGTCGGCCGCGCGATGTTCCTTATCTCGTCGGTAAGCCGCAAGCCCGGCGTCTTCTCCGTCACTTTCGAGTCGTCCTGCGGCACGAGAGATCTGCAGGTCACCGTCCGTTAGGATCCTTCGTCCCTTTTTATGTCCGAAAACAAATTCAGGTCCGGATATGTCGCGCTCGTCGGAAGGCCGAACGCGGGGAAATCCACGCTTCTCAACCACCTTGTAGGAGAGAAGATCGCTGCCGTCTCCAACAAGCCGCAGACTACCCGTCACAAGATACGCGGGATCGTCACGCGGCCAGATTCGCAGATCGTTTTTGTCGATACGCCGGGTGTCCACAAACCCGGTTACCTGCTCAACCGAAGGATGATGGCCGCCGTCCACGATGCGATCCTCACGGTCGATCTTGTCGTGCTTATGCGCGACGCCTCCGTTTCGACCGGCAACGGGGACCGTTTCGTGCTCGACCTCGTAAAGAAAAGCGGCAAGCCGTCGGTGCTCGTGCTGAACAAGGTCGACAAGATAAAGAAACGTGAAGAGCTTCTGCCGCTGATGGAGTTCTACGCCGGCGAACACGAGTTCCGCTCGATCGTGCCTGTGTCCGCGCTCAAGGGCGAGGCGATCGATGTGTTGCTCGGCGAGATCGGGAAGCACCTGCCGGAAAGGGAGCCTATCTTCTCCGAGGACGAGATGACCGACCAGCCGATGAGGGTCCTCGCCGCGGAAATGGTCCGCGAGAAGATCCTTGAATCGACGGGAGAGGAACTGCCGTACGTAACTGCCGTCATCACCGAGCGGTGGGACGAATCGGACCCGGAAATGCCGCGGATCTACTGCGCCATCTATGTTGAGCGCGATTCGCAGAAGCGGATCATCATTGGAAAACTGGGAAGCCGGATCAAGGACATAGGTATTCGCGCGCGGCAGGACATCGAGAACCTTCTGGGCCGTCAGGTGTATCTTGAACTGTTCGTGAAGGTCGTGAAGGACTGGAGGAACAGGGAACGCGACCTCGACGAGATGGGGATCGAAGGGTGAGTAGTTCTTGTCTTTCTTCTTCCTTGCGGCTTGGCGCCATTGCGGGGGGCATTTCCTTGATCCCCCATGCGGTCCGATCACTTACGATAACAATAACTCCCGCCAAGGCGCTGAGCCGCAAAGTTCCGCAAAGAAGTTCGTGTATCGGGAATCGCTTTCCAGAACATCTGGCAGAGAATACGGTATGAAGTTCTTTGGGGCGCTTAGCGTCGTGGCGCCTATGCGAGAGTCTTGCCCGAGCTCAATCTGCGTATCCTGAAACCAACGGTGTTAGGACTCCGGGCAAGTCGAAAGAAGCTCAACGGCACAGCCCCATTCCAAATGAACGAAAAGTCCAAGTGGTTTGAAGTTGAAGCGACCGTCGATGCGGAAGCCGCGGACGCTGTCGTCTTCGCGCTGACCGAGCTCGGCGCTGAAGGCACTTCATACAGCCTTGTTGCGGCCGGGAAGGATGCGGAATCAGTAATCGTCAGCGGGTACTTTCAGTCCGCTCCGGATGCATCCGCAGTCCAGTCCAAGGCGCTGGAAGCCTTGGAGATATACGGTTTCGAGGATTCCTCGCTTCATTCGATCGAAATTCGCGAGGTGGTTGACCAGGACTGGCTTGCCGAGTGGAAGAAGCACTGGAAACCGACGGTCACCGAACGCTTCATCGTCGCTCCCCCCTGGCAGGAGATCGATCCGGAAGGGAAGATCGTGATCCGGATCGAGCCGAAAATGGCCTTCGGGACCGGGACACACGAAACGACGAGGCTTTGCCTGAAAGCGATCGAGACGCTTTACGAACCCGGGATGAGCTTTCTCGACGTAGGCACCGGCACGGGGATCCTCGCGATCGCCGCCGCAAAATTGTCCGAAGGCGCGGCAGATGTCGAGGGCTGCGACACCGACCCCGAAGCCGTTTCCGCGGCCGTCGAGAACGCGGAACTTAACGATTGCCCCGAGATCGTCTTTCGCACCGGATCGATCGACGACAAGACACCCGAATTCGACTTCCTCTGCGCGAACCTTACGTCGGACGTCATACTTCCGCTTCTACCCCTTTTCCTCGAGAAGTCCCGAAAGACACTCGTGATGTCGGGCATTCTCGCCGAGAAAAGCACGGAAGTGAACGAGGCGCTCAGGGAACTGGGCGCGGCGGATGCCGAAGTGAAGGCCGACGGCGAGTGGGTTTCGGTGATCGTCAGGAGATCGTTCTAATTATCTTCGGGAGTCGGCGTTGCGATGGGTATGTCTCCGTCGTCTGTGATGGTCAGTAGAGGCGTTCGTTTCTTCGCCTTGCCGTCGCCGGACCGGGAACGGAGGATCGGAGGAAGCTTCGGCGAAGAGGTTTCCACTCCTGAAAGCGGCCGGTTTCGTTTAAGAATCGCGCCTCCTCTTCCGGCGACCCACAGGTCGGTCCCGCCAAGATAGACAACTGACTGCAGGGAATTGCTGGTGATGTTCGGCTGGCTGAGCCACGTGCGGCCGCCGTCGGCGGTCCGGATCACGGCCCCAAACTCGCCGGCCGCAACGGCCTCGTCCCGGCTCCGCGCGTAGACAGAATATAGGTTCGAAGTGACAGGGGATTCGAGGTCCTGCCAGGTCGCTCCGCCGTCGGAGGTCTTCAGTATCACGCCCCTCGCGCCGACCGCGTATCCGGTCTGTTCGTCGTAAAAACTTACCGCGTAAAGGTTCTCGCGAAGATTCGTGTCGATCTTTTTCCACGTCTGCCCGCCGTTCTCCGTTGTAAGTATCGTCCCTCGGTCGCCCACGACAACACCCCGTTTGGTGTCCAGAAAGACAACATCCTCGAGCCAGTTTGCGGTCCCGCTCGCCTGCTTCGTCCAATACGCGCCGTTAAGATCGGTCCTCAGGATCGTTCCGCGCGCGCCGACAGCGAAGCCGGTTTTTTCGTTTACAAAAAAGACTCCGAACAGGTCTTCGGTCACGCCCGAGATCCCGGGTCCCCAGCCGGCGCCGCCGTTGTTGGTTCGAAGGATCGTCCCGCTGTCGCCGACGATGAACGCGATCGAGGAATCGATCGCGTCGACGTCGTTCAGGTTCGATTCCGTGCCCGAATAGACGCGAAACCAGAACCTCCCTCCGTCATTCGTAAGCCAGACACGTCCTCCTGCTCCGACAGCCCAGCCGATGTCCTCGTCGAAGAACGCCAGGTCGTTGATGTCGTCGCGGCCGCCGTGGCTGAGCCTCTGCCAGCTGTATCCGCCGTCGTCGGTGCGTATGATCAGGCCGTCTTCGCCGACCGCCCAGCCCGTAAACTCGTCCGCGAAGCACAGGCTAAGCAGTTTCGGGTCGGTCCTCAGGCTGAAGGGAAGCCAGGTGGTCCCGCCGTCGCCGGTCATCCATACGCGGCCCGCGCTGTCGCTCATAAATCCCTTCTTAGGATCGACAAAACGAAGCGCGAGGATATCGGAGCGGCTGAAGATCTCGATCCGTTTCCAGGTTGCGCCCCCGTCGGCGCTTACCGCGACGCATCCGCCGTAACCGGCGGCTACGATCGAACTCTCGCCGGTGAACGCGGCTCCGCTGACCAGGCTTTCGCCGCAGGGATTTGAGATCTTCCAGGTGTCACCGCCGTCGGATGTGACCAGCAGGACACCCTTTTCGCCCGTGATTGCGGCGTGATTCTCGTCGAATGCCGCGGCCTTCAGGAGGTGAGACTCGGTTCCGCTTTCCATCTTCACCCAGGTCCGGCCTCCGTCCGAGGTCTTGAGCACGGTCCCGTAAGTTCCGACGATCCAGCCAGTTTGCCTTCCTTCGCCGGTGAACACGACGTTGTAGAAATGGTCCTTCGAACCTGTCTCGATCTTCTTCCAGTCCTTGCCTCCGTTATCCGTGACAAGCACCGTCCCCCGCACCCCGACCGCGATAGCGGTCTTTTCATCCTTGAGAAAAACGTCGGAGATCGTGCCCGCGGAAGGGATTATCTGCCGCGACCATTCGAAGCCGCCGTCGTCTGTCCTAAGGATGGTCCCGTCCGACCCAACGGCGTATCCGGTCTGTTTGTTCGAGGCGAAATGGACCGCGTAGAGGGGATTGCCCTGCGGTTCGGGGTTCTGCCAGTACCAGCCGGACTGCGCGAACGTGGCGGGAACGAGCAGGAGGAACACAAGGGCAAGGATGATCGCCCGGCAAGCGTAAGCCTGCCGGCGCTGTGTCCGACGAGCTTTAGCTTGTCGGTCCGAGGTACGATAGGCTTCAGCCTGTCGATCTCCTGTTATGGCCCCTTCCGTTGTCACGTTTCGTTCTTTCGTTTTCTTTGCGGTCCTTTGCGCCTTCGCGTCTTTGCGAGATTTCTTCGGCCGATAGTTCCGGTTGTCGTTCAAAGTAATCGCGCCCCTCCTCCCGCAAAGGCGCCAAGCCGCCAAGTGCCGCAAAGAAGAAGTTTTCTGTACGGCGCTTCACCAAACGTCCTAGATCTTTGCGGTCCTTTTCGCCTTCGCGTCTTTGCGAGATTTCTTCGGCCGATAGTTCCGGTTGTCGTTCAAAGTAATCGCGCCCCTCCTCCCGCAAAGGCGCCAAGCCGCCAAGTGCCGCAAAGAAGAAGTTTTCTGTACGGCGCTTCACCAAACGTCCTAGATCTTTGCGGTCCTTTGCTCTTTCGCGTCTTTGCGAGAGTTCTTCGTTTACTGCTCCTTCGGCGATTACGTATGTCCGACCGAGAGCCTCCCGCGAAGGCGCCAAGCCGCAAAGTGCCGCAAAGTACAAGTTTTCTATACGGCGTTTCACCAAACGTCCGAGATTCTTGCGGTCCGTTGCTCTTTCGCGTCTTTGCGAGAGCTACTCAGTCAGCAGTTGGATCACCACGGAACCGGCATACCACAATATCTCCGTGTCCTCTGTGCTCTCCGTGGTGATTCTCCTGAGGGCGCGCATAGGTCCCGCCCTCACAATTCAGCTGTACCCAGTTCCGCGACCGCGTCGTCGATCAGCGTCTCGTCAACGTAGCCAAGCTCGGCAGTCTTTCTCGCCAGGTCGTCTGCGACCTCCTGGATCTCGTGCCCCGCGTGGCCCTTCGTCCATTCCCACTTGATCTTGTGCGGCGCCGCCGCCTTGTCGAGCCTCGCCCACCAATCGTGGTTTGTCTTCTTCCGGAAGTTCCCTAGCATCGTCTCGACGACGTACCGCGAGTCGCTGAGTACGTGCACCTCGCACGGTTCCTTCAACTCTCTCAAACCGATCTCCGCCGCAGCGATCTCGGACTGCTGATTCGTCGCGCTCCCAAGGTACTTGCAGACGCCCTTCCAGTAGCCTTTGAACCCGAGCACAGCGCAGGCCGCCGCCCTCTGGGACTGTTTTCCGTTCCCGAGCGATGAGCCGTCGCAGACGATGGTAACTTTTTTCATTTATCAGATATCGGGTTCAAGGTTCAAAGTTCAATGTTCAAAGACGTGTCCGAAGCCCGACCGTCAGGGAGGGCTACCTACTCAAGTTCAAAGTTCAAGGTTCAAGGTTCAAAGCCGTGTCCGAAGCCCGACCGTCAGGGAGGGCTACCTCGTCCAGTTCAAAGTTCAAGGTTCCAGGTGCAAGGTGTGCCAGTGGCCGATCTTGACCCTCCTGTTCATCCTGTTTCGCTTTTCCCGCGCTCCGGGTCCCGATCCGTGCAATTCGTGAAATTCGTGGCTACCCTTTCCGATCCGTGAAATCCGTGTAATCCGTGGCCAGCCTGCTTCCGCCCGCCACTACCGCTCCGGGTACTGTTCCGATCCCTGTTCAAACTCTCCCGGTTCGATCACGATCACATTATCCACATAAGCCTCGAACGTGTCGTCGTGCGAGATCACGAAAAGCTGGTCGAAGGCCCTCGATTCCGTGATCCGGCTGATCTGCTCCGCCAGCCTTTCCCGCCGTTCGAGGTCCAGGTTCGTCGTCGGCTCGTCGAAGAACGCGAGCTTGATGTCCGACAGCTGTCTAAGAAGCGCCAGCCTGACCGAAAGCGCCGCCGCCATCTGTTCGCCGCCCGAAAGGTTCTGGAATGGACGGTCGTACCCGCCTTCCTCCAGCGCGATCCCGTAATCGTTCTCCCACTTCAGGGTGTGCTCCGCGTTTCCGGTGATGTCGCGGAACATACGGTTCGCCTCGATCGACACGTGATAGATGTAGCTCTGCGCGACCCTTGGCGCGGCCTCTTTCAAAGTGTTCCTGACAAAAGCGGTCGTCCGCGAGAGCTTCTCGAGCCGCTTCTTCTCCGCCTCGCCGGCCTTCAACTCTTCGCGGATCTCCTCGAGCGCGGCAAGTTCCTTTTCCGAATCTTCGCGCCGCCGGGCCGTGTCTTCGAGCTTTGAGGTCGCTACCGCTATCGACGTCTCGAGTTCCGAAAGTTCCGCCTTCTGCTTCGCGAACGCCTCGCGGTCGAATCCCGAGGCCTTCTTCTCCGATTCCTTCCGAAGTTTCCCTAGCTCCTTTTCGAGATCGCCGGCTTCTTTCGTCAGGGAAGCGAGCGCTTTCTCCCGCTCCTCGAGCAGCGCCGCCTGTGGTTCGTTGGCAATGTGAGTGCGGTGACCCTCCAGAGTCTCGTCGCGGAGCTCAGTGAACTTCTTCCAGTTAAAATCCAGGTCCTTGTAGCTTTCCAACTGCTCTGTTTTCAAACGCTTGTCGCTTTCGAGCCGCTCAAGGTTGCTTTCGGCCTTCGTAAGCATCTCCCGAATCCCGATCTCGTTTCCGGTCTGCTCGCTGAGGATCTTCACGGTCGCTGACGGATTGTCGAGCTTCTTCAGCCTCGCCTCGACCTCATCGAGATCTTTCGCGAGCTCCTTCGCTTCGCCGGCCGATCTCTCGAGCGCGTCCTTCTCTTCGTTCAACCGCTTTCCTTCCGCCGCGATCTCCTCGGCCCTCTTGCTAAGGGGTTCATACCGAGCCGCTTCGCTTTCCGCCTTGCGGGCCTTACTGAGGTCGGTGGTCACTTCCTTCCGCCGTTTCTCCGCGGTTTCGATCTCGTCCGCGAGCTCAGTGAACTGGTTTCTGAGGAAGCCGTCGAGCGTCTCGCCTTCCTTCAGGTTCAGGCATTTCTGGGAAAGCACGGGGCAGAGGCCATTGCGTATCTCACTCTGAAACTTTCGGTCGTTCTCGAGCTTGCCTCTGAGATCTGCAAGCCTCGCCCGCAGCTTGTCGTCCTCTTCGACCAGCGAAGGAAGGTCCGCCGCGAGCGCCTTAGCGGATTCCGCCGTTTTCATCTCCGCCGCGACCTCTTTGTATCGCGCGCGGAGCGCGACCACTTCCTTGTCCAGCTTTGACAGGCTGTTTGTGGCGGCGCGCGCGTCGGCGATCCGGTTCCGGATCTTCTCGCGTTTCTGTTCGAGTCCCGCCTGTTCTTCGACCTTCGGTTTGAGCTCTTCGATCTGCTTGCGCGCGGACGCGATCTTTTCGAGCTCCGAAGCGTTCTTTTCGCGCTCCACCTTCACTTTGGAAAGCGCGGAATCGATCTCCGAGATCTCCTTGTTCAGGCGGTCGCGCTCGCCCCGCTCCCGCTCGAGCTCCTTGATCATACCGAGCGCCTTTAAATGTTCCGCGTGTTCCTTTTCTACGTCTTTCAGCTTCGCCGAGGCTTCCTTCGAAGTCTTCACCTCCGATTCTTTAGCGGCGGCGGCGATCTTCTTCTCGGACAGATCTCCCGAGACCGAATCGATCTTCTCCTTTAACACCGCGATCTCGCTTTCGATCTCTTTGTATTTATCGACCTCTTTACGGAGTTTCTCGGCCGCCTTCCCGCTCTTCTTGAGCCGGTCCGCGAGTTCCTTTTCTTCTGACCCGAGCGCCTTCGCGCGTTTCTTGAGTTCGTCGTAGCCCTCAAGCTTTCCGCGAGCGAAAGAGATGCGGTTCTCGGTTTCGATCAGAAGCCCCTTGATGTAGTTGACGGTTTCGATCAGCCGTTCCGAGCTCTGCCGGTATTCCTCGACCTTCAGAAGCTTGTCGAACGATCGCTTCCTGGCGGTCGGCGTTTCGAGGAATATCGAGGTGAACGTGCCCTGCGGGACGCCGATCGCACTTCGGAAGAGCGCCTCGAGATCGGTTCCCGCTTCGACGCCCATGTGCTGCCGCAGGAAGCGCTGGACCTCGTCTTTCTTGTCCGCAACGCGGGTTTTGATCGAAGGATCGTAAACGTAGTATCCGGTCCCCGTGTCGCGATGAACGACGTATGTCCGTTCGTCGAGCACGCTCTCAAACGAAACACGCGCGACGCCGCGCTTCGCTCCTTTCCGTACGAAGGCGTCCTTCGTGTAATCGAGCAGGTCGAACATTGTCCAGGCGATCGCCTCGATCAGCGTCGTCTTTCCTGCGCCGTTCTCGCCGATTATCGCTGTCGTGCCCTTGCGGAACTCGAATTTCGCGGCGGCGTGGGATTTTATGTCTTCGAGCTCGATTGCGGTGATCAACATCTTCAGGGGCGGAAGCGCCCGGGAGGAGGCGGTTCCGTAAACCGTGATTCTAATCGATGAAGGCCGGATTAGAAAGAAGTAGCCATCCTACTGGAGACCCTTGATCTGGTTTCGACTGCGGGTTAGTTAGAGTCGGGATCTTCACCAAGCACGTATTTCCGATACCAAGACTGCTGTTTATAAGATTCCTCTTCCGACTCTCCTGTACTGACGGAGGTCTTTTGTTCTAAATCCGGAAGAATCCGCGCGATCTCGGTTTGTCCAAATACACGCTTAAGCTTTTCATGAAAAGCCGCGTTATTGTCGTCTTGGGATCGATCGTCTGACTTCTTATTCCACTTAATATAAATAGGGGTGAAGTTACATTCAGAATGCGAGCCCGTGTAGTACACCCGGTGTCTGCCAACTTGGCGTTTTCGTACACCGGCTTGCCGTAGCTCTTTTGGGAAGGGAGACCGAAGGTAATTCTGTTCGAGATCGAGGATGCAAGGCTGATCAACTCCTGCTTCGTGAGCAAATTTCGCTAGCTTGTCTTCGACTCCATCATCTTTGATCTCTTGGGAAAGATGTCTAGGAATTGTCAGTGAGCACACGGGCAACGTCCCCTTGATTCAAAAGTGCCTGTTCCAATCTCTTGTCAAATTCAGGATCTTTAAGATCCTCATCATCTTGGACTGCGTCAATATTAACGTTACGAACGTTAAACTGTGAGATCTTACGCAAGAAGGCGATTGCACCAGCAACCTGTGAATAGCTTAATGTCGGAAATTCTTGGACTAGGATTTCATAGTCCAAAATCTCATCAATAACCTCGACAAAATGAAACAAGAAAACCGGGTTGCCATCACGACCAATCAAAATGGGCATGAATCCCAATTCGGGTGCAAATCGGACATAGTCGCCCGTTGCTAGTCCCGTCTCATGAAAAAAACGCAGGACGCTTATGTGCCGTGTCATTGCCACTGCTGTGTCATCCAAGCGGTCAATGTCTGACGGCTTTATCGTCACGATTGTATCCGCCGCGTCGTCTAGACCACTAATAGCTACACTTTGGTTGCTCATTTGGTCTGATCCTCTTCTTTCGACTCTGCTTGTTCCGCGATACTTTTCTTAAATTTCTCAAAATTGGCCGACATCGCCTCAATGTTCTTCTCCATGGCCTGGGGAGTCAGAACTACTTGCGCTATACAGCGGGACTCAACATGTTCTACTTCCTCCAGGGCTTCACGAGTAAGTGTGATCGGTGGACGATTCTGGAAAAACATGAGGACAAATACATCTCGCTGAAATTTCACAACCGTTTGGTCTGAAAACATCAAAGGGAGTTCTTCCGGAACAACGTGTTTGATCGGCAGGTCCTTTCTAAGGTCCTCATTCAAGCGATCTTCAGTTTCTGTGGCCATTAAAGGTATCCTCGATTCTCTTGATTATCTCGTAAGTTCACTCACCGATAATTAGCCGTCAAGTATATCACGCCGGCAGAAGTGACATGCAAGAACTAGGAATTGGCGGAGTGATCTGAGTCCATGGTCCGAGGAAGCAGACAGCAATCCCTAGCACATCCTGACTTACTCCTCGTCTCGCCGATATCTAATACGACTCAGCCAATTTCACGATTTCTAAGTCAGGATTTGGCTTTTTCATGGTCCTAACATTGAATCCGCGGCGCGCCGGAGCCGGTCCATAAGCGCGGTGCCGATCCCTTCCTCGGGGACGGTTTCGCAGAGGATCGTTCCGATGCCTTTCCGGTCGCAGAGACGGAAGAAGCCGAACAGCTCGCGGGCGTATTCTTCGGTGGAATCGACGATCATCGTCAACGAGGAATTGTCCGGGGGTGCGCTGAGGCCGATGAAGGCGCAGGAACCGCGACAAGCTGAAGCTCGTCGGACATCGGTGGGATCGACCAGGATCACTTTCGCCTTCGGTGAATAATGCTTGTGTCGCATCCCGGGACTCCTCATCGCCGCTCCGTCAGTTTCCGTGATTGCGACGGTTTCGGGGACTACCTTTCGCAGCTGCTCGATCGAAACGGCTCCAGGACGAAGTACGACCGGAACATCCTCCGTGCAGTCGACGACCGTAGATTCGAGCCCGACCCGCGAAGGTTCGCCTTTCAAAATGCAGTCGATCTTTCCTTCGAGGTCTTCCAGCACGGATTCCCAGTCGGTCGGCGAAGGCCTGCCCGACACGTTCGCCGAGGGCGCGACCACGGGAGTGCCGCAGGCTTTCAGGAACTCGTGGGTGACCTTGCCGGAGGGCATCCGGACGCCGATCGTGTCGAGCCCGGCTGTGGCGATCGAAGGAACTTTGTCGGCTTTCGGAACCACGAGCGTCAGAGGGCCCGGGAAAAAGCGCTCGATGAACGCGCGTGCGGGGTCGGGGACATCCCTGGCGAGAAGTTCGATCTGCGAAACATCGCCGACGTGCGCGATCAGGGGATTGTCCGCGGGCCTCTGCTTCGCGGAGAAGATCTTCGAGATCGCGAACTCGTTGAAGACGTCTGCGCCGAGCCCGTACACGGTTTCGGTCGGAAACGCCACGGTACCGCCCTCGCGTATGAAACGCGCGGCCTCTTCGGTCGAGTCTGTAACGATCGTTTTCATCGTCGGAAATGTCAGATTTTACATTCTTTACAGGATCTTTTCATCGGCTTAACCACGGGAACGGGATAGAAGGTTAATATTCGGGCTCGATCTTCCTCCGGTCCGCCCGAAGCGGCGTCGAGAATTCATACATTTCATACCATTCGCCGCCGCAGTATCGGGCCGGGTTCTTCAACGCAAAGGTCGCGAAGGTCGCAAAGCGATTACCGTCAACCCCTTGCTAATCACCTCTTATCTAGCCAAAGTGCTGATCATTCCAACAAACGAATCCTAAGTCGTCTTCGCGACCTTCGCGACCTTTGCGTTGAAGATCTCCCCAATTGAACTCCGCGCCTCTGCGGTTAATCCCTTCCGGTTCCGATTTTCCGTTTCCGTTCGGCACGAGTTAATATTTACCCCGTGTCCCTGAAGAAGAAGCTCAAGAATCTTCCGGCCTCGCCAGGGGTCTATCTCCACAAGAATTCGGAAGGCAGGATCATCTACATCGGCAAGGCGAAGAGCCTCCGCAGCCGCGTCCGCTCGTACTTCCAGTCCTCGAAGAACATGGACCCGAAGACGAGGCGGCTCGTCGCGAACATCGACGATTTCGAGTTCATCGTCGTCGATACCGAGGCCGAGGCGCTGATCCTGGAATCGAACCTCGTCAAGAAGCACAAGCCGCGCTACAACGTCTTCCTCAAGGACGACAAGGCCTATCCGCACCTGAAGATCACCGACGAGGCGTTCCCAAAGGCCGTCATCACGCGAAAGATCCTGAAAGACGGCGCGCGGTATTACGGCCCATTCCTTCCCGCTTCGCTCGCGCACAAGACTCTCGACCTGATCAACCGCACCTTTCAGCTCCGGACCTGCAATCTGGACATTGACGGAAGCCTCGACAGGCCGTGCCTCGAATATCACCTGAAGCGCTGCCTCGGCCCGTGCGTCAAGGGGCTGTGCGATCCCGAAGAATACACGCAGGCGGTCGAGGACGTCCTTCTGCTTCTCGACGGCAAGAACAAAGAGCTTGCGGCGGAGCTCGAAAAGCGTATGTGGCATTTCGCGGAAAATCACAAGTACGAGCTCGCCGCGAAGTATCGAGACCTGCGGAAGACCGTGCTCGCGCTCGACGAGACGCAGAAGATGGTCGCCTCGCCGGACCGGGACGAGGACATCTTCGGTTTTTACAGGGAAAGGGAGAAGCTCGCGCTTCAGCTGTTCACCATGCGCGAGGGCAGGGTCGTCGGCCGAAGGGAGTTCTTCTGGGAGGACCTTTCGGAGGGCGAGTTCGACGTGTCGGAGTTCCTGGGCGACGTGCTGACGCAATACTACTCGTCGAACTATGTTCCGCTCGAGATCCACGTCCCCGCGGACTTTGAGGACCGCGAGACGCTCGAGCAGATCCTCACCGAAGCGCGCGGCAGAAGGGTTTACATAAAGACGCCGAAACGCGGGATGAAGGCGGAGATGATCAACCTGGTCGAGATGAACGCGAAGATAGCGTTCGAGCAGAGGTTCAGGGTTCTGAAACCGGACATGGAGGTCGTCCTCGCCGAACTGCAGGAGATGCTCGAACTTCCTTACTTTCCCGAACGGATCGAGAGCTTCGACATTTCGAACATCTCCGGCTCGGAGAATGTCGCCGGGATCGTGTCGTACGAGAACGGCAAGCCCGACCGTAAGAACTTCAGAAGATACAAGATCAAGACCGTCGAGGGCTCGGACGATTACGCGTCGATGCGCGAGGCGGTGTTCCGCCGCTACAGGCGGATCCTAAAGGAAGGCGGCGAAGTGCCTCAGCTGGTGTTCATCGACGGCGGAAAGGGACAGCTTTCGGCGGCGGCGTCGGCGATGAGCGAACTGGATCTCGATGCGGTGCCGCTGGTCGGACTTGTGAAGCCTCCTCGCAAGCACAATCAGATCAGGCACTTGCTTGTGAAGGGAAGGGAAGACCGACCGATCAAGTTCGAGAACGGGCCTCCCGTGTTCCGGCTTATCCAGGAGATACGGGACGAGACCCACAAGACCGCGGTCCGGTATCACCGGAAGCGGCGCGAAATGCGCGATTTCACTTCAGAGCTGACGGCCATCCCAGGGATCGGCGAGGTGCGGAAGAAGATGCTTCTGAGGACCTTCGGCTCGATCGAGCGGATCGCGAAGCTAAAGGTCGACGAGCTCCGGCCGCTTCTCGGAAAGTCGGCCGCGAACAACGTCTTCGACCATTTCGAGAAGCAGAGGCTGCTCGCCAAGAAGAACTGAGAAATCTGAACCCGGAGCGCGAGCGACGGGCATAAGAGAGAGATGAGTGCTGAGGCGGAACGCACGCGTCCCGCGTGCAGTGAGCGAAGCGAAAATCGGAACCCGGAGCGCGAGCGACGGGCATAAGAAAGAGATGAGTGCTGAGAGATGAGTGCTGAGGCGTGCCCGCGTCGCGTCAGCGACAGCGATAACTTAGCCGTGGCCTTCAGGCCACGGGAATGGTGATTCGGTTTCACCCTCGTCGCGTAGCGACGAATGGTTTTCAGGCCGACGCCGCTGCGCGGCCGAGACGGGTCTTTCTAGATTTCAGCCGTGCTTCGCACGTCTTTTGCAGCGCGGAGCGCTGCTCTAAACGGAGCTATGACTCAGTTCTCATTTCTCAGTACTAATCTCTTCACTTCCCCGTTGACACAATCTCTCCGCTGAATAATAATCCCCCCAACTTCCCACATTTCCAACGAACAAGGCGTAGGGCAGCTTTTAACCAATCTTCAATTGGAGGAAAGTATGGTCGTACGATTCTTAGTTTGCGCAATAGCCGGGGGCATAGTCATCTTCGTCCTCGGTTTCCTTATTTACGGTCTCGCGCTCGCGGGCTGGATCCAGGCGAACACCGTCCAGTATCCGGGGCTTATCCTCGATCCGCCGAACTTTGTCGCCCTCGCGATCTCGAACATCGTCTGGGCGGGAATGATCGCGTTCGTCGCCGACAATTGGGCGAATGCAAGGAACTTCGGCGCCGGAATGAAGGTCGGGGGCATCCTGATGTTCTTCTCCGCGATGGCCGTGAATCTTCAGAACACAGCGTTCATGAACATCTTTGAGAACATGCTCGTGCCCGTCGTGGATGTCGCCGGGGTGACGTTTATGGGCGTGTTCGCCGGAGGCGTGATCGGGTTCATACTCGGAAAGATGACCAAGTAGGGGGTCAGCCCTGAAGCTTGTGCGCTGCTTCTTCGAGTTTCTCGGATTCGCCGAGAAGCACGAGTCCGTCGCCTGCGCGTATGGTGAACTCCGCCCCGGGGTTCACCGTCGTTTCGTTGTCGCGGATCACCGCGATGATCGTCACCCCTGTCTCTCTTCTCAGCTGTAGTTCTCCAAGGCTTCTCCCGACAACATAAGCGCCTTCGCCGACCGTTACCGTCTCTGTCGCCGCGGAATGAAGGGCTGCATTGAGGTTGGCGAGCGCTACCTGCGTCACAGCTGAAGGCGACCGAAGCATCTCGTAACCCTGCTTCCGGATCGTCTCGATCTGTTGTTCGATCACCTGCCGCGCGACGCCGTAACGCTGAAGCACGCGGGCGAATATCTCGATGCTTGTTTCGAACTCCTCGGGAATGACTTCGTTCGCTCCGAGTTCCAGAAGCTCCGTGATCTCCGAGACGTACCGCGTCCGCACGACGATGTAGAGGTCCGGATTCAGCTGCCGCGCGATCCTTACGGTCCTTCTCGCGCTGGACGGATCGGACATCGCGAGAACAAGCGCGTACGCTTCGTCGATGTTCGCGTGCCGCAGAAGCTCGCGCCTGGTCGCGTCGCCGAAGTTGATCTTCTCGCCTTTCGCCCTGGCATCCTGCACGACCCTCGGGTTCAGTTCGAGGATTGTGTACGGCACGGTCACGGCTCGAAGAACGCGCGCGAGATTCCTCCCGTTCAAACCGTACCCGACGATGATCACGTGGTTGGTGAGGCCTCCGCTCGAGGTAAGGTGCAGCTCGTCTTCCTCGTCTACAGGTTCGGGAGCCCGGTCGGGGAGTATGTTCTGCAGGAAGTATCCGATCTTCGGCGAAGCCGCGATGACGAACGGCGTGGCGGCCATCGTGATGATCGAAGCCGCGAGGAAGCTCTGGTAATCGGTGTCGGGAAGCAGATCGACCGATTTGCCCGCCTTCGCAAGCACGAACGAGAACTCTCCGATCTGCGCAAGGCCGAGCGCGGTCATCACGGCGACCCTCTGCGGGAATTTCATCAGCCGGATCACGAGCCATATGATCAGCGCCTTGCCGGCGAAAAGCGAAACAACGAGAATCGCGACGGTACCGATGTGCTCCCAAAGTGCAGACACCGAAAGCAGAAGACCGATCGAAACGAAGAACAGGCTGTTGAATACGTCGCGGAACGGCAGGATGTCGGCGGTGATCTGGTGGCTGAACTCGGACTCTGATATCACGAGCCCGGCGATGAACGCGCCGAGCGCGAGCGACAGACCGAACTGCGACGTGATCCACGCCGTCCCAAGGCTGAGCAATATCACGGAAAGCACGAAGATCTCCGGGCTGCGGAGGCCGACTACGAGCTTCAGGAACCGCGGCATAAGGAACCACGCGGCGGCGACGATCGCGGCGAGCGCGAGGAACGAGCCTCCGAGCGACCACAGCACACTGAGCCAGCCGATCGAGCCCTCGCCGCCGAGTATCGGCACGAAGAGCATCATCAGCACGATGCTTATGTCCTGGAAAAGGAGGATCCCGACTCCCGCCTGGCCGTGCGGAGCGTTGATCTCCATTCGCTCGTCAAGCGTTTTCAGGACGATCGCCGTGCTTGAAAGCGCGATAAGAAATCCGAAGAACACGGCCTGTCTGGGCTCACGGCCGAAAAGGACGGCTGCACCGGCGGTCGCGGCGATCGTCATAATGACCTGAAGACCGCCTCCGAGGATCACAAGGCGCCGCATCTCCTTCAGCCTTGAGATCGAGAACTCTATCCCGATCGTGAAAAGAAGCAGCGCGACGCCGATCTCGGCAAGGATCTCGATCTCCTCAAGCCCGCGTATCAGACCGAGCCCGTACGGCCCGATCAGAATGCCCGTCACCATAAGGCCGACGAGCAACGGAAGCTTGAGCCGGAGGCATAGGAACGCTACCGGCACCGAGACCAGGAAGATCAGGAGAAGGTCGGTTAGAAGCTCGGGTGTGTGCATCGGCTCGATCGCAGGGCTTTACGGTTCGTCGCATTCGGACTCGACCTTCGCGAAGAGCTTCTTGAACTCTTCATCGGCGGTTCCGTCATCCTCCACGTACGGGATCGAATCGTTGACGCAGTTCCACCAGCCGAACCCGAGAACCTCAACAAGCGCCCATTTGTCGCGCTCCGGCGAATTATATCGGGACTGGTACCTCGCTTCGACGCCTTCAGGCGAAGCGTTGTTCAGCTTCTGCTCGTCGACAAGCGTTCGCCAGGCGTCGAGAAGGGACTGGCCGCCCTCGATCACGGGCCTGCCCCATTGCGAGAAACACTCTTCGTGGTTATTTCCGAAGACAAGCGTGATCGGTTTCGTGTGGGCGAGAAGCGTGATCCGCTTCAGGCGGTAGGAGGCATCGAGCGTCCGTAGGTGGCGCTGCCTCAGATCGCGAAAATAAGGGTTGTCCACCGGCTGAAGGGATTCGAGCTTCGTTCGTACCGTCCGGTACTCTGCGTCGAGCTTGTTCACGTCAAGACTTCCGAGGTCTTTCACATCGAAAACAGCCTGGTCGGTCTGAAGCGGAAGCCCCGTCCCGAAGTCGATCAGCTCGCGCGTATCGCGGATCCGCGCTTCAGAGATCTTCGAAGGATCGTAAGTGCCCCTGAACGTGCAGAACTCATCCTGCCATTCGAAGGTTGCGGATTGAGCGAAAACCGCCGGCACAGTCGCAGCGACGGCCAGAAACAGAAACAGCGTTCTCAGTTTTGTCATAGAGTTCATCCCGGCCGGTCTGCCGGTCCGGCGCATCTGGTCAAATTAAAGCTGGGATCGCAAGCCCTATTCTAGCAGTTTGTTACGGGGCTTGCCGAAGGTGTCGGTTTGCTGAATGGCCCGATCATTGATTTTTGCAGAAAGAGGGGTAAGAATATGCCCGTCCGAACCAGACCACCTTCAGGAGAACACCCTATGAAACTTATCGTACCTCTCGGAATACTTATGTTCGCTCTGTCGTTCTGCGGCATCACCGACCGCATTCAGCAGCAGCTCGGCGAATCGGGCGACTCTGCGGAATCGACGACCAAGGAAGGCGACGACAGTTCGTCGGGCGCTGAGAAACCCGAGCTCACATCCGCTCAAAAGAAGATCCAGGACGAGTCGGAGGAGATCGAATGGTCCGACCAGGGGATCAAGTTCAAGGTCCCTGAGGGATGGGACAAGATGAGCGTGATGAAGGAGTCGTTCAATTACGGCTCACCGGCGACCGGGTTCCTGATCGGGACGATATCGGTGATGCCCGATAGCTTTCCGTCGGAGACGAGCCTTGAGGCCACCCACACCCAGGCGCTCGAACAACTCAAACAGGGCAAGTACGAGTCCGCGAGGTACCTTGAGATCGACGGCATCAAAGGCGTCGAATGGGTCGAAGCAATGCCGGAAGAGAAGAGTTCTCCGCGGCGTCACCAGTGGATCGGGTTCCGGAACTACCTTGGCCAGAACCAGCAGGTGAACGTGATGGTCTCGACGGACGGCGACAAGTTCGAGGACCGCAGGGACGCCTTCGCGGCGATCCTGTACTCGATGGAGTTTACGAAGTAGTACTTCAGAAGTCAGAAGTCAGAAGTCAGAAGTCAGAAGTCAGAAGTCAGGAGTCAGGAGTCCGGAGTCAGGGGAAGAGAAACAGGATAGACAGGATAAACACGATAACCTGAATGCTATTCGGCATATTTCAAAGGCCGGAATGAAAGAGCCCAGCGGCGGTCGATAGTGGAGCAGAATCCTCGACATCCTGTCCATCCTGTTTCTCTAACTTCCTGTCCATCCTGTTTCTCTTTCTTCCTTTTGTCCTGACTCCTGACTTCAGACTTCTGAAATCTGTTTATTAGTGTCCGGATCAACTGCACATTCTGGATGCGTCATCGCCGGCGGAGGCCCCGCCGGTATGATGCTCGGCGTTCTTCTCGCCCGCCAAGGCGTCAATGTGACGGTCCTTGAAAAGCACGCCGATTTTCTACGCGACTTCCGCGGAGACACCGTACATCCCTCCACACTCGAGATCCTGGATCAGATAGAGCTCCTCTCCGAGTTCGAGAAATTACCCCACAACAAGGTCCGCCACCTCGGCGTCCACATCGGCGATCGGCTGCAGGAGGTCGTCGATTTTAGAGGACTTCGTCCGTTCGACTATCTGGCGTTTGTTCCGCAGTGGGATTTCCTGGACCTGCTCGCCGACTTCGGTCAGCGTTTTGAGAATTTCGATCTGCGGATGCAGCATAAAGCGGAGGAATTGATAATTGAGGATGGAAAATGCGTCGGCATAAGGTCCGAAAGCCCGGAGGGACCGGTTGAATTTCGAGCTCGGGTTACGGTCGCCTGCGATGGAAGGTATTCGGCGCTTCGCGAGCAGGCCGGGCTTAAGGTGAAGGAGTTCGGGGCGCCTATGGACGTGCTCTGGTTCAAGGTGCCGCGTTCCGAAGATCACCCGGATGAGACCTTCGCGATCGTCGGCGCCGGCCACATGATGATACTTCTGAACCGAAGCGATTACTGGCAGGCTGCCTACATCGTGCCGAAAGGGGCCGATTCGGAACTGAGAAAAACGCCGATAGGGGAATTCAGACGGTCCGTAGAAAGCGTCGCGCACTTTCTGGACGACGAGACGGGGATTCCCGCGAGCTGGGACGATGTGAAGACGCTCGAGGTGCGTGTAGACCGGCTCGAGAAATGGCATATGCCCGGCCTGCTCGTCATAGGCGACGCGGCACACGCGATGTCGCCGGTTGGAGGCGTCGGGATCAACCTCGCGATCCAGGACGCGGTCGCGGCGGCGAACAAGCTCGGTCCCGCGCTGCTCCGACAGGAAGATGTGCCCGAAGAGGTTCTGGCGCTGATCCAGTCGCGAAGGATCTTGCCGACGAAGATCGTCCAGTGGTTCCAGATCCAGGCCCAGAAACGGGTCATCTCGGCGGCGCTATCGAACCGGGAGACGCCGCCGAGTCTCCCCGGGTGGTTGCGTTTTCTTTTGCGGTTCCGCTTCGTCAGGAATATCCCGGCGAGATTCATCGGCTACGGGATTCGAAGAGAGCGCGTCGACAGTGAGCGGTGAGGTAAGAAAAAACAGGATAGAAAAGATCGAAAGGATCACTGCTTTCAGATGACTGCGTTGCGGAGTACCTTGCTACGCGGAAACCCCAGAACAGCGATCCTTACTATCGTGTTTGTCCTGTTTCTTCTGTCTTCTTTCTGAACAATTAAGAAAGAACAGGATAGGCAAGATTCTTAGGATCGCTGCTTCTGAATTGCTACGCTGCAAGGAACTCGGCAACGTGAGTAGCTCTGGTCAGCGACCCTATCTATCCTTTTTATCCTGTTTCGAGAGAGGAATTGAAAAAACAGGATAGACAGGATGAAAAGGATTGAGAATTGGGAATTGGGAATGGTAGTTGGACCGGATTGATTTCAAACAAAGCCAGTAGTCACCTCAGGGACCGGGCGCGGGATCGTGGAATCTCCCACTTTCAATTCTCAACTATCAATCCTTTTCATCCTGTCGATCCTGTTTCCTCTGCCTCTTGAAACAGGGATTAAGGGGTTGAAGGAGATGGCTAGTGCCGAGCGCGAACGCTACGGAGTACCATTCAACGTTACTGCTGGGTCGCCGAAATCTCCTTCACCCCCTCTATCCCTGTTAATTTACGCTTACCGAGCTTGGCAGCGGGACATCTCCCGTCGCCCCGAAGAGCACCGCCTCGAAGCCGTTCGTCGAGCCGAAGATGTACCACGTATTGTCGGAAGGTCTCCAGACCGCGGGATCGGTCTGACCGTCGCCGTCGAAGTCTCCCGGGCTCGGGATGTCTCCCGTCGCTCCCCAGGGGAACGCGAAGAACGAGTCGTCCTCACTCCTGATCACGTACCACTCTGAAGTTGAAGGCCTGAAGAATGCCACGTCGGCCTTTCCGTCTCCCGTCCAGTCCCCGACCGCCGTGCGGTCTCCCGGGGCTCCGAACTGATAGGCCTTCACGCCGAGACTGCTTCTAAGAAGCCAGAACTGGTTGTCGGGCGAACGGTAAACGCCTATGTCGTCCTTCCCGTCCCCGTCGTAGTCCGCCACGATCGGTTTGTCGGTCGCGACCCCGAAAGTAACTGCGGAAACGGCCCCGTTCGACGAACGGTATATGAACCACGTCCCGGCCGAAGGCCTGTAGACAGCCGGATCGGCTTTTCCGTCCCCATCGAAATCCCCAGGAGCAGGAATGTCGCCGGGCGCTCCGAATGGGAACGCGAAGAAAGAGTCGTCCTCGCTCCGAAGAATGAACCACTGGCCGGTCGAAGGCCGCCAGAACGCGATATCCGTTCTTCCGTCGCCCGTAAAATCGGCCGCGACCGGAGTATCAGAAGCACTTCCGAACTGGAGTCCTCGCGTGCCCTGGTCAGAGGAACGAAGGAACCACCACTGCGCCGGGTCTGCGCCTGGTCTGAAGATGGACACATCGGTCCTGGCATCGCCGTCAAAATCAAACACGGGCTTCAGAGGTATCAGGTCGGCAGACGTTCTCTCGTAGGCTCCTATGTCCGGGAGCGCGGAACCGTTCCCGTCTCCGTCGACCGGACGGGAAACGCCGCGCGAGTCAGTAGCGAGGAAATTACCCGGATCGCCGGCGTCGATCGCCGGGGAGCCGGGAACCAGGGCCATTGTCATCAGCGGGCTGCCTGTGCCTTGAGGGATGAAGTAGAGGCCCGGATCGACCCCTATCTGGTTGCCCGTTGTGTCGCCTTCAACCGCGGTCGTCCCGACGAGCGACCCGAAGATGTTGTAACCAAGAGAGTTGAGGCTGCCGAATACGCGATCCTGAACGTCCAGGTCCCTATCGACGCCGTTTACATTCGAGTTTTTGGCAACGATCGTGTTGCGGAAGGACAATACAGAATCGCCCCATTGAGAGAGTATCCCTATCGTTCGGAAGTCATTTGGTTCCGTGCTCTTGTTGTAGGCGATGGTTGAGTTCTCGAAAGAGAATTGGCCGAACTGGAGTATCATTGCGGCCCCTATCACCGAAGTATTGTGCGCGACCGTTACATTCTTGAATTCGAAGAGCGTGTTCGGCCCCGATGAGAGCCTGACCGCACTGCCATTGTTTCCCGTCACATTTCGTATAAACGCGACGTTTTCCAAAACGATCGGCGACTCGGGCGTGCCGTTTCCGCAGCACCCGAAACCCGCTCCTCCGACGGAACCACCTTGGTTCGCTTCGAACAGCGTGTTTGTAATGCTCACATTGAGGCACGCACCGCCGCCGCCGCCGCAGCTAATGCCTCCGCCCCCATTTCCGATGTTTCCGCGAAATATGGAATCGTTGACGCTCAGGTCGCCGTTTCCGAAGATCATGATCCCGCCGCCCAGAGCGCCGCTATTGCCCTCGTTGTCCAGCAGCACTACGCTGTCGATGTTCAGGGTGACTCTCAGATCGGTGTCGGACGCGTTCACCCTTATGCCGGGCCCTCCTGCAGCGTACCCGTCCCTGATCGTCACATTGTTGATCGCAACGGTTATCGGGGCCTTGATCCCCCTGATGAGAATATTCCGGAACTGATCGTTTCCGGAAATGCTCAGGAGGCCCGCTCCGGGGCCGTTTATCGTGATGTTGCTGTCTATATAGAGTTCTTCGGTCGTGAGCGTGATGGTCTGCGGCGTGCTGAATACACCCGCGTCGAACTGGATCACATCCGCGTCCAGTGAGGCGTTGGCATCGAGTATCGCCTGGCGCAGGCTCCCCGCCCCGTTGTCATTTGTGTTGGTCACGGTGAAAGTCGCCGCCTGTATGGCCTGAACCGAGAAAACGGCGGCTGCAAGCACGCAAATTCCTACAAGTCCTGATCTTAAATTTACTAAGTACATTCTTTCCTCCGGGTTCTGAGTACAACTGAAATTCGTTCAACTATGTGTGTATGTGAGAACCGGAGAAAAAACTGCCAAAACCGACCGGAAAATTGCTATCTATGAGGTCTTGCCGGGGTTGGCGCGACCGCCCGCCGAATTTGCTTTGCGGATCGCGAGCGAATTTGGGAAACTTTCAACGAACGCAAAAGAAAAAAGCGAACATCGGGACCATCCTGACTCCCCGGGCCGGTGCTTTTCGCTAAACCGGCCCGCTCGATAAAGATGATCGAACAAACTTCTTCCGAGATAACTCAGATCCTCCAGGACTGGAACGAGGGAAATGAGGACGCCAAAGAGCGCCTGATGCCTTTCGTCTATGACGAACTCAAGCGGCAAGCCCGTCTCCTTATGTCGCGCGAAAGAAAGGGCCACACGTTGCAGCCCACGGCGCTGGTTCACGAGGCGTTCATCCAGATCAGCAAACAATCCGGGATCGACTGGAAGAACCGGAGTCACTTCTACGGCATCGCCTCGCACCTGATGCGGCAGATCCTTGTACAGCACGCGCGGTCGCGGTCTACCGCGAAGCGCGGAAGCAATCAGATCCACTTCTCGATAGACGAAGTTCAGCTCCCGGTCGAGCAGAGAGCGGAGTCGATACTCGCCCTAGACGAAGTGCTGACGCGCCTGGCGGATTTTAGCGAGGAACAGTCGAAGATAGTGGAGATGCGATTCTTCGGCGGTCTTAGCAACGAAGAGATCGCGGATGCGCTCGACATCAGCGTCAGGTCGGTAATTCGGAAATGGGGAGCCGCACGGCTCTGGCTGTACAGGGAACTCAACAAGTAGCCTACCTGCCTCTCAAGTGGCACAGTCTGTCTTCGGTTCGCACATATTTACGCAGGGAGCATTTTCATAGCGTCATATGCCAGAGATCGATCACAACAGGGTAAACGAGGTACTCGAAGAGGTCCTTGAGCTCGATCCCTCCGAAAGGCGGGCGTTTCTTTCAAGCGCGGGGTTGAGCAGCGAAGTGAGACAAGAGGTGGAGCAGCTGCTCAGCTTCGAGGAAGAAGCGGCCGCCTCGTTCAACCTTGCCGCGATCGAGTTCTCGCACGACTTCCTCGAGTCGGACAATGGAGCGCCTGTCGGGCAGCTCATTGACGTTTACAAGATCACTGGCGAGCTGGGCTCGGGCGGAATGGGCGCGGTTTTCCTGGCCGAGCGGACCGACGGCAAGCTTGAGCAGAAGGTCGCACTAAAGCTTCTGAAGCGGGAGCTGAATACCTCTGCGCTGCGCGCAAGGTTCAGGCAGGAGCGTGAGATCCTGGCCTCGCTGGAACATCCGTCGATCGCCAGGTTGCTGAACGCGGGAACCACTGATGAAGGGATTCCTTTTCTCGCGATGGAATACGTCGACGGCCTCCCGATCGACGAGTTCTGCGACCGCCATTCTCTGGGCCTGAACGAGCGCCTGGAAATGTTCATCAAGGTATGCGAGGCCGTCGGCTTTGCCCACCGTAATCTGGTCGTTCACAGAGATCTGAAGCCCTCGAATATTCTTGTCGACAAGAACGGAGTCCCGAAACTCCTCGATTTCGGGATTTCCAAGATACTCAGCGACGAGATCGGAGAGACGGACACGGCGACCATCACGAGACTGGGAGTGATGACGCCGTCGTACGCCTCGCCCGAACAGCTGCAAAAGCGAAGCGTCACGACCGCCGCCGATATCTATTCACTCGGTGTGATCCTCTACGAGCTTATGAGCGGCGTGCGTCCGTTTGCTTCGAAGGAGGACGATCTCAAGGCGATCTACGAAGCCGTGGTGGATGAAGAGCCCCCGATGCCTTCGGAAGCCGCGCGGACGAGGAATTCGGACACCGGTTCGCCGCATCTCTCTTCGCCTCCGGAAAATGACCCGCCCACTTCATCTGCCCGCGAAAAGACCGCGTCGTCTTCACGCACTAGAACCGTTCCGGAAACCCATCCCGTCCGTTGGCAGCAGCTGAAAGGTGATCTCGACAACATAATCCTCAAGGCGCTCAAGAAGGAACCGGACCGCAGATATTCGACCGCCGAAAGGCTAGCTGACGACATAGAACGATTTCTTAACGGCCTTCCGGTCCTGGCGCGGCCCGACACGCTGATGTACCGAACGGGGAAATTCCTGCGCCGAAACGCTTTCGCCGCGGCCGCCGGTTTCCTGATCCTGCTCGCGGTCCTTGTCGGTCTCGGCGCTACTCTGTGGCAGGCGCGACAGACCGAGATCGAGGCGGAAAGGGCAAGATCCGAGGCTGCGAAGACCAAAGAGGCACTGAACTTCGTCGGAAACATCCTCAACTTCGCCAATCCGTTCTGGAATTCGCCAAATCCCGAACGCAAGCGTCAGGCGACCATTGCCGAAGCTATGGACCTTGCGGCACAGAATGTAGAAAGGGAATTGGCCGATCAGCCGGAGGTGCAGGCCGAGATCTTTTTTATTCTCGGCAAGGCGTTTATGGGCAAAGGCGATAACAAGACCTCGGAGAAGCTGATAAGAAAGGCTATCGAGAACTATGAGAGGATCCGCGGACCGGAAAACCTGAGATCGATGCAGTTCCGTGGGCAACTTGGCAACCAGCTTTACCTGCAGGCAAGGTTTGACGAAGCGGGCGAGGAGTACCGGAAGACGGTCGAATTTCTTCGCCCGAGACGGGGAGATGACAAAGAGACGAACCTGGTCCTTGCAGGAGCGCTGAGCGGGCTGGGCAACATCAGGCTTTTGAAAGGCGATTTCAGGCAGACGGCGGAACTGAATCAAGAAGCCCTTGAGATCGCGAGCGGGTTCGAAGGCGATGACAGGAGGATGATCCCCGTCCTGCTCGGGAATCTCGGAACGGCGCTGGTTTCTCTCGGAGATCTTCAAAGAGCCGAGAGTGTGCTGGACAAGGGCCTGGCGGAACTGCGTTCGCGCGGGGGCGCAGCAA
Organism: Acidobacteriota bacterium; assembly: GCA_016700175.1. Classification (GTDB taxonomy): domain Bacteria; phylum Acidobacteriota; class Blastocatellia; order Pyrinomonadales; family Pyrinomonadaceae; genus Aridibacter. The sequence continues at coordinate 1,861,736 of CP065003.1, read as the reverse complement.
ATCTGGATGGCGCAAATCTGCTCAGGGAGTTGGGCGAGATCTCCCTATTGAGAGGTGACCTGAACAAGGCGGAGCAGCGGTTCTCGGAAGCGTACGAGATTGCTTTGAAAAGCGTGGGCGAAAAGAACATCTACACGATCGAACTTGCGAACCGCCTGGTACGGATCTATTTGGCTCAGCAGAACTTCGCAAAGGCCGACGAACTGTTGAGCAAGGCGGAGTCTGCCGGTAAAGAGCTGCACCCAAACGGAAGCGTGATAACCGCCGTGACCCGGTCACTGCGGGGCGAGTATTTTACGCGGCAAGGGATGCTGGAAAAAGGCGAAGCAGAACACAGGAGCGCCCTTGAGTTTTTCAATGCGAATTCGAAGGATCCAAACGCCAACGCGGCCGCCGCGAGACATCGTCTGGGGATGAACCTGGCCGCGCAGAAGAGATTCGAAGAGGCCCGCGAACTCGTGCGCTCCGCGTATGAGGCCCTGTTGAAATCCCGCGGAGCGAGCCATCCCGAAACTGTCAGAGTGAAGCAGGAGCTGGAACAATTACAGGATTGATAGTTAAGAATTGAGAATTGGGAATGGTCGTTGGGCCCTTTTGATCTCAGGCTAATCCAGTAATCACTTCACGAACCGCGTGCGGGATCGTGGAATCTCCCACTTTCAATCCTCAACTATTAATACTATTCATCCTGTCGATCCTGTTTCGAAAGACGAATTGAAAAAACAGGATAGACAGGATGAAAAAAATTGAGAATTGAGAATTGGGAATGGTAGTTGGACCGGATTGATTTCAAACCAAGCCAGTAGCCACTTTAGGAACCGGATCCGGGATTGTAGAATCCCCTACTTTCAATTCTCAACTATCAATCCTTTTCATCTTGTCGATCCTGTTTCTTCTAACTCTTGAAACAGCGATGAAGGGGGTGAAGGAGATGGCTAATGCCGGGCCCGAACGCTCCGAAGTACCATTCAACGTTGACACACAATCGCCGAAATCTCCTTCACTCCCTTCATCCCTGTTAATTTACTCTTACCGAGCTTGGCAACGGGACATTGCGAAGCGTTCCCTGAACGGCGATATCCCGCGGGTGCCCGCAGTTTTATGGTCTGCGAACCGGTTCAGGACATTCAACCTTCAACCGCTCTGTGCTAAGGTTCTGTTCATTCGCGCCATCCGTGCGGCCAAATAACAACCGATTCTCCGTACTTCCAGGGACCTGAAATGAAGATATTTACCGTTGTTCTGCTGTTGGCTCTCACGTTTCCTGTGCTTTCACAAAGCAGTCAACTGAAATACACCGCGACCGAAGGCACCTGGATCAGTGTCGATATATCTCCGGACGGCGAATCCATTGTCTTCGATCTTCTGGGGCATCTGTACCGGGTCCCTTATTCCGGAGGCGAAGCCAAGAGCCTTACGAAAGGCAGATCGTGGAACATGTTCCCTCGGCACGACAGCACGGGAAACCGACTGCTCTACACGTCGGACGAGGAAGTGAGCAACGACCTTTGGGTGATGGATCTCACGAACGGCCGGGCCGCGAACGTTTCCAGAATGAAGCGGCCCGTCTTTCAAGGGACGTGGTCCCGCGACGGAAGGCACGTCTACGGGACGAGCCTGAATATGCAGGTCAGGTTTCCGGCATATCAGTTCAACTTCTTCGGTACGAAGAAAGAGATCCTTCCGGCGGGAGGAAGAACGCCCGTCAATCATTTCAACGAACATCCGACCAACGGGCTGATCTATTACGTACACCACGACGAGAGCCTCCCGTCGAGCGGCCCTCGGGTGAAGACTTATGACAAGAACACGGGCGAGACCAAGGTCTATATCGAACGTCCGGGCGGCGCCGGAAGTATAAGGCTTTCGCCGGACGGCAAATATCTCGCTTATGTTCATCGCGATGACACGAGGACCGTGCTTGTTCTCCACGAACTCGCGACGAAAAGGGAAACGGTGCTTTCGGAAAACCTCGACTACGGAAGGTTCGAGTCGAGGGGCTTTTACGGAGTCTATCCGAACATCGCCTGGCACCCTTCCGGGAACGAGATCGTGCTGAGCTACGGCGGGAAGATCCACGCGGTCGACGTCAGGACGAAGCAAGACAGGATCATCCCCTTCACCGCGCCTGTAGAAAGGGAGATCGACAAGACGATCAGGTTCAGGCTGTCCATACCCGAAGGCGAAACGACGACCCGGTCCCACCGATGGGGACAGCGCGCCGGCGATTCCGTGCTGTTCGAAGCGCTCGGAGATCTCTATTCGAGGACCGGCGGGAACCTGACCAATTTGACGAACTCGCCCGAACACGAAACGAATCCCGTCTATCATTCGGGCACCCGCAAGATCTACTTTGCGTCGTGGAACGACCGTACAAGGGGATCTCTAAGGAGGATGGACGCTGACGGCGGAAATGTGGAGACGCTTGCCGCCTCGCCGACCCAGTACGGGTCGATCGCGGTTTCGGTCGACGGATCACAGGTGGCTTTTCTTCGCGGAGCCGGATCGATGATGCGCGGCGAGAAACTAGAGGACCAGACCGATTTCGAGCTTGTCCTGATCGGACCGGACGGCACGCAGAAGAAGCTTGCTAACGTCGACTGGAGCGGGAACCGTTACGCGAAAAGGCCTCCATCGGTGAAATTCGGCCCGGACAGCAAGCACATTTATTACTCCGCCTATGCGGACGACAAACTCGAGATCCGGCGCGTGAACACGGACGGGCTGGACTACAAGACGCTGTTCGTCTTCCCGAACGCCACCAGGGCCGTCATATCGCCCGACCACAAATGGATCGCGTTCCGCGAATATCACCGCACTTACGTGTCGCCCTACGAATACATCGGAAAACCCTCGGAGATCAGCGCGGCCGACAACAAGGGCTACACAAAGCGGGTCGATCGCGAATACGACGGTGATTTCACGGAATGGTCGGAAGACGGTTCTACGCTTCAATGGACGCGGGGAGCCTTCTTTTACGAGAAGAAACTCGCCGACGTTCTCGGCGGTTCGGGAGGACCGGAGAAAACGCCGCTCGGCTTTTCTTTCGATATCGCGAGCCCGGCGACGACGATCGCATTGACGAACGTCCGCGTGATCACGATGAACGCGAACCGGGAAGTTCTGGAAGGAGCGACGATCGTCATCGAGAACGACAGGATCAAGGCGGTGGGCAGGAACGTCCCCGTACCGCCGGGCGCACGCGTCTTCGATCTCAAAGGGCGGACCGTGATGCCGGGTATGTTCGACGCGCACGGGCACTACGGCAGTCCTGTATCCGCGCTTAACGTGATCGAGCAGAATCTTTACGGATTGAAGGCGAATCTTGCGTACGGCGTCACGACGATGTACGACGTGTACGGCACGACGCAGAAGGACTTCTGGGTTTCGGACATGCTGCGCGCCGGCAAACTCGACGGCCCGAGGATCTTCTCGGTCGGCGATCCGATGTTCGTCACCAAGTACCGCACGAAGATGTACCGCCAGATCGACAGCCTGGAGGACGCGCTGGAGCACGTACAGTTCAACAAGGACCACGGCGCGACCGCGGTCAAGGACTATTCGAACCACGAGAGGGACTCGAGAAAGTACCTCGCACAGGCCGCGAAACAGCTCGAAGTGAACATCATCACCGAGTCTTTCGGAAACCCGCAGATGAATCAAACCCAGATCATCGACGGGTTTACGGGGATCGAGCATTCGATGGGCCTCGAGCCCTTTTATGAGGATGTCGTCCGGCTCTTCAAGGCTTCGGAGATCGGAATGACGCCCACGCTGGTCGTCGTCTACAACGGCCCTTCCGGGCAAAGCTACTTCGATTTCACGGAGAGGTACTGGGAAGATCAGAAACTCCTGAACTTCTTCAGGAAGGACTACCTGCTCAGGTTCAGGCGCTCGGCGAAACTCTGGGAGGACGACTATTACTGGGCGCGCATGGCGAAGGAACTCCGGAAGCTCTATAAAGAGGGAGTCCTGCTCCAGATGGGCGCGCACGGCCAGATGATGGGGCTCGGAGCGCACTGGGAGATGGAACTCTTTACGATGGGAGGATTCACCCCGCTTGAGGCGATCGAGATCGCGACGATCAACGGCTACAAGCATCACGGGCTTGACCACATACTCGGTTCTGTCGAACCCGGGAAATACGCTGATCTTGTCGTGATGACCAAAAATCCCGCCGAGAAAATAAGGAATTCTAGGTCGATCGAGTACGTGCTGAAGAACGGGGTGGTTTACAGCGGCGCCGACGCATCGAGGATCTATCCCGAACCGAAAAAGGCGGACAAGTTGTATTTTATCGATGAGAGAGAGGCGCCGCAGCAGTGATCCCCTCAAGTAGTGACGGAAGAGGGGATAAGATTCGAGAATCAAGAGGACAACGATGATCAGAACATTTTCAATCGCCGCTCTGGCTTTGCTTTTGCTTGCGGGCTCGGGGGTCGCCCAGCTGGATCTGAACGTTCCGCCGGACGCCTGTCAGGAGGATGACGACCGGATCGCCGTGCTTATGGTCGGAAGCTACCACATGGCGAATCCCGGACTCGACCGGTTCAACCTGAAAGCCGATGACGTTCTCGCGGAGAAACGGCAGAAGGAGATCAAGGCCTTGGTCGACCGGCTTGCGGGGTTCAAGCCTACGAAGGTCGCGATCGAAGATCCCTGGGCGGGCAAGTCGGCCTCCGACCGCTGGCAGTCCTATTTGAAAGGTACACGTGAATTGCGCCCGAGCGAGGAGGAGCAGATAGGTTTCCGGCTGGCGAAGCAGATGGGCCACCAGGAGGTCTTCCCGATCGACGTGCACATGCCTCTTGACGACAAAACGCTTGGTCCGGTCATAGGCGCAAAGCCGGAGTTTCAGAAGAAAATGGCCGATATGGAGAAGTTAGGCGGCCGGGCGATGGAACAGATGGGAAAGTGGCTTTCCGAAGGAACAGTTTCATACATGCTCTACCAGATGAACCGTCCGGAAATGCTGAAGCTCACACATACACCGTACATCGGTTACTTCGCACCGATGGCGGACGGCGACAACTACGCAGGCGCCGATTTTGTATCGGTCTGGTATCAAAGGAATCTGAGGATCTTCGCCAACCTCACCCGAATTTCCGAGCCCGGCGACCGCGTCTTCGTGATCTACGGCCAGGGTCATATCCCCATCCTCAAGCATCTCGTGGAAAGCTCTCCGGACTACTGCACCGTCGATCCGCTGCCTTATCTCGAAGAACGGAATGAGAAATGAGATCGGGTCTCAAGGATCACGGATCAGGTTTCGGCAGGCCGTCGGGAAGGCCGAAGCTCTAAAACGGTTGTACGATAAGCTTCAGCTTGTCGCGGGCCGCCCGCGGCCCGAAGTGCCGATGTGGTCCCGCGCTTACGCGCGGCGCAAACTGAAGTTCGCGTTACTTCCGCAGCGCGAAGCGCTGTTCGAAACAGATGTACGACAAGCTTCAGCTTGTCGCCTTAGACCGCGGGCGTCCTCGCCCGCACGTTCCGCGCTTGCGCGCGGCGCAAACTGAATTTCGCGTTACCTCGGCAGCGCGAAGCGCTGCTCTAAACGGGTTTCAATTCCGACGTCTCAGTCGAGATCCGGCAAACCCGTGCGTTTCATGAGCTCGCCGAATCGAGGCTCCCGGCGCAGGCCCGCAAACATAGGATTGGTTCTCATTGTGGGGATGAAGAAATCTCGCTCCTCGACGGCCTTTTCAAGCGCCGCGAATGCCTTGTCCTTTTCATCAAGCGCATAGTAGATCTGCGCAATGTAGGAATTCAGGATGAACCGGGTCTTGGAAAGCTCTCTGAACTTCGCGATTACCGCTTCCGCCTTTCCCCTGTTTCCTGTTTTTGCGGAACAGTATCCGGAGATCGACAACGTATCCTGATCGTCCGGTGTTTTCTCCAGCCTCTTATCGGCAAGTCTAAGGGCCTCGCCGCACATTCCTTTAGCAGCGTAAGTGCTCATAAGCCAGTATGCAGATGTGGGATGTCCCGGCTCCAGATTGTCGGTCCTCGTTATCTGCTCCAGCGCCTTGTCGAACTGCCCGTCCTCCAGGTAAGCATCTGCCAGCATCGATCCGATCGGTATCGACAGCGGCTCGAGCTCCAATGCGCGCTTGATCTCATCGACCGCTTCTTTCGTGCGTGCCATTGGCAGAAGATAGTTGTATCCGTATCGAACACGGGTGGCAGCATTGTTCGGATCCATCTCGAGCGCGATCCCGAACTCGCGTTCCGCTGTTTCCCAATCCCAGAAGAGCGCGGCGGCGACATATGCGACTGCCGCGTGTGCGTCCGCCAGGTTCGGATCTATTTCCAATGCCTTTCGCGCGGCCGCCATTCCCTTTGGACCCGCCTCCTTGGGAGCAATGTACCCGTACGAAGGCATTACTCCGTAAGCATTTGCGATACCGACATATGCAAGCGCAAAGCTCTTGTCCAGTGCAAGCGCCTGATCGTAATAATCGATACCCTTTTCGATATCGGCCTTTGTCCGTTTCTCGTAGTGAAAACGGCCTTTCAGATACAGCTCGTATGCTTCGGAATTCGAAGTGTATTCCTTGCGCAGGTCCTCCTCGTCTTCCCCCGCAAGTTTCAGCTGCAGCTTCTGAATGATCGTGTTGGTGATCTCCCGCTGTGTTGCAAGAAGATCAGCCATCTTCCGGTTGTACCGCTCGCCCCAAAGCGTCTTGCTGTTGCGAACATCGACAAGCTCGACGCTTATGATCAGGTCATCGCCTCTCTGAGCGATCTTTCCCGTCATTACGGCCTCAACGCCAAGTTCCTTACCGGCACTGACCGAATCGGACTGCTTGCCTTTGTATCGAAACACCGAGCTTGAGGGGCTGACCTTCAATTCTTCGATCTGAGATAGCCGATAGATAAGCGTCTCGACCAGACCATCCGAGAGATATTCGGAATCGGCTGTAGCGCTGTCGTTCTGAAAAGGCATTACCGCGATCGAATTTATCTGGCCGGATTCGCCTTGGGTGAAGTACCAATATCCGATCCCGAGAGAGATGAGAACGAGCAAAACCGCCACTGCGCCCAAGATCTTACCCAGGCTCGAACGCTTGATCGAAATGCTGTCGTTCGTGGTACCCGCCGTTGTTTGCTGCCCATCGGCCGCGGTTGTAGCCTGGAAGACCTGAGTCTCTGATTCTCCGCGTTCAGGCTGAACCGTCTTATCAAGCTGATTCTGAAAGTCCATCTGCCGCTTGAAATCTTTCAGGTCTGCGGCAAGGCCTTTCATCGTCTGATATCTTTCATCCGGGTCTTTCCGAAGGCTCTTTGAGACGATCCTCTCCAGTTCCGGAGGTACATCCGGGTTTTCGATAGGTCTTGGTTCTTTGTTGAGAATGGAACCGATGATCTCCAGAGGGCTGTCGCCCGGGAAGGGAAGGTGACCGGCGATCATCTCGTAAAGAACCACACCGAAACTGAATATGTCTGTCCGGGAATCGATCCCCTTTCCCTTTGCCTGCTCGGGTGACATATAGTTCGCGGTCCCGATGATCATCCCCGGCGAGGTGTTCACCTGAACGGCGGTCTCGCCTTCATTATCGACTGAACCGGCCGCATCCGTTCCCGGGCCTGACAATTTCGCAATCCCGAAGTCGAGGATCTTCACGATCCCGTCCTTCCTGATCATCACGTTGTCGGGCTTGATGTCCCTGTGAACGATGCCGGCGGAGTGGGCCGCATCGAGTGCCGACGCGAGTTGTATGGCGATATCGAGGGCGGACTCGAACTTCAGTTTTTTCTTGAGAAACTTCGTAAGGGTCTCGCCTTCGATGTGCTCGAGCGCAATGAACCGGGAATCATCGGCCTCGCCGATCTCAAAGACAGTGACTATGTTCGGGTGATTGAGCGCCGATGCCGCCTGCGCCTCCTGGATGAACCTGTTAAGTTTGTCGGAATCGCGGCTGAACTCATCCGAAAGGAACTTGATCGCGACCTTGCGATTCAGCTTCGTATCCTGCGCGAGATATACCTCTCCCATCCCGCCCTTTCCTATCGGGGAGAGGATCTTGTAGTGGGAGACGGTGGTGTTGGGGTCAAGCGCCATAGCTACTCAGGGCTGAGATAAAAGGACTGAGGTCTGAGGCTAATTGACAATGGAAAATTGGAAATTGATGAATTGTCTTTGATCGCAAATCCTTGCCAGTGCACGCGCTGTCCAAGCCTGAAAATACGGGTCTCGCAACTATCAACTATCAACTATCAATTTGGAAATGAATTTCTTTCAGTCCTCAGTCCTCGGTCCTCAGTCCTCAGTCCTCGGTCCTCAGTCCTCAGTCCTCTGGCCGCGGCCCGAACTGCCGCCGCGATTCCGCGCTTACGCGCGGCGCAAACTGAAGTTCGCGTTACCTCATCAGTTCGACTGCTTCGTACGGCCCGTGATGCTGCACGTTTCAGAGACGGGTATACAGATGTCGCCGCACGGCTTCGTATCGCCGACGCAGCCGCCTTCCGACTTGAACCCCGACGGGACAGCCGTCGCGACGTAAAGATCGTTCTGGTTGAACTTGATGTTCCCGAAACAGGTTGCGCCGTTCAGGTCCTCGAACACATCACGGATCAATTCCATCACTTTGTCCAGGTCTTTCTCGTCGTCGACCCAACCGCGGATCTTCCACGCCTGCATTGTTCCCGAGACAGGCTCGCGCACGATAGTGAAATTCAGACGGTTGATCTGGGGTGAGATCTTATCGTTCTTCTCGAACTTCGAGTAAACTGCATCGACTATCTGCTCGTCGGTTATCGAACTGCAGGTTTGCCCGTATGCAGGCAGGAACTGTGCGGCCATCAGGACCGCTGACACCGCCAATAAGGCGCGTATGATAAAACGGGCACGGTTCTTCATTTTCATCTGATTCTCCTTATTCCTTTAGGCCGGTGATCTTGGAGAGCAAACTAAACCGCGTTTGTTTCCCAAAGTATATGGCGCTGCTGTCCGGCGCCCACGAAAGTGCGGAGAAGTAGGACTCCGAATCGTTATTGCCGGTAATCTTGCGTGACTCGCCCCCGCTTACGGAAACAAGCCAGATATCGTCCCTGTTCTCCTTGCGGGCCGCGAAAGCGATCGTCTTTTTGTCCGGTGAAAGGAAGATATTGTAGTAATAGGCGTTTTGCAAACGCGCGAACGGCTCCGGATCGCCTCCCGAAAGGCCGAGCCGGAGGAGCGTGGTTTCGTCCGGAAGACTGCTGAACTTGGACGCCTCCGCGAGGACAAGGCTCTCGCCGCCTTTGTCCCATCCGATCAGTCTTATCAGCCGTTCGGTCTCGAAGATCTTCCTTGGATCTTTCAGGTCCGAATCCGTCGCCCAGATCGCCCGCACGACCTTGCCGCCCTCGTTCCTCTGCGAAAAGAATGCGAGCCTGTTCCCTTCGGTTGAAATGACCGGACAGTACTGCGATTCGCCGTTTACCGGAGGCGACACCGGGCCTGGAGCGCCGCCGTTAAGCCGCGCGATCCTGATCGAGGTTGCCGACGGTTCCTTGTGGGAATAGAAAATGCCCGACGAATCCGGCAGCCACACGATGTCCTTTGTGTGGACCCTGTTGTACGGCGAAACTGAATAGGAGACCGACTGGGCATTGTCGGCGACCTTCCTTTCTTCGCCGCCGCTGGCGTTCACGACCCAGATCGAATTCCCGTCAGCACCGACGCGGAAGAACGCTATCTTCGAACCATCGGGGGACCATTGCGGCAGCGCGGCACCTTCAGCGATCTCGACGGGCTCGATCCCCGATGCCGACGATCCCAGAGGCCTGACCATAAGCGACGAGGAAAGGAGTCTGTTTCCGCGGTCAAGATTGCGGACTGACTGGAACACGATCTGCGAACCGTCCGGGCTGACGGCCGGCCAAAGCTCCGAATCGATACCGCGCCCGACCGGCGATTCCTCGGAGGTCGCGGTTCCCACGCTCCAGACGTCGGATTCTTCCCTGACCGACGTAAAGAGAATGCTTCCGCCGTCCGGGGACGCATCGACCACGACGCTGCTTGCGGGATTCCGGGTGATCTGAACCGGCTCCGACGAGCCCGTAGCCAGGTAAAATACCTGTTCGGTCCCTTCGCGGTCCGCGCTGAAGTAGTATTCGTCCGTTGCGGGCAGCCATACGACGTCCGAAAGATCGGTGTCGGCCGAATACACCTCTTCCGCCTCTGAATTCGAGAGGACGCGCGTCATCAGCTTCCAGTTCTTGTCGCCGGTCTTGACGACGAACGAAACTCGCTGCTGATCGTCCGATACGTCGGCCCAGGAGACAGTGCCGCTTCCGGATCCGAAACTTGTCAGTTTTTCCGCGGCTCCGCTGTCTGGATCCATTGCGTAAAGCTCGCCGCCGGACTGATAAACGATCTTTCCCCCGGTGGTCCATCTGCGGAGTTCGCTGCTTCCATCCTTGATCGGCCCGACAGATCTCGGCGAACCGCCGAGCGCCGAGATCCTCCAGACGCCGGTCCTTGTCTCCTCGCTTTCGCCCCCCGTTCCCCGGTCGGAAAAATAGGCGATCTCCGATCCGTCGGGCGACCAAATCGGGTCCGTGTTGGCGAACTCGTCCTTCGTTATTTGGATTGCCTCGGTCGAGTTCGACTGCATCACCCAAATGTCCTTGTTTCCCGAGCGCGTGGACGAGAAGGCGATCAGTTTTCCGTCCGGCGAGAACCTTGCGACGCTAAACAGCTCGCCCGGAGCGCTGCTCCAGCTTGCCAGCTCTGTCGTGACGGTGTTGTCGGCGATCGAAGCGGCATCGTGGCTGCTCGACTCGTACCAGATGTACGCGCCGACAGGGATCAGGAGCAGGATCAACAGTCCGATCACGTGCAGAACAGTGAACCTGCGCCGCCTTACGATGTTTGCGGTCAGACTTCCGGTCTCCGCCGCCGGATCGCTTTCCGTGACGTGGACGACTTTGGCCGCGACGGTCTCGTCGCCGAGCATTCTCTTTTCCTTGAAACGAAGCTCGTCCCGTATGTCGGTCAGATCGATCAGAAGATCCCGCGCGTTCTGATAGCGCTCCTTCACTTCTTTCCTGAGGCACTTATCCACGATTCGGTCGATGCCTTCCGGAAGCCCGGATACGATCTCGCCCGGAGTCGGGACGGGGTCTTTCAGGATCGCGCTCACCACGTCCATCGGGCTCTCGCCCTCGAATGCCGGCCGCCCGGCGAACATCTCGAACAGGACGAGGCCGAAGCTGAAGATGTCGGATCTGTGATCGACCGGTTTGCCGCGAGCCTGCTCGGGAGACATGTATTTCGGAGTCCCGATAAGCATTCCCGGCGCGGTTCCTATCTTCGAGATCGTGGGCGCTTCTCCCTTCGATTCCCGATCGAATCCGGTCCCTACAAGTTTCGCGATGCCGAAATCGACGACCTTCACGATCCCGTCCTCGCGCACCATTATGTTAGCCGGTTTGATGTCGCGATGAACTATCCCGGCCTCGTGCGCCGCCGCGAGGGCGGAAGCGGTCTGGACTGCTATCTCCAGCGCGAGGGTCAGCGGCAGCCTTCCGTCTTTCAATCTGGACTTCAGCGTACGGCCTTCGACGTACTCGCTGACGATGTACTGCGTGCCGCCGGCTTCGGTGGTTTCGTAAATTGTAAGGATGTTGGGGTGGTTGAGGGCCGATGCCGATTTCGCCTCGCGAACGAACCTGGCGAGACTGTCAGGGTTATCGGAGACGTCGCTCCCGAGGATCTTGATCGCGACCTTGCGCCCGAGGGTCGGATCGCTGGCAAGGAATACCTCACCCATTCCGCCGGCTCCCAATTGCGAGTCGATCGTGTATCTGCCTAACGTGTCTCCGGGGTTCAGGGGCATCAATAAGAAGTACTGAGATAAAAGGGCTGAGGACTGAGAAAGAAGCGAGGAATGAGACGAAAGGACTGAGGACTGAGCAAAATATTTGACACTCGATTCATATAGATTATCTTCCCTCAGTCCTCAGTCCTCAGTCCTCAGTCCTCAGTCCTCAGTCCTCAGTCCTCAGTCCTCAGTCCTCAGTCCTCAGTCCTCAGTCCTCAGTCCTCAGTCCTCAGTCCTCAGTCCTCACGCAGCGGCCCGAGCGGCCAACGTGGTTCCGCGCTTTCGCGCGGCGCAAACTGAAGTTCGCGTTACCTCGACTGTGTGCCTCGCTTGCAAAATCACTTTCGACCCGTCCCAAGATCGACCTTCAGGATCGCATTGCCCAGCCCCGTAACATACAGCGTCTTATGATCCTGCGACCAGAACATTCCTGTGAGACCGCCGGGCAGCGGGTTCCAGACCTCCGGAGTAAACAGTTCAAGCAGGGGCTTGCCGAGACGGCTGTTCTCGATCCACTTGTTTTGAGCTTTCGAGTTGCTTTCAGACGGTGCCGAGAAGACCGTGTGAACGCTTCGGCACTTTTTGTCGATCGCGAGAACCGAATTGCTGATCGGCGAAGCGGCGTAAAGATTTCCGTGCTTGTCAAAGGCCAGATTGTCGGGTGTCACCACGTACTGGTATGTTTCCCGATTCGAAAGAGCCCGTTTCGCCACATCTATGCGGAATCGCAAAACGCGGTCCATCATCGTCTCGGCGACATACAGATACTTTTCTTCGTCGTCGAGCGCTAAGCCGTTGGAGAAGTAAATATCCGACGCCGCCTCCATTGCAGGCAATTCGACGTTGTTTCCGGAACCCCGCAAATAGAAAACCGCCCCGGATGCAACGGGACGGTCGACAGCGGCGAACAAGTCCCGGAATCCTCTCTCCGGAGGGTTCTTCGCCGACTGCGTAAACCAGATCGTTCCATTGCTGTCACGTATCACACTGTTGATCCCGTACGGGTGAGAATAGACCAGCGTCACCTCTTCAGTTCTGGTGTCGACCCGGTAGATCCGTCCGTTATAAACGTCGGCGAGAAGCAGATGGCGGCCATCGTTTTCCAGAAACATTCCGTTCGGACCGGCGGTTACCCTCGGAGGATCGTGCACCCAGCCGGCTGCCTTGAACCGTCCGAATCCGCGGCTGCTCCCGTCCTTTTCGATGATCCGCAGTCCAGATTCCTCGTCGCCGACGATGATCCGCCCGTCAGAAAGCGCCCTTCCATCCTCCGGATGCAGCAGGCCTTTGTCCTTTGGAAAGACCTGCGATTCGTCGAACGTATGGCTAGGGAAATCGCCGGATCTGCAGACCGAACCCGGGACCGTGCCGTCCTCTAAAGAATTCGACGGACCGGACGCGTGCGTCGAAAGTGCAAACGACGCTACGATAAGCATCGACAGCAGAGCCTTCATTTTGGATTTCATAGGTTACTGTTTCGGAGAAACTCGCCTGACATCTGTCGCGCGGACCTCAGCTTGCGCCGCGCGAAAGCGCGGACTTCGACAGGCTGAAGCCTATCGTACCTCGCCCGTGCCGTTCTCAGTCCTCAGTCCTTCTTTCTCAGTCCTGAGATCCGGTACCCAGAAAACCTCGCCTCCCGACGTTTTCTTCTCCAGCCCGAGTCTCGGCAGGTCGTTTTCCGGCACGCCGAGATAGGTAAAATGCGGCAGGTCACTGAGAACCGTTCTGTGCCAGCCGTGCTTCGCAAGGATCTCCCTGACACGCCCGTTGCCGAACTGGGTCACATCCAGGGCAAGCATCGAGATGTGCTGCGACGCGCCGGGCGCCGCGACGGAATAGAGTATCGATTTCGAAAATCCTCGCGCGAAGTATATACCTTCCTGCTCCCACCTGAGCACCTTATCTACCTGTTCGGGAATAGTGGCTTTGCGGATGTCGGCGACGTCTTTCGCCGTGATCCTGCCCTGCCGTTTCCAGTGCTCGAGGCCGGGATATAATCTCGAGTTCCAGAACCGCAGTGTCGTCGCGAAACTCCTCGAGGCGGCGTTCGGGCCTCCGCGGGGCGTGATCGAAAGCCCTGATTTGCGGGCCGCTTCTCTCGCCGCGATCAAAGCGTCCATCGCCGGTCTCTGGAGCGTGATCGTTGTCCCGCCGACCGATCGCGTGCTTGTTTCCAGTTTCGACTGAAACGCCGTGACCTCCGCTTCGGTGGCAAAGATGCACTTTGAAGGTACGGTCACACCCTCCGCGACAAACACTGCGCCGTACTCCCTGAACACCGTCTCGGCACCGAGGTCGTCGTTGACAGAACACGCCTCGAAAAGGCCGATCCCGTGCTGTTTCTCCAGCTTTGCGCTGACGATCTTCAGGAAGTCCGGCTTTTCGCCGGAAAGAAGGAGCCCAGGCGAAAGCGGAACCCCGCGCGTCAGACAGCGCCCGTTTGGAGCAGCGCTTTGCGCTGCATTGAGCGCGGAGCGCGAACACGTCTCGGATGAAACGAACCGCGGCGAATACGACTTCAACGGTGTTATCCAGAAAATCGAGAAGAAAGAAGCTATGACAAGTGATCTCAACATTTTAGGCGGGCTTGCTTATGCGGATTTTAACCGAACATCGGTTCCCGGACAATACTCAGCTATTCGAAAAGAGGTCTCTCAAGGAGATGCGGCGGGACCTCCCGTCCGAACGGATATTTTCCAAATGAGCGAGCCGGCCCTCGAACTCGCCGAGAGTAAGACAGTCTTCGGGACCGATCGATTCCAGAGGCTCATCGCCTTCCTCGTTCAAAGGACAGATGTCCCGATATTCGACGGTTCTGCCTTCGAGCTCGTCGAGCCATCGGAGTGGAAGTCCCTGCGTCCGGCACACGTACGGACGGTCTTCGTAGATACGGCAGGCGCCCTCCGAGTCGAGGAATGCGCACGCGCCTTCCGGATGAGGCGAGCCGTTCTTCAGCAATTCCGCGTGTTTCGAGCGAATGTTCTCCGCTTCGAACTCAAAAACGGTGATGCCGTCGACGCAGCAAGACGAACAGCCTTTGCGGCAATTGAGCCGTTCGCCGTGCCTGCTCTCGAGCTCACTTACGCGCTCGTCGACCGACCGGTAGAATTGTTCGATGTTTTCGGGCATTTGGACCGCCTTGACCCTAAATGCTTCAAATCTATACCATTGCCCGTGATGAACCGAATCTGGGTCGTAGGCGAGCCCTACGCTCCCGAAGAGAACACGACCGCCTATTACCTCACGCAGACGGCGGAAGGGCTCGCCCGCAGGACCGACGTCGCGGTGCTCTGCGGCCAGCCCAGCTATCTTTCCAGGGGCGTTCGCGCTCCCAATTCCGAAGAACTCAACGGCGTCGATGTAAGGCGATGCCGCGGAACGACACTCGACAAGAACGTACTTCTGTTCCGGCTGACGAACATGCTTACGCTGGGGACGTCGATGTTCCTCAACGCTTTGTTCCGTTTCCGAAAGACCGACAAGGTCCTTGTCGTCTCCGCGCCTCCGTCGCTCCCTTATCTGATCGCGCTCGTGTGCCGTTTCAGGGGCGTGCCTTACTACTTTCTTCTTCACGACAAGTACCCGGAGATCCTTGTCGCGACCGGGAACATACGCGAAGGATCTTTCCTTGTAAAGTTGATCAGGAGGCTCAACCGATGGCTCTACTCCGGAGCGGCGAAAATCATTGCCGTCGGGCGGGACATGGAAGAGGCGGTCGCGGATGAACCCGGAGCCGACCGTGAGCGGATCGTGACGATCCAGAACTGGGCGTCGCTCGAGGAGGTGTCTCCGACCGACCGTTCGGAGAACGCTCTGCTCAAGGAGCTGGGCCTGCTGGACAAGTTCGTCGTGCTGTACGCGGGAAATATGGGTCCTCCGCAGGATATCGAGAGCATCGTCGAGGCCGCCGGCGAACTGAAGAAGCGCGGAAAAGAAGATGTCCACTTCCTGTTCGTGGGCGCGGGCGGGAAGAAAGCACGGCTCGAGAAACAGAAAGAAGAGCTCGGGTTCGACAACATCACCATCGTCGGTCCGAGGCCCCGTTCGGACCAGACAAATTTCCTGAACGCATGCGACGTCGCAATCGTGACGCTCGTGGAAGGAATGAAGGCGCTCGCGATGCCGAGCCGGACCTACAATTTCCTCGCGGCAGGGAAGCCGATCATCGCGATCGTTGAAGAGGGCTCCGAAACGGCGATCGTTGTGGAAGAAGAAGATTGCGGGTGGATTGTGCCTCCGCACGATGCTGAAGCACTTCTTGAGGCGATCGTTGACGCGAGTACCAGGCGGGATGAACTTGCCGGGATGGGCGCGAGGGCAAGGCGGGCGGCGGAGACGAAGTACTCTTTCGAGACCGCGCTCGCGAAATACTCCGACCTTTTCGAACTGGAAGATGACTGAAGCCGGAAAACCGAAGGTCCTTGTGACCGGCGCTTCAGGCGCCGTGGGACGAGTGCTGGTCGAAGAACTCGCGCGCTCAGGTGTCTCTGTCCGCGCCGAGGTCCGCGACCCCGCATCGGTATCCTTTCCGGAACAGGTCGAGGTCATCGTGGGCGATCTGAGGGACGAGGAAGTCGTGCGCCGAGCGGTCGAAGGCGTAACGACGATCTATCACTTCGCCGCCAAGCTCCATATCAACGATCCGGCCGATGATCTGCGCCGCGAATACGAAGAAGTAAATGTTGGTTCGACCCGCTCTTTGATCGAGCTTTCCGAATGCGAGCGCTTCATATTCGCCAGCACGATCAACGTGTACGGAGCCGGCGGTCCGTTCGACGAGTTGAGTCCGGCTGATCCTTCCGGTCCGTATGCGGAAACGAAGGCCGAAGCGGAAAGGCTTGTCCTGGACCATCCGGGCGGAACGGTGTTGCGATTCGCTGCCGTTTACGGAAAGGGAATGAAAGGGAATTTTCCGAAGCTTGTCTCAGCGATCAGGAAAGGGATGTTCGCGTACGTGGGCGCCGGAAAGAACCGCCGAACGCTTGTCTACGAAAGGGACGCGGTCCGCGCGGCGATACTCTGCGCGAACGACGAGCGGTCGAACGGGAAGATCTACAACGTGACGGACGGCGAGGTTCACACGCTCGAAGAGATCGTTGTCGCGATATCCAAAGCCCTCGGAAAGAAACCGCCCTCGATACATCTTCCGGAATCGCTCGCGCGGGCGGCCTTCGCCGGTGGGGATGTATTCCTGAAGATCGCGGGAAAGGAGATGCGTTTGACGCCTCTGATCGAGAAGATCAACGAGGACATCGCGGTCGATGGATCACTGATCCGGGAGGAGCTTGGATTCGAGCCGGAATTCGGGCTGGAAGAAGGGTGGGAAGAAGTGCTTTCCGTGGATTGAGAATTGGGAATTGAAAATTGAGGAAGGTGTCAGTAGCCCTGGCTCATCAGTACCGGGAGCGGTAGCGACCGGCCCTCTTCAGCCCATTTCGATTCAATACGTTCGGAATCACTTTGATTTCTGTTATATGAGTATGTTCGTGGTCTCGATGCCACGGCGCCGAAAACGTATTACCACTTCCTAACATATTCAGCAAAGAGGGCCGGTCGCTACCGCTCCCGGTACTGATGAACCCCGGCGCTATCGACACCGTTCACAATTCACGATTTACTATTGACCAAGATCCGTCGGCTTGTCCGCGTGCGGGATGAAGCACGCGCGGCATCTCGCCTCGTAGCGTCCGGCGGCGCCCACCTCGACGCGTTCTTCCGATTCGAACGTCCTTTGCGAGTAGTTCGCGGTGTTCCCGCATTTCACGCAGATCGCGTGGGTCTTGGTGATGAATTCGGCGATGGAGAGCAATTGGGGCATAGGCTCGAACGGCTTGCCCATGTAGTCCTGGTCGAGTCCCGCGACGATCACGCGGATCCCTCGGTTGGCGAGATCGTTGACAGCTTCCACGACCTCCATATCGAAGAACTGGCCCTCGTCGATCCCTATCACTTCAGTATCGTCGTCGATCTGGGAAAGGAGCTCGTCGGCAGTCATCACGGGCTTCGAGATGTGCGTCATCCCGGAATGCGACGCGATCTCCTCGACCGAGTAACGGTCGTCGATGTGTGGTTTAAAGACCTGCACTTTCTGGCGGGCGATCTTCGCGCGGTTGAGCCTCCGGATCAGCTCTTCGGACTTGCCGGAGAACATCGAGCCGACGATCACTTCGATCCAGCCGGTCCCGTTTTGTCTTCTGCGTCTTCTTTCGTCGGTGTTGTCAAACGTGAGTTCGTCGATCATCTGGCAGGAATTCCTCGGGTGGAAAAAATGAAAGATGAAGCGTAGCAAGGAGGGGGCGAAGGTGTCCAACCGTCAGTGGTCAGTGTTCAGCGATCAGCGGCCAATGGGTATCGGTGTTCGATCTCCCGCTCTTTAGTAAACTTCCCCAACTTGCTGGAGTCGAGATCCCAACCAGTGATACATTTCGGTCGTGGCCATTCGCAACGAATTCATCGACATTGAAATACCCAAGTGGCTAAGCTTATCGCTTGCAATGGTTTCACTGATAATAGTCGTTTATGTGAAGGCGAAGTGGCACTTTGAATCCGGAAACTTCGCCGCAGCACTCCTAACGATCTCTCTAATCTCTGCGGTGTTGGCACTAATCCTCGGTGTAGGCGGTCTCCCTAAACGCGTAGCTTTTCTGACGTTGGGGATTGTTGCGATCTGGGCTTTTCTCTTCTTCTTCACGAGACTATATGTGTTGGCGTGAGGAATCTCTCACCAACAGAAGATCTCCCGCGAAGGCGGCAAGCCGCAACGGACCGCAAAGAAGAACCCGGAGGGGCCCATCCTAAACTATCCTGTTCATCCTGTCTCTTCTTTGAGAAAGAATAGATCCCGCGAAGCCGCCAAGCCGCAAAGGACCGCAAAGAAGAACGCGGAGCGACCCATCCTAAATTATCCTGTTCATCCTGTCTCTTCTTTGAGAACGAAGAGATTCCGCAAAGGCTCCAAGCCGCAAAGGACCGCAAAGAAGAACGCGAAATCGAATTGGGAATCTGTAGTTCTAGAATCCGGCCTGAGGTCGGGGTGTCAGTCGTCAAGATTGAAATCGACATCTTCGATCCGCTCGATATAGGGAGTAGCGCCCACTCGGTCAAAGGTCCAATAAAATTCAGAGTTTGGAAAGCGGAGGTCGAACGGGACGTCTTCCAACGACCAGTGCGTTACCCAGCCCTCCCCGTACAGGACGATTACCGCTATCGTATTGTCTCCAGAGATTCCGATAACCCTGACCAATAATCGAGAAGGAGGAGTTTCACCTATTCGAGAAGGAGGGGGGTCACCATCCTTTTTGTCGGCAGGAGCTCCCGAGAGCCATTTTCGAATTTTGGAGAACATCGTGCTGTTTGGATCGAGCCGTGCTACGCACGACTATTGCAGCGCAAGCGCTGCTCTAAACGGATCGAGACGAGCTTCGAACGGACTGAGACGAATTTCGAACGGATCGAGACGAGCCTCGAACGGATCGAGACGAGGTCGAACGGACTCAGACGAGCCTCGAACGGATCGGGACGAGCTTTGAGCGAATAGGCGATACGCACGCATACGGCCTCTCTTTGAACTTTGAACCTGGAATTTTGAACCGCGAATCTTGAACCTTGAACCTGGAACCTTGAACTCTTCAGCTGAGTCTGAGGTCCCGCCCGGTCATCTCCTCAGGCTTCTCGAGCCCGAGGATACCGAGCATCGTCGGAGCGATGTCCTCGAGCGCGCCGCCGTCGCGCAGAATATATGAGGAAGGATCGGAAGTGATCAGGTGAAAGGGAACTGGGTTCGAGGTGTGGTGCGGATCGGGCCTTCCGGTCCGCGGGTCGATCATCTGCTCGATGTTCCCGTGGTCGGCCGTCACGATCGCCGCTCCTCCGACCTCCAGAACCTTGCCGACTATCCCGCCCAGGCAGGTATCGACGAACTGGACCGCTTCGACAGTCTTCTCCAGATTCCCGGAATGAGCGACGATGTCCGCGGCTGAAAGATTGACGACGAACACCTCGTTGTCGCCTTCTTCCAGGCCCCGAAGCAGCCGGTCGGTGACCTTGAACGATCCCATTTCGGGAGCTTCGTGAGCGGGGTCCGGACGCGCGGGCACCGCGATCCTTTGTTCGCACGGATGTTTGCTGCCGGTGCCGCCGTTAAAGAACTGGGTCACGTACCGGAATTTGTCTGCCTCAGAAACCCTGCAGTTGTATATGCCGTTTTCGGCGAAGACCCGCGCCAGTCCCTCGGCCTGTTCCGAATCCTTGAATGCTACCGGCAGCTCGAAGTTCTCGTCGTATTCGGTCAGGCACACCGCGGCGATCTTCGGCTTCCCGAATCCTTCTTCGCCAATTTCTGAAACTGCCAGGGTCCTTGCGAGCTGTCGCATACCGTCAGGCCGGTGATTGAAGAACACGACAGAATCGCCGTCCCTGATCTTTCCGACCGGCTCGCCGTTCCCGTTCCCGATGATGACAGGCTGGATGAACTCATCGGAGATGCCCCGAAGGAACGATCCGTGAATGGCTTCAACGGGATCGTTCGCCGGCTCGCCTTCGGAATGCACCAGCATCGTGAACGCACGCACGGTCCGGTCCCAGTTCTGCGAGGAATCCATCGCGTAATGCCTTCCGCAGAGCGTCGCAACCTTGCCGATCCCGATCTCGGCGAGCTTGATACCGAGCATTTCGATGTAAACGTCGGCGGTTCGCTGTGCAACGTCCTTGCCGTCGAGTATGGCGTGGACAAAGACGTTTTCCGTGATCCCTTTCTTCTTGGCAAGGCGAAGGAGCGCGAACAATGTTTGAAGTGTGGAATGTACGCCGCCGTCGGAAACAAGCCCGATCAGATGGATGGCCGACCCGCGCGCGTTCGCGGAATCATAGGCGGCGTTCAATGCGGGATTTTCGAAGAAAGAGCCGTCGTCGATCGAGGCGAGGATTTTGTGCTCGATGCCCTTTACGATCCGGCCCGTGCCGATCGCGAGATGGCCGACCTCCGAATCGCCCGCGGCTCCGTTCGCCAGGCCGACCCTCTCACCCGAAGCGGCAAGCAACGTGGAAGGGAATTCCGCGCAGATCCGGTCGTAATTCGGCGTGTGAGCGAGGGCGATGGCGTTCCCTTCGCGCACAGGGGAATAGCCCCAGCCGTCGAGAATTACGAGAGCGAGCGGTTTCCTTGCGATTTCCGTCATTTCGGAACCGATTCCCAGACTCCAGTTTCCAAATTTCACGACCATCGATCTGCCACCGTAGATTGAACGAGCCGAGGACTCCCGAACGGGCGCCCGCGGCTCGACTTTAGCCCAAAGCGGCCAATCTTTTCAACATTTATCGATGATCTGGGCTAAGAATGGCGTAGGTCACTCGGCCGCGGTACCTGCGTTGACCACGGTGCCGACCTGTACCCTGGCCGGCCTGAGCAGCCTTCCCTTGAATGTATATCCTGCGGAATACTCCGCAAGTATCTTGCCTTCGTCCTCCGGATCGCAGGCGACCAGGTCGACCGCTTCGTGGATCTCCGGATTGAAAAGCTCGCCTACAGACGCGACGGGCTCGACGCCGACGTTCAAGAGCGCCTGGCGGAAACTCCGCTCGGTTCCTTTTACACCGGTGAGGAGGTGTTCGAACGAGGAATCCCGTTCGCTCGCCTCGATCGCGAGGTTCAGATTGTCGAGGACGGGAAGCAGCGTCGTGAGGAAATTGAAGCGGTCCGCCTCTGCGCGCTGTTCGAGCGACTTTTTCATACGCTCGCGCATTTCAGCGGTCTCGGCCTCGAGCTTCGCGCGCTCCGCCTCGAAGCGCTTCTGGACCTCGATCAATTTCGCTTCAGCCGCCTCGCAGCGAAGCGCGGTTTCCTTAAGCGCGGCCTCCACCTTCAGGAGCTCGGGCGATTTCGTCCGCTCCGGGTTTTCAGCCCGCTCTTCATTGCCGCCGTCTTTGACCTCTACTTTCACTCTTTCGCCCTGCTCGTTGAACCGGCGCTTGTCGTTGAATCTGATCTCATCTTCAGCGGCCTGATCCTCCGCCGGGAGGTTCTCCGCCTCGAATTCCTGTCCGTTCATATGACTTTCTGATCGATTTTTTCCTTAAATTAATAAATAGCGAACGCCGCGACAAGCATAACAGACTATCGCGGCGGCACGCCATACACATGACCCCGTGTGCGGTTTACGCGGCAGCGGTCGCCGACTCGGGTGTAAACACCATCTCGCCGTCCTTGGCGGAGACCCTTACTGTCTGTCCGCCCTGGATGGCTCCCTCCAGCAGTTTCACAGCCAGGGGGTTCTGGATCATCGTCTGGATCGCCCTCTTCAGAGGCCTTGCCCCGAAGTTCGGATCATAGCCTTCTTCGATCAGCAGCGCCTTCGCGGAATCCTCAAGCACGATCGAGAGGTTCTTGTCGGCGAGCAGTTTCTGCAAACGCCTGATCTGGACGTCGATGATGTCCGCGAGCTGTTCCTTCGAGAGCTGGCTGAACACGACGATATCGTCGATGCGGTTCAGGAATTCCGGCCGGAAGTGGCTTCGGAGCACGTCCATCACCATATCCTTGACAGGCGTGTCGACCAGCTCGGACTGCTGGATCTCGCGCGAGCCGAGGTTCGATGTCATTATCAGCACGGTGTTTTTGAAGTCCACCGTCCTGCCTTTCGAATCGGTCAAGCGGCCGTCGTCGAGGATCTGAAGCAAAATATTGAAGACATCCGGATGCGCCTTTTCGATCTCGTCGAAGAGGACGACCGAATACGGCCTTCTGCGAACGGCCTCGGTAAGCTGGCCTCCCTCCTCGTATCCGACGTAACCCGGAGGAGCCCCGATCATCCTCGCCACCGCGTGCTTCTCCATATACTCCGACATGTCGAGCCTTAGCAGCGCGCGCTCGTCGTCGAAAAGGAATTCGGCGAGGGCACGCGCGGTCTCTGTTTTTCCGACGCCGGTCGGGCCCAGGAAAATGAACGAGCCGATCGGGCGGTTCGGATCCTGGAGCCCAGCGCGCGAACGCCTGACCGCGTTCGCTACCGCGAGCAATCCCTCATCCTGGCCGATGACCCTTCGGCGGAGATTGTCCTCCATCTTGAGAAGCTTCTGCATCTCGCCCTCGAGCATCTTCGAGACAGGTATACCGGTCCATTTGGCGACGATCTCTGCGACGTCCTCTTCGGTAACCTCTTCTTTCAGCATCACGCCGTCTTCCTGGAGCTCGGCGAGCCTGTCCTGTTCCTCTCCCAGCTGTTTCTCAAGCTCGGGAATGCGGCCGTACTGAAGCTCCGCGGCGCGGTTCAGATCGCCCTTCTGGCGCGACTGTTCGAGCTCGAGCTTCGCCTGCTCGAGTTCCGTCTTAGCGGCGCGCATTTTCTCGATCTCGGCCTTCTCGGACTTCCATTTCGCTTTCATCGCCGAGGATTTCTCCTGCAGATCGGCGATCCTTCGCTCGATGTCGGAAAGGTGCTCCTTCGAAGCCTTGTCCTCCTCGCGGCCGAGCGCCTGTTTCTCGATCTCGAGCTGGAGTATCTCGCGCTCGAGCTCGTCGATCTCCTGCGGAAGCGAATCGATCTCGATCCGAAGTTGCGACGCGGCCTCGTCGATCAGGTCGATCGCCTTGTCCGGAAGAAACCTGTCTGCGATATAACGGTGCGAAAGGTTTGCGGCGGCGATTATCGCCGAGTCCTTGATCCGCACGCCGTGGTGCACCTCGTACTTCTCCTTAAGCCCGCGAAGTATCGAGATCGTGTCTTCGACGCTTGGCTCTGAAACGTAGACCTGCTGGAACCTTCGTTCGAGCGCCGCATCCTTTTCGATGTACTTCTGATATTCGTTAAGAGTGGTCGCTCCGACGGCCTTCAGCGTGCCGCGCGCCAATGCGGGCTTGAGCATGTTCGAAGCGTCGATCGCGCCTTCGGAAGCGCCTGCGCCGACAAGCGTGTGAAGTTCGTCGATGAAAAGAATGATCTGACCGTCGGACCTTTCGATCTCCTTCAGTACGGCTTTCAGGCGGTCTTCGAACTCGCCCCTGTATTTCGCGCCTGCGAGCATCGCGCCGAGATCGAGACCGACAAGCCTCTTGTTCTTGAGGGTTTCGGGAATGTCGCCGGAAACGATCCTCTGCGCCAGTCCCTCGACAATGGCGGTCTTGCCGACGCCGGGCTCGCCGATCAGGACTGGATTGTTCTTTCGTCGCCTGGAAAGGATCTGGATCGTGCGGCGGATCTCGTCGTCGCGGCCGATGACCGGATCGAGCTTGCCCTTTCGGGCGAGATCGGTCAGGTCCTGGGCGTATTTCTCAAGCGCCTGGAAGTTCTCTTCGGCGTTCTGGTCGGTGATCCTCGATCCGCCGCGCATCTCTTCGACGACCTTCCTGACGTCTTCTTTAGAGACCCCGTTTTCCTTCAGGATGCGCGCGGCGTCGCCTTCCTTCTCGCCGGCGATGACCATCAGCAGGTGCTCGGTCGATACGTACTCGTCCTGCATCGACTCCGCCTCCTTCTGGGCGTCCTGAAAGATCGCGTTGACGCGAGTGCTGAAATACTGCTGGCCGCCTTTGACCTTGGGAAGTGAATTGATCGCGCCCTGGAGCTCGGGAACGATGTTCTCAGGTTTTGCGCCGATCTTCCCGAGGATAGGTTTGACCACGCCTTCCTGCTGTTCAAGCATCGAGACGAGCAGGTGCTCGGGTTCGACCTGCTGGTTCTCATTGCGCTCGGCAACGCCGATCGCCTGTTGGACGGCCTCCTGGCCGCGGATAGTGAATCTGTCGAATCTCATCGTATCCTCGAAAAAGAAGGGCAGGACGAAAGCCTGCCCTTCTTTGGAATAAACCTATAGCACCACGCGCAAGCCCGCGGCATTTACCGATGCGGCCCCGCCGTCAGGCATTGGCCGTATCGGACTTGACTTCAGTGTCGATCGCCTTCGCATCTTCGCCTTCACCGGCAACCTCGATCCGCCTTGCCTTCGCCTCTTCTCTCTTCGGAAGCGTCACCTTGAGGACACCGTTGCGGAAGTCCGCGGTCGTGTTTTCTGCGGAGACCGTTCTCGGAAGGCTGAACGACCTTGTGAAAGCGCCGTATGAGCGCTCGACGCGGTGGTAGTTGTCACCTTCTTCTTTCTTCTCGAACTCGCGCTTGCCCTTGAGGGTGATCACGTTGTTCTCGATGGAGACCTCAAAATCGTCGCGCTTCATACCCGGAAGCTCGGCTTCGAGGATGATCTCGTTCTCGCTTTCGTAAATATCCACACTCGGCGACCATCCTCCGCTCGCCAGGTCTTCCTGAGCGACGCTTCGGGGAACGTTCGTCATAAACAAACGGTTCATCTCGTCCTGAAGGCTTCTCAATTCGCGAAACGGGTCGTACTTAATGATACTCATTCTTATTCTCCTCCTAAAAAATTTCTTTAGGTTTCGTGACGAAAAGAACTAATTGCTTAGTCTTTGTGCATAATAAAACCTGAGTGTGAAGTTGTCAAGTATGGTTTAGCCTATAATTTTGGACATTTTCGAAGGTTTTTTTCGAGGTTCGGGGTGGCATAAAGTCGTTAATGGGGTTATATTTACAGCGCATCAATCCGACAAATTCCGAAAATCAGAGCGGTTCGCCGGACCGGATCCGGCGCTGAGACCTTGTCCTCTTGCAGGGAATGAAGATCCTTCGCGAAGCACTGTACCCGCTGATCGCCGTCGCGGCGGCATTTGTGATCGGCGGCGTGATCATCTTTCTGATCGGTGACGATCCGTTCACCACCTTCCGGCTGCTCGTCGAAAATTCCTTCATCTCGCGAAAGGGCGTCTTCGAAACGCTCCACTACGCGACCCCCCTTATCTTCACAGGACTGGCCGTCGCGATCGCGTTCCGGTGCGGGCTTCTGAACATAGGCGCCGAGGGCCAGCTCTACGTCGCCGCCTTCGCTGCCGCCTGGGTCGGGATAAAGTTCGGCGGCACAATCGTGAACGTCAACGGCGTCGCGCAGGACTGGTCCTGGATCAGCTTGCCGGCGATCTTTCTTATTCCTTTCTGCATAGCCGCGGCAGTGATCGTCGGAGGCTTCTGGGGTTTCATCCCCGGATATCTGAAGGCAAGGTTCGGATCGCACGAGGTGATCAACACGATCATGCTCAACTTCATCGCGATCGGGCTTGTCAGCTATTTCACTCAGTACTACTACAAGATTCCGGGCGATCCTATCCTCCAGACTGCGCCGATAGGCGACGCCGCGACGATCCCCCAGCTTCACACGTTCCTGCCGTTTGTTCCCCCGGACGTTCCGCTGAACGTCGCGTTCCTGCTCGCGATCTTGATGTGCTTTGCGATGTACGTTTTCCTTTGGAAAACGAAGTGGGGCTACGAGCTGAGGGCGGTCGGCGAGAATCCTTCGGCGGCGGAATACGGCGGGATCTCGCCGAAGAAGCAGATCATGGTCGCGATGACGATCTCCGGCGCGCTTGCCGGAATGGTCGCGATCGGCGAGGTGCTCGGATTCAGGCACAACTACTATCACGGGTTCTCCGCAGAGTGGGGATTCTGGGGGATCGCCGTCGCGCTCCTCGGAAGGAACCACCCTTTTGGTGTTCTCCTCGCGGCGATCTTCTTCGGAATGCTGCTCCGGGGAGGGATCTTCGTTGATGCTTTCACCGAATACGTTTCGAAGGACCTTGTTGAGGTCCTGCAGGCGATCATCATCCTGTTCGTGGCTTCATTGCAGAAGTACTCGAAATAAGGCGTTAGATGGACGAAGTATTTGTCACACTCACTATCCTGATCTTTTCGGCGATCCGACTTGCGACGCCTATGATCTTCGCCGCGCTCGGGGGAATGTTCTCCGAGCGTTCGGGTGTGATCAACATCGCGCTTGAGGGGCTGATGCTTGGCGGCGCGTTCACCGCGGCGGTTGTCACGTACGAACTTAGCAATCCATATGTCGGTTTTCTGACGGCGCTTGTCGCCGGGGCGCTGCTGGCTTCGATCTTCGCCGTGTCGGTGATCAAGTTCGAGGCCGACCAGGTTGTGGCGGGATTCGGGATCAACATCCTTATGCTCGGCGTTCCTGCGCTTCTTTCGGGTGCGATCTACGGCGCCGCCGGATCGACCGAACAGATCGCAAAGGAGTATCTGCTCCCCGAGTTCGCGCGCCTGAACGTTGCCTCAATGCTCGCCTTCGCGCTTGTGCCTGTTTGTTGGTACGTGCTTTTCAAGACTCCCTTCGGGCTCAGGATCAGGGCCGTAGGCGAGAATCCGGAAGCCGCGGATGCCGCGGGCGTTAAGGTGCTGCGGATGAGATATCTGGGGGTCATCCTCAGCGGCGTGCTCGCCGCCGCCGGCGGGGCGTATCTTGCGATCGGGCAGTCGTCTTTCTTTACGAAAGGAATGAGCGCGGGAAAAGGATTTATCGCGTTGGCGGCTCTCATCCTCGCGAAATGGAGGCCGTTCCACGTTTTGGGCGCTTGTCTTTTCTTCGGTTTCACGGAGGCTCTCGCGATCCAGTTGCAGGGCGCGCCGTGGGCCAAGCTCCCGGGCGGCGAGAGCATCCCGGTGCAGTTCATAGAGATCATCCCGTACGTGCTTACAATAATAGTGCTCGCGGGTTTCATAGGGCTCTCTCGGGCGCCGAAGGCGCTCGGAATCCCGTATCGAAAGGAAAAGTGAAGTATCGACAGCCGGAGATTCTTTAATGCAATACGAACGCGCATCTGAAGCAGCCGAATACATAAGGAAAAGGTATCCGCACGAGATCGACGTCGCGCTCGTGCTGGGTTCCGGACTCGGCGCGTTCGCGGAGCTCGTCGAGGACGCGGTGAAGATCCCCTACGACGAGATCCCGCATTTCCCGGTCTCGACCGTCGAGGGCCACGCGGGCCGGCTCGTCCTTGGGAAGATCGGAAACGTGTCGGTCGCGATCCAGCAGGGCCGGTTCCATTACTACGAGGGCTACGACATCAAGGACGTCGTTCTTCCGATGCGGGTTTTCGGCGTCCTCGGTGTGGAGACGGTGATCCTCACCAACGCGGCGGGAAGCGTGCTTACGACCTTCAAGCGGGGCCGGCTGATGCTGATCCGGGACCACATAAACCTGATGGGCGTCAGCCCTCTCCGCGGGGAGAACGACGAGCGGTTCGGCCCGAGATTTCCCGACATGACGCACGTCTACGACATCGAGCTTCAGAGGATCGCGAAGCAAGAAGCCAACGCGATCGCGGAAAAGCGTTATGAGAAAGGAAAAACGAAGAAGATCAAGACCCTTCTTCGGCGTGGAGTTTACTGCGCGCTTTCGGGGCCGAATTACGAAACGCCTTCCGAGATACGTATGTACCGTCAGCTGGGCGCGACCGCGGTCGGGATGAGCACCGTACCCGAGGCGATAACGGCGAGGCACATGGGAATGCGGGTGCTTGGGATCTCGTGCATAAGCAATCTCGCGGCGGGGATCACGGGCGAAGAGATCGACCACAGCGAGGTGATGGAAGCCGGAGACAAGGCCGCGAAGGTGTTCCAGAAGCTTCTTAAGAGGATAATCAGGCGGCTCGGCGACGAGACTGCGGCGGACGAGGGGGACGCAACCACGGCGGGCGCGGGCCAGGGATGATAATAGGGATCTGCGGAGGGACAGGATCGGGGAAAACCACGATCGCGAACAAGATCGTTGAATCGGTCGGGGCGGAGAACGTCAACTTGATCGAGCAAGACTCCTATTACAGGAACCTCGCCGACATGCCGCTCGACGAGCGCAGGCAGGCGAACTTCGACCACCCGGACGCGGTCGACAACGATCTTCTGATCAACCACCTGAAACGACTTATCGACGGATACCCGGTCGAGATCCCCAGGTACGATTTCACGACCCACACGCGACTCCCGGAATCGGACAAGCTCTCGCCGAGGACCGTGACGATCGTCGAGGGCATTCTGATCTTCAGCGAGCCGAGGCTTCTGGAATTCCTTGACCTGAAGGTGTTTGTCGATACGCCCGACGACATCAGGCTCGTGCGAAGGATCCGGCGCGACATGGACGAGCGGGGAAGGACGCTGAAGCAGACGCTCGAACAGTACGAGAAGACGATCCGGCCTATGCACTACGAGTTCGTCGAGCCTTCGAAGCGCCAGGCGGACATTATCATCCCGGAAGGCACGCAGATAGGAATCACGATCGAGCTCCTGTGCGGGTTGATAAGGGAGAAACTCAGGGGCGAGCAATGATCAATGCTCATCGATCAACGGTCAATGGGAGGATCGTGTTCGTGTCCGTAGCCCGCGCGTCAGCAAGGGCGAAGGACGGTACTGAGAGGAAAGGACTGAGTTCAGAAGTCAAGCGACCGCGTAGCGGTCATGTGAGTTTAGCCGTGGGTAAGCCCGAAGGGCGCAACCCACGGACAAGGGCTCCGCAAGAACATCGAGCCGCTTTAGCGGCGGCATCTTGCAAGTTCCGATTTGGGAACGTCGCTAAGCGACTTTGGGGGTTTTTCCGGCCTCACCGTGGGCTGAAGCCCACGGCTAAGGTCAACGATCGCTACGCGATCCGATTGCGCGTATGAGCATGAGCCGCAGATCGAAAAGCGGGTCCGCGCATTCGCGCGGCGCAAACTGAAGTTCGCGTTACCTCGCGTCCAGATCCTAAAAATCAATGACCGTCAACTCCGAAGAACTGATCTCCGACGCCCAAGCCGCCCGCGAGAACGCGTTCGCGCCGTTCTCCGGATTCCGCGTCGGAGCGGCGCTGCTCTCGAAAGACGGCGAGATCTTCACCGGCTGCAATGTCGAATCGGCGACGTACGGCCTCACGATGTGCGCCGAACGTGTCGCGATATTCAAAGCCGTTTCGGAAGGCGTCTCGGAATTCGAATCTATCGCGGTCGTGACGGGCGCTCAACGCCTTACCCCGCCCTGCGGTGCCTGCCGCCAGGTGATCTGGGAGATGTGCGGCAACGTAACGGTGGTCCTGGCGAATCTTGAGGGCTTGCGTGAAACCTTCGAAATGAAAGACCTCCTTCCGGAGGCCTTCGACAGAAGCTTCCTGGCATAGCGGTCTCAGTCTTAAAGATATGTTTGTCCTAAGATCAATACTTTCGGCAGCGTTTGTGTTCGCCGCGGTTTCCCTGGTTTCAGGCCAGCCGCAAGCGGTCGACACCATGATCCTCGGCGGCACGGTCGTCACGATGGACGGCGGAATGCGCGTAATCGAGGATGGAGGGATCGCCGTCGACAAAGGGAGGATCGTTTATGTCGACACGCAGAAGGCCGTGCGCGCCGCCTACGTAAGTTCGAACAAGATCGACGCCACAGGCAAGGTCATCATCCCGGGCCTGATCAACACCCACACGCACATACCTATGACGGTTTTCCGGGGCGTCGCCGACGACCTCGACCTTCAGGAGTGGCTGACGAAGTACATCTTTCCGGCGGAGGCGAAGAACGTCAACGAAGAGATGGTACGGATCGGCACCCGGCTCGGGCTTGCCGAGCTTATCCGCGGCGGTACGACGACGTACTGCGATATGTATTACTTCGAGGACGTCATCGCCGAAGAGACCGCGAAAGCCGGCGTACGCGGAGTTCTGGGCGAGACGCTGATCGATTTTCCCGCGCCGGACAACAAGACCTGGGCGGACGCGATGGCCTATGCCGATCGCTTCGCGAAGAAGTGGAAAGGACACGATCTGGTCGTGCCGGCGATCGCGCCTCACGCTCCTTACACCGTTTCGGAAGAGCATCTGAAGGCGACGCGCGAGCTCGCCGACAAGCACGGGGTCCCGCTCGTCATACACCTCGCCGAAGCGCAGTCCGAGGTCGATTTCGTCCGCGAGAACAAGAATATGCGGCCCGTCGAGTACGTCTCGAAGATCGGCCTGCTCGACGGGCCGACGATTGCCGCGCACGTGATCAAGGCGAACGATGCCGATCTCGACATCCTGAAAAAATCTAATGTCGGGATCGCCCATAATCCTCAGTCGAACATGAAGCTCGCTGCGGGAGTAGCGCCTGTGCCCTCGATGCTCGCCAAGTCGATGAACGTCGGCCTTGGGACCGACGGCCCTGCTTCGAACAACGACCTGAGCCTGTGGGAAGAAATGGATACGGCGGCGAAACTGCATAAGGTCTTCTCCGGCGATCCGAAGGTCGTCTCTGCGCAGCAGGCGTTCGCCATGGCGACGATCGGCGGGGCGCGGGCCCTTCACATCGCGGCCCGGACCGGCTCGTTGGAAGAGGGTAAGGCTGCGGACATCGTGATCGTGGGGCTCGGCTCCCTTCATCAGACGCCGCTCTACAACATCTATTCGCACCTCGTCTACGCGACGAAATCCTCGGACGTCGAAACCGTTATCATCAACGGCCGGATCGTGATGCTCGACCGCAGGCTTCTGACCCTCGACGAGGCGGCCGTGAAGAGGGATGCGAACGCGCTTTCGAAGAAGATCGTCGAGAGCCTGAAGGATTAAGCAGACCTGATGGTAACGATAACCAATGATTATCGGCCCTTGCCTGATCAAAGGTTACAAAGCATAATGGTTTAGTTTTTTGTAACTCGAAGGGAATCACGTTTTGAAGCGTAGTCCTGAAGATACTTCACCAAGAACAGAATCTCGGAGCAGCTAGCAGGAGAAACGGATAATGTCCCAGAGAACCGTATTACCGGTCTTTATTTTTGCATTCATACTCAGCCTTTCTTTTCAGACCTTTTCCCAGGAAAACACGCCAGCTGACACTACGATCGCCAAGGCGGCGATCGAGAAGGCGCCTACGTCCGCCGAGGTGATGCGCGAGCGCATCTCCAAATCGAAGGCGTTGCTGGCGGTGCGCAATTTTGCGGCGGCGATCTACGAGCTTGAGAACATCAAGCGCGAGAACACGGAGCCGGCTGTGAACCGCGTCGTGAACGTCCTTCTGATGCACGCGTATCTCGAGCTTTCGGATTACCCGAAGGCAAAGTCCCTTTTGAAGGAATCGCAGGATTCGAAGGGGTCGGACGCGTCTTTCGACTATCTTGCCGTCGCGGGCCAGGTAGTGAACAGCGCGAGGTCGCAGTCTGATCGGTACAGATCGCTCGGTCTGAACATCAACGACCGCAACCTGCCGACCGTCGCGATCGCCGACATCCAGGGAATGCGCGAGACGCTCGAGATGGTCATCGAGCATTCGAAGTCGATGACCGCCGACAAAGATCTGCAGTCCAACGCTTCGGCCCTTCTCGAAGAATCGAGTTCCGCCCGCGGAGCGCTTGCGCGGGACGCATACGACGCCAAACAGTGGAAAGACCAGCTTGCTGACGCGCGCGAGCAGATGGTCGCGTCGAGGAGCGTTATCCTGAGCGCGACGAATCCGCCGCCGGTTGAAGAAAAGGAGGCGGATGTCGCTTCTTCGAAGATCGACAGCGACGATCTGGCGGTGATCGAAGAGGACGAGAAGCCCGCGGAGCAACCGCTTGCTGCGATCCCCGCCGCTGACACGGTCGCGGAGAAGAAGCCGGAACGGAAAACTATTCCTATCCCGCTCGAAAGAACTCCCCCAAGAGAAGAGAACAAGCCGGCCTCGAACACTGTCGCGAAGAAGCCTGAAGAAGTGAAAAAGGATCCTGAGCCGGCAAAGGTCGACAAGGACCTCGATCCGAACGACAGGCCGGTGCGCGTCATAGGGTCTGCCAAGCGTGACGAAAGCCGCGAGGCCGATCCGGAAGACCAGCCGAACGTGAAGAGTGCGCTTACGGCGGACGATGTTACCGAAAAGGACAGCTCTGTAGAAGAACCGACGGGGCCTCTTCCGATCGGGTCTCTGATTGGATATGCGACGCGCCGCGTGAGCCCTATCTATCCGCGCCAGGCGAGGACGATGCGCCTTACGGGTGTCGTGACGGTGAAGATCATCGTTGACGAAGACGGCTCGGTGGCGGAGGTCAATAACGCTGACGGGCCTCCGATGCTGACCCGCGCGGCGGAAGACGCTGTCAGGAAATGGAAGTTCCGACCGTTCACGCGCGACGGCCAGCCGGTAAAGGCTACGGGATTCATCAGCTTCAATTTCAATCTGTGAGCAGTGAGCGGTGAGCGGTGCTGAGAGATGAGTGCTGAGTACTGAGTACTGAGTACTGAGTACTGAGAGATGAGTGCTGAGTACTGAGAGTGACCCGACTCGCGCCCGTTTAGAGCGGCGCTTGCGCTGCACATGAGGGAAGCGAGAGGACGATTGAGCCCGTGTCCGAAGCCCGACTCGCGCCCGTTTAGAGCAGCGCTTGCGCAGCACATGAGAAGAGGAGAGGTCGATTGAGCCCGTGTCCGAAGCCCGACTCGCGCCCGTTTAGAGCAGCGCTTGCGCAGCACATGAGAAGAGGAGAGGTCGATTGAGCCCGTGTCCGAAGCCCGACCGTGAGGGAGGGCTACCGCGAGTACTGAGAGCCTCGAGCCGCTGATACGTGATCCTCGATACCTGACCATTGCTCCCTGACCCGATCCAACCCGATCTGACCGAGACGTTTCCTTACGGGAGCGTCTTTTTTGTTTTCCCGGATGTCGGGCGCTTGTATTTTGTCAAAGAAGAGTTAACCACAGAGCACACAGAGGTTTTCACAGAGATCACAGAGGGCGATGCTTTGTGTACATAGTTTGACGCTCCGGCGCTTGATACCTGACCGTTGACACCTGACACCTGATTCCTGACCCGATACAACCCGATCTGACCGAGACGTTTCCTTACGGGAGTGTCTTTTTTGTTTTCCAGGATGGCGGGCGCGTGCATTTTGTCAGAGAAGAATTCACCACAGAGCGCACAGAGGATTTCACGAAGAACACAGAGAGGGAAGCCTCTATTTCTGCGGTTGACGATCAGGAAATTGAGACCTGATCAATGAATGCCATTCCTTGCGGTAGAATGTTCACCATTAGACAGAAGGCTTCGTGAAACTACCTGTTCTCTTCGTGCCCTTTGTGAAAACCTCAGTGACCTTTGTGGTTAGACCTTCGTGCGTAGAGATTTGCGCCGAATAGAAATTGCACTCTCCCTCAAGATTTTGAAATGAAAATACTCTTGGGAATCTTCGCCCTCTTCTTTTTTGCCATGACCGCAAACGCACAAGCTCCTTCGATCGAGCCGGGCGTCCCGCTCGAGCTCGCAAAATGGCGCGCCGAGCACTATTCAAATGTCCGATACAAGGTCGATGTTTGGATCGATTGGACTGAGAAAGCGTCGGACAGACTCGAAGGAAGACTGGAGATCTCAGTGGACATCCGCAAGGAATCCTCCGACGAGGATGTCCCGATCGTGCTTGATTGGCGGAAAATCGCGGGTCACGAACAACGCTCAACCCTCTCCTACGTAAGGCTGAATGATCGTGAAGCGGAATTCGTTGAAGTAGAAGAGCATTTGATATTTCGAAAAGGCGTGCGGCAAGGCCGAAACAAGTTAGTCCTCAATTTTAGTTCACCGATCCTGACGTCGGGAGCCGCGGTGACGAGATACAAAGACACGGAGGATGGCTCAGAGTATATCTACTCGCTATTCGTTCCCTCGGATGCTTCGACGGCCTTCCCGGTCTTTGATCAACCGGATTTGAAAGCGCGCTTCCTGTTGTCGATGGATATTCCGAAGGACTGGGTCGCGATTAGCAATGGAGGTATCGATACTTCACGTACGCGGCCCGGCATCGGACCCTCCGTAAGAAGCGAAGCCGAAGAATACCGTAAGAAACTAGCAGAGCGTCGGTACGTCGGCTTTGAAGAAACTAAGCCGATCAGTACTTACGTTTTCGCGTTCGCGGCGGGACCGTTTGAGGTGATTCAGGAGCCACTCAGTACCCGGAGCGGTAGCGACGGGCCCTCCGACCGCGTTCCGATTCGTATCTTCGTCCGGAAATCACAGGCGCATAAACTCTTGCCGCCACAGGCGGCGGATGCGGGCGAGGCCGCCCGCGCTCCAGTCGGGAACACAGATGCGGGCGAGGACGCCCGCGGTCCAAGCGCCCGCGCTCCAGTCGCTCCGGTCGAAGAGGTATTCCGCCTCAACCGCGAGGCGATCGAGTATCTCGAGGACTATTTCGACTACCCTTTCCCGTTTCCGAAGTACTATGTCGTCTTGATCCCCGAATTTCCTTTCGGCGGAATGGAGCACGCAGGCGCGACGTTCCTCCGCGAGACGTCCGTCATTTTCCCGACCGAACCGACCGCGAACAACTACATCTCGCGCGCGTCGGTCATCTTTCACGAGGCGGCCCACCAGTGGTTCGGCGACACGGTCACGATGAAGTGGTTCGACGACCTTTGGCTGAAGGAAGGATTCGCCACGTTCATGGCGTACAAGACGATGGAGAAGGTCCTTCCCGAATACGATCCCTGGAAGGTCTTCTATCAGCGGACTAAGAGCGCCGCTTACCAAACAGACGTTACAAGTGGGACTACTCCAATCCATCAAGAACTCCCGAACTTGAGCGCGGCAAAATCTGCTTACGGAAATATCGTGTATCAGAAGGCCCCATCGTTCTTAAAGCAAGCTGAGTTCTTTTGGGGCGAGGAGATTTTCAGGGAGGCTGTACGTCAATTTCTGAATAGCCATGAATTCGGAAACGCAACCTGGCATGATCTAGTGGACGAAATCGCCTACATTCGGGTGAGAAAGGAGTCTGAGCGAGAATTCTTCAAGAAGCTAAGTGATTCCGACAAGCAAGCGCTGATTGATTTCACCAAGTGGCACGTGAGAAGTGAGTGGGCATGGTACTGGGTTTCGAAGCCCGGAACCGCCGTTTATCGCCCGTCAGACTGTTTGATGAGCGACCCGAATCCCATTGCTGATCTCCCAGGATTTACTCGTTCATGCGGAGCCCATGGAGGACATACTGTTCTCAATGACTACATGCTTCAAGAGCCGATATTGCCCGAAGCTAACTACAACTGGCTTCAGGATATTCAAGTTCTCAGAGTATTTGAGAATGGTGAAACGAGAATCGAAAGAATTCCAATTGGGTACAGAGCGTATGCGAGGTTGCCTGACCTTGAATCCAACTCGATCACAAGACGCAGGGAGTTTCTCTTTCCTCTTGACGATGAGAGCGAAGCCAAGAAAAAGGACGATTACTCGTCTGAGCCACCGAAGTTAAACGAGCGCAAGACCATTCTGATATTCCCCAATTACCGCGATTACGGCTATGGGATTTTCCTGCTCGATGAAAAGAGCCGGAACTACATCCTCAAGAACATACGAGACGAGAAGGACGAGTTTTTCCGCGCGCAGATGTGGGGCAGCCTCTGGGATTCGGTCCGGTTCGCCGAGCTCGCGCCGCTCGATTACATAAACCTCGCGATCGCGAATATCGACATCGAGAAGGACGAGACGACGATCTCGTCGATCCTCGGCCGGGTGGCGTACGCCTATACGTATTACCTTTCGGAAAAACAGCAGGACGAGGTCACGCAGAAGCTCGAGGCGCTGCTTGTCGACAAGATCTACGGCGCGCCGACCGTAGGGCAGAGGATCACGTATTTCCGAGCCTTGCTGGGCGTTGCGAAAGGAGAAAGGGCGAGGGCGGCGCTGAAGGAACTGTTCCGCAAGGGAGACGGGAGACCGGAGACGGGAGACGGGGCAGAGGAGTCAGAAGTCAGAAGTCAGGAGACGGGAGACCGAAGACCGGAGACGGGAGACCGAAGACCGGAGACGGGAGACGGGGCAGAGGAGTCAGAAGTCAGAAGTCAGGAGACGGGAGACCGAAGACCGGAGACGGGTGTCGATCTTCGCTCCGGAGGAGCGACGGATGGTAGCCCAGCAAAAGCCGAAGGCGGTTCGAGTACTGAGAAGAGAGTACTGAGGACTGAGAAGGGGCCCACAGACTCAAACCTGAACCTCAATTCAGGGGGCAATCTCAGTACTCAGTACTCATCTCTCAGTACTCCCTTTCCTGTCCGCCCGAAAGACCGCTTCGACATCGCCACGCGCCTGATAGTCGCCGGCGATCCGGACGGGGCGAAGTTCCTCGCCGAGCTCGAAAAGACCGAGAAGGACGACGCGGCGCTCCGTTGGGCATACGCCGCGAAGGCGGGATTCGCGACTAAAGAGAACAAGGCGAAGTACTGGAAGGATTTCACCGAGAACAAGGAGATCTCCGAAAGCTGGATCGAGGAGGCGTCGGGCGTCTGGAATTCGCCTTCGCATTCGGAACTTACGCTCCCTTATCTCGACGAAGCGCTCGCCGAACTGCCGGCTTTGAAACGCAACCGAAAGATCTTCTTCGTGAACAATTGGCTCGGCTCGTTCATCGGCGGGCAGAAGAGCGAAGAGGCCTTGCAGATCGTGAACCGTTTTTTGGAAGCGAATCCAAAGCTTGATGCCGACCTGAAAAGGAAGATCCTGGAGAACGTCGACGGGCTCGAACGGGCGGTGAAGATCCGCGCCAAATTCGGGACGTAGGGTTTCAACGCAAAGGTCGCGAAGGACGCAAAGAAGGTTGATTCACTCCTATTATCACGTTCTGAACGGTCTTACCGGAATTAGATCTGATCAAAAGGAGAGCGTCCAAGATTCCATTGCGACCTTAGCGACCTTCGCGTTGAAGAGCTCGTTCAGCCCTAGATCGCAGCGCCCAGTTTCTCCCCCAGCTTGCCCCTGTACCTCCGGCTCAGGATCAGCTCCTTCCCCGATCTCATCAGCACCACGTGCTCGTCGTTGAAGTGCTTCTGAAGCTCCTTCACCGAGTCGATGTTCACGATCGTCGATCGGTGGATGCGGAAGAACGTCTCCGGATCGAGCCTCTCTTCAAGGTTTTTCAAGGTCTCGCGGATCAGGTGCCGGTCGTTCCCGCAGTGGAGTATCAGGTAGTTCCCGTCCGATTCGATCCAGTCGACATCTTCAGCCGGGACAAGCAGGATCCGGCCGTTGTTCTTGATCACAAAGCGCCTTAGCCTCTCGCGGCCTCCCGTCAGGCGGTTGAGAAGATCGAGCAACTGCTCGCTTCTTTCAGCGTCCGAGCGTTCGCGAAGGTTCGTCTTCGCGCGGTCGAGCGCCATCGCCATCCGCTCGTGATCGAACGGTTTCAACAGGTAATCGATCGCCGACACCTCGAATGCCTTGACCGCGTAGCGGTTAAAAGCCGTTACGAAGATCACCGCCGGCATCTTTTCCTCGCCGCACGCTTCCAGCAGTTCGAAGCCGTCGACCTCCGGCATCTGTATGTCGAGGAACATAAGGTCAGGGCCTTTCTCCGCGATCGCCTCGATGGCCTCGGCGCCGTTCGAGCATTCGCCGACGACCTCTATCTCTTCGTCCTCGGCGAGCATCCTGCGGATGATCTCCCGCGCCGGCGGCTCGTCATCGACTATGAGTGCTTTGAACATAGATAAGCTAAGAAGAATCTACCGCAGAGCACGCAGAGACCGCGGAGATTTTAAAGAGTGTCAAACGAAAAGGTCGCTATGGACGCAAAGATCCTTTCGTTTGTCTCTTTTGCGGCGAATCTGACTCTTCCGATAGAAACGCACCTAAAGCTCAGATCCTGATTGCGCTTAACTCTTTCCTTTGCGGTTCTTTGCGGCTTGGCGTCTTTGCGAGAGTGTTCTCAGCCGAGTTTAACAGGGATTGCCGATTGAATCTCGTTGTGTCTCCCGCAAAGTCGCAAAGAACCGCAAAAAAGAAACCTAGTGATCATCTTCGGTCCCGTTCGGTCTAAGGGGCACTGAGATCATTAGTCTTCCTCCACCTCGAGGGAGCAGCTCGAAATCCAGCTCGAAGTCCTCGCCGTAGATCTGCTTCAGCCGCTCGCGGGTGTTCGCGATCCCCACGCCTTCTCTGACCTCCGTCCCGGGCCGGCCGTTCGGCACGGGTCCGTCATTCTCGATCTTTAAGACCAGCCGCTCACCCTCTCGCAGTGCCGAGATCAGGATCCTTCCCGCGCTCATGCTCTTCGAAACGCCGTGCTTGATCGCGTTCTCGACCGCCGGCTGAAGAAGCAGGTTCGGCACGTCTGCGCCCAGCGTTTCCGGATCGATCTCGAACACCGGCTCCAGACGGTCCCGGAAACGCACCTTTTCGATCTCCAGGTAGTTCTTCAGAAACTCCAGTTCCTGCTCCAGCGAGACTGTCTGCGTGCCGTTCGAATCGACGGTCATCCGCAGAAAGTCCCCGAGCCTGGTTATCATATGCACCGTCTGCCTGGGATCTTCCAGCGCCAGGCTCGACAGCGAATTCAACGTGTTGAAAAGAAAATGAGGCTGAAGCTGCATCTTCAGCGCCTGCAGCTGCGCCTGTGCAA
Source organism: Acidobacteriota bacterium (assembly GCA_016700175.1). Taxonomy (GTDB): domain Bacteria; phylum Acidobacteriota; class Blastocatellia; order Pyrinomonadales; family Pyrinomonadaceae; genus Aridibacter. The sequence goes on along the minus strand of CP065003.1, from coordinate 1,822,734 downwards.
GTTGCCTCTCGAGCACTTCGCTCTTGTTCTTCTCGTCGTTGAACTTCTTGTTGAAATCGAGCGCGTAATTGGTGGTCAGGATTATCTTGTAGCCGATCACCCCGGTCACGACGCTTCCGACGCCTGTCGCCGCGGCGATCGTACCAAGCCCGCTCGGCTGCGAGCTCGTCAGTCCTTCGAACAGCCACATCAACACTACGGTGACGGTGGCCGTGACTGCCGACCAGACCAGTGCCGTCACAAGATGAACAGGAAATCGGAGAAACCACGAGCGGAAGTAGCGCCTGTAAACAAGGTCCACGCCGACGATCAGAACCGCGAACGCCGCCCAGACCTGGAACCGGACCATCTGCGAATTCAAGGCTTCCAAAAGAGTCGCCGGCTCGCCGACGGCGTAACTACCCGCGTAAAGCGAGATCGTCAGTAGAAGTCCCACGAAGGTGAGCAATGCCCAGAAAATGAGAAGCTTCCATCTGAGGAATCCGGGTTCGTGCTCTTTGAGGCCTTTGAACATCAGGAGCCACAATCTATCAACATTCCGCTGATCCGAAAAGGCCCACGCGAGAGATGAAGGCGCCGAAGGCGGAAAGAATTTTGCTGACCGTTCAATCTTTCCCTCCGCCAACGGCGCCTCGTGCAGGCGGATCGCCTACATAGGACCCGTATGAATCCTGCCCTAGTTCGTCGGATATCCCGCGTCCGCCTTCACCTCCGCGATCTGCTCCAGATGCCTTCTCGCGTGCGAGTCCAGGAAGATGATCCACTGAAAGGCGTCGATCATTCCGAGCACGGGGTTCTCCGCGAACCGCGTGCGGAGGTTCACTTCCGTCGTTTTAAGGAACGATATCGTCTTTGCTCTCGAGGTTTCCCATTCCGAGAGCAGTTCGTCGCGGGTCTTCCACCTTCCTTCGGGCTGCACGGTCGGTGGCGCGGTGAACTTCTGGTTCCGGTTGGTGATCGCCAGAGGGATCGCGATGTCGTTAACACGGAAAACGTCGGGTGAAGAGTGTTCGGGCCCTTTCACGATGCTCTCCGCGATCAGGGTTGAGATCCTCTGCTCGGCGATGATGATGTGCTCAGCGACTTGTGCGATCGTCCAACGGTCGGGTCCGGACCGGTAAATGAGCTGCTTGTCGGACAGGCCCTTCAGTTCGTTGGAAAGCCTGGTACGCGTCTCGTTCAGTTTCTCGAGCGCCTTCGTCCTGTCCGCCTCGGTGAAGACCGAAGGGTCTTTCTTTTCAGCGTCGCCCTGCCCGTGTGCCGCGGATGCGGTACCGCAGGTGAAAAATATCGCAAGAAAGGCTATTAGCGCCCCGATTAGCTTGTAGACCTGGTATGGATCGACGATAAACATATACATGATGAATGCTCCTCCTGATCGATTTGCGTGCGGCTTGTCCGCTATGCGGGCGATCGTACATTGGCCGCGCGGCTGATGACTCGGTTTTGTGACGAACGGCGGATGTGCGTGACGAGAGGCGGGGAAATACGAAGTGACGGATGTCAGGCGGCGAGGTCCATCTGCTCAGGTGCGCAAATGTCGTGTTCGTCAAAGCCCGGCGGTCATCGAGCTCTCGCGAGACGATCTCCTCGCGGATGCGTACATTGTTCTTTCAATTAGCTCGCCCATCACTTAAAATCAGGGCACTGCGATCCATCAAAGCCACCAGAATAGAACGCCTCATGACCGGGCCCGGTTGGGAATCCTGCTTTCGAACAGGCGCGTTCCCGCATCCGGACTCCGTCGGTGAGTAAAGGAATGGGAGATACCGAGACTCATCAGGTTACGCGTCTGCTCGCCGAATGGAGCGACGGAAGCGAAAAAGCTCTCGAGGAGCTTATGCCGCTTGTGTACGCCGAATTGCACAAAATGGCCGGTCGGTACCTGAACAAACAGGGAGGCCACACTCTGCAGACCACCGAGCTCATCCACGAGGCCTACCTGAAACTTGCCGGTGCTGACGAGAGGAACTGGAAGAACCGCGCGCATTTTTTCGGCGTTGCGGCCCAGGCGATGCGCCATATTCTCGTCGATTACGCCCGTGCAAAGGGAAGGGCAAAACGGGGAGGCAGTCCGCAGAGGATCACGCTTGAAGACCATCTTTACGTGACCGACGAACGGACGGACGAGATAGTGGCGCTGGATGATGCGCTAAATGAGCTCGAGACGCTCGACGCGCGCAAGTCGAGGGTGGTGGAGCTTCGGTTCTTCGGAGGTATGAACACCGACGAGATCGCAGGCGTGCTGGACGTTTCGCCGAACACCGTGAAGCGTGACTGGAGATTTGCCCGAAGCTGGCTTCTTAACGAGCTGCAGCGGGGCTGAAGATCGATGGATCCTGCCTTATTCAAACGGATCGAAGACCTGTATCACCGGGCGATCGAGCTCCCGGCCGAGGAGAGGGACGGATTCGTCCGTTCGCGGTCCGGCGGCGACCAGGCGGTCGAGGAACGGTTGAAGGAGCTTCTTTCGTTTGACGACGAATTCAACGGTGTCGTCGACATTCCTCCCGAGGATCTCGCCGCCGAGCTTCTGTCTTCCGTCGGCGCCGCGGACCTGAGCGGCACGGACCTCGGCAATTTCAGGATCATAAGCAAGATCGGGCAAGGCGGTATGGGAACCGTCTATCTCGCCGAGGATCCGCGTCTCGACCGCAAACTGGCGATCAAGTTCGTCAGCGGCGGCCTGCTCGGGAGAAGCGGTGCGCTGCGGCGATTCGAGCTTGAAGCAAAAACGGCCTCGGCGCTGAATCACCCCAACATCCTCACCGTCTACGATATCGGGGACACCGAGGAACTGAGGTACATTGCCACCGAGTTTATCGAGGGAGAGACGCTTCGCGACCGCCTGAAACGCGGAGCGATGGAACTTGACGAGATCGCGGATGTCGCCGTGCAGATCGGTTCGGCGCTCGAGGCCGCGCACGACGCGGGCATCATCCACCGAGACATAAAGCCCGGCAACATAATGATCAGGCCCGACGGGCTTGTAAAGGTGCTTGATTTCGGAGTTGCCAAGCTTACGGAAAGCGTAAGCGGACAGGCAGGAGCCGATGGAGCGGAAGCTTCGTCCATCAGGGGCCTTGTCGTCGGGACCTCAGGATATATGTCGCCGGAACAGGCACGCGCGGGTGAGGTCGACTTCAGAACCGACATCTTCAGCTTCGGTGTCGTGCTCTACCAAATGTTGACAGGCGAGGCGCCATTCGACGGCGAGACCCATTCGGACACGGTATCGTCGATTCTCGAAAAAGAACCGGTGTTCGAAAACGTGCCGGATGCCGGGGAAGCGGACGACCTTCAGAGAATAATCGGGAAGGCCATCAAGAAGGACCCTGAAGAGCGATATTCGTCCGCCGGAGAGATGCTGGCCGATCTCCGGGCATTTCGTGCCCGGGTAAACGGAGCCAACTCGACGGAGGGCATCCGCGAAACCAGTGGATCGTTTCGCGCCGGGAAAAGCCGAAGATGGTTAGCGTCTGCTGCTGCGGTCCTCGCGATCGCCTCGATCGCCGGTTTGTACCTGTACTCATTGCTTGCGACGGAGGCGAGGCCCAACATTGAGGCGGTGGCGGTCCTTCCGATCGTGAACCTGACTGAAGATCCGGAATTCGAGGCAGTCGCCGACGGTTTCACCGAATCGCTGATCGACAAGCTGTCCCATATGCCGTCCGTCAAAGTGAAGGCGCGAAGTTCCGTGTTCAGGTTCAAGGGGCAGGACGTGACGGCCCAGGAGATCGGCCGCAGACTGGCGGTCGACACCGTGGTGCTTGGAGAGATCACAAAGCAGTCGCAGGGGATCGGGGTGAACATCGAGATCGTCGAAACTGCTACGGGCAACCGGTTATGGGGGCGCGGCTACACCAGAGACCATTCGGAGTTCGCGTCGCTGCAGAACGCTATCGCCATCGATATCCTGGAAGAACTCAACCTCGAGATAGCGAAACCGGAGCGTGAGCGCCTCGAAAAGCCGTACACCGCGAGCGCGGAAGCCTTTCGGCACTATCTGCGCGGCCGCTACCAATGGAACAAGAGGACTCCCGACAGCCTCAGGACGGCGATCGAGGAGTATTCCGCGGCTGTCGAATCCGATCCCGGATTCGCTTTGGCCTATGTAGGGCTTTCGGATTCCTATGTGCTGCTCGAGAACTACACCGGCGAGCGCTCTTCGGAGCTACTAAGGCGCGCAAGGGCATACGCTTCAAAGGCCCTGGAAGCGGATCCTATGCTCCCGGAAGCCCACGCGTCGCTCGGACTTGTGCTTCATCGTTCGTGGGAATGGACGGAGGCTGAGCGTGAGTACAAGACGGCAATCAGCCTGAAGCCGAATTATGCCGAAGTCCGGCACTGGTACAGCCTTCTGCTCCGTGAGCTCGGAAGATTTGACGAATCGCTTGTCGAATCGAAGATCGCCGAGCAGCTGGACCCGCTGTCGGGGATCATCATCACGAATCTCGCCGGAGCGCATCTCGTGCTCGGGGATCACGTGTCGGCGATATCGGTACTTCAGAGATCGATCGCGCTGGAACCGGATTTTCCGTGGACCCACTGCATGCTGGCATTGGCGGAAGCCAGCCGGGAAAACTTCCGATCGGCTGTCGAAACGGCGACCACGTGTAACAAGCTGGCGCCGGAATCGGTCAACGCGTTGTCCATCTACGGTTACGTGCTTGCGAGGGCGGGTAAAAGGGACGAGGCCGGTAAGATACTCGATTCGCTGATCGAGAGGTACCGATCCAGTTCTTCTCAGGGCCGGAACATCGCCCGCATCTATTCCGGGCTCGGGGAGAATGACAAGGCTTTCGAATGGCTGGAGAAGGATTTTGAAGCTCGCAGCGCCTTTTTGCCTTATATCCGGTGGAGCCCTCCGTTCGAACAGATCCGCAGCGATCCGCGGTATTTCAAGCTCCTTGAACGGATGGGTATGCCGCGATCAAGCGGCCGTACCGAAGGCTGAAGAATTATGAGCGTAATGGAATTGTTCGATCTCACAGGTCGGTCTGCGATCGTCACCGGCGGATCGCGAGGGCTGGGTAAAGAGATGGCGGAGGGCCTGGCGGAAGCGGGCGCTTCGCTGATGCTGTGCGCAAGGCGCGCGGAATGGCTGGATGAAACGGTCGAGGAGTTCAAAGGCCGCGGATTCGAGGTCGAGTCGATGCTCTGCGACACCTCAGTGGCCGACGAGGTTCAGACGGTCGTCGATGCGACGGTCGAAAAGTTCGGCAAGGTCGATATCCTGATCAACAACGCGGGCATTTCGTGGGGGGCGATGCCCGAGGAGATGCCGCTCGAAAAGTGGCAGAAGGTCGTGGACGTGAATCTGACCGGCTGCTTTCTCTTCGCACAGGCGGCGGGCCGCGAGATGCTGAAGCAGGGAAGCGGTTCGATCATCAACATCACGTCCATTTCAGGGATCACCTCGTCGGCCAACGGACCTTTTTACGCAGGCTACGTAGCGAGCAAGGCGGGGCTGATCGGGCTTACCCGCGAGCTTGCGGCAAGCTGGGGAAGAAGGGGGATCCGCGTCAATGCGATCGCTCCGGGATTCTTCCGATCGAGGCTCGCCGATCCGGTGATCGACATTTACGAGAATGCTATCCGCGAGAACAACCCGATCCCGAGGATCGGCGAGGAAGGCGAACTGAAAGGCGCCGCGGTGTTCCTCGCGTCCGATGCCTCTTCTTACGTGACGGGGCAGACGATCGTGGTCGACGGCGGGATGACGGTTTGATCCTGCAGGGGCGGGACCTGTGCCCGCGCTGATCTTTGTAGGCTTCAAGGTTCAAAGTTCAAGGTTCAAGGTTCAAGGTTCAAGGTTCAAAGTTCAAAGTTCAAGGTTCAAGGTTCAAGGTTCAAGGTTCAAGGTTCAAGGTTCAAGGTTCAAAGTTCAAAGTTCAAGGTTGAAGGTTCAAAATTCAAGAATCGGCCCTTCACATATCGCGCCGGATCCGCAGCACCTGACACCAAGTCATTGAAGTATGATTCTTGTAATTTGTGCCACTCGTTGGACCCCGTAGGCTTCGAACACTGCTCACCGCTCACTGCTCACGGCTCGCCTCTTTGAACTTTGAACCTTGAACTTTGAACCCTTAAGGAAATAGACTTGTCTCCACTCGCAAGTCTTACCATCACTTCAATTTACGTCTTGAACGAAAATGGGGAAAGTAACTACGTTAAATCTCGCCTCGATCATCGAGCATCAGGCGCGGCTCGCTCCTGAAAAGGAGGCGGTGATCTGGAACGACGTCAGGATGACGTACGGGGAACTGAACGCGCTTGCGAACCGCGTCGCGCACGCTCTCGGGGAACTCGGGATCGAGAAGGGCGACAAGGTCGCGCTCAGCTGTCCTAACCTGCCGTATTTTCCGATGGTCTATTACGGAATCCTCAAAGCGGGCGCCGCGGTCGTGCCTCTGAACGTGCTGTTCAAGCCCAGGGAGATCGCGTATCACCTGGAGGATTCCGACGCCAAGGCGGTATTCGTGTTTGAAGGCACGGACGAACTTCCCATGGCGCAGATGGTCAAGGAAGGGTTTGACCGCGCCGGAACATGCGAGCACCTGGTCGTGATGACGGCGGACAAGCTTGCTCCGAGCCCGATCGAGGGCCATCGAACGCTGACCCAGCTGATCTATGACAAGCCGGCCGTGTACGAGACGGTCGCGACGGACCCGGACGACACCTGCGCGATCCTTTACACTTCCGGCACGACCGGCCAGCCGAAAGGCGCGGAACTCACTCACCTGAACCTCTTCACGAACATAAGCACGACATACAACATTCACCTTCCGGTGCTGGATTTCACCGGAGGCGGTCAGATGACCTGCCTGATCACGCTTCCGCTTTTCCACACGACCGGGCAGACGGTCCAGATGAACACGAACATGTTCGCGGGGAACCGGGTCGTTTTGATCCCCAGGTTCGATCCGGCGGCGACGCTCGACGCGATGGAAAAAGAGCGCGTGAACTTCTGGGTCGGCGTCCCGACGATGTACTGGGCGCTTCTTCAGTACGTGAAGCAGACGGGCCGCGACGTGTCGAAGATCAAAGAGTTCTTCAAGGTTCCGACCTCCGGCGGCGCGCCGATGCCTGTGGAAGTCATGCGCGAGTTCGGCGAAATGTTCGGCGTGCGCATTCTCGAAGGTTACGGCTTGTCTGAGACATCGCCGCTCGCGACCTTCAATCATTTCGACAGGCCTTCGAAGCCCGGCACGGTCGGCCAGCCGATCCAGGGTGTGGACGTCCGGTGTGTCGACGAGGAAGGAAGGACGGTCCCGGCGGGCGAACGCGGCGAGATCGTGATCCGCGGTCCGAACGTGATGAAGGGCTACTACAAACGGCCCGAGGCTACCGCTGAAGCTTTCAAGAACGGCTGGTTCCATTCGGGCGACATAGGGATCATCGACGAAGACGGCTACGTGCAGATCGTCGACCGCAAGAAGGACATGATCCTGCGCGGTGGGTACAACGTCTATCCGCGCGAGCTCGAGGAAGTGATAATGACGCATCCGGCGGTGTCTCTGGTGGCCGTGATCGGCGTACCGGACGAGAAGATGGGAGAGGAAGTGAAGGCTTTTCTCGTCCTGAACGAGGGAGCCGAGCTATCTGAGAAAGAGTTCATCGACTGGTGCAAGGAGCAGTTCGCGGCGAACAAGTATCCGCGTTATGTGGAGTTCCGGGACGAGCTCCCGATCGGCGGGACGGGAAAGATCCACAAGTTGACGCTTAAGAAAGAGGTAAGCGGTGAGCAGTGAGCAGTGGGCAGTGAGCAGTGAGCAGTGGGCAGTGAGCCGTGAGCGGTGAGCAGTGAGTGGTGTCGGAAGCCCGACCGTGAGGGAGGGCTACCTCGAGAAGTTCAAAGTTTGAGATTCAAAATGAAAGTATCTGTCTTGTTCTTCGGAGCAACCGCTGAAGAGGCGGGAACGGCCAAAGCGGAGATCGATCTCGAAGACGGGATCGGGGCTGAAACCGCACTTACCGAGATTCTCGATCGCTATCCGAAACTGACCGCGAGCCGCGACCGCAGCTCACTGCTCTTTGCGGTTAACCAGGAGTATGTGAGGGCTGATGAGACTGTGAATGAAGGAGACGAACTGGCGGTGTTCACCGCGGTTTCAGGAGGCTGAGTCATTGATCAAGTGTGCAATGATCGTTGACCAATGGGACTCATGTTCTTTGAACTAACAATAGATCCACTCGATGTCGGCGAGATCGCACGGAGGGTCGTTCCCGAAGAGTGCGGAGCGACAGTGACGCTTGACGGATACGTTCGGCGATTCACAAGAGGCCGCGAGACGGAATATCTGGTTTATGAAGCTTACAAGCCGATGGCGCTCAAGGAGATGGAAAGGCTTGCGGCCGCGGCGAAAGACGAGTTCGATATCTCGAACGTCGCCATAGTTCACAGGCTCGGAAAGCTGAGGATAGGTGAAACAAGCGTCGTCATTTCTGTCGCCGCCCCACATCGGCGAGCTGCGTTCGAGGCATGCGAATGGTTGATCAAGGAATTAAAGCGAACGGTCCCGATCTGGAAGAAAGAAGTTTATGCCGATGGCGAGGTTTGGGTTGAAGGGGAGTAATTGAGGAACCGGATGTTCTCGTGTTCCATTCTTTCCTGTTTCCTCTTTGGCTTTGTACCCAATAGTTCGGCTTTTTTCAGAGATACAGGCGAATCGTTATGCGAGCTTGCATTACTGATACATGCCGAATTCGCCCGTCTATACGGGTGGCGATTGCTTGCGTAACGATTTCGCTGGCGGTTGTAGTTTCTAGCTGCTATTTTGTAAACCCAAGCCCTGGATTCGATTCTGAGAGCACGAGATTGGCTGAAAAGAAAATACGGCAAGATCCACTCTACGGTCATTTAGACGAGGTCTGCGGGAAAATACCGCTACCAGCGGACGCGAAGTTGGTTGGGATCAAAGGACTGTACAATATCAGCACACTCGGATACTTCTATGAAGCGAAAGGGAATGGAAGGGACTTCGTCCAGCACGCAGAGGAGTTTCTCAAGAAAGATGGCTGGCGGCTGTCCTCGGATCAACCATTAGCTCCGGCAGTGGTATATGAAAAAGGGAATGCAAGGGTAGATCTGTACTGGGAGCACGATCATGCTGACTTTTCGATATTCTGTGGGTTGGTGGATACTCAGAAAGGCATTTCGCTGCTGGGAACTGGAGACAACGGATATTCCTTGTTTCCTGACCATTTGACCGGCCGTTCGAGTTGGAGGGTAAGGTAATTATGTGTTCGGTTACGCCGGACCGGGCGGGATCCTCGACAGGCTGAAGCCTATCGTACCTCGAGGTACCGTGAACTCCAGTTTGCGCCGCGCGGATGCGCGGAGGAATGCGGGCGGGGACGCCCGCGGTCCGACTTACGCCCCCAGCTCCCTTCTCGCCCGTTCGACAAGCTCGTCGAAGTGCCGCTCGAGATCCTCGTTCGTACCCCTCAGCCCGGCGAACACGCGCTCTCCCCAGTCGACATACTCGATCATTCTCTCGAGCGGCCAGTCTTTCGGAGGATTCTCCAGGATATCCGAGATATTGCTGATCTTGTCGCACATTTTTAGCTGTTTGGCTTCTGGCGACAGATGCGGAGCGTGTTCTTCCTGAAGCTTCTTGCGCTCCGCCTTGGGAAGCGACTTGTCGTCGGTGACTTCGAGGACGATCTCGCACACGCGCTCACCGAACATCTCCAGGATGTCCTCTTTCTCAGCACTTGTGTCTTCGATAGTGTCGTGGAGGATCGCGGCGATCAGAACGTCCGGATCGTGGACGCCGCCGATGGTTGAAAGGAGCCTCGCCACTTCGAGCGGATGGACAATGTAGGGTTCCTCATTAAGGCCCTTTCGTTTCTGTGTCCTGTGCTGGTGGGCCGCGTAGTGAGCGGCGGTAACAAGGCGTTGGAAATCGGAGTTCATAACTAGAGTACGCAGTGAGCGGTGAGCAGTGAGCGGTAAAAAGTGAGCGGTGAGCGGTGAGCAGTGAGCGGTAAGCAGGAGAAAGCTCTTGACATCACGCAGGGCATCGCTACATTCGCTCACAGCTCACAGCTCACAGCTCACAGCTCACAGCTCACAGCTCACAGCTCACAGCTCACAGCTCACAGCTCACCGCACCACCTCGATCTTGATCGTCTGCTGACCCGTCACTATGAACTCCGCCGGCGCGACCTCGATCTCCGAAACGAGCGTCTCGACGGTCGGCGTGTGGCCTCCGGACGTGCGGTTGTTGTTCATCGTCGCAAGGACCGAAGGCGGAAGGTTCGGCATCTCGTCCGAGCCCACGATCGCGCCCTTCGTCGTCCGGTAAGACTGGACGTACAGACGGTCGTTCTTGCGGACCTCGTTGATCTTGCTGATAAGATCCGCCAGCGATTCCGGGACGAACCTCTTTGCAGAGGCTTTTTCCTGAAGCCTCGAGCCGTCTCCGACCTCGATCGTCAAAGTTCCGGCGGGTGTGCCGGCAGGGATAGTGAACGGGATCCGCTGGGTGAATAACTTGCCCGAATCACCGCGCACGAACGCCTGAATATAAACCGTTTCGCCCGCCCTCGCCTCGGTGCGGTCGACCACGATCCTTTCCAGTTCCGCGGCCTTGTTGCCTTCTTCGGTCGTCAAATTGATCTCGATGCCTTCGAACTGAAGATCGTCAAACCTGCCGGAAATGAGATTCCCGACGGGCACCACGACCGCGCCGGCGGCAAACCGGAGCGCCGCCTGTCCGCCGAACCTTCCATCGATCTTGACAGGTTCGTGACCTTTCAGGCTTATCTTCCCGTCGACCTCGATCGTCATGTTGCCGAGCGCACGCTCGTTCGCGATTATCGCGTTGAAAACCGCCATGTTCACAAGAAGCGGCGCAAGCGTCTCGTCGTGCGCGATCTCGAACTCGAGCGTTTCGAGCTTGTTTCGGCTCGTGCGAAGGTTCATACGGACCGGGATCATCCTGGGAGCCTCGCCAAGTTTGCCGTACACTCCTGTGGCGCGGTCCTGGGTCATCGAGCCGACAATCGCATCCGGAACGGCAAGCTTGAAGGAGTTGTTAACGCTGGGCACGACCGTAACGACGTGCGATTCCGACATAGGCAGCGAGGAACCGCCGACGCCTATGAACGGGTGGCCAAACGCATAGATCTTATCGCCGTCCCGCATCGTCACCGTGCCGCTCGCCGCCATCGAAAAATCGCCGCTCGTAAGGTGGATCACCACGGAATCGCCGCCGTTAAGGGTCGTCTCGTCGGCTTTTTTCATTTCCTTCGATCTCAGAGTGCCGACCGGAGCGGAAACAGGAAGAAGTCCGGATCTAAGAAGCTGGGGCGCAAATTCATTCAATGTGGCTTGCGAGAATCCGGAGAACGAGACCGGCACGGCGATCGGCCGGAAGGTCTGGCTGGTAAGAACACCCAGAGGCGAAGATGCATCGCCGGTATAAATGCCTGCGCCGAAACGGTTTGCAGTCTCAGGAAGATTCGGCCTCCATTCCGAAGCGGCGAGTTCCGCGAAAGAATAGGACCGCGGTTTTGAAGCGCTTTCTTTTCCCGCGTCGTTATTCTCGAAGATCGACACCATCTGCTCGATCGGCGTGATCCCGCAGATCGCCTCGGTCGAGAAAGGGAACGCGTAAGAGATCGCTCCGACCAGTTTCCCGTTGATGTAAACCGGCGAGCCGCTCATTCCTGCGAAGACCTTTGTCCTGTCCGCACCGCCGCCCGAGATCCGTCCGACGATCAGGTCCTGCTTTGGCCCGATCCATCCCGGAAGCACGCCTAGTATCTCGACATCGAACTCCGTCGCTTCAGACCCGCTGAAAACAGTCCGGGCCTTTCCGGTCATACCTTCCTTAAGCTCGCCAAGCGGGAAATACTTCTCGCCCGACGGCTTCGAAGCTGCCGAGGACATTCCGGATGACACTGAATCCTGTGCGAAAACTGTCGGAACGAAAAGAACAAGAGCGAGGAAAAAGGCGGGTACGGTAATTCTCATAAGATCTTAAGCCTTCCTTTGCGGACTGCGGTTATGGTACCATTTTAGTTGGCTTGCCGAAAGCTCTTTTCCCGGGGCTTTCAGACTAAGACCCGCCGAATCAGGCACAAGTTGTTCGCTCGCCCTGAAGCAGATCCCACCCTGCCGGAGCAAACCCGAAACTACCGATATGTATAAAGTTAACCGACTCTTGAAGAGCATCGTCCGTTTGCTTTTGCCCGTTGTCGTCTCCGTCGTCGTTATGCTGATGGGAGCTTCTATCTGGCTCGTCCACTCGACGTCCACGCCTCCGCGCAACACCTATCTGGTCACGCCGGAAGTGTACGGAAGGCTCAGCGCACACGCCGCACAGGTTACGAGCGAGACGTGGAAGAACCGCGACGGTTCGACCGCGCGCGGTTGGCTTCTCCGCGGCAAGAAGAACTATCCGGCCGTCATCCTGCTCCATAAATACGGAGGCGACAGGTCTTACGTGCTCAATCTCGGAGTCAAGCTAAGCGAAGCAACGGACTTCACCGTGCTAATGCCCGACCAGAGGGGACACGGCCAGGATCCGCCGGTCGCGTCGACATCGTTCGGAGGATGCGAGGTCGATGACACGCTCGCGGCGATCGACTACCTGAGAGGACTCCGGGACGCGAGCCGCGACAATCTTGTCGGCGAGGAGATCGGCATCTACGGAGTCGAGATGGGAGGGATCGCGGCATTGGCCACGGCTGCGAGGGATCAGAGCGTACGCTCGGTCGTTATCGACTCTGTGCCGCAGCAATCGGACGATCTGATCGACACCGTGATAGCGAAAAGGTATCCGTTCCTCAGTTCGGTGACGGCGGGAATGGCAAAAGGAGCGACCTACATCTACTACGCGAGGGGATGTTATCAGCGCCAGTCCGTTTGCGAACTTGCGAAGACGATACGCGACCGCAAGGCGCTTCTTCTATCGGGCCAGGACGTGCCGGGGTTGAAGCAGTCGACCGAATCGCTCGCGGGATGTTTCCCGTCAGACACACAGGTCCAATCTTTCACCGACCTCGCTGCGTCCGGCGTTGATCTCGTCAACGTATCGCCGGACAAGGCGGACTCTTACGATCAAAAAGTGATCTACTTCTTCCAGGAGAACCTGAAAACGCCGCCTTCACTGGACATGCTTCCGCCGGAACCCGTGGAAGTGGTTGAACCGAAGATCGTCGACGGCAGCGGAAAATAGCCTTAGTCGATATCGATCTTCTTCTTGACGTGGCCGTTAGTGCGCGAAACCTTGTTGATCTTCGCCGTTTCCTCAACCTGATCAACTGAACGCGAAAGGACGTCCCGGAGGTGCGAAAGCCTCTCGGACGTCTTTCGCATTTCCAGCATTCGGTACTTTACCTCGTTGTCGAGATTGAATGCTGCCGATACAAGGAAAGAGAGCTGTTCGGGCTCGGCCTGAGGGATCTCCGGGAAATCGCCCTGCTGGCCGCTGATCTTGTGCGCGGCTTGGGCGACCCTCTTGAACAGGCCGAATACCTCGTCAGCGAGAGGCTCGATCTCCGTTTCAGGCTCGTCGACGTCCTCGAAGAATTCCACTTCTGCGACAAGGTATGGGTCCGGAGACGAGACGTAATTCTCGATCCTGTACCGGATCACGCCTGTCGTGAGGATGTTCGACCTGCCGTCCTCGAGAAGATGCGATTCGCGGATCTCGGCAACGCAGCCGGTCGATCCCGCCGCGGGCCGATCGGGTCCCTGCTCTTCCGGCTCGAACAGGGAAACGCCGAACATGTTCTTCGACACCGCGATGTCTTCGAGCATCTTCCTGTATTTGTCCTCGAAGATGTGAAGCGGAAGGATCTCGAACGGCATCAGGACGAGCGGAAGCGGAAAGATTGGCAAGTGCCTGATCCCAAGTACTTTTTTCGATTCTTCGGACATTTTTCGCTATCCGCCTGGCTGGGTCTGCTCTTCGGTCTTGATGCTGATGAACTCGGCGATCTTCTCAGGTGAATCATCGCTCATCACCATCTTCTTGGCGCCGATGACTGCCTCCGCGACCGCCTCGGTCCGCTTGTTAAAGCGCTTGTCGCGGTAGACGAGGTCCTCGATCACTCGCCGCTCGAGCTTTTCTCTCGAAATGCCTTCCTCCAGATCGGCCGCGACGGCGTATTCGACCGGAACGCTGTGGTTCTTTAAGCGGACGTGGAGCGCGTCCGTGATCTCCCGTGCCTTGTCGCGGATCTTCTTGAGTTCAAGTTCCGAGTTCGGGAAGCCGAGATGGCCCGTCAGCGTGATCTCGATGATCGGCGGCCTTTCTCCTTCTCGTCCTTCGAAAGGCCGCGCCTGGGTCTCGACGAGGTTCAGCACGCCGCGGGTTACCTGATCGGGCTCTTCCATCCTTGAGACGTCGAAGATCAGCCGCTGGAAAGGCCTTTGGGCATAGTCCTCTACGTGTTTTGCGGAAACGGTATTCTCCTCATCGACTTCGACCAGCCACGCGCCCCGCCTTTCGGAGTATTCCACGATGTTCGTGATCTCGAGCGACCCGGGATTGAAGACCCAGTTGTCGATCTCGAAGCACTTGTGCGTGTGACCCAGCGCGACGTAATCCGTCACGTCTCTCAGATCGTTGAGCTTGTCGCGGCTGAGCGCCGGGATAGGGTGCGTTTCGTGGCCCTCGACGTCGGTGTGGAGCATTAGGATGTGAAACGCGCCGTCCCTGCGGTTTGAGCCGATCTCGCGTACAAGCTGGGGGATCGCAGCGTTCGCCGATGCCCCGTACCAGTCGGAACCGAAGATCCTCGCGCGTCCGATGTCTACGAACCCGCCCTTGACCTCTTCTTCGTCCCATTCCTCATAGCCGAGCCTGCCTTCGGTGTTCGTCGGCTCGAGCAGATAAACGAGGCCCCAGTTCGCGAGCGACCGAAGCCAGCTGTACTCGCTGTCGCGGTGCTTCTGGTCGTGGTTTCCCTCGATCGATACGACGGGAATGCCTTTTTCTTTCAAGAGGCTGAGGCCGGCGAACGCGTAATTCATCGTTTCCGGCGGCACGCTCCGCTTGTGAAAGAAGTCGCCGCACATCAGCACGAAATCGACGCTTTCGTCCACGGCGTATCTCTGAATAACGTCGATCCAGGCGTCGAAAAAGTCTCTCTGGCTCTCTTCGAGGTGATACCTCGTGCAGCCCAGATGGACGTCGGCGATGTGCAGGAACTTCATCCCTGCAGTCTATCATCAGCCGCGACTCTAATCCCAAGTGACGGCGCCCGAGAGGATGTCGAATCCGAACTTTCGTAGAAAATTTATTGCAACAAATTCCAACCGGCCATTCGTAACACCGACAAATTACTTGAGCACTCATACCTGGTACTTATGTTGGAAACTTCTGAATTGCGCAGGACATTCACGAGCGACGCCGTCGATTACGAGGTCCTGAAGGGAATCGATCTGCGGATCGAACGCGGCGAAAGCGTCGCGATCGTCGGCAAGTCGGGGAGCGGCAAATCGACGCTGATGCACCTGCTTGCGTGTCTCGACCGGCCCACATCCGGCCGGATCTCATTCGAAGGGCGCGAGTACCTGTCTCTTTCCGAGAAGGAACGCGACCGGCTCAGGAACGAGAAGTTCGGCTTCGTGTTCCAGCAGTTTTTTTTGAACGGTAGGGACACGGTTTATGAGAACGTCGTATTGCCGATGAGGATCCGAGGCGCAGCGGACAAGGATCTCCGTCCGAAGGCGATGGCCGCGCTTGAGTCCGTCGGACTCGGCGACAAGCACGCGAAAAGGGCAAAGGACCTCTCGGGAGGCGAGAAACAGAGGGTGTGTATCGCCCGCGCTCTCGTCGGAGGCCCGGATGTGATATTCGCCGACGAGCCGACGGGGAACCTCGACTCAAAGACGAGCCGCACGATAGAGGAGCTCATGCTGACGCTGAACCGCGACAAGGGGATCACGGTCGTGATAGTCACTCACGACGAGGACCTGGCCGCGAAGTGCGGAAGGACGATCAATCTTAAGGACGGAATGGTCGTGGATGAACTCGGAGAGGACGACGAAGCCGGGGAGGCGGGAGAACAGATATGAAATTATGGGATCTGGCACGAACCGCCAACCGCAACCTCTTCAGGGCGAAACTCAGGACCTTTCTTACCGTGATGGCGATCTTCGTGGGCGCGTTCACGCTTGTGATGACCAACGGCGTCGGAGACGGGCTTCGGGATTACGTCGAGATGCAGGTCAAGACCTTCGAGGGCGAGCGCATTCTTTTCGTCAGAAAGAAGCTGCCCGCCGAGCTCGAAGAGCAGGCTAACAGCAGCGCCCCTGTCGAGTACAAGGAAGCTACGGAGGACGGCGAAGGCAATCTGATCGATCCGAACAGCCTTGCAGTTTCACTCGATCAAATCGATACGCTAAAGGAAAACCTTCCGGACGTCCGTTCGATCACGCCCGCTTACCGCGTGAACGCCGAGTACATCGCCGTCGAGGGCGGGAAGAAGTACCAGGTTGGGATCGGGATGCTCTCGGAGGGCGTGGAACAGAAACTCGAGGCCGGAAAGATGTTCGACGGCCGGGACCAGATCATTCTGCCCATTCACCTCGCAAGGGCGTTCGACGAGAAGATCGAGAACCTGGTCGGGAAGACGGCGACACTTGCGTACCGCGTCGGAAAGGAAAGGGAAATGAAGACGCGGGACCTAAAGATCGCCGGTGTCGCGACAAAGGGAATGATCTCGAACCTGAACGCGTTCGTGGACACGGACACCGCCAGGGCGATCTACACGGAACAGAACAGCGATACGCCGAACTTCAACTATTTCAACAATTTCACGGTCCAGCTCGAGCGCGGCGACAAGGATCTTCTGGAGACGACCAAAGAGCGCCTCGACAAGCTGGGTTTCGTGGGTCTGGGGATCGCAGACATCGAGAAACGGACCTACGACGCGATCGGCATCCTTCAGGTGGGGCTGAACGTCTTCGCGCTCGTCGCCCTTCTGGCGGCTTCTTTCGGGATCATCAACACGCTTGTGATCGCCGTGATGGAAAGGACGAAGGAGATAGGTCTCCAGAAAGCGCTTGGAATGGGGCGGTTCAAAGTGTTCCTTCTGTTCTCGATCGAGTCCGTTCTGATCGGGTTCTGGGGCGCGATGCTCGGGATCGTGTCCGCGATAGGGATCGGATCGGCGGCGAATTCTTTCCTTTCTGCGACCTACCTCGAGTCTTTCGAGGGGTTCAGCCTGTTTGCGTTCAGGCCTCTGGCGCTCGGGGCGGTGCTTTTGCTCGTGTGCGCGATCGCTTTTGTGGCAGGTGTGATGCCGGCTATCCGGGCGAGCCGACTGGACCCGATCGAGGCGCTTAGGTACGAGTAGAGCGCGGTCAAGTCTAACTGCGGTCGTGGAGAGGTCTTCTTTGCGGTCCTTTGCGACTTAGCGTCTTTGCGGGAGTCTTTTCGTGAAGTCGTGAATCGGGAGTCGTGAAGTTGTGAGATTAGGAGACAGAGAGTGAGGTATCATTCAGCAACTCGAATCACACAGGGAGCCAGCTGATGAACAAAGTGATCCTCATTACGGGCGCATCGAGCGGGATCGGGAAAGAGACCGTCAGGCTTTTCCAAAGCAAGGAATGGAAGGTCGCGGCGACGATGCGCTCTCCGGAGAAGGAAGAAGATCTGAAGAACGTCGTCGATGTTTCGTGCATACCTCTCGACGTCACGAATCCCGATACGATAAAGTCCGCGATCGAGGAAACGCTCGAGAAATTCGGCAGGATCGACGCCGTCGTGAACAACGCCGGCTACAGCGTCGTCGGTCCGTTCGAGGCCTCGACAGATCAGCAGATGCGCGACCAGTTCGAGACGAACGTGTTCGGGCTGATGAACGTATGCCGCGGGATCATCCCTTACTTCCGCGAACAGAAACGCGGCACGATCGTCAATGTCGCCTCGATGGGCGGCCGCATCACCTTTCCGTTCTACAGCCTCTACCACGCCACGAAATGGGCGGTCGAAGGCTTCAGCGAATCGCTCCAGTACGAACTCCGCCCGTTCGGGATCAAGATCAAGATCGTCGAACCCGGACCGATCAGGACCGACTTCTACGACCGCTCGATGACTCACGCCAGGAACGAGAACCTCCACCAGTACGATCCTATGCTTGAAAAGGCCATCCCGAACATGGAAAAGTCGGGAGCCGATGCCCCCGGGCCCGAACTTGTCGCGGAGGCCATATACACTGCGGTCAACGACGGATCCTGGAAAATGCGCTACTCACCCAACGCGCGGATGGTCCTGGCACTGCGAAGGGTGCTTCCGGACTGGGCGTTCTTCCGTGTCGTGAGGTCCGCCGTTTTTCGCTGATCTGCAACAGAGAACCTGAATTCATAGCCGTGTAACGAATTGTTTTGACCGTTATCACAAATGTGATAGATTCTCTGCCAATCAATTTCCGGCTGCCATTCCTGCCACGCATTGTTCACGGTCGGAACCGTATTTCCAAGCCGGGATGCCCTTTCCGGGGCTGCAGACATTCAAGATCCACATAAGGAAAAGGACAATGAAAACAATTCTGAGTTTGTTCGTGCTTGCCGCATTCGTGTTTATGTTTGCCGCTTCCGCATCCGCCCAGTCTCAAACAACGACGGGCCTCATCCAGGGGACGGTCTATGATTCCGCCGGCGCTGTCGTTCCAGGGGCATCCGTCACGGTGACGAATACAGAGACAGGATTCACGAGAACCGTTACGAGCAATTCGGACGGTTTTTTTACCGCCCCGCTTCTGCCGCTCGGCAACTACAGGCTTTCCGCGACCGCACAGGGATTCGCGGACTATTCGGTCGAAAACCTTCGGGTGACGATCGGACAGACGCAGTCGCTGAGGATCGAGCTCGCGGCTGCCGGAGCGAACGTAACTGTCGACGTCAACGCGGCGACGGGGCCTCCGGTCGAGGTCGCGCAGACGGAACTTTCCACGCAGATCAACGAGCGATCCGTCGAGAACCTTCCGATCAACCGCAGGGACTTCTCTCGTTTCGTTCAGCTGACACCGGGCGTTTCGATCGTGCAGGGGCCGGACGGCGACGAGATCACGATCAACGGCCAGAAGGGGATTCAGAACAACTTCACGATCGACGGTTCGGACGCGAATAACCCGTTCTTCGGCGAACAGCGCGGCGGTCAGAGGCCGGCGTTCACCGTCAGCCTCGAATCGATCCAGGAATTCCAGGTCGTTCCGGTTGGAGCGTCCGCCGAGTTCGGGCGCAGTTCCGGTGGGTTCATCAACGCGGTGACGAAGTCGGGGACCAACCAGTTCAACGGCTCGGCGTTCATCTTCTTCCGAAACGATTCGCTCTCGAGCCAGAACCCCGACGCGGTCGACGCGGGGCTTCCGACCGAGGATTCGCAGAACTTCCAGTTCGGCGGCAACCTCGGCGGCCCGATTGTGAAGGACAAGGCGTTCTTTTTCTTCGCCTACGAGAGGAACGACGGCCAGAGCAGCAAGCCGAACAGCATCGACCCGATTCTTGTCGATATTTTCGCCAACCAGTTCGGATCGCCGGACGAAGAGAGGATCATCGACAGGACGAACGACGCTGACGTGCTGCTCGGAAAGGTCGATGTGAACATCAACAACAAGAACCTTCTGACGCTGCGGCACAACTACAGCCGTGCGGAGCAGATCAACGGAACGTTTGACGTCCCGACCTGGGGCTACAGCGCGAACGGGCGAGAGACCGACAATTCCAACGCATTCATCGCGCAGCTCGTGACCACGTTCACGCCTACCTTCCTGAACGAATTCAGATTCCAGTGGGCGAAAGAGGAAAGACCGAGGTTCTATGACGGCCCCGACCTTCCCGACACGACGATCGGCACGTTCGACGGATCCATCTCGTACAGGTTCGGGAGGCCGTTCTTCCTGCCGGTGCCGTCCGACGACACACGGTTTCAGTTCACGGACAACATCACCTACGTCACGGGTAACCACGTCCTGAAATTCGGCGCGGACATCAACCGGACCCGTGTCTCGCAAACTTTCATCGGATTCGCGCGCGGTCGGTATATCTTTGCCGCGGGAACGATCGACGATGCGATCGACGGTTTCATCGACTACATCAACGGCGTGAGCGCGGACGCGCTTCAGCTCTATCTTCAGTTCGCCCCCATCGGTGATCGCACTGTCGAGGAGGCGGGAACACAGGCATACACGAACATCGAACCCGGGTTTTATGTCCAGGACACCTGGAACCCGAAACCCAACCTGACATTCAACTTCGGATTCCGCTGGGAAGGCCAGTACCAGCCGGACACGATCACGCCGCCTTCGGAAACCAGGTACGGACAATTCCTTTCCGATCCGAGATTCCCTTCGGACGGTTCGATCCCGGACTTCACCGACGGATACGCTCCGCGCCTCGCGGTTTCGTGGTCGCCCGGCGATGACGGAAAAACGGCAATCAGGCTCGGCGCGGGAATTTACTATGCGAGGATCCCCGGTCTTGTAGTAGCAGGCCCGAGGAACACGGATGGCGTGATCGCGGGTAACATTTTCTACGCGAACTTCCTTTGCCAGCCGCCTGACAAGATCGGCAACGGCGGCGGAGGACCGTTCGGCTGTCCTGATTATCCCGGTATCGTCCCAACGGCCGGGTTCACGCCCTTCAATCCGGGCGTTGCGGTCTTCGAACGGAACTTCAAGAATCCGAGGACTATCCAGTACAGCGCTTCGATCGAACGCGAGATCTTCGAGGACACGACCTTCCTGGTTGCCTACAACCTCGCGAAATCGACGCGCCTTACGCGGTTCGTCAACCGGAACGATCCAAGGCTCTACGAAGGCGTCGCGATCTTCGAAAGACCCGACGGTTCGGGAGTCGGCGAGATCCGGTCGACGGAAAGCTCGGCGAAATCGCTGTTCCAAGGGCTGACGTTCACGCTGAACAAGCGTTTTTCGAACAGCTTCCAGTTCCAGGCGAACTACCTGCTTTCGTGGGACAAATCGGACGACGACAACGAGCGCGATCCGTTCACCTTCCGCTATGCAGACCCGCGCGATTTCGGACCGGAATACAACTGGTCGGACCGCGACCAAAGGCACCGCTTCAATGCGTTCGCCACGTTCGCGCTTCCGTACGACATCACGCTTTCTCCGATCGTGCAGTACAGGTCGGCATCGCCGATCTCGGTGGTCGACCGGGGCACGTTCCCGAACATCATCAAGAGAAACACTTTAAGGCTCGACAACGAGTTCTTCACGTTCGATTTCCGCGCGTCGAAGATCTTCAAGTTTGGCGAAAGAGTGGAGCTTGAGGGGATATTCGAGGCGTTCAACCTGTTCAACAACAGGAACCAGAGAAGCCTTCCCAGGCCTTTGACGTTCAACTTCGACGGCACGGTCAGCGCGGGCTTCGGCGAGCCCAGGCAGGCGCAGATCGGCGCGCGGCTGAAATTCTAGTACTGTGAGATGAGTGCTGAGGACTCCAAGAAGGACTGAGTGGAGAGGACTGAGGACTCCAAGAAGGACTGAGTGGAGAGGACTGAGGACTGAGAGAAGAATTTGACACGTAGCCTGTCAACAGGCACGCTCCTCAGTCCTCAGTCCTCAGTCCTCAGTCCTCAGTCCTCAGTCCTCAGTCCTCAGTCCTCAGTCCTCAGTCCTCAGTCCTCAGTCCTTCGTCACCCTGAGGCGTCCGAATTCCGTCAACAGAGGCCTCAGATGCGCGACCGCCGCCTGTTTTGAGACGCCGTTCGTCGAAAGGATCCCGTTGTGGTTCCTCACATCCTTCAGCGTGTAATCGATCCTGTTCCCGAAGATATCGGTGAGCGTGCCTCCCGCTTCCTCGATGATCGCCTGCGGCGCCGCCGTGTCCCAGTACTTCGTGTAAGGCGAAAGGTGGATGTAGATGTCCGCCAGCTGTCTCGCGATAAAGCCGACCTTCAGGCCGACCGAGCCGTGGCGGAACTCGTTGGCGAATCCGTAATGCTCGATGATCCTCGACATCCTGGGGCTTCTGTGCGAACGGCTGACCGCGATCGTCATCTCCTCGAAATCCGTCAGGTCCGACACGGAGAGCCTTTCGCCCTCGCTGCCGTTCTCTGAAAGGTACGCCCCGCCGCCCTTTCGCGCGTAGAACATACGCTTTCCGATCGGCTGGTACACGACCCCGATCCGCGGTACGCCGTTCTCCACCAGGCCTATCTGGACCGCGAAATCACCCATCTTTTCCGTGAAGCCCTTCGTCCCGTCAAGCGGATCGACGATCCAGACCCTCGACGATGCGAGCCTGCGCGCAACATCGTCGGGCTCCTCTTCGGACAATACCGCGTCGTCGGGGAACTCGTCGGCGATACCGCGAACGATGATCGTGCTTGCGGTCTTGTCGGCAAGAGTGACGGGCTCCGAGTAAGTCTCGGTGATGAACTTCTCCTCGACCTCGAAGCCCTCGTCGTAGATCTTCATTATCGCCGCGCCGGCGTCTCGTGCGAGCGCAAGCGCTGTTTCCAGTTCTCTCTCAAACATCAGCTCAAAACTACAGATTTCACACCGGGTTAGCAAAGTACGGCGCTCCCGATCTTCGTGCTAGACTCTCACGTATGGCTGAAACCCTTGTGTTCACGCGCGGCGCCGCACGTGAGAAGGTATATGCGGAGGTCGTTCCGCAGATCCGTGAACTCGTGCGCGGCGAGCCGGACGTGACGGCGAACCTCGCAAACATCGCCGCGGTCCTGAAGGAAGCTTTCGGATTTCTTTGGGTCGGATTCTATATGAAGAAAGACGGCCAGCTTGTGCTCGGACCGTTCCAGGGGCCGCTCGCCTGCACACGGATCGACTTCGGGAAAGGCGTCTGCGGCACCGCCTTTACGACGGGCGAGACGCTTCTCGTGCCGAACGTCGACGAGTTTCCGGGACATATCGTATGCAGTTCCGATTCGAAGTCGGAGATCGTCGTGCCCCTGTTTGACGGGAACGGTGAGCCCGCGGGCGTGCTGGACGTCGACAGCGACCGGATTGACGATTTCTCTGATGCGGACATGAAGGGGCTCAAGGAGATCGCCGGGATCGTAACGGAAGTATTGTCAGGGAAGAACTTATGAGTCTATCGAAAGCGACGAAGGTAGGGACGGCAAAGTTCTCCGAAAGATTCGGGAACGTATCGAAAGGGCATTTCCGCGAGGCTAACGGCCTGCGGCTTTCCTCTATCGGGGTCGGAACATACCTCGGCAACTGGGACGAGGAGACAGATGCCGCCTACGCCGCAGCGATCGAATCGTTCGTTCGGGCCGGCGGAAATGTGATCGACACTGCGGCGAACTATCGATTTCAACGAAGCGAGCGAAGCATTGGTACGGCGTTGAACGAACTCGCAAATGCGTTCGCTCGCGAAGAGCTCTTTATCTCCACGAAAGGCGGCTACCTGCCGTTCGACGGCGAGCCCGTCCCGGATGTCGAGGCCTATTTCGAAAGGGAATTCGTTTCGAAGGGCATCGCCGGGAAAGACGATCTTGTCGGCGGCAGCCACTGCATGGCGCCGGATTACCTTGAATCGCAGATCGAGCAGTCGCTCCGGAATATGGGGATCGAGGCTGTCGATCTGTTCTACATACACAATCCCGAGTCCCAGCTCGCGGCGGTCGACCGCTACACGTTCGAGGCAAGGATCGGGAAGGCTTTCGAACGTCTCGAGGATCTTCGGTCGAAAGGAAAGATAGGCGCGTACGGCGTCGCGACGTGGAACGGGTTCCGGGTTTCACCCGACGAACGCGGGTACCATTCGCTTGAAGGGTTCGTGAGGACCGCGAACCAGATCGCAGGCGAAGATCACGGGTTCAGATACGTCCAGCTGCCGTACAACCTGGCGATGCCGGAAGCTTATCTGGTGCCGAACCAGTCCGCGAACGGGAGGGCGGTGACGCTGCTCCAGGCGGCCTCGGACCTCGGGGTGACGGTGATGGCGAGCGCATCGATCCTTCAGGGCCAGCTGGCGCAGAACGTCCCGATCTACGTTCGGGGCGTACTCGGCAACCAGACGACCGACGCGATGACGAGCATTCAGTTCGTGAGATCGACTCCCGGGATCACGACCGCGCTGGTCGGAATGAGCTCGGTCGCGCACGTGGAAGAGAATATGCGGCTCGCCTCCGTCGAACCTACGGATGAGAACTCGTTTGCGGAGCTGTTTACGAAGGATGCGTAAGAGTTGGCCGAGTTTCGCGAGTTGTCCGGGTTTCGTGAGTCTAACGAGCCTTCCGAGTTTCGTGAGTTGAGGTTGTTTGTTGCGAGCTTGGCATTGGTCGAAAGAACCCGGGTCTCGGATGACTCTGTACAGCGCCATAGGCGCGACACGTCTGTAGAAGCGGAAGCAAGAAGGAGATCGTCAGCAGCGTAGCGGCGGCACGGAAGCGGGCGGGGACGCCCGCGGTCCAAACGCCCGCGGTCCAAACGCCCGCGGTCTGGGCCTATCTGCTCATCACCCGTTCGACTTCCGAGTTCATCCGTCCGGTCATCATCATCCACGCCATTTTGTAGTCCGAAACGAACGACCAGAGCGGGTACTTGAAAGTAGCCGGCCTGTTCTTCTCGATGAGGAAGTGCGAGAACCAGGCGAAGGCGTATCCGACGACGAAACACAGCGGGATCAGAAGAAATCTCCCACTTCCCACGAACCATACAAGCAGGACCATTCCCAGAAGCGTCCCTACGAAATGAAAATACCTTGTGAGGGGCTTGCTGTGCTCGAGGACGTAAAAGTCCCAGAAGTCCGAGTAATTGTCGATGCGGGCTTCGGTCATAGGAGAAATCTATCACACATTAGCCTGGTCGCTCTTCGTGCTTTTTCGTGTCACTTCGTGGTTGCATTCCAGGCTGAAGCCTATCGTACTTTGAGGTACCGTGAACTTCAGTTTGCGCCGCGCGAATGCGCGGAACTGTGACAGGCTGAAGCCTATCGTACTTCGAGGTACCGTGAACTTCAGTTTGCGCCGCGCGAATGCGCGGAGATTCGACAGGCTGAAGCCTATCGTACCTCGGCCATCTTGCCCGATATCGCACGGAGCGTGTAGTTGTAGCGGTAATTGATGTTGAAATGCCCGCCTTCGAACTCCTCGTGGACGTGATCGATCCCCAGCTCGGTCAGTTTCTTGCTCAGCACCCGCGCGCCGATGTCGAGGCCGAACTCGTCAGACGTTCCGGCCTCGATGTACAGCAGTTCCATCGACCGGAGCGAATCCGCGTGCTTCTCAGCCAGATGGACCGGATCGTGCTCAAGCCATCGCTGCCAGACCCCTTCCAGGATCTCGCCCGTTTCGAGATCGAGTGGAAGATCGAAGCCAAGCTCCGAACCCGGATTCGGCGAGTAACAGCTTGCCATCCCGATCGCGTTCAGCGCGTCGAAATCGTTTCCGCCTTTCTTCTTCTCTTCGTCCCAGAACTTGTCGACGATCTCGAGCGGCTTGCCGCCCATCCCCCGAAAAGACTTCCGAAGATCCGGCTTGTAGCCCGCCTCGAAATAGCAGTCGCCGGCGATCGAGGCCGCGTAGCCGAATTTGTCCGAATGCCGCATCGCCATTATCAGAGCGCCGTATCCTCCGGAGGATTTTCCCGCGACCGCCCTTGCGGCCCTATCCGGGACCGTGCGGAAGTTCTCATCGACGAACGGCACGAGCTCTTCGGTCAGATAGGTCTCGTAATCTCCGGTCGCGGAAGAGTTGATGTACTGCGAGCCGCCGTACCGCGTGAAGCAATCGGGGAGCACGGCGATCATCGGCGCTATATCGCCGGAGCCGATCAATATGTCGAGCCGTTCCGCGATGTTCGGCTCGAAGGAACTCTCGTTCAGCATCATCGAACCGCGCCCCGTGAAACCGGACAAAAGATACACGGAAGGGTAATTCCCTGCGCCATTCTCTTCGTATCCGGGAGGCAGGTAAACAGGGAGGTTCCGCACGTGCGGATCCCCGAGCGGATTGCCTTCAAGAGCTTTGCTTTCGTGTTTCAAAACTCTTATAGTTCCTTTGCTTTCGGTCATACTGTCGGCTGAAAAACGGATATTTAGTCCGTTTGCGAGGTGTTGGAAAAGGCTATGCTTTTACTAATTCTTCAGTCTTTTTCGGCGAACGGCGGCCAGACGCTGTCGGCTACGATCGCATTTCTCACGGCGATGATCACACCGGCCCTTCTGATATCCGCTACGGGGTCGCTCGTGCTTTCGACCTCGACCCGTTTAGGCCGCGTCATCGACCGCGTACGCGACCTTGAGCGGAGGCTCGCAGAGCTTATCACATCGGAAGAGAAGGAAAAGATAATCCTCTATGAACGCCGTGTCGAGGCGGTCTTCGATCTTCTCGACAAGGTCACGACCCGCTCGAGGCTGCTCCAGAGGGCGCAGTTCGCTTTCTACGCCGGCCTTCTCATGTTTGTCCTGACGAGCCTCACGATCGGAGCCGCCGGCTTGTTAGGTCTCTATCCATGGCTGCCGATCCCCGTCGGGCTCATAGGGATACTCTTCGTTTTCTACGGAAGCATTCTGATGATGGGCGAGTCGAGGCTTGCGACTGCAACGGTCAATGCAGAGATGGATGTCACCTGGGAGATCGCTAACAAGATCGCGCCGAAGGAGATCTCGGAAAAGTACAGCTACAATCGTCACGGGAAGCGAAGATTTCAGCAGAGAGGAGACGAGGATACCATCGCCTGAACTATGGCGTTCACCGACGAAGAACTGATGATGCGGGCGCTCGAGATCGCCCTTGAGGGAATGCTGGCGGGCCGCGGAGGACCCTTCGGTTCGGTCATCGCGAAAGACGGCGTCATCATCGGCGAGGGATCCAACGAGGTAACTTCGGCGAACGATCCGACCGCCCATGCGGAGATCGTCGCGATTCGGAACGCGTGCCGCGCCCTGGGCAGTTTCCGGCTCGAAGGATGCCGGATCTACACCTCCTGCGAACCCTGTCCCATGTGTCTGGGGGCGATATACTGGGCGCGGCCGGAGAAGTTCTTTTACGCCGGAACAAGGGAAGACGCGGCCGCGGCGGGCTTCGACGACGAGGACATTTACGAGGAACTTGCGCTTCCCGTCCCGTCCCGGAGGCTTCCGGCCGAACCGATGCTCAGAGACCGCGCGCTCGATCTGTTCCGTGAGTGGATCGAGATGCCCGACAAGATCACCTACTGAACCAAATGCGATCTCTTTTCGGCAGTTATTTCTTCATCCTTCTCGCTATCACCGTGGGAATGGCGGGCACAGCCCAAGCCGCGATCAACAACAGGCTCAACGAGTTCATAACCAACCCGATCATTGTTGCTTTTGTTTCCTTCGTCGTAGGGTCCGCCGCCCTACTGATCTACATAATCGCGTCCGGAGGGCAGCTCTCGGCCATATGGACCACGAAGAATATCCCCTGGATCGCTTGGACGGGCGGGATCCTGGGCGCGTATTTCGTAGCCTGCACGGTCATTCTGATCCCAAGGCTTGGGGTCGCTCTGACATTCAGCCTTATCATCGCCGGCCAGATGGTTCTCACGCTGATAATCGATCATTACGCGCTTTTCGGCGTGCCCGAGCGGTCCATCAGCGTGGCGCGGGTCGCAGGCGTCGCATTGATCGTGCTGGGCGTGATCCTTATCCGACGGTTCTGATCCACTGTTTTCCCGCCGATTGCCCTTGCCGCGTCCAGCCTATAAAATCGAGCTTTATCAGGAGGTTCCGAAATGCAGAAAGGCGACAAGGCCCCCGATTTCACTTTAAGGGATTCGAACGGGGACGAATGGACGCTCTCGGATCACGAGGGCGAGGTGATCATCCTTTTGTTCTACCCCGGCGACGACACGCCCGTCTGAACGAAGCAGCTCTGCTCAGTTCGTGATAACTGGGACGACTACAAGGCGACGGGAGCAACGGTGATCGGGATCTCGACCGATTCAGTCGAATCCCACAAGAGTTTCCGGGACAAGTACGATTTCCCGTTCCGTTTGCTTTCTGACCCGGACGGCAATGTCGTTTCCGAATACGGCGTGAAGTCGTGGATCCCCGGCCGCTCGGCGCGTGCGGTCGTAGTGATCGGGCGCGACGGGACGATCGCAAGTCACAACGTCCAGGCGCTGAGCGTTTTCAGGCCAAGCGACGAGGAAGTGATAGCCGCCGCGGCGGAAGCCGCTGCGAACTAGAAGGGAAGGAATACGGAACCGCACCGGCGGAATAGCTTCAGGAGTAACCCGATGGCAATATTTTCAAGCGACAAATTCGAGTGCGCCCGTTGCGGGCGAAAGACCAAGCCGATCGGCAGCGCGCCGATCCCGACCGATCTCGGTCAGAGGATAGGCAGCGAGATCTGCGGCGAATGCTGGTCGGAATGGCTCGAGAAACAGAAGCAGATCATCAATCATTTCGGCCTCGACCTGTCGAACCCCGACGCGCACGAATACCTATTCGACCAGATGAAGCTTTTCTTCTTCAACGAAGGGGAGAACCTTGCGGAGATCGACACTTCTAAAGAAGGTTCGGTCAGCTGGTAGCTTCCGTCGCGGTCGCTTTCAACTTATGTTCTTAGTGTGGAAGAAACCGGGCCTGTTTCTGGCTCTTCTGCTGGTGCTGGCGGGCGGATCTTATCCGCCCATTTCATTTGCGGGCGAGGTGGCGGAGAAAGTCAGAACCCCGAGCGCAAGCGAGGGGACAAAAAATTCTTTGAGTGCCGACTTCACAGCTGAGAGACAAAAGGTACGCGCGCCCGAGCTCGAAGGGCATTCGGGATGGTTGAACACAGACGAGCCCCTTTCGATAGAGGGCCTGCGCGGCAAGATAGTCCTGCTCGATTTCTGGACCTACGGCTGTGTGAACTGCATCCACATCATCCCCGACTTGAAGAAGCTCGAGGCGAAGTATGCTAAAGAGCTGGTCGTGATCGGAGTCCACTCCGCCAAGTTCGATAACGAGAAAGACCTCGACAACATCCGCAACATCGTCATCCGCTACGGGATAGAGCATCCCGTGGTCAATGACTCGGAGTTCCTGATCTGGGACTCGTACGCCGTCGGTGCCTGGCCGACCCAAGTCCTGATAGATCCCGACGGCTACATCGTCGCCCGTGTGTCCGGCGAGGGAAAGTACGATTACTTCGATAC
Organism: Acidobacteriota bacterium; assembly: GCA_016700175.1. Classification (GTDB taxonomy): domain Bacteria; phylum Acidobacteriota; class Blastocatellia; order Pyrinomonadales; family Pyrinomonadaceae; genus Aridibacter. The sequence goes on along the minus strand of CP065003.1, from coordinate 1,793,664 downwards.
CGCGATCGGGGCCCTGGCGAGGGATTTCCGTGAGCGAGGAAAGCTCGACGAAGCGCCGCTGGAGCGCGCCAAAGTCGGGAGCCTGCCGCTCGCTTTCCCAGGAAAGGTCCTCGCCGACGAGCCTTCAAACCGCCTGTTCATCTCGGATTCAAATCACAACCGCATCGTGATCACAGACCTAGCGGGCAAGCTTGTCGATGTGATCGGCAGCGGAGCGGCATCCGCGAAGGACGGTAAATACTCGGAGGCCGGATTCGACAAGCCGCAGGGGATGGCGCTCGCCGGAGACGATCTTTACGTCGCTGACACAGGCAATCATTTGATCCGGCGGATAGATCTGAAAAAGAAAAGGGTCGAACCCGCCGCGGGAACCGGCTCGCTTGAGGGATTCAACGGCTTCGGAGGCAAGGCGACGGAGACCGCGCTTCGCTCGCCCTGGGACCTCGAATTCGCCGGCGGAAAACTGTACATCGCGATGGCCGGATCGCACCAGATATGGCGGCTCGATCCGGGAACGTCATACATCGAGCCTTACGCGGGAACGCGCTGGGAATCGAGAAAGGACGGAGCCGTGAAAGAGGCTCACTTCGCGCAGCCGTCCGGGCTGGCGGCGATCGGCGACAGGCTCTTCGTCGCGGACAGCGAGTCGAACATCATCCGCGAGATCGATCTTGAAAAAGGCCGTGTCTTCACGCTTGCCGGAGGCGACCTGTTCAAGTTCGGCGATGTTGACGGAGACGGCGATTACGCAAGGCTCCAGCATCCGCTCGGGGTCGAAACGTACGGCGAAGCGGTGCTTGTCGCCGATACTTACAACGACAAGATCAAACTGCTCGACCCCGAAAAGCGAATGGTTTCGACATTCCTCGGAACCGGAAAGGAGGGCCAGGCGGACGGCAAGGAGCCGAGTTTCTATGAACCCGGCGGCCTTAGTGTGGCAGGAGGAAAGCTCTACATCGCGGACACGAACAATCACGCGATCCGCGTCGCCGACCTGAAGACGAAGGAAGTTTCGACGCTGACGATCGATGGGCTGACGCCGCCTGATTCCGTGATGCGCGAAAACGCGGGCGGTGGGGCGGCGGCTTCGACCGTCACTGAGGTCTCCTTTACGGTTGGAAAGAAAACGGACGCGGTAAGGGCTCGCGTCGAACTGGAACTGCCGGAGGGATATCATCTGAATCCGATGTCGCCGAACCGGATCGGTATCGCATACGCCGATGGAAGTAATCCTGAAAGTCCACAGTTTCCGGTAAAGCAGCTACCGTTCGAATTTCTGCTTGACCCTGAGAAGCTTAGGAAGAGATCGAAAGTGACATTCACTGCGTATTACTGCAGGGAGGACAACACGGGCGTTTGCCTGATCAGGCGGTTCGTCTGGGTCCTTTCGATGAAGGTCGCCGAAGATGGAAAAGGCGTTTCCGAATTGGTTCTTTCGGCGAAAACGGACACAATCAATTAGACGCGCACGACTGCTGACCCGGAATGAACCAGCTTGAGCCTGCATTGCTGATAAACCTTCTCGGCTTCGCCGTGGGGGTATCGCTTTACGCGATGCTGCTCGTGATGGTCTTCAGACACCGGACGGATGGGAAGTTCAACGGGCTTCTCTTCCTGACTGCGGTCCTTGGGATCGTGTGGAACGTCGGCGAGCTGCTGGCATTTGTATGGAGGGATTTTCAGGGGTCCGAGATCCCGCCTTTTCTTCAGGCGGCGTCTTTTTCGGCTCTCGGATTTCTGCCTGCTGCCGTGTTCCACACTGTCCGGCGGAACGAAGGCTTGCCCTGGCCGTTTGTCGCGTCAGCCTACGGGCTGAGCGTCTTCGCAGCGGTCTTGCATTTCTTCTCAGCCGTCGCATACGGGACTGCTCCTTCGATCATCGCGTTTCAAGTGCTCAGCGCGGGGTCGTTGATACTCGTCACAGGCCTGTTCCTGAGACGAGCCTGGGAAGGGATCGAGAACCGCGCGATCCTGATCACCGCATTGCTCGTCTTCGCCTTTTCTGCGTTTCACCTCAGCACCGACTCCGAATACGACTGGTGGCTTCTCGAGATGGTCGCCCACCATTCATCGCTTCCACTCGTTCTCGCGATCCTGCTTCAGGATTACCGATTCGCTTTCGCCGACCTTTATCTCAAACGCGCTCTCTCTATACTGATCATCGCCCTTTTCGCGTTTTCGGCATATGTACTTGCACTGGGGCCGACCTTCGACCTCCACTCGACACACGAAACGAACGACCCGCTCGCGGTGGGCGCAACGCTTCTGTTCTGGATCGCGACCGCGTCGGTCTATCCGCTGGTCCAGCGTTTCTCGAACTGGCTGGTCGACCGGATCATTCTCAAGAGGGCAGATTACGCGGCGTTTGTGGACGAGATATCGTCCGGGCTCGAGTCCGAGCGCGACGAGACGAGGCTTATGGAGCGCCTGTCCGGCCGGATCGGAGACCTTTTTCTCGCGGGACGTGCCTCGTTCGAGGCCGCGAATGAAAGCGCCGCGCTTCCGGATCGGATAGTGGAATATTCTCCGGAAAAGGCGACGGTCCGGGTAGTCACCGACGGGGGGCCCGATTACGTGATATCGCTCGAAGGGCTGGCCGGCGCCCGAAGGCTTTTGTCGGACGAATCCGCGATGCTGGAGAAGCTGTCGGTAGCGGCAGGCAGAAGGATAGATTCGATCAGGACCGAACGCGAGCGGACCGAACGCGAGGCGCGGGAAAGGGAACTGGCCCGGCTGACGGCCGAAGCGAGGCTTTCGGCGCTCAGATCGCAGATAAATCCGCACTTCCTTTTCAACGCGCTGACCGCGATCGGCCACCTCATAAAGGTCGCGCCGGAGGTTGCGTTCGGCACTCTTATGAAGCTCACCGCGCTTCTTCGAAGAGCGCTGAAGAACGACGGAGAATTCTGCCGGCTGGAAGAGGAGCTCGAGTTCATTCGCAACTATCTGGATATCGAAAAGGCGCGGTTCGAAGAGCGGCTGACCGTCGAGATCGATGTTCCGGAGCGGATGATGTCGGCGACGATCCCCTCTCTGATCATCCAGCCGCTCGTCGAGAACTCGATCAAGCACGCCATCTCGAAGAACGGTTCGGGAGGTACGCTTTCGGTCAGTGCGGACCACTTCGGCGACCGGATCGTGATAGTCGTATCCGACACAGGCGCGGGCCGCCGCTCGGTGAGCGGGGCGCACGGAGAGGGCATCGGGCTGAAAAACGTTCGGGAGCGGCTGGAGAACCATTACGGACAGGATGCGGTGCTTTCGGTCTCGATCTCGGAATCCGGATCTGAGGCGAGGATAGAGCTACCGGTCTCGGCCGCAATGCCGGCACTCCAGCCGGAGAAAGCGGCATCGGGCCGAAGGCCTGTGGTCTGAAGGTAAGGTCGCACTTTAATTATGGAAAGGATCAGAACGCTTATCGCCGATGACGAACGGAACGCAAGGGATTTCCTGAAGGACCTCCTCGATGATTTTCCCGCAGTTGAAATTGTCGGTGAGGCCGCGAACGGTGCCGAGGCGCTGACGATGATACGTGCGAAATCGCCCGACCTCGTGCTTCTGGACCTCGAGATGCCCGAGATGACCGGCTTTGAGGTCGTAAGAAGCCTGACCGCGGAGGAGACCCCTCTGATCGCCTTCGTGACCGCTTTCGACGACCACGCTATCAAGGCCTTTGAGCTGAACGCGGTCGACTACCTTCTGAAACCGGTCGAGGCGGCGAGGCTCGCGCAGACGATCAATCGCGCGGAGCGCAGGCTTTCCGAGTCCGGCGCGAGAACGGAGGCGGTCGAGGCGATCCGCAGGACCGCGGGGGCGTCGGAACCCGCTCTTGAGTTCCTTCCGGTCAAGAACGGGGACGAGATCTCCCTGGTAAGGGTCGAAGACATCGCCAGCGTGCTCGCCGACGGCGAACTTCTCCATCTCACGACAAAGGACCACAGCAAGTACCTGATCAATTTCCGGCTGAAGGACCTGGAGGCGCGTCTTGGCGAAGACCGTTTCATAAAGCTTTCGAGAGGCGCCCTCGCCAACATATCCATGCTACGGTCCGCCTCGCAAATGCCCGGAGGCTCCTACCTGGTCGAACTCTCCAATGGCCAGAAGATCCAGGCCAGCCGCGCGCAGTCGAAGCTCCTGCGTGACCGGTTTCTAAGGCTTTAAGGTCTCTTCTGCCGGCCCTTTCCTTTCGTCCCTTAGAATGCGCAGTTCATTGGCCTGTTCGTGCAGTTCATTGAATTTCGCTTGTTCGGTTGTGAGAATGATCTATAGTGCCATCTTTTGAGTCTCAACTACTAAATGCAAGGAACAATAGGTTTGCAGAAGCGGCGATTCGGGCCGGGATGCCCGGGCCGCCGGGAGCGAACGGGGAACGAACGATGAATAAGACACTCTTTTTGACAGCAGTCATAATTTTGATCGCCGCCGTTTCCGCGGCGGCCCAGACCGGGACCCTAACCGGAACCGTCACAGCGGAAGTGACGGGCGATCCGGTCCCCGGAGTTCGTATCGAGATAACGCGCCTCAACCGGAGTACGGAAACCGACGACAACGGAAGGTACGAATTCACGAACGTCCCACCGGGAAGCTATACGGTCGTCACACATACCGAGGGCTTTGCTGACAAGGCACAGCCCATTCGCGTGCTGAGCGGTGGAGCGACGCTGGATTTCGTTATCAGCCTTCGGTCGATAACCGCTGAGGTGACGGTCACGGCAACGGGCGAAGAAGAGTCCGTATACGAGTCATTTTCTTCGGTCAACTCGGTGGGGACAACGAATATAGCGAAGAACGCGAGCATCGGCATCGGAGACGCGCTCAGAAATGAACCGGGCGTGAGCAACCGTTCCTTCGGAAGCTCCGGCACCTCGAGGCCCTCGATACGAGGTTTCGAAGGTGACCGGGTCTTGATTCTCCAGGACGGAATCCGAAACGGGTCCGTTGGGTCGACCTCCGGAGACCACGGCGAACCTATTTCGCCGTTTGGGCTGGAGCGGATCGAAGTCATAAAAGGGCCGGCCACGCTCCTTTACGGAAGCAACGCTATCGGCGGTGTCGTAAACGCGGTGTCTGATGACGAGGACGAGGCCCACGAGGGTTTCAGAGGTTACTTCACGGGCTTTGCCGGGTCGGTCGACAAACAAGGCGGACTTGCAGGCGGCATCGAGGCTGGATCCGGTAAAAACCTCTTCAATCTCGATGCAAACTTCACGCGTGAGGGTGATTTTGAGACGCCGCTTGGCGAGATACCGAATTCAGGCGGCCGATCCTGGGGAGTAGCCCCTAAGTATGGGTACTTTGGGGAGAATGGCTTTTTCCGTGCGTCAGTTTCGGTTGATCGAAGACGATACGGAATCCCCTATGCGCCACTATTCGAATCCAGAGAACTCCTCAGCATAATCAATGGCGGTGCAGATTGCGGCGGCAAAAAGAAGGACGAGGGCAAGGGGCCGGAGTGTGTGTGGGACATCGACGAACTGAAGTCGATCTTCGCCGATCAACTCCCTCCGATCCCGGATGAAGAGATCGATATCAAGATGCAGCGGAACAACTATCGTTTTAGCGGCGGCTTCCGGGATATCAATTCACCGATTACTGCCGGCACCTTCACTGTCGACTTCACTGACTATCAACACGAGGAGATCGAGTCCGTGGATGGTGACGACGAGGTCGCAACGACCTTTACAAACGACGTGTTCTCATACAGGGGAGTGCTTCGACAGAAGAACTACAAGAACCTCTCGGGTCAGTTCGGTGTTGAGGGTTACCGCCGTTCGTTCGAGACCGTCGGAGCTGAATCTCTGGTCGAGGGACGGGTAAGGCAGAACAATTTCGCGGGCTTCGTGCTCCAGGAGCTCAGCTTCGAGAAGGTGGCCCTTCAGTTTGGAGGAAGGATCGAATCGAACAACTATAAACCCGTAAACACAGAGCTTCCGGAACTTGATTTCACGGGCTTTTCCGGCTCGATCGGAGCGCGTTTCGAACCCTGGAAGGGCGGAGCTCTTATAGCGAGCTTCTCATCATCGTTTCGTTCTCCGGCCCTCGAAGAGCTATACAACTTCGGGCCGCATATCGGTACGGTGACATTCGAGATCGGCGACACTGCGCTCGAGAATGAGCGTTCGAACGGCTTCGAGTTCAGCTTCAGACAGAATTCAAGACGCGTGCGTTTCAACGGAAGCTTCTTCTACAACAACATCGACAACTTCATTTACCAGGCTCCGCTTGATGAAGATGAAGACGGAAACATCGACATCGATGACGGTCTGCCAGTCGCATTCTTTACGCAGTCCGACGCGCGTTATTACGGCGCTGACGCCTTGCTTGAAGTTGACGCGAACGACAATTTCGGCGTCTTTGTAGCCGCGGACATCGTGAAGGCTGAACTGACCGACCTGGGTTTTTCGCCTCCGAGGATAACGCCCGCGAGATTCAGGGCAGGCGTCGACATTCGCTACGGCGGGCTGAGTCTTAGGCCCGAGGGCGTGTTCGTTGGCGGCCGGGAATCCGACGTTTATCCATTGGAGACTTCGACGGATGGGTATGCGCTATTCAACATCAACGGCTCGTACACGTTTGTTGTAGACAAGACTGCCCACATAATCACGTTCGGCGGTCAGAACCTGACCGACAAGCTTTACCGCAATCACGTCAACTTCCTTAAGGACATAGTTCCCGAAAGGGGCCGAGGGTTCAAGGTTTCTTACACGGTCAGACTCTTCTAGCATCGGGCACAGCGCGAAGGTCGTGTTAATGCAGCGCGAAGCGCTGCTCTAAACTGTTGAAATATAGCCGTTTAGAGCAGCGCTTTGCGCTGCGTTCTTCCGGGCAACTGATGTAGATTCATGCGGGAAAGCACAAGAGAACGACGACCGGATAGGATTCCGATCCCCTAAAAGAAGGCCGCAGTTCTCCACTTTTCTCCAACCCGGCCTTTCGCCTTCCAAGAAATCCCCGCCTTCTGTATCATTCTCGGAATGTCGCCCATCGTCATCGTCCTGATCCTCCTTATCGTCGCACTGGTTCTTTTCGCAACCGAGAAGATCCCAGTCGATGTTGTCGGGATAATTCTCGTGATCTGCCTGGTCCTGACCGGGGTCCTGACAGCCCGCCAGGGCGTCCAGGGATTCGGCGACGACATCATCGTAACGATCGCGGGCCTGTTTGTGCTGACAGGCGGCCTCGTCAAGACGGGCCTCGTCGATTTGATCGGCCGAAGGCTTTACCGGGTCGCCGGCGACAACGAGCTCTTTCTCACAGGATTGATCATGGTCGTCGCCGCGCTCTCGGCGGCTGTATTGAAGAACACGACGACGACGGCGATGTTCGTCCCCGTAGTTATGGGGCTCGCGGCGAAAGCGAAGATCCCGCCTTCCAAGCTTCTTATGCCGCTCGCGTTTGGGGCGATCCTCGGCGGCAGCACCACTTTGATCGGAACTTCTACGAACCTCGCCGTCAGCGGCGCTTACCAGCGGTACGGATATGAACCATTCTCGCTTTTCGAGCTGACGCCGGTCGGGATCATCACGGCGGTTTTCGGGCTCGTGTACATGCTGTTCATCGGCCGGAGGCTGCTTCCGAGCCGGGGCGGCGAGGAATCGTACACGCAGAAATACAACATTCGCGAATACATTTCGGAGGTGCTTGTCCTGCCGTCTTCGAGCCTAGTCGGAAAGTCGCTAGCGGAATCGGATGTCGGCGCGAAGTTCAGCCTCAACGTTTTGGGGATCATACGCGAAGGCGAAGAGGACGAGATCATCCCGGATGCGGAAGAGAAGATACGGGAAAATGACCTCCTGATCGTGGAAGGCTCGATCGATCATCTCCTTAGGATCAAGGAGGATGCTTCTCTCAAGATCAAGGCGGACTTCGAACTGAACGACGACATGCTCGAAAGCGGCGAGGTCGAACTGTTCGAGGTGCTGGTCATGAAGGACTCGGACCTGATCGGACACACGCTGGCGACGATGCAGTTCAAGCAGACTCACGACCTGACGGTGTTGGCCATCAACCGCGCGGGCGAGACGTTCTTCAACAAGCTGAGCGACGTAAAGCTAAGATTCGGCGACGTGCTGCTCGTTCAGGGGAAGCTAAAGCGGATCGAGCCGTTTGTCGTGAAGAACGAGATGATCCTGCTCGAGGACATCTCGGCGAGCACTGTCCGGACTCGCAAGCGGAAATGGGCGATAACGGCGTTCGCAGTCTTCCTGGGACTTTCATTGTCAAAGCTTTTTACAGGGATCGAGGTGCCTCTGGCGATCGCGGTCCTGATAGGCGTGCTTGTTCTTCTGGGCACGAAGACGGTCAGATATTCGGAGCTCTACACGCTGATCGACTTCCGCCTGCTCGTGATGATCGCCTGCATGATGAGTTTCGGTGTAGCGATGGAAAATACGGGAACCGACCAGTTTCTCGCCGGGCTTGTGCAGACGAACTTCGGGCAGTTCGGAGGGACGGCGGTCCTTGCGGGATTCTTCCTGCTCACGGTCTTCCTGACCCAGCCTATGTCCAACCAGGCTGCGGCGCTGGTCGTGCTCCCGGTAGCGGTGAAGACCGCGCTCGCGCTTGGTTTGAACCCGAGGACATTCGCGATCGGCATCACGTACGCTGCGTCTTTCTCGTTCATGACACCCCTCGAGCCGGCCTGCGTTCTTGTCTATAACCCGGGACGCTACCGCTTCCTCGATTTCGTGAAGATCGGGACGGTTCTGACGATCGTCGTCTTTATCGTCTCGATCCTGCTTGTGCCCGTGTTCTGGCCGATCGGAGGGGAGTAGGAAAGGACTGAGAGAAAAGGACTGAGGACTGAGTACGGAACGCATGCGTCCCGCGTGCAGCGAACCGCGCGCGGCGACACGATCCGGGCAGAAACGCGACCGTCAGGGAGCGTGCCGGCAGATCAGTGATCATTGTCCAATGGCCGTTGCCCAATGAACTGGCGCCAACGGTGCCTCCTGTTAATAGCTACGCGACACCTCCCGATATTTCCGGCTCCGTAGGAGCCAAATGTCTGTAGCACCGGCAGAAACGCGACTGTCATGAAGCGAGCCTCTAGATCAATGATCATTGCCCAATGGCCGTTGACCAATGAACGGCGCCATCGGAGCCAAATGTGCCGCCGCTACGCGGCTCGCAAAATATATGTCGGCTCGTCCGTGGGCTGCGCCCTCCGGGCTTGCCCACGGCTAAATGCAGGTCGTCGCTTCGCGACTCTCCTTGGGGTCCGCTTCAACGTACGTTCCGTCCTCATTTGCATTTCTTGTTATGCCCGTCTAATGCGCTCTGGGTTCTGATCGCTCGTTACTCAACTCTCAGTACTCATCTCTCATCTCCTCCTACCTCGGTATCGCCACAAAGCTCATCTCCTGCAAATCGCCGGCGGCGGTCACGACTTGCGATTCCGGGATGATCTCGTAGCGGCCGCTCCTGACGCTGACCAGATACGACTCGCCCGTCACCGCGCGGCCGAAATGGAACCTTCCGAACGGATTCGTAAGGATGTTGACCTCGCCGTCCGGTCCGAGGATCGTGACGGCGGCGTACGGGACCGCTTCGCCTTCGAGGTTCGTGACGCGGCCGCTGATAGCCGCAGGGACTGCCGCCGGGACTTCAGTGAAGTCCAGGGGCGAGACATCAGAAAGCAGTGCTTCGATCCGGAAGGCCTCGGGAGTGAAAGAGAAGAACTGCTTGAAAGCGGACATATCGTACCCCCCGTCCCCGGGAAGGCCGCTTATCGCGTAGTTCCCTGCAGCATCGGTGTTCACGATCTGGTCCGAACTTCCGGAAACCTCCACGGATGCGCCCTCGACTCCGGTTCCCGCGCCGTCGGTGACCCTGCCGGAGATGCTGAACGATGACTCGGTCCCTGCGAATACCGCCGTGTTCTCTCCGGTAACCCCGAGAAAATCGAGCGAGTATTCCTCGAATACATAACCCAGCCTCTTCGGCTGAAGGCTGTAGTTCGCGCCTTCCGAAAGGTTCACGAACTCGAACCCGCCGTCGATGTCCGTTTCGAGAAGTCGCTCCTCAGTGCCCGTCAGGCGAATCGATACACCAGGAAGCGGATTTCCGTCTTGATCGATCACAAGTCCCGTGATCGAAGGCGCGTTCGCATCGACGGCGTATGCCAGGACGAACGCCCCGAGAGAATCAGCCAAACCGCATACGGTCCGGGTCTGGAAGTTTCGGGCCGTGGTCCGGTCGACAAGCGTTCCGTTCTCCTCGTGAAGGACCCCTATGGAATCGAAAACCGTCTGGTTCGACGCCGCCGAAGCCGGAACCTCGATGCAGACATCGACCGGCGGCGTGAACCCGGCGGTGGTGGTGATCGAGTAGGCCTTGTTCGCGAGAACAAATCCCTGTGGTGCAGTGCCCGCGGACCCGGGATCGATCGGGACAACGCTCGTTATACCTGGAGATGTCACCTCCGAGAACGTGACCGACACGCCGCCGATCGTGTTTGTGGCTGACGCGGCTGGCTCAGTCGGTTGGGAAGTTGCGTTCGTCCAGGCGAGATTGCCGGCCCTCGGCCTGTCGGTGACTACAGAGATGTTCGTTCCGTCCCTGGAAATCGTCACGATCTGTTTCGGTTCCTGACCAGCGGCTCCGGTTCTATGGAATACGATCCGCGAAGAATCGGGTGACCAGGCCGGCCTTTCGTTGCTTGGTACCGAGCTGCCGAGGGTTACAAGGTTCGTGCCGTCCGGATCGATCGCTCGAAGAGCGCTATTCCAGAAGACGATTCGCGATCCGTCCGGCGACCACCTGGGATAGTTCGCGAACTCGGTGACCGGGAGCGGCTGCAATCCCGAACCGTCCGAGTTGATGATGAAAAGCTTCCACTGCCTGGCGAAGACCAGTTGGGTGCCGTCCGGCGAGAAGTCGACCGAGGTGATCAGGTTATTCTCCGGGAAGGGTATTTCCGTCAGTCCCGTGCCGTCCGTGTTGATGATGTTGATCCGGTTGTCTCGGAGGAACGCGATCTTTGCTCCGTCCTTTGAGAATACCGGATTCACCTTTCTCGACACCGATACGTCGACGAGGCTCCGGGGAGACGAGCCGTCGGACCCTGCGACGATCAGGCTGCCGGATCTACCTGAGATCGAGCTCGCCACGTAGACGATCTTGCTTCCGTCCAGCGATGCGTCGGAACCGGAATCGAGAGCCGTAACAAGGGAAGCGAGGGCGCTTCCGTCCGGATTGACGGCTCTGATCGCGGTACCTTCGCTGAACACTATCCTGCCGCCAAGACTTGGGATCACCTCCGTGCCGGTGAAGTTTACAGTCAAATCGTCTCCTGAGACCGTCACGGGTACGGAAGGCGGCGTGAACTGATAGTTTTCCTTCGCTACACGTACCGTGTAATTCCCTGCGACGATGTCGTTGAATGAGTAAACTCCGGATGCACTGCTGATCCTCGACGCCACGACGCTTGTCCCGGAAAGTACTTCGACGAGAGCTCCACTGAGAGGAGTTTGGGACACGCCGCTTCCCAGTGTCACGCGGCCGCTGATCGTAAACCTGATCCTGCTGACGGTGAAATCCTGATCGACCTCATCGATCGCTATCGGGTTATAGATCCTTGACGCCGGTACGTGCGCGTGGTTGGGAGTGATCGGCTGTACGATATAGGTCGCGCCGCCTGTCAGACCTGTGATCGAGTAGTTGCCAAGCCTGTCGGTGGTCACTTGTCTTCGCCTACTGGAATGGAACTCTATAACAGTCAGTACCGTTCCTGCCGCGGGGGTTCCGTCTGCGTCCGCGACCCGGCCGGAGATCTCTACGATCCTTTCAGCCACTTGCACGCAGCGGGAGAATTCGGATGTGTTTCGGCGCGGCCCGATGACGTCGGTCGAGGTCGCCGTCAGAAACTGCCCGGCAGGGACGTCCGGAAGTGTGCCCGCGAAGCTCGCGAGTCCGCCATTGTCGGTGACGATGCTCAGCGAGCCCACGTAGGTTCCACCCTCACCAAAACCTGAACCGTCGCACTCGGGGCTGGAATAGAAGTCGAGTTCGAAAATGCCGCTCGGCCGCGAGTTCAGGGTCCCGCTCACGCGAAGAGCTCCCCTGTCCGTGATCGCGGAAGTGATCCTGGGAAAGTTAGGCTGCGTGTTCGGTCCGCTGTCGAGATCTCCCGGATCATTTGCGCTGATCCCGGTCGCTCCGATATCGATCCCGAGACCTCCGTTGGAATGAATGGAGTTTCCGGCGATCTCTATCCGTTCTGTATCCGGAAAGAGAGTTGAGGACTGCGTTGAAGGGAGTTCGATCCCCGGTAAGGTGTTGAAAGCGATGAGATTTCCGGCGCCGGGCTCGCGCCCGCCGATCTCGAACATCTGTCTTTCTTCGATCCTTATCCCCGAACCATTCGGAAGCGGCTGGGTTCCGCTTATATCGGTCCCGATCCTGTTGCCTTTGATCACGGTCGTTGCGGAATCTATGAAAGCAGGAGGCGCGAATATACCGAAGTCGCTGTTGCCCGAGATGAGATTCGCATCTGAGGCACTGGTTCCGCCGACGATACTGCCGGCACTGCGCAACTCGATCCCAACCCTGTTTCCCGCCGAAACGGTCCCGCTCGTGTCCGTCCCGACGTGATTCCCCCGGATGACGGCACGACCCGCGTATACCCGGATGCCTGTTTCCCACGCGGTGATCGCAAGTCCGCGAATGGTCGAGTCGCCCCATATGTCCAGTCCTATTCCCGATCCGGAAGCACCGAAGCCCTCGATCGTGACCAAAGGGATCCCCGCATAACCGGGCTGCGTAGTCGCATCAAGATCGACGCCGCCCTGGAGCGTGAGATTCCGCGTCGGCACGGGCCGGATCACGTACGGCGGAGGACCTGGAATATTGAAAACTACGCGGTCAGCTCCGGGAAGCCTCCCCGCTTTGAACAATGCATCGTCCAAAGATCCGGGCCCCTCGCTGTTCGCGTTCGTTACCGTGAATTCAGGCCTCGTTATCTGGAACGGACCGCTTTCGACGAGCGGCCTACCCTGGGATGAGCTCGCTGCAACCGTCGCATTTGTCCTGATGCATTCAAAGGAAACTCCCTGAAATTCTGCGACGCCGGAGGCAGTCGCGCGGGTCGGAACACCGTTGAGGATGCAATTGGGGATGGATATCGTTATCGTGTCCGAAGCGGTCGGCACCGTGTTCCCAAGGCTGTCCTGGACGGCCACCCGGAAGGGCGGGTTCGCGCTTTCGAAGGCCCCGACCGATGACGGCTGGGAGGCAAATCCGATCTTCACTGCCGGCCCCGGCACGATGTCGAAATTGTTGCTGATCGCTTCCGTTAATCCGTTCGCGGACGCTTTCAGCTGATATCCGCTTCCCGCCTGATCGATCCGGAGGTTGTCGAACGTCGCCACTCCGCCGACCGCGTTCTTTGTCACCGTGCCCTGCAGAATGCCTCCGGAGGGATTCGTATGGAATGTCAGCGAGATCTGATCGCTCGCGTTCGGCACCCTTCTGTCCGCGCTGTCCCGGACCTCGACGGTGATCGCCGGCACGAGGATCAGGCCTGCGGTTCTCGATGCCGGATGGGTCGTGAAGACCAGTTTCGAAGCCGGTCCGGAAACCACGTTCACGGTAGCGTCCGCGAAAGTGCCTAGCGCGTCGGTGACCCGCACGGTGTCGGAAACGCCTGCGGTGTTTCCGGCAGTGTATAGACCGGTCGAGGGATTTACGCTGGCTCCGGAGGCGTTCACGGGAATACTGAAGGTGTAGGGCGGAATGCCTCCGTTGACCGTGAATTGCTGTTGGGAACCCGTCGTTGTATCGACGTTCTGCGGTGAGATCACAAGATCCGGCGGGCACGTCGGATCGAACGTCCAGTTCGGGTTGTTGTTTCCCGAGTCCGTTCCGCTGAAGACCGTGATCGCGGGCGTCGTAGGGCTGACGCCTCCCATGTCTTTTACATCGACGTCCGAGATGCGGAAGAGGCCGGAGCCCGACCAGTTCCTTCGTGTCCCGTCAACGGTAGATCTAAGCAGAATCGTATCGGCTTCCGGGCAGCCGCTCCCGCTTCCCTGAAGATCGACGATCCCGTTGTTCGTGACCGTTCCGCCCAAGGTGATCGTGGCCGCGGAGTCGCTCGCGAGCTTGCCGGCCGCGCCGATCGTGACGGCTCCCGAGCGAAGGTCGCTGCCTTCCGCCAGAAAGAGCGTGCCGGAGGTGATCGCGAGCTGCTGGGTCGGACCGAGAAGCATATCTGTCGCCGCGGTCAGCACACCTGAAGGCTTGTTGATCGTAACCGTACCGAAAGGATGGACCCCGCCAAGATTCGTGTACGTCTGCGGCCCCGATCCCGAATAGGTCAGGTTGCCGTTCCCGCCGTTGTAAGTCGCGGCGAGCGTCACGTTGCCGCGTGCCGAAAAGCCTGAGGTGGCTCCCGTGTTGTATCCGCCGGTCACGAGTTCAAGGTCACCGTTCACAAATGCGGTGTCGCCGTTCGCGATGGTGATTACGCTTGTGGCTTGGTGTCGAACGTCGTTGAGATCGATGGTCGAAGGCACGTCCAAAAACTGCGAATTGCCGTTGAAAAGGACAAGGCCTCCGTTGTGGTCGAATGTTCCGCCGGTCTGAGTGAAGTTGAATCCGAAAGATGCGGTCGACTGCGACGAGCGGAAAAGTCCGCCGCTCAAAGTAAACGTGCTGCCGACGGTTATCGACCCGGGGCCGCCCAGAAAATCGCCCGAGGATTTGGTGAATACGAAGAAATCGAAGTCCCCTTTACCCGTGTCATAGGTGCCGCCCGACTGAAGGTAAGTGTTCGTGATGCCCGACTGTAGGAAATCGGCATCTCCCTGCTCGATCGCGCCGCTTCGAAGCTCGATTCCGTTGAACCGAATCGCGCCGGGTCCGGTCGATACGACCGTCACGTTTGGCGCTTCAAGCAGAAGACCCGGCAGGAAAGTTCCCGGGGGAAGCTGGATCGTGCGCGTGTCCGTTTGAAGAATGTGCAGAATTCCGCCGGAATTGTGAGCGCTCGCGAAAGTCGGCTCAACCACCACGTTCGCTTCTGCCCGAATCGTGCCGCTTTGAACTCGGCCGCGTACAAGCCTCACCTCGCCTTCTGCGACAAGCGTATCTCCCGTAAGGTTCACGTCCGACACCGTATCGATCCTGAGATTGAAGAAGGTTTCCGGCGAAGTCGCAACCACCGTCGCCTGATTGCCGTTGAACGACCAGGTGCCGCCGTTCGCATCGAAAGTGCCGCCCGCAGTGTGTGTAAAGAACGAACCGACGCTTGTCGTTCCCTGGACCGCGTGAAATGTACCGCCGGAGAGCGTGAAGGAACTGAAGACATCCATGTTTCCGGTGCCTCCGAGAAACTCTCCGCCGGACTGCGTAAAGTTCTGGAATTCGATATTCCCCGCTTCGCTGAAATAGTTTCCCCCGCTCTGCGCGAAGGTCGAGACTCCTTCTTCGAGAAGATCCGCGTTCCCCTGCCTGATCGTCCCGGACCTAAGGTCGATCCCTTCCGCCCTGATCGTTCCGACGCCGCCGAATTCGACAGTTACGTTCGCGGACTCGAGACGAATGATCGGAACCCTTGTGCCTGACGGAATCGTGACAGTTCTTGTGCCCGGCTGAACAACGTGAAGGATGGCGCCCGAACTTCTGGCATTCCCGAAGGTCGGGTCAACCACGACATTTCCTCGTGCCTCAACGGTACCCGAGATTATGCGTCCTGTCATAAGACGCACTTCTCCTTCAGCGACAAGCGTGTCGCCCGTCAGATCGGCGGTGGCCGACACGTTGAACACAAGGTCGTTGAAGGTTTCCGGGGAAGTGACCAGGATGGTGTTCGTCGCTCCGTCGAAGATCACCGTGCCGCCGTTGGCATTGAAAGTTCCGCCGGAATTGTGGAAGAAGAACGAACCCAGTAGGAGTTGTCCCGAAGGCGCGTTGAACGTGCCGCCGGAGACCGTGAAGCTGCCGTTTACGTCAAGAACTCCGGTTCCGCCCTGGAACGTGCCGGCTCCGAAAGTGAATCCGCTTGCGGTTTGAAGCAGTATTCCGTCGGGCAGGGTGATGGTTCCCGTGTAGCCCGCGACGGTTTCGAAGTTAAAGATCGAGAAGTTTACATCGACCACGGCGTCCTTCGTGCTCGTTCCGTCGAACCGGGCCAGGTCGTTTGAAACAGGGACCGTGTCCTGCGACCAGTTTGCCGCCTCAGACCAGTTGTTCGTCGTTCCGCCGCCGTCCCATGTGCGGGTCGCCGCGTTCGCGGTCTGGCCGCCCAGCAATGCCACCACGACTATCAGCTTAGCTAGCAGCAAAGGCGCAAAGTTCGTAAATGGGGATCGAACACCGGCCCGGCCATTCCGGAAGTACCTTGCCGTTCTTACACGGTAGATCATCGCAATTCCCACCCTCATTTCTCTTGCTTGTGTTCTCCTAAAGCCCCTCGCCGGACATCGCCGAAGGTGACCGAATGGCGAATCGATCACTCGACCGACACGGTCGAAGGCACGGGCACGTCTCCGGGCGAGCCGAACTGGATCGCCTGGAAACCTGAAGTCGATCTGTTGATAAACCAAATGCTGGATTCCGGCCTGAAGACCGCGGCGTCCGTTACGCCGTCGCCGTCGTAATCTCCCGGAGCCGGTATGTCGCCCTGCGCGCCCCAAGGGAAAGCAAAGAACGAAGAGTCCTCGGAACGTATGACGAACCATTCGGAAGTGGACGGCCGGAAGAACGCGACATCGGCCTTACCGTCCCCGGTGTAATCGCCGATCACGGAACGGTCGCCGGGAGATCCGAACTGGATGCCGCGGACGCCGGCGGTCGATCTGAGCTGCCACCATTGATTGACCGAGGGTCTGTATATCGCCACGTCGTCTTTGCCGTCGCCGTCGAAATCGGCGACCGTCGGCTTGTCTCCGGAAACTCCGAACGGAAAGACCGAAACGCCTGAATCCGAAGAACGAAAGATAAACCAGGTGCCTGATGACGGCCTGTAGACGGCTGGGTCCGCTTTTCCGTCGCCATCGAAATCTCCCGGCGCGGGTATGTCCCCGGAGGCTCCGAAAGGAAACGCGAAGAAGGTAAAGTCTTCGCTGCGAAGAACGAACCAGGTCGAGGTAGACGGCCGGAAAAACGCCACATCTGCTTTGCCGTCGCCGGTGTAATCAGCAACCACGGGAAGATCGGAGGGGAAGCCGAACGTAAGGCCCAGAGCGCCGATGTCCGAGCTCCTTAGAAGCCACCATTGGGACGAACTGCCTTCGGGCGCCGCATTGCCGGCAAGAAATGTCGTCGGGTTGGGCCTGAAGACAGACGCGTCGGTTTTTCCGTCCCCGTCAAAATCGAACACCGAGCTCACTGGAGGTTGGGACGTCAGAGTTCCTGACCGAAATCCGGCAGTAAGCGAGAATCCTCCGCCCGTGCTTGTCGTCCCTGCGACGGACTCGCCAATGGTCGTGTCTGACGTGAATCCGCCTCCCGAGGCCGAACCTCCGCCGGATGCGACAACGGACCTTTCGATCTCGAACGTGCCTCCGGATTGCGGGGCGGCGATAGCCGTGAGCGAAATGACAAGTAGGCAGGAAAGCCAGGATCGGCCGGATCGTAGTAGGCCAGGTGCGGACAGGTCACAATGCAATAGACCCAACCGCAAGCGTGTTCCGAACCCGCCGTCGATCTTCACTCGCCCTTTTTTCTTCTGCTTGCCTTCTCTGTCCATCTTTTTGATCCTCTTAGTTTTCTGGCGTGCGGCAGATCGCAGCACCCGGATTCGAAGCGCAGACGAGGGCTTTGAGCGCTGCGAGTTCGGCACGTAGCCTCCCGATCTCGGTTTCCTGCTGGTCGATGATCCTTTGTTGTTGATTGACAGCATTCACAAGGACGACAGCGATACGGTCATACTTCACTCCCTCGACCTGTCCTTCGGTGTTCTGCGTCGTGAGAAGCGGCTCGATCCCGGCTACCTCTTCCGCGACGAGACCGAGGTCGGCGATCCCGCTGTCCTTCCAGGTAAACGTCATTGGCCTCAGGCGGCTGACAATCTCGAGACCGTTGCTGAACTGTGAGAGATTCGATTTGTACCTGATAGAAGAAGAGCAGGCGGCGATCTCGTTTCCGGCATTCCGGCAGAGGCTTGTTGAGCCGGCCGGGCCGAGCGTCGATACAGTGAGCCTGCCGGGAACGAAGACCTCATCGGACCCGTTCGCCCGTCCGAGGACGACGCTGTTGCTGGCGTTCACGATTGCGCCGGCTCCGATCGCAGTAGCAAAGGACAGTGCCGGCGATCCGAGGTTCGTCGCAGTGCCGAGGAGCGTGTTGCTGCTGCCCGTGGTGTTTGCTAGTCCCGACGATGTCCCGACAAAAGTATTGGAATTACCCGTCTGGTTTGACTGCCCAGCGGTCATCCCCACGAATGTGTTGTTGTCTCCTCCCACGGTCCCTTCGCCGGCCGAAATTCCAACGAACGTGTTGTTCTTCGTGACAAAACCCGGATTGCCGGAGCCGAGTCCAACGAACAGGTTGTTGACGAGGCCTCCCTCGGCGAACAGCACCCGCTCGTTCGCGATGGAATAGAATCCCGCATTGAACGAGGCCGCTCGTCCGACGCCGGAGATGTTGAAATTTGAAGAGTTCTGGATCGCGGTGGAATTCTGGATGTAGTTACCGCTTCCGGCCGGAAGCGCTGCTGTGAGCGTGCCTGAGACATTGAGATTACCGGGAATCACAACCTGGTCGGAGCCGTTTGCACGTCCCAACGCGATCGTGTTGCTGGAAGAGACAACGCTCCCCGCTCCGATCGCGGTAGCGAAGGAAAGATTCCCGGAACCGAAGTCCGCCCCCCGGCCGAGCGTGCTGTTGAAGTTCCCCGTAGTGTTGAGGACGCCGGACAACGATCCGACGAAGGTATTCGCAGAGCCGACCGCGGTCGCATTTCCGGCTGCCAGTCCGATAAACGTGTTATCCGTTCCCGAAGTGACTAGCCGACCGGCTTCGTTCCCGACGAATGTGTTGCCGAAACCGGACACGTTCTCAAACCCCGCGCCCGAACCGAGGAAAGTGTTTCGGCTTCCCGTAGTCGTTTGCTGCCCTGCCGATCCGCCAACAAAAGTATTAAAGATTCCTTCCGTGTTGAACCTTCCGGCAGCTACTCCCAGGAAGGTATTGGAAACTCCTATCGTGTTGCTCGAACCGGCCACCAGACCCAGGAAGAGGTTCCCCGCACCAACGGAGCTGAGGATCTTGTCGTTTCCCAGACTGAAAAAGGACTGGGCTTTCACGACATTTCCGGTTAGCGTACCTGCCGCGGTTCCGTTGCCGGAAATGTTGAAATTCGAGGAAGCCTGCTGATCGGTCGAATTCTGTATGTAATTTGCGCTTCCGGTGGGAAGAGCGGCAGTGAGGGTGCCCGAGACAGTCAGGTTTCCCGGGATCACGACCTGGTCGGAGCCGTTTGCACGTCCCAGGGCGATCGTGTTGCTCGTCGAAACCACCGCATTGGCCCCGATCGCGGTCGCGAACGTAAGGTCGCCGGTCCCCACGTTCGCGGAGTGCCCGATTGCGGTGTTCTTTGTGCCTGTGCCGTTCTGGTTTCCGGCAAACGTGCCAAAGAACGAGTTCGAATTCCCGGTCGAGTTTGCACTTCCGGCCTGAGTGCCGAAGAACACATTTTGGAACCCTGTCGTGCTGTTGAATCCCGCACTATCGCCGACGAATGCATTGGCACTGCCGGTCTCATTGGAGAACCCTGCTCCGCTGCCCACGAAGGTGTTGCTGGATCCGGTCGTGTTCGTTCTTCCCGCGATCCTGCCAAGGAAGGCGTTGTTTGCTCCCGTCGTGTTGGAAAACCCGGATTCAAAGCCGAAGAAAGCATTGCCCTGGCCAGTCGATATCGCGCCGGATCCGACTCCTGCGAAAAGATTGAAATTCCCGCCATTGCTGAACACTCTCGATCCGGCGATCCGGAACTCACTTCCGGCATTCAGAACGTTTCCTGTAAGTGTTCCGCCGGCCGTGCCATTTCCAGAGATATTGAAATTCGAGGAAGCCTGCTGAGCGGTCGAATTCTGAACGTAATCGGTGCTTCCGGGCGACGGCGCTCGCGGATCTGACAATCGCGGGTCCGTCGTGAGAACGAATTGATTTGCCGGCGTTCCTCCGAGCTGCAGAGCGTTGTCCGCCGTTGTTGCCGTTGCTGCGGATTCGGCATTCGTTGCGGTTGCTGCCGTGTCCGCAAAGAGAGCGGTGTCCGCCGAATCAGCTGTGGTGGAGGAAGTGCTCCTCACAGCGTAAGGCACGCTGTTGATCGGCTGGCGGGGCGAGAGGATCGTGAAACCGACCTGTCCGGAAGGACGCACTCGGATCTCAAGGAACCGCTGTGCCCCGGTAAACTGATCCCCGAAATCCAAAGTGACGCTGAACGCGCCGTTGCTGACGGCTACCGCGTTCTTGCTGACAGTCGGGCCGATCTGGGATCCGTCGGTAGACGAGTCGAAGAGTCGGAACTCGAGGTCGAAATCTCCTTTGGCAGGTGCTGCCCCCGAATTCAAGGCTCCCTGGAATGTGAAAGCGGTTCCCTGGGCGGAGGCGGAAGCCGTTCCGATCATCACGAATCCAAAAAAGAGGATCACTATCTTCATTGCAAACTTCATCTCTCTGCTCCTTGTGCTTTTCTGATCTCTATTCGTCGCCGGCACCGGGCAACTCCGGCCTCATCCTTTTATCGGCCTTGCCACTCTTTGCGCAGAGATCTGACGCATATCGCCAGACAGCGCTCGTCGGTCCCTGCTGTGTGGAATTCTCCTGAAGCGACGCGGCTGATTACTTCCGTCCAAGGCACGGAAAGAAGCGTAGCGGCCTCGTTAAGCGATAGCGTTTCCGCTTCTTGTCCGCACTCGGCGCAGAACCGGACTGAAGCCGCACTGCGCGATCTCTTCAGGACCGCTTTCTCGTGCGTTTCCGAAGTGATCAGAATTTTCTTGGATCTGGCCATTCACTTGGACTAGAATCTTCGCCATCCATCCCGGGGCGCTTGTTTGTATAAAGATCGGGACCGAAGATAAAGGCAGCGCCTGTCTCCGGTCTTGTGTGTTTTCTCAGTTTTTCTTGGGATTTTTATCAATGCGCGAAATTGAGACTCGTTCGTACGAATTCGGAGAATGGCGTCTGGACGCCGAGGAAAGATTCCTTTGGTTCCGTCAGCAGCCTGTCGACCTGCCGCCGAAGGCGGTTGAGGTGCTTCGTGTTCTGCTCGAGAAGAACGGAGAGGTCGTGACGAAGACCGAGATCCTCGACTCGGTCTGGAAAGACGCTTTCGTCGAGGAATCAAACCTTGCCCACAACATCTACGTGCTGCGCAAGGTCTTTCGCGAGCGCGGCGAGAATTACATACACACCGTCCCCCGGAGAGGCTACCGGTTCACCGGAGAAGCGCGCGGCGTCCTTCGCGAGTTCGAGGAACTCACTTTCGAGCGCCGATCCGTTACCAGCCTAAGCATCGAGGAGATCCACGATTCGACGCCTGACAGGGCGGTTCAGCCGAGACCCGGATTCAAGGTACGTGCTGCATTCGCCGCATTGCTCGTGATCGCGGTGCTGGCTGTTGGCGGATTCACGGTTTGGTTCTCAGGGGCTTCGGCCGAAGAGGCGGGAACTTCGAAAATAGGCTCGCTCGCGGTCCTGCCGCTTGCCGATCCCGACCGGACCGATGGTGACGCGGAGATATCACTCGGACTTGCCGATTCTCTGATCTCGAGCCTCGGCCGCCTGAACAGATTTCCCGTGCGTCCTTTCGGCGGTATCGAGAAGTACGGCAAAGACGGGACCGATGCCCTTGCAGCCGGTCGCGAACTCGGCGTCGACTCGGTCCTGGAAGGCACGGTGCTGCGGGCCGACGACCGTCTGAGAGTAAGTCTCAGGCTTCTAGAGGTTGAAAGCGGCAGGCAGATATGGAGCGGCTATTTTGACTCCGAAAACGGTGATCTTCTCGCGTTGCAGCACACCATCTCGCACAATGTGGCGCGGGCGATACTGCGAGACCTCGATCAGAAGGAACTCAGATCTCTGGAACGGAAGCCGACCGAAAGCAGCGAGGCGTACGCTTTGTATTTGGCGGGCCGCGAGCGCTGGCTCAAGCGCGACTGGGACGCGGATTCTCTGCGCTATTACCGTAAGGCGATCGAGATCGACCCGGATTTCGCGCTCGCGCACCTGGGCATCGCGGACCAGGCCGCGATATCCGGGCAAACGGATGAAGCAGAGAAGGCGCTGAACAAGGCGCTCGAGCTCGATCCCGAGCTTCACGAGGCGCACGCGACGCGAGGCTTCATAAGGATGTTCCTCAAGTGGGACTGGCGGGGAGCGGAGGCCTCCTTCAGGAAAGCCGTTGAGCTCGCGCCGAATTCGCCAAAGGCGCATCACTGGTACGGCACGTTTCTTTCGGTTGCGGGAAGATTCGACGAGGCTCTTCGGGAACTCGAAACGGCCTCGCAGCTTGATCCGACAGCGATGATCATCAAGACCGACATCGCGGAGGTCCATTACTTCAAGAAGGACTACCGCCGGGCCGAGCAGATGCTCGATGCCGTCCTGGAGGCCGATCCCTCGTTTATGAAGGCAAGAGAGTGCTTGATGCGCGTGCGCCACAAGAAAGGCTCTTCTTACGCAAGGGAACTGATCTCGTTCTATATCGACGACGCGAAGCGAATGAGCGAGGAAGGCGTAAAGGGCTCGGTCAGTACGGACGAGCTGGAGGCGCTGCTTGCATCGGGCGACGAAAAGAAGATGTCCGAGCGGCTAGTATCGAATTTCAAGGGCAAGCCCGGTTCACCTCCCAACCATTATGCGCTGGCCGCTATCTACACGGATCTTGGAAGGAAACGGGAGGCAGTCGAGGCCCTGAACGGAGCCTTAAGGGCGCGTTCGTTCATGCTTCCGTTCGCTGCTGTCGATCCGCTTTTCGAAGGCATCCGCGGAGAGCCCGGGTTCCGAGACGTTCTCGCAAAGATCGGCCTACCGAGCGGATGACTCGGCCGGACCGGGAGCATTCGCATGACTATAGGAAACATTGCCCATGGACCAATGAAGAGTCGCGCAGCGACGACCTGCTTTTAGCGGTGGGTGGAGCGAAGCGGAACCCACGGGATATGAAGCATTGCCCGCTCATCGCGAAGCGATTGCGTGATTCGGACCGCCCTCCTCCGTCCATGGAACTCTGACCCTTGAAGTTTGAACCGTCTGCGGTAGCCCTCCGTGACCGTCGGGCTTCGGACAGGCTCACCGCTCACTGCTCACCGGATCGGCACGCTCCCTGACGGCCGCGTTTCTGCCTTCGCTCGCGATCCGGGATCCGGGCCGGTTGGACATCGGCGCGGGCTTGTGAATATAGTGAAAAAGATCGGGCGGCGTTGTGAGACCGCTTGATCCGCGCGATGAAATTACTTGGAACCAGGCGATCGAAAATTCCCAAACAGCTTTCCGAGGCGGTATCTTCAGATACGCCTCTGAGGGATCTCGCCAGAAACATCTCTAAATCCGCGATGGGCGAGAGGAACGAGGCGGAGTCGCTCGAGATCGAAGAGGTCTCGATCAAGCTCGAGAAGCTTCCGAAGAAACTCGACGGCTTCCGCATAGTCCATCTGTCGGATATTCATCACTCTCCGCTCACTGACCTTGGGCATATAGAGAGCGCGATCGGTATCGCGAATCAGCTTGCGCCCGAGATGTTCGTCCTGACGGGCGACTACGTTTCTCACGAAAAGGAATATGTCGATCCGGTCGCGGAGGTGCTCGGCAGGCTCGAATCCGAATACGGGAGCTACGCCTGTCTCGGGAATCACGACCACTGGACAGATCCTGACCTTGTTACCGAGAGGCTTGAGGCGCACGGGATCAGGGTGCTTGTGAACTCGGGCTTCCGGTTTACGGCGCGCGAAGTCTCCTTTTGGCTCTGCGGCGTGGACGATCACATGGTCAAGCGGACGGACCTGAAGGCGGCGCTAACCGGTTCGTTCCCGGACGAGATGAAGATGCTGCTCGCGCATAATCCTGTGATCGTCCGGCAGGCGGCCCGTCTGGGAGTCGACGTGATGTTTAGCGGCCACACACACGGCGGTCAGGTGAAGATCCGCGACAAGGACAAAGACAGAAAGCCTCTGAAGAGGCGCCGGCTTACGAGCGGCCTTCACAGGCGAAAGGAAACCCAGATCTACATCACGAGGGGGATCGGGACGGTCGTCCTTCCGGTCCGGTACCAGTGTCCGCCAGAGATTTCACTGATCGAATTGCGCGCCGCCTGACCTCACGTCCGACCAGCCGCGCTCTTTGACGCCGATGCCTTCCAACATCCTTACCATTCCGAATCTGCTGACGTTCCTGAGGATGGCGCTCATCCCGGTGTTCGCGAGCCTGCTCTATTACGGCTACAGCGGATGGGCGCTTGCGGTCTTTATCGCGGCGGGGATCTCGGACGGCGTGGACGGCTTTATTGCACGCAGATACGGCCAGGAATCGGAGCTCGGCACGATCATCGATCCGATCGCGGACAAGCTCCTAATGACGGTCGCTTTCGTCATCCTCACGCTGCCGAACGTCCTGTATCCGACTCAGCACCTTCCGGTGCCGTTCTGGGTGACGGCGGCGGTGATAGGCCGCGACATCCTCATCGTTACGGTTGCCGGCGCGATCAACATCATGACCGGGTTCAGGGGATTCCGTCCATCCTGGCTGGGCAAGGTAAGCACGATCGTGCAGGTCCTTGCGGTCGGATTGATCCTCGTCGCTGCCGTTTCCGATTACACAGCCTATCTTCCGACCGTTTACGTCATCGTCGTGATCCTGGCGGCGGCATCCGGATTCCACTACATCTTTCACGTCTCCAGACTTATGGCGGAAGAAGAAGAACGGGAAGCGGCCTGATCCGCGATCTTCCTCGTCTCCCTGTTTTCAATACCTGCTAGTACCTTACTCAAGTAACATTGACAGTAGCACACTCAAGTCTTATAGTACTGACAGGCTCAAAACGTATAAAGGCTTGATCTATCGGATATAAGTTTGTTGAGCGCAACGATTTCTACAGCAACTGGAGACTTAACATGAGCAAAATCATAGGTATAGACCTTGGAACGACCAACTCCGTCGTCGCGGTCATGGAGGGCGGAGAACCCGTCGTGATCACGAACTCGGAGGGAGGCAGGACGACGCCTTCGGTCGTGGCATTTACGAAAGACGGGAACCGCCTTATCGGGCAGGTGGCAAAGCGCCAGGCCGTGACGAACCCCGAGAACACGCTTTACTCGATCAAGCGATTCATGGGAAGGCGCTATGACGAGGTTTCGGAAGA
Organism: Acidobacteriota bacterium; assembly: GCA_016700175.1. GTDB lineage: Bacteria > Acidobacteriota > Blastocatellia > Pyrinomonadales > Pyrinomonadaceae > Aridibacter. Next base: position 1,768,355 of record CP065003.1, on the reverse strand, counting down.
GATCTCGCAGGTGCCTTACAAGGTCGAGAAGGCCTCGAACGGAGACGTGAGGATCTCGGCCGACGGCAAACAGTATTCTCCGCCCGAGATCGCCGCTATGGTGCTTCAGAAACTGAAGCAGTCCGCGGAAGACTATCTTGGCCAGAAGGTCGAGAAAGCGGTCATCACCGTCCCGGCATACTTCAACGATGCCCAGAGGCAGGCGACCAAGGATGCCGGAAAGATCGCGGGCCTCGAAGTAATGAGGATCGTCAACGAGCCCACGGCAGCGGCGCTCGCGTACGGGCTCGACAAGAAGGCCGACGAGACTATCGCCGTCTTCGACTTCGGCGGCGGTACGTTCGACATCTCGGTGCTCGAGGTCGGCGAAGGCGTGGTCGAGGTGAAATCGACCAACGGCGACACGCACCTCGGCGGCGACGACGTCGACGACATCCTGATCAACTGGATCATTGAAGAGTTCAAGAAAGACCAGGGCATCGACCTTACGAGCGACAAGATGGCGCTTCAGCGCCTGAAAGAGGCGGCGGAGAAAGCGAAGATCGAGCTTTCCAGCGCGATGGAGACGGAGATAAACCTTCCGTTCATCACCGCTGACCAGAGCGGTCCGAAGCACCTCGTGCAAAAGCTTACCCGTTCGAAGTTCGAAGCTCTCGTCGAGCCGGTCCTGAAACGGCTTATGCCGCCGGTCGAAAAGGCGATCAAGGACGCCGGACTCGAGCCGAAGGACATCGACGAGCTCGTACTTGTCGGCGGTTCGACCCGTATTCCGAAGGTCCAGGAAATGGTCAAGGAGTTCTTCGGGAAGGAACCGAACAAGTCCGTCAATCCCGACGAGGTCGTAGGTATCGGCGCGGCGGTCCAGGCAGGCGTTCTTTCGGGTGAGAAGAAGGACATTCTTCTGCTCGACGTCACGCCCCTGACGCTCGGAATCGAGACCCTCGGCGGCGTGTTCACGGAGATGATTCCCAGGAACACGACGATCCCGACGCGCAAGAGCGAGATCTTCTCGACCGCTTCAGACAACCAGACGTCGGTCGAGGTCCACGTCCTGCAGGGCGAACGCCCGATGGCGTCCGACAACAAGACGCTCGGCAAATTCCACCTGGTGGGCATTCCGCCCGCACCCAGGGGAGTTCCGCAGGTCGAGGTCACGTTCGACATCGACGCCAACGGAATCGTCAACGTTTCGGCTAAGGACGTCGGAACGGGCCGCGAGCAGAAGATCACCATCACCGCTTCGTCCGGTCTGTCGAAGGACGAGATCGACAAGATGATGCAGGATGCGGAATCGCATTCGGCTGAGGACGAGCAGAAGAAGGCGGAGATCGAAGCGCGCAACCGTCTGGACGGCCTTGTTTACAACGTCGAGAAATCGTTCGACGAGAACAAGGACAAGCTGGACGACGCGGGCCGCGCCGAGATCGAATCGGCGATTTCCGATTCGAAGGAAGCGCTGAAGGGAACCGACGCGGACGCGATGAACAACGCGTTCGAAAGGCTCCAGACCGCTTCGCACAAGCTCGCCGAAGTTCTCTACGCTCAGCAGTCCGCTTCCGCAGGCGGCGACACGGCCGAACAGGCCTCGTCCGCATCGGCCGGCGGAGGCGACGAAACGTCGGCTTCCTCCTCGGATGACGACGTAATCGAGGCCGAATACGTCGACGCTGAAGAGGCCGAGCCGGAAGAAGAGAACAAGGGCGAATAAGCGAATGCTCAGGAGGCTCCGGTTGAAGGCCGGCGGCGATTCCGCCGCCGGCCTGCCTGAACTCCCTGCCGAACCCGATGGCGAACAAGAAGGACTATTACAAGATCTTAGGCGTCAACAAGGACGCGAAAGGCCCGGATATCAAAAAGGCTTACCGGAGGCTGGCGAGAAAGTACCACCCGGACGTGAACCCGGGGGACAAGTCGGCCGAAGACAAGTTCAAAGAGATCCAGGAGGCCTACGACGTGCTTTCGGACGAAAAGAAGCGGAAGGTATTCGACCGCTTCGGATACTACGCCGACAATCTTGATCCAGATTCGCCTTTCGGAGCAGGCGCGGGAGCCGGAGCAGGTGGTTTTGATTTCTCGGGCTTCAGCTGGGATACCGGCGCCGGCACCGGAAGAACCACTGAAGCCGGCGGCTCGAGCTTTCGCGACATATTCTCCGATCTTTTCGGCGGCAGCCAGCAGGGGCGTGCGGAACCTCCCCGGCCGCTCCCGAAGAAGGGTCAGGACATCGAGATCCCTCTGGCGCTCAAGTTTGAAGAGGCCGTCACGGGTCTGACCACAAATCTCACTGTCGACCGCTCCGAACAGTGTTCGCGCTGCCAGGGAGCAGGCGATATGGGCGGTCCGGTCGTCACCTGCACGACCTGCAGCGGGACCGGCCAGGTCCAGAAGCAGGGCGGCCGGCTTCAGTTCACTCAGCCTTGTCCGGATTGCGAAGGTACGGGACGAAGACGCCAGCCTTGTTCACTTTGCAAGGGAAAAGGTGTGACTCCGAAGAAAGAGCAGGTCAAGGTCAGGATCCCGCCCGGTGTGGACACGGGCTCGAGGGTCCGGATCCCGAAAAAAGGCCACGGCGGAAGAATGGGCGCGCCTCCGGGCGATCTTTACATAATCACCAATGTGGGTTCGCATCCGCATTTCAAGCGGCGCGGGAACAATATTTACGTCACCGTCCCGATCAGCGTGCCCGAGGCGGCATTAGGCGCGAAGATCGAGGTCCCGACGGTCGAAGGCAAGACGAAACTGAGGATCCCGCCCGGAACGCAGTCGGGCCAGAAGATAAGGCTCCGCGGAAAAGGCATCCCGAGCGTGCGCAACAAGGAGATCCGCGGCGACCAGTTCGTCGAGGTCAGGATCACGCTTCCGAATGTCATCAGCGAGGAGACCAAGGAACTTCTGAGGCAGTTCGAGAAGGTCAATGCTGAGAACGTACGGAAGGGGATGGGGCTCGAGTGAGCGGTGAGCAGTGAGCAGCAAGCGGTGAGCAGTGAATGGTGAGCAGTGAGCAGAAAAAAGGAAGCCGTGAGCAGTAAGTAATTAGCGGTTGGCTGTTAACGACAATCCTGCGCAGTTTTGTAGCGATGAAGCGAGCAGAAGAAATAGGAGATGAAGTGGTGATTAACAGGAGAACCTGTTTCCCGACGATCGGTGGAGACGAATCGCTTTGCGCCGATTTCTGCTCACTGCTCACCGCTCACGGCTCACTTTTCAAGAGCAATGACTAAGAAGGTCAAAACCTACACCATCAGCGTTGTGGCGAAGCTCTACGAAGTGCATCCGCAGACGCTCCGGATGTACGAGAGGGAAGGCCTTATCAAACCGTCGCGTTCGGAAGGCAACACACGCCTGTTCACCGACGAGGACCTTGAGAGGCTCGAGGTGATCCTCTCGCTGACGCGAGACCTGGGCGTCAATCTCGCGGGTGTGGAAATAATCCTCAACATGCGCGAGAAGATGAACGCGATGCAGAAAGAATTCGAACGCTTTTTCGAGTACCTGCGCACGCACGCCGACGAGATCTCCAGCAACGTAGACAGTTTTTCCGATTCGGAAGCGCTGATCCCGGTTTCAAGGATCAACCGCGAGCGCACGGTCGAGCAATCTGAAGAAAATTAAGGCGACCTTCGCCAAAATCTTTACTTTTCTCTTCGTTTCCCCCACAATCACAAAAAATTAAAAGGCACTCTGAATCCATCCCACTTTCCGCAGGAGGCGCCTTATGCAATTCGGGAAACTCTCACTTCTCGCAACCCTTTTCCTTTCAACAATAACACTTGGTTTCGGTCAGGATCTCGACGAGGTCACGATCAAAGGGGCCGTGCGCGACTTCCTCGGAGGCGCGGTCAACGGAGCACGCGTGACCGCCGTCAACGAGACCACCGGCATCCGCCGGACCTCGGTGTCGGACGCGAACGGACGATTCGTCCTCATCGAGCTCGAGCCTGGAGACTACCGGATCGAGGCGGAAGCCGCCGGTTTCGGTTTAACGGAAGTTGCCGTGCGCGGCGCGCTTTCGGGCGAGACGCTTTCGGTCGATCTCGATCTCATCCCGGAAGAGGTCAGCGCGTCGGTCACCGTTTCGTCCGAAACGGCCGAGTCGCCCGACGTGAACCGCACGGTCCCGGGTGATTCCCTGAAGGGCGAACTCATCGACAAGCTTCCCGTGCCCTCGGAGGACGTGCTGGACCTTCTTCTTGCGATGAGCGGAACCGACGAAGAACCGTTTTCGATCGACGGCCTTGCGGACGACGACCGGATAGGGAACGGATCGGAGTTCGACCGTCCTTCTGAGGTCGTCGGCGCGGGAAGCATCGCGCTGAACGGCGGCGCCGCTTATTCGACCAACATTACGATCGACGGAATGGACAACAACGACGACCGTCAGGCGGACGAACGCTTTCAACCTCCGCCCGGCTCCGTCGCGGAGGTCCAGGTCGTCGCGAACCAGTTCTCGGCCGAATACGGCCGGGCGTCCGGCGGCAGGATAAACATACGGACCCGTTCTGGAGGACCCGTCTTGAGAGGCAATCTTCACGCGGCTTTCGAGGACGAAAGCCTAAACGCGAACACCTACAACAATAATCGAAGGGGGCTCGCCCGCCTCCCGTTCACCAGGATCGATCCGGGCGCAACTTTGCTCGGGACCCTGCCGGGGACTTCCGGGCGAACCAGGTTCCTCGGGTCGTTTCTGTTTCAGAACAGGATCTCGTCTTCGCTTGTCGACACGATGGTCCCTGTCGACCGGAGCCCCTTCTTTGAGGTTCCGCCCCCGACTCATCCGCATGAGGCACGCGTCGACGACATCCCGAACCCGCATTCCGACACGTTTCCGCTGGTTTATATAGCGCCGTACCGGAAGACAGTGCCCACGCCCGGATACCGAAGCAGGGCGCTCGTGCGCATCGACCAGACGATCAACGAGCGGCATTCGCTGACGGCGAGCTACCAGTTCGCGCGAAGCCGGGACCTGCGTCAGTATCGCGAGACCACCCGATTTCTCGAAGAAACTCTCCAGGCGAGGCTTCGTTCAAGCGACGCGCTCCAGATATCCGACAGCTTTGCCTTGAGCGACAATGCGTTCAACCAGATACGCTTTCAGTTCTCCGACCACAGGCCGGGATTCGCGGCGGAAGGTGCCTCAGATCCAGTCGTCCTTTTGTTCATTTCCGATGACGGCCGGGCGGGGAGCGACGATCAGGTGCGCGGGACGATCGTTGCGGGGAACTCGACCGCCAATTTTGCGAACCTGCGATCCGAAAGGCGTTTCCAGTTGCAGGAGTCACTAACGATCGCCAGCGGAAGTCACACGATCCGCGCCGGTGCGGACATTCAGGCGCTCCGATCGCGGATCGAAGATCTCGCCGATTCGACCGGGACCTTCAATTTCTCAAGGGTCTACGATCTGCTCGCGGGCCAGCCCAGCCGCTACAGGCGTTCGTTCGGAAACACTTCCATCCAGCGAAACACTTATCTCGGGATCTTCATTCAGGACGATCTGCAGGTCAGGCCCGGGCTGACCATTTCGGCCGGAATACGTTATGAAAGGGAATCGATCCTGCGCGACGACAACAATTTCGGGCCGAGGGTCGCGATCGCCTGGTCGCCCGGGGACGACGAGAGGACCGTGATCCGCGCGGGCGCGGGGGTTTTCTACAACCGGGTTCTGCTCAGAACTCTGGATGACTACGCACTAGGGAAGCAGGAGCGGAGGTTCGATTCCGAAGCTTTGAGCGGGCCCTCTTCCGAGACAAGGTGCCTGAACCAGGTCGAACCGGGCCCGAACGCTCTGACCGACAAATGCCGGTTTCTGAACGCTCTCGCTGCGATAGTGCCATTGGCGCCGGATGAGGGCGAGCTGATCCGGATGCTCTCCGAACTTGGCATCGAAAACGGAGGGTTCGTTACCGAGACGAACTTCACAAGGTTCGTTGAGAAAGGGATAAGGATACCGGAAAGCTATCAGTTCAATGCCGGGATCGAGCGGGATCTGGGCGGCGGGTTCGTTGCCGAAGCCGGCTTCACATTCAACAAGGCGTCCGGCCTATGGCGGGAGACGAACGTGAATGCGTTCAGGCCTCCTCCGGGTTTTGCTACGCTGACCGACTACCTGCTTTCACTCGGCACGTTCGATCTTGGAGGGCGCGCCACCCGGTTCGAACTTGGAGATCCCGGCGATGCGGGCGGGGTTTCCGACGAAGCCGGCATTCGGATCGTCAATCTGGTGAGCTCGAATCCTTCAGAGGCGGCAAGCGCGCCGATCGGGATCGCGTTCGCGGCGCTCGAATCGACACTCGTCCGGCCGTTCGATCCCGGGCTCGGTCAGGTCGAAATGGTAAGCTCGATCGGGAGAAGTGTTTATGAGGGCGTTACGATCTCAGTTCGGCGCGGATCGAAGCCGCTCCCGGGCGGCTTCTCGGCAACGTTCCGAGCCGCCTACACGCTTTCGAGAACCCGCGATGACGGATTCGTTGACACTAGTTCCGCGCAGAAGCCGGGCGATTTCCGGGCCGAGTTTTCCGCGAGCAGTATGGATCGCCGACACAGGTTCAGGTTCTACGGCACGATCGACGTCCCGGGGCGGTTCGGAGGATTCACTTTCTCGCCGGTCATCAGGATCGAATCCGCACGGCCATTTAATATTGGTATCGGCGGAACGGACAGAAATCTGGACGATGTTTCGAACGACCGCCCGAGTTTCAGAGGAGACCTTTCCTCGATCGTCTCCCGCGGTCCGAAAGAACCGTATCCGGAAACACTCGCGCGGTCCTTCGCACTTGCGCCGATCGGAATGCCGGGCGATCTTCCGAGAAATGCGGGACGGGGGCCTTCGTTGTATGTTTTCAACGCCGCGGTCGCCCGCAAATTCAGGTTCGGCGAAAGGTTCGCGGTCACTCCGCAGCTGACGGTCACAAACGTCCTGAACGCAACCGTGTTCAGCTTCGGTTCCGATTTTATCAACCTCTCCGAATCCGGAAGCTCCGAGTTTCGCCAGGGATTTCTTGTTCCGTCGCGAACGCTCGCTCAACGGAAAATGAGGGTGAGTATTCGGATCGATTTCTGAAACAGAAAACGTCTGATCGCCGGAGGCGCGGCCGGTTGATTCGACTGCGCCTCCACACGGCATCTTCGCCGCGAATTAGTGGCTAGTTCCTGTCCGATGTGGTAATTTATGGTTGTTGAACATTCTTGTTCATTCGAAATTTACTTAAAGAAGCGGCTTGTCCGGACCTCACGATCGCCCCCGCCATTTCTCCCGTTCCGGATCACCGGATCCCCGACAGTCTCAATCAGGAACTATGAGCAGCGTCATTGAAAAAGAACAGGAGATCGTAACCGAAGTCTCCACCGAATCGGTCCTTCTTGATGCGGACCTCTTCGTGAAGTACAAATCGCCGGAGAAGGCCCTTCAGCTTCTTCGCGATTCGATCCGGCGCAGCCCGCGCTCGATCGCACTTCGCGAGAAACTGCGGGAGATCTGCATCTCGCACAAGAACTCCGCAGAGGCTTCGAAGCAATGCCTTGCACTTGTCAGCCTCTACATCGCCAAAGAGGATTTCGATATAGCTTATGATCGGCTTCAGGAAGCGAAACTTCTCGATCCGCGAATATCTGTCGCTCCCGGGCTTGAGGCGATCCGAAGGGCGCGCCGTCCCGACTTTGCCATCAACCGCGAGCGGTCATCGTTCAAGGTGCGAACAGACGTTACACTTGCGGGCGATCTTGCATTCGTTACGTTGTTCGACGCCGTTCAGGTGATCGAGAACTCGCGGATGACCGGGCTTCTGGTGATGAAATCGGACAAGCACCTTGCCAGCGTCTCCTTCAACGAGGGGAAGATCGTGGATGCCGAAGCGGACGGAATGAACGGAGTGAAGGCTTTCCGTGTGATCATCGACATCAACAGCGGAACTTTCGAGTTCAGCCTTTCGCCGAACGAGTTCCCGGTGGTGATAGACGTTAGCAGCAACACGAACTTCATTCTCGACACGCTTACCACCCTCGAGACCGAAAAGGCTGAGAAATCCGGTATGCGGAGCCTCAGCACGACGGAACTCGAGGTCTGAACCTTTTGACAATGACGCGCGCGGTCCGGGCATCGGCTCCGGCCCGCGCGTTCTTCTGTCCCCGAGCTGCAGATCGCGTCCAAGCTTGATTTATTCGGGCAAAAACCACAAAATATAGTGCCATTCAGCCCGCCAAGGCACTATAAGATGTTCAAACTTCAGCGTCTAGAGATCACGGGATTCAAATCCTTCGCGGATTACACCGAGATCGTGTTCACCGGAAAAGGCATTACCGCCGTCGTAGGTCCCAACGGCTGCGGGAAGTCCAACGTGAGCGACGCCATCTCCTGGGTGCTGGGCGAACAGCGGCCGACCTCGCTCCGCGGACAGGAGATGAAGGACGTGGTCTTCCAGGGGACCAGCAAACGAAGCCCCGGCGGAATGGCGGAAGTCGTCCTGCATCTTGTGCGCGACGAAGTCGAATTCATTTCCGACGAGCACGAACTCGAAGATATCGATCAGAAGCTCGGGGCGATAGACGCCGGCGCCGTCGATATGACCGAGATCGAAGGCGCGGAGCAGGACCCTGACGATCTTGTCGAGGTCGTCGCGGAGGACGGACCGGAAGACGAGGAAGAAGAATCGGAAGAGGTCGTCAAGGCCGCTCAGGTCGGATCGGCGCAAACGATCGAGAAGAAGATCCGTACGAAACGCCGCTGGAGGCCCCGGAACTTCGCTCTCGAGTTTGCCCCCGGCGAGGCAGTTTCCGTCACGCGCCGCCTCTACCTTTCGGGCGAAAGCGAATATCTCCTTAACAACAAGACCTGCCGTCTGCGCGATATCCAGGACCTGTTCGCGGGAACAGGCCTTTCGGGCGCGCACTACGCGATCATCGAACAGGGAAGGATCGGCCAGATCCTTTCTTCGAAGCCCTCGAACAGGCGAATGCTGATCGAGGAAGCGGCGGGGATCTCCAAGTTCCGTATGCGCCAGAGGGCCGCAGAAGCGCGGCTCGCATCCGCAAAACTGAACCTGGGGCGGATCACGGACATCGTCTCGGAGATCGAGAAACAGACACGCAGCCTGAGGCGTCAGGCTGCCAAGACCCGGCGTTACAAGATTCTTCGCGAAGAGTTCAGAGGCCTTTTGAAGCAATCTTACGCCGCGGAGGGCGCGGCATTGACCGCCGCCGTGGCGGAGCTTGATGGGCTTCTTGAAAAGGCCGTCGCGTACGAACGCGAATGCTTCGAGGCTGTTTCAGAAAAGGACGAAGCGTTCCGGTCGGCGACCGTCGGCGCGAGGGAAGCCGAGGACCGGGTCACCGAAGTGCGGGCGAAACACGCGGAGAACGCACTTCGCCGGGACCGGGCCGTCCGCGAGCACGAGTATCAGATCGCGAGGATCGCAGAACTGGCAGAGCGCGGCACCGCGGTTGCGGCAGACCTGCGCGCGACGAATGCGAGGATAAAAGAGCTTGAGGAAGAAATTCGGCGTCTGGAGAACGAAGAGGCGAAAGAGCGGGAGGCTTCTGACAAACAGAAGGCGAGGCTGAAAGAGGCCGAAACGGTCTATGCCGGCAAGCTGCAGGACCTCAATGAGCTTGAAAAGTCGCTCGACGCCCAGAGGTCCGAACATCTTCAGCACAATGCCGCTGTCGAGCGGCTCGGGGAGATCGGGCGCCAGTTCGAAAGCAGTATCGAGAGGCTCCGGCAGCGCACCGAGGGGCTCGAGCGTGAGCATCATCGCGCGGAACAGACCCACCAGGAACGCCGCGAGGAGTTCGCAGGACTTGAAAAGGACCTTGCCGCCGAGCGCGACAAGCTGGTTGAACTCAACGAGGAAAGGATCGGCATCCTCGAGAAAATAGGTTCGGCAAAGAACGTCTTCGCTGAGCGCGAGCACGAACATTCCGATCTGGCCGAACGCTTTTCCAGGGTTCGGCACAGGCTCGAAACGCTCGAGGAACTGGAGGACAGGAAGGCGATCTACTCACCCGGCGTCCAGAAGGTTTTCGGCGAGCAGAAGAAGATCGGCGTCGATTTCATAGGCACACTCGCGGACAATCTGAATGTCGACGAGCGCGCGGAACGCGTTGTCGAGAACCTGTTCGGTTTCGGACTGCAGTCGATCCTGGTTCGCTCGCAGAAGGATGCCCGCAAGACGGTCGATTATCTGAACAAGCACGAACTTGGAAGGATAGGCGTCCTCGTCGTTGACGCGAAGGAATCTCCCGCGAATCTCAACGGCGACTTGAAAGGGACGGTCGGCGAGGTGCTCGGCGCTGAAGGCGGGCTGATCGCCGCGCTACTAAGAGCCTTTCCGCGCGAGATGCACGCAAGGCTCCTCGACGATCTTAAGGAAGCCGAAGGATCTTCCGACGATCTCGCCGCGACGTGGGACGGTGACATCGTCGCCGGCGGCAAACTGTACGTCAGCGGGCGGACCCCTTCAAAAGAACGGAACGTTTCGATCCTTGGCTTCAAACGGGAGCTTGCCGAGCTGAAAACGGGCGCGGGCGAACTGGCTTCATCGATAGCCGAGGCCGAGAAGGCGGAAAAGGCTGCGCGCGACGAAGTGGCTTCGCTCGAGGACAAGCTGGTAGATCTTCAGGCTTTGATCGTCAAGATCGAAAGGGAATCTCTCTCGAAAGAGGTACACATCAAGTCGCTGGCTCAGGAGATCGAGCGCGCCGACCGCCACCGCAAGGTCGTGGCGGACGAGATCGCCCAGAATCTCTCGGAGATCGAACAACTCGAGAAACGTAAGAAAGAGGCCGCCGAGAATGCCTCGATCGCCTCCAAGGCGTTTGCGCTGACCGAGGAGAAGATGGCGAGGATCGCCGACGAGATAGCAGATGCTCGTGCGGCCGTCGACGGCGAGAACGAGATCCTCAACAGGAAAAGAACCGATGCGGAGGTTGCTGCGGAAAGGCTGCGGTCGGCGAACGCAGCGCTCGAGCGCGTCAGGCTCGAAAGTTCCGAGCTCGAATCCCGCGCGGTAAGGCAGAAGAGCGAGATCGAGGAAACTGCCCGGCAGTCAGAGGTTCTGAAGAAGTCGAGCGAGGCCCTAAGCGAGCAGATCGAGGCGGCTTCGGGCGACGAGAAACTCGAGCGGGACGAACTGGAAAAAGCGATCACGCATCTCAGGGCCGCTCGCGAAAGCTCGGACAATCTGTCCACGGAACTCGCCGACTTCAACAAAGTCGCCGCGAAAGCCCGGGACGATCGTGCTTCCCTCGACATAAGGCGCACTGAAACGGTCTCCGGACTGCGAAATCTGAATGAGAAAGTTTCAGAAGATCTGAACACGTCGCTCGACGAACTGGTCAAATCGACGGAGATCGAGGAAGGCTTCGATCTTGAAGAATCGCGGAAGAAGGTCCGGGAGCTGCGCGCGCGGCTTGATAATTTCGGCGCCATCAATATGCTTGCTCTTGACGAGCTCAGCGAGACCGAGGAGCGGCTTGAGTTCCTAACCGCGCAGAGGGCGGATGTTGAAGACAGCATAAAGGCCGCCGAGGAAGCGCTTCGCGAGATCAAGCGGCGTTCGAGACAGCGGTTCAAGGACGCCTTCGAGGCCATCAACGAGAACTTCTCGGAGTTCTTCAGCGAGTTGTTCGGCGGCGGCAGCGGCGAAATGGTCCTGCTGGAATCGGACGACGTGCTTGAGGCCGGCGTCGAGATAATCGCGCAGCCCCCCGGAAAGAGGCTTCAAAACATGCTCCTGCTTTCGGGCGGCGAGAAAGCGATGACCGCGATCGCGCTTGTGCTGGCGATATTCAAATACAGGCCTTCGCCCTTCTGTCTTCTTGACGAGGTCGATGCGCCGCTGGACGATGCAAATGTCGGAAGGTTTGTTAACAGGATCGAGTCGATGTCGGAGAACACCCAGTTCATCGTCATCACGCACAACAAGCGGACTATGGAGGCCGCGAAGGCGCTTTACGGCGTCACGATGCAGGAAGCCGGGGTTTCGCGCATCGTATCGGTCCGGTTTGAATAGGTCCCTGCTTCTGTTCGCGGCCGTTTTCCTCGCTCTTGCTGCCGCGGCTTTTCCTCAGACGGTTCCCGCCAAGAAGAACTCCAGGCCTTCGGACGGCAAGGCGACGGAGAAGCCTGTACCGAAGGAGTTCGTTCCGGTCTATTCGTACGAGTTTGAGAATCCGAAATTCCACGTTTCACACGTAAAGATCGAGCACGACGAGGACGGCATCGGAAAAGTGACGTTCCGAAAGCTCGATTACGAAGAAGACATCACGGAGCCGCTCGAGCTTTCGGAATCCACGCTCTCGCATCTGAAAGTGCTTTGGAACGAGCTGAACTTCCTGGATTCGGCGGAAGAACTGCAGTCTCCGGAAAGGGATTACGGGCACCTCGGGACGATGACCATCGCGATGTCCAGAGGCGGTAAGAATCGGGAGGCGTCGTTCAACTGGACCGAGATCAAAGAAGCAAAGGAACTCACCGACGAGTACAAGAAGATCGGGAACCAGTTCATATGGATCTTCGATATCGACGTCGCGCGTCGAAACCAGCCGCTTGAGACCCCGAGGATAATGAAAGGACTTGATTCCAGTCTTCTTCGCGGAGCGATTTCCGACCCGGAACAGATGCTTCCGTTCCTGAAGGAGCTAAAAGACGACGAGCGGTTACCCCTCATAGCCCGGAACCACGCCGAACGTATCATCGCCAGGATCGAAAAGGAAACCAGGAAGAAACAGGATGGACAGGATTGATAGTTGAGAATTGAGAATTGGGAATGGTCGTTGGGATCGGTTGGCGGAGGTCCGTTAACGTAGACTTTTCAGGAACCGGGCCCGGGATTGTCCAGCTTTTCACTGGCAATTTTCAATCATCCATTATCCTTTTATTTCGTCCTGTCTATCCTGTTCTCAAAGAGTACTGAGTTCTGAGTACTGAGAGATGAGCGTTCATGCACTCGACAACGACGTGACTCAGTACTCAGCACTCATCTCTCAGCACTGCCTCACTGCACGCTGACACTTGAGGGCACCGGGACATCCCCCGTTGCGCCGAAGTTGATCGCCTCGAACCCGTTGGTCGATCCGAAGATGTACCACGTCCTGTCTCCCGGGCGCCAGATCGCCGGGTCCGTCCTTCCGTCGCCGTCATAGTCTCCCGGAGCCGGGATGTCGCCGCTGACTCCCCAGGGGAAGCTGAAGAAGGAATCGTCTTCCGATCTGATAACGAACCAGGAAGAATCCGAGGGCCTGTAAAAGGCCACGTCCGCACGTCCGTCGCCGGTCCAGTCGCCGACCGCCGTCCTGTCACCCTGGGCGCCGAACTGATACGCCTTCACTCCGAGTGTAGATCTCAGAAGCCAGAACTGGCTGTCCGGAGAACGGAACACGGCGACGTCGTCCTTCCCGTCTCCGTCGTAGTCCGCCACGATCGGCTTGTCTACAGAAACACCGAACGGGACGACCGAAACCTGCTGGTCTGAGGACCGGAAGATGAACCACGTGCCCGAAGAAGGCCTGAACACGGCTGGATCGGCGATCCCGTCGCCGTCGAAGTCTCCCGGAGCGGGAATGTCGCCGTTCGCACCGAACGGGAAGGCGAAGTAGGTCAGGTCCTCGCTGCGGATCACGTACCAGAGTCCCGTGGAAGGCCTGAAGAATGCAATGTCGGCCTTTCCGTCACCGGTGTAATCGGCAGGAACGATGTGATCCGAAGGTGCCCCAAAGGTGAGCCCGAGCGTCCCCTGGTTGGAAGAATTGAGAAGCCACCACTGGGAAGAAGACCCTTCGGGAGCGGGATTAGTGAGCGCGAGCGTGGGACTCGGCCTGAAGACGGAGGCGTCGGTCCGTCCGTCCCCGTCGAAATCGAATACGGCGAAGTTCGTCTCCGCGACAGAAGCCGCGCCGGCGCGGAATCCGCCGGTGAGGGAGAAGGGACCTCCGGTGCTGCTCGTCCCCGCGGCCGGCTCGGCGATGGTCGAGTCGATCGAGAATGTTCCGCCTGCCGAAACGCCGCCTCCGGATGCGATGACCGACTTGCGTATCTCGAAGTCGCCTCCCGACTGTCCCGGGATCAGGGAGACAAGAAGAAGAAACAAACAGGATAGACAGGATATTAAAGATAGCCTTTCCCGCATGGCGGCGGTCCCTTTTGCCTTTTTACTTTTTCTTTTTGGCTTACCCATCTTTACCATCCTTCTATCCTGTTTCTCTTTCTCACCGCTCACGCTCGGGATACCGACTGAGGCCCCGCGGCTGTGCCGCTCCTGTGTGGGCAAAGGCTCTGCCTTTCCGGCGGGAGTAATTCGTCTCTTTGCTTCGCGGCTGTGCCGCCGCTGTATGGGGAAAGGCTCTGCCTTTCCGGCGGGAGTAATTCGTCTCTTTGCTTCGCGGCTGTGCCGCCATTGTGTGCGGAAAGGCTTTGCCTTTCCGGCACCGCTGCCAACTTTTCCCGCGAGGGCTGAGCCCTCGCGATGATTCATATTGCGTGCGCACACCGGCGGCGAAGCCGCGAGCAGATGTTCGCAGCGGTCCTGCAGCGCAAAGCGCTGCTCTAAACGGGCCGGGTCGGCGTCCCCTCTCGGGCGGGGACAAGCCCCGCCCCTACTTGCAGACAGCCGCATCCGGCCTGTCAGCGCAAACCAGCGCCTTCAGCGCCGCAAGCTCGGCCTCTAGGCCGTTGATCCGATCTCCTTGCGCCTCGATCACCGCTTCCTGATTTCTTACCTTTTCCTTTTCACTTTTTGCTTCGTCACGAAGAGACGACAGCTCTTCGCTTTGAACTTTCAACTTTTCACCTTGATCCTCGATCGTCTTCTGCTGCTCCTGCACCGCCCCGATCAGAAGGACGCCGAGCAAGTTGTACCGGACCCTCTCAACAAGCCCGTTCTTCCTCTGGGTGAGCAAGGGCTCGATCTGTTCAACTTCCTCCGCTATCAGTCCGATGTCCAGGGTACCGTCTGACTTCCAGCTGAACGTCACAGGACGAAGCCGTCTTACCGCATCGAGACCGCCCGTCAGATCACTGACCCCAGACTTGTACCGGATCGAAGACGGGAGACATCCCGAGATCACATTGCTCCCGTTCAGGCAAAGCGAGGTCGAACCGCTTGAGCCAAGGGTGCCTATGCGGACGACGTCCGTACCGTTTCGTCCAAGTTGTATGGTATTGCTTGAGGTAACTATGGCGTTCGCGCCGACCGCAGTCGCAAACGTCAGGTTTCCGGAACCCACATCGCCGCCCCTTCCAAATACTGAATTATTGCTGCCGGTTGTATTGCTGTTGCCGGCGTCGCGGCCGAAAAATGCGTTGTCGGCCCCCGACGTATTCAGGACCCCTGCGCTCGCTCCAAAAAAGGTGTTCGAATGTCCCACGATATTGTCCCGGCCAGCGTTCCTCCCAAAGAACGAATTCGAAACTCCGGTCGTGGTGGACGTCCCTGCGTCAGATCCAAAGAAGGAGTTATTGTTCGCCGTTGAATTCGACCATCCTGCGCGATATCCGAAGAATGAATTGTTGTCTCCCGTGGTGTTTGTGAACCCGGCGTCTTTCCCGAACGCAGAGTTGAAATTGCCGTTTGTGTTCTTGTTTCCTGCTGTCGATCCGAAGAAAGAATTGCTGCTTCCTGAAGTGTTCTCTTGTCCC
This sequence comes from Acidobacteriota bacterium, assembly GCA_016700175.1. Taxonomy (GTDB): domain Bacteria; phylum Acidobacteriota; class Blastocatellia; order Pyrinomonadales; family Pyrinomonadaceae; genus Aridibacter. Next base: position 1,752,730 of record CP065003.1, on the reverse strand, counting down.
GCGAATGCACCGGAAAACGTATTGTCATCACCCGAATTGTTGGTCCCCGCTGAATATCCAAAGAAGGAATTCAAGAATCCGGAACTCGTCCCTGCGCCAATGCCAACCATAGTCCTCCGAGCTCCATCATCTCCGGTTGCAAAAGGCGAAGTACCAAGATTGTACTGCCCGGCCGAAAGCGTGTTCGCGGTTCCGGTGCCCGAGATATTGAAGTTGCTTGAGGCCTGCGTAGTCGTCGTGTTCTGAATGTAAGTGTTTGTGACAGGGGCGGTTAGAATTCCTCCTACGATGAGGTTGCCGGAAACATTCACCGTGTCAGATCCGTTCTGACGTCCAAGCTGTATGGTATTGCTTGTGGACACACTGGCCCCGGCACCGATCGCCGTTGCATTAGTAAGAGTCCCGGATGTGCCCGTATTGTACCCGATCAGCGTATTGTTGGATCCCCCTCCAGATCCGAAAATGCCGCTGGAAGAACCGACAAACGTATTGCGTTCCCCGGTACTGCTCGAGAATCCGCTCTTGTATCCTATGAAGACATTCTCATTACCGAGTTCGGTCTTTGAACCTGCCTCGTACCCAAGCATGATGTTAAAGTCCCCATCCAATGAGGATGCGCCTGACAAATAACCCACGTACGAATTTCCGCCACCTGTAACATTCGATAGTCCCGAGCCGATCCCAATAAATGTATTCAACAAACCAACCGTATTGTCTTCACCAGCGTTTCTGCCGACAAAAGTGTTTCCTTCACCCGTCGTGTTCATCACGCCGGCTCGATCTCCCACAAAAGTGTTGTAGTCGCCACCGTTGTTGTTAAGACCTGCTTCGTAGCCGACAAACGTATTCTCCCGGTCAGACACACTACTCCGTCCCGCGTTCACTCCAATTAGCGTGTTCCTAAACCCAAGAGTATTTGCTTCACCGGCAGAACTCCCCAAGAACACGTTCCAGAAACCAGTCGTGTTCGAAGTGCCCGCCGATTGTCCGATAAAAGTATTGTTCTGGCCCGTCGAGTTCGGATTTCCGGCCCCGGGGCCTGCGAAGAAACTGAAATTCGTTGACGGTGGAATCAACAATACTCCGTTCACACTGAGACCGGTAACGGAGTCAAGTAGATTCGCTGTCCCCGTCCCGCTTATATTGAAATTGCTGGAAACCTGTTGCTTTGCCGTGTTTTGAATGTAGTCAGGACTTCCCGATGTCGGAGTCCTTGCATCGGTCATTCTTGGATCCGTAGTGACGACATAGTCCGACGCCGGAACCCCTCCCAGTTGAGCAGAATTGACGGCGGAGTCAGCTGTCGTCGCATTCGAAGCAGATACAGCGAAGTCCGCGTCCGTACTCTTCATCGCGTAGGGGACGGTCCCGATCGGCTGTCGCGGCGTCAGGATAGTGAACCCGCCCAGGCTTTCAGGCCCGGCGCTGAGGGCAGCACCCGTTCGGACACGAATCTCGAGATACCGGTTTGCTCCAAAGAAAACGGAACCGAAGTCGAGACTGACCGAAAAGCTCCCGTCCGCAACCTGGACCCCGTTCGCGGACACTGTCGGGCCGACCTGGTTTCCGGACTGGAGTGAATCGTAAAGAAGGAACTCAAAGTCGTAGGTCCCGTTCGCAGGCACGGAGTTATCGTTGAGTGTGCCCTGGTAGGTGAAGGCAGTGCCTTGGCCCAGGATCGATTGGGCAGACGCGAGAACAAAAAAGGAAACAACAACGGCGATGCGGGCGCGTGCATTCACAGGAGACCTCCTTGGCAAAGGTGTTTGGGAATTGAATTGTTCGATTGCGCCCGAGTATTTATCGGGCTTGCGGTTCAAGTCAAGGTTTTTGAAGTAAGTGATATTACGAACATGGGCTTCCCGGCTCCGCAGGAGCCGAATGTCTGTAGCAATTGATCCACGGCACACAACCGGAACCACGCTCCTTAGGAGCGCGACCTGTCACGCGGAATTCAGCCCATAAACGGGCTGTGATCCCTTTGTGATGATCCTGTGCTACCGACATCGCACCCCCAAGGAGCGGGCGGCTCTGTTATGTCCAAGTCGCTGGTTCCAGATGCCAAATCCCGTATGGCTGGAGTTGCGCCGCGCTCAGTTCTCGAAGTAGCCCGCGCTGACGCTTGGGCTTCAGACACCTGAGGCTATCACTTTTATCTGGCAGGTTGTGGAGTGGTAGGTGTGATCGAGCCGTCGTCCGAGATCGCGGGCGCAGAGGCGGGGAAGTCGACCTGTGAAAGCGAACGGATCGTTCTTATCGCCGATCCGGTTTCGTCTTTCGTGAGTATTCCCCGGCCTTCAAGGACGAACGGATGGATCTTGCCGTGAAGAAACCGTCCGTCGGGGGCGATACTCACTGTCAAAACAAGAGTCTCCGCCGTGTCGCCTTCCAGGCGGAACCAGCCGTATGTCGCGAAGTTCCCGAGCGAGTAAGCGATCAGGCGGTCCTTGTAGATCTCCATTCCTCTCAAAACGTGCGGCCCGTGGCCGAGCACGAGGTCTGCGCCGGCGTCGATCACCGTCTTTGAAAACAGCGGCAGATTTCCGCGTTTCTCCCTGAAGAAGATCTCGGTCTTGTTCGGGACCCGTTTCGCGTCCGAGCCTTCAGCGCCTCCGTGGAAAGACACGACAACGATGTCGGCGCTGCGATCGGCCTTTTCGACAGCGGTTCGCGCTGCCGCTAAGTTATTGACATTCAACGAGATCGCATTCGTCGCGAAGCCTATGAACGCGATCTTCTTTCCGCCGGCTGTCAGGTAAGCGGTCGAATAGGTCCCGCTGTCGCTTCCCGCGTGCAGGATCCCCAGCTTGTCCAGGGTCTCGCGGGTCGTTCGTCTTCCCGCGGATCCGAAATCGCCTGCGTGGTTGTTCGCCACGCTCATCACGTCGAATCCGGCCTTCTTGAGGTGCTGACCGTAATGGGTAGGCATACGGAACGCGAAGCAACGGGTGCTGTGCGGAAGGCACTTTTCCGATTCTCCTCCGTCGGCGAGAGGCCCTTCGAGATTCCCAAAGGCGATATCCGCCGAGCTAAGGATCTCTTTCACCGGATCGAGCAACGTCGCGCCGTCTTCCGGAGGCATCCTCGAATCGTTCGGGAACGGGGAGCCGAGCATGATGTCGCCGACGGCGGCGATCGATATCGAGTCTGCTTGGATCACCGGCTTCGGATCGCTGACGAGCGATGCTCGGTTGACGTCCAGCTCCGTCGCAGAGCCTCCGAGGCAGGCAAGCAGGAATAGCGGAAACAAGGCGGCTGCGAAGATCTTGAATGTACTGCTTAAAAACATAGGTCAGAAGTCAGAAGTCAGGAGTCAGGAGTTAGGAGTCAGGAGTCAGGAGTCAGAAGTCAGGAGACCGGGGAAGAAACAGGATGTACAGGATATAAAGGATTGCTGTTTCAGAGTTTTCACGGATCTGAGTTTTGAATTCACAATTCCGAGTTGCCAACGCCGAGCTACCGAATGGTCGTCTTCGTCGATGCGAAGTACCGGCGATCCTTTTGATCCTGTCTATCTTGTTAGTCTCTTCTATATCCCCAGTGCCTCGTTCACAAGCTTCTTCTGCTCCAATTCGTGAACGATGTAATTCCCCGTGGCGGGTGAGGCCGAGGGCTCGCGGCCGACGAACACGGGATCAAATCGTCCGTCTGCGATCTCCCGAAGCCTGGGCGCGACGAACATCCATCCGCCCATATTCTTCGGCTCTTCCTGGCACCAAACGAGGTCCTTCGCGTTCGGATAACCCGAAACGATCTCCGCCAGCGCGGAAGCCGGGAACGGATAGAACTGCTCCAGCCTTACGATGGCGACATTCTCAGCCTTCGCGTCTTCGCGTGCAGATTCGAGATCGTAAAAGACCTTGCCCGAACACACAACGATCCGCTCCACCTTCGTCGGGTCCGAGACGTTCCTGTCGTCGATCACCGGCCTGAAGCCGCCTTCCGTAAGCTCGGAAATATCCGAGGTTGCCGCCGGAAGCCTGAGTAGGCTCTTCGGCGTCATCACGATAAGAGGCCTGACCTTTTCCTGCATCACCTGTCGCCTGAGCATATGAAAATACTGCGCCGGCGTCGTCGGATTGCAGACCTGCAGGTTGTTCTCTGCGCAGAGCGTCAGATAGCGCTCGAGCCTTGCGGATGAATGCTCGGGACCCTGTCCCTCGTAACCGTGAGGCAGAAGCATCACGAGCCGGCATTTCTCATTCCACTTGTCCTCGGATGCCGCGATGTACTGGTCGATGATCACCTGCGCTCCGTTCGAAAAGTCGCCGAACTGCGCCTCCCAGATCACAAGCGCGTCCTGTTCGATCGTCGAATAACCGTACTCGAACCCGAGGACCCCCGCTTCCGAAAGCGAGCTGTCGAAGACGTGGAACCTCGCCTGCGGCCTGTCGCCGTTCCTCAGTTCGGCGAGCGGGCACCAAACCGCGCCTGTTTGTGTGTCGTACAGCAGCGAATGCCTGTGCGAGAAGGTTCCGCGGCCGGAATCCTGTCCGCTGAGCCGTACAGCTTTGCCGTCCAGCACGAGAGTTCCGAACGCCATCGCTTCGGCGAAGCCCCAGTCCATTTGGCTTTCCCCGGAACCCATCTTCGCCCGCCTTCCAAGCTGGCCGACCATCTTCGGATTGACGTTGAAGTCTTCCGGAACGATCGAGATCTTGTCGGTGACCTTCTTCAGTGTTTCCGAAGGAACGCCGGTCTCCAGCACAGCCGAGCCGTCCTCTTCCTCGATCGGCGGAGCAAGTTCGGGAGTCTTCTTCCGCTCTTCCGCGATCTTCTTGGCGTTTTCGAGAATCGATTCGTATTTCGAGACGACCTCGTCGGTCATCGCCTTGACCTCGTCTTCGGTCAGCACGCCGTTCTGGATCAGCTCGCGGGCGTAAATGTCCCGGACGCCGGGGTGCTCCTTGACCCTTTGATACATCAGCGGCTGCGTATAGCTCGGCTCGTCGCCCTCGTTGTGACCGAGCCGGCGGAAGCCGACCAGATCGAGCGCGACGTCCTTATTGAACTCCTGTCTGTACTCGAGCGCGATCTTCGCCACGCGCCAAGCGGCCTCGGGCGAATCTCCGTTGATGTGGAAGATAGGCAGCTGCGTCATATGCGCCGCATCGGTCGAATAGATCGAACTGCGGCTGGCTTCCGGCGCTGTGGTAAAGCCGATCTGGTTGTTCACGACGATGTGGATGGTGCCGCCGGTCCTGTAGCCGCGGAGGTTTGCGAGCTGCAGCGTTTCCATCACGATGCCCTGTCCGGCGAAAGCCGCGTCGCCGTGAAGGAGGATCGGAAGCACGCGGTCGATCACTTCTTCCTTCTTGCCGTCGTCGCCCATCAGCATCTGGTCCTGGCGGGCGCGGGCCATTCCTTCGACGACCGGATCTACGAACTCCAGGTGTGACGGATTGCAAGAAAGCCGGATCTTGATCTCGTTTCCGGTCTTGGTGATACGTTTTCCGGTCGCGCCCTGGTGGTACTTCACGTCGCCTTCGTCGGCGGGGAAGCTCGGGTGCGCGGTCCCTTCGAAAGAGGTGAAGATCCTCTCCGCCATGTCTCCGGTTTCGGAATCTCCGACCGTGTTCGCGAGGACGTTCAGGCGGCCGCGGTGGGCCATTCCCATCACGATCTCTTCGACTCCGCCAACCGATGAGATCTCGACCAGCTGGTCGAGGAGCGGGATCAGCGTCTCGCATCCTTCGAGCGAGAACCTCTTTTGTCCCAGGTACTTACGGTGCAGGAACTGCTCGAACTGCTCGGCCTGGATCAGCTTGCGGAGAAGTTCCTTCTGGATGTTCGGATCGAGCGGCTCGGTGTCGACGAACTGCTGGCGGATCTTCTCGCGCAGCCATTTCTTTTCGGTGACATCCTGTATGTGCCGGTACTCGATCCCGACCTTGCCGCAGTAGGCCCGGCGAAGGACCCAAAGGATCTCGCGCAAGGTCGATATGTCCTTGCCGTGCAGGCCGTCGGTGATGAACTCGCGGTCGAGGTCCCAGATCGTGAGGCCGAAGTTCTCGAGATCGAGCTCGCGGCTCATATGCTCGGTCATGTTCAGCGGATCGATGTCCGCCAGAAGATGGCCGCGCACGCGGTATGTGTCGATCAGCTGCAGGACCTTTGCCTGTTTGACGACCTGCTCGCGCTGGTAATCGCTTCCAAGCAGCGAGGGGTTGAAGTCTTCCGCCCACCGGAGCGGAGGATAGTGGATCTCGAGGTCCTCGAAGATCTCGTCGTAGAAAAGGTGGTTTCCGGTCAGGAACTCGTGAACCTTGGCGAGGAAGAGGCCGCTTTCGGCGCCCTGGATCACGCGGTGGTCGTACGTGCTCGTGATCGTCATTATCTTGCTGATCCCGAGCTTCGAAAGCGCGGCGGACGTCATTCCCTGGTATTCCGCGGGAAACTCGATCGCGCCGGTCGCGATGATCGCCGCCTGGCCGGCCATAAGCCTCGGGTTCGAGGCGACGGTCCCGATCGTCCCGGGATTCGTCAGGGTGATGGTCGTGCCGTCAAAGTCGTCCAGGGTGAGATTGCCGGTCCTCGCTTTCTTGATCGTCTCGTTGAAGGCGTTGAAGAACTCGCGAAAATTCATCTTGTCCACGCCCTTTATGTTTGGGACAAGCAGGCTGCGCGATCCGTCCTTCTTCTCGATATCGACCGCGACGCCGAAGTTCACGCTCTCGCTGACAAGCCTTGAGGGCTTTCCGTCCACTACCGCGAATCCCGTGTTCATCTGCGGGTACTCGTGCATCGCCTTGATGATCGCCCAGCCAATGAGGTGCGTGAATGAGACCTTTCCGAGGCCTCGTCCGGCGAGATTGTCGTTGATGACGCGGCGGTTCTCTTCGAGGATCTTGACCGGGACACGGCGGACGGAGGTTGCCGTCGGGACCGTGAGGCTCTCCTCCATGTTCTCGACGATGATCTTCGAAGGTCCGAAGATCGGCTTCGCTACCACGCCTTCGCGGAGCTTCTTCTCTTCGACGGGTTCTTTCGCGGGCGCGGGTTTCGATGCCGCGGGTGCGGAAGAAGCCCTTGTTTTGGCTGTTCCGGCCGCCTGCCGCGCTCCGTCACCCTCTGACGTCGCGGCGCCGTTACCTTCGCTGGTAAGCGTGCCGAAATATGTCCGCCACGATTCGTCGACCAGGTCCGGATCGCTTGCGTATCGTTTATAAAGGGTTTCGACGTAGCTGGCGTTGGCGCCGAACTTTTCCTCGATGATCGCCGATATGTCTCTCGCGTTGTCGCTCACTTTGTCTTTTACCTCGTAAAAATACCTTGGAAAAGGAAACTTTAATATTACAGGAATGAGGTTGAAAACGGAATCACTGCTATCGACCCGCCGAGTTCGCAGCGGTTTCTCGGACGATTCTCAACGCAAAGGTCGCTAAGGTCGCGAAGAAACTATTTGCCCCGTTGATCAACCGGTCGGGACATCATTGAAAACTGAGATTCGTTGGCGGAAAGAACCTGAAAATCTTCGCGCTCTTCGCGACCATTGCGTTGAAGCCCACAAAATATCTGCGCTCTCTGCGGTTATTTCTATTCCGCTATCGTTGTGAACAATGGTGAAAGTGGCAGATGCCCGTCGCAAGCGCGTCGGCAGCGTCGTGGGGTTCGGGGGTCTTTTCGAGCTTGAGCAGGATCCGGACCATCTCCTGGACCTGCGGTTTTTCGGCGTTTCCGTGTCCGACGATGGTCTGTTTGATAAGGCGCGGGCTGTATTCGGCGATCTCCAGGCCGTTCGATTCGCCGATAAGAAGCACGACGCCGCGGACCTGGCCGAGCTTGATCGCGACCTTGGCGTTCTTTGCGAAGAACGCTTCCTCGATCGCGAGCACTTCGGGTTCGTACTTGGCTATTACTTCGGTGAGGTCTGTGTGGATCTTCGAAAGACGCTTTGGGAAAGGAAGTCCTCGCCCTGGGCGTATGACCCCGTAAGCGATGCCCCTGTATTTCAGAGGCCCGCCGTCCAAAATCCCCCATCCGAGGGACTCGCTTCCAGGATCGATGCCGAGAACTCTCATTTAAGAAGTCAGAAGTCAGGAGTCAGGAGAAGGTTTCCGATACCCCGGGCGTGAGCGAGGGCGGGGCCGGCTCCGGCTTTCATTGAAGACGACCGACGCCGAAAAGTATTGACCACGAAGAAACACAAAGCTTCACGAAGGATTTACGAAGGATCGGAATCAGCCGCAGAGAGGGCCAACAAGAAACGGGCCAGCGTTCTCCACGAGTAGGCGGGGACAAGCCCCGCCCCTACGACTAACCCGGAACTTCGGACTCACGAAGTGAGCTCGGCCTCGTCGATATCAAAATTCGAATAGACGTTCTGGACGTCGTCGTGGTCGTCGATGGCGTCGTAGAGCTTCAGCATTGCCTGCGCGTCTGCGCCTTCGAGCTTGACGTAGTTCTGCGGGATCATCGAGACTTCCGCGACTTCCGGATTGATGCCCGCGTCCTCGACAGCCTTCTTCACGTCCTCGAACGCGTCTTGCGCGGTGAAGATCTCGAAGTTCGATTCGTCGTCCTTAAGGTCCTCCGCGCCCGCCTCGATCGCGATCTCGAACAGTTCGTCTTCCGACCTCTGCTCCTTCGGGACAACGAAATAGCCCTTGCGGTCGAACATCCAGGCGACCGACCCGGACTCGCCGAGATTCCCGTTATTCTTTGAAAGCAAATGTCTTAGCTCGGCAACGGTGCGGTTCCGGTTGTCGGTCATTGTTTCGATCAGGATCGCGACGCCGCCCGGTCCGTAGGCTTCGTAAGTGATCTCCTCGTACGAAACGCCCTCCATTTCGCCCGTACCTCGCTTGATGGCGCGATCGATGTTGTCGGCAGGCATGTTGGCCGCCTTCGCGTCCGCGACGGCCTTGCGGAGGCGGGGATTCATATCAACATCGCCGCCGCCGTCGCGCGCCGCGACGGTGATCTCGCGGATCAGGCGAGTGAAGATCTTGCCGCGTTTGGCGTCCGCCGCGCCTTTCTTATGCTTGATGCTGTGCCATTTGGAGTGTCCGGACATTTGGGAATTCCTTGTAACGGTCGAAGATATCGGGCTCGAGGGCGCCGGGAAAAGGAGAAATATATCACGCCGTTTTTCGGCGAGGCAAACATCGCGATTCACACAAAATTTACGCGCGTGTCACACCGCCTTCAGACCGCCGTGGTGCAATTGAGAAGTACAAAGGAGGCTTAAATGAACAGGGACCTTACGGTACTTTCAGTCATACTGCTGGCACTCTTTCTTGAGGGAGTAGGAGCGTGGCATTTCTTTCCGGCGTTCTCGGGTGACAATGGTTGGGCGACGAGCGATTCGGTGGTCTTCGGGGCGGCGTTTGTGGCCTGTGCGGCCGCACTTCTTTACTTCTCGGCCTTGATAATGAAGCGGATCGCCTCGCGGCTCTACTGAGAAAGAAGCGCCCTGATCTCAGCAGCGTCTTTCCGGTCGATACCGTTCAGTCGGACCGACTTCCTGCGCGACGTTTCTCCCGAAGCGATCTCTATCGACGACTTGGGAATCCCCAGCAGCTTCGCGAAGAACGCGATCAGTTCCGCGTTTGCGGCGCCTTCGACCGGAGGCGCGGCTACCCGCACTCTCAGGTAACCGTCATGTTCTCCCTTTAACTCGGTCTTTGAAGCTCTCGGGACGACGAGGACCCTGATCTCGAGAGTCCCTTTCTGCTCATCGAACTCGATCATCCGCGTCACATCTGCCCGAGGCCGAACACGGCGAACACGGCGATCTGTATGAAGTGCAGGAGAAAAAGCACGATGATCGGCGACAGGTCGAACATCCCCAGGGGCGGGATCAGCCTGCGGAACGGCTCGAGGATCGGATCGGTAAGGCGGCTTAGGAGGCGCAAGAGCTTGTTCGTTCCGGTTGTCACCCACGAAAGCACGATCCTGACTACGATCAGCAACGTGTAAATTCCGATCGCTCCGTACAGGAGATATCCCGCTACCTTCGTTATCTGCGCGGTCCGAAGGCTCATCGCGACGCCGTCGATCGTGAAGAAAAGATTGTAGAACAGCTGGAGTATGAAGAAGCCGATAACGATCGCGATGATTATAACGATAAGGGGCGAGATCCTTGTATCGATCCGGCGGTATGCCAGAAAACTCGCGATCGGGTAGACCCACCGGTCGGTCAGTTTCTTGAGCCTGAAAGAGAATCGGCCAATGAAACTGAAAGGGTTCGGGTCGGAATAGTTAAAGATCAGCCGCAGGATCATCAGCACGAGGATGATCATCACGACGAAAACTATGAAGCCCTGGATGATCGGGTAGATCAGTGTCTGCATAGGTCAAGCGCGTTCCCTGAAGTAAAAATAATAGGCGATAAATGCAGCAAAAACGAGGTCGAAGCCGACGCAAAAGCCCGGATAGAAGTCGGGGACAAACGACGTCCCCGGACCGCCGTGAAGTGCCGTGTCCCAGAACAGATGCACGAACCAGCCGAGCGAAAGCAGCCAAGGCCGGCCCTTGTATCCGAGATAAGCGGGGACCGCGAACACCGCAACTCCGGAGAGTTCGGTCCAGAGCCATCCTGAGGATGCCGTTCCCGCCACGATTCCGGCAGAGGCGAAGACCGCGTAAACAACCGCAGCGATAATGAGCGTAACCGCGAAATAGGTTTGGAGAAACCGCTTTCCGCGCCTTGCGAACGGTGCGATCGCCGCAGCGCCGATCACGGCGCCGATGACTATCTCGATCAGGATCTCGTTCAAGGTCATCTCCTGGGTCCGAAGATCGCGGTGCCTACGCGGACGATCGTCGCACCTTCCTCGATCGCCGCCTCGAAATCGTGGCTCATCCCCATCGAAAGCTCGCCGCGCGCGTCTCCGAACGCGCCCTCATTTTTCAGATTGTCCCTCAGTCCCCGAAGCCTTCTGAAATACGGCCGCACGTCGTCGGGGTCCGGAAGATACGGCGGAATGGTCATCAGGCCTTCGAAACGCAGGTTCGGGCACTTCAACACGGTGTCGACAAGTTCATCGAGTTCTTCTTCGTAAACACCGGACTTTGTCGCTTCTTTGCCCAGATCCACCTGTATAAAGACAGGGAAGTCTTCAATACTTTCTTCGCCGGCTATCCTGTCCAGCCTTTCGGCGATCTTTATCGAATCGACGGTCTGGATCACGTCGAACGACTTGAGAGCTTTCTTCGCCTTGTTCGACTGAAGATGGCCGATCAGATGCCACTCGCATTTGGAGTCGCCTACCTCTTCTATCTTGCCAAGCCCTTCCTGGACCTTGTTTTCGCCGAAGATAAAGATCCCTGCCTCTACGGCTTCCCGCACGGTCTCCGCGGGATGCGTCTTGCTGACAGCGACCAGTTTGACCTCGGACGGATCTCTGCCCGCGCGTTCGCACGCGGCTTTGATACGCTCGTTAACCGCGCCGAGCCTTTCTCTGAAGCCTTCCGTCATTGATTGAATCTTAAAGAATGCGCATCGAAAACACCAAAACGGAGAGGGCGCGGTCTCGGCACGCTTGAATGCGACTTCATCCTTTATGTATATTAAAGGGCGCTTCACATTTTGCGGATGTGGCGGAATCGGTAGACGCGCGGGTCTCAGAAGCCCGTGAGAGCAATCTCGTGGAAGTTCAAATCTTCTCATCCGCACCATTACCTTCCTCAAAAGAACTCCCTTTGGAAACAGGAATGACGGATCAACTTCGAGCGGCGCTCCTCGAGCATCAGGCGGCGTTCGGCGTTGAATTGTCCGAGGACGCGCTCGGCCGGTTCGCGACTTACTACGAGTTTCTGGTCTCTCGGAACGACCTGCTTCATCTTGTCGCGCCGTGTTCAGAAGAAGAGTTCGCGGTCAGGCATATCCTGGAATCGGTTTTCATCGCCGGATCACTGCCAGAAGGCGCGAAGGTAGTCGATGTGGGCTCTGGCGGCGGCCTGCCTGGCATCCCTCTGGCGATCTTCCGGAAGGACCTGGAGGTGATCCTCATCGAGTCGAAAGCGAAGAAGGCGGAGTTCCTACAGCAGGCGGCCGACGAGTGCGGGATCGGGCGGCGCGTACGGGTCATAAACAAACAGTTCGCCGAGGCGGAGTTCCCTCCGAAGGGCGTCGTCACTGCGCGAGCCTTGGACAAGTTCCCGAAGATCGTCCCGAAGCTTGTGAAATGGGCCGGCGGTAAGAAGACGATCCTCTTCGGCGGACCTTCGCTCGAGGAATCGCTGACCGCGAACGGGATCGGGTTCGAGAGAACGCTGATCCCTATGTCGGAGCAGAGGTTTGTGTTTGAGATCGGAAGATAGAAGTCAGGAGTCAGAAGTCAGGAGTCAGGAAGAGGGATCACTAAACAGGATGCGGAAGTGTCTGTAGCCCGACCGTCAGGGAAGGCGTAGATCGCAACCTCAGGAGAAGCAGCCGCAGAGCACGCAGAGAGTGCAGATAAAGTCCGGACGTTTCTTTCGAGGCATTTAAGATGCATTAGCCGCTTTAGCGGCGGCAGGAATCCCAACGCAAAGGCCGCAACGGACGCGAGGGAAGACAATCTGCTGCTTTTGCTCTCACGCGATTTTCAATCGAGAGCCAATCTCTGCGCGTTTTACGGTCGATTTTCCTCTCGTCCCTTAACTTGCCTCTGGAACTGACACTCATCTGACGTTAGGGGGGGGGGGGGACATCACCACCATCTTGCATTCGGACTCAAGGCAACGGAAATGAAAAAAGTCAGGAAAGTTAGAACTACATAGCCTAAGCAATAAACCAGTCGTCTCTTCCTCTGACCTTCGCCCTCTGACGAGAACCTGTCCACAATCGCCTGCGTCTTGTTGCCACGAATCAACAAAAAGTAGTTCACCAAGTAGATCAATAACACCCCTAGAATCGGATACTCGTAATCAATTCTGAAGGTGTGGCCCGCAACAACCTGATAGACAGTAACCAGCGTGAGCAGATTGAACCCAAGAAGAACCGAATTGCCAACCAGCGCTGTAAACTCTGGAACATCGTCCTTTCCAAAAAGATACAGCTGCCAGATATAGATTCGGTAGAACAAATACTGATAAGCATCCCAGATACTTTTGATTCGCTCATCTTTCTGTTTCATTTGGGCGTTTCTTACTGAGCCTGATAGTTGCATCAATTGCGAACTGACCTGCCTGCCTGATCCATTTAGTGCGCAAGTATACGGGATTTTTGAGTGCCGGGGATTTCTTTCTTCGGTGTCACGGGCTGATGCATCGGTCTACAGACCGTGTCCCAAGGTAAATGACAGGCGTTGATCTGCCGCCGCTAAAGCGGCTTGCCGTTGAATTTGTCACCTTCCCGCGGGTTCCGCTTCGCTCCACCCGCGGCTAAAAGCAGGTCGTCGCTGCGCGACTCACCATTGACCAGTGAGGCGGGCGAGGACGCCGGCGGTCCGGGAAGATCAGAGTTGGCCTGTGCGGGCGGGGACGCCCGCGGTCCGGGAAGATCAGAGTTGGCCAGTGAGGCGGGCGAGGACGCCCGCGGTCCAGAAAGATAAGAATTGGCCTGTGCGGGGACGCCCGCGGTCCAGACGCCTGCGGTCCCAGAGTCCTGAATGCCCACACACCTTTGCCCATTGAAAAGCCGCCTTGCATTTGCACGCCTTCCTGCTTATTATTTACGTTTGCACTTTGTGCCGAAATTCATAACAAGGGGGGTACTACTAAAATGAAAACAGAGATCCATCCCAGCTACGACACGATCACGGTCACCTGCGCTTGCGGGCACTCGTTCGAGACCCGCTCGACGCTTGGCGACACATTGCAGATCGAGATCTGTTCGGAGTGCCATCCGTTCTTTACCGGCAAGCAGAAGCTCGTCGACACCGCGGGACGCGTTGACAGGTTCAACAAGCGGTTTGCGAAAAGGGGCTCGAAATAGACCGGAGGAACGAGAAGGGAATGGCAGTTCCCGTTTGCACACAACTGTAGCTTTGTAACAACCGTACGCCGGCGCGTGATTCGAGGGCGCCGACAGGCTTCGTGTATAATTTTTACGAGCCTCAGCCCTCAAAGATCAGGATCGCCGGCGTTGTTTTTTGCGATTCCGGCCGATTGGACATCTATTCGGGAAAGGAAAACTTCAGAGACGGGCATATGAAAAGGTTTATACAGCTGTTTCTGGCGGTCGAGCGAGACCTGATCGTCGGAGGTCAGGCGGTTATGGAAGGCGTGATGATGCGCACTCCGAACGCTTACGCGATCGCCTGCAGGAAGTCCGACGGATCCATTGTCCGAACTGCCGAAAAGCTCCCGAAATGGAGCGACAGGTACAAGTGGCTCAACATCCCGATCCTCCGCGGAGGCGCGACGCTTATCCAGTCGCTCGCGCTCGGGATCAAGGCGCTGAACTTTTCGGCGCGCGTCTACGAGGACGATCTGAAGGAGCAGGAAGAGCTCGCCAAGGTCAAGGAAGTCGGGATGGAGCCCGCGCTGGTCGAGGGAACGACCGATGAGAACTTCACGAAGGCTCCCGCGAAGATGACGCTTCCCGAAGATAGGAAGCCGGGCTCGAAGGCCTCGAAGGCGAAGCAGTCCGCAAGCGCCGTTGGATCGATCATCTTCGCGCTTGCGTTCAACATCGCTTTGTTCATCGTCGCGCCGCTACTTCTGACCAACGTATTGTTCATCGCGCTGGGCTGGGCGGAGGCGCCTCTGGTCGCCGAAGCCGCCGGCTGGTGGGCGATGACGAAGGCATATATCTGGGAAGTAAAGCCCGAAAGCTGGATCGCCTTCAACCTCATCGACGGCGTGATCAGAATGTTCTTCTTCGTGGTGATGATCTTCTCGATGTCGTTCCTGAAGGACATCCACCGTGTATTCCAGTACCACGGTGCGGAGCACAAAACGGTCTTCACTTGGGAGAAAGGGCTGAACCTTAGCGTCGAGAACGCACGGACCCAGAGACGCCAGCACCCCAGGTGCGGGACGTCGTTCCTGATGGTCGTGATGCTTGTCGCGATCGTCCTCTTTTCGGTCATCAATTTCGAGCAGATGTGGCTGAACCTGGTCGTCAGGATCATCCTTATGCCGCTGGTTGCCGGGATCTCGTACGAGATCATCCGTTACGCGGCAAAGAAAGAGTCGGGTTCCGTGTTCAAGCTGATGACGGCGCCCGGGCTCTGGCTCCAGAACATCACGACCCAGGACCCCGACGACGACCAGCTTGAGGTCGCGATCGACGCACTTAACGAATCTTTGAAGCTCGAACCCGAAACGGCCTGAAGAATTAAATGCTGGAGAAACTTGAACAGATAGAAAAGAACTTCGAGGAGCTCAACGAGCAGCTCTCTTCGCCCGATGTGACTTCCGACATCCAGGCGTACACGAAGTTGATGAAGCAGCATCGCGCGCTCGGCGAGATAGTAGAGAAGTACCGCGAGGTGCGAAGGCTTCAGGAAGAGCTCGACGGCGCGCGGGAGATCGTCAAGGCCACCGAGGACGAAGAGATGCGCGAGCTTGCCGAGATGGAGATCTCGGAGCTTGAGGAATCGGTAGAGAAGGGTACCGAAGAACTGAAGGTCCTTCTTATTCCGAAGGATCCTTACGACGAAAAGAACGTCATCGTCGAGATCCGCGCGGGAACGGGGGGCGACGAGGCCACTTTGTTCGCCGCGGAGATGATGCGGATGTACGTCCGCTACGCCGAAACGCAGGGCTGGAAGGTCGATATGATGGACGTTTCGGACACGGGCGTCGGCGGCATCAAGGAAGCGACTATGATGATCGAGGGCGAAGACGTGTATTCGCGAATGCGTTACGAGTCGGGAGTCCACAGGGTCCAGCGCGTTCCGGCGACGGAATCGAGCGGCAGGATACACACTTCGGCGGTTACTGTCGCCGTGCTTCCGGAAGCCGAAGAGGTCGATGTCCAGATCGACCAGAACGACCTTCGCATCGACACGTTTTGTTCATCGGGCCCGGGCGGACAGTCGGTCAACACAACGTATTCAGCGGTCCGCATCACGCATCTGCCTTCGGGGCTCGTGGTCTCGATGCAGGACGAGAAATCGCAGATCAAGAACCGCGAGAAGGCGATGAAGGTCCTGCGCGCGAGGCTTCAGGAACTCGAAGAGCAGAAGCGGCACGAGGAAATGGCCTCCGAGCGCAAGTCGATGGTCGGCAGCGGCGACCGCAGCGAGAAGATCCGCACTTACAATTTCAAAGAGAACCGCGTCACCGACCACCGGATCGGCCTCACCGTCCACCAGCTCGATCTCGTTATGGAAGGCCAGCTCAACGAGTTCATCGAGGCTCTCATCACGCACTACCAGACCGAGAAGCTGAAAGCGGAAACGGTGGGAGTCTAAGAAAGTAAAAAGTAAAAGGCAAAAAGTAAAAGAAAAAAGTAAAAGGTAAAAACTAAAAAGTAAGAAAGCAGATTTCCTATCATTTTTAGCTGGAAAAGTGCATTTCGGGGCCGCTCGCTTTTTTACTTTCTACCTTTTAGTTTTTACCTTTTACTTTTTCCTTTTTACTTGAACCCTATGGTTACACGCCTCTATCTCATCCGCCACGGACAGTCAGACGGGAACGCCGAAGGCCGCTTCGGCGGGCATTCGCCGACGCCTTTGTCCGACCTTGGGCGGAAACAGGCGGAACTTACAGCACGGGCGCTTCATCAGGAGAATATCGATCATATTTATTCGAGCGATCTGCTTAGGGCGGTCCAGACGGCCGAGCCGCTATCCGAACTTCTGGGTGTCGAGATCAACAAGACCTCCGCGTTCCGCGAGCGGAACGTCGGTGTGCTGGAAGGCCTGACGTTCGAAGAATCGAAGCAGAAGTATCCGAAAGACTATTACGCGCTGATCAACCGGAACATCAACCACGTGATCACCGGCGGCGAGAGCTACCGGCACCTCCTGAGGCGGGGCACGCAGGCGATGAGTGAGATCCTCAGAACCCACAGGGGGCAGAAGATAGCTATCTTCTCCCACACCGGCGCGATCTGCTACCTGACTCTTCATATGATCGGCGCGATCAACCGCGGTACGGTCCAGACTCCCTGGCTGGTGACCTCGAACTGCGGGATCAACCGCTTCGAGATCCGCGGACGCCGAAACACGCGGCTTCTGACCGTCAACGATACAAGGCACCTGATCGAGATAACGGGGAACGATTCGTTCGTCGGGGGGTAATTGAAATGCCGGCAGATATTTCGGAGCTCTATGCGGCTTCGGGTTGCGGAAGCCGGGGGGCAACTGATGACCCGAAAAAACAGGCCGGAGCGAATTCGCTCCGGCCTTTCAAGCTTGCTGGTCAAGCAAGTGGTTAGAAGGAATACCTGAGACCGAACTGCATTGCCCTCGGCGTCCCCTGGACAGTCGTGTAGACCTTTCCAAAGGTTGACGGAGCCGTGCTGATCTCGGGATCCTGCGGCAGTCCCCACGTCGTGCGGGTGATGCCGGTGCCTGCGGCGTCAAGGCCCAGGTACTGGACGTTGGTGACATTGAAGACTTCCCAGCGGAACTGGAACTTGTGGTTCTCGTTCCACGGCATCGTGAAGTTCTTCGTAAGACCAAGGTCGAGCGCCTGATAGCCCGGAAGCCTCAGAACGTTCCGCTCGCCGGTCTCGCCCGGACGGGCGTTCCGGTAGTTGTTGAATACCGACTGCGGATCCGCAAACGCATTCTGCGTATCCCTCGGATTCGTTGCCGTAAGCGGGGTCCTGCGGACGCCGCTCGACTGCACGTTCCAGTTGGTCGCCCACTGCGCCTGATCGAACGGCGAGATAAGCGGCTGTCCCGTGTTCCAACGGTAAACGCCGGCGAGCTGCCATCCTCCGAAGAGGACGTCGGCTATTCCGCTCATATCGCTGAACCAGGCCTGGTTGCGCCCGACCGGCAGATTGAACAGAAAATTGGCGTTGACCACGTGCTTCGTATCGAAATCTGAAACGGCGCGGTTGTCATCCGGACGCAATGCGTTGAGGATGAACTGCGAACCATAGGACGTGCCGGTCTGGAGGCCGGAAGCGTTGTCTATCGATTTCGAG
This sequence comes from Acidobacteriota bacterium, assembly GCA_016700175.1. Classification (GTDB taxonomy): domain Bacteria; phylum Acidobacteriota; class Blastocatellia; order Pyrinomonadales; family Pyrinomonadaceae; genus Aridibacter. Next base: position 1,734,750 of record CP065003.1, on the reverse strand, counting down.
AACGTGTAGTTGACGTCGTACGACAGCGTGTTGCCGAGCCGCTGGCGCAGGCTGAACGAACCTCCGTGGTAGTCCGAATACGCCGTCGTTCCGAAAGCCGAGAACGCCGCGTACTGCGGATGGAAGAACGCGTTCGGAATGTCCAGATCGTCGATCAGGAGCTGGACGAAAGTCCAGTCGAGTATGTCGAATCCGTCGACGCGCGAGATCAGGTTGTAGATCCCCTGGGTCGCGGTCGTTCCCGGAGCGCCGAACAAACCGACTGCGGACGGGAAAAGGTTCTCGAAGTACGGGATCGTCGGCACGTTCGCGTTCGGCGTGTCGGCCAAACGCAGATCGTGCAGCATTCCCGCCGCCGTATACCAGTCCATTCCGGAGATCGGATCGATCAGGTTGTTGAGCGCCATCACGTCGCGCGTCGCGAAAAGGTTCCGCGCCGAACGGCCGATATAGCTCGCCTCAAAGTACGCTCCCTTTGGAAGGCTTCTTCCGTACGAAAGGTTCCACTGATAGTGGGTCGGCGAAACGATCGTTCCGTCAAGCGAGGTCTCGATCCTCTGCGCCTCATCGGCGGGAGTGTCGAACCTCTGGAGAGGCGCCGGGATCCCCGGAAGCGAACGGACGTCCTGTCCGAATCCCGTGAATAAAGGAGCCGGACGGTCGGTCACGTTGTACGTGTTCGCTGCAATCGTCGTCGTGCTGGTGAAGCCGATCGTCGACAACTGGTCGAACGAGACGGCGAGCTGACCGCCAAAGTAGTCGTTCGTGATTGCGAATCCGCCGCGGATGGTGGAATCACCTTCGTTGCCGAAGAGAGTCTTCCAGAATCCGCCTTTGAAACTCGGAGACCACGCGACCGCTACGCGCGGCTGCAGGTTGTTCCAGTCCATGCTGTAAAATCCGGGACCGTCGTTTGCGGGCCCGCCAAGCTGGAACTGGATCGTGTCGTTCAAAGGAACTCCCACCATCGCGCTTTGCACGCGGCGGTTGAAGAAGTCGCCCAGCTTCTCGGTCGGGACGACCTGGAAGCCGTTCTTCTCATAGACGGGCCTGCTGACCGCGTACCGCAAACCCGCCGTGATCGTTAGGTTGCGAAGCGGCCTGTAGATGTCCTGGAAGTAGGCGTCGTACTCTTCCGTCGCGAAATTCCTGTCGCTCGGTGTGCCGGCCGGCAGGATGCTTCCGTCGATGTCGAACGTGAAGTTCCCGGAGTACTGTGAATAGCGCCCGATCAGTGCGGTGGCAGCGGCCTGGACCGAAGCAATGCTCCCACCGTCGATCGAATATCCTGCATTGGTGATCTGGTTCGAGACCACAGCGCCTGACTGGTCGTAGAACGAAGGATTGGTGATTGCGGAATCAAACGCAGAGTTGAAACTCTGCCTCTTGTTCCGGATCAACCGGACGTTTCCGCCGAACTGCATCGTGTGCTTGCCCTTGATCCACGTGAAATCGTCCGTGATGTTCGTAACCGGCGTGACCCGGCTTAGCGTCCTGACCGAAGGGCTGAGCCTCGGGGAGTAGACGAACCTGAACGAGATCGCATTATCCGATGAGTCGCCCTGCTGGCTGAACGCCTGCCGGGTGAAGCCCAGTCGGAAGTTGTTGATCATATTGCTGTTGATCGTCCAGTTGTGTCCCACCACGAATCCGGTCGGATGCGACCAGATGCCCGTCGGGGGCGTGTCGGGAAACTGCTGGTTCACGGCGGTATTGGCATTGCCTTGGGTGATGTCCCACTGGTAATTGAACCGCGCGAACAGCTGCTGGCTGTCGTTTACGTTGTAGTCGAACCGCGCGATGTGCGTGTTCTCTTCGATCGTCAAAGGCGAATTGAATCTGAAGCCGCCCGTGTTGATCCCGTCGCCGACAGAAGAGTCGTTGGCGGGATACCGGGTCGCCGCGTCCGCGAGTATCGCGATGGCGGTCGGGTTGAGCCCAACCTGGCTGTAGATTCCGTTCAGCTCTGCCATTCCCAGAACACACTGTCCGTTCACGCAGTTGGGACCGGTCCCTTCGAACCGAATCTCGCCGTTTCCGAGGTGTGCCAGCGGTACCACCCTTGTGGTGGAGACTCCGCTCTCCTGGCGCTGACCTTCGTAGGAATAGAAGAAGAACAGCTTGTCCTTGATGATCGGCCCGCCGAGCGAACCGCCGAACACGTCACGTGCCAGGCTCGGGCGTTCGACTCCGGAAAGATTGTTGAAGAAATCGTTCGCGGAGAAGGCGGTCGGCCTGTAGAAATAGAAAAGCGACCCGTTGAACTCGTTCGTTCCGCTCTTGGTCACGAGTGAGATCTGTGCGCCGGACGAACGGCCCTGGTTGGCGTTCGCGTTCGTGGTCGTGATCCGGAATTCCTCGACGGATTCCGTGGTCACGCGGAGAGCAGAGTTCTGGGTGGTCTGGAACTGGTTCGTCCTTCCGCCCGTCTGCTGGTCGTTGATGTCCACGCCGTCGAGCGTGATGTTGGCCTGGTCGCTGCGGCCGCCTGCGACGTAACCGTCACGGGTGACGCCGGGCTGAAGGCTGAGCAGGTCGTTCACCTGCCGAAGATTGGTCGGCAGCTGTGTGATCTGCTCCGGCACGAAGTTGTTGCCGATGCTCGCGTCTTGAGTATTCACGACCGATTCGATCGTGTTAGTCGTGACATCGACGACAGCTGAAACGTCGCCTGCCTCAAGCGCAACGTTGATACTCGTAGATGAATCGACGAGCGCCTGCACGTTGTTGTTTACAGCTTTCTTGAAGTTGCCGGCCTCGACCTCGAGCCGGTACGTGGCGGGCGGGATGCCGGGGAAGTTGTAGATGCCGCTGTTGTCCGTCGTCGCCGACCGCGAATATCCCGTATTGGGATTCGTTATCGTGACGTTTGCTCCGGGAACTGCGGCGCCTGTCTGGTCGGTCACGGCCCCGCTGATGCGGGAAGTGCCCGACTGTGCAGAGGCTGCCACGGCGGTAACGGCAACAAAAATGAATGCCGCAAACGCCGTAAACAGCCTTGATCTTGCAAGACTATGGATCATAACGCCTCCTTGTCTGAATTGAATGATTGAATGCCTGGAAAAACATAGTGGTGTGATTAGGCACCTGCCGTTCCAACCTGCCGATGCAAGATATTGAATGTGAGAGGTTTACGGGGATTTGAAATAGAATTTGAAGAGGATTTTAGCCGTCCGTGCCCTTACGAAGGCATCTCGGTACGCGGCTGTCCGGCGGATCCGGCCCGGATCGGGCGGACAGACCGGCGAAATTTTAGAAAAGTTTTATGCAGAAGGAAGCCGGCAAAGTGCTGCGCGGGGAGTTCCGGATTCAGATTATTAAAATTTCATACGAGAAGCCGAATGACAGGGAGAAAAAAAAGGCCGGAACCCGAAGGTCCCGGCCTGTCGCATTCGTCAGGTCCGTTTAGAATTCGTACCTTAAACCGAACTGCATAGAGCGGGGCGAACCCTGCGTGAAGTTGTACAGACGTCCGAAGCTGGAGCTTGCCGAACCCGTCTCCGGATCCTGCGGAAGCCCGTAAGAAGCACGCGTGATGTTTCCTGCTCCGAAGTACTGAATGTTCGTTACGTTGAACACCTCCCAGCGGAACTGGAACTTGTGATTCTCATTCCACGGCATCGTGAAATTCTTCGTAAGTCCCAGGTCGAGCGTCTGGTAGCCCGGAAGCCTGAACGCGTTCCTCTCGCCGGTCTCGCCCGGACGGGCGTTGCGGAAAGAGTTGAACGCGGCTTGCGGGTCGGCGAACGCGTTCTGGGTGTCGCGAATTACCGTAAACTCAACCGGACGGATCCTCGTCGAGTTCGACTGGACATTCCAGTTGGTCGCCCACTGGGCCTGGTCAAACGGCGTTGCAAGCGGCTGTCCCGTGTTCCAGCGATAAACGCCCGCAAGCTGCCATCCGCCGATGAAGGCATCGACGATACGGTTCGCGTCGGTGAACCAGGACCTGCCCCTTCCGATCGGAAGTTCGAACAGGAAGTTCGCATTGACGACATGCTTCGTGTCGAAGTCGGACACTGCGTAGTTATCGTCCGGCCTTAGCGGATTCAGTATGAACTGTGATCCGTAAGAAGCACCGGTCTGAAGACCAGACGCGTTGTCCATCGACTTCGAGAACGTGTAGTTGATGTCGTAGGTTAGCGTATTGCCAAGCCTCTGCCTCAACGAGAACGATCCTCCGTGATAGTTCGAGTAAGCGGTGGTTCCGTAAGCGGAGAACGCCGCGTACTGCGGATGGAAGAACATGTTCGGGAAGATACCCACGTCGTCGATCAGCAGCTGCACGAAGGTCCAGTCGAGAATGTCGAAACCATCGACGCGCGAGATAAGATTGTAGATACCTTGCGTTGCCGTGGTCCCGGGGGCTCCGAAGATGCCCACAGCGCCGGGGAACAGGTTCTCGAAGTACGGGATCGCCTGCACGTTCGCATTCGGCGTGTCCGCCAAACGGAGGTCGTGCAGAATTCCCGCAGCCGTGTACCAGTCCATTCCCGTTGCCGGATCGACCAGGTTGTTCAGCGCCATCACGTCTCGCGTCGCGAACAGGTTGCGCGCGGCGCGGCCGATGTAACTTGCCTCGAAGTACGCTCCCTTCGGAAGGCTTCTTCCGTAGGTGAGGTTCCACGAGTAATGGGTCGGCGAGGTGATGGTCGAATCGAGCGAAGTCTCGATCCTCTGCGCTTCGTCAGCAGGGGTCGAGAACCTCTGGAGCGGTGCAGGGATACCCGGCAGTGCGCGAACGTCCTGGTTGAATCCCGTGAACAGCGGTGCACAGGGAGGAACTCCTCCTCCGACCGTCGCGCCGCAGCCCGTGATGTCATAGGTGTTCGCGGCGATCGTCGTCGAGCTCGTGAAGCCGATCGAAGACAGGCTATCGAAGCTGACGGCGAGCTGTCCGCCGAAGTAGTCGTTGGTGATGGAGAATCCGCCGCGAACGGTAGAGTCGCCTTCTTCACCGAAGAGGAATCGTCCGAGCGGACCGCCGATGTCCGGCGACCACGCTGCCGCGATCCTCGGCTGCCAGTTGTTCAGGTCTTTACCGTAGAATCCCGGTCCGTTGTTGACGGGTCCTCCGAGAACAAAGTTCACAAGCGGATTCGCAGGTACGCCTACAAGAGCGCTCGCGACGCGTTCGTCGAAGATGTCTCCCAGCGGTCTGTCAGGCACAACCTGGAATCCGTTCTTCTCATAGACCGGACGGCTGTAAGCGTACCGGAGCCCCATCGTCACCGTGAGGTTCCTGAACGGCTTCCAGATGTCCTGTCCATAAACGTCGTATTCCTCAGTCGCGAAGTTCCTGTTGGCTGGAGTTCCCGCGGCAAGAACGCTTCCGTCGATGTCGAACGTGAAGTTGCCGGAGTACTGCGAGTACCTTCCGATAAGGGCCGTTGCAGCAGCCTGTGCCGCGGCAACGCTTCCGCCGTCGATCGTGTAGCCCGCATTCGTGATCGCGTTCGTAACGACCGCGCCGGAAAGGTTGTAGAACGACGGGTTGGTCACGGCAGAGTCAAATGCGTTTCCAAGGTCGCTCCTCTTGTTGCGGATTAGCCTGATGTTTGTTCCCAGCTGGATAGTGTGCGCGCCCTTGATATAGGTGAAATCGTCGGTGAAGTTGGTTACCGGCGTCACCCTGCTGAGCGTCCTTGTGAAAAGCCTGGGCGAGTATACGAACCTGAAGCTGATGCTCGGATCGGAGGAATCACCCTGGTTGCTGAACGCCTGACGCGTGAATCCGAGGCGGAAGTTGTTGATCGCCTTCGAATTAATGGTCCAGTTGTGGCCGACGACGAATCCCGTCGGATGCGACCAGAAGGCCGTCGTCGGGGTATCGGGGAATGCCGAAACACCGGTTGACGTATCCCATTGGTAGTTGCCGCGGACGAACAGTTCCTGGCTGTCGTTGATCGTAAGGTCGAACCTCGCAATGTGCGTGTTTTCCTTGATCGTCGTAGGCGAGTTGAACCTGAAGCCCCCGGTGTTGATGCCGTCGCCGACCGACGAATCGTTGGACGGATAACGGCTGACAACGTCAGCGAAAACCGCGACTGCCGCCGGATTCTGGAGGACCTCGTTGTAAACGTTATTGAAGGTCGCCGTGTTAAGAACGCACAGTCCGGTGCCGTCGCACGTCGGACCGCTCCCGAAGAACCTCATCTCTCCGTTACCCATATGGGCAAGGGGGACCGTCCTGACGACCGACTGAGCGAGTTCCTGCTGCTGACCTTCGTAGGAATAGAAGAAGAACAACCTGTCCTTGAGGATCGGGCCGCCGATCCTGCCGCCGTAAACGTCACGGTTCAGGCTCGGCCTTTCGACGCCCGCAAGATTGTTGAAGAAGTCGTTCGCCGACCACTTCGTGGGCCTGAGGAAGTAAAAAGCCGCACCGTTGAAGTCGTTAGATCCCCGTCTCGTAATAAGAGAGATCTGGGCTCCCGACGAGCGGCCCTGATTCGCATTCGCGTTCGTCGTGGTGATGCGGAATTCCTCGACCGATTCGGTGGTCACACGGAGCGCCGAGTCCTGGGTCGTCTGGAACTGGTCCGTGCGTCCGCCCGTCTGCTGGTCGTTGATGTCAACGCCGTCGAGCGTTATGTTCGCCTGGTCGCTGCGACCACCGGCCACGTAACCGTCGCGTGTAACGCCCGGCTGAAGGCTCAGGAGGTCGTTAACCCTGCGAAGGTTCGTCGGCAGCTGGGTGATCTGTTCCGGTACGAAGTTGTTACCGATACTCGCGTCCTGAGTGTTGACGACCGACTCTATGGTGTTCGCGGTAACGTCAACGACAGCGGTAATGTCTCCCGGCTGCAGCGCAACATCGAAGTTCGTTGTCGAGTCGACAAGCGCCTGGACATTGTTGGCGACGGCCTTGTTGAAGTTTGCAGCTTCAACTTCCAGCCTGTAAGTCGCCGGCGGAATGCCCGGGAAGCTGTAACTGCCGCTGCTGTCCGTCGTGATGGTCCGCGAGAATCCCGTCGCCGGGTTCGTGATCATCACGGTCGCTCCCGGCACTGCCGCGCCGGTCTGGTCTGTCACAGTTCCGTTGATCCTGGACGTACCAGACTGAGCGTTGATGCTGCCGGCCAGAATGGCGCAGGTAAACAGCGCCACCAAGACCGAAAACACCTTGGGTCTTAATCTGCTAAAACTCATAGCTCCTCCTTAAGTTCTGATTGGAAATCGATTGATTGCGACGTAACTGACTTAAAATCAGGCATTTTGCGTTCCAGTTGGGGCATGCAGTCCTATAGCGCTGAAATAAAGGCAGGAACGGCCGGTCGGGCTGCCTCAGGCCGAGACTGCCTACTGGAGAATTCTGTAGAAAATTCAAAATTTCGGTCAATATGACCAAAGAATGATTCAGTAGATCGGAAAAGATTCAGCAGATTGTATATCAGATCGTCTCTATAGCCAAGAAAAAACAGCCTTTGCGGCTGTGGCTCCCATTCCTGAGGCTGAACTGATCGTGGGTGAGACAGGGTTTGCGACGTCGCCGACGGCGTAAATGCCCTCTTGGTCGGTGCGGCAGCTCGAGTCGATCCTGATGTATCCGCGGGAGTCGGTGGCCACAAGGTGCTGAACAAGCTCGGAGTTCGGGCGAACTCCGATCCGGAAGATGAGGGCACCAACCGACAGGCCTCGTTCCTGTCCGTCGCCGGTCAGCGTCACGGATTCCAGCCCTCCGTCCCCTTCCAATCGCGCGACCTCGGAATTGGTGATGATCTCGATCTTGCTGTTGTCGCGGACGGCGTCCGTGAACTCCTGCCTCGCCCTGAACGTTTCCCTGCGATGGACCAGAAATACCTTGTCGGCCGTGCCGGCGAGTATCAGTGCGTTCTCGAACGCCGCATCGCCCCCGCCCACGACCATCACTGTCTTACCTATCGCAAGATCCTTGTCCCGCTTCCCCGACTCGAGTATTCCTCGGCCTCTGAAGTGTTCCAGATTCTCAAGGTCCGGCTCGTTCCTGCGTACACCTGTCGCGATGATCACTGCTCGCGGTTCGATCGTTTCACCTTTGGAAAGGCCGACTCTCAAGGGGCGAAGAGCCACGGAAGCCGCGACGCTTTCCGGTCGGATATTCAGTCCCCGCCTTCTTATCTGGTCAACGAACCGGTCTCGTGCCTCGCGCCCGTCCGCTGCCTCGAAGCCCAGATAGTTCTCGATCGAATTGTAGGTCCAGAGAAGTTGGCCGCCCGGTTCGCGGCCAGCCTCGAGAACGAGAGCGTCGAGCCCGAGCTCGTCGCACCAGAGCGCCGCGGAAAGTCCCGCAGGTCCGGCGCCGACAATGGCGACATCAGTTCGCAAGGGATCGTTCACTGGTAAGGGGTGTGAAAAGCAAAGGGCCCTATCGGAAAGCGGACACGTTCAGGCCGAACCGTTCTTCCGGATCGCGTTCTTCCGCCTCGACGATGTTCCGCAGATTGCTGAGTCGCCGGTTCGCCTTTTTGATCTGCGTCCTTGTCCTTTCCGCCATCTGGCTGAGCAGATTGCGGCCCTCGAGCTGTTCCGCACGGACCTTTTCGCGAAGGACGAACAGTTCCGAGAGCTCGATTTCGAGATGCTCTTCGCGAAGTTCCTTCAAACGTCTCGTTACCTGATGGACCTGGCGTATAACGCGGACGAGTTCGTCGCCAACCGAATCGCCATTCACGAGTTCCGGCGAATCCCTGTATTCTTCGACAAGCTTGTTAAGGAGCTTCTGGTCGCCTTCCGAATAGGCGTCGTTCAGCTGCGCCATCAGCCCGTGGCGCCGTTCACGTTCTTCGTTGTCTACGGCGAGGTCCGGATGAATGATCTTCGCAAGATTGTAATAGGCCTTGCGGGCCTCGGTCGTGGGGTTCCACTTGTGAGTGCAGGCTTGCCAGTTTTCCTCGTCCAGAGCGTCGGCCGAATCCTCGGCACGTTTCCGCGCTTCTTCGGCGCGTTTCTTGATCTCCTCGTCCTCGGGATTCAGCTTGACCTCCTCCTCCGCGATCTCGGCCTCGACCTCGTCAAGCTCGTGGTAAAGGCGTCCGACCTCCATAGTGTACTGCGCCTCGAACTGTTCCAGTTCGGCACGCAGTTCGGTGATCTCTTCTTCGCGGATCACGAGCCGGTTGCGGAGCCTTTCCAGCACGCCGCGCTTCTTCCTGAGCTCGATCTCTTCGGGGGTTGCGACTTTCATTACGAGTGTTGAGGTTAGCACAGAAGGCAAGCGGCTTCTAAGCTGAAAAGCGGAAGCGGCGGACCGTTTCCGGTGCCCGCCGCCTTGATCGAGTGTCGTTCCGTCACGCGGAACTTAAAGTCGAGCCTTATCAGCCTTCGAAGGCGTCGAACCGGCTCATCGCGAGTTCCTCCGCCTCCTTGATCACCGCCAGGTTCGTCAGCTCCGCCTCGCCGAGCATCTCGTCCTTGAATTCGGGATCGGGTTTGTACCAGCTTTGGGTCTCGAAATATCCCTGAAGGTATTCGTCCTTAAAAATACGCCCGCGCCTTGCATAGATCTCGTTGCGGAGAATCCGAAGGTCTTCGACGAACAGACCGTCAAGCATTTCCGGCTTGATCGCTTCGGTCGCCAGTCTTTCCCGCATTTGCTTCTCGATCCGCTCGATGAGTTTTACGTTCTGCTCCTCGATCTCGTTTAGCTTGACCTTCGACTGGTCTTCGAGCGGCGTGTACCACTCGCGCCATTCGAAATGCTGGGCGATGCCCGGGAATGCGAATCGATATCCGTTTCTGGCGAAGAACTCGTTTCGGATGAGGCGGAGCTCGCTAAGCGTGAGCCCTTCGAGCAGTTCCTCCGTCAGCGGCGAAGTCTGGAACTTGTCCATGTCGCCGACCCAGACCGCGATCTTCCTTTCCTCGTTGCGCCTTGCGAGGATCGCTTCAAGGTTCGACCTTTCGATGACGTTCAACGAGTCAGGCGAATAATCGGCCTTCGGCTCGTACCAGTACCGTTCCTCGAAGTATTTCTGCAGCCAGGGCTCGTTATCGAACCGGCGGCCGTGGATCGCCTCTACTTCGGCAAGCATGATCCGCCATTCCGCCGCAGTTGCATAAACCAGCTTGTCTTCCGGGATCTTTCTGTCCGTCCAGTATCTGAGATCGCCCGGCGCGACGTACGAGCGTTTCTCCGCTTCTCTCAGCCTGACAAGGTCCAGGTTCTTTTTTTCGTTTGCGGTCAGTACCGCGTTTGTGAATTCGGCGTTCGGCTTGTACCAGGGCTGTCGTTCCAGAAACCCCTGGATGCGGCGGTCCTTGAAGATCCTTCCGCGTTTTCCGAAAATTACGCCGCGGAGAAGGGCAAGCTCGCTGACCTCCTCCTGAAACTCGTCCGGTTCCTCTTTGTCCAGTCCTGAAATACGGTCCTTTGTCAGCACGGTCTTCGAGAAGTCGGTCTCGTGCCACTTCTGCGCCGCGAACTTCTTCCAGCGCTCCAGGACGTAATCGTCAGGCGGCGTCTCCTGCGCCTGGACCAAAGGCGCAAACAGAAGCCAGACGACGGCCAGGAAGGCCGCCGATCTCAAAGCATTCTTCATTCTTCCACCTCGATGATCTCGAAACTTGTGGTTATCTTGGCCGCAGGCCTGACAGTGTTGGCGACAGAGCAGTACTTCTCGTCCGAAAGCCGGATCGCATCCGCCAAAGCCTTCTCCGATACCCCACGGCCGTGCACGATATGGTGAACGTGGAACGAAGTGAATGATCGCGGATGCTCGTCCCTGCGGGTGCCCGTGATCTCGGCTCGGTAATCTAGCACGACCTGCCTCTTCTTCTCCATTATCGAAACGACATCGACCGCCGTGCACGAGGCGACGGAGATCATAAGCATCTCGACCGGAGACGGCGCAAGGCTCCGAGCGCCTTTAGTGTCAATGGTTTGCGCGTGTCCACTTGGCGAGATTCCGATGAAGATCTCGTCGCCGGCATGGATCACGACCGCCTTCTTTTCAGCATCAGCCATATCTGTAATCCGTGTGTTCCCTGAATCGTTTCTTCATTCCGGCCGGCAAGATCGGGCGGATAGACCGGCTTACCGCTTTCATCCGGGCCCGACCCAGAACGCTGGCATGGTATATGCTCTTAGGTAAACACTGTTCCGACGGCCAAGCGCCGAACCCCGATAACATATCATTAAACGAACCGACAGAGGTACTGCTTCAATGAGACTCCTAAATCCAGGTCTTGCTTACTTTTCGATAGCGGCTGTGATCTTCGCGACCGCAATAATGCCGGCCGCAGCGCAAAGCAACGGCGGATATCTTCTTCAGGGAACCTACACGATCGACCGCAACGCCAGCGAGAACTCGGACGCCATTCTCGAGAACGTTTCGCGAAGGGAATCGCCGTCCGCCGCTGAGCGGTCCGATCTCGCGGCGAAGCTCGAGGCGCCTGAGACCATCTCGATATCGGTCGAAGGAAACCGGGTCTCACTTGAGACATCTCTCGGCGGTGCCCCGGCTGTGTTCACGGCTGACGGAGTCGCGCGGTCCTCAAGGAGGGCTGACGGCAGCACGGTCAGCCTCAAAGCCGAATTCACGGGGGATGTACTCACCGTATCCAGCCTGGGAGGCGAATCCGATTATACGCTGACATTCGCTCCGGAAGACGGAGGCCGGTCGATGCGCGTAACAAGGAGGATCACTACCTCATACCTTTCGGAGACCGTTTTCGCCGACAGCATCTACAGGCGTTCCGACGGTTATGATACGACAGCGTCTACCTCCGGCGACTTTCCGACGACGGAAAATCCGGATGATGACGAAGGCTGGTCGGACAGCGGCGACGGAGTGGTGTTCAATCCGCAGCCTTCAACCAACGACCGCGACCCCGTGAGGCGCGACCCGGATCAACGAAGGTCGCCGCGAACAGGCACTTTCGCCGTGCCTTCCGGAACGATCCTGACGGGTTCGCTGGACGGGTTCGTTACGACCAAATCCTCGATCGAGGGCGATCCGTTCCGCATAAGGGTTGAATCACCCGCGCAGTACAGTGGAGCAGTGATCGAGGGCTACGTCTCGGATATCGAGCGGACGGGGAAGATCTCAGGCCGTTCGAAGATAACCTTCAACTTTGAAAGCATCGTCTTCGCGGACGGCCGCCGGTATGATTTCGCGGGCGTCCTCCAGAAGATCACGGATGAGGACGGAGACGAGATCAAGATCAACGACGAGGGCGAGGCCCGAAGCAAGAGCAGAACGGGCGAAACCGCGAAGCGAAGCGGGATCGGCGCCGGACTGGGCGCGATCATCGGCGGAATCCTCGGCGGAGGCAAGGGAGCTATCATCGGTGCCACCATCGGCGCGGGAGCGGGCGCCGGATCGATGATCCCCGGCGGAAGGGACGACCTGGAGATAGGTCCCGAAGCGACGCTGACCATTCAATCAACGAGTCCCGGAAGATAAGACCCGATGAGGCAAGAAACAGGGTCCGGTCCTGAAAAGGTCCGGGCCCTTTTGCATTCAGGAGAATTCGGAACGAAACTAACCGCTGTGGAACTTCCGAAGGAGATAGAGGTTTACCGCGACAAGCTTTGGAGGCGGGAAGAGGTCCTGCGCATTACGGATGCGGCGGATGGCGAAGCGCTTGTCAACGATGTAGGCTTTTGCCTCGGTCTGACCGATGCACGAACTCCCTTGCCGAGCTTTTTTGTCGCCGTCTGCGGAAGACGCGATGCGTATTCTCCCAAAAACGTGCAGAAGGATCCCGAGGCGAGCTCGGCGTGGCTTCTCAAGGACGAAGTGATGCGGCGCGGGAGGGTTTACTATTCGAAACTCGCCAAGGGCCGGGCGACGTTTGTGGCCAGGCACCTGATACCTCATTTCCATTCGATCTACGGCGTACCGCGCGAAGAGGAAAGTTCAAAGCTTTCCGGACCCGCGAACCGCATTCTCGAAGTGCTAAGGAACGAATGGGAGTCATCGACCGCCGATCTCAAAAAGGACGCCGGGATCGAAGACCGGAAAGATCTGACCAAGGCTTTGGACGAGCTTCAGAAATGCATGAAGGTCGTGCCTTACGAAGTGCTTTACGAGCCGAAGTTCACGTACTTGTGGACTCTCGCCGAGGAGCGGTTCCCGAAAGAGATTGCGAAGGAGGTCCGCCGCGATGAGGCGCTCGTCGAGATCGCGAGGGCGTTCCTGACGATGTGCGGGATGACTCTAAAGGGAGAACTCTCGAAAGCGATCGGCGTTTCCAGGCCAGATGCGGGTGCCGCGAACGCGCGGCTCGTCGAAGAAGGCTTCGCGGTGCGCGTCTCCCCGGGTGTCTATCGGCTCGGGTCCATCCCCTGGCAGATTCAATAATTCCGACCGCTTTGATAGAATCCGAGTTTCTGAATTCAAAGGGTTCGGCGTCCGAATGATCCATCCACGCAATTTTCTTCCGATACTGGCGTTTCTTATTCTCTCGGTTCCATTGGCCGCACAAGTTGCCGACGGATCCCAGCCGGGCAGGGACGACATCGTCATCCCTCCGGAAAAAGCGAATCCGGTCGTGGTTCCGTTCTTCGACGAGCCTCCGGTCATAGACGGCCGCCTGGATGAAGATGTCTGGAAGCGGGCCGCGACGTTCAAGGACTTCATACAAACCGAACCCGGCGATCTCATCCCGCCTTCGAAAGAAACGATCGCGTACATGGGTTACGACAGCAAGAACCTGTACATCGCGTACTTCTGCTTCGACGAGCCCGACAAGATACGAGCGACGGTCGCGAAACGCGACGCGGTCGGCGGCGAAGACTACGTCGGGGTTTTCCTCGATACGTTCAACGACCAAAGGCGCGCCTACATCCTCCAGTTCAATCCGTTCGGGATACAGGCCGACGGGATCAAGACGGTTAACGATTTCCAGTCTGATTTCAGCGTCGACATCGTTATGGAATCGAAGGGCGTGATCGTCGAGAACGGATGGTCCGTGGAGGTGCGGATCCCTTTCAAGTCGCTGCGTTATGAAGCGGGCGAAGGCAAGATGTGGGGCGTCGATTTTTGGCGGAGGATCGACAGGCTGAACCGCGAGATCGACGGCTGGATGCCAATGAAAAAGGGCGTCAACGAACTCGTTCAGCTCGGCCGGATCACCGGGCTGACCGGGATCGACACGGAACGCACGATCGAGATCGTTCCCAGCGTCACCGTTTCCCAGTCGGGCCGGAGGATCGGCGATCCCGACGTTCCTGGATTATCATTGTTCGACAACGGCTCCGTCGAAGCGGACGTCGGTGTGAGCGTCAAGTTTCAGGTAACGCCGAACGTAACCCTTGATCTTGCAGTAAATCCTGATTTCGCGGAGGTCGAGGCTGACGCACCTGTTGTGCGGGCGAACGAGCGATTCCCGATCTTCTTCCCCGAAAAACGTCCGTTCTTTCTGGAGGGAAGGGAGATCTTTAACTCACCCCTTCAGGTGGTCAACACAAGGAACATCGCCGATCCGGACGTGGCGGCGAAAGTCACGGGAAAGATCGGGAAGAACACCTTCGGCGTGATGACCGCAGTCGACCGTTTCCCGAACACCGACACAAGGGCATACGTCGGCGTTCTCCGGCTGAAGCGGGACATTCTTGAGAATTCGAGCATCGGCATCTTCGCTACCCAGTACAACTTCGGCGCGGACAGAAAGAACACTCTCGGTGGGTTCGACGGGAAGATCTACCTTGATTCCAGGACGTTCGCCGAGTTCCAGGCGGTATTCACCCACACCAGGGGCTTTTTCTACAATCCGGAGAACGACACGAGGGAGTTCCGATCCGGAAACGGCGTCGCATATCGGCAGCTCTTTGACTACACAGGCCGGAACCGAGGCTGGTCTGTCGAAGTTAGCGGCCGGTCAAAGGATTACCGGGCGGACGTAGGGTTTACACGCAGGACGAACACGCACGGCGGAAGCTTCAGATGGAGGCTCGGAACCGAGCCTAAGCCCGAGAACACGCTGATCGGGATCACGACACGCGGATCGCACGGTTTCAGCGTCGATGAATCGGGGAGACTCCAGGGGGCAACGCTGGCGAGCGTCAATACGAACTTCAAGTTTCAGAACCAGCTTGACATCAATGTTAGCTTCGGAAGCTCGGTCGAGAAGATCTACGAGGATGAGTTCGGACCGATTCGTTCAGCTACCAAGGAAGGCGCATTTGTAGGAGCTGACCACAGAGGGGCGCTTCAGTGGTACGGAGAGGCTAACATTGGTAAGACTTTCAGCAAAAGGTTCTCGGTCTATGCCGAAGCGGGTTTCTCGCAGAATGCGCTCGATCTGGATTTCGGCGCGTCGGAGGTCTTCCCAAGGGTCAGTCCCGCGTACCTGCAGTACCTGATCGACCGCCAGACAGATCCTACGCTTGAAGAGCCGCCCCTGGACCCCGGCAAGGCCTTTCTGCTGCGGTACGAGCTGGGGATCAACCTGCAGCCGACCGATCCCTGGAGCATCAATTTGTCCTACAACCGCCAGAGGCTCACGAGAAACGATACGGACCTTGTAGCATTCGACTCTCACCTGGTTTCAGCGAGAACCGTATACCAGTTTACAAGGTTCACCTTTGCAAGGGTTCGCTGGGACTACGATTCGGTCCGGCGGTCTCTGAACGGCCAGATGCTCTTCGGATGGAGTCCTAACCCCGGAACTGCGTTCTACGTCGGCTACAACGACAATCTTTTCTACAAGGGATTCAACCCGTTCACGGGTATGTTCGACGACGGGCTCCGCCGTGACGGCCGTAGCTTCTTCGTGCGGGCTTCCTATTTGTTCAGGAAGAGCTTTTGACGGTGAGCGGTGAGCTGTGAGCAGCGAGCAGTGAGCCGTGAGATGTAGGGGCGGGGCTTGTCCCCGCCCTTCTTTTGGTTCGCCGCCGTGTTCCATTTCGAGCAGCCCTCCGGGCTGCAATAGCAGGGCGTTGCCCGGCTACAACGCGACACCGCACGACCCCGTTTAGAGCAGCCCTCCGGGCTGCCCAATCGTGCGAACGCGCGATCATTAATTCAAACAATTCAGGATCGTTAAAGACAATTCATTCCCGGTCCGGCTACTCTTGTTCAGGCAGCCATGGACCGGATATTCCTCACCGACGATCCGAACACGTTCCACTACGTGACGATGGTCTGCAACCGGAGAAAGTGCCGGATACTCGCGGACGTGATCGACGAGATCCGCCGGAGGCATCCCTTCAAACTCGCGGCCTTCGTCTTCATGCCCGGCCACGTCCACGCGATCATCAATCCCCTGCGTCCGGAACTGAGTACTATCCTGAACAAGATAAAGGGAAAGTCGGCGAGACTGATCATCGACCGGCTGCTCGAAAAAGGCGATCCGCGACTTCTCAAGAGGCTCAGTCTGAACGTCACCGGGAGGAGGTTCGCACTGTGGCAGACGCGATCCTCGGTCGTGGACCTGAGAACCTCGAAGTTCTTTTTGCAGAAGATCGGCTATATACACATGAACCCGGTGAGGGCGGAGTTGTGCGAGAAGCCCGAGGACTGGAAGTGGTCAAGCTGCAGGGCATTGCACCCGGCAAACCGGGAGCCGGTCCCTTTGGCGGTGGACGGAAGGTATCACTGGCGGGAGGAAGAGATTTTGAATTGCCGCGAAACGTGAGCAGGTCGCCATATTACGATCGCGCGATTGGGCAGCGCGAAGCGTTGCTCTAAACGGGGGCTGGAGGTTGCGGCGAGTCCCGCGCATTCGCGCGGCGCAAACTGAAGTTCGCGTTACCTCGGCAGCGCGAAGCGCTGCTCTAAACGGGGGGCGACGGCCTGCAAGAAGGGCGGGGACGAGCCCCGCCCCTACCGCTCACCTCGGCACAATCGTGATCGTCACCGACGACGGGTACTGCTTCGAATGATGGACCTTGTTCGTCGCGATCACTCCCTTCGACTCGTCGTAATTGTTTCCGCCGGTGTTCAGGTTCCGGTCGAACCTCGGGAAATTGCTGCTCGAGATCTCGATCCTGATCCTGTGACCGGGAGCGAACCAGTTGCTGGTCACCATCGGCGAGAAGCTGAATCCGTAGACCTTTCCTTTCTCCATCCATACAAGCGGCTTGTCATAGCCCTCGCGGTAGCGCATCCTCTGGATCGTCTCGTCCAGGTTGTAAGCCGTCCCGTCGGGATAGACGTCGATCAACTTGACCGTGAAATCGGTGTCCTTGACGTCCGAAGAAACAAACAACTTCACGTCGATCGGGCCGCTGAGCTCCACTCCTTCCGATAGAGGCTCGCTCGTGTAAACGAGGATGTCGTCGCGCTTCTCCATCTCGCGCTGGTCGAAAGCACCTCCACGGACCGCATTTCCCGTACAGCAGACATTTCCTCCATACGACGGAACCGGGTTCAACGGATCGTACTTAAAGGTGTCAGGAGCGTCGTTTGCCGGCGGTGCCGAGGTCAGTTTCCCGTCACCGTTCAGGGAGTTCGCACTTCCACCGCTTGAGAGGTAAAAGGTCATCGGCTTCGCGCCCGGAGGAGGCCAGGTCTCCGCCGACTGCCATTTGTTCATTCCCATCGTGAAGTACCGGACTTTCGGCATCTTCTCGAGAATGCCGTTGTCCTCGCCTTTCAGGAAATGATCGAACCATCCGTAGGTCATCTCGTCGTAATCGAGCCGCGCGTCACCCATCGAACGTTCGCCGACGACAGTGTCCTCGGTCGCGCGCTTGTATCCGCAGTGGAGCGTAGGAGCGA
Source organism: Acidobacteriota bacterium (assembly GCA_016700175.1). Lineage (GTDB taxonomy): Bacteria > Acidobacteriota > Blastocatellia > Pyrinomonadales > Pyrinomonadaceae > Aridibacter. The sequence goes on along the minus strand of CP065003.1, from coordinate 1,717,102 downwards.
TCACGAGGTACTGTTTGTCGGCCATCTCGGGGCTCGCGGTCTTTCTGACGTGGTTGTAGGTCGCGATATTCGGGCCCGCCGACACGTCATACCAGGAGACGAACCAGAATCCGGGAGTGTCGATCTTCATGTCGTCGTGCCAGAGTCCGCCCTTGTACCACGCCGGATCGTTCGGCGAGCGCTGGATCATCTGCCCTCCTGTCGGGACCGGCATCTTGTCCGCGAAGATGCCCTTTGGGCCGTCGACCGCCCTGTGGATGTCCATCACGGGAAGATGGGCAAGCGCCTTTGACCAGTCGACCGGCGGCATCTGCGGAGCGAGATCGAACAGCTTCGAAGCTGCGACCATTTCCTCCTGGGTCGCGTCCGCCGGAAGCATCGGCCTGACCTGGTTCACCTGTCCGTAAAGCCAGGCGATAAAGAGCATCTGAACCGCGCCGCCTCGGTACCAGTTTCCTTGCTCGAAGTACGGCCCGACCCGTCCGACGCCCGCGCCGAATCCCTGCGGGATCATCGCGGCCAGTCCTTCAGGGTTTCGCGCCGCGACGGCCATCTGCCACTCGGCGGTCGAAGAACAACCGATCAATCCAACCTTGCCGTTCGACCAGCCCTGCGACGAGATCCATTCGATCGCGTCCTCCCCGTCGGTCAATGGCGGCCCAAGGATGTCGTAATTGCCCTCCGAGAAAAAGTGCCCTCGTTCGTTCATCACCACATATGCGTATCCGCGTTTTACGGCGTCGATGATCGACGACATATCGCGCGGGGCCCGAAGGTTCACGTCCCAGTAGTTAAAATTGTAGGGCGTGCGCGAAAAGATAGTCGGGTATTTCACCGCGGCGTCTTTCGGGCGATACACGTCAGCCGCCATGCGCTTTCCGTCGCGCATCTTCACCATCACCTTTCGGTCGACGACCGCTATCTTATGCAGCTCCGCCTCGAGCGCGTGACGGCGCTCTCGTTGTTCTTCGAGGTCGGCGGAGTTCCCGCGCTGGGCAAACGAGACATTGACGGACAGGCCGATGACTACTGCGGCCAGGAGGAGAGTCGAAGCGAGTTTTCTGTTCATTCTTTTGGTGATTCGATCAGGTCTGGAGCTGGAAACTTCCGGCAAGCGCCATTTCAAACTGTCTTTCGCACGGCTGCGGTTCAATTCGGGCCTTTCAAAGGCGGGGCGATACAACTTGCCCGACCACCTCCGCCACACTAAATTCTCACTTCTTTCTATCAACGAGTGAGAACCGGCGGTTCTGCCAGCTAAGAACGTACCACTAAAGGTCTGATCTTTAAATCCGCGTGCTGGTCTCGATCCGCATACTCCTTCCGATCACAAGAACCAAAAGGCGGCGACGGCGGGTTTCGATAAGCTTCTCCGGCAGCTGTTGCGGAGCATTCTGCGGGCTCGTTTCCGGATTATTTTGGGTTTATCATGTCGCAGCTTCAAGTTGTGACCCAAAAGAGGCTTTGGGGGCCAGACAATCTTAAAACGAGATCAGTCCGTCAGGAGAACTAGAGAAATGCGAGTAATCAAAAGTGTTTTCTATTTGGTGATCATTCTGGGTGCGTGCGCGGGAGCGGTCCTTGCCGGTGACTGGGCGGACACCCGGCATGCAGTCGTTCTTTCCGGCAAGCTCTACACTATCGAGAAGAGCGGCGCGCTCTTTGTCACCGACCTTCCGGGGGGCGTGTGGCGGCAAATAGGAAAGGCAGAATTTGGGAACACGACGTTCCTCTTCGCAGGCTCTTCGAATTTATTCACCATCGAAGAAGACGGCAGTTTGTATCGGATTAGCCCCGTTGACGGTTCGTGGGGCCGCGTGGGCAAAGCCGGCGATTGGAAGAACACGATGGCGGGCGCGACGATCGGCGACAGGCTCTACACCGTCGAAACGGAAGGCGCTTTGTATGAAACGAACCTCACGAACGGCACATGGCGGCAGATCAGCAAGGCGGATTTTGTGCGGACGAAGTTCTTCTTTGCTGACGGCGGCCGGCTCTATTCGATCGAGCATGACGGTAACTTCTATTCCATCGATCCTGCGCACGGCACGTGGCAGCGAATCGGTACATCGAACGACTGGCTCAACACCAAGCGCGCTACCATGTACAAAGGGAAGCTGTTTTCGACCGAGGGCGGCGCATTGTACGTCACTGACCCCCGGACGGGCTCCTGGAGACAGATCGGAGCCAAGGAATTCGACGGGACGAATTTTCTGTTCGCCGCCGGAGATTCGCTTTATTCGATCGAGTTTAACGGCAATCTTTACAGGATAAGCCCCTACGACGGGAGTTGGGTGCAGATCGGAAAATAGCGTTAAGAGGCAGCGTTCTGCGGAGCCACGCGCGGGGATCGCCTTTTAGCCACGTGGAGCATATCCATCAATCGGCGAGACCCATATCCTTGATCCGGACGAGGCTGGTCAAACTGGATGACCCGAACAGAAGGATCCTTGTGCCGTCCTGTGACCAAAGGAAATCCCAGGGTTCAAAGTTCGCGTCAAAATCGCTTAGCTTCGTCTCTTGTTTGCTGGCCAGGTCTATTCTGATCAGATCGCGATTTCCGGTATCTCTTTTAATAACGATAGCCCTACTGTCAGGCGTCCACCCTGTGCCCTGAATGCGATTGCCGTCAATCTCCAGGACCTTTTGGCCGGCGGTGACGCCATTAAGTTCTACTACCCTGAGAAAGTAATCGATCTTGCCCGTCTGATCATTCTTGAGCTCAGACCCGTATGCCAGGTATCTCCCGTCCGGCGAGGGAACCGGAAGATAATCACGAAAGGATGGCTCCAGCCCCTCGATCTTTTCGGCCGTGCCGCCCACGACAGGCATTCTTATTAATTCCGACCGCGTTGAGTTGCCAAAGCCCGGAAACCTGTGAAACCAAATGACCCCGCTCGCGGTCAGTTGAAAATCGGAATCAAAAGTGTCCTTGACATCGGTCAGTTGAGTTTCATTCGATCCGTCAATGTCCATTCGGTACAAGTGAGTTCCCGGACCGGAAGGCGGCCACGCGCTTGCCACAAAGTACCTTCCGTCAGGAGTAATCTGAAGGTTCACGACGGTTCCTGATCGAACAAATAGTCTCTCTTGGTCGGTTCCGTCTTGATTCATCGAGTAAGACTCGTCTTCGCCTTTGCCACGTTTCAAGAAGAACAGCTGGCCGTCATTCGATAGCGAAAGGGAACTGGGAGATATGGTCTTGTCTTCCGAAGTTAGGCGCTTCGAAGCTTTCGTATCCGGGTCCAGCGACCAGAGGCTGGTCAGCCTGATCTCGTTCTGGCGATAATACTTTTCCCATCCGGCGCGACTTGAACTTCTTGGTAGTCGAACGCGTCGTCCGTGATCTGCCGAAGTTCTCCACCCGGATAAGTCAGGTAAAAAATGTCGGCTTTCAGGGCTGACTCCGCTTTATTTGCCGGAAAGATGAGTCCGTTGCCGTCCGGCATCCAGACAAAGGTCCTCAGGTCGTCCCCTCAGTTGCCCTCGTGAAGTACCGTAACCCTGTCCTTTGCGGGAACTTCTAGATCCGCAGTATCAGTTACGGAGATGAAGTAAGGGCTATTGACGGCCCCCGATTTATCTCTCATGTCCGCACGCCAGAACCACATCGCGAGCTTCCTACCGTCAGGCGACCAGTCCCCCAAAACAGTGTCGCCGGTTCGATGTCCGGATCGGACTCGCTCGCCGGTCCTTCAAGCAAGGCGCTGCCGTCGTCGAGACAGAACAGGAGCGTGTCGTCGTGATAGTCGCGCCTGCATTCAGGGCATCGTTTCAAATAATTCTATTCTGCCACCTGGATCGGCTGTTCGAGCGAACGAATTGTACAAGAACGCTGCTTCTTTAGCGTCAAAGCCCGCTTCTGGATCACATTGATCGGAGACCAACTTGATTCCTCGATCGCCGAATTGCCCGGTAACCGTTTTCCGTGAGCTGCAACGGGGTACGAGACTGTTTTTACAGGCCCATGGCCCTGATGATCCCGATGAATCTCGGTTCATTGCGGAGGATGTCCAGCTTAGGGTCGACCTTGATGCTCAAGAGGGCTTCTTCTCTTCTATCAAGCCCTTCCTCCAGGCATTCCAGCGCCTTCTCCTTTTCTCCGATCGCGGCAAACGCGAGCGCGAGCCCGCGGAAGAGGTTTCCGGATTTCCCGGAAGGTGCAGGCACGCGCTCAAGAATTGACCGGGCTTCAACGGGTTTTCCGGATGCCGCGAGAAGCTGAGCCCGCGAAACGTCTGTCTCGATCTCGTTCCCGGTCAACTCGCCCCAACGCTCGTTCTCCTCGATGGCCTCTTCGAACCGGCCGACAGCCTGATACGCGAGCGAAAGCAGCCTGTGCGCCGCCGGGTAAACCGGGTCAAGTTCCAGTGTCCGTAATGCAACCTCGATCGCCTCTTCATAGCGGCGGTCGTAATACAGAGCGAGCCCAAGGTCCTGCTGGATAGCCTGCGAGACCGGATCGAGCTCCGCCGCTTTGGTTGCGTATCGAATGGCCTCTTCCGTCTCTCCCTTGCTTTCGAACCACTGCGAGTACCACTGATAAGCCGTTGCATAACTGGGATTTAGCTCGATGGCAAGTTCGAATTCCTTCGCAGAGCCTTCCCAGTCCCAGTCTTCAAGCATCATCAGGATCGCGTTCGAACAGTGCGCTTCGGCAAGAGAGCTATCAAATTCCAGAGCCTTTTCGACCGCCGCACGGGCCTTCGGAAAAAGCTGCCTTCTCGGAACGCTCCCGTACTCTCCGAGCACGGTGTAGGAATCGGCGATCCCCGCCCAGGCGAGAGCGTATTCCGGATCCTCCTCGATCGCCATCTCGAAATACCTGATCGCGTTCCGAATCCCTTCTTCGCTTCGCTTGTTCCAGAAGAAACGTCCGCGGAGGTACATCTGATAGGCTTCCGTGTTCTCGGTATAGCGCTTGCGGAGCTCTGTTTGCTCGTCGGTCGAAAGCCGGACCTTCAGCGCCCGCACTATCTCCGCCGCGACGTTTTCCTGGATCTCGAAAACATCATCGATCGTGCCGCGGTAAGACTCCGCCCAGAGATAGACCTGATTGTAAGCGTCGATCAGCTGTGCGGTGATCCGGATCTCATTGCCGATACACCGGACGCCTCCTTCAAGCAGATACTGCACTCCAAGGTCGTCAGCCATGTCCCGGTGTGTCTTGCCTTCCTGAACGTACTGCCTTGTCGCGCTTCTGGAAATGACCCTCAGCTGTTTCAGCTTCGAGAGATTCATAATGATCTCTTCCGTGAGGCCCTCGCTGAAGTAGCGCGTATCCTCGCTCGCGCTGATGTCCGCGAAGGGAAGGACGGCGATGGATTCGGGTTCGGATGCTGTCTCGGCCGAAACGTAGGCTGCGAACCGGCCGGTTTCCGCCTCCTCAAGAAGAAGGCGAGTCTTCAGGCGGTTGAGATCTTCGAGCATCTCCTCCGCCGAACGGTAACGGTCCTCGGCCACTTTGCACAGCGCCCTTCCGACGATCCTTTCGAACTCCGGATGGACGTTGCTGCCAAAGGCGGCAAGGGGCTCGGGCTCCTTGTGGATTATGCCGGCGAGAACGTCGGCGATGGTCTCGCCTTCGAAGGCCTTCCTGCCGGCGATCATTTCGTATAGCACGCAGCCGAGGCTCCAAATGTCCGACCGGGCGTCGAGGTTACGTCCGCGCGCCTGTTCCGGCGACATATAACCGACAGTGCCCAGGACAAGACCCTCGCGTGTCGTCAAATGAGGTTTCGTGACCGCCTCCGGATCGATCTCCGGTTCTTCTGTGGCGACAAGTTTTGCGATCCCGAAGTCGAGGACCTTCACAAGCCCGTCGCGCCGGATCATTACGTTGGCGGGCTTGATGTCCCTGTGGACGATCCCCGCCGAATGCGCGACTGTCAGCGCGGAAGCGATCTGCGAGGCGATGTCCAGGACCTCCTGGGCCGTCAGTTCGCCTTCCGAGACCTTGTCCTGCAAGAGGACGCCTTCGATGTATTCGGACGCGATATAAGTAACATCGCCGGTCTCGTCGATCTCGTAGATCGTGATGATGTTCGGGTGGTTCAGCGCGGATGCCGCCTTTGCTTCGCGGACGAACCGCGCAAGTCCCTCCGAGTCCTCACAGCATTGCGGGGGGAGTGTTTTGAGCGCGACCTTCCGGTCCAGTCGAGTGTCTTCGGCGAGGAAGACCTCGCCCATTCCGCCCTTTCCGATCCTCTCTACGATCGTGTAGCGTCCAATACGGTCCCCGGCCTGGAGCCCGCCCTCGGCCGTTCTGGATTCCTGAGCCATAAAGCTGCGCTAACCTGTCCGACGTTGAACTATAACGCCAGAACGCGCAACATTAAAGACCGGTTCCACGGTAGCGGCGAAGAACCGTCACTTTCCGGGTCCGCCGCTGAATCGGAGGGCGGAATCACCGATGCCGGATCGTGCGTACGGCGCGAAGCCGGACGTTCGGCCGCACGGGCGTCAAGGCTCGGCAAAGATCCTTAAGCTGTCTATGTCTTCTCCGACCTGCACAAGCCGCGGCAGGAATGCGAGACCCTTCGCCCTGACCTGCAGGACGTATGTCTCGCCGGCCGGCACATCGTCGACAACAAAATAGCCGAGCGGATTGGTGCGGACACTTCTTGGGATCCCATCCGGGTCCACCATCGTTACGACCGCATTCGAGACCGGCCTTCCGTCGTTCGTGAAGACCCGGCCGCTGATCCGTGCATCGGCAGCCGTTGCTTCCAGGCAGAGCCCTGCGATCGGGCCTTTGACGTTCAGGGTGTAACCGAGCCCGAGCCCGCCGCCGACTGTGACCTCGTGGACAACGACCGTGAACTGCTGTCCCGCCGTTACGTTGAACGAATAGCTCGTGGCGGCAGCTGAAACGCCTGCGTCGGCAAGATAGTTGGTCGTCGGATTTGCGCTGACAAACCCGGAATTGTTGTAGGCTGCCGAAAACAAGGCAAGCGAACTAGTCGACAACGTAACGGTCACGCATCCGGAGGCCGAAGCGGTATACACGTACGAGTCGTAGCGCCTGTTTGGCAACGCGTCCTGAAGGCCGGGACTCGCTTTCGGCACTGCGCAGCTGCTTGCGACCCCGTTTCTCACGAGCCGCCCGGTCTGGGTGCCCGTCGCGGGGGTATAACCGAAACCTGTCGGCGGCGGTGTGGCATCAAGAGTCGTGGTGATCTCGGAAGGAGGCCCGGCTTCCAGCGTGTAGCTGAATACCTGCTGGGGCAACGAACCACCCGAATAACTCACCGTGAGGGTCAGATCTATCGTGCCTCCGCAGGGAAAAGTGTCCGAGATCTCGATCTGGAACGGCAGAGTGCTTGTCCCCGTTCCGATCGCTGCCGCGAGATTGGGATAAGAAAGACCCGATGGCGGCGCTCCCGCCCAGACGGTCACACCGGGGGTCGAGGTCGTTAATGTCGCAGTGATCCCTGTGGCATTGGAAAGTCCTAGATTGCTCAAGGGGAACTGCAGGTCCACCAGTTCGCCCGGTTCCGGAATCCCGTTTCCGTTTCCGTCCGCAACTCCGACCTGGCCGTTGTCCAGAAGCGCCGGACCCGTCACCCCGAGCGCATTCATGGCTCGAAGGGGCATAAAGATCCCCGCTCCGGAATCGCGGTCGAAACCCGGCGACTCGATGTCGATCGCCGAACTGGTCATCGCCGTGTACAGCTGTGCGTTCGTGGATAAGGGGCTCGCTTGTTTCAGAAGCGCCATAAGGCCTGCGGCGTGGGGAACGGAAGCCGATGTGCCGAAGAAAGGTATGAAGCCGGGAGTCGTTGTGGTCACTCCGTCGGCGGCCGTGATGTCCGGCTTCTGCAGCAGCTGTCCGCCAGTCGAGGACACGTTGCCGGGTGTGATCTGGGTCCCGTCCGCGTTGTAGAAGATCCTGCGGGGTCCGTCAGCACTGAATGTCTCGACAACATCGGCCGGGCTGTGAGCAAAGGGAAAGGGGCCGATCGCGGCGTTGTTTACCGCCGGCCCGGCCGGCGCCGCTGCGACGCTGACCGTATTCAGTCCTCCGTTGTGGCCGTAAATCGTTCCGCTCGTCGAAACGGTGATCCTTCCTCCGTTAGAATTGAGGTGGAGGAACCGATCTACGCCCGACCACCTGACGATGACGAGCCTTTGCCCCGCCGACCGGTTGCCGAGGTCCTCGACGGGATCGTCGTTACCGTTCTGGACGTTTGTCGCCGCTCCAACGATTCCCGTGCCCGCGGCATTGAGCGCATAGATGTCGTAATCGTTCCCGGAAGCGCCAAGCGGATCGGACCATTTTAGAAGGACCCTTCCCGCCGTAAGCATTGGGTTTTGCGTTGTGCCGCCGCCGAAATTGTGCAATGTCCCGGCACCCGCGAGAACCCCGCCTGCGAGGCCTGCGTTCGCGAAATCTCCTTCCCACGCTCCCGATGTCGAGTCATTCTGGTTGCCTGAGTTCGCCGCGGATGACATGTAGATGGCGCCCGACGAAGTCACCGTATTTACGCTTTGCACTATCAGGCCGGCATTGCCGGGCGATACCACGAGCGGCCCCTGGCCGTTCTGAAACGGTGTCTCGACGAAGTAGCTGATGTCGTCGATGATTATGTCGCAGCCCGCTGCCCTCAGGTCGAGTATGTTCTGGGCAAATCCCGCAAGGGAACCGAACGCCGTCGCGAAATACAGGTCGGCTCCGGGGGCGATGTCGTGGACGATCTCGAGCATAGCCGTTCCTTCGTCGCCGGAACCGGCCTGGCCCGGAAGGACCGTGACGGTGGCCGGAAGGTCCCCTGTTGCCTGCCTTGCCGCGAGCGTGTTGACGCCGTCGGAAAGGACCCCGATCCTGATTCCCGTTCCGTCGAATCCTGTCAGCGCCCTTGCCTGGTTCGCTCGATGCGTCGTGTCCCCTTCAGACGCGGCACTCCCTGCGAGCAGGGCCTTGCGGAGGGATTCCGCGAGGGCGGTGTGATCTTGACGGAGCGGGACGACTGGCGGTGCAAGGCCGTTCGGCAAAGTCATCGATCCTGGCGTTCGAGGCAGGGCCTGCGGGGACCCAAAACCGTTCGTGAAGGCTTCCATTTTCGCCTGGATGAAAATCACCTCGCTCATTTCCGCGAGCGCTTCTATGTCGCGGATCGGAACGCTGGCTGTAACGCTTCGGAACTGAGGGTAGATGCCGAAGATCTTTGCACCTGCTTCTGCAAGACGCTTCTTCAGGCGGTCGGTAACATCTGCGGTAATATCGACCTCGATGAACCCTTCGGAATCGGCCTGCAGGCCGGTCTCGAGCGTCGGGACCCCGCTTGCGATCGCTTCCCCGCGTTCCATTTTGATGGTGAACAGCAATCGCGAATCGATCTTCTGTTCGGCTGGTGTCCTTGATCTCTTTTCTTCGGCAAGGGATTCCAGCTGGTTTAGGACTTCCGGACGCAACGTGGTTAAGTCAGCGCCGGGATCCTTTTCCTCCTGCGCGCTGACCGTCCCTCCGAACAGTCCACCAAACGAGATCAGACCTGCCGCCTGAAGAAACCCGAAAACAAGCAGAACCGCTCCAAGAGCCAGGAATGCCTTTGTAAACGAAACAAAAGGTCTACGGACACACACCACAATCCTCATCTCGAAATACCTCCGATCTCGAAGTGAAAGCCGATCAAATTGTTGAGGGAGTTCCGCAGATCTATGCGGTTGGGGTCCGATCGAGGATAACAAAACCCTTGCGCGGAAACAAACGAAGTTGAACGCGGGATCGCTTACTCGAATTCGGGGGCGGAACGTTGCGCGACCGGCTCAAGACGAAGTCACAAGGACGTGTTGCTCGAGGGGATTCCGGCGGTGCGGCGCTGCGGGAAAGCGGCGGATCAATCCATCGTCATAAGGCTTGCATAGATCTCGATCCCGTCCCAGAGATTTCCGATCCTTATGTTCTCGTCGGCCGCGTGCTGATTATTGTCGTAGTTAGCGACCGGGACCGTGATCAGTGCCGGATCGCCGAGCGTTTCCGTGATTATCGAAAGCGGCAGGCTTCCTCCCATCGTCGGGAGCGTGACCGGTTGTTCGCCTCTCGCTCGACTGACTGCCGCGACGACGGACTGCGAGATCGGAAGGTCCATCGCGGTCCTTTGCGCGTTGTATCCTGAGTCCTCGGGGATGAACTTCGCAATCAGCGGATGCTTCAGACGCTCTTCTGCCGTCGGATCGCGGTCGATGACGTAGAAGCCCTGCGCAGCGATGTGCCTGCGGAGCTTCTCGAGCTGGCGCCTGTGATCGTTGCCTTTTACCAGCCTAAGCCCGAACACTGCTTCGGCCTTCGAAGGGATCACGTTCCGCGCGAGCTCGCCGACATTTCCCGTCTTCATACCGTTGATGTTGAGCGAAGGCTCGTTCAGCAGATCAAGAAGTTCGCGGCCGCTTCCGTCCGTTCCTGCGAGTCCGAGCTCGCGTTTCAGCTGCTCATCGTACTTCGGAGCGTCCTCGATCGCTTTCTTTTCGAGTTCACCGAGCGGCTCGACGTCGTCGTACCAGCCTTCGATCAGGACCCTGCCGTTTGCGTCTTTCATCGACGAGAGAAGTTTCACGAGCCGCATCCCGGGGTTCGGAGACCAGTTCCCGTAGTGCCCGCTATGCAGTTCGCGGTTCGCACCGTAAACGGTTAACGCCGCTGAGGTCACACCGCGAACCCCGAACGACACGAGCTTCCTGCCGGATTGATGAACCGGGCCGTCGCAAACGACCCAGGCGTCTGCCTTCAGAAGATCATTATATTTCTCCAGGACCTTTCTTAGATTTGGCGAACCTGCCTCTTCTTCGCCTTCGAAGAAGAACTTGAGGTTCACGGTCGCCTCGATCCCCGATGCCTTCAATGCGTCGAATGCGGCAAGGATCGTGAAGACTCCCGCTTTGTCGTCGGAAGCCGAACGTCCGTAGACCCTCCAATCTCGATCGACCGGACCGTTCGACGGCAACTCTGCGGGCCTTCCCCCTTTTTCGGCAGCGCCGGTCATCAGCTGCGGCTTCCAGGGCGCGGTAACCGACCAGTCGGCGGGATCGGTCGGCTGGCCGTCGTAATGCGCGTAAAAGACCATAGTCTTTGTCGCACCCGGAACGATGTATTCGCCGTAGACGGCGGGCGGGACTCTCGGGTCCTCGAGCGTGAGGAGCCGGGGGCTCAGTCCGCGCTTTTCGAGCTCCGCTTTTATGTGTTCCGCGTTCCGTTTGATATTCGCTGCGTCGGAAGCGACGTTGGGAAGCGAGAGAAACTCCAGGTATTGATTGATGAGCTGTATCTCATTCTGCTCACGGTACTTGCGGGCGGCGGCCGCTGCATCGGACTGTGCGAAGGCGCTTCCGGCGGTGACAAGTGCGAAGATGAGAAAAGTCGCGATTTCCCTGATCATAGCGGGTCTGCGGCCGGGTCCGGCCGTTCGTGTCGAAATAGGTTTCCAGAATCAGGGAAATGGTCGGTCAGAAGCGTGGGATAGTCAAGGGAGGAGACAGAAGTCAGGAGACAGGAGACAGGAGACAGAAGACGGGAGACGGGAGACAGGAGACGGGAGACAGGAATCGGAACCCGGCGCGCAAGCGACGCGCATAACCGACCGCGTAGCGGTCATGTGCATTTAGCCGTGGGTAAGCCCGAAGGGCGCCACCCACGGTAACGAGGCGCCCCGAACCATCGAGCCGCGTAGCGGCGGAATGAAAGACAGAAGTCAGGAGACAGGAGACGGGAGACAGGAATCGGAACCCGGAGCGCAAGCGACGCGCATAACCGACCGCGTAGCGGTCATGTGCATTTAGCCGTGGGTAAGCCCGAAGGGCGCCACCCACGGTCAAGAGGCGCCCCGAATTATCGAGCCGCGTAGCGGCGGAATGAAAGAAAGAAGTCAGGAAGCGGGAGACAAAGGCTCGCGGCTTCGCCGCCGTGGTGTGCGGTAAGCCTGTGGCTTACCGGGCGGCCACCCCTAAACCTATGGCGCGGAGGCTAAGCCTCCGCGCAAGTATTCTTGGTAAGAAATCCAGCCGGAAAGGCAAGCCTTTCCGCACACAGCAACGGCGAAGCCGCGGGAGCTAAGTGATACTCGGGTTCCTCAGAATGATTGCAGGGGCTAGACCGCTTACTGGTCTCCGCTTACTGCTCACTGCTCACCGCTCACTAGTATTTCATCAATTCCCGCACTGCCTTCTCTACATCCGCCGCCTGGGGAAGTATGTAATCCTCCACCTGCGGAGCGTATGCGACGAACGTGTCGGTCGCCGCGACGCGGCGCACGGGAGCGTCGAGGTACTCGAACAGCTCGTCCGAAATGCGCGCGGCTATCTCAGCGCCGTAACCGAACGAAAGCGGATCTTCGTGAGCGACGATCGCGCGGCTGGTCTTCTTCACGCTTTCCGCGACCGCTTCCCAGTCGTACGGGACCAGCGAGCGAAGGTCGATGATCTCCACCGAGAATCCGTCCTTTTCAAGCGCCTTAGCGGCCTGCCTCGAACGCTCCACGAGCGCCCCGAAGGTGATGATCGATACGTCCGTTCCTGACTGGACCGTCTTCGCTTTCCCGAACGGGATCATGAACTCGTCGGATGGATATTCCGACTTGTTGTAGACCTGCCGGTAGAGGTGCTTGTGTTCGAGGAACAGCACCGGATCGTCACATCTGATCGAGGTCCTCAGAAGCCCGTTCGCGTCCAGAGCGTTCGACGGATAGGCGATCCTGATACCAGGCGTGTGCGAGAAGATCGTCGTGCCGGACTGCGAGTGATAGATCGCGCCGCCCTTCAGATAGCCCCCGACCGGAACGCGGATCACGACCGGCGATTTGAAATCACCGTCACTTCGCCACCTCATCAATGCGAGCTCGTTTCGGATCTGGTGGTATGCAGGCCATATGTAGTCGAAGAACTGGATCTCGACGACCGGTTTCAGCCCGCGCGTCGCCATCCCGATCGCCCGTCCGACGATGTTCGCTTCCGCCAGCGGCGAGTTGAACACGCGGTCTCCGCCGAACTCCCTCTGGAGATTCGCGGTGACCTTGAACACGCCGCCCTTTCCCTTTACCCGTTCGAGGTATTCCTCGCGCGAGCAATCAGCGACGTCCTCTCCGAACACGACGATCCTCGGATCGCGCTTCATCTCTGTGTGCAGGCATCGGTTGATCAGGTCGACCATCGTGCCGGGATTTCCCGAGAGCTCGGCGCCGTCTTCCGTGTCGAATTCCGATGATGTCGGGTCGATCTCTTCCGAAAAGATGTTCCTGTGAGCCGATTCGGGTGCCGGCTGCGGGCTCGCCAGCGCCTCGTCGGTTGCCGCGCTCACCTCGGCGTCCACTTCCTTGCGAAGCGCCTCGAGCTCTTCCGACTTCACCACGCCCTCGGTCATAAGGAACTCGCCGAAGGTCGTGATCGGGTCGATCTTCGCGTCTTCCTCACGCTCCTCTTCGGGCCTGTACAGCCTCTCGTCGTCAGACAGCGAGTGCGAATAAGGACGGATGACCTTTGCGTGTATGAGCGCGGCTCCTTTGCGCTCGCGACAATGCGCGACTGCCTTCGTGAACGCTTCGTACGATTCGAGCGGGTCAGTGCCGTCGACCTTTTGAATGAACAAGTTCGGGAATCCGATCAGTAGGTCCGAAACGCTTCCGCCGGCGGTCTGAACCTCGACCGGGACGGAGATCGCGTAGCCGTTGTCCTCGATGACGAAAATGACCGGCAGTTTGAGATTGCAGGCCGTGTTCAGCGCTTCCCAGAATTCGCCCTCAGACGACGTGCCATCGCCGATCGAGACATAGACGACCTCATCGCCTTTGAAACCCGTGACCTTATCCTGAAGCTCTTCGACCAGTGAAGCGCGGTATGAGGCTTCCGCTGCTCCTACGGCCTGAAGGAGCTGTGTTCCGGTCGGCGAGGACTGCGAAGGCACGTTCAGCGGGACCGATCCCCAGTGCGAAGGCATCTGGCGGCCGTGTGAGTTCGGATCGGCTTCCGCACCTACGGCCGAAAGCAGCATCTCCTTGGCGGTCATCCCAAGCTGGATCATTAGCGCGCGGTCGCGGTAATAGGGATAGAACCAGTCATATCCCGCCTTCATCGCCAGACCGGCGGCGGTCAGCACCGCCTCGTGGCCGGCTCCGGAGATCTGGAAAAAGACCTTGTTCTGGCCCTTTAGCTGGATCTCCTTGTCGTCGACGCGCCTCGAGAGGTACATCGTGCGATAGATGCCGATCAGCGTTTCGGGATCGAGCCCCCGGAATTTGTCAGCGTTCGTCTTCGAGTTCCGGTTGTTCGTTTTCGAGTTGTTCTGTTTGGTTTCTGAAGCTTTCTTACGAGCGGTAGCCATTATCAAGTAGTCCTTTAGGATAAGAATCTCTGAAAATTTGCAAACACTTAAAATATCAGAGAAGCGGAAAGGGGGCAATTTCCGTGAGCTGTGAGCAGTAAGCGGTGAGCGGTGAGCGGTGAGCTGTGAGCAGGAAGATGCTCTTTCTTGGTGCTTCTTCGTGCTTCTTTGTGGTTCTTTGTGGTTGAGATCGATCTGAACCACGAAGATTCACGGAGGAACACGGAGTATTCAGGACAAAGATCGTCTTACCGTTGAACCGCCGGCACGAAACGCCGTCACGAGTCCGCTGAACAGCTACGCGGGACAATCAGTAAGCAGGAAAGTACTTGACATCACTCAGGGTATCGCGACAGTGGCTCACCGCTCACCGCTCACCGCTCACCGCTCACCGCTCACCGCTCACCGCTCACCGCTCACCGCTCACCGCTCACCGCTCACCGCTCACGACCCGCGCGTCAGTGACTTCCTGAAGACCCAGCCTTCCGGATCGACCTCGACCGAGGCATTGGCGGGCAGTGTTACGGATCCCGATCCGCCTTCCATCGAAACCCTCGTCGTCTTTCCCGCGATCCGGACCGGGACCGGCATCGCGAAGGGAAGCCCCTTCGGCGTCTTCCAGGCAAGCTTCAAAGTGGAACCGGAACGTTCCTCAACGAGTTCGGGAACTTCCGGCTGGCGTAGATACACTTCGAAGAACCAATCGAGCTCCATTCGCGATTCCTGCTCGGCGATGGTAAGAAAATCGTCCGTTGTCGCGAACCTCACCTGCCTGCCGTCCGTGAACGATTCCATTTCCTTCGTCGGATAGGCCATCCGGCGGAGCGCCTTGAAGAAGGCCTCGTCGCCTATCAGGTAACGAAGTGTGTGGAGTACGACCGCGCCTTTGCCGTAAATGTCGCCGTCGCTGCGCGTGTAATCCGGCGGGCGGTAGTAGATCTCGTAAGTGATCCTTGGCTCGCGGGGCGCGACCGGCTGAATGTTGTTGGTGTTCCTCATCCTGCCAAGCATCGAGGCGAGATAGGCTTCCTTTCCGGCGATCTCCTCGACGTAAAGCGAATCCATGAACGACTGGAACCCTTCGTGGATCCACATATCCCGCCAGTCCGAAGCCGTCACCAGGTTCGCCCACCATTCGTGGCCGAGCTCGTGAAGCATAAGCCAGTCGAACCCGAACTGATTGTCCTGGAACTTGTTGCCGTAGGCGATGATCGTCGAGTGCTCCATTCCCAGGTGCGGGGTTTCCGCGATGCCGAGCTTCTCGGCGCGGAACGGATACGGACCGAGATACTTCTCAAAGAATGCGAGGAACTTCTCCGTCTGCTCGATTATCTTCGGCGCCTTCTCAACGCTTTCCGGAATTGCGTAGAAGATGATCGGGAACTTTTCGCCCGTGACGCTGGTGTATTCGCGCTCGATCAGCCGGTAGGGCGCTACGTTGATCACGATGTTGTAGTTGCTGATCGGATTCTCCATCAGCCACCGGTAAGTAAGCGTGCCGTTCAGGTTCGAGATCACCTCCTGAAGCCTGCCGACGGAAGCCACGTAAAGCGTCCCCGGGACCGTGATGCTGAGCGCAACCGTTTCCGCCTTGTCCGAAGGATGGTCCTTTACTGGGAACCAGCAATCGGCGCCGTCATTCTGGCAGGCGTTCACTACCCAGTCCTCTCCTCCGGCGGTCTTCTCCCACATGAATCCGCCGACCCAGGGAGGATTCGGCGCGACCCTCGGATTCCCTTCGTAGTCGATCTGAACACGCACAGTCTTGCCGGGCTGCACCGTTACAGGGAATTTGATCCAGATCTTCCCCCCGCGGCGCTCGTGCGTCAGCCGGTTGTCGTCGCGGCCCGTGAAGGACGCGATCACGGTCTTCACCGTATAAGGCGTGTCGAGATCGACTACGAACCAGTCCACCGGCGAGACGATCTTCGCCGTAATGATCGTCGATCCCGAGAGGCTCTTTTTCTCGGGGTCGATGGTCGACGTGATGTCGTATTTCTCGACATCGTAAGCGGCCTGTTCATAAATAAGCACGCCGCCGGATCCGGTCGGTCGGACCGCCTGCTGGGCCGATACGGCGGAGAGAAGCACCATCGCCGCGAGCGGCGCACACAGATACCTCAAGGTCTTGTTCATTTCTTTATTCTCTTAAAATTGGAATGGCAGATCGGTGAGGATAATCTACCACAAAGAAAGCGAGATCTAAGCCCGCGGATCAGTCCCCGTATTCGTTTTCAAGCGTGAACCGGAAATCCTCAGCCATCGAGGGATGCCCGTGAGCTAATGCGGTCTCAATGCCCTTTTCGTAAGCCGTCCTCGCTTTCTCTCTGTCTCCGAGCTCTTCCAAAGCTTTGGCGAGCATTCCGTAACCGGCTCCTTCGTCCGTGCCGAATTTCAGATAGCGTTCGAACATCGCGACGCTCTTCTCGGTCTCCCCGGCTTTCAGGTACTCGTTGGCGAGTCCGAACATCACCATCGTGGCGCCCGGGTCGTCCTCGAGCATCTGTTCAAATACTTCAATTCTGTGTGACATATCGTCAGTTTGCAGGAAGAGAACAAACAAGATGCACAGGATATCAACGATATCGCTCAGCTCCGAAGATCAGAACCCTCCTTTGGGTCTCGTTTCTGAGAGGGGTCTTGCTTCTCGGAACGCGTTTCGAAACAGTTGCCCAGCCCGCTGAGGAAAGAGGCACATCCTGAATATCCTGCACATCTTGTTTGTCTTCTTGTTCCGATCATGGGCTAGCTTCAACGATCGAAAGGGCCATAACGTAGTCCTCGTGCTCCGTGCCCGCAAGGTCGAATGACGTCGTTCCCGCCATTTCGAATCCCATCTTCTCATAAAATCCGATCGCCTTTTCGTTGTGCTTCCAGACGCTGAGCCAAACCTTGTCGCAGAAGAACCGTTCAGCTTCCTCTACACACCTTTCGATCAGCTTTTTTCCTCGCCCCTTTCCCTGGAATTCCGAAAGAAGGTATATGCGCGATATCTCCAGAGGCCTCTCCGCGTCGACATTCGCAATGTAACTGCCGATCCTGAGCCTCGCGTACCCAGCGGGCTTTCCGTCCAATTCCGCAACTAGATATCGAAAACCTTCATCCTGCAGTTCTGTTCGAATCCGCTCCTCTTCGTATGCCCAATCGATGTAATTTCTAAGGTCCTCGTTCTCGTTGTCGGGACTGTCGCTGTAAGTCTCCCAGAAGGTCTTCGCACCAATGCTCGACAGCATCGCGGCGTCATCGACCGTCCCGATCCGTATCTCAAGATCCGACATATGGAGTTTCAGGAAAAGAGCCTCTGCTGGATCTGTACCGGTTCCTGTGCCGGTTTCTCTATCCTCTCGTACATCTCGAAGCCCAGCTTGCGCGTGTGAAGATCGAACACGTCCTTGATCATCTTCCAGCGATCGGTTCGGCCGTTGTTCCTCTCGGCCATCGAACGATGCCGGAGCGAACCGCCCTTTTCCTCCTTCAGGCGGTTCACTATCTTGTCCGCGTGGGTCGGGAGCTTTTCGTAGAGCCTCTTTAGAAAATACTCCTCAACGGATTCGGTCGCAAAATGCACAAGGCTCATAAAGGTGCGGGTCGCGCCGCAATCCTTCGCCTTCTTGAGGATCTGCGGTATCTCGTTGTCGTTGTAACCGGGAATGACGGGAGCCAGCGCGAGCGCGACATCGATCCCTTCGACGGCGACCTTCTCCATCGCGCGGAATCGCGCTTCCGGCGTCGGCACGTACGGCTCGAACGGCCTGGAGGTTTCGACAGACAAGAACGGTATCGAGAATCCGACCGTGCAGTCGAGCTCTTTGAGGATGTCCAGGTCCCTTGTCACGAGGGGCGATTTGGTCAGGACGAATACAGGGATCCGGAACTCGCGGCAGACCTCAAGGCAGCGCCTCGTGAGCTCGTAGTTCGCCTCGATCGGGACATACGGGTCGGAGGCGAAAGAGAACTCAAGGTAAGGGATCTTCTGGCGTGTTTTCTTAAGTTCGTTCCGAAGGACTTCGGGGGCGTTCACCTTCGCGACGAGTTTCGTTTCGAAATCGGTACCGGCGCCATAGCCGATCATCTCGTGGTACTGGCGCGCGAAGCAGTACGTGCAGGCGTGGACGCACCCCCGGTAGCAGTTGACGACGAACCGCCTTCCCAGGTCGGGAGACCAGCTTTTGACGATCATTGACTTCGTCGCGGTCTCCTCGAAGATCTCGAGCTTCGTCTGCGGAGGCTCGCCGAGATATTCGGACGAGTACTTGTCGTAAGGATTCGGGGGATTTTCGACCTGTCTCACAGATGAAACAATACCCCGTCAGTGGGCGGAAAGCAAGAGCGGGAATTGAGAATTGATAGTTGAGAATTAGTGCTCTGCGGCCTCTGTGAAAACCTCCGTGTTCTCCGTGGTAAATCTCGAACGCGATCGGTTCAGGTCCTCCAAGGGAGGTATTAACCACGAAGGACACGAAGTTTCTTACAGGGTTCACTGAGGATCGACCGGGTCTCCCCTTTCCGTAGAAAATCTCTATCGCGGTCGGGTCGGGGATGTTGAGGAAGATTCTCACCACAAAGGACACAGAGGGTTGAACAGAGTGCACTAAGAATGAACTGTGCGTACTGTCTTTCTCGCCAAAGCGCTCTTCGCACATCCCTTCGCGTCCTTTGCGGTTGAATTCCGATCTATCTTCAAATACGCGAGAAACCAAGAGTAACCGCTAATTTCGCGAAGGACCTCGCAAAGGGCGCAAAGGTGTCCAAGGAAAAAGGGCGAAGAAGACAGGCGTTTCCCATCTCCTTCACCCCCTTGATCCCTGTTGAATCAACTATTTTCCGCCAATGATCAGCTTCGCGATCGTCTGTAGCTGCATGTTCGAAGTGCCTTCGTAGATCGCACCGATCTTCGAATCGCGCCAGAACTTCTCGACCGGGTAGTCCTTAACGTAACCGTATCCGCCGTAAAGCTCGACCGCCTTCGAAGAGACCTTCTCGGCAACGCGCGAGGTGTAAAGCTTCGCGATCGCCGCCTCTTTTAGAAAAGGCTCGCCGGCGTCCTTCAAACGAGCGGCGTTGTAGGTCAGGAGCCTCGCCGCCTCGATATCTACCGCCATCTCCGCGAGCTGGAACTGCACCGCCTGGAAGCTGTCGATCGATCTTCCGAACTGCTCGCGTTCGGCGGTATACTTCAAAGCGTTCTCGTACGCGCCCTGCGCGATCCCGACCATCTGCGCGGCGATCCCGATCCTGCCTTCGTTCAGGGTCTCGATCGAAACCTTGTATCCCTTTCCAACTTCGCCGAGCACGTTCTCTTTCGGAACCTTGCAGTTGTCCAGGATCAGTTCGGTCGTCGAACTCGCGCGGATGCCGAGCTTGTTCTCCTTTTCCCCGACTGCGAACCCTTCGAAGTCCTTTTCGACTATGAAAGCCGTGATGCCCTTGTAACCGGCGTCGGGATCGACCGTCGCGAAGAGGATGAAGATCTCCGCCTCGTTCCCGTTGGTGATCCAGAGCTTCTGGCCCGTGATCTCGAAATGATCGTCCTTTTCGACCGCGCGGGTCTTTAACGCGAATGCGTCGGACCCGCTGCCCGCCTCGCTGAGAGCGTAGGCGCCGACCTTCGATTCGGCCATCGCGGAAAGATACTTCTTCTTCTGCTCCTCATTGCCCCACTTGTTGATCGCGTTCCCGACCAAAGTGTTCTGGACATCGACGAACACCGACGTCGATGCGTCCACGCGCGCCAGCTCCTCGATCGCGAGGATCGCGTTGAAGAACGTGGAACCCGCTCCCCCGTATTCCTCGGGAACCTCGATCGCCATAAGACCAAGCTCGAAACACTGCTTGATAAGTTCCGGATCTAGCTTGCCCGCGGTCTCCATATCGTTGACCCGCGGCAGCACCTCGCCCTCCGCGAATTCGCGGAAACTTGCCCTGAACTGCTCTTCCTCTTCAGATAAAACCGTCAATGCCGGCCGGATAGACTCCGGCTCCATTTGGGTAGCGCTCATAATAAACGTCCTTTCTAAAAGATTTTCTGCCGATGCGATATGATTGCATTTTATTAAACGCTTGAATTAATGGCAACGCAGGTCAGTTCGGGTAACGAGGCAGAGAAGCCGGCGTCAAAGGCACTTTCGAGGCTGAAGGCGGCCGGCATCGTTTTTACGCTTGCAGGGCTCGGGCTTTTTATCTACTTCATCTACTCCACCGGGCTAAGCGAGATAGGCGAAGGGATCGCGAAGGTCGGAATCTCCGGATTCGCGCTCATTCTCTTCATTTATCTTCTGAGGGTATCCGTCCGCGCAAGCGCCTGGAGCCTCTCCGTTTACGGACCTTACGAACTGCGTTTCCGCGACACGTTCCCGGCAGTGATCATCGGAGAGGCGCTCAGCAGTCTCATTCCCCTCGGGATCCTCGTAAGCGGCACGGCAAAGGCGGTCGCGGTCAGGCGAAAGCTCCCGCTTGTCGTTGGGCTCTCATCCGTCGCCACCGAGAACATCTTCTACTCCTTCGTGACCGCGCTCTTCATCAGCCTGGGTTCGATACTTTTCCTTAGAAGCTTCGATCTGGATCCGGAATACGTATGGCTGATCGACGTTCTGCTCGTCTTCATAGTCCTGCTCCTGGCGTTCGTCACGTTGATGATCGTGCGGCAGTGGCACTGGGCAAGCGGGATCTGCGAAAGGCTCTACGACCGCGGGATGCTGACAGGGATCCTGAAGAGCGGTCGGCTGCAGGTAAGGCTCTTCGAGAACCTGATCTACGGCTATTACAGGCGTTATCCGAAACGCTTCGTGCCCATCCTGCTTCTTCAGGCGGCGTTTCACTCCCTTGGGGTCGTGGAGGTGCTCTTCATCCTCTCGAAGATCAGCGGAGTCGCCCAGTCACTGACGACGGCCTTCTTTCTTGAGACGATCAGCCGGCTGGTCACGATCGTGTTCAAACTGATACCTTTCGTGATCGGCGTGGACGAGGCCGGAGCGGAGTTCGTTGTGAAAACACTCGCGATTGGAGCCGGGATCGGCGTGACGCTCGCGATCGTTAGAAAAGCGCGAATCCTGTTCTGGGCGATCGTGGGCGTTGTCCTGATCGTGAAGAGAGGAATTAGCCTGAAGGACATAAGGAAGGTCCACGAGGAGGTAGAGGATATTGGCTGATCCAAATGAATCCGAAACAGCCGTCCTACGCAACAGCGTCCTGATAGTTACGTTGTCTAATCCGGAAGACGCCATCTTTGCGGTCAGTCAAGCCGCAGACTACGTTCGAGCGGTCCTTTTGATTGTTGATTCCCAGTCCGCCGCCGGGGCTTCCGGCGCATCATTTCCGGATCTTGCGGATGTCGTTCGCGAGATCGAGGTGCCCGCGATCCTGCTTGCGACGGGCGGCGGCAGTATTCCGGCGGAACTTTCGGAAGCGTTCGATCTTTGCTTCTTTGATCTGAGAGCGGCATATGTTTCAACACAAGGGCCTCTGACGGCCGGGGAAGCCTCGGAGAGAGGCCTGATCAACCGGGCGGCGCCCCTGGACGAGGCCCGGAGCGCTGCATCGGACACGGCAAACGCGATCGCGTCCCTCGCTCCCCTGGCGGTACGGGCGGCCAAGCGAGCCGTCCGGGAAGGATCGCGCTTTGAGCTAAGGGAAGGAATGCGGCTCGAGAACCGCCTGTTCAGCGAGCTCTTCGGCTCCGAAGACATGCGCGAAGGCACCGCGGCGTTCCTCGAGAAACGAACGCCTGTGTTCCGAGGCGAATGACGATTGAAAGCTTGAAAGGCTCAGGGTCGGGTCTTATACTTACCAATTAGCCGCAACGACGGTAAGGGAGAGAGAAATTGGAACCAAAGATTCACAACGGAGCGCTCAACGCAAAAGGCCTTCGGTTCGCGATTGTCGAGTCGCGCTGGAACGAGCTTCTGACATCGAGACTAGCTTCGGGAGCCGTCGACGCTCTTGAGAGGCTCGGGGCCGGGGAAGCCGACGTTGAGATCTTCAAAGTGCCGGGTTCGTTCGAAATCCCCCTGGCCGCGAAGCGGATCGCCGAGACCGGCCGATTTGACGCGGTCATTTGCCTCGGGGTGGTGATCAGGGGCGAGACGCCGCACTTCGATTTCGTGGCGGGCGAGGCCGCCGGAGGCATTTCTCAGGCGGCGTTGTCGACAGGCGTTCCGGTAGTGTTCGGTGTGGTGACTGCGGATACCGTAGAACAGGCGACGAACAGGTGCGGCGTGAAATCGGGGAACAAGGGATACGAGGCCGCGATGGCGGCGGTAGAGATAGCGAATCTGCTGAAGGCGGTCGGCGAGGACGATTCCGTCGGCGTAACAGCGCGTCAGCACGCGGTTTGATAATCGAGCGATATGGGAGCAAGGCGCAAGGCGCGTGAGTGCGCACTTCAGATGCTTTTCGCGGCTGACGTTTCGGGCGTCGAAGGTCCGCGGCTGGTAAACGATTTCTGGAACCAGCTGAGTACGGAGATGGATCTTCCGACCCGGCAGTTCGCGGATAATCTTGTGACCGGGACGCTTGAGCGAATCGACCAGATCGACGACAAGATCCGGACCCGCGCCGAGCACTGGCGGATCGAACGGATGGCAGTCGTCGACCGCAACATACTCAGGCTCGCCGTCAACGAGTTCCTCTTCGAATCAACTCCCCACACGGTAGTCATAAACGAAGCTCTCGAGATCGCCCGCCGGTTCTCCACTTACGAAGCCACGCAGTTCATCAACGGCATCCTGGATGCGATCAAACAGGACCTGGAGAAGGAAGCCGGGGGCGAGACGGCATCCGACGGACCCGTCGAAGAGTCAGAGAAGAGTGAGACAAAGAAAGCTTCTTCAATGTAAAAAGGCATTTCTGGCCGCAATCCTCTTCCTGCTCGCTCTCAATGCATTTCCGCAGGAACTCCCGGACAAGATAAGGGGTTACAGAGTACACAAGGCCGAGATCGGAACGGCTTCCGGCAACGGAGCCGAAGATGGCCGCGATGCGTTCGAAATGTCGTTCTCCGATCCCGAGTTCGATTCGGTCGGACTTGAGGGCGTGACATTCACGGTCGATCCGGTGCTGACGGTCAAAGGAAGGAGCGGTAGAGTCGATTTTCTCTCTTTTGAGAATTTCGAGGTGAACGGGATTCCGGTGGAGATCCGGGACTACGAGAGTCCTTTCGATTTCAAGAGCGGCGAGACGGTCGCGCTCGAAGATCCGGTCCGGATCGTGGTTGGGCTTACCTCCGCGGTCAAGGGGGCGGCAAAGGAGATCAAAAGCTCCAAAGACGAGTGGCTTGTCAGCGGGACCGTATTCGTATTCGGTCGGTTCAAGTGGTCGATCTTCAGATTCAAACGGGTTGTCCCGATACCCGTGTCGTTCACCATTCCCAATCCGCTTAAGGACCGCCAGGAGAGCTAAAGCGAAACGAGTTCGTTTGCCAGCCTCGCCGCAACTGCGGCGTTGTTGACAAGCAGCGAGATGTTCGCGGTCCTGGTCCTGCCCCTGCTCAGCTCGGAGAGCCTCGAAAGCAAAAACGGCGTGACCTCTTTTCCGCTGATCCCCCTCGCCGCCGAATCGCCTACGGCCTGTTCGATCCATCTTTCGAGCGTTTCCTCCTCGATGGCATCCTCTGAAGGGGCGGGAACTGCAACGATCACGGCTTTCTGCAACCCCAGACGGTTTCGCGCAGCGATTATCTCCGCCGCTTCCTTCAGGTAGTTTACCCGCTCGTCCACTTTCAATCCCGAACTCCTGGAATAGAACGCAGGCATATCTGAACAGCCGAATCCGATCACGGGTACTCCGTGTGTTTCGAGCCATTCTCTTGTTGCCGGAAGGTCCAGCACGGCCTTGGCGCCGGAACAAACGACGGCGATCGGGGTGCTCGCAAGGACCGGCAAGTCGGCGGATACGTCGGCTGAGAATCCTCTGTGGACACCGCCGATGCCGCCGGTCGCGAAAACCTGGATTCCCGCGGCCCGGGCGGCAAGGCTTGTCGTAGCGACGGTAGTCGCGCCGTCGAGCCGCTTCGCGGCAGCCACCGGAAGGTCCCGTACGGAGAGTTTTCTGATCGAACTGTCGTTGAGAAGAGGGAGATCGGACTCTGAAAGGCCGACTCGGAGCCTGCCGTTCAGCATCGCGATCAGGGCCGGAACAGCGCCGTTGTCGCGAACGGCCTCCATCATCCCCGCGGCCGTTTCCAGGTTCTGGGGATGAGGGAGGCCGTGTGATATGACCGTCGATTCGAGTGCGACGACGGCGCGTCCTTCGTCAAGCGCTTCGAAGACCTCGGCGCTTATCTCTGGGTCGAGGTTCAATAATAGACCCGGCGATCTCATCTGATCAGCTTTCCGATCCGGTCCAAACGCGGGCTCGTAAGGCAGCCGAAAAAGCTCCCGTTGCTCGCAGCGCGGTCGCACGACCAGTAAATGAGCATCGCACGCCCCACGACAAGCTCCCTGGGGACGAATCCCCAGTACCTGCTGTCTAGGCTCTGGTTGCGGCTGTCCCCGAGCACGAAGTAATTCCCTTCGGGAACGACGACGGGCCGGCCTTCGGCGCCGAACTCGAAATCGCGCATCGAGCCGCGGCCCCGGAGCATATCCTCGAGGTAGTAAACGTCGTAAGGCTGATCGCCTTCCTCGCGCGGTTCGAATTCCCTCGTATCAAGTGCCGCCGATTGCGACGGCGGTTCACCGATAACCCTGTGCTCCGGAAGCAGTTTGTCGTTCAGATAGATCTCCGAGGCCCGGATCTCGATCTTGTCGCCCGGGAGGCCTATGACGCGTTTGACGAAGTTGATCTGGTACGGCCTGCCTCCCTGGTCTTCCAGCTTCGCCACGTTGTGCGGAAAACCCGGGTACTTGAAGACGATTACGTCGCCCCTTCTGATCTCTCTCTGAGGGAGGAAGGGAAGCGGGTCGCCTCCGGAAGTGAAAATGAACTTGTTGACGAGAAGATAGTCGCCGATAAGGATCGTGTTCTGCATCGACCCGGTGGGCACGGTGACGGCCTGGATCACGAACGTCATCCCGAAAAGGGCCATTATCAAAGTCACGACAAACGATTCGAGGTAATCGGCGACGATGTGCCGGGGCGGCTCGACCTGCTTCGATTCCGCAGTCCCGCTTTTCTCTTCTTCTTCCTTCTCTTTGTTTTCCTTTGCCATAGATCAATGCCTGCGGGTGATACTACGCGGGCTCTTCGGAATCTGTTTTGAGCAATTCTATCGCGGCGCTTGCCGCTTCCATTTCGGCCGCCTTGATCGACCTTCCGCTTCCTTCCGCCTTTCCGGCATCCCAGACCGCTTCAACAAAGAACTTTCGGTCATGCGAAGGACCTTCGGTCCGCACAACCCTGTAAACCGGGGCTTTTCGTCGCGCTGCCTGAAGGGTCTCCTGCAAAAGGGTCTTGAAATCAAGCGAAGTGCCCGGAGTGACCGCCCGAATATGTTCGGCGAACAGCTTTCGGACCACGGAACGAGCGGCGACGTACCCGCCGTCGAAGAAAACCGCGCCGATCACGGCTTCCAGAGTGTTTGTAAGGATCGTCTTACGCGTCCGTCCGCCCGATCTTTCCTCTCCTTTGCCAAGCCTCACGAATTTCCCCAGGCCAAGCGCCGAAGAAATCTCGGCCAGCGTCTCGGAACTGACGAGCCGGTGCTTCATCAGCGTAAGGTCGCCCTCGCTCGAACCGGGATTCCTCTCGTAGATCTGTTCCGCGATCGCCAGGCCCAGCACTGAATCGCCAACGAACTCAAGCGTCTCGTTCTGCAGAAGGGCCGTTTCGCCGTCGTCCGCGCCGGCGGACAATTCGTACGCAAAGGACCTGTGCGTGAGCGCCCGCTCAAGCAGCGAGAGGTCTTTGAATCGGTATCCGATGATGTTCTCCAGTTCGCCCGGACTCGCGGACATAAGCCGTTATTCTATCTAAGTGCGTACCAAAAGAGAAAGCCGGAAGCTTTCGCCTCCGGCTTTTGGTTCAATTTGCCTGGTGGTTGACGGAAAACTAGTTCCCTGCCTTCTTGGAAGCGGTCGTGCCGACCGTCCTGCTGCGGCCGCCGGTCGTATCCGAAGAGGTCCCTTCGGTCGACCCGTCGGTCGTCTTGTCGGTCGCTGCCGGCCTCACCTGAACCGGAGCCGGTTCGTTGGCGGGGTTCGGAAGCGAGTTCGAGGACACGCTCGCCACGTAGGAATTGATGCTGGCGTCGGTCTTTTTACCCTCTTCGGTAGGCTCCGAATAACGGAATGCGAAGAGGTTCTTCAGCTGTTCAAAAAGGCCGGCCTTGAATTCTTCCGTCGCTCCCTTGTCAGTTTTCGCGATGCTCAGAGCGCGGGCGTATGCATCCATCGCACGCTCGACATAGGCCTTTTCCATCGCGAGGTATTCGTACGCTTTGTCGATGTTCGGCTGCTGCTGCTCGCCGGCGGCCTCTGAAAGGTCAAGCGCCTCTCGTTTTATGCCCAACTCTCTTGCCTTTTCCTGATACCATTCTCCAAGCGTGACATAGATCGGAGAGTATTTCTTCGTGTCCGAATCGAACTGGGTCGCTTTGTAGTAATAAGCAATACCGTCGTCCTTCCTGGACTGCGGATGATACTTGATGTATCCAATGGCGTAGTTCAACTGTCCGAGCGCATTCTCTTTCGTCTTCCAGCTGAAATCGTAGGCTCCCCAGTTTCCCGTTCCTGAAGTTTCACCGGCGGAGATCCGCGAGATAGCTTCCTGGGCATACTTGAGCGTCTGCTGGTTGAAATCGTTGATGGGAGGATTGCTCTCTGCGAGAACGGAGCCGCGCGAGGCAAGCAAAATTCTCATGTCTAGATGGAATTTCTGCTTCCCTACTTCTGGGTGGTTCAGAACTTCCTCACCCGCTGCGAAGACCTGAGCCCAGTTCTTTGCTTTATAAGCCGCGTCGAATGTCGCGAGACGTTTTTTTTCCGCATCCAGCGCTTCCTGTGCTGCGATGGCTTCCTTAATATCGATTATGCGCTGCTCGATCTTCGGATACCCGTCCTTAAAATAAGTTACAAGCTGTTCTTCTTCAGGCTTGTCGCCGCAGAGCCTGATGTACTCCTTGGCGGCGTCGACGGCCTTCTGCAGGTCAGCGACGTTGTTGCTGTTGTAGTTATCGAGGTAGGTCTGGTAAAGCGCCGTCTTTGTTTCCTGATCGCATTCCTGCGCGAATGCCGGCGACGCAACTGCGACGGTGAACAAGAGCGCGAAGAGTCCGACCGTCAAAACTCTCAAATAGGATTTCATTAATTCATTCCCTCCAAGCAAAACTGAACCGATTTTATCGTGGTTTCGTAACACAACGAATTGGTGGACGTTATGCGAGTCCTCAGATGTGGACGTCCTTCCAATAGTTGCAATCCTTCCCGGTGGGGCCGGCTGAAGCGGTGCGCGAAAGCTCAGGCTGCCGAGAAAAACACAGCTAACAATAATCTTGCAGAAGCGGGCGCCCTGTCAAGCCATTCCGCGGATCGGCCTGCCCGGGCCTTGCTACTGCTTGTCGATCACCCTCTGACGCGTGATCTCCGTTTTGCCGGGTTCGATCACGATCGTCGGGAACATCTCCTCCACCGACTTGCGTTTTTCGGCCTTGGACCCTCGTCTCGCCGGAACTGTTCCGGTCGGACGCGACGACGCGGTCTTCGTTACCGAGGGCTTGCCGTCAGGCCTGCCGGCCGACCTCTCATCTTCAGTACTCGGATTGGCGGCTATCAGGCGGCGATCGTACCTTTTACCGAAACGGGGCCTGAGCGCCTGGTAGATCTTCGAAGCGATGGCCGCGGAGTGGCGTCCGCGCGCGTACTTTCCCCGGGTGATGACGACGACGGAGAACAACGGGTCCTCAACCGGCGCAGCCGATGCAAACAGCCCCACCCACGAGCCTTTCGAAATGCACGAACCCGTTTTGCCCGCCACGCGGAGATCGTTCGGGATAACCTTCGCGGTCCCGTACTCCGCCGCCCCGAGCATTCCCGGGATCACGCGCTTGTAGATCTTGGGCTCGATATCCAGAGTTCGGCGCAGGTATCCTCTGAAATTGGCTTTCTCGCGTTCGGTCTTCGGGATCCTGGGCACGACCAGGCGCCCGCCGTTCGTAACCGCGGAGACCATTACCGCAAGCTGCAGAGGCGTTACTTCGAAATCGTCGGCGTGAGAATAGATCCTTAAGTTGCTGTTGCCGAAGGGAAGCCTGCCGGGCGACTCTCCCGGCGCGTTGATCCCGGTCACCGTCCCGAGTCCCAAACGGCCGGCGTAGAAGATCATCTTTTCATTGCCGAGATCGGCACCGACCTTCTGAAAGAATGCGTTGTTCGAATACGCGAGGGCCTGGTCGAGCCCGAGCCTGTAACTTCCGTTCGCGAGCGAACCGTCGCGGCGTATGAGTTCCTCGCTGTATCCCGCGATCCCGGTCACGATCTTGATCGTCGAGCACGGCTTGAACGAATTCCGGATCGCCCAGTCCTGGTTAACCATCGTGAGTATCCGGCCGTTCTGGGCGTTCATAACGACGACCGTGCCTTCGGCCGTCCCGAGAGCGTCGAGAGCGACCTTGCGGATCTCCAGGTCCTCGCCGGTAAGGTCGTCATCGGCGATATTGGCCGCGGTTTGGGCGGGTGCGTTGATCGCGATCAGGAACAGGAGAAAGGCCAAAGAGAATATTCGGGAGAAACTGCGTGCGAATTTCCTCATCAAGAACTACCTCGGAGACCGGAATGTAAGGCTTCGTAAAAGGGGAGTGACGACGGGGCTGATGCTAATATGGCGAAAGGCCTTTGATTTCAAACCAAGCCAAACTATAACATTCAACCGTTTTACGAAACAAGAGTGTTAAACACCGGAGCAACGGAGGCAAGATCTTCCTTCAGCAGACGATGAGTTTCTTCAGCACCTTCCGCGGGCGCCTCTTCCTGGTGCTCGGGGTACTGCTCGTTATGACTATCGGCGTGCAGTATTACCTGAACTTGCGGACGCAGGCGGAGAACATAAACCTGACGGAAATGCAGGAACAGGCGCTTCTCGCGGGATTCGCGCTCGGCGTCAACTCGATGACCTCGCAGGACCGCCTCCGCGATTTCGTGGAGAGGGAAGGCCAGTCATTCTATAACGAGCGGACCTCCAGACGCATTCAGGACATTCTCGTCATCGACTCCGACTGGCAGGTCTACGACAGCCTGAGCGGAAAATACCTGCCCGAGGAGAGTGAGAACGGCGAACTCAAAACGGTCGATCTGCGGTCGGTAAAAGACCTGCCTCCGCTTGTCGAGGGCCGCGAGAAACTCGGCGACGACATAAAGAACTTTCCGAACACGGGGATGAGCGTAGAGGACAGCGAGAACGGCGAGGCTCACGCCATACCCGTCGAGACGAATCAGGGACGCTTCTACGTGATGGTCATTCTGCAGAGCGACCGCGGCGAGGCGGCCTACAGGGCGGCACAGCCGTTGATCTTCACGATCGGCGTGTTCATCGTGGCGATCCTGGTGACGATGATCCTCGTGTGGAGGTTCACTACTCCGATCGCAAATCTATCGAGGGCGGCGAGACGAGTTGCGAAAGGCGACCTCAGTTTCAGGCTCTCCGAGTCGGACCGCAGCGACGAGATAGGTTCGCTCGCGACCCAGTTCAACATAATGACAGAAGAGCTGGAAAAGACTCGGGCACTGGAGGAGCAGCTTCGCGAAGCTGAGAAGTCCGCCGTTGTTGGAAGACTCGCGTCCGCGATCGCTCATGAGATAAGAAATCCTTTGAACTACATCAACCTCACGCTGGACCATCTTCGAAACCGTTTCAAACCAGATGAAGAGGAACAGAGCCGGACATTCGGAAAGCTCACGGATCAGCTCAAGAACGAGGTTGAACGCATCAACAGGCTGGTTTCGGACTTTCTGCGCTACACGCGGCCGGCGAACCTCGTCCGCGAACCCGTCGACATTCGGGAGGTCGTAGAGAATTCGCTGAAGATTATCGAGCACCAGGCGGAAGAACACGGGATAACGATCAGCCTTGTCGAACGCGAATCGGTCCCCGAGGTGCTCGGCGACAACGAAATGCTCCGGTCGGTGTTCAGCAATCTGTTCCTGAACGCCCTTCACGCAATGGAGCAGACCGGCGGAAGGCTTACGATCACGCTTTCGTCTTCCGGCAGCAACGTAGCTGTCGAAATCATGGATACCGGGAAAGGCATCCCCAAGGAGGACCTGGAAAAGGTCTTCGAGCCTTACTTCTCGACAAAGGAGACCGGAACCGGACTGGGACTGGCGATCGTGAAGCGGATCGTCGAGGAACACAAGGGAACTATCGAGCTGGAATCCTCACCGGGCGAGGGAACGGCTTTCAGGATCACTTTGGCTGCAGCGATGCGTGAATGCCCTGCGTGCGGCGAACGGCGCGCCGGTGAGGTAGAATGCCCGAAAGACGGAACGAGACTCGAACCTTCCGGATGGAGCGCGGAAGCCAGGAAGACCGATCCTTCGGCTCAGGAAACCGTATGAGCAGAAAATCTATACTTGTCGTTGACGATGAAAAGAGCCAGAGAGAGATCCTCGAGATGATCCTTTCGGGCGAGGGATATGACGTGACGACCGCATCGTCGGGCGAAGCGGCGATGAAGTTCGTCGAAAAACGCCATTTCGACCTTGTCCTCACCGATCTGAAAATGACGGGGATGAGCGGGCTCGATCTTTTGAAGGAACTGACCGACTACGACAAGTCGATCATCGTCGTTCTTCTCACCGCTCACGGCTCCGTGGATTCGGCGGTCGACGCGCTGAGGCTCGGTGCGTTCGATTACCTTCAGAAACCTTACGACAGTGAGAAGCTCCTCGATACGATCTCGCGGGCGCTTCAGAAACTGGACACTCTCGATGTAGAGATAATCTCGGAATCGGCCGAGATGGACAAGGTTAAGAAGATGATCCTGAAGGTCGCGAAGTCGAATTCGACGGTGCTTATTCGAGGCGAAAGCGGCACGGGAAAGGAGCTGATCGCGCGCGCGATCCATAAGAACTCTCCAAGGTCGAACAATATCTTCCAGGCGGTGAATTGCGCCGCGATCAATGAGAATCTGCTGGAGAGCGAACTCTTCGGCCACGAAAAGGGAAGCTTCACCGGCGCGGTCGCCGACAAGAAGGGCCTGTTCGAGATTGCCGACGGCGGGACGCTGTTTCTGGACGAGATCGGCGAGCTCGACATCTCTCTGCAGGCGAAGATCCTGCGTGCGCTTCAGGAGAAGCAGATCCGAAGGGTCGGCGGAACGAAGGAGATCGAGGTCGATGTGCGCGTTGTGACAGCGACGAACCGCGACCTCCTGAAAATGACGGAGGACGGACGCTTCCGGGAGGACCTCTATTATCGGCTGAACGTTTTGGCGATCGACGTGCCGCCTTTACGGGACAGGGCGACCGACGTTCCTCTGCTGATGAATTATTTCATCAGGAAACACACGCGAAACACCAAGCGGGAGATCAAGATCGAGAAGGATGCCGAGAAGGTGCTTCTCGAGTACGGATACCCCGGGAACGTGCGCCAGCTGGAGTCCGCGGTCGAAAGGGCGATACTGCTCTGTGAGAACGATACGATCACCAGAGAGGACCTCCCGCCGGAAATGCTGCAGCAGAACGGTACGGGCGGGTCGGAGGTCTTCAAGCTTCCTCCCGGCGGAGTCAATTTCGAGGACGTCGAGAAGAGCCTTATAACGCAGGCGATGGAGCGCACGGACAACAACATCACTAGGTCTGCAAAACTGCTCGGCCTAACGTTTCGTACCCTTCAGTACAGGCTTGAGAAATACGGCATAAAACGTGAGTCGGACGGATCCGACAACGAATCGGACGAGGACGAATAGATTCTGCGTATTGCCGCGGAGAGGAGATAAATGATGGAGTGGTTTTCGACGCTGTCCCTGGCTTTCGGGTCCGCATGGACCTCCGGGATCAATCTGTACGCGACGGTCTTCGTGCTCGGGCTCATTCAGAAAGTGACCACGTATCACCTCCCTGGCGGGCTCGAGGTTCTGGACAACTGGTGGATCATAGGGATAGCCGGCGGCCTGTACGCGATCGAGTTCGTCGCCGACAAGGTGCCTTACTTTGACAGTATTTGGGACGTCGTCCACACATTCATAAGGGTCCCGGCCGGCGCCGTGATTGCCTATTCCGCAACGGACGACATGGATGCCGCGGTTACCGTCGTTGCAACGCTTCTGGGAGGCGGGCTCGCGCTTTCTTCGCACGGAACGAAGGCCGCTGTCCGCGCCGGCATCAACCTCTCGCCGGAGCCGGTTTCGAACTGGGTGATGTCGCTTGTCGAAGACGTCATCGCGTTCGCAGGTGCTATCCTCGCGGTCGTCGCGCCGGTGATCATCGCTGTCGTGCTCGGGATCTTCGTGCTTTTCTTCTTCTGGTTCGCGCCGAAGGTGTTCAGGGCTTTGAGGGGGATGATCGCCGCCGTCCGGGCGCTCATCCGAGGCGAGGGAATGCGTGCGGCTGCTCAGAAGGCGCCGTAGAACCGGAGCCACATTCTATGGAAAACGTTTTCAAGGCGGCTGTTGTGGTGTTCGTTGCCGCGGCGGCCGCCTTCTTCTTTATTGGCAACATCGACGGTGTGTTCGTTTCCATCGTCTTTGCCTGCCTGAGCTTTTTTCTGATCGTACGCTTCCAGGTCAAGGGCCGCCTGGCGGAGCGGGAGAAAGAACTCCTCGCCGAAGCCGGAGCTGGCCGGGACTTAACAAACCTCGAACCTGAAGAGCATGAGAGAACCGAACAAGAATCCTGAACAATGGCGAAGATCGTAGCCGCACCTTATGGCTCCCTGGGAGACCTGCATCCGCTGCTCGCGATCTCGATCGAGCTCAGAGATCGGGGGCACGACGTGACCGTGGCGACGCTTGAGGTCTACAGGGAAAAGGTCGAGGCGCTGGGTTTCGAGTTCAGGGAACTCAGACCGAAGTTCGATCCGGAAGACAGGGAAACCGCACGGATAGTAATGGATGCGAACAAGGGGTCTGAGCGGCTGATCAGGGACTATCTTTCTCCGGGCCTGACGGACATGTTCGAAGACCTTATGGCCGCGACGGAAGAAGCGGATCTACTCATCTCGGGCGAGATCGTCTACCCGGCTCATTCGATCGCCGAAAAGCGCGGTATCAAACTGGTAACGACTTCGATGGCGCCTTTGTCGATGTTCTCGACATACGAACCGAACATCTATCCGAACGCTCAGTTCCTCAGGCACCTGAACTTCCTCGGCCGGCCGCTTCACAGAGTCGTTTTCTCCTCGATCCGCGGGGTGATCTCAAAATGGCTCCGGCCGTACAGGGAGTTCAGGTCCGGAATAGGTCTGGATCCCGACCACGACCCCATAATCCGGGACAGGTATTCCGAAGCGCTTCACCTGGCTCTGTTCTCGAAGGTCCTGGGAGCGCCGCAGCCCGACTGGCATCCGGCGGCGGTTCAGACCGGATTCTGCTTCTACGACGGACGCGACGACCTTGGCAAGATGCCGGAAGGTCTTTCGGAATTCCTCGAAGCAGGCGAACCGCCGATCGTATTCACGCTCGGTTCCGCGGCGGTGATGGATCCCGGGGATTTCTTTGAAGAGAGCCTGGCCGCCGCAAAGATGCTGGAAAGGCGTGCCGTAGCCCTTTACGGCATATTTAACGATCCGCCGGAAGGGACAGATCCGGATCGCGCAGGTTTCGATTACGCCCCGTACGGTGAGATATTCCCGCGCGCCTCCTGCGTGGTCCATCAGGGCGGAGTCGGGACGACTGCACAGGCACTGCGAGCAGGAGTCCCGCAGCTGATAATGCCGTATTCGCACGATCAGCCCGACAACGCCGCACGTTGCGAAAGGCTTGGGGTCGCGCGGTCGGTGTCGAGAGACAGATATAAACGGAAGCTGGCGGGCTCGGAGATAGGGAAGATCCTGAACGATCCTTCGTACAAAGCAAATGCCGGACGCGCAAGGGACATCGTAGCCAACGAGAACGGGACAAGAACAGCCTGCGACGAGATCGAGAAGATCCTCTGACGCCAGCCTCCGATGAAGCCGTCCTTGAAATACGCTTACGCTATCACTGCCGCTGCGGCGGTCATCCACCTGGCGTGGAAATTCACGCTGATGCCGGACTTGATGGCGGTCCACTTCGGATCGTCGGGCGTGCCCGACGGTTATTCCTCGAGAGGCACGTTCTTCGCGATCGCCTTCGGGATGATCGCCCTAAACGTCGGCGCGTTCGGGATCGGCCCGTGGCTCGTCCAGCGCAAGCGGGTACGAAGGCTGAGGATCCCGAACAGCGGCCACTGGCTTTCCCCGGAGAACATCGACGGTTTCTATGCCTACTTCCGTTCGAAAATGGCCTGGTTCGGTATCGGGAACCTTCTTTTCGGCTCCTTCGTCTGTCAGCTGGTTTTCGTGGCCAACTCCTCCGCAGGAGCCGGGCTCGACTCGACGGCATTCTCCCTTGCCTTAACCGCCTATTTCTTGTTTGTTATCATTTGGTTGTTCACGTTCTTCAGAAAGCTCTCACGGGATAAGAGTTAGGTTGAGAAGTATGAAGTTCAGATCTCTTTCACTCGCATTAATGCTCGTGCTGTTTGCTTCGTTCGCATTGCCGCAGGCCGTGCGGAAGCCGTCCCCGAGCAGGGAGCCGAAGGGCGCGATGCCCTCGAAACCGGATTCTTCGGCGCGTTTTCTGGACAAGATCGCCTCTCAGGAGGCATTCGATGCGATGGCCCGCGTCTATCACCAGAACACGCCGTATGCGCTGCCGCACGTGATGTTTGCGATAGACCGAAGGAAAGACAACCGGATCTACTACATAAACTCGCAAAAGTACCGTTTTCACAAAGACTTTCTGATAGCGAACTACCTTGTGCTGAAGAACGCGGATTTCTTCGAAGACACCTACATCAAGGAGAACCGCAGGTTTATCGTCGGAACCGTCGCCTGGCAGAAGCCCGTAGAGCGGTTCACGTTCGAATTTTGGGACGGGGACCTTATCCCTGCCGAGCAGATCAGGGACGCATATCAGACGATCAACGGCTCGTTCTTCAAAAAAGTCGCTTTCAAGCCTAATTCGACAAGACAGGACGAACTGAGCGCGGGGCTCGGAATAGATCGCGTCTCGTCGGACGAGATCTCGAAGAACCAGGAATATCTCGCGCTAAACACGGCGAAAGGGGTCGGACGGGTCCATATCATCGACGAGCTCACTGACAGCGTAGAGATCGGCTACAACGAGATAATCATCCTCAATGAAGTACCTATCAATCTTCCGCCGGTCGCCGGGATCATCATCACGAAGCCGTCGACTCCGCTCTCGCACATCAACCTGCTCGCGAAGGGATGGGGGATTCCGAACGCATATATAAAAGGCGCAGACAAGCTCTTCAAGGAACTGGACGGAAAATGGATCGAGTTCGAGACGACGTTGACCGAATATAAGTACAAGCCCGCCGACAAGGAGATCCTCGATTCGTACCGCGCGCAGCAGGAAGAGCTGGGCCGAATATTCAAAGCGCCGCCGTCCGACCTGTCCGTGAAGAAGCTCGCCTCGCTTGCGGAAATGAGAAAGGGACAGAGCATCGCGTACGGCGCCAAGGCCGCGAACCTCGGCGAGGTAAAGAGCGCGCGAATCGCCGGAGTTGCGGTGCCGGGCGGTTTCGCCGTCCCGTTCGCTTATTACAAGGAGTTCATCGAGAAACACGGCTTCCACGAGAAGATCGAGGATTTCGCGTACGACTACGAATTCGTTCACAATCCGCCAGCGCGACGGCGAAAGCTTGAGCAGCTCAGGGCGGAGATCCAGAACGCAGAGTTCGATCCCGCTCTGCGCGAGAAGATCATTTCCAAGTGGAAGACCGAGCTCGGCGGGGCGGGCGTTTTCGTCCGAAGTTCTTCCAACGCCGAGGACATCCCCGAGTTCAGCGGGGCCGGCCTCTACACGACCGTGCCGAACGTCACCGAAGAAGACGCTATCATCGAGGCCGTCAAGACCGTCTGGGCCTCGCTCTGGAATTTCGAGGCATACGAGGCTCGCGAGCGCGGCTTCGTCCAGCATACGGGAACCTATATGGGAGTGCTGCTGCAGGTCGGTGTGAACATGGACAGCAGCGGCGTGATGATCACAAAGGACCCGTTCGACCGCGAGAACAAGGACGCCATCTACATCAGCGCGAAACGCGGGATCGGGATCAAGACCGTCGAAGGGAAAAGGGTCGCTGAACAGATACTGTTCACAAAAAGCTCGAATGCGGTCCAGGTCCTGACGCGCTCCGGCGAGGACACGCTCCTGACATTCGACGAAAAGGGCGGGGTCAAGGAAGTGCCGATAATCGGCGACCGCGCCGTACTGACCGATGCAGTTGCAAGGCGGCTCGCGACAGCGGCGTCGAGGATCAAGCGCGTGTTCGGCAATAAGGTCGAACAGGACATCGAATGGGGCTACAAGGACGGAAGGATCTATATACTTCAGTCCAGGCCGTTCATCGAGAACTGACTCATCTGCATCGTCCGGGCCGGCGCCCGCGTTTTGTGATTCGGGACCAAAGATAGATAATTGTCCATTCGAGGGATCAACCAATGAAATACTCACTTCTCTTCGCGATAGCATTGTTGGCGTTTACCGGTTGCGGCGATTCGGCGGCTCCGGTCGGTTCGGGGAACACGGCACCGGCGAACGAACGTCCGCTTGACCGCGAAACCGTCATCGCGCATTCGACCGATCGCAGCGGAAAGAATGGCGCTGACAAAGGCCAAAACGATGGCGGCAAGACCGGCTGGTCGCGCGGCGGGGACCCGATCGACACCTCGGCGTTCGACAGCGAGATCGCTTCCGCGAAGAAAGCGCTTGACGCCGCGCCGAATTCCGATTCAGCCAAGAAGTCCTTGTCGGAGGCCTACACGAAGCGAGGTGTGGCGCTTACCCAGGCAAGGCAATATGCCGCGGCGCTTGGAGATTACAGAAAGGCGGTGAAGCTGGATCCTTCGAACCAGACGGCAAAGACCTGGATCGACCAGATCATCGTGATCTACAGCGGTATGAACAAAGAATACCCGAAGGAAGGAGAGGAGCCCGATCCCCTGCCGTACGAAGGCGAGGGCGTCTGAACATCGAAGATCACGAAGTTACGTAGAAGACCGCATTACAATGGCAAAGTCGGCTAACGACCTTAGAAAAGGCAACATAATCATTCTCGACGGAACGCCCTGCAAGGTGATGGAATTCGACCGCAACCAGCCCGGCAAGGGCGGAGCGATCGTACAGACCCGGCTCAGGAATCTCGTGACCGGAAATTCCTTCGAGCACCGCTTCAGGTCTACTGAGAACGTCGAGCGCGCGATCCTCGACCAGCACGAGATGGAGTATCTCTATTCCGACGGCGAGATGCACCATTTCATGAACACCGAGAACTACGAGCAGATCGCTATGAGCAACGAAGATCTCGGCGACGCTGCGAAATGGCTTATGGCGGGTTTGAAGATCCAGGTCGAGTTCTTCGAGGGGGCTCCTATCGGTGTGGAGCTTCCGCAAGCGCTTGAACTCACCATCACCGAGACGGAACCGGTATTGAAGGGTGCGACGGCGTCGAACTCGAACAAGCCGGCGACGCTCGAGAACGGGGTCACGATCTACGTGCCGCCGTTCATGACCGAAGGTGAAAAGATCCGGGTCAATCCCTCGGAAGAGAAGTACATAGAACGCGTCAAGTAGCTCTGCGCTGATCACCCTTGCGCGGCTTTCTTTACCCAAAGATCAGAGGCGATCCGTTTCGCTCGCTGAAATGTACGTCATCTACAGCCTCGTATACACGCTCGGGTTCATCTTGATGATGCCCGTTTTCCTCCTAAGGCGCGGTAAATACCTTTCCGGATTTAGGCAGCGGTTCGGACGGATCGAAGGATTCCGAAAGGACGCACGCCCTGTCATATGGATCCACTGCGTTTCGGTCGGCGAGACCAACGCGGCCCGCCCTTTGGTCAAGGAACTCAAAGAACTGCATCCGTCCCACAGGATCGTCGTGTCGACGGTCACGAAAACCGGCCAGGAACTCGCCAGGCACGTGTTCGCAGACACTGCCGATCTTGTCTTTTATCTGCCATTCGACTGGAAGTTCACCGTGCTCAGGGCCTTAAGGGCGATCCGGCCGAACATCGTGCTCGTTCTTGAGACCGAGATCTGGTTCAATTTCTTCAGAGAGGTCCACCGCCGCGGCATCGTGCTGGCGATAGTCAACGGCCGCCTTTCCGAAAAGAGCGCCCGCAAGTACCGCAGGATCCCGAAAACGATCCGAAGGGTGTTGAGGAACGTGGACCTCGTTCTTGCGCAGTCCGGCGAGGACGCCGAACGGTTCAAATCCCTCGGCGTGCGAAAGAAGAAGATCAAAGTCACGGGCAACATCAAGAACGATCAGGAAGGCGACGGAGGCGACGCGACCAAGCTCGCATATATTCGCGAGAGGTTCTCGATCGACCGCAAGGTCCCGTTTATAGTCGCGGCAAGTACACACAAACCGGAGGAGGAATACCTTCTGGAAGCGCTTCGCCTGCTGAGAGCGAGAAAAGGTCTCGGAAACGCGCGAATGCTGATCGCCCCCCGCCATCCTGAACGGTTTGACGAAGTAGCGGAACTTATTGACAGTAAAGGTTATACCTGGGCAAGGCGGTCCGCGAATCTTAACCTCGACGACGGTGATGCGGATATCGTCCTGCTCGATTCGATCGGCGAGCTCCGTTCCGCGTACCCGCTTGCGAACCTCGTATTTGTCGGTGGAAGCCTGATCCGGCACGGGGGCCAGAATTTTCTCGAGCCGGCACTCGAACGGAAAGCGATCGTCACCGGCCCCTATCTTCACAATTTCGCTTCGGCCGCCAAGAAGTTCTCCGAAGCGGATGCATTCGTAAAGCTCGAAGAAACCTCTCAAAAGGACTGGCCGCGCGTGCTGGATGCTGCGTTCTTCGAACTGCTCTCGAACGGGTCGAGACGCGAGGAGCTCGGCCGGAACGCTTTCGCGGTCGCGAATTCGAACCGCGGAGCGACAAAAAAGACGATCGAGATACTTGATCCGTTCCTCAAGGTACATTCCGGCGCCGTGAACCACGCCGAAGCAGCGGTCGCCGGATGATCCTGTACCTCTTCTACTTCTTTGCCCTGATCCAACTGTTCTTCAGCTGGAAATCACTTGAAAACGGTCTCGAATACCTGAGGTTCTTTCGAAGCGAGCTTGGAAAGCCAGTTTCGGACCCGGAACTGTATGCATCGGTGATCGTGCCCTGCCGAGATCGCGACCGGGGCCTGAGGGAGAACCTGAGGGCGGTGATGCGCCAGAACCATCCTGCGTACGAAGTCGTCTTCGTCACCGATTCCGCGGAAGATCCCGCCTGCGCCGTGATCCGCGAGGTGATCACGGAACATCCTGCCGTTCCGTCCGATCTGGTGGTCGCCGGAAGGTCGATCGCGACCGGACAGAAGGTCCGCAATCTGATCGAGGCTTCAAAGCGCATCTCCGGCAGATCAGAAGCGCTTGTCTTTGTGGATTCCGACGCGAGGCCTTCGCCCGGCTGGCTCGAGGCACTGCTTGACGGTCTGAGAGGCGCCGAACGTGGTTGTTCGACCGGCTATCGATGGTTCATTCCTGAGAAAGGCGGATCAGCGAGCCACTTACGTTCGGTCTGGAATGCCTCGATCGCTTCCGCTCTGGGCCCGGACACCAGCCGCAACTTCTCCTGGGGAGGCTCGACCGCTATCCTCCGGAGCACGTTCGAGGAACTCTGCGTCGCGGACAACTGGGAAGGAAAACTGGCGGACGACTTTGCGCTCACGAGAATGATCCGGCAAGCGGGAGGCGAGGTTCGGTTCGTGCCCTCCTGCCTGACCGCGTCCGTCGAAGACTGTACGTTCCGGGAGCTTCTCGAATTTACTACCCGCCAGATGAAGATCACGCGGGTCTACCGTCCCGACCTTTTGGCCTACTCGCTGATCGGCTCCGCTCTCTACTGCGGAACCATGATCGCGGCCATTGCTCTATTGTTCTTCAGCTCGGGCGTGCATTTTCTTTTCATTGCGCTCTTCCTTGTGCTCGTTCTCGCGGCGGGCACAGTGAAGGCCGTAATTCGGCTTAATGCGGTTTCCCTGGCGCTTCCCGGATATTCCGAAGAGATCCGCCTGCAGTACAAGTGGCACGCTGTTCTGTGGGCCTTCACGCCTCTGCTGTTCCTTTGGAACGACATCGCGGCCCTTTTCTCAAGGCGCATCGTATGGAGAGGGATCGAATACGAGCTTGAATCGGCCGAATCTACCCGCGTGATCGGAAAAGGAAGGTCGGCCGGTATCTCTTGACCACACCGCGACTGGCTCTCGGATTCACTTCTCTCGGAGACGCGCACGACCGCAAGAAACCATCCCGGCGCGGATTCCCGATCAGGCCGTTTGGATCAGCCGAGGTGATCTTCCTGACTCTTGTGTGCTGAATGGTTTGATAGAGTCATTTGATTTGAATATCATTCTCGGAGACCGGAGACCGGAGACCGGAGACCGGAGACCGGAGACCGGAGACCGGGCAGGAAAATGATCAAAAGCATTCTCGAAGACGAGGACCAGCCGGAAGATGGCCGGGAAGAGAAGCGGGGACTGCTTCGAAAGCGGCGGCAGAAGGACGACCTCGTGAGCATCGGTCTGTCGTCGAACGAACCGAACGAAGGCGATCTGCCCGGAGAAAGCGTGGAAGAGATCCGGAACGGGATCCTCGGCGTGTCATCTCCCGGTCCCGAGGTTCGAACCGAGTCCGAAGGTGGGCAGGAAACGGAGAAGCCGGCCGAGGCCGTTGAGATCTCCGAATCCGGCCCCGAGTCGGGCGGAAGGGCGGCCGAACTCGAGAAGATGCTGAAGGAGCTCGAGAAGGAGCTTGAGCGGGAGAAAACGCTCGAAAGGCGGAGCGCGAACCGAGATTCGGGCGAAGACCACACTTTGCCGGAGGCGATAGGCGCGACGCAATTGCCCGGTTCCGGGACGTATCATTCGGATTCCGAGTCAGGCCCATTCTCTGTTCCCGATGACGATCCCGTTTCGCAGGTCGAGATCTTCCGCCGGATGGGTCTCGCGTGGTCGGCCGCTATCGCCTTGTTCGGCTCGGTGGTGTTCATGCTTGCGATCGGGTGGGTCGCGGACGTCCTGTTCGGTTCCTCGCCTTGGGGCATCGTCACGGGCATCGTGTTGGGCGCGGCCATTGGATTCTTCCAGCTTTTTCGGATCACCTCCCACATAATGGGTAACGGAACGAACGACTTTGACAAGGTCTCGCTCAGGGCTTCGTTCGAACCGGACCCGCCCGCGCCCGAACCGAAGAGTTCCCCGGAGTCCGGCGACTCCCTGGACTCCATCTGAAGGCGCCGTCGGTGCTTTGATATTTCCTTCATCAGCTTATAGAATGCTTGTTTCGCAATATGCGAATGAACGAGCCTGTTGACAGTACCGAAGAGAGTCCTGCGTCGCTGTCGCACGTCCGCCTGATCGTCGTGATGGGCGTGGTTGCGGTGGCAGGAACCGCCGCCGGTTTCATTTTTTTCTCAGCGAAAGCGGGCGCCGGGTTCCTGACCGGCGGGGTGCTTTCGTTCGTGAATTACTTCTGGATGAAGCACTCGCTCGCGCGGGTGTTCGCGAATGCCGAGGAAGGTGTGAAGCCGAGCTTCGCAGGAAGCAACTACTTCATGCGGTATATCGCCTTCGCAACCGTGATCGGGTTCGTTTACCTGATCGACTGGGAGTTGCTTGTGCCGGTGATACTCGGACTGTCGTGCTTTGCATTCGCTGTTGTGATCGAAGGAATTATCAGATTATTCAGCTCGTTCGGTAACAGAAAGGGAATTTAATAATGTTCTTATTTGCTGAAGGCGGCGGCGGGCACGCCACGCCGCTCATTGTCGAATTTGTAAACCACTACATCGGCAAGCCTGTCCACGAGTTCCAGATGGCTTACACCTATCCCTTTTGGGAGTGGGTGCTTTCGTCCTTCGGCGTCAAGCCCGAAGACGTCTTCGGACCCTATACCGCCGAGAACGCCGTGCCTTGGTACACGATAATGTTCTTCATCGCGTGCCTTCTCAGCGTCGCCGTCGTCTGGGTGTTCAAGGGCAAGCTTTCGGAGGACGATCCGCACCACGGCCAGCTCACGCTTGAGGCGAGTTTCCTTGCGATCAAGGACCTTCTGATCAGCGCGGTCGGCGAGCACGGATTCAGGTACTTCCCGGTAGTCGCGACGTTCGCGGTGCTCGTGCTTGTTTCGAACCTGATGGGGCTTTTCCCCGTGTTCATGTCGCCGACGGCTCACATCAGCGTGACATTCGCTCTCGGTATCTCGTCGTTCGTCTACTACAACTATGTAGGCATCA
Source organism: Acidobacteriota bacterium (assembly GCA_016700175.1). Classification (GTDB taxonomy): domain Bacteria; phylum Acidobacteriota; class Blastocatellia; order Pyrinomonadales; family Pyrinomonadaceae; genus Aridibacter. Next base: position 1,674,414 of record CP065003.1, on the reverse strand, counting down.
GCGAGAACGGGTTCATCAATCACCTGGCCCACTTCGCGGGTCCGAAACTGCCGCTCTTGATGACCCTGCTCATCACGCCTCTGATCTTCACGATCGAGCTGATAAGCAACATGATCAGGCCTTTGACCCTCGCGATCCGCTTGTTCGCCAACATGTTCGCCGACGAGCAGATCGCGATGCAGATCGCCAATCTCTTTCCGCCGTTTACCCAATACTTGCTGCCGGTGGCGCTGATGCCGCTGGCGGTGTTTGTGGCGTTCGTTCAGACGCTTGTGTTCACTCTGCTGTCGATGATCTACATCAGCGAGGTGTCACATCCCCCGCACGAGCATCACGACGAAGAACATCACGCGGGCGAGAAGACGGCTGCCGCGGCGACGGCATAGGAATCGGGGGGTGAAGCCTCCGGTAGTTTGAAAATTCAAGGTTTTTGAGGACGAACGGCTCGCGAGCCGTCAGGACCGCGCAATAGCAGAAGCCCGCACGCATCAGGAGCCTCGACTCCAACGAGAGTAGAAATCGAGTGCATACCGGAAGTGAGGCGAAATCATACCTGCGGCCCGGCGACTTTCAGTAGCGATCGTCTTCGAAATGTAGAAAACACGTTTAGGAGACAAAAACAATGAAAATGCTTAAGAAGATCGGATATGTTTTCGCGGCTCTCGCCGTTATGGCGATCCCCGCGCTTGCACAGGCAGGAGCTGCCGACAATGAATCGACCGTGGCTTCCGCTGAGGCCTTCAGGGCCGGAATGGGCGTTCTCGGTTTCGGCCTGGCGGCCGGACTCGCGGCGATCGGGCAGGGTCTCGTCGGTTCGCGCGGTGCGGAAGGCGCAGCCCGTAATCCGGGCGCTGCCGGAACGGTTCAGACGCTTATGATCATCGCGCTCGCGCTTATCGAGTCGCTGGTGCTCTTCGCTTTGCTCATCGTTTTCGTCAAGGCGTAAACGGACGAGCTCTTGACAAAGTTCGCGGGCGGGATCCGTCGGGTCCCGCCCGTTCTTTAGTTTGGCGGACCCGTATGGGGCGACAACTAATCGTTTGAAAATCTTATCGAAACGGGCGACAATCACACTTCGTACGCAATTAAGAAATATCGATTAAAGGCAATGGACGACCGGTTCATCAACAAGGTTATCGCGGATAAGTACCGCATAGACAGCTACTTGGGCGAAAGCCGCTCGGGAAGTCTTTACCGCGGAACGCATCTGCTTATGGGGAATTCCGTGACTGTCAAGATCCTCGACCGGGGCGAAAACTTCGACGAGGCGGCAGCGGCGGGATTCTCGGCAGAAGCCCGCGCGGTTTCGAAGATCGCGCACCCGAACGTCCTGAATATTACCGATTTCGGACAGGACGTCGACGGGACGATATTCGCGGTGATGGAGGATTCAAGCGGCGAGACCCTCGGAGAGAGGATCGCCGACGAAGCCCCGATGATGGTCGTGCCGTCGGTACGTATCATCAGGCAGATCGTTTCGGCACTGTCGGCCGCAAGGTCGAGAGGGCTTTCCCACGGAAGCCTGACTGTGGACAAGGCAGTTTTGGCAAGGGTCGCAGACGTAGGCGAGATCGTGAAGGTATTCGACATCGGCGCTTACGGGACGCTTCCAAGGAACAGCGACACGCCTGAGAACCTTGAAGAACTCGCCTACCGCGCTCCCGAGCTTTTCGTTTACGGGACAAAGCCGGACGAGCGCTCGGACGTTTATTCCCTCGGCATCATTCTCTACGAAATGCTCGCCGGCGAACGGCCGTTTTCGGGCGAAACGGAGAATGAGCTGATGCAAAGGCACCATCAGGTGCCGCCGCCGCCGCTGGTCGCTTTCAGAAGCGACCTTCCCGAAGGCCTCGAGACGGTGATCCTCACCGCCCTCGCGAAGGAGCCTTCGAAGCGATATTCGACCGCGGAGGAGTTTGTCGAAGCTCTGAACGCCGCGATCGGGGACGACGGAGCGGAAGATTCGATGGTCGTGCCGGTCGGAGCGGAAACGGAAGGGAACAATGCCTGGAAGACCGCTTTCATCGTGCTCGCCGGCATCTCGGTCCTCGCTTTCGGGCTGATCTACTGGACGAACTCGGGCCAGAAAGATCCTGCGACCGTACTTCAGACGGATGCCAACAGCCAGCCGGTGCAGCCTCTGAACCCCGCTACGGGAATGCCCGAACAGAGCGGACTGAGCCTCGCTCCTCAGATACTTTCCGGCGATCCGGATGCGCTTCCCGAAGATATAGGCGGCGACGGATACGATCCTTGGGCCAGCCCCGGAGCACCGCCCCCTGGAACCTCCCAGCCGATAGGGCCGGGCGGCGACTACGTGACTATCCCCGGGGAAGGCAGCGTCTTTATGCCGGGAGACGGCGGCGTGATCCTCGTTCCGAAGATCGTGACTCCTACGCCGACGCCGGAAACCTCTCCGTCGCCTTCGAGAGGGAACACGAACACCCAGCCGCCGAAGCCTGCTGCGACTCCGGCTCCGACAAGGCAAGCCACCCCGGCGCCCCCGAAGAGCGATCCGCCTGACTCGGGTAACAAGGATGAAGGCCCGGGAGGAAACCTCTAGGAATCTTCGGAGAGATCCATCGCGCTTTTGAGAAGGGACTTTAAAGCCGTTTCGTCGTCGATGACGAGGCGGCTTTTTACTTTGCAGCAAGGAATGCCGAACCGCTTGTCGACAAGTTTCACGGCGTCCTTTCCGGTCGTAAGGAGAGCGTCGGCGCCGGCGGCGCGCGCTTGACCTTCGATCTCGTCGATGTCGTCCTGCGTGAACGTATGATGATCGGGAAACGACCTGCTGCCGGCGATCGCGAACCCTTCTCTTTCAAGCTGGGCGAGAAGGCTCTTCGGGTTTCCGATCGCACAGAATACGAAGAAGGTCGTGTCCGGGTCCGGCTGACGGTCCTCGGACGTCCAAACGGTTTCGATACTCTGAACTCGCGACCGGCAGACGAACAGAGGCGCATCGCTGTTGAGATCGCTCAGCTCGCTCCTCAGGGCCTCGAGGTCCTCCGAATCCTCCGGCCTTGTGACCACTATCGCGTCCGCCCTCGCGAGATTGTGCAGGTTCTCCCTGAGACGTCCGCCGGGAACGGTTCTGCGGCCGCCGAACGGCAAGCCCGCGTCGATGACGACGATGTCGAGATCGCGGCGTATCCGCCGGTGCTGGAACGCGTCGTCGAGCACGATCACGGAAGCGCCAAGTCTTTCGATAGCGTAAACCGAACCCCGAACGCGGTCCGCGTCGCAGACGACCGCCGCCGAACCTTTCAGATCAAGCGCCAGTTCGAGCGGTTCGTCGCCCGTGACCGAGGGATCCTCGATGATCTTTTCGCCGTTGGAAACCACCACCAGCGAATTCTCGTCCTCGCGTCTGTATCCCCTGGAAACGATCGCCGGCCGTTCTCCCGCTTCGGCAAGCAGTCTGGCGATATACGCAACGAGCGGTGTCTTTCCCGTGCCGCCGAGGGTGATGTTGCCCACTGAGATCACTGGGACCGGAACCTTGTACGACCGGAAGACGGCGTAGTCGTACAGCACGTTGCGGGTGTCGAGCACCCGTCCGTAGATCTTTGAGGCGATGTTGAGAATGGCGGACACCTAATCTGTAGTAGCCGTCGGCTGGTCGAGGAAGTTCTTCAGGATCTTCTTGCCCTCGGGAGTCAGTATTGATTCGGGATGGAACTGGACGCCTTCGACCGGCAGTTCCTTGTGTCGGAGGCCCATGATGATGCCTTCTTCCGTTTCGGCGGTCACCTCCAGGCAGTCCGGAAGCGTGAGTCTGTCGACAACGAGCGAGTGGTACCGGCCCGCCTCGAATTCCTGCGGCACGTCGCGGAAGACCCCCTTGTTCTCGTGCTTCACGATCGAAGGCTTGCCGTGGATAGGCTCGGGCGCGCGGACGACGTATCCGCCGAACGCCTGACCGATGGCCTGGTGCCCGAGGCAAACGCCAAGGATGGGGATCCTACCTGCGAATTCTCGGATCACCTCTAGCGTGATCCCCGCGTTGTCGGGGATCCCCGGACCGGGAGAGATCAGGATCCGGTCCGGTGCAAGCCGTTCGATCTCTTCGACCGTGATCTCGTCGTTCCTGAACACCTCCATCTCCGCGCCCAGCTCGCCCAGGTACTGGACAAGGTTGTAAGTGAAGGAATCGTAATTGTCGATCACAAGCAGCATCGCGTCGATTCTAGCGAAAGAGGGTCCGTTGGGCGAGTCGCCTCGCCCATTTCTGAATCCGCAAAGTTGAAAGATTTCCCGATAATCGTTTACGTAATCCGCCCGGCAGTTTACTATGTTACGAAGTTAAAAGACCCGTAGACGCCGTTTGGCGGCAACCCTGCCTCAGAGGAATCAAGAATGATCCCCAAAAGTCTGCTAGCCACAGCCATATTGCTGCTGTTCGCGCTCGGCGCATCATCCCAGGAATTTGTCCCGGCGAATCCCGATGACGCGAAGAAAGAGGAGAAGTCAGAAGATGCGAAGCTCCGAAAGGAGATCGCGCTTCTGCTGGTCAAAGAGACTGCGGCGGAGATCGAGATGCTGCAGTCGCTTACGAACCGGATCTCTTTCTCGGCCGACCTTGCCGAAACGGCTTATCCGCTGGATCCTGCTCTCTCACGCCGTATGTACGTGGAACTCGCCGATTCGCTTTCGCGCTTCATTGCAGTGCAGTCTCAGATGATGTCCGAAAAGGACAAGAATCTGACCGGTGCCGCGAGCTACACGGGTGCCAGCAGGGCTGTCTGGAAGCTGCGCAGGGCGGCGATGATCCGCAGCCAGGCAGTGCTCTCGTCGGCCAAACACGATCCGATCCTGGCACTCGATATTCTCGACGCAACGAAATTAAATGCAGAACTGAAGGAGGTCCTCGGTTATTTCGGGCCGAAGGATGAAGTGCTGCTGATTCAGCTGGCGAATATCGCACCTTTGAATGACCCTGAATCCGTCGCGGAGTTTGGCGACCGGTTGCTGAAGAACGGGTTGAACATGGGCGCCCCGATCCTGCTCTCGAAGCTCTGGGAAAAGGATAAAGAAGCAGCATTCGCCTATGCGCCGAGGGTCCTTTCGGCGGCGAGCAGGGAGGTCGACAGCATCGATCCCGACCTTGGCGCGATCGCGATGATCTTCCGGCTGGCGGGCTACAAACCGGAGAATGATGCGCCGGCCGCAAAGCCCCTTTTCGATCCGACGGAGATCAGGAACCTCGCTGAGGCATTGGGACGGGTGATACTCGCCAAAGACGCAGAGGAGATGAAAGGCCCTGGAGAGGCAATGCAGTACGCCTCGGTGATCCGGCCTTATGCTCCCGAAATGGCGGACCAGATCCAGAGAAGATTTCGTAAAGGTGACGGCGCCGGGTTCGGAACCGGAATCGGAGGCGGCCCGGTAGTGCAAGGGACAGGGAACAGGCCTCCATCGCCTCCACCACCACCTCCGGCGGCTCTTCCTACGCCATCCAAGGCGGCCGAGGGGGTTTCGGAAGCCGATGAGCAAAGGGAACGCGCCGCGGAACTTGAAGCAATGATGAGCTCTTCCGAGGATAGCCCCGAGAAGAAAGCGGCGGTGCGTGAGTATGTCGCCAATTCACTGCAGAAGATCGCCGGGATCGACGATCCTTTGGCGAAAACAGCCGGATACGTCGCTGTCTCGGAACGGCTGGAACAACTCGGCCAAAAAGAGGCCGCAACGGAGGTCCTGAACGAGGCTCTTCGTTCGGTCACCGCAAACCCGAGGAGTCACCGGGAATATCTGCAGACGTGGACCCTTGCCGGGGCTCTTGTCGACAGGCAGCCCGAAAGAGCATTCACTATCATCGAGGATCTGATCTTCAGGCTCAACGGGGTGGTGGCCAACTTCCACGGATTTGCCGAATTTCTTGATTCGAATGGCGAGATCCTGGATGAGGGCGAGCTCCAGTTCGGCGGATTCGGCGGCGGAATGATGAACCAGATGATGCGCACGCTCGATTCTACCGGGAAGATCGTGAGGAAGCTCGCCGATAAAGATCTCGTTCGGACAAGGGCTCTGGCGGAAAGGTTCGACCGGCCGGAGATCAGAGTGACGGCGAGACTTCTGATCCTGAGGAGTTTCGTAGCCGAGGTCCCGTCAGATGAGACACGGCATGAGGCAGTGCCTGAAAGTCCCGATCAGGAAGATCATTGACCAGGTTCCGGTGCCGGCCGTGATGCGACAGCGGACATCTGCGAAACCCGGATCTCAGACGGCTCCTGTTCGGTCATTGTCACCTGGGAGCCCGGGTAACCAATAGAATTATGAAGTTTACAAGATACTTGTCAGTCGCCTGCCTGATCATATCGATTGCGGCGTCCGTCCTTGCCCAGTCCCCCGATCTGCCGGACCCGGAATCCAGCCCTTCTGACGCCGAAGCCGCAAGACGCGACGAGAAGGCCGAAAAGGCAAAGCAGCTCGCCCTCGAAATGCTACGGGAGACGGTCCGCGAGATCGAGACCCTGCGGACACCGGAGAACAGGATCAGCCTGTCCGCGGACCTCGTCGGTTTACTTTGGGCGCACAATCCCGAAGAAGCAAGGGAGATGTTCCGGATCCTCACGAACTCCTTCACGCAGCTTTTCACCCAGTATTCGGGCCAGGTCAATGCGGTCGGGTTCGAGGAAGAAGATCTTTGGAATCCCGCGAAGCGCGAGAAAGCCAGAGCGGGACGGAGAATGATGAAAGCGTTTGTGGTCCGCGAGAACCTGGCGCGTGCGGCCGCGGTCCACGACCCTCTGCTCGCCCTCGATTTCGTGCTCGCGACCTCGACGGCCGTCCGGGGCGGGGCATTCGCCGAGAGACTCGATCAGTCCGATCAGCAAACCAAGAAGGTGATCGTGGAACTCTTCGGCGCCCGAAACAGTGAAACGGCCCGGGAGCTCGGAAGGAGGCTTCTAAGGGAAGGCTTCGACGGCGCCGCCATCGCACTGCTCAGGACGATAAGGTCAGAAGACGAAAAGGAAGGAGCAGAATTCGCACTGGAGGTATTTTCAGCCGCAAGCCGCGACCTCGACGCTATCGATCCGGAATTCGGCGTACACGCCGAACTTCTCGTCTATGCGAACGAGACCCTCGAGGAGGAGCCCTATCCGGACCGTGTCGAGATGATCTCGCGCGACTATGCGGCATCTCACGCCAACGCATTCGGGCGAGCGATCCTTCGAAACGACGAGATGGGTCCTGAAGAAGCTGAAAGCTACGCGGCAGCGATCCGGCCTTTCTCCGAATCCCTTGCCGACAGGATCGAGAAGAAGTTCGAAGAGGTGGACGAATCGGTCAGTTCCGAAACGCGCAGGCTGCAGGCCCTGCTCGAAAAATCCCGCGCCGCTGACGCCGCGCGCAACAGCGACGGTGACAAGGTCTCTGAGCTGACCGCGGAGGGGCCTTCGCTGGCAATGTCGACTGAAGGCGAGGCAAACGGGGACAACCTAACCGAGGAACAGAAGCTCCTTAAGGAACTGAACGGGATCGAGGCCGAAGAACTGCCGGACGAAAAGCGGCAGGAGATCGCGGCTAAGGCCCGTACCGCCGCCGATTCCGCGCAAACTCCGGCTGCGAAGATCGGGATACTTACGACGGCGGCCGCAGTCCTGAAGAAGCTCGGGGATCAGACGCTCGCAGACGATCTTGTAAATGAAGCGCTGGGTCACGTTACATCGAACCCCAGGAACTACGAGGACTTCATGAACATATGGATACTCGCGGGCGGTCTCGTGGAGGTTAGGCCGGATATTGCTTTCAATCGGCTGGAAGACGCCGTGTTTCGGCTGAACGATGTCGTCAACGCGGGCATCACCATCGCTGAGTTCATAGATGTAGACGGCGACATTATTCAGGACGGCGAGGTGCTGATCGGCGCATTCGCCTCGGGAATGACGGCAGATATGTCCCGAATACTGGTATCCGGAAACTCAGTCGTATTGGGGCTCGCGGAGAACGACCTCGCGCGGACAAGGGCCCTCGCTGAGAAGTTCGATCGCGCGGAGATTCGGATCCTTGCCAAAACGCTGGTACTAGCTGTCGTGCTTGGTGATAGGTCCGGTCCGGATCAGTCCGGGATCGACCTTCTGGAGGGAAACTGATTTATGCGCAGAAAACTGGCTTTTGTCATCATCGCGATCCTTTTGAGCTTTCCGGGAACAACGAGAGCCACCGATGATCCGCCTGCCGCCGATCCCGTCGAGGTGCGCGCCGAAGCGGAAAAGATGGTCCGCGAGACAGCGGCGATCGTGCCTTCGCTGGCGTCGCCCGTCAATCGCGTCGATGCTTACCTGAAACTCGCGCAGATCTCCTGGGAGATCGACGACGCTATCACGTGGTCGATGCTCGGCGCCGCCGGTGAGGACGTGAAGCGATATCTCGCGCAGGTGGATATCGAAACGAACCGTGTCGAGGCGGCGCGTTCGGTAAGCGGAAGAAGAGGCAGGTCGTCGGATCTCCGCGCAAAGACAAACCTCGCATTCGGGCTCCGGAAGGACTACGTCAGCACACTCGCGGGCTTCGCTCCCGAACAGGCCCGCGCGTTCGCGTCCGAGACGGCGGAGATGTTCACCAACGAGGGGCTCAGGTCGCGTGCGCAGAGGGAGAACAGGAGCCTAGAGTCGTTGATCGTGAAGAAGATCGCCGAGAACGACGTTGGCAAAGCGCTCGAGATCGGGGTGGAGAGCCTGAAGAAGGGCGTTTCATCGGAAGTCGTCGGGATCCTGAACAGTGTCTACAAGAAAGACAAGGCGAAGGGCGCGGAATTCGGCGAACTGATAGTCGACAAGATCAAATCGTCCTCGCTGGAGGCCAGCCGGATCTGGATCGCATCGAGGCTTTTCCAGCTTGGTCTTGCCTCCGCAGATCAGACTCTTCCAATGTTCGACACCGACGGGATGAAGGCGCTTGCGGCGGCCATCGCATCCGCGGTGCTGAGTCCCGACAGCAGATACACGTCGCTGCCTTCGAACGTCCTCGACGGGATAGAGAAGTACTCACCCGGAACCGCATCCAGGATAACGACCACTTTCGAACAGCGCCGGGCGGCGCGCGAACCCAAAGGAGCTTCGGCCGGTTCATATTCGGGAAGCACCTCTGAACAAGCGGAGAGGATCGAGAGGGATCAGGCGCGCGAATCTGCGAGAAAGTACCGTGACGACCTGAGTAAGCTTCTGGACGCCGCCGGCGACGGCGAGGCTACTTCGGAAGCGAGGAAAGAAGCGATCTCGTCGGCACGCGAGAGCATACTTTCGGTCGATGACGACCGTTTCAGGTATACGAACCTCGCCGCGCTCGCTGTCCGCGCTTATCGCGCCGGCGAGACTGACGATGCCGTCTCGATGATGAAGGAAGCGGAAATGTATCTCGAGGCGGCGCCGAAAGAACGCTCCGATTTCTCGGCGTCGATGACCATCGCCCAGGCGTATGCGATCGTCGATCCGGACCGCGCTTTCACATTCTTTGAAGAGATGGCGTACCGGCTGAACGGCGTGATCGACGGCTACGTGAGGTTCGCCGAGTATTCGGGGAACGGCAGGACTGTGGAGAACGGCGAGCTGCTGATGAACCGCTATGCACGGCAGTTCACGGGCTACTTCAATCTGCCGGAGAACGTCGTCGAGGGTCTTGCGGCTCACGATCTGGAGCGTCTTTCGGACCTTCCCGACCGCTTCGACCGGCCCGAACTTCGGGCCGAGACGAAGCTGATGATCGTGGGAGCGCTGTTAAAGTCAGTTGAATGAGTTGGCCGAGTTGGCCGAGTTACCCGAGTTGGCAGAGTCGGCTGAGTTTGCACAGTTGACTGAGTTCGCGGAGTTTCAGGGTTTCCAATCATTCCCTGAGGCCGGCCACGCGAGTGCCGAGTCCCAACAGCGCGAAGCGCTGGTCAACGTGACAACACCCGCCCCGTTTTGAGCAGCGCTCCGCGCTGCATTGCAGGGCGAAGCCCTGCGCTAAACGGTATCGCAAGCGCGTTGCTTAAAGCAGCGCTCCGCGCTGCAATGCCCGCGGTTCGCGGGCGTGCCGCACTGGAATTGGGTTAAGAAAGCCCGGTTCCCGTCAGCCAGTGGCCGCCATCGACGACCAGCGTAACGCCGCTGATGTACGCCGCCGCCGGCGAGCATATGAACAGGGCCGCCTGCTCGATGTCGGCGATCCTTCCGAACCGTTTCAGAGGTATTTTCTTCGTCAGCGATTCCTTCAACTGAGGCGGAAGCAGGCGCTTCATTCCTTCCGTGTCCTCGATCGGGCCCGGCGCGATCCCGTTGACCCGGATCCCGTACCTGCCCCATTCGACGGCGAGATTTCTCGTGATCGCATCTACGCCCGCCTTCGCCGCCGAGACGTGGATCTGCATCGGCGTGCCGAGGTAATGGAGCGTCGCCGAGATGTTCAGGATCTGCCCCGAGTTCTCCTTCAGCTGATCGAACGCCGCCCGGCAGACGTTGAACGTGCCTTTCGTATCGATATCGACGACCGTCCCGAAGCCGTTCGGCGAAAGCTCGCTCGCCCAGCACAGGAAATTCCCCGCCGCCCCGTTGACAACGATGTCGATCTTCCCGAACCGCTCGACCGTTTCGGAGATCGCCATCTCGACAGCTTCGAAATGGCGGACGTCCGCCGCGACCGCGTGGCATTCCGAGCCGCTTTCCTCGATCGCCGCCTTCATCGGCTCGAGATTCTCCATCTTCCTGGACGTGATCGCGACCTTTGCCCCGTGTTCTGCGAGCGCCCGCGCGACGCCGCCCGTGATGCCCGTTCCGCCGCCCGTGACGAACGCCACCTTCCCTTCGAAAACGTCGGGAGAGAATACTTGCTTGTTCATATGCGGCAGATTCTAGCACACCGCGGGCGGCGCCCGGAGCGGGGTTCCGGCACTTTGGTCAAAACACCGCGCGAGATGTAAAATCTTGGTTTCTATGGAGAAACGGAAACTCGGAATCGCGGTCACGGGCCTCGGAGGAGCCGTCGGGACGACGATGGTCGCCGGCCTCGAACTTCTTCGGCAGGGCGCCATCGGGACCGAAGGCCTTCCGCTTGCGGAGTCGAGGGCCGAGCTCGTCGAATACTCAGCGATCGCTTTTTCCGGGTGGGACCTTTTCTCTGCCGATCTCGCCGAAGCCGCCCAGGCGCACGACGTCCTTTCGCACAAACAATTCGTCGCTTCCGCTCCCGCGCTGAAAGCGGTGCGGCCCCGGCAGGCTGTGGCCAGCAGGGAGTTTCTCGCCAATATCGAGGGCGACAATGTGTTCGAAGCTCAAGACCACAGGGCTGCGGTCGATCGCGTGCGGGAAGATATTCGGAACTTCAAGGAAGAACACGAGAACGTCGTCGTTATCAATCTCGCCTCGACCGAAAAGCTTCCTTTGGAAGATTCGCCTCTGTTCCAGGCGCTTGCCGCGTTCGAGCGTGGTCTGGACAGGGGAGCACCGGAGATATCGCCGGCGATGATCTACGCATATGCCTCGATCGCCGAAGGCGTCCCTTACGGAAACTTCACGCCGTCACTTGCGGCGGACATCCCCGCGCTGGTCGAGTTTGCTGAGGAGAAGAACGTCCCTGTCGCCGGCAAGGATGGAAAGACCGGGCAGACGTTCATCAAGACCGTCCTCGCACCGGCGCTGAAGGCGCGTGCGTTGAAGGTGGACGGCTGGTATTCGACGAACATCCTCGGTAACCGCGACGGTCTGGCGCTTTCGAACGAGGATTCGCTGAGGTCGAAGGTCAAGACCAAGCACTCGGTCCTGAGGAATATTCTCGGCTACGAGGTCGAGGACCATATCGTCGATATCCGCTATTACAGGCCGAGAGGCGACAACAAGGAGGCGTGGGACAATATCGATGTCACAGGTTTCCTCGGCCAGCCGATGCAGATCAAGGTCAATTTCCTTTGCCGCGATTCGATCCTCGCCGCTCCTTTGGCGATCGAGATCGCACGCTGCCTCGATCTTGCCGCGCGCCGAGGCGATGGCGGAGTGCAGGAGCAGCTGTCGGTCTTTTTCAAGTCGCCTATGACAAGCGGCGGCGAACCCGAGCAAGCGTTTCACAGGCAGGAAGGAATGCTTGAGAAGTGGCTCGGCGCCTGATCCGGAATCCAATGGAACCGCTTGCCAGCAGGATCAGACCAAAGACGCTCGAGGAATTCGTCGGGCAGGAACATCTTGTCGGCGAAGGAAAACCGATCCGTTTGGCGATCGAGCAGGGGCACATCTTCTCGTTCGTCCTCTGGGGCCCTCCCGGAGTCGGCAAAACAAGCTTGGCCCGCATTTATTCAAAGGCCATAAAAGCGGAGCTTTACGAGCTTTCGGCGGTCACGGCCGGTAAGAACGATATTCGCAAGATCGTCGACGCTCCCAACGAGGACGGCCACCCGCGCGTCCTTTTTCTGGACGAGATCCACCGATTCAACAAGGCACAGCAGGACTTCCTTCTTCCGTATGTCGAAAGCGGGGAACTGGTCCTGATCGGCGCGACGACCGAGAACCCAAGCTTCGAGGTCATTTCGCCTCTGCTTTCGCGCCTGCGGGTGTTCGTTCTGAACGAGCTTTCAGACGAGGAAATGTCGGAGATCATCGGCCGGGCCGGAGTGGAGATCGGCGACGAGGCGCGGGAATGGCTGACCGCGATGGCGAACGGCGACGCACGGCAGGCGATCACGATGATCGAGAACACCTCGGACCTGTACGGCGAGCTAACGGTCGAGAACTTCAAGAACGCGCTCCAGTCGAAATATCTTCGTTACGACAAGAAAGGCGAAGAGCATTACAACACGATCAGCGCATTCATCAAGTCGATGCGCGCCAGCCAGCCGGACGCGGCGATTTATTATCTGGCGAGGATGCTGGATTCGGGCGAGGACCCAAAGTTCATCGCAAGGCGGATGGTTATCTTCGCCTCCGAAGACATAGGCCTGGCGGTGCCGACAGCCCTTGTGGTGGCGAACGAGGTCTTCCGCGCGGTCGAAACGATCGGACTTCCGGAGTGCGCGATCAACCTTGCGCACGGGGTGGCGTACCTTTGTAACTGCAAAAAGGACCGCTCGGCCTACGACGCACTGAAGGAAGCGATGGCGGACGTGAAGAAGCACGGCAATCTCCCGATCCCGCTCGAGATACGCAACGCACCGACCCGCCTGATGAAGGACCTGAAATACGGCGAGGGCTACGACGCGTACACCTCGGAGAGCCTGCTGCCGGAGAAGTTGAAAAAGAAGAAGTATTTGAAGTGAGATGAGAGATGAGTGCTGAGAGATGAGAGGTGAGTGCTGAGAGATGAGTACTGAGAGATGAGTACTGAGAGATGAGTGCTGAGAGATGAGAGATGAGTGCTGAGTGCTGAGTGCTGAGAGATGAGCGCTGAGAGATGAGTACTGAGAGCGGAGCCGAGTGAGATTTCTCTTCGCCGCGGCGCGGCGGCGGAAGGTAACCCCGGGCAAGCCGCAGGCGCAGCCCGGGGTACACGGCGATCGATCTTTCTCTCCCCGGAGGGGCGACGCAATCGGAACCCCGAGTGCAATCGGAACCCCGAGCGCGAGCGAGGGGCATAACAATTCCGCAACGCTTCGCGTTGCGATGCAGCCCGGAGGGCTGCTCTAAACGGCTGCTCTTTACCGCCATCAGAAGCCGCGGATTGCGCGGATCATCGCGGATTCTTATTCTTCTCCCATCCGCGTATTCCGCGAGAATCGGCGGCAAATTTAATCAGTCGCGGGCGATTTCAGCCTCCGCGGCGATGTACCCGAAGCTCGACCACTGGTCCGTTTCAAGGATCTTCCTGTAGATCGTCTCCGCGTTCTCCTTGTCGCCGTGGATCAGGAAGTAGGTCCCGATGCCGTAACCCATCGTCGCGTTCTGCAGCCCGTCCCCGCTGTCGCGGATCTCTGTCAGAAGCGCCTCGGGCTTGATCTTCCCGGCGTAAAGTTTCAGAAGCTTGTAATAGCTGTCGTTCTCGATGATGTCCAGGCCGTCCTTCACGGATTTCAGCACCTTTTCCGCCTCTTTCTTTTTCCCGAGCCGCATCAGCGTCAGGTAGTGCCAGTTCTGGGTCGCCACGAACATGTCCGGGTTCTTCGAGACCTTCAGGCATTTCTCGTACGCCTTCAGAGCATTCTTGAAGTCGCCCTTGAGATAATACGCAAGCCCGAGGTGGTAAAAGATATTCGACTGGAGGGTCGATGTGGGAATGTTCTTCGCGTTCGGAAGCCCGTCCGGCTCGACCTCGTCAGGCTTGCCTTCAACGAGCTCGGCCGCCTTCTTGAGATCAGCGATCGCGTCGTTCAGGCACCGAATCGAGATGTAGCGGTGCCCCCGGTGGCGGTACAGCCGCGCGTCGTTCGGATGCTTCTCTAAGGCGTTGGTGAAGACCCCGATAGCTTCCTTGTACTTTCCCAGATACGCCGTCCTGCGGCCGAGCCAGACCATTGCATCGACGCTATCAGGATCAGCATCGACATCAGCCATAGCCTGATTAAGTTTCCTTTCATATTCGACGTGCGTCTGCTCAGAAAACGACGGTTCGGGGATCTTGACGTCGGCCCAGCACGAGCCGTTCTGGGCCGAGACAATCGAAGTGAACAGGAGTGATGCGGCAACCAAGAAGATCAGCTTTTTCATAGCCACGGATGATATCTTCAATCCGCCCGTTCGTAAATCCGCCCGCCGCTAGGCATTCACCTTTTCTTTCTCCAGCAGCTTCTCCTTGCGCTTCTTCCCCCACTTGTAGCCGCTTGTCTCGCCGTTGCTCTTCACGACACGATGACACGGAATGACAAGCGCCACGCGATTCGCGGCGCAGGCTCCCGCGACCGCGCGTACCGCCTTGGGATTGCCTAGCTTCTTGGCGATGTCGGCGTACGAGACCGTCTCGCCGTAAGGGATCTCGCGCAACGCCTCCCAGACACGAAGCTGAAACGCCGTCGCCTGAAGATCGAGCGGAAGCACCAGCCTCTTGCGGCTGCCTTTAATGTTCTCGAGGATCGCCGCGAGATATTTCGAGACCGAGCCGTCGTCGCGGGCGATCTTCGCTTCCGGGTATTCTTCCTTCAAACCCTCGACGAGGCCCTTCACGCTGTCGCCGAAATTCACCGCGCAGATGCCTTTCTTTGTCCGCGCCACAAGTATCTTGCCGAGCTCGCAGTCGGCCACCGTGTATTCGATATTCATTCCGATCCCGCCTTTCTTATATGTAGCCGGGGTCATCCCCAGCTTTTCCGAAACATTCTCATAGAGCCGGCTGCTTGAGCCGTATCCCGCGTCGTACATAGCGTCGATCACCTCGTTTCCTTTCTTTATACCTTCCTTGAATTTTCCGATCCGGACTGACTCCCCATATTTTCTCGGAGACACCCCGATGATCTCTTTGAAGACCTTCTGAAAATGCGCCGGGCTCATATCGACCGACCCGGCGAGATCAGCCAAAGAAATGTCGCTCGATTCTTCGAGGACCCCGCACGCGCGGATCACCGCTTCAGTGGCCGCGTCGGGCCTTTCGCTCGCAGGCCTGCACCGCTTGCAGGCTCTGAAGCCCGCCTGCTCCGCCGCGCCCGTGTCGAAAAAGAACCGGACGTTCTCTCGCTTTGGCGTCCGTGCCGAGCAGGAAGGCTTGCAGTAAATGCCGGTCGAACCCACTCCGTAAAAGAAGGCGCCGTTGAACCGCTCGTCCCTCTCCGCCACCGCTTTCCAGAAGATCTCTCGTTCCATAGCCGCAAGTTTATCCGCCGTTGAAATCGAAATCTATCCGATTCTTGCGGTTGAATTCCGAGTTTCGAAATTTGTCTGATAGATTGTCTTTATGCTGAAGAGATTTTCGATGGTCCTGCCGGCAGGCCTGCAGGCGAAGCTCGATGAAGAGCTTGCGCGAATCAAGGAAGAGCGCCTGATCTCAAGGATCCGGGACCGCGACGCGTCCGTATGGACCGGAGGCGACGAGGGGAAGTGGCTGGGCTGGCTCGACATTCCAAAACGCGAGCAGGGCGATCTGGCCAAGTATGAGGCCATCTCGAACGCTCTGGAAGAATTCGACGACATCGCGCTTCTCGGGATGGGCGGGTCTTCGCTTTGCCCCGACGTTTTGTCGAAGATCTTCGGCGTCGGGCGGTTCCACGTGCTCGATTCGACGGTCCCCGACCAGGTCGCACGGCTGACGCACGCTATAGATCCGGCGCGGACGCTGTTCATAGTCGCAAGCAAAAGCGGAACTACGCTCGAGCCGAACATCTTTCTGGGTCACTTCTTCGATCTCGTATCCGCCGCGAAAGGGAAGCAGCACGCCGGCGGGAACTTCGTCGCTGTCACCGATCCGGGATCGAAGCTCGAAGCGATTGCCGAGCGCGACGGATTCCGGAACGTGTTTCTCGGCGATCCTCAGATCGGCGGAAGGTTCTCCGCGCTTTCGGTCTTCGGAATGGCTCCTGCTTCTGCGATGGGTCTCGATGTCGGAGCCATCATTGAGGGCGGCGTTCGAATGGCCGAGGAATGCTACGGAAGCGAGCCTTCGATGAACGCAGGCGCGGTTCTCGGGGCTCTCCTCGGCACGTGCTGGAAGGAGGGAAGGGACAAGCTTGAGATCCTCGCGTCTCCTTCCGTTTCCTCGATGGGTGCCTGGATGGAACAGCTGATCGCGGAGAGCACGGGAAAAGAAGGCAAGGCGATCATCCCGTTCGACCTCGGAGGCAGGGTTTCCGGAAATCCGGGGCGGAAAGACCGCGTGTTCGCTTACTTGCGAACGAGCGAAGGTTTCGCACAGGACCACGAAGAATTTGTCGAATTGCTGAAGGCCGCGGGCGAGCCCGTGATAACGATCGAGATGGATGAGAAGACCGGGATCGGCGCCGAGTTCTTCAGATGGGAGTTCGCTACGGCCGTGGCCGGGGCGGTGATGGGGATCGATCCCTTCAACCAGCCCGACGTCGAATCGGCGAAGGTCGAGGCGAGAAAGCTCACGGACGCCTACGAAGAGACTGGCGAGCTGCCGGAAGAAAAGGAGTTCTTCGAAGGCGGCGGAGTCTCGTTCTTCACTAATGCCGAGAATCGTGTCGCGATCGGCGAACACGGCGACGCGAAAGGAATCGTAAACGCGCACTTCGAAAGGATCACTCCCGGCGACCACGCTGCGATTCTCGCCTATGTCGATATGAACGACGAGAACATCGAGCTTCTCGAACGGATCCGTACGGCGATCGTCGAGAGGTACGGCGTTTCCGTGAGCCTGCAGTTCGGGCCGCGGTTTCTTCATTCGACCGGACAGGCGTTCAAGGGCGGATCAAACTCAGGCGTGTTTCTTCAGGTCTCCTCGGACGATGCCGAAGATATCGACGTGCCGGGCAAAGACTACACCTTCGGCGTAGTGAAGGACGCGCAGGCGAGGGGCGATTTCCAGATCCTGCTCGACCGGGGCCGAAGGGCACTTCGCGCGCAGTTCGAAGGGCCTTCGCTTGAAGCGCTCCGGAAGCTCGAATCGATGATCGTTTGATATGGACTTCGAACATTCCGAAATCTCAAAGGAAAAGCTCGCTGCCGTCAGGCGGTTCATGGCCGAGCACGTCTATCCGAACGAGCGCAGATACCACGAGGAGATCTCGAACGGCGATCGATGGAAGCCGCTCGAACTGATCGAAGATCTCAAGTCGAAGGCAAAGGCGGAAGGACTCTGGAATCTATTTCTTCCCGACGTCTCGGGCCTTTCGAACGTTGATTACGCTCCGCTCGCCGAAGAGATGGGCCGGGTGTACTGGTCGGCGGAAGTTTTCAACTGCTCGGCGCCTGACACGGGAAACATGGAGGTCCTGCATATGTACGGGACCGACGAGCAGAAAGAGCGCTGGCTGAAGCCTCTTCTCGGAGGCGAGATCCGTTCGTGTTTTGCGATGACGGAGCCGGAAGTGGCTTCGTCTGACGCGACGAACATCCGCGCGTCGATCGAAGCGGACGGCGACGAATACGTCCTCAAAGGAAGGAAATGGTGGTCCACGGGTGCGATCGACGAGCGGTGCAAGCTTGCTATCTTTATGGGCCGGACGGACGGTGAGGCTCCGAAGCATCTTCAGCAGTCGATGATCCTTGTCCCGATGGACGCGGAAGGCGTAACCGTCGAGCGGGCGCTGACCGTGATGGGGTACGACGATGCTCCGAACGGGCACGCGGCAGTGAAGTTCGAGAACGTGCGCGTGCCGAAGTCGAATCTCTTGCTCGGCGAAGGTCGCGGTTTCGAGATCGCCCAGGGGAGGCTTGGCCCCGGAAGGGTTCACCATTGCATGCGCCTGATCGGCGTCGCGGAGCGTTCGCTTGAACTGATGGTGCAGAGGGCGAACGAACGGATCGCGTTCGGGAAGAGACTTTCGGAACAGGGCGTGGTCCGCGAGTGGATCGCGCGTTCGCGGGCAGAGATCGATCAGGCGAGGCTTCTTGTTCTTAAGACGGCGTGGATGATGGACCGCGAAGGGAACAAGGCGGCGAGAAAAGAGATCGCGATGATCAAGGCGGTGGTGCCTTCGATGGCGCTCGGAGTAATCGACCGCGCGATCCAGGCGTTCGGCGGCGCCGGAGTCTCGCAGGACTTTCCGCTGGCGTTCGCGTGGACGACGGCGAGGATGCTCCGCATCGCCGACGGTCCGGACGAGGTCCACTGGGCCAGCGTCGGGAAGATGGAAGTTGCGGAACGGCACGGGAGGGAGTAAAAGAGAGTCGATTGAAGTAAAAAGTAAAAGGTAAAAAGTAAAGTGACGGTTACTGCTAGTATAGCGTTCTTCGCGCGTAGCCGGTTGATGAGATCCTTGCCTTAACTTTTTACTTAGTACTTTTCACTTTTTACCTGATCATGGATATTCGCCACGCAACAAAGAAAGACGCAGCGCAGATCGCGGAGATCTACAACTACTACGTCACCCACACCCACCATACCTTCGAGACCGAGCCGGTTGAGGCATCCGAAATGGAAGCCAGGATCGAGGAGGTATCGAACGGATACCCTTTCCTTGTGGCGGTCGACGACGGCAACATCCTTGGATACGCGTTCGCGGCCCAGTTCAAGCTTCGCCAGGCGTACGAGCATTCCGCCGAGGTTTCGATCTACGTTAAGAACGATGCAAAGCAGAGAGGGATCGGGACGCGGCTCTATGACAGGCTATTTACCGAGCTGAACGAGACGCTGACGCACGCGATCCTCGCCGGCATCGCGTTGCCGAACGATGCGAGCATCGCGTTCCACGAGAAGCTCGGGTTCAAGAAGGTGGCTCATTTCCGCGAGGTGGGTTACAAGATCGGCCGTTGGGTCGACGTCGGGTACTGGGAGCTGCTTCCGGAAGCGTAGGCAGTAAGCGGTGAGCGGTAAGCTGTGAGCAGTAGGATGTTTAGCGGCGGGCTTGCCCGCTTTTCGCGGAACGAATGCATCCCGCCCGTTTAGAGCAGCCCTCCGGGCTGCATTGCAGCGCGAAGCGCTGCGGTAACCGCGACACAGGATGACCCCGTTTAGAGCAGCCCTCCGGGCTGCATTGCAGCGCGAAGCGCTGCTCGTGTCCCCTCGCGTAGCGAGGACGTATCTTAGCCGTCAGCTTCAGTCCACGGTATTCGGCGAAAAGCCCGGACCAGTCGCGTAGCGACGTCGTTGTTCGGCCGCGAATCGCGTCCCACGAGGACCCCGTTTAGAGCAGCCTTCCGGGCTGCATTGCAGCGCGAAGCGCTGCGGTAACCGCGACACAGGATGTTCCGTTTAGCGCAGCCCTCCGGGCTGCATTGCAGCGCGAAGCGCTGGGCGTGTCCCCTCGCGTAGCGAGGACTTATCTTAGCCGTGGACTTCAGGCCACGGTATTCGTTGAGAGGCGAGATCCAGTCGCGTAGCGACGTCGTTGTTCGGCCGCGAATCGTGTTCCAGGAGGACCCCGTTTAGAGCAGCCCTCCGGGCTGCACTGCAGCGCAAGCGCTGCTCTAAACGGGTTTGAGTTTCAACGTCTGGCGCAGCGCCTCACACGGCCCGCGGGCGTTCCGCTCATCACCCATCACTCATCACTCCTTCCCCCTCCGTCCCCTCGTATAATATCCGCCCTGTTGTACTTCTAACCCCAATCTCCTCAATCAATTATCAAAAGAGCGAGAATTGAGACATAAAGCCGTGACATTCGGTGTAATGTGCTCAGAAGGCTTGGACTATTGATACCGCATTCATTCTGCGAGTGAAGCATCCGGCGGAATGCAAGCCTCTACTCTTCCTCCGGGCGCCGATCTCCGAACTGTTCCGACGCGATACGGCCGCAGATCGCGTCCTGGAGAAGACAATGAGAAATACCTTCATACTGCTCGCACTCATCATTCTTACGGTTCAGGTAAACGCGCAGCTCAAAGGCCGCACTCTTCAGATCGGAGACGAGTCGGCGGTGAATTCCTTCACCAACGAAAAGCCCGAAGCCGCCACCGACTTCGTGTCTCTTAACCGGCTTGGGGTCGAGACCGGCCTCGAGACCGGGAACTATGCCGCCGCGCACACCTACTTCGAAAAGGCGGTCGCCGCAAACCCAGCCTGCTTCGTCTGCCGCTACAACCTCGGCCGCTCTCTGATCAAGCTTGAGAAGTACCCCGAGGCGATCGAAGAGTTCGAGAAGCTTGTAGAGGACGAGCCGGGCTTCGCGGACGCGTATGCTTCCATCGGCGAGGTCTACAGCCTTGCGGAAAGGCACGAGGTAAGCACGCGCTACTACAAGAAGGCGCTCGAACTGGCGCCCGACGACGCGATCACTCTGAACAACTACGCCAACTCGCTCGACAGGCTGGGGGATTACGACGAGGCGCTTAAGCTCTTCAGGAAGGCGATAAAGATCCAGCCGGACATGGTCGAGGCGCATTGCTCGATGGGCGTGACTCTGTACAAGGTTGGCAAGAAGTCGGACGCGCTCGAGAGTCTCAAGCGAGCCCACAAGATAAACCCGAAAGATGCCGAGACACTCAATAACCTGGGAGTGGTCGTCGACGACATGGGCAAGAAGAAGCAGGCTTTCGATTATTACAAGGAAGCGGTGCGACTAAAACCCGACTTCGCGAATGCCGTCTATAACCTCGGCCTGATGCACATCGAGCGCGGAGAGCGACGCGAAGCCACCGAGCAACTGAAAGCGCTCGAGAAACTGGACGATCAGCTTGCGAAGGAGCTCCGGAAGCATCTCTGGTCCAAATGGGTACTCGACGCGAACGAAGTCGGCGGTCAATGAGCCGTTTGGCACCGGTTCCCTCTCCTTGCCGGTCTCGTCCGTCCCTCACGGGCGAAACCGGCGGGAGATCCTCCGCCCGAGGCGGGTCGGCTGCGGCCCGCCTTTTCTGTTATCATTGCGCTTCGCGCAGATGACCACCCGCCGGATACATTTCGCCCACGCGAACGGATTTCCTTCGCTTACATATACGAAGCTGTTCTCGCTGCTTGAGCCGGAGTTTGCGATCGGCTACCTCGAAAAGCACGCGCACAATCCCGACTATCCCGTGACGGACAACTGGAAGCATCTCGCGCACGAGCTTGGCGACGAGATCGCCGAGCGGTACACCGAACCGGTGATCGGGGTCGGGCATTCGCTCGGCGGCGTTCTGCATTTGCTCGCGTCGTTCGACAGGCCGGAACTCTTCAGCGCGATAGTCCTGCTCGACGCTCCGATCATCAGCCCGGCCAGCAGCTTCGGGCTGAAGGTACTGAAAACGACCGGCCTGCTGAAAAGATATCCGCCCGCATCGACCACAAGGTTCAGGCGCCGCAGCTTCGGAAGCCGTGAAGAGGCCAGGGAGTACTTTCGTTCAAAGCCGCGGTTCGACGCTTTCGATCCGGACGTGCTGGAGGACTATCTTGATCATGGGCTTACGACTTTCGATGGCGGGATAAGACCCACGTTCGAGCCGGAGATCGAGGCGAAGATCTACACGACGATCCCCACGGACCTTCCGGCATTGAAAGGACGGCTGAAAGTGAAGACCTTCTACATCGGCGGAACGGACTCGTATGAAGCACGGCTCGCGAGACTGGGCTTTATGAAAAGAAACTTCCCGATCGAGTTCCGTTTCATCGAAGGCTCGCACCTGTTCCCGCTGGAATCTCCCAATCTGACCGCACTTACCATCAAAGACCTTTTAATCTGACCGGACGCGTGCTTCGCGAAACGAACCCCTGCCGTCACTTTGAGTGAAGCTCAATTCTTCCTGAAAGGAATTCGTTCAAACTGATGTTAAACGTTGTAAAAAGATGTTGACATCATTTTGTCAATCGTGTAGCTTTGTTAAGTGACAACACGGACGTGTTGGATCCTTTCGCCACCTAGCTTCAGATGAAAGCGTACGTTCACATCGAACACTCAAGCCCGATAGAGCCTTCCGATCTTCAAACATCGTTCTAAACGGGTATCGATCACAGAATTTTGGTCAGGCACTCCGATCCGACCTTTTTCGCAAATCCTGTCTCTACCGTCAATCCGAACCAGGTGGCACCAACCTGCAGACGGCTAAAATTCTGTGATCGACCATTTCCAATCAACCGCTCACACCCAATACAGAGATTGACCCAGAAGCCCTAAGGAGTAACTAAAATAATGCTGTTCGGTAAAAAGAAAAGCGTTGCCGGTTTGGATGTCGGCTCAAGTTCAGTAAAGGTCGTCGAGCTCGACGGCAAGATGAACAATCTTACCCTGATCAACCTGGGGTTCGAGAATCTCCCGGACGAAACGGTCGTCGACGGCCAGATCATGGAGCTCAACGCGGTCGCCGAAACGATCCAGATTGTATGCAACGACAACAGCGTCAAGGCCCCGAAGGTCGTCACCGGGGTGAGCGGACATTCGGTCATCATCAAGAATATCGTGCTTCCGGCGATGAGCAGGGAAGAACTAGAGGAGTCGATCGACTGGCACGCTGAAGAGCATATCCCCTACGACCTGTCCGAGGTCAGCCTCGACTATCACGTCACCGACGAGGATGTCGAAGCGACCAGCGTGATGATAGCCGCCTGCAAAAAGGAAAGGCTTAACAACATCAAGCAGGCAATCCAGCTCTCCGGAAAGCAGCCCATCGTCATCGACGTCGATACATTCGCTCTCCAGAATTGCTACGAGGTCAATTACCAGCCCGATCCCGAAACGGTCGTCACCCTTCTGAACATCGGCGCCTCGACGATGAACGTGAACATCGTTAAAGGAAACCAGTCGCTCTTCACACGCGACATGACGATCGGCGGAAGCCAGTTCACCGACATTCTCCAGAAGAACCTCGGATTCAGCTATCAGCAGGCCGAAGCCGTCAAGCGTGGGGTTCCGGAAGCGTTGGACAACGTGGACGAGACCGCTATCCAGCCCTTGATAAGCAACGTCACCGAAATGGTGGCGATGGAGATCCAGAAGACCTTCGATTTCTACCGTGCTACGAGCGACAACGACGACATAAAGGTCGAGAAGATCCTCATCTCCGGCGGCGGCTCGAAAATGGCCGGCCTTCGCGAGGAACTCGCGATGAAGCTCGAGATGCCGGTAGAGGTTCTCGATCCGTTTCGCCAGATCAATGTGGATCCGGCGAAGTTCGATCCAGATTATCTAAGTGAGATCATGCCCGAAATGGCGGTAGCCGTGGGTCTCGCACTGAGAGGAGTAGAAGCCAAATGATCAGATTCAATTTGCTCAATTCTGTTACCGAAAGACAGGGCGGCGCGGTCGTAGCGGTCGAACGCAAGACCTCCAGCCCGGTCACCCGCCTGCTCCTGCTCGCGATCGCCGTGTTCGCGATGACCCTCGGGGTCATCGGCTGGGACGTGATCAGCACCGTCCGCGCCAAAGCGGAGGCCGAGCACCAGCTTGAAGATCAAAAACGCAAGGCCGCCGAATTGGAGGCGGTGATGAAGGAACAGCGCGAGCTGGAGGCCAAGATCAAGAACATCGATCTGAGGATCGAAGCGATCAAGAAGCTCCGGAATTCGCAGGCCGGTCCGAGCGCAGTGCTTGAGGCGCTTCGCGAGAGGATCAAGATGACCCCGGACATCCATCTCCAGAGCGTGGAACAGGCAGGGGATCAGCTCACGATCAAGGGAAGCTCCAAGAACGAACTTGCTATCACACAGTTCGGACGCAGCCTGGAGTTCTCCGGAGGGCTGTTCACAAACCTCGGGATCGAGACCCAACGCAAAGAGATCGCGGCCAAGACCGCCTCTGCAGGCGACGAGCCCCCCGCCCTTGAGGTCGTGGACTTCACCATCAGGTGCGCCTACACACCCGAAAAGGCCGGTTCTTCCGGATCCACTCTGGAAGCTGACGCCGGTTCCGTACCCGCAGCGAACGATCAGTCCGTATCCGGACCGAAGTCCTAAGCCGATAACAAATCAACGAGCTTGAAGCCCTTATGCGGAAAAGCCGAGAAACAAGGACGTTGAAGCGATGAACAGACTTAAATCACTAACCTGGTACTGGCAACTCATACTTCTGGTCGGCATTGGATCGCTGATCTATCTAACGGTCTGGTATTTCCTGACCTCGGGCATGCGCGAAGAGGTAAGCCAGTTGAACGATCAGGTCGCTCAGCTTCAGGCGAAGAACCAAGCTGCGCAGATAGCGACCCAAAGGATCAACGAGTTCAGGTCCCTGTATGCCACAAAGGAACAGGAATACGACGAGCTCAAGGTCCTGCTTCCCGAACAGAGGGAGATCACCAACGTTCTTCAGGGGCTCCAGGACACTGCACGCGGCTCGCGACTGATAGTCGCCAGGTTCTCGCCCAGGGACGATACTCAACAGGACTTCATAATGGCCAAGCCCGTCGAGGTCGAGGTCGACAGCAATTTCACGAACCTTCGCGACTTCTTCGACAAGATGGCCAAGCTTCAGCGAATCGTCTCGATCACGGACTTCAGCCTGACCCAGCTCGACAAGCAGTCGCCGGCCAAGACACTGCACGCGAAGTTCCTGCTTACAGCTTTCTACGCTTCTCCGGAAGATCTTGACAATCTCGCGAATCCGCCGCAAGTGGGTCCGGACGGGAAACCTCTCGTTGGCCCGGACGGTAAACCTCTTCCTGAGAAAGCACAGCCTGCGAAGCCCGGCGCTCAGCCAGCCGCACAGCCCGCAAAATGATCATCCTTTGGTTCGCACACAACTAGAGAGTGAGAGAAACGATGACTAAATCAAACACGAAACGAATTCTTACCGTGGCTTTCGCAGCCGTCGGCTTTCTGCTAGCGAGCGGCAGTTCGTACGAGGTTTCCGCACAATGCGCGGGCGATCCGTTCTGCAAGCCGGCCTACGAAAGAAAGGCTTCAAGCAAAGGCGGCTCGTCGAGTTCTTCGAAACCCACCGGTCCGGTCGTAGTGGCTCCCCCCGCTATTGAAGCAAGGATCGAGTACTACAAGCAGATGCGGGAAAGGGCTGCGATCAACGGTCAGCCGATACCGAAGGTCACTTCGGTGTTGCTCCTGGACGAAATGTCGGTGACCGGCATTTTCAAGACGCCCCGCGGCTACGCAGCGATGGTTGAAGCGACGCCGATCAAGCTCTCTTACACGATCTATCCCGGCGAGAAGTTCTTTGACGGTCAGCTCGTCGCGGTTGAGGAGAACAAGCTTGTGTTCCGGAAGGTAACGAAATGGAGCAACAAGAAGTTCGTCTCCTCGGTCGAGAACAAGCCCCTGCGGGAGTACTCGATGGATCAGGAGATCCAGGGTACCGCGCCCGCCGACGAATATATCCCGAGAGCGCGGACCGCTGACAGCGGAAGCAAGGACAGCGCTCCCGAGGCGATCATGTCGCCGTTGGAGGAAATGAACAACGCCCCGGCCGAGAGCGATGAAGGTACCAAGAAGGGTTCCAAGAGCTCGAAGCAGCGTTCCTCTAACAAGAAAAAAGGGTCCTAGAGCCGGAATCCGGCGATCACAAGGAACGGGCGAAATCAGGCAATACCGCCCGAATGCCATAGGCAAACTCGCACAATTGGATCTCTTTCGAACCGAAAGAGGCCCCTTAATGAGGTAAGAAACAATGACACTTGTTCAGAAAATAGGCAAAACGGGCTCGAAGGCCATCTTTGTCCTTCTTATAGTCAGCAGCCTGATTGTGACGGCCCTCGCTCAGGACGTGGCTCCGCAAAACCAGGGAATGAAATATGGTGAAGCGGGCTTCCAGGGTGAGGCTATCAACCTGAATGTCGTAAATGCCGACATCAGGGACATTCTTAACTACATTACCGAGCAGTACGGGATCAACTTTGTGATCGACAGATCCGTGAAGGACGTTCCGGTAACGGTAAACGTCAGCGACGTTCCCTGGAACGTGGCGCTGGACTCGATACTGCGTGCGCAGGAACTCGGCGTGCAGGTTAACGGCCCGATCCTCAGGATCTCCGACCAGAAGTCGCTTGCGCAGGAGAGAAAACTCCTGGAAGAGATCAAAGAGAGCCAGCTCGACAGCGCTCCGCTGTATACCGAATTCGTGCGCCTCAACTACGCCAGGGCTATCAACAGCCTCGGCAGCCAGGGCGGACGTTCGAGCGGTTATACGGGCGGCCAGACCACGGCCAACGTTGGTTCCGGAGCAGGAGTCGGCGGGATGGCCGGTCAGGACCAGGGTGTCCTGGGGATCGTTCAGAAGCGTCTCTCGAGGCGTGGGACGGTCGAGGTCGAATCAAGGACCAACACGCTAATCATCACAGACGTTCTTGAGAACGTTAAGGCGCTACGAAAGCTCATCTCGTTCCTTGACCAGCCTGCTCCTCAGGTTGAGATCGAGGCCCGCATCGTCGCCGCGACCCGCAACTTCAGCCGTGACCTCGGCCTAAAGCTTTCGGGAGTCGCGATAGGCAACGGCGGCGAGACGACGGTCGGCGCCGGAACGGACTTCGGCAACGTCGTCTCGAACACGATAATTTCACTTACCACGAGCGCTATCGGCACGACCACGATCAATGCCGAACTCGCGGCCGGTGAGCAGAAGGGCCAGGTCAAAACGATCGCGACCCCGCGCATCACCACCCTTAACAACCGTCCGGCGGAGATCGAAAGCGGTTCGCAGATACCTGTGACCACGATCCAGCCCAACAGCTCCGACGCTGGCGTCGTTGTGACCACCGAGTATGTTCCGGTTCCGCTCAGGCTTGCCGTTACGCCTCAGATCACGAACGTCGGCACGATCATTCTGAACGTCGTGGCTGAGAACAATACGGTTCCGCCGAGCTCCGGTGCCGACGGCGCACCGCCGATCAGCGTCCAGAGGATGCAGACGGAAGTCATGGTCCCCGATGGCGGAACGACCGTCGTGGGCGGCGCGCTCTTCGATTCGGAGAGTGAGATCGTCGACCGGACGCCGGGCCTCTCGAGGATCCCGATCTTCGGAAACCTGTTCAAGAGGAAACGGACCGCTCGCGACACAAGCGAGATCCTGTTCTTCATCACGCCCCGGATCTACAGGCCAGACTATGCTCCGCCTGCAGATGACGATGCGGACGAAGGCGCTCTCCTGGTGCAGCCCGTTCCGCTCGGCAATCCTCCGTCGAACTCTGCTCCGGTACAGCCGGCCACGCAGACCCGTCCGACGGTCGTGATCCCTGTGGACGAACCGACGACTGCCGAACCGCAGCCCGCGGCTTCCCCGAAGCCGAACAACTAAGGCGAAGATGAGCTGATGTTCAGAAGAGTTCTGCATGAAATTCTGCAGCGGACGAACGGATGTCTCGGAGTATTGATAATTGGCTTTGACGGGATCCCCGTCGAGGAGGTCTGGAGCGAGGGGTTGCCCGACCCGGACCTGGAGATCACGGTAGCCGAGTGCTCGTCGCTGGTCGTAGCGGCCAGCCGCGCGAACAGCGGCGGGAAACTCGGAAGGCTTACCGAAATGACGATCTCCGGTGAGAGCAAAGCCTTTATCGTCCGACTGATGAGCAAGGATTACTTCATAGCGATGATCCTTACGTCAGAAGGAAGCTTCGGGAGGGGCCGGTACGAGCTTGCACGTGCGGGACTGATCCTGCAGCCTGAATTCGCACATCACTAGAAGTCGTTTCTTACTTCTCTCAATGCCCGGATCGAAAGGTCCGGGCCTTTTCATGTTTCAATGGTTGTTGATCGTGGGTTAGTGAATCAGTACCCGGATCGACGGGCAATCAGTACCCGGAGCGCAAGCGACGGGCGTAGGAGAAAAAAAACAGGATAGACAGGATGAACAGGGTTGATTATTAAAAATTGAGAATTGGGAATGGTCGTTGGACCCGGTTGATTTCAGGTTAAGCCAGTAGTCACTTCAGGAACCGGATCCGGGATCGCGGAATCTCCCACTTTCAATTCTCAACTATCAATCTTGTCTATCCTGTTCTCGTCCTCTATTGGAACAGGGATGAAGGGGTTGAAGGAGATTAAGGCATCCGGATAATCGCGTTGACTGGCACTCACGGGCGTTCGCACTTCTCAGCAGCCATCTCCTTCACCCCCTTTATCCCTGTTTCAAAATTGGAAGAGAACAAGACAGACGGGATAAACAGGGTGGCTGATCCGAACTCTTTTCACGATGCGGGGTACAGGTCGCCGCGAGATCCCGGAGCCGGCTATCCTAAACATCCTGTCGATCCTGTTGCTTCTTGAGAATATGAAGAGTTGACCGGATATACAGGATCAATAGAGTAGCTGGTCCGAGCTCTCCACGTTGATTAACCTGGGTCGTCGCGAGGAACCCGGCCAAGCCACTCTCTTCATCTTGCTTGTTCGGCGGGAAGGAGGAATCCTGATCCGCGTCTTCATCCCGGCGAGCCCGATCTGAGACCCGTTCTGAAAGAACTCACACCATGGATGTTACTATTTGACCCGGCAAACGATTCAGAGTTAGAAGCCGCAAAACAACAGGAGGGAAGTATGATCAAGCATTTGGCAGTTCTTTTCGCAGCAGTGTTCCTTTGTCCGGCCGTATTCGCGCAGGGGGCGGCGACCGGTAACGACAAGGTAACGGTAACGAACATTCAAATGCCCGCGAATTCAGATACCGGGCAGATCTCCGGCGATCTTTCGGATGGCAGCAAGTTGTCATCGCTTCGGTGGGCAGAAAGCAGTTCAGTTGCCTGTTTTCCGGGCACTCGCTTTGAGCAGTTCAATGGAAGCCATGTTTTTTACAGGGTTACCTTGCCCGCGGCTTCTTCGATGAAGATCACCTTGAAGCCGGAGGAGGGCAAGAAGATCAATCTCTACGCACTGCGACAGAGCGCCAGGGGAGAGCAGCCGGTTCCGCCAAACGTTTCGAGTGCGATCTCATGCGAGGCCAGCTACCCGATCTATGCAAACGTCTCTCCAACAAGGCGGGTCCAGAATGAAGACAAGGGACGATCCGTCGAGTACATTTCCGTGGGAAGCCCTTACAGCATCTTGATTGGCGTCGCCGGAGCAGAAGGGCTTACTGAAGGAAGTTTTGATCTGATCATCGAGATCAAATCTCGGTAGCATTGGAAAGGAAAGGAAACAGGGACGCACGGGGTCGGTCAAGAAGCCGTGAAGCGGAATTGAAAAGCGAAGATGCAGAGGGTTCGGTTTAGCGTCCCGACCGCGGGTTGCTCAATCGATGCGGTCTTCAGTATCTCCGTCGCTCAATCTCCAAGCATATCAAGGAATCGGACAGGATGAACAGGATTTTTAGGATGGCTGTTTCGGAGATCGTACGCTGCAAGGTGCTCGGCAACGCACATAACCGGAACAGCTACCCTATCTATCCTGTCGATCCTGTTTCCTCTTCATTGATCCCTGATCATTGAACACTGACACTTGAGGGCAGCGGGACATCCCCGTTCGAGCCGAATTGGACAGCCTCGAAGCCGCTCGTCGTCCCGAAGATGTACCAGGTCCTGTCGGACGGCCTCCAGACAGCCGGATCGAACTTGCCGTCGCCGTCGAAGTCTCCCGGGGAAGGGATGTCGGCGTTCGCTCCCCAAGGGAATGCGAAGAAGGAGTCGTCCTCACTTCTGATCACGTACCATTCGGAAGTCGAAGGCCTGAAAAACGCCACGTCCGCCTTTCCGTCTCCCGTCCAGTCTCCTACGGCCGTCCGGTCTCCGGGAGCCCCGAACTGGAACGCCTTCACACCATCGGTCGATCTCAAGAGCCAGAACTGGTTGTCGGGAGCCCGGTAGACGCCTACGTCGTCCTTCCCGTCCCCGTCGTAATCAGCGACGATCGGCTTATCTGTGGTGACGCCGAAAGGTACGATCACAAGCCCGCCATCGGTCGATCTTACGATGAACCAGGTCCCGGAAGAAGGCCTGTAAACCGCAGGGTCAGCCTTTCCGTCGCCGTCGAAATCCCCCGGAGCCGGAATGTCTCCGTTCGCCCCGAACGGGAAGGCGAAGAACGAATCGTCCTCACTTCTGAGAATGAACCACTCGCCGGTTGAAGGCCTCCAGAACGCGACGTCAGTCTTCCCGTCGCCCGTAAAATCAGCGGCAGCGGGAATGTCGGTCGATGTTCCGAACGCCATCCCCCGGGTGCCCTGGTCGGACGAACGGAGAAGCCACCACTGCGCAGTGGAACCCTCCGGCCCCGGGCCTCCCGAAAGCGCTCCTGCGTTCGGGCGGAACACCGACACGTCGGTCTTTCCGTCGCCGTCGAAGTCGAAATACGGCGGACCCGGTGTCTCGTTTGTTGTCTGCGAGGTCGTGTAGATGTAATCGCCTGTCGTGTCGGCGTCGCTGTTTGCGGCATTCCCGGCAGCATAGAACGTAACCGGCCCGGGATCGTTCAGGGGAGCGGTCCAGTTGAAAGTCCAGGACTTCGTCCCAAACTCGCTGGGCTGCGTACCTTGCGAGGTGTGTTCGACGTAGTGGCGGACGTCGGTGTCGACTACTCCCTCGACGATCTGCATTTGCGCAGGGTTCTGTTTGGGAAGCGAGAGGGTCCCGGCCTCAGCGCCGTTCTCGTCGATCGCGGTGAGCTGAAATCCGAATATCACGCCATCTTCCTGGCTAACGGTAACCGTGACGGGAATCTCCTCGCCCGGCGAGACCGTTTGCGGCACTCCTGTGATCGAGATGCTTCCAGATCCGCTGTTTACGAGGAAATCCGTATGGCAGGCGGTGCAGTTCGCTTCGCCCGGAGCTCCGGTAACCGAAGGCGACGGTCCCGAGGCCGAAGCCCTTACCCGAAACTCAGCCCGAGAGTGCCCAAGAAATGCGTAGCACCCGAGGAGCAGAGCAGCAGCAACGACAAAACCTTTCAAAACGCGCTTTCGATCGAACATCCGTATACTTTCCTCCCGAATACAAAACAAGACTTTCATGAATTGACTAAAGCCGATCCATAAAAGTCTTAAAATTATAGCCGAAAGAAGGAATGACAGCGCAAGTCGGCTGAATTCAGATGTCGTGTCCCTCAAAGTACATTTGAGAGTCGAACGGACGCTTTCCGTCGCCGCGGCGGATCCTTGTGTATTCTCCGTCCTCTCCGAGCACCCGTGCGTTAACCGTATCCCGAAGGTATGCGCCGAGAACTTCGTTTTTCAGGTATTCGCCCAGCTGGCGGTCCTTTATCGGCACGACGGCTTCCACTCTTCGGTCGAGATTCCTGTGCATCCAGTCGGCGCTGCCTATGTAGATCTCCTCCTCGCCGGCGTTGGCGAAGTAGAAGATACGGTGGTGTTCAAGAAAACGGCCCACTATGGAGATGACCCTTATGTTTTCCGAAAGACCCTTGATGCCGGGCCTCAGAACGCATATTCCGCGGACGATGAGATCGATCTCCACGCCCGCCTGGGACGCCCTGTAAAGTGCCCGCACGATCTTGTCATCGGTCAGGGAGTTCAGCTTGGCGATGATCCGCGCCGGTTTGCCTTCTTGCTTGTTCCTGGTCTCGCGCTTGATCAGCTTGAGCATCCTTTCGCGAAGTGCCACCGGCGCGATCATGAGACTGCGGTACTCCGTCTGGTACGAGTAGCCCGTCAGAAAATTGAACAGGTCCGAGGCGTCCTTTCCGATCTCCTCGTCCGAGGTCAGAAGCCCCAGGTCCGTGTACATCTTCGCCGTAATGGGGTTGTAATTGCCTGTGGCTATGTGAACGTACCTTCGGAGTTCGTTTCCTTCGCGGCGGATCACGAGTGCGACCTTGGAGTGCGTTTTCAGACCCAGCATTCCGTAGATCACGTGCACGCCCTCGTTTTCAAGCGCTCTTGCCCATTCGATGTTGTTCTCTTCGTCAAACCTGGCCTTCAACTCCACGAGCGCCGCAACCTGCTTTCCGTTCTGGCTCGCGCGCATCAGCGACCTGATGATCGGAGAGTCTTTTCCGGTCCTGTAAAGGCAGATCTTGATCGCGCGGACATTCTCGTCTTCAGCGGCCGAACTCAGGAAATCCGTTATCGTCGTGTAGGAAGTGTACGGATGATGCACAAGCACGTCCTTTTCAGCGAGGATGGAAAATATGTCCTTCTCCGACTGCTTCATCGCTTTCGGTATCGAGTACGTGATCGGACGGTCCTTCAGATCCGGCCGGTCCAGTTTGTAAAGCGGCATCAGGTCCGGAATGTTCAGAAAACCGTCGATCCTGTAGACATCTTCGTCAGTGAGGCCGATCGAGCCCGCGATCATGTTCTTCATCTCCTCCGGCATCGACGAAACCACCTCCAGACGAACCGGAAAACTGAACCGACGCCTGTGCAGAAGCTCGCGCTCCATCGTTCGCAGCAGGTCCCCCGCCTCGTCTTCGCGGATCTCGATATCCGCATCGCGCGTTACGCGGAACAGGTAGGGCTGCGCCGGAAGCAGATTGGGGAACAGGGAAGTCGTGTTCGCGGAGACTATCTGGCTGAGGTGAACGAATACGGCCCTGCCTTCCTCAACGGGAACAAGCCTGGGGATGTTCGGCGGGAGCTTGATCCGTACGAATCGGCTTTCTTCGTAGAGGTGTCGGATCTTGCCGTAGTCGAGCTCGGGATCCGGATCGACCATCAGGCCGATGTTTACGCTGAGGCTCGAAATGTACGGGAAAGGGTGGCTTTCGTCGACCGCCTGCGGCGTCAGTACAGGGAACACGTCGTTCAGGAAGTACTCGTCAAGCCTTCGCCGTACCTCCGGGCTCTGGTCGTCATAAGTCTCCAGCCTGATTCCCTCATCGTGAAGCAGCGGTATGATCTCGCTATTCAGGCATTCGACCTGCTCGCTAACCATAGGCCTTAGGAGCTTCCGGATCTCGTCGACCTGTTCGGCCGGGGTCATTCCGTCCGGGGACGTCCGGATCACACCTTCCGCGATCTGTTCCTTGAGACCCGAAACTCTGATCATGAAGAACTCGTCCAGATTGGTCGAAAAGATCGAAAGAAACTTCAGCCTTTCGAGCAAGGGGACCGATTCGTCCAGCGCCTGTTCCAAAACCCTGCGGTTGAACTTCAGCCAGCTGAGTTCGCGGTTCGTGAGGAACTTCGGATCGTGAACGGACAGAAGTTCCGGCGCTTCCGCGTGCTCCGGCACTTCGGACGAAGGGACAAACTCTCGGATTTCCTGTGTCATTTGAGGCTTTCGATTGTATCCGCTGGAGGGGGGCTGGGGCAACGGCTTTTAGCACTGAGAGTGTTAAAAGAGGATTAACACCTTCAACAGAATAGCAATTCACTTGTCAGGTATCAACGCGGAAGATCGGGAATCGGAACCCGGAGCGCGAGCGACGGGCATGACAGGAGGGACAAATAAAACAAAGAGAAAAAACAGGATCGACAGGATCAATAGGGTAGCTGATCCGAGTTCCTCACGTTGCCAATTACCGTTCAACGTGAGCTATCGGTACAAGCCATCCTAAAAACCCTGTCGATCCTGTTTTCTCTTCATTGATCCCTGATCATTGAACGCTGACACTTGACGGTAGCGGGACGTCTCCGTTCGATCCGAACTGGACAGCCTCAAAGCCGCTCGTCGTCCCGAATATGTACCAGGTCCTGTCAGAAGGCCGCCAGACCGCCGGGTCGAACTTCCCGTCGCCGTCGAAGTCTCCCGGGGAAGGGATGTCTCCCGTCGCTCCCCAGGGGAATGCGAAGAACGAGTCGTCTTCACTCCTGATCACATACCACTCTGAAGTCGCCGGCCTGAAGAACGCCACGTCCGCCTTTCCATCTCCCGTCCAGTCGCCCACGGCCGTTCGGTCTCCGGGAGCCCCGAACTGGAACGCCTTCACTCCGTCGGTCGATCTCAGAAGCCAGAACTGGTTGTCGGGAGCGCGGTAGACGCCTACGTCGTCCTTTCCGTCACCGTCGTAATCGGCAACGATCGGCTGGTCGGCAGCGACTCCGAACGGAACCACGCTCAGTCCACCGTCGGAAGACCTGACGATGAACCAGGTTCCGGAAGAAGGCCTGTAAACTGCCGGGTCGGCCTTTCCGTCCCCGTCGAAATCTCCCGGAGCGGGGATGTCGCCGTTCGAGCCGAACGGGAATGCAAAGAACGAATCGTCCTCGGACCTCAAAATGAACCACTCTCCCGTCGAAGGCCTCCAGAACGCGACGTCCGTTTTTCCGTCGCCCGTGAAATCGGCCGCGACGGGAACATCGGTCGAAGTCCCGAAGGCGAGACCGCGAGTCCCCGAATCGGAAGACCGGAGCAGCCACCATTGCGCGGTCGGCTGGCTGTTCGGCCGGAAGACCGAGACGTCGGTCGCACCGTCGCCGTCGAAGTCGAAGGGCGCACCGGAAGCAGCGGCCGTGAAATCGCAGCTGCTTTCTCCCGCAACGGACAGGCTGTCGACGTTCCAGCCTACCGCGAAAGTGTTCGTGTCTTCTCCGAACCTGAACCGAAGCCGCACGTTCTGGCCGTTGGCGGATTCAGGCAGTTTCGCGACGGTCGTGATATAGCCGCCCGAATCGCCGGTCCAGGCCGCGCGTCCGTCCAGCGGATTCTGGTTCACACCGAGCGTGCCGTTGTAGCCGCCCTCGACAAAGCTTCCGCCGGCGTCAAGGATGTCGACGAATCCGCCGCCGTTCACGCTGATCTCGAGGACGCCTCCGTCCCAGCCTTCCTCGGTGCTGTAACGGTTTCGGAAAGTAACCAAAGAAGCGGTCGACGAGATCGCGTACTCGACAGAATCCAGGGTCGCCCCGGAGCTGCCTCCTGCCAAACCTCTGTTCGGCGTGAACGCCGAGTTGGGAGCAGTATCGGCGAATCCGGCCTGCGTTGCGAAAGCGAGCCCGGGACCCGTCTGGGCCGAAGTCCAGCCCGCGGGAAGGGCAGGCGCCGTCACCGAATCGAAGTTCTCCGAGACGACCGCGGCCGGAGCTCCGACGACGATCGTTCTCGTCTCCTGTCTTGCGCCTCTGCTGCCATTGATCGCCAGTTCAAGATCCAGCACGGAGCCGCATCCCTGCTGAAGCGGCACGGTAAAGTTGATCTGCCGCGTAACGGCCGATCCGTCCGCGATGTCTCCGTAATTCACTGCAGGGCCGCCGTTCACCGAAACAGTTACACCTGTGATCAGAGTCCCGGAATTATTCTTGAGAGGCACGGTGAGGACGAGAGGCTCGCCCGGCTCGGGGTACGAGTCGTTGTCTCCCGGGGCATCGCTGACCTCAAATCCCGGCTCCTCGACGAACACGTTCGGCATGTCGAAGGCTTCCTCGACCGTCACCGCCGAGGGATCGATCACCTGCGCCGAAAAGCCCATCCCACGGATCCTGAAGCCTTCCCAAACGTCCAGCACGTCCGAGGATGCCTCGGGCGACGCGGACGCGGCGAACGCCGCGGCGATGATCGCGTCGCGCTCCTGAAGATAGGTCGGATTGGACGGCGCGAGCTTCATACCGTCGGTAACGATCTGGAGTACCCGGCGGGTGCCTTCGGCAAAGCCCAGCCTTGCGACCATCAGACCCCGTATCTCCCAAAGGGCGCTCGACCAGACCTCCCCTCGGTAATGCGGGCTGTTGAAGTTAGGTCCGAACCTCGGCGAGAATGCGGCGTCGAAGTTGTTCGACTGCGCCTGGTCGATATCGGCGAACGTCAACGAATTGTGAGGTCTGTTGCCCGTTCCTCCCGTGAAAGACATCACCGCTTTCGGCAGGCTCCTGATCCCGTAGTAATAGTTTCCGAAATAGCTGGGAGTCGTCAGCAGGTAGCCGCCTATCGTATACACGCCGTTGATCGGATCACCGGGTTCCGCAAGCAGCGCATGAGCGTAGAAGTCCGACCAGCCCTCCCCCATAGCGCGAGCCATTTCACCCGAAAGCCCCGTGCTGTTGCCGTGCAGGCGATTCGACAGCCCGTGCGTCAGCTCGTGAATGATCACGTCCACATCCGTGGTCCCGTCTCTGTCGGGATTCGGTCCGGTAAAGACATACATCTGCATTCGTCCCCGCCCGCCGTCGGAAGGCGTCGAAAAATTCGCGTTGTTGATCCCGGACGAATCCTGCCCTTCTGCTCGAACGCGGTCGTTCCCGTTGCCGCCCCTGCCAAAATTGTCGTGCTGGAAGTTGAAGGCCTGCTCGGTGAATCCGAGCTGGTACATTACGTCGTGGTAGCGGTTGGTGACGTAAAACATCTGGATCACGGCGCCGTCGCGCGCGGCTTGCACCGTGGGCAGGTCACCAGGCGCGGGATTTCCCGGAGGAGGGTTCCAGGCCGAGCTGAAAACGCGGTTGTTGCCCGTCACGGGCACATCGACCCCGTCAGTCCCGTCGACGTCGAGCCCCGCCTCTACAGCATTTCCATCGGTCGTGTTGCCGCCGTCCGTTATCCATCCAAGGTTGTTGAACGAGTTCGGCCCTTCGTTTCCGATGAGCGTGACATTCTCTCTTGTGAGCAGGGATCCCTGTGTTCCTGTGGAAGGGTCGATCGGGCCCGGAGTCAAAGGCGCGGGGGATTCGGCCACGTCAATGTACCCGTTTATGTTGCGGTAGACCTCGAATGTCGCGGACTGTGTCTGATCTTCCGTGATGTTCTTCCGCCAGAG
Source organism: Acidobacteriota bacterium (assembly GCA_016700175.1). Taxonomy (GTDB): domain Bacteria; phylum Acidobacteriota; class Blastocatellia; order Pyrinomonadales; family Pyrinomonadaceae; genus Aridibacter. The sequence goes on along the minus strand of CP065003.1, from coordinate 1,637,550 downwards.
CATCGCACCGGTCTTCGCATCGACCACAACATAAAAGGCATTGACCGGCTGCCAGATGAGTACCTTCCAGGCCGGTCGCGCGACCCCGATCGAGATCGGGAAGTACACCTTCTCGGCTACCGGAGCTGAATCGCCGACGCCGAAAACCGCCTTGTTGTCGTCAGCGAAGCGTGTCGCGGGAAGCTTGCTGCCAAGTTCGTGGCCGATGTAGCCGGCGGCAAATCTAAGCGCGTCCCGGGGATCGCCGAAATCCGCCGACATACTCTCGTATTCGAGCCTCGGCGCCAGGCCGTTGATCACGCGGAACATCGATCCGTCTTTCCTGAATCCCGCCTTTACCTCGCCGCCGAAGACCGGAACTCCGCCAATCCTCTGTTCCAGATGAGCGAAGGCCATGTTACCTGACGGATTCTCGTAATCCGCAACTACCTCGAGATTTTCGGCTTGATCGATCTCGATCCCGAACAGCTGGTCGTATTGCTTTACGAACGACCTGAGCGTCTCGGCACGGGCACCGGGTCCGGCGGCCGAAAGGCTGTCGGTTCGAGCGCGCCAGACGTCCGGGGAGATCACTTCCGGGACCGACATTTCACGGCTGTATTCGACTTTGAGGTCGGGGACCACCGCCCGCAGTTCGTTTTCACCGCGCACCGCTTCATCCCTTTCCGCCGCGATCGAGGCCGCATCGGACCCTGCCTCGCGGCGGAACTCGCCGATCAGATGGACGTCCTTGTCGGACTTCGAAGTCCGAATGTCGAAGTTAGGCAAGGACGGATCCGAACTGGATGTGATCGCGGTCTCCGGACGTGTTGAGCCGCCTGAAGCGGCGTCGGACCGGAACACGTTTGAGGCGAAGAGCGAAACAAAGACGACTGCCGCGGCCGGCAGTGCGAAAAGCAGTTTTTTCATTCTTAAAAGTGATCGGGAATACCCGGATCGGTTCCCTGAAATCTCCCAACTCAAGTTCGCAACGCCGGCGGGGGGTCAGCGGTCAGCTGATTGCACTGAAAATAGAGATTAGCAAATTAGAGCGGAATAGCTAAGACGGGCGGACAAAAAAAGGCCCCGTGCGAATCCGCACAGGGCCTGTTTTCAAGTAGACCGTGACCGGGCGCGAGCGCCCGGCGGCTCTTGCTACGGGGTCGAAGCGAACGGAAGGACCGAGTCTCCTCCGACACCGAAGGCGTATACCGAAACGTTGCCAGAGAAGGAATTGAATATCCACCACTCGCCGTTCCTGTAGATCGCCAGGTCTTGTTTGCCGTCACCGTCGTAATCACCCGGAGCCGGAATGTCTGTTCCGACGCCGAACTGATACGTTTCGAGACTGTCGGACATGCTCATCCATATCCTCCATTCTCCCGTGGACGTATCGTACGACGCTGCATCGTGTTTGCCGTCACCGTCGAAGTCTCCGGTAACGTTCATGTTTCCGCCGACGTTGTGCGACATGTTGCCGCCGCCCGAAAGCTGAGCGTTGATAACGCCCGCGTTCCAGGTCGCCAGATCGTCCGTGCCGTCGCCGTCGAAGTCACCCACGATCGGAGTGTCTCCGGCGCCGCCGTACTGCCTGATAAGCGCGGTGCCGTTGTCGAGCGCCGTGTACCAGGTGTTGTCGGAAGGCCTGTAAACGGTCACATCATCTTCACCGTCGCCGTCGTAGTCGCCGGCCAGCGGAATGTCGCCGGACTGGCCCCACGAGTATCCCGTAAAGGTCAGCGTTTCGCTGTTGATGATGTAGAAGTCGGCCTGGCCTTCGTCGTCGGTCATCCTTGCGACCGCGACATCGGTCGTGCCGTCGCCGTCGAAGTCCGCGGGAATCAGCACGTCGCCTGCAAGACCCCAGTTGAGTCCGAAGAACCCTGAGGTCGAGCCGTTGATGTACCAGTTTCCTTCGGACGGTCGGAAGATCGAAACGTCGGTCCTGCCGTCGCCGTCGAAGTCGGCACGTGCGGTACCGGCGGCCAGATTACAGACGTAATCGTCGGATTCGAAGGTGATCTTCCATCCGGCCATCGCTCCGGAGTCGCTTCCGGCGTCGTCGTCGATCCACAGCTTCCATTGGCCGTTCATCGCCGATCCGTCCATTCCGAATGTTCCTATGAACGTATCGCCGTTCGCGACATCATGTGTTGCCGCACCTGCCGGCGCATCGAACGGATCCCCGGCACCCACGTTTGCGGGCTGATAATCGCCAGCAACCCAAGGGCCTCCATCCGGGGCGGGACCGTCCGCTCCTCCGTCGCTGACGGTGATCGTTACATCACCGGCATCGGTGTTCCCGAAACTGTCGGAAAGGAAAATGTACCTTTGACCTCCAGGGCTTTCGAGCATGAAGTCGAGGTCGTCTACCCAAGTGTGGTTCACGTTGGTCAGCTCGACCTTGATCACTTTGTTTCCGGAAAGTCCGGCTACGTCGATCACCGAGGGGTACGGATCGGATGGTCCGGATGTCCCGCCAGCTGTCGGAAGGTCGATCGGACCGTCAGCACTCTCGAACGTCTGCGCGGGTCCGCCGACCGGTGCCCCAAGCCTGAATTGCTTGTCGACCGGTGCCTGGACGCCCTCGTCGCTGGAAACCACGATCTCGACGTTGTGGAACGCGCCGCAAGCAGTAGCGCCCAACGAAGACGGGATCGCGTACGGAACATCCTGCGTAACGGTCTGACCGTCATTGAGATTGCCGTAGTTGACCGAAGCCTGTCCGTTCACGCTGACACTCACGTTCGTGATAGTCGCGCCGGTCGTGTTCTCGACCGCGATCGACAGAAGAACGTTCTCACCCGGTTCGGGGAAGCCGTCGTTGTCGCCCGGCGAATCGCTTACGGAGAACGGATCGGTGTAGCGCACGTTCGGGAAGTCGAATGCCTCCACTACGTTTGCAGGTGAAGCCGCAAGCACTTCCGCGCTAAAGCCCATTCCGCGCCGGCGGAAGCCTTCTCGGACATCGACGACGTCAGCCGAAGCTTCCGGCGCTGCCGGAAGAGCCGAAGCAGCCGCGATGATCGCGTCGCGCTCCTGAAGGAACGTCGGGTTCAACGGGGCGAGCTTCATTCCGTCGGTGACGACCTGAAGGACTCGCTGTGTACCGGCCGCGAATCCGAGGCGAGTTACCATCAGAGCCCGGACCTCCCAAAGAGCGGAGCTCCAGACCTCGCCCGCATTGTGCACCTGGTCGCAGGTGGCCGAGCCGATCGGTCCCCTGGGGAACGCTCCGTCGGTCAGGTCGCAGCCTGCGTTAAGGTCGGCGAACGTGAGCGGGTTGTGCGGCAGGTTTCCGGGTCCGCCTGTGAAAGCGATAACCGCTTTCGGGAAGCGGCGGATACCGTAGTAGAAGTTGCCCGTAAACCCGGCCGCGATCTCGAGCGTCGCGTATCCGCCCGTGGTGTAGATACCGTTGATCGGATCAGTGGGCTCCGCGAGAAGGGCATGTGCATAGAAGTCAGACCACCCTTCGCCCATTCCGCGGGCCATGTTGGTTCCAAGGCCTGAAGCATTGCCGTGAAGGCGGTTCGACGTTCCGTGCGTGGCTTCGTGGATGATGATGTCCGCGTCGGCAGTACCGTCGCGGTCGGGATCCATTCCCGTGAACCTGTACATCTGCATCCTTCCGCGGCCGCCGTCGGCGGGCGTGGAGAAGTTCGCATTGTTGGTTCCGGAACTGTCCTGACCCTCGGACCTGATGCGGTCGCCGCCGGCGCCGCCTCTGCCGAAGTTGTCATCCTGGAAGTTGAATGCGTCTTCTGTAAATCCAAGCTCGTACATCGCGTCGTGGTACCTGTTCATTACATAGAACATCTGCACCACCGCGCCAAAACGAGCGTCTGTCGTCGTCGGGATGTCCCCGGGAGCCGGATTGCCCGGCGGAGGGTTCCAGGCACTGGAAAAGACCCTCGCGGTGCCAAGCATAGGCGCGTCGACGCCGTCTGTTCCGTCGATGTCAAGACCCGCTTCGGTCGCGTTTCCGTCCGTCCAGCCGTCGGTGCCGTTAGCGCCGTCGGTGATCCAGCCGTTATTGTTGAACGAGAGCGGTCCTTCGTTTCCGATAAGCGTGACGTTCTCGCGGGCGAGGAGCGCACCCTGCGTTCCCAGATTCGGATCGATCGGACCCGGGGTCAATGGAGCGGGTGATTCCGCAACGTCGATGTAAGCGTTGGAATTTCTGTAGACCTCGTAAGTAACCGACTGGGTCTGGTCTTCCGTGATGTTCTTGCGCCAGAGCGTGATGCCGGTCTCGGCATCCACGATCACGTAATACGCATTGACGGGCTGCCAGATAAGAACACGCCACGCGGGACGTGCGACGCCGACCTCGGTCGGGAAATACATCCGTTCTGCAGTCGTAGCGGACGGGCCGCGTCCGAATACTCTTTTGTTCTCGTCGGAGAGAGCCTGATCAGGCTCCAGGTCGAGACCTTTGACCTCGACGTTGACATTGTTCGCGGCAGCGCGAACGGCGTTCATCGGGTCGCCGAAGTTCCTCGAAAGGTTCTCGTAGTCGAGGCCCGGAGCGAGGTTGTTGATCACTCGGATCATGCTTCCGTCCTTGCGGAAGCCGGCCTTGATCTCGCCCCGAAATACGGGGATACCGTCGATCTGCTGCTCAAGATGAGCAAAGCTCATGTTTCCTGCCGGATTCTCGTAATCGGCGAGCACCTTCAGCGAGTCCGCCTGACGGTTATCGATCCCGACGAGGTTGCTGTTCTGCTTTACGAAGCTTCTTAGGATCTCCGAACGCTTCGCACTGGAGGGCCCTGAAAGGCTCTCGATCTCCGCGTTCCAAACGTCCGGCGAGATCACTTCCGGGACCAGAAGGTCCTTGTTGTACTCGACCTTGAGAGTCCCGACGCGTGTGCGGAGCTCATTCTCCCCACGCACGAAGTTCTCGCGCTTGTCTGCTATCGCATAAGCTGAAGTTCCGGCATCTGTGCGGAATCTGAGGAGCGCCTCGGTGACCTCTTCGTTCTTCACGGTCCGGATGTCGTAGTTTTCCAGGCCAGGCTCGTGGCTCTCGGTCCTATGGAAAATGTTGCGTTGCGCCGATTCTTGCTTGCTTTGAGTCGATGCCTCGGACCGGAACTGCATGGGAACGAATATGGCTGCTCCCAGCAACGCCAGTACGGCCAGCGAGATCGTCAGCCTTTTCCGGGCGTCAACTGCATCTGCTTTGTTCATCTAGATTTACCCTCCTGCAACCGGCTTTCGCCGGTCTAAATCCAATGCGGCTTATGAAACAACGGGAAGAACCGAAAGATCCACAAGACGTTCTAAGCCCCCGTCCGGAATTCGGTCCGAAGCGCGGGTACTACAAGTTCAGAGATCACGAAAAAGGGACTAAGACCCTCTGCGGTCGAACACAGTTCAACGCCGTGTCTCTCGAGTTTTCAATTGCGCCAGCTATCAGGCACGGCTGGAGCCGCAGCCTGAATCAGGAATGGAATGTATAAGTACGGATGACGAACAAGTTTGAATGATGGAAGATAAACTATAAATACTTTGCCTATTGCAGAACAACTTCACGCAACGTCGGAACGGTCCAAATTAAGTAATAGATAGGTATGAAACTGATTCCCGAACGCCTGTGAACTTAATATCCGTTCGGGAGAATGCGCTCACTCTAACAGACTCCCGCACGATTAGTCAAAGGTCATTTTTATCAGCGGTATGCAGTGAAAGGAGGGCGGCCTGAAAACCATCCTTCGGTGCGGAAGTGCTCAGGCGCTGCATCCGTTCGCAGGGGCGGTCCGGTCGAATCTCTGATAAGATTACGTGCTAACGAACCACATCGAGGTCCTCCCCGAGAGCCGACCCGCCCAGCTATCAGAATGAAAGACATATTTGGAAGTGAAGGACTCCTCGCCGCCCATCACGAAGCGTACGAAGACAGACCCGGCCAGCTGAAGATGGCCGAGGCCGTCCTGAACGCGTTCAAGGAAGAAAGACACCTGATCGTGGAAGCCGGAACGGGAACCGGCAAGACGCTCGCCTATCTTGTGCCGGCAATCTCGTTCGCTGTGAAAAACAAGCGCCGCGTGATCATCTCCACAGGAACGCTGAACCTGCAGGAGCAGCTGATGGAGAGGGATATCCCCTTTCTTCAGGAGATCCTGCCCGCCAAGTTCAGCGCGGCATATATGAAGGGCCGCGCGAATTACGCGTGTCTTTACCGGATCAAGAAATCGGGCGACCAGCCGATCCTCTCCGGGCTCGATGAGATGGGACATTTCGAACGCGTCAGCGAGTGGGCGTTCGAATCCGAGACCGGCGACCGCGCGGAACTTACCGATCTTCCCGACGATCTGCCGTTCTGGTCCAGGATCAACGCCCGCAGCGAGACCTGCCTCGGCCAGCAGTGCCCGGATTTCGAGCCCTGCTTCATCACCAGGATGCGGAGCCGCGCCGAGCAGGCGCAGATCGTCATCGTCAACCACCATCTTTTCTTTGCGGACCTCAATCTCCGAGGCAATGAATACGGAAAGGTGATCCCCGATTACGGAGCGGTGATCTTCGACGAGGCGCACCTGATAGAGGACATCGCTTCGGATTATTTCGGCGTCGCGGTATCGAGCTTTCAGATCGAGGAACTGGCGCGCGACGCCGATGCGGTCCCGATCACCGATGCGTTCGCGGTCAAAGACCTGACGAAGATCCTGACAAAGGTAAGGGGATTCGCAGACATGTTCTGGTCCAGATTCTCCGAAGGCAGGGGCAGGGAAGGCCGGTTCCCCCTGGACAGAAATTCGATCGAGCGCCGGACCAGAGGAGGCGAAACCGAGCCGACAAGGCTGGGCGAGGCCTATCAGATGCTCGACGAGAACCTCGACCGGCTTCTTAAGGCTCTCGATGTCCACTCCGACAAGGTGCCGGAAGCCGAAAGCCTTGTTCGGAGGATCCGCCAGGCAAGGTTCGACCTTAAGTTCATCGTCGGGCAGGAAGAAGAGAATTTCGTTTACTGGCTCGAGCGCAGGGGCCGCGGCACGTTCCTGAGAGCGTCGCCGATCGATGTTTCAGGGCTTCTTGAGGAAAAACTGTTCGACAAGGTGAAGACCTGTGTGCTGACAAGTGCAACGCTGTCGACGAACGGGAATTTCGATTTCGTGCGCGGTCGGCTGGGACTCGATTCCGGACGGACCGACACGCTGCTGGCGCCTTCGACCTTCGATTACAGGGAGCAGGCGATCATATATCTCCCGAGATCGATGCCGGACCCGCGCTCGCAAGAGTTCACCCAGCTCGCCGCGGGCGAGATCCTGAAGCTTCTGAAGATCACCGAGGGGCGGGCGTTCGTGCTCGCGACCAGCTTCTCCTCGATGAACGCGCTGTACGAGATCGTGTCCTCCAGGATCGATTATCCCTGTTTTCTGCAAGGGACGATATCGAAGACGGGTCTGCTTGAAAGATTCCGCGAGACGCCGAACGCGGTCCTTTTCGGGACCTCTTCGTTCTGGCAGGGCGTAGACGTGCGGGGCGAACAGCTTTCGTGCGTGATCATCGACAAGCTTCCGTTCGCGGTGCCCACGGACCCGCTGGTCGCGGCGCGCACGCGGTACATCGACGAACACGGAGGCCGCTCCTTCTTCGAGTACAGCGTGCCCAGTGCGGTGATCACCTTGAAACAGGGCATCGGGCGCTTGATCAGAAGCACGACCGATCACGGGATCATCGCCCTGCTCGATCCGAGGCTCCGGACCAAAGGCTACGGCCGCGACTTTCTCAAGAGCCTCCCCGACGCCCGGATCACAACCGAGCTTTCCGACGTCGAAGCGCATTTCAAGAGCCACACACCGCTGCGCGAACTGGAGCGCGGCGCGAGGTGATGCCGCAGCCGATTGTGCGACGGGCAGTGGTGCCATAGAATCGGAACAAATGTCCTCATTTTACGAAGTGATGATCGAGAGGAACTTCTCTTCCGCGCACCAGCTGCGCGGCTACAAGGGGAAGTGCGAGAACCTTCACGGCCACAATTACAAGGTCGAGATCTTCGCCCGCGGCGAGGAATTGAACAACATCGGCTTGCTTATCGACTTCGGCGACCTGAAGAGCGCCGCCGACGAGATCGTCGCATATCTCGATCACAGGAACCTCAACGAACTTCCTCCCTTCGACGAAGAGCTGAATCCTTCCGCCGAGAACATCGCCGCCTACTTTCACGAGTACCTGAATTCCCGGATCGCCGACGAGCGTGTTCGTGTTTACAAGGTCCGCTGCTACGAGACCCCGACCAGCGTCGCGACGTTCGTGGATGATTAGGCGACAAATCGAGACTTCACATTTGCAGCGCTCGGACACTCATTTAACCGCAAAGGACGCAAAGGTATTCGCAAAGAACGCAGAGAGATTTCTTTGCGACCTTTGCGAGTATCTCCGCGACTTTTGCGGTAAAAGTATGTTTGAGTACTCATTCGCATAAAGGAAAGCGGGCTACAAGTAATTAAGTTTGTCCAAGTGTTGTCTTCTTTGCGGTTCTTTGCGTCTTTGCGAGAGTCCTTACGTTTCAGATTCTGGCCATCGGCCTTATTCTCAAACACAGAAAAGCCTCCCGCAAAGACGCGAAGCCGCAAAGAACCACAAAAGTGAGCCAAGCGGCTTCCCAAACGAAACCTGTCTGTTGATTCGACGTACCTGATTTCATAAACTCAATTCAAATAACAATTTGAAACAAAGAGGTAAAATTATGAAGGACTTATTCAGAGGCGGATTGTGCTTTGCGATGATCCTCGCATTGCTGCTCGGGCCGATGATGCCCGCATCGGCGAACGCGCAAAGCTCGAACGCCACCCCCAAGATCGAATTCGAAAAATACACTCTCCCGAACGGGCTGGAGGTTATCCTGCACGTCGATCGCAAGCTCCCGATCGTGCACGTCAACCAATGGTTCCACGTGGGCTCCGCTAACGAGCGTCCCGGACGAACCGGCTTCGCGCACCTTTTCGAACACATGATGTTCCAGGGTTCGAAGAACGCGAGCCAGGATTACCTGAAGTACGTCGAAGCTGCGGGAGCCAACCTGCTTGAAGGCGGCGTGAACGGTACGACCAACCAGGACCGCACGAATTATTTCGCGACGGTGCCCTCTGGAAATCTGGAGAACCTCCTGTGGGTCGAGTCGGACCGCCTCGCCACGCTTCCCGAAGCGCTGACGAAGGAGAATCTCGACAACCAGCGCGACGTCGTCAAGAACGAACGCCGTCAGGGGCTCGAAAACCAGCCTTACGGCCGCTGGTACAAGGTGCTGGGTGAAACGATGTATCCGGAAGGGCATCCTTACCAGCACACAGTCATCGGTTCGCACGAGGACCTTACGGCGGCGACTGAGGACGATGTCCGCGAATTCTTCCGGACGTATTACACGCCGAACAATCTGTCTCTCGTGATCGCGGGCGACTTTGACGTCGAGCAGACGAAGAAGTGGGTCGAGAAGTACTTCGGTACGATCCCCGCAGGGCCTCCGCTGGAACGGCCCGCGAAAGGACTGCCGACCCTCGACGGAGAGCGGTTCGTGAAAGTAAATGACCGCGTCCCGCAGGCGAGGGTCTACTACGGCTGGCACGCGCCTTCGTATTTTGCCCCTGGCGATGCCGAGCTCGAGCTCTTCGCGACGATCATGACCGACGGTCTTTCGGCGCGCCTGAACAAGGCGCTTCTCTACGATCAGCAGCTCGCTTCGAACGTGGTCGCGTTCGGCGGCGGACAGCCTCTCGCGGGAAGTTTCGTGATGTGGGCTACCGCGCGGCCGGGCGTCGATCTTGCGGATATCGAGAAGGTGATCGAGGCGGAGATCTCGCGTTTTGCAAAGGAAGGCCCGACGCAGGTCGAGCTCGACCGCGCGAAGACGAAGTGGGAGTTCAACTTTATCGCGGGTCTTGAACGGATCGGCGGGTTCGGCGGCAAATCCGATCTGCTCAACCAGTACAACACGTTCCTCGGCGATCCGGGCAAATTCGAAGAAGATCTCGCTAGGCACAGGAATGTGACCATCGACAGCATAAAGAAGGCTGTTGCGACCTATCTCGATACCAAGAACCGGGTCAGGATGCACTTCGTGCCGGAGAAATCCGGCCGGCCGTCCGATGTTGCGATCGACCGGACCGTCGAACCGCCGCTGGGAGGCGACAAGCCGTTCAACGCGCCTGAGGTGCAGACCGCCAAGCTTCCGAACGGGATGGACATCTTTGTCGTTTCGAAGCCCGAACTTCCGAAGGTGGCGGTTGCGCTTGCAACTCGCGCCGGCGCTGTGGCCGATCCTGCAGGAAAGGCCGGAACCGCTTCGATGACCAATCGCGTGATGCGTCGGGGAACGGATTCAATGAGCGCGATCGAGATCGACGAGAAACTCGGAAATCTGGGTACGAGCATCGGCGGCGGCGCCGGACGCGAGTCCGGAGGGCTCCAGATGGAAGTTCTCACGCGCAACCTCGATCCGGCGATGGCGATCATGGCCGACATCGCGATGAACCCTTCGTTCCCGCAGGAAGAGTTCGACCGCGAGAAGAAGCAGGCGCTTGACGGACTGGCTCAGGCTGCGAGCAATCCGAACGCCGTCGCGAACCGCGTGGCGTACATGCTCGCTTTTGGAAAGGACCATCCTTACGGACGCCCGACCTCGGGACTTCCCTCGACGGTTCAGAAGATCACCCGCGACGACCTTGTCGCATTTCACGACACGTACTGGAAGCCCGGAAGTTCGGCGCTTGTGTTCGTGGGGAATCTCTCGCTTGAGGAAGCGGTCGCAAAGGCGCGCCAGCACTTCGGATCGTGGTCCGGAGGCTCGGCCCCTTCGGTGACGATCCCGGCGGCGAATTCATCCGCTGCGGGCAAGGTGTATCTCATCGACCGGCAGGGCGCCGCCCAGACGGTGGTCAATCACATCCTCCAGGCTCCGGAGAGGAAGTCGGACGATTACTACGCGCTGAGCCTTGCCAACACAGTGTACGGCGGAGGCTTCGGAACGAGGCTGAACCTGAACCTGCGTGAGGACAAAGGCTATTCTTACGGCGTGTTCGCATTCCCGAACCACTTCTCGAAGGACGGGATATGGCTCGCTTCCGGCGGCGTCCAGACGGACAAGACCAAGGAATCCGCGGTCGAGTTCGTGAAGGAACTGAAGAACATCGCGGGCGAGAAGCCGATCTCGAGTCAAGAGCTCGAAACGGCGAGGCTTCTCCGGATACGAGGCTATGCCCAGCAGTTCGAGTCATACGGAAGGATCGGCGGCCAGATCCTGGCCCTGTGGCAGGAAGGGCTCCCGATGTCCGAGCTTCAGAACGAGCCGAAAGAGCTTTCGAAACTTCAGCTTGCGACGGTGAACTCCATCGCTCAGAAGTACGCGGCTCCGGACGGCACGGCGCTGCTGATGGTCGGAGACCTTTCGAAGATCGAGCAGGGGATCAGGGAACTGAACCTCGGCGAGATCGTGATTCTCGACAACGAGGGTAACCCGGTCGGCAGGTAATCGGGGCCAAAAACCAACCGCAAAGGCGCTGAGGCGCGAAGGGGTTTAGGTACGAAGAATTCTCATCCGGATACTGTGGTTCGGCGACGACCCGGTATCACCAAGGGAATTCGGGAGTGCAAACAGCGGCTCCCACCCTGATCTCCCTCGCGCCTCTGCGCCTTCGCGGTTAGATATTGATCAGGGAAGAACCTGGCCGTCCGCATCAAGCCTCACGATATCTCCGTAGCCGAGGCTCTTCACTCCTTCCGTGATCTTCGCGAGATCACCGACGATGATCCAGATCACCTCGTCCGGGCGGACATATCTCGCTGCCGCCGTGTTCAGATCGCCCGCGGTCTGGCTTCTCACACTCGAAGCGTAATTCGCCCAGTAGTCAGCAGGAAGGCCGTCGTTGAGCATCTCGATCGCGGCGTTCTCCAGCGATCCGAGCGTTTCGAAGCGACCCGGAAGCCTGAGCGACATGTTCCGCATAATGCTCTCGTACTCCTCGCCCGCCAGCGGCCTTTCACCCGCGACTCCCTTGATCTCTTTCCAGACCTCCGTCATCGATTCCTTCGTCTTGTCGGTCTGTACCGGAGCGATGACGATGAACGGCCTCTGGCCCCGCGCGCCCGCCAGGAATCCGGAAGATCCGTAGCTCCAGTGCTTGTCGAGCCTAAGGTTTCGGTTCAGCCTTGAAGTGGACATCCCGCCGAAGTTCCTCATCACCGTCTCGATCGCGATCTCGTCCGTCTGGCCCGCGGGTTCCGAGACGTGGGCGGCGACGATCGTCGACTGAGGCGCGCCGGGCTTGTCGATCAGATAGACCCTTCCGCCCTTCGTCGCGCCGACAGTGCCGATGTTCTTCGAAGGCACTCGGGCGGTCTTCCAGTCCTTGAATGCGGAGGCCGCGATCGCGCGGACCTCTTCGAGCGTCGTGTCGCCCGTCACGACCAGCGTAGCGTTGTTCGGCCTGAACCAATCGGAATGCCACTTGACCAGGTCGTTCCTGGTGAGCGATCCGACGGTGCTTTCGAATCCGGAACCGCTGAAGGGCCGGCCGTAAGAATGGTCCTTTCCAAAAAGCAGCTGCGGAAGAACGCGGAGCGCCGCTCCGTTCGGCTGTGCTTTCTCCTGCGCGATGCCCGCGACGGCACGCTGTTTCTGCACGTTGAACTGCTCATCCGGGAACGAAGGATTGACTATAACGTCGGCAAAGATCTCCATCGCCTTTCCGAAGTTCTGTTTCGTGCTCCGGAGCCTCACGAACGACTGGTCGAGCCCGGAGTTGGTCGAAACGCTCGATCCGAGCATGTCCAGCTGGTTCACGATTTCGAACGCCGATCTCGTCGCGGTGCCTTCGTCCATAAGGTCCGAGGCAAGAGAGGCCGCGCCCGCCTTGTCGGCGGAATCGGCGGCAAATCCGGCGTCGACGACCATCGCCGCATTGACGATCGGGACAGAATGCCTCTCAAGCAGCATTATCTTCAGGCCGTTCTCCAGCGTCGCGGTCTTGATCTCGGGAAAAGCTACCTCGGGAGCGGCGCCTAATCCCGGGAGGACCGACCTGTCAACGCCGCTTTCCTTCGGCTGAAGCTCCGGGAAGGGCCTGACGATCATCGTGTAATGGTGCTGTGTAAGCCAGTTTTCCGCCGCTTTCTTGACGTCTGCCGGCGTCGCGGTCGCAAAGTTCTCGAGCTTGTCCAGATAAAGAGTGGGATCGCCGCCGTAGGTCGCGGCCTCGGCAAGTACATCGGAACGGCCTCCGAAACCTCCGAGCCTCTCGATGCCTCTCAGGAATCCGGCGAGATTCCGGTTCTGGCTTCGCGTGACCTCTTCCGCGGTCGGCCCGTTCTTCGCGAGTTCCGCGATAACGGAATCCATTTCCTTTTCCGCTTCTTCGACCGAGGCGCCGGGCTTAAGCGTCACGGTCACGAGGAAAAGCCCCGCCAGCTCCCTTGAGAGCATTCCCGCCGAAACGCCGGTCGCAAGGCCCTTTTCGTAAACGAGGCGCTTGTCGAGACGCGCGCTCTTCGATCCCGACAGCACGTCGGCGAACAGCTGAAGGTGCTCGGATTCGTTGCTCGCCCATTCGGGCGCGTGGTAGACGCGGTAGATCCTTGCCTGCGGAGCGCGGTCGAACATCTCGTCGCGCATATCGCGCTCGAATTTCGGAATCCAGGTCTTTGCGCGGGATAGCGGAGGGCCGGGCTTGATGCCTCCGAAGTACTTGTTGACGAGTTCCAGCGCGCGCTCCGCAGTGATGTCTCCGGCGAGCGAAAGCACCGCGTTGTTAGGGCCGTAGAACGTCTCGTACCATTCCTTGACGTCGTCCAGCGTCGCGGCGTTCAGGTCGTCCATCGAGCCGATCGTCGACCAGGAATACGGATGCGAGTACGGATAGACCTTCTCCGTGATCTCGCTGAACACGCGCCCGTACGGGCGGTTCTCGCCCTGCCGCTTCTCGTTCTTCACGACGCCGCGTTCGCGCTCGAGCATTTCCTTCGAGATATATCCGCCGAGGAATCCCATTCGGTCGGCCTCGAGGTAAAGCGTGCGCTCGAGCGCCGAAACCGGAACGTCCTCGAAGAAGTTCGTGCGGTCGGTGTTCGTGGTCCCGTTGCGGTTGTTCGCGCCTAGGTCGTCCATCGCTTCGCGGAAGCCGTGCGGATGATTCTCCGAGCCGTTGAAAAAGAAGTGCTCGAACATATGCGCGAAGCCGGTCTTGCCGCGTTTTTCGTTACGGGAGCCGACGTGATACCAGACATTCACGCCGACGATCGGGACGCTGTGGTCCGTGTGGACGATCAGAGTCAGCCCGTTGTCGAGCACGAATGTCTTGTGCTTGATCTCGTAGGCCGAGCGGTCGAATGCGGGCGATTTCGGGAACCCGCCGGCGGAAGTGTCCGGCATCTGGGCGGCTGCCTGAAAAGCGAAAGAAAGGACGATCAAAAGAGAAATGATGGCTCTCATCTGTTTACCTCGGTCTGGATTGTCGAAATTGGTGCCGGGTCATCCGGCGGCAAGGCGATATGCGTTGGACTACGGTTTTCTTGCAGGAATGGTTTCAGGGGAGATGGGTCCCGATGTGAATTCTTGCGGCTCCGCCGCTCTTTCCGTTTAGATACTGACTTGTAAGTCAAGCTACCTGCGCGAAGTTTGGGTCAAAAGGACGATCGTTCTTGATGACACCAAACGCGATATGTAGAAGCTTCCTCTTTGACGCACAGACTACCTGCATTGGAGTCAGACCATTGCGCTCGAGTCTCGCAGCGAATGAACTGACGACGGCGTTGTGCTTGATAGCGGTCATTGCAGGAAAAAGAAGCACACGTCTTATCCTCGGGTTTCCGATCTTTGAGATTCTGGTCTTGTCGAGCGTCGTGCCTGACTGTTCCCTGGAGGGAGTGAGGCCTGCCTGGGCAGCGACCTGCCTGGCGCTCTCGAAGCGTTCGAAAGGGATCTCACTGAGCAGCACGCTGGCAGACTTTTCACCGATGCCGGGGATCGACTCCAAAAGATCTTTCTTGTGTCTCAGGTCCGGATGATCATCAAAGTGCTTCTTGATGAGTTTCTCCAGTTCTCTTATCTCTTCATCGATCGAAGAGATGATCCGCTCGATACTGCCTTTCACCTGTTCAGGCGCCGTTTCCATCCGGTTCGACTCCATACTGCGCATCTTATGAAGGCTTTCGATCCGCCGGGTTAAAGACTGCAGATACAACACTTCCTCGGAAGGGGGCTCCCACAGGGAAGTCTTCTTGTTCAGACAGAAGTCCGCTATCAGCCTGGCGTCCGACTTATCGGTCTTATTGCGTCTGAGGTCCGACTCGCCATAACGCTTTACCCTTAACGGGTTCACTACCGAGACCTCGTGGCCTTCACTATGCAGAAAATGGCAGAGCTTCACTCCGTACGCTCCGGTCGCTTCCATACAGGCGTGAACCCGACCGGCCTTTCGCGATTTGAGCCATTTCTTCAGCTGTTTGTAGCCGGCGACCGAGTTATCAAATTGTCCGGCATGCGACTCGTCGCCTGCCTTCAGAAACACATCGAATGTCGCCTTTGAGATATCGATACCGAGTACTGCCTTTTCCGCCATTGTCACCTCCTGTAGAAATGCTTCGCCAGGACAACCTTGTATGCAGACTCTCAATGGTCATAAGATACTGAACGTCCATTCGGAAGCGGGTGATACGGAGAGGAGGTCGTAATCTAAACGCCATGCTTTCAAGCAAAAGAGCAGCGTCGGACTCATCCTCTCCGCCAACTAACACGCGTCCATGCTAGCTGTTTATCTACAGGTAGCCAAGATACAAGAGCAGCGCTCTGCGCTGCATTCTTCAGCTCCGTTAGGAGCGCAATGTCTGTACAATCGTGAGGTGCGAGCGACTCGCGGCTCCATAGGAGCCGAATCTTAATAGAATCGAATCGAGCGAAGATTACGGCACTCCAACGGAGCGCCATGTCAAAGCAGTAGACTTGGCCGTACTGCTATTGACCAAAATTCCCAACTCAAGGCTGTAAGGACCTTTGACTTGATCGGGAAATCCGGTGTCAGTTGTGCATCCCTTAGCAATGGCGTCAGGCACTATTTCAATTCTTCAAAGGTTAGGCCATTGTCTCGGCTTGAGACGTTTCGCCAACCAACTTTGTTATGGCCGAGAACCATAAGCTCGCCATTCTCGAGCAAGAAAGCGTGAAAATACCGCACATCAGCATCAACGGTGGTCCAACTCTCGCCGCCATCCTGAGTCCGTAGGAGTCCGCCATTTAACGCGATGGCCTCCCTTTCGTTTATAAACAAGACCCCGGTGTAAGAAATTGGACTTCCTTGGGGCACTTTCCTGATCTTCCAGGTGATTCCTCCGTCAAACGAAACAACAAATTCGTCTCCAATGCTTGTTGAAGTCCAAATGAGGTTCTTTCCTAAAGCGCCAACCGTTTGGAATGGATAGGCAGGGACATCAACCCTCTTCCAAACGGGAGCATTACCTTTCTTAACAAGTACCAACCCATCTCCGACAGCATAGTGCTCGCCATTGTCCCGAATTGCGAAGTCTTTGATCGTCCACCTATTGAATCGATTGTTCAATCCATCGCGCCCCTTTATTTCGTGCTTAACAAAAGTTCTCCCTCCATCGTTGGAAGAGATGATCGAACCTTCGTAAAGCACTCCCAGTTCAGGGTGCTTGTCGTAAATCGAATAGTCCGAACCCCCGACAAGCACGTTTTGATCATCAACCATAGCGACGGTGCCAACCCGGATTGGAAGATTCTCTGTAACCTGTAGCCAGGTTGAGCCAGAGTCGTTTGAACGATAGAGCGACGATCCAGCCGCCAACAGGACTTGGCTCTCTCCTCGGCAATCAACGGCCAGCAACATATCCTCTTTCGGGTCTGAGCCAACCTTGAAGATCTGAGTGAAAGACTCGCCGGCGTCCGTGGTCAGGAGCAATTCCTCCAGGTTGCCAAGAAGCCAGGTGCGACTGTTGAGAACACAGGAATGCCGGTATGAACCAGTTACTGGGTCCAGACCTATGCTACCAGAGGTCGAAGCGGCAATTGCAGGATCACCATTTAAGGCATTGCTTCTATTTGCGCTGGGCGCGAGGCTAATGGCCACCAACATCAACAAACACAAAACCGACTTCTTGTAGGAAATCCTCATACTTGCAAACCGAAAAGCGAGCTTTCCACAGTTTGTAGAATATCACGGATCCAGACCGCCTTGGCTTTGAGAGGATCCTAACAACTTCAATACGCAGCCGTGCTTCGCACGTCTTTTGCAGCGCGAAGCGCTGCTCTAAACGGGAGCTTCGGCAATCTCATTCTCAGCCTTGCTTCGCACGTCTTTATGCAGCGCGAAGCGCTGGTCTAAACTGGAGCAGGGATGACCGCCGGCGATATGCAGCGTTAAGCGCTGCCGTGAACGGAAAACGAGGCAAAGCCGCGTCCAGCCCGTGACGGGCATCACGGAAAACCCCTCCACACTCCGCTACAATCTCCCCCAGATCCCCGCAAAGGTTGACAAGTAAGGGCAGTTCCATTTTTACTACGTAGGACTCACCGAACTTTCAGTCACAATTCAAGCCGATCCGGAAAGACCGATATGCAAATTGGTGTTCCCAGAGAACTGGACCCGAACGAGAAAAGAGTCGCCCTGGTTCCAGACGATGTGAAGAAGCTCGTCAGGATGGGGGCGGAAATCGTAATCGAAAAAGGAGCCGGATCCCGCGCGGGATTCGGCGACGATCTTTATTCCGAAGCCGGAGCCGAGGTCACGGACGACCGCACGAGGATCCTTTCGGGGACAGATATCGTGCTGCGCGTCCGCAAGCCGCCTGCGGAAGAGGTCGCGAAGCTCCGAAAAGGCGCCGTCCATGTCAGCTTTCTCGATCCTTTCAATGAAAAAGAGCTGATCGGATCGCTTAAGGACCACGGCGTGACCGCGATCTCGATGGAGATGATCCCGCGTACGACGCTTGCCCAGAAGATGGACGCGCTCAGCTCGCAGGCCAACCTCGCGGGTTACGTGATGGTCATCCTCGCTTGTTCGAAGCTTCCGACGATCCTGCCGATGATGATGACGCCCGCCGGGACTTTGAAACCGGCGACCGTATTCGTCATCGGTGCCGGCGTCGCGGGGCTTCAGGCGATCGCGACCGCGAAGAGGCTCGGCGCGAAGGTTGTTGCCTTCGACACGCGCGCAGTCGTCGCGGAGCAGGTCGAATCGCTCGGCGCGAAGTTCCTCGAGATCGATCTTGGCGAGACCGGACAGACGAAGGACGGATATGCCGTCGAGCTGTCGCCGGAACAGATCAACAAACAGCGCGAGGGCCAGAAAAAGCAGATCGCCGAATCGGATGTCGTGATCACCACCGCGCAGGTGTTCGGGCGCAAGCCGCCGGTGATCGTCACCGCCGATATGGTCAAAGAAATGAAGCCCGGCAGCGTGATCGTCGATATGGCCGCCGAAAGCGGCGGGAACGTCGAGGGCTCGGTAGCCGGAGAGACCGTCGAGGTCGGCGGCGTGACCATCATCGGCGACGGCAACTGGACGAACATCGTCGCGAAGGACGCCAGCGTTATGTATTCGGCGAATCTCAGGAATCTGATTGACGACCTGTGGGACGAAGAGAAGAAGGACATCGTGCTCGATTTCGAGAACGAGATCGTAAGAGGCTGCGTCATCACCGACGGCGGCGAGATCGTGAACGAAACCGTGAAGAAGCTCTCGAGTTAACCCGCATTCAGAAGGTCATTCCAACCAAAACGCTATGGAAATAGTTTTTCTCGCATTCATCCTGATCCTCTCGATCTTCCTTGGATTCGAGCTGATCAACAAGGTGCCGGCGACGCTCCATACGCCGCTTATGTCCGGATCGAACGCCATATCCGGCATCACCCTCATCGGCGCGATCGTTTCCGCGGGATCGGAACACGAGTTCATCGCGACTGTTCTGGGCACCGCGGCGGTGGCCTTCGCTTCGATCAACGTCGTCGGCGGATACCTGGTCACGGACCGCATGCTCGGGATGTTCAGGAAGAAAAAGGCGGAGGGCAATAAATGAACGCGGCAATACTGATCAACCTCGCGTACATCGCTTCCGCGATCCTCTTCATTTTCGGACTGAAACAGCTCAGCTCGCCCGAAACGGCGAGACGGGGCAATCTGATCTCGTCCGTCGGTATGCTGATCGCGGTCGTCGTGACCCTCCTGAACCAGGGGATCGTCGATTACCGATGGATCGCGGTCGGAGTCGTTGCGGGCTCGATCGTCGGCATTTTCGCCGCGCGGACCGTCGCGATGACGGCGATGCCGGAGATGGTAGCGCTTTTCAACGGCTTCGGCGGTCTCGCAAGCTTGCTTGTCGGATGGGCAGCGCTCTACGACGGCAGGACTTCGGTATTCATCGCGGTAACGATCTTTCTGTCGATCCTTATCGGCGGCGTGACGTTCACGGGCAGCCTCATCGCCTGGGGCAAGCTATCGGAGAAGATGAACAGCCGGCCGATGCTCTTCTCCGGCCAGCAGATCGTGAACAGCCTGCTGATGATCGCCATCGTCGCGTTTGGCGTCCTGTTCGCGATGGACCCGACGAATGTGACGTGGCTCTATGTTCTGATCGGGCTTTCGTTCGTGTTCGGAGTGATGTTCGTGATCCCGATCGGCGGCGGCGATATGCCGGTCGTGATATCGCTTTTGAACAGCTATTCGGGCCTCGCCGCCTGTGCGGCGGGATTCGCGATCAACAACCTGCTGCTGATAGTGGCGGGTTCGCTGGTCGGTGCCAGCGGTATCATTCTGACACAGATAATGTGCAAGGCGATGAACCGATCGCTGTCGAACGTGCTGTTCAGCGGGTTCGGGTCTCCGAAGACGGGCGCTCAGCAGATCGAGGGCACGGTCAAGCCGATCGTTCCCGAAGACGCGTACTACATTCTTGAGGCGGCCTCGAGCGTTTTGATCGTCCCGGGCTACGGCATGGCGGTCGCGCAGGCACAGCACGTCGTGAAGGAACTGCAGGAACTGCTTGAGAAGAACGGCTGCGAGGTGATCTACGGCGTGCACCCGGTCGCGGGCCGTATGCCGGGGCATATGAACGTGCTTCTCGCGGAGGCGGATGTTTCCTACGATGTCTTGCAGGAGATGGACCAGGTGAATCCCAGGATCGAGAACTTCGACGTCTCGATCGTGATCGGAGCGAACGACGTGGTGAATCCCGCGGCCCGCGAGGACGAGGGAAGTCCGCTCTACGGAATGCCGATCATCAACGTGGACAAGTCGAAGACGGTGTTCGTGCTGAAGCGCTCGATGGCGTCGGGCTTTGCGGGCGTGGACAATCCTCTGTTCTTCAAGGACAACACGAGAATGCTATTCGGCGACGCGAAGGAATCGATCAGCGCGCTGGTGCGGGAATTCGGGTAAAGGATAGCCACGAATTTCACGAATAAACGAAAAGTTAGCAACGGATTACACGGATTTCACGGATGGGGCATGGAGAGAAGATCTTCGTGCCCCTTCGTGCTGCTCAGTGGTTTGAAAGCGACTGAAGAGTGGCCACGAATTTCACGAATTACACGAAAAGGGTTGGCCACGGATTGCACGGATCTCACGGATGGGGCATGGAGAGAAGTTCTTCGTGCCCCTTTGTGCTGCTCCTTGGTTCGAATGCGCCGGAAGACTGGTCACGAGTTTCACGAAGAAGGTAAGCCACGGATTACACGGATTTCACGAATTACACGAATCAGGGATCTAAACAGACAAACGCTCCGAATCCGTGAAATCCGTGTAATCCGTGGCCCTCATTTTATTCGTGCAATTCGTGCAATTCGTGGCCCTTTCTTTCGTGGAATTCGTGGCGAAGCTTTCTCCCAACAAAATGAAAACGGGCGCCTGTCAGTCGGCGCCCATCATTCGTGTAATTAGTGAAATTCGTGGCCTCTTCCTGGTCCAGGGCCTTGGAGATTGTGGTCGGGGTGAGAGGATTTGAACCTCCGGCCTCACCGTCCCGAACGGTGCGCGCTACCAGGCTGCGCTACACCCCGACAAGACAAACTAGAAGTTTACGCTCCGGATGATGGCGAGTCAAACCCGCCATCGGTTCAAGGTTCAAAGTTCAACGTTCAAAGAGAATCAGAAAGTACAGCGTTCTCGATGTTAAAAGACGGTTGTTCTCAGAATCTTCGGGATCAACCAACATCTTGTTTTTATCCAAGAGATTCGTTCATTGTGTTTGAACCTGGAATATTGAACGGCTACGGGCCCGTCGCTACCGTTCCGGGAACTGATCTCTTGCCTTTGAACCTTGAACCTTGAACTATTGTGCGGCTTCCGGCGCCGGCTTGGAATACCTGTGTTTCAAATACTCGATCAGAGGCGGCAGCAAGGAGAGGATCACGACGACTATCACGACCTTCTCGATGTGGTCCTGAAGCCTTATCCCGAGCGCCTGTTCCACAAGGCTTCCAAGGAAATATCCCGCGAGCACCATCGAGAAGATCCACAACACGCCTCCGAGAACGCTGTAGAACAGGAAGGTCCTGTACGGGAATTCCGAAGCGCCGATCACGAGCGGTGCGAACGTCCTGACGATCGGGACGAATCGCGCGAGGATGATCGTTTTCGCCCCGTACTTTTCGAAGAAGTGGTGCGCCTTTGCAACCCGGCTAGGTTTGAACAGGAAAGAGTCCTCGCGCTTAAACAGGCTCTTTCCCATCACCCGCCCGGTCCAGTAGCCGGTGTTGTCGCCGATGATCGATCCGGCGAGAAACGCCGGAAGCACGTATAAAATGTAAAGCTTGTCCGGAAGCGTCTTCGCCATTAGGCCGGTCACGACCAGCAGGGAATCGCCCGGCAAGAAGAAGCCGACCGCGAGGCCGGTTTCGGCGAAGACTATGAAGAACAGCCCGAAATAAACATAAACGCCGAGAAGATCAAGCAGCCAATTGATCAGCTTGTCGGGCTTTATGAAATCGAGAAACTGATATAAGAGATCGATTAACGCTTCCATCGAATTCGAAACGCTCCTAAGGCGAAATTATTCGTTCCAGCCGTGGTCTCCGATAAGAGGCACGAACGTGCAGGCGCCGAACGACTCCCGCTCGAGTCCTTTTTCTGTTTTTCTGATCCGCAGAAGATCCTGCTTTCCCTTTTCATCTCCGATCGGGATGACGAGGATGCCGCCCTCAGCCAGCTGCGCAAGAAGAGGTTCCGGTGCGACCGGGCTTCCTGCGGTAACGAGGATCCTGTCGTACGGCGAATACGCTTCCCAGCCCTTCGTCCCGTCGCCTGCCTTCACCGTGATGTTCCTGTATCCCGCGAGCCTTCTTTCCGCAGCGGACGCGAGTTCCGGCACGCGCTCGATCGAATAGATCTTGTCGCCGAGCTCCGCAAGGATCGCGGTCTGATAGCCCGTGCCCGTGCCAATCTCGAGTATCTTGCTCCGTTCGCCGATCTCAAGCAGTTCGGTCATTCGAGCCACGATCAGCGGCTGCGAGATCGTCTGCTTCCCGGAGATCGGAAGCGCGTTATTTCGGTAGGCCTGAAAGCGGAACGCGTCGGGGACGAACAGGTGGCGGGGAACGGATCCCATCGCTGCCAGAACGCGTTCGTCCGAGACCCCGAAATCGTCACGGAGGATGCGGACCATCCTCTCGCGCGCCATCGTGTACTCGTCAGATCCGCGGGTTCCCGCCGAAGCGCTCATCTCGCCTCCCACCCCTTCAGCTCCCCTATCACGTCGTGATTCGTAAGATCGCTTCGCATCGGCGTAACGGAAACAAATCCTTCTTCGATCGCTTCGAAGTCGGTACCGCCTTCGGCGAGAAATCCGTTTCGGATCTCTCCGATCCAGTAGTACGCCTTGCCCCTCGGGTCAATGTGCTCGGTGATAACCGGCCTTGCGTTCTTGAATCCCTGCTTTGTGATCTTCACGCCTTTCGGGACGCCTTTCGGGATGTTGACGTTCAGCAGTGAGCCTTTCGGGAGCCCGTCCTCGAGCGCCTTCTTTGTCATCGCGTATGCGACTTTCGCAGATTCCGTGTAGTCGTGATTGCTGTACGCGACAAGGCTGAAGGCGAGGCCCGGGACTCCAAGGATCGTTGCTTCGAGTGCACCGGCGATGGTTCCGGAGTAGGTCGCGTCGTCGCCCATGTTCGCGCCGGGATTGATGCCGGTCGCGCATATGTCGGGACGCTGATCCTCGGAGAGGATCTGGTTAAGGGCGAGCGTGACGCAGTCGGTCGGAGTGCCGTCGACCGTCCAGTGCCGCTCGTCAACCTGTCTGATGCGCAGCGGCCTCGCGAGTGTGAGGCTGTGAGAAGCCCCGCTCATTTCCGATTCGGGCGCGACGACAAAAACGTCGCCGATCTCGGAGAGCGCCTCTTCGAGCTTGATGATGCCTGCGGAATGATATCCGTCGTCGTTAGTGACGAGGATCCGTGGACGTTTGGTCATTGCAAAAAGATGATGCGTGAAGTGCAGAGTTGATTCAAAGCACGACACGCATCATTTGAAGCCTATGGTGTGACATTTAACGCCTGTTTCCGAAGCTTCTCATCCGGCGGCGCTTGTTGTTCCGCTTGCGCGCGTTGGCCGATTTTAGCTTGGCCTTCTGCCCGGGCGGGACAAAATGCTGGTGTTTCTTATAGTCCTTGATTATCTCTTCCGTCATCACCTTGCGCTTGAACCTGCGCAGTGCGGATTCGATGGACTCGTTGTAGTTGACTGATACGTAAGCCAGGGTTATCACACTCCTCTTTGCCCGGATTGCCGAAGCGCGGGCAAACTAGAATTGAACTATATTTGGGGTGGAAAATCAAACAGGGATGAAGGCGGTGAAGGGGATGGGCGTGGGGGAATCGTTCGGTTTAGCGGCGGGCTTGGCCGCTAGTCTTCAGGGGACAGAAGTCAGGAGACAGGCGACCGCGTAGCGGTCATGTGCATTTAGCCGTGGGTAAGCCCGAAGGGCGCAACCCACGGCAGGGAGCCCCCTGACCTGTTTCGCCGCGTAGCGGCGGCGGAACGGAGTGATGAGAGATGAGTACTGAGTGCTGAGGACCGTGGGCTGCGTAGTTGCTTTATTGTCAACTGCGTCCCGGCTCCGTAGGAGCCAAATGTCTGTAGCAAGCGGCATCCCCCGAATGTCCTCAGCCGCGCAGCGGCGGAAGAATCAGTACCGGGAGCGGTAGCGACCGGTCTTAAGGAGTGTGGGCTATAATGTCGCCAGATGAATAAGGACGAAGAATCGATCACCTATCGCAGGTCTGACATTATTTCAATACTTCGGGATCTGAACGAGATCGTGGTTTCGCTAGACCGGATTGGCTCAGAATTCGAAGGTTTGTCTGGCGACGACGAATACAACAGGCTGGTCGAGGAGTTTCTGACGGAGTGGAAAGTGTTCAAAAAGCTCAGTCGGGCCAGAACCTTGTTACAAGACGCTTTTTCATATGATCTGGGGCCGGATGACATGTGTGAACTGGAAAGAGAATTTCAGGATCTCGAGTATTGGTCGAGGAATTCAACCCGTCCTCGGAACGATGGGTCATCGACTTGAGTTTTATCTGCAACTCTCGCAGGCGAGATCTGTTTTCAACGCGAAGGACGCAAAGGTCGCTAAGTTCTTCATCAACAGCCTGCCCTACGGCTCCAGCGATCCGGAAAATCGCGCAAATTTAGTTGGTTCAAGAGTGATCAGTTGTTCTTCGCGTCTCTGCGGTTTATATCTTCTTAGGTCCCGTCGCTATCGCTCCGGATACTGATCGGGCCCCTCACTACCGTTCGGGGTACCGATGTGACGTGTACCGCTACGCGGCTGGCGATTGTCCGTTGGTCCTGCTGCTACAGACATTGCGCTCCTACGGAGCGAAGACAAATTGCAGGCGTTCGGAACACTGATTACATTACCTCAGTCCTCGGTCCTCAGCCCTCAGTCCTCAGTCCTTCCTGACGCCCGTCGCAACCTCTCCGGATACTGATCGGGCCCCTCACTACCGTTCGGGGTTCTGATTTGGCCCTCGCTACGGTTCCGGAAGTGTCAGGTTATGGAACTCCCAAGGATTGATCACGTAATCCAACGAGACGGATTGTATCGCCCCTCCGGGGCTGGCGTGTGTTGTTGCGGCCTCACCCCGGGTTTCGCCTTCGGCTCCACCCGGGGCTATCATCCGTCGCCGCTCCGCGGCGAAGAATCCTGTCCCCATTAACGCAATACGAGGTTGGGCGGCTTCGTGTGCGACAGACATTGCGCTCCTACAGAGCAAAGATAGCTTTCAAGCGTTCGAAACACCGAATACATTCCCTCAGCCCTCAGCCCTCAGCCCTCAGCCCTCAGCCCTTAGTCCTCAGTACTCATCACCAAAAAAAGCCCCGCGGACTGCTGCTGTCCGCGGGGCGCGATCAAAGTTCTGTTTGATCGGAGCTGGCCGTTTCCGGCTCAACGCTTTTACTTCTTCGAGATCCCGCCGATCTGCACAAGATTCTCGCCCTTGATGTTGTTCTTCTCCATCACCATCTGCTGATAGAGCTTGCGCATCTCCTGCATCTCTTCTGCCGCCGTCTTGGGGCCTTCCATATCGGGCTTGTTCGGGCGTTCAAGATCGACCGCGTTCAGCACGAGGCTGTGGTCCGTCGTTTCAAGCTCGACGTTCTTGTCGCGGGCGAACACCTCGTGGCGTCCGTGCTCCTTGTACCACTGGGCGACGGTCGCGTTCTGGTGCATATGCTCGATGATGTTCCTCCAGCCGATGCCCGTGTTGTATGCGCAGAACGAGATCTCGCCTTCCTGGGTGCCGTAAGGGATGATACACATCTCAGTGCGGCGGAAGTCGTAGTTGAAGAGGTCCTGGAACCACATTCCCGCGATGAACAGGAAGTTCCAGGGGTCCTGGCGGCGCTTCTCGATATCTTCAAGCGTCCTGTCCGGACCGACCTTTCCGTAGTCCTTTCCTGAGAGCCCGAATGACTTGTCGAACTTCTTCAGGATGCCACCCAGCGTCAGGCTGTTCGGTGCCCCGTACGGGTCATAGTTCTTCAGGAGCGCGAGGCCCATCATGATGTTCGAGAACCATTTGCCTCGGTTTGTATCTGTGATGTGCTGCATGTCCGTGACCAGACCCTGAATGTTCAGGAACTGCGGGACAGGGGCCATCTCTTTCGTATCCTTGTTGATCATCACCGCGGTCCCGACGCCGCAGTTGGGGTGGCATCCGCAGGAAACCTGTCCCCATTCTGCATCCGGGCCGTGAACCACATCTGCGAAGTCCGCGAACGCGCCCATCAGCGAAAGCGGGAACCAGTCGCGCGTGGGTTCGGTGATCCCGACCTGCTTCTGTACGTCCTGAGCCAGGTGCGAGAGCGTGTAGCGCTGCTGAAGCCTGCGCTTCTCGGTGATGTGCTCGTCGCGGCCTGTGAACGAAACGGGCTGGAACGAGACGAACGAGATCTTCTTGGGATTCTCAAGCGCGAAACGCACGATCGAACCGACCTGGTCATTATTGATCCCGTTAACAAGCGTCGTTACTAGAATGATGTCCACGCCCGCTTCGTGAAGGTTGTTGATAGCACGAAGCTTCACATCGAAAAGGTTTCCCACTTGACGGTGCGAGTTGGCGTCGTTCCCGATTCCGTCGAACTGGAGGTAAACGAACCTCAGACCGGCTTCGGCTGCCTCGCGGCAGAATTCTTTTGATTTCGCGAACTCGATGCCGTTCGTCGCGGCCTGTACCGAGTTATAGCCGACCTTGCGTGCGTAGCGGATCGCTTCGATGAAGTACGGCGAGAGCGTCGGCTCTCCTCCGGAGTACTGCACCGACATCTGTCGGCGAGGTTTGATCGAGATGGCGTTGTCGAGGATCTCCTTGACATCTTCCATCGAGAGCTCGTGGACGAATCCTACCTGGTTCGCGTCCATGAAGCACGGGTCGCACATCATGTTGCAGCGGTTCGTCAGATCGACCGTAAGGACGGCGCCTCGGCCGTATTTGATGGTGGACGAGCCGTGGTTGTGAAGCTTTTCGTCATTGTGGGCGCGCATGTCGCGGCCCGGGAAAAGCTTCTCGATGTGCTTCAAAAACTCGGAATCGATCGCCATCAGGTCTTCGAAATGGCCGTGCTTCGGACAGTCCTTGATCATCCAGATCTGTCCGTCGCGCTCGATGATCTGCGCTTTGATCTCACCGACCTTTTCGTTGACCAGGATGCCGACATCCTTTTCTCCGCTGAGGATGGACTCGCGGGCCTCGATCACACAGTTCGGGCAGAGCGAATCGGTAGTTCTCGGAAATCCGAGGGTTGGTTTCGATTTTTGCCAGGACTTCAGAATGGGCTTATCCGCCCACTTGGGAGTGAACGAGGGGTTGGGCTTGAATTGGTTGACTGAACGAATGGCGCCGAAAGCGCCCTTCGCGATGTAAGTCAGGCCCTTTTCAAAATGCTTGATGGGTCTCATAATTTCTTTTCTTCTCCGTATCAGAACTTTGCTTCGAAAACGTCCCGGAAACCTGTGCTTCCGCCCGCACTGCAGCAAGCGCGGGGAGGTCATCCTTGATAATTACTTTATTGCTGTTTTTGGAAAGAACTCTTCCGAGACAAACCTCCTCGTGGAGCAAGCCTCGTGCCACGTCGGCTCGAAGATCCAAGTCATTGAAAACACTGCATTTGTCACGCCCGCCGCTTCCCAGCTCGATCAAATTGATGTGTACAAGTGACACACAGAGAGGCCTGGGAGATAAAAAGGGACAAGATGACACACAAGGCCGGAGTCGATCCGCCGGCTGCGGTCGGGCTTGAGAACTCAGACTTAAGCTACTGCTTAACTCGAATATTCACTTCGCCAAATCGCATGCATGATGATGGCACCGTTCTTCGCCAAAAACACGCTCTGGCAAAGGCCTAAAGGCGAATCGGAGAGCGGTTGGAATTCGAGTTCGCATTTCGTTCACATTTAAGCACTTATCTGATAGGTTACTTGAATGTGTAAAGTCAAAGTGTTGAAAAATATAATGGTTAGAAGATTCAAAAAACTCCTTTACATATCTAAAAGCGGTGTGGTAAATTTCCCTCACCCTCACAGGAAAGGCTTAAACACTCGTATCGGTGTTTGCCTTTGAAATCACCAAACGCGTTTCGGGAAACACTGACGCCCGCCCCGGGCTTCAAGCAGTAATTGGGGAACAAGAAGTATTTCAGGGATCGCCGCGCCTGGGCAATTCACAGATGAATATTCGCTTTGGGACATCCGGCTGGCGAGCGATTATTGCGAATGAGTTTACATTCGCCAACGTCCGACTGATAACCGAATCGATCTGCAGATATTTGAATGAGAGCCATCCTTCGCCCCGAAGACTGATAGTAGGGAACGACTCGCGGTTTATGGGCGAGAAGTTTTCGGAAGTCGCTGCGGAGATAGCTGCGCGAAAGGGATTTGAGGTGTTGGTTTGCCGGGGCGAAACGCCCACGCCCGCTATCTCGCACGCGATCCGACATTTGGGCGCCGCCGGCGGGATAAATTTTACGGCTTCTCACAATCCGCCAGAATACCAGGGGATCAAGTTCTCGACCTCGGACGGAGCGCCGGCGCTGCCCGAGGTCACGGGAAGGATCGAAGAGATCATCGGCGAGAAGCTGCCCCTGGAAGACGCTCCGGGAGGGGAACTAAAAGAGCTTGATCCAAGGCCCGAGTATCTCGACGACCTGCGATCGAAGGTGAGGTTCGATGCGATCTCGTCGAAGTCGATGAAACTGGCCTACGATCCGCTCTGGGGAACTGGCCGCGGGTATCTTGACCGGATACTCAGAGATCACGGCGCACAGGTCGAAACACTGCACGACTGGCGCGACGTCACTTTCGGCGGTCTCTCGCCCGAACCGGGTGAGAAGCAGCTGGAGATGCTCAGGGAAAAGGTCATCAGCGACAAGCTGGCCCTCGGACTCGCGACCGACGGCGACGGCGACCGGTTCGGCGTCATTGACAGCAACGGTGAGCAGATCACCCCCAATCAGCTGATAGCGCTTCTGGCTGATTACCTTGCGGAAAGCCGGGGATGGAACGAAGGGATCGCCAGGTCGGTTGCTACATCGCATCTGGTTGACCGGGTCGCCGAATCAAGGGGGCTTTCGATCCACGAAACGCCTGTGGGATTCAAGTTCATCGGCGAATTGATAAACAGGAACGAGATAATTCTCGGCGGTGAGGAATCCGCCGGTCTCTCGATAAAGGGTCACTACCCCGAAAAGGACGGACTTCTGGCCTGCCTTTTAGCGGTCGAGGCAGTCGCCGCACGCGGGGCGAGCCTCACTGAACAGTTGAACGAGCTGACCAACAGGGTCGGCAACCTGCACTCGGGCCGCATAGGCGTGAAACTTACGCCCGAGATCGCTGAAACACTCCCGGAAATTCTCGCAAGGGAGCCCGCCGACATAGGCGGTCGCAAAGTTGAAAAACTGAACCGAATGGACGGTGTGAAGTTCCTCTTTGAGGACGGCACCTGGATGCTTATGAGGCCCTCGGGCACCGAGCCCCTGGTGAGAATTTACGCCGAGTCCGAAAACGAAGCCGATTTGGAGGCATTACTTGAGCAAGGCCGGAACTACTTACTCGGATAGATATCCCGCACGTGCGAAAAGCGCCAGGAAGAGCGGCGCGGCGGCGAAGTCCAGGACCTCGCTAACCCGCTGGATGGCGCTTGGGGTCGTGGCCGGCACGATGTCCGTTCTGTGCTTTGCCGTGAACATAAGGGCTTACGTGGAATTGAACCGTCAGGCCCTTGAGTACCGTAAACTTAATTCTGAGATACAGCAGATCAATTCGATGAACGTTGTACTTCAGGAGGAGATAGAGAATCTGAAGGGCGACCCGAAGACGATCGAGCGAGAAGCGAGAAAGATCGGAATGAGCCGCCCGAATGAACGAATCCTAGTGCCGATGAACTGAATAGTTGCGGAGTATTTGCTCATCAGCACGTTTACCCTGCCCGCTTAATCCGCCTTTTGCCTAGCCACTCCGCTTTGCCTACAGCTAACCCTTCCGCCAATCTTGTGGCAAATGTTTCCCGAACATTTGCCACATCACCTTTTTAAAGCCCGGATCGTCCCGGTTTGCCCAGGTGCTCCAGTGTTCTAGAATTCCAGGTATGCAGGGACCGAGGATCTTCTACTCGCCGGACTATTACGCGGACATAGGCGAAGGGCATGTTTTCCCGATCAAGAAGTTCGAGCTGGCGCGGGACATCCTCATCGCCGAAGGTACCGTTGATCCCTCGATGGTGATCGCTCCCTCGGAAGTCTCCGTCGAGGATCTCCAGCGGGTTCATACCGGCGACTACATCGGGCGATTACAAACAGGCGATCTCACGAAAATGGAGATCAGACGGCTGGGGCTGCCCTGGTCAAAGGCCCTGGTGAGGCGTTCGTTCCTGGCTGTTTCCGGGACCATCAGCGCGGCGTTGGCTTCGCTGCATTCGGGCGTGGGCTCGAACCTCGCCGGGGGAACACACCACGCTTTTCCCGACAGGGGCGAGGGCTTCTGTGTGTTGAACGATGTTGCCGTGGCCGTCGAGAAATTGCGTGAGGAAAAGGACCTGCGAAGATTCCTGATCGTCGATCTCGACGTCCATCAGGGCAATGGGACTGCTTATATTTTCAGAGATGATCCGGACGTGTTTACGTTCTCAATGCACGGCCAGAAGAACTATCCGCTCTACAAGGAGGTTTCCAATCTCGATATCGAGCTCGCTGACGGGACCGCCGACGGCGAGTATCTATCGATACTGGCCGAAGCTTTAGGCCGAGTCCTACATCACGAACCTGACCTGATCTTTTATCTCGCGGGCGCTGATCCATACGAAGAAGACAAGCTCGGACGCCTGTCGCTGACAAAGGCGGGCCTGTTGGAAAGGGATCGAATGGTACTCGAGGCCGCGAGGGATGCCGGAATTCCCGTTGTGACCACGATGAGCGGCGGTTACGCGAAAGACATCGCGGACACGGTCGATATCCATTGCAACACGATCAGGGCCGTGCGAAGGGTTTTTTATCAAACCAGCGAATCCGGGGAAAGTGCAACCGCAGAGGCCGCGCCTGCGAACTCGAATTTATGAAGATCATCGTCATAGGAAGCGGCTTCGGAGGGCTATCCGCCGCAGCCAGGCTACAGGCTCGGGGACATGATGTGACGATCGTCGAAAAGCTGGACAAGCTCGGCGGCCGTGCGTACGTGTTCGAAAAGGACGGCTTCCGGTTCGACGCCGGCCCGACCATCATCACGGCGCCCTGGCTGATCGACGAGCTGTTTGAGCTCGGCGGCAAAGAAACCGCCGATTACGTGGAGCTCGTCAAGCTCGATCCTTTCTACAATATCCGGTGGGAAGACGGGTCCGTTTTTCACTACAACGACGACAAGGAGCGGCTGCGGTCCGAGATCCGAAAGTTCGATCCGGATGCGATCCCCGGCTACGAGCGGTTTGCCGACGAGCTGGAGGACATTTACCGGGTCGGTTTCGAGCTGATCGACAAGCCGTTCCTGAGCATATGGGACATGGTCAGAGTCGTCCCGCAGATGGCCAGGCTTCGCTCCGACCGATCGGTCTACAAGTTCGCTTCCAGGTATTTCCGCGACGAGCGCCTGAAGCAGGCGTTCAGCTTTCATCCCCTTTTGATCGGCGGAAATCCGTTCACCGCGACATCGATCTACGCAATGATCCACGAACTCGAGCAGAAGTTCGGGGTTTGGTTCGCGATGGGAGGGACCGGAGCGCTTGTCGCGGCGCTTGGGAGACTCTTCAAGGACCTCGGCGGCGAGATCATGCTTGATTCCGAAGTCGCGAAGATCATCACCGACGGCGGCAAAGCACGGGGCGTTGTCCTGGTCGACGGCAGCACGATCGGGGCTGACGCGGTCGTTTCAAACTCAGACGTCGCTTCGACATATCTCGATCTGGTTCCGTCAGGCGACCGTAAAAAATACACAGACCGAAAAATAAGGAAGATGAGCTACTCGATGTCGCTCTTCGTGATCTACTTCGGTACTGACCGGAAATACGAGGACATTGCACATCACGAGATCCTTATGGGGCCGAGATACGAGGGGCTTCTCAGGGATATTTTCCGGGACAAAAAGCTTTCGGACGACTTTTCGCTGTATCTCCACAGGCCTACGGCGACCGATCCGAGCCTCGCTCCGGAAGGCTGCGACTGCTGGTACGTCCTCTCACCGGTTCCGCATCTCGGAGGGGAAACCGACTGGTCGATCGAAGCGGACCGCTATGCGGACAAAATACTGGCATATCTCGAGGAGAACTATCTGCCGGGATTGCGGAAACATATCGTCACGCAGTTGCACATCGACCCGATCTACTTCCGCAACACGCTTAACAGTTATCTGGGTTCGGCCTTTTCGGTCGAGCCGACGCTCTTGCAGTCAGCGTGGCTTCGGCCGCAAAACAGGAGTGAGGACGTCGACGATCTCTACTTTGTGGGAGCAGGAACACATCCGGGGGCAGGTCTTCCGGGGGTTATGAGCTCCGGCAAGATCGTCGCCGATCTGATCGGTAGCGCCTGAGACTATGGAATAACGTCCCGGGAAAGCTGGATCCGCGATACGCCCCCTTGAATTCGGTAATTCCGGCCTCTACAATCCTTGCAACGATGTGGAGATGGACCAAAATACTGTTCAGTATTCTCGCCGGCGCGGTCGCTGTCTGGCTGATCTACGAGTTCATCACCTTTCCGAGCATTTCCAGGCTTAGGACCGAGAATCCTGAGACTACGTCGCTCATCGACGCGAGGATCGCAGAAGCGGAAGAAGAGGGGAAGAAGCCAAAGAAGGAGATGATCTGGCAGCCTATCGGCCAGATCTCGCCGAACCTTCAGAGGGCGGTCATCGCGGGTGAGGACGCGAGATTCTTTGAGCATAACGGCTTTGACTGGGAGGCCATCCAGAAGGCCTGGGACGAAGCGGTCAAAGAGGGTGAGAAGGAAGCGAAAGAGGCCGGTGAGTACGATCCGGAAGGCTGGATACCTCCGATGCCGAGCTTCAAGCGCGGCGCTTCGACGATCACCCAGCAGCTCGCCAAGAATCTTTATCTTTCCGAAGACCGGAACTTCCTTCGCAAGGGAAGGGAAGCGGTGATCACCTACTTCCTTGAGAGAGAGCTTTCGAAGACACGGATACTCGAGATCTACCTGAATGTGATCGAGTGGGGAGATGGAATCTACGGCGCCGAAGCCGCTTCGAGGCATTACTTCAAGAAAAGCGCTTCGAACCTTTCCGCTGCCGAGGCCGCATACCTTGCCGCGATGGTCCCGAGCCCTCTGAACGTTTTCAACCCGAAAAAGAATCCGCGCCGGGTTCGGGCAAGGCAGCGGGTCCTCCAGAAGCATATGCGCTGGGTCAAGCTTCCCGCGGACTCTCAGCCCCGCCGCCGGAAGCGCTGACCTTTTTTCACTTTTTGCCCTTCGGTTTTCGTATTTCCATCTCGTTTAGAAGCCAGCCGGAGTCCCCGAACTTCTCGGTCAGGAACAACACGTACCTGATATCCACCGAGATAGTCCTTCCCCGGGCGGGATTGAAGAACATATCGTTCCCAAGCCCTTCGTAGTTACCGTCGAACACCAGTCCCACTTGCTCGCCTCTCCCGTTAAGTACGGGCGAACCGCTGTTTCCGCCGATGATGTCCGTGTCGGAAAGGAAATTAACGGGAAGGCTTCCTTGTTCGCCGTAAACTCCGAAATCGCCCTTTTTGAACAACTCCTTGAGCTTGTCAGGTACGTCGAACGGCTCGATACCGGTGTCCTTTTCCAGAACGCCTGCGAGGGTCGTGAACGGATGATACGTCACGGCCTCCCTTGGGCTGTAGCCTTTCACGTTTCCGAACGAGAATCTGAGGGTCGAGTTGGCGTCCGGGTACGGCTCGGCGTTTTTCCATTCGGCCAGCGCCTGCCTGTATTTGAGCCGCAGAGGTGCTATCTCTTCCTCGAACAACCCAGCCCTGTCAGCGATGTGCGCTTTCGATTCCTGCAGGGCGAACACGAGCCCCGATATGTCGGGATATTTCTGCTCGATCTGTTCAAGGCTCATGTCATAGATCGCCAGCACTTTCCCGGGAGTGTCGAAAGCGTCGACGATCTTCGATGCGAGTTCGGATTCGGCTGCCCTTCGTTCCTTTCCTTTCTTGTCGCCGAGAAGAGAATCGAGATGGGCAAACCTCTGGCCGTCGGGCAGCTCGTCGATCTTTCTTAAAAAGAACCGGATCATTTCCGTCTCGAAGACAGGGTCCCAGCCTTCGAAAGCCGCTTTGACCGCGGTTTCACGTTTCTTCTTGTCCTCCGGCCCGGCCGCCGGACGCTGGCCGGCGGATGCCATCGCCGCGTATGCGGCCGCGAAAGCCTTGGTCGTTGCGCCGCTGGGGAAGATCGAAAGCGCACGGTCCCTCTTCGAGTCGCGGTAGAAGGTGGTCGTGAGCCTGTCGATCTTCTCGAAGAGGTCTCCGTATCTCGCTTTCCGGCCGGGATCGGAATCGATCCATTTCGCCAGCGCCCGTTCCTGTTCGCGTCTTTGTTCGACGACGTTCGCGCGCTTCATCGCCTCGACATTTCCCGAGTACAGTTTCTCGGCATTGTTCAGGTTGAATATTTCCGCCTGAAGTTCGACGGCTCGTTCGGGCTGTTCTTCGGCGATCCGCGACCAGGTCTCGCTTCTGGTCTTCACATATTCGGCGATGTACGGGAAGTTCACGTTCTGGGCGTACTCAATAGTTGCGCTTTCACGGAACCGTGTCGTGCCGCCCGGATAGCCCATCACCATCACGAACTCGCCCTCGTCCACGCCCTCGAGCGAGATCTTCAGGTGCCTTTTCGGTTTGTAAGGAACATTGTCCGGCGAATACTCGGCGAATGTGCCGTCCGGCGCGACGTAGGGCCTCAGGAAAGTGAAATCGCCCGTGTGCCGCGTCCATTCGAAATTGTCCGGATCGCCGCCAAAGAACCCTATGCTCTTCGGAGGCGCGTATGCGATCCGCACGTCCTTGATCGTTTCGGTCTCGTACAGGTAATAAAAGAAGCCTTCGTTGAGCTCCTGGACCGAGATCTGGGAGCCCGGCCGGTTGGCTTTCTCCGCGCGTTCTAGCACCGCGATGTTCGCTGCGATTCGCGCTTCCCGCGCTTCGTCCGAAAGACTTTCCGTTCCTTGGAGCACCTTGGCGGTCACGTTCTCGACCCTCTTCGTGAGGATGATCGTGTAGCCCTTCGCGGGAAGTTCGTTCACTCGTGAGGTTGCCGAATAGCCCTTGTCGCCCAGGTCGTTGTCGCTCGTCGAGGCCTCGACTAGCGCGTCGAAGCCTACGTGGTGGTTCGTCAGCACGAGCCCGTCCGCGGAAACGAACTCGCCGGTGCCGAAGCCGCCGGTCGGGATGTTAACCCGCACGATCGCGTCCGAGATGGTCGGTTTCGAGGGATCGTAGAGCTCTGAGGGATCGATCTTAAGGCCTCTTTTTTTGAGGGGAAGCCGCGAGATCTGGTCGGGGGCGTACATCCCTTCGTCGCGTACAAATGCCGACACAGGGACCAACGAAAACAGAATGAGAACGACTACGAGTCTGACGGCGTAACGCCGGCGGTTACCTGGATACATTGCTCCGGATCACTCCTGTTGATTTGTTCTAGATTTTGGCAAGGGGGCCGCTACCAATTCTAATCCAGAACTGCGTCCGCTCCTATGCGGCCCGCGATTGAACGAGCCGTCAAGGCAAACAAAAAAGCGGGCTGATCGCCCGCTCTTTTCAATTCCCAAGGTATTTTGAACTTTGAACCTGGAACTGAACTATCCCTTGATCTCGGTCGGCTCCGGAGGAAGAAACCGCCTCGGATTGATCGGCTTCTCGCCCAGACGCAGTTCATAATGAAGGTGCGGTCCCGTTGAGCGCCCGGTCGATCCGACGAACCCTATCAACTGTCCGCGCTGGATCGGATCGCCCACCTGCACTTCGAGCTTCGAGAGGTGCCCGTAACGTGTGATCAGCCCGTTGCCGTGGTCGATCTCGATCATATATCCGTAGCCGCCCTTCCAGCCGGCCTCGGCGATGATCCCGTTTGCAGGCGCGACGATGATGTCGCCGCGGTCGCCGTCGATGTCCATTCCGGCGTGGAATTCGTAAGAGCGTCCACCGAACGGATTGCGTCGGAAGCCGAACTCATTGTTGATCTTGCCGAGATGAGCCCAGATCGTGGGCACGAACTTCGGATCCGAAGTCGTTTCGATCAGCCTCAGTCTCTTCTCGATATCCTTTTCTTCGGCGGCCGAGTCGACGGCGGTAAGCTGGAAGCTGCCGTCGTAAGGTCCGCCCGAATTCTGCATGAAGTCAAAAGAGGATGAAGGCCTGGAGTAATCGAGATAGGTGATCCCGTTGGCTGCTTCCGAAGTCCCTGTTTCAGAGACGCCTGCAATCTCGGACGGAAGCAATCGGCTGAATCCCGGGCTTCCCACAAAGGCGAACGCCGCGAATGCGGCCGTCAAAATCAATACTGCGAAACCTGCCGCCCCCGAATAAAGAAAGGCGGGGGAAACTTCCACCCGTCTTACGAAAGCTCTGCTCCTGGTTGTATGCGAAATGATGAAAGAATAATTGCCGTTCTTCTGACGCATCAAAAAATGTCGCTCCTTAGTTTGTTCGATATCCTTCCTGGCCGCACTTCAAATGACACAGTTGATGCGGTATTAACGAAAAGGCAAAGTGATGCCGGAAGGAATCTTAGTTCCTAATTTGGAAGTATTTTTTTTCAGACGTAACGGTGAAAGTAACACAATAGGCAGGGCCGTTCAACCGCGGAAAACACCCTTGCGGAAAGGGCCGGCCTCTGCCTCATAGTGAATCAGGTCGGTGCGGGGTCAGTCTTCTTTAGGTTTGGAGGATTTCAAGGTCTTCAGAACAAGGAGCCCGACTCCCAGGAAAAGAGCTACGAAGACCAGAATGATGCCTATCTTGATAATGGTCGTCAGGAATCCGATGAATCCGATTATCTGCTTGAGCAGAGTGATGATCAGGGCAAGGATGACAAAAACGCTTCCCCATTTCCCTGCAGTTAACATCCACGTAGACATAGCAAATTACCTCTATTACTGCTTGATTTACCGGAACAGCTCCTAAGACAGTATACACGCCGGGCTGCCCGCATTCCATCTCCGGAGCTTTTCACCGCTCCCGCCAGCGCCTTCCCGGTGCTGAACCGCCTGCGAATTCGTTCTCAAGATCGTAAGCCGATCCGTAATCGGCTTCCTCGATGTTACTGCCGACCCTCCGGATCAGTGCTCCGCCGGATCTGCCTCGTCCCGGCCTTACGATCACCTGCCGAAGCAGGTACATTCCCAGCCCGATCAGGAGCGCCGGAAGTATGAAGTTGACAAGCAGCTGGATGTTGAAGAAGGTCTGGAGCACGAACGATGCGCCGATCACCGTAAGTACGACACCCCACAGCCGGGCGTTTCCTGAAAACCTCTGTATAAGAACGTCCTCGGCGTCTTCCGACGTGACACCCGATCTGATCAGCTGAGCGGTTCTCCAGGCGTCAAGGCCGGAGAACACCCACATTCCGAAAAAGCCCAGCACGAAGATCGCCATTCCTCCGCTTAGAACGGCCATTTGGAACAATCCGACCGTCGCGAGAAAATGAACGAGCGCCTTCGAAGTCTGTCCGTTGTACGCGGCGCCAAGCCCGGGGCAAACCGAAAGCAACGCCGCGATGAAGGGCGATGTCTGCCTTTTGACGATCGGCACGTAGAACGCCTGATGCTTGTTCCTGAGAAGTTCGACGCCGGCGACGATGCAATCCTGGCAATACGGAAATCCTTTTATCCTGTGGTCACAGGATGGGCAAAGCGCCTTTCCGCACCCGTTGCAGTTAACGTTCGCCATTATGGCTGTGTGATATGCGCAATTCATTTATAGATTCTCTTCTCTACCGGTCGTTACCGAGTACAAGCTCAGCTCCCTGCTGATAGGTCTGTCCGGCGAGTTCTACGCTTTTCTGGTACATTCCGCCGATCGATCCGCCGCCGGTCTGGCTGAGGAACAAGACCGCGAACAAGAGCATCATCGCCACCGGCGCAAGCTGCGGAACCGCGATCGGGATCCTCAATTCCCTAAACCATTCTTTGACACGAGCCGTCTTCGAAGGACGAAGGTCCGAAGCCTTCGTAGTTCCGATGGTCGCCTCAAGGATCCTGTCGTGAAGCCCTGCCGGGATCGGATATTCTTCCAGCTTGTATGTGTAACAGGCCGCGATCGACCTCACGACCTCACCCGGAAGATCGGTGCAGCTCTCGCAAAGGACGGCATGCCTCTCCCATCGATGAAAGGTCTTGGCCGGCAGAAATCCGTCGAGGTAATCGGTCAGCGATTCCTCGAACTCTTCACAAACCATCGCGGTTTCCGGAATTGTCCGGTCGAGGATCTTCGCCTCAAGTCCCGTCAAACGTGCTTTCGGCGCTGCCATCTCCTTGCACACCGCCAACGCGTCCTTTACATCGTTAAGAAGGGCGTGGCAAAGCGGACATTCCAGCGAATGCGAGGCCATCGCCCTCTGACTATCGCCGTCGAGCGCCCGCTCGAGGTACTCCGAAAGGTTCTCCTCGAATGCGTTGCAGCCGATCTTGATATCTTCAGTGTTCATTTTCTTTTCACCGCCCCGACCCGGATCGTTCCCGCCGGTTCCTCGGGCGGCGCCCCTAGATCTCCACTACCCTCATTCGTCTGAGGATCTTCGCAAGCTCGATCCTTCCCCGGTTGATCCTCGATTTGACGGTGCCTTCCGGGATCGCCAGCAGATCCACTATCTCCCTGTACGTGAGTTCTTCAATGTCCCGCAGGATCACGCACGTTCTTAGGTCCGGGGGGAGTTTGTCAATGCCTTCCTGCACCTGGTTGCACAGCTCGCGGCGTTCGACGTGCTTCTGTGCCGATGTTCCGACGGCCCTCAGGTGAAACGAATGTTTGTCGACCGCATCAGCCATCGAGTTTTGCGGATTCCTCTGGCGGTGCCGATAGTCGTCGATAATCAGATTGCGGGCGAGCCGCATAAGCCAGTTCGACAAATTCCCTTGCTTCGGATCGTACTGGTCGAGGGTCTTATAGATCCGTACGAACACTTCCTGCGTTAGATCTTCAGCCGCTTCAACGTTCGACGTGAACCTGTATGCGAGGTTGAAGATGCGCCGCGAATAGCTTTGCACTATCTCTTCCCAGGCTGAGCCGTCACCTGTACGGCACCGCCTGACCAACTCCGCTCCGTTGCTGCTCGTTTCTGCTTTTACTGCCTCCAAGGCACTCTCCTCTTTTTCAGGAACCGGTCCTTCTTCGTAAGGTGGATCGATGTACCGCTTTGACAGTGTTGCCTTACGACTGAGTGTTCGAAAAGTTCCACCCAAGATTTAATAACCTTTCGGCGGGTTTTACAAGAGTGTGAATTGCGGAAAGCGCCGCCGTTTTGTTATCGTTCTTCTTTATTTCCAGCGCCTTGAAGCCTGCGGGAGGCGATCCGGGTCCATTGCCCGGGGCCACTTGCCTGCAGCCCGAACCGCATTGAGCAAATATCTTAAATTCGCGATCCTCCTGATCGTAATGATTCTGATCATTTGGTTCTTCGGGAGGAATCTGGACTGGCAGCAGGTCTGGGACAGCCTGATGAAGGCGAGGGCGATCTATGTCGTGCCCGCCGTCCTGATCATTTCCCTGGGCTACCTCGTACGAGCGAAGCGGTGGCAGGTTCTGCTCGAGCCGATCACGCCGACCTCGCTTCGCGAACTCTTTGCGACCACGACCGTCGGGTTCACTGCGGTTTTCTTCATCGGCCGCGCGGGCGAGATCGTACGTCCGATGTGGCTCCCGATGCGCGACCGAAGGGTCCGGCCGTCAGCTGCATTCGTGACGCTCGGGCTCGAGAGGATCTTCGATCTCGCCGCGATAATAAGCTTCTTCGCTGTAAACCTTCTGTGGTATTCGCCTCCTGCGGGAAAGGAGGCCGAGTTCTATTACGTCAGGATCGGGGGTTACCTGATGCTTGCCGGAATCGCGTTGGGGTTCGTATTTCTATGGATCTTTCACAGGTATTCCGAGTGGGCCGTAGGCTTCGTTGGCCGAGTTCTCGATTTCCGCTTCTTCCCGCGACGGATCAGACGGATCATCCTGAGCCTTATGAAGCAGCTGGCGTTCTCGCTGGACATGCTTCACGACTGGCGCGAGGTCGCCTCGGTTGCTTTCTGGACGATCGTGCTCTGGCTTGCGATCGCGGTTCCGACCTGGTTCATATTGCTTGCATTCGATCTGCCTCTTGGGCTGACCGACGCACTATTCATAATGGGCTGGGCGGCGGTCGGATCGATCGTCCCGACGCCCGGCGGCGCAGCAGGCGCGTTCCATGCGGTTACGGCCGGAGGCCTTATCTTTCTTAATACGTCAAGGGACGTCGCCGTCGCGGTATCGATCGTAATGCACCTGGTCTATTTCGCTCCCGCCGTGATTTTTGGGTTATACTACCTCCTGCGCGGCGACATAAGCATTGCCGGGGTCAAGCACCTTCTGTCCTCCGTGATGTCTGCTGAGGAGCTCGAACGTGACGAGGAAAAGCTCGTTGCGGACTCCGAATCCCCGCCCCTTTCCGGGCGGGGAGCTGCGGATTGACCTCCTGGGACCGGTAACACCGAGACAATTTATGCGATGCCCTTACTGCGGTAACACAGAGGACAAGGTGGTCGATTCGCGCGAATCGAAGGACGCCGACTCGATCCGCCGCAGGCGGGAGTGCCTGTCCTGCCAGAAGCGGTTCACCTCCTATGAAAGGATCGACGAGATCCCTTACATGGTCGTGAAAAAGGACGGGCGTCGGGAGAAGTTCGATCGCGGCAAAATCATGAACGGGCTGCTGAGGGCAAGCGAAAAGCGCCCGATCTCTTCGCCGCAGCTTGAGTCGATCGTGGACGCTGTCGAGAAGTTCGTCCAGGATTCGCAGGACCGCGAACGCCCCACGAGCGAGCTTGGGAAGATCATAATGCGCGAGCTCAAGAAGCTCGACAAGGTCGCCTACGTGAGGTTTGCGTCCGTATATCTCGAATTCGAGGACGTCTCGGAGTTTATGAACGAGCTGAAGTACCTCGTCCGGACGAGAAAGACGAACACCCGCAAGTCCAAGAAGAAAACCGGCAGATCGGCGTAAGAGCGTACGGAACGAATGGCAGATGAGGACAGGCCCCCAGAAAATGGTCGGAAAAGCGGCCGACCTTGAAAAACTTGAGTTGGAAAGGCTTCGCGCTCGCGTAGACCGCCTCATGTCCGCGCTCGACGAGGCGATAGAGTCCGAGGGCGAGGACTCGTTTGACTCCTTCGCGCCTGCAGTGGACATTTGCGAGAATGCGGACATCGTCTGCATATGGGCGGAGCTCCCGGGGGTACGGAGCGATTCTATCGAACTGACGGTGACCGCGAAAGAGGTCGTTCTGGAAGGCGACAAGCCTCATTCACCCGTTACGGAGCGGGCGATCTCGCACTTCTGCTGTGAAAGAAGGTACGGCAGGTTCCACCGAAGGATAATTCTAAGGTGGGCGGTCAATATTAATGAGGTAAGCGCCGAGATGCGGGATGGGGTGCTTCAAGTGAGGCTTCCGAAGCTGATCGACCGGAGGGGCAAGTCCGTGAGGGTCGAAGTGGTCGCCGCGGACGAGACGTGACGCCGCGAGACCCCAAAAATCGACTTCCCAGACAGGCGCCGCCGGTTACGCGATACCGGCGGCTTCCGTTTTTGCCCTTCGACTCCAATTTATTTAACATTATTGACTTATGGACGAACTTGGCGACTTTTCGGAACACCTGGACGAATCCGAAGTTAGCGAAACCCTTATGCAGATCCCGGACGAGCTGCCGGTGCTGCCCCTGCGCGACATCGTCATCTATCCGTTTATGATCGTGCCGCTTTTCGTGTCCAGGGACCGGTCCATAAAGGCGGTCGACGAAGCACTGAGCCGCAACCGTATGATCCTGCTGGTGTCCCAGAAAGACGCCGATAAGGAGGATCCCGATCGCGAAGACGTTTTTGACGTCGGCACGGTCGCCGTGATCATGAGGATGCTCAAGCTTCCCGACGGCCGGATCCGCATACTCACGCAGGGCCTTTCGAGAGCCAACGTCAAGAAGATCCACAACAAGGGCGAGTACTCGGCGTGCGAGATCTCGCCGGTCCCGGAGCCTTCCGCATCCGCCGAATCGCTCGAGGTCGAAGCGCTTGTCCGCAATGTCCGCGGCGCAATGGAAAAAGCCGCGAACCTCGGCAAGAACATCTCTCCGGAGGTGCTCGCGATCATCGCGAATCTTGAAGATGCGGGCCGGCTCGCAGACCTTTGCGCTTCGAACATCGAGTTGAAGGTCGAGGACGCGCAGTCGGTCCTCGACATATTCGATCCGATCGAGAGGCTCCGGCGCGTGAATGACCTCCTGAACAAGGAGATCGACGTACTCACCGTTCAGCAAGAGATCAACACGCAGGCCCGCGGCGAGATCGACCGATCGCAGCGGGAGTATTTTCTTCGCCAGCAGCTGAAGGCGATCCAGACGGAACTCGGCGAAGGGAACGAGCTTTCGGAAGAAATCGATCTCTACCGCGACCGTGTTTACGAAGCGAAAATGCCGGATGCAGCGGAAGAAGAGACGCTCCGCCAGCTCAAGAAACTCGAGCGGATGCATCCGGACACCGCCGAAACCGCGACCCTTCGGAACTGGCTCGACATAATGACCACGCTCCCGTGGTCTAAGTCCTCGAAGGACAATCTAAACCTGACGAAAGCGCAGGAGATCCTAGATGAAGATCACTACGGCCTCGAGAAAGTGAAGGAAAGGATCATCGAGGCGCTCGCGGTCCGCAAGCTCAAGGAGAAGCCGAAGGGCTCAATCCTGTGCCTGGTCGGGCCTCCGGGAGTCGGAAAGACCTCGCTCGGACGATCGATCGCGCGAGCGCTGAACCGAAAGTTCGTCAGGCTCAGCCTCGGCGGAATTCATGACGAGGCCGAGATCCGCGGTCACCGCCGCACATACGTCGGCGCGATGCCGGGAAGGATCATTCAGGCGATCCAGCAAGCGGAGACGAACAATCCCCTGATCATGCTCGACGAGATCGACAAGGTCGGTTCGGATTTTCGCGGAGATCCGAGCTCGGCGCTTCTTGAGGTGCTGGATCCGGAGCAGAACTTCGCTTTCCGCGACAACTACCTCGGAGTGACGTTCGACCTTTCGAACGTGATGTTCATGACCACCGCGAACGTGCTGGACACGATCCAGCCCGCGCTCCGCGACCGGATGGAGAAGATCCAGCTTTCCGGGTATACCGAAGAGGAGAAGCTGGAAATAGCCAAGCGCCACCTGGTCCCTAAGCAGGTGGAGGAGAACGGGCTCTTGGGCAAGGACGTGAAATTCGCGGACACTGCACTGAAGTCGATCATTTCGGAGTACACGCAGGAGGCGGGACTTCGTCAGCTGGAGCGCGAGATCGGCAACATATGCCGCAAGGTCGCCCGCAAGAAAGCCGTCCTTGGCAAACGTTTCAAAACGGTCAGGGTCAACAAGACGAACATTCCCGAATTTCTTGGAACGCCGAAGATATTCCCGGAGCAGGCGCTGAAGAAGAACGCTGTCG
Organism: Acidobacteriota bacterium; assembly: GCA_016700175.1. GTDB lineage: Bacteria > Acidobacteriota > Blastocatellia > Pyrinomonadales > Pyrinomonadaceae > Aridibacter. The sequence goes on along the minus strand of CP065003.1, from coordinate 1,593,943 downwards.
GAATCGTAGTCGGCCTTGCGTGGACCGCCGTCGGCGGAGACATACTTTTTATCGAAGCCATCAAGACGAAAGGGAAAGGCAAGCTCGTTCTGACCGGCCAGCTCGGCGAGGTAATGCAAGAATCGGCGCAGGCAGCCTATTCGTTTGCAAAGGCAAACGCTTCGGACCTCGGGATCGATATCGAAGATTTCGACAAGTACGACATTCACGTTCACATTCCTGAGGGCGCGATACCGAAAGACGGGCCCTCGGCGGGCATCACTATGGCGACCGCTCTCGTTTCGGCACTGTCAGAACGTCCGGTCAGGAAGGACGTCGCAATGACCGGCGAGATCACCCTGCGTGGCAACGTGCTTCCGATCGGGGGCGTCAAGGAAAAGTTACTCGCAGCCCGCCGGGCGAAGATCAAGACGGTCATCCTTCCGGCACAAAACAAGCGGAATCTTGTGGATCTCCCGAAAGAGATCTCGAACGACCTGGAGTTCGTATTCGCGGATCACGTCCGCGACGTGTTTAAGACCGCGATTGCCGGCGAGGGCGGCGGAAAGCGAAAAGCCGCGAAGTGAAGCAGAAGTCCGACGGATCGATCAAGACCCGAAACCCTAGATTTCGTTTGGGTTTAAGCCGTTGACATGCCGAAATCGCCGTGCTAGGTTTAGGAGATGTCTGAAACCTTCTTGGCGGAGCGGTCGAGGGCATTCTTGGAACCTTTTAATTATCTGAACGTTACAAGACTCTGTACCGATAAAGCATATCCGGGCCGGTCTTCGCACGCGCTCAGCTAAATATCTTTTATGCGCTTTTATTTCAATAGTTTACAAACGGGACTCAAGTTCGCGACCGGCTCTTTTTTGCTGGCCGCGTTTCTTTTGGGCGCCGCTCCTTCGTTTTCCCAGGTGACCGACGGCATGTCGAGCGGACGGAACGCTTCGAAGCCCGAAGCCGCCCAGAAAGCTGAGGCCAGGATCCGCCAGATCTCAAATGACGCGGGTAAATATTTCAAGCAGGGACTCGACAACCTCGGAAACAATCGTAGGGTGCAAGCCCGCGAGGACTTCGACAGGTCGGTCGAGATCTTTCTGATCTCCGGAATCAACGTTCAGGCAGATCGCGGTCTCCGAGAGTGCTATAACGAGCTGATCGAGACGATCTACCGGATGGAGTTTCCGACCGGCCAGCAGCCGGCGAATCTTCGCAGGCTCTCGATGGTCTGCGGATGGGAGATCAAGGACGAGGTCGCCGATAACGTTGCCGCGATACTGCAGGTGCCCGTGAAAGCGGATACCGACAGCGAACTTACCACGGCTGCTGTTGGCGGAGAGGTTCCGGTCGAGACCGAACTCGGTATCGGCTTTGCGGAACAGAAGTTCGAGCCTTCGCCGCTGGACGAGCTTTCAAAGCTTGTTCTGACGGAAGAAGAGCAGGACGTCGATTCTCCCGAAGCGCAGTATGAGTACGAGATCATCAGGAGCGCGGCGGCGAACAAGTCGCTCGGCTTCTCGTTCCAGATGCACCGGATGGTTCAGCAATATCTGAACTATTACAGGGGGCGCGGCCGCCGTACAATGGAGGTCGGTCTCTATCGGTCCGGTTACTTCATGACGATGGCGCGGCGCATATTCCGTGAGGAAGGCGTGCCGGAGAACGTCGCCTGGCTTGGGCAGGTGGAGAGCGCCTGGAAGCCGACCGCTCATTCGTGGGCGAGCGCTGCGGGGCTGTGGCAGTTCATTCCCGGGACCGGTTCGCGTTACGGACTAAGAAGAACGGCTTACGTTGACGAAAGACAGAGCTTCGAGCAAGCCACGCGCGCATCGGCCAGGTATCTGAAATTCCTTGCGAACCGTTACGGCGGAAACTGGGAACTCGCGATGGCCGGCTACAACTGCGGCGAAGGGAATGTGGACAGGGCGATCCGCCGTGCCGGAGTCGCCAACTTCTGGGCAGCGTATCCGTACCTTCCGAAGGAAACACGCAACTATGTCCCGAACATTCTGGCGACGATCCTGATCGCGAACAATCCCCAGCAGTACGGGTTCGGCCACATAAGGCCCGCCCCGAGGCTTCGTTACGACAGGCTACGCGTGCCGGCTTCGACAAATCTTCAGCTGATCGCTCAGGCGTCGGACTCGACGGTCCAGTACCTCAGGTTCCTGAATCCCGAGCTTCGGACCAACCGCACTCCGCCCGAGCCGTATGTCGTGCGCGTTCCGGCAGGGAAGGCGAACGAGGTGGTAGCGATACTCCGCAGGGGAACGCTGGTCAACGACGATTCGACCCGCCTTGCAAAGACTTCGAAGGGAGAGACCTGGGAGACGATCTCGAACAAGACCGGAGTCCCGGTCGCCGATCTCATGGCGGCGAATCCCGGAATGAAGACGCCTCAGGGCAAGGTCTTTGTGCCGGTCGTAGTAGGAAATAACGTAGAAGCCACGACGTATTCGAGGCCTACGACGAGCGGCCCGGCGCCGACCGATCCTTCGATCAGGATAGTAAAGGCGAAATCGGGTGAAACGGTGAAGAAGCTTGCGGAACGTGTGGGCGCTTCGCCGGTCGAGGTTGCGAAGATGAACGGGCTTTATGTGAATTCGAGGCTAAATGCAGGACGCGAGATACGTGTCCCTGCGAGCGTTGCTAAGGAATAATTCTCAGATCAGATCTGAATCAAGAGGCCGCCGGCAATGGCGGCCTTTTCCTTTGTCATTCTCGAGGTACCGCGAACTTCAGTTTGCGCCGCGCGAACGCGCGGAACTCGGAAGACTACGACACAGCCCCCCGTTTAGAGCAGCCCTTCGGGCTGCCAAAGCCGTGCGCAGCATGGCTCAATCATATAAGATCATCGTCAATTCAACCTGATAATGGTTCATTGAAGAATCTGAGCCTTGTAAAGAAGAGCGAATTTGGAACAGGAAGGGGAAACTTTCGTGGCTCGAATCACGCGAAGTGGAAGACAGTAATAAGAATATCGTCGCCGTTTCGCCATTTGACCCAGCCTTCTATCGATTCACCGGCAGGAACACCCTCGCCAATATTCGAGTCCGACGGCTTTCGCACCACACATCTGACCTTCAACCAATCTCCCCGGACCTCGACAGGTTCCACTCGGTGCTCCGTGTAATCTGGACTAAAAATGCGCGTACCCGCCGGTTGATCAAGGATCCACTGGCTGTGGACATCAACGGCGAATTTGCCGCCTAGGTATTGGGCCCACGTAAGGATTCCGGAGCTCGTGAGTCCTCTTACGTACTTCCTTTCTTTTGTCTCTTCATTGACGATTATCTCTATCCAGGTTCTTGATACGCGGGTGATCCTGAAATCCAAGAGGTCGTAGTCGCTATGAAAAGCGAGTGGTTTTATTTCTGGATTTCCCACAACTTCGAGTTCGGAGTCATCGCCGTCAAAAGCGAATTCACTCCACATTTCTCCCTTCGAGTCGTAGATTTCTAGATAGTATTTTCCCGACCTGACTTCCTTTAAGAGCGGCCTGAATCCAGAGTTCCAAGGTAACAGGTAATTGCCGGTCACCTTCAGCACCCCGTCGAACTCCCTGAATTCTGAGATGGCAGGCGTGGATTCGAATCGCCAAGCATTGGAAAATGCAATGCCACAAAAGGCTGCGATTATTATCGACAAAAAGAGGACCGGCCAACGGTTCATACCGGTAGATCTTAGTCTGCACAGAGTTCGTAAGCAATATGATCTGATAGGATCGCAGGCTCACACTCGCTCCCGCATCGAACCGATTCATTTGCAGCCGGCCTGCGACCCGCTTGGGCAGCGCAAAGCGCTGCTCTAAACGGGTTGGGGAGGTCGAACTCGAAACTTAAACCGTGCTTTCCATTCCGTAAGTCAATAAAGCGAACAGCGACAGGCCACGCCTCTACGAGATGGGTCGGCCCGGAAACAACAAAGGCCTCGATGGCGCGGCGTCCGAGTGGAAAGGCGCGATCTGGAGGTTCAGAAGATAGAGTCCGTCCTTTGCGGAGTTCGGAGCGTAGACTAGCTCGGTGACCGTGCGGTCCTTTCGCGATCCTGGGCCGAGAGCCGTCGAGCCGTCTTCCAATTTCCAGAAGATCCTGTGGTTCGAAAGTCTTCCGCCGTCATGAAGCCGGTCGATCGAGGGAAGATCGCAGAGCAGGTGGCCGATCCCGAGCCGGTCGATCAGGCGTGCGGCCTCCGTTGTAAAATACGGAGGGATCTCGTTCGTGTAGAGCGTCGAGAGCTTATCCTTTGAATTTGGAAGCGTCCTTACCACGAGCGCCCCTATCCGCGAGTCTCCCGAGAGATACTCCTCAAGCCCTTCCGAGATCGCACTCGCCGTGATCACAGGATCACCGCCTTCCGCTAGATTCGGATAGGAATCCGAGGTCTCAGCGAGCTCTTCAGGCGAGACTGAGATCAGCACGGCAGGGAGGAACGCTTCCCGAAGGCAGTCCCGGACGGAGATCCGCTCGTCAGTGATGTGCCCCACGCACTCCGTATGCGTCCCGTTGCAGTGCGGGATCAGCGTGACCTGCTCGAAGTTACAGCCTCCGCCGCGCCTTGTGTCGCCGACCAGGTCGCCGTACTCGCAAGCCTTGGAGACCGCAGGATCGACGCCGTACGCATTGGGCTGCGGCCCGCCAAAGCGCATTGGGATCGAAAGATCCGTCGGGCGACACAGATCGAATTCAAACTCCGTATCCCCGAATCTGTGGGTGATCTTCATCAGCCTAAGGACCTGAGCCTCTCCAGCACCTTAGCAGTATCGATCTTCGAAACGTCCGCTTCCCCCGCGCAGATCTCCATAAGGATCCTGTCCTGAGCATTGCCGCGCCGCATCGCCTCCGAGTATGGGAGGTCCTCGCGGAAGGTAACCATCGAGTACTTCGAGAAGTAATCGGGATACCGCTGTTCGAGCTTTGTTTCGAGCTCGCGCTTTCGCACGAACACAGGGTCTGCGACCGCATCGCGCATTTCGTAGAAGTTCTCGACCGCCATGTCGGCAATCGCGTCAGTGTTCACTTTTCTGAGTTCGGAGTACTTTTCGAAAACCTTCAGCCAGTCGGTCCCGAATTCGTCGATCAGCTCGTTAAAGATCCGGCAGTCCTCGAACGAAGCGTTCATCCCCTGGCCGTAGAAGGGAACGACCGCGTGTGCGGAATCGCCGAGCAGCAACGCCCGGTCGCCTGCATTCCACGGAAAGCACTTAATCGTCCCGAGGTCGCCTGTCGGGTTTGTGAAATACTCGCGTTCGAGGTTTCCGATCATAGGTATCGCGTCGGGGAACTGGTCCTCAAAGAATGTTATCAGCGCGTTTCCGGGGCTGCCGCCGGAGTACGAGCCGGTGTCGATCGATTCAAAACTGTTCTCGCCTTTGTGCGCAAGGAACAAGGTGCAAGTGTAGCTGCCGTCGAAGTTCGGAAGCGCGATCATCATGAACGACCGCCGCGCCCATATGTGGAGCGCGTTCTTTTCCATCCGGAACGCACCGCCGTCGCCGGGCGGTATGCTGAGCTCTTTGTAGCCGTGCTCGAGGAATTCCTGCGAGTAATTGAATCTCCGAACGCCACCGCGGAGCATCGCGCGGCGAACCGCGGAGCCCGCTCCGTCAGTCGCGATAACAGTGCTTCCCGACACCCTGTACTCGTCTCCATTCTTTTCGTTAAATATCAGTGCTTCGCCCGAGCGGCAGTCGAAATCGACGCACCGCTGCTCGAAGAAGAAACGGCTCTCGGGATGCTTGTCGGCCTCGTCGATCAGCGCGATGTTCAAACCGCCCCTCGACACGGAATTAATATACTCCCCCTCGCGGCCGCTGTACGGAAGAAGATTCGTATTTCCCTCGGCATCGTGGACCAGCCTTCCGTACATAGGCACGGCCTCGCGGAGCATATACTCGTCCATCCCGACCTCGCTCAAAGCCTTGATGCCGCGGTCCGAAAGCGCGAGGTTGATCGAACGCCCTGCGGACATCTCGACGTTCCGCATGTCCGCCCGGGCCTCGTACACTTCGACCTCGATACCTCGTTTCGCGAGATATATCGAAAGCAGTGAACCGGCGAGTCCCGCGCCGATGATTATTACCTTTTCGTCGCTCATTTAGCTTTGCGAGAGGGCCGAGCGGAGTTTCTCGGAGAACCGAAAGACATCCGAAAAGCTGTTGTACAAAGGAACCGGCGCCACGCGGATCACGTCCGGCTCACGCCAGTCTGCGAAAACGTCCTGCGAAGTCAGCTTTTCGAACAGCGAGCGGTCGGCGTTCCGCACCCTGATCGAAAGCTGGCACCCGCGGTCGGCGGGATCGCGCGGCGTGATGATCGAGATCCTGTTGTCCCCTATTCCCTCGATCAGGAACTCGAGATAGCCCGTAAGATCCTTCGATTTGTGCGCCAGAGCCTCCATTCCTGCCTCCTCGAATATCTCGAGCGAGGCCCTCAAAGCCGCCATTTGCAGGATCGGCGGATTCGATATCTGCCAGCCCTCGGCTCCTTCGATCGGCTCGAACTCCGGTCCCATCTGAAATCTCGAAGCCTTGTCGTGCCCCCACCATCCGGCGAATCTCGGAAGATCGAATGCCCGCGCGTGGCGTTCGTGAACGAACACTCCCGCGACGCCTCCGGGCCCCGAGTTGAGATACTTGTACGAGCACCAGACCGCGAAATCGGCTCCGGATTCGTGCAGCTTCAGAGGAACGTTCCCGGCGGCGTGGGCGAGGTCGAAGCCGACGACGGCGCCTGCTTTATGACCCTCCTCCGATATCGCCTTCAGATCGAACGACTGCCCCGTGAAGTAATTCACACCTCCGAACATCACGAGCGCGAGGCTGTCGGCGTGTTTCCCGATCGCCTCGACGATGTCCTCGGTCCTGAGGTAAGTTTCGCCGTGCCTCGGAAGGACTTCTATAAGTCCGGATTCGGGTTCGAAGCCGTGAAACGCGAGCTGGGATTTGACAGCGTACTGGTCGGAAGGGAACGCCTTGCCCTCGATCATTATCCTGAACCGCTCTTTCGTAGGCCGGTAAAACGAGACCATCATCAGGTGCAGGTTGACCGTAAGTGAGTTCATCACGACCGTCTCGGAAGCCTTCGCCCCGACCACGTTCGCCATCTGTTCGGTGAGGAACTCGTGATACGGAAGCCACGGATGCTTCGCGTGAAGGTGTGCTTCGACGGCGAGCTTCGCCCAGTCTTCGAGCTCCTGATCGACGTATTCGCGAGCCTTCTTCGGCTGAAGGCCTAATGAGTTCCCCGTGAAATAGACGGGCTCCTCGCCGGATTCCGTTTCGGGAAAGATGAACCGTTCGCGGAAATGCCGCAAGGGATCGGAACCGTCTCTCGATCTCGCAAAATCCTCGGTCGCTTCGTAGAGAGCACCGGTGTGTTTTTCTTCCTTTGCTTCAGCCATTTTCAAACCTCGATTTGTCCACTCCGAGCCATTTCAACGCGGCCCCGTGAAACAGTTCCGCAGCCGTCGCCTCGTCGAAACCCATCGATTCGATAAGCTTGCCTGGCTCTAACTCGCCGAGAGGGAACGGATAGTCCGTGCCCAACGCTACACGGTCCGCGCCTGCGAGATCGATAAGGTACCTGAGCATTTCCTTCGAGTGGACGAGCGAATCGAACCAGATCTTTCCGAAATAAGACGAAGGACTCTCGTCGTTGTCGACAGCGACGAGATCGGGCCGAACTTCAAATCCGTGCTCGATCCTGCCGATCGTCGCGGGGAACTCTCCGCCTCCGTGGGCGAAGGCGATCCGCAGGTCCGGGAGCCTCCGAAGGACGCCCGAAAAGATCAACGAACAGATAGCGCGCGATGTCTCTGCGGGCATTCCCACCAGCCAGGGGAGCCAGTATTTCCTCATATCCTCCCGGCCCATCATCTCCCACGGATGGACGAAGACCGCCATTTCGAGTTCGCTGCAGGCCTCGAAGAACTCGAAGAAATCGGGTTCGCTGAGGTTCTTCTGGTTCACGTTCGTCCCGATCTCGACTCCGAGGTGACCCTGGTCTTTCGCTTCTTCGAGCACCTTGACCGCGAGCTTCGGGTCCTGCATCGGCACCGTCGCAAGCCCCGCGAATCGTTTCGGACTTCCGGCAACGACCTCCGCTATGCCCTCGTTCAGGAACCTCGAAACATCCGCACAATGTTCCGCATTCGCCCAGTAGCTGAACAGCACTGGCACTGTCGAGAGGACCTGCACATCGATCCCTGCCGCGTCGCAGTCGCGGAGCCTCGCGTTTCCATCCCAGCAGTTCTCCCCGATCTCCCGGAAGAAGTGGCCGTCGTCGCGCATCATGCGAGCGCATCCCGGCTTGTGGTGATCGAGGGAAATGAAGCCTCCGTAGCCGAACGAGTCCTTCCAGTTCGGGAGTTCTTTCGGGAGTATGTGGGTGTGGATGTCGATTTTCAGCATTTGTCGGTTTCAGTGGCGGTTGTCCTCTGTTCGGGGACCAACTTCCGAGGTCGGTTTGGAATGAGTAGAATCTTGCGTGGCGGGCTTGCGCCTCTTTGAGTTTCTTAGCACCAAACAGAGTTCCCTCAGACGATCAACTGTCTTGAGGCGTCTGAGAACGGCTTCTGGAGACATATCAATCTTGGTCATTTTCAATCGTGTCAATATCGACAAGATCTTGCGGCCGTCCCGATATTCGGTTCATTTTCAGCAGACCATCGCGGGAAACCACCCAAAGGTCCCTGTCAGCGAATTCGATCACTTCTCTTGTGTCCCAAACGTCTGCCAGCTCCGGGGTGACCGGGACGAAATCCAGGGTCAGAATCTCGTCGACCGAATCGATCTTGGAGATTCTCCTGATCTCGATCGATCCACCCTTAAACGAGTGGTCCTCTCGTCTAACACTAAACCCTCGTCCCCTACCGACTTCGAGCGCATCTTCCAAGCGATCACTCTTGATGAGTAGATCTATTTCCAATGTCGCGCGAGGGTAACCGTGGATCGCGAGGGACAGTCCCCCGCAAACGGCATAATCGACACGGGCCCCAACAAGAGCGTCCGCAAGTGAACCGAGTTCATCAACAAGAGATTGCATCGGCCGATCAGACAGGTCTTGCCGGCGGCTCCATAACCGCGCCGCAGTTGTCGCAGGTCCTCAGGTCCTCGTTCGAGTAGAAACGCTCAAACACCCCCTGGAACTGCGTAGTGATGTCATCGAGCTGGAAATACTCCTCGTAGAGCTTCTCGTTGCAGTTCTCGCAGAACCACATCAAGCCGTCGAGCTCACCTTCGCGACGCTTTCTTTCGATCACAAGGCCGACCGTGTTCGCGCCCCGGACCGGATTGTGCGGGATGCGCGGAGGAAGCAGGAAGATCTCGCCCTCGCGGATAGGGACATCGACCGGCTTGCCGTCTTCCTGGACCTTCACCGTGATGTCGCCCTCGATCTGGTAGAAGAATTCCTCGCCTTCATCCCAGTGGTAGTCCTTGCGCGCATTCGGGCCGCCGACGACCATCACGATGAACTCGGCGTCCTCGTAGACGCATTTATTACCTACGGGCGGCTTGAGGAGGTGGCGGTTCTCCTCGATCCACTTCATGAAATTGATTGGTCTTTGCAACTGCATTTCTTCCTTCCTTCATTTCTCGGGTTTGGAACGGGCCGGTATCGATTGGATCACCTTTCCGTCCTCGTCCAGAAACAACATCGCCGCATCTCCGTCAGCCGTAACAACGATTCTCACCCGCGGCTTTCCTTTTGCGTCGTACAACGTCAGTTCGGATTCTGAATCCGCATTCTTGCCGAGATACACCCTCGAAGGCGAGAAGTTCTTTTTGTCGAGCTTCTCCTGCGCGGCCGCCTTTTCCGGGCCATCGGGCATTTTCCCGATCCTCTCACGCTCGATCAGGATCTCCGAGAGCGGTGTCTCGGGGCGGTCCCAGACCTGAAGGCCTGCACGGTATTTCCCGGAGTGATCGTTGTAGACCAATGCCATCGCCTGCGCCTGCTTGTACTTGTCGAATGAGAGCCCGTGATAGGCGCCGTACTTGCCGCCTCCCTCCACGGCGCCAAAAACGAGGCCTCCGTTCTCGTCGCCCAGGCCGTTGTAGAAAAGCATTCCCGCGGGCCGTTCCGTTTTCCACGCCTTGCCGTTGATCACAGGGTCCGGCATATGGCTGCTGTTCGCAGCCACCATCACAAGCTGCCCGTTCTTCTCAACTACGTTCAGTCGTTCGACGGTCAGTTCCTCGAACCGGTTATCGCTCGCGGCGGCTGAAAAGGCGATCGCGGCGACGACCGCCAGGGAGAGTATCGCCCAGATCTCCAGGATCCGGAGCTTCGTTCTTATCTTCATAGAGAACTCCCAGTGGTACGGGTTCATACAACCGCGATCACCTTCAGTTCGATCGCGATCGGCGTAGGCAGTCGGTTTATCTCAACGGTCGTCCGGCACGGCCGGTTATCGGCGAAGTATTCGGCGTAGATCCGGTTATAGGTCCGGAAGTCATCCTTCATATTCGTGAGAAACACCGTCACATCGACGATCTTCTCCCAGCTCGACCCCGCCGCCTCCACGATCGACCGGACGTTCCTGAAGACCGAGCGGCATTGGGCCTCGATGTCGTACGAGACTATCTCGCCGTTCTCGTCCAGTTCCACGCCGGGAATCTTGTCCGTGCCGCGTTCTCTGGGACCCACGCCAGAAAGGAAAAGGAGATTTCCGACCCTTCGCGCGTGCGGGTACAGCCCCACGGGCTCCGGCGCCGAATCCGAATTGATGATGTCCGTCATTCTTCGACTTTCCTACCGTTCTCCGTCGTACACCGCTCTCGCGCATTCCACGAAGAGGTCCAGGTAGTAGTCGCGGATCTCTTCCGGCGCCAGGGAGCGGCTTTCTTTCTCGGCGATGAACTTCATCAGTTCGAGCGCCACTTCTTCCCCTGTTTCTATCCGTATCGGCTGCGTTTCTTCGCTCATATCTATCTGCTCCCAAGGCCTCTCACGGGCCGTACTTGATGCAAACGTTCTTTTCTTCGGTAAAAAATCTCAAAGCTTCGAATCCGCCTTCGCGCCCCATTCCCGAATCCTTCACCCCGCCGAAAGGAGTTCGCAGGTCACGCAAGAGCCAGCAGTTCACCCAGACGATCCCGGATTCAAGCCGTTCTGCAACACGATGCGCCCTCGCGAGTTCGCCTGTCCAGACGGTCGCTGACAAGCCGTAACGGACCGAGTTTGCGTATTCCAGCACCTCTTCCTCGGAATCGAAGGGCATTATCGTGACGACCGGGCCGAAGATCTCTTCCTGGTTCGTGCGGCAATCGTGCGAAAGCCCTTCGATCACCGCGGGCGCCAGGAAATAGCCTCCCTCGCATCGTCCCTCGATCCGGACCTGTTCGCCTCCGCAGAGCACCGCGCCGCCTTCCTGCTTCGCCAGTTCGACGTAGGAGAGGACCTTTTGCATATGCGCTTCGGAGACGACAGCGCCGACGTTTGTCTCGGCCTCGAGCGGATCGCCGACCTTCAGCGAACGGACCCTTTTTACGAAGTCCTCGCGAAAGCGATCGTAGATCGGCCTCTCGACGAAGACCCTCGAACCGCAAAGGCATATCTGGCCCTGGTTCGCGAACGACGACCTGACGGTCGTTTCCAGCATTTCATCGTAATCGCAGTCGGCGAAAATGATGTTCGGGTTCTTGCCTCCGAGTTCCAGCGATAACTTCTTGAACTTCGGCCCGGCCTCGGACGCGATCCATTCGCCGGTCTTCGTGCCCCCAGTGAACGAGATCGCCTTTATTCCCGGATGCCTCACGATCGAGGCCCCGGCTTTCGGTCCCGTGCCGTGGACGATGTTCAGAACCCCCGCGGGAACTCCGGCTTCGGAGGCGAGTTCCGACAAAAGAAAAGCCGTCATCGGAGTGATTTCCGAAGGTTTTGCGACGACGCAATTGCCAGCGGCGAGCGCCGGCGCGATCTTCCAGGTAAAAAGATACAAGGGGAGGTTCCAGGGGCTTATGCAGCCGACAACGCCAATCGGCTGGCGCAGTGTGTAGTTGACCGACTGGCCCGCGTTCGAATGCGATTCGGAAGCGAAGTGCATCGCCGCCGTGGCGTAGAACTTGAAGTTCGAGACCGCCCTCGGTATATCGACCGCCTTCGCGAGTGTCAGAGGCTTGCCGTTGTCGACGCATTCCGCGGTTGCGAGCTTTTCAAGATCGCGCTCGATAAGCCCGGAGAGCTTCATCAATACATCGTGACGAAACTCAGGCGAAGACGAGGACCATTTTGCAAATGCCCGCTCGGCGGAGTCTACGGCCTTTGTGACGTCCTCTTCCCCGGAATCTGGTACCGACGCGTAAACCTGCCCGGTGGAAGGGTCGATGTCGTCGATGAACGCACCGTCGGAGGGCGCAGACATCTCTCCCCCTATGTAGTTGCTGATCTCGGTCATCTTTACGAACGATTATATCCGTTTTAAAGAGCCCTGCAATTCGTTGCAATTTCTGAGTTTGGGTCCTTTGGCCGTGTATCCGCCGATTTACACGACCTCCGGCAAATGCGATATCAGTTGGGGGCTGTCTCAATAGCAGTGCCTCTTCGTGCCCGGACCAGGTGAGCATGAATCTGAGGACAAACTATATCAGTTGCCCCCCGTTTCAACGGGGGGATATAGAGAGGGGACCCCCTGAGATCGATCGCCGGCTTCAGTCGGCGATCTTGAGGCTGAAGCCCTATTTACGCAGTCCGAAACCAAAGACCCCCCGCTGAAGCGGGGGGCAGCTGAAAGTTATCATCAAAACAAAATTTGACCCGGATGAGAGTGGAGAAGTCTCCGGATCAGCTTTTCAGAAAGCCGAAAACTGATTGGATTCCTTCAGACTTTCGCGAACGTGAGCCCGGTCTGGCCCTGGTACTTACCGCCGCGGTCCTCGTACGAGGTACCGCATTCTTCATCGGATTCGAAGAACAGTATCTGCCCGATCCCTTCGTTAACGTAAACACGCAGAGGGAGATTCGCGAGGTTCGCGATCTCGACGACGAGCCGGCCGGTCCAGCTTGCCTCGAGCGGCGTCGTGTTCACGAGCAGCCCCGCGCGGGCATATGTGGATTTTCCGAGCGCGATGCCGGTGATGTTTCGCGGCATCCGGAACGTCTCGACCGAGACGCCAAGCCCGTAATGATGCGGAGGAAGCAGGTAATATCTGGAACCGTCGTCGGCAGTGCGAAGCTCGGGATCGATCAGCGAATCCTCGTCGAAATGCTTGGGATCGATCTCGCTTCCGTACACGGACGAGAAGATCCTGAAGCCGTCGTCGGCGAGACGCATGTCGTAGCCGTAACTGGAACTGCCGGCGGAAATGATCTTGTTCCCTTCGACTTCCCGGACGAGCTCCGGAAGAAAAGGGTCGATCATCTTCGATTCCTCGACCATTCGCTTTAGCCAAAGGTCGGATTTGATGGTCATAGATCGTCTGTTTAGGTAAAGAAAAATGGAAAGCGATAATCTATCACTTTCCATTTCCAAAATCCAAAATGCCGGTTTTGGGGCTATTTTTCCGCGATCTTTGCCTCGGAGCGAGGCGAGATCAAGAGCGTTCCGTCGCCGACGGTGAACGAAAGCCGGGCGCCGCCGTTCCCCGCGACGGCGTCCATCGACGTCTCCGTGAAGGTCGTCCGCCGGGCGGGCTTGATGTTGTCAAACGTGTTCTCGATAGTGCCGGTACGAAGAACGCGGGCGAACAGGTTCGCGTTCATATCCTTCGGCATTAGTACGTCGATCCTGCCGGCCGCGACCTGTATGTCGGCGAAGCGACCGCGCCAGCTTGGCTTGAGCACGTTAACGGTGGCAGTGCCGACTCCGATGGTCGCCTGGATCGATCCGCCGGACACGTCAAACACGGCGTTCGATTCAAGGAACTCGATCTTCATGCTGCCTTCTACGGCCGCTATCGCAAGGTCCCCCTTGCCGCCGTCGATCATAAGATCGGTGTAATGCGGCACCCTGACCACGTAGTCGATTCTGAATGGGCTGTAGCGGAGGCGTTTCGGAAAGTCCTTGAAAGCTTTCTTCAAATACTTCTTGTCGTGGGGGCCGACGGTGATGACGCTTATCTTGGTCAGACCCTCGTCGATCATGAAGCCTGTTACCTTTGCGAGTTCCGCGAGGTCCGCTTCGTTCGCAGCGGTGACCTCGATCTCGGCGGAGATCTCGACCTCGTTTTTCGACCAGCCTTCAACGCGGATCGACCCGAAGGGGCTTCCGATAATTGACACGGTGCCCCCTACGCCGGACTCGATCGTCTCGGTCTTGTAGGTGGTGCGTTTCAGCTTGTTCGGACTCTGTGCAAGCGCGGCGGCCGCAAACGCGAAAAGGGCAAGTGCGACGACCAGGGACCGGATAGGAAGTTCTTTCATTTTGTTCACCTTGGAACTGCGGGCGGAAGGGAATGCGCTTTTAGGAAGCTAGGGAAGGAAGTTCTGTAACTGCGGGCTCTGGCGCACCGAAACGCCTCATAAACAATAACACATCAGCGCCTTAGGAATGTAATAGTTCCTCGCTGATTCTCGACCGTTACACTCGCCTCGCCACCGCCGACCTTTCCAACGACACGTCTGCCGTCTCCGAGAAGCCGCATGCTCGAGTTCGAGAACGATCCGAGCGCGATATTCCGTGTTGACGGGGCGGTCGCGAGCAGCTTGAAGGAAGACTTGAGCGGGATCCTTATGTTAACGTCCCCGCTCATCGACTTAAAGAAGTAGGTGCCCCCGGGCTTGATGATCCCGTCGAAGAAAATGTTCCCGATCAGGTTTTTCGCCGAGACACTTGAAGCACTGATATTCGCGAGAGAGACATCGCCCTCGGACGTAATGTGAGCCCGTACAAAACCGCCCTGGACGTTGCTGACGTTAAGATTTCCGATGCGGGTCTCGATGTCCACGGTGGAATCGTACGGAACGTAGATCGTGAAGTTGACATCGCCCACTTCGCCGCGGCCGTGGTTGTCCTGTACCACATTGATCCTGATCTCTCCGCTCAGGTTCTGCGGCTCGATCTGGGCGAACGGCCGCTCGAGAGATGCCGAAATCCTGACCTCTTTCCGCTCCCACCCCTGTACCGTGACAGTACCTGTCCGGTTGACCAGGTTCAGCCGTACGTTCTTCGACGCCGGATAGCTCTTGTCGAACTTTTTCTGGGCAAACAAGACCTGCGGCGCCGAGGCGAATACTGCAGACGCCGCGACGATCATCAGTAGACCCTTAAGAAATCTGATTTTAGGGGGTTGGCAGGTTGTGTAGGGAATCCGCTTCATTTCCAACGCAAGGGAGATTAGAGCTCTGAGAATTCACGGAGCAGCTCCATCTTTTCCTTCAGGGCCGAATCAAGCATTTCATTGGAAATCGTGTCGTGCGGGTTTTCATTCAATAGGCGAGTGTACTCGCTGACCGCTTTATCGATCTCGCTCAGGTTCCTGTCGAACACCACTCGGGTTTCAATGTTCCACGATGCGCGCCTTACCTCGACCCGGTTCTTCCAGTATTCGATCGCCGCTCTCTGTTCCTTAAGTCGACGTTCGTTGCGTTCGACCTTTGAATCTCCGATTCCGAGGTCCGCGAGAACCTTCTCGACAACGGTCTCTTCTCCGTCCTGACCCGCGAGCGGATCCGCCGGAGTCGTCAGATTCTGGAATGCGACGATCGTGAGCAGTGAGCTGACCAGAGCTATTCCGGCAACTGCTGACGCGATCTGTCCGGCGGACAGGTTCAGACCCGTGTTCCAGAAGCCGGATGAAGCGCGGCCTTCGGAAGCGACCGTCTCAGCCTGCGTTTCCGGAAGCTCTGACTCGATGATGTTGTTGATCCGGCACCACAGCGCGTGCGAGTTGGGGGGCTCAGGCTCAGCCGCATATGTCTCATCGCAAAACTCGAGGATCGTGCTGAAGTCGGAGAAGACCCGCGTGCATTCGTCGCACTGCTCAAGATGGGTCTCGACCGCCCTCCACGTTCCCGTATCGAGTTCGCCGTCGAGGTAGGCGCTGATCAGGTTTTGATAGTTTCCACAGTTCATTGGAACCAGTACTCGAAATGTGATCGGATGATAATAAATTATGAGGCTCCGTGCTGAGCCAAAACATTACAAATAAATGATTTGCGATAACGGGCTATAAGATTGCCGACCTGTCCCGATGGTTGCCCCGGCCTTTACCTTTCTTTACAGTCCCGGGCGCTATCTGACCAGCATTCCCCTGAGCTTCAGCCTTGCCTTGTGAAGCTGGGACTTGGAGGTGCCGACGGAGATCCCCAGGATCCGCGCGACCTCCGAATGCTCGAAGCCTTCTACGTCGTGAAGTATGAACACCGACTTGTATCCGGGGGGAAGCGCGGCGATTGCCTTGTTGATGTCGATCCGGTTCAGGATCGGGAGGTTAGCCTTGGTCTTCGTCTGAGGCACGAGGTGCTCCGGCATTTCGCCGTCTTCTGTCGTTTTCTCGTTCTTGACGCTTCTCTTCCTGAAATGCATCAGGACCTGGTTGACGACCAGTCTATGAAACCACGTCGTGAACGCGGAATCGCCCCTGAAGCTTCCAGCCTTTCTGAAAAGCTGGATAAACGCTTCCTGGGTCAGGTCCTCGGCCTCGGTGACGTTGTTCGTCATCCTCAGGCAAAGGCTGTAGGCCCTCCGGTGATACTTCTGATAAAGCATCTCGAACGCCTCCAGGTCGCCTTCGGCGGACATCTGGGTAAGTTCGTAATCCGGGGTGTCCCTTGTGATCACTTGCTGGATGACCTGATCAGACGTTGCGGGCGCGGAAACGCTCCTGTCTTCCTCTCTCTTGTCAGCGATCGCCGGATTGATCGCAGCGGAGGTCAAGTTCATATCAACTCCTGCTGTGGCTTCGGGGTTTGGAAAATCGTTGGTGCCTATGATGTGCCTCCTTTTCGGACCGGTTGCATTGACCCCGTAATTTTAGCGGTAAAACGCGAAAAGGCAAAACTTTTCGGCGGTCCGTTTGACAGTTCCGGCCGCCCGGAGCGATAAATCACCTATGGCTGACACTTTCGAAGAAGTGGTCCGGGGGTATCTCGCCGATGCGGCAGCGACCTTCCGGGCGTACAAGCGGCTCGCGGAAAGGGCTCTCGTTCAGGTGGACGACGAAGAGTTCTTTCGAGCGGGCGCGCCGGAGTCGAACTCGATCGCGCTGATCGTAAAGCATATCGCCGGGAACCAGCGCTCCCGCTGGACGAACTTTCTGACCGAGGATGGCGAAAAACCGGACCGAAACAGGGATTCGGAATTCGAAGAGGAAGGCGACGACCGCGCGGCGATGATGCGGAATTGGGAAGAAGGCTGGGCGATCCTTCTCGGCACGATCGACTCCCTGTCGGCCGAGGACCTCAAACGGTCCGTCACGATCCGCGGCGAAGCGCACACCGTCGTCCAGGCGATCAACCGCCAGCTTACCCACTACGCTTATCACACGGGCCAAATCGTTCTGCTCGCGAAAGAGATCAGGGGCGACGAATGGCGATCACTCAGCGTTCCCAGAAACCGTTCGCGCGAGTTCAACGAATTCCTTGCGAAGAAAGCTAAGGATGGCGGAGAAGCCTCGCACCCGATCGAGGGTCCTGCCGAATTTGCGGAGGCCGCTGAAGAAGATCGGTGAGGCGATTCTTACTCGCCCTCGTATGTGCTAATCTTCCAAAGGCCCGTTTTTTATGACTTCCAGGAACATTTCGATACTAGGCTCGACCGGCTCTATCGGCTGCAACACGCTGAAGGTCGCCAAACATCTTGGCGATGTAAACGTCGTGGCGCTCGCCGCCGGGAACAACGCGGAACTTCTTGCCAAGCAAATCGTCGAGTACTCCCCAAAGCTCGCCGCGTGTGCGGACGAAGATTGCGTTTCAAGGCTCGAAACCGAGCTCGAACGGCTCGGCGCGTCATCCGCCGATTTTCCCGAGATAGTCTGCGGGGAAGAGGGCCTTGTGAAGGCCGCTACGATGGAAGAATGCGGGACCGTCGTGTCGGCGACCGTCGGCGCGATCGGATTCGTGCCGACCCTCCGTGCGATCGAGGCCGGTAAGAGGATCGCGCTTGCGAACAAGGAAACGCTTGTGATGGCAGGCGAACTGATGATCGCCGCCGCGGCCGGATCGGGAGCCGAGATCCTGCCTGTGGATTCCGAACACAACGCGCTTCATCAGTGCCTTCGCGGCGAGAAGATGTCTGAAGTGCGGCGGATAGTCCTCACCGCTTCGGGAGGCCCGTTCAGGACGAAGACGAAAGAGCAGATCGAGAACGCCACGCTTGAAGAAGCGCTCGACCATCCGACGTGGGACATGGGCGACAAGATCACCATCGACTCCGCGACGTTGATGAACAAGGGACTCGAAGTGATCGAGGCTCACTGGCTTTTCGGTTTGGATGGCGACCGGATCGACGTCATCGTCCATCCGCAGTCGGTCGTCCACTCGATGGTCGAACTCGTCGACGGCTCCGTGATCGCACAGATGGGCGTGACAGATATGAAACACGCCATCCAGTACGCGCTGACATATCCCGAGAGGCTTCCGAACGCGCTCCCTCCGCTTGACCTTGCGTCGATATCCGAGCTGACCTTTGAAGACCCCGACCTCGACAGATTCCCGAATCTTGCGATCGCGTACCGCGCGCTTGAGAAAGGCGGAACCGCTCCGGCGGCCCTCAACGCCTCGAACGAGGTCGCCGTTCGTGCGTTCCTCGACGGGCGGATCTCACTACCTGAAATAGCGCGCATCAACGGCAAGCTCGTCGACGCTCACGAACCGGAATCCGCTGATTCGCTTGAGAAGGTCCTGGCCGCCGACAGGGAGGCGAGGTCGCTCGCGGAAGCGCTGGTCGAGGCCTCCCGGACCACTGCCGCCGCTATAAATCGTGTTTGACTCGGTTTTGGCCCGGATTTACACTTTAGGTTTATAACGTGACTCGGTCCGCTCCTTTCTAAGGCGCAGTTTTTCACAGAGGAATAACAAGTAATGTCAGACATTCTGCTCGTCGTGTTCGCAGTGGTTTTCGTGCTCGGCGTCGCCATAAATATCCACGAATTCGGCCATTTCGCCGTTGCCAGACTTCTCGGAATGAGGGTCGAGGCGTTCTCGTTCTTCGGCATCGGGCCGAGGATCTGGGGATTCAAGAGAGGACATACCGATTACAGGATCAGCGCCATCCCGCTCGGGGCTTATGTGAAACTCTACGGCGACGAGGCGACCGCGCCGCTTGAAGGCGGTGAATCCGAAGGCGAAAAGGTCCCGGACGAAGAGCTTTACGAACTGCGGCCGAGGTGGCAGAAGTTCCTCGTAATGCTCGGCGGACCGTTCATGAACATCGTCCTCGCGCTTGCGATCCCGTTCGCGACGGCTCTTTGGTTTGGAGTTCCATCCGTTCCGGCGCCGATCGTCGGTTCTGTGGTTCAAGGCGGAGCGGCGCAGCAGGCGGGGCTTAAGCCCGGCGACAGGATCGTTGAGTTCGACGGGATCAAGGATCCGACCTGGACGCAGGTGATGGAGAACGCTCTTTTGCTTCCGGGAATGGAAACTCCGATCGTTGTCGAGCGCGAGGGCAAGCGCGTCCGGATGGCGATCACTCCCGGCGAGATCGTCAATAACGGCAACAAGCTCGGCGATCTCCAGATGGAGCCGGACGCGGGCGTCCAGGCTGTTGTGATCGGACGGATCCAGGAAGGAATGCCGGCGGCGGAGTCCGACCTTGCGGTCGGCGACCGCATCACCTCGGTGAACGGGCAGACCGTCCGGAATATTGAGGAAATGCAGCGGATCGTGAAGGACTCGAAAGGCGAGCCGATCTCGCTTGTCGTAAACAGGAACGGCGAGACTCGCGAGGTTTCGACGCGCGCCGAAAAGACCGAGCAGGGGTATCTGATAGGGATCGCGTTCGAATCCGGAACGCTTGAGCCCGTCGGATTCGTCGGTGCGACGACGCACGCTTTCAACGAGAACTGGCGGATCCTAAGGCTGACCGGCAAGGCGTTCGGTCAGATGTTCGCAGGTGAGAGATCGGTCAAGGAAGGCGGTATCGCCGGGCCGGTCGGCATCGTGCAGATCATTGCGACGATCGTGCGGGACGTCGGAATAGGCGGTCTGTTCTACATTCTTATGGTCATCAGCCTGAACCTCGGGATCTTCAATCTGCTTCCGATACCTTTGCTCGACGGCGGGCAGATAGCGGTCCTGGGCATCGAAGCCGTGTTAGCGATGTTCGGGCTCACGCTGTCGGTCGCGGTGAAAGAAAAGATCCAGCTCGCGGGTCTGGCGATCATCCTGCTCTTGATGGTCGTGGTCCTTTACTTCGACATTTCACGCCTGATCGGCTGACAAGGACCGTAGAAAACCGATGAGAAGAGAATCCAAGGCGGTAATGGTAGGCGGCGTCCAGATAGGCGGCGGCGCGCCGGTCGTCGTGCAGTCGATGACCAAAACCGACACGGAGAACGTCGACGAGACGGTCGCGCAGGTCGACAAGATGATCGAGGCGGGCTGCGAGATCGTCCGGATCGCCGTTCCGAATCCCGAAGCCGCCGAAGCGCTGAAGGAGATCCGGAAGCGTGTGACTATCCCGATCGTCGCGGACATTCATTTTCACTACAAGCTGGCGCTTATGGCACTCGACGCCGGTGTGGACAAGCTCCGGATCAATCCGGGAAACATCGGGGCGATCGAACGGGTGCGGACCGTCGTCCGGGCCGCCGAATCACAGAGCGTCCCGATCAGGATAGGCGTCAACGGAGGGTCGCTCGAGAAAGACCTGCTTGAGAAGTACGGCACCGCCACACCGGAAGCGATGGTCGAATCGGGGCTCCGGCACATACGCATTCTCGAGGATCTGGGCTTTTCAGATACGATCATCTCGCTAAAGGCCTCGGACGTTCGAAGGACGGTAGAGGCTTACAGGCTGATGGCGGAAAAGGTCGATTATCCGCTTCATCTCGGCGTGACCGAGGCCGGAACGCCCTTCGGCGGCACGATCAAGTCCGCGATGGGGCTCGGGATACTTCTTTACGACGGGATCGGAGACACGATCCGCGTTTCTCTCGCTGCGGAGCCGGATGAAGAGATCCGCGTCGGCTGGGAGATCCTCAAGAGCCTCGAGCTCCGGAATAGAGGCGTGACGGTCGTAGCCTGCCCAACCTGCGGCCGCCTTGCGGTAGATGACTTCGTGGGTATCGTCACGGAGATCGAGCGCAGGCTTCAGCACGTAGAAGAGCCCCTTCACCTTTCGATAATGGGCTGCGCGGTCAACGGGCCGGGCGAAGCCCACGATTCGCAGCTGGGCGTAACATTCGGACGCCAGGTCGGGATGATCTTCAAGGATGGCGTGCCTATGCGCCGCGTTTCGGGCGAGGACATTGTCGAGGAATTCGTCAAAGAAGTGGAGATACTGAGGAAAGAAGGAAAGGACGAATCACTGGCGAGAGAAGACAAACCTCTGGTCCAGATCGGGTGAGGACTTGTTGATTGAGGTATTTCGGGCGGCGCTTCGGCGCCGTTTTTGATTTGTCCACTTGCACGTGAAACAGAAACATTGACAGATACTGTCATTGTGCTAGTCTGCAGATCGAGGTCAAATCCGATGGCGTACAAGACGATCAACATTTCCTTGCCCGAGTCGATGAAGACCGAGGTGGAACGGGAAGTCGCAGAAGGACACTTCGCAAGCACAAGCGATTTCATACGGGACCTGATCCGGGACTATCTAGAGGACAAGAGGATCGAGCGGCTGGTAGTGGAGGGCCTGAATGACCCGGATGTCAGCGAGTTGAAGAGTGAGGACTTCAAAGAAATGAAACGCGTTCTGCGAATGCGGATAGCACGATCAAAGGTCGATAATGGGACTTGAAAACAATCACGATCACAAGCATCGCCCGTTCGGACATAGCGGGGACCGCCGAGTTCATATCGCGCGACGCCCCGACCCATGCTCTGCGGTTTCTCGACGCCGTGGAAAGATCTTTTGCGGAAATTCAGTCCTTTCCTCTTATCGGCCGGGAGGCCACATTTGAAAGTGAAGCTCAAGTGAGATTCTGGTACGTTAAGGACTTCCCAAACTACCTTATCTTCTATTCTGTCCGTTCGGACGAGATTCGTATCGTCAGGGTGATCCACAGTTCGCGGGATTACCAGACTTCCTTCACAACTTAAGAAATACAAGCTTTGGTTAAGGAAAAAGCCATTGAAACGGCTCGGTCGGAATATTCCGGAGTATGCCGAAGACCGCCGCGAGACCGAGAAAGACTCCCAGCGTTGCCGTATTGAGAGGCGAATAACGGAGGCCGCGGCCCCGGATCGCGATCGAGGCGAATAGAACGGTGAGGAACGTGAAGATCAGCGCGTAAACAGGGACAAGCGCGTTGAAATCGAGCGCCGCGAGAAGGTTTCCGTGGAACAGTTCGTGAAATCCGCGCGTGAGACCGCAGCCGGGGCAGGCGAATCCGGTTACATTCAGCAGCGGACAGCCGGGAAAGAGGGAAACTTTTCCGGGATCGAACCAGCCGACCACAAAACTGCCGGCTCCGAGAGCCGCGATCCCGGCCCCTGCGAGAATGCGCTCGGGTGTTTTGTAGATCGTCGCGGGCATACAAGTAATTTTATAACCCAAGACCGGGTCTGCAAAACGGCGAGGCTCAGCGAACTTCAGTTTTCGCTGAGGTAACGTGAACTTCAGTTTGCGCCGCGCGAACACGCGGAACATTTATTGGCTGAATCAACACGGGCTCTTAGGAGTTGGGTAAGCAGATGGTTTGGTGATGCGAAAAAAAGTAAAACCTGACCGCTCAAACTGATATATTTCCTCAGTCCTCAGTCCTCAGTCCTCAGTCCTCGCTATTCGCATCGCTCACTGCCGGCGGGACGCGGGCGTTCCGCTGCTCCCGGCCATCGTCATGAACAGCGCGTCCGTCGCGAGCTTCCGGTTCAGATTGAAATTGAGGTTCTCGCGGAGCGTTTCGATCTCTTCAAGCCAGCTCGTAAGCCTAGTTGGGTCCGCCTTCGCGGTCAGCTCTTCAAGTTCCGTCCGAAGATCGAAATTGACTATCGGCGCATTCCTGCGCTTCCCGATCGTCCATATGTCGTGGATCAGAGTCTGGAGAATGTCCAGGCTATCTCCGTATGAGTCCTTAGCCTTTGGCTCGGTGATCTCTTCGGAGGTCCGCATCAGAGCCGCGAAGCTGTCGCGTCTGCAGCAGCGTGTCACTACGTCGAGCATCTGCTTTCTGAGATCCCGGAACTTGTCCAGATCGGTGTATAGCGCCCGGCCAAGACTGCCCTGCGAGAGTCCGGCAACGAGAGCAGCGTCCTCCGAAGGATATTTAAGCTCGTTAATGAGGTGATCGACGATCCTCTCCTTGGCGATCGGGCCGAACCTCACAGCCTGGCATCGCGAGCGGATGGTCGACAGCAGAAGCAGGGGCCTTGATGTGATCAGAATAATATGGGTCGATTCGGAAGGCTCCTCAAGCGTCTTGAGCAGTGCGTTCGCGGCGTTGTCCTTCACGGAGCTGAGTTTCTCGGCCTCGTCGATGATGAACAGGCGAGAGCGGGCTTCGAAGGGACGGAAGTTCGCCTCTCGTTCCAGGTCGCGGACGGCGTCGATCAGGATCGTGTTGTTGTACGGCACGATCATCCCGACGTCCGGGTGGCCGCTGAAGACGACCCTCTGATGTTCGTCGCGCTTGCCCTCCTTAGGAAGCTCGAACGAAGAGGCGCGAACGCAGGCCGGGCATTTCCGGCAGGGAAGTCCCGATTCGGTTTCGGTGCAAACAAGCGCCTGAGCGATCTCTATCGCAAAGAGTTTTTTTCCGACACCCGAGCGGCCCGTGAACAGGAGCGATTGCGGCAGGCGGCCGTTTCTGACCAGCCTTTCAAGCAGTTCCTTCGCGCTCTCGTTACCAAGGATCTCTTCGAACATCTCGGATCAGGCGGATTCGTCGGCAGGCTTCGCAGGTTTCGCTTTTTTTTCCGGTGCGGGAAGCTCCAGAAACCCGGTTACGATCTCGACCACGTCGTGCTGGATCTCCGAGATCGATCTGTCCGCGTCGACGACCCGGAATCGGTCGGGTTCCCGATCCGCTATTCCCAGGTACGATTGTCTTACCCGCGCGTAGAAATCGGAGTCTTCCTGGTCCATACGGTTCGTGATCCTGTGGTCAGAGTCCTCGTCGTTCGTCCTGACAAGAGCCCGCTCGACCGGCAGGTCGAAGAACAGAGTTAGATCCGGCGTCAGGCCTCCCGTCGCGAGCTTTATTACCTCGCTTACAGTCTCCTCAGGAAATCCGCGGCCGGCGCCCTGGTATGCGAAAGTGGCGTCCGCGTACCGGTCGGAAAGCACGATCTTTCCTTCGGCGATCGCGGGTTTTATAAGGTAATTGACGTGCTGAGCGCGGTCGGCGGCAAAAAGCAGGAGTTCCGCCATCGGGTGCACATCTTCTTCGGTCTCCAGAAAGGCTGCTCTAAGCCTTCTTCCCAAAGGCGTGCCGCCCGGTTCGCGGGTCTGGAGGATCTCGACGCCCCGCAGGCGCAGTTCTCCGGCAAGCATTCGCATCTGCGTCGATTTCCCGCTTCCGTCGATGCCCTCAAGTGTTATCAGTTTTCCGTCCAAGGTACGTTACTCTAAATTCGGCTTTTTTTTTTCGACGGAGATCGTGGAGATGGCGTGTTTGAAAACCAGAAGATCCTGTCCTTCGGTGTCGATGAGGACCGAAAACTTGTCAAAACTCTTGATCCGGCCGGAGATCGTCTTTCCGTCTGCAAGCTGGAAGACCACGTCCTGTTTTTCGCGACGGGCGGTATTGAGGAACGCGTCCTGGATGTTTTGCGGGGTCGATCTGTCCATGGTGTTCTTCCGCTATCTGTAAGGAATTGCTATGAAAACGAAGTATATACGGATTCGCGTCGACGGACAAGGAAGTTGGCTTCAGGGTCGTTTCTCTTCAATAAGCTCGAAGAGTTTGCGGCGCACGGCAGGATCGTCCCCAAATCCCTCGAGCCACTCAACATCTTTTTCTTTCCTGAACCAGGTAAGCTGCCGTTTCGCATAATTCCGGACATCCTGGGCGGTTTTTTCGATCGCGCTTTCGAGCGTGCGTTCGCCTGAGAGATACTCGAGCACGCGCCTGTAGCCGTGGGATCCGAGGGCGTTGCTGTCCGGTGGAACTCCGTCTTTCAAAAGGCGCTTCACTTCATCGAGCAGCCCTGCTTCAAAGTGGGCCCTGGCTCTCGCGTTGATCCGCTCGTAGAGTTCGTTGCGCGGCGGGGCGAGGGCGAAGACCCGGATCCTTTCCGCGAACTCGGGAGGCTCCGCGCGCTCCGGCTGAAGATCGGATATTCGTTTCCCCGTCTGGAAAAACACCTCGAGCGCCCGCATTGACCGCACATAGTCGTTCGCAGGTATACCGGCAGCGGCTCCGGGGTCGAGCCTTTCGAGCATTCTGTGGAGATGAGCGGCGCCCTTCTCCTCGTGAATTCCCCGCAGTCGCCGCCGGAGTTCGGGATCCGTTCTGGGGCTTTCGAAAAGCGGC
Source organism: Acidobacteriota bacterium (assembly GCA_016700175.1). Classification (GTDB taxonomy): domain Bacteria; phylum Acidobacteriota; class Blastocatellia; order Pyrinomonadales; family Pyrinomonadaceae; genus Aridibacter. Next base: position 1,568,445 of record CP065003.1, on the reverse strand, counting down.
TTTCGCAGTGTTCGGAGATAGAAACCGGTGCCGCCAACGATGATCGGGCGTCCGCCGCGCGATTCGATCTCGCGGATCTTCTCCGAAGCGTCACGAGCCCAGTCGGCGGCGGTGTAATCGACGAAAGGCGAGACGTAATCGACCAGGTGATGCGGGACGCCTCGCATTTCTTCTTCGGAAGGCTTGGCAGTCGCGATCTCGATCTCCTTGTAGATCTGTACGGAGTCGCACGAGATCACCTCGCCGTTACCGAGGTGAAGGGCCAGTTCGACTCCGAGATGGGTCTTTCCGGAGGCGGTGGGGCCGACGATCGCGGGAATCGAGTTGGCTGAGTTTGCTGAGTTGGCTGAGTCTTGTGAGTTTGGCGGGTTCACTGAGTTCAGTTATTGCTGGGGGTCAGAGGCCGGCCGGGAGTTTGTAATGTGCGGCTGCGCCGCTGCTGTGTGCGGAAAGGCTTGCCTTTCCGGCGCAGGCAATGAAACAAACCGGGGCTACGCCCCTCTTCACCAATCTATAGTTGATCCGCACGGTAAGCCGAAGGCTTACCGCACACAATGGCGGCAAAGCCGCTGCTTCACGCGCACGACCGGAATCCGGCCACGATCAGGATCACCGCCAGCACCATCACCGCGCCGATCGTCTGGTTCTTCGACATCCGTTTCAATAAGCTTTCGTCAATTCAACCCCGGAATAGTAGTGGGTGATGATGCGATCGTACGGCACTCCCATCTTCGCGAGCCCGTATGCGCCGTATTGGCACATTCCCACGCCGTGCCCCCAGCCGCGGCCCGTGAACGAGATGCTCGCGACCCGGCCGTTTCCGTCGAACCGCTTGTCCATCACGAACAGCTGTTCCCGAAGCCTTAGCGCCGAGCGGATCTTACCGCCCTTCAGATAATGCACTCCGTTCGTCGTAATGATCTCGAGCTCGGTCGCGCGCCTTGAAAAGCCCTTGTTCTTGATCTTGACGTCGATAAGCGTCCCGAGCCCCCGGACGTATCTCGAAAGCCTCGCCCTCACGGTGCTCGCCGAAAGGTTTGCCTTCCAGAAAGTGAAAGGCGACATCGATTCGGCGACGGTCGTCTTTTCGGTCGGCTCGACCTCGAGATACACGGCCTCGCCGAGCGCATTCGTCTTGTAGCGCACGGTCTCGCCGCCCAGGATCGCCGTTTCCTTGACCTGGTAGAATGAATCGCCGAATTTGCGGAACAGATAGACGTTCGGATTGAGGGTAACTTCTTTGTCGGAGCGCCCGACCTTAAGCACAAGCTTGCCGTCGGCGGTCGGGTTCGCGGTCCCCGACTCGAAATCGAAAGACCATCCTTTCTTCGCGTAGATACTGTCGATCAGCCGCAGGATCTTGCCGCGCGAGAAATGCTTGTTCGGTTTGATCGTCAGGTCGGCATAGATCGAAAACCATCCGTCGCGGAGAAGTTCTGCGAGGATCGCGCGCTCGTTCTTCGGGACCTCTGCGGCGTCAAGAAAGGAGAGATGATAGTCGATGTCCGACTCTGACATCAGCGTGTCCGCAGACGCCGCCGCGTCGGGGGCATAGATGATCGCGTGAAGTATCCGTGCCAGATTCAGAGGTTTCGACGAATCGGCGTCGATAAGCGCATATGTCCTGCCGAATTTCGAGCCCAGGTTGTTCAGCCAACTTCTTAGCTCGGTCTCCGACGGAGGATCGTCGAAATAGTCGTCATTGAACTGCGGCGTGATCATCAGGAAGTTGTTCACGGCGTACTTCGAAGCAAGCCTCACAAGCGCATAATTCGCCTCGTTCCTGATCAGTGCGGGTTCGCGGCTCGTGCGGACGATGAAAGGATCGAAGTGTTCGCGTCCGTCGAGCGAGCAGTTGACGCCTTTCAGATACGGCTCGTTGAACTCGAAGATGTTGCCGGAGTCCTCGGTCCTGCCTCCGCAAGTCGATGTGTATAATGCGTTTATCGGCTTGCCCTGGTAGGTGGCGACCATCCCCCGCGTCTCCAGAACCGCCTGGGTTCCCATCTTCGACTCGATCGAAACTCCCTTGTAAACCTGCGACCAGACGGTCGGGAGCATGTCGTAGCCCTTTTCGCCGTAACCGTTCTTGTTCGCGACCGCGTAAGTTCTGGCGGCGACGGCCTGCGCCTTCTGGGCCTCGAGCTGGGGAAGCGAGAGTTCGGCCGGCACCACTCCGAGAAGATATTCCTCCATCGGGACGACGTTCACGACGGTGATGCCGCCCTTCGAGTTAACAAGGACCTCCATCGCGCCTCGGTACGATTTTCCGTTCAGCCTGACGATCCCGCGCCCGTTTCCGGAACCGATCCTGACCGAACGAAGGCTCGAGAACCTGGACTCGGGTGTCGAGCCGGCGACGACGACCTCGCGGAGCGAAGAGTTGATCGGAACGTTGACGTTCTTTCGCCACGACGAAGGTGCGGACGCCGTCCTTATGATCCTGCCGCGGCTTGCGAGGCGTTCTTCTTCGCCCGGAAATCTCAAGCTGCGCACTTCGGATTTCGGCGTGTTTCGTATCTGGGCCGTCAGGGCTACCGCGTCGTCGGACGGTGCCTGCAACCGGCTCGTGACGATCGAAACGCCCTCGATCCCTTGCGCGACCAAGTCCTCCAGGTACTCATCCGCTTCTTCCTGCGTCTCCTTACCCGAACCGATCCTGATCCGGAACGTCCCTTCGTCAGACCCGTACGAGACGGAGACCGGCTCGGAAGTCTTGCTGCGGATCTCGTCCGCCTTCTTGTCCGCTTCTGCCCTCGATTGGTATGCCTCCATCTCGAAAGTGAACAGGTCGTAGGATGGCGGCCTGTACGGCGATGAAGAGACCCGTACGGAATTCGTGTTCAGTTCCGCCGCGGGGACTCCGGAAAGCGACGCGACGAGCGGTTCTCCGACGGTCGAGATCACGACCGAGCTTGTGTTCGTCAGAAGGCCGATGCGTACGAGCGGCTCTCGGTCGAGTTGGAACGGCGCATTCGGCGTTTCGTAAGGAGCAAACGGAAGCGCGGTAATAACAAGGCTAAGAAGTACGAATGATGAAGATAGAAAGGAAAGGACTTTCATAATTCAGAATTGCAGGGTGTCAGGTCGGACGGGGGGTCGGCTACGGGTTGTGCAGATTACATTCTAACCCCGAAGGGCGGATTTTCAAGAATTCGACGGGATTTTCAACGCAAAGGTCGCGAGGTACGCGAAGAAGATCAAAGGAATCCAGGGGCTTCCCTGATCCCTAAATCGCTTTGCGCACTTAGCGACCTTCGCGTTGACACCTCTTACTTCATCCTCTCCAGCGCGTTGAAAATGAACCGGAACGTAGCAAACGACTGGCCGCGGTGCTGCGGCCTGAACGCGAACAGAACTATCTCGCCCTTTCCGTGTTTCGCCGACGCGATGGCCGTCTTGCCCTTGATGTGCTGTTCGCCGAGGATCCAGCCGGAGAGCAGTAGGTCGTCTTCGGCGTATTTCGCGACCGACTTCACAGCGGACCCTTCGCCGATCTCCCACGCGGAACTGCGCGTGAAGTATGCCGGCGTGCGCTCCTTCAGCCCTCGGGCGAGCGGATCCGAAGTATCGACATCGAGAGCGAGGATCGATCCCGGGCAGTAGAACTGGCCCCGGTTCAGTCCCTCGACCGTGTTCTTCAGAGGAAGTCCGAACGCCTTGATCACCAGATCACACGACGAATCGAAGCAGACGAGACGCCCGCCTTCGCTTACGAACTTCCTGAGGTTATCGACTCCCTCGTCGCCTATCCCTCCGGTGTATTCCTTCGGATATCTTTGTTCGCTGTTTCCCTGGACGATCGAGCGTTCGCCCATCGAAGGCAGGATCACGACGTCGGAGCCGAGCTCGCCGCTCCGGACGTCCTCGTCCATCAGCGTCTTGTACCCGATCGAGTGACTATCCAGAACGAGCCTCGTCCAGCCTTCGTCCATGGAGCCGGTCCAGCCTTTGTAAAGGCCGACTCTCGCCGGGTTTCGAAGCGGGTTCGGCATCTTCGAGAAGGGCCCGGAAACCGGAGAGAGATTGAGCGCCTTTCGCGCGCGGTTGATATCGCGGATCACTTCGGTCCTTCCGAGGAGGTTCGCCGAATCCTTGATGTTGTAAACGGGCGTGTACTCGACACCCATCTGCAGAGGAAGGGTCCAGCCGGCTACGTCGTACGGCACTTCCGCCTCGCCCTTTTCGTTGAGCCTTTCGGGATAGACCTGCTCTTCGAAAAGGCTCAGGACATTGGGCTTCTGCGCTTGGTTGACCATCACGATAAAGCTGCCGCCCGGGATCTCGTGGATGTGATCGCGCATGTTCGGATCGGTCGCGCCCTCGATCTCTTCCGTGAGAAGCCGGACCTCCATCCCCTGCCACATCAGGATCTCGAGGAATCTCGAAACCGTTTCTTCGCGAGGCTGTCCGGCGTACACGACGAAGGCCTCGGGCTCATTCGGACCTGCCTGCTGGTTTTTCAAAGCAAGCTGAAACATGTTCTCGATGTACCTTTTCCTGAACTTCGAGGCCATCTCCAGCACACCAAAGCCGGCGACTAGCTCTATTCTTGCGATGTCCTTGGGCGACCATTCGCCACCTTGCCACGCGTCGGGCGCGTTCGTGGCCGTTTCGAGCGGATTCCTATAACCGCGCGTCGGCCCTTGTCGTTCGAGCTGCTGTTTGGTGATCGTCACCGGCGACATCAATTCTGCACTCGCGGCCTCGGTGAGGATGCCGATCGAATTGTGGTAATAGGGCGCGGACCTGAATCCGCCGTGCCACCAGGTGTCGTAGGTCGCGTTCGTCACTATCCCGGCCTGGCCGGTCGCCTGAAGGTCGGCCGCCATTTTGTATCCGAGAAGCCCGAGCTCGCGGAGGATCCTCGGATCGATCCTGGGGTTCGGGGGATCGAAGAACGGCGGGACGGTCATACGAGCCGCCGTCTGGCCCTGCTGATGGACGTCCCATACGATCTGCGGGAACCACTCCTGCCAAAAGAGCTTCGTGATGTTCCGCGTTTCCGCGAGGTTCATCATGAACCAGTCGCGGTTGTTGTCGTGTCCCGCGTAGTGATGGTAGAGCTCGGGCGGCGAGGAGCCTTCGTATTTTGTTCCGAGTGTCTTTCTGTACCAGTCGGCGACGATGTCGATCCCGTCGGGATTCGCGGAAGGGATGAGCAGGAGGATCACATTGTCGAGGATATTCTTAGTTTCGGCATCGGTTGCCGATGCAAGTTCGTGCGCCATCAACATCGACATTTGCGATGCGACGATCTCGGTCGAGTGGATCGAGCAGGATATCGCGACGATTGCCTTTCCGCGTCCCAGGTCGATCTTCTGACCGGGAACCGCATTCGCGATCGATTCGCTGAAGCCCCTGTGCTGCTCAAGGTTCCGGATATTTTCCTCGGAAGAAATGAAAGCGACGATCTGCGACCTGCCCAGCGTCGTCTTCCCGATCTCCTGCACCTTTACGCGTCCGCTCGCCGCGTCCAGCTTCGCGAAATAGTCCGTGATTTGTTTCCAGTCGGCGATGGTTCTATCATCTGTTGGCTGAAAACCCAGCACCGACTTCGGCGTCGGAACCTGCTGACCAAAGGCAACGGCAGCCAGGAAAGCGGACAGAAAGATAGCCGTGAGAACGCGCACCGCGCCCCCGGTCACGGAAGGCGCGGACGCCCCCGAAGACTTCCTCGAATGTCTGAACATCTTCAAAAATTTTCCTCTGAGCTGGAGAGTAACCGAAAGATCGCGATTCCTTTCGAAGAGTCTAGCAAATCAAGGGTTATCGGAAAACTCAGGTATTGGTGGTGCTGGTTCGTCGTCGGAGTGATGGTCCTGTTCGTTGCTCCTCCTTCGATCGCTGTCTATAGGTTCAAAAAGGACCGAAGCCGTTTCTACAAATGGTGCGACTGGGGAGCCAGGGTCTGGTTGAAAGCGTGCGGCGCCAAGGTCCGCGTGACCGGACTCGAGAACCTTGATGATGACCGGGATTACGTGTTCGTGTCGAACCACCGGTCATATCTCGACACCGCGTCTTTGTATGTCTACGCGGGGAAGAGGATCGGCCTGGTCGCCAAGAAAGAGCTTCTGAAAGTGCCGATCTTCGGATACGGAATGGCGATCGCGAACGTGTTCGCGATCGACCGCTCGAATCCCGAGCGCGCAAGGAAGTCGATCGACCGCGCTCGGGAGCTGATCGAGAAAGGATTCTCGTTCGGTGTGTTCGCCGAAGGAACACGCGCGATGCCGGGCGAGCTCCTGCCGTTCAAAAAAGGAGCGATCCATCTTGCTCTTCAGGCGAAGGCCCCGATCGCCCCGGTGGCTTTTAAAAACACCGACGAGTTGATGGGAAAACGACGCGGGGTGGCGTACCCGGGAACTGTCGAGATGGTGATACTGCCGACTATCGAGACGGAAGGGAAGAACGCGAAGGAAGATCTGATGCCGCTATTGAACGAGGTCCGGACGGCGATCGCGGAGGAATTATTTCGAAGCAGTTAGCCACAGATGAAGGGGATGGACACAGAAAAAATGGCTCTTCAGAATGAAGAACCCAAATTTCTCTGTGTGAATTCGTGTTTCTTCTTGGTTAGTTCTATGGAATGGAGTCTATGTTCGATCGAAGAGGTAACCGCAAAGGTCGCATAGGTCTTCGCAAAGAACTCGAAGCAAGCGCATTTTGCCTTAGTGACCATTGTGTAAACCTCCGTGACCTTTGTGGTAAAACCTCGTACTTTGGCTCAGTATCCGGTCGAAGAGAAAACCGCAAAGGTCGCAAAGGTCTTCGCAAAGAACTCGAAGGAAGCGCAATTTGCCTCAGTGACCTTTGTGTAAACCTCCGTGACCTTTGTGGTTAAACCTCGTACTTTGGATCAGTATCCGATCGAAGAGATAACCGTAGAGGTCGCAAAGGTATTCGCAAAGAACACAAAGGAAGAGTAATTTGCCTTAGTGACCTTTGTGTAAACCTCCGTGACCTTTGTGGTAAAACCTCGTACTTTGGCTCAGTATCCGGTCGAAGAGAAAACCGCGAAGCTCGCAAAGGTCTTCGCAAAGAACACGAAGGAACTGTGACTTGCCTCAGTGACCTTTGTGTAAACCTCCGTGATCTTTGTGGTTAACTGTCTTGCTGTCGGCTAATAGCCGATGCCTGGCTTTATGAGTATCGCTTGTCTGAACCCCTTCTAGATAATGATGATGGATCTTCAGCCTTCGCCAAGCAAAACGGGCCGCGATCTCTCGCAGCCCATCCTGCTACATCCGTGTTCATCCGTGTCTAATTTCCAATCCCAGGCGGCGGAGGAGGCGGCGGTGGGACCTCACCTTCCTTCAGTTCCTTCTTTTCCTCGACAGGCGGCTCGTCCGGAGGAACATCAGAAGGATCGTCGAGGATTATCACCTCGCTTCGGCCCTGTTTGTAATTGTCGTAGGTCACGCGGAGCCTTAGCTTCACGACCTGCCCGTTCTTGAAGACAAGTTCGTCGTCCGACGAAGAATAAGCGGGGAACCAGTACTTGCCGTCAACGTTCGTCCGCCACGTCTCCACTACCGGGAACCGCTGATCCCCTTCCGGAATGCCCTTGCCCTTGGACTTCACGATCATATAGTCCTGATCGTCCACCCAGATCCTTCCCGTGAAAAGCCTCAGCTTCGATTTGTCCGGATTCGGGATCACTTTCGGCCGGACGTCGAACACGTGCAGGTCCAGCTCGTCGATCCTCTGCTTCCCGACATAGGAGAAGGTGTACATCGAGATGTTACGGGGCTCGAGCGCGAAGGGATTAACGCCGCCAAGGTCCTCAAGATCTTCGGGGGTGACGGAGATCTCGTCCAGCGTGGACATCGGAGCGTAGATGATGTTCTCGAACCTTTCTCCATTCTCCTTCAGCGCCATGAAGGAATCCCTTCGGAACGTGCCGGTGATCAGCCCTCCGAGCCCGATAGTCTGCACCGTCGCGCTGCGGTTGAACACATAGTTCCCCAAAGCGCCACGGAATTCTTCCTCGTTGGCAGTGAATCTCTTTACGATCTGGTCGACTTCGACCTGCGGGATGTTGTTCGGGACGAGCGGTTCTTCCTGGGCGGCAGCCGCGGAAGAGAGCGAGATCACGAGGATCGCCGCGAAAAGCATTCTGTTTAGCATTTTCATTGATCTTGATCTGAAATCGGGATTTGCCAATTGATGCTCTTGAACGCGGATGAGTTTTATGGCGGTTGGTCTTGAACCACGGAGAGCACAGAGAGCACAGTGGTTTGTTAGGGAATGACCCGAAAAACTCAGTGCTCTCTGTGCCCTCAGTCGTGAAATTGGTTGTCAATGCCCCTCGCTCGCGCTCGGGGTTCCGATCGCTCGGGGTTCCGATCATTCTAACCCTCGACGAAGTCGATTCCGACACGATGCGGAATGATCCCTCGTTCGTAGCCTTTCTCGAGCAGAAGCCGGACGCCTTCCTTCGCGCGGTCTGTGTAATCGAGCGTGAGGTCGTTGACCCACATCGCGACGAAGCGGTCGGCGAGCTCCTGAGGCATATCGCGGGCGAACTGCATCGCGTACGCAAGCGCGTCTTCGCGGTTCTCCATCGAATAGACGATCGAGCGCCTCAGGTGCTTCGAAACCTCCCGCATCAACTCATCTCCCAAGTCTCGTCTGATCACGTTCCCGCCCATCGGCAGGGGAAGTCCGGTCTCCTCGAACCACCATTCGCCGAGATCGAGCACCTTGTCGAGCCCTTCCTGCTTGTAATAGAGCTGGCCTTCGTGGATCAGAAGCCCCGCATCGACCTTGCCCTGCTGGACAGCATCGATGATCTCGTCGAACGGTATGACCTCGTACTGAAAATCGCTGTTGTAGATCCTGAGCGCAAGAAAAGCGCTCGTCAGTTCGCCCGGGATCCCGATCTTCATATTCGGGATCTCGGAAGCCTCGCGCGGCTCTTTCGAAACCACGATCGGACCGTATTGGTCGCCTATGCTCGCCCCGTGCGGAAGCAGAGCGTACTTGTCAGCGACGTACGCGTAGGCGTGAAAGCTGATCGCCGTGACGTCATAGACGCCGTTGCGCGCGTCCTCGTTGAGGCTCTGGATGTCCTTGAGCGTGTGCTCGAACTTGAGGCCTTCCGTCTCAAGCTTGTTGGTTGCGAGCCCGTAAAACATAAAAGCGTCGTCCGAATCTGGCGAATGGGCGACGGTGATGGTTCTCGGCTCGCTCTTTTCCGAGGCTGCTTCCATAGGTTCTAGTACTGCGTGTAGAAAACGTTGGTGTCGTACAAAATCCGTATTCTATCGCTTTCGTTGTGTTCTGCAAATATCGATTCAAGATTTTCGATCATCGGCCCGAAGCGGGGATCGTCTTGGGCCGGCGTGTAGGAAGACGACATCAGTCTTCCTTTTACTCCTTCAAGATCAAGCACTTGTACATTTGGATATGACGCCAGGCGGAATTCCTTCCCGAAGACCCGCGCGAGATCCGCAGGCTTAATAGCGTCGTGCCGGACCGACTCGTAGTCGGTCCCGAACTTGAGCAGAAGGGCCTCATATTCACGAAGAAATGGGGTTGTGCCGAGCTGCCTCTCGTTCCAGATCAGCGCTGCGAAGCCTCCCGGTTTCAGGATCCTCCCAAATTCCGCGGCGGTCTCGGCATCGTTAAACCAATGAAACGCCTGCGCCGCGACGGCGATATCGACGCTGTTCTCGCTTAAACCCGTGGCGTGCGCGCTGCCCTCGACCGCCTCGAACAGTTCGTACTCAGCGAGGATCTCCGCAGCGGCCTTTCTCATAAGATCGTTCGGTTCCACTCCGAAGACCCTGCAGCCGAATTTTAGGAAAGGCAGAGACGATTGCCCGGGGCCGCAGCCGATATCGGCGATGACCGACTGAGGAGAAAGCCCCATCTCGTCCCGGAACACCTCGAGCATCGCCTCGGGATATCCGGGCCGGAATCGAATGTAGTTGTCGACGCGGTTCGAGAACCTTTCAGCCGTTTTCATTTTCCGGCACCTCTTCTCCGGTCCATTGAGTGCTCGTCGAATGCGGTATCCCGAACTGGTCAAGGATGCGGAAGCACAGGTGTTCGACAAGCTCGTCGATCGATCCCGGGCGATGGTAGAAGCCCGGAGCGGCTGGCAGAATCGTGGCGCCAGCCCTCGAGAGTTTCAGGAGGTTGTCCAGGTGGATGGCGCTCAAAGGAGCCTCGCGCGGCACAAGTACGAGCTTGCGGCCTTCCTTCAGCGTCACGTCGGCCGCGCGGTGGATCAGGTTCGTTCCAGCGCCGGAGGCGATCGCGCCGATTGTCCCCATCGAACACGGGACGATGATCATTCCTTTCTGTCTGTAGGAACCCGAAGAGGGACGAGCGGCGAAATTGTCGAGCCGCCAGTGTCTGATAAGTTTCGATCCGGGATCAAGACCGATCCATTCATTGATCTTCGAAGCGCCCGCGTCACGGAGGTTGACGCCGAGCTCGACCTGCGCAACCGTGGGCACCACGCCCGACATTATCAGGTTGATGGTATCGACACGCCCGGACCTCGCGAGAAGCTGGAGTGTTTTCTGCGCGTAGATCGTTCCGGACGCCCCGGTAATCGCAACTGTCAGATCCATAACTGTTTGGCTTCGCTAAACTTTAGCATCTCGGCGGAGTCGATTGCCACCGCTTCTGCCGGTGCAACGCTCCCGGGAAAGCGGTCACTGTGTCATATTCGATCAAACTGACGATTCGGATCGACCGATCCTGACCGATTCTGAACCGCTCCTACTTGCTTGCTAGAAGTGTCAGATATTGCTAACTCTCCGCACTGCAATACTTTGCAAGGACACCATAGTTGTGGCACCGGCATTGCTTTATAGTCCGGCGTTGTTACTCATAACAGAGTAAGGACACGGAGACAATGAACGCTCAAAACGCTGTGGAAAACAGTTGATGGTGGGATCGGATATGCGCAAGGCGCTGCCGGTCCAACATCGACTGTTTTCCACGCTCCCACATCCCCCTTCATTCACCCGCATCCTTTCTCCTTTGTTTCCTTCGTTTCGGCGATTTAGAATACGCGAATGGACCGGAACGAGATCGAGCGCATTCTGGCGGACCACTCCGCGGGAAACCTGAGCTCCGAGGAAGCAACCGAAGCGATCAAAGGCCTTGCCTATGACGACATAGGCTTTGCAAAGGTCGATCATTCGCGCGCTCATCGGCAAGGATTTCCCGAGGTCATCTTCGGAATGGGCAAACGCCCCGACCAGATCGCTGGGATCTTCCAGAAGCTCGTGGACCGCTCGCCGAACGTGCTGGTGACACGGACGACCCCGGAAGTCTACGGGATACTAAGGAACATCTGCACGGACGCCGAATGGCACGAGACCGCCGGAGTCGTTCGTGTGCTTCGCGACACCGATGATCTTGGGATCGCCGAAGTCTCGGTGGTGACCGCGGGCACAAGCGATGTTCCGGTCGCGGAAGAAGCGGCGCTTACTGCGGAAACGATGGGAAATCGCGTCGTTAGGATCTGGGACGTCGGGGTAGCCGGGATACACCGAATCCTATCCGAGAGGCATCTCCTTCAGAAATCGAGAGTCGTTGTTGTCGCGGCGGGAATGGAAGGGGCCCTTCCATCGGTGGTCGGAGGCCTTGTGCCGGTTCCCGTCGTTGCCGTCCCGACAAGCATAGGTTACGGCGCCTCGTTCGAAGGCGTCGCGGCATTGCTGGGAATGCTGAACTCCTGCTCTTCGAACGTCGTAACGGTGAACATCGACAACGGATTCGGGGCCGGCTTCGTAGCGGCGCTTATCAACAGAAAATGGAAAGATTGAACATGCCCCACTGGTTCCGCGCTGCGCTTTTGCCGCTGATCCTCGCGTTGCTGATCCTCTCGGTCCCGGTTCCCGCGGGCGCGCAGGACACTCCGGACCTTGCCAGGCTCTACAAGGAAGCTTCAAAGCGGAAAGGCAAACGGCCGGTCATTATAATTCCCGGGATACTCGGATCCGAGCTGATCAACAAGAGGACGGGCGAGAAGGTCTGGTTCAAGATCGGCAGGTCCAGCGATGACGACGTACGGCTCCCGATCAACCTGAACCTGGAAGAAAGCCGGGACGACCTGGTCCCCGGGGACATCGTCCGGAAGCTCGACATACCGCTCTTTAAGGACATAGAGATCTACCAGGAGCTGATCGTCGCGCTCGAGCGCTACGGCGGATATACGCAAGGCACCTGGGACGAGAATGAGCAGTCGCTCGACGACAAGTACTTCCTTTTCCCGTACGACTGGCGCCGCGACAACGTAGAAACCGCGAGGATCCTGTTCAGAAAGGTGGAGAAGTTGAAGCGGGACAGCGGGAATCCCGACGCGGTGTTCAACGTCATCGCCCACTCGATGGGGGGCCTGATCACAAGGTACGCCGCGATGTACGGCGACAAGGACCTGACCGAAGGCCCGTACGAACCGACCTGGCCGGGCGATATGCATTTCGGGAAGATATTTCTCTTCGGAACGCCGAACGAGGGCTCGGCGGATGCGCTTCAGGTCCTTCTGGAAGGGTGGGGAGCGGTCAAGAACATCAATCTTCCGTTCGTGCGGGACGTCACTCCGGTCGAACTTTTGACGATGCCCGCAGCGTTCCAGCTTCTTCCTCACGCCGGGACCTTTCACGCCTACGACGAGTTCCTGAAGCCTCTGAATATCGATCTCTATGACGCCAAGACCTGGATCAAATACAACTGGTCGTTCTACGGAAGGAAGGACATCTTCAAGGACTTTTCGGAGGCCGAGGTTGGGCGGATGGAACAGTATCTGGAGGTCGTGCTGAACCGCGCCAGGAACTTCCACACGGCGCTGAACGCGGACGGAGAAGAGCGTGGAAACGTCGCTTATTTCATCATCGGAAGCGACTGCAGGCCGACGCTGGACGGTGTCGTTATATACAGGGACGAGAAGAATCAGCGCTGGGTGACGCTTGCGGAAGATGACTCGTTCCGAAGGTCGGACGGGGTAAAGGTCGATGACAAGGCGGTTGAGGCTTTGATATTCCAACCCGGGGACGGCCGCGTCTCCAGGCGTTCACTGTTGGCGGAAACGCTTGCGGAAGACAAACGACTGAGCGTTCTCTACGATTCGGCCCTGCCTCTTACTCACGCGCTTTTCGTTTGCGAGGAACACGACAAGCTCACAGGGAACAAGACCATCCAGAACAATCTTCTCACGGCACTGGTAAGTGAGGCCTCGCTTTCTTCAAGGGTTGAGTAAGACGTAAAGCCGGTCGGCCCAGTCTGACTGGTTGGCGGCGAGGATCTCGTACTGAACCTGGGCAAGGCTCTTGCTACCGGATCTCAAATAGGCACGTCCGAGATTGTACCGGGCTTTGTCGAAGGCGGGATTCATGCTTATCGCCGTCGAAAAAGCGTCGATGCTTTCCGGGAATTTCTTCTCAGCGAAATAGCTCTCGCCAAGGTAATTGTAGGTGTTCGCGTCCGCCTTGTAATTTCGGAGCTGTTCGAACGCCTCGATCGCATTGCCGTACTGCTTCTGCCGAAAGTAAGCAAGCCCGAGAAGTTCTATCGCGTTGGCGAAGTCGGGTTTCGCTACGACCGCCCGCTTGTAGGCAAGGATCTCTTCGCTGGTTCTTCCAAGCTTTCCAAGCGACAAACCAAGCGCCATCTGTGTTTCGGCATTTGACTGGTCGAGGCGCGCCGCGGCCTTGTAGGACTCCGCCGCCTGCTTGTAATCGCCGAGCGCGTAGCTCGATGCGCCTATGTTGATATGCGTTTCGGGCCATTCCGGACGGAGTTGGGCGGCCTTCATCGAGGCCTTCACCGATTCCTCGTGCTTGCCCAGCATTCCGTAACAAAACCCCACCTGGTACCAGGCTTCGGCGTAAGTCGGATCGATCGCTACTGCCTGTTCAAAGAAGGGAAGCGCTTTCGCGAAATCGTCGCTCGAAAGGTTCGCGAGTCCGCGGGAATACAGTCGCTCGGCCACGGCGCGCCTGGTCTGACGGTCAGCAGAGTTGGCGCTCGTGAATGACTGAAGTTCGCCGGCCTCGAGCCGCGCGATCCTCGCCGAAGGGACCGCGAAATTGAGGCTCTGACCTTCCGCCGCCTGAAGCGTCGCAACGCCTATCACCTCGCCCCGCATATTCACGACTGGCGAGCCCGAAGAACCCGGCGAGATCGGAGCTGTGATCTGGATGATCTTGCCGTATCCGGGGATTTCGCGGACAGCGGAAACGATTCCGTCGGAAACGGATCCTTCGAGCCCGAAAGGATTTCCGATGACGACGATCGATTCGCCTTCTTCAGGGGCAGTGTCCTGGATCGTGAGGGGGATGGCGAACTCGTGCGGGACCGACACCTGTATCAGCGCCAGGTCGCCCTCGCCGTCCACGGCGAGAATGCCGCTGGCCGTGTACTTCCTTCCGTTGTTGAGATGGACCTCGACCCGGCTTGAGCGCTCGATGACGTGCCTGTTGGTTATTATCCGGTCGGGCGCGATGAAGAATCCGCTTCCCCTCGTAATGCTGTTACCCGCTGCGTCAAAAGTCTCGATCGCGACGGCGGACGGTTTCACAAGCCGCACAAGGTCGGGCAGCCTGTCCTGCGCGGCGGCAATGCCTCCGAACGAAGGGATCAAAAGTGCGAGCAGGATCAATTTCGAATGGAGGAAAGGCATCGCTGACTACCGCCGATTATATGCGGTTTGAAATCTGCAGGCAAAGAATCAAGCGGCCGGAGATGAACGCGGCCGCTTGTTGATAGATCTGAAGGTGCCTGTTCCTTGTCATCGTTCCAGGGCTATGATTCCGTTCCTTTCAACTGCAAGGAACACATCGTCCCGGTAGAGCCCCAGCCAGGGATCCGACGCGGGTGTCAGGAAGACTTCGGAATACACGCGGGCGTTGAACGCCTCAAGGTCATTGTCAGCCCCTTCGTTCAGCCATTTGAGTATCTGAGTATGAAAGAAGTATGCGTTCCGGACAGTGTCGAGCGAGACAGATTCGACCAGCTTTTCCGTCATCTTTCTGAAGGTTTCGCCACTCTTCGTGTGCAAAAGGTCGTACTTGGCCCTTACAAAACGGAGGCTCTCGTCGCTGATGCCTTTGTAGCCGAAGCGTTCCGCGAGCTGCTTCCAATGAATGTTCGAGGTGTTCTCGAGCAGTTGCTGCTGCTGGATCGGCGTCGGCTGGAGGAGGTCGGATTCCGCTACCATTTTTGTGATGGCACGCGGCGCCGCCTCGACCGCAGAAGGATTCTTGTCGCTGCTCCTCGGTTCCGTATCCAAGCGGAATACGAATGGCAGCTTCGAACCATCTACACCGAGCTCCAGAAGATCGCTCCGCCACTTCGCCAGTAGATAGTTCCGGACACGGTTCCGATGTGCTTCAAATCTCGTGTCAGGCGCCCGAAGCGGATCTTGGTTGTCGAGCGTGGCTGGCCGAAACGCTTCATTCCGTTGTCGAACCAGCCGAGGAAAGTTTCCGAGGTACTCAGCGAAGAACTCCGGAGAATAAAGGCCGGGAAGCGCGTCGATGATCCGGCCTTCGGGGCTCAGGAAATAGTGAATACTGTTTCCGGTGACCGTCGTGACGAGCTTTCTGCCGTCGCCGAAATCGACGGTCATCACGGGAGCAGGCCTTTCTGACCGCCAGTGGAGGACGAAGTTCTCGCGCATCGCTTCCTTCACCCTGTTGTCCGTGTAGAGGATCGAACGGAAGAAGCGGCTGTTGGCGCAGCTCAGCTCTTCGTCAAGGTTTCCAAGAAGTCTCAGTGACACGATCGGCCTGCCTGTGCGGGCCGCTTCGGCCTTTGCCGAATCGAGGTCGGTATGCCAGAAGAGTCCCGAAGCCCAGGCGTCCTTTTGTCTGGCCACGCTGTCGATCGCGTAAGCCGCTCTATTCCATTCTTCGGGATCTGCTTTCCCGGCAAGCCGGGCCTCGATCAGGTCCCTGTTTTGCGAAAGCAGTGCATCGAGGCCTTCGTAACCCATCTTTCTGAGCGACTCGATCGCGGCGTGCGCGGTCGGGGTATCGCCCGACACGGCACGATGAGCGAGTTCCTCAATCGTTTCGGAAGCGTGAGCGGCGACGGGCAGACAAGCCGCGATCACGAAAAGAACCGCGGCAAAGCGGAAATTGCGCAGGGACATAGAATCACTCCTCGGGAGAGGTCCTAAAAAAGGGATCGTGTTACGGGCCTTTGGTGAAGGAGTCGGGCGGGAAGTTGCATTCGCGGCTTCTCAGCCGGCGTAGGACTTCGCGAGTTCGGCTAGTTCCTTGAAGTTCTCCGGAAAATGTGTGGCGGGAAACCGGCTGCGCATCGTCTCGGACTCGAACGACCTTCCGCCGAGGACCACGGGGATCTTCAGCGACCTGAGGGTCTTCGAAAACGACTCGTAATCGCGCGCCAGCCTTTCAACATCGGTCATTACAGTCGAGCTTATGCAGATCAGGTCGGGAGAATGCGTGCGTATCTCGTCCTCTACCGAATAGAGAGGCGTGTTGGATCCGAAATTCATCACTTCCCAGCCTTCGTTCTCGAAGGTCATCTGGACAAGGTGTGTCGTCAGTTCGTGAAAGTCGCCCTCGAGCGTGAAGCAGAAGAGCAGTTTTCCGCAGGGTTCTTCGACCGGAACGACGTTGCGGAGCTTGTGAACGGCGCACATCGCGGCACGCGTCGCAAGATGTTCTCGTGCGACCGAGAGCTTCCCCTGGAACCACAGGTCGCCGACACGCTTCATGCAGGTGCAGACGGATTCGTCGAACACCTCGCCCATCGAGCTGCCGTCGAGCACCTGCTTCACGAGCAGGTTCGCTACTTCTTCTTCCTTTCCGGCGACAAGACAATTGAAGAGCTCGGAGCCTGCGATCGCTTTGTCAGGCGCAAGCCGCGAACGGGCCGAACCGGGGGTCTCGTCGCCCGGCGCCTTCCTGACGCCCAGGCCCTGTTCTCTCTGGAACTTTGCCACCGCTTCCGGCCGGAACCGTCTGTGGCCGCCGGTGGTGCGCTCGGAAACGATCAGCCCCGCTTCGGCCCAGCGCTTTACCGTTGCGTCGCTGACCTTGCACAGGCGCGCGACTTCTTTTGTTGTTAGTGTCGTGGGATCCATAAAAGAGACAACTAAGAATACACAATACGCCCGAATCGCTCAAGTGATACTTTAGGTATTCAGGGGCTCAGGTGAATTGTTTCTTATTTTTGCTACACAGCAAGAGAAAATCATCTGACAGGCTTGACAAAACCCAGTATCACGAATAAACTCAAAATCGCACAAACCGCTCACAACATCATATGAAAGCAGGGACAGAGCGGAACTGATTTACGAGCAAGGGAAGGTTCACGAGCAAGGGCAGTAAATCGCAGGGCAAAAGGAGCGGGCCGGTGCCGAAAGGCGGCGGCCCTTCCTTTTTGAAGGGCGGTCGGCAGGATGCCGCGGAATCAGATGACGGAACAACTTCTGACACTGGCATTTCTCCTGAACTGTTTGTCGACATTCGCATTGACCGGCGTGATCTGGATCGTACAAACACTCCACTACCCTTCAATGGTCTTCATTGACCGCGAGCGCTTCACCGATGCGCACCGATTCCACACCAAGGCCATCACGCCGGTTGTTGCGCCTTTGATGATCGCCGAACTGCTGACCTCTTGTGTCCTCGCTGTCGCTCCTCTACCGCACGTACCGTCCTGGAACTTTGCACTGGGACTCGCACTGACTGTTTTGATCTGGTTTTCCACCTTTTTTGTGCAGGTTCCTGTCCACTCGTCGCTTGCCGGGGGTTTTGACGAATCGCTGATCAGGCGGCTAGTGCGTACGAACCTCATCCGTACCGCGGCCTGGTCGGCGCGCACACTGATCTGCGCTTCCGCGCTTTGGCTCCTGTTGTCTGTGCGTCTTTGAAACAACAGTTCCAGTTCGGGTAGTATGAAAGGCGAACTCTTCAACACGAAAATCATGCCTTGAGGCGGATATCCAGGGACCGCAAGAACCGTCGCCGACAAGATCCCGCCCAACCGAACTTATGAACGACAAGCTATTTACAGCCGGGCTTGAAGAAACCGACCCGGATGTCTTTCAGGCCATCATGGACGAGGTCCGGAGACAGACCGGCGGACTCGAACTGATCGCCTCGGAGAACTTCGTTTCCGAGGCCGTGCTCCGGGCGATGGGGTCCGTCTTCACTAACAAGTACGCCGAGGGTTACCCGGGTAAACGGTATTACGGAGGATGCGAGTTTGCGGATGTCGTCGAACAGCTCGCAATCGACCGCTCCAAACAAATCTTCGGCGCCGACCACGCAAACGTCCAGCCCCACAGCGGATCGCAGGCGAATACGGCGGTCTATCTTGCCGCTCTGGAGCACGGCGACAAGATCCTGGGGATGGACCTTTCGCACGGCGGGCATCTGACGCACGGCCATCCGCTGAACTTTTCCGGCATTAACTTCGAGGTCGCTGCGTACGGGGTTTCAAGGGAGGACGAGAAGATCGATTACGACGAACTGCAGGCGATCGCCGAAAGGGAACGGCCGAAGATGATCGTCTGCGGCGCTTCGGCGTATTCGAGGATCATCGACTTCGAACGGATCGGCGAAATAGCTCGGTCCATCGGAGCTGTCGTGATGGCGGACATCGCGCACATCGCAGGGCTTGTCGCCGTCGGCCTGCATCCCTCGCCGGTACCGCATTGCGAATATGTCACGACGACGACCCACAAGACCCTTCGAGGCCCCCGCGGGGGATTGATCCTGTGCAAGGAAGATCACGCGAAAGAGGTCGACCGAAGGGTCTTCCCAGGGATCCAGGGCGGTCCGCTGGTTCACATAATCGCGGCGAAAGCGGTCGCGTTCGCGGAGGCATTGCGAGGGGATTTCGCAGCTTACCAGGCACAAGTGATCGCGAACGCCAAAGCGCTTGCCGAAGAGCTCAAAGCGGGCGGTCTGCGGCTGGTCTCCGGAGGCACGGACAATCACCTGGTCCTGGTCGATGTGTTCCTGGACGGCAAGGGGATCACCGGCAAGAAAGCCGAGACCGCGCTGGATGAAGTGAACATCACCGTGAACAAGAACACGATCCCGTTCGATACGAACAAGCCGTTCATCGCGTCCGGAATTCGGGTCGGGACGCCTGCACTGACGACCCGCGGAATGAAGGAGGAAGAGATGCGCCGGATCGGACGAATGATCGCGGAAGTGGTTCATGATCCGGATTCCGAAGAGGTGCGCGCAAGGATCCGCAGGGAAGTTGAAGAACTAACCGCCGGTTTCCCGATGTATCCCCTTCGCCAGAAACCCGCGGGAAACGAAGCGACATCGGCTGGCTGATCCTCCGGCCTGTCGATTCTGCGGACGCGAAATGAGCAATCTCTCCGACATAGGCTTTCCAGTGAACAACGACGAGGACGTCAATCAAATGCTGATGGACGTCCTCGCGGGCATTCAGCAGGTTTCCTGCCCGCCCTACGGCTATTACTACCGTTTCGAAGATGCGTCGGGTGCGCAGGTGTTCCTGCAGGCTAATCCCGTGCAGGAGCTTATGGGTTTCAATCCAGGGTTCAAAGGGTCCGCGACGGCGACGCTTGAGCTGATCCGTACGATCGAGCGCGACACATCGGAGCTTGACGGCGCGTACGTGGCGAGAGGCGCGGAGGGCGGCCCCGTGTTTGTGTTCGATCTGCCGGATTTCAGAAGGCTGAAGCCCGCCTCGCTGCCGGCGAAAGCCGAGGTCGAGCTCACGGCATTTGCCACGAATGACCTGGAAATTCTGGAACCGGGCGCGGATACGCCGGCGGAACCTTCGATCGCGCCGCTCCGCGATTCGGAGAAGACCCTTCTGGCGGGAGATCCCGCCGCTCCCCCTCCTCAGGCACACGTCAGGATCGAAGCGGTGATCGCGACCGCGGAAAAGCGGGCGAATTCGAAGACGAATGCGGAATTCTGGGCGATATCCGCGGCGACTCCGGCGGGTGAAATAAGTGTGGTTGCGGATCCGGGATTGGTTGTGAGAGATCCTCTTTCCGGAGATGTGTTGAAAGGAAGTTTCTGGCTGTCCGGGAAGATCGCGAACCTCTAGCGCCGGCGATCAATGATCGTCTTCGGCATCCATTTCGTCGTCCAGATGGTCGAGGACGAGCTTCGCGTCGTCAGAATCGAACTCAAGGGCCTGCTGTTCCAGCACGTTGACAGCGATGTCGAAGTAAAGCGGATCCTCGAGAAGAGGGACGATCAGAGTTGTCGGGAGGACGGCGAGAGTTTCGTAGGCAAGCGCGCGGATCTGCGCCAGCTCGGTCTGCCTTATTATTTCCGCGATCTCGCCCGCCGTGAACCTGTCGAAGAGTATGTCGGCAAGCTTGTCTATCCTTCTGAAGTCGTTCCGCGCCAGCGCGCGTTTCGCCAGCTGAATAAAGACCTCCGCAGACTCCGTCCGGGCTTCGAGAACGCCTGCGCATACATCGGCGAAGTTCCTTATCGCCCGGAGCTGGACTTCGTTCTTCCTTTCTTTCGATTCCTTCGCTTGCTCGTCGAGCGCGGTCAGAAGGCTGCTGAGCTCCCAGTCCGAGCGCGCGTCGTAGGAGAATTTCTGGCGGGTATTGGGCTTTCCGGGACTCATCGCCCCCTCAAGCATCTTTTTTGTCATAGGCCGCAGGTCTTTCCAGATGTTCTCGACCCGCTCCCCGAAATTCTTGTTCATTCTGTGAACCCGAAAAGAGTTTCCTTTTACAGATTGCGGTTGTCAAGACCGAACCGCAATATATTGCGGTTTCCGCAGGTCAATCGCCTTCCGAACCGCTCTTTTCAGCCTGAGACGCACGAACAGCCATCTTCCGTTCGACGCGCTCGCGCACCTTCTCGATCTTCTCTGCCGATTCGGAGTCGTCGACGAGTTCGAATAAGGCGAAAGGGGTCTCACTCAGGCTTCGGAGCTCGATCGCAAGCTTTCCTTTCGTTGAAGGCCGTTCGAACCAGACAGCATCGATGTCCGAACTTTCGACGATAAGCCCGTCGAGCAGCTCGCAGTCTTCACCGATGCTCTTTACGGCTGCTCCCGAAAGCAAAACACGGCTGACCCGCCAGCCGTGTTTTCTGTAAATTTCCAGGATCTCTTTGAGAATTCCCGGATAGTTCATTTTGAGTTCGTGTTCGGTACCTCTTTGGGTACGATCGGCGTTTGATTGAGAGTGTTGGCGTTAAAATTGGTGTTGCCGTATGGGACCAGCCTGTTGCCGTTCATCGTGTTCGCGATCTTCTGCTCTTTCATCGACCTTGAATCACCAGGGCTCTTCCAGGTGCCGAAGAACAGATTGCCTACGGCCAGTTTCCAGCCGCCGTCCTCGAGAACGAACGGGAGGTTCTCCCACTTCTTTTCTGCCTCATTGTAGACCTCGACCGCGCCCATCTCGTCCTTGACGCGCTCATCCCGTATCGGGGGCATCTCGCTCGCAAATGTCGTGCGCGTGAATCCGTTCTTGATCTGTTCGTCGAGCGACTTCTTTGTCTGCGCAGCCGCGCCTTCGGCGAACTTGAGAGTGTCCTTGGAGAGCATCATCTTTATGTCTTCAGGCTTTTTGGATTTAACGGCGGTGAAAAGCATCTGGTACGCCTCGGTCGGGGAAGACGCTTTCCCGGGCGCCACGCTCCCTGACTGGCAGGCTCCGGCGACCAGCAGCGACGCGACAAACGTAAGGATCAGAGAATTCTTGATCATTTTAAGGGGCTTCATATTTAACAAACGGTGAAAATCGAATATATTGACTGCAGTATAAACAATCTTCCGTCAAAGTGTTAATTGCCCGACTCGGGGCCTTTCTGCGGCGTCGATATCCGCCCTTCCGATCCTATGAAGACTCCAAGCATTTCGCTGCGGACCCGTCACTTGTTGCTGGTGGCCGTTCTGACCGCTGTTTCGTGTTACCAGCCGGTTTCAAATTCGTCGGGCCAGAGTAACGATGAGTCCGAAACAAGCTACGCCTCGACAAGTTCGGAAACGGCAGAACCGGGAAACGGTACTCCGGATAGCGGCCGGGAAAAGGAGGAAAATCAGGTGGAAAGTTCGGGAGGACCTGTCGGCGGGGGATTCAGGGCAAACCTCGAATCGAATCTTAAAAGGAACGGGGTCGACCCGGCGTCTGCGATCGATCAGTCGAACGCGGTCGAGTCCCGAATCCTTTCCGAGTACGGCGCGGTGTTTCTCACAAGCGCCGTCCCCCCTCCTAAGGTAATGTTCACCAGCGAGGCGGAGGTTTCCGGATTTCAGTCGAAGGCCGGCGTCGAACAGGCGAATCTGGGCGGAACGAGCATAGAGCTTCAGCCGAAAGCGATGGCGGCTTTGAAGAAGGCCTCGGAAGACGCGAAAGCAAAGGGGCTTTCGATCACGCCGCGCGACGGTGCGGAGGCGGCGCGCAGAAGCTATTCAAAGACGCTCGATCTCTGGAACAGCAGGTTTTTGAAGGCTCTCGACCACTGGCGCTCGAAAGGCAGGTTGTCGGCGGACCAGGTCTCGAAGCTCAAGGGACTTCCTATCAAACAACAGGTTTCGGAAGTGCTCGAACTGGAGAAGTCCGGTATCTACTTCAACACGTTCTTCAACAACTCGATACTCTACTCCGTGGCGGCTCCCGGCACTTCCCAGCACCTGTCGATGCTCGCTTTCGACGCCACGGAATTCCAGAACCCGGAGGTTCGCAAGATCCTCGCCGCGAACGGGTGGTTCCGGACGGTACAGAACGACGAGCCGCACTTCACGTACCTTGGACTGATGGAAAGCGATCTGCCTGCCTACGGCCTCAAGAGAGTCTCGAAGAACGGCGGCGAATACTGGATACCCGATATTTGATCGGTCCTGGAGCATATGGCGGATTTGCAAGGATTTACTGTGCGAGAAGCCACAAACGCGGACTGCGAACGTGTTCGGGAAATCGTGTTCGGGGTTCTCGAGGAATACGGACTTTCGCCCGAACCGCAAGGCATAGACCGCGACCTCGAAGACATTGAGGCGAGCTATCTTCGGAGGGGCGGCACTTTCGACGTGCTTGTCGGAGAGAACGGTACGATCGTCGGTACCGTCGGCCTCTATCCGATCGACGGATCTACGGTCGAACTGCGGAAAATGTATTTTCTGAAACAGATCCGCGGAAAAGGGCTCGGGAAAGCGCTTCTTTCCAGGACAGTTGAGCGCGCAAGGGAGCTCGGGTTCGAGCGCATTACGCTGGAGACGGCGAGCGTTCTGAAGGAAGCGATCGGGCTCTACACATCTTTCGGATTCACAGACCAGCCGGGCTTCCACGCCGACCGCTGCGACCGCGGCTTCTACCTGGATCTCGAAAGGAAGGAATGAGGATCCAAACGGAGCGCACGCGTCCCGCGTGCAGCGGATCCGCCGGGATCCGGACCCTATGTTTACCTGACACCTTTGGTGACGACCCTGTCGGACACGAACGAAAGAGATCGTTGTCCGTCTCATGCTTCAGGCGAAAGACTGACTTTCCCGCCGGTATTTAGAGGGAGATATCGATCATCATCCGGGCCCTCGGCGCGCAACATCATTTCGCTCCGCTCACTGCACGCGAGACGCGTGCGTTCCGCCTCGATCCTTCTTGCATAGTATTCCTCTTTCGGCATATACTCACGCTATGTCGAACGAGAAACTTTCAAGAGAGGCCCTGACCCTCGTCGCGGAGCGGTTCAAACTGCTTTCCGAACCGCTTCGGCTCCAGATCCTGCACGCGCTCAGGGAAGGCCCCATGAGCGTGAGCGAACTTACGGCTGCCGTGAATTCCAGTCAGCCCAACGTGTCGAAGCACCTGAAAATGCTTCAGGCCGCCGGGGTTCTAAGAAGAGAGCCGTCCGGCAATACGGCTTTCTATACGATCGCCGACAGCAGTATCTTCACGCTCTGCGACACGGTTTGCGGCTCGCTTGAGGAGAAGTTCCGGAACGATGCAGAGATATTTGCTTCGATCTGAATAACCTGACTTGACAATCATTACTATATCACTCTATAGTTATATAGTAATTTCAATCGGAGGGTGACGCGAACAGAAAATGAGTGAGTGCACAGTAATTGGACTGAAAGAGAAGCTTGAGGAAGGACACGGTACGCTTGTGGACGTCCGCGAGTTTGGGGAATACGCAGGTGGAAGGGTGTCCGATGCGAGGCTTATGCCGCTGGGCGACATCGAGTCCCGCCACAAGGAACTTGACCACAGCAAGCCGATTTACGTCATGTGCCGGACGGGGAGGCGTTCGGCGGAGGCCCAGAAGAAACTGAGGGCGCTCGGCTTCACGAACGTGATCAATGTCGTCGGCGGAATGGAGGCGTGGAAGGCCGAAGACCTGCCGGTCGAACGGGATGAAAAAGCGCCCTGGGCGATCGAACGCCAGGTCCGCTTCGTCGCAGGCCTGATCGTTCTCACAGGTGTGGTGCTTGCCGCGCTTGTCCATCCGTATCTGATCGGTATCTCGGCGTTCGTCGCGGCAGGACTCGTGTTCTCGGCAGTCACGGATAGTTGCGCTATGGGGATGCTGCTTTTGAAGATGCCCTGGAACCGTGTCGCAAGGCCTGAGAAGCCCGGCGTCCGGCAGGCGGGCTAGGGCCGCGCGTCGAGTCGTGCAAGGGAAGTAAACTGAATGGAGATCCTTTCATTTCTGCTGGCTGCGCTTATCGGAATATCGCTGGGATTGATCGGCGCCGGTGGCAGCATTCTCACAGTCCCGGTACTTGTTTACCTGGTAGGCGTCGATCCGGTACTGGCGACGGCTTATTCGCTGTTCGTTGTCGGTTCGACAGCGCTGGTGGGAGGCTTTCAAAATTTTCGAAAGGGTCTCGTAGATCTGAAGACGGTAGTCGTATTTGGAGCGCCTGCGATCGTCACGGTCTACGCCACCAGGGCATTCGTTTTGCCGACGGTGCCCGACACGTTGTTTAGCGCCGGAGGAATCGAAGTTTCGAAAGGGACCGCGCTGCTCGTCGTGTTTGCGGCGTTGATGGTTGCAACGTCTCTCTCGATGCTGCGCGAAGGCAAACCGGCCGAGCTGGACCGTTTGGAGAGCCGCCATAAGACGCCTCTCATCCTCGCCGAGGGGGTGGGGGTGGGGTTTGTAACGGGACTTGTTGGGGCTGGCGGCGGTTTTCTGATCATTCCCGCGCTGGTTCTTCTCGCGGGGCTTGAGATGAAGCTCGCGATCGGTACTTCCTTGCTGATCATCGCGGCCAAGTCGCTGATCGGATTTGCCGGCGATATACAAACGGGTCGTGAGATCGACTGGTTGTTCCTTGTCACGTTTACGGGATTCTCGATCGTCGGGATCTTCGTCGGGACAAGGCTCACGAGAAAGATCGACGGTAAGAAACTGAAGAAGGGGTTCGGCTGGTTCGTACTTGCGATGGGAATCTACATGATCCTAAGGGAGACACTGGCCTTTGTTTAGTGGAATAGTCAACGGGAGCATTTAAGCGATGAAATTCAAGCAATTCTATTTGGGATGTCTGGCTCACGCCTCATATTACATTGGCTCGGAAGGGGAGGCCGCGATAATCGATCCTCAGAGGGATGTGGATCAGTACATAGAGGAAGCGGAAGCGAACGGGGAGAAGATCAAGTACATAATCGAAACCCATTCGCACGCCGATTTCGTGAGCGGTCACATCGAGCTCGCGGAGCGCACGGGCGCCGAGATCATCTACGGCCAGAAGGCGGCGACCGAGTTTCCCACTCTCAAAGTGAAGGATGGGGACGAGCTGATGCTCGGCAACGTACGCCTGCGGTTCCTCGAAACGCCGGGGCATACGCCTGAGGGGATCACGATCCTTGCCGAAGATACCGCGAACAAAGATGCGCCGATCAAGATGTTCACCGGCGACACGTTGTTCATAGGCGACGTCGGACGTCCCGATCTCGTGGGCTCGAAGGGATTCACGGCGGAACAGATGGGCGGGATGCTATACGACTCGCTTCACGAAAAGATCCTCCCCCTTCCGGATGAAACGGAGGTTTATCCTGCCCACGGGGCCGGATCGCTTTGCGGCAAGTCGCTCTCGAGCGAGACCTGGTCCTCGCTTGGCAAGCAAAAGAAGACGAACTACGCTCTCAGGCCTATGAGCAAGGAGGAGTTCGTCAAGATCGTCGCGGCCGATCAACCGGAGGTCCCCGCATACTTCCCTGTGTCCGCCAGCCGAAACCTGAAGGGCTCGCCCGCGCTTGAGGACCTTTCAGAACCCGAATCGCTCAGCTCGGAAGAGGTGCTCGGTTTCGACGGTGTTGTCCTCGATGTAAGGAAGAATTCCGATTACGGCGAAGGGCACGTGCCGAATTCCATTAACATAGGGCTTGGCGGTCAGTTCGCGTCGTGGGCAGGCACGCTGATATCGATCGGAACCCCGATCGCAATAGTCGCTCGTGACAAGGATGAGGTGGACGAGGCCGTAATGAGGCTTGCGCGCGTTGGTATCGAGACGGTGGAGGGATTCATCCTGATCGCCGATTTCGACGGTGAGATGAAGTCGGTCAGGCATATCCCGGTTGATGAGGTTGCGAAGCTCCTCGGGAACGGAATCCAGTTCGTCGATGTCAGGCGTCCCGCCGAACACGCGAACGGACACGCCCCCGAGACGATCAACATCCCGCTCAACGAGCTGATGATGGAGGTCGGCCGTCTCGATCCGGAAAAGCCGACATACGTCATCTGCCAAAGCGGATACAGGTCGAGCACCGGCACGAGCATTCTTGAGAATGCAGGGATAAAGGAGATCTACAACGTCGCAGGCGGAACCACGGCATGGACAGGCTCGGGACTGGAAACAGAGGTCTCGGCGACCGCCTGCGCAAACGCTTGACTCGGTAAGTAAAAGGAGGCGGGGCGGCCCTAAGGCTGCCTCGGAAAGAACTATGCTCAAGACCTTATTTTTGGCTGCGGTGGCAGCGACTTTACCGGCCTGCGGCGGGACGCCTGTTTCCGAAAACAGCGCGGTAAACGAGCCCGCTCCGGTTGTGCAGGAACAGGTGAAAGAAACGCGGGCTGCGGAGAACGAGTGCAGGATCTGCGATTTCGATCACGAAGCCTACAAGGGACCGCTCTCGAAGGAGGAGGTCGACGGATTGCTTTTGGCGTTGAATGACGAGTATCTCGCCTGGGCGACATACGACCGGGTGAATAAGGACTTCAACGATCCAAGGCCCTTCGTGAACATACAGCAGGCGGAAGGCCGCCATATCGAACGGCTGAAAACGTTGTTCGCCGCGTATGGCGTACAAGTTCCTGAAAACCGTTGGATCGGCAGCGAGCCTCAGTTCAAGAGCCTTCAGGAAGCCTGCAAGGCGGGTGTTGACGGAGAGATCGCCAACAGGGACCTATACACAAGGCTTTTCGAGACCACGAAAAGGGAAGACATCACGCTTGTATACAAAGCGCTGCAGTCCGCATCCGAAGACAACCACCTGCCGGCTTTTCAGAGATGCATCGAGTCGGGCGGCGGGAACGGGCGCGGCAGAGGTTATGGCCGCGGAGCGAACAGGGGGAGCTAGACCTCTATGAGAGACCTGATCTTCATACTTACGATCGTAGGAATCTGGCTATTGCTCCAGCTAGTGATCCTTCCCCGGTTGGGGGTCGGGACCTGACTGCGGGGAGCATGTGACGCCGGGTCGCGGCGCAAGAAAACAGACGGAAAGGAAGTCGGCGGCGAGTGATCTGAACTCGGATTTGCCGGAAACAAAAAAGGCCGGAGGATTTCCTCCGGCCTTTTCAGGTTGTTGGTTAAGACAGGGCCTAGTGTACCTGCCAGTTGGAAAGCGGATAGTCGCCGTTACCGCCTTCACCCCAGTCGTAGCCGGAAGCGGTTCCGGAACCGGAGTTCAGGATATACCAGTTACCTTCCGAGCCCCTGTAGACCGCGACATCCGTCGATCCGTCGCCGTCGTAATCGCCCGGCGCGAGGAAGTCGGATGAGAGTCCCCACTGAGCTCCGAGGGTACCACCGGTTCTCAAGAGGATATACCAGGTGCGCAATCCGCCCTGGCTGCGGCCGACTGCAAAGTCGTTCATGCCGTCGCCGTCATAGTCGCCGGGCGCGATGAGGTCAGTGTTCAAGCCCCACGGGATGTACTCGACGCCGAAGTCCGAAGACCTGAGCAGAGTGAATAGCCCTTGACCGGCGGCATCCGGATTTGTCGTCTGAACACAGAAGTCAAGACTGCCATCGCCGTCAAAGTCTCCGATGTTCGGGAAAACGCTGAAGGACTGACCAAATCCCCAAGGAACAAAGGTGATATTTCCGCCTCCGAGCGGCTGGCTGCTGGCGATGTAGTAGTAGAAGCACTGTCCAGGCGCCGCAGACGGGCAGCGGAAGACTGCCGGATCGGAAGTTCCGTCACCGTCGTAGTCCCCCGAAACCGTCGGGTCGTCGCCGATGATTCCGAGATCCACGATGTCTACCGTGCTGTCCGAACTCCTGAAAATATAGAAGAATCCGCCTTGCGGGCCGGTCGAGTTCACGCCTCTCCAGACCGAGATGTCGGCGTTTCCGTCTCCATCGAAATCAGTCGGGATGAGGAAGTCCGTCGCAGGCTCACCGAACGAAGAGATCGAAGGACCGCCGCCGCTGTTCGAGATGTACCAATCGAGGTTGGAACCTACAGGCGGAGGACCGCCCAAGTTCTCAGACCGAGGCTCATCCTTCTGGTCGGCACGGAGCTCCATACGTTCCCGTACGCTCTTCGAGAGGAACGGCCTTGTTTCACCCCTTGCGGGAGGAGGCGTTCCGTCTCTCACAATAGAGTGATCCGTCGTTCCGTCGCCGTTAAAGTCGACATTGGTCGATCCGGCCGGAGGAGCTGCAGTGGTTATGGTCAAATTGGCAGCGCTTACGGATCCCGTATCGCCGCCGCCCTGGTCGTTGAATCTCAAAGTCCAGGTGCCGTTCGGATTCGCAACACCACTGAAAGCGTCATTGATGCTGGTAATCGCCCCGCCGCTGGGAGAACCACCCGCGCTGCTCGTCCTGTAGTTTCCGGGAGCCATCGGGTCTGCGGTATCGCCTTCAGCCCACCAGTCACCGGCGAAAGCGTCGCCAAATCCATATACACCGACGAGGTCGTCGCTGTCTCCGCATCCGGTCGAAGTAGTCGATCCGGTTGCCTGGTATATGACGTGAGACGTTGCGTCGGGAGCGATCAGCGTAACACCGACGTCTCCTACCCAAGAGTGGGCCACATTCATGTCGACGGAAACCTCAGAAGGCGCGCCGGACAGTCCTGTCACGTTGAACGTCACATCAAGGTTAGGACCTGCCGGAGCTCCGCAGCCCGTAACTCCCCTGTCCGGGATCGCGCCAGTCCCGGTACCCGGAAATGTCGTGCCTCCCAGCGAGGCCGTGCGGTCGCCTGCCTTCGCTTCCGACGTCGGCGTGCCTACCATAAGCCAGGCACCCGCGAACGCGAGCGCAAGTATCGCAAAGCAATAAACAAGCACCAATTTGTTGGATACTGTAACCCTCATTAAACTCCCTCCTCTGAACTAATACCGTTTTCGAATAGTGATTGGTAACGATACTCCCCGCATAGCCGTTTCGAACGATCCAATTCAATTCTCGGCCGCCGTCCGGAAAGCCTCCCGGTGGAAATCCGACTGATCTGAAACGGGAGACTGAAAAGCCGCTCGAGTCCCGATCACGTACGAAAATCACAATTTGTGAGACGTTAATACTTGAAACTGCACTAGTTGTAATACCATTTCAGAAAAATTGCAAGTTTTTGCAAAAAATAATCTTAGCGAGAATGAATTCGAATGGTCGGGGGAGTGATCGGTGAATCCGTGAGCGGTCTTTGGAACCCGTTTCCGATAGTTGCCAAGAGGCACCCATATTTTGCGCGAATCCGGGGCTAATTCACCGCCTGCACTCCAGATCTTTCCGGTTCCGATGAAACTAACGGTCGCGCCGGACTTGATTTTTGATAGACTCAGTCTACTGCAGCTATGACCATGAAGACGGCCATCGGACAGATCCTTTGTCTTTCCTTTATCACAGCATTTGCTGTTACGGCTCTGGCACAAGAAAGCGGCTCCCGCGAGAGGATTGCTGAAGACGTGCTGGAGATCGAAACCCGTCTTGTCGAGGTTCCTTTGGCGGTTACTGACAAAACGGGAAGGCCGCTTTTGGGCTTGAAGGCGTCGAATTTTGAGGTTCTCGAAGACGGTGTCCGGCAGGAGATCGAAAGCTTTTCTTCTGAGAGCGCTCCGTTCGAGGTAGCGCTTCTGCTCGACACATCGGGCTCAACCCGATCGGACCTGAGGCTGATCGTTCGAGCGGCGGAATACTTTGTTCGGTCCCTTAGGCCAGGCGACAGGGTGGCGATAGTCGCGTTCAATCAGAAAGTGAGCGGCCGAAGGGTCGAGGCATTCAGCGAGATCGTATCCGATCTCTCCGAGGACAAGGACGGACTGGTGAAATCGCTGTCGCAGATCCGGACCAGTAGCGGAACGCCTTTCTACGACGGGCTTCTAATGGTCGCCAAAGATGTATTCGGGAACCCGCCCGAGGAGAGATTTCGGGGCAGGCGGGCGCTCGTCGCGCTCACGGACGGCGTCGACTCCACCAGCTTCTGGGACTTCAGGAAGGCGGAATCGGCGCTGGCCCGCTCCGGGATCGTCAGTTATTTCGTGAACATCGACACGCGCGACCAGTTCGAGCAGAATCTGCTCGGCGACTGTAATTCGGCAACCCATTTTTCTGAAACGCAGATAAGGAGATACTGGGACCAGTTTCCCAGGAATGCGAAAATGGAGCGCGTCTACGAT
Organism: Acidobacteriota bacterium; assembly: GCA_016700175.1. Taxonomy (GTDB): domain Bacteria; phylum Acidobacteriota; class Blastocatellia; order Pyrinomonadales; family Pyrinomonadaceae; genus Aridibacter. Next base: position 1,537,684 of record CP065003.1, on the reverse strand, counting down.
TTCTGCAAGATAGGCGATTTCGTGCGGCTGGACATAAGCAAGCGGCTGTATGAGATCGCGGCGGATGAAATGCTGCAGATCGCCGGGAAATCGGGCGGACGCGTATTCCCGGCGGCCGACATTAGGGACGCGGCCGTAGCTTTTGGCGAGGTGGCAAAGGAGATCGGGAGCAAGTACAGTCTCGGATACTACTCGACGAATGAGAAGCAGGACGGCTCATACCGAAAGATAACCGTGAAAGTGAAGGGGCTTCCTCCCGGAGCCGAAGTCCGCGCAAGGGAAGGATACACAGCGCCGGACAAGTAGGCATCGCTGCCGAAGCCCGACCATCAGTGGGAGCTACCGTCGATCGTCGCTGGCACTGGATCGCTGATTCTCCAGACGGCAGGATTCAGCGCGACGGTATACGGGTTAGAAATGGGAAGGGATGCAAGTCTCTCCCGGTCAGACTTGGCGACGGGCTTCTGGGACGATTTACGAATGACGACTTACCATTCACGATCAGACGCGAGAATATGAAATTCAACCGAATTAACCTGATGGTCCTCGACAGCGTCGGCGTGGGCGAGATGCCCGACGCTCCGGAATGGGGCGACGCCGGTTCGGACACACTCGGGCACGTGCTGTCATCCAGGGACGTTGAACTGCCCAACCTCCGGAAACTCGGGATCGGAAACATTCGCCGCTTCGAGAATTTCGAACCCGACCCGTCGCCGATCGGCTGTTTCGGCAAGTGCGCGTTGCGCTCCAACGGAAAGGATACGACGACCGGGCATTGGGAAATGGCCGGGATAATCCTCGAAAAGGCATTCCCGACCTACCCCGACGGATTCCCCGACACGGTGATCAGTGAATTCGTACGGCGAACGGGAGTGCCGGGAATCCTCGGGAACAAGACCGCGTCGGGGACCGAGATAATCAAGGAACTCGGCGAAGAGCACGTCGCAACCGGCAAACCTATTGTCTATACATCGGCCGATTCGGTTTTCCAGATCGCTGCGCACGAAGGCGTTATCCCGATCGAGCGCCAATACGAGATCTGCGAGGCGGCGCGCGACATGCTCGATGGACAACACAAGGTCGGACGCGTGATCGCACGGCCGTTCGTCGGATCGAACGCCGCCGATTTCACCCGCACGGAGAACAGGCACGATTACGCGGTCCCTCCTCCGGAGAGGAACCTGCTCCCGCTCCTTTCTTCAAAGGGTCTGGACGTGGTGGCTATCGGCAAGATCTCTTCGATCTACGATTCGATGGGCGTTACAAGCGATCTCAAGGCGAAGAACAACGAGCAGTCGATCGACCGGACCATCGAGGCGCTTCAGGATGACTCACACGGCCTGATCTTTTCGAACCTGGTCGACTTCGACATGCTGTTCGGGCATCGGCGCGACGTGGAAGGCTACGCGCGGGCGCTCGAGCATTTCGATTCCAGGCTGCCGGAGATAATCGGAGCGATGCGGGACGACGACCTGCTGGTGATCACCGCCGATCACGGGAACGATCCGACATACCGCGGGACCGACCACACCCGCGAATATGCGCTGCTTTTGGCCTACGGGAAGAAAGCAAGGCAAGGCGTGGATCTGGGAACCAGAGGTTCCCTGGCTGACATAGGCCAGACGATTGCGGAGAACTTCGGTCTCGAACTCCCGGCGGGAGAGAGCTTTTTGAATCTGCTGACAAAGGAGGGCCACGTATGATTTTGGGAAAGCTCGAGGAGAAGATGGCTTCGTTCGAGGAGATGCGCAAGGGGCTTCTCGATGAACTGTCCTCTCTGCCCGACGAAGTACTCAAAACGAGGCCTCTTGAGGACAAGTGGTCGATCCTGGAGATCGTCGAGCATATGGCCGTCGCCGAGCGCGAGGTCCTCCTGGGCCTGCCCGAATATTCGGAGATACGGGGATTTCGGCGGACGTTCAAAAACAAGCTGATGTTGAAAGTCGTGATGTTCGTGCTCGGCAACCGGATCCGCGTCAAGGTGCCTTCGAAGACGATGAATCCGAAAGGGGAACTAAGCCTCGCCGATGTGAGGGCGGCCTGGGACGAAAGCCAGGAATGGTTCCGGAACTACGTCGCCGCCTGTGACGAGGAAGCGCTTCGGAAGGCCGTGTTCAAGCACCCGGTCTCGGGTCCTATCGAGCCCCTGCAGGCCGTCGATATGAGCATCGCGCACTTCAAGAGCCATAAGGCGCAGATCGACCGCCTGCTTGAATTGTCGCAAGCCAAGCAATGATCCACTACTCTGTCATCGTCGGAGTCCCCGACGATCTTACTGCCGAATTCGAGACATAAATGCGCCGGAAGCACATCCCGGACGTGATGGCGACCCGCAGGTTCGTCCGGTCCGAATTCGCGAGATCTGAAGATGGCGCTTTTCGGACGACCTACACCGCGAGCGACCGTAGCGAATTGGAGAACTACCTGGCGAATGACGCCGAACGGCTCAGAGAGGCATTCGCGGCGGAGTTCCCGCATAGTGTGGACGTAAGAAGGGAGGTCTGGAAATCGATCGAATCGTGGAGCACAGATCAGAGCTGATCGGGATCCTTCACGACGGCGACGAACGGCAGATTCCGGTACCTTCCTGCTACGTCCAACCCGTATCCCACCACAAACCTGTTCGGTATCTCGAACCCGCAATAATCGACCGTAACTTCTTTTTTTACCCTCGGTTCCGGCTTATCCAGAAGCGTAGCGATGCGGATGGAATTGGCGCCGCGCGTCCCCAGGATGTCGACCAGCCTGTGGAGGGTCAGGCCCGTGTCGATTATGTCCTCGACGATTATCACGTCCTTGCCGCGGATCGGTTTGGTCAGGTCTTTCAGTATCTCGATATCGCCAGAAGAAACGGTCCCGTCCTTGTAGCTCGCGACCGACATGAAGTCGATGTCCATCGGAAGGTCGATGTGTCTCATCAGGTCGGACATAAAGACGCAGGAACCCTTGAGCACTCCCACCAGCACCAGCTCTTTTCCTTGGTAGTCCCGCGTGATCTCTTCGCCGAGTACTTTGACCCGATCGGCGATCTGCTCCGCAGTGAACATTGTTTCAAGGTTCGAGTTAGAGAATTCCGACGCGGCCGCAGCCTCTTGAGTGGACACGAGCAAAAGCCCTCCGATGTTTGATTGGAAAGATGTTTGGAAATACTATTTGAGGTATTTTCAAACGTCAAACGAGGCTTCCGGCGTCGGTTCCGAAGATGTCAGAAAACAACGAAAGAAGGGAAAGGGTTCGCGAGCTCGTCCGCGAGGTGCTGGCGGCAGTGCCTGAAGAGAACGAGCCGGCGAAAGCCTACCCGGAACACGTCCGAGTCAACTCGCTTCCTCCCGAAAGGCCGAAGGACTTCGACCGGGACGAGTCTTCGAAATCCCTGATCACGGAAGACGATCTTCGGGGGCTTGAGGAAGGAGACCGCCTTCGAATATCGGAAGGCGCGAAATTCACTCCGCTCGCGGGGGACATCATCGCGGCGAAGAACATTACTCTCGTCACGAAACAGCCGAGGATGCCTTCGTTCAAGGTCACCTCGGTCGCCATCGGCTGCGATCACGGCGGGTTCGAACTGAAGGAGAAACTCGCGGGATTTCTTTCCGGAAAGGGGCTGAAGGTCAGGGATTTCGGGACGAACTCGAAGGACTCGGTCGATTATCCGGATTTCGCGCACGCGGTCGCACTCGCGGTTTCGAAGAACCAGGCGGACGCGGGAATTGTCATCGACGGAGCAGGCATAGGGAGCGCGATGACCGCCAACAAGGTCCCGGGAGTTCTCGCCGCGGCGTGCTACAATCCGGCGCTGGCAAAGAACGCAAGGGAGCACAACGGAGCGAACGTACTGACGCTCGGCAGCGGCCAGAACGGCTTTGAAGAGGCGCGCGAGATAGTCACCGCGTTTCTCACCCACGAGATCAGCGAGCCGCGTCACGAAAGGAGAGTCGGGAAGATCAGGACGATCGAGGGCCAGTACGCGAACCGCTCATAGGATCCGATGGATAACGGCAATTACGAACAGCTTATCGAGCAGATCACCGACCTCGTCATCGCGCGGCTGGACGAGGACACGTGTCCGACGTTTTGCAGGGCTGATGTCGAGCGGATCGTCGACGCGGGTGCTTCCAGGATCGGGATCGTGCTCGGAGAGACCGCCACTGCGCACGACTGGGCTTCGCTGATCGACCATACCCTGCTCAAGCCCGAAGCAAGCGAATCGGATATCCGCAGGCTCTGCGACGAGGCGGCTAAGTACGGTTTCGCGTCGGTCTGCGTCAATCCGGTCTGGGTGAAGAAAGCGGCCCTTTTTCTGCAGGGTACTGATGTGCCGGTCTGCACCGTTATCGGGTTTCCGCTGGGGGCGACACTTCCGGATGTGAAGGCTTTCGAGGCGCGGCGGGCGATCTTCAACGGCGCGAAAGAGGTCGACATGGTCATCAACGTCGGCGCATTGAAATCGGGCGACGATTGCGCGGTCGAGGATGACATACGCGCGGTAGCGGAAGCGGCGCACGAGAACAAGGTGCTTTGCAAGGTGATCATAGAGACGGCGCTTCTGACCGACGACGAAAAGGTGCGTGCGTGCATAGCCTCGAGGAACGCTGGCGCCGATTTCGTGAAGACCTCGACCGGATTCTCCAAAGGCGGCGCCACCGTCGAAGACGTCCGCCTGATGCGCCGTACTGTCGGAAGGGCGCTCGGAGTGAAGGCGTCGGGCGGTGTGAAGGGCATCGACGACGCCCGCAAGATGTTCGAGGCCGGTGCGACAAGGATCGGCGCCTCGGTCGGCGTGAAGATAGCCCAGGAAGCCGAGGGCGGTCGTCCTGCCGCCGTTTCCGGATCCGCATACTGATCCCTCCCGCTGCAACTCGCAGGCGTCCCCTCACAACGGAATATAAAGCTTACGAATTGGAATCAATTCACTTCGCGGGAATCCGGTCCGACTACTGTACCGAATCCGTAAGCGAGACCGTTGTTATGTCCGATAGGGAAAATATCAGATCGAGTGAGATCACGGACGAGTCCGTGTACCTCAACCGCAGGAACTTCATCCGCGCGGGAGCGATGGCGGGTACCGCCGCCGCGTCGGGACTGATATACCGGTATCTCAATCCTCCTCCTCCCCGCGAGGTTACGACCGCGGAGATCGAGAGATTTTCTGAGGCAGAAGGGCCGCTGAAAGACGAGCTGACGCCTATCGAAGATGTCACAAACTACAATAATTACTACGAGTTCACTACCGACAAGCGAGGTGTCGCTTCGCTGGCCGCGGACTTCAAATCGGAACCCTGGACCGTCACCGTCGACGGCCTTGTCGACAAACCGCGCGTGTTCGGCATCGAGGACCTTCTGAAGATCGAACAGGAAGAGCGGATCTACCGCTTCCGATGCGTCGAGGGCTGGTCGATGGTGATCCCTTGGGTCGGATTCCCACTCAAGAAGCTGATCGATATGGCGAAGCCTCTGGGGTCCGCGAAATACGTCGCATTCCAGACCTTTTACGGCGGATCGAACCCGAAAGGACCTGAAGTGGATCTTCCGGAGCCTCCGAACGCGATGGGGAACGTGTTCGCGGGGATCCCTTTTCCGTACGTCGAAGGCCTTCGTATGGACGAGGCTATGCATCCCTTGGCGATCCTCGCGACGGGCCTGTACGGCAAGCTTATGCCCCCGCAGAACGGGGCGCCCATCAGGCTTGTCGTTCCCTGGAAATACGGATTCAAGAGCATCAAGTCGATCGTCAGGATCACCTTCACCGACAGACAGCCGCCGACTACCTGGAGCGCGGCGACGCCGAGCGAGTACGGTTTCTATTCGAACGTGAATCCCGAGGTCGATCACCCCCGCTGGTCGCAGGCGACCGAGCGAAGGATCGGCGAGTACGGCCGGCGCGAGACGCATATGTTCAACGGTTACGCCGAGGAAGTTGCAGGGCTCTACAAGGGAATGGACCTGAGGAAGAACTACTGAGGGCGAGGATGAACGATACGCAGTTCAACAAGGTCCTGATCGTGGTGAACGCTCTCGTCCCTCCTTCTCTTCTTGCGTGGGACTGGTACCGGGGAAACCTTGGGGCGAATCCCGTCGAGTTCGTTCTCGCGACCACGGGCGTTCTGACGCTTATTTTCCTTCTGATCTCTCTTGCCGTGACGCCGCTTCGGAAGATCACGGGGCGCAACGACCTGATCCGCTACCGAAGAATGCTCGGTCTGTTCGCGTTTTTCTACGGCTGTGCGCACCTCGTCACTTATTCGATCTTCGACAAGTCGCTGGACCTGTCCGGTATCATCGAAGACGTCTGGCAGAGGCCGTTCATCGCTCTCGGTATGAGCGCTCTCGGGATTTTGCTCCCGCTTGCGGTCACATCAACCAATGGCTGGGTCAAGAGGCTTGGAGGAAAGCGCTGGCAGAAACTTCACCGGCTGGTCTATGTCGCGGCGGTCTTCGGCGTCGTTCACTTCTACCTGATCCAGAAATCGGACTTCTTCTGGCCGATCATCGCGGGGATCGTACTCGCGGCTCTTTTCGGTTACAGGCTGTGGGTGAAATTCGCGCCGAAAGTCAGGTCGGAAGCGAAGGCGTGAGGCGGTTCAGGAGGAAGCGGCCTCGAGCGGCCTGTCGTAAGTGCGCCGGTAGTCTTCCCCGGACATCACGAGCGTCTTGCTCATCTCGAACAGCCTGGACCTGAGGCGGATACCTATCCTGTCCTGCAATGTCTCGTCCCGGCTGTCACCGGATCTGTCCAGATAATTCGTCGTGAACACCGTCAGCTTCCGGTCGTTGTAGCGGGTGTTGATTACGTGGGCCATCGTGTCGCGGACCCAGTCGGTCGGCTTCGAGGCTCCAAGTTCATCCAGCACAAGCACTTCCGAGTTGAAGACGGGTGCGAGGACGGTAAGCTCGGAAGTCTTCGAAACCGGATTGTAGGAATTCTGGATCTCCTTCAGGAGCGTTCCGAACTCATAAAAAAGACAGGTGAATCCGCGCTCCGTCAGGCCTTTCAGGATCGAGACCGCAAGGTGCGTCTTGCCGACGCCGACCGTGCCCATCAGAAGAAGGCCTCGGTCCACTGCCGGGTAGTCCATCGCGAGACGCGAAGCGAACTTGAACGCCTTTTCCTGTGAACTGTTTGTCGGCCGGAAAGTGTTGAAGTGGCAGTTCTCGTACCTTCTGGGAATTCTGGCCGCCGTGATCAATCCGGATTGCGAGCTCTGCCGTCTGCACGCGCATCTTCGCACGCCTTTGCCCTCGACGTACTCCATTCCCGTCCCGAAGCATTTCCGGCAAACGGAGTCTTCTCCCGGACCAGTGGATCGCGGCTCTTCATCCGGGTCGGGAACCGACCGAAGTGTTGGTTTTTCCTGGGGCATCTGGATGAACGATCGTGCGGGCGCCGGATCGGGACCGGGAGTGTCCCGGATACCGCCTCGAATCTCTCAGGATTATAGCACCGCGAAGTCCATTATCAAGTTTCGCAGGATCCGTCCCGGAATCGCAGATCTTCCGTCCGCGAAAGTCGCTCGGCAGGTGCCGGCAAAGGGCCGCTGTGATATATTTACTGCTTCGCCTAACCACGGAGTAAATGAAGAAGATCCTGCGCAGTTTGTTGATACGTTTGGGTTTAGCCGACCTCTCCGCGGAGCGGGACCCCATCGACGTCTTTGTTCTCGACGACGACGAGCGAAGGCACCGTTGGTTCGAAAAGCGCTTCAAAGGCGACAATCTTGAGATCGTTTCGACGGTCGTCGACGCCAAGCGGGTTCTCGCCGAACAGAAGTTCGACGCGATCTTTCTCGACCACGACCTACTCCCCCACCATTACGAATCCAACGACCACGACGACTTCGGCCGAACGGGCTACGCGGTCGCCGAGTGGCTCGCCGAGAATGTCGAATTCAACCGTTCCGCCTCGTTCATCGTGCATACACGCAATGCTGACGGCGGCCTCCACATGGTCGAAAAGCTGAGGGAATCCGGCCGCCAGGCGGAATACGTCCCGTTCCCAATGCTGCACCTGAAGATCAAGACGTACTGGAAGAAGTGACAGGCTTGCGGTGCCCGTTGTCCGACGAGCTTCAGCTTGTCGGGGACTTTCGCACGAAGCGCAGAGATTTCTAAACGCGAAGGTCGCTATGGTCGCGAAGGGCGTTTGACAGATTCGTATGTGCCGCAAATTCGAATTCAATGGACAATCGGATGAGATAGTCCAGAGGAAAAGGCGACAATTACCTTTGCGACCATAGCGACCTTCGCGTTTACGCCTCTCTAAAAATCTCTCCGCTCTCTGCGTCCCCTGCGGTGAACTACTTTCGTCGCATATTGCTGAAATTCACGGCATTGACATCCTTTTCTTAAAGTATTACTTTAACTCGCGAGTTTTCAGGCTCAATTCCAGATCCCGAACATAAGGGCCACGCGCCCGCCTCCGTGCGGAAGATCGCACTCCGGCCCTTTCAAGCGAAAAAATGTCAAACAGCGCACAAGCCGAGATCCGGCGTGAAGGCGAGACCGCCGTCGTTTACGCAAACGAATACCTAAACAAGATCACTGGCGAGAAGATCGAGCGCGAATGCCGTGACAAGATCGCACAGGGCTGCAGCCGGCTTCTCGTGAGTTTCAGAGATACGGAGATCGTGAACAGCATAGGAATCTCGATCCTGCTCGGCGTGATCGACGCCGCGTCCGGCGCGAACGCCGAAGTCGTGTTCACCGACGTCAATCCGGACACCGCCCATCTATTCGAAACGCTTGGCCTTTCCAGGCACGCCCGCATCGTCACGGCATAGGTTCGCCAGACATCCCGCAATGCCAGAATCAGAACAGAAACTCATCCACACCTTCTCGGCGCTCGCCGACATCGGCCAGGAAGTTGCGCACAAGTACAACTTCCACGAGATGATCCGGACCTCGTTCCACCTCCTTTTGGGTTCGCTGGCGATAATGCGCGGAGGCATCGCGAGGTATTCGAGGTTCGGACACGAGCTTAATTTTCTTGCGGTGCGCGGGCTTGGGGATGATTTTCCGGTCTCGGCATCGATCGATCCAGCCGACGAGCGCGAGTTCCTTACCGCCGGGATGAGTGCGATCGAGGCGAGCCAGGCGAAGATGCTGATCTTCTTCCAGCGCTATCAGCCGTTCGTGGAGAAGAGGGGTATCGAGCTGATCATACCTATGATCGTCCACGACGAGCTCGTCGGACTAGTGATGCTCGGCGAGAAGGCGAGCGGCGAGCCGTTCAACTCGGCCGACCGTGCGATCGTCCAGGCGATGGCGAGGCACATAGGCGTCGGCATATACCAGCGCAACCTGCTTGCGGAACTAGAACGGAAGGCGGAGCAAAATAGGCGGCTGTACGAGGAGATGCGGCTGACCTACGCCGACACGGTCAAATCGTTCGCGGCGGCCATCGATTACAAGGACAAATACACCGAGGGGCATTCGGTCAGAGTAGGGAAGTACTCGGAACTGATCGCGAAGTCGCTCGGATGGTCCGACGAGCGCGTCGAGGGCGTCGCCGTTGCCGGCTATCTTCACGACGTCGGCAAGCTGACGGTCGAGAAGCGGATAATCAACTCCCCGACGAGGATCAACGCAAAAGAATCGGCGGAGCTCAGCAAGCACCCGGTAGTCGGCTACGACATCCTGCTCCCGATCCATCATCCGTATACGGACGTTCCGCTTGCGGCCAAATATCACCACGAGAGGCTCGACGGCCGGGGGTATCCCGACGGATTGAAAGACGACCAGATCCCGTATATCGCGAAGATCGTGAACCTCGCCGATTCGTTCGACGCAATGACGACGAACCGGCCGTACAAAGCGCGGCGCCCCGCTCACGAGGTGATCGAGGACCTTCAGAGGAACAGCGGGAAGCAGTTCGCTCCCGAGCTTGTGACAGCGATGTTCGAGGGGATGCTCGATGAACTCGAGGGCGGATCCGAAGACAAGAGCTTCAGAAGGTTGCTGGGAAGGGAATATATGGAAGCGGAAGGCATCATCCCTATGCTCAGGAACGCATTGAACGGGATCAACGCGACCGGGCCGCTCACCTTGGTCGCGTCCGAATAGAGAAAAGAATTCGCAATCGGAACCCGGACCGCCCGAAATCAGAACCCGGAGCGCCAGCGACGGGCAAAAAAAACCGCAGAGCACGCAGAGACCGCAGAGAAGAACCACGCACGCTTCTTCCCATTGATCATTGCTCAATGCCCATTGACCATTGAAAAGCGCCATCGGCGCGCAATGTTAATAGCAACGCGGCACACCCACACCCTCCGGCTCCGATGGGAGCCACATGTCCGTAGTCGCAAAGCGATTGCGTGATCCGGAACGGTATCTTCCGACCTCGCTCACCGCGACTGCAAGCGTTCGCGCTTCGCGCTCAATGCAGCGCAGAGCGCTGCTCTAAACGGGTCGGTGTCGGGAGCCCTAGGTTCGCGCTTTGCGCTCAATGCAGCGCAGAGCGCTGCTCTAAACGGGTCGGTGTCGGGAGCCCTAGGTTCGCGCTTCGCGCTCAATGCAGCGCAGAGCGCCGCTCTAAACGGGGCGGTGTCGGGAGCCCTAGGTTCGCGCTTCGCGCTCAATGCAGCGCAGAGCGCCGCTCTAAACGGGGCGGTCCTAGGTTCGCGCTTCGCGCTCAATGCAGCGCAGAGCGCTGCTCTAAACGGGTCGGTGTCTGGTCCGGCTAAAAAGCCGGGATAAGCCTCTGGCAGTGATCGCGGCCGAATGAATTTCAAACATCTCACGCTGCGCCGCGGTTCGCCGAAGAATCGATCCTCAACAACTCGACGAACTTGCGAGCCGCCAGCGAAAGGTCGCGGTCTCCCCTGTGAACAACGGCGACCTGCCGCGACCATTCCTTTTCCTTGAACTTGATCACAGAAAGCTGACCGTTCGATTCTTCGTCCACGACGCTCGGATACGGTACGATAGCGATCCCGAATCCGACCTCGACCGCCCGTTTTATCGTTTCAATATTGTCGAACTCGGCCACTTTCTGCACCGAAACACCGTAAGACTTAAGGATTTTGTCCGTTGCCTTTCGGGTCGGGATGTCCCGTTCGAACAGCACAAAATCCCTGCCTTTCAATTTACGCACGTCGATGACCTCGTTTTCCGCCAGTTCGTGGTCCGGCGAAGTTATCAGAACCAGCCTGTCCGAAGCCATGGGAACAATCGAAAGGCCCTTCCTCGGTTCGGGGAAGGCGACGACGCCGAGCTCGACGACGCCCTTCAAAACGTCCCGCACGACACGCGTGGTCCTTGAATACTCAAGATCGATCTTGATGGAAGGGAACCGCGACATGAACTCGCGGACCTTCGGAGGCAGTTCGTGCAGGCCAACGCTGTAAACGGTCGCGACCTTCACGGTGCCGCTGACCTTGCCGACCATAGAGTTCATGTTCTCGAGCATCTGGCCGTAAGACTCAAGCACGTTCTTGCATTCGCGATAGAAGACCTCGCCTTCGGGGGTAAGCCTTATCTCGCGGCGGCCGCGTACGCGCTCGAGCAGTTTGCGCTCGAACTTGTCCTCGAGCGTGCGGATCTGCTGGCTGACGGCCGATTGCGTGACGAAGTTCCTCTCGGCGGCGAGGGAGAAGCTCTGCAGTTCGACGAGGTCGCAGAACACCTTGAAAGTTTCTATGTGCATTTCCCTATGGTTCGTGCCGGACATCTACCGATTGGCGGCTCGCCGGCCTGAAGAAAAATTATAAGGAAGCCTTCATAATTATTCCAATCGATTTCATTTACGCTAATTTAGCAATTCGGCGGGTAATATGTAACATTTATAGCTTCGTACATTGTCCGGATGGGCGCAGGGGGAACGGCAGAACCGCGCCTTCAGCGGGAGAGAAAGCAAGCGATGGCGGGAAAACTGAGTACCACATTCATACTTCGGAAACTTCACCAGATAACGGGGATAATCCCGCTCGGGATCTTCTTCGGCGTTCATATGTTCACGAACGCGAAGGCGATGAACGGCCCCGACGTGTTCAACAAGGCGGTTGAAGACATTCACCATCTGCCGTTCCTCCTGCTGATCGAGATCTTCGGGATCTTTCTGCCGCTTGCCTATCACTCTGTTTACGGGATCTTCATAACCGCCGAGGCACGGAACAACGTCTCGAAATACAGCTACGGCAGGAACTGGCTTTACTTTTTCCAGAGGGTCTCGGGAATCTTCCTTTTCGTGTTCCTCCTGTTCCACCTTCTGCACTTCCGATGGGGCCTGTTCTCGGCGTTCGGACTGACCGATATTGCGGTGGCGGGAAATGCGGACAAGGCGTTCGCGATCGTCGCGTCGGATATGCAGAACGCGGGCATTCTGATCTTTTATGTCCTCGGAGTGTTTACGACCGCCTGGCACCTCGGCTACGGGATCTACCTGTTCGCAGTCGATTGGGGACTCGTGATCGGCGAGAAGGCGCAAAAGGCCGCGCTTGCTGTCTGCGCTGCGCTGGCATTCGGGCTTTTCGCGGCGGGCACGAACGCGGCGTTCTCGTTTGTGAGGCCGTGCGGTCTGATGCCGGAGTTTTTGTGCGAGCAGCAGTCTGAATCCGTTCCGGCGATCCGTTCGGAAGAATTCTAAGAGACAGGCGACGGTTTCCATCCGGCCAAGGGGGAGAATCGATTTGAGCAACAAGATCAACATCGCGATCGTCGGCGGAGGCCTGGCGGGCCTTGCCGCGGCAATGAAGATCGCCGAAGCGGGACACAACGTGGACCTCTTCTCGGTCGTGCCGGTAAAGCGTTCGCATTCCGTGTGCGCACAGGGCGGCATCAACGGCGCGGTAAACACGAAGGGCGAAGGGGATTCGCCCTGGAAGCATTTCGACGACACGGTCTACGGCGGAGACTTTCTCGCCGATCAGGAGCCGGTGCGCCGTATGACGGACATGGCGCCGGCGATCATCCATCTGTTTGATCGTATGGGCGTGCCTTTCTCCCGCACCAAGGAAGGCCTGCTGGATTTCCGCCGCTTCGGCGGGACTCTGCACCACAGGACCGCGTTCGCGGGCGCGTCGACGGGCCAGCAGCTACTTTACGCGCTCGACGAGCAGGTCAGGAAGTTCGAATCGGCGGGATCCGTCGCGAAGTACGAAGGCTGGGAGATGCTCTCGCTGGTGCTCGACGATCATCAGGTCTGCAGGGGCATCGTCGCGATGGACCTACAGACGCTCGAGCTTAGATCCTTCAAGGCCGATGCCGTGATAATGGCGACCGGCGGTCCGGGCCTGATCTACGGAAAATCGACGAATTCCCAGGTTTGCACGGGAAGCGCCGTCTCCGCCTGTTACCAGCAGGGAGCCAGGTACGCGAACGGCGAGTTCATACAGGTCCACCCGACATCGATCCCGGGAGAGGACAAGCTGCGCCTGATGAGCGAGTCCGCCCGGGGCGAAGGCGGCCGCGTCTGGGTCCCGAAGAACAAAGGCGACGAGCGCGATCCGCAGGACATTCCCGATTCGGAACGCTGGTACTTCCTCGAAGAAAAATATCCCGCTTACGGAAACCTCGTCCCCAGGGACATCGCGACACGCGAGATCTTCCAGACCTGCCTCGACGGCTACGGGGTCAAGGGCGAGAATCAGGTCTACCTGGACCTTTCGCACATTCCCGCCGAGACTCTCGACCGAAAGCTGGGCGCGATCCTCGAGATCTACGAGATGTTCATCGGCGACGATCCCAGGCACGTGCCTATGAGGATCTTCCCTGGCGTCCACTATTCGATGGGCGGCCTGTGGGTCGATTTCGAGCAGAGGACCAACATCCCGGGCCTTTTCGCCGCGGGCGAATGCGATTTCTCGATCCACGGCGCGAACCGGCTCGGCGCGAACTCGCTCCTTTCCTGCGTTTACGGCGGTTTCGTCGCGGCGCCTTCGGCGATCGAATACGCGAAGAACGTCGAGAGAGGGTCCACGGAGACGAACGGCATCTACGACTCCGAGCTTAAGAAACAGCAGGAGATCAACGACGAGATCATCAAGAGCGAGGGCGGCGAGAACCAGTACAAGATCCACGACGAGATGGGCAGGGTGATGACCGACAATGTCACGGTCATCCGCTACAACGACCGCCTCCAGGAGACCGACAACAAGCTTTTGGAGCTGATAGACCGTTTCCGGAACATCTCGATCAACGATTCGAACCTCTGGGCCACGCAGGCGGTCCCGCACGCGCGACAGCTCTGGAATATGCTTCAGCTGGCGAGGGTGATAACGCTCGGAGCGCTGAACCGAAACGAATCCCGAGGCGCGCACTACAAGCCGGATTTCCCCGACCGCAACGACGACGAATGGCTGAAGACGACCATCGCCGAGTATTCGGAGGAGGCTCCGGTGCTCTCGTACGAAAGTGTGGACGTTTCGCACATCGAGCCCAGGCTCAGGGATTATTCCAAAGGCTCCAAACAGGGAGCAAAGAAGGCCTAGAACGAATTTATGAGCTCGAACAACGGTAACAAGATCAAGGCGAGGCTAACGGATCCTCCGGAGACTGTGCGTGTGCGCGTCAAGCGGAGGGAAAGGCCGGACGCGCCTCAATACGTAGAGACGTTCGAGATCCCGTACCGCAGGAACCTCAACGTGATCTCCGTCCTGATGGAGATCCGGAAGAACCCGGTCAAGGCGGACGGGACGGAAACGACGCCCCCCGTCTGGGATATGAACTGCCTCGAGCAGGTGTGCGGGATCTGCACGATGGTTATCAACGGCCGCGTGAGGCAGTCGTGCTCGGCGCTGATCGACGACATCCTTCTGGAAGCCGGCGGGAACGAGGTCGTCCTCGAGCCGATGACGAAGTTCCCGAACGTTCGCGACCTCAAGGTGGACCGCTCGCCTATGTTCGACCACCTGAAAAAGGTCCACGCGTGGGTCGAACTCGACGGTTATCACGACCTGGGTCCCGGGCCTCACACGCCTCAGGAAACACAGCAGGAACGCTACGCCTATTCAAGATGTATGACCTGCGGATGCTGTCTGGAGGCGTGCCCGCAATACCACGACGACAACTACATTGGCCCGCAGGCGATCGCGCAGGTCCGTTTGTTCAATATGCATCCGACGGGCAAGATGAACCGTGACGAGCGGCTGGACGCGATGATGGACGACGACGGGATCGCGAACTGCGGCAACTCGCAGAACTGCGTTCAGGTTTGCCCAATGAACATCCCGCTCACTCGCGCGATCTACGAGACGAACCGCGAGGTCACTGTTCACGGCCTGTTCGGCTGGTTGCGGAAGTGAATTCAAGGACCAAGGACCAGTGTTCAAGGACCAAGGACCAGTGATCATAGACCAAGTACCAGCGACCAAGAATCGGAGACCCTAGACCACGGGGCGAGAATTAAAGGTTCGAAAAACACCGTCTAAGAAGCGGAAATAAAGGCTCAGAGCTTTCTGACAACTCTGAGCCTTAGGTTATTGGCAACTGGTCCTTGGTCCCTGGTCCTTGGTCCTTGGTCCTTGGTCACTGGTCAATGATTACTGAACAGAAGGCGCGACAGGCACATCCGTGAACGACTCCGGCGGAACGACTTCCGGTTTTCGCAGGAACTCCCTCACGCTCTCGAGATTCATAGGCCTCGAAAAATAGAAGCCCTGCGCGCCTCCGCAGTTCAGAGACCGAAGTTTCTGAAGCTGTTCGTCGTTCTCCACGCCTTCCGCTATTACCTTTATCCCAAGGCTTGAAGCTAGCGCGATGATCGTCTGGACGATCTCAAGATTCCTGTCTTCCTTGTCCATCGTATCGATGAACGACCTGTCGATCTTGAGCGTCGAGATCGGAAGCTGTGTCAGGTAGTTGAGATTAGAGTAGCCCGTGCCGAAGTCGTCGATGTCGATCTCGATGCCGAGAGTCCTGAGTTCGCTAAGCATACGGACGGCGTTCTCGCGGTGCTCCAGAAAGACCGATTCGGTGATCTCCAGCTTGAGCATCCTCGGAGGAAAACCAGTGTCGTCGAGGACTCCCTTCACGCGCTCGACAAAATCCGGGCTTGCGAACTGCTTGCACGAGATATTGACGCTGAGGATCAGGGGTTCCTCTCTGTCAGGATCGCTCAGAAGTGTAGACATCTGAGTGCACGCCTTGAACAGGATCTGTTCGCCGAGTTCGTGTATCAGACCGAGTTCCTCTGCTATCGGAATGAAGTCGTTCGGGGGAATGTATCCGCGCGTTTGATGATTCCACCGGGCGAGCGCTTCAAACCCTATTGTCTCTTCGGTCGCGAGGGAGTAAATGGGCTGGTAGAAAACGGTGAATTCGTCGTTGTCTACGGCGCGGCGCATGTCCGTCTCCAGCTCGAGCGTCTCTTTCGCCACCTCGTGCATCATCGGATCGAAGATCTCGTGCCTGCCCTGACCGGCTTTCTTCGCGTGATACATTGCGGTATCGGCGTCTCGCATCATGTCCTCAGCCGAGAAATGGTTGTCGCCAAGCTTGAGGATCCCTATGCTGGCCGAACTGTAAACCTCGTTTCCGCCCAGATCGAACGGTTCTACAAATTTTTCCTGAACCCTTTCGGCGATCTTGACCGCGTCTTCGCCCTCGCCTTTTCCTTCGACCAGGATGACGAATTCGTCGCCTCCCAGGCGGGCCACGAGGTCAGAAGGCCTGAGGCATTCCTTCAGTCGTTCGGCGATGCCGACTAAAAGCTGATCGCCTATGTAATGGCCAAGACTGTCGTTGACAAGCTTGAACCGGTCAAGGTCGATGAACAGCACCGTTACTTCGTAGGAGGGATTCCGGCGGGCGGTTTCGACCGCGCTTTCAAGCCGCGACATAAAGAGGGCGCGGTTGGGAAGATCGGTAAGGGAATCGTGCGTCGCTTCGTACTGAAGCTTCTTCTCCGCAAGTTTCTTGTCGGTGATGTCGAGGATCTGGAATATCACCAGTTTGTCTTCGGATCCGACCTGCTCAACGGGCGATGCGCTCCAGGATGTCCAGACCGGGTGTCCGTTCTTATGTATGAACCGCTGTTCCAGCTGGCAGGAAGGGATCTTTCCCGTGAGCAGCTCGTGGATCTTGACGAGGGTGTCTCCAAGGTCGGTGGCGTAGGTCATCGACTGGAAATCAGTTTCAAGAAACTCATCGTTGGAATAGCCGAGAATGTCGGAAAGTGCGTGGTTTACCTTAAGCCAGTTTCCAGTTGATGACACAAGCGCGATCCCGATAGGTGCGTTGTCGAAAGCGCTCCGGAATCGTTCTTCGGACTCACGCAGGGCTATCGACTGCGTTTCGAGCGCCTTTGCGTGGTCCCTTGCCTGTTCGGCCTGCGCCAGGGACATCTCGACGTTTTCGAGATACATTTTGTAGCTCAGGTAGACAAGCAAAATCACCGGGAACGTGGCGATCACGACGCCAAAGCCAATGTACTGATTGAGAAGAAAGAGCGCTCCGGCGCTAACCGCTCCCACTGCATAAGTGACGAACGTCCACAGGAATGTGGACCTCCAGACATCGAACACCTGCCGGTTGCTCTTGAGTGCCCCGTACACGGCTGCAAAAGTCGTATTCGATACGAACTGGACAAGCGCCATCACCGAAAGGGCGATTATGAATGTGTTTGTGTCGCCCGTTCTCGAAGTTTCTTTGAGTCCGGCAAGCAGTCCCGACCATTCCATCACGTGCGCGACGATGGTCGTGCAGATCGCCATCACGGTCGCGTTGGTGAATACCGTGATCTTTCGCTTGCAGAATCGCCACGACGACAGAAACGCTTCGGCGGCGGCCAGAACGACGGCGATCTCACCGCCATACAGAATCAGCGCAAGGAAAATGAACGTGTCTGAGACTGCGATGTGGGACTTGAAGCGGGGAATCTGGATCGATATGCGTGTACCTACAAGCAGGGTCAGCGCGGCAAGGGCGACAAGATACAGATCGATCTCGCCATATGGGATCGCGGACAGCGCGTGCAATATGCACAAAGATCCCACGGCAATCGAGCCGAGCATGAACCTGTCGATCTTTTTCTTGAACCTCATTCGGGCTGGTTTCCCGTCTGCGCCTTACAACGGCGCCCGTGGCCCTGTTGGTACCGATGATGTGTTTTTGGGGATGTGAGGAAAAAAGTACTGCCCGGCCGAACCGACCGGACAGTACCATTATCAGTAATCACAACGTGTTTGTCTAGCGTTTTCTTAAGTTAAACAAAGATCGTCGTGCAACTGTCTGTTGAGTGGTAACCTGACTTTTCAAATGACCGGTGGGCCCATTCGAATTTCAGGTTGCTTAACATGCATACGTTTTGCGCTCTTTCGAGGAGCTTTCCGCTCAGGTTTGAGAGGCATTTGGGCCCGACACCCTTCCCCCGGCTATCCGGGGCGACGTACACACCTTCAAGATAGATCACGGATTGAGTCTCGGCCACGATGTCGGCCTTGAACAGAAGCTTGCCGTTCTCCACCGCGACAAAGGTACGGCCCTGTTCGATGCGTCTGGCGCAGCGCTTCAGGAATCCGTCGGGATCTGCCTGCATCGGATCTGTTCCGGATTCGATGAAAGCCACCTCCGCGTGAGCCTCGGCCACTTCCTGAAGTTCCTCGATCCTTGCAGGCCGAATTTCCCATTCGCAGTCCTTGATCAGGAAAGGAAACCGGAGTTCAAAGAGCTTTTCAGTGAATACGTGTTTCGGTTCGGCGCCCGGGGACTTGAAGAGTTCCCAGAACCTCTCGATAGCACGTCCTTCCGACATCATTACGTGGATAGGTGTCTCAGACCTTCCGGCCTGGATCGCAAACGCTGCTAATGCATCTTCCGATCTCGCTTCGATCAGGGTTGAATGCCCGATCAGCGCAACGCCTTCCAATTTTCCGTCTTCGGCTCGGTACCCGTAGTAGCTTCCGCGGTTGAACTCGCTTTCGAAGCCGTTATCCTTCAGGAAACTGGCCATCACGACTGTGTGAACCGGTCTCGCCTTCAGGAATTCAAGTACCTCTTCTCTGTTCTCTTCCCTAAGGATTGAAAGTCTTGAGAGGTTTGGAGCTACAGCGACCGAGTGGCCAACGCCAAGCAGACTTTCAGAGTGATCAACACGTTTGACTGATAGGCTCGTCATTTTCGTGTTCCTCCTTCTAGAATTGTCTCTTGTTATTGATCACTAGTCTCCGAAGATCGCCGATCCGGACACATGCGCCCTGGTGTTACGGTCACTCAGCAGCACGCCGTCGCTCATAAGGACACCGTCGCTCATAAGGACACCGTCGCTCATCAGAACACCGTCACTGAAGAGCACACCGTCACTCATCAGCACGCCGTCGCTCATCAGGACACCGTCGCTCATCAGGACACCGTCACTTACCAGCACGCCGTCACTCATAAGGACGCCGTCGCTCATCAGTACACCGTCGCTGATCAGGACGCCGTCGCTGATCAGGACGCCGTACCCGTAGATGATCGTGCCGTTTCCGAGCGAACCGCCGTTGCTCAGGTAAACCCTGGCCCGGACAGTCAGGTTCGAAGTGTTCGAGAAATTGGAATTCAGTACATAGTTGAAGTCCGATCCGTGCGAAATACCGTTCTCAAACCACTTTCCGTTTCTGTAAACATTGTGGAAATTCGCAGCGAGTGCAGACCCTTTAACGAAGGTATAGTTCGTGGTGATACCTTTGGCCCACTCGAAGGTTTGCCCGTTCAGGTACGTGTATGCCGACGGCATTGATGCGGCAAGCATCGACGATCCGGAGGCGGCATTGGTGAAAACAACATCCCTCTTGTACGATTTCGCGAGTTCGACCGCGCCCGCGATGTTTAGTTGTCCGGCGCCTTGTTCGAGCATGCTGAATCCGGCAAGCGGCTGAGCCGTGTATTGCAGGATCATCTTGACCATCGAGGGCGTCAGATTCGGATTCATCTGGAAGAGGAGCGCCGCCGCACCTGAAACAACCGGCGTCGACATCGACGTTCCGCTCATCGTCATCATCCTTTGGTCGTCGTTTACGCTTTCCTGGATATCCAACGAAGGGTGGTCGGTCCTGAGCTTGTTGTTCTTCGCCGAAGCGGCCTTGATCTTGTTGCCGGGGGCGACGATATCAGGCTTGATGGCGTTGTCGTATATGCGGGTTCCGTCGCTGAGCGTGTAGAAGCTTCGCGTAGGACCGCGGGAGCTGAAGGTCGCGACGCCATCGTCATCTCTGGAATCGGTCTGAAAGGTATTAACCGCGCCTACCGTAAGTGCGGACGGGTCGTTGCCCGGGCTATGGATATGCCCGTAAAGCTTATTGCCGCTCTCGTCCTTTCCCTCGTTTCCGGCAGCCGCCACGACGAGGATACCCAGTGAGTTAAGTTCCTGGACCTTCAGGTTCACGGGGTCGTTCGTGTACGAATCCACGGCGAGGCCGCCGAGGCTCAGGTTTACGACGCGGATGTTGTACTGCGCTCGCTTCTCGATCACCCAGTTGAGACCCTCAAGAAGCCACGAAGTGCGCCCATAACCGTTGTCGTCAAGTACTTTGACACTTACGAAGTTTGCTTTCGGCGCAACACCGGTGTACTGATCGTTACCGCGCGAGTCCTCACCAACCGCTATCGCAGCAACGTGAGTTCCGTGGCCGTACCTGTCTTTATCGTCACTTCCGTCGACGAAGTTCTTTCTTGCCATCAGCCTGTTTTTGACGGCTTTGTGCTGCTCGTCGATTCCCGAATCAAGCACCGCTATACCTATGCCCGTTCCGTCGAGTTCGGCAGTCCACGGGACCATCGAGCGCACCGCTTCAGCACCTGACGCATTTTCAACGTGTCCAAGCTTCAGCGTTTGGCGGTCGGGGGACATGTAATTTAGGAATCCGCTGTCGGCGAGTGCGTTAACAGCGATAAGAGGCATGTTGACGACCATCGTGTCCGACGATCCGATTCTGTTGTTCAGGCGGACATTGTGTTCGGCCATTATCGAGCGAAGAACTGGACTATCGACATCTCGCGTCTGAAGGATCACGTCGAGCCTTGTCTGCCCCGTGGGGTCCTTTGCCATCATCTCGCGGATATCAGACGATACGTTGTCGCCGCGATACTTGTCCTTCGAGTCCTCGTCCTCCGAGCTGCGAGTGACGATGATGCCCGAACCGTTCTCGTCGCCGACAGTTATCGGCTCGAAGATCGCCGCGTATTCCGGAACACTGTTGATACTCTGGGAGTACGCTTGGGCGGATGCGCCGCCGATCATTCGAAGCCTTCCGGAGAGGATCGAACTTGTAAGAACGTCGCTTCCCGCAAATGCGCTGACGAAGTTGGCGAGCTCGTCGACGAAAAGGATCGTCTTGCCGCCGCTCTTCGCAGCTTCCTCGACCACGCGGACAAACTTCTCGGCAACCTCGCGGTCGCTCGAAGACGCTTTGTACGCCTTGTCCACATCGAGCATGAGAACGCGTGCATCGCGAAGCCCCTCAGGAACGTTGTTCGAAATTGTTTTCTGAGCGAAACGCTCGACGATGAGCTCGGCGGACTCGCCGCTGTCGTCAACAAGGACCGGCTGACGAACGTCATTGCTGACGAACGCATTCACAAGGCTCGCGACCTCTTTGTCGAACTTGCCCGAATCACGTAACTGGCCTTTCCTGGCTAGCGAAGTGAGGTCGGTCGTAAATTGGTCGAGGGTCGCCGTTGCGGCCGTGTCGTTTGTCACGTCCTTTGTCGAGGCGATGGCGTGGGAGCCCAAGACATTGATCAGGATCATGGCGTACATGAGTATTCCTGCCGTTACTTTCCTGACCGTATGCTGTCTATTCTCGTTTCTCATTGTTCTCGGTTCCTAGAAGGGATTTGTTCAGGTACTGCGGCAAACGCAGTTCGTGCCGCGGAAGAGAGGTGCAACACCGGTGCCGAACCCATAAAGCATTTGAAATGAGAAGCTTAACCGGAATCCAGACCTCCGGCTGCCTGGTCGAATGACCGAATACAAGGTGGAATTGAACGAAGTTCGTTCAATCTGACCGGTCGTGAACTCCTGGAATTCGGGAGATTCGGGGTGCGGATTGAATCCGATGCGAACGACAGACCGAAATGGATTGGAAACAGGGTCGGAAAAATTGAACGGAAGCGCGGTGTGGCGTTTCGGAAGGTCCTGTAACATCAACACAAAGACGATCAAGGGGAGGAAGATAAATGAAAAAGTTCAAGGGAAGCGTGATCGCTGCAGTCGCTTGCACGGTTCTTTTCGCTGCATCTGCTCCGGATGCACTTGCTCAGTACAAGGAAACAGAACAAGAGAATGGCGTCGTGCTCTGGGAGGGCTCGGCCGAGGGTGAACCTGCGGGTTCCATCGTAGACGTTGCGATCGCCCTCAATACGGAGGGTACGTTTGCGGGCCAGTTCGACACACTGATCGCGGCCGTGCTTGCGGCGGACCCGATAGTCGTGAACTCGCTCTCGGGTCCGGGACAGTTCACCGTGTTCGCCCCAACGGATGCGGCGTTCCTCGAGCTCGGACTCGATGAAAACAACGTTGGAACGCTCGGACCCTCGCTCCTCAGGCAGATACTTTTCTACCATGTGGTTCCGGGAACCTGGTCTTCGAGCGTAATCCTCGGCGCGGTAAAGATCCGTACTGCATACAGGGGAGGTATACTCCTTCAGAACGGAGGCGTCCTGACAGACAATGTCGGACGAAACGCGACGATCATCGCGACGGATGTTCCGGCCGATAACGGAGTGATCCACGGTATCGACAGAGTCGTTCTGCCGTTCGTACCGTAGAAGGCGCGGGCGATGAGCCTACCCGGGTGAGTGTGACAGTCGGAAAAACGACCGGCCCGGGATTTGACCATGACAAAAAGGAAGGAGGCCGTCCAAATGGGCGGCCTCCTTTAATTGTAATGTTACGAGAAACTGCTTTGGGTATTGAGCTACTATCAATAGCCCCCGCTGAAGCGGAGGCCTACTGACGGTTGTCAATGCGAAGAAACTCGGATGGAATCCGGTCTCACGTCGCTGAACGCCAAACTATATTCCCAGAACATCCACGAGTTCCTGAACGGCCGCGGCCGATTTCTGCAGCGCCGACCTTTCGTCATTGGTCAGAGAGATCTCGATTATCTGTTCGACGCCGTTCCTGCCCAATTTGACCGGGACGCCGACGAAGAGGTCGTTGATGCCGTATTCTCCCTCGAGGAAAACCGCGCACGGGAGGATCTTCTTCTTATCTTTCAGTATCGACTCGGTCATCTCTACCGCGCCGAGCGAGGGCGCATAGAACGCCGACCCGGTCTTGAGAAGTCCGACTATCTCCGCGCCGCCGTTTGCCGTCCTGTCGATGATCTTGTTCAGCTTGTCCTCTGGGAGAAGCTCCGTTACCGGGATTCCCGCGCAGGTCGAGTAGCGGGGCAGCGGGACCATCGTGTCGCCGTGGCCTCCGAGGACGAACGCCGTGACGTTCTCAACAGAAACGTCGAGCGCTTCGGCGAGGAAGCACCTCATCCTCGCGGAATCCAGGACGCCCGCCATCCCTATCACACGGTTCTTCGGAAAGCCCGACCGGCGGAAGGCGACCTGCGCCATCGCGTCCAGAGGGTTAGAGACGATGATCAGAAAGCTGTCCGGAGAATACTTCGCAACCTGATCGGTCACCGAGCCGACGATGTCCGAATTCGTCTTCAAAAGGTCGTCGCGGCTCATTCCGGGTTTTCTGGGAAGCCCCGCGGTGATGATCACGACGTCCGACCCGGCGGTCTCCTCATAGCTGTTCGCGCCGACAAGCTTCACGTCGAAGCCGTCGATCGGAGCGGCCTGCGCAAGATCAAGCGCCTTGCCCTGCGGGACTCCTTCCACGATGTCAACGAGTACGACATCGGCCAGTTCCTTACTGGCGATCCAGTGTGCCGCCGTCGCGCCCACATTTCCGGCGCCAACGACCGTAACTTTGTTTCTACGAGCCATTTCTAGATTCCTCTCTGATCGAATAATTGGTTGTGAAAAGAATCTCAATTCTGTCACACAACCTCGCAAACGGCAAAAGACGAACCCGCGGGAATTCAGCCCGCGGGTCCGCCCGGGTTGAGCTGATCTGGTGCGGCTATACGGCTTCCGACCGCGACGTGAAATTGAAGGCCTTCAGCTTCAGCGCGGGAAGCAGCGAGGCGTTTCCGACGCCGATCCTTTCAGGTTCTCCAATCAATTCAACGTTCCCGCCCGCAAGCATCGAGATCATCGACTGATTGAACCGGAAATTATTTACGGGATGCTTTATCTTTCCGTCCTCGATGAGCCAGACCCCGTCTCTGGTCAGGCCTGTGACGCTTGCGGTCCTTGGATCCGTGGAGCGAATGTACCAGAACCGGCTGATCAAAAGGCCGCGCTTCGTCGATGAGATCATCTCAGCTGTCGACGAAGCCTTCGCCGACGGCTCGAATATCATGTTCACGGGACCGGGTGTGGGCTCCTTTCCGCTCTTCTTCGCCCAAAAACGGCTGTAGATAAGGTTCTCGACAACACCGTTCTTCACGAAGTAGATCTTCTCCGCGGGCAATCCTCCCTGGGCGCTTTGGGATCCGGGAACCCTCTGATTCCAGGGATCGCTGTAGATATTGATCCGCTCGTCGAACATCTTTTCGCCGAGCTTCGTTTTCCCGCCCAAGGCCGAGAACGGGCTGCGGCCCTCTTCCGCGCTTCGCGCGTCGAACTGGAACGCCAGCCTTCCGATCAGATCGCCGACCGCCTGCGGTTCCAGCACGACTGTGTATTCCCCCGGCTCTAGTTCCTTTGCCGAACGGCCCGAAAGACACTTCCCGACCGACTGCTCCGCGACGTGTTTCGTATCCAGATCGTTCAGATCGACACTGCTTCTTTGAAAATAGCCCGAGCTCGTTCCGTCCGGGGTCCGCGCCGTCACGGAAAGACTTGCCACGGATTCCCGCTCGTAACCGAAGTTCCCGTTCTTCGTGGCGAACGCGGACGACCGTGCACGGCTTTCGTGGAAGCCGGCTGAAATGACCTTCTTCGATTCGCTCAGCTCGAGTATCTCTGCGATTCGTTTTGCGCGCGAATCATAAGCCACTTCCGCGCTTGCTTCGGCAAAACCGTCGACAGGCCTGTATTTCTGAGCGCCGAGCGTCGGCAGATACTCGCGGTCCACCGGAGATATCGCTGCAACTTTCTCCGCCTGGTCCACCATGGCTTTCAGGCCTTCGTCGCTCAGGTCGCTCGTTCCCGAAGCACCCCGCTTTCCGTCTATCCAGACGGTTATCGAAGCAGACCTCTCGGTCGTCGTCCCGCTTGTAAGGAATGCGTTCCTTGCAAACCGCAGATGCGAGGTCTTGTCGCTGTTGACGGAGACCTGCGCGTCGTCCGCCTTCACCTTCTGCAGTATCTTGTGCGCGATCTCTCGCGATTCTTTCTCGGTCAAAAGCATTTCAGATCTCCGCTCTATTGATCGCTCAAGAAGCCGTGTTCAGCACGTTTATGTCCCTGAACCTCGCAGTCGGGCACCCGTGTGAAACCGCGTTCGACTGTCCGGGCTCTCCTTTGCCGTCGTTGAATGTGCCGGGAAGAAGATAGGTCGACTTGCCGCCGATCCCGTCGCAGCTGTTCCAGAAGTCTGTCGTCCGCGACTGGTAGGCCACGTCACGCAGCATCCCGGTGATCTTTCCTTTGCTGATCTCCCAGAAAGTCTGTCCGCCGAACTGGAAGTTGTATCTCTGCTGATCGATCGAATAGCTGCCGCGGCCGTAGATCATTATCCCTTTCTCGACATCCGCGATCAGATCCTCGGTCGAGATATCACTTGAGGAAGGCGAGAGCGAAAGGTTCGGCATGCGCGGGAAAGGCACGCTGTTCCAACTGTCGCCGTAGAGGCATCCGCGCGATGTCTTCTCTCCGATCAGAGGCGCGAGGTCGCGCGTGGTCTGCCATCCGGTGAAGACGCCGTCCTTGACAATGTGCCACTCCTGGCCGGATACGCCTTCGTCATCCCAGCCCGTCGTCGCAAGCCCTCCCTTCTGAGTCCGGTCGGCGACGAAATTGACGATCTTCGAACCGAACTGCAGTTTGCCGGTCTTGTCAGGAGTAAGAAAACTAGTGCCCGCGTAGTTCGCCTCCCAAAGGAGCGCGCGGTCGAGTTCGGTGGAGTGTCCGACGGATTCGTGAATTGTCAGGAAAAGATGTGACGGATGGAGGACAAGGTCGTATTTTCCGGGTTCGATCGGCTTTGCGGACAGCTTGGCGACGGCTTCTTCGCCCGCCTGCTTAGCCTCGCCGATCCAGTCGTACTCCTTCGTATACTCCCAGCCCGACCCGCTTCCCTGCGCCAGAGCGTTTCTCGTCTGGAAATCGCCTTTTGCGCGGTCGAGCGCGGTGACGCTGAAGCTCGGTACTCCCCTGACTATGTATTGCTCGACACGCGTGCCGTCGGTCGTCGCAAGGTACTTCTGTTCGTTGACCCACGCCATCGACGAATTGACGAACGACACCCCTTTGACGGAAAGCGCGGCCTCGTTAAGTTTCAGCAGGAAGTCGATCTTCTCGTCGATCGAGACGTCGAACGGATCGATCTTCAATGGCGTTTTCCATTCGCCGACCGCTTTTTCGGCCGGAACCAGCTCGATCTTCTTCTTGTTGAACGCGGCGTTCGCCTTCGCGATCGCGACGGCCTCTCGGGCCATTCTCTTGACCTCCGCCTCGTTCAAGTCCGGGCTCGCCGCGAAACCCCACGTGCCGTTCACAAGGACCCGGATGCCGAAGCCTGCATTTTCGCCTTTGGACACGAACTGGACCTGTCTTTCTCTGGTTCCGAGCGATTCGATCCTGTACCGGTTGATCCTTATGTCGGCGTAGGAAGCTCCCAGTTTCTTCGCTTCCGAGAGCGCGAGATCGGCCAGCGTGCCCTTGTCCACGTTGACCGATGAGAAGTCTCCGATACGTGCGGAATAGAGCCAGCTTGGGACCGCGAGCGTTCCAAGCGCCAATCCCGAGTAACGGAGAAAGTCCCTTCGTGAAAGTGCCATTTCGAGATCCTTTGTCGGTGCCGGTCTTGAGATCCGGCACTTCCTTTGTCTAAACGGTAGAGCGGACGGTTCGTCCGCCGGGCGGTTGATCAGGAACTGCTAGTTTATATCGGCGGCGAGAATGGGTGTCAAGCAAGTTTAAAATGAAAAAGCCCGATGCGCTCTCCCCTTCACATCGGACTTCTTCATTAAGGTCGAATGAGATTCGCTCTCCAACGACCAAAGTCAAATTTTTCAGTATCCTCTGACCGGCAGCGACACAGGCTTTGTGAGCCGGACCCGGAATTCTTCGTTCTCCCTTATTCGCGCTTCAGCTCCTTTCTTAAGAAGGACGGCTCCAAGTCCGCCTCCCGCGCCGATACCGGCGCCTATTAGAGCGCCTTTCCCGCCGCCGACTGCCGAGCCCAGGATCCCGCCCGCTGCGGTGCTGCCCAGGGCAATGAGGATGTCTCCCGTGTTCGATTGCTCATCGGCCGCGTCGCGTTCGATCAGCCCTTCGATGTCCCGTTTTCTTTCGGCATCGATAAACAGCGTTTCGAAGACGACCTCGAGGATTCCGTCGGTCCTTCCTGCCGAGGCGGGCCTGACCTTCGTCACGCGCCCTTCGATCACTGCTCCGATCGGAAGTACGACGATCCCGTCGATCTCGATGGGCTCCGAAATTGTGACCGTAAAAGTGTCGTCGACGGAAGAGGACTTCGAGTTGATCTCGTTGTCCATCGTAACCTTGATCTCAGAACCGGCCGGCAGGCCGTGAAAGTTCTGATCGGCAGGTTCGTCTTGGGCCCGTATTTGAATACTGAGTGCAAAGATCAGAAGTGAACTTGCTGCAAGTGCCTTGGCTTTGATTCGGTAGTCGATCATTCGTGACCTCCGACTTCGCCGATTGGTGTTTCTTACAACAGCGAAGTAAAAGAGCAATGACCATGCCATTGCCGGGATTTGACTTGATTTTGGCAATTATCCACGATTTCGCCCCGACTTGAAAGAAAATCCCTGACTCGTCCGGTGGATCCGGGCACAATATCGTATGGGGCTCTTACGATATGGTGCCCGCCGGTGAGTTCGGCGGCCCTGTCTGTGATAACCTTTGTCCGCAATCCCGAACCTATTACGATCCGGAGAATGAAACGATGAGCATCCGTATGTACGCATCTCGAGCCCGCGTTCTGTCCGTCCTGTTGTTTTTTGGTGCGGTTCTGTTCTTTTCGGCAGTTGAAGCGAGGTCTCAGGAAGAGGGACTTCAGATGAAGGACCTGTTCGAGATCGAGTTCGCCACGGATCCGCAGATCTCGCCCGACGGCCGCTCGATCGTCTATGTGCGCAACTATTACGACATAATGACCGACCGCCGCCGGGCCGACCTGTGGGTGGTGGGAGAGAACCTTTCGAACCAGCCGTTCCTTCCCGATTCGAGGCTCGGCGACGCATCGTCACCGAGATGGTCTCCGGACGGAAAGAAACTGGCATTTGTGACGCGCGATTCCAAGGGAAAGGCGCAGATATTCTGTTCTTGGGTCGATACCGGAAGGATCGGTAGGCTGACGAACCTCACGGAATCACCCGGAGGCTTGTCCTGGTCGCCTGACGGCAGCCGGATCGCCTTCTTCATGCGCGTTCCCGATTCGCAGAAGCCGCTTGCGAAGCTGCCTTCGAAACCGGAAGGCGCCGAATGGGCGGAGGGTGCGAAGGTCATCGACAGGCTTGTCTACCGTGCCGACGGCAGAGGCTATCTTCCATACGGCTACTCGCAGCTCTTTCTTCTGAGCGCCGATGGAGGCACGCCTCGCCAGATCACATCGGGCGATTTCAACCACGGAGGCGGGATCGCGTGGTCACCAGACGGGAATTCGGTGATCATATCCGCGAACAGGCACGCAGACTGGGAAGACCAGCCGAACAACTCCGAGCTTTACAAGGTAGGTCTGACCGACGGGAAGACCGAACAGCTGACCACCAGGTTCGGTCCCGATTCCGGACCTTCGGAAGGACCCTCGGGATCGATCGCGTACGTCGGGTACGACGACAAACTCCTCGGCTATCACAACAGCCATATATATGTAAGAAGCGCATCGGGCGAGACGAAATCGCTTACCGGTTCGCTCGACCGTTCGGTGTCTTCCCCGACCTGGAATCCTGCCACGAACAGCTGGAACTTCACGTACAGCGATCGTGGGAACACGAAGCTCGCCTCGGTCGACGGGGACGGAAAGATCTCCGTGCTCGCAAGCGATTACGGATCGAATTCGAACGGGCGACCGTACGGCGACGAAGGACCGGTCACAGTAAGCAGGAACGGAACGATCGCTTTTACCGTAACCGGGCCCGAAAGGCCGGGCGACATTGCGATGTTGAAACCTGGCGGCCAGCCTCGCATTCTGACCGACCTTGCCGCGGACCTTTTACAGACTAGGAAACTGGGGAAGGTAACGGAGATCAATTACAAGTCTTCGCACGACGGGAAAGACATTCAAGGCTGGTATATCACGCCGCCGGATTTCGATCCGTCTAAGAAATATCCCCTTATACTCGAGATCCACGGCGGCCCGTTCGCGGATTACGGCGACCGGTTCACCGCCGAGCTTCAGCTGATGGCCACCGAAGGTTACGTGGTGCTCTACACGAATCCGCGCGGCAGCACGAGCTACGGCGCCGACTTCGCGAACGAGATCCATCATAACTACCCCGGCAACGACTACGACGATCTGATCTCCGGCGTGGACGCGATGATCGCCAAGGGCTTTGTCGATCCCGAACGGCTGTACGTAACGGGCGGGAGCGGCGGCGGAGTTTTAACGGCCTGGATCGTAGGAAAGACCGATCGCTTTCGTGCGGCGGTTGTAGCGAAGCCCGTCATAAACTGGTACAGCTTTGTCCTGAATTCGGACAATCCGAATTTCTTCTACAAGTATTGGTTTACAGGATTTCCCTGGGACAACCTCGAGGCGTATATGAAGCGATCGCCGATCTCGCTGGTCGGAAACGTGAAGACCCCGACGATGCTGCTCACAGGCGAGGACGACTTCCGGACCCCGATCTCGGAAAGCGAACAGTACTACGCGGCGCTGAAGCTGAGGAAGGTAGATTCGGTGATGGTCAGGATCCCCGGCGCCTCGCACGGCATCGCTGCGCGTCCGAGCCACCTTATGGCAAAGGTCGGCCACATTCTCGCTTGGTTCGAGAAGTACAAGTGAATTCGGGAACTCCAGATTCAAGGCTCCTGGTGAATAGCCTGGAGTCGGGACTGAGCTTTGAGTAGAGGGGTCCGTCGCTGGCGACGCGTGGGCAGCTTTTGAATCACGAGGACCGGCTGATCGCGAAAAGTCGAAAGAAGAAGATGTATTCGCGCTTATATAAAAAGCGCTGGCGAAACCCTGAAACGTTCGCCCAAACGTTTTGCCTGGGTCTTGCTGATGCCGCGTTTTCCGTTGATAACCTCCGAAACACGGCTTTCCGAACCGAAAACATCGACAAGATCGACCTGTTTCAGGTCATTCTCGCTGATCAGGAATCTGAGCCTTTCCAGCGGCGTCGATCTCGACTCGATTGCGTATGAACCTCGTTCGTAGTCGGTTGCAAGGACGGCCAAGAGCTCGAGCAGTCTCAGTTCGTCAGGGGACAGCGATTCCCTGGACGCAAGGCCTTCAATGATCGACATTGTCCTCTTGTACTCTGCTTCGCTCCTGATCGCCGACGGAGCGGCGTCGGCCAGAAGATCCGTATAACTTTGGCTCATCTCCTACTTCCTCGGCAAATGGAAACCCGGCCATGCCGATCGACTAGTGCTAATCGCACTCGATCTTCCACTTGTCCAGATCATATTCTGCGTGCGTCAGGATTCTCCTGACGACAACAAGCGACGCTTGAAACTGAACGTTCGCTATCAGTCGATACTTGTTACCGGCGACGTTAAACACATAACAGGAACCGACTTTGTCGCAGTGGCTGAAGGTCTTACGAATATCGGCCAGATGCCGCCATTCAGCTTCCTCAGTTAGTTCAAACCAACGATCCAGAGCAGACCGAGCTTGATCATTCTTGCTGCAAAAAGCTTCGATCTTCGGCTTTCCAATTATGTTCATCTGTCACCGTGTGAGGCTCGGTTTCATTATCGCAGGCTCAGCTTACCAAAATGGTAAGTCTGGGGTCAACTGGAGGTGCTACCGATTTGGTAAGTCGTGAGATTCCAGTTGACCTTGAGGAAAGTAAGAAAATGCTGGTGCTGAGGGCGGGAGTCGAACCCGCATGTCCCTAAGGGCGCAGGATTAAGAGATCGTTCCGGTACCGGTCAGTACAGGTGGGGCATCGGAATCCTAGTCTCGAACCGGCACGTAGAGTCGCTGGACCTCAGAACGGATCGATCAGGCCCGGGGCTTGCTGAGCCCAGATGGCACTCCGTTGACCCAAATACATGGCAAAGGGAATCACCCGAGATCGTTCAGCTAACGTTCACGCAGCTTACAGCGAAATACCCACTATTGAATCAGCCGCCGGCCACATTCCCGAAGATTGAAGGTACACTCGATCCGGACCACAGATTCGATAGCCCCCGTAGTTTGCTAGACCGCAAACAGCGGATGTTCCGGCTCCAGCCCGAAGAGTGTTCGTCCCGCGTTTTCCACCCAGTGGCGCTGGACGATGATATGCTGCATGAACGCGTGGATATCCCGGTGGAACCGCTCCAGCAGGGAATCTGTGTAAAGCGCGGAAGTACCCGCAACCTCGTATAGCTCGTCGACTAGCGACTTGCATTCTCTCGATGTGACATTGGCGGCCGACCAAAGCCGTGAGATGTCGTCAAAGTTAACCTGCTTTTTTGCCAGCGCCTTGCCCCAAATGATCCCGGTCGTCTTTTTGAGGTGATCCTGCAAGGCGGATGTCTTCGCTGCCGCCGCCGCAACCGCATACTGATTAACAGGCTTGTCCCTGAGGTCAGGAACGGGATCCACCGTCACTTTCTTCCGGGCGAGTTCCGTCACTGCGTCGATGCTCGACTGGCATATGCCGAGGCACATCGCCGCATGTCCGGCAGCCATCATGCTTACGATGGGAATCCTTC
Organism: Acidobacteriota bacterium; assembly: GCA_016700175.1. Classification (GTDB taxonomy): domain Bacteria; phylum Acidobacteriota; class Blastocatellia; order Pyrinomonadales; family Pyrinomonadaceae; genus Aridibacter. Next base: position 1,505,704 of record CP065003.1, on the reverse strand, counting down.
CGATCGGTTCATCTATCTGGCCAGAACTTGTGGGAAAGAATGTCATCGCGTTTTCCACGGCCTCGTCCTGAACCACAACATCGTGGCTTCCCGTACCACGGAGGCCGCCAACATTCCAGGTGTCTATGATCTCCAACGAACTCGAGGGCAGAAAAGCGAGCCGCAGCTCCGGCAATCCTGCGTCATTCCTCCGGATCTGCCCGTCTTCCTCAACAACACACATCAGTGCGGTCCAGCTTGCGTGAAGGCATCCGGAAACAAGCGACCAGCGGCCGGAGACCCTGTAACCGCCTTTTTCGACAACCGCCTTTCCTGTGGGGCGAGTTGAGCTGGCATACGCCGCCTCGGGGTCGGCGAAGATCCGCGCCCGGGCCTCATCGTCGAGAAACCGCGCAAAAAGACAGGGCAAAACGTTATTCCAAACGACCCAGGCGACCGAAGCTTCGGCTTTCGCCAGTTCTTCGAGGATCTCGAGCATTTCGACGGCGCTTGTCCCCGTACCTCCCAGCGAGGTAGGCAGCGCGAGACGGAACATTCCCTTGCCTGCGAGCTCGGCGACCAGTTCGTCGGGTATCTTTCGCTCGCTCTCGGTTCGCATTCTTGCCTCCAGAATGGCGGGTCGCAATGCAGCAGCGGCCGACGCTGCGCCGCGATCCGTACCGCGTACTTTTGCAGGTTCGTTCTTCATAGTTTCACCTTCCGGCAGCCGTTTATTGTGGATCCGATTGCGTATCAATATCAAAAAAGAGCGTCGGCACCAAGTTTTTGGTGCGACGCATCCTCAGACCGGAAAGTTACGTGGTGGCTTTTCGAGAGGTCTTGCGGCACGCTGCATGATCGGACCCAAAACACGCGCGTCCCGGCTCTGAACCGCGGGGCTCTGAAGTCAAGGTTCAGGATCTCTTGTATATCAGCGAACCGTTCACGGCCTCGATCTTTCGCCTGATGGCATCCGGCTGGGCCTCGAGAGTAAGGACGAAATGGATGTCAAGATCGCCGACCTGTCCTCCCACAACTTCGCGGACCAGGTTCGCGTCCTTTCGCTTCACCTTTGCCGCGCCCTGTGAGGCAGTCAGGATGGCCAGTACATTTACCGGGTGTTCCTTGAAATACCAAACCACCTTCCGGACCAGGTACGCTTTCGAGATCTCTTCGTGGTATCCGAGCTTTGTACGGACCCTTTCAAGCTGATCTTCATTCAGGCTGTGTTCCTCGAAAGAGTCCTCAACGGTTATGTCCTGCCTCTCGCGCGCGGCCACCTCCAACGTGTCCTGAAATCTGTCCGATCGCCTGATATACTCCAGCGCTTCTTCCCCGCGTCCAGTCGCGTTGAAGTATGAGTACAGGATGTCGCAGGCGAATTGCGTCAAGCTGAAGTCCTTTTCGGCGGCTTCGTTGATGAGCCGGACGCCCTCGTCGTCGCGTTCGTTGATCAGAATATTGCCGAGTGCGAACTTGGCTCCGCTATGATCGGGTTCGTTCTCCAGAATGCCCCTGAAAAGCCTCTTGCTTTCCTCAGTGTCGCCAAGCTGTGACGCTGTGACATCGGCAAGCTCGAATACTTCCTCGGTCGTCGCCGTGCCGGCCTCATGCTTAGAGCGAAGCTCCTCGATCCTCGCGTTCAGCTCTTTCCATTGCTGGTGCGCGGCATTCCAGCTCGCACCCATCTCGGTTTCCCAGCTGGCGTCGAATTGTCTGCCCAATTCGACCGCCTGATCCCCGAGAAAGAACTCGGCAGCGGTCTGACCTCTCTGCACGGGCAGAGAGCCCGTGGCGCCGTTATCTTCTTTCTTGTACCCCAGCAGCTCAAGCCTTTCGGCAAGAGACGGGTGAGTGTCGGAATAGTCCGTGACGACCGTAAGGGCATTCATCAGCAAGACAGCATCGCGTGTTTCATCGAATGGCCTGTGGAGCGACCGACGCAAGGCCGAGAAGAGGTCCTTTGGAGGCGAAGAGTTTTGCCTGGCGCCGTCAAAAATGTTCTTGTAGAACTGCTCGCCGTAATGCGCTTCTTTCAGGTGAATCACCACCAAGGACTCGGCCATCGTCGCCGCACCGTACATCTCGGCGGCCATCCGGTCAGCCTCGCGTTCCTGCTCCCTTGCGAGGACGAACGAGTAGGCGTTGAAGAACGGCATGTACCAGTTCACGAATCTTGAATAGAGGAATTCGATGCTGCTCGACCCGTTGATCTCCTGTTCCTCCAAAAAGTGCGCCCAGGTCGCCCGGAGCTGATATATCCATCCCGCGTATCTTCCGTGCCGCCTCGATATGTGACCCATCTCGTGGGCGAGTACCGCTCGGAAGTTCTCGACCGAAAGCGCTTCCATCAGGGGAAGACCCAATGTGAGCACCGTTTTGGACCCGAAGAAAAGGAAGCGCGGGGTGTTCATTACGGAAGCATTGAAGCCGCTGTCGATAAGAACGGTATCGGGAACGGGCGCCTTGATCTTTTCGCTAATCTCATCCAGCAGTTCGAACAGCTTTGGAAACTCGCTTCTCCCGATGGGTGTACCCTCGGGAACGGCAACGTCCCTCAGAAAAGACCGGAAAGCGCTCCAGCAGGCAGCGAAGATAGCCCCTACGGCCGCGAGAAGCAAAAAGACAAACTTTCCTACGAGCTTTATGAGGATCCAGAAGAATGCGGGGACGACAAACGCGACCGCGATGACCGCGAGCACGACTATTATGGGGAGCAAGGCGATCCCGACGATGTATGCGTAGCCGAGAACGGCAAGAAGAAATACCTTCTTACGGTAAGCGCCGGGATTCTCCTTTGCTTTCGGTTCGATCTCCCTGATCAAACTTATGTACTCTTCCTGGTTCATCTCGATATCTGCGGGCCGCGCCCTCTGGGGAACGTGAATGCCGCCAGGCTTTCGTGAATTGGTACGGCGCAGTATACCTCTAAATAACAAAAAAGACCGATAACGATCGGTCTTTTGAGTCTTGTCCCCGACTCCACTGAAAAGAGTCGCCTGGTGCTGAGGGCGGGAGTCGAACCCGTACGCCCCTTGGAGCGCAGGATTTTAAGTCCTCGGAAGCACTTCACATCATTTCTGAGCAGATCGGACTAGACTTTTTGCGGTGGCGAATTGTCAAGGTCCTCCTCAGTTGCGTTCGTCGCAGTTCGGGTTTCTTCAGGAGAATTGGCGCACTGTTGGCACACAAGAATACTTTGGAGGAGAACTTCCCCCAGATAGCCGCACAGCAGTAGTACCCTAAAGATACTCGCAATCGTGTCATTGATCATTGAGCTGGCCGATTATAGGAATGGGACCCAGCAAGGTAAATCGGAGTTGTCGGACTTCAGGACTTGCGACTGCGGGATTTAAGGGAAGCGGGAATTGGAAGTTGCGAGGTTAATGAGAGCAAGCCCCCCTTTTCATGAAAGCCAGTGCGTTGCTGTGATTAATACTCAGCAACGCACCGGGATTGGGATTATTCAGTGAAGTTCAAAAGCTCCTGACCTTCCGCTGTCAGTCGGCTCAAATCCTGCAAGGCCATTTCGGCCTCGGCCGCGATCTTCTTCAATTCTTCGGTATTCGACTTGAGCAAGGACCGCATTGCGCCGGTCCTAATCACGCGCCCGATGTCGTCTGCGCCTGACTCAAGGTTCGTGAGCTTGCCAAGCGAAGTCGCAGCTGCCATCTGGGCTGCAGACCATTCGATATGAAGCTTGCGATTCTTCTGCTCGGTCGCTGACCTAAGGACGGGGTTCTTGATTCCGCTTGTTTCCTCATCGAGCTTTGAAAAGTAGGTACGGCTATCTTCAGTCAGCGATTCAAAGGATTTCTTAAGTCCTTGGATACGTGCCGAAAGCTCTTCAGCTGCCTGCTCCCACCTCTCTGAAGTGACCGCTACGCCTTCGGGCGTCGTCGGCACCAACAACTCATCGATCACCTCCTTGGCCTCGACAACGGAATCTTGGGTGTCCTTCCTTTCCGCTTCAAATGCCTTAAGCGAAGCTTGGAGGGTAGTCGCGAACGCGACCGCCTTGCTAGTCTGACTCTCTGAGCAGGCGCCGAACGCAACGGCGAAAGTAAGCAGAAAGCCAACAAGGGCGTTTTGCATGTGCTTGATCATATTGTAGGTTATTTGTATCCCGCCCTCCTTCAGGGCGGTGGCACGGTACATCATGTGCCGAACGCACTGGTCGGCGGGATCGGTCCGTTGAAAGTTCGAACCCGCTGACCAGGCAGCCATGCCAGCCTCGCGACTGACCTCAGTTGCCCAAAATGAGGCTGTGCTCTTTTCAGGCAAACAGTAGAAACTAATTTCCAAATACCCGACCATTTCTTGAGGGCAGTTCGTGCTGAACTGTCCACTCTAAAGGTTGCATAATCCTCAACGTTGCGTTTTCAAATGCTCTCTGAAACTGAAGAAATCCGCCGCCTGTGTCCAAATTGATCATGTCTTGAATCAACATCGCTTTGTATTGATATGAACTCATAGGAATCGCGTAAGCTGACTGCGAGCAGTCTCTTCACCCCTAGCCTTCCTTACTTTCCTTCGCAAAGACACCGTCAAACCCGTTGGTAACTACTTTGATACATTGCGAGCACCATCTATTCGTAGTCTCGATCAACTTGTTGCAACCAGGGCAGTGTTTCAGTAGCGACCGACATCGGCCACAAGTGCCAAATGCTAGGGGATCATCTCGGAACATTGAGCGGTGACATCGCCAGCATCTCATGTCCATTGTCCTCCGCATCACAGTGTCCCGAATGGGCGGGTTTTTGAAAAGTGATACGAATCCAAAAGGGTGGAAAAATCGTGGAAAAAAAACGGTTGTGAGTACATTAGAATAAAACGACTTTATATCTTTGAAGACACGATTTGTAAGGGAGAGCAGTAATGGAGAGCATTGAGACAATTTCCTTGAAGAATTTCGACGACTGGCTGGAACGAAAAGTTAAAGAACAAAGACTACGCCACGGTTCGCCGCCTGGGTACTCAAAAACTTCGTTGTTGGACGAGGTCTACCCCTTGCTTGGCATTGGAAAATCAACTTATTACGAAAGTCTAAAGAAGGAAGAGTGCTGTGAGATTTCGCAAGAAGTTAAGGAACAGATACTAGAAATCGTTTTCTTTGGCTCAGCTCCAGCGAACCCGGTACAGGAGACTGAGGCTTGGAGACCTGAGAAACTGATCAAGATCGATTTCGGAGGCGGTAAAGGGGACCCTAATAAGGGTGAGATCGAGATCATGGAATTTGGTGGTAATAGAATCTCGAAGGATGACTCCCCGGTTGATCGCTACGTATCTGTCTTCGTTGATAAGGTAAATTTCCGGCAATACGATAAGGAGCTAGGTAAGGCCGTTGTGAAACCTGGTAACTTTGTGCGAATCGAGTCTCCTGGAGGAGAGGGGGCGGTCATTTTGGTTTGTGACTCACAATCAGGAGACATTTGCCTAGTTACACAATGGCGACATTCGATACGTGAAAGGAGATGGCTTACCGAAGCTCCGAGAGGCTTCGCCTCTCGTCTCGATCGTTCCATGCTCGACACTGCACTCAGGGAGATGGGTCAAGAAACGACCTACCAGCCTATGTTAAACGACGGGGAGGAGATGATTCAGAGGTTGAAGTGTTTCTATACGGACACCGGAAAACTCTCAGATAAGCCAGGCTATTTCCTTGCCTTTGTTGATCGGGATAAACACGAAGACAGAATGGATCCCGTTGTAAACCCTCCTGTAAGGGATGACCCAGTTTGGATTCCCTTGAGGTCTTTTTATCAGGCGATCTTCGCGAGAACTCCTATTCAAATTGGTGATGAAGTCGAGTTTGTATTTGTGCAGCACATTAGAGAAGAGTATTTTGCCGAGTATCCGCTTGCGGAAGAGGGGGAATTAGAGATTTGCGATGGCTTCACTGCTCTGGCAGGTCTTCTTGCTTTTCCCTATTTGGCTAAGTATTTTCGCAACAAGACGGGTTGGGACGACAAGAAGTGGCGCGAGTGCTTTACAATCACTAATTACCTGCCAGCCCTATGAAGCTTTCGGCAAATTGTGCGCAGATATCAGCTTTTTGGCTATTTACTTCTAGCTCAACGCTGAAGTGTTGACCTCGTTCGGACTTATTGGGGACCTAGCTCATCAAGCAGCTCGTATTCTTTAAGCTCAACAAAATTCGCTATCCGAGAGGACCCTTCATATACTTGTTTCTCGAGCAAAAGAAGGAAGTACCCAACCACGGGTTCTTTACTTCGAAGTAATGTTGCGCGCAACTTGTCCGCCAATTCCCCTCTTTCCATATAGGCATTAATGAAATAAAATCCGCGCTTTGATGTTTCACACCTCAAGCTGATTGACAGGTGTGTTTCCTGAGATCTAATGAAGTAAAAATTATAGTAATCGCTCGAACTGGCTTCACATTTCACTATGAATGGTTTGCCTAAGTAGCGAACCGGGTCGGACTTATATTCTTCGATTGAAAAAACCCTCTCCTCGGGGTTGTCCAAGCGCGAAGTCGCGGGGTCCTCCTTCTTTGCGAACTCCCAGGTGCCATCTGGCTTCAGAATTACTTTCTCACCTTCCGGGGTCGTTGCTGTCTTTGTGACTTGTCCGTTTACGTTGAATAAAAGGAGCAATATTAAAACCAAGAACGAAACGCTTTTCGTGCCTCGTCACCTTCCTTTTCCCTATTGGCTATCTTCGTGGAGGATATGCATTTTCAAGCCAGATATCCCACAACGGGAGTTCCTTGTGCCAATCTATTTCAATCCGAGTCAATAATGGTGCTTTCGAGAACGAAACGACACCAATTCACCTAACTCGCCTCCCTCATTCCCAACCGATTGAATCCCTTCAGCGCCGTAAACACCCCATCGATGACATTCTCCTTCCCCTTGAACAGGGCGTCCGGGCCGCCGGAGTGGAGGTCCTTGAATGGAGCCTCGTAGAGTGCGGATGCTTCCATTATTCCACGGGCTGTCAACTGGACGATCACAATCTCGATGAAGCGGATCTGTTGAGAGGTCAGGGTTCGTTCGTTGAGAAACTCCGAGAACGCCGCCTGTGCCGCCGCTCGGTCCATACCGACGGGGCTGCGGACTAAGTGCGCGAGCGAGGATAATCCGGAACGCGCGAGAAGATCTGAGAACAAGGACGCGCCATCTTCCTCACCGATCTCATCCGAGGTCTCCTGCAAACCTTTCAGGTCCGTTTCCGTGAGAGGCTGCTTGGTCCGACGGCGGCGAAGTAGTCCGAATTGCGATGACCACAACCTCGTGTTTGCCTCGACTGTCGGCACGCCCCCAACACACTCGAATATCACAATGGTCTAAAAGCGGAGATTGAAAAGGGCCGGATTGCGAACTTCGCTGAGGCTCTATGATCTCCGGCACAGTCACGCGACTTTATTATCGAAGGCAGGAGTCCATCCGAAGATCGTAAGCGAGAGGCTGGGGCATTCCTCGATTGCGCTGACGCTGGATACCTACTCCCACGTATTGCCGAGTATGCAGGCGGAAGCGGCCGTTCAACTTGAGGCAATGCTATTCCGATCTAAATAAACCACTTTAGGAGTTCCGTCAGACTATTAGAATCTCTTCGTATTCGCTCGGATCCATCCACAACTGATTCTCAAGTTCCGATTTAAGCTCGGCTATCTCGTTCTCCGGGAGTTCCGGGTGCCATTTCCGAAGCCTTTCGGAGTTTATCGTTCTATTAAACAACCGCATAGTGAATGGGTCCCGGTTCGCTTGGTCATCATGCAGGTCCGCCAATTCTTGAGGCGACAATCGCCGTCCGTTTTGGATCTCTCCAATCTTCCGCTTTGCGAAATCTTTCATAGTAAACTCTTTACGCTCTATTTCGGGAAGAGAACCATCGACTAACTTCCTATCCTCAAAATCTTTGTGTTTAGACGGAGCCAGAATGCCGTCATGCTTCTTCCAGAGTCTGAAGACCAGGGAGTCTTCGTCCTCAGGAGGGGCCATCCCTCGATTGGCGTTTTGAGCGATCTTCTTTTCCATCGATAGAGCGTCCCAATTTTGGGCAATCTTACTTAGATCTTCCTTTAGTTCAGAACCACTTACCAGGCTTTGGTTCTGTCGCAATAGAAACGACATCAGCACGCGTTGCTTCTCATCATTCGTGCAGAATACCTGACAGTTCGGCAGGTAAAAGCAATACTCTAGATCTTTTCGGTCATTTAGTTTCTTATCGCTCTTGAATAGCGAGGGATTGAGAAGGCTGAGATGCCACAAGAAGCTAGCTCTTAGACAGAAAAACGCAAAGGGAGCGAACTCGTCAAATGCTTTTTGCCCTTCCTCATACCATCGATTCACCACATCGTTTCCGGGACCTAACTTGATTCCAAAATCCTGCGCTAAAATCGCGAAGAGCCTCGGCAACAATTTCCTATCGTATAGGAGATCGTCTACTAGAGAGACCAGATCTTCAACCGAATCAGGCTTCGCGACAGTCAAACCTGCCTTGACGATGTTGTTGACGTACAGGTTAACGTTTAACGGTCTCTCCATGTGAGCGCGAAATCGCGTTGCTCGTTTCTGCTCCTCTTCCTCAAAATCTCCGCTTTGCCACCTATCGAGCGTTTCATCCAAAAAGGGGGATTCAACTATGATCGCGAATGACCCGTTGGCAGTGACAACAACTGTTTCATTAGCCGGAGTAAATCGACTGTCCATAGGAATCTCATTTCCAAGAAGCGAGTTTTCAAGTCGTTCTCGAGCGTCAAACGCGTGGCCATGGTTCCCACAAACGCGATATGTGTGTGCTGCTATTTTTTTTTGATTGGCGTTACTAAGTCCTTTGGTAAGGTCCGCCAGAATCTCATCAAGGAGGATTGGTGGGACAATCTGAAAGAAATATCTATCCAAAGAATCAATCTCCAGATTGCTCAATCCATAAACAGCGGATTTGTCCAAAATTATTCGGAGTCCGGGCATGATCTCTAGATTGTAGCTTGTCCCTCATGGAACTTCAGCCGGTCGCCGTTTTTCGTTTTTTGGAACAGCTGAAGAACGGTCGAAGGTGCTGATTCGAATTGGTCCTGTATTTCAAGGGGAATCAAGGGAGTTACGACTGCGTTTCGCTGCGACAAGAAGTCTGTTTCAACGTGTTGGCACACAATTGGCACACTAAATGACTAAGAGTGACAAAGGCATCCTAGAGGGACGCCCATAAACTGTTGATTCCATTGGTGCTGAGGGCGGGAGTCGAACCCGCATGCCCCTAAGGGCGCAGGATTTTAAGTCCTGTGCGTCTACCAATTCCGCCACCCCAGCGTGACTACCGAGAGATTAGCACGCGCAAGAATCAAGTCCAAAGCATATGTCGCCCGGATCCTCGGTTTCGAACGCACGGCTTCAGTATCCGCGGATCTCAGGTTTGAAGGCCGGTCGGCGGTGAGAGAAGGTCCTGGCTACAAAGGCGCGGCCGGCGTCAAGATAAGTCCCTAGTTTACAAAGAGCGGCCGGCGGAAATGACAGGTCCTGGATTTCAAAGCGCGGCCCGCCGAGAAAAGGTCTTGGTTTCTGCAGGCGAAAATGACAAACTCCCATTTACTTGCGATACTTGTCGCAGTTCGAAGTCACACCGTAGCGCCATGTGGGAACAATACTTCTGGATTTTGTGGGGGATACTCGCCGTCTTCCTTATCATCGCCGAGATCTTCACTCTCGGTTTCGTGCTCTTCTGGTTCGGCATAGGAGCGCTGGCCGCAGGTCTCGCCTCTTTTCTGGGCGTCGGACTCCTGGGGCAGTTCCTGATCTTCGCGCTCGTCTCCGCCGCCCTCACCGTGATGTCGCGGATGATCCTTTACAAGTACAACCCGTTCGGCGAAGAAGAGGAATACCTCACAGGCGTCGATACGCTTCCGGGAAAGATCGGCACGGTGAAAGAAGGGAGCAAGGGCGCGCTCAGGGAAGCCTCGGTCAATGTTTTCGGATCGACTTGGAAGGCCTTTCCCGTCGACGACGATGAAGACCTGAAAGAAGGCGAGAAGGTCGAGGTAGTTAGCGTAGAGGGTTCTTCGATCTATGTCAGGCGCGCGGCGAAGAAACTGCACGGCTGGCGCCATCCGGATTAACTCCAGATCAAATTCGGTTCATTTGGAAGGGGATCAGAGGATCTCGGCGGTGTCCTGTTCGGCCGTGTCGTGGATGCTTTCGGGCGAGATCGCCTCGAGCCGTATCTCGTCCTCGGTCGGCTCTTCAAGGCTGCTGCCGGTCAGGCGCGCGATGATCAACGTGATATTGTCCTCGCCGCCGCGTTCGTTCGCCACCTCGATCAGCTTTCCCGCCGCCTGTTGAAGGTCGTCGAGATGCTCGAAAACGATCTTCTGCATATCCACGCCGTCGATCTTGTTCGACAGGCCGTCACTGCAAATGATGAGGATGTCGTCCCTCTGCGGGGTAAGTCTCGCGGCGACGGGGTAGATCTCGTTTTGTGCGCCGAGAGCCTGGAGGATCACATTCTTCAATGCGTGCGTTTCTGCTTCTTCGGGAGAGATCTGGCCGGAATCGATGAGCTGCTGAACAAGCGACTGGTCTTTCGTGACCTGGTAGATCTTGCCGTTCCTTATCAGGTATGTGCGGCTGTCGCCGATCTGGACCAGATCGACGGCGCCGTTGGTAATGCCGACCCCGGTGAAAGTGGCGCCCATACCCTGGAACTCGGGCTCGCGGCCTTTCTGGTGGATCTTGTGGTTAGCGTAGACGATCGAATCGTACAAACGGCCGACGAGTGAGTCTCCGAAATCATTCGGGGAGACCGTCTTGTCGGGGTCCGCTTCGGTCATCGTCTCTCCGACCGTTTCGACAGCCATTTTGCTGGCGACTTCGCCGGCCAGCGCCCCGCCCATTCCGTCCGAGACCGCAAGGATGATGCCTTCCTCATCCACTTCGAATTCCTGGGATTCGATCACCGCGTCGCCCGCGTCTTGCCGGCTTGTCCACTTCTTCGCATCGGACAGCCGGAGAACAAGGTAATTATCCTCGTTCCCCTTTCTGATCCGGCCGACGTGGGACGTCGCGTGTACTTCTACGTTTAGCATATTCCGGAGAACGGCCGTCTTTTTGTGCCGAAAGGGACCGTTCAAACAAATCTCTACCGGCTCAGGGCCTGGTCGAGGTCATTGATGAGATCTTCAAGGTCTTCGATACCGACGGACACCCTGACAAGGCCGTCCGTGATGCCAAGCTTCTGGCGGGTCTCGAAAGGTACGGAGGCGTGGGTCATCGAAGCCGGATGCGAGATCAGGCTTTCTACGCCGCCAAGGCTTTCTGCCAAAGTAAACAGCCGGACGTTCTCAAGCACCGCCTTTGCGCTATCCAGCGATCCGGTCTCGAATGATACCATTCCGCCGAACCCCCTCTGCTGGCGTTTTGCAAGTTCGTGCTGGGGATGCGAAACAAGTCCCGGATAGTAGACCTTCGAGACTTTCGGATGCTCGGCGAGGAAACCGGCCACCGCCTGGCCGTTCTCGTTGTGTCTGTCCATACGCACCGCGAGCGTTTTCGTGCCGCGGAGGACCATGAACGAGTCGAAAGGAGAAAGTATCGCCCCGATGCTGTTCTGCACGAAACCCAGCCACTCAGCGATCTGCTCGTCATTTGTCGCGGCAAAACCGCCGACGCTGTCAGAATGGCCGTTGAGGTACTTGGTCGTCGAATGGACCACTACATCGACACCGAGAGCAAGCGGCTGCTGAAGATACGGCGACATAAAGGTGTTGTCGCAAACGACGATCGCCCCGTGCGCGTGAGCAAGGGACGAAACTGCCTCAAGGTCCGTAAGGCTCATCACGGGATTCGTGGGCGTCTCCACGAACACCATCTTCGTGTTCTCCCGGATCGCCTGCTCGACGTTGTTAACATCGGTCGTGTCGACCAGATCGAACTCTATTCCGTAATCCGAAAGTATCCTGTCGAAGAGCCTGAAGGTGCCTCCGTAAGTGTTGTTTCCGAGTACGACGTGATCGCCGGACTTGACCAGTTTCAGAGAGGCGTCGATCGCCGACATTCCGGAGGCGTAAGCAAAACCGAACTTCGCGCCCTCCAGCGCGGCGATATTGGTCTCGAGGGCCGTCCGTGTCGGATTCTGGGTCCGGGCGTACTCGTAGCCCTTGTGCTTTCCAAGGCCCTCCTGAGCGTAGGTCGAAGTCTGGTAGATCGGAACGCTGACCGAGCCTGTGGAAGGGTCCGGCTCGTTGCCGGCATGAATTGCGATCGTCGAGAATCCCATAAAAGGCGCCTGCGGCACACAGGTGATTTCTGTTACAAAAGCCGAAGCAAGATTGTAACTCTTTAGGCCCCAAAATTCTATATGAAGGCGATTATAACGAGGCAGTATGGTAACTTGCCGCCTTTATTATTGCAAACCGCGCGATTTCCATAAACTATAGAAAAAGCAACAGATGATAGCCCGCCGGAATTATCCCGGTCTTCCGCGACTTCGAAGCACGGCCCGGATGAGGAAAGGACGGACGGCACGCCCCTCAAACCGCAGAAAAACTTTCGAACAGGGCGGATTTGAACTACAATCACGCGTGTAAGGCATTCAGAGATTTAAGATTATCCGTCCGGGCCGGGAAACGGGACGAGAAGAAGGGAAGGCACGCCGCTCGAGCGTTCGCTTGCAGATCAATTATGTTCGAACAATACACGCTAGGGATCGAGGAAGAATTTCAGATAGTCGACCCGAAAACGCGAGAACTGAAGTCTCACGTCTCGGAGATCCTTGAGGAGGGAAGGCTTGTGCTCGGCGAGAAGGTTAAGCCCGAGATGATCCAGTCGATGATCGAGGTCGGTACCGGCGTCTGTGCGAATGTCGATGAGGCGCGCGAGGACATTTCGAAACTGCGCTGCATCATCTCCGGCCTTGCGCGTAAGAAGGGGCTCGAGATCGTCGCGGCATCGACGCATCCGTTCTCGAAGTGGTCTGAGCAGGAAATATTCGAGCACGACCGCTACAAACTGCTAGTCGACGAGCTTCAGATGGTGGCCCGCAGCCTGCTCATCTTCGGGCTCCACGTTCACGTGGGTATCGCGGACCGCGAACGCCAGATCCACATTATGAACGCCGCGCGGTACTTTCTGCCCCACGTGCTGGCGCTTTCTACGTCGTCGCCGTTCTGGCTGGGGTTCAACACCGGCTTGAAATCGTACCGTTCGGAGGTCTTCAAGAAGTTCCCCAGGACCGACATTCCGGACCACTTCAACTCGTACCAGTCGTTCGAGAGCTACGTTGACCAGCTTGTCCGAATGAACTGCATCGACGACGGCAAGAAGATCTACTGGGACGTCCGGCCTCATCCTTATTTTCCGACTCTCGAGTTCCGTGTGTGCGACATTCCGACGCGCGTCGATGACACGGTCGCGATCGCCGGCCTTTTCCAGGCGATCGTCGCCAAGCTGAACCAGCTGATCGAGAAGAACCTGGGATTCAGGCTTTATCACCGGAGGCTGATCCAGGAGAACAAGTGGCGGGCGGTGCGGTACGGCCTCGACGGAAAGCTCCTGGACTTGGGCAAGCAGAAGGAGGTCCCGGCCAAGGACCTGATCCTGGAGCTTCTCGAGTTCGTCGACGATGTCCTCGACGACCTTGGTTCAAGGAAAGAGGTCGAGCACATTCACACGATACTCGAAAGGGGCACTTCGGCTGACGAACAGATCCGTGTGTACATGGAATCGGGTGAACAGTACGAGCCGGTTGTCGACATGCTGATCGAAAACACGCTTGAGAACGTGCCGGAACAGTGCTTCGACTGAGACTGGACCAAAGCGAATTGCCCAAAGGGCCGCCTGACGAGGGCGGCCCTTTTGCTTGCGTCGTGCAGTTCAACTCTTACAAACACCTTTCGAGACTAAACCAAACCGTCGCAAGGCACCAAAACTGAACGTGTTAAACAGTTGCGAAGAGTGTTTAAATATGTTAAAACAAAACTCTGCGGAATGACCGCGGCATTCTCACACACGACTGTTCCGAGTCTTTGAAGCAGGATCTCCCTATGAAGCCGAAAAACTCAAATTCACAGCGCGGCGCGTCGGTTCTCGAAATGATCATCGTGGTGGTGATCATCTCGATACTCGTGGTTTTCGCCGTAGCGCAGTTCGGGGACGCGACGAATGTTTACGAGACACAAAATGTCGCTCGCGAGCTCAAGGTCAATTTCGAACGCGCCCGATTCGACTCGGTCAAGAGAAGGCCGGACACCGACCTTCAGATGTCGAACATCGTCCTCGTTGACAACAATACGATCACTGTATCGATCGACGTGAATCAGGACGGCGTGCTAAGCACCGCCGAAACCCGGACGATCGACTTCGCTGTCCGAAACAACGTCAGGATCGTAGGAGTCGGTATTTCCTATCCTGTGACGATCCGCTTCGACCGTCGCGGGCACGTCACGGCGACGAACAGCCTGGGCACGGAGATCGACCCGATCTTCATCGTCTGTGACGGCTGCACATCCTTCGAAGACGCGGACTCCCCGACTTCTTATTTCGTCACGCTGTCGCCCACCGGCACCGTCTCGATGTTCGACAACGGGGAAACTCCGCCTACTGTTCAGGACCCGACGGTTTTGTCGATCAACAGCAATTCGGCTATCGAGCCGCTAGTTTCAACAGCGCCCGGCGCCATCGACCTGACGGGGGTCACCGGATATCCGACTCCGACGCCCTGGCCGAGTCCCTCGGTGACGCCGACGCCGAATCCGACGCCCACTCCGACTCCCAATCCGACCCCGAGTCCGTCTCCTAATCCGTCACCGAGTGCCACACCGGTTCCGACGCCCACTCCGACGCCCACTCCGACTCCGGTTCCGACACCAGCACCGGTGGCCTGTAAGAAGAACGAGCGTCCCGCGATAACGGGGTGCGTCTGCATGCCGCCAATGAGCCTCAACGGATCGGGAAGATGCAAGTGATGACCGGAATGGTCAGAAGGTCAGTGAGTCTGTTGTTGGATCTGAAAAGACGGGGCGACGCACGAATGCAGCTGATGATCAGAAAGAAACCCACATTTCTCGAATCCGGCCTGCAACTGGATCAGCCTGAGGAAGAAAAAGGCTTCACGCTCATCGAAGTCGTGATCGCGATGGTCATCCTACTGATCGCTCTGCTTGGCGTTTTCGTGACCTTTACCTGGGCGATCACATTCAATGCCGGAAACGATTCGCGTTCCGAGGCCCTTTCACTTCTTCAGGGCGAGGTCGAGTTCCTGCGCAGTGCCAAGTTCACCTCGGGCGTTATGGACAGCACACTGGCCGGCGGCACCCGCGCCCAGGTGCCTCTGACAGGTCCCAGCGGCAACGCCTACACGGTCGATGTCACGATCGACGACGATCCGTTCTCGCCGGGCGTCCAGGTCGACAACAACAGGTCCCTGAAGGAGATAATCGTTACGGTCTCGCTCGTGAGCCCGACGCCGGGCTGGCAGACATCAGTGCCGTCGACCGTAAGGTTCCAGAGGGTGCGGGGAAACTGACGATAGAGATGAAGAAGACCGATCGCAAACAGGCCGGATTTTCGCTGCTCGAGCTGATGATCTCTATGACGATCACGCTCGTCCTGCTCGCTCTCGTGACGACCCTTTTCTCAGGTTCCATAAGCATCCGTGAACGGGAAAGCGCGAAGACGGACGCCCTCACGGCCGCGCAGGCCGCGCTGAACGTGATGTCGCGCGAGATCGCCAATGCCGGCTACGGTCTGACGGACAACGGCATCGTCGGCGCTGACTCGAACTCCAGCCAGATCCATTTCAGGTCCAACTGGAACAACGGCGATCTTTCGACAGGGACCTCGGGAGAAGACATCACCTATTATTTCGATCCGGCGACCCAGTCGATCGTCCGGTATGACGCGCACGCAGGCACCACGACCTCGTCCGTGGTCAACGGTATAAGCAGCGTTACTTTTCAGTACTTCGACTACTCCGGAAGCTCATCCACTCCGACGGTAGTCGCGACCCCTTCAGCGAACACGGGAAGAATTCGCATCACCGTCACGGTAAACCTTCCGGAAGTCCAGGGACAACCCTCCGGAGAGACGGTCTCCTACACGTCCGACGTCACGGTCAGAAACGCCGAGTACATGAGAAGCCAGTACTGACCGGAAATGAACCAGAGGTGAAAATGAATACCCCAGAAAGAAAACGAAAGAAGAACCGCGAAGGCGAGCGCGGAGCGGCGATGGTGGTCGTGCTAATGGTCGCTTTCCTGCTGCTGGTAGCGAGCGCGGGCCTTATCCTCGAATCTGCCCTCAACTCGGCTAACGTGACCGACGCGGTTGCTGAACAGCAGGCCTATCACGCCGCCGAGAGCGGCATCCAGAGAACCCTCGACGTCCTGCGCGGCAATGTCGTGCCGAATCCCCTCCTCGACGGATCGAAGCCCGCGAGCGATCTGAGGAACAAGATCGACTTTTCCAGGGCCGTCAACCTCGCAACATCAAACGCGCCCGGCGACACCAGCACGACTGCGCGTCTTTCGAGATGGATCACTTACAATCCGACCCTGAATGACCGGATCGCTCTCGGCCCGGATGTGAACGAGCTTGCGTATACGATCGAGATCGTGGACCCGGACAACGCCGGTTCTCTTGTCTCGTTTCACACGAGTGCGAACATCAACGGAGGCGGAAGCTCGTATACCGCCGGCTCGGGAGGAAACACCGCCCGGATATCGTTCGTTGGCAGGACCGTGAACGACCTGAACGTTTCGTCTGGCTCCGCCAGCTCCAACCTGGGATATTTCGACGTTTCGACAACCGGCAGCGGAGCTACGATCACCGACGAGATCAGATTCGTGATCGATTTTCAAATGACCAAGCCCTACAGCGCTCTCAGAAGCATCAGGGGCTCGATAATGCCCGGGACGATCACGAACAACTCGATGGGGACGGTCTCGATCCAGTTCGACTCTTTAATCAACGAACTGATGGGAGCCGACATCGCGTTTCCTTTGCGTACTCTGAACCTCAATCCGCCCAATACCAGCGGCGGCGACACGACAGCGAGCGTGTCAATCTCAAGCGCGGAACCGATCCGGCTTCTGATCAGATCGACCGGGTTTGGGCCGAGGGGAGCGACAAAACAGCTCGAGGCGGTGGTCCGCAAGAGCCTGTTCGACGGGCTTCGCGCGCCGGCGACGCTGATGCTCGTCGGAGACACACCCAATTTTTCATTCTCCCCGGGAAATTCTGCGAATGTGGCGTATTCCGGCGAGGATGTCGCCATTCCGAACACGATCATTCCACCTGTCGGGACCACGAACGATACGAACCTCGCAACCGTCTGGAACGAATTCAATCTGAACGGTTCGGGGTTCAAAGGCGACCTGACCGGACTTCCTGCCAACGTCAACGCGGAACTTCCCGCCTGGCTACGTTCGCCGGCGAACCTTGATTCGGTGGTCAGAAGCATGCGGGAAGTGGCGCAGCTTGCCGGCCGCTACTATCCGAACGGCGTTCAGCCGCCGCATTTCGGGAACAGCTCAACAGGGACCGGAATAACCTTCTGCGACGGCGACTGCCAGCTCAGCGGCGGCGGCGGCGGAATCCTTATATCGACCGGAAAGCTGACGCTTAAGGGAAACTTCAGCTTCAATGGGATGATCATCGTGACGGGCGCCGACGGGCTTCTCAGGAACGGCGGCGGCAACGGGACGCTCCAGGGCAATGCGGTCGTCGCTCCATACGACCCGAACAACCTTGCCGGAGGGTTCCTTTCGCCCAAGTATGGTATCACCGGCGGCGGTAACTCGACGATGGTCTACAACTCGTCCAGCCTGAACAACGGCATGGTGGCCGTCAGCAATTTTGTGCTGGGTGTCGCAGAAAAATAGAGGCATTGAACGGCGCGCGGGCCGAATCTGTTCGGAACCGCGGCATCACCCACAAATATGCTGATCAAGTATTTCTCAATATGTGCAGTCGTCGTCGTTTTCGCCGTGGCAGCATTCGTGTTCGTAAGCAACCTCACGATGCGGCAGCAGGGCCACGTCGTCATCACGGACGCGGATATCGTCGCGCCCACGCTCGCATCGGCTGCGGACATAGCTACTGCGATTCAGACGGCAGAGGATGCGGACGTCGACCAGATCTTCCCCGGGAGCGCGGAACACGAGGGTAACAGGCTGATGGGGGATCTCTCGACGATCTCCGTCAATGTCGACGGATACGGCAACAAGACGGAGACCCGTGTTTTCAGATCCCACCCGAGGCTTTCTCAGGTCCTTGTAAAAACAAGCTCGGACGGAAAGCGCGTCGCGTTCGTCTACGGTCATTACGGCGACGTTCGAATGTTGGATGGAAGGCGGTCGGAGATCGCATTGACGGGATCGGGTGACGAGATCGCGAACCTCGCTCAGATATTCGAAACCAGGCTCGACAAAGACCGCCGAATGGCTCCCAGAGTAGTTCAGCCTGCAGACGATCCGGACGTCACGGAGGAACCGGCGATAAGGATCGCGGACAGTGCGGGCGATGACGATTCAGGCAGCGGCAACGGCGATGGAGATGACTCGGAAGAACTCGACGGCTGAAACCGCAGCCCCTGTCTGCAAAATTGAAAAGAGGCCGCAGGGCCTCTTTTTTCATTAGCGTACGTGTTCGAGCGCCTGGACCAGGAAGTTTTCGAAGAGTATTCGGCCGTCGCGGGATTCGTTCGGATGCTCCCAGCGGGTCGGATTCTTTGACCAGTCCTCAAACGACTTTTCAAGATGGAACTGGACCGTGTAGATCAGCTGCCCGTCCGAACGCTTCACCATCATCTGGTTCTCGCAAAGATAGGCCTTCGCAAGCTGCTTGAACCCGTCCGGGATCCCAACGATCTCAAGCCCGTGGTTCTGCCACACGCGAAGCAGATGTCCTTCGAGCGTGTAATCCTGCCAGACGCCGCTGTTCGGGTCGTCGAGGCCGGCAAAGATAGGATCGTCCGGGTCAATGATCTTGACGTACCGGTACTGGAACTCGGTGACACGGTTCTTCCGTTTTTCGTGCGGATAGAATCCGTCGAGCGTCTTGATCACGCCCCCGAACGCCTGTCCGACGAGCTGGTGACCGCCGCAGATCCCAAGCACAGGGATCTTGGTCTCTTTGATGAACCCGTTGAATCCCTCGATGAAGTCCGGATTGTACTGGTCGAAATCCGAGAGGGTTCCGCTGAGAACGATCGCCTCGGGCTCGAACGAATCCGCCGCCTCCGCGATCTCCGAAAGGTGCACCGTTAGCGTCTTCGGCTGCTTAACAAGCCTCTGGATGTTCTTCGCGATATTGTCGCAGGCCATCTGCGACAGCTTGTTCTCCAGCCGAAGCTGCGGCTTCACCTCTTCTTTCCATTCCTCTATAGCAAGTTCCGAAAGGTCCGATTCGTAGCGCAGGAGATTGCTGACGATCAGCACGCGCGCGTGGTCGATCCTCTGCTCGATAGGCTCGTAACGGCAGAAAGACTTCTGGTTATATGGAAATGGAAGTGAGAGTGTGTTGTGCAACACAGGCGCAGCGTCGAACATAGTCATCAGTAAAAACTACGGCTGAAAATGTTGTAACCCAAGGGGTGCCAAAAATCAAACGGCTCAGAGGCCGAATCGTTCATTTCCGTTGCTTGGTGCTGGTCTTGAAAAGCGGCATTTTCTCGCCTGCGCCGATCTTCGCGACCTCCTCGCGGATCTCCTTTACGACCAGCGAGCGGACCCTCGATCTCACCGCCTGCGAATCGCCTTTCGTTCTTTCGACGATCCTGAGCAGCGTTCTCTGCCAGGAGGATTCGAGCTCGTCCGCGAGTCCCGGGATCACAGAAACATCGTACGGGACCGCCACGCTGCGGCAGCCGAGCCTCGCGAATACGCGCAGATAACGCGCGGTTGAAAGGTCCGGACAAGCCATCCTGTGCTTTCCGACCTTCAGTTCGATCCCCAGCAGCGTGTGCTGGATCTCGGCCGTGTTTTCGCGTTCCGGAACGTCGAAATCGTACGAACGGGTCCTCAGGCTGCGGACCTTTTCCTCGTAAACCGTAGGAAGCCAGTCGGAGCCCATCGAGGCGGCTATTTCTTCTGCGACTGTCATAACTGGTTTTGGCGATAGAAACGCGTCACGATGCGTGATCAAGAGCGGCCTGGAGGCGCTCGAAGTATCGTCCCACGTGCAGGCCGTCCATGATCATATGGTTCGCCTCGACGGAAACGGGCATTTTCACCGAGCCGCCTTCTTCAAAGGCCTTTCCGAAAACTATCCTCGGTACCGTCTGCTCGCGGTCGAACCGGCTGGCGTGTTTGAAGCTCGTGAACGATATCCAGGGTATGACCGAGTAGTAGACAAGGTCGAGACGGTCGTTCTCCACGTCGAAAGTGGCCAGTTCCTTGTATTTGACGACCTGCCTTTTCCCGACCGAGTCGAAATCCGGGAGCTCTTCGCGCCAGGGGAAGTAGCAGAAGCCGAAGCTTTCGTCTTCGAGCAGTAAAGTCTGCGTGGCTTCCACCAGATCGAAGATCAAGAGCCGGCCGTCGACCAGCCTCATACGGAACTCTTCTATCCCGTTGAGAGCCTTCTGAGAACAGTAGAGCGCGGCGATCGAAAACGAATACCCACTTTCCCTGCAAAGCGACCGCAATCGGGTCACATCCACCGGCGCGGTCATATTGAAGAAAGGGTCCTCGAATTCCCGGAAGAACTCGAAGGCGGAACGGCGGTTCCAGCTTTCGATATCGACCTCCCGGTATCCCGACACCTCGCCTTCCGCCATCAGCCTTCTCCAAAAAAGTAAGGCGGCCAGCGACCGCCAAAACTATCGATCTTCGGTCCTGCTATCGCTAACGCATCTGCACGTCCACGGGATACTTCGAGAACATCTCGATCACGTTGTTGCCGAAGATGCCGAAGTAGAAAACGCCGATGATAGTGATCGCCAGCACCGCAGCCAACGCGGTCGAGATCTTCGGCTGCGACCATTCCTCGGTCCTCTCGCGGAAGAACATCACGACGATCAGCCGCAGGTAATAGTACGCCGAGATCGCCGTGTTGATCACCGCGATGACGACCAGGATAACCATCAGCGAGGTGCCGGCCTCAAGCGCCGGCCTGAAGACCAGCACCTTTCCGATGAAGCCGGCAGTCAAAGGAAGCCCGAGCAGGGAAAGCATGAACAGCGACAGCGAAAAGGCGAGGACCGGCGAGCGGAAGCCTATGCCGTTGTAATCCTCGAACTCGGTACGGCGGTCGTTCTTTCGCGCGACAAGCGTGACGATGGCGAAAGCCCCGAGATTTGTCACCGCGTAAGTGAGCATATAGAACGCGACGGCGGCGATCGCATCGTCGCGGCCCGTAGCCGTTTTTGCGACCCCGGCTCCGACGAAACCGACCATCGCGTATCCCGCGTGGGCGATCGATGAATACGCGAGCATACGCTTCACGTTGTTCTGGACGATCGCCGCGATGTTCCCGACGGTCATCGTCAGGATCGCCATCACGGTCAGCGCCGTTATCCACGAATCGTGAAGGAACTCGGAAGCCTGTACCCCGACAACGAGCGGAAACCCGAGCACGAACACGCGGAGGAACGACGCGAACCCGGCGGCCTTCGGGCCGGCGGCCATGAATCCCGTTACGGGTGACGGAGCGCCTTCGTAAACATCGGGCGTCCAGATGTGGAACGGCACCGTCGCGACCTTGAAACCGAAGCCGATCACCAGCATCGCGGCGCCTACGAGAAGAAGTGCGGGGAACTGTGCGGTCTCGGTATTCAGTGCGATCTGCGTCACGTTAGTGGTCCCGGTCGCTCCGTAAACCAGCGCCATTCCGTAGAGAAGGAACCCGGACGCGTACGAGCCGAGGATGAAATACTTCAGCGCCGATTCGTTCGACCGCAGGTCGCGGCGCCTGAGTCCCGCCATCACATAGGTCGCGATCGAAAGCGTTTCGAGCCCCAGGAAGATGATCACAAGGTCGTTGCCCGACGCCATGAACATCATTCCGACCGTCGCGAAGAGCAACAGAGTATGGTACTCGCCGGCGTGCACGTCCTCTCTCTCGACCCAAACGGTGGAGACCAGGATCGTGAGCGCCGACACAAGAAGAAAGACCGCCGTAAAGCTCATACGGAGGCTGTCCGCGACGATCATTCCGCCGAACGCGGACAGCTGCTGTCCCGGAGTGGACCAGATCCAGAAAAGCGCGACCGCCGAAAGGATCAGGCCGACCATCGAGATCGTTCCGGTCACGCGGCGGCGCCCGGGCCTTATGCTGTCGTAGATCATCACGAGGATCCCCGTGAGGGCGAGCAGCATTTCCGGGAGCACCAGAGGGATGCTCACGTTCGGATCAGCCAGTTCTGCAAGAAAGATGTTCATCATTGAATAAGGACCCGCTAAGGCCTATCTGCCTTCCGGCCCGTCGATATTCAGTTCCGTTACCGTGCCGCCCTTCGTCTCGCCGCTCACGATCCTCTGGATCTCGACCACGCTGGGTTTCGACGAATCCAGGATCGGTTTCGGATACACGCCCATAAACACCATAAGAAAAAGGAGGGGCGCCATTATGCCGATCTCGCGAAGCGAGAGGTCCGAAAGCGACTTGTTCTTCTCGTTCGTCAGCTTGCCGAAGAACACGCGCTGGATCATCCACAGAAGATATACCGCGGCGAAGATCACGCCTGTTCCGGCGGCCATCGTCGCGATCTGGTTCCAGCTGCCCGGAAGGATCGTCGACGACCACATGCCGAGCATGATCAGGAACTCGCCCACGAAACCGTTCAGGAACGGCAGTCCGACGGATGCCATCGCGGTGATCACGAAGAAGGTCGCATAGATCGGCATCACGTTCGAAAGGCCGCCGTACTCGCTGATCTCCCGCGTGTGCCTGCGCTCGTAGATGAAGCCGACAAGAAGGAACAGAGCGCCGGTCGTCACTCCGTGGGCGAGCATCGTGTAAAGCGCGCCCTGCATTCCCTGTTCGGTGAACGAGAACATTCCCAGAACGACAAAGCCCATGTGCGCTACGGACGAATACGCGACCAGCCTTTTCACGTCGGGCTGGACCATCGCGACGAGCGCGCCGTAAGTGATGCCTATGATCGCGAGGACTATGAATATCCACGCCATCTCGCGCGAGGCTTCGGGGAACAGCGTAAAATTGAACCGCATTATCCCGTACGTGCCCATTTTCAGGAGGATGGCGGCAAGTATTACCGAGCCCGCCGTGGGCGCTTCCGTGTGCGCGTCAGGCAGCCAGGTGTGGAAAGGAAAGACCGGGACCTTGATCGAGAAAGCTAGAGCGAACGCAAGGAACAGCAGTGTGCCGGTGTAAGCAGAAGAGCCTCCGAAGGTAAGGCTTCCGGACGAGATCGAACCGAGCAGCGTCACGTAATCGAATGTGCCCGTTCCTGTCGCCTGAAGATGCAGGTAATAGAGCGCGATGATCGCGACCAGCATCAGAAGGCTTCCCAAAGCCGTGTAAATAAAGAACTTGACCGCCGCGTAGATCCTCTGCTTGCCTCCCCATATTCCGATCAGGAAGAACATCGGGACCAGAGAGGCTTCAAAGAACAGGTAGAAGACCAGCAGGTCGAGAGAGACGAATACGCCGATCATCGCGCTTTCGAGCACAAGCATGAAAGCGTAGAACGCGAGCGGGCGCTTCTCTACGGCGTGCCAGGTCGAGATCACCGCGATCGGCATTATGAACGTCGTCAAGAGTACGAGCCAAAGCGAAAGCCCGTCGACGCCTATGTGGTAGTTCGAACCTATTGCCGGGATCCAGGGCGAGTTCTGCTCGAACGAGAAACCGTTCGCGGACGCCTGTGCGCCTCCCAGAAGGAGCAGCGACAAGACGAAGTTCAGCACCGTCACGCCAAGCGTGAGCCACTTCAGTTGGCTTTCGTCCTTCCAGAAGGCCTGATGGGCGATGATCGCCACTGCCCCGATCGTCGGGACCAGGATCAGGATCGTCAGAAGGTATTGGTTGATGAAATCCATATCTTAAAAAGTCCTGCCGGACCCTTCAGCCCCTAGCCGATCGTCCTGTATGCGTAATAAATGAAGTACCCGAGCACGACCAGCGCGCCGAAAAGGATGATTGCCGCGTAGGACCGCACGAACCCGACCTGGATCCTGCGGAAGAGCGAACCTATTTCCGTAACGAAGCTGCCGAGCCCGTTAATGGTCCCGTCGATGAAGCCGAGGTCGAATCCCTTCCAGAGGAACCGCCTGGAGCCTTCGGTGATCGGATCGACGATCGCCTTGTTGTAGATCTCGTCGAGGTACCATTTCCGCTCGAGCACCTTCGGCATCTTCCTCAGAGGATTGCCCGCGAACATGAACCACCCGATCGCGATGCCGCCCGCGGCCAGAAGAACAGAGAACAGCGCGAGCCATCTTTCGGCCGCGATCTCTTCGGGCGAGTGATGCGCCGCGGCTTCCTCGGAAGAACCCTCGGCAAGGAAATGCTTGACCTCGCTCTCTGCGCCGTGGGACTCGTCCGCTCCGAGCTTCTTGACCACGGGCTTCAGCGTTTCTTCAAAATGGTTCGCTTCCTCGCCGACGATCGAACTGACCACCGGAAGGGAACTCAGCGCGTAGGGAATCCCGACGAGTCCGCCGAAGGTCGAAAGGACCGCCAGCGCGACCAAAGGCACGGTCATCGTCCAGGGCGATTCGTGCGGTTTGAAATCGGCCGGGATCTCGTGATGATCGTCGTCATCGTGGTCCGCCTGATCTTCTTCCGGAAGCTCCTGGTGGAAGCGCTCGCTTCCCCAGAAGGTCATCACCATCATCCTGGTCATATAGACCGCGGTCAGGACCGCCGTGACGATGCCGATGCCCCAGAGAAAGTAATTCCAGTTTCCGAGACCCTGCGCCGCGAACGTCTTGTAAAGGATCTCGTCCTTCGAGAAGAAGCCCGCGAAGAATGGAATGCCGGCGATAGCGAGCCAGCCCGTGACCATCGTGAAGAAAGTGATCGGCATGTACTTCTTCAGATTTCCCATCCGCCGCATATCCTGCTCGTGGTGCATCCCGTGGATCACCGAGCCGGAGCCCAGGAAGAGAAGTGCCTTGAAGAACGCGTGCGTCATCACGTGAAAGATCGCCGCGACGAACGCGCCGACGCCGCAGGCGAGGAACATGTAGCCAAGCTGCGAAACGGTCGAATACGCGAGGACCTTCTTGATGTCGTTCTGCGCGAGGCCGATCGTGGCCGCGAAGATCGCGGTCGCGGCTCCTATCACGGCGATGATGAACATCGCGGTCGGGGCGAGCTGGTAGATCGAATTGCAGCGGACCACGAGATAGACGCCCGCGGTGACCATTGTCGCGGCGTGGATAAGCGCCGAAACCGGCGTCGGGCCGGCCATCGCGTCGGGAAGCCAGGTCAAAAGCGGGATCTGCGCCGATTTGCCCGTGGCGCCGATGAACAGGAGAACGCCGACCGAGGTCAGCCCGCCCGCGAAGATCGCGCCCCACGTAAAGGGATCCGCCTGCGATACGTTGGCGGAATTCTGGACCCACGAGAAAACGCTCTGGACTGCCTGGCCGTCGACCGCCTTGTCGAAGAATGACACGGAGCCGGTGATCGTGAAGATCAGGAACACGCCCATCAGCACGCCCCAGTCGCCTATGCGGTTCATCACGAACGCCTTCTTGGCGGCGCGACGCGCCTCGTCCTTGTTGATGTAGTAGCCGATCAGCAGATACGAGCAGAGCCCCACGCCTTCCCACCCGACGAACATAAGCAGGAAGTTGTCGGCGAGCACGAGCGTGAGCATCGAGAACATGAACAGGTTCAGGTACGCGAAGAAGCGGTAGAACCCTTTGTCCCCGTGCATATAGCCGGTGGCGAAGATGTGGATCAGAAGGCCGACGAAAGTGACGAAAAGCGCGTAGATGCCCGACAGGCGGTCCATTCCGAGGCCGAAATCGGCGCGGAAATCGCCGACCTGGATCCAGGTCCATATGTGGTCGAGGACGGGCTTGCCTTCGGGTATGAACAGCGCGCCTTGGTGCGGTGTCCCGATCCCGAACGCGATCATGAACGCGACGACGGTCGAGATCCCGACCGCGGTGCACGCGACGGCCCCGCTGAACATCTCGCTGTTCGCCCGCTTGCCGAAGAACCAGTTGATCACCGCGCCTGCAAGCGGCGCGAAAATGATCAGGCTGAGGTAGTTGTTTTCGAACATTTAATTAATCGAAGCGCTTTCGATCGGTTGCTGCCACTATCGGGATCGGCCACTAATTTCACGAATTACACGAATTTGAGTTCGCCACTAATTTCACGAATTACACGAATTTGCACATTTGATTAAGTGACGGTCAAAATTCCCTGTGCGCGAAAACTCTCAATCTTTATTGCTCGCTAAATTAGTGCAATTCGTGTAATTCGTGGCCGTATCCCTGCCTAATCGATCTAATTCGTGGCTGACCCTTTCCTAATTCTTCAAAATGCTCGCGTCGTCCACGTCCACCGAAAGCCGGTTCCGGAAGAACGTGATGATGATGCCGAGCCCCACCGCCGCTTCCGCGGCCGCGACGCTCATCACGACGAACACGAACAACTGCCCCGTCACGTCGCCGTAATGCCTCGAGAAGGCGACGAACGACAGGTTCACCGAGTTCAGCATCAGCTCGATGCACATGAACATCCCGATCGCGTTGCGCTTGTAGATAACTCCTACCGCGCCGATCGAAAAGAGGATGCCCGAGAGAGCCAGATATGATCCGAGTGCAGGTTCCATAAGACTACTCTCCGTCCTCCTTCGAACCTTCGACCAGTTCCAGATTCGGTTCGCGCATCCTTCTCGACATGATCATCGCGCCGACGATCGCCATCAGCAGAAGCACGCCGACGATCTCGACCGGTAGCAGATATTCCGTGTACATCGCGGTCCCTATGCTCATCGTCTGCCCGATCACGTTGCCCTGCTCGGAAGCCTGGTGCGGCGCCTTTGTCACGGCATAGAACACGAACAGAGTCTGGGCCAGAAGCACCACGCCCAGCGCACCGCCGATCGGATACAGGTACCGGAGCCGCGTCAGAGGCTTGTCCTCGTCGAGGTTCAAAAGCATGATCACGAACACGACCAGCACCATGATCGCGCCGGCGTACACCAGTATCTGGACGATCGCGATGAACGGCGCCGCCAGCGTCAGGTAAATGCACGCCAGCGAAAGCAGCACGCCGATCAGCGAGATCGCGCTGTAGAGCGGGTTCTTGTGGTAAACACAGGAAACCGCGCAGGCGATCGCGAGTCCGGCGAGAACAAAAAAGAGAACGTTTACCATTTCAAATCTCAGTGGTCCCGGGCAGCGCGTCGGCCGCCCTCGAAGACCCTATCGGTTCATCAGGAAGACAAGGATCACAGTCACGATCACGTTTCCCAACGCGACCGGGAGCAGGAACTTCCAGCCGAAGTTCATCAGCTGGTCAAACCGGAACCGGGGAAGCGTCCCGCGCACCCATATGTAAAGGAACAGGAACGCAAATATCTTCAAAAGAAAACCAACGTGGCTGATCAGCGCGTAGCCGACGGTCCCCACACCGAACAGCCAGACCAGATCCGTCTGACGTGCCACCCAGTCGAGCCCGGGTATGTACCAGCCGCCGAGGAACAGCGTCACGCACATCACCGATACCGTGAACATGTTCACGTACTCGGCCATAAAGAACAGCGCGAACTTCAGCGCCGAATATTCGGTGTGAAATCCCGCGACGAGCTCGGTCTCGGCCTCAGGCAGGTCAAACGGGACGCGGTTCGTTTCCGCGAACGCCGCTATAAGGAAAACAACGAATCCAACGAACTGGGGAACGATGAACCAGCGCGACCACCAGGGCGCGTGGATCTGCGCGTCGATGATCCCACCGAGGCTGAGCGTTCCCGCCAAGAGCACGACTCCGATCACCGAAGCCCCCATCGCGAGCTCGTACGAGATCATCTGTGCCGACGAGCGGAGGCCGCCCATCAGCGAGTACTTCGAGTTCGAAGACCATCCCGCGAGCGCGATGCCGTACACGCCGACCGATGTGATCGCAAGGACATAAAGGATCCCGACATCGAGGTCGGCGACCCGCAAAGGTATCTGCGTGATGCCCTCGCCCAGTCCGTACGGCAGCCAAGCCGCGAGATCGACGTTGATCGGAGGCCCGAACGGATAGACGATCATCGGCATGAAAGCAGCAGTCAAAGCCACGATCGGGGCCAGGTAATAGACGAACTTGGTCGATTTGTCGGGGACCAGGTCCTCTTTGAATATGAACTTGAACAGGTCGGCGAACGGCTGCAGAAGGCCCCAGGGGCCCACGCGATTCGGTCCGATACGGCCCTGGATCCACCCGAGGACCTTTCTTTCGGCGAGGACAGTGTACGCCACGATCATCATCACTCCGCCGAACACGAGGAGGATCCCGATGCTGATGGCGATGAACGGGAAAGCGGTTTTCAGTGCTTCTTCCATACAGAAAACGAGCCCGGCGGGTATCCGCGGGCGTTATCAGCCTGCGGCCACTTCGGACTCTTCTTCCTTCTTCGGACTTCCGTCCGGGTTGAACTGGAACAACGGCGAAACTAGCAGATCGTCGGGCTTCGGATTGCCGTTCGCGAGCAGGTGGAACTGCGGCGTCTTGCCGGTCATCGTCGTCACCCGGTGCAGTTTGTGACCTACCCGAGGCTCTTCCGTGATCTTGTCAGCCGCGTCGGGGAACTGCGAAACCCTGTCCCTGAGCGAGGCTACGGCGCCGGAAACATCGGCTCCGGACACCAGTTTGTGCTTAACCCTGACGGGGCGCGTTTCGTCCTTCAGATCGGGATAACGGAGCCCTTCGTACGCCTCGTGGGATTCGGCGATGCTTCTGAACACGGCAGACGCCGAGAACGAATATCCGAAGTCGGCTCCCAACTCGGAAGCGAGCAGGGAAGTGATCATCCAGTCGGGTTTCGCCTGGTGAACCGGATCGATCGCCCTTCGTACCCTCTGGACGAATCCGTCGTTGTTCGTATAGGTTCCGTCGGACTCCGCGAACGAAGCCGCCGGGAACACGACGTCCGCCGCCGCTGCGGTGTCTGTCAGGAACAGTTCCTGGACCGCGACGAATGGCTTCGAAGCCAGATCCGCCGCCGCGAACTCTTCATCGGAAAGGCTTCCGGCGATCAGCAGGGCGTCCGAACCGGCAACTACGTCCGCGACCGGTTTTCTTCCCGGCATCATGTCGGAGGCCCCGACCGAGTTGCAGTATCCGGCAAGCGGATGAAGCTTCACGTTCCGGTTCTCGTGTCGCGACGGCAGATTCGCGGCGACCGCCTGTGCTTCTGCGCCAAGTTCCTTCCCGAACATTATGATCAGATCGCCCTTTGTCGCATTTGCCGTCTCGCGGGCCTTGTCGATCTCGGCCCTTCCGATACCCATCTTCGCCGCCGCCATGTCCGCCGCCGAGGGATCGGCGAGCGCCAGGACGAAGGCTTCCACGGTTCCCGGATTGACGTGAATGAACTGCGACGCCTGATGCGAGAGCCTGCTCGGCGTGTCGTTGACGAGGATAAGGTTCGCGCCGCCGTTCCGGACCGCCTGGCGGATCTGTTTCGCGGTGAGCGGCTGCTCCTCATCGACGTCGCCGCCGATCACGACGATCGTTTCGGCGAAGCGTATTTCCTTGTGCGTGCAGAGCGGCGCCGAGAGGTTTTCGAAGAACGGCGCGAGGTCGTAAGTATCTGAAACTGCGTAACTTGTGCCGTCACGGCACTCGTCTGCGAACCTCTTCAAAGTATGGACCGTTTCGTTGGTAAGCCTCGACGTAGCGACGACCCCTGCCTTCTTCGACTCCTTGATTCTTTCAGCGGCGAAGGCGATCGCGTCGTCCCACGTCGAGGGGATAAGCTTTCCGCCCTTCTTGTAGCGGATCAAGGGTGTCTTGATCCGGTCTCCGTGGTTCACGAACCCGTGTGCGAAACGGCCCTTGATGCAGAGAAACTCTCCGTTGATCCCGTTCACGTAACGGTCTCGGGCGACGATCCTGTGGACCTCGTCGGCCCTGGAGCCGACCGAAAGCTGGCAGCCGTCGGAGCAGTACGTGCAGGTCGTGATCGTCTGATCCAGCTCCCAGGGGCGCGTCTCGTGGCGGTAAACGCCGTCGAGCAAAGTCCCGGTCGGACAGACCTCTATGCAGTTCCCGCACTGGGAGCAGTTGAGCCAGCCGCCGTAAGTGCCGATCACCGTGTTCGAACCGCGGTTGCCGGCCTCGATGGCGTCCTCGCCCATCCACTCGTGGCACACGCGCGTGCATCGCTTGCACAAGATGCACCTCTGCTGGTCGTTCGCGACGATCGGCGAAAGGAACTTCTCGGGATGAGCGTTCTTCGGTTCATCGAAGCGCTCCTCCACGTCGCCCCAGTCGAAGATCACTTCCTGAAGCTCGCATTCGCCTCCGCGGTCGCACACCGGGCAGTCGAGAGGATGGTTCGCAAGAAGGAATTCACCCATAGCGCGCTGGGCCTTCTCGATCTCCTCGCTCTTGGTCGTGACCTCCATCCCGTCGGTGCACCGGATCACGCACGAGGCCTGGAGCTTGGGCATTTTCTCGATCCGGACGAGGCACATTCTGCAGGAGGCCTGCAGCTCGAGATCGGCGTAATAGCAGAATGAAGGGACTCCGAAGCCCTTCTCGTTGATCACATCGATCAGCGGCCGGCCCTTTTCGACCTCGAATTCCTGCCCGTCTATCGTTACCTTGATAAGTTCTTCAGCCATCGTGACTTGCGTCTGCCTTGTTTACTCTTCTTCCTGCGCCGCTTCCTTCTTTTCTTCCTTCGGTTCTTCTTTCTCCGCCTTCTTTTTCGCGGCCGCCTTCTTCACGACGGGTTTCTTTTCCGCCGCCTTCGCGGTGCTTTTCTTTTTCTCTTCAGGCTTGGCGCCGCCGTCTTCGGCGGGCCCCTTGTGCTTCTTGTTCTTGTTCGGTTTGGGTCTCGACTTGCCGTAACTGCCGGCGAAGATCTTGCCCCGTTTGGTTTTCTTGTCTCCTTTTCCCATATAGCTCCATAACCGCAGAACCTGACGGATACCGTCCCGCAAAGGACGTCCTGCCTGCGGACTAATTCAATGTGTTACCGCAGTTCAGGAGCCGGACGTTCCGGCGCCGTTTCCGTTCTGCAGAAGGTGTTTCTTGAAATCTTCAGGGAACCGCTTGACCGCGCCCTGGATCGCCCATGCCGCGGCATCGCCGAGCGGACAAAACGATTTGCCCTCTATGTTGTCGCAAAGATCGAGGATAAGCTGGGCGTCCTCCGGCCGGCCTCCGCCCGCCCATATGCGGTCGAAGATCTTCACCAGCCAGTCCGTTCCCTCGCGGCACGGCGTGCACCATCCGCACGACTCGTGCTTGTAAAACTCGGTAAGGTTCTTGGTTGAATCGACCATATCGACGGTCTCGTCGATGACGATGAATCCGCCGGAGCCGACCATCGAGCCCGCCTCGACCAGGCCTTCGTAATCGAGCGTCACGTTCTTCCCGATTATCTGGTCGGCGCGCATCGCGTAAACGCTCGATCCGCCGGGTATGCACGCCTTCAGTTTCTTGTCGTCGCGAAGCATCCCGCCGCAGTCCTCGAGGATGAACTTCTCCATATCGTGATAACCCATAGGGAGTTCGTAGACTCCGGGTTTTTTCACGTGTCCCGAAACGGACCAGAGCTTTGTTCCGCCGGACTTTTCGGTTCCGAGCTCCTGCCACTCCTTTCCGCCCATCTCGATTATCTGCGGTACGGACGTCAGTGTTTCGACGTTGTTCACGACCGTCGGACAGGCGTAAAGGCCTTCGACTGCGGGGAACGGAGGCTTCATCCGCGGGTGGCCTCGGAAACCCTCGAGCGAAGAAAGAAGCGCTGTCTCTTCACCGCAGATGTACGCCCCGGCTCCCGTGTGCGTGTAGAACTCGCAGTTGAAATCGCTGCCGAGGATGTTCTTTCCTACGAGATTCGCCTGGCGCGCTTCCTCGATCGCGCGGTCCATTATCTCGATCAGATACTTGTACTCGCCCCGGTAGTATATGTAGCAGGTCTCGACGCCGAGTGCGAAAGCGCCGATCAGCATTCCTTCGATCAGCGCGTGCGGGTCGCGCTCGAGAAGGTATCGGTCCTTGAAGGTCCCGGGCTCCGATTCGTCGGCGTTGCAGACGATGTATTTCGGTTTCGGCGAATCGCGGGGGACGAAGCTCCATTTCATCCCGGTCGGGAAGCCCGCGCCGCCGCGCCCGCGGAGCGCCGAGGCCTTCACCTCGTCGATTATCTGGTCCGAGGTCATGTTCATCGCCTTTTTCAGCGATTCATAACCGCCGGTCTGGCGGTACACGTCGAGCGTGTGACCGTTCTCGATGTGCATTCGCTTCAGCTGAAGCGGCTCGCAGCCTATTGCCTTTATTTCCATCACTGTCCGTTATCCGACTTCGTGCAAGACCCTATCCTTCCGACGATGTTTTCTCTTCGAACTCCCGGATTCTCGTAATACCTGCTATCCAGACTTCTAGGGCGGTTATCCCCCAATAAGAAGAAAGATTCAGGAGGTAACTTGACCGGACCGAAATCAAGCTTTAGATCTGTCTCCGAAACCCGCACGTCGAATTCCGGGTCAATTGCTGCACCGTTCACAAATACTTCATTGGCCTTGATCTCAATGACTTCGTTCGGCATCCCGATAACTCTGTGGGCCAGCGTTGCCCCCTTCGTGAGGGCAGCTTCATTCTCGCTTTCCGGAATTTTATGAAGAACGATGTCGAACCGATTGATCCCTGAATCCCCAATTGGCTCGACCTCACACCTGTCACCGATCTTCATAACCGGCGCCATCGCGTCAGTTGCAACCTCGATTTGCCGCGAGTCGCAAGAAACAAGAAAAATCGGAAGGCAAATCACGGCAATCTTCCATGGCGTAACAACAACTCCCTTTGGCCTCATTCCAGCGAATCGATCAGATCGTCGAGCTTCTCTTTCGTAAGGTTCTCGTGGTACTCGAACCCGATCTGCATCATCGGCGCCGTGCCGCAGCTTCCGAGGCACTCGACCCTCGTGACCGTGAACTTGCCGTCCTTGGTCGTTTCGCCCGGCTTGATGCCCAACTTAGAACAGATGTGGTCGGTCAGCTCCGGCTCGCCCAGGATCTTGCATGACAAGGTCTTGCACATCTGTATGTGGTACTTGCCGACCGGGTGCATATTGAACATCGAGTAGAACGTCGCCGTCTCCCAGATGTCCGTGACCTCGAGGTTCAGGAACTGAGCAAGAAAGTTCACGCCCGGATTGTCGATGTACCCGCGCTCGCGCTGGATCACGAAAAGCAGAGGGATCAGCGCCGAGCGGCTCCTGTCCTTCGGGTACTTCGTGAGGTGCGAGCGCATCTCTTCGACGACCGATTCGGGGAACTCAGCCACCTCATCCGTCACTTTAACCTTGTTCGTGTAATCTGTTGCTACTGTTGCCATTTGTCAGGAATCAAGATCCGAAATTAAACTCGATCGTTCCGGCGACCTCAAGCGGATAACCGTTGAAAGTTGTAGGCTCGAATTTGGCCTTCATCGCTGCTTTTTCTGCCACTTCGTAAAACTCATACGGGCCGGAAACTGCCTTCGCGTGAGTGACGTTACCTTTCTTGTCGATATGTATCTCGACTCGGACGGTTCCGACGATATTCCTTGACCGCAGTTCCGGAGGGTAATTCGGTCTCGGTATTTTTATCTTCTTTCCAAACCTGAATCCCTTCTTCTCCCTTTCCTCAGGAGTGGCGTTTCTCCAACGCTCTTCATCTCTTTTTTCGACGTTTGCCAGCCAGTGATACTCTTCGTCGTCATCAATGAAGTCCAGCCCTTCGCCCTGTTTGAGATTGACTACCTCACTCTCGTGACCGGTTATCAAAGGCAAAGTTACAAACACGCGGTCATCCGAATTCGCGCTCTCACAATTCAGAGAAAACCTCGCAATCGACGTCTTAAAGCCGGGGCTTGTCACTTTCAAGTAATAAACGCCTTCGTCGAGCCGCAACGCCCAGATCCCATTCCGTGCTTTCATGCTCGGCGCCAAAAGAGACAAGGCGGCAACCGGAGAGGCTTCAAACCTGATGACCCGTTCCTTAGTCTCGGCGTCGAAAGGGGTAATGTCTATCAAACAACTTCGCTCGTCTTGCGACCACACAGCATTCGGAAAGAGGAACAACGATCCGATCGCGCAAACCACTATCAGCAGTTGGGACAACCCATCGAACTCTAGAGTCAATGAATGCCGCTTGTCACGAGTCATCCGTGTCCAATTCGAAAAAAGACGGCGCCGAGAACTGCTTTCAGTTGCAATGCTCGAGAGCAGCGGGCCCTCTATCCTGCCCTAACCAAAGAAGCGTTCAAAACTGGTAGACAAGAACGCCCTGAACCTTGACAGGCACTCCCATCAGGAACGTAGGCGCGAATTCCGAGCGTTTCGCGGCGTCTTCCACTGCATCCCTGAAGATCTTGTTTCCTTTCACAAGTTCGGCGCTTTCTACCTTGCCGTCATAACCGATCGTGATCTTCACACGTGCCTCGCCCCTAAGCCGCATTGAGCGGGCCGCTTCGGGATACTCGGGCCTGTAAAGCCTGATTGCCGCACCGTTGACGATGCCTTTGCTTATGCGCGTCGGGGCATCAAGCGAAGCTGAGTCGTCCTCTTTCGTCAAGCCCAGGTCCTTCAATTTCAGGTGCTCTTCGCCTTCCGCGAACTCGAGCACCATCGTCTTGTTTCCCTCGCCCTTCCAGAGCGGGAGCAGGACGTTCTTCCTTCCGCTGTCGCCGAGCGCTCCGCAGTCGACGCTAATCCGGAACCAGCTGTTCTTGTAGCCGTCGTTTATCGCGAGGAGCCCGTACTCTTGGTCCTCAAGACCCTTGAACACGATCTTTCCGGCGACCGCCTTGCCTTTGAACACGCTGCGGCCGGCTTTCGGGAAGAGAAGGACTTCCGGGCTCTCGACTGCTTCTCCGGATTCGTTGTCAATCATCGAAAGCGCGACTTCGCAGGGCGTCTGGCCGTTCGCGCTGCTGAACAAAGAAATTGAAAGACACAAAAGACAAGCTGCGGTGAAAATGTGTCTGCTAAATCTCATGAGGTCAAAGAAAACTCAGGCGTCAGTCATGATCTGTCTCCCGCGCACAAGTGCGCGGGCTAAACGGGGAGAGGCGACACCCTGGGGTCTTCGCTTCGCTCAATGCCCGCGAGACGCGTGCGTTCCGAACTCAGTCCTCAGTCCTTTACCCTCAGTCCTGAGGCCCGCAAGCGGGCCGCCTGGATACTCCTGGGCAGGGACAAGCCCTGCCCCTACATCTGCTCACTGCTCACTGCTCACTGCTCGCCGCTCACTACCTGTCTATCTCCCCCAGCACAATATCGAGCGAGCCGATTATCGCGACCACGTCGGCGATCAGCTCGCCTTCCGACATGTCCGGAAGCGCCGAGAGGTTCACAAAGCTCGGTCCGCGGAAGTGTACCCGCTCCGGTTTCGGGCCCCCGTTCGACTTCATATACACGCCGAGCTCGCCCTTCGAGGCCTCGATCGGCATATAGACCTCGCCCTCCGGCACGTTGAAGCCTTCAGCGACGATCAGGAAGTGGTGAATCAGCGAATCCATATGCTTCCGCATATCGTCGCGGTCGGGAAGGACCACCTTCGGCGCGTCCGCTTTCGTCGGTCCCGGCTTCAGACGCTCCAGCGCCTGGCGGACGATCTTCGCGCTTTCGTACAGCTCGCGCATCCTCACACGGAAGCGCGCCCAGACGTCGCCGTCGTTTTCGACCGGTATCTCGAAGTCGTATGTTTCGTAGCCCGTATACGGATTGTGCCGCCTGAGGTCAAGTTCCACCCCGCTTCCACGCAGGCAGGGACCGGTCAAGCCCCAATCGATGGCGTCTTCCTTACTTATGTATCCGATCTCTTTCGTGCGGCTCTGCCAGATCGTGTTTCCGGAGACGAGCGTCTCGAACTGGTCCATCGCGGCAGGGAAGTCCTCAAGGAACTGCTTGACCCTTCGCTCGAATCCCGCCGGCAGGTCCATCATCAGGCCGCCGATGCGGAAATAGCTCGGAGTCATGCGCCCGCCCGAGGCCGCTTCGATAAGGTTCAGGATCTTTTCGCGCTGGCGGAAACAGAAGAAGAACGGGCTCATCGCGCCAATGTCGAGCGCGTGAGTTCCGAGCCAGACCATGTGCGACGCGATCCTCTGCAGCTCGCACATCAGGACGCGTATGATCTGGGCCCTGGGCGGAATTTCGATCTGGAGCAGTTTTTCGGCCGCCATCACGTAGGCCAGGTTGTTCCCGAGAGGATTGAGGTAATCCATGCGGTCCGTGATGACGATGCCCTGCTGGTACTTCTTGTACTCGAAGAGCTTCTCCATCCCCGTGTGGAGATAACCGATGTCGGGCTTGGCCTTTACGACGACCTCGCCGTCGAGAACCAGCTCGAGCCGAAGCACGCCGTGCGTGGACGGATGCTGCGGCCCCATTGAGATGGTCATCTGTGAGTCAAGCGACTCGTCCATCATATCGGGAGAAAGAAGATAGTCTTGAACGGGAGTTTCCATTTTTCAGTTCGCTTCCCAGAAACACTTCAAGCCGGGCGGTCCGCCCGGCCGCGCCGACAAGCCTTCGATCAGGTCAGGCTGTATGGCTCATAACCCCGCAGCGGGTAGTCCTTTCGCAATGCGTGGCCGTCGAAATCCGAAGGCAGAAGGATCCTGCGAAGGTCCGGATGTCCGTCGAAGATGATGCCCACAAGGTCGTAAGTCTCACGTTCGTGCCAGTTGGCTGTCTTCCAGACCGTGGTCACTGTCTCGACGTTCGGCGAATCTTCGCTCAGGAGCACCTTCAGGCGGACGCGGTTGTAATGCACGGTCGAAAAGAGGTGATAGTTGACCTCGAACCTGGGCTCCTCTTCCGGGCCCCGGTCGCATCCGCAAAGGTCGGCGAGAAGGTCGAAGCCGTGATCGTTCTTCAGCTTTTCGCAAACTTCGACTATGGAAGAAGCCGGAACGGTCGCGGTGAACTCGCCGAGCGCGTCCTTGACGTCCGTTATCCAGCTCTCGTTCTCGGACCGTAGTTTCTCAATCGCCTCGCGGGCGAAATCAGTGCTCATAAGAATTCGGGCGGCTTAGGAACTGCGCCGCTTCTCGTGCCTCGAAGGCACCGAGTATGGCTTGGATTCGGCGTCCTTGGCGCATTCCTCGAGAGTCGTGCCCTCGGTCACCGGAAGCGTGCCCGGGACGATCGACTGCCGCGATTCGTCTTCGTAGGTGTCGGTCCTTTCCTTGACCGATTCCTTCATTATCTTTTCCTGCAGCATCGTGATCGCGTGCACGAGCATTTCCGGCCTCGGGGGACAGCCCGGGATGTAAACATCGACCGGGACCACTTTGTCCACGCCCTGGACGATCGCGTAGTTGTCGAACACGCCGCCGGAGGTGGCGCAGGCGCCCATCGAGATGACCCATTTCGGCTCCGGCATCTGGTCGTAGATCCTTCTAAGCACCGGCGCCATCTTCCGCGAAACGCGGCCCGAAACGATCATCACGTCCGCCTGTCGCGGACTTGCTCGGAACGTCTCGGCGCCGAACCTCGATAGGTCGTTCCTCGCCGACACGGTGTTCATCATCTCGATCGCGCAGCAGGCGAGCCCGAACGTCGCGGGCCAGAGGCTCGATTTGCGGGACCAGTTGATCACCGCGTCGAGTTTGACCGTGAGCACGTCCGGAAGCGATTCGAATATTTTGTTCTCGATTCCCATTGAATTACGCGGAGCCTCCCGGGCTATGAAAAAAGGCGCGACCCGGAGCGCGCCCTGCAAAACTATGCGGCCTTCCTGAACCTGCTGAAAACGCCGCCTTTGCGCTTCAGTTCTGCGGCCTCGGCGATCGCCTCGGCACGCGCCTGGATGCTC
Organism: Acidobacteriota bacterium; assembly: GCA_016700175.1. Taxonomy (GTDB): domain Bacteria; phylum Acidobacteriota; class Blastocatellia; order Pyrinomonadales; family Pyrinomonadaceae; genus Aridibacter. The sequence continues at coordinate 1,467,813 of CP065003.1, read as the reverse complement.
CAGTCAAAGGCGCCTTTCTTCCATTCATAGAGCAGGCCGACGACTACCGTCCCCAGAAAGAACATCATCGTGACAAACGCGATAGTACCGTAATAGACGGTCCCGGACTGTTCGGCAGCCAACAGCGATTTGAACGCGACGGCGAACGGAATGACGAACAGGATCTCGAGGTCGAACAGAAGGAAAGCGACGGCTACCATATAGAACTTCACCGAGAAACGGTCGCGCGCCGAACCGACGGGATCCTTGCCGCATTCATACGGCATCAGCTTGGTCGCAGTGCGTTTTCGCGGTCCGACCAGCTGTGCGACAAGTATCTGGCTCGCCGCAAAACCGATTGCCACAAGGAACATCACGAGTACCGGGGCGTAGTCGAGTAAGCTGAATTCTGTCATTGATTGTTCCCTTGAGCGGGTCGGAAGCCGAGATCCGATAATCAGCTGAAAGCCAATAAAAATCGAACCAAAACGCCTATTGTCTGTTGAACAAACTCAATCGTAAGTTATGCCGAATTTAGTGTCAAGGCGGCATCTTTTCAGTAGTTTGCGGGCTTCGCTCCGCACAACTGCAAGGTGTCAAACGGCACAATTCGGACCGCATGGCGATGAGGACGAACCCGTTGACCCCATTTCAAGCCCTATGCTATTTTTATAGAGGCGTGCCCAGCGCCCGATCTTCACTGAGTTCCCGCCGGACATTCCTTCTAAACACGGTGATCACAGGCTTTAATACAGATGTAACCTACGGCGGCGTGACGTATCACGTCCAGACAGAGGACAAAGGGGTCCAAACGCCTTTGATCCTCTCGCTCGTCTATGATCGCGGTACGATCCTCGCGGCCAAGCGCTCGCCCTATGACGATCTACTCGACGGCGGTCTCGACGAGAAAGTCCTCGAGGCGAGGCTGCACCGCCAGCACAAACTGATCTGCGCCGCGATAAAGGCCGGAAGGCTTGAGGACCTCAAGAAACTTTCTGCAAAGAACCTTCAGCCCGCCGGCGCCGATCCTGAATACGACGCCGCCGCAGGCATACCCATGCCTGACGGACCTCCGGTCTGGGATATCCCGTTCATCGAAGATGTCGATGTGATCGACGAAGAAGCGCCTGAGGTGCGGATTGAAGCTGAAGAGAACGTGATCGACGCCGAGATCGTAAGCGTGATCGATGGCCCGGTTGCGACCGCTGCGAAGGAAGGGAAGCTGCTCGTAAAACTTTTCGGTTCGGGAAAATTCATTTCGGGTGACCGAAAGAACGTGAATGTGCTTGTCTGCAGGGGGCCGGACGAATCGTCGGTTTCAGGGGCGAATGTTATGGTCAAGGTACTCGGCTCTGATTTCCGTCCGATCATCTATCACGCTAAGGCGGACTCGAACGGCATCGCGGCGGTTATGGTAAAGATCCCGAGCTTCCGGTCGGGCCGCGCTGCGATCCTTGTCAGGGCCATGAGCGGAGGCGAAGAAGCGGAATTGAGGAGAAAGATATCGCACCTGGAATGAAAATCGTCGTGAACGGGGAACCGAAGGAGGTGCCCTTGGGGTTGAGCCTCCAGCGGCTGATCGAGCATCTGGAGATACCGACCGAACGTGTCGCTGTTGAGCTGAACCTGGATGTTGTGCCGAAGGCAAAGTGGCCGGAAGTCGATGTGAAAGAAGAGGATAAGTTGGAGATCATCCACTTTGTAGGAGGCGGCTGAACACAGGGCGGGAATTGCCCAAAATTTCAATGCGGGTCCGGGAAGCGATTCCCGGCCCGCATTTCCTTTTGCGCTTTGAATCCTGTAAATTCGGGATAAAGAATCATTATTGAGCGGCGAGGCCGTATTGGCTGTCGCCGGGCGGAAAATGGCAGAAAGTTCAAACGAAATGAAGTTCGTCCTTGCCGGAAAGGAATTCGGATCGAGGCTTATCATCGGTACCGGAAAGTACCGGAATTACGAGGAGATGAAAGCCGCTCACAAGGCTTCGGGAGCGGAGATGGTGACCGTCGCGGTGAACCGTGTACCACTCGACCGGAAGGTCGAATCGTTCCTCGATCATCTCGATCCCTCGATGCATATCCTGCCGAACACGGCCGGATGTTACGACACGGATCACGCCGTGCGTACGGCAAGGCTTGCCAGGGAAGCGCTCGGGACCGACTGGATCAAGCTTGAGGTCATCGGCGACAAGGTGACGCTTCTTCCTGACAACGAGCAGACGCTTGAAGCGGCGAGGATCCTCGTAGACGAGGGATTTATCGTGCTTCCGTATTTTTCAGACGATCTGATCGTCGCACGCAAGCTGCTTGAGATCGGATGCCCGGCGGTGATGCCGCTCGCGGCGCCGATCGGGTCCGGAATGGGGGTCCAGAATCCTTCGAATCTGCGGATCATGCGCGAACAATTGCCTGATGCAGTGATCATCGTCGACGCCGGCGTAGGAGTGCCGTCCGACGCGGCAGTAGCGATGGAGCTCGGGGCGGACGCGATCCTTATGAATACCGCGATCGCAGAATCAACCGACCCTGCAAAGATGGCCGAAGGAATGAACCTGGCGGTCCGGGCGGGAAGGCTGGCTTACGAAGCCGGCAGAATGCCGAAGCGGCTTTACGCAAGCGCCTCGAGCCCGATCGAAGGCGCGATCAAGTGATTCCGAGCAAGGGTAGTCTGTCAGTATGTGGTTGAAATTACTGGTGTTAGCTGCTTTCGCGATCTTCTCGGCGGGAGTCGCGTGCACGAAGCAGAGAAGCGAATACAGAGGCGTACTTATCGCCGGCAATGATTCCTACGAGGCATCGATCTACCGGCAGAACTGCGCGATCTGCCACGGAAAAGAGGCGTTGGGAAAAGAGGTCGACGGTCAGCTTGTCCCGAGCCTAAGGTTCGGTGACGCGGCAAAGCGGACGGACGAGGAGATCTACCAGCAGATCGCGAACGGAAAACTGCCAATGCCCTCCTTCAAAGGCCAGCTGACGGAAGAGGAGATCCGCCGGATGGTAGTGTTCGTTAGGAAGGACCTGCAGGGGAGGGAAAGAGAAGACGGGAGTGCTGAGAACAAAGGACTGAGAGCAAAGGACTGAGGACTGAGTGTCCGTAGCCCGACCGTCAGGGAGGGCGTGAATCAGGGCTGAGGCATCGGAACCCGGAGCGCGAGCGACGGGTGTAACAAAGGACTGAGGGGAGAGTTTTGAGACGATGAGTGATGAGTAACGAGGGGTGAGTAATGAGTTACGAGTAGTTAGAATTTTGATGTCTTTCCTCACCGCTCACCGCTTGTCCCGCGCACAAGTGCGCAGGCTAAACGGGTCATTGATACATGATCGATGCCAATTGATACCTGATATGAAGATCCTAGTCACAGGAGCAACCGGATTGATCGGGTCGGCGCTTGTTCCGGCTCTGGAAGGCAATGGCCACGAAGTTCTTCGTGTTTCCCGGAGTGAACACGACGAAGAGAAGTTCGTGCTTTGGGACCCGTACGAGGGTTTCCCCGATTCGGAAGCCGCCAGGCTTGAGGGCGTCGATGCCGTAGTTCATCTCGCGGGTGAAAGCATCGGCGAGTATTGGACGGAAGAAAAAAAGAAGAAACTTAGAAAGAGCCGCGTCGAGGGGACAAGGACGCTCGTCGAAGCGCTTTCTAAGCTGGAGAAGCCGCCGAGGATCTTCGTTTCAGCTTCGGCGATCGGCTATTACGGCAGCCGCGGCGATGAAGAGATAACTGACGAGAGCGCTCCGGGAGAGGGTTTTCTCGCGGAACTGAGCAGGGACTGGGAAGCCGAATCGATGAAAGCAACCGAGTTCGGGGCTCGCGTTGTGATCCCCAGATTCGGCATCGTGCTTTCGAAAGAGGGCGGCGCGCTTGCGAAGATGATCACGCCTTTTTCGTTCGGGCTCGGCGGAACGGTCGGCGAGGGCAGCCAGTGGATGTCCTGGATCGCTCTGCCCGACCTGGTGAGGATGCTTCAGTTTCTGATCAACAACGACCGGATCACCGGCGCCCTGAACGCCACAGCTCCTAATCCGGTAACGAACGAAGAGTTCACGAACACGCTCGGAAAGGTGCTCAAGAGGCCGACGATAATCCCTGTTCCGGGATTCGGTGTAAAGCTCCTGTTTGGAGAGATGGGAGAACGCCTGCTTCTGGAAGGAGCCAGGGTGCTTCCCGAGAAGTTGCTCGAGGCCGGTTTCACATTCGACTATCCCGATCTGGAAGACGCCCTGAAGCAGGCGCTCGGATGAACTCCCGTGTTCGGTGAAATTCCTCGGAACGCGCCGCTTGACACGGTCCGCATATTGTAACTATTCTTGTTACACTTATGGCCAACAGTCAGTTCGCAATGGCGGTCCACGTGCTGACGATGCTCGCCGACAACTGCGACGAGCGCGTCAAGTCCAGCTACCTCGCGAAGAGCGTGAACACGAACGCCGTAGTAATCCGCAGGCTCCTCTCCGACCTGCACGACGCCGGGCTGGTCGTGTCCAGGACCGGATACAGCGGCGGGACCTGCCTGACGAAAGACCCCGAAGATATCAATTTGCTTGAGATTTACCGTGCCGTGTCGCACGGCGAGGTCTTTTCTCTGCACAGGCAGAAGCCGGACAAGGATTGTCCGGTTGGGAAAAACATCGAGTCCGTTCTCTGCAATCTTCAAAAAGAGATCGACAGCGCGATCGGCGAGCGGCTCGGAAGGTACACGCTTCGGGACATCATCTCGATGGTGCGCCGGGGCGAAGAGGTCTTTGCCTGACAAGATTCGGGCGAAGGCGGAAGCAAGGGGGAAAGATGAACAAGGGAAATGCGGAAGCCGGTCCCGCGATCGGGATGGGCGCGTATCTTGAGAGGTCGATGAGTTTCGGAGAATACTCGGACCTAATCGACAGGCTGGTGGAAGATGGAAAAACCTCCGGGCCGATCCAGACGGAGAAGCTCGCCGCGTACACGCTTCTGAACAGGCAGCGAATGCGGAGGCTCTCCAAGACGATCGTCGTTCCGGATTCGGTTAAAGATGCGGCGCAGATGGCCGACCGTAAGAGGATCTGGCTTGTTATTACTGAAGCTTGGTGCGGGGACGCCGCGCAGGCGATTCCCGCGATCGAGGCCGTTGCGAGGCTCGCGCCGAACGTAACGACAAGGTACATTCTCAGGGACGAAGACACTGGTCTCATCGACAGGTTTCTTACGAACGGGGGCCGCTCGATCCCGAAGGTGATATGCCTTGACGCGGAAACGCTCGGGATACTCGGCACATGGGGTCCGAGACCGTCCGCCGCGCAAGAGTACTTTGCCGAGATGAAGGCCGAAGGTATAGAAAAGCCGAAGGCGATGGAACAGCTTCAGCGCTGGTATAACTCGGACCGCGCGAGCTCCATACTGAGCGAATTCGAGACTTTTCTGTTAAATTGCGGAAACGAAGCGCCGGAACGAGCCGCCGTTTGAACTGCGGCGGCGACCGGTAGATTGATAAACAATACGAACGGGCCTGCCGGACTACGTAGGCTGCCCGTTCGATCCTTTTTTAGACACTGCCAAATGAAAGCTTACGAGATCCGAGAATTCGGAATTGATAATCTCTCGACAGTCGAAAGGCCCGATCCGGAACCTGGCGAGAACGAAGTGCTGGTCCGTTTCAAGGCCGCGTCCTTGAATCACCGCGACCTGGGGATGATCACGGGCCGCTACAACCCGAACCTGAAGCGCCCGCTTGTCCCGTTTTCCGACGGAGCCGGACAGGTCGCGGGCGTCGGTCCGGGGGTCACCCTCTGGAAGGAAGGCGACCGGGTGATGCCCACGTTTATGCAGGGCTGGATCGACGGCGAAATAAATTACGAAAAGGCGAGAACGGCCCTCGGAGGCGATCTCGACGGAGTGCTCTCCGAGTACGGCGTTTTCAACGAAGAGGGACTGGTCAAGATCCCCGGGCACCTTTCGTATGAAGAGGCGGCAACGCTTCCGTGCGCTGCGCTGACCGCCTGGCACGCGCTGGTGGTTTCCGGCGGGATGAAGCGGGACGACTGGGTGCTGCTTCAGGGAACCGGAGGCGTTTCGATCTTTGCCCTTCAGTTCGCGAAGAATTATCGGGCAAGGACGATAATCACTTCGTCGAGCGACGAGAAACTCGGAAGGGCGGACATACTCGGAGCGGACCACCTTTTCAATTACAGCGAGAACCCGGACTGGGACGAGGCGGCGAGGCTCTATGCCGGCAAGCGAGGCGTCGATCACATCGTTGAGGTCGGCGGGGCGGGAACGCTCAGGAGGTCCCTGAGGGCGGTAAGGATGGGAGGCCACATCGCGATCATCGGCGCGCTCAGCGATGGCGAAGGAATCGATCCGGTTCCGGTGCTGATGAAATCGATCCGCCTGCAGGGGATCTTCGTCGGGTCCCGGACGATGTTCGAGGAGATGAACCGAAGGATCAGCGACGAGTATCTCAAGCCCGTCGTCGATCGCGTGCTCGGCTTCGACGAGGTGCGGGAAGCGCTGAAATACATGGAAGACGGGAAGCACTTCGGAAAGATCGTGGTAAGCATTCCCTGACAAAGAATATGATCGACGAGCGAATTCAGGAATATGCCGAGAAGTACACGACCGACGAGAGCGCGGTCCTGCGCGAGCTGCGGCTGAAGACGTTCTCGGAGAGGAACGACAAGAACATGCTCTCCGGGTTCTATCAAGGCCGTCTGCTTTCGTTTCTCAGTAATATGCTGGCGCCGAAATGCGTGCTCGAGATCGGTACGTATGTGGGCTACTCGGCCTTGTGCCTCGCGGAGGGCCTCGCGCCGGGCGGGAAGGTGATCACGATCGACGTTGACGAAGACACGAACGCGATCGCGCAGGAGTACTGGGCGAGGGCCGGATACTCGGATCAGATCGACGCACGGCTCGGAGAGGCGGCCGTAGTGATCGCAGGGATCGATGAATCGCTCGACCTTGTGTTCATCGACGCGGACAAGGAGAACTACTCGAATTACTTTGACCTTGTCTTTCCGAAACTCCGGCTGGGCGGACTGATCGTCGCCGACAACGTTCTCTGGAGCGGCGACGTGCTGAACGCTGAAGCCGGAAAGGACGTCAAGGAGAGCACGAGTGCGCTCCACGAGTACAATCTGAAGATCGACGCGGACCCTCGGGTCAGCAACATCCTTCTCGCCGTCCGCGACGGCCTTATGATCGCGAGGAAGGAGAGGGAGTAGCACGAGATGAGTCGTGAGTGATGAGTACTGAGAGATGAGTACTGAGAGATGAGTGCTGAGAGATGAGTGCTGAGAGATGAAAAATGAATTCTAATTACTTGCATTGCCAAGGGTACGCATCTTTCAGTCCGCTGCCTGTCCTCAGTACTCCGCGCTCATCTCTCAGTACTTAGCACTCATTTCTCAGTACTCTCCTTGTCCCCAGTCCACCGGAGGAAATATGGCTGAAGTAAAGACCAAACAGAACGAAGCGAGCGTGGAGAAGTTCATCGACGCGGTCGATGACGAGACCAAGCGCGAGGACTGCCGGTTCCTTGCGAAAATGATGTCTGAGGTCACGGGCGAAGAGCCGAAGATGTGGGGTCCGAGCATCGTCGGATTCGGCTCGTACCATTATAAGTACGAATCGGGCCGCGAAGGCGACTGGCCGAAGACAGGATTCTCGCCGCGGAAGCAAAACCTCACGCTCTACATTATGGACGGCTTCGGCAAGTACGACGAGCTTATGTCGAAGCTCGGCAAGCACAAGACCGGCAAATCGTGCCTCTACGTGAAGCGGCTCAGCGATATCGACACCAAGGTGCTGAAGCAGCTCGTGAAGGCGTCTGTCACTCATTTCGACAAGAAGTACGGCAAGTAATGGAATACAGAAAGCTCGGGAAGACTGGGCTTGAGGTCAGCGCGCTCGGCTACGGGGCCGTCGAGATCGGCCGGTCTGCTGTTGGGCAGGAGCTCGTCGACGAACTCCTGAATTCGGCCATCGATTCGGGTCTGAATGTGATCGACACGGCGGCCGCGTACTGGACCAGCGAGGAGCTGATCGGCAACGCGATTCAGGGTCGGCGTAGGGAAGTGGTCCTGATGACGAAGTGCGGCTCGCTTGACGGTTTTACGCGCGACGACTGGTCGCAGCAGGGTGTTCTGGACACGATCACCGAGAGCCTGAAGCGGCTCAAGACGGACTATCTCGATGTGGCGCAGCTTCACAGCTGCGACAGCGAGGTCCTTCGGCGCGGAGAAGCGATTGAGGGGCTGATACGCGCTCAGGAGCGCGGCTACACGAGATTCACAGGGTACTCCGGCGACGGAGACGATGCCCTGTTCGCGATCGGGCTGGACTTCTTCGACACGCTGCAAACCTCGATCTCCATAGCCGACCAGGAAGCGATCGAACTGACGATACCGAAGGCCGTCTCCGGAGGACTCGGGATAATCGCCAAACGCCCGATCGCGAATGCCGTCTGGCGGAACGAATCGAGGCCCGAGAATCCATACCACCGGGACTACTGGGACCGGCTTGAGGATCTGAAGTACCCGTTTCTCGATCTCCCGCTTGAAGAATCGATCGGAATCGCCCTGCGGTTCACGCTATCGGTCGAAGGGGTCGCGACCGCGATCGTGGGCACGACGAAGCCCGGCAGGTGGCAGCAGAACGCGAATTACATCGATGAGGGGCCTTTGGCGGACGAGGAGATCGGAGCGATCCGGGATCGTTGGAGGGAAACTGCTAAGGGAGACTGGACGGGACGGGTTTGAGGCGCAGTGCATAGGGAAGGGAACATATGAGCCTGGCAGAAAAACTTGAGGCGATTAGAGAAGGAGCAAAGGAGCGTATCCCTGAAAGGTTCCGCGAGAAGATGGACCGCGCGACCGAAGAACTGCGGGATTCGGGGATCACAGACCGCGCCTTGAAAGTAGGCGATCATATGCCTTCTTTCTCGCTCCCGAATGTCGCTGGCGAATCCGTGCGTTCTGAGGATCTTCTCCGGCCGGAAGGTCTCGTGATCACGTTCTACAGAGGCATCTGGTGACCGTACTGCAATGCGGAGCTGGAAGCTTTGCAGAACTCTTTGTCCGGGATTCGCTCGCTGGGGGCCGAGCTGGTCGCGATCTCTCCGCAGAGGCCGGAATTCCTCAGGCAAATGAAGGAAAAACACGATCTCGAGTTCCCGATCCTGCGCGATTCCGGGAACGAGGTCGCCGAAAAATTCGGCGTTCGCCACGCGGTGCCCGATTTTCTCCGCGAGGTCTATCTGGAATTCGGGATCGATCTTCCCAGGGTCAACGGCGAAGGTTCCTGGACGCTGCCGGCGCCGGCAAGATACGTTGTCGACGGGAACGGAAAGGTCGTCTCTGCAATTGTTGAGGCCGACTACCGCTACCGTCCCGAGTCTTCTAGATCGATCCGGGATCTCGAGGAACTGAACAGAAGGACCTGATGCCGTCGAAACGATCGCCGTACCGAACGTACGAAAAACTGCTCGAAGACAGGTTCGGGATCGAGGACGCCGGGATCGGCGAGCTCGGTGGCTACGATGCACGCAACTTCCTTGTGTCCGCGCCTGCCGGAAAGTTCGTCCTCAAACTCCGGGAATCGCAACCTAACCTCCTTGAAGAACTCGAAGCTGAGGCGAGAGTTCTGAACAGGCTCTCCGAAAAAGGAATAGAGAGAATCCCGAACCCGGTTCCGGGCAACGACGGCTCCTTTGCTGCTACTGTATCGATCGACGGCCGCGAGACGGTCGTCGCGCTATTTGAGTATGTTGAGGGCAGGATTCTGGGCGCGGAAGGCGTCGCAGGAGAAAACTCCGGGGCACTCGGCGATTTCCTTGGCAAGCTCGACAGAGAGCTCGCGGATTGCAGCGAGATCGTCTTTGAAGCCAAAAGAAGCCCTTGGGATCTTCAGCACCGGGAGTTGTCATACGACGACTCGTTTTACATTAGCGATCCGCGTGCGAGGAAATACATCGACTACTTCTTCTTGCGTGCGGACCGGTTCGTGGATCCCTCTGTCCCGCATCTTCGGCGGCAGCTTATACACGGAGACGCGAACGAGTGGAACGTGCTGGCCGGTCCCGACGGCCGCGTTTCGCTGATCGATTTCGGCGATATGTGTCATTCGCCGCTGGTCAACGAAGTCGCCATCGCGGCGTGCTACGTGCTGCTGATGGCGGATGACGTAGTGACCGGCGCATTGCCCCTGATCAGTGCGTACTGCGCCGTCAATCCCCTGAACGATCTTGAGTTATCGCTTCTGTACGACCTGATCGCGATCCGCGCCTGCATCAGCGTATGCCGTTCGGCGAGGGCGAGGCAGGAAATGCCCGAGAACAAATACGCTCAGATTTCCGATCCTTTGGCCTGGGACTTTCTTCAGAAATGGGCTGCTGTAAGCCCCGGGAAGATCGAGAATGCATTCCGGCTGGCTGCGGGATTTGAACCAGTTCGCAGCGGCCCTGTCGAAAAGTGCCTGAAGAACCGCCGCGCGAACACGAGCAGCGCTCTGTCGCTTCAATTCGAAGAACCGATCCGGATGGAAAGCGCCGCTTTTCAGTACATGTTCGATTGTGAAGGCAACACGTACCTGGACTGCTACAACAACATCCCTCACGTGGGCCATTGTCATCCGGCGATAGCGGACACGTTGTCCTTTATGTCGATGACGCTCAACACGAACACGCGATATCTGACACTGCAATTTGACATTTACTCGGCAGAGCTTCTGGAACTGTTTCCGGAAAGTTTGAACAAGGTATTCTTCGTGAACTCGGGAAGCGCCGCAACGGACCTCGCGCTCCGCCTCGTCCGAGCTCATACCAATGCCGAAAAGGTGATCGTCGCGGAGCACGGGTATCACGGAAACACTAGCGCCGCCATCGAGGTAAGCCATTACAAATACGCGGGAAAGGGCGGGCCCGGGAAGCCGGGATTCGTTATCGAGGCGCCGATACCCAACGCGCTTCGTGATGGCGACGCGAAGAGGGATTTCTTTAGGGAACTGGTCGCAAGAGTGGAGGCTCACGGAACGGATGTCGCGGCGTTCATCGCCGAGCCGATCGTGGGATGCGGCGGGCAGGTTCCACTTCCGCCCGGATACCTTCCGAAGGTCTATGAGTACGTGCGGTCGCTCGGAGGAGTGTGCATCAGCGACGAGGTCCAGACAGGATTCGGCCGTCTCGGAGACTGGTTCTGGGGATTCGAGATGCACGGAGTCGTGCCCGACATCGTGATTCTGGGAAAACCTATGGGGAACGGTCATCCGATGGCGGCGGTGATCACGACCGAGGAGATCGCCAAGTCGTTCGAGACCGGGATGGAATTCTTCAGCTCTTTCGGCGGCAACACGGTCTCGTGCGCTGTCGGATCGGCAGTCCTTGAAGTTATCGAGGACGAAGGGCTGCAGGAAAACGCCGCCGAGGTCGGCGGGCACTTGCTGGAGGGCCTGCGGGGACTTGTCGAGAAGTTCGAGACGTGCGCCGATGCCCGGGGCTCGGGACTATTCCTCGGCTTGGAACTCGCAGAACCGGGACCGCCACCGGTCCCCGCGACGGCCCTGGCGTCGCGCGTAAAGAACCGCTTGAGATCCCGCGGGATACTCGTGGGGACCGACGGGCCCTTTGACAACGTGATCAAGATCAAGCCTCCCTTGTGTTTTACAAAGGAGAATGCGGAACATCTTGTGGCCGCGCTTGAGGACGCGATCTCCGAGGGATAGAATCTTGTATTCGGCATAGGCCGCCGGAAGCCAGAGAATTTGAAAGCAACGAGTGCAGGGACCTCGTTGATACGTTTTAAGATTGCGTCATCTCAACGCTTGCGTATTGTAACCAACATTGTTACAATTACCACATTTGACGCCGGAGAGAAACCGGCAAGAACTTATAGGATCTAGAAAACTCCAGGAGAAGATATCGAAATGAGTGAATTCGCAAAGGCGGTTACAGACGCCGAATTTGAAGCAGACGTGCTAGGGTCCGACAAGCCTGTGCTTGTTGATTTCTGGGCCGAGTGGTGTGGTCCCTGCCGTATGATCGCGCCGTCGGTCGAGGCGGTCGCGGAAGATTTCAAGGACAAGGCGGGCGTGTTCAAGATGAACGTCGACGAGAATATGAACGTCCCTCAGCGCTACGGCGTCAGGGGGATCCCGACGCTGATCCTCTTTAAGAACGGCGAGGAGCAGGAACGGATCGTCGGTGCGGTCTCGAAAGAAGCGATCGCGCAGGTGATCGAGAAGCACGTCTAAGGAAATCAATTCCAGGACACGGGCGAGAAGGCGAAAGCCGTCCGCCCGTTTTTTTGTTTTTCCCTTCGGAGGCGTTCAGGAAATGAAAGCGATATTCGTAAGAGAGTACGGCGGGCCGGACGTGATGGCGGTTGAGGACACTTCGGTTCCGACTCCCAAGGAAGGAGAGGTGTTGGTCCGGATTGAAGCGGCGGGCGTGAACCCGGTCGACACATATGTCCGGGAGGGCAGGCACGCTTCGGCTCCTCCGCTCCCGTTCGTTCCGGGAAAGGACGCCGCAGGAACGGTAGAAGAAACAGGGAAGGGAGCGGACAGGTTCAAGAAGGGCTCGAGGGTCTATCTCGCCGGCTCGGTCACGGGCACTTACGCCGAATACGCCGTTTGCCGCGAGGACCAGGTCAGGGAACTTCCGGAAAACGTCTCGTTCGACGCGGGAGCCGGCGTGTTTGTCCCGTATGCCACGGCTTACAGAGCGCTGATCCAGAAGGCGGGCGCGAAACAAGGCGAGAAGGTCCTGATCCACGGTGCGTCGGGCGCTGTCGGCATCGCGGCCGTGCAATGGGCGAAGAATGCCGGACTGGAGATCTACGCGACCGCGGGATCGGAGAAGGGGCGCGAGCTGATCAAGGAGCAGGGCGTCGGACACGTTTACGATCATTCGTCCGAGCCCGCTTTCGAATACCTGGACAGGATCCGCGAAGATTCGGGCGGAGTCGACATCATTCTCGAAATGCTCGCGAACAAGAACCTGCGTGAGGATTTCCGGGCGCTCGCGATGTTCGGAAGGATCATCGTGATAGGAAACCGCGGCACGCTCGAGTTCGATCCGCGCCTTACGATGGGAAAAGACGCGACGATCCGGGGCATGTCGCTGTTCAACGCACAGCCCAAAGAAATGGAAGAGATCTATGAAGCGATCGATGGAGGATTGAGGGAAGGCTATCTGGAACCGGTGATCGGTAAGGCGTACGCGCTGGAAGATGCGCCGGAAGCGCATCGCGAGGTTATTGAAAGGCGGGCATATGGTAAAATCGTGCTTCATCCGCGGTCGGAAGGCACAACTTACGGCTGAGATCCGCCCGACCCGGGCCCTACCGAATGCTTATGTCAAAGAATTCCCAAAACTCGGACTTTTACGCCAACAGCATCATTGAGGATGTCCGCTCGAGATTCACGCACGAAGAGACCACGAAATTCACCGATAGTGAGATCGAGCGGATCTATGAGTTCGAGGACGGCGCGGTTGTGAAGTACGAATGGCGAAAGGGCGGACGAGGCAGGGGCGACGGGTTCAACCACCGGTTCACGATGGTGAAGCCTCCGAAGCCGAATCCGAACAAGCTGAAAAAGGGAGTTATCCGCGAGATAGGTTTTCCGGACTAGTACGATCTGCGGCTCTGCCGCTGGAAACTCAGTCCGCTTGATCGCTGGGCCCCGTTTAGAGCAGCGCTTCGCGCTGCATTAGTAGGGCGAAGCGCTACTCGACCCGCCCGATCGCGACTCCCTGTTTGGAACAGGGCTTCGCGCTGAAGAATGAGGGCAAAGCCCGACTCGACCCGCCGCCCGAATCACACCAACTCCATAAAAAACCGAATCGGCCTCGCGCAAGCTGAAGTTGCCTGACGCCTCGTCGACATTATTTCCGAGCTCGTTACAAATTTCTTACAACGCACTGTCGATCGACCTGTTAGACTTGGGACGAAAACCACGCTAAATCGTCCGGAGTCGGGTGGTCACAGCATCTCGTTCGATGACGAGAGATCTCTTCCGGGAAAGGGACCGGAGAAACCAGAGAGCAAGAGACCCGGTACGATCGTCACGTTTAGGACCGTTCCCGGAGCGGCCCGGGAGGTTCGACCGATGAAAGCACTGCTTGTTTACCCCGTTTTTCCGGATACTTACTGGAGTTTCCGGCACGCGCTCAGATTCGAAGGCAAGAAAGCCGCTTTCCCGCCTTTGGGATTGCTCACGGTTTCGTCGATGCTGCCCTCTTCCTGGGAACGAAGGCTCGTGGATATGAATGTCGCGGACCTGTCCGAATCAGACGTCCTTTGGGCGGACATCGTGTTCGTCAGCGCGATGATCGTCCAGAAAGATTCGCTTGAAGATGTCGTGGCCTTGTGCAACCGGCTGGGTAAACGGGTCGTCGTTGGGGGGCCTTACGTTTCCACGGGCGATGGGCAGCTTCCGGGAGCGGATCACATCTTCTCCGGGGAGGCCGAGGAAACGCTTCCTTTGTTTCTCGAGGACCTTGAAAAGGGAACCGCGGCCAGATTCTATAAACCCGCAGAGCGCCCGTCACTCGCCGAGACGCCTGTTCCCGACTTCAGCATCCTGGATCCCGAACTTTACAGTGCGATGAGCCTCCAGTATTCCAGGGGCTGTCCGTTCCAATGCGAATTCTGCGACATCATCGAGATCTACGGCCGCGTGCCAAGAACAAAGTCTAATGCTCAGATGCTTGCAGAGCTCGACGCACTTAATTCGACGGGCTGGCGAGGTCTTGTCTTCATCGTCGATGACAATTTTATCGGCAACAAACGGAATGTAAGGCTGTTCATGCCGGATCTTATCGACTGGTCTGAAAGGAACGGCCATCCGTTCTCCTTCATAACCGAGGCGAGCGTGAATCTTGCGGAAGACGACGAACTGCTTTCCTCTATGCAGGACGCCGGTTTCAAGAGGGTCTTCCTGGGGATCGAGACGCCAGTTGAGGAAAGCCTGAAGGAAGCTCAGAAAGGGCAGAATACGCGCCGCGACCTGCTTGAGTCCGTGCACAAGATCCAGAGTTACGGCATGGAAGTGATGGCGGGTTTCATACTCGGATTCGACAACGACCCGGACGATATCTTCGACCGCCAGATCGATTTCATAAGGGAAAGCGGGATTCCGCTGGCGATGGTCGGCCTGTTGGCGGCGCTGCCGGATACGCAGCTCTGGCGGCGACTGGAGAAGGAGGGACGGCTGCTCGGAGACAGTACCGGGAACAACACGGACTGCACTTTGAACTTTGTTCCGAAAATGGAGCGGTCGCGGCTGATAGAAGGCTACAAGAAAGTCCTTAAGAACATATACTCCCCTCGCGAATACTACAGGCGGGCGCTGGACTGCCTTTCCAGGTTCAAACAGGAGCGTGCCGCGCCAAGGAAGATCGGTATAAGGAGGGACCTTTCGGCTCTGATTCGTTTGCTTCTTACTCTGGGAGTGTTGGACAAAGCACGCTTCCAGTTCTGGAAGTACTTTGTGAAGGTCATGATCTTCTACCCTCGGAACTTCGCTCACGGTCTGACGCTTGCGGCGATGGGTTATCACTTCCGGAAAGTGACTGCCGCAAACAGCGCCTGAACAGGACCCACGTCTGTTTTACGGGACGGCTCGAGCGATCTTCAGAACGAGAAACGCGGGTGTGGAGGCGCCCTCCCTCCGAGGCCCGCAACTTCCTGTCAGAGTGAAGCCTTGTCTCGGACATCGCCGCTTTTCTTCTTCCTGACGGCGATCGCAAGCAGTTCGCCCGGATTGCAATTTAGTGCCCGGCATATCTTCTCGAGAGTCGCGAAATTTATTCCGAGAGCGTCCCCCTTTCCAAGCCGCCAGATCGTGGTATAGCTGATACCGGTCTCCTTCGCCAGCCAATAAGCGGATCGCTTCCTATCCTTCAAAAGTTTGTTGATGCGGACTTCTATACTCATGGAATACTTTCCCGGGGGGTATATTTCGTGTGCGCAATATATTTCACGTTTGACATATAGTCAAAGCAGGCGTAGTCTGAATTGTAAAGAATCTTGTATCTCTTTCCTCAGCTGTTTCTGGAATCCGCCAGTCCTTCACGAGATTTATTGGCTCACCTAAAGAGGTTTAGACACTCCGATAGTTGTCTTCCCCGCGAGTTCGTCCGGTCTTCCGGCGCGACGACGGAAGGTCGCTGGTTCGGGATCCGGTAAACATTATGAATCTTGAGATAGCGCTCCGGCGCGACAACGAAGTCACGATTTTGGATCTCTCCGGCAGGATGAGAGCCGGTGCGGACATCGTAAAGTTTCGGCAAGCATTGAAGGCCCTCGTAGGTGAGGGGAGGCTGGCTGTCGTTGCTAATCTTGAAAAGATAGGCCGTATCGACTCAAGCGGACTTGGAGAGTTGATCGCAGGCTTCGTCACCCTGGAAAAGAACGGCGGGAAGTTGAAGCTCCTGAATCTGAATGAGAGCGTCGTCGAGCTGATGGTGATGACCAAACTGCTCACGGTCTTTGAGGTGTTCGAAGATGAAGGCGAGGCTGTCAGAAGTTTTGGTCTAAACATAACGAAAGCCGATGCGGTTTCAGTCGCTGCTGCCGCAGGAGATTCGTTTGGGGACGAGCCGGAAGGAAGGCCAGCGGGCGACCAGGTATAGCAAAATGGAAATAGCTGACTACCTATACCTTCCGGCAATGCTCGTTGCGTGGACCTGGATCTCACTTTATCTGCTTCCGGCCGTCCGGCAATTCTCTGAAGGGAAGGAAAGCCGGGATGTGTGTCGGAAAACGATCCATTCGGCTGTTGAGCGAAACCGCCACAGGACCAAACCGGGGATAATCTGTTCCTTTCCTCTGCGCGAAGTTGTCCGCGACGAAGTAAGGCTCTATTGAACCAACGTACCTTGCAGGCTTTTGTTGGTGCGCTGGGGTGACGTGGGACAAAAATGCGGCATAGCTCCTCGATCCTTGAGTTCCCGCGTCCAACGGATATACGAGCGCGACAGTATAAGAAACCGTTGAAAGCGATCTTGAAGCCTCTGGTGAGCCTTACGGTTCGCTCACTGAACGTAGGCGGAGAATTCGAGCGGTCCATTCAGTTCCCCCTTTGATCGAAACCCGCTTCGATCCTGCGACTTTGGGCAGACTGCAGGCGTCCGAAGTCTATGGGCTCCATCGCCGGAAAGATCACGATCGACTAACTGAGAACTTTGAGTACCCGAAAGGGCGCAAATCATCAACCATAAGCATAAGCAATGAAGACTGTAAGAGTTATAAAGAATCGCAAGAAACAGAAGCCCGCCGAATCTGAACCGGCAATGGACGAGTGCGAGGTCGTCTCAGAACGCGCGATGGCCTCAACGATCTCAGACTGGGTCAACGAGCTGAGAAATGAGCGTAGGTCGCCGCACGCGTCACCTGACCGTTTCGTTTCAAGACTAAGCCGGATGGCTTAAGTACCGAAAATCCCCGGACCTGCCGGGCAATCGCGAACCGGATAATCAAGCCTCCGATTCCAGCCAGCTCGCCCGAGATCAAGTCTCTGAAACCGTCTGAAACAGAGCAGATGGGTAACCCAGCCGGTCTGTTTCAATACACCTTCGATCCAACAAAGGCCTCCGCTGAAAAGGGTCCGATTCAGGAAGAGTGTTTGCTTCGACGCTTTTGCGCTGCGGTAATTACAAGAATGTCGGGATTCTCTGACTGTTTTACCGGCTGCCGGCGAGGGACAGCCGGGTAGTGTCACACCCTATACTGTCGCGACGTAAACCGAGTTGACGGCGAGTTCGTTCGTATAAGGATTGGCGAACTTCACATTGTGGCCTTCGGCGATCCCGAAAACGGTTTTCAGTAGGTTCACAAAATCATCGTCGGACTCGTCATTGGACCACATCGCGAACCTTCCGCCGGGTTTGATGCGGCTCTTGAGTTTCTCCAGACCTGCCGAAGTGTAGAATCCGGCATTATTGCGGTCGAGGTGATGGTCAGGTGTGTGGTCAATATCAAGGAGAACGGCGTCGAACTTTCGCAGGGGATCCGAGGGATCGAAACCGGTTTTAGCGAGCCGGAAGAAATCACCCTCCAGGAAACGGCAGCGGGGATCACCGGTGAGTTTCTCTCCCGCCGGCACCAGTTTTTCCATATGCCAGCCGATCACTTCACCGAATGCTTCGATCACAAGCAGGGAGGCGACATTCCTGTTCTCGAGTGCGCGCGCAGCCGTGTAGCCGAGGCCGAGCCCTCCGACGACAACATCCAGCTTCCCCTGAAGGCCCGAAAGCCCCAGATCGGCGAGCGCCTCTTCGCCGGCAGTGAAGAGGCTGGACATAAGAAATTCCTCGCCGAGTTTTACTTCGAACACGTCACTGCCGCCGATCAAGGGCTCGGGCCGGACCCGCAGCATTAACGGGCCCAGATCGGTCGCGTGATAAGCGAGTTCTCTGATCATCTTCGAGTGAAACTCTTCAAACCAGGTCTGTAAAGAAAAAGAAAAAGAAAGCCGCGGCCTCGCGCTGGGTGATGCTGCCCGTCGCGCGGCCGATCGTGTTGCCGCTCGAATTCCTCACGTCGCCGCTCGAGGTCACTTTTCCGATCGTGTTGCCGCTGCTGTTCCTTACGGTACCGTCATCATCGACCTTTCCTATCGTGTTGCCGGAACTGTTCGTGATCGTGCCGTCGGAGCGTATGCTCCCGATCGTGTTCCCGCTCGCGTTCCGCACGTCACCGTTGCTCTTGATGTAGCCGACCGTGTTTCCGGAACTGTTCCGGACCGAGCCGTCGGATTTCAAAGCCCCGATCGTGTTCCCGCTGGAGTTCCGGAATTCGCCTTCGCCGGCGAGTACCGCGGCAACGGCGAACAAGATCAATGTAGTCAGACAGATAGCTTTTCTCATTCTTCAACTCCGGCGGCGGTCGTCGATACCTTTCTTCCTTTCGAAAAGGTGCTGAGCACGTCGAACACCTTCAGCGCGTACTTCACGTTTCCGAACGGCGCCGAAACCTGAACGCCCTGGATAACGTCCTTGATCTCTTCAAGCGATTCCCTCGCGATCGCGAGGCCTTCCTCGCGCGCGTGCTCCTTGCTCTTGTCAGAGGCCTTTCTCATTCGTTCGAGGATGTCCTGAGTGACGCGAACGCCCGGAACCTCGTTGTGCATGAATTCAGCGTTGCGCGAACTCACCAGCGGAAAGATGCCCGCGACGATCGGTATGCGCACGTGCCCGATCCGGTCCAGGAATTCGTGCAGCTGTTCCGTATCGTAAACCGGCTGGGTGATCGCGTACTCGGCTCCCGCCTCGACCTTCCATTCGAAACGTTTGATCTCTTCATCGAGATTGATCGCGCCCGGATTCACGCCGACTCCGATCGAAAACGCGGTCGGCTCGCCGATCGGGTTGTTGCCCAGGTCCAGCCCGTGGTTGAGCTTGTTGACCATGTTGGTCAGCCCGATCGAATCGATGTCGAAAACGGCGGTCGCGTCGGGGTACGGACCCATCTTCGGCGGATCGCCGGTGATTATCAGAAGGTTGTGGAGACCCAGCGCGGCCGCGCCGAGAAGGTCCGACATCATCCCGAGCAGGTTTCGGTCGCGGCAGCAATAATGAAGCACAGCCTCGATACCGACCTCGCGTTCGACGAGGATCGCGGTCGCCTGTGCGGACATCCTTGTCTGCGCCCTGGGCCCGTCGGGGATGTTGACCGCATCGACTCCGGCATCCTTCAGAATTCCGATCGAAGCGAGCGTTTTTGCGGCCGTAACTCCCTTCGGAGGAAGCACTTCCACGGACGTAACAAACTCGCCGCGGGCGATCTTCCGGGACCAGTTCGAGCGTTCGAGCGGGGATACGGGTTCGACCTCGGCGAGCTCGACAGGTTTTTTCGATGGAGCGTCGTCGCGGACCTCGATCCGGGAACTGCGAGGACTGATCGCCCGGACGGAGTCGACGATCAGGCGTATGTGCTTCGGTGTCGTCCCGCAGCATCCGCCTATGAAACTCGCTCCCGCCTTGATGAACCTCTTCGCGAACTTCGACATGTACTCGGGCGAGCACATATAGAATTGGCGGCCCTGCACGTCGCGCGGAAGACCCGCGTTGGGCTGTGCAGAGAGCTTCTTGCTGGTGACGGCGCGCATGTCCTCGAGCGCGCGGAGCACGTGCGTCGGGCCCACGCCGCAGTTGATGCCGATCACGTCCGCGCCCCATTCGTCGAGTCGCGCGGCGATCATTTCCGCTGTCGCACCGAATACTGTCTTTCCGTCGGTCTGGATCTGCACCTGCGCCACGATCGGAAGTTCGCAGACGCTCCTCACGCCTTCGATCGCCTGTCGGATCTCGGCCAGGTCGGCAAAGGTTTCCAAAACGAAAAGATCCACGCCGCCTTCGTGCAACGCCGAAGCCTGTTCCGCGAACATCTCCTTCGCTTCTTCGAGAGATGTCGGGCCGTAAGGCTCGATCCTGAGGTCGAGCGGCCCGACCGCTCCCGCGACGAACACTTTTTCTCCCGCCGCGGCGCGGGCGTGCTGGGCCCCTTTGATATTGATCTCGCGAAGCTTGCCCTCAAGACCGTACTGTTTCAGCTTGTGGCGGGTCGCGCCAAAGGTGTTGGTCTCGATGATGTCCGCGCCGCTCTTGACATACTCTTCGTGAACCTCGCGCACAAGGTCGGGCGAAGTCAGGTTCAGCTCGTCATAACTGCGGTTGATGTAGATTCCCTTGTCATAGAACCGCGTTCCGATCGCGCCGTCGAAGACGTAAACGCTGTCTGATTCCAAAAGCTCTCTGAAGTTCTTCATACTTCTGCTCGCCGTCCAGGCGTGGACCTCCCGGAAAACCGAAAAGCCTTGTGCTAAACAACACAAGGCTTTTTCCGGATAACCCGTTAGCTGTTTAGCGGTTTGTTTTACGTGGTCGCAAGTCGCTGTAACTCACCACGAAAGTAAACGTAATAATGCGCTTCGACAGGAAAAGTGTCAAATCGCACTTTCTTCCTCATTTCCTTTGGCAGCCGGGGCAGAACACCGTAGAGCGCCCTGATTGCCTGATCCTCCTGAGCTTTCGGCCGCAGTTCACACAGGGTTCCCCTTCGCGGCTGTAGACGAGCCATCCGCCATTGCTGCTGCCGTTGAAATAGCGGTTCTCTATGTCCGATCGGTCGAGCCTTGCGGCAAGTCCCGCTTCGATCGATTCGGCAAGGACGTGTCTGATCGCAGTGTGCAGCCGTCCGGCTTTGATCGAGGACACGCGGTTTGCGGGCATTTCTGGGTTCACTCTGGCGAGGAACATTGATTCCGCGGCATATATGTTCCCGAGCCCGCAGACCCTCGTCTGGTCGAGGAGCACGTCCTTGACCGGTCGTTTCGTGCGATTGAGGACCCTTTTCAGATACTCGGCCGAGAATTTCTCGGAAAACGGTTCGGGGGCGAGCTTGCTGATCTCGGGAGTTTCGTGGACCCGAGCCGTCTCAGCGATGTTCATGTAACCGAAGTGCCTCTGGTCTTCGAAGACGAGCCGCTCATCGTCGCGGAAGAAGAACTCGGCGTGCGTGAATTTCGGATTTAACTCGTCGGCTCCCAAGAGGGAGAATCTCCCGCTCATACGCAGATGGACGATCAGCGTCGTACCGCCGGAGAGTCCCAGCAGGATGTGTTTACCGCGTCGGCCGATCGTTTCGATCGTCCTTCCAGACAGCTTTTCGGCGAACGAAACCGGCGGGAACGCGGGAGCAAGTTTTTCGCGGTGGAGAGTTGCGGCCGCAATCTTTCTTCCGGCTACGAGCTCGGAGAGCGAGCGAGCGACGATCTCCACTTCGGGGAGTTCAGGCATTGCGGATTCAGATCTTCGTGTAATCGGTGAGCGTCGATTTGTTCCCGAGCACGGCACCGGGCGTTATCACGCAGTTCTTTCCTACGTAGCAGCTCCTGGCCAGAATGGCCCCGCTGATCTTCGCCGAGTTCGAGATCCTCGAATGCGACCAGATCACGGAATTCTCTATCATCGAATGTTCCTCGACTACTACGCCCTTTCCCAGCACGGAATTCGTTATCGTCACATTTGGCTTGATGACGCACTCCGCGTCGATAACGGAATTCCTGTCGATAAACGTTGACGTCGCGCGGTCGAATTCCTCTTCCCGGTCGATCGGAAAATGCCGGACTTTGCCGCTAATGAAGTCCATATGAGCTTGCAGATAGGTTTCCGGCGTTCCTATGTCGCGCCAGTATTCGTTCTCCAAAACGAAGGCGCCGAAAGAGATCCCTCTATTCAGGATCTCCGGGAAGACATTGTATTCGAAAGAGTAGTTCTCGTTTTCGGGGATCAGGTCGAGGATCTCCCGCTCCAGGACATAGATCCCCGCGTTGATAAGGCTCGGCCCGCTGTCTTCAACTGCGTCCGCTTTGGGTTTTTCCTTGAAGGCCCGCACGTTTCCGTCTTGATCGGTCTCGACAAGCCCGTAGAGGCTAGGATCTTCGACGGGAGCGAGCACGATCGTGGCCTTTGCGCCGGATCTCTGATGGCGCTTGATCAGCTTGGCGACGATCAGGTCCGTGAGAACGTCCCCGTTCAGAACGATCGTGGGTTCCTCGAAGTCCTTTGCCGCCAGCTTGTACGCGCCCCCTGTTCCCATCGGCTGTGATTCGGTGACGTAGTGCAGGCTTACGCCCAATTGCTCACCGAATCCCAGAACGTGTTCGATCTTGTCAGGCTGATAACTGAGGGAGAGGGTGATGTCCTCGATGCCGGCCCTCTTGAGTATCTCGATCTGGTACTCCAAAAAAGGCCTGTTGAGGACAGGAACGATGGGCTTGGGAGTATAGACGGTAAGCGGCCGAAGCCGCGTTCCTTTGCCCCCTGCCAGGATCAAGGCTTTCATATCAATAAGCGAATGACGTCTGCGGTTGACGAGCCCTGCTTTGTTAAAGCGGCCCCATCTCCTTGAATCTAAATGCTTTGGGTTGTATCAGGCGGGATGCCAAAAAACGTTTAAACGCGTTGACACATTTTGTCCCGGCGTGATAACTTTTGTAATGCGGGTCGCCACAAGTCTCACCGCAATTCGCCGCCACGGTTTAGTGTAAGAACATTCCTTCTATTTTTCAAAAGCCTTCTACGGAGAGCCTCGAGGCGGTCCCCTCTGGGTTCAATTTGTCTCACTCGCGATGAGTTTCAACAAGTCCAAGTCGATGCGAAACGCCGAACGTTACCTCACCAATGGGCGGATCGAGGCGGCAATAGGTGAGTACAAACTGATCGTCCAGAACGATCCCGGCGACATCACCACCCAGAACATGCTGGGCGATCTGTACGTGAAGGCACTCAAGACAGGGCCCGCCGTCGCCTGCTACAAAAAGGTCGCAGACCACTACCACAAGCAGGGCTTCGCCAAGAAAGCGATCGCCGTCTACAACAAGATCTACAAGCTCGATCCGAATTCGACGGAGATCGTGGGAAAGCTCGGTGAACTATACCACCTGAGGGGTTCGGTCGCAGAAGCGCGAGCACACTACAAGATCTACGCCGACAGGCTCGAAAAGGAAGGCCGCGCTCCGGAGGTGCTCGATGTATGGCACAAGCTCGCCGAGCTGGACAGGCACGACCCGGACATCTGCCTGAAGATCGCGGAGGCCGAGAATTCAAAGAACCGCAAGGACGAGGCGTGCAAGGCCTATTTCGAAGCAGGCACAAGACTTGTCGAACGCGGCGAACACGAAAATGCGATCGAATCGTTTGAAAAGGCTCTTTCGTTGAACGAGCGATTCGGAAAGGCCGTGCGGGGTATTGTGCGGGCCCGGATCCTTCTCGGCAAGCCGGAAGAAGCCGCGAGTTTTCTTGAGGAAAAGCTTGAAGAGGACCCTTACAACAAGGACCTTATCTTCCTGCTAATCGATTGCTACTTCGAGAGGAAAGACGCTGCGGGCGCCGAAAAGGTCATTACGAAGCTTGTCGAAAGGGAACCCGCGAATTACCCGAAGCTCCTGGAACTGGTCAGCGTATATCTCGAATCAGGCGACGCGGAATCTGCGATACGGGTCCTGTCGATGACCTCCGAACATCTGCTCGCCGGCGGTGACGCCGAGACTCTGGAAGAGCACCTCGACAGCGTTTTGAAGGTCGATCCGAAGAACATCGAAGGACTCAGGCTTCTCGCGCGCTGCTACGGCTGGCGCCGGAAGCAGGTCCGCCTTCGTGAGACCCTGCTTGAAATGATCGACGCCGCAAGCGAGGCGGAACGGCATTCGGACGAGCGCTGGGCGCTTTCGCAGTATCTGGTCCTGGTTCCGCACGATTCAGGACGGAAGAGCCGGTTCGAGTATCTCGTAGGAGAATTCGGGCCAGAGGACACTTCTGGCGAAGAACTGCTCGCGAAGGAGCAGTCCGATCCGGTTTCCGAAGAAGAGGCGGGAGAGTACGGACTTGAATCCGAAGCGCAGTTCGCGGCGGTTAATGAGGCCGGGTCAGGTCTCATCGCCGGTGAAAAAGATGTTCCGGAAGGACTTGTGCCCGCTACGGTTGTGGAGGATCCGACCCTTGTTTCGGTAGTCGGGGAGGGTGACGTCTTTTCCCGAAACGGCGCACAACAGAACATGAACGGGTCTGACTCGTTTGTAAAGACGCCTCTGAACCCGACCGACGAGGTCCGTCTGGATGAAGAGATCGAAAGTATCAGGTTCTACATAGAGCAGTCTTACACCAGCCTCGCAGACAAAGCACTCAAGGCGCTCGAGAACGAATTCGGAAGACGCAAAGAGATAGTCGAACTGCGAGCCGAACTGGGGTATGCGGATGAGGCCGCAAACGATGTTTCCCGCTTCGAGGAAAGCACTGCTAGGTCTCCTTCCCCATCCAAACCGCTTCAGGAAGGGGATACGGAAGCTTCGTTCGCCGCGGATGAATCCCCGACAACCAAAGAAGCGGTTTCCGATCCGGTTGAAGAGATCGTAACCGAACTTGGGCTGAACGAGACCGAAACCTCGGATCCGGAGCAGTTCGAAGATCACTACAACCGCGGCGTGGTGTACAAGGAAATGGGAATGATCGAGGAGGCGATCCGCGAATTCCAGGACGCGGCGGAGTGCGTTTCCGGCGAGGATCAGTCCCGCAGATATTACAATTGCTGCACGCTTCTGGGGCACTGCTTCGTCGAACAGGGAATGCCGAACCTTGCGCTCATCTGGTTCGAAAAGGCCTGCGAAAGCAGCGATCTTTCACCCGAAGAGAGGCAGGCGCTGGATTACGAACTGGGAGTCGTCCTTGAGTTGTCCGACAGGCACGAAGAAGCGATCGCGCACTTCGAGCGCGTCTACGCCGAAGACGTGGATTATCGCGATGTCGCATCCCGCCTGGAATCGCTTCGTTCACGGGAACCGGTCGCAGGCTGAACCGCTTCCCGCTTGGTTGCCGGCGACGCTAAGCGATATACTTTCGGCATGGTCGCTCGCCTTACCGTCATACTGTTCATCCTTGTTTGCCTCGAAGCGGGCATCCTCCTCACGCTTCTTCCCTGGATCAGCGACTGGGGCAACAACGTTCTGCTTATTTACGTGGTCGATATCACGGGATTCGATCTCCTGGATACCGTCGTGGATTCCGGATGGTTCCGGGGCGCCGTGACCGGGCTCGGTGTCTTTAATCTCCTTGTCGCTTTCTGGGAGATCGCTCATTTCTCGAGAAGCGTTGAGGAACTTGAGGCCGCCGATGCGGCCGCCTCGCGTCAGACGGAGCGAAAGTGAGCCTTTGGGACCGCATTTCTTCGACGCCTTTCACGTATCTGATCACTCCCGGCATCCTTTCCGCCGAAAACTTCGATGCCCTGTCCGGTGAACTGCTCGCGAACATCGCGTACGCGTCCGAGGCCGGTGTAACTGCAGTCCAGATCCGAGAGAAGCGACTGCCCTCACGCCTGTTGTTCGAACTTACTTCGAGGGCAATGGCGATGCTTCGCGGAAGCGATACGCTATGTCTTGTAAACGAGAGGTTCGATATCGCACTCGCCGCCGGAGTTGACGGCGTCCACCTGACATCCAATTCGATCCCCGTATCTGTCGTCCGCCGCGCGGTTCCGAACGATTTCATCATCGGCGTTTCGACCCATACTCTGAGCGAAGTGGCACAGGCTAGAGAAGCGTCGGCCGACCTTGCGGTCTTTGGTCCGGTGTTCGAGACTGCGGGAAAGCCCGCGCCGGAGAACGGTGACCGGCTCGCAGAACTGAGACGAGCTTCGGAATTGTCCGGAAGTATGCTGCTCCTCGGGCTTGGCGGGATCGACGAAACTAATTTCAGGACTGTCATAGGCCGGGGAGCCGATGGCATCGCGGGGATCAGCGTATTTGCCGATCGCCGCGCGGCAGAGTCCGTTCTCGGCTTCGTTTGCGAAGGAAAACGCGATGCAGAGACCTCTAGCGAACAGTAAAGATCTGAAACCGGTGACCGTCTTGAGAACCGAACCGGCGGTATGCCTGAGCATCGCGGGTCTCGATCCTTCGGGCGGTGCGGGAATTCTTGCCGACGTGCGAACGTTCGCGGCATTCGGCTGTTTTCCGGCGGCGGCGGTTACTTCAGTCACATTCCAAAACACCGAGGGAGTGTTCGGTTCGGTTTCCCAGTCGCCCGAGTGCGTAAGGCGTCAGATCGTGCCTGTTTTCGACGACTACGAGGTAGCGGCGGTGAAGACCGGGATGCTGCCGGATTCGGGAGTGATCAAGGCCGTTGCTGACGTGGTTCTTGACCGGCGGGTGGAACGACTCGTGGTCGATCCGGTCGTCCGTTCGACGTCGGGATTCGATCTGATCGACGATGCTGCGCTTCGTTCTTTGATCGAGAATCTCTTCCCGATCGCCGCGTTGGTCACTCCCAATCTCCCGGAGGCCGAGCGGATCGCAGGATTTGCGATCGAGAGCCTCGAGGATATATCGAAGGCGGCCGGCAAAATGCGGGACCTGGGAGCGAAGAATGTTCTCATCAAGGGAGGGCATGTACCGGGAGAGGAAACGGGTGAGTTCAGGATCGAAACGCGGAAGGCGGTCGATTTTCTGTTCCTCGGGGAAGACCTCGTAAAGCTCGAGGCCGAGTACATTGAGACCGACGCGACTCACGGTACCGGCTGCGTGCTTTCTTCAGCGATCGCGGCCCGCCTTGCTACCGGGTCCGAGTTGGAAGGCGCGGTCCGATCAGCCAAGTTGTTTGTAAACAAAGCGATACGAAGCGCTCCGCTGGTCGGCAAAGGACATTCACCGATCAATATCGATCCTCGCCTGGTTGACGAATAGGTCAGATCCTCCGGTCCGGACGCTCAGATCTTCAGAAGTTCCCATGTCGGAGCCGGGTTTCTTTTCACACAACTTCTCCGCGCCCGCGTGTTCGGCAGAGGCCGAAAGAAAGAGTTGAATCGCCCGAAATTTGAATGGAATTCAGGCGGAAGTTGAGATCCTGGACGGGCTGCATTTCGTCCTTGCGCGTTCCCGGTGCCGCTTTGGACAATGCAGTGTTTTGTTGGCACAATTATTCACGCCGATCCCGACCGGTCGGTACGCACTCCGTGGCTCAAGATGGGAATTTCAGAGAAACAGAACGAAGACGCCGAGAATGCGGGCCTGCGGCTTGTCGCCGACAACAAGGAACCCCGGAAAGCGCCTCCCATCGAGAAGCAGTTCGTTAATTTCATTTTCTTCAGGGTCAATCCCGACTGGCGTCGGCTGGACGACGAAACGAAGAAGGTCTACAAGTCAGAATTCAAGAAGGTATTCTCCGAGTACGGCAGCGATATGCTGCTGTTCAGCTATTCTCTGGTCGGGTTTGATTCCAAGGCCGACCTTATGTTCTGGAGAGTAGGGTCTTCTCTCGACCTCGTTCAGGACATGACCGCCCGCCTGTATAGAACCAACCTCGGGAGTTTCCTGGAAACCACGGACAACTACCTTTCAGTGACCAGGAAAATGATGTTTGTCCCTCCGGACTCTCCTTCGGAAGACCGCAGGCACGTTGTCGCCGGCGGGAAGAAGTACCATTTTCTCTATCCGTGCTCAAAGCACAGCGATTGGTACGACAAGACCGAAGAAGAGCGAGAGGCATTGATCAAAGAGAATTTTATGGTCGGGAAGAAATTCCAGAACATAAAGATCCACATGACCCACGCGTTCGGATTCAGCGAGCAAGAGTACCTGATAAGTTTTGAGACCGACGAGCCGAAGGATTTTCTCGCTCTCGCCGAGGAACTTCGTCGGACCCCGGCAAGCAAGTTCACGCTGCGCGGGATGCCGATCTACACTTGCCGGCTTATGGGCCTTGCGGACTGTCTTCGTTCGCTGGGATAGGAGCTGTCCGATGGTCCGAACGATGAAGATCGCGCGAAAATACTTCGTCAGCGGAATGGTACAGGGGGTCGGTTTTCGATTCTTCGTTCAAAGGTCAGCCGCTAAACACCAAGTGGTCGGGTATGTCCGGAATCTCGCAGACGGCAGGGTTGAGGCCTACGCGGAAGGTTCGCCGGAGTCGATGAAGGGCTTTCATGAAGACCTTCTTGCCGGACCCAAATTCTCTGTTGTGGATGAGGTAGAGGAGATCGTTGCCGAAACGCAGGGCGAGTTTTCGTCATTTCACATAGAAAGATAGGAGAAAAGAGCGCAAGCCATCCGGGCTCAAGATCAAAATATGGAGCACCTTAAAGACCTGATTCGTGAGGTGCCTGACTTTCCCAAGCCGGGCATCAATTTTTATGACATAACCACACTGCTTCAGGATCCCGACGGCCTGAAGCAGACGGTGGACGGAATGATCTCCAAGTTCCGCGGCGAGAAGATAGACACGGTGATAGGCATCGAGTCCAGGGGATTTATTTTTGCCGTGCCGCTTGCTTATGCTCTGGGTGCGGGCTTTGTTCCCGTACGGAAGCCCAACAAACTTCCGCACGTGAAAGTATCTGCCTCGTATGATCTTGAATACGGCCAGGACACGCTCGAGATGCACAGCGACGCAGTGGGCGAGGGGCACAGGGTCCTGATCGTGGACGATTTGCTTGCGACCGGCGGCACCGCTCAGGCGGTCACAAAACTTGTGGAGCAGGTAGGCGGTGAGATCGTCGGTCTGGGTTTTCTGGTCGAACTTACGTTCCTCAACGGACGCGACAAGCTAAGGGGTTACGACGTGCATTCGTTCCTGAAATACGATTCGTGAGGAGTCAGGAGTCAGGAGACAGGAGTCAGGAGACGGAAGTCAGGAGACGGGAGAAGAACAACGGGCGAGGCTTGACGAGTGACTGAGTTGGTGCAAACCTCCCTCAGTCCTCAGTCCTCAGTCCTCAGTCCTCAGTCCTCAGTCCTCAGTCCTCAGTCCTCAGTCCTCAGTCCTCAGTCCTCAGTCCCCAGTCCTCAGTCCTCAGTCCTCAGTCCTCAGTCCTCAGTCCTCAGTCCTCAGTCCTCAGCACTCAGCACTCAGCACTCAGCATCGAGTCCCTCTTGAACCTCAACCCTCGAAACGGTATTGTTACAGTTTCTGCTCCCGTAGCTCAGTAGCATAGAGCGACCGCCTCCTAAGCGGTAGGCCACAGGTTGGAATCCTGTCGGGAGCACCATCATTTCCTGCTTCTTCGCATCGCGCTTTCAAAGACACGAACGATTCTCGGAAAGTGGAACACCCGTCCTAATCGCACTTTCTTTTTAGTACAGCGGAAGAAAAGGTGGTCAAGCGTCAGTGGCAACATTTACGTCAACGATTTCGCTGTATTTGTTCACATTCTCCGTTCCTTAAGCAGTATTGAGGCCGCTCCATTCAGTCGGGAGCGGCCTTTCTTTCGTATTTTAAAGACCGGCGAAGTTGAGCGCTCCGGATGGTAGAATCCCAATGCCGGGACTTGCCCGGCTCCGAGCGCGCATCCTTTTCAACTCCGAACGAATCGTTGAGGATGCATAAGCCCCCTATATTGATCCGGAGTAACGACCAATGAGTACCTTTCCCAAGATCGCACTGATACTGGCCCTTCTTGCTGCGCCCGCCTTCACGCAGACCGCCGAGCTCAGGCTGACATTCAATGAGCAGTTCTTCGACGCTCTTCTTGAAGCCGTTTTTACAAAGCTGGAGCCGCCGAGCGTGTCCCTCGCGTCCGTGTCAGGAGAGGGTTTCGGAGAATCGATCACGGCGGGCGGGCCTTCGGAAGGTCTCGCGTGCAAGGAAGCGGTAACGCTGAAGAAAGAGATCGACGGCGTAAGAACAGCGGTCCGATTCAGAAACGGAAAGATATATGCCCCGATCGCATTTCTTGGAAACTACAATCCGCCGCTGATCGGCTGCATAGAGTTCCGTGGGTGGGCCGAAACGAATATCGAACTCTTGTACGACGCCGACAGGAAGGCACTGGTCGGGAATGCAAAGGTGTTGAACGTCAATCTGAGCGGAACGGGAGGCGTCGGCGGCGAACTCATCGCGAGAATGGTGCAGAATTCGATCGACAGTCGCATCAATCCGATCGAGATCGTCTCGATGGACAAGCTTTCATTCACGGTGCCCGTTAAGGATTCCGGAAGCCTGAGAATGAACGCGCTCGGAATCCGCCACCAGGTCGCTGACAGGGCTCTGGACGTCTATATCAAGTACGATTTCCAGAAAGCGAAATAGGCCGGTCGTAACCGATATTGTCCTTCCTGGACACGATACCGTGCCTATAGCATTCAGATACGTGCCAATTTCCCTCGAATCTGCCGAGGAACGGTGATTGCACTCTCAATCGGTAAATTCCAAGGTTTCCAAGCCAGTACTTGAGGGAAAAACAATGACATTCAGATTTACCAGGAAAGCTTCGGCTTTTGCCGTTGTCGGCCTTCTTCTGTTCGTGGGAGCGGCCGACGTTGCTTTCGGGCAGCAGAATCGCGGCCGTCAGAACCGCGATCGCCAGAAGGCAGAACAGAGCAGAGACCAGAAGCGTGCGGAACAAAACCGCACTCAGCAGCGCCGGGAGGTCCGGCGTCAGGATACGAATCGCGCGGAGCAGAACCGCGCAAGGCAAAGACAGCAGATCGAGAACAGACAGGCCCAGCAGCGCCGCGAACAGCAAACACAGGCCGAGCGGGCGAGGGAAAACCAGCGTCGCGAGGCCCGGGAGCGTTCCGTCCAGCGCCAGCAGATCGAGCGAAATCGCGAAGCGCAAAGGCGCGCCGAACAGCTTCGCAACGAGCGTCAACGTCAGCAGGTCGAGAGGAACCGCGCGTCTCAAAGGCGGGCGGAGCAGCTTCGCGATCAGCGTCAGCGGCAGGAACTTCAGAGACAGGCCGAGATAAGGCGAAGGCAACAGCAGCAACAGGCAGAGCGCAATCGCCGTGATCGCAGGGACGACGACAGGTGGGACAGGGACAGAAACGACCGCCGTTCTAACAGGGATCCTCGAGATGATCGCGAACGCGGAAGATACCAGATCTTCAATCGCGGCCAGCAAAGAAGCCTCTACAACGAGAGGCGGAACGAGTACCGCAGGAACGAGCGCTGGCAGCAGCAGCAGTACGTGCGCCGGCTAAGAGACCTTCGACGGGCGAACAGAGCCCGCCGCCTCGAGTATCAGCAGAGGTACTACAGGCGTCTGCTTGAAGATCGCCGCAGACTGGCACAGGCGCGCTATTACGACAGCCTGATCTACGACTACAGGTACAACCGTGGCGGTAATTATTACTACACGAGCTCGTACGGGGCGGAGATGCTTCGGCGCGCGGTGCGCCTCGGTTACGAGGAAGGTTACAGGGCGGGACTCGCCGACAGGTACGACAGCTGGAGGTATGACTACCGCGACACGTACGCCTATCAGGACGCCTCGTACGGCTACGACAGCTATTACGTGGGCATCGGCGAGTATCGCCACTACTTCAGGGAAGGATTCCGAAGAGGCTATGAGGACGGCTATTACAGCCGGAACCGATACGGAAGGGATTATAATCTGTTCGAGAACATCGTCAGAGGCATAATCTCGATCTTCAGGTTCTAGACCGTCAACAAACATTTAAGTAAGGTCTCGATTCGCGTCGGGGCCTTTTTTTTGTGCGCGCCTTCGGTCCGCTTTTGCTTAGGGAGTTGGGTTAGTGTAAAACCCATAGATTCGGGCAGGTCCGTATGTCGAAACCTCTTGTGTCCATCGTAGGAAGGCCTAACGTCGGAAAATCGACGCTCTTCAACCGCTTGACGGGTAGCCGAAGGTCCATTGTCGGCGATGAGCCCGGGATCACCCGCGACCGCATCTACGGCGATGTCGAATGGCGGACGAAGACGTTCGAGATCGTAGACACGGGCGGCATCGTTCCTGACGACGACGCGCTGATTCCCAAGAACATATTCATACAGGCAGGAACAGCGATCGAGGCCTCGCAGGCGATCGTCTGGGTCGTGGATGCACGAGCCGGAGTGACACCGCTCGACGAAGAGCTTGCGGTCCATCTGCGCAATTCCGGCAAGCCCGTGATAGTCGCCGCCAACAAGTCCGAATCGCGTCAGGTGTCAGAACAGGCGGCCGAGTTTTACCGATTTGGGTTCGAGGTTGTGCCGGTTTCCGCGGAGCATGGAACCAGCGTCGGCGATCTCCTGGAGGAATTATTCGAGGTCCTGGAGTTTGACGAGGTTCCGGAGGAAGAGGACGGAGATGAGATCAGGCTCGCGATAATCGGCCGGCCGAATGTCGGAAAGTCCTCCATTTTGAACCGCATCTTGGGGGAAGAGCGGGTGATCGTTTCACCCATCGCGGGCACAACGCGAGACGCGGTGGATACCAGGCTTGAGGTGGACGGAAAGAAGTTCGTCCTCGTCGACACGGCCGGCATCAGGCGGAAGGGCAAGACCACCGAGATGGCGGAGAAACTTTCGGTGATCATGGCCCGGAAGGCCCTTGAACGGGCGGATGTCGCGGTTCTGGT
Source organism: Acidobacteriota bacterium (assembly GCA_016700175.1). Lineage (GTDB taxonomy): Bacteria > Acidobacteriota > Blastocatellia > Pyrinomonadales > Pyrinomonadaceae > Aridibacter. Next base: position 1,435,010 of record CP065003.1, on the reverse strand, counting down.
GATAGACGCCGTCGAAGGCGTTACGCATCTCGACGCAAGCATCGCCGGTTACGCCATAGAATCGGGCTGCAGTATAATCATCGCCGTTAACAAGTGGGACCTGGTGGCGGAGAAGGACACTTCGACCGCATCGGAGTTCGAGCGCGCCCTCCGCGACAAGATGAAGTTCCTTGACTGGGCGCCTGTTGTCACGGTCTCCGCGCTTACCGGGCAAAGACTTGCCCGCTTGCTGCCTTTGGTTGAGAAGGCGAACGAGGCCAGGAATGTGAGGATCTCGACTTCGAGGCTCAACGACTTCTTTGAACGGACTGTGATGCAGCCGAAGGGCGGAGGCGGGACCGCGCCGGGTAAGGGTGGGAAGTCAAGGGTTCAGGTCAAATACATCACGCAGGCGGGAATTCGGCCGCCCATGTTCGTCCTGTTCACTTCTGGAGGACCCGGTTCCGAACTCCATTTCTCCTACTTGCGGTACATTGAGAACCGTTTGCGCGCCGAATTCGAGTTTTTCGCGACCCCTCTGCGCCTGAAAGAAAGAAAGAAGACCAAGAAGCCGCGATCGTGAAAGTCGCGTTCTCCATGATCTTGTCGCGTTTATGGAAATCCTTGCACTGATTCTGACCGTGATCCTGGCCGGCGTCTTCCTGATAGCCGGAATCGGGAAACTTCTCGACCGCGAGGGATCGGAAAAAGCGCTTGCCAGTTTCGACGTTCCCGAGAGGCTTGTGAAGCCTTTCGCGGCGGCACTTCCTTGGATCGAGATCGCCGTGGCGGCCGCTCTTCTCTTTGCGGTCACAAGTTGGTACGCGTCTGTTGCCGCGACGCTGCTCCTGGCGGCGTTTACCGCCGGAATGCTTGTTCAGCTTGCGAAGGGGAACGCCCCGGACTGCCATTGCTTCGGGCAGATCCACAGCGAGCCGGTGAGCGGAAGAAGCGTCGCGAGAAACGTCATCCTGACGCTGTCCGCGTTGGCATTGGCGGCGATCGGGTATTTCGCTCCGGGGCGAAGCTTCGGACGGGGAGAAGCGGCGGTCACGAACGAGGGAATTATGCAGCTGACGATAGGTCTGGCGGCGGTCGCGCTGCTGATAGCTATTTTCGTGGTTCTAAGGAAGATAAGCGATCAGCAGGGCCAAATAATAAGACGGATCGAGATCCTTGAGGTCATCTCCGCCGAAGGGCGTGAGCACGAACGCGACGGAGTCGGCGACCCTCAATCCAGTCTGCCCATCGGTTCCCCGCTACCTCCTTTTTCTGTAGTAGGAGCAGAAGGCATCAGCATTCCGTCCGTTGATCTGGTCGCGCCTGGAAAACCGGCATTGCTTATCTTCGTCAGTGCGACCTGTCATCCTTGCGAGGCGTTGATCCCGGAGATAAATTCCTGGATCGAGGAATTCGGGGCATCTCTCGAGGTACTCCTGATCTCGTCCGGCGAGTTCGCAAACAACGTCAAGAAGTTTGGCGAGGCCAATTCCGATCGCATCTTCATTCGGGAAGGCGACAGCGCTTTGGAGGCTTTGGGACCGTTGTGGACCCCGACCGCCGTGCTGATCGACCCGAATGGCCGGATCGCGAGCCGGAACGCCGCCGGCGATTCGGCAATACAAAAGCTTGTTGAAGGGATTCGAGAGAAGGGTGTCGACGAAAAGTACCTTTTTGTTGCTGACGTCGATTCTGAAGCGATCCTGATCGGAGAACAGGTGCCTCAATTCTCCCTCAGGGACCTTGACGGGAACGAATTCACATCGGAAGACCTGAAGGGCCGCAACACCGTGGCGGCATTCTGGAGTACATCCTGCCCGTTCTGTACGAAAATGCTCGGCGATCTGAAGGATTGGAACGGCGGGAGGAACGCGAGCGGCCCTGAACTCGTGCTCTTCTCCGCGGGAAATCCCGATGAACACCGATCACTCGAACTCGGTTCGCCGATCCTTCTTGAAGATGATTACGGGACGGCAATGAAGATCGGAATGAACGGTACCCCTTCGGCGGTCCTGATCGATGAAGATGGAAGGATCGCGTCGGAAACGGGCGTGGGGGCCGACATGATCTGGGCGCTTCTTGGGGAAACAGAAAGACTCTCGAAACCTGAGGAAGACTGACCGATGCAGCCGATCGAATGGAAAGTGGAGGCCCGCGACGGCGAAGCCCGGACCGGGACGCTCATCACCAGGCGCTCTCTTATCGAGACGCCTGTTTTTATGCCCGTCGGGACTCAGGGGACCGTCAAGGGAGTGCGTTTCGAATGGCTTGAGGAAGAGCTCGACGCACGGATCATCCTTGGGAACACCTATCACCTCTGGATCAGGCCAGGCACGGATGTCATCGGGCGTCTTGGCGGCCTTCACAGGTTCATCAGCTGGGAAAGGTCGATCCTGACCGACTCAGGTGGCTTTCAGGTCTTCTCTTTGTCCGATCTGAGGCGGATAGGCGAAGAAGGCGTCGAGTTCCGGTCTCATCTGGACGGAACGAAACTGTTCATGTCGCCGGAAATTTCTATGGAGATCCAGGCGGCACTCGGGTCGGAGATCGTGATGGCGTTCGACGAATGCCCTCCCGGAGATCTGGGAAGGGACGAGATCGAACGCAGTCTGGAGCTCACAGCCCGCTGGGCGAAGCGTTCGAAACAGAGATTCGAAGAACTTCAAGACTCGGGGGCTGACCGGGCCTTTGTCGAACCCGGATCGAACGGAGCGGCCGTTTCAGGCAGACAGGCGCTGTTCGGGATCATTCAGGGCGGAGGGTTCACGGACCTCAGATCGAAGAGCCTGGAACGAACTGTCGGGATCGGATTCGACGGATACGCGATCGGCGGATTGAGCGTCGGCGAAGAAAAATCCGTGATGTACGAGGTCCTGGAATCGGTGACGCCCAGGATGCCGGAGGACAGGCCGAGATACCTGATGGGGGTCGGAACGCCCGAGGATCTGATCGAAGCGGTCTCGCGCGGCGTCGATATGTTCGACTGCGTTCTTCCGACCCGGAACGGAAGAACCGGCGGGGTCTTCACGTCCAGAGGCGATCTGAACATACGCAACGCGGGATATCGGGACGACGAAACGCCGCTCGACGAAGACTGCGGCTGTTCCGTATGCGCCCGCTACAGCCGGGCGTATCTGAGGCATCTCTACACGGCGAAGGAGATGCTCGGGCCAATCCTTATCTCGCATCACAACCTCAGTTTCTATCTGGGGCTTATGAAGAAAGTGCGGGCCGCGATAAGGGCCGGAGAGTTTGAACCGTTTCGAAAGACGTTCGCCGAACGGCGTGCGGAGGCCGCGAATTAAATTTCCTTCACGCTCGTCTTGCGTTTCGCAAAACAGGGCGGTTCATTTATAATTACCGTTTTGCGCAATCGGATTTGGCCTAATGATGATGAACATACTGCTTATTCAAGGCGGAGGAAGCCTCCTTTGGACGCTTCTTCCGTTCGCCCTCATTTTCGGGATCTTCTATTTTCTCGTGATCCTGCCCCAGCGCCGTCAGCAGCAAGAGCTCAAGACGATGATCGCGGGACTAAAGAACGGAGATGAGGTCGTCACGAACGGCGGCATCATCGGCAAGATCATAGAGGTCCGCGAAACGAGCTTCATCATCCGAAGCGCCGACAAGTCGAACATGGAGATCGGCAAGGCGGCGGTAGTTGGGAAGCGGGCGGACGAAGAAAAGAAGTAAGGCAGCGACGCACCAATAATGAAGAACACGACGCTCTTGATCAGGTCGGCGATCATAATCGCTGTGACCATCCTGGCTATTTTTATCGTGATCGGCCCGAGGGGTTCGTTCACTGCCGGCGACTTTTCGTGGCAGGGAATCAAGAACAACCTCGCCAACAATATAAATCTCGGTCTCGATCTGAAGGGTGGTCTCCACCTTGTCGCGAGGGTACGCACCGACGAATACTTGCGCGACCTGACGTCGAGCAACAGCCAGGCGGCGCTGAAGGCGGCACAGGACCAAAATCTGCCGGTAACGGGCACCTCGTTCACCGCCGAGAACGGCACGTACGAGGTGGTGCTCAATGTCTCAGATATCTCGAAAGCGGAGGACATCGTCAAGGCCGTCAACCAGAAGGTCGATTTTCTTAACTGGGATTCGACGACGGGCACCGAAACGGTCAGCTGGTCGCTTCCGGTCCAGGCGCAATCGTTGATCAAGCAGCAGGCGACCGATCAGGCGATTCAGATCATCGACAGCCGCATCAACCAGTTCGGGGTTACGGAACCGACGCTCCAGAAGCGCGGAACGGCCGATTCAGGAGAGATACTCCTGCAGATGCCCGGGGTTGACGATCCGAAGCGCGTCAAAGACCTGATCGACGCCGAATCGAAGCTCGCGCTTTATAAAGTTGTAAGCCCTCCGAATCCGAATCTCGCAACATATCCGACCAAAGAAGCGGCGCTTCAGACGATCGGCGGCGCTCCGACGGCAACCCGCGACGTGTACGAGTATGTCGAGCGCGACGACTCGGCGAACGGTGACCAGGCCCAGCAGCAGCCCGCCCAGCCGACCCAGTGGATCGTTGTCGAGAAACCGCCGATCATCGAGGGCGATGAACTGCGCGATGCGAACGCCGTTTCACAGACGGGTAACGAAGGCGACTACCAGATCTCGTTTTCGCTGAAGCCCGCGGGAGCTACCAAGTTCGGCGAATGGACGGGGCGGAACATCAACAATTACATGGCCGTCGTGCTGAACGACCAGGCGAAGTCGGTGGCGTTCATTCAGTCGCAGATATTCGATCAAGGACAGATCAGCGGCCAGTTCACGAAGGCGACTGCGGACGATCTGGCGCTTACGCTCAAGTCGGGCGCACTTCCCGCGCGGCTCGAATACCTTGAAGAAAGGACCGTCGGGCCGAGTCTCGGCGCCGATTCGATCGCTTCGGGGGTTCGCGCATCGGTCGGAGGCCTGTTCTTCGTGATCATCTTCATGCTCGTTTATTACAGGGGAGCGGGAATCAACGCTGTCGTGGCCCTGATGCTGAACATGGTGCTGACGCTTGCGGCGCTTATCGTGCTCGATGCCACACTGACGCTGCCGGGAATCGCCGGCCTCATTCTGGGAATCGGCATGGCTGTCGACTCGAACGTGCTGATCTTCGAGCGCATGCGTGAGGAGATCAAGGCCGGAAAGCTTGTTTCGAAAGCCGTCGAGCTTGGGTTCGACCGAGCGTTCATCACGATCATCGACACTCACGTCACTACGATCATTGCGGCGGTCATCCTCTATCTCTACGGTTCAGGACCGATCCGCGGATTTGCCGTCACGCTGATCCTCGGTTTGATCATCAACCTGTTCTCGGCGGTGTTCGTTTCGAGGACGATCTTCCTGTGGATCCTGGAACGAAACCCCGGATTAAAGAAGCTCAGCATCTAGCTCAGGCGGTACGGAAGGCCGTGCTTGCGGTCCCGAAGCCGGTAGAAAGAAATGTTCGATTTTTTCAGCAACATCAATGTCAACTGGATGGGGATCCGAAAGCCCCTCATCGCGATCTCGATCGTCGTGCTCCTTGCGGGTCTCGTATCTGCGATCTCCAGGCAGCTGACCCCCGGCGGCACTGACGCATTCAATCTCGGCGTCGATTTCCAGGGCGGGACCGTGATCACTGCGAAGTTCAAGGGCGACCGTCCTACGGACGACCAGATAAGGGACTCGCTTGAGGCCGTCGGGCTCGACGAAACGGTTATCCAGGCATCACTCGACAAGACCGACGAGGTCCTGATCAAAGTGCCCCTTCTGGAAGGCGAGGCGGACGCGACAAGCGATGGCGCCACGGCACCGGGCACGACCGCGCAGGAGCCGGCGGGAAACAGCGATACCAGGGAAAATGTGCCGGCCAATTCTGCGGCGAATGCCAGCACGGCCCAGAATGCTTCTGCGAATACGGATGCCGCGATGGCGGCGAATACGAACGGGGATTCAAACGCGAACTCGAATTCGGAAACGAATGCGAATTCTTCCGCGAACAGCGACGCAACCGCGGGGGCTCAGGCCGACGATTCGCTTAATCAGGTGAGCGCCGGACCGGCCCTTGTCCGCCGAGCACTGGATACATTCGGCAAGGAGGCATTGCCGAATCTGAACCTGGATGCGGATCCTGATGCCAAGTACAAGATAGTTGGTATCGATTCTGTCGGGCCCGTCGCAGGTGAGCAGCTGAGGAACCAGGCGGTGATCGCGACGTTGCTGGGAATGGTCGGCATCCTTCTGTTCATCGCGTTCCGGTATGACTGGACGTATGCGGCCGGTGCCGTTATCGCGGTGTTCCACGACGTGCTGATCACGCTTGCGTTCTTCACGATGTTCCAGTGGGAGATAAGCCTGACAGTTCTCGCAGCGCTGCTTACCCTGGTCGGATTTTCTGTGAATGACTCGATCGTCATTTTCGACAGGATCAGGGAGAACCTGACGTTGAAGCGGACGCAGCCTATCTTCGATCTGACAAACGATTCGATCAACCAGACGATGTCGAGGACGATCGTGACGAACGGTCTTGTGTTCCTCTCCGTCCTGGCTCTCGTGCTTTTCGGCGGCCAGGTTCTGAGAGGGTTTTCGCTGGCGCTGTTCGTCGGCGCGATCACGGGAACATATTCGACGATCGCCATCGCGAGCCCTATCGCGATATGGTGGCAGGACAAGCTGGGAGAGGCCCGTATGAAGGAATCAAAGCTCGATAAAGAGCAGAAGCTCGCTTCGGCGGCAAGGCGTTCGGTCTCCCGGAGGCCTGTATCGGAATAGGGCGAGGGTTTTACCTTCTGAAGGGACCGGGGCGGGACTTTCAGCCCCCGATTAAAGGCATTTCATCACCAATATTTCGACAAAATGCCTTAATTTATCTTGACTTTCGAGTATCGAGACTTTAGACTTCAAGGCGTTGCTGGTCAATTAAATAGGTAAGAACTGCACGGTTCAGACTTTTCCAAACGGTCGGGATCAGAACCGCAGGTTTGCGATTTACTGGCCGGCAAAGTCTTTTTTTACCGCACTTGTGGAAGGCTCTAAAAGGCGATTGCTGACATTTCGTTACCTTGGATAAGTTCATCTGATCCGTTAGATGTGGCGGGTACCAATATACTTATTTGCATTCATTCAGTCTTAATTTGCTTTGTTACCCCCCGACCCTAATGGCACCGGAGAGAGAGGTAAAATAAAATGTTAGATCAATTAGTCGAATCCAAGGTCGACACTCAGGTGAACAGGTGGAGGACCGGCTTACTGCTGGGTACTCTTATCCTTGTCTTTACCTCGTTCGTGTCGGGACTAGGTTACAGCCTATTCAATTCAGACCTGTTCGTCGGCGGTGAGGGGCTCGAGCTTTCAATGCTCGTCGCGCCCGTGCCCCTTCCCGAAGAAGCTCCTCCGCCGGAGCCAGAAGTGGAGAGGACCGAGCAGAAGATCGACGTTGACACCCGTACGGAACTGATCGCCAGGATGGATATGACTCCGCCGAAGGCGCCGGACAAGGTCAGCAACGTCGCCGCGAAGGTTCCGCCGATCCCCAAGGACAGGGCATTCACGCTCGGAAAGGACAATTACACGTCGGACAGGTCTTCGGGCGATGCCGGCACCGGCTTTGTCGATCCGAGCCTGGCAGGCGGCAATGACGCGCCCGATTCGGTTCCGCAGAACGCGGCCGCTCCGCCGCCCCCGCCCCCGCCCCCGCCCCCGGCAGTTCCGAAGAGGATCTCCAAGGGTGTGGTCAACGGATCGGCAGTCAGCCTTCCCAAGCCTGCGTATCCCGCAGCGGCAAGGGCGGTCAACGCCAAGGGTTCGGTCAATGTTGCGATCGTGATCAGCAAGGACGGAAGCGTTATCTCGGCAAGCGCGGTAAGCGGTCATCCGCTCCTGCGTTCGGCGGCGGTTTCGGCGGCGCGGCGCGCCCGGTTCAGGCCCACGCTGCTTTCCGGACAGCCTGTCGAGGTCTCCGGTGTGATCGTTTACAATTTCCAATAGCCTTTTCAGGTACCTTCGCCGGGTGTGGGGAACAAACTCCGTTCCCCACAGTCGGTAAAGGCATCGGTCCCTGCAATAATAAATTTCTGAACTTTTTGGAGGAAAAACAATGACTTTTTTGGGTAGCCTTCTGGGCTTCTTTGGATTTTTCTTTATGTTCGCTGAAGGTGGCGAGCAGTTTGAGTTCACCTTCTACAGGATTGCCAGCGAGCTCACGATCCCGGGTTGGGTTGTTATCATCGTTCTGCTGATCCAGTCGATCTACCTGATCGCCATCGGCATCGAACGCTGGCTCACCTATAACAAAGCGAAACAGCAGTCGCGTCAATACGCTCCGAAGGTTGCTCAGGCTCTCAAGAACAGCAACATCGACGAGGCGATTACCATCAGCGACAAGCACAAAGATTCGCACCTCGCGATGGTCGTTTCGTCGGGTCTCAAGGAATTCAGCGCCCACCAGGGCACAGCCGAGATCTCCGGTGATGAAATGGAAGCTTCGAAACGTGCGCTTCAGCGCGCGATCGCCGTCAAGACCGCCGAGCTGAAGCGCGGTCTCGCAGGTTTGGCGACCATCGGTTCGACGGCTCCGTTCGTGGGGCTTTTCGGTACGGTCGTGGGTATCATCGGCGCATTCGTGAGGCTGGCCTCCAACGAATCCGCAGGCATCGGCCTCGTCGGCGGAGCGATCGCAGAGGCCCTCGTTGCTACGGCATTCGGTATCGGCGTCGCGGTTCCGGCGGTTTGGCTCTTCAACTATTTCACCAACAAGGTCACTAGCTTTGGGGTTGAAATGGAAAACTCGGCTTCCGAGCTCGTCGATTACTTCCTTAAACAGCAAAGGACAAAGAGCCTCGGCAACTAGCAGTACAGGGGCGGCTACGCCCCATAGTTTAACCGGAGAACAAAGATATGGGAGCCAAAGTTGGCGGTACCGATGAGTACAATTCGGAGATCAACGTAACTCCAATGGTTGATGTTATGTTGGTGCTGCTGATCATCTTCATGATCGTTACACCGCTGCTTCAACAGGGAGTTACCGTGAATCTTCCCCGCGACATGGTCGCGCCTCAGGAAGATCCGGAGATCGTCAAGGATACCTCCGTGGTAGTGGCGATCCCGTCCGACAACGCGTTCTACATCGGCAAAGAGAGCTATCCGCTTGACCTGCTGGGCGAGACGATCAAGGCAAAGATGGAGGGCAAGCCGCCGAACAAGCGCATCGTCTACATCAAGGCCGGAATCGAGGTCGGTTACGGAACGGTAGTCCAGGCGATCGATACGATACGAAGACAGGACATCGACAAGGTAGGCCTTGTCGCGGACAAGAAGAAGGAAGCCAAGAAGTAAGTCAAGGCTGACTGCATCTTAAGGAGTATTGAGTTATGGGAATGAGCGGAACCGGCAAGGCTTCAGATGGCGCGGTGCCGAATATTAACGTGACCCCTCTGATCGATGTGCTGCTCGTGCTGCTGATCATCTTTATGATCATCTCGCCGATGAAGCCGCACCAGTTCGAGGCAAAGGTGCCGGCGGAACCGGATAACTTGCCCGAGAACGTCGAGATCAAACCGAATCCTTTGACGCTCGTGGTTTCGATAAACGCGGGAGACCTGAAGGTTCGGCTGAACAACGAGGAAATGGGTGACACTTCCGATACGAAATCGCTTACCGACAGGCTTACGCAGGTCTTCAAAGAGCGGACTGACGGAAGGGTTTACCGTGAAGGCACGAACGAAGTCGAGAAGACTGTGTTCATAAAAGCGCCCAAGAGTGTCAGGTATGGCGACGTCGTGAAGGTGATCGACGGAGTTAAGCAGGCCGGGGCGCAACCGGTTGGTCTTCAGATCGACGACCTTTCGGAATAGAAAGTCAGGGCAATGCCGGAAAGAAGGCGCGGGACCGTTCCCCGCCTTCTTTCTAAGCATTGTTCGGTATTAATGGAGTCGAACAAGATGAAAATCTCTCGTATAGGGATATTTGCTTTCATACTTTTGAGCATTTCCATCGGCGGAAGCTGCTCGATCTACAATCGCGTCATGGCCCGCAAGAACCTGGTCGACGGCGCGCGTGCATACAACGAACGGCAGTTCCCTCACGCGGAAGAGTTGTTCAGGCAGGCGGTTGAATACGATCCGGAAGGCGAAACTTTCGAAGGCCGCACTTCTAGGCTTTTCCTCGCCCGTACTCTTCATTCCGGCTACGTCGGTAACAGGGGCCAGACCAACAAGGCGGAGGAGGCCATTGCCGAGTACAAGAAAGCGCTTACCGGTTTCGTCAAGGAGTACAAAGAAAAACGCGAAGCTGTTGCGGCGAATCCGCAGGACGAGGCGCTCAGAAAAGAGCTCGAAGCCGCAGGCAACAACGTTGGCAGTATCGTGCGTTCGGTTGCCAGCCTGTACCAGAATCTCGGACAGGAAGACAAGTGGAAGGAATGGTCCCTGCAGCAGGGTAACAGCGCAGATCTGCCGGGGGATGTCCGCGCGAACGCGCTCGTAGGACTCGCCGCCAAGGAGTACACCTGCGCCAACGAGGTGACAGATTCGAAGGACGTGAAGAAATCCGTACAGCAGGACGGGGAATCGGCGTTCGAATTCTCGAAGCCCGAAGGAAACGAAGAGTTCGAGAAAAATTTTGCGAAGGCAAAGCAGTGCGTCGAAACCGGGATGGGATATGTCGACAAAGCCATCGAACTCGATCCCGAGAGCGATTCGGCCTGGTCTTACAAGACGAGCCTGCTTGTCCAGAAATCGCGCATAGCCGAAATGGACGGCGACACCGCCAAGAAGGAAGAATTCAAGAAGGCCTCGGACGAGGCCAAGAAGAAGTTTGAAGAACTTGCGGAGAAACGCCGCAAGGAAGAAGAGGCAGAGGAAGCTCGCAAGCAGGCTGAAGCTGCGGCCGCTGCCGAAGGCAAGAAGACTGATCAGGAATGACCTGTCCCAGTTCTCCGTCGAAGAGGCGGGGTACCGGTAGATCGCACGGCATTCGGAACCTTGGACCGAGTGCCGTATTTTTTTGTCTGCGGTGCGGATTTGGCGCTGCAGAGTGTAGTGCGGAGCCGAGTTTAGCTGATATATTTATAGATTAGGAATGATACGGATCGAAGACATCATCGAGAAGGTCGTGCGAAACCACCCGAAGGCGGATGTGGAGATGATCCGGCGTGCGTATCTCTTCTCGGCTCTTCATCACAAGGGGCAAACCCGTGCCTCCGGTGAACCCTATCTAGTGCATCCGCTGGAAGTTGCGGACATACTTGCCGACATGCGGCTCGATGACGTAAGTGTTGCGACGGGGTTGCTTCACGATGTGGTTGAAGATACGCTCGTGGATCTTGACACGATCCGGGAGTATTTCGGAGACGAGGTCACCCGCCTTGTCGACGGGCTTACGAAGATCGCCCACGTCAGCAATCTTCCGAAAGAGAAGCAACAGGCCGAGAACGTGCGCAAGATGGTTCTGGCAATGATCACGGATGTAAGGGTTGTGATCATAAAACTCGTCGACCGCCTTCACAACATGCGGACGATGGAGTTCCTCAAGCCCGAAAAGCGGGCGCGGATCTCGCAGGAAACGCTCGACATATACTCGCCGATCGCGCACAGGCTCGGAATGGGTAAACTCCGAGGCGAGCTTGAGGACCTTTCGTTCCAGCATCTGTATCCCGAGGAATACAGAGATCTTTCCAGGGAGGTCGAGAGCCGCCGCCCCGAGCTCGAAAAAGCGCTGGAGCGCATTACGGAAACGATCCGGGAGAAGCTCAGGGAGAATGACGTCCCGTTTGTCGAGGTCCAGGGCCGTGTAAAGCGGCTTTATTCGCTTTGGAAGAAGCTCAAGAAGCGGAAGCTGAAGATCGAGGAAGTGTACGATCTGATCGCGGCGAGAATCATCACTCCGAATGAAAAACGAAACTGCTATCTGGCGCTCTCGGTCATTCACGACATTTGGACGCCGGTCCCCGAGCGGTTCAAGGACTGGATAGGAAGTCCTCGCGACAATCTGTACCAGGCTCTTCACACATCGGTGATCGGAGACGGCGGTCAGGCGTTCGAGGTTCAGATCCGGACTGAGGAGATGCACTATGTCGCGGAAGAGGGTGTTGCGGCGCACTGGCGATACAAAGACGAAAGGCTCGGCGAAAGGGACGACGGCAGCATCGATGAACTCCGGAAGACTGTGGAAAAGCTTCTTCTTCCGCTTGTCGAAACGACTGAAGGCAATGAGGATTCGGAGGATTTCATAGAGTCCCTGAAACTCGACCTATATCCGAAAGACGTATATACGTTCACGCCGATGGGCAAAGTGATCGATCTGCCGCGCGGGGCCACTCCGATCGATTTTGCATACGCGATCCACTCCGAGGTCGGCGATACCTGTACCGGCGCCAAGATCAACGGCAGGATGGTCCCGCTTCGGACGAAACTACAGAACGGCAACGTTGTCGAGATCCTCACGACTCCGAATTCCAAGCCCTCTAGGGACTGGCTCAACTACGTAACGACCTCAAAAGCGCGCACGCGGATCCGACATCACATTGCTGAACAGCAACGGACCGAGTCCGTCGAAATGGGCCGCAAGCTGCTCGAAAAAGAGCTCAAGAAATTCGGCATGTCGCCGAAGAAGATTCTTAGCGATGACGAGGAGATGAGGCGGATCGCGAACGAATACGGGCTCGGACGGCCCGAAGACCTGTTCGCATCCGTTGGATACGGAAAGACCCTTCCTAGAAACGTCCTCGCGAAGTATCTGGGTCCGGAGAAGTTCAGCGAGCTCGATCCGGACAAGAAAGAAAAGACACGGCTGGAATCCGGTATCACCGCGGTCCGAAAGTTCATGGGTCTGGGGGACGACGCGATAGTCGTCAAAGGCGTCGACAACCTGCTCACGACCCGTGCCAGATGCTGCAATCCGATCCGCGGCGAAGAGATCATCGGTTATATTTCTCTCGGCAAGGGCATCGTTGTCCACAACAAGCGCTGCAAGAACGTGAAGCAGCTTATGGTGAATAAGGACCGGATCGTCGATGTGGAGTGGGCGAGGAACGAAAAGGACGAGATCCAGTCCGTCCGCCTCTTCGTGACCACCGAAGACCGTACCGGAATGCTCGCGGGCATCACCAACGCCATCTCGGAGATCAGGACCAACATCCGCGACGCCAGAGCGAGCGTTTCGCCCAGGGACGAAGGACTTATTGAGGTAACTGTCGAAGTACACGACAAGAAACATCTTGACAGGGTGGTAGGCTCCGTCAAAAACGTCTCGGGAGTGATCGATGTCGAGCGTGTGAACAATACGAAGAGAAAGTAGCGGGTCTGAGGATCCTGTTTTAGAAGCCTGCGAAATCCCCGAACGGCGCCTGTTGGCGCCCTTTTGTTTTCGGCCTCTTTCTGTTATTATCTCCCTTTTGTTCGGCAGATATCCTTTAGCGTTTTGTTATCGTGAAAGAGATTATATCAACAGATCAGGCGCCCGGAGCGATCGGTCCCTACTCGCAGGCGGTGAAGGCGGGAAACCTTTTGTTTTGCTCGGGACAGATCCCTATCGATCCTTCCACGGGCGAATTCGTGTCTGACGACATCGCGGAGCAGACGGAGCAGGTGCTATTGAATCTGAAGGCCGTTCTGGCCGCCGGGGGGGCCGAACTAACGTCGGTCGTTAAGACCACGGTATTCTTGAAGGAAATGGCGGACTTCGCCGCTATGAACGAAGTGTACGCGCGGCATTTTAGCGAGACCAAGCCCGCGAGGGCGACGGTAGCGGCCGCCGGGCTTCCGAAAGGGGCGAGGGTCGAGATCGAGTGCATCGCCGTTCTCGATTGATCGAACGGCGTTCGTCGACAAGTTCTTTGTTTGCCGAAAAAACGAAACGCCGGACGGATCCGGCGTTTGGCAACCAATAAGGATCAAGGCAACTCGAAGTCCTACGCGGCACGCACAGCCTTAACGATCCTTCCCGACTTGATGCACCTTGTGCAAACACGCTTCCGGGTAGTGGCGCCATTTGCGGCCATTACGCGGATGCGCTGGAGATTCGGATTGAAACGCCTGCGGGTCTTGTTGTTAGCGTGCGAAACGTTGTTGCCGAACAGGGGGCGCTTTCCGCAAATCTCGCATTGTTTAGCCATTATTTTAAGCCTCCGGTAAAAATGACGTCCGAATGACGTATGAAGAGTTTGGTCGCAAACTCAAAAACAATACTTATAACAGAACAGTTACCTTATATCAAGCAATGATCCCGACAGTCTTAATCCAAGGAGCCAGAGCCAAAGTGCCTACAACTACAATCAGGATATTACTTCTCGCGGTCGTCTCCGCTTTCACGCTGAGTTTCACGAACTGCGAGTCCACAGGCGGACCCGCCGTGGGTCCGGCCGGCGTCGATCCGAACGAGGTCGCCGCTACCGTTAACGGGAACGAGATCAAGATGGAAGAGGTCGAGCGGATCCTCAAGCAGCAGGCGAGAGGAGAAGAAAGCAAGCTGTCACCGCTCGAGCTGGCCGCCGCCAGACTTCAGGTCCTCGACGGCCTTATCCGTCAGGAAGTGCTTTTCCAGAAGGCCCAGGCCGAGGAAACCGTTCCATCCGACGAAGAAGTGAACTCGGAGCTCAACCGAAGAAAGACCGAGAGCGGCGTTTCGCAGGAGCAGTGGGGCAAGCAGCTCACGGACAGCGGGACGAGCGAGGAAGAGCTGAAGCTTTCTCTGAAGAAGGAGATGGCGATCAACAAGCTGATCGAGAAGATCACGGGCAAGATAGAGCCCCCGAAGGACAGCGAGATCGAGGCCTTCTACAATGGGAACAAGGAAGCTTTCAAAGCCCGCAGGGGAGCACAGTTCGCCGCGATCGTGATCGATCCGAACAAGGTGTTCGAAGGAGACACGACGACCAATGAAGTGGAGGCCCAGCAGAGGGCTAAGGAACTCGGCGACAGGCTTCTGGGCCGCAGGGCGGATTTCGCGACGATCGCGCGCGAGTTCAGTGAGGACCCTCAGACAAGAGCGCGCGGCGGAGACTGGCGCTACTTTACCGAGCAGGAGATGGCACAGACGTTTGGCCAGAACTTTGCCAACTATGTGATGAATGAGGCGCAGAACGGCGACATTATCCCGCAGGCGATCCCGCTCGAAGGTAAAATTCTGATCCTCAAGGTCCAGCAGAAGAAGGAAAAAGACGAGGACCAGACGCTCGAAACCCCGGGTGTTCGTGAGCAGATCACTAAGGCGCTTATCGATTCCAGGAAGCAGCTTTTGAGCGAATCTTACGCCGCGGTCGCGATGAGCGAGGCGAAGATAGAGAACTTCCTCGCGAGAAAGGTCATCGAGAATCCGAACGAGCTGAGCGGAGCGCGTCCCGCCGCCGCGCAAAACCAGCCCGCGAACACTAACGCGGCTCCCGCGAATGCCAACACGGAGAATACAAACGCGGATTCGAACGCAGCTGCAAATGCCGGAGAATCGAACTCGAACGCTGCGGCGAATTCTTCCGAAGGCGAAAGCAAAAGCAACTGATGACCGGTCTAATTGCTGATCGACGAGAAGGCGGGTGCGTTCCCGCCTTTTCGAATTTTTGGGCAAGCTGCCTGACCCCACAATGCTCTTCAAAGTAACAGAAGCGGCAAAGTCCTTCGGGGGACACGAGATCCTGAAGGACGTTTCGTTCCAGGTGAATCCGGGCGAGAAGGTCGGACTTGTCGGGCGCAACGGCGCAGGCAAGACGACACTCTTCAGGATCATAAGGGGCGAGGAGTCCGCGGACACAGGAGCGGTCGAGAAGCTCCGCGGACTTAAGATTGGGATGCTCGACCAGCACGTCGATTTCGAGGGTCACGATTCCGTCCACACCGCAGCTCTTTCGGCTTTCAAGAAACTGCATGACATCGAGGCGGAAATGCGGCGTCTTGAAGCATCTATGGCGGAACAGGCCGACGAGGAGATCCTTTCCCGGTACGCAGACCTTCAGACGGAGTTCGAGAGGAACGGCGGATTCGAGTACACGGCGCGGGCAGAATCGATCTTGCTGGGGCTCGGGTTCGGGAAAGACACATGGGGCGACGATACCGCGCATCTTTCCGGCGGCCAGAAGAACCGCCTGGGGATGGTCCGATTGCTTCTATCGGACGCCGATCTTCTGCTTCTCGACGAGCCCACCAACCACCTGGACGTCGGCGCAGTCGAATGGCTTGAAGATTTCCTGCGGTTTTCCGATCTGGCGTTTGTTGTGATAAGCCACGACCGCTATTTTCTCGACCGCACCTGTACGAGGATCATCGATCTTGAGAACGGACGTGCTTATTCGTACTCGGGAAACTATTCGAGCTATCTTCAACAGGCCGAGCTGCGCCGTGAACAGCAGCAGCGCGAGTACGAGAATCAGCAGGCCGTGATTTCCAAGACCGAGGCATTCATAAGAAAGAACCTGGCGGGTCAGAAGACAAAGCAGGCAAAGTCGCGCAGGAACATGCTTGAGCGGATGGAGCGCATCGACGCCCCCGCAAAGGAGGTCGGCGGAGGCAGTTTCCGGCTCGACCACGTGGAGAGGACCGGAACCCACGTTCTGACGACGGAGCACCTTTCGGTGGGGTTCGGCGAGACGGTTCTTGCGGACGATATCGATCTTGTGCTTCTTCGAGGCGAGCGGCTGGGGATAATCGGCGGGAACGGAACGGGAAAAACAACGCTTCTGAAGACGCTTTTGGGAAAGATACGCCCTGTCGAGGGAAAGTTCACGTGGGGAGCGAAGACAAGGCCCGGATATTACTCTCAGCAGCTTGAGGATCTGGAGCCTTCGAACGAAGTAATAGGGGAGTTCAGAAGGGTCGCTCCTTTGGCCGACAATGGCGAGATCCGCTCGTTCCTCGCACGGTTCCTGTTCTTCGGCGACGATGTTTTCAAGCGCGTGCGCGACCTTTCCGGGGGCGAGAAGAGCAGGCTTTCGCTTGCGAAGCTCGTGTATTCCGGTGCGAACGTTCTTCTGCTTGACGAACCCACGAACCACCTCGACATTCCGGCCAGAGAAGCGTTGGAGAGCGCCTTGCTCGAGTTTCCGGGGACGATCATTGTCGTGAGCCACGACAGGTTCTTCCTCGACAGGATCACCGGAAGGACGCTCGATCTGCGCGGTCCCGAAGGAACAGAGCTTTTCAACGGGAACTATTCCGAATATCACGACCGGATACTCGCCGGGAAGATACCTGCGCGAGACGCCGGCGGACCGGAGGCGGCAGTTGAGGCACAGCTCGACGATCCGCAGGTATCGACTCCGAAGCCGGACCTGAGCAAGAACGAGCGCAACAAGATCGAGACCCGGATCAGGGAGATCGAGCAACTCGTCACGCGCCTCGAAGAGGAACTCGCTTCCGTCTCCCACAAGATGAGCCTTCCCGAAAGCGCGTCCGACCCCGCCGCCTTTGCCAAACTGACGCAGGAATTTGAAGAACGAGAAGAGCGGATAGATCAGACGTACCGGGAATGGGAAGAGCTTCAGGAGCGGCTCGGGTGATGAGCGCAGGCCGACGTCCCGGACGTCCCGTTGACACGCCGCGCGGCCGGGGCTAGGGTTCTTGTCAGCAATCCGTATGGCCGGCGAAGAGAAAAAGAAAAAAAAGGTCACGCTGAAGGGCGCGTGGAGAGATGCGAAGGACCTGATCTGGGCGCATCGCTACCGGCTCGCGCTCGGGGGCACGCTGATGCTCGTCAGCCGCCTTGCGGGGCTCGTTCTTCCCGCCTCGACCAAGTTCCTCGTCGATGAAGTGATCGCAAAGGAGCGTTACGAGATCCTAAAGTGGATCGCTTTCGCGATTGGTGCCGCGACGGTCGTGCAAGCCCTCACCTCGTTCGCGCTCTCCCAGATACTCGGCGTCGCCGCCCAGAGGGCGATCACGGAAATGCGCAAACGTGTCCAGGCGCGCATCGAGCGGCTTCCGGTTTCCTACTTCGATTCGACCCAGAGCGGACAGCTTATCTCGAGGATAATGAGCGACGCCGAAGGGATCCGCAATCTCATCGGCACGGGCCTGGTACAGCTTTCGGGCAGCACGGTGACTGCGGTGATCTCCATCGGCGTCCTGTTCTGGATAAACTGGCAGATGACGGCGATAACTATCGTCGTTCTCGCGATGTTCGGAGGCGCTCTCGCTTTTGCCTTCAAGCGGCTGCGCCCGATATTCCGCGAAAGGCAGCAGATAAACGCAGAGGTCACAGGCCGACTTGGAGAGTCACTCAGCGGTATCCGAATCGTGAAGGCCTATACCGCTGAGAAGCGCGAAGAACTCGCTTTTGCGAAAGGCGCTCACAGGCTGTTCCGGAACGTCGCCAAGTCGATGACCGGAGTTTCGGCGATGACCGGTTTCTCATCCGTCATCGTGGGAGCGATCGGCGTCGTGATGATACTTGTCGGGGGAAATGCCGTGATCGCGGGCACGATGACGCTTGGCGACCTTGTTATGTACATCTTCTTCACCGGCCTTACGGCGATGCCGATCATCGAGTTCACCTCGATCGGCACGCAGATCACCGAGGCGTTTGCGGGGCTCGACCGCATACGCGAGGTGATGCAGAGCACGACGGAGGACGAACAGGATCGATCACGAAGGCCGCTCAAGAGTATCCGCGGCGACATAAGCTTCCGGGACGTTCACTTCGAGTACGAGCCCGGAACTCCTGTTCTCAAAGGCGTTTCTTTTGAGGCGCCGGCCGGGACGACGACCGCACTGGTCGGTTCCAGCGGATCCGGAAAATCGACCATCCTGGCGCACGTGCTGAATTTTGTTCAGCCCAAGAAGGGAAAGGTGCTCGTGGACGGCATCGATCTGCAGGAGATCCGCCTGCGCGATTACAGAAGGCATCTGGGCGTTGTGCTCCAGGAAAACTTTCTGTTCGACGGGACGATACTTGAGAATGTTCAGTTCTCGAACTATTCCGCTTCGCTTGAGCAAGTGAAAGAAGCGTGCCGGATTGCCTACTGCGACGAATTCATCGAGCGCTTCGACAATGGCTATGACACGATCGTCGGCGAGCGGGGCGTTAAGCTCTCCGGTGGACAAAGGCAGAGGATCGCGATCGCACGCGCGCTACTGGCTGATCCGAAGATCCTTATCCTGGACGAGGCCACGTCAAGCCTCGATTCGGAGAGCGAGCAGATGATCCAGGAGGGCCTGCGGTCGCTTAGGCGGGGAAGGACTACCTTTGTCATCGCACACAGGCTTTCGACGATACAAAGCGCCGACAACATCCTGGTCGTCGAAGACGGGCAGATCGTCGAAAGAGGTACGCACGATGAACTGATCGCCCTTGGAGGCCGGTACAAACAGCTCTACGACAAACAATACCGTTTCGAAAAGAACCGTTTCATCAATCCGGGGGAGGATTTCACGCCGGAAGAACCCGGCATCGGCAGGCCGCCCGGCGGCCTGTAGTATTTGAAGGAGAAAATGGACCAATGAAGGAAGCTCAGAACTACAAGAACCACGTCCGCTGGTATCCCCCATTCCATTTCGTGCTGGCGCCCCTTTTTGCGATCAACCTCATTTACTGGGCCGTACGGCTGTACCAGGAGCCGGGCTGGGATCATGCCGCGCTGGTTCTGCTTGGGATCTCGCTGATCATCCTGATGCTTGTCTCGCGGTTATTTGCCCTGAAGAACCAGGACAGGATCGTGAGGCTCGAGGAATCGATAAGGTATTCGCAGGTCTTGCCTTCGGATCTCGCGCCTCGCGCGGCCGCGCTCGATCTTCAGCAGGTCATCGCCCTACGCTTCGCATCCGACGATGAGCTGCCGTCGCTTGTGGAAAGGACGTTGAACGGGGAATTCGCGACGGCGAATGACATCAAGCTCGCAGTGAAAGACTGGCGGGCGGATCTCCACAGGGTCTAGAAAGCGGGGACTCAGCTCTCCAGTCTGTAATTCGGAGCCTCCTTCGTGATGATCACATCGTGAACGTGTGATTCTTTCAGGCCGGCGGCGGTGATCCTCACGAACTTCGCCTTCTCCTGCATCTCGCCGATGCTGCGGCATCCTGTGTAGCCCATTCCCGATCGTAAGCCGCCGACGAGCTGGGTGACCATCTCTTCGAGCGTTCCTTTGTAGGCGATCCGCGCCTCGATCCCTTCGGGCACGAATTTCGAATCGGAGACATTTCCTTCCTGCGCATAACGGTCGCTTGAGCCCTTCTTCATAGCGCCGATCGAACCCATCCCCCGGTACGATTTGAAGGAACGCCCCTGATAGAGGATCACCTCGCCCGGCGCCTCCTGAGTGCCGGCAAACAACGACCCGATCATCACGCAGTCGGCTCCCGCCGCGATCGCCTTCGTCACGTCGCCCGAGAATTTCACGCCTCCGTCAGCGATGACCGGAACTCCGGATTCCTTCGCAGCTCCAACACATTCGAGGATCGCCGTCACCTGCGGAACCCCGGCGCCGGTCACAACCCGCGTCGTGCAGATGCTACCAGGGCCGATGCCGACCTTGATCGCGTCGACACCTTCGGCGATGAGCGCGTGCGTTGCCTCAGCAGTCGCAACATTTCCGGCGATCAGCTGGACATTCGGATTGTTCTCTCTCACCGAACGAACAGCGTTGATCACCCTGGATGAATGTCCGTGCGCGGTGTCGATGACGATCGCGTCGGCGCGCATCTCGATCAAAGCAGACGCACGTTCAAGAAAGTCGCCCGTCGCGCCGATCGCCGCCGCACAGCGCAGTCTGCCCATTTCGTCCTTCGCGGCATTGGGGTATTTGATCGCTTTCTGTATGTCTTTTACAGTGATCAAACCCTTCAGGAACTCGTCGTCGTCGACGACAAGCAGTTTCTCGATCTTGTGCTGCTGGAGCTTCACCTTCGCCTGCTCGAGAGTCGTTCCGATCGGCACCGTCACGAGCGGCTGAGGCGTCATCACCTCCGAAACCGGAATGTCGTAGCGGGTTTCGAAGCGAAGATCGCGGTTCGTGATGATCCCGACCAGGGTCCCGTTCTCGTCCACGACTGGAACGCCGCTGATCTTGTAACGCTCCATTATCCCCATCGCTTCGGAAACGAGCGCCGTGTCGCGGATCGTTACCGGATCGACGATCATTCCGGACTCGCTTCGCTTCACCTTGTCTACCTCTTCGGCCTGTTCGCGGATCGACATGTTCTTGTGGATCACGCCGATTCCTCCCTGCTGGGCGAGGGCGATCGCGAGAGCCGCCTCCGTAACAGTGTCCATCGCCGACGAGCATAGAGGGATGTTGAGATCGATCTTCCGCGAGAAGTTGGTTCGGGTGTCGGTTTCGCTGGGAAGAATGTCTGAATAAGCTGGTACCAGAAGGACGTCGTCGAAAGTCAGTCCTTCGGGGATCTTCTCAATAGTCATAATGTCGTCGATCGATTCTTCGTCGGTTCCGCAAAGCAGAAGCGCCCGCGATCGTTCCGCGGGCGCCACTAGGGCCGTTTAAGGTCTCTCTCCGGTTGAAAATATTTTCGGTTCCGAAATACCGCATCCTCTCCGGTAGTGTCATTGGCCTCCACCGGTGGCGGGAGCAGGGCTCGCTGTTGCCGCTGCGCCGTCTCCCCCGGCGGTCGCTATCCTGCCGTTTCTCAGTATTTCTCTTATATTGCCTTGATTGATCTCGAATTCAAAACCCTGCGTGGGCCAATCCTCCGGCGGGATCGGGGTTGCCAGCTTCGTTCCGTTCAAAAAGAGTTCGATCGTACTTGCCAACCCCTTGTAATAACTGACCTTTACTCTTTCTTTTCCGGTAAATTCGCGCTCGCTGTTGGCCGGGACAAGCACCGAGGTCACGTTTCCGTCCACGGCCGCAGAAACAGAAACGTCAGAGGCGCCGGTCGCGATTTTAAGTCTGATCTCGTCTGTCCGGGGCAATGCGGTCGGCTCGGGAGAGGCGTTCGCGGTGTTTGTATTCTGGGCATTTCCGGCGGGCAGCGAGGGTGCCGCTGTCCCGTTTCCCTGGAGATAATTCACGAGCAGCATCACTCCCCAGGCGAGAAGGCCGAGAATGATGATCGAGAAAATGATCGTCGGAAGCAGCGAAGGGCCGGAACGGTCGTCGGTCAGGACTTCGGGCCTGTATCTCTCGGACCTTTCAGGATCTTGCACCTCCTGGCCCGCGGCGATCCTTGCGTACTCCTGAAGCGCCTCTCCTTCGTCTACCCCAACGTACTTTGCGAAAGACTTAACGAAGCCCTTATTGAAAATGCCGCCCGGGAGCGGCTTGTAGTCGTCGTTCTCGATCGCCTCCAGATAAAGTGCCGAGATCCTCGTCTGTTCCGCAACCTCGCTGATGGAAATATCACGTTCCTCGCGAGCCTTGCGCAGTTTTTCGCCCAAAGATTCAGCCATTTCTAACGTGTTTCGGCGCGTGCGGCACGATACTTCCGAGTTTGGAGACAAAACGGAAATATATCGTTAAAATCGCAATGATGTCAATTCTTTACGGTTGGAGCGGGCTCCGCGAGAACGCTTGATTAAAGCGAGACAGGCGTGTTACGTTTAGGCGTTATTCCATTCGTATAATAGAATTCGTTTTCAATCCAAAACAGCGAGGAACTGATCGATGACTCTGGAAGCGTTAGGCATGGTCGAGACGAAGGGTTTTGTCGGCGCCGTGGAGGCGGCTGACGCAATGGTAAAGGCGGCCAATGTCAAACTCATCGGCAAGGAATACATCGGAGCCGGCTACGTTACGATATTTGTCAGGGGCGATGTCGGCGCCGTAAAGGCGGCGACAGATGCCGGCGCCGCGGCGGCGAGGAGGGTCGGAGAACTGATCAGCGTTCACGTCATCCCAAGACCGCATGCCGAAGTCGAAGATGTGCTGCCGGGAAACAGCGTGACCCAGGGCAAATCGATCAGGGGAGGCGCAAAGGGCGAGCTCGGTTCGGGCAGCGGCGGACAGGCAAGCGTCGGCAGTTCCGACAAGTCCAAGTCAAAGGCGAAGTAGCACGATAGTTACGAAACTGCGAGGACCCGGAATTCCTGCCGAAAGCCAAGGATTCCGGGCTCAGTTTACAACGACCAAGTAATTTCCGATGACCGATAAGGACCTGGTATCGCAGCAAGAGGCGAGAGACGCCGTTGATGCGGCCCACCTCGCATTCCTCGAGCTTGCCCGTTTCGATCAGGCGCGGATCGACGATATCTGCGAAGCGATGGCTCAGGCCGCCCTTCGGGAAGCGATGCGGCTTGGCCAGCTTGCTCACGACGAGACCGGGTTCGGGATTGCGGAAGACAAGCGCGAGAAGAACAGGTTCGCCGCCGAAGATGTCTGGAACTACTTCCGGGACCTTCGGACGGTCGGCGTCGTAAAAGAGGATCAGGACGTGGTCGAGATCGCCGCCCCGAGGGGCGTTGTGGCCGCGGTGATTCCCTCGACCAATCCCACAAGCACCGCTATCTTCAAGATCATAATCGCGATCAAGTCCCGCAATTCCATCGTTCTCTCACCGCACCCTTCCGCCGCGAGATGCATAGCCGAGACGACAAGAGTGATGAAGTCGGCGGCCGTCGAAGCGGGCCTTCCGGAAGGCGCGGTGAAGTGCCTCGAAACGTCTACGATCCAGGGGACGGAGGCGCTGATGACGCACGAGAGGACGGCCGTGATCCTCGCGACCGGCGGAATCGGCCTCGTGCGAGCGGCGTACTCGTCAGGCAAGCCCGCATTCGGCGTCGGGCCCGGCAACGTTCCGGTGTACGTGGAGGCTTCGGCCGATCTCGGAAAGGCGGCTGCGGACATTCTCACCGGCACTTGCTTCGATAACGGCACGATCTGCGCTTCCGAACAATCTGTCGTGGTCGACACTTCCGTCGCGGCCGAACTCCGAAGCGAGTTCGAGTCGAGAGGCGCCTATTTCCTTTCGAGCGATGAGGCCGAAAAGGTAGCTCAAGTGCTGCTTACCCCGAAGCGAACGCTCAATGCCGGAATAGTCGGCAAGTCTGCGGCGTACATTGCGGAACTTTCCGGTATTTCGATCCCTTCGGGAACAAGGTGCCTTCTTGCGGATTGCGCGGGCGTCGGCCGCGATTACCCCTGGTCGATCGAGAAACTTTCGCCGACCCTGGCGTACTTTGTGGTGGACGGAGTGAAGGAAGCGGCGGCCCGGTGCGAAGAGATATTGAGATTCGGCGGAATGGGGCACACGGCGGGGATGCACACGCGCGACCGCGCCGCCGCGATCAGATACGGAGAGCAGATGCCCGCATCGAGGGTCGTCATCAATTCGCCGACAACCCACGGCGCGATCGGGTTCTCGACCGCGCTGCCTCCGTCGATGACGCTAGGATGCGGATCGTGGGGAGGAAACGTGACGTCCGACAATGTTTCGCCTCATCACCTTCTCGATATCAAGCGGGTAGCATTCGAAACAAGGCCGGTGACTTCGGCCGCTTCGTTCGCGAAGGAAGCGCCGAGTCCCGCAAGGACCGCGCCTTCGAGGCCGGCAGTCGGGCGAAGAGAGATCGCATCGCTCGTCGATGAATTCCTTCAGAAGAAACTTAACGAACGCCCCGCGCCGCCGGAAACGCCAATGAGGGAAGCGACGCCCGAGAAGCCGAAACCAGCCGTAGTGCATTCGGTTTCCGATCAGACCGCTCCCAACGGAAGCCGTTCTGCTCCTGTGGAATTCGTTAGTGAGGACGATGTGAAGGACGCACTTGCGCGAGGTGCGAAGATCTACGTGAACGCCAAGACCATAATCACGCCGGCAGCGCGCGACCTCGGTGAACAACACGAGATATTCGCCCGGGTTTGAATCTCGGTCCGCTTGTCACGAAATTCTCCCCGTTTCGAAAATGCCGCAATCAGTAGCTCAATTGCCTGCCTGTTCAGAATGTGGGTCCGAAGCCCTGGGCCAGGCGATATTCTGTTTTAATTGCGGCGCCCGGCTGAGGGTCGACGATCCGGACAATTCCCAGGCGGGGCCGGATGAAGGAGCAGGCGGATCATCTTCCGTTGTCGACCGCCCGATCGCGCCGCCTCCGGGAGATCCGTTCGAGCAGATGGAAGATCCCGCCGGGGATCATCTGACTGCGGAGTCGGCCGATGATGCTCCCGAAACCGAACCCGTATCATCTGCAAGAACAGCGACCGCGATCAGGAAGGGTGACGCGCCCGCGCGAATGCGCCGGATCGAGACTCGCTGGATACCCGAGCAGGAATCTCCGAACGTTTGGTTCATCGTCGCATCCGTGCTCTTCTTCCTTGCTGCTTTCGGGATCTTCCTTCTGTCAATGTACCTGCGGTAAACGGAAAAACGGCGTGCGGTCGATTCCGCACGCCGTCGATGCTCTCGCGCGTGTTCCCGTGATCGGGTCTAGCGGTTTGCAGGCCGCAGTTCAGGTCCCGGTGTGTCTTTCCGGTTAACCACAAGACCCGTTCGCGTGATCGCTATCCTCTTTTGGTCATTCGGACCGTCCTTTACAACCACCCTTATGTTCCGGTAAGTTCCATCCGGCTTGGTATTGTCGGGAAGGTAGCCGATCGAATACTGCGTCCTCAGCTCGTTCGCGATGTCCCTTGCTATGCCGTTCAGTTCCGAAAGATCGTTAGGGAAGTAAGATTTACCGCCGGTCTCCTCGGCAAGTTTCTCAAGGAAGCTCCTCGCTTGTTTTTGGGGACTCTTGCGAATGAACCCTCCATCCTTGTCCAGCTCGTTGATGAACCCGACAGTGTAGATCTGAACGTCCGCCTCTCTAAGGAGGTCGAAGAGCTGTTCCTCCTTGTAATAGCTGTCACGGTCCTCACCGTCGGAGACGAGTATCAGCGCCCTCCGTCTCCGGTCGTCGTTGCCTAGGGAGCGCTGGTATTCATCGACTTTTTCTGCAGCGAGGTAAACCGCATCTATGATCGCGGTCTTGCCGCCCTCGATATACATGTTGTCAAGCGCGTCGTACAGCTCCTGTTTGTCCGTCGTGAAATCCTGGAGGATCTCTATCTTGCTTGAACTTACGAACCGAACAACGCCGGTCTCGTCATCGGGCCGGTTCGTCCCGACGATGATCTTGCTGGATTCGATCACTTTTTCAAGCTGAAACCGAAGCGAGCCAGAATTGTCGATCACAAGCGCATAATTCGTAGGAACCTCGTCCTGCGAAAAGAACTCGATAGGCTGAGGCTTCCCATCTTCGTAAACCGTGAATTCTGCCTTGTTCAGGTTCGCGATAGGGCGATTGAAACGGTCGACGACCTTAACATTAAGGTTCACGAGTTCCGTGTCGATCACCAAAGGAGTGTCGTCTTTCGTCGGAAGCGGGGGCGGAGGAGGGGGGATCGTCCCATCGTCCGGCGGTGTCGCCCGGGGAACTGGAGAACCCGAGGTCGTTTGAGCGCTTGTTCCCTGGGAATCGATCAGACCTAACATTGCGCCCAGAGCAAGTACCAGGGCGGCAAGACAAAAATGCGCGTAAGAACTTCTCATTGTTAAAATGGCAAGAAGCCGGATGTCTAACGGACGGTCGCCGTTTTCGGTGTAGCGTAATAGCCTTCTCTGTGACGGACCGTTAGACGCGGAAGTCCTCTGGGAGGTTTGACCTTCACTTTAACCCGGTGCCATTCGCCGTCCGGCGTGAAGTTCTCGGGAGTGTAGCCGATCGAATACTGATGGCGAAGCTCGAGAGCGATCCGTTCGAAGATCTCGTCCATCTCGACAGCGGAGCTGGGGTAGAAGGATTTGCCTCCAGTCACACCCGACAGCTCGTCGAGGAACGCCTGCCCCTGCATTCCGGTCATCGATGAAGCGTCGCGGCCGTCCATGATCCCGACCGAATAGATCACGACATCCGACTCTTTCATAAGCCTTCGGACTTCCTTGAAATTGTACCGCGAGGCATTGTCCTGTCCGTCGCTTATGATAAGCAGCGCTTTCTTCTGGTGGGTGCCGCGGGTGACTCTCTCAACTCCAAGGTAGCAGGCGTCATAGAGCGCTGTGTTGTGCTTCGGTTCTACCAGGGTAAGCTTGTTGAGGACGGCCTCTCCGTCGCGCGTGCGGTCCATAAGGAGCTGAGCGCGCTTGTTGAAGGCTATAAGATAATACTCGTCCCTGGGGTGGCTGGTGTAGATGAACCGTTCGAGGGCGTTCCGCGCTTTCAGGATCTTTTCGCCGCTCATAGATCCGGATACGTCAAAAAGGATCCCGATAGAAACCGGAGCATCGGTGTCGCTGAAAAACGTGATCTCCTGTTTCTTCTTCTCGTCGTAAACGGTGAATGCTTCCTGGGTAAGCCCCGAAACGTATCTGCCGTAGTAATCAGTTACCGTGAGCGTCAGCGTCACAAGGTCCGTCTCGACAGTGATTTCAGGTTTGTTCTCTAGCCCCTGGATGGGAGGAGTAGGTTGCGGGTCCTGGGCGGAAACTGCAAGAACCGGGAACAGCAAAGAAAAAAACGCCGCGAACAGCCGGATACGGGACTTGGTCCGGCCCTGCACTTCCGATACAGCCATAATTACTCCTGAAAGCTTATCTTTAGAGATACTAAGAGACCTTAGGAACCGATGCAAGAAAAATCTACGATGTGAGGATACCTGCATCCGTTGGTTTGGGCACTTTATTCCTTTACACGGCACCGTTTCGCAACTTCCCGGCAGGCCGAGGCGTGTTATAATCCCGGGAAAGTTCGTTCGCCCGCGAAGTGCGGAATGTCTCAATTCGAAAGTTCCCCTCCGGAATCCCGCATATCCACCAGAATATGGCCGAGTTCATTTGTCGATTAGGAACGCAGTCCGGCGAGATAGTCACGCGAGTGGTAGAGGCGGAGAACGACTCTGACGCTCGGAGCCAGCTCGAGAAAGAGGGATACAAGGTGTTCCGGGTAGCGACATCCGGAACCGGTCTGAGCGCGGTCCTGGCGCCCGGTGCCTCGGGTGCGAAAGGGCGTGTCCGGCAAAACGACTTCCTGCTTTTCATACAGCAATTCGCGGCTTTGCTTCGGGCGGGGATCCCCGTTCTCCAATCCATAAGTCTTTTGCGGCAGCGTTCAGCTTCTTCGTCCCTGAAGGAGATTCTGACCGATATCGAGGAGAAGATCCGAAGCGGCGTCCCGCTTTCCGAGGCGTTCGAAGCTCAGGGCACGTTTCCGAGGATCTTCACTGCCTCCCTTCTTGCCGGCGAGCAGAGCGGGGCGATCGACGATGTCCTTTCACGGTACGTCATATACCTGAAACGGAACATAGGGATCGCCCGGAAGCTCCGTGGAGCGCTCGCTTATCCGCTGTTTCTTATGGCGGCGGCGACGCTGATGGTCGCATTCCTCGTGCTTTACATCATTCCGAGGATGTCCTCGCTCTTCAGCAATTTGAACACCTCGGAAGGTCTGCCGACCGTAACGGTCATCGTACTGGCGATCTCGACCACACTGGCGTCGAACCTTTGGTGGGTGCTCCCATTGCTGGTCGTGCTTTTGGCCGGGCTTTATCTCTGGATCCGAACGCCTGGCGGAAAACTCGTCAGAGACAAACTCCTATTGAAACTGCCCCTGGTTGGGGCGCTGATCAGGCAGCTGACTATGGCGCAGCTCGCGCGTTCTCTCTCCACGCTTATATCCGGGGGTATAACTGTCCCGGATTCGTGGGATATCGCGTCACAGGCGATAAACAATGCCGAGCTAAGAAGACGCAGCCAATCGGTCCTCCCTATGATAAGGGAAGGCCGAATGTTCACGGACGCCCTGATCGACGCGGGGTGGATGCCGGAGCTTGCTACCGATATGATCGGGATCGGCGAGAGTTCGGGAAGTCTGAACGATATGCTCGACGAGGTGGCGAATTTCTACGACGCCGAAGCCGAGGTAAGGCTGGAGCAGCTCACCACGCTGCTTGAGCCTTTGATCCTTGTGATGATGGCCGGTGTCGTCGTCGTGATTCTCCTTGCGATCTACCTTCCGATAATCCAGGTGATCGCGTCAGGTCCCTACGGAGCCAGATAACGTTTCGAAGAAGCGTGTAACAACAACTCGCGGATAACTCGCATCAACTCCAGAAATTTCACCGATGATCAACGAAGAAACAAAAGCCGACACCCGACCCGAGGGCTCGCCTCAGCCCGCAGTGATGGAATTCCCGGAGAATGAACCTCCGGAAGTGACTGCGGCAAAGAAGCTCGCGAAACGCTACAGGCTTCCGTATATCGACCTCCTTCCGCCGGACCGCGAGTCGCCCATCGATTACGAGGAACTCGCGAACATTCCCGTCGACCTGATGCTCAGAAACCAGTTCGTGCCTTTGAAACGGGAAAACGGAGACCTGCACGCGGCGATGGCGGATCCGACGAATCTGGAGAGGCTGGATGAGCTTGAGAATGCCTTGAACGTAAGAATCGTTCCGTATGTCGCCACCTCGGGAGCGATCGATGTCGTCCTGAAAAAAGGAGACGCGACTCAGAGGGTCCTTCAGGAGGCCGCTTCCGGTTTCAGGATCTCACTTGTGAAGGAATCTGAGCACGGCGAGGAAGTGCTGGACCTGGACAGGCTTGCGACCGACTCCGACATGTCCCCGATCATCAAGCTCGTGGACACGATCATTTACAACGCTATGGAGTCACGGGCCTCGGACATTCACATCGAGACCCGCGAGCGCGAGGTGCAGGTCAAATTCAGGATCGACGGCGCGCTGTACTCAAAGGTGGACCCGATCGACATCGCGTTCCACCAGACCCTGATCTCCAGGATAAAGGTAATGTCGGAACTCGACATCGCCGAGCGCCGTGTGCCGCAGGACGGAAGGTTCAGAGTGATCTACAAGGGCAGAACGGTGGACTTCCGAGTCTCGATAATGCCGACCGTGTACGGCGAGGACGCCGTCATCCGTATCCTCGACAAGGAGCAGATCTCGGAAGAGTTCAAGAACCTAAGCCTGGACGTAGTCGGATTTCACCCGGATGATCTGAAGAGGTTCAGGATGTATATCAAGGAGCCGTACGGGATGGTGCTCGTGACCGGGCCGACGGGATCGGGTAAGACGACCACACTCTACGGCGCTCTGAACGAGATACGAAATGACGAGGACAAGATAATCACGATCGAAGACCCGGTCGAGTACCAGCTGGTCGGGATCGTTCAGATCCCCGTCAATGAGAAGAAGGGGCTGACATTTGCCCGGGGCCTTCGCTCGATCCTTCGCCACGACCCGGACAAGATCATGGTCGGCGAGATCCGTGACGAAGAGACCGCGGATATCGCGATCAACTCCGCTCTGACCGGTCACCTGGTCTTCACCACCGTTCACGCCAACAACGTGATAGACGTGATCGGGCGATTTCTGAATATGCGGGTGGATCTGCACAATTTTGTATCTTCCCTGAATTGCGTGCTCGCTCAGAGGCTGGTCCGTCTCCTGTGCACCACCTGCAAACGGATCTATGAGCCAAGCGCGGAAGAGATATCGCAGTCCGGCCTTCGGCCCGAGGACGTACAAGGCAAGTCCCTGTTCATGAATGTCGGCTGCGACGCCTGCAACCACACGGGCTACAGAGGCCGGACCGCGATCCACGAACTGCTCGACATGACCGATCCGATCCGCGAAATGATCATCGAACGCAGGCCCGGATCCGAGATCCGTCGCCAGGCCGAAAAGGAAGGTCTGACGAGCCTCCGCGAGTCGGCGCTCAAGAAGGTCTATGCCGGCATCACTACGTTCCACGAGATCAACCGTGTCACGTTCGTGGAAGATGTTCGGTGATTTCTCCGAAAGTCTCTTGGCCGCAAGAGTTACGGGAAAGTACCGATTTGCTTTTTGGAGTTGTTCGTTCCAAAATTACGAAGGTCTTGCACTGTTCCCGGTATTTTCGCAACTATTCGGATACCGGACCGTGTATTTCCCCTAGCCAAACCGGCGCCCTCTGGGCGCGGAACCCGCTGCAAAACCCGGATCAACAGCCATGAAAATTTCCAATCGACTGCGCTTTGCTACGACTCTCGTGCTATTTCTTTGTCTTGTCTCACCCACGGCCGTGCTCGGCCTCGGCGACGGCAAGAAGTTCTTCAAGCAGGGACTGAAGCACGAAGAAGCCGAAGAATGGGACCAGGCCGCCGAAAAGTTCGCGCTGGCCGTTTCGGAGAACCCAAAGAACCCCGAATACAGGCTCCATTACCGCAGGGCATTGTTCAACGCGTCGCAGATGTTCATGAAGCGCGGACGCATGGCTGCCGAACAGGAGGATTACGTCGGCGCGTACAACGCTTTTCGTAAGGCATATGCCTTCGATCCGGTAAACGAGCTCGCGAAGTCGGAGATGCAGCGGATGCTCCGGCTTCAGAAAGAGCTTCTGGGCGGCCCGGAAGACGACGGGGCGGATGACGCGAGATTTGTCAACACGGGTCTTTCATCGACCGATATTCCGGAAGACGTCGTGATACCGCAGCGGTATGAAAAGCTGCGAGATCTGCCGTTTCCGTCGGGCATCGATCTTCAGAGGATCGTCCGCGATCTCGCCCGGGACCTTGACCTCAATGTCCTTTTCGATTCGCAGTCCAGGCTCGACAACCGCCGGGTGGCGATCGAACTGAAGAACGTCACTGCGGCGCAGGCGCTGGACGCGATCTTCCTGCAGGAAGGGCTTTTCTTCGAGAAGGTCGGTCCGAGGACGATCATCGTCGCGAACTCCAACCGCAGGCAGTTCTTCCAGCAGCTGGTTCTGAAGACCTTCTACCTCGCCAATGCCGATCCGAAAAAAGTCTCGGCTACGCTGCAGAAAGCCATCCCCGCCCAGCCGGGCAGGACGCCGACCAACGTGCTTGTCGATGAAGACACAAACAGCATCACGATCCGCGACACGGCCGAGAACATAAGGCTTATGAGCGGATTGATCCAGTCGCTCGACAAGGACCGTGCCGAGGTCGTGATGGATGTTCAGATCTACGAGGTCTCCAAGAGCGACCTGCTTCAGATCGGAAACCAGATCGGGGATCAGAGCTCGCTGACGAACCTTGGTGGTGCGATACCGGGCATCGTGCCGCTCAACAACGTGCCGCTCGGCGTGTTCGGAGCCGATCTTCCGAGCACTGCAATCGGGATAGCGCTTCAGACGCCGTTCTCGAGCCTCGCGGCGTTCCAGAGAAAGAACAACACGAAACTCATAGCTTCGACTCAGATCCACGCGTTCAATAACGAAGATTCGTCGGCGCGTATCGGACAGAGGGTTCCTGTTCAAACGGCCAGCGTGATCCCGTTCACAGGCGGCCAGACACCGACTACCCCCGGCAACGCGTTCGGCAACGGCTATCCGGTGATCAATTACGAGCAGGTCGGCCTGACGCTCAAGTTCAAGCCGATCGTCTTTCCGAACCAGGACGTGCAGGTGACGATGGAGATCGAGTCCAAGGATGTGATCGACGCGAGCACGCTGACCCCGACGTTCACGGAAAGGACGATAAAAGGCACGGCGCGCGTACAGAACAACAAGACCCTTCTTCTCGCGAGCGTCGCCCAGGGTGTCGAAAGCCGCGGCCGCGAGGGGCTTCCACTTCTGGGCCTGATTCCGATACTCGGACGGTTGTTCACGGCGCCGACCAGGGACAACCGCCAGGTGGACATCGTGATCGCCGTGACGCCGAGAGTGATCCGCGCGCCCGCGATACTTCCGGAGGATGTTGTGGAGAGGGACTCGGGCAGTCTTGCCGTTCCGACCTCGGGTACGCTTCAAGCGATGATCATCCGCGACGAGATCGAACGCCAGAGGGCGCTCGCCAAGCGTGAGAAACGCAATCCCGACGTGCAGCTTCCCGATGCGGACGTTCCGCAGTACGTGAAATCGAATGACGATGCGGTTTCAAGCGCTGCCCCTGCTCCAAAGAATACGGACGCAGAGGAGCCTGCGGTATCGGATTCCAACGCGATTGCGGCGAATCTGAGGCCGATCGATACGAGCGTCAAGACTCTTTCGCTTACACCGGGTTCCGACTCCGACAGGCAGACCTTGTCGCTGCAGCCGACCTCTTTGGACATCGGCGGTGCCGAAGCCGCGGCCGAATCCAGGCCGCTTACTGCACGTCTTGAGTTTCTTCCTCGTCCGGGCGAAATGAAAGCCGGATCGACGACAAGACTCGCCGTGCTGGTCAAGAGCGCTGATGTCTTCCGGTCGTCGGTTATCGGGCTGACGTTCGATCCCCGGAAGGTGGCTGTGCGTTCGGTAGCGTTCGGCGACGTATACGGTGCGGAATTGAAGGGCACCGCGACCGAGCCGTTCGTCAACGAAGCTGGAAAGATGTACGTTTCGCTGATAGCGCCGAAGGATTCGGCAGAGAACTCATCCGGAATTCTTGCCTACATCGAGATCGAGGCTCTTGAGGACGGAGTTCCGGTGCTGGAGTTCGACGAGGCCGTGCTGAACCTTATAACCGGCGACGGCAGGGAATTCGTCGTGAGTTTTTAGAAGTTGAAAGCATTTTTCCGAAAATTGAGAACTGGCCGAGCGAACGGCGGCTACACGCTGCTTGAGCTCGTGATCACGCTCACCGTGCTCGCGATAATGGTGCTCGGGACGATCCCTCTTGCGCAGAACGCTGTAAGGCGGCAAAAGGAGATTCGCCTGAGGCAGACGCTGCGCGACATCAGGAACGCGATCGACGAGTTCAAGCGCGATGCCATCGGCGCCTGTCCACTCGGTTCGATAACGAGCGGAAATCCGACCCAGGTCGGCCAGAACATCCCGATCGATCCCCGCAGCCGGGTCGTGATCGACGACTGCACGATCTTCGGTACGGAGAACCTGGACAGATTTCCGCCGAGCCTTGAGATTCTTGTCGAGGGCGTACGCGTGAAAGCAAGGGGTATTTCGCCCGCGCTTCAAAGCGGCCGACCTTTTGACGACAGGAACGCGACGGAGATCAACGAGCAGAAAGAGATCACGAAGGTCTATTTGCGGGAGATGCCCGTTGACCCGATCACGGGCGAAAGCGACTGGGACCTAAGGTCGTCGTACCAGTCGGCTGATTCGGGAAGCTGGGACGAGATCAACGTTTTTGACGTAAGGTCTAGATCGAGCCAGGAAGCACTCAACGGGGAGAAGTACAGTGACTGGTAAGAGAATCAGGTCATCGGCGGGATTCTCGCTTCTGGAACTTGTGATCGCGATGTTCATACTCGTGATCCTGATCTCCGTT
The DNA here is from genome assembly GCA_016700175.1 of Acidobacteriota bacterium. Classification (GTDB taxonomy): domain Bacteria; phylum Acidobacteriota; class Blastocatellia; order Pyrinomonadales; family Pyrinomonadaceae; genus Aridibacter. The sequence goes on along the minus strand of CP065003.1, from coordinate 1,400,972 downwards.
GCGGTACCGACATACCGTAACAGCGTCCAGCACGCCCGCGAGGTCGTACTGAAAGAGAACCTGTTCCAGATGAGGCGGGCTATCGATCAGTATTCCGCGGACAAAGAGCGATTGCCGCAGTCGCTTCAGGACCTTGTCGATGCGAACTATTTCCGTGAGATCCCGGTCGATCCGATCACCGAAACGGCGGAATGGGACCAGATCCTCGGACCCGACCCCAACTCTCCCGATGCCGAAGAGGGGCTGGTTGACGTGAAAAGCCTCGCGGAAGGCGAAGACTCAGGCGGCACGAAATACAGCGATTATTAATAGCGACCGCCCGGGGGTCCTGAAAGCAACAATGTTGGAGACTTTGATCAGGCCGCACTATCCCAGGGCGGCCCTCGGAATCGGAAGCGGCGCGGTGACCGCCCTTCTTCTGCAAAAGCAGGGCGCGGGATTCTTTGGGATCAGGCAAGCGGCGACGCTTGAACTGCCGGAAGGCGTCATCACACCAGGCTTCTCGGACGAGAACATTCCCGATCCCTCGGGTTTCGCAGACGCGCTGGAGCGCGTAACCACAGAATGCGGTCTTCGAGGCCAGAAGAACTGGTCCGTATCGCTACCAAGCAACACCGCAAGGACAGCGATCCTCGCGCTGTCCGAGATCCCTGCCTCAAGAAAAGAGCTCGCTGAGATTCTGGAATTCAAGGCCGAAAGAAGTTTCGGCGAGCCATCGAACCGGCTCCGGATCTCTATGGAGAAGCTTGCGCCATCGGTCGACGGAATGGCGCGATACTTCGCTTCGGCGATCAAGCTCTCCGTGCTTGACGAATACGAATCGGTCTTCGAGTCGCTCGGATGGCGTGCCGGGCTTGTGCTTCCGAAGGCCGTCTGCGAGCTCAAGTGGCTTGTCGAGAGCCACACGCACGGAGATTCGCTGCTGATCAGTTCTCAGGAGAACGGCTTCACGGCGCTTCTGCTTAGAAACGGCGAACCGGCGCTCGTGAGGTCGGTAACGTGCAGAAACGATGAGGTCGACGACGAGATCTACCGGCTTCTTGTTTACTACAACGACAAGTACTCCGGACCAAATGGCGGCGGGCTGCTGTCCAGGTTCCTTGTCGTGGGCGAAGGCGAGTTCGATAACCGGCTGAGGGGGATCACTGCGGAGGCTTTGGGCGAATCGATCGATCTGCTCCGGCCAGCCGATATCGGGCTGGAGTTCACGAACGGTGCTCTGAAATTCAGCGAGGTCGCGGCGCCGGCCGGGATCGCAAGCTTCGGCTGCCGTTGAGGGATCTCGAAGCAGTTGATCCGCAAGAAGACAGGGCCCCTTCGGGGGCCTTTTTTCGTGGCGATCCGCGGTCTCGGTCACGATCTAGACGGTTGCGGGGTTTCTTAATCTGAAGGAAGGAAATATAATTCGAGATTCAAACCTGCAGATCCGGAAAATCGTGCCTTCCGGCCTGAAACTTTGTCCGGAGCGAGTGCGTAGAAGCTTCCTATGATGGCGACCAGAACTTTTTCAGCGCAAGGATTGGAGAATTTCAGCGACGCAGATCTGATCAGTGGGGCGATCAAAGGTGCCGAAGAGAACTTCGAGCAGCTTGTCGAACGCTATCAGCGGCCGATAGTCAGTTACGTTTATCGATTCCTCAACGACTACGACGCTTCGCTTGACGTAACCCAGGAAGTCTTCATCAAGGTTTACAATTCCCTCGAACGCTACAGCACCGACTACAAGTTCTCGACCTGGCTTTACCGCATTGCGCATAACGCCGCGATCGATCACATACGCCGGAATTCCCGCAAGGAGCAGAGCATAGAGGCCGAGAACTCCGAAGGCACTTATCAGCTCCAGCTTGAGAGCACGCGACCGAACCCGGAAGAGGACAGGCAGCGCAGCGAATGGCGTACGGAGATCGAGTCCGTTGTCCAGTGTCTGCCGGCCGCCTATCGCGAGCTCATCGTTCTTCGCCACGGAAAAGACCTCAGCTACGTCGAGATCGCCGAGATCACGGACCTGCCGCTCGGAACGGTCAAGAACCGACTCTTTCGGGCCCGTGAAATGATGAGGGAATTGTTTATCGAAAGGGGGTTGACCGGCATTTGACCCGCCGGACTTTCGATCTATGAGACCTGATGCCCGCAAATCAGGAGCAGACTGTGCGAACTTCGATGTCGCCGCATATCTAGACGGCGAGCTTTCGCCGTCGGAAGAGATCCTCATCGAGCAGCACTTCGCGGTCTGCACCAGCTGCCTCAGTGAATTCGATCTTCAGAAGCGTCTGCTTTCTGCGTTGGATTCGGCAATGGCCGAAGGCCCCGCTCTAAAGGACGTGCCTGCCAACTTCGCAAGGGTCGTCACGGTTAACGCGGAGAGCAGCGTGTCGGGGATCCGAAATCCTTCGGAGAGGTTCCGTGCCGTCTTCGTATGCGCGTTCCTTCTGCTGCTTGTGACCGTCAGTCTGGGAACCGATGCGGGGTCGGTCGCCTTCGACACTTCTCAGAAGGCGGCTCAGCAGGCGTTCTCGGTGGCCGGATTTCTTGTCCACTTCGTTTTCGAGGTAGGTACCGGGATCGGTGTCGTGCTCAGGTATGTAGGGCACGGCGTCGTTTACAACTCGCTTGTGTCGGCGGCGGCTTCGCTGCTGTTCTTTACTCTGTCGTCGGTCGCCCTTTCCCGGATGGTCGTTCGATACAACCGTGGCTCCAAAGCGTGACGATCTGTAATGCAATCATCCCCCAAACCTGTCTCCACAGGGGCGCGTTCGCACGGGCCTTGCTCGCGATCCTGATCCTTCTCTGCCTTTCCGCAGCGCTTTACGCGCAGACTACCCTTTCAGAACCTGACACGAAGACACTGGTCGTCGAGGATGCCCCGGAGATGGAGGTATTCGCGTTCGGCAAGACGGTCATCGTCAAGAACCGCGTCAAAGGCGTGCTTTCATTCGGCGGCGACGTGATCGTGGAAGGCAAGGTCGCCGGAGAAGTGGCGACCATCGGAGGGACGGTCTATCAGAAGAAGGACGCGTACATTGGCGGCGACGTGATCGTCTTCGGCGGCTCGTATCAGCCGGAGGCTTCGGAACCTCTGCGAGCGGAGGGAAAGGAAACTGTCGTCTACGCGGGCTACGAAGAGGAACTCAGGAACATCGCGCAAGAACCGAGCCGGTTGTTCGCTCCCGAATTTTCAGTGTCATTTTTGGTTCAGAGGCTGCTTTCGCTCTTCTTCTGGTTCGGGATCGCAGTCGTGGTGTCATTTCTGACTCCCGGTGCTGTCGGCCGAGCGTCTGCAAGGATCCGGCTCTCACCTTTGAAAGTTTTCGGTATCGGCGGCCTGAGCTTCATCGTGATCACGCTCGGAGTGATGCTCTCGCTCGGCTTTCTTCCGGGCTTTGTGAGCGGCATCATCGGCCTGATGGCGTTCGTCCTGGTGATGCTGGCTTATGTTTTCGGCAGGGTCGTCCTGCAGGCAGGCACGGGCCGGTTCCTGATCGGCCGTTTTACCTCCCGCAAGCCATCCGAGACAGTCTCTCTTCTGGTCGGCGCCTTCGCGTGGACCGTATTTCTCTCGATCCCTTACCTTTGGACCGCCGCACTTTTTGCGCTCTTCATTGCGAGTCTCGGACTCGTATTCACCGCGCGGTCGCGGGGCGCCGTCTGGGAAGAGGGGCAGAGCGTCTGATGCCCGAAAAACCGCATTGACCTTACTTCACAGGGGTTTACAAATCTTTACACAAGTCGCCAATTCCGTTAAGTAGAATCGATGTTTGTTCTACCGGATAATTTCGCGGCAGCAGCCGCAAGTTTTCATTCCTTACAAAGGGGCTTAAACAAGTAATGCGCACTACCAAGCTTTTCTTCGCCGTGATCGGGCTGTTCGCGATCGGTGTTTCCGCGGCCAGCGCCCAGAATGGACTTCCCGACATAGGTATCCAGGGCAACCTCGCTCTCGGGGTGGTCAAGGTCAAGGGTCCCGAGAAGATCGTAGTGGAAACGAAGGACGGGGTCATAGATTCGATCCTGGTCTCCACAACCAAGTTCAAGAAACTTCCTCCTGACAACCTGAGCCTGAAAGCGGCGACGGATTCCAGCCTTGAAGAGCTGAGCGTTGGGGACCGGGTGCTTCTTACGGGCCAGGTTTCGGCCGATAAGAAATCGATCGTCACGACCGGAGTCTATCTGGTCAAGGCCTCCGATCTGGCGGCGCAGCAGGCGAAGCAGCGTGCGGAATGGCAAAGCCGGGGGATATCCGGAAGGGTCACCGCGGTGGATCAGGCGGCAGGAACGATCACGGTCGAGATGCGCGGCATCACGGGTGCGGCTACGATTTTGACGGTTTCCGCGAAAGAAGGCGCCAAGTTCCTCCGCTACTCTCCTGAATCGCCCAGGTACAGCGACGCTCTCTCAAGCAATCTCGGCGAGATAGAGGCCGGAGACATGATCCAGGCGCTCGGCGACAGGAACGCGGAGGCGAACACGTTTGCCGCCGAAGAGATCATCACCGGTGCGTTTCAGACGGTAGCCGGAACGGTCAAATCGGTCGATGCCGATAAGAACGAGGTAACGATCACCGATCTCGTGAACGAAGAGGACCTTGTCATCGCGGTGAATGCATCGTCGCTTTTGAAGAAGTTCCCTGAAGAGGCTGCGCAGCGCCTCGCCGGATTCCAGGCGATGATGGGCAGCGGCGGTCAGGGAAGGCCGGGCGGAGGCCAGGCTAGGCCGGCGGGCGAGGGGCAGGGAAGACCTGGTGGACGGATGGACCTCAACGAGATGTTGAACCGGTTCCCGACGATTACCGTGTCGGACCTAAAGCCCGGCGATATGATCGCCGTCTCGAGCCCGAAGGGCAAAGACCCGGGCCGCTTGACAGCCATCAAGCTCCTCGCAGGAGTTGAACCTTTTATAAGAATGGCCCAGATGGCCGCCGGCGCCCAGAGGGGCCGCGGTGTATCAGGAAGCCTGAACATCCCGGGACTCGACAGCGTCGAGTTCTAATACGAGAGTTCTTTATACCCGGCCGCGTTTCGGCCGCCAGAATTTAATAGCTGAGAGGATTAATAACAATGAACAGGGCACTTGGTTTTTTGAGGACCTTAGCCTTCCTTGCCCTGCTGGCCGGATTTTCGTTCGGACAGCAGAGCGGGTCGGTCACGGGTCAGGTGACTGACAGCGTCGGCGACGCGGTCGTCGGAGCTACCGTTTCCGTGATCGACAGGAACGGTACGGAAAAGACGGCGGTAACCAACGGTTCGGGAGTTTATACGGTCAGTGGACTTTCGTCAGGGAGGTACACGATCCGCGCATTTGCTGAGAACTTCGCTGTCTTCGAGGCTACGGACGTCGATATCCTCGGCGGATCGCGGGCCGAGTTCCCGATTGTGCTGAACGTCGAAGGCGTCCAGGAAGAGGTCGAAGTGACCGACGAGGGACAGGTCAGCACCGATGCTCAGAACAATGCCAGCGCGCTGGTCCTGAAAGAAGACGATCTTGCGGCGCTTCCCGACGATCCGGACGACCTTGAAGCGGCGCTTCAGGCGCTTGCCGGAGGAGCTGCCGGACCGAACGGCGGACAGATCTACATCGACGGTTTCCAGGGGGGTAACCTTCCCCCGAAAGAGGCGATCCGCGAGATCCGCATCAATCAGAACCCGTTCTCCGCGGAGTATGACAGGCTCGGTTTCGGCCGTATCGAGATCCTGACGAGGCCCGGTTCCGACAAGTTCCGCGGCCAGGCGTTTTTCAATTTCAACGACGACTTTCTGAATACGCGCAACCCTTTCGCCGAGAACAAGGCGGACAGTACGCGCATGTTCTACGGCGGCAACATCAGCGGTCCTGTCATCGACAAAAAGGCCTCATTCTTCCTGAACATCGACAACCGCCAGATCGACAACGGCTCGATAGTCAACGCTACAGTCATCGACAGCAATTTCAACGCTGTTCCTTTCCAGCAGGAGTTCACGATCCCGAGCCGCAGGTTTTCGATCGGCCCCCGTTTCGATTACGCGATCAATGAGAACAACACGCTCGTCTTCCGTTACGAATTCGAGCGCCGGACGGCCGAGAACCAGGGCATCGGCGGATTCTCGCTTCCGACAAGGGCGACCGAATCGGAGAACACGGAGCACACGTTCCAGGTGACCGAGACCGCGATCCTGAACGCCAAGACCGTCAACGAGACCCGTTTCCAGTTCCGCGACGAGAGCAGCGAACAGCTCGGCGACAACACGATTCCGGCCATCAGCGTTTCGGGCGCGTTCGTCGGAGGGGGTTCCTCGATCGGACAGAACTTCGACAAGGAGAGGTCGTGGGAACTGCAGAACTACACAACGACAGCGCTCGGACGGGATGCACAGCACGCTGTCAAATTCGGTGTACGCCTGCGGGGCACTTCGCTTGAAGACAGGACCGAGTCAAACTACGGCGGCACCTTCACTTTCGCCGGTTTTCTCGATGACAACGGCACTCCCGGCGACACCACCGACGATTTCTTCGTAAGCTCGATCGAGCAATACAGGCAGAAACTTCTCGGGAATCCCGATCCGCGGTACAACCCGAACCAGTTCAGTATCACGACGGGAAACCCGTTGGCGGACATCTCGCAGTACGAGGTCGGCGCGTTCATAACGGACGACTGGCGCGTGAATCCGGGGCTGACGCTTAGCTTCGGTCTTCGCTACGAGAACCAGACGAACATCTCGGACAATATGAATTTCGCTCCGAGGTTTAGCTTCGCGTATTCGCCGGGTGCGGGCGGACAGGGGACTCCGAAGACCGTCTTTCGCGGCGGATTCGGTATCTTCTATAACAGGTTCAGCGAGAATACCTCGCTTCAGGCCCTGCGCCTTGACGGCGTCAGGCAGCAGCAGTACATCATCGGGCTCGGTAATCCGCTTCTCGCCCAGCCGGTGTTCACGCTTGACGGCGTCACAAACGTCCCGACCGCCGATCAGTTGGCGTTGGTATCCCCTTTGTCGAGCATCCCCAGGATCATCTCGCCCGAGCTTCAGGCGCCGTATACGATACAGGGAGCATTCAGCGTCGAGAGGCAGCTTCCCGGCAATTCGACGGTGTCTGTCTACTACGTCACAGCCCGCGATCTGCACACGATCCGTTCGAGGAACATCAACGCTCCGGTCTGCCCTCCGGGATTCGACTGCCCGGTAGGAGACCCGGTGGCGCTTGCGGCGCTGAGGCCCGATCCGACGACGGGGAACATTTACCAGTACGAATCGAGCGGCTATTCGAACAGCCAGCGGCTGATCTTCAGCTTCAGGACCTTCTTCAGCCAGGGCCTTACGCTGTTCAGCAACTACATTCTGGCGAATTCGAAGAGCAACTCTGACGGCGGATTTCCGGCTTACAGCTACGATATCTCCGACGAGTACAGCAACTCGAGCTTCGACACCAGGCACACGTTCTTTATGGGCGGCTCGGTGAACGTTCCGTTCGGGATCAGCCTCAGGCCGTTCATAATCGCACGATCGGGAAGTCCGTTCGACATCACGTCGGGCATCGACTCGAACGGAGACTCTATCTTCAACGACCGCCCGACTTTCGGGGAACTCGCTGCGCGCTGCGACGCCTTGGGTCTCACGGCTTCGTGGTGCGACGTTTCCGGGTATTCCGCGGACGCGACGCTTCCCAGGAACTACGGCCGCGGGCCTTCGTTCTTCACGGTCAACCTGGGAATCGACCGCACCTTCAGCTTCGGCGGCGGTGAAAGCAGTGCCGGCGGACAGGGCAGTCCGGGCGGCGGTCCCGGAATGGGACGCGGCGGACGCGGCGGCGGAATGCGCGGAGGATTCTTCGGCGGTAACGAGCGTGGAAAATACAATCTGACGCTCGGCGTGAGGATCAACAATCTGCTCAATACAACCAATGAGAGCACTCCCGTCGGCAACCTAAGTTCGTCGCTGTTCGGTCAGTCCACAAGCACCGCCGGCGGATTCGGACGTTTTGGCGGAGGCTCCGGCGGAAACCGGACGGTCGAGTTGCAGGCCAGGTTCCGCTGGTAATGATTTGCGATTCGATTAACCTCCTTCCTTAAGTGAACTGGGAACGGGCGGATGCGAAATGCATTCGCCCGATTTTTTGTGGTCTTGAGGATTCGAACGGTAATAGGAACACGCGCGAAGGGCAGATCATTGACCATTGTCCATTGCCCATTGAGCAATGAAATCAGTACCCGGAGCGGCAGCGACGGGCATGAATCGGAACCCGGAGCGCAAGCGACGGGCATAACAGAAGACCGGAGACTGGAGACCGGAGACAGAAGACAGGAGACCGGGGACGCTTGAGTCGCGAAGCGACGACCTGCGTTTAGCCGTGGGCAAGCGCGTCAGCGCGCAGCCCACGGTCGGTCGGCCCCTATGATCCTCAGCCGCGTAGCGGCGGCATTCTTCTCAAAGCCGTGCCTTGCACGGCTTTGTGCAACGCAAAGCGTCGCTCTAAACGTAGTGAGAATGAGAATGTGAAAACGCCCCGCCGGTTCAGCGGGGCGTTTCGGCGATTCGATAAGATCAGGATCAGACCTTCAGGATCTCTTCTTCCTTCTTCTTCGCGAGCTCGTCGATCTTGCCAACGTATTCATTGGTAAGCTTCTGGACCTCTTCAAGCCCGATCCGCTCGTTGTCTTCCGAGATCTCCTTGTCCGCAAGCTGCTTCTTCAGCTCGTTGTTCGAATGCTGTCGTATGTTCCGGATCGCGATCTTGTGCTCTTCCGCGATCTCGTGGACTTGCTTCGCGAGCTGCTGCCTGCGCTCTTCGTTCAAAGGCGGGATCGGAAGCCTGATCACCTTGCCGTCGTTCGAGGGATTGATCCCGAGGTTCGCGGTGTTGATCGCCTTCTCGATCGAGTCGATCTGCGAGGTATCCCAAGGCTGGATGGTGAGCATCTGCGGCTCCGGGATGTTCACCGACGCCATCTGGTTCAAAGGCGTGGGCGTTCCGTAGTAATCGACCACGATGTTGTCCAAAATACTTGTACTCGCCCGGCCGGTCCGCACGGCGCCCAGTTTTCTGTGAAGATCGTCGATGACCGCGGCCATCTTCGGTTTCGTTTCGTTGATAACGACGTTGATTCCCATAGCTTTGTCTGTTTTTGTCGCCTAGTTTGCCGATTGCGAGGCGCCTTCCGCGGTCACGAGCGTTCCGATCGAGGTGTCGCCACCGACCGCCTTAAGGACATTGCCCTCGGTTTTCATATTAAAGACCATTATAGGCAGGTTGTTATCCATGCAAAGCGAGATGGCGGAAGAGTCCATCACCCTCAGCCTTCTCTCGAGAACTTCCTGGTAAGAGATCCGGTCGAACCTCTCCGCGTCGGCGTTGCTCACCGGGTCGTCCGAGTAGATCCCGTCGACCTTGGTCGCCTTCATTATCACTTCCGCGCGTATCTCAAGCGCTCGCAAAGCGGCGGCGGAATCGGTCGTAAAATACGGGTTTCCGGTTCCGGCGGCGAAGATCACTACCCGGCCTTTCTCAAGATGCCGGATCGCCCTTCGCCGTATGAAGGGCTCCGCGAGCTGGGGAATGTCGATCGCCGAAAGCACGCGCGTGAACACGTCGCACTTCTCTAGCGCGTCCTGCAGTACCACCGCGTTCATCACGGTCGCAAGCATGCCAATGTAATCGGCGCTCGCACGGTCCATCGTTCCCGCGGATGCCGAAACGCCCCTGAAGATATTTCCGCCTCCGACGACTATCGCGACCTCTACTCCCAGCTCGTAGACGGCCTTTATTTCTTCCGCGAGCGATTTGGCGACCTTTGTATCGATGCCGTAGCTCTCGCCGCCCATAAGGGCCTCGCCGGAAAGCTTCAGGAGGACGCGCTTGAATGCCGGTTTCATAAGCAAGAAAAAGGCGGGAACGTTCTGTCCCGCCTTGAAATTAACTGAACTAGCTGCCGACCATCGAGGCTACCTCAGCCGCGAAGTCGTCCTGTTTCTTTTCGATCCCCTCGCCCATCTTGTACCGCGTGAAACGGCGGACCGTGATGTTCTCCTTGATGGAGGCGATCTTCTCGGTCACGAGGTCCCCTATCGTCTTTGAAGGGTCCTTGATAAAGGGTTGTTCGACAAGCACGATCTCCTCGAAGAACTTGTTCAGCCTTCCGTCGATGATCTTCTCGAGCACCTCGTCGGGCTTGCTGGCGTTCTTCTCGTCGTTCTTGAGCTGTTCAAGCAGGATCTGCCTTTCCTTGGCGATCTCTTCCTGCGGAACCTCTTCTCGCCTTACGTATCTGGGATCGGCGGCTGCGATGTGCATAGCGACGTCCTTTACAAGCTGCTGAAACTCGTCTCCGCGCGACACAAAATCGCTTTCGCAGTTGATCTCGACAAGAACGCCGACCTTTCCGCCCATGTGGATATATGATCCGACTGCGCCTTCGGCCGCGATGCGGCCTGACTTCTTGCTGGCCGTTGCCATGCCTTTCTTGCGGAGGATCTCGATCGCCTGTTCGACGTTGCCGTCCGCTTCTACGAGTGCGGTCTTGCAGTCAACCATTCCCGCGCCGGTCTTTTCGCGCAGGTCCTTGATCATGCTTGCTGTAATCTCTGCCATAACGTGACTCCAATATAATCAAATAAATTACCGAAAAAAAAGCGTAGCCCGTTTGATAATCAATCGTTAAGAGCTACGCCGGAATTCCTAAAAGGATTTCTTAACTTGCAGAGGCTTCGGTCTTTTCCTCCGCGGCGCCTTCGGCGGCTTCAGGCTTCGGCTCTTCGGCCTTTGCTTCTTCAGCCTTGGGCTCTTCGGCCTTTGCTTCTTCAGCCTTGGGCTCTTCGGCCTTCGCTTCTTCAGCCTTGGGCTCTTCGGCCTTTGCTTCTTCAGCCTTGGGCTCTTCGGCCTTCGCTTCTTCAGGCTTTGGTTCTTCGGCCTTCGCTTCTTCAGCCTTGGGCTCCTCGGTCGTCGCCTCAGCGGTCTCTTCCGCTTCTTCGACGTCAATGAACTCGCTGACACCTTCCGTCGCCAGGTTGCGCCCTTCGATGATCGCGTCAGCTATCCTGGAGGTGAAGAGCCTGATCGCGCGAAGCGCGTCGTCATTTCCCGGAATGACGTAATCGACTCCGTCCGGCGAGCAATTCGTATCGACCACCGCCACGACGGGGATGCCGAGCTTGTTCGCTTCGGTCACCGCGATCTCTTCCTTGCGCACGTCGATCACGAACAGAAGATCCGGCAGGCCGTTCATATCCTTAATGCCCGCGAGGTTCTTCATAAGCTTCTCGTGCTCGCGGTCGAGCCCCAGGCGCTCTTTCTTAGTAAGTTTCTCGGCACGGCCGTCCTCGGCCATCGCCTCAATGTCCTTCAGGCGGCGGATCGAGTTCTGGACCGTCTTGAAATTGGTCATCAAGCCGCCTAGCCAGCGGTTGTTGACGTAATACTGCTCACAGCGCTGCGCCTCTTCGACGATCGCGTCCTGCGCCTGCCGTTTCGTGCCTACGAAGAGGATCTTCGCTTTCGGCTTCTCCGTGACGAATTCCTGAACATACGTCAGTGCGTCCCTGAAGAGCTTCTGCGTCTTCTGCAGGTCGATGATGTAAATGCCGTTGCGCTCGCCGAAAATGTAATCCTTCATTTTCGGGTTCCAGCGCCTTACCTGGTGGCCAAAGTGAACTCCTGCCTCGAGGAGTTCTTTCATGGTTACTGTTGCCAAGATAACGGATCTCCTTATTGGTTTTTGTACTCGGCGCCGGCGAGGTTCAACCAATTGCCGGTGCCGATGGAATACGGCGGCGTTCCCCTAAGGAATGCCGCCGCGTAAAGAAAAAATTAACGTTTCGAGAACTGGAACCGGGCTCGCGCGCCTTTCTGTCCGTACTTCTTGCGCTCTTTCTTGCGGGGATCTCTTGTGATCAGGCCCGCTCTCTTGAGCGTAGGACGAAGATCGCTGTTGAACTCGAGAAGCGCTCTCGTGATCCCGTGACGGACGGCTCCCGCCTGACCCGAGATCCCGCCGCCGCCGACATTAACGAGGATATCGAAAGACTCGACATTCTCCGTCAGCGTCAGGGGCTGCCTGATGATCATCCTCAGCGCTTCGTTCGGGAAATAATCGTCGAACTTGCGCCGGTTGACCTTGATCTCACCCTTTCCGGGGCGCAGGTAAACCCTTGCGACGGATGTCTTCCTTCTTCCGGTGCCGTAATACTGTGTGTCTGCCATATTCTTTGAAAAGTATCTGTTCCGCCGCGGGCGCCTAGATGGACTCGATCTCCAAAGGCTCCGGCTTCTGCGACGCGTGCGGATGTTCTGCATCCGCGTAAACCTTGAGTTTCTTGAACATCGCCTTGCCGAGTTTGGTTTTCGGAAGCATCCGCTTGACCGCAAATTCGATCACGCGCTCGGGATGGTCCTCGAACATCTTCTCGACCGAGATGGTCTTCAGGCCTCCGGGATAGCCGGAGTGCCTGTAGTAGTTCTTCTGCTCGCCTTTCGCGCCCTTGAATTTCGCGTGCCGGGCGTTGACTACGACGACGTGGTCGCCCATATCGAGGAACGGCGTCCAGTCGGGTTTGTTCTTGCCCATCAGAACGCGCGCGATCTCCGTCGAGATGCGCCCCACCGTCTTGTCCTTCGCGTCGACGATGAACCACTTTCGGTTGTCCGAGAGATCCTTTCCGCTCGGGAAATAAGTACTCATAACAGTTGCTCTTTGTAAGAAATCTTCGCCAAAATGCGAACTGATAGGATATCCAAACGGCAGGGGAGCGTCAAGCCGCAAAAAGGGCTTAAACGCCTTCACGAAGCCGCATTTCGGCGAACAGGATCCCGAGCATCGTCTTCGCGTCGGAGAACCGGTTCTGACGGGCCATTTCGGCGGCTTCGGCGAGATGAATGCGGCGAATGCCGATAAACTCGTCGGCATCGCCCTCGAGCGGATCGTGGGTCAGGCCCGTGGCGAGAAAGACGGCCATCGTTTCGGTCAGAAAGCCCGGCGAGACGTAGAATTCTGTGATCAGTTCAAGATTCTCCGCCGAATACCCGACCTCTTCGCGGATCTCCCTGGCGGCGCATTCCAGTGCTGTCTCACCCTCTTCGAGGCTTCCCGCCGGGAATTCCAGCAGTTCTTTGCCCGCAGCGTGCCGGTACTGGCTGACAAGAGCGATAGTGCCGTCCTCGAAATAAGGCACGATCACCGCGCTTCCCGGATGGACCACGATGTCGCGGCTGTACTCGACGCCGTTCTCCGCGATCTTTGATCGCGTCACGTCGAACAGGTCGCAGGAGGCTATTCTTTCGGTCGATATGATCTTTGGAGGCATTGCGGCTTATTCTTCGGATCCGATGATCGCCTCTCGGACGAGTTTCATATCTTCCCAGACCTCGCGCTTTTTCCTGGGGTCGCGCAGGAGATACGCGGGATGGAAAGTCGGCATCACCTTTATGCCGAAGTAGTCGAGGAACTTTCCTCGAAGCCGCGTGATCCCGGTGTTGGTTTCCAGGAGGTTCTGGCAGGCGGTGTTTCCAAGCACGACGATCACTTTCGGCCGCACGACCGCGATCTCCCTCAAAAGAAATGGCTTGCAGACCGAAGCCTCGTCGGCCAAAGGCCTTCGGTTGTCCGGCGGACGGCACCGGTTGATGTTGCCGATGAACACGTCCTCGCGCTTCAGGTCGATGGCCTCGATGATCTTGGTAAGAAGCTGTCCCGCGCGGCCCACGAACGGCTCGCCCTGCTCATCCTCGTCTGCTCCCGGCGCCTCGCCGATGAACATAAGGTCGGCGTTCGGATTCCCGACGCTGTTCACGACCTGCGTTCTCTGCTCGCAAAGCCTGCATCGCGCGCAATCCGGGCCGATGTCGGAGCGGATCTGCTCAAGCGTCTCGCCGGTTTCGGGGATGCCTTTCGAGAGGTCTCCGAAGAGGCTTTCGGCTGCGCTTTCCATATGGCTTGCGGTTCCTGCCGGTTCCAGACCCTTTTCCTCCTTCTGGTCCTTTCGTTCCTTTGGGGCCGGTTCGCGAGCTTCGCGGCCCGAAAGTCGGATGCTACTCAGGATCTCGCTCCGGCGCGGCGTTTCGGATTTCTTTTCCGGTTCCGGAGGCTTCGAGGCCTTCGACGGCGCCAGGCCCTCGTCCGACGGCACATAGGTTTGGAAATCGGAGTGGGCGAGCTCGTGTTCCGGTCCGCGATCCGAGGCCGGGAGGTCCGCCGAAAGCGAATCCACGCCTATTTCTTTAAGGAACCTGATCTGTTCCTTCAGGTCCTCGATCAATTCTGTGCGTTCGTCCATTTAGTTCAGGCAGCCGCGGCAAGCCTCTGGCGCACGACGGCGATCTCGTCCAGGATCCGGTCGGCCAGCTCGGTTTTGAGCATAAGCGGGCATTCGACCGCCTCGTCCCTTCCTTTCACGAGGATCGTCGCGATGTTTGTTTCGGTATTGAATCCCGCGCCTTCGCGCGTGATGTCGTTCGCGACCACCAGGTCGAGCCCTTTCTTCTCTAACTTCTGCCTCGCGTACTCGATGACGTTCTCCGATTCCGCCGCGAAACCCGCGACGATCAGGCCTTTGTGCCGGTTTTCCGAGACGTGCGAAAGTATGTCGCGTGTCTTTTCAAGCTCCAGTGTGAGCGTCTCGCGGCCCTCTTTCTTGATTTTCGCGCTAGCCGCGTCTCTGGGCTTAAAATCCGAAACCGCCGCCGCGCCTACGAACACGGTCGCGGACCCGAATTCCTTTTCAACCGCTTCGAACATTTCCGCGGCGGACATCGCACCGACCAGCTTTATTCCCTCCGGAGGCTCGGCTGAAAAGCTGCCCGCGACAACGGTGACCTCGGCTCCCCTCGCGAGCGCGCGCTCCGCAAGCGCGAAGCCCATCTTCCCCGACGAGCGGTTCGATATGAACCGCACGGGATCGATCTGCTCGCGTGTGCCCCCGACCGTGATCAGGAACCGCTCCCCGGCGAGATCCTGATCGGAAGGTTCTACGGCTTTCCCGGAAACTCCGTCCGGGATCCCAAGGAGCGTGAGCGCCTGCGCCGCTATGTTCTCGACATCTTCGAGCTTGCCGGTGCCCACCGTCCGGCACGCCAGTTCGCCGGCGACGGGCTCCACAAACCGCACTCCGTCCTCTTTCAGCTTGGCGATGTTCCTCTGAGTCGCCGGATGGTCCCACATCGAGGTGTTCATCGCCGGCGCGATCATCACAGGGGCATTCGATGCAAGGTATGTCGAGGAAAGAAAATCGTCGCCGACCCCGTTCGCGAACTTCGCGATTATGTTCGCGGTCGCGGGAACGACGAGCAGAAGGTCGATCTCCTGGCTGAAATTGATGTGCGCGATCGGGTCCGGATTCGAAGGCGCGTAATCGTCGACGAGCACGTACTGTCCCGACAGCGCACGGAATGTGAGCGGCGTAACGAATTCCGCCGCGTGCTTCGTCATTGCAACGCGAACGTCGCAGCCCGCCTTCTGCAGAAGCCGCATCACCTCGACGGCTTTGTAAGCCGCGATGCCCCCGCTGACGCCGAGTCCGATCCTGACCGGCCGATCATTCGATTCGATGGACATTGTTCTCCCGTTCGAGCCGAATTCTAGCACTTCCAGGAGGGTTGTTGAAACGCCGGCTGCCGGAAGCGCCTTCGGAAGCTTATGGTAGAATTAGGCTTATCAATGCGCCGCCGGCTTCTTGCACTTCGGGCGGCGGGACACGACGAAAGACAATGCGCAATGCGGCTTCGGAACAGCCCGGTTTATTCGATCCGCCCGCCGTTGACGAAAAGATCGGCGAGGCGGTCCTGTGGGCGCTCGGCGAGTTCCAGTCCCGCGGTTTCGAGCTTGCGGGGCGAAAGCTCGCGCTCGACAGGCTCCTCGGGGCGATCCGGAGGGCGTTTGAGGAGTTCGGTCTATGGCCGGTTGAAGATTCGGAGATCGCCGAGCAGCTTAGGTCTGCAGGAGCGGAGGTCGAAGAGCTTCCGGGATACGTCGCGAAACATCCGTTTCGCGTCACAGTTCGAAAACAGCTCTCGGAAGCAAGCCTAAAGTTCTACAAGGATCGGACAGAAGCTGCCGCTGCCGGCAGATCAACCCGCGAATGACGACAATGACGACAAGCGAAGAGTACGCGGACCTTTGGGCGTACGTCGAAGAGCGAAGGCCCGGGATCGAGGCTGCTTTGCGCGCCAACCTTCCCCTTGCCCCAGCGCACGTCGAGACAAGGTTCAACGAGGCGCTCGAATACGCGCTCTTTCCCGGCGGGAAGCGGTTTCGGCCCGTATTGACGCTGCTGGGGGCGGAACTCGTCGGCGGCAACCCGGACGAAATGCTTCCCGCGGCGGCGGCTGTGGAGTTCATTCACACGAGCTCGCTTATCTTCGACGACCTGCCTTGCATGGACAACGCCTCCGAGAGGCGGGAAAAGGCGAGCCTGCACGAGAAGTTCGGCGAAGGGCTGGCGGTGCTCGTGGGACTCGGAGTCCTGAACGCGGCATATCCTCTCGTCTTCGCGAACCACGCGGGTTCGCCCGAGAAGGCGATCCAGGCTCACGCCGAGATCGTCGAGTGCATAGGCGCTGCCGGGATGGTCGGCGGACAGTCGGTCGATCTTGCGATGCTAAGCGGCGAGAACGGTTCGGGCTCGGAAGATCTTGAAACTGCAGAATCGATAAGAAATCTCAAAACCTCGGCGCTGATGCGGCTCGCGCTGAGAACCGGCGCGATCCTAGCCGGCGCGACTTATATCGAGCTGGCCGCGCTTTCGCGATTCGCGGAGCTACTTGGCGACGCGTACCAGTTGAGCGACGATCTGCTCGACCTGGACGAAGACGGCGAACTTTTTTCCGAAGACAGGACAACGCTCGCGATCGAGCGCGGCGAGAGCAACGCGCGCTTCCGGCTTCGGAACACGATAGACGAGGCCAAGCGGATCCTCGTCGACAACTTTCCGAGCAGCCGCGCGAGGACCGTGCTCGTTCAGATGACCGATTACCTCGCCGAACGGAACGCGTAAAATACGAAGACCGACTGGAATGACCGCCGACTCCCGAATCGAGAGAGCATATGAATACTGCGAGAACGTGACCCGCAGGCACGCCAAGAGCTTCTATTTCGCCGCAAGGTTCCTCCCCAAGGTCAAACAGCCCCCGGTTTTTGCGATCTACGCGTTCTGCCGTCACGTCGACGACGAGATCGACGAGTCGGGCTTCAGGACTGAGGAAGAGGCGGCGCTTGCCGTCGATGAATGGCGGAAGAGGCTCGACGAGGTATTCGATTCCGCAAGGTCCGGCAGTGCAAAAGCAGTAGCCGGACACGCCGCAGAAGGACCGAGGCAAAGGGCTCTGGAAGATGTCTTCACCGCCTGGAGGCACATGCTTGGCGCCTACGATATCCCAAGGGAGATCCCGCTCGATCTTATCCGCGGTGTCCTGATGGACACCTGGAAAAAGCGATACGCGACCTTCGAAGAGCTCTACGTTTACAGCTATCACGTCGCGTCGACCGTCGGGCTGATGACCTCGCCGATACTCGGGTACTCGGACGACGAGGCACTTCTCTACGCCGAAAAGATGGGCGTCGCGATGCAGTTGACGAACATCCTGCGCGACGTCAAGGAGGACGCCGAAATGGGCCGGATATATCTTCCGGCGGAAGACCTGGAAAGGTTCGGCGTCTCCGAAGAGCAGATCCTTGAAGGCGTCGCGGACGATGCGTTTCGCGAGATGATGGCGTTCCAGGTCGTTCGCGCAAGGGAATTGTACGCCGAAGGCGAAAAGGGGATTCCCTATCTGAACCGCGATTCGAGGTTCACCGTCCTGCTCGCTTCCCGCATCTACGCCCGCATTCTCGACGCGATCGAGGCGCTCGACTACGACGTTTTCCGCACACGGGCCCACACGACGAAGGCGCAGAAGCTGCTCTCGATGCCCCGCATCTGGATCGAGGCGAAGAGAATGACCCCTCCGGCCGCGTTCGCGGAATAATCCGACGCTCCAAAGGATTCATCAGGCTTCGTAGAAATTTCCGGAGGAGATCTGATGAACAAGTTCTTTATTGCCGCGGCGCTTGCCGTACTTGCCGTCTTTGTCCCTTTCGCATCCGCGCAGGGCCCCGAAAACAACCCGAAATCCGTAAACGATGAACTCCAGGAGATGGAGAAGCGCTCCGCCGAGAGGCTTCCGGCCGAACTCATCGAGGCCGGTAAGCAGGCCGAGAAAGAGGTTCGCGAGTCCGGGATCCTCGAAACCGCGTTGAACGTCGGCGCACAAATGCCCGCGTTCTCTCTGAAGGACGCCTACGACAAACAGGTCACGTCGGGCGATCTCTTGAAGGATGGCCACATCGTTCTTGTTTTTTACCGGGGTGCCTGGTGCCCGTTCTGCAATCTGTATCTGCGCGGCCTGCAGAGGAGCATCGGCGACTTTCGCGAACGTGGCGCACAGCTTGTCGCGATCTCGGTCGAGCCTCCGGACCGTTCTCTCAAGGTGGTGAAGGACAACAAGCTCGAATACACGGTCCTCAGCGATCCGGGCCTCGAAACCGCACGAAAGTTCGGGATCGTCTACACACTCCCGGAGATCCTCGACAGCGCCGCCAAACAGCGCGGCTTCGACATAGGCAAGTACAACGGGACCGAAAAATCGGAACTGCCTGTGTCGGCGACGTACGTCGTGAGTCGGGAAGGGAAGATCGAGTTCGCGTTCCTTGATGTCGATTACAAAAAGCGCGCGGCACCCGAGGACATCCTGAAGACCCTCGACCGTATCAACGGCTCGAACGACTGAGCCCGCGCGTTTGTGGTAATCTTTCAGGAGTTTTCACGGAGCTCCATATGAAAAGATTTGCCTCTCTTCTCGTCGTCATCGCCCTTCTCGCGGTCCCGATTGTCGTGACCGCGCAGAAGACCGGCCGCCCCGGAGTACTTCAGCTTCAATCGCCCCAGAACCCCAGGCTCGGATTCGTGATCCACGGCGGCGCGGGCGTCATCACGCGGGGAAGCCTGACTCCGGAACAGGAGAAGGAATACCGCGCGAAGCTGGAGGAAGCAGTGCTTGCCGGCTACAAAGCGCTCAAGGAAGGGAAATCCGGGCTCGACGCGATCGAGATCGCGATCCGGATAATGGAGGACTCGCCGCTCTTCAACGCCGGCAAGGGAGCCGTGTTCACGGCCGACGGAAAGAACGAGCTCGACGCGTCGATAATGGACGGGAAGTCCCTGAACGCGGGTGCGGTGGCCGGGCTCCATCGCGTGAAGAACCCGATCACGCTTGCGCGTGCCGTGATGGAGAAGTCGCCGCACGTGATGATGATCGGCGAAGGCGCGGAGAAATTCGCCGAAGAGCAGAAGATCGAGCTTGTCGATCCGAAGTATTTCTTCACACAGCGCCGCTGGGATTCGCTCCAGAGGATAATCAAGGAAGAACAGGATAAGGCGAAGAAGGAAGGTTCAGCGTCCGTGACCAGGGAACTCGCCGAGAACAGGTTCGGCACCGTCGGGGCTGTTGCGCTCGACAAGGACGGAAACCTCGCTTCCGGGACATCGACCGGCGGAATGACCTACAAGAAATACGGGCGCGTCGGCGACGTGCCTGTGATCGGAGCCGGGACATACGCGGACAACGCGACGTGCGCGGTCTCGGCGACCGGCTGGGGCGAGTTCTTTATCCGGCTGACGGTCGCCCGCGACATCGCTTCGCTTATGGAATACAGGGCGCTTCCGGTCCAGCAGGCGGCCGATACCGTGATTCAGCAGAAGCTTCAGAAAGCGGGCGGCGACGGCGGCGTGATCGCGATCGACAAGTTCGGGAACATCGGCATTTCGTTCAATTCAGAGGGAATGTACCGCGCGTACATCGACAAGGAAGGCAAGCCGGTCGTGGAGATCTACAAGCAGCAATGATCAATAAGATCGGAACCCGGAGCGCAAGCGACGGGCATAGACACGACCCGCAGCGCAAGCGACGGGCAGATCGGAGCGCCCGCGTCCCGCGGGCATTGAGCGCAACGCGCGAACCGGGCGAAAACCATACCGCAGAGCACACAGAGAGCGCAGAGACAAGATGGGGACACTTTTCCTCCCCCGGATTCTTTGGCGACCCGTCGATGCGGGACGCGTCCCGAAGGGACGGCCGTATCTCAGCCCCGGTCTTCAGACCGGGGAACGGCACCCTCCCCAAAGTATCTTGAGCCGCTTCAGCGGCGACACGATCATTGACCAACGAACAGCGCCATCGGCGCGCAATGCTAATAGCAACGAGACCCGTCCGAGATCTCCGGCTCCGAAGGAGCCAAATGTCTGTAGCCCTCGCAGCGACAACCTGCTCTTAGCCTTGGGAGGAGTGCCAACCAGATTTTCTAGTCGCGTAGCGGCGACATACCAACGGCCATTTGTGGAGATTTAGTCGCGAATTACGAGGAAACAAATGAAATGGATTTTGGCGATATTCTCATTGGCCTTTTGGTTTGTACCGTGGTCATTAAGCGGTTGCGCTAAAGTGATGCGTCCCCAGCCGGCGTCAGCTCTTGAGACACCGGTTAAGGCTGAGTCCGAAACAAATGGAACTCTCAGTCAAGATGAAGAATGGACTTCAGGAATTGTGAGAGAGTGTCTCAAAGCCAGCCAGAAAACTCTACGAATTGAGTCTCTGCGAACCGTTAATCCATTCTATCTTCGACTTAATCTCGACAATACAGAAGTGCTCGACGTTGCCGTGTTGGTTAAGGAACCGAAGAAAGGGATTAAGGGTGTTTTGTTGTGCAGTGACTCTAAAGAACCTTTCCTGATTGGGGGCGGTTCGACGAAGGCGAACTTCCTTAGCACGTTTCCAAATGTTGACTTCGTGACACATCGATGGGATGCACTTGACAGAGAAAATACTCAGAGCATTTCGCCTTCGCCGCGTTTCAAAGATTTGTTTAGGACGAAGCCGCCTTTGGCAGAGTCGATTGGATTCTTCTTTGATGGAGGAGCAGTTTTTGTATATATGAGTGGGGATTCTTACGTTGTTGTGGAAGGGGGATAAGTTAGCGGGAGACGACTACCCAAAATTAGGTCTCAGCCGCTTCAGTGGAGAAAAATCGTTGGCCAACCAGCAATGACCATTGAAGAGCGCCATCGGCGCGCAATGTTAATAGCAGCGCGCCCCGTCCGAGATCTCCGGCTCCGTTAGGAGCCAAATATCTGTAACCCGCGCAGCGGCGGCACGTTCACTGATCATTGCCCAATGAAAAGTCGCGAAGCGATTGCGCGATCCGAAGCGGTACCTTCCGGATTCTCCTTTGAACCTTGAACTTGGAACTGCTTCGAGGTAGCCCTTGCTCACTCTCGGAGTATCACAAAGCTGAGCGGCACGCTCCCTGACGGTCGCGTTTCTGCCTTGAGTCACGACGCCTCCCAGTGTTCGCGCTTCGCGCTCAACGCAGCCCGGAGGGCTGCTCTAAACGGATGTACGATAGGCTTAAGATTGTCGGGGTGTTAACCGCAGAGGTCGGAGAGGCGATTCGGACGTTGGTCGCGTCAATGGATAATTGCGCAATGGTCAATTCACAAAGGGTAGGGAGGGCCGGTCGCTGCGCGACTTCTCATCGGTCAATGAAGGGCCCGTCGCTTGCGCTCCGGTTTCCGATTTCATTGATCGATGATCAATGACAGTTGAACATTGAACCTCATATCGACTTCGAACGGCCTTTCGACCATTCCTTCATCTCGAACCTGTCCTTGTCGCGCTTGTCGATCTTCCCTTCAAAATCCAATGGCTCATTGTCCTCGAAGTTGATCCCCATCGCGTGGGCGTTCTCTTCGACGTCGGACTGATCGGGGGTCGGGTTATGGCCGAAGACGGCCTCGGCGCCGCTGTCGTTCGCGTCTTCCCATTCGGCGTCGATGTCGCCGCCGGAATCCGCGGGGGATGTGGAATGATGTTCGAGGAGTCTTTCCTCCAGTTCGTGAGGCGCCTGGGGAGCGTGGAGGATTTCTTCTTCGATGAACTCCTGGATCTCTTCGTCCGGAGCCGGCTCGTCGCCGTAGAATTCAAGTTCGCGGCCTTTCATCGCCCATTGTCCTCCTGAATTTGCTGGGGGTTCACCCGTAGGATATCACAATCCGGAGGGAGGCGGGCGATTCACGAAACACCGCGCCGAAACGTCCTAAATGAACACGACGGATTGAGAAGACGGTATCTCGAACCGCCTGCGGCACCGGTCGTTCGCGCACATAAGCTGATCGTCGATCCGGACCATGTAGTCCCTGGATTTCTCGAACTGCTTCCTTTCATGCTCGCTGAGCCTTCCGGGGGCATTGCGTTTCTTCGTGCGCTTCAGCCAACGGACCTTGTAGTCGTTCCTCTGGCCGCAAAACGGGCAGGAGTAGTTCGCCGTCTTCAGTTCCTGCCGCTCGTCAAAAATGTCTCTTTCGTTCATCGGAAACTATTGTAACCCCTTATCGCTTCTGATCCGCCAATTCCTTCAGATACCTAAAACTGAATATTCCCGTTTCGTGTCCGTCGCTGAAGTGGAAGTTCAATGCATAGCGGCCGACGACGGAAATGTGAGAGATCGATACGTCCCCGGGGACCGATTCGTTCTTCAGCATCTTCTCGCCGGTCCATTCGTTGATGCATCCCGCGCACGGGCAGGCGAGCCTGAGGTCGCGCGCCTCGTAAGTGTTCTCGGTCGAATCCGACCATTCGATCGTGACCGCGTGTTCGCCTTCGTCGATTATCTTCAGAGGTTCGATCACAAGTACTCCTCGGGAGCCGGCGGCTCGTTTCTTTTCGCGGGCGGCTTAGGAAATACCTTTCGGTACGCCGCGACGTTCGCGGCGAGCATCAACGGCACCACGAAATAGAGCCCCACGCAAAGCGCCAAGTATCCGACAATTGTAACAACAAAGCTCGCCGCCCAGAGCCCCGTCACTCCTTTCAGGTTCTTCAGAACCGCCCTGGCGCTGACCGTTACCGACTTCCACGCCGAAAGCTCGCGGTCCACGATCAGAGGGAACGAGAACATTATCAAGGTGTGGAGACAGACCATCACGATCGCGACTATGAACTCGATCACGATCGTGCTCGTGAGCATCGCCCAGAGTTCGTCCTCTGTCATTACCGTCCCCGAAAGCGTGGCGAGCAGGAGCGGGACGTAGATCGTCGCGATCAGGACAACGACCGGCACGATGATCAGCGCGGTCACGAACAGGCTGGGCCAGAGGTACCGGAATCCCCGGAACAGGTGCTCGATCGAGACATCCTCTCCGTCGAGCGCGCGGAAGTAGCAATAGAAGATTCCGCAGACCATCGGTCCGAGGAGGATGTACAGGCTGAACGCGCCGATCAGGATCCCGACGATGGTGATGACGAAGATCAGCCAGTAATGCGGCTTGATCGCTTCCCAGCCTTCGCGGTAACACTCGATCGGCCGTATGACGCCGGTTCGGAACTCGTTTTCCTGCATATCGAACTGATCGTGCCGGTCCGGCCGGGGGGCTATTCGGAAAGTTCGGGGTCGTAGATCTCCCGAATGTAATCCCGCAGCATTCTGTCACTGCTGAATTCGGGCGTCAGCGAGGCGACCGACTCCTTCATCTTCGCGATCCACTTGAAGGGAAGTCCCTGTTCGTCGCGGTCGTAGTAGTCCGGAACGATCTCGTTCTCGAGCACCGAATACAGCGATTCGGCGTCATTTTCGTCGTTCGTTTCATCATCTTCGGCCTCGTCCTCGTGGCGCGGGCCGATCGCGAATCCGTTGCCGCCGTTGTATCCCTCGATCCACCAGCCGTCGAGAACCGAAAAATTCAATCCCCCGTTCATCGCGACCTTCTGCCCGCTGGTCCCGGAGGCCTCGAGCGGCCTGCGCGGAACATTCATCCATACGTCGATGCCGCGCACAAGGTATCGCGCGACCTCCTGGTCGTAATCCTCGATGAACACGGCGCGGTCCTGCCAGTTCGAATCGTGATTGATACTCATAAGCCTCTGGAGAATCGCCTTGGCGGTGTTGTCCTGCGGATGCGCCTTGCCGGCGAAGACGAACTGGACCGGCCGTTCGGGATCGTCGACGAGCGCGAGAAGGCGTTCGAGATCGTAAAGTATCAGGTCCCAGCGCTTGTATTTCGCGATGCGCCTTGCGAATCCCACTGTGAGCACGTCCTCGTCAAACAGCCGCCTTGTGTCCTCGTGCTCGTGGATCGTGTGCTTGAGTCCGGCGTCCTTTCGAAACGTGCGGTCGCGGACATAAGAGATAAGTAGGTTCTTGAGAAGCTGATGGGTTCGCCAGACATCTTCGTCCGGGATCGACTCGACCGCGTTCCGCCATTCCGAAGGATCCGCCAAAAGGCTCTCCCAGTGCACGCCAATCTTTGAAGCGTACAGGTCCTTCAGCGCAGGCGCGATCCAGGTCGCGGGATGCACACCGTTGGTTACGTGCGCGATCGGGACCTCGGAAGCGTCTTCGAGTCCGGGGAACATGCGCAGCCAGAGGTTCCTCGAGACCTCGCCGTGCTTCTCGCTGACGCCGTTCGAGGAGCGGCTGAGCCGGATCGCGAGCGGAGTCATTCCGAACCATTCGGACGAATCGTCGGGATCCGTGCGGCCGAGCGCGAACAGTTCCTGCTTGTCGAGCTTCAGGGACTCGATGTACGTTTCGTCGAAGCACTCTTCAAGCAGTTCCGGAGGGAACGAATCGTTACCGGCGTCGACCGGCGTGTGCGTCGTGAACACGCATTTCTCGCGGACAAGCGGGATGACGTCCTCGAACGAAAGGTTCTCGTTTTCGGCGAGGAATTCCCGGGCGAGTTCGAGATTAAGAAACGCGGAGTGGCCTTCGTTGAGGTGATAGACCGACGGCTCGATCCCGAGCCTTCGAAGCAGGTGAATTCCTCCGATCCCAAGGATCTTTTCCTGCACGATCCTCGTCTCCGTGTCGCCGCCGTAAAGGTGGCCCGTGACGAACCTGTCGACCTCGTCGTTGACCGCGACGTTGGTATCCAGCAGGTAGAGTTTGATACGACCTACTTTTGCAAGCCAGGCCTGCGCGTGGACCCGCCTTCCGCGCATCGTAATGGAGACCAGGACCCTTCTTCCTTCGCTGTCCAGAACGGGCTCGAGAGCGAGATCGTCCTCGAGCGCGTTTCGATACGATTCTTCCTGCCATCCGTCGTGCGCGACCCTCTGCCGGAAGTATCCGTAGCGGTACATCAATCCGATCGCGACAAGAGGGACGTTCAGATCGCTCGCCGATTTAAGGTGGTCGCCGGCGAGTATTCCCAGGCCGCCGGAATAGATGGGAAGGGAATTGTGGACCCCGTATTCGGCGCAGAAATACGCGACAGGGTGCTCGGAGGAGATCTTTCCGAACCTCAAGGGTTCGGCGGATACGTATTCCCCGAACCGTGCTGCCAGCCGTTGCACGCGTTCGACATATAGCCTTTCCGCCGCCTTCTGCCAGAGCGCAAGCTCGCTGATGCGCCTGAGAAGAGCTCGCGGGTTCTGCTCGCATTCGTCCCAAAGCGTCGGGGCGAGGTCGCGGAAAACTTCCGAGCCGTCTTCGCACCAAGACCAGTAGAAGTTGCGCGAAAGCCTGTCCAGAAAGCCGATCGCAGGAGGAAGATGGACGTCGAAATCGAAATTGGCCCGAAAGCCTCGCTCGGGCCGCAGACTCATTGCAGGACGCATATCTGCGGGATGATCCTCAGATTCCCTCATATATTGGTTTTCAGATTGGTTTTGCCGGTCGGCACCCTTTTGGAGGGCACATCGAAATATAATTCATTCGCCGCTCTCTATCAAACCCGCGGCCTTTCCGCCTCGTTTGCCCGGTCTGTCCCGCAGGCTGTATTATCGAAGCCGAACTTCTCATAACCAAAGGAACAATCGCAAAATGATCATACCTGTTGAATGGACGGATGAAGGTGTGCGGATGCTCGACCAGCGTTTGCTGCCGAATGAAGAGACGTGGCTGATGCTGAAGACCTACAACGACGTGGCGGACGGCATCCGCGACATGGTCATCCGCGGAGCGCCCGCGATCGGCGTGTCCTGCGCTTACGGCATCGCGCTCGGCCTCAAGAATTTCGTCGGCACTAACGTGGACGATCTTGAAGAAGAGCTGGACTACGTCTGCGAAGTGCTTTCGAAGACGAGGCCGACGGCGATCAACCTGTTCTGGGCTATCGACCGTATGAAGCGGAAGTTCGCGGAACTGAAGGACGCGGGCACCTCGGTCACAGACATCAAGGCAGCGATGATCGATGAATCGAAGGCCATCCACGAGGAGGACATCGAATCCCAGCGTCTGATCGCCCAGTTCGGCGGCGAGTTGCTCGAAGACGGGGCCTCTGTCCTCACACACTGCAATGCCGGCGCGCTTGCGACCGGAGGAGTGTGGGGAACCGCGCTCGGGGTCATCCGCGGCGCGAAGGACCAGGGCAAGAAGGTCAGCGTGATCGCCGACGAGACACGGCCGTACCTTCAGGGAGCCAGGCTTACCGCCTGGGAGCTCCTGAAGGACGACATCCCCGTAACGCTGATAACCGACAATCAGAGCGGCCACGTTATGAAAAAGGGCAGGGTCAACGCCGTCGTCGTCGGATCGGACAGGATCGCGGCGAACGGCGACGTGGCGAACAAGATCGGGACCTACATGGTCGCGGTGCTCGCGAAACAGCACGGGATCCCGTTCTATGTCGCGGCTCCGCTTTCGACCGTGGATATGAACTGCCCGACGGGCGACGACATCCCGATCGAGGAGCGGGACATCCGCGAGGTCACGCACATAATGGACATACAGCTCGCTCCGGAAGGTATCAGCGTCGGGAATTACGCCTTCGACGTTACGCCGAACGAGCTTGTCGACGCGATCATCACGGAAAAAGGCGTAGCGCGAAAACCTTACACGGAAAGCCTGCGTAAGATGTTCGAAGAATAGTAGAGACCACCTCTTTCGTCCCGGACCCGTTCGGAGTCCCGGCATCGGAAAAACAGATTATGAACAAGATCAATCTCAGAAAGCTTGCCGGAGGCCTGCTCCTCGCGGGTCTGCTGCTGCAGACCGCGCCGGTCGCGCTGGCGCAGAACGGTTCTGCAAAACCGGCTGACAAAAACGCCGCGATAAATGCCGCCATCCGCAAGGAGGCGATGGACAATTCGCAGATCAAGAAGACGCTCCACTACTTCACCGACGTCTATGGACCCAGGCTTACAGGTTCTCCGAAGCTAAAGGCCGCGGGCGAATGGGCGGTGAAGCAGATGAAGGAATGGGGTTTCGACAAGGCCGAAATGGAACCCTGGAACTGGGGCAATCCAGGCTGGGAGAACGACCGCGCTTCGGGATTCCTCGTGAGCCCTGTGAAGGACTCGCTGGTGTTCGAGGTCCTCGCCTGGACACCGAGTACGAACGGCGCGGTGACGGGCGACGCGGTGCGGCTCGAATTTCCGAACGTCCAGGTGATCACGCAGGATGTTCTCGACAAATTCTTTGCGGAGCAGAAAGCGAATCTTGCCGGCAAGATCGTGCTGTTCGGCGCTCCGAGGGATGTAAACGTGAACTTTGACGAACCCGCAAAGCGGCTCGACGATTCGACGCTCGCTGCAAGGCTCGCTCCGGCACAGCGCCCATCCGTCCCCCCTGTTCAACCCCCGAGGCCTCAGCCCGATCCCAACCGGCTTTCATTCGGCCAGATCAACCGCCAGATGGACGCATTTCTGAAGGAAGCGGGAGTGCTTGTTCGGATCAACGACGCTGGCAGGCCTCACGGCCAGATCCGTGCTTTCGGGAACAGCACGTACGATCCGACGGCGGTCGTGCCTACGGTCGTGATGCGGAACGAGGACTACGGACGAATCTGGAGGCTGATGCAGAACGGCAACAATGTGAAGCTTGAGTTCGACATCCGCAACAGCATTTACCCGGAAGGCGCGACGGCCTATAACGTTATCGGAGAGATCGCCGGTACGGACAAGACTGACGAAGTGATCATGCTCGGCGGACACCTTGATGCCTGGCATTCGGCTACCGGCGCGACCGACAACGGGATCGGATGCTCTGTAATGATGGAAGCAGCCAGGATACTTAAAGCTCTGGATGTGAAACCGAGAAGAACGATACGCGTCGCGCTCTGGAGCGGAGAAGAGCAGGGACTGCTCGGTTCACAGGCCTATGTCGAGAAGCACTTCGGATCTGCCGAGAATCCGAAGCCTGCGTACAGCAAGTTCGGAGGCTATTTCAACATCGATTCCGGAACCGGAAGGGCACGCGCGATGACGGTGTTCGGACCGCCCGAGGCGGCTTCTATCCTGCGTGACGCCGTTGCTCCGTTCTCCGATCTCAAGATCGCGGGCGCTAACAACACGCTCAGCCGAAGGCTCGGAGGGTCGGACCACACGTCTTTCAACCAGGCGGGGCTTCCCGGGATCGGCGTTCTTCAGGATCCGATCGAATACTTCACGCACACCTGGCACACGAACCTGGATACTTACGAAAGGATCGTGGACGAGGACGTGAAGGCTTCGGCGGCTGTCATCGCGGCGGCGGTTTACGAACTGGCGATGCGCGACGAGCTTCTGCCGAGGGTCCCGGCCGGCGAGATGCCGGCGCTTGATTAGATCGGTTCCAGGAATGAAGTAAAGGCGGGGCTTGTCCCCGCCTTCTTATGTGAAGCGAGAGAATTCGACTGCATCGCTCGAAAGCGATGCATTTGGCCCGACCACGCGCCTGGCGACCGGTCCCGTTTAGAGCAGCCCTTCGGGCTGCAGCAGCCGTGCGGAGCGCGGCTGAGATTGGAGCGGACTGCATTACCTCTCGGGCTTCGCCCGAAAATGCAGCCCGAAGGGCTGCTCTAAACGGATGTACGATAAGCTTTAGCTTGTCGCGGGCCGCGTGCGGCCCGAGCGGCCGGCGGAGTCCCGCGCTTTCGCGCGGCGCAGACTGAAGTTCGCGGTACCCCGTGCAGCCCGAAGGGCTGCTCTAAACGGTGCGAATCACTTGGTCGGGTGTGGGCTGGCCGGAGGATCCGGCCAGACGGCCGGCGACAAGCTGAAGCTTATCGCACATCGTCGGCGAACCGGCTGTTCTTCCACCATTCGATGGTATTTCGCAAACCTTCCTCAAGACCCACGAGATTCTTGTAGCCAAGCACCTCGACCGCTTTCGAATTGTCGGCTTGCGAGTGAAGCACGTCGCCTTTTCTCGGCGGCTGATGATCGGCCGCCGCGTCGGCGCGGTCCGTGATCCGTTTCAGGACTTCGAGAAGTTGGTTGAGCGTCGTACGTTCGCCGTTTGCGGCGTTGTAGGTCTCGCCGAAACCGTCTGCGATCTCCGCCGCCCGAATGTTGGCGTTCACGACGTTCGCGATGTATGTGAAGTCCCTCGATTGTTCGCCGTCGCCGAAGATGACGGGCGCGCCGCCTTTCATAAGGGCGTCGATGAACCGCGAGATCACTCCGGAATACATTGACGAGGGATTCTGCCTGGGGCCGAAGACGTTGAAATATCGTAGAGAGACGGTCTCGAGTCCGTAGATCCTGTAAAAGACCGAGCAGTAGTGTTCACCCATAAGCTTCGCCGCCGCATACGGCGAAAGCGGATCGGGAGCCATCGTTTCAACCTTTGGGAGGACGGGCTGGTCTCCGTATGCCGAACTGGAAGCTGCGTAAACAAATCGCCGGACACCCGCGTCTTTTGCCTTGGTCAGCAGGCGAAGCGTTGCGCTTGCACAGGCTTCGTGAGTTCCGACCGGATCCTCGACGGAACGGGGAACGCTGGGAAGCGCCGCCTGGTGAAAAATCGCCTCGATCCCTTCGACTGCTTTTGAAAGAACGGTTTCGTCGTTCAGGTCGCCTTCGACAAAATCAAACGATCCATCGATCTCCTCCAGGTTCTCGCGGAACCCTGTCGAAAAATTGTCGACGATCCTGACCTCGCGGCCCGACCGGATCAGTTCATCCGCCAGGTTCGAACCGATAAATCCGGCGCCGCCGGTCACAAGGCATTTTTCAAAGCTCGGCATCTTGTTTCCAAAAAAGAAATGGCCGGTACTCTACCGGCCGACACCCACGTACTCGAATCCCATTTCGCGCATGTCCGCAGGCTCGTAAATGTTGCGAAGGTCGGCGATCTTCGGAGCCTTCAAAAGGGATTTCACCTTGTCCATATCGAGAGCGCGGAACTGGTTCCATTCGGTAATGATGACCATCGCGTCGGCGCCTTCGATCGCTTCGTATTCGTTATTCGCGTACTCGATATCCGGAAGTACGTGCTTGGCCTCGTCCATCGCCACCGGGTCGTATGCCTTGACGGAAGCGCCTTTGGAGATGATCTCATTGATGATCTCGATCGCGGGCGACTCGCGCATGTCGTCGGTCTCGGGCTTGAACGAAAGACCCAGGACGCCGATCCTCTTGCCGGTAAATTCCCCGACGAGACCTTCGATCTTCGGGACCATCGCCAGCCTCTGGCGGTCGTTCGCTTCGATCACAGCGTCGACGATGAGCGTCTCAACTCCGAACTTGTCCGCGACGGTCGTAAGCGCTCGCGTGTCCTTCGGAAAACAAGATCCGCCGTAGCCGGGTCCAGGGTGAAGGAACTTGCGGCCGATCCGATTATCCATCCCGATCCCGCGGGCGACGTCGTGAACATCGCAGCCGATCGCGTCGCACAGGTTGGCGATCTCATTGATGAAGGTGATCTTGGTCGCCAGAAAGGCGTTCGAGGCGTACTTGATGAGTTCGGCGGCTTCGAGGGAAGTGATGACGACCGGGGTCTCGATCAGGTACAAGGGCCGGTAAAGGTCCTTCATTATCGCGATCGCGTGTTCTTCATTGCTCCCGATCACGACGCGGTTGGGCCTCATAAAGTCTTCGATCGCCGCTCCCTCCCGCAGGAACTCCGGATTCGAGGCGATCCCGAAGTCGGTATGGTGCGCCAGATTCTCCGAAACGAATTCCCTGAGCCATTTCCCTGTTCCTACCGGAACCGTCGATTTCGTCACCAGGACCTTGTAACCGTTCATCGCCTTCGCGATGTCGAGCGCCGCCTGGCGATAAAAGCTCATGTCGGGGGACCCGTCGGGTCTTGGAGGAGTGCCGACCGCGAGGAACACTACAAGCGCCGATTCGACCGCGCCCTTGATATCCGTCGTGAAATGGAGCCTTCCGGCCTTTGAGTTCTTCTCAACGATCGTGTCGAGACCTGGCTCATAGATAGGAATGACACCGTTGTTCAGATCCTCGATCTTCTTCTCATCGACATCGACGCAGGTGACCTCCACGCCGAACTCGGCAAAACACGCCCCGGTCACCAGACCAACGTAACCGGTACCTATGACTGCGATATGCATACTCTGATAATTACCGTCCCGATAATAGGTTTGTTAAAAGTTTCACAAGTGAAGGCATAATTATGCGGGTTATGTTAAAGGAAACACAACCCGCTGTACAGATAAGAAGATTGGTCGCGACTATTCGGTCGGACTTACGACGATCACAGGGATATCGGGCTCGCCATCCTGCTTCGTGAAGATGATCGCTCCGACAGCCGCACCGCCTGCGAGAAGAAGCAGGGGCCAGAACGGAATTCCGGCGAGGCGGACGGGAGGAGCAGAACCCGGACGCAGGCAGGGCTTGCAGCCTGTCTGCTGAGCGGAACCGGCGGTCGCGTCGGAGCCAGCAGCAACCTGCTTGCTCGTCGCACCGCTGGTCATCGTTACGAGTCCCGAAGTCGTTTCGACAAACGTTTGAGCGCATTTCGTGTCGTCGCCGCAACCTACATCGACAAGATAGAGATTGGCCTGTCCGGTGTCGGAAACAACCGTCGCGGCTTTGGTCGTAACTGTAGAAGAAATACCGGCCTTGTTCGAAACCCTGACGGCTCCCGATGACAGCATCGCGACGATACTGTTGTCCGTGTACCTCAGCGTGATCGAGGTCTCCGAAAGGAGTTCGACGCGACCATTGTCGCTCAAGCTGATCACAGCGCTGGAATTAGCGCCGGTCGTGATAACGCTGCCTGAAATAACCGTAGCGTTTGAGACGGCGGCCTGTCCGTTGACGGTCACCTGACCGTTGACGGTGATTGCGGCCTTTACGTCTTTCGGGGCCGCGAGCGCGACACTCGAATAAACGCAAAGCACAGTCAGCGCCGTGAATAGTGAAATAGATTTCTTGATCCAGATTTTGCCGAGCATTTTGATCCAATCTCCTCCTAGAAAAAGCAAACGCGCTCAAACCAGATTGTTATCGCGGCTTAAAAGTATTCTCGCTACCTGACTAGCTGGTCGGGCTAATTATAGTTGTGTTGCCGCCCACATTGACCCTGTTGTTGCTGTACGCCGCCGCGAAGATGACCGCTGCAGTCGCGCCTGCGAAGACAACCGCCCAAAGCCACCAGCCTCCGGCTCCGTCATCATCGTCGTCATCGTCATCGTCCTGGACGGTAGAGACGCTCTTGCCCGCGGTCAGTTCGGACAATGTTCCATTGGGAAGCGCAACGCTCACTGCATCGGACGAGCTAAGGACCGAAAGGGTACCCTTCGTCAATTCACTGCGGATGCCGTTCTTGTCAAATGAGATCGTAAGGCTCGAATCCGGGGCTATTCTCAGTGTGCCGAGAGATCCGATCTTTATTGTTGCGGACGAGTTCTTGTCGGTAATTATGCTGCTTGAAGTGAAAATTGAGCGGCCGCTCTTGACCTGCTCGCCGTTGACGAGCACGACAGGAGCGATTCCATCGACAGCCGTCCCCGATACCACTATCTCTCCGGCCACTCTAGCATCGCCGGCCAGGGCGACCATTGAGTAGGTTGCCAGCATCGCAACCATCAGACAGAAGGATAGTGCCTTGCTTTCGATTCTTCCGATTTTCATATTTCTCCTCTGCTTCCCAAGGTATATATGTATTTGAAATACAACCACTTGAAACTTTTACACGAATTGATTACCGATGTCAACAAAATCGAAAAGCCCGCTACTTTTGACGGTTCTTGGTGCGCTGATCTGAGGTATTATGTGGACGTCGGAAATTAACCAAGGTTATATCACACTTTCGATTCAACAAACAAACCATCAACACGATTCGGGATGCGGGAGAGAAATCTGCGTAAATTGCAGTAACTCAACAGGGTACGACCATGCGTCTATGGTCTATTTCGACCATCTTCAAGGTCCGGCCGACGGCCGCTTCCGGCATTTTCGGATTAACCGGTAGGATTTTATGAGACAAATGAGCTTCCGAAGGATGTTAAAGGCCGCGTTCGTGGCAGCGATAGTGCTGCTGCCGGCAATCGCAAGCGTCGACGCTCAGGAGGTCCCGTCCGAATGGCGGACCTTTGCCGAGGCCTCGGATTATAGATCGACCCCAAGATACGCCGCGACACTCGAGTATTCGCGGCGACTCGCAGACCATTCACCCCTGGTCGTATACAGATCGATCGGCAAGAGCCCGGAAGGCAGGGACATACCGCTGCTCATCGCCTCCGCCGACGGGCACTTCGATCCTGTCTCGGCGAGAAAAGCCGGAAAAGCCGTAGTACTGGTTCAGGCGGGCATCCACTCGGGCGAATCGGACGGAAAGGACGCCGGACTGGCACTCTTCAGGGACATCGCCGTGACGGGCACTGCCCGCGGCCTTCTGCGAAACACGGTCATCCTATTTGTACCTATTTACAATGTGGACGGCCACGAGATGTTCGGTAAGTTCAACCGGATCAATCAGAACGGTCCCGAAGAATCAGGATTCCGGGCGAACTCGGCCAACCAGAATCTGAACCGCGATTACATGAAAGCAGACAATCCGGAGACCCGTGCGTGGCTCGGGCTCTGGAACGAGTGGAAGCCGGACTTCTTCATCGACTGCCACGTCACCGACGGGGCCGATTACCGGTACAACATCACCTGGGAGTACGCGCGCCATGAAGAGGCTCCCGATTCGCTGAAGGCCTGGATGGCAGAGCATTTCGAACGCAAGGTCGTCCTTGATGTCGAGCGGCAGGGGCATCTTCTCTCACCATATCTACAGTTCGCTGACCGCTCCGATCCGACGAAAGGCATTTTCACCTTCATCGCCACACCGCGGTTCGCGACCGGATACACGGCTTTAAGGAACCGGGCGGGACTTCTCATCGAAGCGCATTCGCTGAAGGCATACAAGCCAAGGGTGCTCGGCACCTACGATCTACTAAAGGAGATGATCGAAGAGATCGGCCAAGAGAAGGCCTCGCTCATAGAAGCTAACTCAGCGGCTGACAAGGCGGCCGATTCCCGCGGAGGCAGGAACAGCGCACCGTTTCCTCTGGCGCTTTCGATAGTGCGGGAGCCGAACCGGAACTTCGATCTAAAAGGCCTCGCGATAGGCTATGCCGATTCCGCGGCTTCCGGCGTGAAACGCATTGTTTACGGCCCGGAGCCCAAGGATGTGACGATCCCCTGGTTCGACGAAACGGCTGTCTCGAAATCGGTGGTCGCTCCCGACTTCTATATCGTGCCGCCGCAGTGGCTGGAGGTGATCGATCGGCTGCAGGCCCACGGTGTGGCGTTCTCCAGGCTGGAAAATGAGACCCGGACAGACGTGGAGAGCTACACCTTCCGGGATCCGAAATGGGCGACGTCCCCGTTCGAAGGCCGGATCACGCTGCGTGCCGAGGCCGTGCCCGTGAAGGAAACAAGGGTCTTTCCGAAGGGGTCGGTCGTCATTCCGGTCGCGCAGGAGGCTTCAGCCGTTGCGATACATCTTTTAGAACCTGACGCGCCCGACTCGCTGTTCTTCTGGGGATTCTTCAATGCCATCTTCGAAAGCAAAGAGTACGCTGAGACTTACGCGCTGGAGGAGCTCGCCGAAAAGATGCTCGCGAACGATCCCGCGATCAGGCGCGAGTTCGAAGAGATGCTGAAGGACGAGTCCTTCGCAAACGATCCGCGCAAGAGGCTCGCATTCTTCTACGAGCGGTCCGGATATAAGGAAAGGACAGGAGTTTACCCGGTTGGGCGGGTGTTCGGAACGCAGATCGCGATGTCGGGAGAAAAAGCGTCTACGGCCGTATCATCGGACGCGAGATAAGAGACCTCACGCGGGGCCCGCACCCGGCCGTTTTTCGGCCTGATGTAAACTGTTGACCATATGAAGTTTCCTCGCGCTAGCGGCGTTCTGCTCCACCCCACATCTTTACCGTCCGGTTTCGGGATCGGCGACCTCGGGCCTTCAGCGATGAGGTTCGTCGACCGCCTGGCGGATGCCAGGCAGACGTACTGGCAGGTACTTCCTCTTGGGCCGACGGGATACGGGGATTCCCCGTACCAATGCTTCTCCGCCTTTGCCGGAAATACGAACCTCATCTCCCCGGACCTGCTTCTTGGCGATGGTCTGATCGATGAAGACGACCTGGAGGGTTTCCCCGCGCTGCCCGAAAACGAAGTCGATTTCGGCGCCGTCATCGAGTCGAAGGACCGCCTTCTTCGGACCGCGTACCGGAATTTTGCCGGATCAGACGACATCAGCCTGAAAGGGAATTTCGAGCTCTTCATAAGGGAATCCGCATCGTGGCTCGACGAGTACGCGCTGTACCGCGCGATCAAGAAAGAGCAGGGCGGCAAGGCGTGGCTGAAATGGGACGAACCGCTCAGGACGCGGCGCGAGGAAGCGCTGAACGCCGTCCGCGCGGACCTTTCCGACGAAATACTCGCCCAGAAATTTTTTCAGTTCATCTTCTTCCGGCAATGGCATCGGCTGAAGGCTTACGCGTCCGGCAAACGCGTTAAGATCGTCGGCGACATCCCAATTTTCGTCGCGCTCGATTCCGCCGATGTCTGGACGAACCCCGGGCAGTTCAAGCTTCGGGAAGACCTTTCTCCGGAAGTTGTCTCAGGCGTGCCTCCGGACTATTTCTCAAAAACGGGCCAGCTTTGGGGAAACCCTATCTACGACTGGGACCGAATGCGCGCGGACGGATTCCTGTGGTGGGCGGAGCGCTTCCGGTCCGCACTGAAGATGGTCGACATCGTCCGTATCGATCATTTCCGAGGGTTCGCTGCGAGCTGGGAAGTGCCCGGCGATGACGAAACGGCGGAGAACGGCGAATGGGTCAAAGTTCCCGGGAGGGAACTGTTCCGCCGGCTGGAGATTGAGTTCGGGGACCTGCCTGTGATGGCGGAAGATCTTGGAGTGATCACAGGAGATGTCGAGGCTCTCCGCGACGAGTTCGGGTTTCCGGGGATGAGGATCCTGCAGTACGCGTTCGGTGGCGGCGCCGACAACCCTCACCTTCCATTCAATTACCCGAAGAATTGCGTCGTTTATACGGGAACTCACGACAACGAGACGGCGGTCGGCTGGTTCAAGGGCCTGAAAGCAAGAGGCACTCCAAAGAAGAAGAAAGAGCTTGCAAAAGTTCGCGAACGATGCCTCAAGTATCTGAATTCGGACGGAAAGGACATTCACCGCGACCTTATCCGGGCCTGTTTTGCCTCCGTTGCGGACACGGCGATCGTTCCTCTTCAGGACGTTTTGGGCCTTGGAAACGAGGCCCGTATGAACACTCCCGCGACGGAATCAGGGAACTGGAAGTGGCGCTTCCGGGAAGGAGATCTGACGGACGAGATCGTGGAATGGCTGGGCGAGATCACCGAGCTGTACGGGCGGGCGCCCTAACCGTTTTCCAGGTTCCAAGTTCAAAGTTCAAAGCAAAGGAATCAGGTAGGTTTTCGATGTTATCGATCTGAATTAGAACGACATCCGAATCGAAGACCGGCCAGGGCCGGATGAGAGTAACCAATCGACGATCAGCAAAAGGGAAGGTCCCGCTCTGAACCTGGGACCACGATCCTGGAACGTACCCGGGTTGCCCGTGCTGATCCCTGGACTACGGACAGAGGGTTGATAGGTTCCTACTTTTATCGGATCATCCGGGACCGTACTGCTTTTGAGTCAATATGCGGCATCACAGGCGTCAACTCATTCTCACCTCCGGAAAAAGAAAATATGAGAATCAAGATCGCGATCGGTTTCGGCTTTCTGCTTCTTCTTCTTCTTTTTAGTTCGGATGTCTTCGGATGCACTTGCGGCATG
Organism: Acidobacteriota bacterium; assembly: GCA_016700175.1. Lineage (GTDB taxonomy): Bacteria > Acidobacteriota > Blastocatellia > Pyrinomonadales > Pyrinomonadaceae > Aridibacter. The sequence goes on along the minus strand of CP065003.1, from coordinate 1,363,993 downwards.
CGGGGAACCCCGACCGAGGAATTCCGTGAAGCGTCGGTGGTGTTCGTAGGCACAGCGATCCGCGCGACTGATGTTGACGGAGAAACGTTCGGCAAGGAAACCTTTCGTTACACCCTCCGAACGACTTTTCAGGTCGATGAGGCGTTCAAGGGCTTAAGAGGCGGTGAGGTCGATATCTTCACTAATCCCGGCGCCGGCTGCGGGATCAGCTTTGAGATCGGTACAAAGATGGTCGTTTACGCATACGAAAACGACGAAGATCGGAAGGTCCTATCCACGAGCGTTTGTTCGAGATCAAGTACGGCAGAAGACCGCGAAGACGAGATCGCACTGCTTCGGTCCATTTCCAAAGGAAGAATGGTTTCCAGGATCTACGGTACCGTTTACGAACTGATCCGGGGCATCGACCTTCTCGGTGCGGATTACCCAAATGACCGTCAGCCGATGGAAGGCGTCAAGATCCTTGCCCGCAGTGGATCGAGCACTTTCAAGGCCGTCTCAGATGCAGAGGGCACGTTCAGGATAATTGGAGTACCTCCCGGTACCTACAGCATCATCGTGGATCCTCCGAAGGGGTATAAGGTCGGCGGTGATAACTGGGACGAATCGACGGATGAAGAGAAGAACTTTTATCGCGATCTTCGGGTTACGATCACAAACTCTGACAATCCGGACGCGTTGTCGATAGAAACAAGGGTAGACGGACGGATCGCGGGTCGCGTGTTTCTCGCCGACGGACGGCCTGCCGGCGAGGATGTTCGCGTAGTTCTCATTACAAGATCGACGGCCCATCTTGACGTAGGCGACATCGAGAGCGTTCCGGCCTACACGAATTCATCAGGAAGATTCGAGTTCTTCGGGATCCCTCCCGGCGAATATTTCCTGGGATTCAACATCGACTTCAGCCCAAACAAGCGATCTCCTTTTCCCCGTTGGTACTATCCCGGTCTCCCCGACCATTCGCAGACGGTTCCGATCATCCTCGGTCGCTCCGAAAAGCTGGAGGGACTGAATCTCACGCTGCCACAACCAGTTCGGGAGATAAGAGTCCGAGGGAAAGCAGTCGACAAGGAAGGCTTGCCGGTCAATGGAGCCACGATCGAGATCTACGGCCTATATCAAAGAGAATGGCAAGAGGGAGATCCGTACAGTCAGAAATACGTGCGCCAGCCGACATTCGAAGGCCGCGTTGAGACTGACCTGAACGGGGAATTCGAACTTGTTTTGCTCGAAGGCAACAAATATCGACTCAACCCATTTGTTACAGAAAAGGGTACTTACAAGGATCTCATGAGGGGAGTGAAGATCGAGGTCATCGCTGAACCCGGAATGGATCCTTTGCGGGTGGTCCTCGATAGAGTGCCGGAAAAGTAGACACAGGTGCACGAAGATCTGCTGCACTGAAGATTGACCTTCCGGCTCCGTCTCAATCCTCAGTCATTTTGTCCAGGTACACGAACGTAGCCCGCGCTGACGCTTGGGCTTCGGACACGACCCAGTCCTCACGAAGAGCAGGCGGGGACGCGCGCTGTCAAGTTCTGCGTACAAGTGTGTAGGTCAAACGGCCTGTCTCAGTCCTCAGTCCTTTCTTCTCAGTCCTGCGGATTGACGCCCGCGGTCCAACCCCATTCCCGATTCCCGTCCGGCCCGTGATAAACTCTTGAGTTCTTTAGGGCCGCAATTCCTGCGGCCGCACTTCCTGCACCGATGGACACCGAACAAAGACCGCTTCTCGAGATGCGTTCGATCACAAAGGAATTTCCCGGCGTGAAGGCGCTTGACGAGGTGACGTTCGACCTTTGCGAAGGCGAATTCCACGCGCTCGTCGGCGAGAACGGAGCGGGGAAATCGACCCTTATGAAGGTCCTGAGCGGCGTTTATCCGTCCGGCGACTTCTCGGGCGAGATCCTGATCCAAAATGCTGAGGCCCGGTTTCACGACGTCGGCTATGCCGAACGGGCGGGCATCGCGATCATCTTTCAGGAGCTTTCGCTGGTGAAAGAGCTCACGGTCGCGGAGAACATCTTTCTGGGCCGGGAGCCCTCGCGGTTCGGGATCATCGACCGCCTACGGCTTTACCGGGAGGCCTCGAACCTGCTTTCGGATCTGGGGCTTCGGATCGATCCCCGCGCGGAGGTCGGCGACCTGGGGATCGGGCAACAGCAGTTGGTCGAGATCGCGAAGGCGCTCTCGCAGGATGCGAAGATCCTTGTGCTTGACGAGCCGACGGCGGCGTTGACCGACACAGAGGTCGAGACGCTATTCAGCATACTTGAAGATCTAAGGTCGCGCGGCGTGGGAATGGTCTATATCTCTCACAAACTGGAAGAGGTCTTCCGGATGAGCGACCGCATCACGGTTCTTCGGGACGGCAACACGGTCGGGACTTTCCCTGCGGCCGAAATGGACAGGGATGGCGTAATCGCGCTGATGGTCGGCCGCGAGGTCGGAGATATTTTCCCGGAGGTGAAGCACAAGTTTGGGGACACTGTCCTCGAGGTCCGGGGCCTGACCTCAGCCGATCCGGACCACCCCTCGCGAATGCTCGTGGACGATGTCTCGTTCTCGGTCCGCAGGGGCGAAGTACTTGGTATAGCCGGACTTATGGGTGCGGGAAGGACCGATCTTTTGATGGCTCTGTTCGGCGCGGCGCGCGGCAACGTCACGTGCGAGGTGCTTGTGGAAGGCAGGCGCGTCGAAATCGATTCGCCGAGGGATGCGATCCGCCACGGCATCGGCTTCGTCACCGAAGACCGAAAAAGATACGGCCTTGTCATCGGCCGGACGATCCGGGAAAACGTGACTCTCGCGTGTCTGAAGAGGATCTCCGGCAGGGTTTTCACCAACCGCTCGAAAGAGCGCGCGGCAACCGAAAGGATGATGGAGAAGCTGAACATCAAGGCGCCGTCCGCGGCTTCCGAGGCCGGAACGCTTTCCGGAGGGAACCAGCAGAAGGTCGTGCTCGCGAAATGGCTTCTGACGGAGCCGAAGGTGCTTTTCCTCGACGAGCCGACGCGAGGGATAGATGTCGGCGCAAAACAGGAGATCTACGCCGAAATAAACCGGCTTGCCGAAGAAGGACTCGCGATAGTGATGGTCTCTTCGGAACTTCCGGAGGTGCTGGGTCTCGCGGACCGGGTCATAGTCCTGCACGAAGGAAGAAAGACAGGCGATTTCTCGAAAAGCGGCGCGACGCCGGAATCGGTTATGGCGGCGGCGACCGGGCATTGATCGTCCGTGCAGTTCGAAAGGAGCGTGAAATGAAGAGATCTTACGTATCAGGCGTTTTTTTCCTGCTCTTGCTGACAAGCGCCTGCCCGGCGGGCAGTGCGCCGGCGGAAGCGAACGGGAACCAAGGTACAAAGCTTTCAGGCGATGCCGGCGGCAACCGATCTGCCGTGTCTTCGCCTTCGGCCCGGGAACCTGAAAAAGCGGCTCAGTCCGAACCCAAAACCGTGCGCGAATTCTTCATGGCCTTCAGTCAGGACGTTTTCTTTCTTGAAGGCTGCGAGGAATCGAAGGACCCGGGCTGCAGGAAGGCGAAGAAGAAGTACCTCGATACTTATCTCGAGATCGAAGATACGAAGAACGGGTATCTCTCGGCAGGCGCCGACGGCGCGCAGGCGGCGCTGACAATGACGATCTTCAAGCGGCCTTCCGGAAAATACATCGTGGCGGTCAACCAGTTCGGCGAGATCGGCGACGACTATAACTTCTTCGAGTACGAGAACGGCCGCTGGAAGGACATTTCGAAGGACGTCGTCCCGGAGTACAGCACCGGCAACATCTACGAACTTCCCAGATTCGGCACGACGATCCAGGTTTTCAAAAAGATCGTGATCGATTCGGACGGCGTGGTCGATATGACCGAAAAGGGAGAGAAGCTCTACGACCTTACCTGGAAGGACGGGAGATTTACCATCAGCCGCTGAAACTCGCTTTTGCAGGCCGTCCGGCCGACTGACCCGCGATGGGCCAATACCTCATAGAACTGAATCAGCACTCGCCGGTGCTCGCGCTGCTCGCGACCCTCGTTTGCGTGCTCGTAATCGGCACAGGAGCACAGATCATCGCAGAGCGGCTGCAGCTGCCTTCGACCGGGCCGCTCTTGATCTTCGGCCTGCTCTTCGGCCCCGACCTGATCGGACTGGTCCAGCCGGACATTCTCCGGGAAAGGGACGTCCTGAACCTCATAGTCCGCCTCGCGGTCGCCATCGTCGTGTTCGAGGGCGGACTGCTTCTCAACGTTTATGACCTGAAACACACGACGAGAGCCGTGACCGGGCTCGTGACGGTCGGACTGTTTATCACGATGATCCTGGCGGGTTCGCTCGCGCATTACCTTGTGGGCCTGAACTGGGAGATCGCGATCCTTTTCGGAGCGATCGTGACGGTGACCGGACCGACCGTGATCACTCCCATCCTGGACAAGATCAACGTTAACCGGCGCGTGCGATCGACTCTCGAGAGTGAGTCGATCATCGCCGACCCTCTGGGCGTCATTCTCGCGGCCGTCGTATTCACCGCGATCATTGAGCCGGGCGACTGGACGACGATCGTCGTGCACGGGATCGAGACCATCGCGGCCGGGGCATTCGCAGGGGTCTTCGTCGCGCTGTTCGTATGGCTTATCTCGAACCGCCTGCACCTTCTGCCTTCGAAATTCACCCGGCTGGGGATCCTGGGGAGCGCGCTTGTCGCGTACACGGTCGCCGAACTGTTCAGGCACGAATCGGGAGTTCTCGCCGCGGCCGTTGCCGGTATCGCGATCGGATCGCTCGAGATCCCGAACAAGGACGAGGTGAAGGAGTTCAAAGGCGACCTTGCTTCGATCTCGATCTCGGCCGTATTCATACTTCTCGCGGCGAGCCTCAAGCTTTCCGACCTCTATGCGCTCGGCTGGCAGGGGCTCGCCGTCGTGGCGTTGGTGATGGTCGCGGTGCGTCCGGCGAGGGTGTTCGCGTCGACGTTCGGATCGGAGCTCAGGCGGAACGAGAAGCTTTACATATCGTTCCTCGGTCCGAGGGGCATAGTCGCCGCCTCGGTCGCGACATTCTTTTCTCTCGAGCTGATCCAGCGCGGAACCGAGGGATCGGACCCGGCGCTCGTTGCCGACGCGACGACGATGGTCACGCTTGTTTTCGCGGTTATACTCGGGACGGTTCTGATCGAGGGAACGGCCGCCGGCTGGATGGCGAAGTTCTTCAAAGTTATGCCAAGACTGACAGTGATAGTGGGAGCGGACGAGACAGCGAGGCTGCTCGCGGAAAGGCTCGTCCAGGCGGGCGAGATGATCTCGATCATCGACACCGACGAGGACAACTGCTCCGAGGCTCGGAAAATAAAGGACACGAACGTTTACTGCAAGGATGCGACGGATGTCGACGTACTGAAGAACGCGGGAGTGGCGGATGCGAAGAGCGTGATCGTCGCCACGTCGAGCGACAAGGTGAACATCCTGATCAGCCAGGTGATCCGCTCGAACTTCGGGAACGTTCGGATCGTCGCGCGTGCGAACACCACCTCGAACATCTCGGCGTTCCAGGAAGCCGGGATCGAGACGATGAGCCCCGTCCAGGCGTCGGTTGCGATTCTCGAGAACATGGTGCTAAGGCCGTCTCTGCTGAAACTTCTTGCGGGAAAGGAACCGGAAGAAGAGAAGATCGACGAGGTGAAGGTCCGTTCGGCAAGCGCGGTCGGAAAGAGCCTTGCGGAGCTTCATCTCCGCGGATGTCTTGTCGTTGCCCTCCGCCGCGACGGCGACATAATGGCCCCCAACGGTGCTACCGTTCTGCGCTTTAACGACATCCTTACGCTGATAGGCGACACGGAATCACTGGAAAGCGCGAAGACGGTGTTTCAAAGTTTTGACTAGTGAGCAGTGAGCGGTGAGCAGTGAGCGGTGAGCAGTGAGCGGTGAGCGGTGAGCCGTGAGCAGTGAGCAGTGAGCAGTGAGCGGTGAGCAGTGAGCGGTGAGCAGTGAGCAGTGAGCGGTGAGCCGTGAGCAGTGAGCAGTTAGCGGTATGCCCTTATCTGCGCTCCCGGGCATTCCGCCCCGTTTAGAGCAGCGCTTTGCACTGCATTTGAGCGAAGCAAATACACCGTGAAGACCACGCACTCCGTTTAGAGCAGCGCTTCGCGCTGCATTTGAGCGAAGCGAAGATACCGTGAAGGCCACGCGCACCGTTTAGAGCAGCGCTTCGCGCTGCATTTGAGCGAAGCGAAGACACCGTGACGACCACGCGCTCCGTTTAGAGCAGCGCTTTGCGCTGCATTTGAGCGAAGCGAATACACCGTGAAGACCACGCACTCCGTTTAGCCTGCGCACTTGTGCGCAGGACGGACCACGAAGCAGCACGAAGGGACACGAAGCAAATGAAGCGCGCTCTTCTTCTTTTTACTTTTTACCTTCTCCTTTTTACTTCCGCTGCCGCGCAGCAGACAGCTTCAGGAGCGCCCGGAGCCGACGCCCAATGGGCGACCGCCGCCAAGCAGGCGGTCGGCACTTCCGCTACCACCGATTCCAAGATCTGGTTCACGCTCGCCAACGGAGTCCTCACGGAGGTCTATTACCCGGACCTTGCCACTCCGAACGTCCATATGCTCCAGTTCATCGTCGTCGATCCGAGGACGAAGACCGTCGAGACCGAGTTTGACGACGCGGATCACAAGATCATCCCCCTTTCGATCGATTCACTGCGTTTTCAACAAGTAAACACAGCGAAATCGGGCAAGTGGCGGATTGCGAAGACTTACGTGACCGATCCGAGTAGCAATTCGCTCTGGATCGACGTGACCTTTCAACCGAAAGACACGGGCCTCAAGCTTTACATCTATTACGACCCCTCTCTCGCGAGCAGCGGGATGGGAGACCGCGGTTCGTTGTATTACTGCGGGCCAGTCTCGTCTTGGGAGAAACATACACCCGAGCGGGGTATAGAATCGGGCCTATCTATAGAGGGAGAGTTATGCGGGTTTGAGAGCAGTGATGGAGATGTCGTTTCGCTACTCAGCACCAATGTGCCGATGGAAAACGCAACGAACGGATACGTGAGAATCAACGACGGGCTCACTCAACTTCGCAAGAAAGGCAAAATAGAGCAAGAGTACGTAAATGCCAAGGACGGGAACATTGTCCAGGTCGCGGAGATGCCAAATGCGGGTAAGTTTGTAGTCACTCTTGCATTTGGAAACAAGTCGGATGTCTACCGGGTGCCGCGCCCCTTTAAGGTAAGTCCTTCACATAACTCGGAATTGGAGGCAGACAAGGTTTTTGAAGATATTCGCAAATCCTACGACAAAGGCTGGGCGGATTACGTAGCGACCCTTCCGAAGGTCGATCCCAAATACCAGGCGCAGTTCAACATGGCGGCGATGGTCCTCAAGGCCCACGAGGACAAGACGTTCCGGGGCGCCAACGTCGCCTCGCTTTCGATCCCCTGGGGCGGAGGCGAGAACGCGAACGAGGACGGTATCGGCGGATATCACCTGGTCTGGCCGCGCGACCTCTATCACGTCTTCACGGCGTATCTTGCTTTGGGAGACAGGGAAGCGGCTGAAAGGGCGCTCGATTATCTTCTTCAGCGTCAGCAGAAACCCGACGGAAGTTTCCACCAGAACACCTGGCCCGACGGGCGCCCCTTCTTCGAGTCGCTTCAAATGGACGAGGTCGCGTATCCGCTGATCATGGCGTGGCAGATCGGAAGAACCGACAAAGCGACCTACGAGAACCACCTGAAGAAGGCTGCAGACTTCATCGTCAGGAACGGGCCTTCGACGCCGCAGGACCGCTGGGAGGAGGAAAGCGGCTATTCGCCTTCGACTATCGCGGCGGAGATCGCGGGCTTGGTCTGCGCGGCGGACATCGCACGGAAGAACGGCGACGAAGCGTCGGCTCTGATCTACGAGGGCGCGGCGGACGACTGGGTCCGGAAGGTCGATATGTGGACCGCGACGACGACCGGCAAGTACGGCGACGGGAACTATTACTTAAGGATTTCGCAGAACGGGAATCCGGACGCGGGCGGAAAAATTGAGCTGAACAACGGCGGAGGGACGCACGACGAACGCGACATTGTCGACGCGGGATTCCTGGAGCTTGTCAGGCTCGGGATCAAACCGGCGGACGATCCTCTGATCGTGAGATCATTGAAGGTCATCGACGAAGTGATCAGGGTCGAAACGCCTAGCGGTCCCGGATTTTACCGTTACAACAACGACGGTTACGGAGAGATGGACGACGGCCGGCGCTGGAACTGGGACGGGAAGTACTCGGGGAAGGGAAAGCTGTGGCCACTTCTGAGCGGGGAGAGAGGGCAGTATGAACTGGCGCTGGGAGATCCGTCTCTTGAACAGTTATTGAGCTTGAAGCCGGATGTTGCACCGGAGATCGATACTTCAGGAAGAAATGCTCCCGCAAAGCCGCAAAGTCGCCAAGGATCGCAAAGAAGCAAGAATCAGGAATTGGAGAACGTTCAGCAAACGGAACCCGTGCCACATCCTCCAACTACTCTTTCCGTTCGCATTGACACCTCAACGATCTTTGGTTTTCCGACTCCGGGTCGGGATCGCTTAGATCATATGCTCGCGTTCGCCAACGACGGCCTGATGATCCCCGAGCAGGTCTGGGACAAGAAGGAAACCCCGAAGAACATCGACCGGCAGTTCCTTCCCGAGCTCGAGTTCGGAGAAGGCACGGGATCCGCGACGCCGCTCGCGTGGTCGATGGCGCAGTTCATACGCCTCGCAGTAAACCTTAAGGAAGGAAAGAATCTCGACACTCCGCAGATCGTCTTCGACCGTTACGTGAAGAACACCGTGCCCGGAAACGCCGCCAATTTCGGAGGCACAGGCGAGACGTTCACTCTTCCCGTCAACGCAGGCGAGAAGTTCTCGTTCACACGCGACGCTCCGAAAGGGACGCTGATCGGGTACAACTACCGGGGCAAGGCGCATTTCATCGAGGTCGGCGAGGACAGGAAGTTCACCGTCGAGGTGATCGCGCCCGAATCCGAAGAGACCGTCGTGGTCGGGATAAAGGTGCCGCGCGGAGCCACGGCGTTCGAAAGGGTGAACGTCGTTTCAGCCGACAGTTCGAAGCCGGAAGTCTTCCCGGCGGCTATAGAGAAGATCAAAAGCGCTAAGGAATCGCCGGTGATCCATGACGGAAGCGCCTATGTCTTCTTCAGAGGCCCTGCACAAATGGTCCGCTTCGCGGGTGACAACACGAGCTGGGCCCCGCGGATCGCGCTCGAGAAGATCGGCGACGATCTGCACGCCGTAAAACTCGATCTCCCGCAGACCTCACGGCTCGAATACAAGCTGATGATCGACGGGAAGTGGATCCGCGATCCTCTGAACCCAAAGGCCAATAGTCACGGCGAAGGGAACTCGTTCCTGACGATGCCCGGTTATGAGGCTACTACCTGGGACAGGAACAAGAAACGCGGAATCCCCTCCGAGAGCCTCGCCGATCTCGAGATCGACAGCGCGAAGTACGGCAAACGGAAGGTCAAGATCTACCTGCCTTCCGAACTGTTCCGGCGCGGCATAGCTCCGAAATTGCCGGTCGTGTACTTCCTCGACGGGTCCGAATACATCGACCGCGCCGCGGCCGTGAACATCGCCGAGAACCTCATCGAAGCGAAAAAGGTCCCGCCGTTCATGATGGTCTTCACCGACCCCGTCGATCGCGGAAAGGAATACAGCGCGAGCGACGAATACGCCGACTACATCGCGAAAGAGGTCGTGCCGGCCGTCGAGAACAAGTACTTCGACACGGTCAAGCCGGGACGCGAGAACCGAGCTATCATCGGCGCCTCGCTCGGAGGCATCACGAGCATTTGGACCGCCCTTCGTCATCCCGACGTCTTCCGGAACGTCGGCGCCCAGAGCGCTTCGTTCTGGGTCGATGACGAGCGGGTTATCCAGAGGCTTCGAACTCTTGACGCGATCAAAGGCGACGACTTCAACTTCTACCTTGACGACGGCCTGTTCGAGGGCACGGACGACAGCCGGCGTGTGAATGTTTTGCTTCGCGGAAAGGGATTCCCTGTGAGATACATCGAAAAGCCGACAGGTCACAACTGGACATCCTGGCGCGACCGCCTCGCCGAAGCTTTCATCGCTTTGCTGAATTAAGTTAAACTCTCGCATCGGCTTACGGCCGGAATCACTGTTCCCGCACGGGCATTCAGGACACTTCACAAAGAGATGACCGACATCGTTCTCGCAACCGACCTCGGAGGCACGAACATGCGTATGGCCGCCGTTGGCCGTTCGGGGGACGTCCTTTTTCGATCGAAGGAGCGCACCCCTCGTTCGAGGGACGGCGAAGCGATCGTGGACGCGATCGTCCGTATGGGACAGGAGTGCCGCGAGGAACTTGTTGGCGAAAACCTCGTGGCGGTCGCGGTCGCAGCGCCTGCGACGATCGATTTCGACAACGGAGTTATCACGACGTCGCCCAACCTTCCGGAGATGAACGGGCTCGCGATGAATGATGAGATCCGCAAACATCTCGGGATGGAGGCCGTGCTCGAGAACGACGCGAACGCGGCCGCGATCGGCGAACGCTGGCTTGGCGCTTCGAAGGGCATCGACAATTCGATAATGGTGACGCTGGGGACCGGCGTAGGCGGCGGCATCTTTATCAACGGAGAGATCATACGGGGCCCTGACGGCACTGCCGGCGAGATCGGCCACATAGGCGTGGAACCGGAAGGTCATAAGTGCGGATGCGGAAGCCGCGGCTGCGTCGAACAATACGCCTCGGCGACCGCCGTCGTCCGGATGGCGAAAGAACTCGGTGCGGAGAATCCCGGTTCGGCGCTCGATAAACTCTCCGATCCGACATCCGAAGACGTATACGAAACCGCGCTTGCGGGAGACCCGCTCGCCTTGGAGGTTTTCCGCAGGCAGGGATATTATCTCGGGATAATGCTCGCCGGACTGATCAACGCGCTGAATCCGGAGGCCGTCGTTGTCGGTGGAGGGGCATCCGGCGGATGGGATCTATTCGCGCCGCATATGGAGCGCGAGATAAAGGCGAGAAGCTACAAGGAAGCCGCTGAACGTGCTAAGATTACGCGTTCGCGGCTGGGCGACGACGCCGGAATTCTCGGCGGGGCGCGCCTAGGTTTCGAAAGCGCGGCGAAAGCCCCATAAACTTCACGATCAGGCCCTTCGCGGCCGGAACATTTAACAGGAAACGATCCTTATGGATGTCTACCACAAGATCCTTGGCAGGATCTACGAGGTTACAGGCGGAAGGGACACGGAATCCGTTGACCTTGCCGAGATAGTCAAGGAAGCGGGATTTTACCCCAGTTTCAATGACATTCACTCGCAGCTGAGCCGTGCCGGATGGATAGCCGACACGGGCCGGGGCAACAAGGTCAAGATCACCCACTGGGGAATTAAGGAAGCCAAAAAGGCGGGCGGCGGCGGAACCGATTCGAAGCGCGAGCAGATGAAGCTGGCCAAGCGTTTCAAGGAAGAGGTCAAGGAGCTTCTTGTGGTCGCCGAAGAGATCGCGTCCGATCCGACGGAAGACAGATGCAAGCAGGCCGAGGGCCGATATTCGGAGGTCGGAAAACGGCTCGAAGAACTCAAGTCCAGCGTCTGAACCCCGGCTTGATTTAGCCGAAGGTTCTCGTGTAAGATATTCGTTTCCTGCAGGGCGTGGGAACGCAAAACGTGGGTTTTCGTGCCCACTTTTTATTTTGGGGTAAGGAAAGTCCGTGGACAGGTCGGAAATAGAGGATCAGTTGAAAGAGTTCGCCTCGGAAGTCGCGGTGAACAACGGGCTTGAACTGGTTCACGTGGAGTTCTCCGGCTTCGGAAAGAATGCTGCCGTCAGGATCTTCATAGACAAGGAAGGCGGCATCACCCACGACGACTGTTCGCTGGTCAGCCAGGAACTCGAGAAGCGGCTCGACGCCGCGGACCCCATCGCGGGCAGATACATACTCGAGGTTTCGTCCCCGGGGATCGAACGCGGACTCTACTCCGAAAAGGACTACCGCAGGTTCACAGGCGAGATGGCGAAGATCAAGACGCACACGCCTTTGAACGGTCAAAGGAATTTCCGCGGGCGGATCGAGTCGGTTGAAAACGGCGACGTCGAATTCGAGGACAAGACCTCGGGCCGGGTGAAAATTCCTCTCGCGGCGATCGCAAAGGCGAACCTGGAATTTGATATCGAGCGGGAATTGAAAGAGTCGAAGAAACGCGGGTCCTGACCGCAGAGGCGGGAAGGAGCTATCACAATATGATTACATCGATTGGGCAGAGCATTGAAGCGCTGAAAGAAGAGTACGGCCTGGACCGTGAGCTCGTGATCGAGGCAATGAAGGACGCCGTACGCGCGGCCGCCCGTAAGCAGTTCAAGAACGAATACAAGGGCGGGGAAGGGATCCAGGTCGACTGGAACGACGATGAGGGGATCGTCGAGATCTCTGCCCTGAAGACAGTTGTCGAAGAGGTTGAGAGCCCTACGACCGAGATCTCGCTTGACGAAGCGGTGGAAGAGACCGGCGACGACGAGATCGAGATCGGCGACATTCTCGCGTTCCCGCTTCCCACCGAGGACCTCGGAAGGATCGCGGCCCAGACGGCAAAGCAGATCCTTGTCCAGAAGATCCGCGAGGCGGTTCGCGAGAAGGTCTATGACGAGTACGTCGACCGCGTAGGCGAACTGATCAACGGCCTCGTGAAGCGGTTCGAGCGCGGAGACATCATCGTCGACCTCGGCAACAACCTCGAGGCCGTGCTGCCCAGGCGTGAACAGACGCGCGGCGAGATCTGGAACATCAACGAGCGCATCCGTGTGGTCATCGTCGAGGTGAACAAGGAGCTGCGCGGACAGCAGATCATCGTATCGCGTGCTTCTTCGGAACTGCTCAAGCGCCTGTTCGAGATGGAAGTGCCGGAGATCTACGACGATACGGTCGTGATCAAGTCGGCGGTCCGCGAACCGGGCGACAGGGCGAAGATCGCGGTTTCTTCGAACGAAAAGGACGTGGACCCGGTCGGCGCGTGCGTGGGAATGAAGGGATCGCGCGTGCAGTCGATCATCAAGGAACTTCGCGGCGAGAAGATAGACATCATCGAGTGGTCGGACGAGCCTTCGGTGTTCGCCGCCAACGCGCTCAGCCCCGCGAAGGTTTCGCAGGTGCGCATCACCGACATCAACGAGCGCAAGATGGAGGTCATCGTCGTCGAGGACCAGCTCTCGCTGGCGATCGGCAAGCGCGGCCAGAACGTTAGGCTCGCGACGAGGCTTGTCGGATGGGACATCGACATCATCAGCGAAGAGATCCTCAAGGCCGAGATCACGAAGAAGATGGGTCAGATGATGGCTTCCGGAGAAGCCGTCCCGATCACGGAACTCGACGGAATGAGCCCGGCGGCCGCGGAAACGCTTGCAGGTTCGGGCATCGAGGATATCGAGGCGCTCGCGAACACTTCGGTCGACAAGGTTGTTGAGATCCTCGACACGAGCTTTGACGAGGCGCAGGTAATCCTCGATTCGGCAAAGCAGGTGGTTCAGCTGAAGGACCTTAAGGAAGAGGACCTTGCGGCCGTGGTCAGCGAGGCGGACCAGGAGCTCGGGATCGAACCGGAAGAGGGAGAAGCCGGACAGGAAGGCGAGTCGCTTGAAGCGGCTGTCGAAGAAGGCGCTCCCGTCGATGCGGCAGGTGTGCCTGCGGCGGCGGAACCGCTTGAGGAATCGGACGTGACTTCCGAAGAGGCCGTCGAAACGGCTGGAGAGCCTGTTGCTGAAGAAGCTTCCGAAGAGATCACGGAAGAAACGACTGCAGAAGCGGCTGAAATGCCGGATGAAGAGCCTGTTACTGAAGAGGCTTCCGAAGAGGCCGCCGAAACGGCTGAGGAACCGTCTGCGGAAGATGCTCCCGTAGAAGTCGCGGAAGAAACGAATGCAGAAGCGGGCGAAATGCCGGCTGAAGAGGCGGAAGTTGCGCAGGAAGAGGAGCCGGCGGTTGAAGAGGAACCCGCAGCAGTTGAAGCGGCGGAAGAAGTGCCCGCTGAGGCCGACGACGAGGATGAAGAGACCGTGAAAGCGGCCTCCGGCGACGAAGAAGAATAGACCGGCAGAAGCCTCGAGCGCCCCGGCAGGCGTTGGAAGGCGGCAAAGACAGTTGAGACCGCGTGTGCGCGGCAAGTTCAGAAGAACCAGTTTATGGCCGTAACTAAGAACATAAGGGTTTACGACCTGGCTCGTGAGCTCAAGCAGGACACAAAACGCATCCTCGAGGACCTTCGAAGAGAAGGCGCGGATGTAAGTGTGCCTTCGAACTCCGTGCCCAAGGAGCTCGCGGACAAGATACGGGCCAAGTATTTCCCAAAGGTCGACAAGTCTCCCAAGCGCACGATCAAGGTCATCAAGAAGAAAAAGGTCGCCAAGCCGGAGCCCGCTGAAGAGGTGGCGGCAGAGGCGCCCGCAGAGGCCGAAGAAGAAGCCGCAGAGGCGCCCTCGGAGCCCGCCAAGCCCGCCGCCAAGAAGGTAGTAAGGCTTAGGAAGGTCGAACCGGAAGCCGCCGAAGAAGAAGAGAAGGCTGAGGAAGAACCTGCAGCTGCGGAGAAACCTGCGGCCAAGAGGGTCCTGAAGGTCTCGAAGAAAGAGGTCCTGGAAAAAGAAGCCGAAAAGGAAGAGGCCGAGGCTGCTCCTGCAGAGGAAGAAGTTGAAGTCGTTGAAGCCCCCGAGGCCGAACCTGAAAAGGAAGAGGAACGTTCCGGCCGCTCCATCACCAAGCTCAAGCTGACGAAAAAGGCGCTCGAGGCCGGCGTGAAGCCGGGCGAGAGGATCACAACGCCGAAACCCTCCGCCGAAGAGCTAAGGACCGAGCGCACGAAGGGCCACAAGCCTGAGCGCAAGAAAAAGCTCCGCGGTACGCCGGGCGAAACAGCGACGCCAAAGACCGTTTACACTCCTCCGCCGAGCCACAACAGAAGACCCGGACGCGGCGGCCGAAAGGGACGCCGGTTCGCGGACCGCACGAGGCCTCAGGACCAGGACTTCGAGGCGCCTCGTAAGCGTTCGATCGAGGAGAGGATCTCCGACCAGATCGGGCGGACGGAGACCGAGGGCTCGAAAGTGGTTCGCCTTACAGAAGGCGCGACGATCCGCGAGTTTGCGGAAGGCCTGGGCGTGACGCCCAGAGACATCGTTCAGCTTCTTGTCAAAAAGGGCATTTTCGCCACGCTCAACCAGCCGATCACCGAAGACACAGCGTTCGAGCTCGCCGAGAATTTTGGCGTAGAGGTCAGTTTCGTTCCGTTCGAGGAAATGGTAATCGAACAGGAATTCGAAGAACTGATCGCCGCCGATTCCGACGAGGTGGAGCTGCCCCGCGCACCGGTCGTCACTGTTATGGGGCACGTCGACCACGGTAAAACATCGCTTCTCGACGCCATAAGGTCAGAGAACGTCGCGGAGGGCGAAGCGGGCGGGATCACCCAGCACATCGGCGCTTACAGCGTTTACGTAAGTAATCCTGACAACAAGGATGAGCAGCGGAGGGTCGTGTTCCTCGATACGCCCGGTCACGAAGCATTCACGATGATGCGAGCGCGCGGCGCCAAGGCCACCGACGTGGTCATCCTCGTCGTTGCGGCGGACGACGGCGTGATGCCGCAGACGATCGAGGCGATCGAGCACTCGAAGGCCGCCGGCGTGCCGATCATCGTCGCGATAAACAAGATCGACAAACCCGACGCAAGCCCCGACAAGGTCAAGACCGAGCTTGCGGGTCAGGGGCTTAATCCCGTCGACTGGGGCGGAGACATAGAGATGGTTCCGGTTTCCGCGAAGAACCACACCGGGCTCGACACGCTGCTGGAGACCGTTCTGCTTCAGGCCGACATTATGGAACTGAAGGCGAGCCCGACGAGGCGCGCTTCGGGAGTCGTTCTCGAGGCCCAGCTCGACAAAGGCCGAGGCGCCGTCGGAACGATCCTGGTTCAGCAGGGAACCCTTCACGTGGGAGATCCGTTCATCGTCGGCCAGTACTACGGAAAGGTGCGTGCGATGTTCTCCGACCGCGGAGAGCGGGTTGAGGAGGTCGAGCCTTCTACGCCAGTCGAAGTTCTCGGGCTTCAGGGAGTGCCCCAGGCCGGTGACGTTTTCCAGGCTGTTTCGGACATCGACAAGGCACAGACCATCGCGAACCAAAGGCAGCAGCAGGCGCGCCAGATCGCGATGATGAAGACCACCAAGCGCGGTATCGAATCGCTCGGCCAGGCGAACGTCAAGGAACTTCTCGTGGTCGTGAAGGCGGATGTGCAGGGATCGGTCGAGGTCCTGAAATCCACGCTCGAGAAGCTTTCGACCGAAAAGGTCAAGGTTCGCGTGATCCGTTCCGGAGTCGGCGCGATCACAGAATCCGACGTCCTGCTCGCGTCCGCGACGCAGGCAGAGGCCGACGCTTCTGCCGTCGTGATCATAGGCTTCAATGTCAGGCCCGGCGTCCGCGCCGTCGAGACCGCGAAGCAGGACGATGTCGACATCCGCCTGCATTCGATCATTTACAAGGTCGAAGAAGAGATAAAGGCGGCGATGATCGGAATGCTCGACGCGATCGAGAAAGAGGTTATCCTCGGCAAGGCACAGGTGCTGGAGACATACAAGGTGTCGAGGATCGGCACGATCGCGGGCTGCCGCGTGACCGACGGCCTGATAAGGCGCCAGGCGAAGGCGCGCCTTATACGCGACGGGGTCGTGATCTGGAGCGGCGACATCGCATCGCTCAAGCGGTTCAAGGACGACGCGAACGAGGTCAAACAAGGTTACGAGTGCGGTATGAGCCTTGTGAACTTCAACGACATCAAGGTCGATGACGAGATCGAGGCCTTTGTGATCGAAGAGATCGCTCCTACCGAACTGGAATAGGGGGCTGAATCCGGTTTTCAGTTATTTGGTATGCGCAGACCGGAAAGAATGGCGGAAACGCTCCGTGAGGAGATCTCCGAGATCGTCGGCTACGAGCTTGAGGACCCGCGCCTGAGATCCGTAACCGTGACTGACGTCCGCGTTTCCCCCGATCTGCGCGACGCGAATATTTACGTGCTCGTCCAAGGTGACGAGGACGAGAAACGCCTGGCGATGTCCGCTCTGGACAGGGCGTCGAACTTTGTCAGGCGGCAGGTCGCGCTGAACCTCGACCTGCACCACGCTCCCGTGCTTCACTTCGCTAGGGACACCGTGGAGGAGAACGCCGCGAGGATCGAAGAGGTTCTCAAGGAACTCTCCGAAGAAGATAATCAAGATAATGCTGAGGAATCATAAGGCCGCCGGACCGTTTTTGGTCTGGTCCGCGGTCGAGCGTAATGCTTAGCCAAGTAGTCGAGTTAATTGAAAACAAGAACAGCTTCGCTATCACGACTCACGTGAGGCCGGACGGCGACGGGGTCGGTTCGTCCCTGGGGCTTTGCTGGCTGCTGAAGTCTCTTGGGAAAGAAGCTGAAGTGATCGTCAGGGACGAGATCCCGCCTTCCTACAGGCAGCTTCCGGGAGCGGACGAGATCCGAAAGGTAAGTTCGATCGACCGTGAATACGATGCGGTATTTGTGATCGAATGCTCGAACATCGACCGGCCCGGTATCGAAAAGCTCGAAGAACAGTTCGTCGTGAACATCGATCACCACGCGACCTGTGAGAACTTCGGAACCATCAACTGGATCGACGCCACGGCATCCGCCGTCGGCGAGATGATCTACAACCTGTGCAAGGCGATCGGCGGGCGCGTCTCGAAAGAGATCGCCGAATGCGTCTATATGGCGCTCGTCACGGACACGGGTTCATTCCATTTTCCAAATACAACCGAACGAACGCTGAAGGTGGCCTCCGAGCTTGTAAAGGTCGGCGTCCAGCCTTCGCGCATCTCCGAGGCGGTCTACAACAGTTATTCCTGGAGCCGCGTCGCGCTTCTGCAGCGAGTACTTGCTACGGCAAGGCGCGATACGACAGGCCGCATCGCGCTGATGCGCCAGACACTGGAGATGGTCGAGGAAACGGGAGCCGTAGACGGCGACAACAACGGTTTCGTCAATATGCCGCTCG
This sequence comes from Acidobacteriota bacterium, assembly GCA_016700175.1. GTDB lineage: Bacteria > Acidobacteriota > Blastocatellia > Pyrinomonadales > Pyrinomonadaceae > Aridibacter. The sequence goes on along the minus strand of CP065003.1, from coordinate 1,345,911 downwards.
TGGCGAAGGAGATCGTGGCCGCTGTCTATATGCGCGAGGTTCAGCCCGGCACTTACCGGGTCAGCCTCAGGTCGAAAGGCCCGATCAACGTGGCGAGAGTCGCGGAATCGTTCGGCGGCGGAGGCCACAAGAACGCGGCAGGCTTCCGAATAAGCGGCGATTGGGACGAGGTCGAGAGCGAGATCGAGAACCGGCTCAAGAAGGCGATCGAGATCGCCGCCGAATCTGACCCGGCGCTGGAGATCGAATCGGAATACACGCTTGCTTGACGCTGTCGGGTCTGTCGAGTCTCTCGGGTCTGTCGAGTCTGTCGAGTATTCGGATTTTCCGTCCGCGTAGCGGACATGTGAATTTAGACATAATGTTTTGACCTGTCCTGCCTCAAGAACGTGGATTATGTTAGGTGAGATTCACCAACACCTAGCCACAATTGAGGAGGACAGGCATGAAGAATACTAACGCAATCAACGGAAAAGCGAGAGAGATCTTTGAGAATGAAGCACCGGAGTATCCGGCATACGTAGGGCTCGATGTCCATAAGGAGACTATCGTGGCGGCGATCGCCCGGGAGGGTCGGGGAAAGCCGGAGTCGCTTGGAACGATAGCGAACAAACCGAAGGAGGTGGCGAAGCTTGTCGAGCGGCTGAGCCGGGAGTTCGGGGGAGAGGTTCTGCTGTACTGCTACGAGGCAGGTCCGTGCGGATACGTTCTGTACCGTCAGCTGGTGGAGATGGGGCAGGAATGCCATGTTGTGGCACCGTCGAAGATCCCTAAGAAGCCCGGCGACAGGATAAAGACGGACCGGCGGGATGCGAGGAAGCTGGCCCGGCTATTGAGGAGCGGGGATCTTACGGCGGTATGGGTGCCGGGAGAGGAGCAGGAGGCGATGCGGGACCTGGCGCGGGCGCGGAACGACTTCAAGATCCAGGAGCGGAAGGCGCGCCAGCAACTGAGCGCTTTCATGCTCCGTCACGGGCATTCGTGGCCCAAGGGAAAGACGCGGTGGACGAAGGGCCACTTCGAATGGATGGAGACGCGCAAGTTCCCTCACGAATGGCAGTATGTTGTGCTTCAGGGATACATCAGAGCGGTGAATGCGGCGGAGAAGAGGGTGGCTGACATCACGGCGGAAATGAGCATGGCGCTGCCGCACTGGTCGATGGCTCCGGTGGTCTACTCGCTGATGGCGTTCAGGGGTATCGACATGGTCAGCGCGATGGGGCTCCTGGCAGAACTCGGGGATCTGACCCGCTTCGACTCGCCGAAGCAACTGATGGGCTTTCTGGGGCTTGTGCCCAGCATACACGCCTCCGGCCCGACAAAGCGCGAGGGTGAGATAACGAAGACCGGCAACTCGAGGGCCCGGCGCCTGCTGGTCGAAGCCGCCTGGGCGTACCGCCATCCGGCGCGCATGACGGCTCATTTGAGACGAAAGGCGAAGAACGCGTCCGAAGAAGCCAGGGAGATATCCTGGAAGGCCCAGAAACGTTTGTGCGGAAGATACCGGTCGCTGGTCTACTCGGGCAAGAACAAGAACCAGACCACGGTGGCAGTCGCCAGGGAACTCTCGGGCTTTATCTGGGACGTGACACGGGTCGAGATGGCCAGGTTTGAAACCCCCGCCCGCTAGCGGGCCGGTAACGCATCGCAAAGAAGTATCCGACAAGAGGAAAAGAAGTTAACCACAGAAGAAAAGGAGGTCAGAGGCGCTCCAGGTCAGGGCATTCGCAGACAGATCTTCTGAAGAATCCCGGTCACGGCTAGAACGGCTTCCCCGAAAGGGGAATGATCCACGCTTTTAGATAAGAGGAAAGCTTCGCGACGAAGACAAGTCAGGTAGGTAACCAATCCACGTATATCAGCATGATCCATCGTCGCTTACCGTCCGCAATGCCCTGACCTCAGGCGCTTCTGACAAACGAGAATATGTAGAGGGGTTGACAGGTCAAAACATATCAGCCGTGGGTGGAGCGCAGCGGAACCCACGGAAGGTGTCGGACCTGACCCCGAGCCGCGTAGCGGCGACACCGTTCGGTCGATTCAGTCTGTTCAGTCTATCGGGTCTGTTGAGTCTATTCAGTCTACTGAATTTGTCGGTTCTACGGTTCTCGATGCGGGAGTCATCCTATGAGCCTTTTTCGAACCGGAATCCTTTGAACCTGGCACCTTGAACTACTCAGACGTAGCCCTTCCTTACGGTCGGGCTTCTGAAACGGCCTTTGAACTTTGAACCTGGAACTTGGAACTCGCCAGACGTAGCCCTCCCTCACGGTCGGGCTTCTGAAGCGGCCTTTGAACTTTGAACCTGGAACCTGGAACTTTGAACTCCCGCTTACCCCATGTCCGATCCCAAACAAAAGAAATACAAATGGCGTCGCGAGGACTATCGCGAGAAGACCCGCGGGCTTCTGATCGTCAACACCGGCGACGGAAAGGGAAAGACCACCTGTGCGATCGGCCTGATCGTGCGCGCGGCCGGCCAGGGACTGAAGTGCTGCATGATCCAGTTCATGAAGTCGAAGACCGACCGCTACGGCGAACACGTTTCGCTTGAGAAGCTCGGTGTCGAGGTCCACACGATGGGCGACGGCTTCACCTGGGACACGCAGGACAAGGAGCAGGACATAAGAACCTCGGAAGAGACCTGGGCGCTGTGTGTCGAGAAAATGCGCAGCGGCGAATACGACCTGCTTGTCTTCGACGAGCTCGTTTATGTGCTCGATTACGGCTTCCTCGATACGGAAGCGATTCTGAAAGAGATCCGGGAGGTTCGCGAGGACCAGCCCGCACTTCACATCGTCGTGACCGGCCGCAACGCGCCCGAGGCACTCGTCGAGGCCGCCGATCTCGTGACCGAAATGACAGAGGTCAAGCATCCCTTCCACGCCGGCATCTACGCCCAGCAGGGAATCGAGTTTTAGCCGGTGAGCGGTGAGCAGTGAGCTGTTTGCGGCTCCGCCCCTGAGATGTGCGGAAAGGCTATGCCTTTCCGGAAGGCAATTTTAAGATTGCCGCGGGCTGAGCCCGCGGCGTGGTGATCAAAGGCGCCTCGCCGGTAAGCCGGAGGCTTACCGCACACAGGGGCGGCGAAGCCGCGTAACGAGTTGCAGGTTCCGCCCGGAATCGGCGAAGCCGCAAGACCTCGCCAGTTTCTGCGCCGTTCGGCGCATTGCAGGCGGGCCGCCTGCGCTCCAGTCCCAACTCACTTAAACTCGATCCCTGGTGCCTTCGGCAGGCAGGAATCGTCCGGCTTCTTCGATGGATCGTCGAGAAATGCCGGCACCATCGACTCCCAGGCGCATTGATCCGCGAACAACACCCCGTGGCTCACTCCCTTTACCTCGAAGAAATATCCGTTCGGAAACCGACCCGCGACCTGTTTCCCCCACTTCGGAGGCGTGTCCGGATCGAACTCGCCTCCAAAGATCAGAGCGGGAACGTCTGAAGAAACCGGCTCATTCTCGATCTTGAGCCCCGGAGGCACGTTCCAGATCCGGCAGATCTCCGGGAAAGAGCCCTGTATTCTGAACTTTCTCAGGAACCCGTATCTGTCGTTGCGCATGTCGATCCTCAGCGTCGATTGAAACGGCATTTCCTCACGGCACCACACCGAATACCTCATTCCCCACACGAACCCTCGGCGAGTGATCCTCGAGCGCACGAATTCGACCAGCGGCTCGTTGTCCCCGTTGATGACCGCGTTGAGCTTCGAAGGGATCTCCGGAAGCGCGCCGCTGTCCTCCAGAAGCTCGTATGCGAATTCGAAGATGTCGTTCCCGGTCAATGTCATGGTGTAGGTATTGCCGTCGACTTCGGCCGAAACCTTCAAAGGCGCTTCCTGTTTCGCAACGACGAATCTTAAGAACCTCGATCTGAGGTCCGGATACTCCTTTTCGCAGGAGCCGGATTCCCGGCAGGCCGCGAATAACCTATCCAGCGCCAACACTACCCCGTCGTTTGCCGTCTCGTCCCAGTTGACCTCCGGCGGGAGGACCGAATCGAGGATCACGCTTCGAACATTCTCCGGATGCTCGCGGATGTAGTTCAACATCAGCCGAGTGCTGTAGGAGAGCCCGTAAAGATTCCACTTCTCGTAGCCCAGGACCCTTCGCAGGTCTTCAAGGTCCTCGGCGCTCGCTGCGCTGTCGAATGCGGCCAAGTCGACGCCCTCTTTAACCAGGCGCTTTCTGCATTCCCTTACGGCTTTCAGCTCCAACCTGGTCGCGGCGTCACGTCGCAGATCCTCGCGCGCAGCCTTCTGAGACGCTTCGACGACTTCCGGACACGGCATCGCCGGTTCGGCGAAGGTCGTTCCGCGCTGCTCGAAAATGATGAGATCGCGCTTCGCAGTTATCTTTGAAAGATGCCTAGCTCCCCGGGCCCTCCCGAGCGAACTCGCGCCGGGGCCGCCAGCCGTGTAAAGGACGGGATCCGGTTCCGGGTTCTCGGACGTTGACTTCACGATGATCACCGGAAGGCGGATCTCGCGGCTTTTCGGCTTCAAGCGGTTTTCCTTGACGAACAAATCCCCGCATTCGAATGCGATGTTCTCCGGCACTTCGATCGCACACGGCCCCTTTTCGAACCGGGGGATCTTCGCCTTTTCGGCCTGCCCGTAAGTCGTTGATGCAATGAAAACCAATGCGACAAGACCCAGGATCCTTGATACGCGATCACTTGAAATTTGCATACGTGAATTCTGCCTTCGATTTTTCGGTTCGATAGTAGTAGCATAAGATACTACTATGAGTCAAACATCTCGGTCCGAATCGATCGAAGCTTTGAAACGACTCGGGTTCACCGAACTCGAAGCTGCCGCGTACGCTTACCTCGTCGCGAACCCGCCCGCAACGGCCTACAAGGTTGCGCGCGATATCGGAAAGCCCGTCGCAAACACCTACAAAGCGGTCCAGTCGCTCTTCGATAAGGGCGCGATAATGATCGATGAGACGGAGAACCGCCTGTGCAGGGCAGTCGACCCGGACACGCTGCTCGATAACCTGAAGCACACTTACCTTTCCGACCAGGAATTTGCCAAGGACGCGCTCGAAAGGCTTGCTCCGTCGTCGGAAGGCGAAGGCGTCTATGCGCTCTCGAACGCCGATCAAGTGTTCGCAACTTTTGAGAAGATGTGCGGCGAAGCGCAGTCGGTGATCCTAGTTGATGCTTTTCCGGGGGTCATAAGGAGGATCAAGCCAATGCTAGAAGAAGCTGCCGCACGTGGTGTGACAATCGTGATGCAGGTATACGAGCCGGCCGATGTGAACGGGGTGGAAACGATACAAATGCCTGACGCCGCGCGGATGCTCGAAAGGTGGAAAGGGCACTGGCTTATCGCCGTCGCCGACGGAGCCGAGTATCTGCAGGCATTTCTGAATGAAGATCTGTCGTCGCTGGAAATCGCGCACTGGTCCAAGAACGCCTTCCTTGCATTGCCCAAGCACAATTTCCTGGCGAACACTTTAAGGCAGGCGGCTCTCGAGCAGACTGTCGGGAAGGGAAACTCGCCGCCGGAGATCAAAGCTGAGTTCGAGAGAACCCGGGAATGGGCGACGATGGCAAACCGAGGGTATGAGAAATTGAGAGAGCGGTTTGAAAAGGGCGGTTAGTCAGGAGTTAGAGGGCAGGAGTCAGACTTTGCTCTGCTCCCGGCTCCACTGGGCAGGGCGAAGCCCTGCTCTAAACGGATGATGTTGTGAAACGTATTTGCGGCTTTGCCGCCCCTGCGTGCGGTAAGCCTCCGGCTTACCGGCGGACCGACTTTGATTATCACGCCGCGGGCTGAGCCCGCGGCGTGAAAGCGCCCAAGACTCGCCCCGTTTAGAGCAGCCCTTCGGGCTGCCAAGGCAGCGCATAGCGCTGCTCTAAACAGAATCAAATGGGTGAGTATGTTGCGGCTCCGCCGCCGGTGTGTGCGGAAAGGCTTTGCCTTTCCGGGAAGGCCACTTCTAAGATCGCGGTGGGCTCAGCCCGGCTCGATAACTGCTCAGCACGCCCCGTTTAGAGCAGCCCTTCGGGCTGCCAAGGCAGCGCATAGCGCTGCTCTAAACGGTTGTGAGTTGCGAGTTTAGCGCAACGCTTTGTGTTGCGTGCAGCGCGGAGCGCTGTGCTCTAAACGGCTGATGTTGAGGGATGCTCTCGCGGCTTCGCCGCCAACTCAGCCAACTCACCAAACTTACTCAACTCCCCTCTTCGGGCAGATCTTGTTCAGCACACAGTTCTCGCAGTCCGGTTTTCTCGCGTTGCAGACGCGCCTTCCGTGGTAGATCAGCCAGTGCGAGAACATCACCCAGTGCTTCTTCGGCACAAGCTCCATAAGGTCCTTCTCGATCTTCTCCGGCGTTTTCTCGTCCGTCAGCCCGATCCTGTACGAGAGCCTCTTTACGTGGGTGTCTACCACCACTCCCGACGCGATCCCGAACGCGTTCCCGAGCACGACGTTCGCAGTCTTGCGCGCTACACCCGGCAGGGTGAGCAGGTCTTCCATGTTGTCCGGCACCTCGCCTCCGAACTCGTTGACGATCTTCTCGCACGCGCCGCGTATGTTCTTCGCCTTGTTCCGGAAGAATCCCGTCGAGCGTATGTCCTCCTGAAGTTCCTCTTCGTCCACTTCAAGATAATCCTTCGGCCCGCCGTACTTGCGGAACAGGTCCCCCGTCACGATGTTCACGCGCTCGTCCGTGCACTGAGCCGATAGGATCGTCGCGATCAGAAGCTCGAAAGCGCTCGTGTGATCCAAGGCGCAATGGGCGTCCGGATACTCTTTGCTTAGCAGCCGGATCACGTCCTTTGCCTGTTTCTCCCTGTCGATTGCCATAGGTTGCAGAGTTTATCCCGAACTCACAAAGATTTGAAAGCCGGAATGCAAAATCGGGTTCATTCCGTTAAAATGTTGCGAAATCGAATCCCGGACAGGCCGATCCTCAAACTATGGGGCGCGATTTCCACGTTTCCCGAAATGAACAGGTCCGATGAACAACTGATTGTCTTCAGCAGCAAGAGCTGGAAGGGCATGGTCTTGCTCGCCGTCGGCGTGCTGGGCGCTCTCGCGTTCGGCTGGCTGGCCGTGCAGTGGCAGATAGGGAACATGCTCGCCGAGCTTACGTCGCCCACGGACCCCAACGCTTCCGAGGTCGCAGAGGTGATCCGAATGGTCTCCCCAAAAGACCCGATGGGCAGCTGGCTTCAGGCGGTCACGGAAGCCGACGACTTCACGGCCGAGAAGCTCGCCGAAGCCATCGAGGCCCACAAGCAGACCGTAAGACTCTCTCCGAAGCATTATCCGTGGTGGCTGGAGCTTGGGCGTTCGTACGAGCAGGCCGACAAACCTGACGAGGCGGAAAAGGCCTTTCTCCGGGCAGTCGAATTGGCTCCGTCCTACACTCTTCCTCGTTGGCAGCTTGGAAACTTCTATCTTCGCGCCGGAAGGGAACAGGAAGCGTTCGAACAGCTGAAGAAGGCGGCGGAGAAGGACCCCGTTTACCGCGAGCAGGTGTTTTCCATCACCTGGGATTATTTCGAACAGGATACCTCAAGGCTTGACGCGCTGGTCGGGAACTCGGAGGGAATGAAAGTCGGCCTCGCGAAGTTCTACGCTGCGCGGGAAAGGCCGAAGAAGAGCGTCGAGATCTGGCGGTCGCTGTCCGATGAATCGCGGCAGTCCAACCGGCAGGTAGGAGCGCTGATCGCCCAGGCGATGTTCGAGAAGCGATTTCTGAAGGCCGCGGTCGAGTTCTCGAACTCGCTTCAGCTTGAGGAAGGCATCAAGTTCGAAGCGATCCAGAATCCGGGCTTCGAACAGGAGATCAGCAGGCGAGACGACGCGTTCTTCGGATGGAAGACAGATTCCAGAGACAACGTCCGGGTACTTCTGAGCCGTGGCGAGAAGCACTCAGGAAACCGCAGCCTGCAGGTTACGTTCAACGGGTACTCCAAGGCGGAATTCCACAATATCTACAAGACGATAGCGCTCGAGCCGGGCGCTTCGTACAGGCTCGGTTTCTGGATCAGGACCGAGGACCTTCGAAGCGCGGGAACGCCGAAGATCGAGGTCCTGAGCGCGAGCGAGGGGAAGATCCTCGCATCGACCGACCCATTTGCGGCGGGCACGGAGGACTGGAAACAGGTCTCGGTTGATTTTCGAGTGCCCGACGATTCTGAGGGGGTCGTGATCCGGACCGCGAGGGCGTATTGCGGCGAGAATTGTCCGATGTTCGGGACGATGTGGTACGACGACTTCACGATCGAGAGGATCAAGGACATAGAGGTGACAGAAGAGACCGATGGTTGAAGGCGCCCCAGACCTCAGGCAAAACGGCAACACGTTCGCGGGCAAGCTCGCGTTCTTTCTTCTGTCGGCGACGATCGTCTGGACCACGCTCGCATACGGCACCGTCCACCAGCCGATAATCGCGCTGTTCTATATCGTGATGGTGCTTGTAGCCCTCCTTTGGGCGGCAGACTCACTTGTCAGCGGCTCGGTCCGGCTCGACCGCTCCCAGCTTCAGATCCCGATCGCGCTCACCGCGATCTACGGTTTCATACAGACCATTCCCTTCGGTTCCGTTCAGGCGGGCGGCGTCGATGCTATCCCCTCGACGATCTCCGTGGCGCCGTTCTGGACGCGGCTAACCGCCACGCATTTCGTCGCTCTGCTGATCTTTTTCTCCGGGATGCTCGCGGTGACGAACAGCGTCAGAAGGATTCGCAAGCTCGTCATCCTTATCACCGTTTTCGGTTTCATCTTTGCATTCTTCGCGATCCTGCAATCCGTGCTCAGTCCCGACAAGATCTACGGTATCTACGAATCCAAGTACGCCGAGCCCTTCGGCTCGTTCGTCAACCGGCACAATTTCGCGGCGTTTATGGAAATGTCCATCGCCGTGCCCCTTGGACTCCTGTTCGCTGGCGCGGTCGAGAAGGACAAGCGTCTGATCTACGCGACGGCGATCGGCCTGATGGGCATCGCGCTGCTGCTCAGCGGATCGAGGGGCGGGTTCGTTTCGATCATCGCGGGCGTCGTTTTCCTCGTGATTCTTGCGACAGGCTCACGAGGAACCCGCGACAAGGTCCTGAAAGCGGTCCTCGCCGTCTTCCTGCTCGCGGTTTTCGTCGTCGGATCGATCCTCGTCGGCGGCGAGTCATCGCTGACGCGTCTTGCGGAGACCGCCGCTTCGGATAACTTCTCGACCAACAGGATCCAGATCTGGTCCGTCACGCTAAATGTTATTGGCAATCATATGCCCCTCGGCGCCGGGCTCGGAGCTTTCGGAGTGGCGTATACGCCGTTCGACCCCAACACCGGTTTCGAGCGTGTCGAGCAGGCGCACAATGATTATCTCGAGGTTCTTGCGGATGCGGGGATAGTAGGGGCGTTGATCGGCGCTTTCTTCCTGTTCAGGCTTTTCAGGACCGGACTTTCGAACGTGAAGGTCGAGAACCGGTATCGGCGAGGCGTCGCACTGGGCGCGTTCGCGGGATGTTTTTCTATCCTTGTGCACAGCGCCTTCGACTTCGTGCTTCACATAACGGCCGTGACGCTGCTGTTCCTGACACTTATGGCGCTGCTTGTCGCAAGCGGCAGGAAATATGAGGACGATGTCGAACTTGTTTCCAGGGAAAGGCCCAAACGGAGGAGAAAGGCGAGCGTGACCTCGCTCGAAGAACGCCGCCGCTAGCCGGTCTCGGCATTCGCTTCTGTTCCGGTGCGGGACCGAAGAAGGCTCATCAGATACCACACCACGCCGTGCCCCACGTACGTGGCGGCAACGATCAGAAGAACGTACTGCGAATAGAGCCAGACAAGCATCCCGACGGCGCCCAGCACCAGGATCAGATAGAAGTTCCGCCTGCCGGTTCCCACATTCTTAAAGCTTGAATACTTCAGAGTGCTGACCATCAGCAGCGCAAGGACGGCGGTCAGGACCATCAACGCGATGGTGTAGAACCGCGCGACGTTCTCGCCCAGGATGCTGATCGGCGTCGGTGAAAAATGGACGATCGCCGCAATAAGCCCGGCTGAGGGCGGAATCGGGAGCCCTACGAAGTTCTTCTTGTCGATCTTCGGAGTGCCTTCGAGAAGGACCCTCGGGCGAGTCGCCTGCAGGTTGAACCTGGCAAGCCTCAGGACCCCGCACATCAGGTAGACGAAAAGCACGAACAGGCCTATGTTGTGAAGCGAGTTCGATTCGTCGAATGTCGCGCCGATACCCCAGCAGTACGCGAGCACGACGGGCGCGATCCCGAACGTTAGGACATCGGCGAGCGAATCGAGCTGGACGCCGAGCTCGGTCGACGTCTTGGTCATACGCGCGAGGCGGCCGTCGAGTGTGTCGAAGAGGATCGCAAGCCCGATCGCTTTCGCGGCGTAGTCAAAGTAGATCGCGGCCTGTTCGGGGCTGGCGGAAATGATCTGAAAGCCCCGAACTGAAGCGAGGACCGCGAGAAAGCCCATAGCGATGTTCGCCGCGGTAAACGCGGTCGGTATCAGGTACAGGCCCTTTCGTATTCCCTTGTGTACTGGCTGGTCTTCGGATTCCATCGGTGGAGCCGGCCGGGTCTGTGCCGGTTCAGTGCTTCGCGATTATGGTTTCGCCGCCTCTGACCCGGTCGCCGACGTTAACGCAAATACTAACATGATTCGGGAGCAGGAGGTCCGTTCTTGATCCGAATCGGATAAGCCCGAACAGCTCTCCCCGCTCGAGGGTGTCCCCTTGCTTAGGCCAGCACACGATCCTTCGGGCGAGGATCCCAACGATCTGCGTGCACACGACGGTGATCCCGTCGCCTTCGATCACGAGCTCGTTGCGTTCGTTGGTCGTGCTCGCGGCGTTGCTCGTCGCGGGCCGCTTTCTTCCTTTGAATTTCCGGATTCCGGTAACGGTCCCGGCGATCGGCGATCTGTTCACGTGGACGTCCAGCGGGGAGAGGAAGACGCTGACGAGGATGCCCGCTTCGGTCTCTTCGATCCGTGTAACGCGTCCGTCTGCCGCCGATACGATCAGTCCCGGGCCGTCGGGGATCGTGCGTTTCGGATTGCGGAAGAAAAAGACCATGAACGCCGCGAGCGCAAGGAAAAGCACGGCAGCGATCCAGTACCCGAAAAAAGCAAGCGCCGCCGCAATAAGCAGAGGCACTGCAACGAAAGGTATCCCGTCTTTGACCATTTCCAAACCGGCCGGAGATCTCCGGCGTCCGTAAAGTGCGGATGGCAACTATCTTACGGCAAGCGTCCGGCAAAGAAAAATGCCCGGCCTTTCCGAAGGCCGGGCGGCAAGGAGGAAAAGTTATGAATGATCAGGTTCTGACAGGATTCTCTTTTGCGTAGCTGTAAGCGCACCAGGCGCTGATAAGGTGGACCACCCAGCCAAGCATTCCCGCGGTCCCGATCCAGGAAAATCCTGTCACGATAAGCCAAAGCAAACCGACTAGGATCCTTCCGTTGTAGATCTGGCCGAGCCCGGGAACAAGCAGGCTAAGGATTCCCGCTATCAAAGGTTCTCGCATTAAATTCTCACCTCCGGGGTCTACTACGGTTCCGGGACAGGATCGGTTCCGTTGAACTCGGAAATCTCGGTTCTGGGAAGTCAGAAGTGAAGAGACAAGAAGAGAACAGGATAGACAGGATATTTCAAGATCGCTTCGTGCCAGTGATAACGCGTCCAGAAACTGTGCTATGTGCCAGTCTTCGAATTCGATTTCCTATCTATCCTGTACATCCTGTTTGTTCTTCTCCTTGTCCATCGCACCCGTTCCGGGTAATGAGCGATCGGTCCATGATACCTGAATCTAGTTCTTCGTGACCTCGACGATCTCGGCGCGGAAGAGTTTCTTCGCTTTCCTGACGAACGGATGCGCTTCGGCGTATCTCCGCAGGTCCTCTTCGGAAGGATCGTCCGGAAGTTCGGGGATCATGCCGTTGTCTTCCGGTTCGCGGGTCATCTCTTCGGCGATCTCGATAGCGCGGTTGGGTTCGGGAGATCGTTCTGTAGCCGCCTCTTCCTCTTCAACTTGCCCGGAATCGGCGACGCTGCCGACGAACTGCGCTGCAAGCGCCGCCGCGTCCGCAAAAGGCACAAGGCCGTCGCCTTCGCGCTCAAGAGCGCGTTCGTAAGCCGCGTCGAGCCACGCGTCTTCCACGTGTTCTAGTTCTTCCGAAGGAATTGGGGGTAATTTGACCGGCATCGAAGCCGGATCGATGAACGGGGACTGTTCTTCTTCGCGATCGAAGTGCGCCGGCGGGGGCTCGTCCTCGAAGGCGTAAACGCGACCGGGTTCCGGGCCGAAATCCGCCGCCGGCTCGCGGTCATCGAAAGGCGCGGATTCCGGGGCGCTTCCGGCGGAATCGGGCTCGGGATCCGGTTCGGGAGCTTCTTCCCGAGGCTCCGGCTCAGAATTCAGAGTTTTTTTTTCTGCGGCCGCCGCGGCGGCTTCCGTTTTATCGGCAGGTGCTGACGCCCCCGTCTGCTCGAGTTTCGAAAGGCGTTCGATAAGGTCCTCGACCGCGACGACCCGCCGCATCTCGGACAGTTTTACAAGCCCGATCTCAAGCACGAACCGCGGTTCCGCCGCGTCGCGAAGCGAGGCTTCGGTGTCGGCGAGGGAATTGAAGAAACGTATCAGGTCAGCCTCGAGAAAAGGCGCGGCGTGGTCCTTCATCTCCTCAGCAGAGAGGATAGCCGTGTCGAGCAATCCGTGCGCGTCGCCGGCGATCTTGAACACAAGCAGGTCGCGCACGAAGCCCATAAGGTCGCGGCAGAAGTTCCGAAGGTCGTGACCGCGGGCGACGAGGTCCTCGACCACCTTCAGCATCTCTTCCGAGTCACGGTTCGCGATCGAGCGCATCGTCCGGATCAGATTGTCGGTCCCGGCTATCCCAAGCGCGGCTGACACGTCTTCCGCACCTATCTTTTCTTCCGAAAAGCTGATCACCTGGTCGAAATTGCTCTGGGCGTCGCGCATCGAGCCCTCGCCCGACCGCGCGATCTCCTTCAGCGCGTCCTCCGAGATGTCGATCTTCTCGGCTTCCGCGATCAGCTTGAGTCTCTCGAGGATCTTTTTCAGAGGGATCGTGTGGAACTCGAACTGCTGGCACCGTGAGGTGATGGTGTCGGGGACCTTGTGAAGCTCGGTTGTCGCCATCACGAAAACGACGTTGTCTGGCGGCTCCTCGAGCGTCTTCAGAAGCGCGTTGAACGAGGACTTCGAAAGCATATGGACCTCGTCGATGATGAAGACGCGGTACCGGTCGCGGGCCGGGTTGATATTGATGCTCTCGAGGATGATCTCGCGGATCTCTTCGACCTTGGTGTGCGAGGCCGCGTCGAACTCGAGCACGTCCATCGAGCGGCTTTCCGCGATCTCGAGGCACGAGACGCACGCGTCCGCTTCCGAAGTCACGCACGGAACCGGGTTCGGACCTTCCGTTTTGTGGCAGTTGAGCGCTTTCGCAAGCAGCCTAGCGGTGGTGGTCTTTCCGACGCCTCGCGCGCCGCTGAACAGGTAGGCGTGATGAAGCCTGCCCGTTTCGATCCCGTTCCGAAGCGTGCGGGTGATGGCCTGCTGGCCGACGACCTCCTCAAAAACCTGAGGTCGCCATTTTCTGGCGAGTACCTGGTAAGACATTCGAAGCGACTTTCCGTTTTGGTAGGCCCTAAGTTTAGACGAGATCCGTGAGGCTGTCTAACTTACCCGGAAAGTAAAAACTGGTGGCTTCAGACTTAACCGCAACACAGGCCGAAGTTGCTACCGTTGCTCCGTTCCCGGTCTGGCGGGGTTCACAATTCGAGCCTTGTGCGGAGCCTGAAGCCATAAAAAAAACCGGACGCCGGGCGCGCGCCCGTCCAAAAACGCGGCCGGGCTCCCGACGGTCCGTATTCTGGCGGAAAGGGTGGGATTCGAACCCACGGTACCCGTAAAGGCACACAGCATTTCCAGTGCTGCCAGTTCAACCACTCCTGCACCTTTCCTAAATAACCGAATCATTCAGCCGCAGACCGCTGAATGCAGGGGATTCCGAGCGTTGTCCCGATCCTCTTCGTCTGCGGCTAATTTCTAATGGAAGAGAAAAGATCAATATTCTGCCTCGGTGACTATCGTCGTGCCCGCCTGCCATAGGCCCGCCTTGTAGGAGATCGCAAAGTAATCGTGGCTTTCTCCGCCGTAGACGAGGTCGAATCCGTCCCATAGGGTGAAATGGCCCGAGGCGTCCTTCCAGCCCTTGACTCTGAAGCCGATCACCCCGCGCATCCCTTTGAACTTCTCACGCGGTATCCGCCCAGACTTCGAATCCTTCTCGCTGTAGATCGTGGGTTTCCCGTAGTACTTCTCGAGATACTCCCAGAAGTCCTGCACACCCAGGCCGTACCATTTGCCGTCCGCGCCTTTGCGAGTCTTGAACGTACCGGAATCTTTCGGGACCGGATGCCCCGTGTAGTTCAGCGACTTGCTGACCCTGATGATGCAGGTGTTTTCGTACCAGGACCTGTCTACCGCACCTCCGATGTCGCCTCTGACCTTCGCAGGGTCTTTGTCTGTCGGGTAATACTTGATCAGGTCTTCGTAGTTTGGGAGCTTCTTTGGCATCTGCCGACACCTCTGTAATACGATCAAAATGATGGCGGAGAGGGTGGGATTCGAACCCACGGTGCCCGTAAAGGCACAACGGTTTTCGAGACCGCCCGATTCAACCACTCTCGCACCTCTCCGCAATATGCTGACGCGTCCCGTATCCTGCGGCGGCTATACGCCGCCGGATCTGCCGGTTCTGATTGTCCTGAAGAATTCGCTCATAAGCTCTGAACATTCTTCCTCAAGGACACCGGGGACCACGTCGATCCGATGATTCAAAGAACTGTCGTCGCAGAGCCTGTAAACCGATCTCGCGGCTCCGAAACGTTCGTCCGCGGCTCCGTAAACAAGCCGCTTGATCCTCGCGTTGACGAGCGCTCCCGCGCACATCACGCAAGGCTCGATCGTCGTAAATACCGTGCATCCGGGAAGTCTGTAGTTCCCAAGATGCGCTCCTGCCGCGCGTATCGCCAGTATCTCAGCGTGTGCCGTGGGATCGTTGTTCGCGATCGGAGAATTTCCCGCGACGGCGAGCACTTTTCCTTCCGGATCGACCACGCAGGCTCCTACCGGAACCTCCCCGGCCGCTCCTGCGGCGGCCGCCGCTTCGAGGGCCAGCTCCATGAAAATATCGTCGGAATCGCTCATCGGAAACTGCGCCGGCCCGGCGGACAGGACAAACTCAAAATATAGGTTTCAAGCGGTTGAGTGTCAAGCAGAGCGCATTTCCCGGGCCCTTTGAATTCGGGCCGCCAAAAGACGTTTGGGTACCCGATAAGGAGGTCTCTTCCCTTGCATCCTGAGGCAAAATGATGATAAATGTTGAGCGTCGTCAGGACGATCTCCCTCACTCATTCCTGCCTCTCAAGATATGAGCGACCCGATCCATGAAACTGAGGACGCTTTTGTAAGAAGCCTCAGGCTCCACAGTGACAATCCTTCACTCGTCTCCTTGACCGAGGAGGTCCGCGAGCGCAAACAGAAGCCGAAGACCGATCCGACGTCGATCCCGCAGAAGCTCTCGCTAGGCGAGTTCAACACCGCGATGGTGCATTTCTACCGCGGAGAGCTCGCGAGGTCGAACGCGTGGCGGACGCGGCTCGACGCGACGACCAACTGGGCGGTGATCACCGCCGGCGCGACGCTTTCGTTCGTGTTCAGCTCGCCGGACAATCCGCATTTCGCGATCCCTATCAACTCGATCCTGGTCGCGATCTTCCTGTTTATGGAGGCGAGGCGTTACAGATATTACGAGGTCTGGGCGAACCGCGTGCGGGTCCTCGAGACTGGCTATTTTGCACCGATGCTCTCGTACCGCACGATCCCGCCGGACAAGGAATGGGCGGAGCACGTCTCGTCGGATCTTATAAACCCGCATTTCACGATTAGCGAGTGGGAGGCGATCGGAAGGCGTCTGAGGAGCAATTACATATGGATATTCGTTCTGCTCGCTCTCAGCTGGACTCTGAAGGTCTATCTTCATCCGTACCCGACGCCAAACCTCGAAGTCTTCCTCGAGCGCGCCGCGGTCGGCCTCGCGCCGGGCTGGCTCGTGATCACGGCGGGGATAGTTTTCAACGCGATAGTCTTCTCGTTCGCGATCGGGACGATGAAGCTGAATCAGGCCTCAAGCGAGGTTCAGCCGCACGAAGAATCCGAGTGGCATCCGATCCAGCAAGTGTCTAAGTGGGCCGACTCAAAGGCCCGAAAGCGAAATACGATCCGCCGCGCAAAGCGCGCCCGCCAGAGGACCAGCTCCGTGATCCACAAGACAAATGCTTGATTTTCGGGGCTTTGGTCACCCATCGCGATTTCAGAGTACATCAGTTGCCCCCGCTTGTGCGGGGGGACGGAAGGGGCAATAGACTGTTTCGCCGGCTTCAGCCGGCAAATTTTGGGCTGAAGCCCCTTGATTTTTTTCAGCCTTTCATGAGGCTGTCTGAAAAGTCAGCCTCTTTTCTGTTTTCAGGGTACAATATTCAGCATGAAAAAGAAGGGTCCGGTCTTCAGAAAGTACGACCAGAACCAGCCGATGCTGCTTCCGCCGAGTTACGACGAGCTGATCCCGGAAAACCATCCGGTGAGGGTGGTGAACGAGGTGATCGAGCGGATCGACATCAGTGGGATAGAGCGGGGATACAAGGGTGGGGGAGCGTCGAGCTATCATCCGCGGATGCTGCTGAAGGTGCTGGTGTACGCATATCTGAGGAACATCTACTCGTCGAGGAAGATGGAGCAGGCGCTAAAGGAGAACATCCACTTCATGTGGCTGAGCTCAGGAGCAAAGCCTGATCACAACACGATCAACGACTTTCGGGGCAAGAGGCTGTCGGGAGAGTTGGAGAAAGTGTTTTCGGAAGTGGTGCAGCTGCTTGCGGGGGAGGGAGTGCTGTCGCTGAAGGAAGCTGTTCTTGACGGGACAAAGATCGAGGCGAACGCGAACCGGTACACGTTCGTGTGGGGCAAGACGGTGAAAGGGAACCGTGAGCGGATCAAAGAGCAGTTGAAGCAGCTGTGGGCGTATGTCGAGAAGCTGTACGAGGACGAGGAACAGACACCGAACGAGCCGGACTTTGAAGCGATGGACCCGGAGGCCGTCGAGCGTGCGATAGAAGAGATCAACGAGGCCCTGAAGGACAAGGAGACGGACCCGAAGACGAGGCAGAAGCTTAGGTACGCAAAGAAGAACTGGCCGAAGAAGCTGGCGGAGTACGAAGAAAAGGAGAAGCTTCTGAATGGCCGGAACAGCTACTCGAAGACGGACCCGGACGCGACGTTCATGAGGATGAAGGAAGACCATCTGGGGAACGGGCAGCTGAAACCCGCATACAACGTGCAGGCCTCGACCGAAGGGCACTACATTCTGAACTACACGCTGGCGCAGACGCCGGCGGACACATCGGCTCTGAAGGATCATATCGAGAGCTACCTGAAGAAGTACGGCGGGGCGCCCGAGTCGCTGACTGCGGACGCGGGATACGGATCGGAGGAGAACTACGAATACCTCGGGGAGAGGGGGATCACCGGGTTCGTCAAATACAACTGGTTCCACAAGGATGTCACGGACAAAAAGCGCCGTGAGGATCCTTTCTTGTCCGACAATCTCAGGTACGACGAAGAAACCGACACGCTGTACTGTCCTGCGGGGAAGCCGATGGACTACATCGGGGACAAGGAGAGAACGAGCGCGGGAGGATATCTCCAGCGGTCAAGGCTCTACAAGGCGGTGAACTGCCGGGGATGCCCGATGCGGGGCCCCTGCCACAAAGCCGAAGGTGACAGGGTCGTCGAGCGCAACTTCAACCTGATCAAACACCGGCGAAGGGCTCGCGAGCTGCTCGAAAGCGAAGAGGGCATCGAGAAACGAAAGAAGAGAATGACGGTCGAGGCGGTGTTCGGGAATATAAAACAGAACAAGGGGTTCAGGAGGTTCAACCTGCGGGGGATCGAGAAGGTGACCACGGAAATGGGACTAATAGCGATCGCCCACAACCTCCAGAGGTTCAGCAAGGCCAGGTTCGCCTGACCAGGCGGCCTTTTCTTGCTCAAAAAATCCGCCGGCCGGCAAAAAATGAGGCTGCCCGACAATCAGTAATCAGACAGCCTCCAACTGATGGGGTATATCCCTGTCGGGAATCGTGCCGTCGGTTTGATCCTGCCCCGCTGAAGCGGGGGCAACTTATGCGGCTGAAATCCATTGAGGCAAATCGCCAACTGATGTCTCCCGCGATCCGGATCTCCAATTGACGCTACCCACCATCCCGGATAACCGCCAGTCCGTATCCCGCCGGTTTTTGATAGTTCACACACAGTCTGCTATTTTTCTTTTTCTGACCTAATTTCAGTTTTCAAAGGGAGAATCAACACGAATGTCGGACACTCTTGAAGATCGCGGCAAAGCGCTGGAGAACGAGTATTTTAGAAGAAAGGAGCGCGAACTCATCGAGAAGATGAAGGCGAAGCTTGAGGCTGAGGAGACCAAAGACCTCAAGCTCGACTGCCCGAAGTGCGACGGCCATCTGTTCGAAAGCGAGTATGAAGGCATCGTGATCGACATCTGCGATTCCTGCTCGGGTGTCTGGCTGGACGCCGGCGAACTTGCTCACATCATGGACGAAGAAGATGAGAAGGGATGGCTGAGCCGGTTCTTCGGCTAGCCTTACCGGGAACACGTCCGGGATCTGCGAACGGTCGTTTCGCGGTCCGAGAGAAACAGCGATCAGGGGGATCGGCGGAGCCCGCAATCAAATCCGGGCGGCCGGTCCCCGGTTTTTTGGAATGTTGAATTTTGCAATGGAAACCGCCCGCGAGGCGGGCCACATACTGCTCGAGAAGTTCGGGCGGAAGATCGGAGTCCGTAAAAAGGGCGACATCAATCTCGTGACCGAGGCCGACCTGGCCTCGGAGAAGTTCATTGTAGACAAGATCAAGACGCATTATCCGAGGCACTCGATCCTCGCCGAGGAATCGGGCGACGCCGTTCAGATCGGCGAAGGCGCCTCGAAGTGGATCATCGATCCGCTCGACGGAACCACCAACTTCGCGCACGGCTACCCCTGCTTCTGTGTGACCATCGCTCTCGAGCACGAGGGCGAGATAGTGGTCGGTGTGACATACGACCCGACCCGCGACGAGATGTTCTCCGCTGAAAAAGGCCGCGGCGCGAGCCTAGACAACAAGCAGATCGAGGTTTCGGAAACCCAAAAACTAGGCGACTCGCTTGTGGTCACCGGCTTTCCATACGACATCGCCAAACGGGCTGATTTCGCGAGGCACTTCACCGATATGCTTCTCGCGACGAGAGCGGTGCGGCGCGACGGCTCCGCCGCGATCGATATGGCATACATCGCCAGCGGAAGATTCGACGGCTTCTGGGAAGAAGGCTTGAATCCCTGGGACGTCGCCGCCGGCGTGCTCTTGATCAGGGAAGCCGGCGGGCGCGTTTCGTATTACGACGGATCCGAGATCGACATATACCGCCCGCCGATCTGCGCGACCAACGGGAGCATTCACGAGGAGATGCTCCGGGTGCTTACCTGAAGGGTTCTGAGACTTGCGAAAGCGCAGGCGCTGTAACACAATCAAACCTCAATATGTCATGGTTCCGAAGAGATAAGCCGAAGATCGAAGGCCAGAAAGACGGCGAAGATCAGACGGTCAGGACCGAGGGGATCTTCGTCAAGTGTTCCGAATGCGACACGGCTCTTTACAAGCGTGAGCTGAGGGAATCGAACCAGGTCTGTATTCACTGCGGCCACCATTTCCGACTCGGGGCGCGCGAGCGGCTCGAGCTGCTTTTCGACGAAGGCGCCTATGAGCCGCTCGATGAAGAGGTGACATCGGACGATCCGCTCGATTTTGTCGATTCGAAACCGTACAAGCAAAGGATCAAGGAAGCCCAGGAGAAATCCGGCCTCCCGGAGGCGATCATTTCAGGCAAAGGGCTCGTCGGCGGACACAAGGTCTACGCGGGAGCGATGGATATGTCTTTCATCGGCGGCTCGATGGGATCCGCGGTCGGCGAAAAGATCACAAGGCTGATCGAACGCGCCATGAAGACCGATGGAGCCGTGATCATTTTCTCGGCGTCCGGCGGAGCGAGGATGCAGGAAGGCACGCTCTCGCTGATGCAGATGGCCAAGATCTCCGTCGCGCTGGCGAGGCTTCACGACGCAGGTCTTCCTTTTATCTCGGTCCTCACAGACCCGACGACCGGAGGCGTGACAGCGAGTTTTGCGATGCTTGGCGACGTGATCATCGGGGAACCGAAGGCCCTTATCGGCTTTGCCGGCCCGAGGGTGATCGAGCAGACCATCAGGCAGAAGCTCCCTAAAGGCTTTCAAAGGTCGGAGTTCCTGCTCGAGCACGGAATGCTCGATATGGTCGTCGACCGGCGCGAGATGAAGGACACGATCGTGAGGCTTCTCGATTTCATGATGAAGAAGGACGACTGAACTTCTTCCCTTAAATACGAAATGCTCAACCACGCCATCAGAGACCTATTCGTGCGCGACCTGAACAAGGCCGCCGAAGAGATTGAATCGTACCCGTCCGACGAGGCGCTCTGGACGGTTTCGGGAGACATCGCGAACTCCGCGGGAAATCTAGGGCTTCACCTCGCGGGCAACATCAACCATTTTTTCGGCGCCGTCCTTGGGAATTCCGGTTACGTGCGGGAGAGGGACCTGGAGTTCTCATCAAAAGGCGCTTCGAGGACCGAAGTGGCGGACGCGCTCCGCAAGGCGGCGGATGTCGCCCACAAGGTGATCGACGAACTGAGCGATGAGGACCTGGCGAACGACTTTCCTGAGCAGTTCGCGGGAAAGACGGTCTCGAACGCGTGGATGATCGCGCATCTTCTCACCCACCTGAACTACCACCTCGGACAGATCAACTATCACCGCCGGCTCGTCGGCTGACCGCTAATCGGTTCATAAAGATGGACTTTGCGGAATCTCAGGCGTACCTGCTCAGCCTCGGTTTCGAGCTTTCGGTCAAAAAGTTCGGGCTGGAGAATACCCAAGTACTCCTCGAGGCCCTCAGACACCCGGAAAGAAAATACGCGAAAGTGCAGGTCGCGGGGACGAACGGGAAAGGCTCGGTCTGCGCTTTTCTCGAGTCGATCTGCGTCTCGGCCGGAATACGCGTCGGCCTGAACACCTCGCCGCATCTGGTTTCGATAACCGAACGCGTGAGGATCAACGGCGACGAGATCATGGATAAGGAGTTCGCGGCCCTCGCTACGAAGGTACGCAAAACGGGTGAAAGGCTCGTTGAAGAAGGGAAGCTCGCGGCGCTCCCGACGTATTTCGAGCACGTGACCGCGATCGCGCTTCTCGCCTTCGCCGAGGCGGGAGTCGAATTCGCGATCCTTGAGACAGGGCTCGGCGGACGGTTCGACGCGACCACCGCGGCGCGGTCCGAATTCTCCGTGATCACACCCATCGATATCGATCACACAAACATTCTGGGTGCGACGGTGCGCGAGATCGCCGCGGAAAAGGCTGCGATCATACGCGAAGACAGTCTTGTTGTGGTTTCGGATCAGCCCGCGGACGCGGACGCCGTGATCCGGGCCCGCTGCGCGGAAGTCGGGATAGCGCCCAGGTTCGCCTCGGAAGTCGCCGCGAAGGAACTGAACGGAAGCGTGACATTCGAATCGGATCGTAACGAGTATCCCGAAGTTAAGCTCGGGCTTGCGGGCCGGCACCAGATCGACAACGCAAGGACTGCAATCGCCGCCGCGGAAATGCTTTCGGAGAAGGGGTTCGCGATAGGGAAAGAGGCGGTCGTGGAAGGGCTCGGTGCCGCGAAGCATAAAGGCAGGCTCGAGTGGTTCGAGGGAATGCTTTTTGACGGCGCGCACAACGTTTCGGGCGCGAGAGCGCTGAGAGCGTACCTGGAAGAGAACGTCGAAGGTCCGTTGACGATGGTCTTCGCCTCAATGAAGGAGAAGGACCTTTCGGAGATCTCGAGGCTTCTTTTTCCAAGGGCTGAGAACCTTGTATTCGCCACTCCTTCGAACCCCAGGGCGATGCCTGCGGCCGAACTAACCGGATTTGTCCCCGAAGGCTTTCCAAGGCAGAATGTGTTTGTTTCCGGGAGTGTAAAAGAAGCGGTCGAAACGGCGCGAAGGGTCGCCGGAAAGGGAACGATCCTCGTCACGGGATCGCTCTACCTGATAGGGGAAGTGCAGGCACACTTGAGCATTGACCATTGACCAAGGACCGGGGATCAAGAACCAAGGACCAAGGACCGGGGATCAAAAACCAAGGACCTTTGACCCTTGACCAACTCCACTTTCATCGCGATCTGTAATTGATACTTGATCATTGACCCCTGAGCATTGATGAAGGGTCATGACTAGTTAACTAATCTGCTAGAGTAGTTAACTTCAGTCATGAGTAGCAATTACAAGCGATTCAAGCGTGCACGAATTTCTGACCGGAAAATTCGCGAGATTCTTAGGCTTTTTGCCGTTGATCTGACCGCTACTCAGATCGCTGCTTTGACCAGGCTGAACCGCAATACGGTCAACCGGTATTTGAAACTGATCCGCGAGGCGATAGCGGCTTTCTGCAAGAGCGAGTCTCCCTTCTCAGGAGAGGTCGAACTCGACGAATGCTACTTCGGCCCAAAGCGGATCCCTGGAAAGCATGGCCGCGGAGCTGCCCGCAAGACCCTCGTCTTCGGGATCTACAAACGGAACGGTTCGGTCTATACCGAGATCGTCCCTAACTGCTCCAAACAGACGCTTTTCGCCATTATCAGGGGCAAGGTGACACTCGATTCAACGGTCCATACCGATGGCATGAGGACCTACGATTCGATCGTCGACATGGGCTACCAGAAGCACTATCGGGTCTATCACAACCGCGATGAGTTCGTTGTCGGCTCAAGCCACATAAACGGGATCGAGGGCTTCTGGGGACTGGCCAAAGTCCGTCTCGCAAAGTTCCGCGGCATGCGTCCAGAGACCTTTTACTTGCACCTGAAAGAGTGTGAGTTTAGGTTCAATTATAGAAAGCAGAACCTGTACCCAATACTCTTGAAAATTGTCAAAGATTTCTGAGTTAACTAGTCATGACCCTTGATGAATGATCGCTGACCATTGAAAATTGACATATGTATAAACTTGTATTGGTCCGTCACGGACAAAGCGAATGGAACAAGACTAACCGGTTCACGGGCTGGACCGACGTCGATCTTACGGAACAGGGAAGGCTCGAGGCGAAGACCGCAGGCGAGACGCTGAAGAAAGAGGGGTTCGAGTTCGACCTCGCCTACACGTCGGTGCTGAAGCGCGCGATACGCACGCTCTGGATAATCCTCGACGAAATGGACACGATGTGGATGCCGGTCCGGAAGTCGTGGCGGTTGAACGAGCGCCATTACGGCGACCTACAGGGCCTGAACAAGGCGGAGATGGCGGCGAAGGTCGGCGAGGAGCAGGTCCAGATCTGGCGCAGAAGCTACGACATTCCCCCGCCTCCGCTTGACGAGGACGACCCGCGCAATTCCCGAAACGATCCGCGGTACAGAGACTTCGACGGAGACGAGTTTCCTTTGACGGAATGCCTGAAGGATACCGTCGAGCGATTTCTGCCGTACTGGGAGAACGAGATAGCGCCGCAGATCCTCGACGGCAAGCGTCTGCTTGTCGCGGCGCACGGAAACTCGATCCGCGCGCTCGTGAAATATCTGGACGACATCCCGGACGACAAGATCGTCGGCGTGAACATCCCGACGGGGATCCCGCTTGTTTATGAGCTCGACGAGGACCTCAACTCGATCAAGAGCTATTACCTCGGCGACCCGGAAGAGATCCGGAAGCTGCAGGAAGCGGTGGCCAACCAGGGCAAGGCGAAATAGGTATAGCAGGCGCACTTGTGTGCGTGATCTTCGGAACGGACGCGTCCCGCGTGCAGTGAGCGAAGCGAAAACGCTGGAAGGCGGAGAAACAGGATGGAAAGGAGCATCGGAGCGCACGCGTCCCGCGTGCAGTGAGCGAAGCGAAGAAGAAGCAAGATGGACAGGTTAGATAGGATTTCGTCGTTGATCTGACGCTGCCACTTCCTTCCGATGAAGCGAAAATCGATGCTTGGCCCGCGGCTCCGCCGCCGGTGTGTGCGGAAAGGCTCGGGCTGTCCGGCGAGACACCCCGAATTTTTTCTTCGCGGCTCCGCCGCCGGTGTGTGCGGAAAGGTTCAGCCTTTCCGGCAAGGCGCACTTTTAATTATTGTTCTTTGCGGCTTCGCCGCCGGTGTGTGCGGAGAGCCTCAGCCTTTCCGGAGAGGCGCACCTAAATGTCCTTCTTCGCGGCTCCGCCGCCGGTGTGTGCGGAAAGGCTCGGCCTTTCCGGCAAGGCGCACCTAAATGTCCTTCTTCGCGGCTCCGCCGCCCCTGTGTGCGGAAAGGCTTGGCCTTTCCGGCGAGGTCGACAAATATCTTCCTCGTCGCGTAGCGACGACGTATCTTAGCCGCGGGCTTCAGCCCACGGTAGAAACACGCCAAGATCACTCAGCCGCGTAGCGGCGGTTCTCGACACGGAGACGTCGCTACGCGACTGGCGGAACGGTTGAAACGCCCAACGTGGCCTGAAGGCCACGGCTAAGATACCGGTTCGCTACGCGAACGAGCCTATGCAGTGGTCAAAACTGAAATCAAGGGTCAAGTCATTTATCGCGCCCGAACTGCGGCACAGGATAGATTTTCATTTGACCAGTTATCGAAGATCTCACGACGGGGCAGACAAGGTGTGGATCACCGTCGACGGCGAGCGCGTCTTCGATTGCAAACACTATCCCCGTGAATGGGCAGAAGCTGATCTGTATCAACGTGGCTTGGAGCGTGATGAAATTTCGCCGGCGTTGGCGGCGGCTGAGATCCACGGGCCGGCGGATTTTGGCAATGCGATGCGGATTTACCTTCGAATCCCGGTTGAGGAAGCATTGCGTTCCTCAGATCCGATCGTGCGGGCTTTCGCGATCATTGATCGTCGCGTCGGGAAAAGGACGCTCGAAAAACTTGAAGTGTCAGACGCTGACCATACTCTCGTCAAGATGTTCTATGACGTTCGTAGTATCTCAGGAAGCGAGTAAAGAAGGGATCGATCGGAGATCTTCCTCGTCGCGTAGCGACGACGTATCTTAGCCGCGGGCTTCAGCCCACGGTAAATGCTCGCCACGATCATCCAGCCGCGTAACGGCGTCATTCCGTAAGACAAGCTTCAGCTTGTCCCGGCCCCAACGCTCAAGGAAAGGTTGCGCAAGCTGAAGCTCGCGCTACATCCTTCGAAGCCCTTGATTTCTTCATCGCGGTTGCAAGACCTGCCCGGATGCTGGTTCGGTATACTTTCCGAGAGCCATCGATGATGAAAAAACAAATCGACCGACTATACGAAGTCTTCTCAAGTTACCCGAGGCCAACGGAGTTCGGCGGATGCGAATGCTGTACCGTCAGGCTTGATGCGGAACCCCTGATCTCGAAACCACTTCGCGCGTTGAGCACGGAAGATCTGGAGTTCTATGCCTTCAAGGCGATGACAACCATAGGAAATGTCGACGACTTTCGATACTTCCTTCCCCGGATCGTTGAGCTTACCGAAACGGACATTTACTTCATTGATGCGGGCGTTACCTTCGAGAAGTTTCACATCGGCGGTTTCGAGGACTGGCCGGATCCCGAACGCCGGGCAATTCGCAGCTATCTTTTTGCCGGATGGCGAAAAGCGGTGAATTCGATGGATTCCGCTTGGGGCGACAACTATTTATGCGGTGCGGGAAAGTTGTTCGACGATATTTCCCAGTTCTTGGATTACGCTGATTCCGTCGCGCCGGATTTCAGGAAGACGTATGAGGAGAGCTGCAGTCTAGGCACGATGATGGTGAGCGAGCGCTGGCGGGGTAACAAGAATCATAAACGGGTCTTGGCTTGGTTTTCTGGCGCCTGAGGAATTCAGTGTCAAAGGTGTGTCCGAGGGCATCAGCGCTCCGAAGCCATTGGGTCAAACGTCGCTACTCGACTGGCGGAATGTTTGAAACACCCCCCCCCCCGTGACCTGAAGGCCAAGGCCAAGATACAGGTTCGCTACGCGAAAGGGACCCCAACTACATACCGCTCACTGCTCATCGCTCACTCCGACGTCGCTACGCGAACGGGATCTCAGTCCTCAGTTCTTTCCTCTCAGTCCTCACGGTAGCCCTCCCTGACGGTCGGGCTTCGGACATGCTTGGAGCTGCTCATGCTCACCGCTCACTCCGACTTCGATACGCAAACGGGCATTCATTCATCTCTCTTTATCCGTGTTCATCTGTGTCCTTTCTTCACCCGCCTTCGGCGGCCGTTGCACGCGGGACGCGTGCGTTCCGTTGTGCCGTGCGGCGCAATGCGGGCGGGCCGCCCGCGCTCCAGTCGCTCACTCCCTTTGAACATTGAACCTTGAACTTTGAACTGAGAAGGCCCGCTGATAAAATTAAGGATTCGGATCATCCCGGATTTCTCGTCAGTGGGCCTATGAGCATCAAGCAGATCTCCGTGCGCGGGGCGCGCCAGCACAACCTAAAGAACATCGACATCGACATACCGCGCGACAAGTTCACCGTCATCACGGGACTGTCGGGGTCGGGGAAGTCGTCGCTCGCGTTCGATACCATCTACGCCGAAGGCCAGCGCCGGTACGTCGAATCGCTTTCCGCCTACGCCCGCCAGTTCCTCGATCAGCTCGAAAGGCCCGACGTCGATTCCGTCGAGGGCCTTTCGCCCGCGATCTCGATCGAGCAGAAGACCGTTTCGCGCTCCCCGCGTTCGACCGTCGGCACGGTCACCGAGATCTACGACTTTGTCCGGCTGCTTTTCTCCTCCATCGGCCAGTCGCACTGCCCGAACTGCGACCTCCCGATCACACGCCAGTCCGTCAACCGGATCATCGAGACGATACTCGCGCTTCCTGACGGCGAGCGCGTGATGATCCTCGCCCCGATAGTCCGAGGCCGGAAAGGCGAGTTCAAGAAAGAGCTTCACAGGCTGCACAAGGAAGGGTTCATACGCGCCAGGATCGACGGCACGCTCCGCGATCTCGACGAGCAGATCGTGCTCGAGAAACAGAAGAACCACACCATCGAGGTGGTAGTGGATCGCCTGCTGATGAAAGAAGGCGTCGAGGAACGGCTGACGGAATCGGTCAAGACGGCGCTCAGAATGGGAAACGGCGCGGTCCAGGTGGCGGTCATCGACGGCGGGGAAGAGCTCTATTCGGAAAAGATGGCCTGCGTCAACTGCGGCGTCAGCATCGTGCCTCTCGAACCGCGTTCATTCTCCTTCAACTCGAACTTCGGCGCGTGCGAACGCTGCGAGGGCATTGGCGAGGTTGCCGAAGTAGATCCGGCGAAGCTGATCCCGGATGAAAGCCTTCCGGCGGACGAGCTTCCTCTGCTGGACGAAGTCGACAAACTCGCCTCGAGCTACTTCAAAGGAGCGCTGGAAGGGCTCATCAAGGTCTATAACCGGCGAGCGAAGAAGCCGGTCAGGCCGGACACGCCGTACAAGGACCTTCCGCAGAAGATCAAGGACGATTTCTTTCACGGCGTCGAAGGCAAGGTCCCTATGCGCTTCTACCGAAAGGTGCATCGGCAGGAGTGGAACGGCGTCGTGAAGGTGATGCGGGAGCGGCTTCACAAAGCGGGGTCGGAAAAGGTCCGCGCGAAGCTCGAGTCGATGATCGCGCCCGCCGCCTGTCCGGAGTGCGACGGCCACCGCTTGAAAAAGGCGAGCCTTGCCGTGAAGGTCGGAGGGCGCGGGATCGGCGATTACGTCAGCGTCCCGCTCAGCGATTCTCTCAAGCTTTTCAAGAAGATAAAGCTCAATGAGCGCGAGGAGAAGATCGCTGGGTTGGTGCTGAAAGAGATCGTCGACCGTCTTCAGTTTCTCGATGCCGTCGGACTCGGATACCTCACGCTCGATCGAGGCTCGGCGACGCTTTCCGGGGGCGAGGGCCAGCGCATAAGGCTCGCGACGCAGATCGGTTCGAAGCTTCGCGGTGTCCTGTACGTCCTGGACGAGCCCTCTATCGGGCTTCACCCGAGGGACAACGCGAGGCTTTTAAAAACGCTTCGGGAGCTGCGGGACCTTGGAAACACGGTCCTTGTGGTCGAGCACGACGAGGAGACCATCGAGCAAGCGGACTTCGTCGTCGACCTGGGACCGGCGGCGGGCACGCACGGGGGAGAAGTCGTCGCATCCGGCTCGCCGAAGAAGATCGCTTCCGCCGAGCTTTCTCTGACAGGCAAATACCTCTCGGGCGAGAAAAAGATCGATGTTCCAAAGAAGAGGCGGTCTCCGAACGGCAAGAAGCTGACCGTGAAGGGGGCGCGCGGCCACAACCTGAAGGACATCAGTGTCGATTTCCCGCTCGGGGTTCTGACCGTGGTCACGGGCGTCTCCGGCTCGGGAAAATCGACGCTCGTCGACGAGATCCTCTATCGTTCGCTTGCGAAGCATATCTACAAATCGACCGCGGAACCGCTCGAGCACGACTCGATAAAGGGCCTGGAGCTTGTCGACAAGATCGTCGAGATAGACCAGAAGCCGATCGGGCGCACGCCGCGCTCGAATCCGGCCACGTACACCGGAGTGTTTACGCCAATCCGCGACCTGTACGCAATGCTCCCCGAATCGCGCGAGAGGGGATACAAGACGGGCAGGTTCTCTTTCAACGTGAAGGCCGGGAGGTGCGAGCCGTGCGAGGGGCAGGGGATGAAGCGGGTCGAGATGAACTTCCTGCCGGATGTTTACGTGACGTGCGACGTGTGCCGGGGGAAGCGTTACAACCGGGAGACGCTCGCCGTGAAGTACAAGGGTCTATCGATCGCGGACCTGCTGGACACGACCATCGAAGACGCGCTGCCGGTCCTTGAGAACATTCCGCAGATCAAGAAGAAGCTGAAGACGTTGCTCGACGTCGGGCTGGGCTACATCAAGCTCGGGCAGTCGGCGACGACCTTGAGCGGAGGCGAGGCGCAGAGGATCAAGCTTTCGAAGGAGCTTTCGAAGCGCGCGACGGGAAAGACGGTCTACATCCTCGACGAACCGACGACCGGGCTGCATTTTGAGGACGTGCGGAAACTGCTAGACGTCTTGCACAGGCTTGTCGAGAAAGGGAACTCGGTGATCGTGATCGAGCACAACCTGGACGTGATCAAATCGGCGGACTACATCATCGACCTGGGCCCCGAAGGTGGCGAAGGCGGCGGACGGCTGGTCGCGAAGGGCAAGCCGGAAGCGGTGGCGAAGAAGAAGGGCTCGTACACGGGGGAAGCGCTCAAGAGAGTACTGAGTACTGAGAGATGAGTACTGAGAAATGAGTGCTGAGAGATGAGTACTGAGATATGAGTGCTGAGAAATGAGTGTTGAGAAATGAGTGCTGAGAGGTGAGTGGTGGGGTACCTTGGGCTTTAGCCTGTCGACGTCGCAGCGGCGGGAGTCCGGGGGGGGCGAGTGTCCGAAGCCCGACTGTCAGGGAGAGCGACGGTGAGGTCTTTGATCCTCGCCGGAACAGAAAGACTTGACCCGAGCAAGTGGGAACTCACTTCTCTTCCACCGGACCGATCGAACTCCGTGTCCCTCCGTGAAAACCCTCGTGCACTCCGTGGTTAATTCTTTGATTAGGTTTTGAATTCTTTCAGATGATTAAACCACAGAGGTCTCAGAGGGCGTCGCAGAGGTCACAAAGGAAGGAATCCCAGGATAGGGTGAAGATCCCCCAATGGGCACGTCGTTGCGCGAACCGGATTTTTAGTTGCTAACTGCTCACTGCTCACTGCTCACCGCTCACTCCCACGTCGCTACGCGACTAGGGGAATCTCTTGCCGACCTTCCGTGGCCTGAAGGCCACGGCTAAGATACAGGTTCGCTACGCGAACTAACCTCCGTACCGTGATGTCAACTGCCGCTGCGCGACAACGGAGGTAACTTTGAACGGCCTCCGTGTTTCTCTGTGAAGACCTCAGTGCCCTCCGTGGTTAATTCTTTGATCAGGTTTTGAATTCTTTTAGAAGATTAATCCACAGAGGTCTCAGAGGGCGTCGCAGAGGTCACAAAGGACGGCAGGAATCCTGAAAAACACTCTCGTCGGCGGGAAACGTCGCTACGCGAATGGGGTCACATCTGCTCACTGTTCACTCAAATGTTTCTACGCGAATGGACGGTCTCCCATCTTTCTTCATCCGTGTTCATCTGTGTCCTTTCTTCGCCCGCCTTCGGCGGCTGTTGCACGCGGGACGCGTGCGTTCCGGTGCTCCCGTCCGTTCCTTAACTTTGAACTAATCCGAGACCTTCGTCCCGTCGGACACCGTGTTCGGCGGATGCAGGATCACCGTTTCGCCTTCCGCGAGGCCTTCCAGCACCTCGACCGAGTCGCGCGACCGATGCCCGGTCCTGATCTTCCTCAACGCAGCCCTGCCGCGTTCCACAGCGAACACAGCCCAGTCCTCCCCGGACCGGAACAATGCATTCGAAGGTACCTGTAAAACGTCCTTTCCTTCCCAAAGCACGATGCGTGCGTCGACGCGGAAGTTCCCGCCGAGTTCCCTCGGAGGCTCGATCAATTCGCAGATGATGTTCACCCTCTGCTCTTCGACGCCGAGCGCCGAGACCTTCGTGAACGCCCTCGGTTCGACCGTTGCGACGCGCGCCCTCAAAGGCTCCTTGTCGGCGCCCCAGTCCTCGACGATCACCTTCATGTTCGGCTTTATCCGCGTCGCGTCCCTCGAAAGCACGTCGATCACAAGCTCGAGCCTCGAAGGCTTGCTGATCTCGATGATCGGCGTCCCGGCTTCCAGGATCTTCTCCCCCGTTTCGAAAACCCGGGTCACGCGGCCCGAAACGGGCGCCAGCACGGGAAAGGCGGCGGGAAGTACGCTCGGCTCTTCGAGCTGGCTGGGATCGGTTGTCTTCGGAGGCGACGGATCGACCCTAGTTATCTGGAATCCCTGCGGAATGTTCGCACCCTCGTGGATCCCTACCCGCGACATCTTGCCCGAAACGGGCGCGGTGACGACGTAGCGGTCGTGATAGCGGGTAGTGCCTTCGGCATCGATGGTTTCCATCAATTCACCGCGGGCGGCCTCGCCCGTCTGGACCGAAACCGGCGCCTCCCGGAAGAACGCGAAATAGGCGAGTGCCAGGGCCGCGATCACTCCCAGCACTATGAACAGGTGTTTTCGGGTCAGTTTCGGCATCGGGTCATTCCCTTGTTTTCAGGACCTCGATCAGGTCCAGGTTCCTTAGCCTCCAGGCGACAAGAAGGCCCGAAAGCAGAGCCGCAAACGCGACGATCAGGAAGGAGTAAACAAATGTCGCAACGCTGATCACGAGGGGGAGCCGTATGATCTCCGCATCGATCGCACGGGTAGTGGCGAAACATAGCACGAAACCGATAGCCCAACCGACCGGCGCGGCCCATCCCGTCAGTATCGCCTGTTCGCCGAGCAGGATAATCCCGATCTCCCTGCGTGTGAAGCCAAGAACCCGGAGGCTCGCAAGTTCGCGGCCCCGTTCGGAAAGCGCGATGCGGGCGCCGTTATAAACGACCCCGAACGCGATCACGCACGCGAATCCTATCAAAAAAGCCGTCGAGGTTCCTATTGTCTGGCCGACGGTCTCGTTGAAGCTGTCCAGCGCCGCCTGTGGTCTTCCGACTCCGGCCACCGTGGGGGTGTTCTTCAGCGTTTCATAGAGTTCTTGGGCGTACTTCTCGTCGACCTCGAGATACGCGCCCGAAACCACTTCCGATTCCTTCAGAAGCCTGTGCAGGGCGTCCGAATCCATATACACGCCCATCCCGACCGCTTCTTCGACCGTGTCGGCGACAGCCACTTTCGCAACCGGCCTCGAGCCTTCTGTAACCTCCACGGTCACCTCGTCGCCTTCGGCGGCCCCCAGCGATTCCGCGAGTGTGGTCGAGAGAACTATGCCTTCGTTCGGGATCCGGACGTCGCGCAGGTTCTTGTCGACTATGTTTCTTAGCCGGCCGCCCTGCTCCATTCCGATAAGGCCGGCGCGCCTTGAATGGCTGCCAAAGCGAAGCCTCACCGGAACGGCGCGGTATGTCTCGACACGGTTCACGCCGGGCAGGTTGAGCAGTTCGTAGCGCGTTTCAGAGGGCAAAGGCTCGTTGAACGTGACCTCGACATCTTCAAGCTGAACCCGGTTGAACTGGATCTCGATCAGCCGGTTTATCGCGTCGTAGAAGTAAAAGCCTATGAACAGGAGGGCGACCGAAAGAGAGATCCCGACGATGGACAGCAGCGCTTTTATCGGATGGCGCGCCAGATTTCTAGCGATCATGCGCACTTCAGCCGAGAACATTCTGTTCAGCCCGGACCGCTCGAGAAATCCCGCCCGGAAATCCGCCGGAGGTTCCGGCCTCATCGCTTCCGCAGGCCGGGTCGTCACGGCTTTGCTGACCGAAGTGACGGCTCCGATCGCGGCGGCGGCAAAACTAATCATGAACGCCCAAAGGACTACTGAAAAAGGGAGTGTAAACTCAAGTATGGGGAACCGGAAGAAATCGGCGTAAAGTGCGGTCATTCCGGAGCCTAGCCAGGCCCCGAGCGCTATACCGATCACGATACCGCCGATGATCGCGAGCACGGCGAGCTTCAGGTAATGCAGCCCGATGGTCCGGTTCGAATAGCCGAAAGCCTTCAAAAGGCCGATCTGTTCTCGCTCGATGCCGACAAGCCTGGAAAGTATGAGGTGAAGGAGGAACGCGACCACGCCCAGGAAGATCGCGGGAATGAACGTCCCGAACACCTCAAGTTCCGAAAGCTCGTTCGAGACGAATCGATGCGAATACTGGTCGGCACGGCCTATCGCGCCGGTTCCGCCGTAGGGCTCGAGGACGTCATCAAGCCTCTCTATCACATCCGCTTCGTTCGCACCGGGCGCCAGTGTCAGCGCGACATCGTTGAAGGCGTTCTCCATATCGAACGCCGCCGCGGCAGACCGCCGCGACATCCACAGGATGCCGAACCGGCGGTTGTCGGGGAATATGCTTCCGGGACGTATCTCGTAAATGTATTCCGGCGAAAGAGCGATTCCCGCGATCGACAGCCTCCTCCAGCGGCCGTTGATGACTGCGTTCAGCGAATCTCCCGGGTTCAGTCCGTTAGCTTCCGCAAACGCGCCGCTGATCAGCACTTCGTCGCGCGCTTCGTCGGCGAGTTCACGTCCTCGCTGCACGTAAAGTCCGTTCAGGATCGAGCCTCTCGTCAGGTCGACCGAGACCAGCCGGCCCTGAGCGGGTTCGGGAAGGTCCGGCAGGTCGATTGTGACGCTTGAAACGACCCTCGTCTGGACCTCCGCGACCCCGGGGATGGTCCTTATATCCTCCTCAAGGCCTTCCGGAGCACGCTTGACCGACGAAAAGACATCAGCGAAACGGTAGCGCGAGTAGTACGTGTCGCGCGAGAGCAGAAGCGAGTCGTACGTCGCCTGCATCGCGACGAACGAAGCGACTCCGCAGGCGACGACGAGCGCGGTCGCTACGACCTGTCCGCGCAGGTGGTTGATGTCGCGCACAAGCTTCTTGTTGAGCGGAGACAGGAGTTTGAGCAGTTGCTTCACCACGACAGCTCTCCCGGGCTCGCCTTTTCTTCGTTAGTCTCGATCGAGACGATCCGTCCGCTCCCGATCCGGATCACGCGGTCGGCCATCTTCGAGATCGCCTCGTTGTGGGTGATGACCGCGGTTGTAGTATTCAGCTCGCGGTTCACGCGCTCGATGACTTCAAGCACGATCTTGCCGGTCTTGTAATCAAGCGCGCCGGTCGGCTCGTCGCACAAGAGGACGTCCGGCTGTTTCGCGACGGCGCGTGCGATGGCGACCCTCTGCTGTTCGCCTCCCGAAAGCTGGGCAGGGAAATGGTGCAGGCGGTCGCCGAGGCCGACAAGCTTCAGCGCTTCGGCCGGGTCCATCGGATCGACGGCTATCTCGGTGATCAGCTGCACGTTCTCAAGCGCGGTCAGCGAGGGGATCAGGTTGTAGAACTGGAACACGAATCCGACGTGGTCACGCCGGTACTCGGTGAGAGCGGCGTCGTCGGCTTCCGTAAGAACGTGATCTCGGAATGTAACGGTCCCGGACGTTGGAGTGTCGAGACCGCCTATGATGTTCAGGAGGGTCGATTTTCCGCTTCCGGACGCTCCCAGAAGGACGGCGAGCTCACCTTCGAACAGGTCGAGATCGACGTCGCGAAGGGCATGAACATCGACCTCTCCCATGTGATAGACCTTCGAAAGGCCGCGGGCCTGAAGAACGGCGAGCGGCTGATCCGGGGAGTGATCTTTTCGGACGGTATCGGTGATGGCGTCCATTATACAGGACGGAAACGCAACGAACGTGCCCCGACGGCGTATTTCTAAATCGTTGTGTTTATTAGTGTTGAGAGGAGCGCTGCGTCGATGATCAGAGGAATCCGGTGCTCATTCGCGGCCAATCGCGGGGAATCCAGCGACCCGCGGACCGTGGCCTGAAGGCCACTGCGTTGACCGAGATGACCGAGTTCTGCGAGGCGGCTGGGTTTGGTGAGTTAGCGGATTGCGGCTCAGCCGCCGTGGTGTGCGGAAAGGCTCTGCCTTTCCGGCGGGGCGGTCCCCGGACTTCCCAGCTGCGTAGCGGCGTTAATCGATAGCGACGTCGCTACGCGACTGAGGAGATCGTTCGCGACTTCCCTTGGCCTGAAGGCCACGGCTAAGATACAGGTTCGCTACGCGAACTAACCTCCGCACCGTGATGTCAACCGCTGCTGTGCGACAACGGTGGATACTATTAAATTATCTCCGTGTTTCTCTGTGAAAACCTCCGTGCCCTCTGTGGTTAATCTTTAGTTAAGGTGCTGAGTCCGTTCGGGAGACCTAACCACAGAGGTCTCAGAGAGCCTCACAGAGCACACAAAGGAAGGCAGGAATTTTGAAAACACATTCGTCGGCAGGTGACGTCGCTACGCGGCTTAGGAGATCGTTCGCGACTTCCCTTGGACTGAAGGCCACGGCTAAGATACAGGTTCGCTACGCGAACGAAACGTACGGTGGTGACGGTAGCCCTCCCTGACGGTCGGGCTTCGGACACGTAATTCGAACAGGATAATTTGGACGTCGCTACGCGACTAGGAATTCGTTTCTGACTCGACCCGTGGCCTGAAGGCCACGGCTGATATGTTTTGACCTGTCAACCCCTCTACATATTCTCGTTTGTCAGAAGCGCCTGAGGTCAGGGCATTGCGGACGGTAAGCGACGATGGATCATGCTGATATACGTGGATTGGTTACCTACCTGACTTGTCTTCGTCGCGAAGCTTTCCTCTTATCTAAAAGCGTGGATCATTCCCCTTTCGGGGAAGCCGTTCTAGCCGTGACCGGGATTCTTCAGAAGATCTGTCTGCGAATGCCCTGACCTGGAGCGCCTCTGACCTCCTTTTCTTCTGTGGTTAACTTCTTTTCCTCTTGTCGGATACTTCTTTGCGATGCGTTACCGGCCCGCTAGCGGGCGGGGGTTTCAAACCTGGCCATCTCGACCCGTGTCACGTCCCAGATAAAGCCCGAGAGTTCCCTGGCGACTGCCACCGTGGTCTGGTTCTTGTTCTTGCCCGAGTAGACCAGCGACCGGTATCTTCCGCACAAACGTTTCTGGGCCTTCCAGGATATCTCCCTGGCTTCTTCGGACGCGTTCTTCGCCTTTCGTCTCAAATGAGCCGTCATGCGCGCCGGATGGCGGTACGCCCAGGCGGCTTCGACCAGCAGGCGCCGGGCCCTCGAGTTGCCGGTCTTCGTTATCTCACCCTCGCGCTTTGTCGGGCCGGAGGCGTGTATGCTGGGCACAAGCCCCAGAAAGCCCATCAGTTGCTTCGGCGAGTCGAAGCGGGTCAGATCCCCGAGTTCTGCCAGGAGCCCCATCGCGCTGACCATGTCGATACCCCTGAACGCCATCAGCGAGTAGACCACCGGAGCCATCGACCAGTGCGGCAGCGCCATGCTCATTTCCGCCGTGATGTCAGCCACCCTCTTCTCCGCCGCATTCACCGCTCTGATGTATCCCTGAAGCACAACATACTGCCATTCGTGAGGGAACTTGCGCGTCTCCATCCATTCGAAGTGGCCCTTCGTCCACCGCGTCTTTCCCTTGGGCCACGAATGCCCGTGACGGAGCATGAAAGCGCTCAGTTGCTGGCGCGCCTTCCGCTCCTGGATCTTGAAGTCGTTCCGCGCCCGCGCCAGGTCCCGCATCGCCTCCTGCTCCTCTCCCGGCACCCATACCGCCGTAAGATCCCCGCTCCTCAATAGCCGGGCCAGCTTCCTCGCATCCCGCCGGTCCGTCTTTATCCTGTCGCCGGGCTTCTTAGGGATCTTCGACGGTGCCACAACATGGCATTCCTGCCCCATCTCCACCAGCTGACGGTACAGAACGTATCCGCACGGACCTGCCTCGTAGCAGTACAGCAGAACCTCTCCCCCGAACTCCCGGCTCAGCCGCTCGACAAGCTTCGCCACCTCCTTCGGTTTGTTCGCTATCGTTCCAAGCGACTCCGGCTTTCCCCGACCCTCCCGGGCGATCGCCGCCACGATAGTCTCCTTATGGACATCGAGCCCTACGTATGCCGGATACTCCGGTGCTTCATTCTCAAAGATCTCTCTCGCTTTTCCGTTGATTGCGTTAGTATTCTTCATGCCTGTCCTCCTCAATTGTGGCTAGGTGTTGGTGAATCTCACCTAACATAATCCACGTTCTTGAGGCAGGACAGGTCAAAACATTATGTCTAAACTCAGTGTTCGCTACGCGAACAGGATCTCAGTCCTCAGTCCTTTCCTCTCAGTCCTGCTTTCTAAGCCACGATCGCCTCTTCCCTCACAGGCTCCTCGAACTTCTTAACGATCTCTTTCACGCGGTCGTGATACGTCGGCCCTTCCTCCTTTAGGAACAGCCCCGTGTAGATCGGGTCCTGGCTTTCCGAAAGCACGAGCGCCTGGACGCGGTCGGTCGGTTCGTAATCCGAGGGAAGCTTCGCCACCTCGCTCTGGACGCTCTCATACGTGACCGTCTTGTGGAACTCGATGCACGGTGAAAGTACGTGTACAAGCGAGAATCCCTTGTGTTTCATCGCCTCGCCGATCAGGCGAGTGCACTCGTCGCGGTCCTGCGAGAACACTCGGGCGACGAACGTCGCGCCGTATGTCAGCGCCATCGTCGAAGCGTTAAGCGGTTTCGAGATGTTGCCGTAAGGCGAGGTCGCGCTTACCATCCCCATCGGGGAAGTGGGCGATGTCTGGCCTTTCGTGAGCCCGTAAATAGCATTGTCGAGAAGAAGATAGGTCAGATCGAAATTGCTTCTCGCCGCGTGCGGGAAGTGGCCTCCGCCGATCCCGACACCGTCGCCGTCGCCGCCGACGATCACGACATCCAGGTCCGGATTCGCAAGCTTGACGCCCGTCGCGATCGGCACAGCGCGGCCGTGGAGGGCGTGGAGCCCGAATCCTTTAATGAAGAACGGGAACCTGCCGGAACAGCCGATCCCGGAGACGAGGACAAAGTCCTTCGAATCGATATGCTGTTTCTCCATCGCCTCGTAAAGCGCCTGAAGCGGAGTGAAATGCCCGCATCCGGGGCACCAGGTCGGCAATGTGTCGCGGTGTTTCCGCGCTTTTGTCGCCTTCGCACGCTCAAACGATTGCAAGACGTGACGTTTCTGTAGCAAGTTCATTCTGCACCTCTTTGATCTTGTCGGCTATTTTTCTGGGGCTGACCGGAGTGACTCCGGGGAAATGCATCTCGCGCGGACGGATGCCGTAACGCGATTTCATAAGCGCCGCGTACTGGCCGCTGTGGTTCATCTCGGGGATGATGACCTCCGAGCAGGAGTCGAAGAACGCCCGGAAATCCTCCTCGCGCTGGGGATTGATCATCATCGAGACGATCAGCTTCGACTTAACGCCTTCCTCGCGCGCGATCTCCATCGCCTCGATCACCGCGCCTCGGACGGAGCCCCAGCAGCTGAGGCCGATCTCCGCGTCCTCGTCGCCGATGATCTGCGGCTTCGGCAGTTCTTTCTGAAGCGTCTCGAACTTCCTGTATCGCTTCTCCTGCATACGCAAATGCACCTGCGCGTCGAAATTCGGATTCCCGGTCTCGGAATGCTCAAGCCCCGTCACGGAATAAAGCGCCCCCGGTTCGCCGGGAATGACCCAGGGGGAGATCCCCGTGTCGGTGTCGGTGAAGCGGTTGTAGCTCTTCAGCTCTTCGTCTGAAGGCTTCACGCGGGTGCTCCGGTCGCGCTCGATCTTGCGCTCGATCAGGTCAACCTCGGTTCTTTGTCCAAGGAAAAGATCGCTCAGGAAGATCACGGGAGTCTGGAACCGTTCCGCGATGTCGAAGGCGAACTGGATCCCCGAATAGCATTCTTCGGCGTTCGTCGGGGCCATCACGACACGGGGCGAATCGCCCGACCCGCCGTACATAGCGATGTTGAGGTCGCCCTGTTCGACCTTCGTCGGCAGGCCGGTCGAGGGTCCTCCGCGCTGGACGTTGGCTATGACGATCGGGATCTCCGACATCACCGCCATGTTGATCATCTCGCTCATAAGCGCGAGACCGGGTCCCGCCGTTGAGGTCATCGCGCGTTTTCCTGCGAACGAGGCGCCGACAACCGCGCCGAGCGCCGCTATCTCGTCTTCCGCCTGCAGCATCCAGCCGCCGAGCTTCGGCAACTCGCGTGCGACGATCTCCATGATCGTCGTCGCGGGCGTGATCGGGTATCCGGCGAAGAACTTCAATCCGCAGTCGAGAGCGCCCTGCGCCACCGCCTGATTTCCGGTGATCAGTTTCTTGGGATCAGAATTTTCCGGAGTATCGAGGGTCGTGTGCGGGCCGTAATGTTCGTCGCAGTAAGATCTCCCGGCCAGAAACGCGTCGATGTTCCTCTGGACGACCTTGTCGCCCTTCTTCGACAGCTTCCTTTCTATGAGCTCGGTAAAAATGTCCGGAGGGAGCCCCAGGAGATAGCTCAGCGCGCCCATCGAGACGATGTTCCGGGCGATCGTCGACCGAGCGTTCTCGTTCGAAAGCCTCTTCAAGGGTACCGCGAACGAGCCGAGATTATCCGGGATGTGTTCGGGCAGCCCGTGCTCCTCGCGGGCTTCGGGCGTGTCCTCGCAGTCGAAGATCACGAAGCCGTCGGACTTGATGTCCTTGATCTCCGGGATAGATT
This sequence comes from Acidobacteriota bacterium, assembly GCA_016700175.1. GTDB lineage: Bacteria > Acidobacteriota > Blastocatellia > Pyrinomonadales > Pyrinomonadaceae > Aridibacter. The sequence continues at coordinate 1,306,586 of CP065003.1, read as the reverse complement.
CTCCTACCGACATCGCGACGAGTGCGTCGATCCCGTCGCCCATCGATCGGACGCGGGTCGGCGAGACGCGTATGTCGGTCGTGCTCTTTCCGAGGCCTCGGATCTCGGCGCTGAAGTTGTCGTTCACGAGGACGTCGAGGCCCATGTCGGCGGCTGCTCCCGAGAACACTTTTCCGGATGTGACGATGCCGTCGCCGGCGATACCGCAGAATCGGACTGTGGCGTGCTGTTTTCTCATCAGGCTGCCACCTCCGTTCCCGTTTCGGACCGGTCGCGCGTGATCTGCACCGGCTGGACGACGGTCTTGTAATGGTATTTCGAGACCGAGATGCAGTGCACAGGGCAGGCTTTCAGACAGTTTCCGCAGCGAATGCACTCGTCGTTGTCGATCGCGATCGCCTCGACCTCCTCCCAGTTCTTCGTCCTTTCGTATTTCAGGTCGCCGTCCTCGCCGACCGTAATGTCCTTGGCGAGATGTATGCAGTCGACCGGCATAACGTCGATGCACTTCATGCAGTAGATGCACCGGTCGAGGTCGATCTGGAAGTTGTAGTGACAGAGGTAGCAGCGGTGCGCTTCGGTGATCGCCTGCTCGTTGAGAAGGCCCGTTTCGACTTCGGCGGTCTGGGTGCGGGCCGAAACCGGTATCGTCGGCATTTTCTCCTGCGGAAGGAAATCGTGCTCGCGGTTCCTGGGGAGAGAAGCGATCGGCACTTCGGAGATCTCCACGATCTCTTCGAACTTCTCGCCGGACAGCTGCTCATGAACCTGGCGGCCGACCTTTCTTCCGTCCGCGCAGGCGCCGATCACGGTTCCGGATCCGTTCCGGAAATCGCCGGCCAGGAAGAGATTGCCCTTCGCTTCCGGGACCGATTCGTCTTTCACGTCGACGCCTTCGAGCTCTTCGGCGGTCTGTCCGATCGCGAGGATGATCGTATCAGCCTCGATGATGTATTCGGACCCCTCGACCGGAGACATCTTTCCGCCTTCGCCGATCTCGTTCTTGATCAGCTTGATCCCGACCGCCCTTCCGTTTTCGACGACCACTTCAACGGGCGACACCTGGAGCTGGAGATCGATCTCCTCTTCTGCAAGGTGGTGAAGCTCTTCCTCGCCGGAGAACTGCATGTAATCGATCGTTCGGCGGTAGGCGATGGTCGTGGCCTCTGCGCCTATGCGATACGAGGTTCGTGCGCAGTCGAGCGCGGTGAAGCCTCCTCCGATGACGACCGTCGTCTTCGGCTTCACCTCGAGTTCATCGCGGTTCGCCTGCATCATGAAATCGAGGCCCCAGAAGACGCCCTCGGCGTCCTTGCCGGGCAGCCCGAACATCGTCGGCAGCATACAGCCGCCCGAAACGATTACCGCGTCGTATTCGGCTTTCAAATCGTCGAGCGCTTCCCAGGAATCGACGCGCGTGTTGCATTTGATCTCGACCCCAAGGTCGGTAATCGACTTGATGTCCTTTCGGACGATGTCGGCCGGAAGGCGGAACTGAGGGATGCCGTAGCGCATCATTCCGCCGGGCTCTTCATACTGTTCTAATACGGTGACCTTGTATCCAAGCAATGCGAGGTCGTTGGCAGCCGTAAGGCCCGCCGGGCCGGCTCCGATCACGCAGACGGTCTTGCCGTTCGGTGTGATGTCCGGCTTCAGGTCCTCCATTCCGAAGTCCGCGGCGGACCTCTTCAGAAAGCAGATCTGAACCGGTTCTCCAAGGCCTTCGCGGCCGTGTCGGCACTCGGGTTCGCACGGACGGTGGCACACACGGCCCAGAACACCCGGGAAGACGTTGTCGAGGCGGTTGATCAAGTATGCCTGTTCGTAGTCTTCGTGGATGATCGCTTCGATGTAGCCCGGGATGTCAGTCTGGATCGGACAGGCGGACTGACAGGGCACATTTACCTCTACCCATTTTCGGTCGATGATGTCCCTCGACACGAAAGGTTCGCTGTTCATAGAACTCGTATCCATTCGGTGATTAACCCCTTTTGCGTGATCCTGCCCCTTTCCGCGCTTTCGCGGCTTGCCTTGCTCGAAATCCAAATAACTACGGCGGGAACTGTCCCTGAAGTGTCTTATGCAGCCATTGTAATGCAAGTTAGTGGGATATTCGAAATGAATTTGGGAGGTGCGATAGCCTTCACCCTGTCGAGAGGGCCGCAGCAGGAACGGTGTTCATAATCGTCCTCTGCGGCTTCGCCGCCAATGTGTGCGGAAAGGCTCGGCCTTTCCGGCGCGCTTTTTTTCTGATTCCGGCGGGCTGCGCCCGCCAATACAGCCCAGAGGGCTGCTCTAAACGGTCGTCCGATAAGCTTCAGCGTGCCGCGAGGGCCGCCCGATCGGCGTTCCCCGCATTCGTGCGGCGCAAACCGGAGTTCTCGCTACCTCCCTCGCCGACGCAGCGAACAGCCCGGCTCCAAACGGACGTCCGCGGGACACCCGGAGGTCGGTCAGATTGAACGGTCACTTCGATTCAAAACTCTCAAGTTGACAGGCTCTCACCGGGAAACAGCCCCTGTTTCGACGGGTTCTTTCTCCTAACTGCCCGAATTACTTATGCTTTCGGCCCGCTATCGCAGCGGGTACGCACTTTGCTGATAACAGAACCGACTTTAGGCATTAAGGTAACGGTTTCTTGCATGGAAGGTTCAAGTATGGGATTTCGAATGAGGCTTTTTCTAAGCATCGGTCTTGCGGCATCGTTCGTTCTGGCCGGCGGAATGTCCGGTGAAACGGCGCATTCGAAAGGCAGGCAATCGCCTGACGATCCGGCAATCGCGACCAGGCTGTCGGACCGCTACCTGATCGACGTAACGGCGCTTGCAGAAGCCGGTTTGGTCCTTGAGGCCAATGGTCTTGATCGGGAAGTATCCGATGTGCTGAAAGTCCTCAGTTCCGGGTCCGAACGGAATCCGGTGCTGGTCGGCGAGTACTACCTCAATCACTCCGTGATCCTTGCGACGCTCGCGCACCGACTTTCAGGCGAGAGCGCACCTGCCCGTTTGAAAGGGAAAAGATTGATGAAGATCGACCTTCCGGCGATCCTGAAGGCGTCGGATGGCGACCGCGAGGCGTTCGAGGATACGCTTGCGGATACGATCGGGAATCTGAAAGAGAGGAAAGGCAAGGTCATCCTTGATATCGCCGATCTCGAAGGATTCTCGAATCAGAATCCGAGCCTCGGTATGGCGGCGGCAAAGGGCCTGCGCGAGCTGATCTCTTCCGGAGACATTCTGGCGGTCTCGTCCGGAACAGCTGCCGACTACGAGAGGATCGTGGTGCGCGACCCGCTGCTCAGAAGGCACTTCCGTATGGTGGACGTTGCCGCCGAGAAGAACGCGCTCGAAGATCCGTTCGTCGGAAGCAAGATCTCGCCTGATCTCGAATCAGCGATCGCCAACAGGCCGGCCGATGAAGTTGTGACCGTGATCCTGCAATCCGATGATATCGGTTCGCCATCACTGAGGAGGCTTCTGGAGTCGAACGGGATCGCCATCACAAGCGAGGCCGCAAACCTGAACGTCCTCGAGCTTAGGCTGCCCCTGGGACTTGCAAGGCTTGTCGCCGCCGAAACCTCGGCAAGGCACCTCTCGCTGGACCAGGACACCGTTTCCCTTGGACACATTGAGTCGACGACGGGCTATGTCGCCATGCGCGCTGAGCAGGGCAGTTCAAACCTGGACGGACGCGGGATTGGCATTGCCGTGCTCGATTCCGGAATACACCGCGGCCACTCGTCGTTCTCTGGAGGACTTCTGAGCAGCCGTTTCAAGGCAAACAAGAACTTCACATCCGAACGCGACCTCGACGACAATTATGGCCACGGTACACACGTCGCGGCGCTTGCCGTCGGCGGAGACGGCACGCTCGGGGGGATGAACGATTACGAAGGGATCGCGAGCAGGGCGGACCTTATAAACATAAAGGTCCTGAACTCCAATGGTGTCGGTACGACGGCGGATCTGATCAACGCCCTGGACTGGATCTATGCCAACCGGAACAGGTACGACATCCGGGTGATCAACCTTAGTCTCGGAACGCCGGCTGTCGAAACGTGGAGGAACGATCCGGTCTGCCGCGCTGTTAGAAAACTGACCTCCGCAGGCGTCGTGGTTGTCGCCGCTGCCGGCAACAACGGAAGGGACGCGGAAGGGCGAAAGCTCTATGGCGCGATCCATTCCCCTGGAAATGACCCGACGGTGATCACCGTCGGCGCGACGAACACTTTCGGCACGAACGTCAGAAGCGACGACGGAATCACGACGTACAGCTCGCGAGGCCCGACCAGGTCTTCCTACGTCGATTCGAGCGGTAACAGGCATTACGACCACCTTGTAAAACCCGACCTGGTCGCTCCCGGCAACAAGCTCATTTCCTCGGCGGACCGCAACAGCAAGCTGTTTCGCAACTATCCGGAACTGAGGGTGAACAACGACCTGCTCAACTCGACCACGAAAATGTATCTGAGCGGCACTTCGATGTCGGCCCCGATCGTTTCCGGTACGGTCGCGGTAATGCTTCAGGCCAATCCTGACCTGACACCGAACCTTGTTAAAATGGTGCTTCAGTACACCGCCCAGCCCATAGGCGGCTTCAATCACCTGGAACAGGGCGCTGGTCAGCTGAATATCGAGGGCGCCGTGCGGCTCGCGAAGCTTGTAAGACGGGACCTCGGCAGCTCGACCCCGCTGAATGAGCCTATGATAACGTCGATGCCGGAGCAGCGTTCGCAGATAGAAGGTGAGACGGTCAACTGGTCGCAGGGAATTCTTGTTTCCAACGGCTGGGTGCAAAGCACGAAGCTGATCACGAACTGGCAGAAGGTATACGGGCTTGGAATGCTCTTGAGCGACGGTATGCTGATGAGCGACGGAATGCTGATGAGTGACGGTATGCTTATGAGCGACGGGATGCTGATGAGCGACGGAATGCTTCTCAGCGACGGTATGCTGATGAGCGACGGGGTGCTGTTCTACGACTGGAGCGACACGTTCGGCAGCGGAATGCTAATGAGCGACGGAATGCTTCTCAGTGACGGTATGCTGATGAGCGATGGGATGCTTCTCAGTGACGGGATGCTGATGAGCGATGCGACCTTCGGCAGCAACAGCCCGCTTATCTCCGGCGACGATTCAGCACATATGCATTGATCTTGCCGCATCAAGCAAGAAAGAACGGACCCCGGCCGACCTTGCGCCGGGGTTCTTTTCGTTGCGCACACCGCCCGGGACCAAAGGCCGGGGCGATCCTCGCGTTCGATGAACAGCTAGACTTTTCAAGCCCGAATTACCTATACTACAAAGGGTTAGGTAATCCTTCCTGAACTCCTCCCTCTCCATACTTTCGAACACGGTCACTGTCCGGACGATCCCGCTTTCAGATCTCTTCGAATTCTTCGTGTCTGAGAATCCACGACTGACAAATCTCGCTTACGCGGCAACAGCGGCACTTGCCGTCGTCGCCGTCGGAGGCTCCGTGTGGGCGTTCCCGGCAGGCCGTGTCGACGGCCTGTTTGTTTTTCTCACACTATCGACCGTAGTCTTCGCCACTTTTTCGCAGATCCAGCTTCCGAGAGTGAAAGTACACATCACCCTCTCGGACATACTTGTATTCCTCGTACTGATACTCTACGGAGGCGAGTTGGCGACCCTGGTCGCGGTCATGGAGTCGGTGACGGCTTCCCTGAGTTTCAAGCGCAGGGGGATAAACATCACCGCGAAGACTGTAGCCCTGAACGGCGCAATCGCGGCGGTTTCGACCTACACAACAGCGTACCTGGCCCAGTTCGTACTCGGGCCGCCCTACCTAATAGCGAAGGCCGGGCAGTTCACCGAACTGGCGCTGATGCTCTCGCTCCTCGCGCTGGCTCTTTTCGCCGTGAACTCGATCTTCGTTACGATCTTTACCTCTCTCAAGACCGGCCGGTCGCTTTGGGAGGTCTGGTATGTCTACTGTCTCAACGGGCTTGTTCTCTACCTTACAAGCGCCTTTTTCGCGGGCCTTCTCGCGAAGACGCTGTACAGCTTCGATTCGCTCCTCGTGACCCTCGGCCTCGCCGCTGCCGGGCTTGTGTACTTCACGTTCTGGCGATATGTGAACGACATCAAGAAGACCTCGGCCCAGGCCGAGCAAGTGGAAAGGGAAAGGGCCGAACAAGCGGAACGCCATATCGTCGAGCTCGAGCATTACGTCGAGCAGAAGGAGATCGCCGAGGTCGCGCTTCGGGAGAGCCGCGAGGAATTCCGGCACGCGGCGTATCACGATGCCCTTACGGACCTTCCCAACCGGAACTTCTTCAGACAAAGGCTCAACGAACTGCTTGCGGAGTGCGGCGAAGATCTGGAACGGAGTTTCGCCGTCCTGTTCCTTGACCTGGACAGGTTCAAGCGCATCAACGACAGCCTGGGGCATTCGCTTGGGGACCGTTTTTTGAAGGAGATCGCCAATCGGCTCACCGCACTCGAGCACGAAGGAAAACTTGTCGCCAGGTTCGGCGGTGACGAATTCGGAGTGATACTCGAGAAGGCGGGAGGCGTCGATACCGCGACCGAGGTTGCAAAGGAGATCGTCCGCTCGGTTTCGCGGCCTGTCAGGATCGGCGAGAAAAAGATCCAAACAGGTGTGAGCGTCGGGATCGTGATCGGCGATGCCACGTACTCCGACGGGGAAGACCTTATCCGCGATTCGGACATCGCGATGTACCACGCGAAGGAATCCAGCCGCCCGTTCGAGCTGTTCGACAAGCGTATGCACGAAACGGCGGTGAACCTCATCGAGATCGAGACCGGCGTCCGGCACGCGATAGAGAGAAACGAGCTGACGGTGAATTACCAGCCGATCGTAAGCCTCTCGAGCCTTGAGATCCGGGGCTTCGAGGCACTTGTCCGGTGGACGCACCCCACACGCGGCCCGATCTCGCCCGCGGAATTCATTCCCGTATGCGAATCTACAGGCCTGATCGTTCCACTCACACAGTGGATACTGAGAGAGTCCTGTTCGCGTCTTTCCGAGTGGAGCCTCGGCCCGCTTTCCGATTCTCTGCCTTTCATAAGCGTCAACCTTTCGGGCAGGCATTTCGCGGAGCCCGATCTTTTAGACCACGTGAACGAAGTGATCTACGACACGCGGATCCGGCCTTCCCAGCTGAAACTCGAGATCACCGAGAGCGCCGCGATGGAGAACGCAGATGCGGCGATCAAGATCCTTCAGCAGCTTCGGGCCCACGGCATTCAAGTGTCGATCGACGATTTCGGGACCGGATATTCCTCGCTGAGCTACCTGCAGAGATTTCCGATCAACACCCTAAAAATAGACCGCTCGTTCGTAACCGAGCTTTCGGACGAAACCGGAGGCGGCAAGCTTGTTTCGACGATCGTGGCGATGGCGAAGGCCCTCGATCTAGATGTGATCGCGGAAGGGATCGAAACGGAAACGCAGGCAGAAAAACTGAGGGATCTGGGGTGCGAGTTCGGGCAGGGCTACCTGTTTTCCAAACCGCTCACTGAAGAAGGGGTTCTGGAACTACTTGACGGCTGGAGAACCCGGGAAGATCTTTTGCGGGTCCCGGTCGTTTCCGAGCTGCCCGGCGAAGTGAAGGCGTAAGACTTGGGGAGAATTTCTTGGGCCAGATCGGCATTTCTATTCCGCATTTGCGGCTTCGCCGCCACTGTGTGCGGAAAGGCTCGGCCTTTCAGGCGCGCTTTTTTTCTGATTCCGGCGAGCTGCGCCCGCCAATACAGCCCGGAGGGCTGCTCTAAACGGTCGTCCGATAAGCTTCAGCGTGCCGCGGGTTCACCACGGAGATCACAGGGGACACAGAGTGGAAAAAGGACACAGATAAACACGGATGTTTGAGGTGTGTTAAGCTTCAACTTGTTAATGGCTGCCAGCCGTTCGAAAGCTGTCCGTCTCGCGATTCACAACGAAATTTACGAAATCGTACGAACGCGCAAAGAAGAGATTCGCCGTCACCTACGGGATAGAACCACCCTGAATATCTTGTCTATCTTGTTTCGCTCTTCTTCTCCATCCCATTTATCACCTTCATCCCTGTTAATTTTCCCCCGGTTCCCTATTTAAGTAGAACATCTCTTCCGCAGGTCTCAGAGGCCTCGCCAGCCACAAAGGCCTCCTAAGGCCTCCCGGGCCCGGAGCGGGTCGTGTCTTCTTCAACCACTCGCGGTAGATCTCCATCGACTTCTCAGTATCGACGAACACATCGCCGTAGCGGTCGCCTTCGGGAGCCTTTTCGACCCTCACGCGCTGATGCCAGCAGTGCATTCCGCTGATCGGGTCCGGATGGACGGGGAACGTGATGTTCTGGTGGACGCCTCCGTCGGACCAGAAGATCCGTTCCGTGTCCGGATCGTCCGACTTCGAGCGCGAAACGCTTTCTTCAACCCGCATCTTCCATCCTCCTTTGCCGTCCGTCTCGATCTTCACGAGGTTCGACGCCCAGCGGTTGTTCGCACCGTCCTGAGGCCTTCGCCAGCGCCCCAGGTGATGCGAGCACGCGACCACGCCCGGTTTCATCCCCTCTGTCACCCACGCCTTGTTGACGAAGTAACCGATGTCGGTTGAAACGCGGACCAGGTCGTTCGTCTTCACGCCCCAGCGTTTCGCGTCTTCCGGGTGCATCCACAGCGGATTGCGGTTCGCGATCTCGGCCAGCCATTTCGCGTTTCCCGAACGCGAGTGGATGAGCGTCGGCAGCCTGAACGTGGGCACGAGGACGATCTCGTCGTCTTTCAGGTTCTCGCGGTGGATGTGGCTCTTCACGTATGTCGGAGTCTTGTACTCCGGCCAGCCCCAGTCTTTCAGCGTCTGCGAGAAGAACTCCTGCCTGCGCGAAGGCGTTCCGAAGCCCTGGTGCGGCTTCCCGCTGATCGAAACCCCGATCGCCTTCCCGTCTTTTCGTATCTCGCCGGTTTCGGGATCGGTTTCCGAGCCTTCAAGCACGTCGCGAGACAGTTCGTTCAGGTGAACGCCGTACGTCGATTGCTCGACCTCGAACGCGCCGTACTTGCGCATATATTCGAGCGGCGCAAGTCCTTCTTCAGCGGCCTTTTCCGGCAAGCCCTTCGTGTTCTCGAAGATGTACCGGTAGTACTCGTCGATCGTGATCTTCTCGCCCTGCCTATACGGCGAGATGAAGTGTTCGCGTACTCCGAGCGACCCGTCCGGGTCGATCCTCCACGAAAGCTCGATCCAGAACTCGTCCTCTTCCCAGACCTCTCCGGGGTTCGCCTCGTACGTGAACTCGACCTCGTTGCCCATCTTCCGCATCGCTTCGCGGAGCACGGGCTGGCGGAACCCGATCCACATTCCGGAATGCGTCTCGTAGCTGATCAGGTCGTGCCGCTCGCTCGAATGCCCCATCGGAAGGACGTAATCGGCAAAGTACGCGGTCTCGTTCCAGGTCGGCGTCAGCGCGATCGTCATTCCGACCTTCGATTCGTCCGAAAGCGCCTCCATCCACACGAAACCGTCCGGATAGGTCCACACGGGGTTGAACACGCGCGTGAAATAGACCGAGAGCTTTCCGCGGCCTTCCTTCAGGAAATGCGGCAGGAGGAAGCTCATCTCGTAATGAGCGAGCGGGTATTCGTCGGGGAAATGAAGAGTGTTCCAGAACTTCTGGGCGGGAGGTGTCGAGAATCCCTTCGGTTTGAACTTGTTCCAGGCGGAAGGCATCGTGCCGCCGACGGTCCCCACGCTGCCCGTCAGGACATTCAGGAAATGGAGGCAGCGCGAGACCGCCCAGCCGCCGAGGTTTCCGCTTCCGGCGCTTCGCCAGTTGTGGGTCGAGAACCTTGAGCCCGCCTCGCCTATTTTCCGCGCGACATCGACGATCATCTTCGGGTCCGCGCCGCTTTCGGCTTGCGCGAATTCGGGCGTGTATTCGGCGTAGAGTTTCTTCATCTCGTCGATGAAGTTCTCGAACGTGACCTCGGCGGAAGGGCTCAGTTCTTTCAGGCTTTCCCGCCAGTTGACCCAGTTGTAGATGAAGTCGCGGTTGTACAAGCCCTCGTCGAGGATGATCTTCGCCATCGCGAGCAGGACCGCGGCCTCGCTTCCCGGATACGTCGGCATCCAGTAATCCGCCATCGACGCCGTGTTTGAAAGACGCGGGTCCATCACGCACATTTTCGCGCCGTTCATAAGGCCCTCGATGATGCGCTGTGCGTGGGGATTGAAATAGTGCCCGGATTCGAGATGCGCCGAGATCAGAAGGATGAAACGCGCGTTAGCGTGATCGGGCGAAGGACGGTCGGCCCCGTGCCAGATCGCGTATCCGAACCGCGCGCCCGCCGAGCATATGTTCGTGTGGCTGTTGTGGCCGTCGACTCCCCACGACTGAAGAATGCGGTCCATGAAGCCTTCGTGCCCGGGGCGCCCGACGTGGTAAACGACCTCGTTGCGGCGGTCGTCCTTGAGCGTCTCGCGGATCCGCGAAGCGATGTCGTCGAGGACCTCGTCCCAGGAGACGCGCTTCCACTTGCCGGAGCCCCGCTCGCCGTCGCGCTTGAGTGGGTAAAGTATTCTGTCTACATCGTTTATTTGGTTAATCGTTGCGGGGCCTTTTGCGCAGTTCCGGCCTCGGCTTCCGGGGTGGTAAGGATTGCCTTCGAACTTGCGGACCTGCATCGTTTCCTTGTCGATGTAGGAAAGAAGTCCGCATCCGGCCTCGCAGTTGAAGCAGGATGTCGGGACGATGGTGTAGTTCTTTTTCTCCCGCTTCAGACCGCTCTTCGCCTCGTACTCGGTCCAGTCGTCCCACTTGTCCGGCGGAGGATAGTTCGTGAGATCGCCCGGCTCGGTCAGGCGCGGAAGCGCTTCGGGCGCTTCTTGCGGATGCAGGTTTTCGATGATGCCGAGCTTTTCGGCGACGGATTCTATGAATGAAGGCTTGTGGGTCATTGTTAAAAGGCCACGAACTGCACGGATTTCTCTGAATACGAAAAGGCCACGAATTTCACGAATTTCACGAATGAAAGAAGGCCACGGATTACACGGATTTCACGAATGAAAAAAGGCCACGGATTACACGGATTTCATGGATTAAGAGTTTTGGTTCGCTACCATCACGTCGTAACTCCCTCTACCGTTTAGAGCAGCGCTTTGCGCTGCCCAAGCTGGGCGCAGCCCTGCTGACTTCATTCAACTTCGCAATCAGCGATCTATTTCAAAGGCTTTTCTCGCTTCCAGACAAATTGGCCCCTTGTGTCGATATATCCGAGCAGATAACTTACGGGATCGCCCAGGCGTATCTCCGCCAACCCATCGATGAAGTTCTCCGCCTCTTCAAACTGTGGCTCGATCACGACCCTACCGCTACGGTCGATGAATCCGACTTTTCCGTTCTCATCATAGACACGTGCATATCCGTTCTTGAAGGGCTCAGAGTCGAAAACCCGAGGGTCGATAACAAATCTCCCATTCTTGTCGACGAACCCGCATCCTTTTTCAAGGCAAGCCGGTGCCAATCCTTCAGAAAAGTCTCCCGCCAGCTCAAATTTGAATGCGATCGCCGTCCTTCCTTCTTTGTCGATGTAGCCCATTTTCCCGTCCAGCCGTACAGCCGCGAGCCCATCTGAAAAGCGGTGAGAAGATCCATATACGGCAGGCGTTACCTGGTTTCCACTGCGGTCAATATATCCAAACTTTTTACTGTTATCGTTGGAACTAAACACAGCGAGGCCGTCCGAAAACGGACCGATCCAGGAATATGGCACCTCGTACAGCACTTTTCCCGTCTTGTCGACAACCAGGAACGGCTCTCCCATCTCTTTCCGGACAATGGCTAGACCCTCAGAAAACGGTTGAGTCGAATAGTACTGCGGCTCTATAACGAATTCGCCAGCACGGTCGATGAATCCCCAAATTCCATCAACGGAGACTCCCGCTAAACCTTCTGAGAAAGAGTCGGCGTTGTCGAACTTCGGCGGGATCACGAAGTTGCCATAAGTGTCGATGTAGCCCCACTTACCGACCACGATCTCGTGTTCGCTGTCAGGATGTCTGATTGTCTGCTTCCCGGTCAAAACGAGAGCCCGGCCCTCGTAGAAATAATCTGCGAGATCGAACCGCGGAGGGATAACTACTTTGCCCGTTCCATCGATATATCCCCACTTGTTGTTTTCGACTATGGGGAAAAGACCCACAGGATCGCGTTCAGCGGAGACGGTCGCCACCAGGGACCACACCAGAAAGGCAGTAAGCAAAGCAGAACTGGCGCGTCCAAGAGTAGCCTTCATAAGTAAAAGCTTAGTTGCGTGATGTCGGCTGATCGACCACCTAGATGGCCTAATTCCATCCTATCTTGTCCTGCGCTAACGCCCCCCGCAGCCAATGACACATCTTGGTTCTGGGCATCTCCGTATCCTCCGTGAATACCTTCGTGACCTCGGTGGTTAAATCTCCCGTTTTCAGACAAGACGAGCCACAGAGAGCACAGAGGTTCGCACAAGGGACACGAGAAAGAACTCGGTGGTTTCAACGGAGTGGCGCTTTCAACACTCTTCTGGCAAACGCCAAAGAAGGCCCGTCGCTACCGCTCCGGGTACTGATTTCAACGGTCTTTGGTCAATGATCTGCTCGCTGCGAAACCGCCCATGAGATCTTTGTGTCTCAGCGCCTTCGCGGTGAGAATCTCTCGCCGGTCGCTACCGCTCCGGGTACTGATTTCATTGGTCAATGATCTGCCCGTTCTTAAACGGGCCGCTTCAACCATCAACTATCAATTATCAACTGCTGATCTACGCCCTCCCTGACGGTCGGGCTACTGACACGCCGCTCTGATCACGATTGACGATTGACGATTCACGATTTACTAACTCAGCGCGATTTCCTGAGGCGCGCGGACCCATATCCGCTGGGCGAAATACAGTCCGACAAGGATCAGGATACCCGCGAGTCCGACCACCGAATACTCCGACGAAACATACAGCAACGCAGCCGGAATGACGTTTCCAACGGCCACCATCCCGAGCCAGAACTGAGTCGCATATTGCCCGCTGACGATCATCGTCACCGTCTTGTGCGCGTCCTCCGTTCCGTGCGGAGTGACAAGCTCGATCGCGAGTGTTGCCAGGTGAAGCACGATCGCCGCGACTGCCACGAATGTCAGGACCGCCGTGATGCCTATGTTCATCACCAGGAAGAAGTTCGCGACGAGGAACACCGCAAGGCCTGCCATCACCGAATGCAGGATCATATGCACGCCGAGCATAGGGCTCTGCCAAAGGTCTCGGCCCTTCGCTTGGGCGAACAGGAACGCCGTGTAAACCGCTGAAAGGAACGCGAATACCAGCCCGACAGCCTCGATCGCAGGCAGCAATCTGTAGTATCCAAAATAGGACGCCGCGAGCCACGCGGTCAGCGCCGCGCCGTAGATCGTGATGATGTACGCGCCGCGGGAAAGCCACGACTTCCATTGAGGACGGAGCAGGACGTACAAAAAACGGTCCGGGCGGCCCAGGTCCTTGATCAGAAGCAGGCCGGTGACGGCCAGAAAAACAAAGGCGACGACCGCACCGATCACCTTGAACAGCTCCGGGATCTGGTAGAAAAGGAAGCTCCCGACGACAGGCACGATGAACGCTCCCGCCGCGATCGCCTTCGTTAGCACGTACGCGGAGACCTCCCAGCCCCAGAGCATCCCTTTCGAAGGTGCGTCGTAAACCCGTTTAGGCTTCTTTCTTCCCTCGATCTGGACGAGCCCGTTCCCGTTCGCGGCCTTGTTCGACTGCCGCATCTCGGCGTATTTCGCGTACTTGCCGACGCCGGAGGACTGGCTCGACCACATATAGTCCGTGTCCGGGTGAGCCTCGGTCGGATCGAGTGAGGCATTGTCGCCGTCGATGTAAAACAGCTTCGGCTTTGTTCCTTTCTCCGCCTTCCTGACCGTAACCGTCTCTCGGGCCAGAAGTTTCGAGATCTCCGTTTCCGGATTGTCCATATCGCCGGAAATGATCGCGTGCTCCGGGCAAACGACGACGCAGGCGGGCTCGAGGCCGATGTCGGTCCTGTGCGTGCAATAGTTGCACTTCGCGGCGGTCTTCGTTTCGGGATGTATGTAGAGCGCGTCGTACGGGCAGGCTTGCGTGCAAGCCTTGCAGCTGATGCACCTTCGATCGTCAAAATCGACGATGCCGTCCTTGCGGGTGTGGAGCGCTTCGGTCGGGCATATGTCCACGCAGGGAGCGTCCGCGCAGTGGTTACAGCGCATCACGCTGAACAAACGCCGCGTATCCGGGAACTCGCCTTTTTCTATGTACTTGACCCAGGTCCGGTTAACGCCTACGGGGACATCGTGCTCGGATTTGCAGGCGACGGTGCAGGCGTGGCAACCGATGCATTTGCGGTTGTCGATGATGAAGCCGAAGTTCATGGAGTGAGTGAATCAGTACCCGGAGCGGTAGCGACGGGCCAAATCAGTACCCGGAGCGGTAGCGACGGGCACAAAGAAGATAAACCGTAAAGGCGGTCGTGCGCAAAGTTCGTAGGGGGTATTGGGGCCGGTCGCTACCGCTCCCGGTACTGATTCAGACGCCCCGAATCTTCCCGATCATCTCCTCGACCGCCTTGTAGAGTCCCGTGAAGACGGCCCTCGAGATGATGTTGTGGCCGATGTTGAACTCAGTGATCTCCGGTATCGCCGCCAAAGCGCCTACGTTCCGGTAGGTCAACCCGTGACCCGCCGCGACCTTCATCCCGAGGCTCGTGCCGTGGACGGCAGCCTGGCGGATCCGCTCAACTTCGTTTGCCGCACGAACCGCTCCATCGCCGTGAGCGGCTTTCGCGCCGAGCGTCATTTCGGCGTACTCGCCCGTGCATAACTCGACCTGCTGGATCCCGATCGACTGCGCGGCGTCGATCTGTTCGTTCAGAGGGTCCACAAACGCGCTGACGAATACACCGGCCTCGCGCAGTTTCTCGACGGCAGGCTTCAGGGTTTCGAGATTGCCCGCGACGTCGAGCCCACCCTCGGTCGTGATCTCATTGGGGTTTTCGGGTACGAGCGAGATCGCATTCGGCTTCGTGCGTGCGCCGATCCCGATCATCTCGTCGGTCGCCGCCATCTCGACGTTGAGGTATGTTGTGACGACCTCGCGCAGGAGCTCGATGTCGCGGTCCTGTATGTGCCGGCGGTCACCGCGTATGTGGACCGTGATCCCGTCCGCGCCCGCCTGCTCGCAGATCACCGCCGCGGTGATGATGCTCGGCTCGATGGTCTTCCGCGCCTCGCGGATCGTGGCTACGTGGTCGATGTTGACGTTTAATTTGGCTGGCATTGTTTTAGTGAGCAGTGAGCGGTAAGCGGTGAGCAGAAAGCAGTGAACTGAGAGCTGAAGGTTGGCCTACAGTCACAATGATGTAGTTTCGTACCCACCAAAGGCTTTTGAATTGCCCTCACGATTTTGCGCAATTCTCCTTGTTCTATTCTCACCTGCCCGATGATATTGCACTGATTCTGTCTAATTCTCTCGCAAGGCCCAATATGATCATGCCAATAAATACGATCAGGAGTAGACTTTGAAAGAATCTGTTGTCGATCTCCGACTGCACGTTGAACGTTGTCGCTTTCATTACGTCTTCAATCGACTGAATGTGCTTCTTGTCAATTCCATCACTCTCCATCTGAGTTAAGATTCCTACAGTTTCCCGATTCATATCCTGCGTAAATCGATCACCTTTGCCAATAAATTCCGTGACGAGAATCACAACTAGTATGAGCAAAAAGCCCAATGTGGCCAAAGTGCGTGGATGTCTTGCGATGATCATTCCAGAAGTCCTCTATTGTTGCAGATCGTGATGTGGGCAAGCCCGCCGCTAAACAGTTGCAATACGATCTCTTTTAACTGAACCTTCCGCTCACCGCTCACCGCTCACCGAATATCTTCCCGCGCGGCCGCGTTTCCTTATCTCCCCGACCTCGCGGAACATCCTCACGCTGTCGCGGAAGATGCTTACCTTTGTTCCCTCGCAGTGGTCCCAGCGGACCGGGATCTCCTTCAATCTCAGATCGTTATGGTACGCGGCATAAAGGAACTCGACGTCGAATCCGAACCGGTCGATCTTCATTTTCTCAAGCAGAGGCCGGAACCTGTCCATCCTGAAGGCTTTGAATCCGCACTGCGTGTCCCAGAAGGGAAGCCCGGTCAGCGTCCGCACCAGCAGATTGAACACCTTTCCGCCCTGTTCGCGTCTCCACGGCTGATGGACGCCGATCAAGGACCTGTCGAGCGCCCTCGATCCGAACGTGACGTCGTACTTGTCCTCGAATATCGGATCGACAAGCTTTCGAAGTTCCGAGATCGGCGTCGACAAATCGGCGTCGCTGAAAAGTGCGACCGCGCCCTTCGCCGCCTCGAAACCCGTCCTGACTGCGAAACCCTTTCCCCGGTTCTCCTCGTAACGTATCACACGTACGTCAAGCTGCGGCCGACCTTCAACGACCGATCGGGCGACTTCAGCCGTTTTGTCAGAAGAGCCGTCGTCGACGACTATCAGCTCCGCCTCGGGATACGATCCGGACAGATAATCCGCGATCTTCTCCAGCGAGGCTCCCAGGCGGTCCTGCTCGTTGTAGGCCGGTATGACTATGCTAAGGGTGCGTTCCATTAAAACTAGGTATGTTAAATGCTCGTGATTTTTTTGTAAATCGCACGCGACGAAAGGCTTCGGGACGCAGGAATAAGGGCCCGATGTGGTATATTTTCAGAACGTATTTATGAAGCTATACAGGAAATTCTGGCTATTGGGGATCGGCTTTGTTCTGGCGGGCGGCCTCATCGGCGGCATCTTCGGAAGGCTTCCCGGCGACGCGAAGGCGAACTCCGCGCTGACAAAGGAAGACCTTGTTCGCGACTATTCCGAGGCGCTGCAGGTCGTCGATGCGAACTACATCGACGAGGTCGACCGCGAAGAGACGCTCGATTCGTCGATCCAGTCGATGCTCTGGACGCTTGACCCGCATTCGGCATTCTTCACAAAGGACGAGCTCCGGAAGCTCTATGAAGAACAGGCATCCGAGTTCTATGGTATCGGAGTCTCGATACTTCAGTACCGCGACGGCGTTTACGTGCAGTCGGTGATCCCGAACACGCCCGCCGACAAGGCCGGGCTTCGGTTCGGGGACCGGTTCGTCGAGGTCGAGGGCAAAGACGCAACGGAATGGTCGAGCTATGAAGTTTCCCAGAACGTCAGGGGAAAGCGAGGCACTCCGGTCAACATCAAAGTCGAGCGCGCGGGGTCTTCAAATCCCGTTGACTTCGAGATCGTCCGTGACGGCGTGCCTTATCCTTCGATCCGAAATTACTTCATGCTCGATGACCAGGTCGGGTACGTCGCGCTATCGGGCGGGTTCCAGGAAACGACTGCCGAAGAGCTTGACCAGGCGATCGCGGACCTTCGGACCGAAGGAATGCAAAGCCTCGTGCTCGACCTTCGCGGAAATCCCGGGGGTCTTCTCCCGCAGGCGATCGAGGTAACAAGCCGGTTCATTCCCGAAGGCGAAACCGTCGTTTCGGTGAAGGGAAGAGCGGAAGGATACGACACCAGGGAACTCGACGCCGAAGGCGGCAAGCTGGAAGACTTCCCGCTGGTGGTGCTGATCAACGGCGGTTCGGCTTCCGCTTCCGAGATCGTTGCCGGAGCGGTACAGGATTACGGGCGCGGGCTTGTGATCGGAAGCGAGAGCTTCGGCAAGGGGCTCGTGCAGAAGATCTATCCGCTGCCGTACGGCACAGGGATGACGCTGACCACCGCGCGGTACTACACTCCGTACGGCCGGTCGCTTCAGAGGGATTATTCCAGCGGGTCGATCTACGATTACTTCACGCACAGCAACGGCGAAGAGGTGAACGGCGACACGCAGATAGACGCGAAACCGAAACCGAAGGGCACGGCGGTGAAGACCGCCGGCGACCGCGTTTTCTACGGAGGCCGCGGGATCGAACCGGACATCGAGGTAAAAAGCCTTGAATTTACGCCGACCCGAGCCAGGATCAACCAGGAAGCGTTTTTCTTCGTTCGCCAGCTGGTAGCGGGCAGAGTCCAGGGTTTCGAGCGGTTCAAGACCGATAAACAGACGTTCCAGAACACGGTGCCGGAGGGCGGTCTGCAGATCAGCGATCCGCTTTATGAGGCTTTCGTCAATTTTGCAGTGTCGGACAGTGAAAGCGGACTTTCGAGGGCGAATTTCGCGGCCGAACCGGAATATGCGAGGGCGAAGCTGAAAGAACAGCTGGCGACCGCCAGGTACTCCTCGGAGGCGGGACAGCAGGTCTTCACGGAGCAGGATCCGCAGGTCCTGAAAGCTATCGAGTCGATCTCCCAGGCGCGGCAGCTGGTCGAAACGATCATGGTCCGGAAGTAGATTTTCGGCGGACCACTCGAAGCGATTCCCCAATAATTTCAATGGCGGGACCGGCTGCCGAAAGGCGGTGCCGGCCCGCCATCCGTACGCCGGACTTACCGAATCCGGACTGCTCTTGTAGAATTAGGTTTTTCCTCCGCAACTTGCAAATATGTTCAAAAAGATCGGAGTCCTTACGGGAGGCGGAGACGCTCCCGGGCTGAACGCGGTTATCCGCGCCGCGGTCCGAACGGCGATCGGCGAGTTCGGGCTCCGCTGTATCGGTATAGAGGACAGTTTCGAGGGTATTCTCGGAGAGACGCAGCTCCGCAAACTGACGACGAAGACCGTCAGCGGGATCCTTCCGAGAGGAGGTACTATCCTCGGGACACGCAACAAGGGGAGCTTCTGCAAGATCATCGACGGAAAAATGGTCGTGCCGGAGATGCCGATCGACGAGGCGCTCCGAAATCTGGAGCAGAACAAGATCGAGGCTCTGATCGTCATCGGCGGCGAGGGAACACTTGCGATAGCCGAGCAGTTCCATCTGCGCGGATTTCCCGTCGTCGGAGTGCCGAAGACCATCGATAATGACCTATCGGCGACAGAGCTTACGTTCGGGTTCAGGACTGCAATCGATATTGCGACGGAATCGCTCGACAGGCTGCACACGACCGCCGCCTCTCACGATCGCGTGATGATCCTCGAAGTGATGGGCCGCAATTCTGGCTGGATAGCGCTCGAGGCGGGTCTTGCGGGCAGTGCCGACGTGATCCTGATCCCGGAGATCCCGTTCTCGTTCGATTCGATCGTGAAGAAGGTCTACGAGCGTGAAAAGCGCGGATCGCTGTTTACCAATATAGTCGTCGCCGAAGGGGCGACGGAGGTCGGAAAGAACGAGATCTACCTCGACGAAGAAGAGCTGAGGCTCGGCGGCGTAGGCGATTACGTCCGTATGAAGATCGAGGATATGACGGGGAAGGAATCCCGCTGCGTGGTGCTCGGACATCTTCAAAGGGGCGGAAGCCCGAACGCTTTCGATCGGATGCTCGGGACGAACTTTGGAGCCTGTGCGGTGCGGGCGCTGGTCACCGGCGAGCGCGGAAAGATGGTCGCGCTCCGGGCGGGAAGGGTGGTCACTGTCCCGCTCGCCGACGCGATAGCGAACGTCAAGTCGGTCAATCCCGAAGGCCAGCTGGTCCGCACGGCGCGCGATATAGGGATATCGTTTGCCGCGCCCGACGAAGAAGATCACTGACATCGGCGGCCGTGTCCGAAGCCCAAGCGTCAGCGCGGGCTACCGCTGAAGATCGGTACCAGGGGCCGTCGGAACCCGGAGCGCAAGCGACGGGTAACCTATCCGCGTACCGGCGGGCGTGTCCGAAGCCCAAGCGTCAGCGCGGGCTACCGCTGAAGATCGGTACCAGGGGCCGTCTGAACCCGGAGCGCAAGCGACGGGCAAAACCTATTCGGGTACCGGCGGGCGTGTCCGAAGCCCAAGCGTCAGCGCGGGCTACCGCTGAAGATCGGTACCAGGGGCCCTCGGAACCCGGAGCGCAAGCGACGGGTAACCTATCCGCGTATCGGCGGGCGTGTCCGAAGCCCAAGCGTCAGCGCGGGCTACCGCTGAAGATCGGTACCAGGGGCCGTCGGAACCCGGAGCGCAAGCGACGGGCATAACCTATCCGCGTACCGGCGGCCGTGTCCGAAGCCCAAGCGTCAGCGCGGGCTACCGCTGAAGATCGGTACCGGGAGCCCTCGGAACCCGGAGCGCAAGCGACGGGTAACCTATCCGCGTACCGGCGGCCGTGTCCGCGGCGCAAGCGAGGGGCAATCGATGTCCCTCATAAGAATATTATGGAAACAGTACGCGAGAAGCTGCGGGAAGAACTTAAGCAGCTTGAAGACGAGCTTCACCACAAGCTCCCGAAAGAGATCCAGAAAGCGCGCGAGTTCGGCGATCTTCGAGAGAACGCGGAATACAAGGCCGCGCTCGAACGGCAGTCGATCGTGTCCGCGAGGATCGGTCAGCTGCACACGAGGATCCGCGAGCTCGAATCGATCGACCTCGACAAGCTGCCGACCGACCGGATCGCATACGGTTCGAAGGTCGTATTGTACGACCTGGATCGCGACACGGAGATAGAATACCGCCTCGTGTCCTCCGAAGAGAGCGATCCCGATAACGGCCTTATCTCGACTTCGTCTCCGATAGGCCAGGCCCTTATGGGAAAGGAAGAGGGCGACGAGGTGCGCGTGAAGACGCCGAAGGGGCTCCGTAATTTCGAGATCGCCGAACTGACGACGATCCACGACATTGTCGACGAAGAGGAATAGGCCTTCCGCGGGGAGATCGCCCGCCTGAAAGTCCGTTAAAATGTTTGGCGCCAGCATCGGAAGAGGTGCAAAAAAGATCATCGACGCAATGGTCCGCGGTTTGGCCCAGAGCGGCGTCCATCCGAACATCCTTACGGTGATCGGCGTTTTCATCAGCGTCGCTTGCGGGATACTGTTCGGGATCGGCGAGTTCTTCTGGGCCGGGATCGTACTGATAGTCGCCAACCTCTTCGACATGCTTGACGGGAACGTCGCGCGGGTTACGGGGAACGTCACGAAATTCGGAGGATTCCTCGATTCCTCGCTCGACCGGATCTCGGACATGATCGCCTTCATCGGGATCATGGTGTTCTACGCCAGCAACACACCGCAAAGGTCCGTGACGAACGTGTTTCTCGCAAGCCTCGCGATGATGTCGTCGGTGATGGTCAGCTACACGGCGGCCCGCTCCGACAGCCTCGGAGTAAAGGCAAACGTCGGTTTCTTGCAGAGGCCGGAAAGGATCGTTCTGTTGATAATCGGCGCGCTTTCGACCTGGGACTGGAATTCCGATTTCTTCCTGTTCAACCGAATGCCGCAGGTGCTTTGGGTGCTGGCAATAGGTTCGACGTGGACCTTTATCCACCGTATGATCCACACCTGGAAGGAGTTCAGGAAGCTCGAGGGAAGGGACTGAGGCGCTACAGCTTTCCCGGGGCAGGAGTCCAGGCTCGCTTTGCAAAGATGGATTTTCTTTTCGATTTTTGGAACTCGCTTAGCTGGGGCAGCATATTGCTGGGCGTTGGGGTATTCCTCCTTTCGGTCGCGGTTAGTTACGTGGCGATCGTTGTCGTTGTGGTGAAGCTCCCGGAACATTATTTCAGCCCTCATTACAAGGAAGAGCTCGATCCAAGCAAGCCTTGGCTTATGAGATGGGGAGCTGTGATCCTTAAGAATCTGCTTGGAGTGTTTCTTATCTTGCTCGGACTCGCGCTTTCGCTCCCGGGTATTCCGGGGCAGGGGATCCTGACGATCCTCCTGGGGCTGATAATGCTCGACATTCCCGGCAAAAGGCCATTTGAAGCAAGGATAGTCAGAAGGCCGCGAGTGCTTTCTGCGATCAACCGGCTGCGCGCAAGGCACAATAAACCGCCGCTTGTGATGGATTAAGGATGGGACTATTGGACAGGTTCCGCCGTGCAAAGGACACAGATCCTGAGGCCACGCGCAGGAATCTCTTGATGGAAAAGGGACGACTGACGGACGGCATCGTGATCGGCGTGGAAAGCGACGGAGGCCGCCCGATGGTGCGCTATGAGTACAGCGTGCAGGGCGTGGAGTTCGAGAGTTGCGAGTATCTGACCCCGGAACAGACTGAGAAGATCGACGAATTCGCCCCCGGCGCCAACGTGGGCGTGAGATATGACCCGAGGAATCACAGCAACTCGATAGTCGTCTAGAGTCCGGATTCTATGTTCAAGAAGATCCTGATAGCCAACAGAGGTGAGATCGCGGTGCGGATAATACGTGCCTGCCGCGAAATGGGAATCGCGACCGTCGCGGTCTATTCTGAACCCGACGCGGACGCGCTCCACGTGCGCCTCGCGGACGAAGCGGTTCTGATCGGTCCGGCGAAGTCTTCGGAGAGCTATCTTAGGGGCGAAAATATAATCGCGGCGGCGAAAGAAACGGGAGCCGAAGCGATACATCCCGGGTACGGATTCCTTTCGGAGAATGCCGGATTCGTGCGTGAGGTAAACGACGCCGGGCTGGTCTTCATAGGACCGGCTCCGGAAGCAATGGAAGCGATGGGCGGAAAGATATCCGCCAGGAAGATCGCCATCGATGCCGGAGTCCCGGTCGTGCCCGGGACTACCGAGCCTCTCGCATCTTTCGAAGCCGCGGAAAAGACGGCGGAAGAGGTTGGGTACCCGGTGATGCTGAAAGCATCCGCGGGCGGCGGCGGAAAGGGAATGCGGCTCGTTCACGAGGCTAAGGAACTAAAGTCGGCGTTCGAGAACGCCAGGTCCGAGGCCCTCGCGGGTTTCGGCGACGATTCGGTCTACATCGAAAAGGCGGTCGTAAAGCCCAGGCACATCGAGATCCAGGTGTTCGGAGATTCGCACGGGAACTATGTCCATCTGGGCGAGCGCGAATGCTCGATCCAGAGGCGCCATCAGAAGGTGATCGAGGAATGCCCTTCGCCGATCAATGACGCGGATCTCAGGGCGCGTATGGGCGAATGCGCCGTCAAGGTGGCGGAGGCTGTCGAGTACGTCGGAGCCGGAACGGTCGAATTTCTGGTTTCTGACGTGGACCGCTCGTTCTACTTTCTCGAGATGAACACGCGCCTGCAGGTCGAGCACCCGGTGACCGAGCTGGTCACAGGTATCGACATCGTCCGCGAACAGATCAACGTCGCCGCCGGCAAAGCTCTTTCGTTCAAACAGGTCGAGATCGAGATGCGCGGTCACGCGGTCGAATGCCGAGTCTACGCCGAAGACCCCTCTAACAATTTTCTTCCGTCGCCGGGAACGATCCGCAGGCTCAGGCTCCCTCAAGGGCCCGGGATCCGCGACGACGGAGGCGTGTACGAAGGCGCCGAGGTTTCGATCCATTACGATCCTATGATCTCCAAGCTATGTGCTTTCGGCCGGGACCGCGAGGAAGCCATAGACCGTATGCGAAGGGCACTGGAAGAATACAGGGTAGAGGGAATTCGAACCACTTTGCCTTTCTTTCAGGAAGTGATGAACGATCCCGTGTTTTTGAGCGGAAAGCTCGATACGGGATTTATCAGCGCATTCAAAGAACGCAGGGTGCCGGAGTCCGTCGATCAAGCGGAGTCCGACCTGGCGGCCGTAGCGGCGGCGCTAGCGTATATGGATTCTGAGCGATCGAAAATCGGATCGGCGCCAGCGGGGCGGGCCGAGAGCCGATGGGCGCTGGCGGCACGAATGGCCGGACTGCGCAGCCGGTAGCGATGAGATTACGTTAAGAAAGCGGGAGAAGTATGGAAGATCTCTTAAAGGAACTTGAAGGCAAGAAGATAGACGTGTCGTTCGGAAATACCTCGGTTGTCAGAGGCAGGGTCGCCAGGGTCTCGGACGGGATCCTCAGCCTGGACGACGAAGAAGAGAACTGCGTGTTCGTGGCTATCGACAAGATCGTGTTCTTTGTCGAGGTGAAGGATTCTGAAAAGAAGCCCGGATTCGTAAGCAAGCTGGATTGAGGCTTTTGAAAGCTCGCGGCTCCGCCGCTTCTGTGTGCGGAAAGGCTTGACCTTCCGGCGAGGCGTGCCGACTTTCTTGCGGCTTCGCCGCTGCTGTGTGCGGAAAGGCTTGCCTTTCCGGCAAGGCGCTCCTCTGAACTTTTCTTTCCGCGGAGGCTTAGCCTCCGCGGAGATCGAATCAGCCGCCGCGCCCGGTAAGCCGGAGGCTTACCGCACACACCGGCGGCGAAGCCGCAAGAACGATCGCATCACCGACGGCAGAGCCGGTAAACTCAGCCAAAAACCAAGAAAGAGGCTGTCTGATTACTGATTGTCGGGCAGCCTCATTTTTTGCCGGCCGGCGGATTTTTTGAGCAAGAAAAGGCCGCCTGGTCAGGCGAACCTGGCCTTGCTGAACCTCTGGAGGTTGTGGGCGATCGCTATTAGTCCCATTTCCGTGGTCACCTTCTCGATCCCCCGCAGGTTGAACCTCCTGAACCCCTTGTTCTGTTTTATATTCCCGAACACCGCCTCGACCGTCATTCTCTTCTTTCGTTTCTCGATGCCCTCTTCGCTTTCGAGCAGCTCGCGAGCCCTTCGCCGGTGTTTGATCAGGTTGAAGTTGCGCTCGACGACCCTGTCACCTTCGGCTTTGTGGCAGGGGCCCCGCATCGGGCATCCCCGGCAGTTCACCGCCTTGTAGAGCCTTGACCGCTGGAGATATCCTCCCGCGCTCGTTCTCTCCTTGTCCCCGATGTAGTCCATCGGCTTCCCCGCAGGACAGTACAGCGTGTCGGTTTCTTCGTCGTACCTGAGATTGTCGGACAAGAAAGGATCCTCACGGCGCTTTTTGTCCGTGACATCCTTGTGGAACCAGTTGTATTTGACGAACCCGGTGATCCCCCTCTCCCCGAGGTATTCGTAGTTCTCCTCCGATCCGTATCCCGCGTCCGCAGTCAGCGACTCGGGCGCCCCGCCGTACTTCTTCAGGTAGCTCTCGATATGATCCTTCAGAGCCGATGTGTCCGCCGGCGTCTGCGCCAGCGTGTAGTTCAGAATGTAGTGCCCTTCGGTCGAGGCCTGCACGTTGTATGCGGGTTTCAGCTGCCCGTTCCCCAGATGGTCTTCCTTCATCCTCATGAACGTCGCGTCCGGGTCCGTCTTCGAGTAGCTGTTCCGGCCATTCAGAAGCTTCTCCTTTTCTTCGTACTCCGCCAGCTTCTTCGGCCAGTTCTTCTTTGCGTACCTAAGCTTCTGCCTCGTCTTCGGGTCCGTCTCCTTGTCCTTCAGGGCCTCGTTGATCTCTTCTATCGCACGCTCGACGGCCTCCGGGTCCATCGCTTCAAAGTCCGGCTCGTTCGGTGTCTGTTCCTCGTCCTCGTACAGCTTCTCGACATACGCCCACAGCTGCTTCAACTGCTCTTTGATCCGCTCACGGTTCCCTTTCACCGTCTTGCCCCACACGAACGTGTACCGGTTCGCGTTCGCCTCGATCTTTGTCCCGTCAAGAACAGCTTCCTTCAGCGACAGCACTCCCTCCCCCGCAAGCAGCTGCACCACTTCCGAAAACACTTTCTCCAACTCTCCCGACAGCCTCTTGCCCCGAAAGTCGTTGATCGTGTTGTGATCAGGCTTTGCTCCTGAGCTCAGCCACATGAAGTGGATGTTCTCCTTTAGCGCCTGCTCCATCTTCCTCGACGAGTAGATGTTCCTCAGATATGCGTACACCAGCACCTTCAGCAGCATCCGCGGATGATAGCTCGACGCTCCCCCACCCTTGTATCCCCGCTCTATCCCACTGATGTCGATCCGCTCGATCACCTCGTTCACCACCCTCACCGGATGGTTTTCCGGGATCAGCTCGTCGTAACTCGGCGGAAGCAGCATCGGCTGGTTCTGGTCGTACTTTCTGAAGACCGGACCCTTCTTTTTCATGCTGAATATTGTACCCTGAAAACAGAAAAGAGGCTGACTTTTCAGACAGCCTCTTTCTGCTTCAAAATCATTCGTTCCTAAAACTCGGGCTTATCGAACACCAGAGCGCTCAAAGGCACTCGCCTGTAGCCCACGATCCTCTTCTCCCAGTAGCCCTCGAACTTCGAATACGTCACTCCCTTGCTGGTCGAAGCGTGATAGAAGCCGTTCTTGTCCACGACGATCCCTACGTGGCCGAGGCGGTTGAAGAAGACCAGAGTTCCGAACTGGTAACGGTCGTCGCCTTCCACAGGCTCGAAAGTTCGCCAATATTCCGCAGCACTTGTGCGCGTGAACGGCAGGCCGGCCTCTTCGAACACTTTCCAGACGAATCCGGAGCAGTCGTACGTGTTCGGCCCCTGGGAACCGTAAACATATCGAAGGCCCAGCTTGTCCCGGATCGAGTTGAGCATCATCGCCCGGACGGTAACATTGTAATAAGCCGAGGACTTCTTCGCGGCGGCTGTCGATGCCGAGGAGCCGGTCTTCTTGATCAGCGATCCTTCGTTCTTCGGTTCGCGGACGACTCGAATCTCGTTGGTAAGTCCCGGGCGGCGGTTCGCCGGCGTGTTCTGCTGCTCGGCATTTCTCCTGTTGGTCTCTTCTACGACCCTTTCGCGGTCCTGAGCGGACGAAGTCGCAGAAAACACGAACAAGAAAAGAAACGGTACGGCAAAAAGGAAGCGCAGCTTTCCGAAAGGTTCAGAAAAGTTCATAGATTGGGTTGAGTTCGGGAGGTCTTGCGGTTACTGCGGGATGAGGCAGCCTATTTAAAGAAAAGCGCCAATGAGCTGAATGTTCCCAAGCCTGTGAGCGGCACCGCTGATTTAATTGTTTTAGTTGTTTTCTTCTAAAAGACCTAGGGATTGTGACGCAGTTCGCCCGCGAATGCAAGCGGGGATTGGAGATGCAGCCGTCCAAAGGGAGTGGGTCGGCACGCGGAACCGCGAACGATTATCGTGAAAGACCTGACCGATGGACGGGGACTTCGCTTTGCGAAGTCCCCGGATCTGCCTTCCTTCCTTCTCCGACCCGCCGCCGTTCCTTATGTTGTCCGTTGGATACTAACTGACAGTGGCAATCGCGCCCGTGCTCCAGATTCCGGCCAATAAAAATGCGGGACCGCCTGAAAAGCAGCCCCGCAAAGTTCTGGCTGGAGGAATTTTACGCGGAGAACGACGAGCCGCATCCGCAGCCGCCTGTCGCGTTCGGGTTCTCGAATGTGAATCCGGAGCCCATCATGTTCGTAACGTAGTCGATCGTAATGCCGTTCAGGTACTGGGCGGAGAACATGTCAACGAACAGCCTGATGCCGTCACGATCGATGATGTGATCGCCCTGGCGCGACTCTTCTTCGATGTTAAGGCTGTACTGAAATCCGGAACATCCGCCCGGCACGACCCTGACCCTCAGACCCGCGGTTTCGGGAAGATCGTCCTCGCCTTCCATGAACTTCTTGATCTCGGCAACCGCCGGTTGCGTCACTACGAGTTCCAATTCGGGAGTTGCTACTGCTGACATAATCTTCTTTGTTTCTCCTAATGATATCCAGATCCTTTCGAATCTTTACTTAAAAGTGAATTTTAGCTGACAAAGGCTGAATCTGCAACAGGAGGGAAACAGGATGCAAAGGATACAAAAGATAGATCGGTCCGGGCACTCAACTCTCCAATACCGGTTCAACCGGGCTCAAAACCTGACTAACTGGGAGGCTCGCCGGATAATTCCGGTCCGGCCATCTTTTTCATCCTGTGAATCCTGTTACTTCTTCTTTCTTAAGCCCGGGTCATCACCACCAGTTCGGGCTTCATAGCCTCGATCGATACCTGCCTTGCTACCTCTTCCGCTACTTTTCCGAACGCTTCCGCCTGTGGCGAGTCCGGATGCGAGACGACGACCGGAGTTCCGGCGTCGCCGCCTTCGCGGACCTCCAGACCGATCGGGACCTCGCCCAGGAACGGCACACCGTGATCGTTCGCGAATTTCGCTCCGCCCCCCTCGCCGAAGATGTTGTATTTCTTTTCAGGCATATCGGGCGGAATGAAGTAAGACATATTCTCGATAACTCCTATCACCGGCACAGAGACCTGTTCGAACATCGAGAACGCACGGGTCACATCCGAAAGGGAGACCTTCTGCGGAGTTGTCACCAGTACCGCGCCCTGCACGGGAACAAGCTGGGCAAGCGACAGCTGAACATCTCCCGTGCCCGGAGGCATATCGACGATCAGATAATCCAACTCTCCCCACGCAACATCCGCGAGAAACTGCCTGACGACGCCGTGGAGCATAGGCCCGCGGAGGATCATCGGCTTGTCCGGCGGAACCAATACGGCCATCGAGATGACCTTCACGCCGTGCGCCTCGAGCGGGATCAGTTTGTTGCCTTCGCCGATCTCCGGCTGGTTCCGGATCCCCAGCATCATCGGAATGTTCGGCCCGTAGACGTCGGCGTCCATCAGTCCAACCTTCGCGCCGTCTTGTGAAAGGGCGACCGCGAGGTTCACAGCGACGGTCGATTTACCTACTCCGCCTTTTCCCGATGAGACCGCCACGATGTTCTTCACGCCCGGCACCGCCACGTTGTTCGCAACACCGCGTCCTTTCGGGACCACGGCGTCCATCGTCACGTTGACGTTCGAAACGCCTTCGATCGATCCGACGAGCTCCCGCGCTTCCTGTTCGAACGCATCCTTCACCGGGCACGCCGGCGTCGTGAGCACGATCCTGAACGAGACGTCGCCGCCTTCGATCTTCAGGTCCTTGATGAACTCAAGCGTGACGATGTCCTTCCCGAGGTCCGGATCGGTGATCTTCGAAAGCTGTTCAAGTACTTTGTCTTCTGTGATTTGACCCATTGCCCTTTCCTTGCTGATTCGCTTCTGTAACTTTTCACGATACACTCTCGGATGTATGAGTTCAACCAGGCTGACCCGCTTCGAACACCTCGCTTCGGAGGCGCGAAAATGCACTGTCTGCGAAGCGATGCGCGATAAAGTGGCGGTACTTTCAGAACTTAACGGAAGCCTTTCTCCGCGGGCGTTCTTCGTCGCCGAAGCTCCCGGCAGGCAGGGCGCCGACCGGACCCGCAAGCCGTTTCACGGTGATAAATCGGGCGAGAATTTCCAGCTTTTCCTGGATTCGATCGGGCTCAAAAGGGAAGAGATATTCATCACGAATTCCGTGCTCTGCAGCCCCAGAAAGCCGAACGGGGCGAACCGAAGGCCTCTGAAGTCGGAGATGAACAACTGCTCGGGATATCTGCGCAGGACGCTCGAACTGATCGATCCCGGGCTTGTCGTGCCGCTCGGAAGCGTGGCGCTCGAGGCTCTCGGAATGCTCGAGCCGCACGGTTTGACACTCAGGGACGATGTTGGAAAAGTTAAGGTATGGAACGGCCGCGAGCTTCTGCCGCTTTATCATCCGAGTCCGCAGGTGATCGCGTCGACTCGGAACATCGCGGCGCAGCTGAGGGATTATGAGGTACTGGGAAAGGCTCTGAAGCGTTTGGGATTGTGAAACTTATGGGAAAACTGGACAAGGCATTCAGGGAGAGCTTCGATCTGGAGGCGTATTCCGCCGTCCGGGATGGAGGGCATCCGTGGATATCGCTCGAAGACCGCGGGATCATCGCGGTTTCGGGCTCCGAAGCGGTGCAGTTCCTGAACGGGATGATCACAAACGACATCGCGAAGCTCGAAGAGGGCTCGGCGATGCTCGCCGCATTCCCGAACGCGAAAGGCAGGCTGATAGCGGTCGTCAGGGTCAGCAATGAGGGCGGAACGTTTGTCTTCGAGACGGAGGATGCGACCTATCAGACCGTGCTTTCCAACCTGGCGCGGTTCACGCTTGCAGGGGACTTCAATGTCGAGGACCTGACGGACCGATATAAGATCGTGTCGGTCCGTAGCGGCTCGTCTGCCGGCATCATCGAGAAGGTGCTCGGCGGCAAGCCGGAGAAGGATTGCGGTGCCACCGTTTACGATTTCCGGGGAGAATCCGTGACCTGTCTTCCTTCCGTACGGATTTCGGGCTTCGATCTTCGTGTTCCTTACGAGAGTTTGGGAGCGATCGTTGACGAGCTTAAGAGCGCGGGCGCCGTTCTGCCGGAGGGCCCGCTTGCGGAAGTACTTCGAATAGAGAGTGGGATACCGAGGTTCGGGATCGACATGGACGGTGAAACGGTCGTCCCGGAAGTTGGCCTCGAGGGGATGATCAGCTATCAGAAGGGCTGTTATATCGGGCAGGAAGTGATCGCCCGCATTCATTTTCGCGGAAAAGTCGCGAAGGAACTGAAAGGACTTGTGTTCGACGCGCCCGAAGCGCTTGTGAATGCGGGCGACGAACTGCTTTCCCAGGAAGGAAAGAACGCCGGCGTGGTGACTTCGAAAGCGTATTCGCCGAAACTCGAGAAACACATCGCGATGGCGTACGTCCGAAGCGCCTTCGCGGAGAACGGTACGGAACTGAGGATCGGGCACCAGACGGCGCGGGTCTCCGACCTGCCGTTCATTGCCTGAATCATTAACCGATGGAAGAACTTAACGATCTGGACAGACCGCAGGCTCAGCTTGCGTACACGATCATACAGTCGCTCTTGAAGGGGCACGAGGCGCTGAGCGATCTGCTTGTCGTGATGTCCCACGCGCTGGACGAGGACGTCGTAAAGGCATTGACCAACACAGGCGAGTGGGAAAGTTATCTGGAATCGAAACGGGAGCTTGAGAACACGAAGAAGCAGATCGAGAAGTTCACGGAGTTGCTGAAGGAGCTTGAGGAGGAGGCCTGACGAGAGATTGTTCGTAGGGGCGGGACCTGTGCCCGCCCACGCTGCTCGTTACACGATACTCATCACTCGAAACTCACTACTCATAACTCGTCACTCAAAACTCATCACTCGAAACTCATTACTTATCACTCGAACTCATAACTCATCACTCGAAACTCATAACTCATAACTCACGAGATGCTAGACCTTTTGATCATAGGCGCCGGGCCAGCCGGCATCTCCGCCGCCTGGGAAGCGAAGAAAGCCGGGCTCGATTACCTCGTCATCGAGAAGGGCCTGATCGGAAACACGATCTATAACTACCCAGTCGGACTAACGGTCTTTTCAACCCCGGACGAGCTCGAATTCCGCGAAGGCGACCTCGATCCCGCGAGGGACAAGCCAACGCGCGAAGAACTCCTCTCTTACTACGTCCGGTTCGTGATCGAGAACGATCTGAAAGTCCGGACGGAAGAGACCGTCCTCGGCGTTTCTGAAACGGACGGAGGGTTCGAGATCAAGACCGGCGCCAACGTGTACAAGGCCGCACACATCCTCTTCGCCTCGGGCGCGATGGATTATCCGCGAAAGCTAGGCGTTCCGGGCGAAGATCTTCCGAAGGTCTCCCATCATTTTCGCGAAACATATCCGTGGGTCAGGAAGAAAGCTCTTGTCGTGGGAGGAGGGAACTCGGCCGGCGAGGCCGCTCTCTTCCTCGCCGGGGAAGGCGCCGAAGCCACGCTCGCGATCTTCCGCGGGGACTGGGAGAACACGGATCCGAAGCAGGGGTGCATAAAGTACTGGGTCAAGAATCCTCTCGAGGAACAGCTTGAAAAGCGATGCCTCCAACTGTTCTTTCTCGGCAAAGTCGTCGAGATCACCGATGAAAGCGTTGTCCTGGAGGACGAGGACGGAAAGCGGTGCGAGCTCGAAAACGACGTGGTTTTTGTCCTGATCGGCTCGGACGCGGACCTCTCAATGCTTAAGTCGCTGGGAGTTGAAACCGAAGAGGGGAAATACGGAGAGGTTCCGGTCTATGACGACGAGACGTTCGAAACGAATGTCCCGGGCGTTTTCGTCGCCGGCCATTTCACGCGCCACCGCCACATCAAGCCCGCGATCGAGGCCGCGAGAAAGATTGTCCCGGCGATAAAAAGAAAAGTGCTGAGTGCTGAGAGATGAGTGCTGAGAGATGAGTGCTTTGTACGGAACGCCCGCGTCCCGCGGGCAGTGAGCGAAGCGAAGTCTTGTTATGCCCGAAGGCTACGCGCTTACCGATCCACCGCACTGCCCGCATCCCGAAGTCAGTTCGCGAAACGAAAACCTTGAGACGATTCCTTTACACGGCCAGCGGAGCCGCATTTGCCTCGTTCACCGAAAGACTTGCGTAGCAGGAGCACGACCGTTCGATCAGATCGGGCGCGTTCTTGATATGAACCGTGCCGCGGCTGTAATCGACCACACCCTTTTTCCTCAATTCCTGCATAGCGAGCGTCACGCTCGGACGGTGCACGCCCAGGAAGAATGAGACCTGTTCCTGCGTGAATGGCAGTGAATCGATCCCGCAACGGTCACGGACCAGCATCAGCCACAGGCAGAGCCTTTCTTCCACTGAGTGGTAGTTGTTGCAGATCACCCTTCTAGAAACCCTTTCGAGACATTCGTTGAAATAGCCGAAGAAGACGTTTCTGAGACCAGGAGACCGTTCCGCCAGGCCCCGAAGGAACGACGCATCGACCCTGTAGGCTTCTCCGCCGACCAGCACCTCAGAGAACTCCTTCGAAACCCCCTGCCTGAGCGCAGCGGGGATCCCCAAAGCGCCCTCGCGGCCGGTCATCGCGATCTCGACCGTCTTGCCGTCCTTCAGGATCTGAAAATGTGAAACGGCGGCGCCGACGGGAAAGTCGACGAAAGGGATGTCCTCGCCGGGTCTAGCCACCGTGTCTCCGCGTTGGAGCTTGACGCGCTCCGAGCGTGCCAGGAGCTGGCGAAGGTCAGCCTTTTCGAGGCGGTCTAGCAGGCCGTTTCCTGTTCGGGCGACCTTCGTGTCCAGTGCGCTTGCGGCCTTGAAATTCGCAGGTTGTGCAGCTGTTCTTGTTGTTGTTCGGTACATATGTGCTTGTCTCATTATCGTTATGAATCCTTCCTTGAAGGCCGCCGGCTTCTGCCGCCGCTAAAGCGGCTGAGTGTGAACGGGCCGCGCCCACCGTGGGTTCCGCCTCGCTCCACCCAACGGCTAAATGCAGGTCGTCGCTGCGCGACTGAAGAAGCTGGTCCCGTCGTCTGCGTTCCGTGATCTTCGCTTTGATCACTGCGCGCGGGGTGCGTGCGCTTCCTCACGCTCGTGTATCGAATCGATGCTTTCGCGACGGTGCCAATGTAGCGTTTCGATTCAAAGGCGGACCGCCTTCCTTCGCTCAAGTGCCGTTCGAACCTGTAAAACCCGTGCTTGTATGTCAATTTGCCTCGCCTTGCCCTTTACACACTGCAAACACGGTTCCGCGGAAGATGCTTCAGTAATCAACCCGACAGACTCGATCCCCTCCTGTGCCCGAAAATAAAGGGGTCGTCGCGAAAAACCGGGTCGATGAAGCCCTGAGCGCACGGCACGCAGATTCAGAAGATCGAGAGGACAGAAAGAGCAAGGAGGTTTTTACGATGGCAAATAATTACGGATATTTCAGACCGGGATACGAACAAGGAGGCCGGGGCTTTCTAAGAGGCCCGGGAACGAACAGACGATTCAGAACGCCGCAGGCACGTTACTTCTATCACTACGGGCAGCCGGATGTCGGCGGATACGACTACGACATGCTTTATGACCTTGTCAGAAGCGATATGTACAACAGCCGTATCTCGCCGGACTATCCTGCGCCGTACGGGCCGTCGAGGGCATTCCACGGCGATTTCGATTCCGAACCGGCACGCGAACGACGAGGGCCTTCGGCATTTGGGCCGCAGACCGACCGATACGAAAGGTTGGGATTCCGTAGAGAGCCTGCTTACACGGGCGACGATTACAAACGCGGTTATGACCGCGGTTATCTGGAGGATTTCGACTACGACCGGGAAGGCCGTATGTGGTGGAACCGCGCCAGCGACGAGATCGCTTCGTGGTTCGGCGACGACGAGGCACAGCGGCGAAGAGAGCTCGACGCGTACTTTGACGGCAACCGCGGCAAAGGACCGAAGTCCTATATCAGGTCCGACGAAAGGATAGCCGAAGACGTGAACGACCTACTGACGGACGACTATTACGTCGATGCTTCGGAGATCGAGGTCAAGGTCGAGGACGGTTCGGTCACGCTCGAAGGCAGGATCCCGAACCGGCTCGAGAAACGAAGAGCCGAGGACCTGGCGCTGTGCGTCTCTGGAGTGAAGGAAGTGAAGGACCACTTGCGGCTGGACGATTCATTTTACAGATACGGCGAACGCGCCGAAGAACGGACAGCGGACAAGGCGTCCGCAAGGTCTGCGTAACGTAAGGGAGGAACAATGGCAAACAAAGCTATCAAGGAACATATGAAGGTGCTGTCTTCGGACGGGTGCCGCGTAGGCAATGTAGATTGCGTCGATACGAACGAGATCATACTTGCCAAGAGCGGCCACAAGTCCGGGGGCAAACACCACGCGATTCCTCTTGCCTGGGTAACATCCGTCGAGGACGAGGCAGTGAAGCTGAACCAGCCGCAGGACATCGTGTTTGAGAACTGGATCGACGCGGAACCCAGGAGCAAGGGTTCCGAGCCGGTCTGTTAAGAGGATCAAAGATGTCAATCACGACAATCGATAGAGAACAGCTGAAGAAGGCGATGGACGAGGGTGACAACTTCACCCTCGTCGAAACGCTTTCTAAGACCACGTACGAGCACGCGCACTTGCCGGGCGCGATAAATATCCCGCCGGACAAGCTGAAGGAGCTCGCTCCCGAACGTCTTCCGGACAAGGACGCGCGGGTGATCGTGTACTGCTCGAAGCCCAGTTGAACGGCTTCGGAGGAATCCGCCCGTGAACTGGCGGAGATGGGCTACACGAACGTGCAGGAATACGAGGGCGGCAAGCAGGACTGGATCGACGGAGGATTTCCGATCGAATCCGATCATGGACACTGAGTAAGGAGACCGCTTTCAATGATCATCGGTCAATGCTCATCGACCAATGACATATTTCCGGAGCGCGAGCCTCGGAACCCATTGACCATTGATCAAAGCACAATGACCAATGACAGGTGCCCCGGAAGGCCCGTAAACAGGGCTTCCGGGGCTGACTTTTGCTTGCCGGAGAGTATTCAACCTAACAGAAAATGAACCCGGTTTACGAGACAATAAAACAAATGATAGCCGCGGATGTGACGCGGCACGGCAGAAATAGGAGAGAACAATGAAGAACAGAATAATAAAAACTATCGCAGGCCTTGCCGCGATGGCTCTTGTTCTGGCGATGGCAATTCCGTCATACGCGCAGGACGAGGATCGCGAGGAGGGTCTTGAAGAAATAAGAGAGGCCAACAAGGTCTTTTCGGAGATCATGTCCAAGCCTGACAAGGCCATCCCCAGGGAACTTCTTGAGAACGCGACCGCGATCGGGATCTTCCCCGATGTGGTCAAGGCAGCGTTTATCATCGGAGGCAGCGGCGGTGACGGCATCGTCGTGCGCCGCGACGCAAACGGTAACTGGGCAACGCCCGCATTTTACGACATTTCCGGAGCTAGCTTCGGAGCGCAGATCGGCGCAAAGTCGACCGATTACATTATGCTGTTTATGAACGAAGGCGCTTTGATGGAGCTCGAGGATGACAAGCTTGAGTTTGGCGGAAACGTCAGCTTTGCAGCCGGGCCGGTAGGCAGGACCGCCGGAGCGGCGACCAACGCGACGCTTGATTCCGGGATACTTACCTGGTCGAGAAGCGAAGGCGCATTTATCGGGGCGTCGCTCAAGGGCGCGGTACTTACCGCCGACAACGACATAAATCGAGCGTTTTACAACGCGAACGGCGGTGAAGTGCTCAAGAGCAAGAAGATGATGGCGGCCGGCGCTGCTTCGAGCGAGATCGCCGATCTGAGGAACACGCTCAAGATGTACGGCGGGACCTCGACCACAAATTCAATGAACACGGACGCGGATTCACCCAACACAGAGGTCGCATTCCGCAACTCGAACATGAACCGCTACGTCCGGTACGAGCCTTTTGACAACACGATGAGGCCTGTGAGCGAGGATGTCGACATGGCGTCGATGCAGGTTCTCGCCCCAAGGGTCCGGAACGAGCTTCTGACGCTTCCTTATTACTCGGTCTTTGACTGGATCGAGTTCGAGATCGACCCTAACGGCGTCGTCACGCTGATGGGTAAGGTCACCACTCCGCCCGATACCAAGTCGCGCGCTGCGGCTTATGTTGAAGATGTCGAAGGAGTAACTGGAGTCGTCAACCGCATCGAGGTCCTTCCGTTGTCATCGAGCGACGACCGGCTGAGAAGGGCGCTTTACAGGGAGATCTACTCCGGAACGCTCTTCAGATACCAGGTTGGTTCGCTTCAGAACATCCACATCATCGTGGACAACGGACGAGTGACGCTGCAGGGCGTCGTCGATAACGCGACGGACAAAAACGTTGCGGGGGTACGCGCCAACTCGGTCCCCGGTATCTTCAGCGTGACCAACAATCTGGCCGTCAGGCCGGATGAGGAACCGCGGTAGCGGATAACCTAGTATCAACTGAAAAAGGCCGTCCCGGTTTCCCGGGGCGGCCATTTTTTGTCCCTGCACAGGACTAATTGCCGTCAGGCTTCGCTTTCCGCACAAACACCTTCTCTTTGCCGAACTTGTCGGCGATGTTCGCGGGGTTGATCTCGAACGAGGTCACGTCGAAGATACGGCTCTGTTTGCCGGCAACCGACTCGGACCATCGGTGGGGAAGGACAAGCCCGTCGACCGATCGGAAATCCGAGAACCTGATCTGATGCTCGACCGGCTCGGCCATCTTGCGCTTCATCTCGATCAGTTCGGCGCTTACGATCTCCTCGTTTCCAGTCTTCCGGCTGAAGATCGCGTTGTGCCCGGAATAGCTGATCATCCTCGGGAGGTTGGTCGACGCGTCCAGGTAAAGCTTGAATGAAGTAGCGTGCGAGGTCACCTCGATTATGTTGGCAGGATATCCGTCGACATCTCCTTCACCGATGAACTTGTAGCCCACATCCGTGCCTTCGGGAGCCGACATTAGAAGCGCCATCGTGGTCCTCAGCATCTCGCCGCCTGAACTGCGGTGCATAAGGTGCGGTCCTTTCGACTCTAGCACGACCGTCTTTCCGTCGTCCGTCTTCCAGACCGAGGCGTCTCCGCCTTCGCTCTTTTCCAATACGATCCTGTGCTTGGCATCGGCGGGAAGTTCGGTCACTGTGCCGTCGTCCTTGCGGAATATGAGTTTGCCTCCTTCCTTCGTGACATCGACGTTCTCTTCGGATTTCCATTCGACGTCGCCGGCATCGCCCTTGCGGACAATGAAGACATCCTTGTTGCCTTCGGGAAGCTCGACCGCTTCCGCGCCGTCACCCGATTTCTCGAAGACCATCACGTCGATCTTCTTGTTAACGTCTCCGGGGCCGGCGACGGTGTTGATATCACCCCTCTTGATAGTCTTGCTGAACTTGCCCGGCAGCTCGAAGTTGATCTCGGCAGTTCCGAGTTCGGTCGTCGGAATGCCTTCCTTCTCAAAGAAATTGGTCGTCGTGCCGACGATCGTCATGCTCCGGACGCCGCGCAGGCTGTCCTCGCCGCCGATCGCCTGGCGGGCCGCGTTCACAAGAGCAAGCGCCTTGTCGTCGGACCTGAACTTCGCTCCGGCTTCCTCAATGATGGATCCCAGTCCGAGAAAGAACACAGAAGCGAAGATTATTGAAGTAACGAATCTTTTCATTTTTGCCTCCACTGAATTAGTTGATCTTAAATGACGTTAACGAGTATCGCACCCTGGGGCACTTGTTTGATTAAGAGAAAGCAAAGAAAATGTTAAGAATGTAAAAAGTGCCTGCGGCCGCCTGACAGGCCTTTTTTTCGTGCTAGTATTTTTTTGGAATGATCCTGAACAGAGAAAGATCCCGGCTTCCGATCCTGCTTGTGGCCGTCCTTTTGGGACTGCTGGCCGTGCTTGCCGCGCTACAGTACCGCTGGCTGGGCCAGATCAGCGAGGCGGAAAGCGTTCGGCTGAAATCGAGACTTGTCGACGACACGCGCAGGTTCTCCGAGGATTTCAACCGCGAGATCCAGCTCGGGTACTACGGGTTTCAGCTCCATTCGAAGGCGTTCCTGGAAGAAGAGAATACAGAGTTCGCGAAAAGATGGGCTTACTGGACACAGAACGCTGCATTTCCGGAGCTGATAGAGGAAGCTTACTTCTACAAAAGCGGCGACGAACCTTCGCTGTTAAAGTTCGATCAAGCGAAGGACCGGTTCACCGCACAGGATTGGACTGATCGGACACTTGCCGTGAAGAAGCAGATCGATAGCGGCACGAAGCTTCAGCCCGTTATCGGAGATCCGCTTGCCCTGGTTGTCCCTGTGTTTGAGGAGACGGACGATATCGAACACGTCATTGTCAGGACGAAGCGGATGATCCACACGGTCGACAACCGCGGAGCGATCGATCTGGCCGACAAATACGGGCACTTGATCCTTCTTCTTGACCGGAAAGAGCTTACGGAGAAGCTGCTGCCAGGCCTGATCGGCAAGTATTTTTCAGGTTCGGAGAGCGCCGATTACAGCCTGGCGGTGCTCGATCAATCCGGTTCACAGATCTTTTCGAACGGGAATTCGAATGTTACAACGGCCGACGCGACCACCCGGATATTCGACCTCCGGCCCGGAACATTCACGTTCTTTGCCGAACGCTCGCCGAATCCCGAAAAGACTGCGGAATCCTCCAAGGCGCAGCTCGTATTCACAGAAAGGATAGAAAACCGAAACGTTTCTACGGTGAGGGGCCGCGAGGGAAATGTTCCGAGAACGGATGACTCGGTCGTGGATGTGAACATCGTCGGGACGGCAAATCCGAACGTCACGGTCTTCGAGTCGAACGGCGTGCCGGTGGGTGGGTTGTGGACCTTAAAAGTTCAGCACAATGACGGATCGCTCGATCAGTTCGTCGCCAACACAAGGAATCGAAATCTCGCCGTCAGTTTCGGGATCCTGGGTCTTCTGGCGGTGAGCACCGTTCTCATTTTCGTATCGTCACAGAGGGCGAAAAGGCTCGCGCAGAACCAACTCGATTTCGTCTCCGCGGTCTCGCACGAGTTCAGGACGCCGCTGGCGGTGATCTATTCTGCAGGCGAGAACCTTTCGGACGGCGTTGTGGCAGACCGTGGAAAGATCTCGGAGTACGGCGCGTTGATCAAGAAGGAAGGGCGAAAGCTTTCCGGAATGGTCGAACAGATCCTGGAGTTCGCCGGCGCCAGGTCGGGACGAAGAAAGTACGATTTTCGCGAGATCGACGCAGCGGAGATGGTCGAAAAGGCTTTGGAGGAATGCCGTCCGCAGCTCGACGAAAGCGGCTTCGAGGTCGAGACAGAGATAGCGAGCGGGCTTCCGGCGATCCGCGGAGACGAGAAGGCGCTCACCCAGGCGGTGCAGAACCTTATCAGCAACGCGTGGAAGTACTCGAACGGCAGCCGCTGGCTGAAGGTCTCGGTTGCGAACGGCGACGAGCGGGTGAAGATCGCCGTTGAAGACCGGGGTATCGGGATCTCGCAAAAGGACCGCAAGCATCTTTTCGAGCCGTTCTTCAGGTCCCGGACGGTTGTCGACGAGCAGATCAGCGGCAACGGGCTCGGTCTGAGCCTCGTGAAACAGATCGTCGACGCGCACCAGGGCGAGATAAGCGTCGAAAGCGAACCCGGAAAGGGAAGCAGGTTTGAGATCAGATTGTCGGCGAGCCGCGAGCGGTGAGCCGAAAGCGGTGAGCGGTAAGAAGTAAGCCGTGAAGCAGTGAGCCGTTTAGAGCAGCGCTTTGCGCTGCATTGAGCGCGAAGCACGAACCGTGCACGGCAAACGACGCCCCGTTCAGAGCAGCGCTTTGCGCTGCATTGAACGCGAAGCGCGAATCCTGCACGAAAAAAACGGCCCCGTTTAGAGCAGCGCTTTGCGCTGCATTGAGCGCGAAGCGCGAACCGTGCAGTGAGCCGTGAGCGGTGAGCCGTGAGCCGTTTAGAGGAGCGCTCGGCGCTGCATTGAGCGCGGAGCGCGAACCGTGCAGTGAGCGGTGAGCCGTGAGCCGTTTAGAGGAGCGCTCGGCGCTGCATTGAGCGCGAAGCACGAACTGCTCACCGCTTACCGCTTACCGCTTACCGCTCACTGCTCACTGCTCACTGCTCACTGCTCACTGCTCACCGCTCACTATTCACTGCTCACCGCCAACGGCTCACTGCTCACTACCATGAATATCCTCCTTGTCGAAGACGAAAATGGCCTCGTGATCACGCTCTCGGACCGCCTAAGGAACGAGGGCTTCGAGGTGGATGTCGCCGAGGACGGGGAAAAAGGTTTCGAAAAAGCCTCATCCGGCACGCACGATCTGATAATTCTCGACCTGATGCTTCCAAAGAAGAGCGGCCTCGATGTCTGCCGCGATCTCCGGCAGAAGTCCGTCAACACGCCCATCCTGATGCTCACCGCCAAGGGCGAAACCATCGATAAGGTCCTGGGTTTGAAACTTGGTGCCGACGATTACCTGACCAAACCGTTCGAGGTGATGGAACTTCTGGCGCGCGTCGAAGCGCTTTTGAGGCGCTCTCCGGCTGCTTCTAACGGGTCTTCACAAGTGAGCTTTTCGTTTGGAGATGTCCGGATAGACTTCAACCGGGCTGAGATCACGAAAGACGATTCACCGGTCGAACTGTCCGCGATGGAGTTCAAACTCCTCCAGTTCCTGGTGGAAAACCGGGACAAGGTCCACTCGAGAAATGATCTGCTTGATGCTGTCTGGGGATACGACGCAATGCCGAACACGAGGACCGTAGATGTCCATATCGCGTGGCTGAGGCAGAAGCTGGAAGAGAATCCCAAGCGGCCAAAATTTATACAAACGGTTCACGGGCTTGGATACAAGTTCGTGAGCCGTGAGCAGTGAGCCGTTTGGAGCAGCGCTTTGCGCTGCATTGAGCGCGAAGCGCGAACCCCGCTCGGTAAGCAGCCTCCGTTTGGAGCAGCGCTCTGCGCTGCATTGAGCGAGAAGCGCGAACCCCGCGTGGAGAAACAACATACGCCGCGCGCCGGGACCACAAAGAGAGAGGGGCGCCCGGCCCCTCTTAGGGTTTCCACAAGACGAGATCGGGCTATTTCTTGCC
The DNA here is from genome assembly GCA_016700175.1 of Acidobacteriota bacterium. Taxonomy (GTDB): domain Bacteria; phylum Acidobacteriota; class Blastocatellia; order Pyrinomonadales; family Pyrinomonadaceae; genus Aridibacter. The sequence goes on along the minus strand of CP065003.1, from coordinate 1,265,619 downwards.
GCCCAACTGCGGCGAGAAGACATTCTCGGTAATAACGACGCCGGCGACATCGCCATTTACGTCGACATTTTCCACGCCGAACCCAAGTCCCTTTGAAACGGCCGAGATCGTGTAGCTGGCGCCCGTCGGCACATCCACAAAGACGAACCTCCCGAAGCCGTTGGTCCGGACTGTTTGCTCAAACGCTCCCCCGTCGCTGATCGTTACATAAACCGGCTGATTCGGACGACCGGAAGTCGTTTGGACGCTTCCCGAAACCGTCGCAAATCCGGGTGCCGTTTCGACCGCTCCAATATCGACCGTTCCCTCGGAGAGCCTCGCGAGGCCGCGCTGGTCAAGCGTCAGAGCGAACGGCGGGTTGTCGCTGGCACAGGAGAGATCCGTCACGCAGTTCTGACCCGCGTTGATTGCCGGCGAGCCCGGCATCGGGAGAAACGTCTGCGTGAATCCGCCGTTGTCGGCTAGCGGGCCGAGCATCGGGTCCGTATCGAGAAGGTCCGTTCCGATCCAGCCTCCGCTGGTCCCCATTATGCCGACGATGTTGTTTCCGACCGAGGTGAGAGTCGCATTCGTATGTACGTCCGGATTTATGGTTGCGGTGTTTCCCGCGAAGATGCAGTTCCGGACTACCATCGTGACATTCGTCGTTCTGCGGTTCAGTCCGCCGCCCTCACCTGTTGCCGTATTTCCCGAGAAAGTGACGTTCGTCAGGAGCTGGTCGGCACCGTTGGAGGATATTCCGCCTCCGTCGCCGGCTGTCGAGTTGTTGTTCGCGAAGGTCGTGTTCGAGATTCTCACGATACCGTTCAACTGGGCGCCTCCTCCTCCCGTCGTGTTATTGACCGTGTTGTTGAAGAAGAGCGAGCGGTCGACGATCAGCGTGCTTGTCGAGAAGTTCTGCAAACCGCCGCCCGAACTCGTGAGAGCCTCGTTCCCCGCGATCAGACTGTTCAGGATAGTTAGCGTGCCCGCACCGGCATTGTTCAATCCGCCGCCATTTACCCCGGTATTGTCAGCTACAACGCAGGAATCGATAGTCAGCGAACTCGCGTTGTTGTAAAGCGCGCCGCCCCGGCCTGTGTTCAATGTGCCGACACCGTTGCCTCCTGTGAACCTTATGCCGAAGATCGTCGTTACCGCTCCGCCCTCATTACTGATGATCCGGCTCGAGGCGTTTCCGTCGATGGTCAGAAGGGATGCTCCTGGACCCGTAATCGTCAAAGTGCCGTTAGGAGTGATCACGATCTCCGTCCCGGAAAGAATGATCGTTTGCGATGTGGAAAACACGGAGCTGTCGAAAACTATGTCATCGTCGGTGGCGGCCGCGATCGCGGCCGCGACAGCCTCCCGAAACGAGCAGTCCGCGTCGCAGGTGCCGTCATTCGTGTCTGCCGTTGTAGTTACGGTGAAAGTCGCGGCATACACGGTGGTGCCAAGCAGGAGAAACAGCACGGCCGTGAAAGCAGGTAATACCCTTCTCATAGAATCCTCCTGAGGTCATCCCGGAAGCACTCCCCGGCTGTTGATAGTCGATTCAGTGCCGGAGGCCTTCCAGGCAAGTGTCTGTTTTAACAGGAATTTACGTGGTGCCGAATTCTACAAGAGGGAACCAGCCATTTCAAGATTTTTCGCGAATTTAAAACTCGCTGTCCGGCAGGGCGGACTGCCTGCGCGAGACGCCTGTTTCGTTGGCCGCCTTTTCGACCTCGACCGCGACGGCTTTTGAAACCCGTTTATCGAAAACCGAAGGCACCACGTAATCGGCGTGAAGCTCGTCGTCGGTAATTATCCCCGCGATGGCGTTCGCCGCCGCGATCTTCATCTCCTCGTTGATCCTCGAAGCACGGCAGTTGAGCGCCCCGCGAAAGATCCCCGGAAAGCAGAGGACGTTGTTGATCTGGTTCGGATAATCCGAACGGCCCGTGGCGATTACCGCGGCGTGCCCGGCGGCGTCTTCCGGATAGATCTCGGGATCCGGGTTCGCCATCGCAAAGACGATTGGGTCGGAGGCCATGTTCTCAAGGTCCTGGACGGTAAGGATGCCCGGGACACTCAGGCCGAAGAAGACGTCGGCGTTCCTGATCACGTCGTGAATGTCGCCTTTTTCCTTGTCGGGATTCGTATGCCTCGCGTACCAGTCCTTGACCCAGTTCATGTTCTCGGTCCGGCCCTTGTAGATCGATCCGCTCGTGTCGCACCCGACGACGTTCTGAACGCCGGCGGCCATCACTATTTTCGTGCACGCCACACCCGCAGCGCCAATCCCGTTCACGACGACCTTGATGTCCTCCATCCTCTTGCCGACGATCTTCAGCGAGTTGATCAGCGCCGCAAGTACGACTACCGCCGTTCCGTGCTGATCGTCGTGAAAGACCGGGATGTCGAGCTCTTCCTTGAGCCGTTCTTCGATCTCGAAACAGCGAGGGGCTGAAATGTCCTCGAGGTTTATCCCTCCGAAGGCGACCGAGATGTTCTTGATCGTCTGTACGATTTCGTGAGGATCTGTTGTGTCGAGGCAGATCGGGAACGCGTCGACGCCCCCGAATTCCTTGAAGAGCTGGCACTTGCCTTCCATAACAGGCATCGCCGCCCCGGCCCCGAGGTTGCCCAGGCCCAGGACCGCGGTTCCGTCGGATACGACAGCGACGGTGTTCTTCTTGATCGTCAGCGTGAAGACCTTTTCCGGGTCCTTGTGGATCGCCTCGCAAACGCGGGCGACGCCGGGCGTGTACGCCATCGAGAGGTCGGCTCGGTTGTTGAGCGGGATCTTCGAGACCGTTTCGATCTTTCCGCCGATGTGCATCAGGAAAGTCCGGTCCGAAACCTGGATCACATCGACGCCGTCGATTTGGCGCACTTCGTCGATTATCTGTCGGTTGTGCACCTCGGAAGCCGCGTTAACGGTGATGTCGCGGACGATCGAGTCTTTTCCGACACGCACGATGTCGATCGCGCCGATGTCGCCGCCTGCGTTGCCTATGGTCGTGGTTACCTCGCCGAGTTTTCCCGGAAGGTTCTGTATTTCCACGCGCACGGTAAAGCTGAAACTCGCGCTTGGGGTCTGTTTGTCTGGCACTCGTTATTCCTTGTTTTGGAAGATATTCGTTGAGGTATCTCGGCCCTGAGCAGGTCAGGCCTTTCTGAGAAGTCCCCGGAAGAGCCCTAGAATCTCGATCTTGTCCGCCTGAGCACGGACCGGCTCGTAGCTTTCGTTCGACGGTCTGATCTCGACCGCAGATCCCTTTCTGAAGTAGTTTCCTAGAGTCAGGCGCTTTCTGTCCACAAGAGCCGCGACGCAGTCGCCGTCCCGTGCGAAAGACTTGCTCTCGATCAGGGCGATATCTCCTTCCAGAATGTGTTCGCCGGCCATTGCGTTGTCGGGAACGATCATCCCCCGCATTTTCTTCGCGGACCGAAATCCCAGCAACGACCTTGGTACGAACAGCGGGGAGTCGTCTTCATTTCCGCCGTTACTCGCGCTATTCTCGAGCCACGCCACCTCGCATATATGTTCATTGACGGACGACTCCGGGTAGATCTCAAGGTTGAACCGTCCCGATTCGCGGTTTCTCTTAAGAAGGCCTTTCTTTTCAAGGGCCGCTATATGGCGTGCGACGCCTCCCTTCGATGAAAGCCCGAAGTGGCGCGCGATCTGCTGGTATGAAGGCTCGTAACCGTGGTTCTCCATGAACTCGATGATGTAATCGAGGATCTCACGCTGACGCCGGCTGCGCGTTTGCATAGACGTGATTCTAATGACGCCCTTAAATCCAAGTCAAATCCGCGCCCGTGCGGTCGAGGCGCCTGCGTCGGGCCTGTTGAAGGCACTAAAACATTGACTGAATTCTTTGCAGGCGGTTAAAATCAAAAGAGCGCGATTCCCGCGTTTTCTCATCCGCCCCGGCTAGGTTCCCGCAACACTTTTCAAACCTTCTATTATGTCCACCAGAATCGACGACCTTTTACGAATGTCCATGAGCTTCGGCGCGTCCGACCTGCATCTTCGCGCCGGCTCGTACCCTGTCATAAGGGTCAACGGAGAGCTGAGGCCCGTATCGGGCGTGAACCGGCTTTCGCAGGAAGAGACCCTCGAGATGGCTTTCTCGATGATGTCGAACCGCCAGAAAATGCACTTCAAAGAGCATTTCGAGGTGGACATAGGGTACGGCGTTTCCGGTCTTGGGCGGTTCCGCGTCAACATTTTCCAGCAGAGGGGTTCGATAGGAATAGTCGCGCGCGTCATCTCCGACAACATCAAGAATTTCAGCGAGCTCGGCCTGCCTCCCGTATTGAGCACCATCTCGGAAGAGAACCGGGGACTGATCCTCGTCACGGGAACCACGGGGTCCGGTAAGTCGACCACACTCGCGGCGATGGTCGACTACATTAACAACTCGCGCAACTGCCACATCGTGACGATCGAGGACCCGATCGAATTCCTTCACAAGGACAGGCAGTCGTATGTGACCCAGCGCGAGGTCGACGTCGACACAAGGAACTTCGCGGAGGCGCTCAGAGGATCGCTCCGTCAGGACCCCGATGTCATCCTCGTCGGCGAGATGCGTGACCTTGAGACGATAGAGACAGCGTTGGTTGCCGCCGAGACCGGCCACCTGGTACTTTCCACCCTGCACACCCTCGACGCTACCGAAACGCTGACGCGTATCATATCCGCGTTTCCGCCTTACCAGCAGAAGTCGATAAGGATCCAGATCGCCGGGCTTCTCAAGGCGGTGATCTCCCAGAGGCTCATGAAGTCCTCGAAAGGGAACTCTCGCGTGCCGGCCGTTGAGGTGCTCGTTTCGACTCCTCTAATCCGAGACTGCATTTTGCAGGAAGAGAAGACCTCACAGATACGCGACGCGATATCGGCAGGCACCTCGCAGTACGGAATGCAGACGTTCGACCAGTCGCTCTTCTACCTGTATCAGTCCGAGCTGATCACTCTCGACGAGGCCCTTCGCGGCTCGACGAATCCGGACGAGTTCCGACTCAGGCTTGCGGGAATACAGAACACTACCGCTCAGGCGAAGGAAGAGATGGAACAGGTCAGCGGGATAGGGAACATCAGCAGCGTTTTGGAGAGGGAGTAGGGAAGACAGGAGACAGAAGACAGGAGACAGGAGACGGGAGATAGGAGACAGGAATCGGAACCCGGAGCGCGAGCGACGGGCTTAGCCGACCGCGTAGCGGTCACGTGAGTTTAGCCGTGGGTAAGCCCGCAGGGTGATCTTAAGAGAAGTCAGAAGTCAGAAGTCAGAAGACAGGAGATCGGGCCTGGAGATCAGCGATCACGTCCCGAAGGGACGTCGGAAGTTAGCCCGGGGTGCAGCGAAGCGAAACCCCGGGAACAGGCAGGCCACCGCCTCCTATAGCCGCGTAGCGGCGAAATGATCTGAGAAGAAGTCAGAAGACAGAAGACAGAAGACAGAAGTCAGAAGTCAGAAGACAAGAGCTAGGGCTGGATATCAGCGATCACGTCCCAAAGGGACGCCGGATGTTAGCCCGGGGTGCAGCGAAGCGAAACCCCGGGAACAGGCAGGCCACCGCTTCCTAACGCCTCGTAGCGGCGACCTTTCAATCCAGCCAGATCTCTCCTTTCGCCGAGATCACCGATCTCCCTCCGATCCGAACCCTTTCGACGTTTCCTTTCCCTCCGTCGACGCGTGCCATTATCCTGCTTGGCCTGCCCATCATATCGCCCTGTTCTATCGCGAACGCGCTCGTGTCGATCGCACCGTGATACGTGAGGTAGCCCGAAAGAGATCCCGCCGCGCTTCCCGTCGCGGGATCTTCCGGGATCGCGTCCGCGGGCGCGAAGAACCTGGCGTGAACCGCCGAGGAGTCTTCCATCGTTTCGAAAGAGAAGCAGTAGCATCCGACCGCGCCGGGTTCGAGGTAGATCTTGCTCAGAAGCCCCGGGTTGACATCGATCCTGCCAAGCGCGGTAAGCGATACTACAGGCACGGCGAGGGCGCGTATTCCTGTCGAAACGACCTGCACAGGCAGTTCGGCGGAACAGGCAAGCTCATCGCGTTCCAGCCCAAGGCTCTCCGCCAGCAGAACAAGCTGTTTCTCGTCGGTGACCGCCGGACCGGGATCGAACGCGCCTTGGGTCATCGTGACCAACGTTGGTTCCGACCTCTCGAACTCGATCTCGACCGGCAACACGCCTAGCGCGACCTCCTGTTCGATCGTGATCGAACCGTTCCCGGGATTTTCCGTCACTCCGAGTCGCGCGAGCAGGTTCCAGGTCCCGACAACCGGATGACCGGCTAGCGGGAGTTCGCGCTTGGGAGTGAAGATCCTCAACCGGCGCAACGCCCTCTCCGAAGGCAGGACGAAAACCGTTTCCGACAGGTTCATTTCCTTTGCGACCGATTGCATCTCGGCGTCAGAGATTCCTCTGCCGTCAGGGAATACCGCGAGCGGATTCCCTTCGTACTTCCTGTCTGTGAAAACGTCCAGCTGATAGAACTCGTGTTTCCTCATCCCATCCTCCCGAACGGCCCCGGGAAACCCCGGGCCGGGCAAATTTGAGGAAATCATAGGACTACAAGGAAGTGTAGTCAACTACCTATTGGTCACCGGCCGTATTCGCCGATGCTTTTCCTTCCGGAGCGGCTGTGACTGCCGGCTTGCGGGCGATCGAGCGCGGTCCGGGTCAAAGGCCATGAGCCGCAGCAGTGCGTTTATATCTATTATCTTGACATCAAAGCACTTCGCCTGTAGATTCTAGTTTTACCCGAACATGTGCGTTCTTGAGTGATTCAGTACTTTGTCGAGCGGGTTTTTGTAGCTCGGGGGTTCAACCTCTTACTTTCCGGCTTATAGAGAGATACTTGTCACAATTTAATCGCAGTTGGGTAAAAATTAGCTATCCTACGGGCTGATTTTTTTTATTGCTTTCAGAACGGTCTGGGGGGTATGCTCCGCCGGTCGCAGAGCGCGTCCGGTGACCCAAAACCAAAAGGAAGTTAACCTGAACCTAAATGTCAAACGAAGTAACCAAGGAAGCCGAGGACCAGGCCGCAAAGCCTGCCGAGGCAGCGGACCAGAACAACGCAGAAGCAGCGGCTGCAAAGGCCGAAACCGAAACCGAGACCAAGGCAGAAGCCGCGGACGCAGCGCCCACCCCGGAGTCCCCGAACCAAGAGACGCCTAAATCCGAAGATAACGCCGAAGGCGGCGAAGCGGCGGAGTCCGCCGAGACGCCGATGAGCGAAATGGATTTTGGCGCGATTCTCGAACAGTTCGAGCAGGACCAGGTCGCGTATTCGACCGGCGAACTCGTGACCGGAAAGGTGGTCGAGATCTCGGATAACGGAGCACTTGTCGATTTCGGCTACAAGTCCGAAGGCCTTGTGTCGGTGGATGAATTCACGTCGGAGGACGGTGAAGTGGGGATCAAACTCGGTGACGAGGTTGAGGTCGTGATCCGTTCGATGGGATCGGGCGACGCCCCGCCGAGCCTTTCCAGATTCGACGCGGAACGCCGCAAGTCCTGGAATGAGATCGAGCAGGCCTACGACGACGACACTGTCATCAAGGGCAACGTGACCGCCAAGACAAAAGGCGGTCTGAAGGTCGATATCAATGGCGTCGAAGCGTTTCTGCCCGGTTCGCAGGTCGATTCCAGGCCTGTCCGCAACCTTGATACTTACATCGGCGAAGAGATCGAAGCAAAGGTCATCAAGTTCAGCCGCAAGCGAAGCAACATCGTGATCTCGCGCAAGGTGATCACCGACGAGGTCCTCAACAAGCAGAAAGAGGAGACGCTCGAGCGGATCGAAGAAGGATACATTGAAGAGGGCACGGTCAAGAACCTGACCGATTACGGTGCGTTCATCGATATCGGCGGCATCGACGGGCTTCTTCACGTGACGGACATGTCATGGGGCCGGCTCCATAATCCCGGCGAGATGTTCAAGGTCGGCGACACGGTTCAGGTCAAGATCCTCAAGCTGGACCGCGACAAGGAAAAAGTGTCGCTCGGTTTCAAACAGCTGCTTCCGGATCCCTGGTCGACCGTGACCGAGCTTTATCCGGTCAATTCTGTTATCAAAGGGCGCGTCTCGAGCATTACCGAGTACGGAGCCTTTGTGGAACTCGAACCCGGCGTCGAAGGCCTCGTTCACGTATCGGAGATGTCCTGGTCCAAGCGCCTGAAGCATCCGAAACACGTGGTGCGGAAGGGTGACGAGGTCGAGGTCCAGGTGCTGGGCATCGATCCGGACGAGCGCAGGATAAGCCTCGGAATGAAACAGCTCCAGCCCAATCCCTGGGACACGATCGGCGAGCGTTACTCGGTCGGTACCAAGATCGAGGGCAAGGTCAGAAACCTCACGGATTTCGGCGCATTCGTCGAGGTCGAGGAGGGGATCGACGGCCTGGTTCACGTTTCGGACATATCCTGGTCGAAGAAGATCAAGCACCCGAAGGACGTCCTGAGCAAGGGCCAGGAGGTTGAGGCGGTGATCACGAACATCGACACCGACGGCCACCGGCTTTCGCTTTCGATGAAGGAGCTCACGCCGAGCGCCTGGGAAGAATTCACGAATGAACACAAGCCCGGCGATGTCATAAAGGGCAAGATCTCGAGGTTCGCGAGCTTCGGTGTTTTCGTCGAGCTTGCACAGGACCTGGAAGGACTGTGCCACATTTCAGAGCTTTCTGACGACAGGGTGGAGAACCCGGAAGACGAATTCTCGATCGGACAGGAACTTGATTTCAAGATCCTCAGGATCGAGCACGACGTCGAAAAGATCGGTCTTTCGCATCGCGCGGTCGGCAAGGATGACGAGCCGGTCGTCGATTCGCGCTCGTATTCGAGCCAGGCCAAGAGCGGTATGGCATCGCTCGGCGAACTTGCGAAACTGAAGTTTGGCGGTGACGATACGGAAGCCGAAGAGGCGAAGGCGGAAGAGGCCGAAACCAAGGCCGAGGCGAAATCCAAGGAATCCAAAGCTGAAGCGAAGGCCGAGGAGACTGCTGAGGAACCGAAGGCTGAAGAATCTGCCGAGGAGCCGAAGGCTGAGGAGACTGCCGAGGAGCCCAAGGCTGAAGAGACTGCCGAGGAGCCGAAGGCTGAAGAGACTGCCGAGGAACCGAAGGCTGAAGAAGCTGCCGAGGATCCGAAGGCTGAGGAATCCGCCGACGAGGCAAAGGCTGAAGAAACTGCCGAGGAACCGAAGGCTGAAGAAGCTGCCGAGGAACCGAAGGCTGAAGAAGCTGCTGAGGAACCGAAGGCTGAGGAATCCGCCGACGGGGCTAAGGCTGAGGAGACTGCCGAGGAACCGAAGGCTGAGGAGACTTCCGAGGAACCCAAGGCCGAAGAAGCTGCGGAAGCCGAGACCGAGAAGAAGACCAAGAAGAAAGGCAAGAGCTAGGCCGTTTTACAGATTTCGAAGTTCGCGGAAACGAGGATAAAAGATGACAAAAGCCGACCTGGTTGAGATCGTAGCGAAAGAAGCCGACATGACCAAGAAAGATGTCGAACAATTGGTCGAGATCATTTTTGACAGCATCGTCAGCACCCTTAACAAGGGCGAGAAGATCGAACTTAGGGGCTTCGGCAGTTTTCGCGTTCGCGAGAGGAACGCAAGGAAGGGAAGGAATCCAAAGACGGGCGAACCTGTTGAGATCCCCGCGAAAAGGGTCGCTTACTTTAAGCCCGGTAAGGACCTGAAAGACATTATCAATCAGTAATCCAGATCGCCCGCGTTCCGCGGACCGGCCTTCAGGAGGTTGCAAGATGGACATTCTGTGGAGTCCGTGGCGATACGATTACATACGTTCCAGCAGCAAACACGCGTCTGACGGCGAATCCGATTGCGTTTTCTGTGCGGTTCTTCAGAACCCGGCGAGCGACGACGAGAAGTACATCGTCCATCGCGCCGGGTTCAATTTCGTCATCCTCAACATTTTCCCGTACATCACCGGCCACCTCATGATCGTGCCGTTCGATCACCTGCCCTCGCCGGTCAATGCCTCGAAAGAGATCACGGACGAACTGATGGACCTAGCGAAAAGGTCGCAGGAGATCCTCGCCGAAGTCTACAGTCCGGACGGATTCAATATGGGGATGAATATCGGGAAGGCCGCCGGGGCCGGGGTCGAGAACCATTTCCACATGCACCTGATGCCCCGCTGGGCGGGCGACGCGAACTTCATGACCTCGATCGGCGAAACGCGTACTATCCCCGAGACGCTCGAGACGACGTACGAAAAGCTGAAAGGGAAATTCTGAGCACAATTATTCGACCGTTTAGAGCAGCGCTTTGCGCTGCCCAAGCCGTGCTCCGCGCGGCTTCCTGATCGGATGGTTCGGTCCGTCTGGCGCCGGGCTGTGCCCGCCGTTGCAGCGCGAAGCGCTGCCCTGAACGGATCATAGTGTGCATGCTGTGGATTGGCTCCCTTAAGGTGTGACAAACTGAGGCTTGTCGGACGTCCGGCAATTCGCGAGAGTGTTCAGAGAGAGAGATATTGCTTCAACTAATGATCAGCCAATTTAACGACCACGTTGTCTTCGCCCACAGTGAACTCAAGACCTGTTGAAGATACTGAAACCGTAGCGTTCCGGTCGAACTTATCCGTTCCCGCCGTCGTGATCGGGCAATGCCCGCAAAGCAAGACCCAGTTTGTCTTCAACGACTTTGTATAACTCGATGGAACGGGAGATGCTGGAATGCCTACTTCAGGAGTTTGTGAGAACACCCGATAAACGCGGTGCTCCGCACTTTCGTTCTCCAGGAAAATAAAGTAATCGCCCGATGCGCCTTTGTAGATCTTGCTGTCTTTAGTCGTTTTTCCGTTTAGCGTTATCTTCGCCGACGCCACACGGAGGAACAGCCATCCGCCTTGCCAAATGCCCATTATCACCAGGGATATGAGCACCATTACCCCAATTCCGGCAAATGCCAGTTTCCTGCTCATGATGAGAGTTCAGTTAAGAACCTAAAATTCCAGGTGGCGCCAGTGCGGATTCGGCGCCAACGGACGTCCGAAACCTTCTCATTCTATTGCAAAGCCGATGTCGCCGCCAAAGCGGCTTAGTAGTGATGATGGCGCTGTTACCGGGGGTTCCGCCTTCGGCTCCACCCCGGGCTAACTTCCGGCGTAGCTTCGCGACGCTTCCGACCCGCCAAACTCTGTCAACTCGCCAAACTCAGCAAACCCGCCGAACTCGCCTAACTCTGCCAACTCGCCAAACTCGGTAAACTCTCCAGACTTTACTCCGTTCCCTTCGCCTTTACTTCCGGCTCTTTCGTGATCGAGGCATCCTCGACAGGCTTCCTGACCGTTCTCACAACCGCCTCGTCCTCTACCTCGCCGCCGGGGCTGACGGGGATGTCCGCGGGATCGGCATATCTGGGACCGCGGACCTCTTCATCAAGGTCTTTAGGAACAATGATGTTCTCAAGCGTCTTCGAAGCCGGTGGAATGTAGCCAGGGTAGTCGACCCTGGAGTGGTAGATCGAGACGAGCGATTTGATCATCGACTCGCGGATCTGCGTCAGTTCCCTGAGAGTCAAGTCGCATTCGTCAAGCTGATCGTCGGCAAGGATCGCGTCGATGATCTTTGTGACGATGAAGCGAATATTCTCCGGCGTCGGATCGCTTAGCGAACGGGCCGCCGCCTCGCAGCTGTCGGCGATCATCATTATCGCCGCTTCCTTGAACTGCGGCTTCGGCCCCGGGTATCGGAAGTCGTTCTCGTGAACCTCTTCGCCCTTTCCGGCCTCGTTCCTGGCCTTTGTCAGAAAATAGTGAAGTGTCCGCGTTCCGTGGTGCTGTGGGATGAAATCGACGATCCTCGACGGGAGGCCCATGTCCTTGGCGAGTTTTGCGCCGTATGTAACGTGGCTGACAATGATGCGCGCGCTCTGCGCGGGCTTCAAACGGTCATGAGGATTTTTCCCGCGCTGGTTCTCCACGAAGTGCTCGGGAGCCGCCGTCTTTCCAATGTCGTGATACAACGCTCCGATCCTGGCAAGCAGGCCGTTAGCCCCGACAACACGGCAGGCTTCTTCGGCGAGCTGCCCGACCGCGTGCGAATGCTGATTCGTGCCCGGCGCGCGAAGCGCGAGCTGGCCCAGGAGCGGGAGGTCCGCGTTCGACAGCTCGAGCAGTTTCACATCGGTAAGGATACCAAAAAGCGATTCGCAGATCGGCAGGAACATCGCCGTCACCGCCGCAGTGATCAGTCCGCTGACCAGGCCGCAGCTGATCGCAAGCAGTATAGTGTTGAGTATGAGCGGTTGCTGCGTGTAGGAGATAAGCGCAACCGCCGTCGCGGCGTTGGCGACACCGACGAAGATCCCCGCGAACGTGACCGACTGCCTGCTGCGGTATCTCCCGATCCCGTATACGGCCACGGCCGACGAAATACCTGCGTACAGCACGAACTCAAGTCCGCGCGGGGCAAGCAGGCCCGCGAGCAATGCACAGAAGAGTCCCGTAAAGAGCGCGGTCCGCCGGTCCGCAAGAAGTGTCATCAGGAGCGAACTGAACGCGAACGGGATCGCGAACGCCCATAGCGTCGGGTCGTTGAGAGGTGCACGGAGGTTCTGTGCTGCGGTGTACTCGGTCACCCGAAAGAAGACGGCCATCAGGATCGTCTGCACGATGACGATGAACCCGAACATCACGAACGTACGCTCTTCGGACAATGAAAGCCGGTTCACGAAACCGCGGTGCTGAATGAATTTCCACGCCACCCAGTAGAGTGCGGTTACAATCGCCAAAAGACCGAAGAACCGGTTCATCTGACGGCTCGTGTCGGCATAGCTTCTTATCGCCGAGAGCTGGGCCAGGACCTCATCTGTTATCGTGTCGCCTTCCCGCACGATCGTCTGTTGGCGCTTAAGCTCGATGAGCGTAGGCTCGACGCTTGCCGCCAGGTCCTCGCGGGCCTTGACTGTGGCAGCGCTGTCATAGATCGCATTCGGCAGAACGAGTGGCGACAATGCCTTCTCGAATGCATCCACTTCGGCCTCCGAAAGGCTGTTGATGCCGTTGAGTCCCTCACGAAGTTTCGCACGCGCCCGCGAGAGCGGGATCCAGCTGCTGCCCGGCATCGTGATAGTGGTCTCTGCAGTAGGATTCTTGGGATCCGCAAGCGTTACATCGCTTCGGAGCTGGGGACGGTCCTTGTCATCGTAGATCGTCCCTTCCGTCGCTTGTTCGAGGGCACGTTCGACAGACTCTATCTCGCCTCGCGAAAAGTCTCTCGCACCGAGTATTCGCCCCAGATCCTTTCCGCCGGGTCCGTCCCATTCGACCGTATCCGATCCGTTCCCGTTCTGTCGTGCCTCGCGGGCAGATCTCTGAAACTTCTGCCAGGCATCCCTGAATGTCTTCAGCGCCTCGTCCGAACTGTCTGATCTGAAGTTGAATATCGGTTTGATCGCCTGCTTCGCCGATTCCCTCATCGACCGCGTCAGTTCTTCGTCAACCACCGAAATATCGGCAGGCGAAACGATGGTCTCGCGCGCAATATCGCCTTCCGAATACGCCGCGGTCGTGGTCCGCCACACCGGGTTGCTGATCAGAAGGGTCGTCAGGATCGAGAACACTACAAATCCTATCCAGAATCTCTGCGCGGGGCTGATCTTGTCGTAAGGTATGCGCAGGTACTCGAGCGATCGCTTTCGCAAACGATCGAGGAAGTTTTGGTTCTTCGGGAGTTTCTTGCTCATTGTTCAACTCGCCGACGCAAAGGCTCCGGCAGTATCTGTTGCCTCGGGATCGCGGGACACACGACCGCAGATCTCGGCGATAAGGGGTCCGAGCGAATCCGGCGCGAGCGCCGAAACCGGGACGACTGCATCTTCGGACTCCAGCGATACTGCCCGTTCGAGAGCCTTGAGCGTCTTGCGGTCGACACGGTCTTTCTTGTTCAAGGCGATTATCATCGGTATCTCGCCAAGGTCAAGGCTTGTGAGTATTGACTCGACCGATTCGATCTGGTGGAGCGCTCTCGGATTCGAGGCATCCACGACATGCACCAGCAGATCGCTGTCGCCGATCTCTTCAAGCGTCGCTTTGAATGCCGCGACGAGCGATTCGGGAAGCTCTCTTATGAATCCCACCGTGTCGTTGATGATCACTTCACGCTCGAACGGCAGGCGAAGCCTTCGCGCCGTGGGGTCGAGGGTCGCGAACATTTTCCTTTCCGCGTAAACCTTGCTGTCGGTCAGAGTGTTCAGAAGGGTCGATTTACCGGCGTTGGTATAGCCGACAAGCGAGATGATCGGGATATCCCTGCCGACCCGCGACTTGCGGCGTTCCAGCCGCTGCTTGCCGATCTTCTTCACCTGTTTTTCCAGATCCGATATTCGCTTGCGGACGCGCCTTCGGTCCGTTTCCAGTTTCGTCTCACCCGGACCCCGGCCCCCGATTCCTCCCGCGAGCTTCGAGAATGCGGAATTCTTGCCTACTACAAGCCTCGGAAGAAGGTACTTCAGCTGCGCAAGTTCGACCTGCAGTTTACCCTCGCGGGAAGCCGCCCTTTGGGCGAAGATATCCAGGATCAGCTGCGGCCGGTCCAGGACCTTCAGCTCGGTCTCTTCCGAAAGCGACCGCACTTGCGCGGGCGTCAGTTCGCGGTCGAACACGATAAGATCGACGCCGAGCTGCATCGAGCGGATGAGTATCTCATTTAGCTTCCCCGCCCCGAGCACCGTCTTCGGATGGATCTGGGAACGGCGCTGTATCACCTTGTCGAGGACCAGAACGTTGGCCGACACCGCCAGTTCCTCGAGCTCTGCAAGCGACTCTTCCGCGAGCGCGGTCGCCCCCGTGGTCACCGACACCAAGATCGCCCGTTCACGGTTCGTCTGGCGGTTCAGGCCCGTCTTTCTGTTGCGGGCCATTTCCGCCTCAAGCGAGTTGATGAGCGTCAGGAAGTCCGTGTCGAGCTGTGAAGGATGTGCCGGCGCAAGGAACTCGTACGGCTTGCCGGACCCGTTCGAAGCGTGGATGTCGCTCGCCTTGGAGGGAAGCAGATGCGCGGAATGCACCAGATCCGGCAAACCGGTTTCGGAATTCACCTGGATCACCGACATCAGGTCAAGACGCAGGAGCGCAAGGTCCGTAAGGTCATCCGAGGTCAAAGGCTCGCCTAGAAGGTGCGTGTGAACGCAGCGGAGGCCGCGGAACCGGCCGGAAGCGACCCTTACACGCTTGAAATCGGGCATCTCGATCTGTTTCGAGTCGCCGACCATCACGTAATCCACCCTGCCCTTTCGGTTCAGCAGTACTCCGATCTGGCGGCCTGTATCGTGCGAGATCTCGCTAAGCTGCCTGGCAAGCTCGTGAGATACGATCCGGTCGGGAGCGACCTTTCGGGTGAACAGCCGCTCTATCCGTTTGAGTTGATTGTGTTTCAGGCCTTCTGTGAAGCCGTCTACGCGGGTGATATAAATTACCTCCGAAGTGTCCCGATTATACCATAGCGCCGGCGTCGGTCCGTTCCGCACCGTTCCGGAGACTTGTTGCCTATTTGTCGCTAACCATCGTAAAATGAGGGTTTTCGAAAGGAGCCGAAAGATGAACAAAGAAGGCCGGATCATTTCCGTCAGCCCGGATTTTGCCATTCCGGGCGGCGAAGTGCTGATCGAATGCGAGGGATTCCGGCTTGAGGACCCTTTCGGATTTCGATGTGAGATCGGCGGTTCGGAAGCGCGGATCACGGGTGCGTCTTCAAACAGGATCCTCGCCACGGTTCCCGAAGATTCGGAATCCGGACCGGTCGATGTCCGCGTTTGGTTTGCCGGGGAGAGCTCCGGCGCAGCGAAGCTGACGGTGGGTAAGCGGCTCGCGGGGGACCTCCACCAGGTCGCAAACCCCGCCGTCGACCCGAAGGACGGCTCGATCGTACTTACCCGCTCGGGATCCCGCGGTCAGGAGCTTCCCGTCACGCTCTTCAGGCTTGACCGGGACGGATTCGTCTCCGAAATGAGCGCCCTGGTCAAGAACCCTACCGGGGTCGCGTTCGATCCGCACGGGCGGCTTGTCGTAACTAACCGCGCGGACGGCGAAGTTGTTCAGATAAACAGCGATTCAGAGGTTGTTCCCCTGGCAGGCGATCTTGGCGTCGCTACCGGGCTCGCCTTCAACGAAAAGGGCGATCTGTTCGTCGGTGACAGAAGCGGGACGATATTCCGCATAGGCACGCTTGGCGATTCCGAGACGTGGGCTGTCCTCGAGCCTTCGGTGTCCGCTTACCATATGGCGTTCGGACCCGGCGGATCGCTCTACGTGAGCGCTCCCGGCTTGTGCAGTCACGACTCGATCTACAGGGTGGATCCCGATGGAAACGTCGAGAGGTTCTTCAAAGGGCTTGGCCGGCCTCAGGGGCTGGCTTTCGACGACGAAGGGAATCTCTACTGCGCCGCATGTCTGGAAGGAAGGCACGGAATCGTCAAGATCGCGTTCGACGGATCATCGGCGGAACTCTTCGCGGCGGGAATGGGCCTCGTGGGATTGTGTTTCACGAGATCGGGAGAGATGATCGCGGCGACGAATGAAGCCGTTTTCAGTATCGACGCGGGCATAGAAGGGATACTACTTGATTGATCGCGAATTAATGGAGACGAGAAAAGGCGCCCCGGATCACAGGGCGCCTTTTCTGTATACTCTTGCGGTCGCGAACTAGTTGTCGTTGTCGCTGTCGGTCGTTGGATCGGTCCGCTTCTTGAGCTTCGGCGGTCCGGGGTCGTTGGCAGGGCCCGCGGGATCGTTCGTCGATCCGTCCGGGGCCGGCTGGCGCCGTTTCAGCGTCGGCCTTCCTTCCTCAACGTCGTCCAGGTCGTCGGGGTCTACGACACCGGCGTTCGAGATCCGGAGAAGATGCTGCTTGACCCTTTGAAACTCTGAGGTGCTGATAATGTATTCCTGCTTTTCATCGAACTTTGCTACCAGTCCGAGCGTGGCGTCGCGCCTTTCCAGGGACTGAGGATGAGAAGAGAAGAGCTTGGACAGCGTGCCCGGCTTCTTCTTGTTTTTCGAAGCGAGCTTTTCAAACATCGTCGCCATGCCTGTCGGATCGTAGCCTGCCGCGTAAAGATACTGGACTCCGAGGGCATCAGCTTCTTTTTCGGCACCGCGGCTGAACTTGAAGAACGCCAGCGCCTGGCCGATACCGGCCGTGTTCTGAAGGACCGCTCCTGCGATACCGCCCGTAAAGATGATCCCGGCGAGAATGCCGTAACCGAGCAGCTGCCCCTTTCCGGCGTTCTCCATCGCGTGCCTCGCAGCGACGTGCGCGATCTCGTGGGCCATAACGCCGGCGAGCTCGGCCTCGTTGTCGGCCGCAATGATCAGGCCCTTGTTAACAAAGAAGAACCCGCCCGGGAGTGCGAACGCGTTGACCTCGTCGCTGTCGATGACCTTGATCGTGAAAGGGATCTTGGCGTCGGAGTTCAATACAAGGTTCTGACCGACCCTGTTGATGTACTCCGTGATCATCGGATCCTCGACCATTTTGGTCTGGGCCTCGATCTGAGCCGCGAGCTGCCGTCCCAACTGGATCTCTTTTTCTCGCGATCCTCCGAGCCAGCCGACGAACTTGTCGAATCCTCCGTTGATGTTCCGCTTGCCGATCATCGCAGGGTCCTCGTCCTTGTCGAGCTGCGAACTGCGTTTCCCGTCCTTGTCCTCTTCCTGAGCGCTGACCGCCAGTGGCGCGACCGCCGAGGAACTAAGCCAAAGGGCGAGCATAAGAAAGAATGAGCCTGCGCGTCTCGCTGGATTGATAGTCATTAATTTTCCAACTCCCGAAAAGTGAAGCTATGGGGTCCGATCTCAAAATTATATGAGGCAACGAATTTGTGATGCAAGTTTTTTCGCAAAGGTTACTTGTCCGGGCAACCTTATGCAGAAATGCCGCTAAACAATGTATAAACACTTTGTTTTCAAAGGCAAACTTGCTAGAATGTAAGTCGTACTGATGCCCGGTTCCCCGCCGGGCGTTCGCCGGCAGATCCGAACGGCCCCGTTTCCACTCAAACTCTCATATCGACCCGCCCGAAAGCTGACCTGCTTCCCCGATGAGCAATCCCCAAGAGAAAGTAAAAGACCTGCTTGAAGTCCGTAGTTTCGACGCGCTGAGGGACTTTCATTCCGTCCCATCGGCGACACTGGAAACCTACCGCTTCACGGACATCACCGCGGGACTGATGGCATCGTGGCTCGATTCCCTGAGCCGTTCCGGTGGTACCCATGGCAACAGGAAAGCATTGGCCGGATACAGGGGCGTGGGAAAAAGCCACTTTCTGGCGGTATTCGGATCCATCCTCGCGAATCCCGACCTCAGGGGGAAACTTTCGAACTCCCACGTCGCAACCTCGGCGACCGGCCTGCTCCGGCGAAGATATCCAGTCGCGAATGTCTTAAGAGGCACTCGGGACAATCTTTTCGAGGAACTGAGAGCTGCGGTCGCTGTAGCCCTTGGACTGCCGCCCGGGCAGGCACCGAAGGATCTGGGATCGCTCATGGAACTGGCTGCGAAAGAAGCCGGCGACATGACCTTTGTGATCCTCATCGACACTGCATATGATCGAAAGGCACGAGTAAAAAGGGATGACGGCGCGTTTCTCGGCGAACTCGCTGCCGCGGCCTCCGTGCACAATTTCTTCATAGGCGTCGCGCTCGACGACGATATCACGGATGCCGACGGCACGAATGCGGCTATCGTTCAGCAGTACACGATCGATTATCTCGACCAGGAACATCTGTACCGGATCGTCGATGCACACATATTTCCAAAGATCCGCGCCAAACACCAGGTCATCGACCAGGCGTACGAATACTTCAGAAGCGTCCTGCCCGACTTTCGCTGGAGCCAGCAGCGGTTCAGTTCGCTCTACCCCCTTCATCCGCTGATCCTCGAGATCGCACCGGTCGTCCGCCTCTACGCTCCCGATTTTGCCCTTCTTAGTTTCGCGTCGGATGCCGGTAAGCGGATCCTGGGAAGGCCCTCGCGTTCGCTGATCGGTCTCGACGAGGTCTTCGACTGCGTCGAATCCACGCTCCGGAGCGACGAGAATCTTAAGGAAGCGTTCGCGGTTTACGACAAGATCTCCTCTGAGATCACGTCGCTTGTCCCGGTCATCCAGCGTCTGCAGGCGAAGCTGATACTCAAGGCGCTCTTCATTCTCTCGCTTGAGGGCGATGGCGTGACCGCCGGAGAGATAGGCGCCGCGATACTCATCTATGACGAGAACGATCCCGACGGATGCGTCGCAAAAGTATCCGAGCTCATAGAGACTTTCGTGACGGTTTTCCCCGAAGACTTCTGGCGTGTCGAAGGTCACGCGGGCGAGGTCCGCTACAGCCTGAAGGTCAGCGGGAAAGACAATCTCAACCACGCTCTTGCTTCCGCGGTGAAGGAGGTCGGCAACGACACCGTCCCGAAGATCCTCAAGCGGGCCGGAAAGGAAAGATTCACGGACTGGATGCTCTCGCCCGAAAAAGAGGCGGGTTCGGCAGACTGGACCGACGTTCAGACCATCTGGCGCGGAAGCATTCGGAAGGTCCGTCTCTTCTGGAACTGGGCAAACGAGGAGGTCGGCGCCCTGCGAATGCTCGCCGACGATTCCGAGGTCGATCTTTTTGTCGTTATTTGCGGTCCCGGAGAGGTCCCTTCGACCGAGATCCCGACGGGCGTGCCGGTCGTAACCTGGCAGCCGGCGGAACTGACGCCGGCCGAGGTCGGGACGGTCCAGCGGTATCACGTTCTGCTGCATGACAACTCCCTGAGGATCGAATTCGAAGAGCAGATCGGCGCGGCCGGACACACGCACACGATTGCAGTTGAGAAGATCTGGAAGCGCGCTTTTCTCACCGAACCGAAACTGACCGTCGGCGGGCTCGAGCTTCCTATCAGCGAAGGCATCGAGGCACACTCGACACTCGGAGAACTGCTTTCGGGACTGCTTTCCCCGGTCTTTGACGAGGCATTTCCCCAGCACCCCGTTTTCGCGGAACCGCTCGGAATCCGCGAAGTATCGACGATCGTTTCCGACCTTTTCAGCGGTGCGAGGGTGGGTCACCATTCGGTCCAGCATCTTGCCGAAACGTTCGCCCTTCCGCTGGGACTTGTTTCCCAGCGCGGCGACAACCTCGTGCTCGAGAAGGAAGAAAAGCTCTTCGGTCTTCACCTCGTGGAAAAGGTCCTGACACTTGTAGGACAGGCGGAAGACGAGACGATCCCGCTCGACGCGGTCTATAGGAAGCTTCGCGAAAAGCCCTTTGGCCTTGCCCGCGAATCTCAGCAGCTGATCCTTTCAGCGCTTGTAGCACTGGGTAAGATCGAGTTCGTCACCAGCAAAGGCGACAGGATCAACAGGCGTTCGCTGGACCTTCGGATCATATGGGACGACATCAGCGGGATCTCAAAGCCGCAGAATGTCCTTTATGGTTCGCGCCGCCTAACCGAGTGGGCAAAGCTCCTTACGGAATCGGGCGACATTCAGTCGATCGACATCGCCGACGACCGAAAGCGCGTCAAGGCATCTCTCAAGAAGTGGCTCAAGGACTGGGAAAGCGAGCGTCTTCTCGAGCGCTTTGACGAGGTCCCGTCCGATGATCTGAACACGAGGATCTGGAATGTCTCGATCAATGCGGAGAAGACCTTTGGCGTGGTACGCAGGTCGCTCGCGGCTTTCTTCGACGACAGCATCTCGCTCGAGGAGACGCTCCAGAGGATCGCCGATGCGTTCTCCGATTCTGAATCGGAGTTCGAAGCGCGCAAGCGCGATCTTCTCGCGGTCGCCAGCTATCTTGAATGGGCCGGCCTCCGGCGGGAGGTCGTCAGGTACCTAGCTCTGTGCGAGTACACCGACGACGAATCTATCGAAGCCAAACGCGAAAAGTTGTTCGATCTTGTCTCGCCGGCAGGGGCAAAGCCTGACGCCGCCCTGAACAACGAGCTGGCGGGGGTGTTTGACGACTTCCGCCGCGAATATTCGAGTGCCTTCTCCGAAGCGCACAACAATGTGGTCAATGCGCACGACATTCAGGAGAAGCTCGACGAGATCCTTGCAAGCGACGAATGGTGGGAATTCGAGAATCTCGCCTCGCTTCCGATCTTCCGGCAGGACCATTTCGAGCGCGCGACCGCGATCATCTCCAGAATACGGGGCCTGAAATGCGGGACCGGGATCAAGGACAGCATATTCGAGCGTCCATACTGCGAGTGCTCCTTCCGGCTGCATTCAAAAGACGAATGGCAGATGATGCCGAAGGAACTCATCGCACTTGTCCTCCAGGGATCCGACAGCTTCAAGCGGACGCTGAACACGGCGTCGGAGGTCATAGGATCGATACTCGATTCGATAGCGTCCGACACGGCTGACGAGGCTGTTTCGAAGGCGGCCGGCAGCGCGAGAAAGAAGGTCTCTTCACGCGGCGATGCCGTGATGTTCGATACCCTCGAACTTCATTTGATCAGAAAAGCGTGCGAACAGATACGCAACTCGACCGTAGTCAGCGCGGCGTTGCCGCAGATAAGCGATTTCGTAACGGCCGAAGAGCTCGGCGCACGGCTTGAGGGATGGACCGCGGAGCTGCCCGGCGAACCGCTCTTCCTGAATCTCTAGACAGATACATCAAGCAGACAGCTTTCGCGTGCAACGTCCTTTGGATTACACTTCCCGGATGCGGAAGATCTGCGTCATAGGACCGGGACGCGCGGGAGGCGCTCTGGCGGTCGCTCTTTCAAAAGCCGGCGCGAACGTCTCACATCTCGTGACGCGAACTCGTGCGGGAGTTTCAGCCATTACGAGCGCGATCGGTCCGCCGCCCGCGGTGCTGTCTCCCGATGAGATCGCTTCCGCGGAGCCCGACATTTATCTGATCACGGTCAATGACGAACAGATCGAAAGCGTGGCGCGTTCGATCAGCGCCCGGGCCGACGTAAGGGACAGGATCGCTCTCCACGTCAGCGGTTCGAGAAGCTCGTCCGTGCTTTCAGCGCTGTCCGATGCCGGTGCGAGTGTCGGCAGTATGCATCCCCTGGTTTCGATCAGCGATCCGCTGATCGGAAGCTCGCGTTTTCAGGGCGTCTACTTCTGCGTCGAGGGCGATCCCGAAGCCGTAGCGGCGGCGAGGGAGCTCGCCGGATCGCTTGGCGGAGTGCCCTTCGAGATCCCCACGGAGAAGAAGCCTCTCTATCACGCTTCGGCCGTCGTCGCCAGCGGCCACCTCGTCGCACTTATCGACTCCGCTCTCGACGCGCTTGCGCAGTGCGGGCTTTCCGCCGCGGATGGAAGACGCGTGCTTCTGCCTCTGATCGAAAGCACTGTTGAAAATCTGAAGACACAGACGCCTGCCGAAGCATTGACCGGCACCTTTGCAAGAGCGGATGCGGAGACGTTCGAAGCCCATCTAGCCGCGGTGGAAGGGGGCGATCTTGAAGAGTTCCGGACCCTTTATCTACTGCTCGGCCTGCGCTCCCTGAAGCTGGCGGAAGAACATGGCGCCGATCCGGTCAGTGTTTCGAAGATGCGAAAACATATCGAGTTCCTCCTTGAGGAAGGGTCCGCCTGAGCAGATGGGGCACGCGGATGCAAATCCTTTTGTTTTCGATTTTTCAGGTGATAAGATAACCGTTACGTAAAACTTGGCTGTCCCCCGCTCTCGCAAGGACCGCGAAGAACAGTTATGGCCGGCAAAGAACCAAAATTCGCCGATGAAAAGGAAGTATTCGAGGAGCACATACGCAATCAGGGTCTGAGAAAAACGACCCAGCGCGAGCTCATACTTGAGGTGTTCCTCGAGACCGAAGATCACCTGTCCTCGGAAGACCTGTACTGGCTGGTTCAGAAGAGAGATCCGAACATCGGCCAGACCACCGTTTACCGAACTCTCAAACTACTAACCGACGCCGGCCTGGCTCGTGAGGTGCGACTGGGCGACGGGCGGACCTATTACGAGCATCATTTCGAGCACGAACACCACGATCATATGATCTGTACCGAATGCGGGCTGGTGATCGAGTTCTTTTCGCCCGAACTTGAGGCCAAGCAGGACGAAATGGCGGACAAGTACAACTTCAAGCCTACACACCATTCGCTTCGCATACTCGGAATATGCGAGGAATGCCAAAGGAAAGAAAAGGAGATCTCGAGCGCTGCTTCTGGCGCGCAGCCGAGAGTGAGGGTCAAGACGACGATCAATTGAGCCTGCGGAATATGAAGGAAGTACTTATCACGTTCGAAGAGCAGGGTCTGGAAGGCATCGTCGCCGTCGATACTTATCTGATGGACGCTGCCAAGCGGCTTGGGGTCGATCTGGACGACGGGTGCCGCAGGGGCGAGGAAGAGCACAAGTGTTCCCTGGTCGTAGGCGTTGGTGCGGATCTGCTCTCGGACCCGACGAAAACCGAGATCGATATCATCAGCGAGGCCGAGCGCAAGAAAGGCAAAAGGCTCGCCTGCCAGGCGAAGGTGATCAAACCCGGAGAGGTAAGAATAATGTCAGTGGAGAAGACCGAAGAGGCAAAGAAGGCGGAAGAACAGCCCAAAACCGAGGAAGAGTTCAAGAAGGAATTTGAAGAACTTCCGCTGGATGAGAAATACGCCAAGCTTATCGAACTTGAGGCCATAGCGCTCGGCGAGACGTTCTCGTATGTGATCAATTCGCCATACGAAGCGGCCGGAAAAGTGATGGACGCTCTCGCGAACTTCGGTTGGAAGAAAGACCGCGAAGACCACGAGGCAAAGAAACCCGAGGAACATTCGGAGAAGAAAGAAGCGAAAGGGGCGGACGGGGCCGAAAAGAAGTCCTCGAAGAAGAAGGATGCCGGGAAGGACGAGGCCGAAGACTAGATCGGCTTTCATCGTCCGAGCTTGAGATTTGACCGACAAACTCCAAAAGAAAGACAATTTCGCCCTTAAGGAAAAGACGCAGTACGCGCTGACCTTCGGCGTAATCGCGACCATGCTCGTTGTGGCGGGATTTCCGATGGTCGTGGTCTTTTTCTTCGGGGTTTTTGCATATTTCCTCTGGAAGACATTCTCACAGCCCTCGCAGAAGGGGATCCGCGAGGTTTTTGAGTTCTACCTGGTCGCAAACGAGATCTTGCGCGATGACGACCGGAGGTGGTTCGGGTTCGAGGTCCAGAACGCGATCAGCCAGGGAGAACACATTCTACAAAGAATGCACGGAGCGCCGCCTCTGGTTTATTTCGCGCTCGGGGCGCTCTATGCGAAGATCGGGGACCACGGTTCCGCGGTAAGCCATCTGGCATATGTCGTCGAGAACGACAACGCGGACGAATCGACCTATCTACATCCTTCGAAAGATCTCCGCGACTACGTTCGCCTCCTGCGCAAGATCGAGCGCGATCCCAAAGAGGCGCCCCAGAACGCCTCGGCGATAAGGAATCTCGAACGGCTCCGCCGGAACAAGGGGTCGATCCTTCTCGAGGAAAGCCGGAGCAAGGCTCCCGCCGAAAGCAAAGCCGCGAAGGCACTGGACGCCAAGAAGTCGCGCGATTCGCGGGAATCCGAACCGGAAGAGAGCGTGCTGAGGACCGTGACCGAATCCGGGATGAGAGACGGAAGCGAAGAATCGAAGCGTTCCACGGAAAGAACCTCCCGCACAAGCCGTTTCCGCCGAAAAAGGTCCGACGAGGAAGAATTCGCCGACCGCAAACCGATCACGGAAGTCCTCCACGACATCTACGATAAGAACGTCCAGTGACATCGTAACTCCCTGACCTCAAACCTTTTCCGCCGCCGCTGTTACCCGAAGGCCCTCGCGGTTATAATCCTGCCATGCAGACCGCTGAGATAGTGGCGATCGGTTCCGAACTGCTCACGCCAACAAAGACAGATACCAACAGCCTGTGGCTGACCGAGCTTCTGAACGAGATCGGCATCGAGGTGAAGCTGAAGACCATCGTCGGCGACGACGAGTTGAGGCTGGAAGAGACTGTCCGGGACGCCCTGGCGCGTTCCGACATCGTCATCACGACCGGCGGCCTGGGACCGACCGAGGACGACATTACGCGCCGGGTGACTGCCAAGGCGATCGGTCTGGAGCTCGTTTTCAGGGACGATCTGCTGGACCATCTCCGCGAACGGTTCAAAGCTTTCGGCTACGAAATGCCGGAAAGGAACCGACAACAGGCGTATGTGATCGAGGGAAGTACGGTTCTGCCGAATCCCAACGGCAGCGCGGTCGGGATGATGGTCGAAAAGGACGGCAAGCGGCTGATCGTCCTGCCGGGGCCGCCCAGGGAATCGAGGCCTATGTTCACCGAACACGTGCTTCCCGGCCTTAACGAGACTTCGGGCGAAGTCGCCGTCCGGCGCAAACGGATCATGGTATCGGGCCTCGGCGAGTCGAAGCTCGACGAGCTGATCGCACCGATCTACAAGGAGTACGAGAATCCGGTAACCGCGGTCCTCTTTAGCCGGACCGAGGTCGAGGTCCAGCTGACCGCAACCGCGAAGACCGCCGAAGAAGCTGACGCGATCAACGAGGAACTCGCGGGAAAGATCGTGGGGAAGCTCGGGATCGCAGTGTTTTCGCTGGACGGGGAAGCGATGGAAGAGGTCGTGGGGCGGCTTCTTTTGCAAAAAGGCGCAACGCTTGCGGTCGCGGAAAGCTGTACCGGCGGACTTGTCGGCGAGCGGATCACCGAGGTGCCCGGCTCTTCCGATTACTTCCTCGAGGGCTTCATCACTTATTCAAATGAGGCAAAGACGAGACAGATAGGTGTTCCCGCAGAGTTGATCGAAGAGCACGGAGCAGTTTCGCAGGAAGTAGCCGAGGCAATGGCGAAAGGCGCCCGTGAAACGGCGGGAACGGATTATGCTGTCTCGACGACAGGGATCGCCGGGCCCGGAGGCGGTACGCCGGAGAAGCCAGTCGGGACCGTGTTCGTCGGCATATCTGACAAAGAGGGCGAAAAGTCGATCGGGCTGACCCTTCCGGGCGACCGACACCTGATCCGGTGGCGCACCAGCCAGGCCGCGCTAGACCTTCTGCGCCGCAGCATTCTTCGAAGCTAAACGAATTGACCATGAGGTACGCGCAAGCAAAAAAGCGGATGCCGTTCAGCGGGCGACCTAACGATCAGAACCCAGGAGAAAAAACAATGAACCGACGAAACAGGCTTTTCGCAATTTTATTCGTTCTCTTTCTAGCCTCGATGCAATTCGCTCAAGATCCCCCAAACAAGACCGGCATCAAGTTCATAACCGAAACGATCAAGGAGTCGAACAACGAGAAAAGGTTCGACATCGATGTTTCGTATCCGGCGATGGCCGAACGGTCGGCAATGGCCGGAGCCTTCAACAAAGCCGTCAAAGACCACGTGATGGTTTACGTCAATGAGTTCAGGGGGTTTTCCGACGAAATGACCGACGAGGACCGCAAGTTTCTTCCGGAAGGAGTGAATTACACGCTGGACTTCGGCTATGAGATCGAACACGCCGGCGACGAGTTCATAAGCGTCAGCTTCGGGCGTTCGACGTACACCGGCGGCGCTCATCCGAACCACTGGACAACCACGCTGAATTTCGATCGAAAGGAGATGAAGGAACTGGCGTTGTCCGACCTGTTCAAGCCCAACAGCGGCTGGCTGAAGAAGATCTCCGACCATGCGATCGCAGATCTGACCAAACAGATGGACGATTTCGCCGACGAGGACTGGATCTCGAGGGGCGCCGGACCGGACGCTGAAAACTTCAGAAGCTGGGCGATCACCGACAAGGGACTGAAGTTCTTCTTTGATCCGTACCAGGTGGGTCCCTACGCCGCCGGACCGTTCGAGACCGTGATCGGTTACGAGAACTTCCCGTTCGATATGCAGTCGGAGAAGTTCTATTCGGTCAAGACCGTTTCTTATGTTGAAGGCAATCCGCCGAACTGGTGCCGCAACGGACACTTTCCGTCGAGGGCAGACGAGTTCTCGATTTTCAAGGTCAATGGCGACAATAAGACCCGAGCCTACTTCTACGGTGACGACGGAGATTGCCCGAACGGAGCGAACTGCCGCAAGAAGGCATATGTCATAGGCGGCGACGAGATCATTACCGCCGGGACGTACGGCGACTTCGTGTGCGCGTGGTATCAGCCTGCAAAAGGATCTGAAACTGTCGGGTGGATCCGCATGGGCGATGTTCGGCCCGGTTACGGCGACGAAGGACCGGCCTCGTGGACCGGACGCTGGGAGGGGCAGGGAAATGACATCACGATCGAGTCCATAGGCGCCGGCCGCCTCTCGGTGAAGGGAAACGCGTTCTGGAAAGGAGTCGGCGACAACATTCACATAGGCGAGATCGACGACGCCGGAACCCCGGTCGACAATGTGTTGAATCTCGGAGGAAGCGACGAGTACGACTGCCGCGTAAAGATGACCCGGATCGGGAAGTACATGATCGTTACGGACAACAAGCAGTGCGGAGGGGTGAACGTAAGCTTTGATGGGGTCTATTTGAGGAAGAATTAAGGAGTCGGAAGTAAGGAGACCGGAGACCGGAGACGGGAGACCGGAGACGCATGATGGAGATTCGACGTAAAAGGCGGAGGCTTTCCGCCCCGGAGGGGCGACGGATGTTAGCCCCGGGCAAGCTTAAGGCGCAGCCCGGGGAAAGGCGAGCCCTTTTTCCCCAGCCGCTTTAGCGGCGACAGAAGACGGAAAACAGAAGTCACGAGTCAGGAGACGCGTGATAGAGATCCGAGGTAAAAGGCGGAGGAATTCCGCCCCGGAGGGGAGACGGACGAGATCGAGACGTAGAGAGAAGAGCTGAATTCTTCTCTCTATTTTTTGCAGTTGCGTAACGTGTTCACGCTTCTGCCACACAAGCTTAAAGCCGAATTAAGCTCTGCATGACGCTTTCTTAACTTCAACAATGTTTCATAGAAGAGACGCTGCGCCTGATTCCCGGGTTAAGACCGATCTTGAACAAACATTGTTGAGGTGCTGAATGAAAGCTGAAATGGACAATCTGTTCTATCACTTTTTCGGAGTCTTGCTGGCGATGCTGCTTATGAAAAGCCTGCGGCCGAGCCTGTTGCAGGTTCTCTCTTCTCACGTCGGCTCGATAAGGACTTCGACTTCCGAAAGTTTGGCCGGAGCCTTTATCGATCAAAGGGCCGCTACAGGGAGCGAGGAGTAGGAAGGAAGTTCGGAGTCAGAAGACTTGCGGGTCTATTGGGAAATGATCTCCGCATAGATCTTCGGATCGACATTCCCGCCGCTCACGATGCAGCAAACCTGCCTTCCCTCGAGCTCCTCTGCGATCCCGAACAACGCGCCGAGGCTCAGAGCTCCCGTCGGCTCGACCTTCAGGTTCACATCAAGAAAATACCTTACAACGGCTTCGCGGATCCGGTCCTCAGGCACCTCGATGATCCTCGAGACGCCGTTTCGAACGATCTCCCAGTTCCTCTTTCCAAGCGAAATAGTCCTCGCTCCGTCGGCGATTGTTTTCGGTTCTTCCTCGTTCCGGATCAGTTTCCCGGCCGCGAGAGACCGAGCCGCATCGTTTCCGAGAAGCGGCTCCGCGCCGATCAGCTCCGCCTTTCGGTTGGCCCTGCAAAGCCCCTTCGAGATCCCCGAGATCAACCCTCCTCCTCCGACGGGTGTGATCACGGCATCGAAATCCGCCCGTGCGGCGATCTCGTCCCCGAGCGTGGAATTGCCTTCGATCACGTGGTCGTCGTCGTATGCGCTCGCTCGGTATGCTTCCGGGAATTCCGCGACCAGCTGGTCGACGCGTTCCTCTCTTCCGATCTTGGAAACATCGATCAGCTCCACCTCCGCTCCGTGCGAGCGGACCGCGTCGATCTTCACCTTGGCCGACGTTTCGGGCATCACGACGTGGCATCGCTTGCCGAGCAATCTGCAGGCGAGTGCGAGAGCCTGCCCGAAATTGCCGGAGCTTGCGGTGATAAGGTGATCGCTCTCGGCGTTGAGCGCGGTGTTGTAAGCAGCCCGGAACTTGAAGCTTCCTGTCCGTTGAAATGTCTCGGTCGCGATCGTGAGGTCGATCCCGAGCCTTTCGGAAAGCGCTTCCGGTTTCAGAAATGTGGTCGGCCGGATTGCGTCGTGAAGTGAACTCATTTGGATAGAATCGGGCGAAACCTTAGACTCGTCAAGGAACGCGGCGGCTGTGAGATGAAAAAGCTCCCGGAAGATCTTAAGCGCAACATAGAAAGGCTCGGCGGCGAGAAAGGATCGCGGTGGCTCAGATCGCTTCCGGGATTGCTAGCCGAACTCGCTGAGCTTTGGGGCGTGCGACAGATCGTTCCGTGCGACAAACAGTCCTACAACCTCACGGCGACTTGTATTCTCGATGACGGCCGCGAAGCGTTCCTGAAGATAGGATTTCCGTCGCCGGAGAATGTGATCGAAAAACAATGCGCGATCCTTCGGTCGTACGGCTGTGACCTGGCGCCTGAAGTGTACGGCCACGATCTGGACCGCGAGGCGCTGCTGCTTGAAAAGCTCGATCCTGGGACGACTTTGTATCTGGAATGCCAAAAGGAACCGGCGAAAGCGGTGAAGGTAGCGGTCGATCTGCTCCGGAGGATTCCCCGCGATGTTCCCGCGGACGCAGGTGTTCCGGACCTTGCAGAATGGTTCGCGATCTACGAAGCGGACACATCGCGGATCATCCCCGAAGATGTTCTGAAGAAGGCACAAGATTTCATCAAGGATCTGGACATAGGAGCCGAAGACCTGCTGCACGGCGATTTTCACCACGGGAACATTCTCCGGGCCGGCGGCAATTTCAAGGTCGTCGATCCCGAAGGCGCGCGAGGCTCGGTCGCTTACGAGGCGGCGGTCTTTCTTAACGAACATCACAGGCTTTACTTCGACAGGCCGGACATTCTCGATCAGGTCATCTTTGCCGCCGACGCGTTCGCAAACGAACTCGGGTTGTCGAGGGGCGAAATGCTACGGTGGGCACTTTGCCAATCGGTACAATGCATGGCGTGGGACGCCGAGGATTTTGGCGAGTACAATCAGTTCGATCTTCTTGTCGCGAGAAGCTGGCTTGCGTTGATCGAGGGTGAATGAGGCCGCGAGGCCGGGACAAAACGCTATGGATAATGCGCAATTCGGAATGATCGGCCTCGGGACGATGGGCAGGAACTTCTTGCTCAACGTTGCCGAGAACGGCTTTTCGGCGTCCGGATACGACATCGACGCCGAAAAGGTGTCGGCTCTGAGCTCGGAAAGCGAGGGGTTCGACGTCAAAGGATTTGAGGGCGTCGCTGAGTTTGTCGATTCGCTCGAGAGGCCTCGAAAGATCATGATGCTGGTTCCCGCCGGGAAGCCTGTGGACTCGGTGATCGGATCGCTTCTTCCACAGCTCCAGGAGGGCGACATCATCATCGACGGCGGGAATTCCCATTTTCCCGACACCGAGCGAAGGATCGCGGAACTCGAAGCCAAAGGAATCCGCTTCTTGGGCGTGGGAGTATCCGGAGGCGCCGAAGGAGCCCGGAAGGGACCGAGCATAATGGCCGGGGGAGATCCTTCGGCGTACGGGGAAGTCCGCACGGTTTTGGAAGCAGTCGCGGCAAAGGTCGACGAGGAGCCGTGCGCGGCGCGCGTCGGTTCCGGGTCGGCCGGGCATTTCGTAAAGATGGTCCACAACGGGATCGAGTACGGGCTTATGCAGCTGATCTGCGAGGCGTACGACATAATGGGCCGCGGAATGGGGCTCGAAGCGGACGGGATCTCGGAGGTATTCGAAGAATGGGATTCGGGAGAGCTGAACTCGTTCCTGATCGAGATCACCGCGAAGGTGCTTGCAAAAGAGGATCCCGACGGTGAAGGGAATCTCGTCGACAAGATACTGGACACCGCGGGCCAGAAGGGAACCGGGCGATGGACATCGGAGGTAGCGTTGGAGATGGGCGTGCCGATCCCGACGATCGATTCGGCGGTCACGATGCGGCAGATCTCGTCTTTCAAGGAACGCAGGGTCGAACTCGAAGGAGAGTATCCGAAAGTGATCGGGCCTTTGGGCGATGTTCTCGCGATCGGAACCCTCGCGAAGGGGCTTTTCGCCGCGTTCGTCCTGACGTACGCGCAGGGCCTTTCGCTTCTGAGCGAGGCGTCGAAAGAAAAGGAATACGGCCTGGATCTTG
Organism: Acidobacteriota bacterium; assembly: GCA_016700175.1. Taxonomy (GTDB): domain Bacteria; phylum Acidobacteriota; class Blastocatellia; order Pyrinomonadales; family Pyrinomonadaceae; genus Aridibacter. The sequence goes on along the minus strand of CP065003.1, from coordinate 1,234,494 downwards.
AGCAGATCGCGAAGATATGGCGAGGCGGATGCATCATCCGCGCAGCGCTTCTGGAGGACATCCGGAAGGCTTACGCGCAGAAACCGGGGCTCGAGAACCTGATCCTCCACGCGTCGTTTCGCGAGATTCTGGTCGATTCGTCGAACGCGCTGAGGGAAGTGACGGTGAAATCCACGGACGCGGGACTGCCTTCGTATTGCTTCGCTTCGTCGCTTGCGTACTTCGACGCATTCACTTCCGGAAGGCTTCCGGCGAACCTTTTACAGGGCCAGAGGGACTTCTTCGGAGCTCACACGTACAAGCGGACCGACAAGGAAGGGACATTTACTACTCAATGGGACAACGATCAATGATCATCGATCAATGAGGGTGGGCAGAGACCCGGGGCTGGAGACGGGAGACGGGAGACGGGAGACAGGAGACAGGTGACCGGTTGCGGTCATGAGTTTCTTGGCGCCGTCGGCGCCGCATGTTAATAGCCGGTCGGAACAACCCGGATACATAGTTCCGTAGGAGCGACATGTCTGTAGCTTGATCGGGGGGTGCTACAGCCAGATATCCCGGCCGAGATCCCAGCCCCGTTTAGAGCAGCGCTTTGCGCTGCATGGGAGGGCGAAGCGGGACCCGACGCTCCCCGCGACGTGCTAGAATCGTCCGCAATGAATGAGGTCAAACCGATGAAATTCCTGATCACTATACTTGCCCTGACCGTTCTCGCCGCTTCATGTTCGAACACGCGGGAGTCGAGTTCGGAGTCGGTCTCTCCGAACGTTTCCGATAGCGCCAATCAGGCGTCGAAAAGTGGGAACAGTGGAACTACCGGAACGAACTCCGGAAGCTCTGATCCGGAAGAGTCTGCTTCCGGAGACAATACGGTAAACCCCATTCGAGACGGATGGCAGGTGATCGTGCCTCCGGCGGAGGAGCGTGAGTACGTTCGGGAGAGGGTGTTCGAATGGCCCGGCGGCGGGGGCCAACAGGTTGACGTGCTTAGCACCGAATACGCTGTCGACAAGCAATACGAACTGGAGTCTCGCGATCAGGGGGCTCGCGAGCCGCACTTTGACGGACCGTTCCGTGTAGAGATCCTGGCAGAGTTGACCGTAGACGGGACATTGTTCGGTTATATGCTTTGGTTGCGCGGAGTCGGTGTCGGCCACGATTCCGATCCGGAGAAACAGCGTGCGAGAGATCGGTATCTGACCGTGAGGATCTTTGATCGCGAAGGGAAAGGGAAATTTGAGCGGGTCAGCGATGGAAGTACCCGCGTCCCGAACTGGGTCACCAGTAAGCGGTAGATGGAATATCGATCGGAACAGGGCCCGATCCGTTTCGCGCGTCATCCTCAGGGTTCCGCCTGATTTCCCGGTCTCGCCCCATGCCCGTTTGGAGCAGTGCTCTGCGCTGCAGGGGAATGCGAAGCCCGACCCGATGCCCGTGATTTTTATCGGAAGAACCAGAAACACGCCTTCACAAGTTCGCGGCGCCGTCGGCGCCGAATGTTAATAGCTAGCCGGAAAGACCCGGATCGATCGCTCCGCAGGAGCGAAATGTTTGTATCAAAACGTGTCAGTAGCCCGACCGTCAGGGAGGGCGAAACTCAGGCCTGAGAGGAAAGGACTGAGGACAGAAGACAGAAGACAGAAGACAGAAGACAGAAGACAGAAGACAGAAGGGGATCACAGCCTCGAGTTTCTTGGCGCCATCGGCGCCGCATGTTGATAATCGGTCGGAACGATCCTCTTCAAAAGGGGCTGTCTCAAAAGCTCCTTCGGGATTTCTCCAGTCTTATCTGAGCCGTCTTGCGTTTTCTAAATGAACATTAGTTGCCTCCCGCTTCAGCGGGGGGATCAAGAGACATTTTAGATTTTTGGCCGGCTTTAGCCGGCGATTGGTGGGGCTAAAGCCCCACATGTTGCGTGTCGCAGCGACAGAGGCTGTCTGAAAAGTCAGCCTCTTTTCTGTTTTCAGGGTACAATATTCAGCATGAAAAAGAAGGGTCCGGTCTTCAGAAAGTACGACCAGAACCAGCCGATGCTGCTTCCGCCGAGTTACGACGAGCTGATCCCGGAAAACCATCCGGTGAGGGTGGTGAACGAGGTGATCGAGCGGATCGACATCAGTGGGATAGAGCGGGGATACAAGGGTGGGGGAGCGTCGAGCTATCATCCGCGGATGCTGCTGAAGGTGCTGGTGTACGCATATCTGAGGAACATCTACTCGTCGAGGAAGATGGAGCAGGCGCTAAAGGAGAACATCCACTTCATGTGGCTGAGCTCAGGAGCAAAGCCTGATCACAACACGATCAACGACTTTCGGGGCAAGAGGCTGTCGGGAGAGTTGGAGAAAGTGTTTTCGGAAGTGGTGCAGCTGCTTGCGGGGGAGGGAGTGCTGTCGCTGAAGGAAGCTGTTCTTGACGGGACAAAGATCGAGGCGAACGCGAACCGGTACACGTTCGTGTGGGGCAAGACGGTGAAAGGGAACCGTGAGCGGATCAAAGAGCAGTTGAAGCAGCTGTGGGCGTATGTCGAGAAGCTGTACGAGGACGAGGAACAGACACCGAACGAGCCGGACTTTGAAGCGATGGACCCGGAGGCCGTCGAGCGTGCGATAGAAGAGATCAACGAGGCCCTGAAGGACAAGGAGACGGACCCGAAGACGAGGCAGAAGCTTAGGTACGCAAAGAAGAACTGGCCGAAGAAGCTGGCGGAGTACGAAGAAAAGGAGAAGCTTCTGAATGGCCGGAACAGCTACTCGAAGACGGACCCGGACGCGACGTTCATGAGGATGAAGGAAGACCATCTGGGGAACGGGCAGCTGAAACCCGCATACAACGTGCAGGCCTCGACCGAAGGGCACTACATTCTGAACTACACGCTGGCGCAGACGCCGGCGGACACATCGGCTCTGAAGGATCATATCGAGAGCTACCTGAAGAAGTACGGCGGGGCGCCCGAGTCGCTGACTGCGGACGCGGGATACGGATCGGAGGAGAACTACGAATACCTCGGGGAGAGGGGGATCACCGGGTTCGTCAAATACAACTGGTTCCACAAGGATGTCACGGACAAAAAGCGCCGTGAGGATCCTTTCTTGTCCGACAATCTCAGGTACGACGAAGAAACCGACACGCTGTACTGTCCTGCGGGGAAGCCGATGGACTACATCGGGGACAAGGAGAGAACGAGCGCGGGAGGATATCTCCAGCGGTCAAGGCTCTACAAGGCGGTGAACTGCCGGGGATGCCCGATGCGGGGCCCCCTGCCACAAAGCCGAAGGTGACAGGGTCGTCGAGCGCAACTTCAACCTGATCAAACACCGGCGAAGGGCTCGCGAGCTGCTCGAAAGCGAAGAGGGCATCGAGAAACGAAAGAAGAGAATGACGGTCGAGGCGGTGTTCGGGAATATAAAACAGAACAAGGGGTTCAGGAGGTTCAACCTGCGGGGGATCGAGAAGGTGACCACGGAAATGGGACTAATAGCGATCGCCCACAACCTCCAGAGGTTCAGCAAGGCCAGGTTCGCCTGACCAGGCGGCCTTTTCTTGCTCAAAAAATCCGCCGGCCGGCAAAAAATGAGGCTGCCCGACAATCAGTAATCAGACAGCCTCCAACTGATAGCTCATCAGTACCCATTGGACGAACTTGTCGAACCTGGAAAAGAAAAAGACCGCCTTTTGAGGCAGCCCTGAAATGTTTGTAGCGGGGCACGTAGTGAATCTAACGGAGCCGCTTTAACCGCGGAACTCGGCGCTAGAGTACGCAGACAAACTTCCGGAACTCGTTTTGTAGATAATGAGAACTCAGCTCATCGTTTTCTTCTCTATCCTCCTGGCCCTATCCTGTTCCAGATTGGGCGAGAACACTCGTGCGGGAACCAGTCCGGAGCCGACCGCGAACGCGAACATACAAACGTCTGCAGTTGAGGAAACGGGCGCCGATGCCATTAACCCAAACGAAAAGGCACCGGAACGGCCCTCCCCGACAGTCCCCGATTTCCATATTCGGCACGTCAATCCAGACCGCGACGGCTGGCAGGTCCTGGTTCCAAAACGAAAAGAACCGGGAAATGTGAAGGAGTCGTACGTGCCGGACGGCAGAGGCGGGAAGATCAGAAAGGTCGTTCGGAGCTATTCAAGCGATGGGGACGTGGTATTCAAACTCCCGGAAAACAGGACGGGCTTGCCGCAGCTCGACGATCTCTTTCAGGTAGGAACGGTGATGGAGATCGGAGCGGAAGACTCGGTCTACGCTTACACTCTTTTCATTCGCGGCTTCGGTGCTGACGAAGATCCCGGGTCGGACTATGAGCACTCGAGAAGCCATTCCATCGCGCTGCAGATCGTTGATCGTGAAGGTAACGGCCGCTTCATACGCCACTACGGCGGAGAAATAAAGGTGCCGGATTGGGTGCTGCGGGAAAAAGACTGAAGACAGAAGACAGAAGACAGAAGACAGGAGACAGGAGACCGAAGAAAGGAGACCGTAGACCGAAGACCGAAGGGCGTATGCGGTTTTGTGTCTCTTGGCGCCGTCGGCGCCGCATGTTAATAGCATTTCGCGAAAACACGTCTCAGGCGCTCCGTAGGAGCGACATGTTTAAGCCTCCCGTCGCTAACGCGGCTTGAAGAATTTTTCGCGGGAAACCGCGGCCTGGAGGCCGCGGCTACACTATCCTGTCGCTGACGCGACGGACGTTACAGGAATACGAGTATTTGTTGCGGTAGCCCTCCCTGACGGTCGGGCTTCGGACACGCTTCGCTTCGCTCAATGCACGCGGGACGCGTGCGTTCCGGTAAACTGCTCACCGCTCACCGCCTACTGCTCACCGCTCACTGAATTTCCCACGCCCCTTCAGTCTTGAGCAGCTTGCTCATAAGGCTCGCGTGGATCGAGTGCCCGCTTCTTTCCGCCGTGATCTTGCCTTTCACGGGAAATCCGAGCAGAGCGATGTCGCCGATGATGTCCAGGATCTTGTGACGCACAAACTCGTCCTTAAACCTGAGCGGGCCTTCGTTCAGCATCCCGTCCGGGGTCAGCACGATCGCGTTGTCGAGGGAGCCTCCGCGCGCCAGATTCGCCTTCCTGAGCATCTCGATCTCTTCCGTGAAGCCGAAGGTCCTCGCCGATGCTATCTCGCGCGTGAAAGAGCCGTTGTCGAGCACGAAGTGATAGGTCTGGGTCTCGATGAATGGATGGTCGAAGTCGATAAGGCACTCGATCTCGAATCTGTCCGAAGGCTCGATCGCCATTTTCCTGTCGTCCTGCTCGAACGCCACCTTCTTCTTGATCCGGAAATACCTGCGAGGCGAGTCCTGCTCGGCCATGCCGGCCTGCTCGATCAGCGAGATGAAGTCCTCCGACGAACCGTCGAGGATCGGGATCTCGATGTTGTCGAGATCGATGAAGCAGTTGTCGATCCCGGCTCCCCTCAGCGCCGACAGAAGGTGCTCGCAGGTCGAAAGGACGACGCCGTTTTTCAAAAGCGTCGTCGCGTAGCTGCACCGCGAGATATACTCGGCGGACGCGGGGATCTCGAAGTCGTCGAGGTCCGTCCGGACGAACACATATCCCGTGTTCTCGGGCGCCGGCCGAAGCCTCAGATTGACCTCCACTCCGGTGTGAAGCCCGATCCCGCTCGTGGCGACGGGCCGTGCGAAGGTAGTTTGACGATCCATTACAAGAAGTTACGTGGCAACGTTCGTGCCGCTTAATAAACCGCCCGAAATGCTTTATATTGGTAGTTTGCGGCAAACAGCAGTGGTCTATCCGCAACAGTCGGGTCTTCGGTTGTTGCGGATTCATAACAAATTTAAGCATTCATACGCCGCAAATACAGATTTCAGATGGCAATACAGGTAGCAGGCAAGAAGCCGACGGGCGAGGTCAAACTGAAGATCGAGAACACCGCGACGATCGATCTCCCGAAGAAGACCGAAGAGAACATCCAGAGGATCATAAACTTTCTTCCGGTCGAGCACATACGCGGCCTCGAGCGGATAAAGCTCGTCGATTTCATCGACGATCCGAGACTCAAGGACGTGAAAGCGAAGGTGAAGATGGAGGGCGACCTGCCGGGGCTCTACCATCCGAAGGTGCAAAACAAATCGCCCTGGCTCGAGGTTTCGATAGGCGCACTGCTTCAGCCGACGGAAGGATTCTTCAAACGGTACATGGCGAAGGCCTCGTTCAAGAGCAATCTTGCCGGCCTGGTCTTTTCGCTCGTCGGTCAGCATCATTTTCTCACGCTTCGGCATTCGGTGAAGAAGCAAAACCTGGAGCCTCAGATCCGGCAGTACGCCGAGAAGAACCTCCGGAAATGGAGCGAGAAGGAGTCCGAGAATACGATCCGCGGCAAGCTCTTCAAGCCCCTGCGGCCGGTGATCGAGAAGTGGGTCAAGTGGCTTAACAAACGCGCGAAGAAGTAGCAGGGAAACGACATGAGCGGATGTGAACGTCCCGAACTGACGTCGGTGACCGTGCTTACATCGTCGCTCGAAACGAATTCAAACTTTAATGCAGACAGCAAAAACATCCACGCAGGTAAACCGGGAAGTGCTCAAACAAGCGATAAGTGATTACCACGAACTTCTAAAGGACGAGAAGTTGAAGAACTCATCTCTCGACGAGCTGGAATCGAGGCTTGAGGAAGCGAGGCTGATCTTCGGAGGCCGCAAACTGTGCCCTTACCTTCGGCCGCATTTCGTGCTCGAATCTGACTGGAACCGGGTTTCGGCGATCGGCGAGATCATATGGCACGCGCTCCAGAAGGTGAAGGAAGCGGCGATCACCTCGGACGAGATCCTCGACGAGCTCGGAATGACCGAGATCGAGCGCGACCTGATCGCGATCGATCCTGGATACGTCCAGGTGTCGCCGACCGCCCGGCTGGATTCGTTCCTGACCGACGATTCTTACTCGTACGTCGAGCTGAACGGCGAGAGCCCGGCCGGAATCGCCTACTCCGATTCTGCTCGCGACATCTATTTCTCTTTGCCCGTAATGCAGAAGTTCACGGAGAAGTACGATCTTGTGGGGCTCGAGGGACGCTCGAAACTGCTCGAGACGCTACTCAGCTGTTATCGCGAATACAAGGGCGGCGAATACGACGAGCAGCCGGTCGTCGGCATCGTCGACCTCAAGGGCCTTCCGACACAGAAGGAGTTCGAACTCTGCAAGGATTACTTCGAAAAGCACGGGACTCCCTCGATCATATGCTCGCCCGACGAGCTTTCGCACCGCGACGGCGCGCTCTGGTGCGGCGAAACGAAGATCGATCTCGTTTACAGGCGCCTTCTGGTCAACGAATACCTGCCGATCATCGACGAGCATCCGGCACTCGTCGACGCCTACAGGGCGGGCGACGTCTGCGTGGCGAACAGCTTCCGGGCGAAGCTGATCCACAAGAAGGCATCATTTGCGGTGCTTACAGACGAGCGGTTCGCCGAGCTGTTCGACGGCGACGAGCTTGAGGCGATCAGGAACCACATCCCCTGGACGCGAATGGTGCGCAAGACCGTGACCGATTTCTACGGAGAGGAGATCGACCTGCTCGAATGGACCCTCGCGAACAAAGACAAACTGGCGCTCAAGCCGAACGACGATTACGGCGGCCACGGGATCTACATCGGCTGGATATCTTCGGACGAAGAATGGAAGACGGCGGTGAGCCACGCGCTCGAGAACGGCGACTATCTAGTCCAGGAGCGCGTCAAGACCGCGAAAGAGACCTTTCCCTATATCGACCTCGATGGGAATGTCCACATGACCGTCTCGCTTGTCGACCTCGATCCGATGCTCTTCAACGGCAAGGTCGGATCGGCATTCACACGCCTGTCGACCACGGAACTCGCGAACGTCACCTCCGGCGGCGGAATGGTTCCGACCATAATACTCAGGGAATCGAACTAACGGACCTCAGATGAAGACAGAGCAGAAAGGCTCAAGGCTTGCGGAACTCACAGAGGAATTCAGGCGGATCGAGCGCAAGCTCCATCTCGGCGGCGGCGTAGAGAAGATCGAAAGCACGCACGCGAAAGGGAAGCTGACCGCACGCGAGAGGATAGCACTGCTTTTTGACGAGGATTCGTACTCGCAGGAGATCGGCCTGTTCGTCGCATACGACGAGTACCAGGGCCGCGCTCCCGCGGCGGCGGTCGTGACGACCGTTGGGCGGATAAACGGCCGCGAATGCGTCGTGGTCGCGAACGATGCGACGATCAAGGCCGGAGCGTGGTATCCGGAGACGATCAAGAAGATACTTCGTGCGCAGGAGATCGCGATGCGGTGCCGCGTGCCGATCATTTACCTTGTCGATTCCGCCGGCGTGAACCTCCCTTACCAGGGCGGCGTGTTCCCGGGCCAGTACGGAGCCGCCAGGATCTTCTACTACAACTCGATAATGCGCAGGTACCTGAAGGTCCCGCAGATCTCCGCCGTGATGGGGATGTGCGTGGCCGGGGGAGCCTATCTTCCCGCGCTTTCGGACGTGATACTGATGGTAGAAGGAACGTCGTTCATGGGCCTCGGCGGCGCGAATCTTGTGAAAGGCGCGACCGGTCAGACGATCGACAACGAGACACTCGGCGGCGCGATGACCCACAACGCCGTCTCCGGCGTCGCGCATTACCGAACCGCGAACGAAGAGGGATGCATTGCGAAGATCCGCGAACTCGTCGCGGAACTGCCTCCGGCAGAGATGGCGAACGTGTCCATTACGGAGGCCAAGGATCCGGCTCTCGATGCGGAACGACTCTACGACATTCTTCCCGAGGACCACCGACAGCCGTACGAGATCCGCGATGTCCTGAAATGCATACTCGATGAAGGAGATCTGGACGAATTCCAGGCCGATTACGCAAAGGAGATGATCTGCGGCACGGCACGTATCCGAGGGATCCGGACGGGCATCATCGCCAATCACCGCGGGATGATCCCACAAAAAGGTGCACCGCCGAAGATCGGCGGCATCGTTTACACGGAGTCGGCAGAGAAGACCGCGTACTTCATCGAGAACTGCAGCCGCCACGGCACCCCGATCCTTTTCGTTCAGGACGTTTCGGGATTCATGGTCGGCGCGGACGCCGAGCATTCGGGGATAATACGCGCCGGCGCCCGGTTCGTTGAGGCAATGGCGACCGCCGCGGTCCCGAAACTCGTCCTGACGCTGAATCACGCCTCCGGCGCGGGCTACTACGCCATGGCCGGCCAGGGATTCGATCCCGATTTCATCTTCAGCCTGCCGACCGGGCGGATGGGCGTGATGGAGGGCGATTCCGCGGTCCAGGCGATCTTCGGGACGCTCCTGGACAAGCTCAAAAAAGAGGGCAAGGAACCGGAACAAGAGATACTTGAAGAGATGGAGAAGGTCCGGGCGACCTACGAAAGGGAACTCGATGCAAAATACGCTGCCGCGAGGGGCTTCGTAGACGCGATCGTCGCTCCCGAAGATCTTCGCGACGCGCTCGAGATCGGGCTTCGAACCGCGATCAGCACCGACAAGCCGCACCTTGGGCCGTTTGTTCTTCCGCCTCTCGAATAGATGGAGCGATCCGACACGATGAAATTCACCGCCGAAGAGATGATGAAGAGGCTTCCGCTTCCCGCGACCGAGAAGTGGAAGGAGGGCGTCTGGGATATCGAGCCGTTCGAGAAGGGCGGCGTGAAACTGATCTTCTTTGCGCCAAAGAACACGGACTACCAGACGAGCCACGACGAAGATGAGTTCTATTTCATCATCAGCGGATCGGGCAGGATACAGATCGCAGACAGCTCTTTTTCATTCGCGCCCGGCGACGTTTTCTTCGTTCCCGCAGGCGTCACGCACAATTTCACCGAATTCACCGAAGACTTTGCCACGTGGGCGGTTTTCTTCTAGGCGAAGTCGCCTCGTATATAATTTCCCGATGCAGCCAATGACGCAGCCGCCTGTCGCTATCGAGAGAGTTGGCAAGTCCTGCGTCATTCGTTTCGCGCGGCCGGAGGCGAAGAACCCGCTCTCGGTCGAGACTCTTGACGCGCTTGAATCGGCATTGGACTCGCTTGTTTCGGAAAGCCCGGAGTGCATCGTCATCACCGGATCGGGAGATACGTTCGCTTCCGGAGCGAACATTAGAGAAGTCGCGGCGCTTGATCCCGAAGCGGCAGCCGTCTTCGGAAAGCGAGGTCAGGATCTGATGCTGAAGATCAGGGAGTTTCCCGTGCCGGTCATCGCGGCGATCGACGGTTACTGTTTCGGAGGCGCCCTCGATCTTGCAGTCGCCTGCCGGCAAAGGGTCTCGTCATCAAGATCGAAGTTCTGTCATCCGGGACCGAAGCTCGGGATAATCACGGGCTGGGGCGGTACCCAGCTTCTTCCAAGGCTGATCGGCGAAAAGCGGGCGCTGGAGATGCTTCTGACGGGAAAGATCGTCGATGCGCAGGAGGCACTTCGTATCGGACTGGTCGATCTGATCGATGAGGATCCCGTCTCGGCCGCGCTTTCTTACCAGGGAGTTACCTGATGTTGAAGAAAATTATCGTGGGCTGGATCGCCTTTAAGATACTGTTGCTGGCGGGTTTCTGGACCCTGGCCTTCAACGGTTGGGGCCCGTTCGCCGCAAGTTCCGCCGCTCCGACGGCCACTCCGACGCCGGTCGTCGACGAATCGATCGACCGCGAGACGAGCGATCCTTACACAGGTAATCTGGAGAGGTTCGACCGCGACGACCGCGCGGAGAAGCTGCAGATCGGGAAGGTGATGGACCTTCTTAAGATCGCGGAAGGGAGCCGCGTAGCCGACATAGGCGCCGGGTCCGGTTGGTTCTCGGTGATCGCTTCGGACAGGGTCGGATCCGGGGGAAAGGTATTCGCGGTCGACATCAGCGAGGAATCGGTGAAGTTCATCAACGAACGCGCTGCGCGCGAGAAGCGGACGAACATCGAGACAGTCCTTAGCAAGCCGCAAGATCCGCTCCTGGAAGGAAAGGACATCGAAGCGGTCCTGATCCTCAATACCTACCACGAGATCGCCCAGCCGGTCACCTTTCTTCGCAATCTCCGCAAATCATTGAAAAAAGAAGCGCTTGTCGGGATCATCGACCGCGACGGAACGGGCGGGAACCACGGGGTCGCGAAGGAGACCGTCGTGTCGGAGGCTTCCCGCGCGGGATTCGCGCTGAAGGAAGAGCACGACTTCGTGAAGGCGGACCGGATGGACTACTTTTTGATCTTCGCAGTCGCCGACGGGAAGTGAAATGGCAGATGAAGCCTCGAAGCCCTCACCGTACCTCAAGCCTCTAATTGCGCTGATCGTCGCGGCGGCGGCGTTCGCTGCATTTTCTGTCTCGCTTACCGGGGAATTCGTCTACGACGACACGCGCCAGATCGTAAGGAACACTCTGATCCAGGAACCCTCGCTATACTGGCAGGCGATGACGTCCGACGTCTGGGCATTCAAGGGAGACGGTTCTGTCACCTCGAGCAACTACTGGCGCCCCACGTTCACCGCCTGGTCGATCCTGAATTATCAGCTGTTCGGGCTCGATCCCTTCGGCTGGCGGCTCCTGAATCTCCTGCTCCATTCTTTCGTGTCGGTCCTCGTGTTCCTTTTGCTGATGAGGTGGGGCTTCAGTCCGGCATCCGCGTTCGCCGCGGCCCTGATCTTTGCCGTGCATCCTGTTCACACCGAATCCGTCGCGTGGGTCGCGGGAACTCCTGACCTTCTGTTCTCGGCATTTCTGCTCGGCGGGCTTTGGCTGGCGCGAGGAACTTCTTTTTCCGCAAACAGGTTCCGTTTTCTTGCTGCTCTAGGCCTTTACGCGCTGGCATTGGGATCGAAAGAAGTGGCGATGCTGTGCTTTCCTCTGTTCGGTCTGGCAGCCGTTCGCGAAGAAAGACCGGCCACTATCAAGCGCGCCGCAGTTGCAGCGGCCCCTTTCTTCGGCCTCGCGGCCGCTTTTTTCGTACTTCGATGGATCGTCCTGGGCGCGGTCGATCGGAACATCCCCGGATCGCCTTCGTTTGGAGAGGCGATTATGTCCGTGCCGGCGGTTTTGTTCTTCTATCTCAAGCAAGCGCTCCTCCCGATCGAGCTGGCGGTGAACCACGGCTTGAGGCCCGTAGGATCGGTGACGGCAGTAGACTTCATCCTTCCTCTTGTCGCGGTCGTTCTTGCTGCTGCAGCGCTCTGGCTTCTCCGCAGGTACTGCCCTAAACCACGGTTGGCATTCGGACTTCTTCTTCTCCCGCTGATTCCGCCGCTGAATATCACCGCTTTCCCTGCGGAAGAGATTGTCCACGACAGATACTTGTACTTGCCGCTTATCGGCCTCCTGATGTTCCTGATTCCGCCTGCCAGAGAATGGATCGGGAAGATTTTCGGGGGGAACAGCCGGCCGGTGTTTCTAACGCTGGCTGTTATCATCGCGGTTTTGCTTGGTGCCGGGAGCTTCTCGTACTCGAAGGTCTGGCGAAGCGACATCGCGCTTTGGGAGCATACGGTTCGGGTCGATCCGCAGTCAGCTTCGAACTTCATGCAGTACGGAGCGGCGTTGGAAGGGCGGGAACGATTCGCCGAGGCTGCAAGCGCCTACGAGCGGTCGCTCGGGATCGCGCCGACGGCGCTAGGATATCTGGGTAGCGGCAGGGCGAACATACGGCTCGGCAAGTTCGAGGATGCCGTGAGGGATCTGACGGAGGTGACAAGGCTCGATAACGCTTCTGTGAATGCCTACACGCTTTATCAATCATATGAGGCGCTCGCGATCGCTCTGACTTCGAAGGGCGACGCGGATGCCGCGGCTGCGGCGCTCGAGGAGGCCGCGGGACGGCTTCCGGTCTACAGGGCGGCGCTGTCGGCGAATCTGGCCGTCGTCTATTATCAGCAGGGGAAGAAGGAAGAGGCTTTGCGGGTCCTGGAATCGGTTCGGGAACGGGCGCGTACCGAACTTCTTCCGGAATCGAAATCGGCGATCTTTCGTTTGGGCGCGCTCTATGCGGAGATGGGCCGCCGCGATGAAGCGGCCGCGGCGCTGAACGAGTATCTGGAACTGACGGCCTCGTTCGCCGACGAGAACACTTTGGCGGACAGGAAACAGGCGGAGGCGATCCTTCGGAGGCTTAGGTAGAGAATTAAACCGCAGAGCACGCAGAGAGCGCAGAGCGGGGAATTCAACGCAAAGGCCGCGAGGGGTCGCGAAGGCGGTTGACGGATCGGCCGGATGACCCATGATCCACCTCTCTTCTTAGAACCTAAAAGGAATTCCGGAATACCGTTTCTTGGACCGAGTCCCGTAGGGACGGAAATATGTTAGCCCCGGACAAGCCGCAGGCGCAGTCCGGGGTAAGGCGCGCAAAACTTCTCCAGCCGCTTCAGCGGCGACAGGATCAATCGGCGGCGCGGCAGATCTTCATTGACCAATGACCAATGGCCATTGAGCATTGACCAATGAAATCAGTACCCGGAGCGCTTTGCGGCTTTGCCGCCCCTGTGTGCGGAAAGGCTTTGCCTTTCCGGGGCCCGCATCAACACCTATTTTGGCCGGAGGCTCAGCCTCCGCCCCAACATACTTGGACGCTCGCCCGGTAAGCCAGAGGCTTACCGCACACACCGGCGGCGGAGCCGCGAAGAGAGACTCCACGTTATCGTATCGGTATCCTCAGATCCTTCGCGCCCGTAGCGGCCTTCGCGTTCAATCTCTTCTGCGCTCTCTGGGTGCTATACGGTTCCTACTCTCCTGGACCGGTCGCTACCGCATCAGGGAAAGGCGAGAAGGATATTATGCGTCTGAAAGCCAATGTCACAGGCAAGTTCATTCCTGAGCCTTGGTCAAAGCTCGGCTTGGCAATGAGAACACTTGGTCTCGAGCCGATAAACGGACTCCGACATCCTCCTGAAGGCGATTCGAACGGCTGGTACGTCTGGTGCGGAGATACCTTCTCGGAAGAGGATGACTTCTTCGAGCCGCTGCACATAGAGCATATCGACGATTACTTGCCGTCGGTTAGAAAGTATCTCGATCTGCCTCCGGGCTGGAGATTCCAGATCGACAGCGAAGGATATGAAGACGTTTGGTTCGACGGTTCGCTGGTTGAGTTAAAATAGTGCCGCGACATCGTCAGAAAATACTCGTCCTATCGTTTCGAACTCCCTATGCCAAAACTTTCGACCAGGAATCTTGCCGCCCTTCCTGATATTGACCGACTCAAGGCGCTCTTGCAATCGCTTGCCGTTCTTGATGCGATCATGTCGCCCGAGTGGGATTACCGTTACTATTCGTTCAATGCTAATTGGTATGAGAACGAGCAGATGGGGTCGATGCGAAACGGATGCGGTGACGAGTTCTATGCGCATTTCACTGATGTCGGGTGTTTCCTGAAAGGATTTGCCCACGAGTATCCGATGACACCGTATCGGAATAACCCTCCCGAACTTTGGCCCGGATTACTTGAAGGCGTTCCTTCCGAGTTTTCTTCAGGCGTGAATGAGCCTGCATTCTCGATGGAAAATACGACCGTATGTGTTTGGCGGAAGTACGGAGATGAGTCGTGGGCGCACGGCCCGATCGATTTCCCTGAAGGTGAAGATCCGGACGGTTCGGCCTTCTTATTCCATAAGCTTGATGGCGATCCGGAGAAATATCGTTTCTTCGCTGAGCAGTATTACGAAGAAGTAATCCCTATTGAAGCGGTTCGACATATCTACGATCATTTGCCCCTGACGGATGAAATCGTGGCGTCGTTGAATCCGGATGTTCGTCTCGACGAGTTGGCGGAGGATCTTGCTGCGATCGGCTATCCTCTTACCCGGACCGGGAATGAAACGTAGTGTGCTGTCGATCGCAGCGTTGCGCAAGAATGGTCGAATGAACCTAATAGACGCCATCCGGGAATCATGGGGCTGGACGGGAGTCGAGCCGGAAGAGGTCGTGAAAGAGAACGCGTTCGGAAATCTTTTGATCCGAGATGTCGACGGACGGTTCTGGCGCCTCTGCCCGGAGGATCTATACTGCGAGGTGATCGCCCAGGATCAGGACGAGCTTGATGGCCTGTTCGCGGATCCGGAGTTCTTGGAGGACTGGAGAATGGAAGAACTTGTCAGGCAGGCTGAAGAGGTTCTGGGTCCATTGGGCGAAGATCAGAAGTATTGTCTAGTCATTCCGGGGGTGTTGGGCGGGGAGTATTCTGTTTCGAACATTGCCAGGTTGCCTCTGGGTGAACTGATCGCCGTGTCCGGCGATCTTGCGAAGCAGATCGCGGACGTTCCTGATGGAGGGCAAGTGCGGTTGGAGATTGTTGATTGAACTACCTTCACCAGATATGCCCCACAGCCGGTTTCGGATCCCCGTTTGGTGTGCAAGCAGGCGCAGGCAGCGGCTCGCTATCAATACGAGCTTCTTCGGCTCCGTAGGAGCCCGATGTCTGTAGCATCGATCGCGCACAAGAACTCGAGCCGCTTTAGCGGCGGCATGTGTCCGAAGCCCAAGCGTGACGCGGGCTACTGCAAGAACGAGGAAAAGCGAGAGGAATTCGCCGGCCACTTAGCAAAACAGCCGGCGATGAAGCACGTGTGGTTCAGGACAATAATTAGTGCATCGCGTTCTCATTGACTACGAGTCTAGTGCCGGGGGCTGGCGGGAGATGTTTGAATGAAGCTAGAAGCCGTACCAAATGTGCGCTACTCATTTACGATTCAATTTATTGAGGCATCGGTGATGTTTGTTCGACAAGCTTCAAAGATCGAATCTATGCCATCCGAATCTGTAACAGAAGCCTTGCGCGTAGAACACCGGGGCTTGATTGTCGCAGCTGTAATGCAATGTGTAGCGGCATTAGAAACAGAAGCTTTTGAAATTGCTAACCATGGACCGGGAAGCTATTTGGGCTCAGAAGGCTGCGATGTAGAAGCCCAGAAGTTACTTAGTCCTTTGGCAGAGTTTGTCGATAAACAAAGGACGATTGACCGCTTTCGAATCATTCTTCAGATCCTCCGGAAGGAACAGATAGATACTTCCAGAGAACCTTATCAAAGCACTATCCTCTTAGTTGGCCTGAGAAATGAGATAACTCATTTCAAGTCTCTTTGGGGTCAACAAATTACGCGCGAGAAGCTCTCAAGGGGATTCTCAACGTTGAATCATGATCCCCCACCATTTATCGATGAGTATTCAGGATACTTCCCGCATAAATGTTTGAGCGCGGACTGCGGTACTTGGGCAGTTCGGACAAGCGTGAGTTTTCCTGACGAAATTTATCGACTGCTCGGAGTGCAAAGCCGATTTGAATCCGTGAGAGACCGGATTACTATCTGACTTGTCAATATCAGCGATAAACTGTGTGCGTAATCAAACATAGCATGATCTCCAGCTTCATTAATGGCGGTATCCGTGCAATGATCTTCGGCTTGTGGCGGTGCAACGTTGGCTTAACAGGCTAGCGCGAACTTAAGCTCGCGACGCGGCGAAGGTTAGTCTGAAACATCTTGAATGAAGAACGTCGAGCAAGTTGAACAGCAGGTGATCGAGATGCTCCTTGAAGGAGACCACCCGGTTCTCGAAGTCCTCCGCGAACAGTTCAAGGCTTGTTCTGTTTGGGATCGCGAGTACACCGGCGTCGGTTTCTACACAGGTCTTTCCGTACCCGAGACCGTAAAAAGGGTTCACTGCCCGACGGACTTTGCGATAGACGACGTATGTATCGAACTTGAACGCGAAGACAGTGCCAGGTGTGGGTTCGTGCTTTTCGTCAGGGAAGGAGCATTGGCGTGCCTGGAGTGCTTTCTTTGGAGAGATGGATACTTACCGAAAGATGCTGTAGCGAGGCGGTACTACTACATTCGGACTACGGACTCTTCGAGTGTCGAGGAGACGACTGAACGGGATTGGGAGAGACTAGACGCGAAGCTAAACCCTGAGACTTGGTGGCGAAAGTGGAGGATAAGAATTCTTCGATAGTACAGATCGAAAAGAGTATAGAGTTTCAACTTGATCATACCCTAAATCTCTTATCGTCAGTCAATTAGCGAGGTTGCCGAACCAAATGATCGTAGAAAGTTGGGAAGACGGTGGCGTTGATCCAGGAACAGAAGCCTGGTTCGCTAACTTGGAGCCGACTCTTGTGGAGTTCGCCAGACGACACGACCTGGCGATCGCCAAGTACTTGAAAGACACTCCTTCCTGGCATTTCGTGTTCATTCATCCGCAAGGTGGACAAGGGCGGATCGATGTCACAAGGGTCGATGACGATGGGATCGAGGTGTCAGCCGTCTGGCACAGGGACGATTACGACGAGGGCACACGCAGTGTCAGGGATTGGAAGGCCCACGAATTGACGCCACAAGCCAGTTTAATCCACGAACTGCGCGAAATGCTAAGAAGAGTAGTTTCGTGGACAGACGAGGACTACGAGACCGTTACCGGGTTCAGGGAAATGTGGCAAAAGTACATGACCCGTGAAGACTTCGAAGAGTGCAAGTATCCTGTTCCGCGGCTACACGATTAATCGATCCCAATGACTAAATACATAGCGATTGCTGCCATTGTGATTATGTTCTTTTCTTCCTGTGAGAATCAGTCGCCGGAAGCGCGTTTCTGGACGTGGTTCGAAGAGAATCAAGACGAGATCTACCACTTCGAACGTGATCAGGAAAGGGTATTTGACAGGCTCCAGGAGGAAATGTCGAAGGTCCATCCGGATCTCACGTTCGAATTCGGTCCGGAAGAGGATGGTAAACGCGAGTTCGTCATCAGTGCCGACGGCATCATCGAGGCTTTTCCGGCAGTCGAGGCCCTCTATTCATCCGCTCCTTCACTGCCACGCTGGACGATTATCAAGTTTCGCCCCCGACGTCCTGCTATGACGATTGAGATTGGGCAATTGAAGCTCGAACCCTCGGATATCCAAGTCTCGATCGAACCCGATGGTGAAAAGGCAGGATTGACTGTCTTCGTGAAAGATCTCGATCAGTCCCGATCCGATCAATACAAACAGGCCGCTTTCATAATGCTTGACCAGGCGATCGGCGAGTACGACATGGAAACAAAGGTGGGATTCATTGGTTTGCAACCTTTCGAAAGCAATTCCGACCAAGAGCGACATAGTCTCGACGAACTGCCACAAAGGTTCGACGACTTTCTGAGGCATTGAAAGCTCTAAGTGAGGCTGGCCTCTGTCTTCGATCAACCCAACTGTCTGTAGCCTGAGAAATAATTTGCGGCTCTGCCGCTTCTGTATGCGGAAAGGCTTTGCCTTTCCGGCGCTCCTGCAACCCCACCCTTTTTGGGGCGGAGGCTCAGCCTCCGCCCGGATGTGTTTGGACGCCCGCCCGGTAAGCCGGAGGCTTACCGCACACACCGGCGGCGGAGCCGCGGTAGGACTCCGAACGGTTCCACAGCCGCTTCAGCGGCGGCAGAATCAGTACCCGGAGCGGTGGTCGGCCATTGACCAATGACCATTGAACATTGACCAATGAAATCTGTACCCGGAGCGCTTTGCGGCTCTGCCGCTCCTGTGTGCGGAAAGGCTTTGCCTTTCCGGGGGCCCGCATCAACACGTTTTTCGGGCGGAGGCTGAGCCTCCGCGTGGACGTATTTGGACGCCCACCCGGTAAGCCGGAGGCTTACCGCACACACCGGCGGCGGAGCCGCGGTAGGACTCCGATCGGCTCCACAGCCGCTTCAGCGGCGACAGAATCAGTACCCGGAGCGGTGGTCGGCCATTGACCAACGACCATTGACCAATGAAATCTGTACCCGGATCGCTCTTCGGCTCTGCCGCCACTGTGTGCGGAAAGGCTTTGCCTTTCCGCGGGCCCTCATCAACACCTATTTCGGGCGGAGGCTCAGCCTCCGCCCAAATGTATTTTGACGCTCGCTCGGTAAGCCGGAGGCTTACCGCACACACCGGCGGCGGAGCCGCAAGAGGGGGCTCCACAAATCCGGGCCGTTCTTCTCATCCCCTTTGCGGCCTTCGCGTTAAAACCCCTCTGCGCTCTCTGCGGTTCAATCCTTTCGAGACAAGAACTGCTCGATCCCGGCACGGCAGTCGTCCGTCATCCGGGCGATCGCGTTGATCTCCGCTCCCGAACGGAGCGCCTGCTCGAAATCCAGGCCGTCGATCGAGTATAGAAGCCTCTTCGACAAAGCCACGGCTGACGCACTCACCTCCGCGTAGCCTTCCGCGTATTCCAGCACCGCTCCCGCGAAACCGTCGTCGTCGAGGACCTTGTTGATCAGGCCCATATCGAACGCGTCCTCCGCTGAGAAATCGAAGCCGCGCGTGATCATCTCGAACGAAAGCTTCTCGCCCAGGTTCCTGCGCAGGATCGCCATTACCATCGCCGGCACGAATCCGATCTTCACCTCCGGATAGCCGAACCTGGCGGATTCCGCCGCGAGCACGATGTCGCAGGCCGTCGCGAGCCCGCATCCGCCGGCGAGTGCGCGCCCGTGGACCGCCGCGATCACCGGTTTCTCGATCTTCCTCATCGCGACGAACAGTTCCATAAGCGACTCCGCGTCCGCAAGGTTCTCGAGAATGTCGCTGTCCGCGATCTTCTGCAGTGCCGAAAGATCGGCGCCCGAGCAGAAGTCCTTTCCCTCGCCGCGTATGACGACCGCCCGGACGGATTCATCTTCCGAGGCCGCTTTGATCGCCGATTTCAGCGCCGAAACCAGTTCGTCGTTGAGCGCGTTGCGCTTCTCTGGCCTGTTCAGCGCGATCACGAGCGTCGAGCCGGTTTGCTTTGTCAGGAGCACTTCCATTTTCTTTAGTCCTTCAAAAATTTTCGAAGCGCTTCCGATACCTTCTCGCGCGCCTCGACGTGGACCCAGTGAGCCGCTTCGGGGATTCGAAGCTCTTCAAATTCTGCGACGACGACCTCCGCCACCCCTTCCACCGTTTCGGGCAATATCGCTTTGTCCTGTTCTCCGTAAATGAAAAGCGTAGGGACGGTCACATCCGGCAATTCCTTCTTCTTCCCGAAAAATCTGCCCAGGACGTTCGCGCGGTAAAGGTTAAGGCCGCCTGTGATCGATCCGGGCCGCGCCCATGCGATCTTGTATTCTTCTATGTCCTCGTCGGTGATGACACCGGGTGTCGCGGTCGACGACCGTATCGCCTTCGAAGGGCCTTCAAAATCGTTCGCCGACAGGAGAATTTCCGGGATCCTTGGAAGCTGGAAGAAGAACATGTACCAGCTTGCGAGCAGCTGCTTCAATGTAAGATTTTTTCTCCAGATCTCGACCGGAGGCGTCTGCAGCACGGCGAGCTTTTCGACCGCCTCCGGATGCGTGCGTGCGACGGCCCAGGCGATCCCGCCTCCCCAGTCGTGGCCCACGACGTGAGCCTTCTCGAACCCCAGCTGATGGATCAGGCCGACGGCGTCGTCCACAAGCTTGCCTACCTCGTAATCTGAAACAGCGGAAGGCTTGTCACTCAGATTAACGCCCCGAAGGTCGGGCGCTACGACCGTGAACTCGTCCGAGAGATCGATCAGCTGGTGGCGCCACGAGTACCAGAACTCGGGAAATCCGTGAAGCAGGAGAACGAGCTTCGGTCCAGCGCCGGCGCGGGCGTAATGAAGCCGCACGCCGCCGACCTGTGCGTATCCGAACTCGATCTTCTTCTGAAGCGCTTCGCTCATTCCTGAAGTCCTTTCGCTTCTTCGTCGCTAAGTTCGACCTGCATCCGAAGGAGCGCGGTCGAGAAGGTTTTCCCCTGTGCGTCGGTCATCAGCGAGAGCGTTCCGCCCCCGCCGAGCGAGCCGTGGAGCAGAAAGTTCAGGGCCCCCAGGTTCGGAAGCTCGAACCGCTCGACCTCGCCTTTGACGATGGGTCCGAAGTGCTGCTTGACCTTGTCGGCCGTGACCTCGCGGACGAGGATCGGATAGAACTCTTCCTTCAGCGCGATCACGCCCACGTTCGCGGTGTCGCCCTTGTCGCCCGACCGCGCGTGGGCCAGTTTTGTCAGTTCAACTTTCATAGGTAAATTCCTTTCGTCCGCCGTGAACGCCCTTGAACCTCAATATCCCCGCAAGCACCAGCGAGTGCGTGATACTGCCGCTCTCGATAAGCCGGTCAAGGTCTTCCGGGCCGACTTCGCGGACGGCGATCTTCTCGTGTTCGTCGAATGACTGCTTGCCGTCGTTTGTGCATCCGAAAGCCGCGAAATGGTGGATCCAGTTGTTCTGGATCGCCGGATTCGGCCGCGACTTTCCGAGGTAAACAAGCTCGTCCGCCACGTATCCCGTTTCTTCCGTCAGCTCTCTCGCGGCGCATTCGGCGGGCGTTTCGCCTTCATCGACCATTCCGCCGGGAATCTCGAGCGTGAGCTCTTCGGTGCCGTGCCTGAACTGCTCGATCAGAACGATCCGGCCGGCCTCGGTCACCGGGATGACGTTGACCCAGTCCGGCGATTCGATCACGAAGAACGTGCCCTCGCGGCCATTCTCGTCGACCGAGCCGCGGGCGGAAACCTCGAAGACACGGCAGTCGGCGATCTTCTCGCGGGACACGACCCGCCACTTATCCGGCTGTACGCTCACGTCTCGATGATCTCGACCTTCGTCTCGATCAGATCCTTAGGGATCAGGGCGGGGAAGTATGCCATGATCTCCTCGACCTTCGGCCGCCCGCCCGCAAACCCGGTCACTGCCGGAGGCCCGGTCAGGATCAGAGGCGCGATCTCCTTCGTGAATCTCGAAACCGCCTCGCGGTCGTCGCCGCGGACGCCGATCCTCATTTGTACTTCCGGAATGTCTTTCGAAGGTTTTCCCGCCAGATGTCCGTGCGTCGCGTTCACGCCTACGAACTCGGTCAGGACCGTGTCGAACTCAAGCCCCAGCTTCTCGAGCCTCGCGCGCAGGATCCTGTCCGCCGCCTTAGCCTTCTCGTAAGCGTCCGGATATGAATAGACGAGCGTTCCGACCGACTTCCATCCGGCGGAGTAAGCGATCGAGACCTTGTAGAACTCCGTGTTCGGATTGCCTTTGATCCCGTGCACGCCGACCCGGTTCTCGCCTTCGTCCGACAAATGGATCGTCGTGAAATCAGCGATCACGTCCGGAGTGATGTAATCGTGCGGATCGCCCATCTCGTAAAGCAGCTGTTCCTTCACGGACTGCACGTTGACGCGGCCGCCGGTTCCTTTGTGTTTCGTAACGGTGAACGTGCCGTCCGCGCGCGCCTCGATGATCGGGAAGCCGACGTCCTCGAGATCCGGAATGTTCTCCCAGTCATACTGGCAGTTTCCGCCCGAGCATTGCGCGCCGCACTCGATGATATGCCCGGCGATCGTCCCCGCAGCGATCAGGTCCCAGTCTTCGAATGTCCATCCAAACTCGTGCATCAAGGGCGCGAGCGTGAGTCCCGTGTCCGTAAGCCTTCCGCCGACGATGACCCGCGCGCCCTTTCCTAGCGCTTCGACAAGCGGTCCCGCGCCCAGATAGACGTTCGCGGCCTGCACCTTATCGAGGATCCCCGCCAAAGACTCGCCGGTATCCATGTTGTCGATCGCGATTCCCCTTTCGAGGAACTCTCCGAGCCTGGGAAGAACGTCGTCGCCGGTGACCACGCCGATCTTCAGCCCTTCGATCCCCAGGTCGCTCGCGGTGTCGCGGATCGCGTCCGCGCATCCCTCGACGTTCACGCCGCCGGCGTTCGAAAGCACCTTGATGTCCTTTTCGACGCAGTCGGGCAGGATCTCGCGCATTAGCGCGACAAAGTCCCTTGCGTATCCGGATTCTGGATCGCGGGCCCTCTGCTTCTGCATGATCGACATCGTGACCTCGGCGAGGTAGTCGAGCATGAGGTAGTCGATCGGGCCCCTTCGGACCTGGTCCACGGGCGCGGTCAGGAGGTCGCCCCAGAATCCCTGGCCGCTCGCAACTCGTACAGTTTCTTTCATTTGCCTTAATTAGAAAACAAATCAAAGGGACGGTCAACAACGGCGGATTCCGTCCGTGCTGACCGTCCCTCGTAATGCGAGATCGAAGGATGTGGCCTTCGAACTACGGTTTCTTTTCTTCTCCCACTACCGCCTTCTTGGTTCCGAACCAGACCTTTTTCGAGACCCACTTGGTCCCATCCCAGGTCGTGACCACGAGCCACTTACCGCCCTTCGCGGTCGCTTCGGCGGCTTCGACCGATGCGTCGGCTGTGGCTTCGCCGGCGGTCTTGGCTCCGGAGGCCGTCGCTTTCGAGCCTTTCTTGACGCCGGACGCGGTCGCTTTCGAGCCTTTCTTCACACCGGAGGCCGTTGCCTTGGCGCCTTTCTTCGCGCCTTCGGCCGTGATCTTCGAGGCCTTCACAGCGCCTTTCTTGGTTACCTTGGCAGTTTCAACCGCCACATCCTTTGTTACTTCGGCCGTGTCCTTGGCGACGTCCTTGGTGACCTTCGCCGCTTTCTTCACAGCGTCGGTGACCTGGGCGTTCGCAACGCCGTACGCGCCGAGGATAAGGAACGAAAACACTGGTATCATCAATAATTTCTTGTATTTCATAATAATTCTCCCCTTTTTCTGAGCCAGGATGGTCCGGCGCGGCCGAGAAGTTGTTCGCGGATCCTGTGGACATCAGCCCTCGTTCCGGACGTTTTCGTTGATGAACGTGACGATGTCCTCGGTCGACGTGCCGGGCAGAAAGACCGCCGAGACGCCTTTTTCTTTCAACACCGGAATATCTTCATCGGGCACGATCCCGCCGACAAGGACAAGCGTGTCGTCCATTCCGTTCTCGCGAAGAAGATCGACGATTCGCGGGCAGAGCGTGTTGTGAGCGCCGCTGAGGATCGAGATGCCGACGGCGTCGACGTCTTCCTGAAGCGCGGCCGCGGCGATCATCTCAGGAGTCTGGCGGAGGCCTGTGTAGATGACTTCCATCCCTGCGTCTCGAAGCGCGCGGGCGATAACCTTTGCTCCGCGGTCGTGTCCGTCCAGACCGGGCTTGGCGACAAGAACCCTTATCTTTCTGTTGCTCATCTTGGATAAACCGGCTCTGGGCCGGAGGTTAAGTGGATTAAGGGGAAGTATAACAGGGAGAAGTCAGAAGTCAGAAGTCGGGAGTCAGGAGACGGGAATCGGAACCCGGAGCGCAAGCGACGGGCATAGCAAGAAGACAGGAGACAGGAGACGGGAGACGGGAGACAGAAGTCGGGTTGAGTCGCGTAGCGACGACCTGCGTTTAGCCGTGGGCAAGCCCGAAGGGCGCAGCCCACGGTAGGAAGGGCCCTGAATTATCGAGCCGCGTAGCGGCGGCATGAGTCTGAAGAAAGCACACGGGGCGGTCGCGTAGAAACGGCAGAATTCAGGTTGGCACGTGTCAGAAGCCCAAGCGTCAGCGCGGGCTACCGCTGCGGCTCGGATTGCGGGCATACTAGGGGAAGAACACCAGTTGACTCTGTTTGAATTGCGTCAGGATTACGGAAGATTGGAGCTGAAGGATGAAGGTTACATTGATACTTGCCGCTGTTCTATTTCTATCAGCGCCCTTATCAGCGTTTGATGGTTGCAAGGTTCTTCTCCCGGATTCACCAGAAAGGACACGTGACGGGGCAAATTTCACGGTAGTAGTCTACGACGAAGAAGAACTTCCTTTTCTTCAAGTAAAAGGCAAGGTTTCGTTTTGGAACGGACAACCGGCTGCGAATGTGATGGTTGAACTGTTTGATAACCCGGAGTGGATGGGCTCAAAAGGAAGCGTTCCTGATAAAGAACAGAAGCGAATTGGGGTTTGTATCACGTCTGAGGACGGGGAATTCTTTATTCCCGGTATTCCGAAAGGCGTATTTGAACTGAGGATCAGCAAAGATGGTGGATTTGCACGCACTCACCGACTCATCAAAGTAGATCCCGAAGCGGAGCAATACAATCTTGAAAGTTTGGAAGTGCAGATCGAATTAGGAAACTGAGAGTGACGGGCCTTCGCGGCTCAGTGGGTAGATGTCTTTGAGCCCGTCGTTACCGCTCCGGGCAATGTTTCTGTCGCCGCTAAAGCGGCTAAGATTTGTTGTGGGCGCCCTACCCCGGACTGCGCCTTCGGCTTGTCCGGGGCTAACATAACACCGTCCCTACGGGACTCGGCTTGAGCCGCAGCGATCCGTAATTTCTGTAAGGTCCCGAGAAGATCCGGAATCATGGGCCTCGAAATTACCGAGTTAATCCCAAACTGACTTAGCGGCCCTGGCGACCTTCGCGTTGAAATTTCTCTGTGTTCTCCGTGATCTCCGTGGTTCAAACCACTTGGGCCCGTCGCTAGCGCTTCGGGTTCTGTCGCACCGCGGCGAAGCCGCAGTTCAAAGCCTCAACCTTGAAAGCGGCCCGCCCTTCCTCAAATAAGGCCCGATCTCCTCCCACGTAAACAAATAATCGCCGTTCGGCTGGAGGGCCTGGATCACGTGCGGGAATCCGTAATCGAAATGGAAGGTCACGCCTTCGTCCGAGACCGAGAACTCGTCCAGAGACGTAACCGTGATCGTCTTGTCCTTCATATACTCGGCTATCGTCTCCGCGTCATCCGGGTCCATTTCTTTCCGCGACTCGATCTCTTCCGCAACCGCAGCCTCCTGCATCACGACCAGCTTTTCGACAAGCGCAGGCAGGTTCATGAACGCCTCGCGGACCGTCACGCGCCGGCCGGTGTTCGTGTCCAAGACAAGGGTCTTCAGGTCGCCGTCGACATACGCACCCGAACCGTTGATGAACAGCCGGATCACGACGATCCCGCTTCTATTGAACGGGACTTCATAATCGAGGGTGTCGAGCCAGTAGTAATCGCCGAGGTTTTCCTCTAGCGTGGTGTCGAAGGCCGTCCAGTAACTGATCGTATCCTCGAACTGCCGCTTCGCGCGTTCGCTCTTCAGGCCCGACACGATCGGATACGTGACCTCGAACCGCCTCTTGAAGTCCGGAAGGTCGTCTCCCTGCCTGACATAGATCACCTTCATGGGGGTGATCGAGACCTGGGGAAATGCTGAAACTGTGAATAGGATGAGTGCGAGCGGGACGAGAAGGATCTTCATACGCGTTCCGGGGCCTTGATGCCGATGTTGAGCGGCTGTTTTGAAGTATGGTCCATATTCGGAGAGCCGAACACACACCGGAGCTTGTTTCTTAATCCTCGCGCGTTTCGAAAAGCTTCCGCCATCTCGAACCATCCGTGGGTGTTGATCCAGAGAGCGTTGTAGCTCTTCAAGGGCTTGATGATCCCGTACCGGACTTCCTCCTTCTCCTCGACGAATGTGCCGAACATACGGTCCCAGATGATGAAGATCCCCGCGTAGTTCCTGTCCAGGTATTCGTCGTTCACGCCGTGGTGGACCCGGTGATGAGAAGGCGTGTTGAACACCCACTCAAGCGGTCCCATCCTGTCGATCAGCTTCGTGTGGATCCAGAACTGGTAGATCAGGTTTAATCCGTGCATAAACACGAACGCGGCGAAAGGGAAGCCGAGGAATGCCAGCGGGATGTAGAAGATCCAGTGCGAGACGCCGCTGAACCAGCTCTGGCGGACGGCGACGCTAAGGTTGTACTGCTCGGACGAATGATGCACGACGTGGAAGTTCCATAGGAACCTTACCTCGTGGCTGAAGCGGTGGAACCAGTAGTACGCGAAGTCGTCCGCGAACAGCAGAAGGCCCCACGCCCACCAGGTGTCCATCGGCATCTTGTACGGGGCAAGCTCGTACGCCCAAAGGTAGAAATTCGCCGTGACGATCGCGATCAGCGATCCGAACGCCACGCTCGCGAAGCCGATCAGGATGTTGGTCCAGGTGTCCTTCTTGTCGAATCCTTCGCGGTTCTCACGGATGACGAGATACGCCTCTATCGCGATCATGAGCGCGAAGAAGGGAATCGCTATCACCGTGGGTTTGAGCATCGTTCAGGTTCCTAAAACGCGGGTTCTTCGTAAACTCCGTAGACGTCGCGGAGCGCAACGCAGATCTCCTCAACGGTCGCGTACGCCTTGACCGCGTCGATCGTCGCCGGCATAAGGTTCTCGCCGGACTTGGCACCCTGCTTCAGCCGTTCGAGAGCGTTGGCGACCGCGCCGTTGTCCCGTGTGGATTTGGTACGTTCGAGCCTTTCGAGCTGGTGATCGCGGACCGACTCGTCGATCTTCAGGATGTCAGTCTTCGAGATCTCCTGCTCCATCACGTACTTGTTGACGCCGACGATCGTCTGTTCCTTCCGCTCGACCGCCTTCTGGTACTGGTACGCCGACTCTTGTATCTCTCTTTGCGGGAAACCGGCCTCGATCGCCTCGACCATTCCGCCGAAGCCGTCTATCTTGTCGAAGTAATCGAAACAGCCGTCGACCATCTTTTGCGTCAGCGATTCGATGTAGTAGCTGCCGCCTAGCGGATCGACCGTGTTCGCCGCTCCCGTCTCTTCGGCAATGATCTGCTGTGTGCGAAGCGCGATCAGCGCCGCCTCGTCTGTGGGAAGCGCAAGCGCTTCGTCATAGGCGTCCGTATGCAGGCTCTGGGTTCCGCCGAGAACGCCAGCAAGGGCCTGGATTGCGACGCGTGCTATGTTGATCAGGGGCTGCTGGACCGTGAGCGAGACTCCGGCGGTCTGCGTGTGGAACCTGAGCTTCATCGTCCTTTCGGACTTCGCCCCGAACCGCTCCTTCATCGTTCTCGCCCAGACGATCCTCGCCGCGCGGTATTTTGCGATCTCCTCGAAGAAATCGTTGTGCGCGTTGAAGAAGAACGAGAGCCTCGGAACGAACTCGTCGACGTCCATTCCGCGGTCGATGCCGTACTGGACGTACTCGACGCCGTCGCGGAGCGTGAACGCGAGTTCCTGCAGCGCGGTCGCGCCGGCCTCGCGTATGTGGTAGCCGGATACCGAGATCGGATTGTACCGTGGCACGTTGTCCTTGCAGTACTCGAACGTGTCGATGACAAGCTTCATCGCCGGACGGATCGGGTAAACCCATTCCTTCTGCGCGATGTACTCCTTCAGGATGTCGTTCTGGAGCGTTCCGGAGATCTTAGTGAAATCCGCGCCCTGTTTTTCGGCGACGACAAGATAAAACGCCAGGAAGATCCACGCGGGAGCGTTGATCGTCTGCGAGACCGTGACCTCTTCAAGGTCGATGCCGTCGAAGAGGACCTCGAAATCGGCGAGTGATGAGACCGCCACGCCGCACTTGCCCACCTCGCCTTCTGAAAGCGGCGAATCGGCGTCAAGCCCCATCAGCGCCGGGAGATCGTACGCGACCGAAAGGCCCGTCTGGCCCTGCTCCAAAAGGTATTTGAAACGCGCGTTTGTTTCTTCAGGTGAGGAAAAGCCCGCGAACTGGCGCATCGTCCAGAGCTTTCCGCGGTAGCCCGTCGGATGGATGCCTCGCGTGTACGGATACTCGCCGGGCAGGCCTATGTCCGCTCTTGTATCTATGCCTTCCGTGTCGGCGCCCGTGTAGAGCCGCTCTACCGGCTCCAGCGAGACGCCCTCGAACGACTCCTTCCTTTCCGGATGGCGGTCGGTCACGGGCTTGAGCGTTTCTCTTTCCCAGCGCTCTTTTTCAGCGCGTTCGTCTGACAGTTGTTCCTTTATGTTAGGCATTATCGCTCCCGTCCAACGGCATTAAGACCAATGCTCCATTCTAGTTCAACCAAACTCGAACGGCAAAAACGATGGACGCGGATCGATTGTGCCGGCGGGCGATAACAAACCGTTTCAGAACATTGCCAAACTGTAGGACTTAACCGTACAATTGCCGAATGATCTGGCCCGGCTGGCGCGTCTGCGCCCTGCTTTTATCCATCCTTTTTCTGTTCAGTTGCGTTGAGGACAAAGATTACGGAAAGGCGAACCAGCTTCGTCCCGCCGAGGACTCGAACCGTCCCTCCAACGTGAACACCGACGCCAACGTCGCCGAAGACAGTGCGATCAAGCTAAGTGAGTTCGTCGAGATCCCATTCGAGCCCGCCCAGGACAGCGTCTGGCGAGAGGACGAACTTCCCAATGGGGCCGGAAAGAAGCTCACGGTCGTATTCAGGTTCTCTAAGGAGGACGGCGAGAAGCTCCGCGAGCAGTTGTCGGGACAAGGGACTCCATTCGAGGCAAAGGTCGATCCCGAGTCCTGGTTTCCGCCCGAACTCGCCGCGAGGAGTTCGACTACAGGAGATGAGACCCTGAAAGGTCGCGGGTACAACGCCGCTTCGCTCGCAAAAAAACCATACAAGACGGGCACGTTGGTCCATATCGACGAGACCGACTACTTCGTCCTCACCCTCCAGACCAGGTAGCATCAGATCTCGTTGTATTTCTTCAACTTTCTGTAGAGCGTGGAGAGGTCGATCCCGAGGATCTCCGCGGCAGCCGACTTGTCATTCTTGACTGCCTGGAGGGTTTCCAGGATGTATCTGCGCTCGATCTCTTCCAGCGTCGGGCGTATCCCGTCGGGGTCGCGTATCTCGAATCCGCCTTTCGCGCCGTTCCGTATCCTCGGGGGAAGGCTTTCGAGATCGATCTCGCCGGAACTCAGAAGATAAGCCCTTTCGATCGCGTTCATCAGTTCGCGCACATTTCCCCGCCAGTTGTGGTTCACGAGCGCCGCCATAGCGTCCTTCGTCAGAGGCTTCTCGCCCGCGTTCTGTTCCTTTGCAGTCCTTGAAGCGAAATGCTTCGCGAGAAGCGGGATATCCTCCCTTCGCTCGCGAAGGGGAGGGACGTTTATCTCAACGACGTTCAGCCGGTAGAAGAGGTCCTCGCGGAACCGTTTTTCCGAGACTTCCTTTTCAAGGTCCTTGTTCGTCGCTGCGATGATCCGGACGTCGAAGGAAACGGGCTGAGAAGCGCCGATCGGCGTCACTTCCTGTTCCTGGACCGCGCGAAGTAGTTTGACCTGAAGCGGCTGAGGCATTTCCCCGATCTCGTCCAGAAAGAGCGTACCGCCGTCGGCCGATCTGAAAAGTCCTTTTTTGTCAGCAGTTGCACCTGTGAAAGATCCCTTCTTGTGGCCGAATAGCTCGCTTTCGAGCAGCGTCTCCGGGAGCGCGCCGCAGTTGACCGCGAGAAAAGGCATGTCCGATCTTGGCCCGCGTCGATGGAGCGCGCGTGCCACAAGCTCTTTGCCGGTCCCGCTTTCGCCCTGGACTAGCACGTTGGCGTTCGAATCGGCTACCTTCTCAACGATCCGGAAAACGCTTTGTAGCGCCTCGCTGTTTCCGATGATCTCGCTAAAACTGTGACTGCGGTCGAGCTCGCGCCGGAGAACGCGGTTCTCCGAAAAAAGCTCGCGCATACGGATCGCGTTGCGGACGGTCTGGATCAGGTCCTCATTGACGAACGGCTTGGTAACGTAATCGTACGCACCCTTACGAAGCGCGGCGACCGCCGAATCGACGGACGAATATGCGGTCATTATGATCACAAGTGCGTTCTCGTCCACGGCCTTCAGACTGTCCAGAAGCTCGAGACCGTCCATTCCCGACATCTTGATGTCGGTGATGGTCACGGACACGCCTTCGCCGGCGAACATCTCCAGCGCGGATTCTGCGCTGTCGGCGGTCAGAACTTCGTAACCCTCGTCCTCGAGGAGCTCGCGGAGTATGTTCCGCATAAGCTCCTCGTCTTCTACGACAAGTACGTTATGTAGTTGCGGTCCGGGCATTTGATAGAAGCAACAGCGGTAGATCGCAGACCGGGATCGGCTCCCCCGCGAGTTCTGTCCGTGTCCCCTAAGTCGTTGCTAAATGGAGTCTAACACAGCCGTTTATCAATTCCTGAGTTTCGTGTTAGCATCGGAGGGTTCACGCTTGAGCCGGTTATGCAGTGCCGAAAAGGTCTAGTATTACTCTGGTTTGCGTTCCTCTTCTTCCCCTTCCCCTGTGAGGCGCAGCAAACAAACCCCGTCGAACGCGAAGTCGCAAATCCGGTAACGGACACGCCCGACATTAATCCGGTGTCGCCCGACCGCCCGATGAAGCCTGCGAACGCCCGGCAGGATTCGGGATATACTCCCGAAGGCGGCGGCGACGAGCTGGTGGTCTACTCGAACCGGCAGGAGGTGAGCGGCGAAGACGGCAAGCGGGTCGTTGTCCATGAGGGCAATGTCGATGTCCGGTACGGCGTTTACCGGCTTCAGGCGGACAAGATCACGATCTATGAGGAAACCAACACCATAACCGCCGAAGGAAGTGTCGTTTTTGACCAGGGGGAGGATCAAAGGATAACGGGCACAAGCGGTATCTGGAACTATCGCACGAAGCTCGGAACCTTCGAGAATTCAACAGGATATACGAACCAGACCGACGACGGCACAGTGATCTACTTCACGGCCGACAAGGTCGAGCGCACCGGTCTGAACGAGGTCGTGATCGAGAACGGCGAGTTTACCGCTTGTGAGGATGCGGTTCCGAAATGGAGTTTCGCGGCGGAGAGAGCGACGGTCATAGCGAACGACAAGGTCAAGCTGAGCAGGCCGCGTTTTAAGATCAAGGATGTTCCGGTACTCGCTCTGCCGTACGTCTCGATCCCGATCAAACAGCGAGCAAGGAGTTCCGGGTTCCTTACTCCGACATTCGGGTTTTCGGCGAACAAGGGTTTCAGATTCTCCGGCGCCTGGTACCAGACGCTCGGCCGGTCCGCGGACGTGACGTTCCGCGGGGATCTTTTCACCGGCCGCGGCATCGGGTACGGCATCGACGTAAGGACCCGGGCCAATTCGCGATCGTACTTCAATTTCGGGCTTTACGGCGTCTTCGACAGGATCCTCGGCCCTTCCGAGAGCCCTGACAGGCCCGACCAGGGCGGCACAAGCATTTACGCAGAAGGCATCCACTATTTCGCCAACGGGTTTGTGGGTGTCGCGGACGTGCGGATCACATCGAGCCTTGCTTTCAGGCAGGTCTTTTTTGACGGGATCCAGCAGATCGTTTCGCCGATCGAGAATTCGGAAGCGTTCGTCAACAAGAGCTGGAACAATTACACGCTAAATATCCTTACACGCTCGAACGTCACCTCGATCCCGAATGTCCGGGTAAAGACCCGATACCTCCCAAGCGTGGATTTCGAAAAGAGGCCCTCGGAGCTTTCATTCCTGAAGAATGTCTACTTCTCGTTCCGCACTAGTGCCGAGGGGATATCGAGGCGCGAGGATGTGGACAGCCTCTCGCTTTACAGGCAGGCGACCGGCGGTGATCCGATCGTGACCCCGTTCATAGGCCAGCGGTTCGACGTTCATCCGGAGATCACGGTCCCGATCAACTTCAAGTATCTTTCGCTGACGGCCAAAGCAGGCGGCCGAATAACGCACTATTCGAGCTCGATCGATGACATGCGCAGGGTGGTCGGAAACGACATTACCCGCAGGTACGGCGAGTTCGAACTCGACGCAAGGCCCGTGGCGCTGGCCAGGAACTTTTACGGCAAGAACGATACGTTTAGATTCCGCCACGTGATCGAGCCGTATCTAACGTATCGTTTTCGAAAAGGGATCAACGAGTTCGAGAGGATCATCCGCTACGACTACGAAGATACGGAGACCGACACAAACGAGGTCGAGTACGGCATCACAAACCGTTTCTTCGTACGGCGCTATTCGGAGGCCGTCACCGACGAGGCGCGTGAACTCCTTCGGGACGCGCCCGCGGAAGAGAAGGACCCGCTTTCGATCCAGCCCTACGAGATCTTCACTCTGACGATTCGAGGAAAGTACTTCTTCGATCCGTACTTCGGAGGAGCGCTGAAACCGGGCCAGCGCAATCAGATCAAGTCGATCACCGACCTTACCTTCTACACGTTCGGAGGCGTGCCCCGCAGGTTCTCGCCGATCAACATCGACGCGACCTACAGGCCGTTAAAGACGATGCTATTCAATTCCCGGATGGACATAGGGGTCCAGGGCGGCGGGCTGAGGAACATCTCGGCGACGATCGGCTACGACACGAAGCTCCTGAAGATCTTCCAGACCTTCTATTACACACGCGCGGTAACGCTGATCCCTTCGCTCAGGCAGTTCTCCGACGCCAGCGGCAAGGAGGCGGGGACGCTCCGTGGCTCGCAATGGAGTCCAGCAGTCTTTATCGGCGACAAGAACCGGGGGCTCTACGGCGGAACCTCGCTTTTCCTTGACTTCCAGAACCGAAGGTCGACGGGAGGTTCGCCGCTTGTCAGTTCGCTCTACACGCTCGGATACGCGTTCGATTGCTGCGCGGTCGCGACACAGTTCTACACATATAACGTCGGTGTAAGGTCCGAGAACCGGCTCGTGTTCAGTTTCCGGCTGAACGGGATAGGAGCTTTCGGGACGGAAGTCTACGCCCAAGGGGATCGGTGATCGGTAGGGGCAAGGCTCGTCCCTGCCCGGAGTTGTCTGAGTTTTGTGAGTTGTCTGAGTTCGGTGAGTTGGCCGCCTGGAGCGCAGGCGGCCCGCCTGCGATGCGCCGTAAGGCGCGGGAGAGTTCGCCGAGTTCGCCGAGTTCGCCGAGTTTGCCGAGTTCTCCGAGTCTTCCGAGTTCGCTTTCGCCCCGATGGGGCGATGGATGATAGCCCGGATTCGCCGAGTCCGGTAGCTGCCTTATGACGCATTGGTTAGAGTCTAGTGAATTCCCAGAGAAGTATTCAGAGCTATCAATAGCATGAGAACAAGCAAAACAATAGTAACTTTGCTTTGCCACGATGGGATCGTTAATAAACTAAGAACAAGCGCGATCAGACTTCCGATAGCGACTGTTGAGGTTAGCAGGTCGAGAAGGAAATCGTTGACGAATACAGGATTGAAATACAGGTAAATCTGTGCCAAAACGGCGACTGCGGCGGAAAGGAGACCAAGCCATCTGCCGATCGGCACATTCGTCTTCATAGTTTTTGCCTCTCGTTGCTTCCCAATGCGGGCAAACTGTCGCCGCTACGCGGCTGCGGGCAATGGGGGCATTTCGTACCCCGGGTTTCGCCTTCGGCTTACCCGGGGCTACCTTCCGTCGCCCTTTCAGGGCGAAGCCGACTCGGAAAACTCAGCGAACTCTGAACACTTGTTCTCGCCACTTTGCGGCTGAAGAATTGGGGGACACTTCCTACCCCGGGTTGCGCCTTCGGCTTACCCCGGGGCTACGTTCCGTCGCCCTTTCAGGGCGAAGCCGACTCGGAAAACTCGGTCAACTCAGCCAACTCAGTCGACTCGCAAAACTCACCTAAGATCAGTCACGAACCGCCTTTGCGCGAACGAAGCGTAATACTCGACAGGCGCGAGGTCGTCCGTCAGGACGGGTTGCGACGCCACCGAATCAAGCGGGATCCTGTGTTCGAGCATCTCGCGCGTTTCCGCGTCCGTCGGCGCGATCGAAGTTTTCGAAGCGAAGGCCGCAAGGATCACGTTCTGGACCTCTTCGTCTCTCTTCGACCCGTCGACCTTAAAGATCGCCACTTCGGGAAAGACCCTTTGGTAGGTTGATATTTCAGCCCCGAGGAACATAGCCGCGTCGCCCGTGACCGCGGTCCCGATGTTGAATATCACCACGCCTTCGTCTTTTAGAACCCTTCTGATCTCCCGGACCGCCTCGAGAGTTGTGAGCTGATGCGGGACGCTGAACAATGTGCTGAACGCGTCGATCATCACCGCGTCGTAGGTTCCTGATGGCGCTTCGTTCAGGAAAACCCGCCCGTCCTGATGGATTATTCGCATCCGCGGGTCTTCTTTGAGCCTGAAATGCTCTTTCGCAAGCGCGGTCATTCCCGGATCGATCTCGACTACATCGATTGGCTTTTCCGGATACCGCTCAAGGAACTGCTTCGGAAACGAATATCCCGCGCCGCCGATCATAAGCACCTTTTCGAAACCGGGTCTAAACGCCCGTACGAGATGGTAATACCGATGATACTTTGAAGCCGGCTCGCCCGTGTCGAGATACATCGACGACTGGTAGATGAACGGATCGATCGCCATCGCGCGGATCTCGCGCCCTGATCTCGCCTGTGTCGTATCGAAGATCCTTACACGCGAGTAGCGAGTGTCGGTCTCGTGGAGATTGAACGCCCGGCTCATGACCAGCAAGCCGGCCTCGTTAACACCGATCGCCGCGACGAACAGGGTTATCGCCATCGCTTTCTGCCTGGGGGTCGCGAAAGATGCAAGGAGACCCGAAAGGATGAACAAAGCCGCGGCGACACCGTAAAGCGTCCGCGTACTGCCTACGAACGGGATAAGAACGAAACCGGCGGCGAAGGTCCCTATGATGCTTCCGACCGTCGAGATCGCGTAGAGCCTTCCGACGGTCGATCCCGTTTCATCGAGCGAGTGCGTCTTCAGCTTGACCGCGTACGGCACGATGAAGCCCATCAGCGCCGCCGCGGGCGCGAATAGAAGCAGGGCCGCGATTACGGTCTTTATCTCGAGCGGAAGCGCTGCGGAAGCGATCGCGGGCAAGACAACGTCTTCGCCAATAACCGTGATGCAGACCAGCGTCCCGGCTCCGAACAGCGCAGCGGCCAGTATCCGGGCGGAAGGGTTTCGGTCGGCGAGCCTGCCCGCGAGCCAGTATCCAAGGCTCAACGCGCCGAGGATCACTCCGATCAGGCTTGTCCAGGTGTAGGTGGAGGTGCCGACATACGGCGAGAGGATGCGGGACCCGACGATCTCGTAGACCATCACAAGCCCGCCGCCGGAGAAGACGGTCAGGTTAAGCGCCTGCGACTCGATAGCCGAACGGATCTCCATTCCAGGTTAAATCAAAGGGACCCGCCGATCAGCATCGCGCGGGTCCGTTTTTTCAGATCTTCCGTTTTCCAAGGGGACCGAATCAGATCTCAGAGCCTTCGTCCCCTACGCCGACTTTTTTTCGGCCACCTCGCTGACATAGGTCAGCCACGGCGCGTTGAACGGCGCCGGCCGTTCGGCGTTAATGATCTTAAAGAACTCTTGCTGCAGGCGCTCCGTGATCGGGCCGCGCTTGCCGGAACCGACCGTAATCTTGTCGACGGAACGAATCGGCGTGATCTCCGCCGCGGTTCCCGTGAAGAACAGCTCGTCGGCGAGGTAAAGTGCCGAGCGCTGGACGACGGTCTCCACGACCTCGATCTCCAGTTCCTTGGCGATCTGGATCACCGAGTCGCGGGTGATCCCGGGAAGTATCGATGCTCCGAGGGGAGGCGTGATCAGTTTGCCGTTGTTGACCAGGAAGAGGTTCTCGCCCGAGCCTTCGGACACGTAGCCTCTGTCATCAAGAGCGATGCCTTCTGTGTAGCCGCCCAAGATGGCTTCCATCTTGATGAGCTGCGAATTCATGTAATTCGCCCCGGCCTTCGCCATCGCTGGAAGGGCGTTCGAATTGAACCGCTCCCAGCTCGAAACGCACACATCGATGCCGTTCTCGAGCGCTTCCTCACCCAGGTATTTACCCCACTTCCAGACGGCGATATAGGTCGAAAGGGGGTTCGGGAACGGATTTACGCCGAACGCGGGCTTTTCTTCGTTAAGGCCCCGGAAGATGATCGGCCGGATGTAGCACTCGTCCAGTTCGCACTCGCGGATCAGGTTCACGACCGAGTCGCAGAATTCGTCCAGTGAGTAATCGACATCCATCCGGTAGATCTTCGCGGAATTGATAAGGCGCTGCATATGTTCGCGGAGCCTGAAAACTGCCGAACCGCTCTGGTTCTTGTAGCAGCGGATGCCTTCGAACACGCTCGATCCATAATGGATCACGTGCGACATAATGTGCACCCTGGCGTCGTTCCAGTCGATCAACTCGCCGTCCTTCCAAACCTTTGCGCCAATGGTAGTCGTACTCACATCTTTCTCCGTCATAGTTATAGATAATACTCCTATTGCAATGAAAAACTTAGGAAATCGGGGCTCCGATCTTTTCGAACGTCCGATAGCGTGAAAATCAGCTATTACAGGGGTTTGCGGACTTCGTAGGACCTAACAGGATAATACAGGGCACGTTCCAAATCAAGATGCGGGTTTCCGCGGCTCCGGCTCACGGCTTCAACGGAAAAGGCCGCGCATCGTGGATGAACGGCCTTCGGGATTGGTCCAGGTCAGGCCCGGCCTCGTCAGAGGATCTTCACCCTGGGCGCGTCGTTTTGCCGGCGGCCCTGAAAGACCCCGTTCGCAGTGAGGATTGTGATCGTCACCGGCACGTCACCCAGCATGTCCTGAGAAGGACTGAGGCTGAAGTCGATCGTGTAAACTCCCGGTTCTACGGGGATCGCATTCCCGATCTCGCCCGAAACAGGCGTATTCCCCAATTGAATTGCGACAAGCGTTCCGGCAAGGCCCTCGACTCCGGTCAGGTACATCCTTATCTTCGTATTCACCTTTCGGCCGCCCCTGTACTGGAGAGTGCGGACCGTGAACGGCTCCGTCGTGTGGACCCTGTTCGTAACGTTGAACACCTTGGCGCGGTTCAGTTCCGGCTGGCTGTCGGCCCTGAATATGTCCGGTCTGAACGAGACGAACGTGATCTCGCCCCGTATTACCAGCCCGTTGTTGTTGATCACAACGGGAAGAGGACTGTCCAGGTTCTGTCCGAATCCGAGGGGGGCGATGAAGATTATCTTGTTCTGCGTGACCTGTTTAAGGCCGACGGTAACCCCGTTGATGGCCATTGTCACACCCCCGAGCTCCATCGGCGAGTTAAAACGCCTGTCAAAGCTAGAGACTCCCGATTTGTTGACGATCGGCGCGCCGCCCCGTATCGAGTAATTCACCTCGGCGAGCATTCCCCTTGAGATGCCTCGCACTGCCGGCGGAGTCTGAGGCGTCGGCGATGGCGTAGGTGTCGGCGTCGGCGTCGGAGAAGGAGTTGGCGAAGGCGTAGGTGTCGGCGATGGCGTGGGCGTCGGAGTAGGATCAGGGACCGGATCGTTCGATACCGGGATCTGCGTGGCGCCCGTAAAGAAGTTCAGTTGCGGGTTCACGCCTTCCGCCGCGACCTCCGGAAGAAGAATGTAGTAAACCTCGGTCGAGAGGTCCGGATTTCCCGTTCCGATCTCCGACTGGGGCACGCTGAAGGTCATTCGCTCGAGCGAATTGCTCGGGATCGGCTGCAGAGAGCCCAGGAAAAATGCAGGCGCGGGAAGCTTCGTAAGCCGCGTGAATGTCGGGCCCGTTCCGGTTACCGGCGCTGAGGCCCCGATCGGATACGAATAGATCTGCGCGGGCCTGAACGGATCGGGGTTCAACCCGTCGTCTTCGTCCTCCGGAACGACGCCTTCGGGCGTGATGTTAAGCCTCGTTTCAAGCACAAGCGTCTGCGGAGTGCCCGAACCGTCGTAGTCCGTGAAACCCGGGTAGCGGGAAATATCGCCGCCCGTCGCGGCGTCGTCGGCATCGCTTCTGTCGGCGATCCTCTGGAAAGTGTCCGTGTCCGCGTCGTAAAGGAACGTCGCGAATCCGGTCTGGTTCTCTCCGTTGTGTTCGTTCGTGAGATCCGCGAAAGAGTCGAACGCGAGATATTTTCCGTCGCGCGACATCCTTCTCCCGAAATTGACAAGATTCACGAGCTGTCCCGGCTCGTCCGGGGACGTCGTCGTGACCTGAACGTTGGTCCCGGACGGTGCTCCCGAAGGATTCAGGTCCGCGAAGAAGACCTCCTCGTTAAGGTCCGTGTTGTCGCCGCCCTTCATTCCAACTATCGGATTGTCGGCATTGCTCGCGAACATCACGCGCATTCCGTTCCCGGAAATCGTGGGCGTGTTGTTGTAGATCGGCTCCGCAATCCCGCCACGAGGGGTCAACGTGACCTGCGACAAGGTCGAAGAGCCCCGGACAAAGGTAAAGATCTCCGGGTTGTCTTCCGGAGCCTCGTTTCCGGTCGGAACAAGGTCGCGGTTCGAAACGAAAGCGATCACGTTGCCGTTGTCGCTGATGCTGGGGTCGGTGTTGTCCGCGGCTATAAGGGGCGATTGCGTCGGGCCGCCGGATACCGGAAGCCGGCTCGGCGCGGAGTTGGTGACCTGGATGAAAGTACCCGAAGAAAGGTCCGTGACCGGGATCTCGTCTCCCTGGCTCAGGTCGACATCCGCAACGGCGGGAACCTGGTATAGCCACACTTCGAGGTTTCCGTCTTCAGTAAGGACATTGTTGCCTTCGCCGTCATTGAAGTCGTTCGCGTCGAAATCCCCGGGGTTCGTCCCGTCCGGGGCTCCGCCCGGAGCCGAGGTCGTGGCGTTCGAGCTGAATGCGATCCAGCGCCCGTCGTTGCTCATTACAGGGCGGACATTGCTGATCTCGACCTTCGTGTTGCTCGTAAGAACTGGACCCGATCCGTCATACCCGCCAGAGAGATTTACATTCGTGGTCTGTATGCCGGTGGAAGTGGACTCGACCACAAATCCGTTCGGTCCCGGGCCTATAACCGCGGCCGTGATCGTAACCACGTTGTTCTCCGCCGATGCCGTGTAATCGGGCGAAGAAGTGTGCGCATTGATGTTTGCCGCAACGTTGGTGGCAGTCTGCGCGAGCGAGGTCTGAAAATTGACCATGCCCGACATTATCTGCACGCCGTTTACGGTGATCCCGTTTACCGATCCGGAAGTTCCCGACGCCAGCGTCACGGAACCCGTGGCCGCCCTCGTTTGCTCGATCAGAAGCGGCTTTGTGTCGGTGATCTGAAAGATCCTTCTTTGTGCGTAGTCGAAAAGGAAGATCTCCCGGTTGAGGTCCGCATTCCGCGGATTTTCCGTTGCGATGTTCCCGCTCGATTCAAAAACGATAAGCCGGCCGTTGCCGCTGATGCCGCCCGCGAACGAATTCGCGACCGACTGCGAGACCTGGCCGATGATCGAATCGACTTGTCCCGATATCGGCACGATCGCCCCGGCAAGAGCAATCAGCGCACAGAGTTTGAAAAAACGAATTATCACAAATAACCTCCGCCCGGACCTTGCGGAGAAGGAGTCATTCCGGGCCTGATGAGCGTGGAATAGTTCAATAAGCAAAAACGTCATTCTATGCTCAAGAAGTACGCTTTGCAAGCAGATCGGCTTGTGGGAGTAGGTCCTGTTTTGAAACAAGGCCTATGATGCGGCGGTTGTTCAAATGGGTTTACCCGGCGGTATAATGCACCGCGGAACCCCACCGGAATCCCGATGAAGCAAGCCTTCAAGATCATGATCGTAGCCGGCGAGTCATCCGGCGACTCGCACGCCGCAAGGCTTGTCTCGGCGTTGAAGGGCGGCTTCCCTGAAACAGAGTTCGAGTTCTTCGGCTCGGCAGGAAAGATGATGCGGGAAGCGGGCGTCGAAGCGGTCGTGGAGGCGGAGCGGATGGCGATCATGGGCGGTCTCGAGATTGCGCGCGAGCTTCCAATGTTCATTCGCGCTTTCAGGAGGCTCAGGTACGAGGCCTCGATTCGCAGGCCGGATGCGGTGATCCTGGTCGATTTTCCGGATTTCAATCTAAGGCTCGCAAGTTCACTGAAGAAACGGGGTTTTAAGATCATCTACTACATTTCGCCACAGGTTTGGGCCTGGAAACGGGGCCGGGTGAAGACGATGAACCGTTCCGTTGAACGCCTTCTTTCAATCCTTCCTTTCGAGGAGGATTTCTATCGCGAGCAAGGATTCAAGCGCGTTACCTACGTCGGAAACCCGATCGCGTCAGAGGTGAAAGCAAAGTTCGGAAGGGAAGAGTTCTTTCGCAAACACGGCCTGGACGCCGATTCGTCGCTTGTTGCTCTTCTTCCGGGAAGCCGAAAAGTGGAGCTTAGGTACATCGCTCCCGAACTGATCGCCGCCGCACGGCTGATGGAGGCGAAGGAAGCTTCGGTGCAGTTCGTGGTGCCGCTCGCATCCTCGCGAAGCGAGGAAGAGCTACGCGCGGCGTTAAGCCGCAAAGGCGGCGAGGATGGAACCCTTCCGACGAGGCTCGTCTTTGTCCGGGGAGAGACCTACGAGGCTCTGGCCGCGTCCGACGCGGCAGCTGTGGCTAGCGGAACGGCGACGCTGGAAGCGGCCGTCCTGGGGACGCCGATGGCCGTGGTTTACAAGCTTTCGAAGCTGAATTACCGTGCGATCAGCCCCTTTGTCAGTATAGATGTGTTCGGACTGGTGAATCTGATCGCCGGAAAGATGGTCGCCAGGGAACTGATCCAGGACGAACTGAAGCCTGAAGCGCTTGCTGAGGAACTGTTCGCGCTGCTGAACAAGAATAAGAACGAAAGCGTGAGGGAGGAACTCGCGCGGGTACGGGAAAAGCTCGGTCCCGGCGGTGCCTCCTCGAGGGCCGCGGAAGAGGTGATGAAGGTCATCCGCAACTCCTGACGCAGTCTTCTATTCCGGATCGCCGGCTGCTTCGATGCCACCGGTTGGGTCTTCCTCTACGTTGTCTCTCGCGATCATGTCTCCGCGGTGAAGCGGGAGCAGGAACACCGGGCACATTGTCTCTGCGACGACCTTCTCAGCCACACTTCCGATCGGAATCTGATCCGACCGTTCGGCACCTCCCCGTCCGTGGGAGCTCATCATTATCAGGTCGATCTTCTCATCCAGGCTGACCGAAAGGATCGTTCTCGCGGGGCCCGAGCCTGTCACGTACGTGTCGATGTCGATTCCTTCCTCGGCGAGCGCGGCGGCGATCCCGTCGAGGTACTGCTTGATCTTCTCGTCGTAGCCCTCCGATTCTGAACCTTCCGGGACGGAAAAGAGAAGCACTTTGCTGTTGAACTGATTCGTGAAGGCGCGGATGTACGGAAGCACCATCTCCGCCTCTTCCGAGCCGTCGAGCGCGACCATTATCCGTTTGAACTCGGACCTTCGACTCCGCCAGTTGTTCGTCGGACGGATAAGAAGCGTCGGCGTCGAGGTCTTCTGTATGAGCCTCTGGGCCATGCTCTTCGTGATCAGCTGGCCGATCTCGAACTTGCCCCGCGTCGTCATTATGATCAGGTCGGCGTTCATCTCGCGGCTAACCGCATCGATCTCGGCTGACGGCTCCCCGAATCGATAGTGCGTCCGGACGTCGAGTCCGTCTCCCCGGATCAGATCGCTGACAAGGTGGATGTAGGTCTGCAACTCGGTACGGTTCGCCTCTATCTCTGCGTCCGTCATGTGGATGTCTTCCTGCTGTTCCTTCGATTCGACGCAGACGATCTCGAGTTCGGCGCCGTACGAGCGTGCGAACGCCCTTGCGGTCGCAAGCCCTTGCTCGGCTAGCGAAGAACCGTCAAGAGGGAGCACGATCTTCTGGAACGGGACCTCGTCAAGTTTGAGTTCGCGCAGGGAAGTCGGGAAGTAACGCTGTTCGGAAATGATCGCGCCGAGCCTCTCTTCGACGGACGGAGGGCTTCCGAGCTTCTTCCTGTAATAACTGAACCCGAAATACAGCATCGGGACCAAAAGCAGATACACCCACGCGCCTTCGAAGAAACGTTCCTCGAAGATGATCAGCGTCGCGCCGGAAGTGAGAAGAGCGGCCACGCCCGTACCTACCAAAGAAGCTGTCTTCGAACCGGAGAACTTCGTTCGCACCTCTCTGAGAAGCCGTTTGCAGGCCGCCCAGCCCGTCATGCTCAGAAGTATGAACACGCCCGCGGCGTAAAGGGCGAGGTATGTTTCTTCGTGGGTGCCGAACAGCAGGAAGCAGACGGCGATGACGAGGATCATCAGCCAGACGGGCTTGCCGGCCACATCGTACTTGTTCCTCTGGCCCATGCTTGCCGCGATGTAATGGCGGTACCGGAGTCCCAGAGCGAGGTTCTGGACGCCTTGCGCGGCCGCGGCAGATGCGCTCAACAGGACGGCGATCCCGATCAACGTACCGAGATACGACGCCCAGGCAGGAAGCAGCGCGTTCATCGTCTGGGTGAAGACCGAGATCTCCGAAGTGACAGAATCGGCGGAGACCTGGTAGATCGCCGGCCCGACGATGATCATCGTAAGGGCGGTGGTACCCATGATGATTATCAGGCTGCCGAATGCCTTCCGGCTCTTCTCCATCCGTGTGCCGTCATATGCCGCGACAAGGTTCGCGAAGATCTCGATGCCGGTCATCAGCGCGAGTATTCGGGCATACCCTCCGAGCGTGAAGTGAAGGTACTCGCCCGTAAAAGCCTGAAGCTGAAAATCGGGGAGCTTGAAGCCAAGTTCGAAGATCGTCGCGAAGATCATCACCCAGAGCAGCAAGAGCACCGCTCCCGTGGCGGGGCCGAATGCTCGCGCCGAGGCCTTCGGGCCCAGGTTTACGAGCCAGCCCGTAAAGATGCTGAGCCCGACCGCGAGGAACGTCCGGTACTGGATGCCGAACAGAGTTTCATTCAGAGGAATCCCGAACTCGGTGGCGCGGTCGGCGACAAACGTCACGAGCGCCGCCATGCTGACGAGAAAAGTCAGCGTATATTCGATCACGGTGATCCCGGCGTTGATCTTTACCGCCCAACCGCCGAATTCCTCTTCAGACAGCCCGCTGCCGCCGCTTCCGTCGGTGATCCAGGTCATCACCTGCCGGTACATCGCAGACACCATCACGACCGTGAAAACCGCGAGCCAGATCGTAGCGCCAAACGTGACCTGCGCGACGCCGGCGACGACGATGAGCTTCAGGAACGGTCCGAATACGTACAGAGGAGAAGTTGCGGGATCTCCTCCGCCTGCGAGCGCGCCTTCGAAGGAGTTTGAGAGTTTGCGGGAAACTGTTGCTGCCATAAGAAAAATACTCAGCGGAGAAGGACCTGGGGCATCACTTCCTTCCCCGGAAAAGCGACTCGAGCCTGTTCACAAGTTCGCCGAGGTTCTGCACTTCCTTTCGGAGTTTCGGTAACGATCTGATGTGGGCGTTCAGCCTCTTGTATTCGGGCAAAGGAATCACCGGGATTCCCGCCCAGACGCCCTTCCTGACCTGCTTGCCGGGAAAGACCGCCGACTTGGCCCCGATCACTGCGCCGCTCTCGATAGTGGTGTGATCGGCGAATCCGACCTGCCCGCCAACGACACAGTCGTCGCCTATAACGACGCTGCCCGATACGCCCGACAGCGCCGCGATGACGACACGTTTCCCGATCTGCACGTTGTGGGCGATCTGCACGAGATTGTCGATCTTCGTGCCCGCACCTATCCGGGTTTCGCCCAGAGCGCCGCGGTCTACGCAGCTGTTCGCTCCGATCTCGACGTCGTCCTCTATCACAACGGTCCCGATCTGCGGGAATTTGATCAGCAATTCTCCGTCTCGGACGAATCCGAATCCCTTTGAACCGATCACGGCGCCGGCCTTCAGGACCACGCGCGAACCAATCACGGCGCCGTCCTCGATCGTGACGCCCGGATGGATGGTGCAGTCTTTACCGATCCGAACACCACTTCCGACCCTTGCGCCCGCTTGCAAATGCGTTCCGGACCCCACGACCGAATTTTCTCCGACAAAGCAGAACGCGCCGACGAAAACGCCTTCGCTTATCTCAGCGCTGTCGGCGATCTCCGCAGTGGGGTGGATTCCCGCCGGCAGGTCTTTTCTTGGGTGGAGCGCCGAAGCGGCCTTTGCGAACGCGAACTTGGGGTTGTCGACAG
Organism: Acidobacteriota bacterium; assembly: GCA_016700175.1. GTDB lineage: Bacteria > Acidobacteriota > Blastocatellia > Pyrinomonadales > Pyrinomonadaceae > Aridibacter. The sequence continues at coordinate 1,190,067 of CP065003.1, read as the reverse complement.
CGATCGTGGCGCCTTCGAACTTTGATCGCGTGCTTTTTGGGACGATAAGGCAGCCGGCAGAGGTATAAGCAGATGAGTCGGCATTTCGCAGTTCGCCGATGAAGGCCAACTGTCCCGGGCCGGCTTCTGAAAGTGCGGCGGCAGAGGTGATCAGTTGTTCGCCGTCTCCCGACAGTTCTCCGTCGACCAATTGGGCGATCTCCCTGATCAGCAAAGCCATAGACGCTCGTCGAGGACCAAAACGGAGGTCCCGTTCACCGGTTGAGTTGGGGCGTGCGAATTAACCCGCACATTATCTCAAATGGGTATCGGTTAAACAAAAAGGGGGTGCAGCGGAACAATTTGGCGGACCGGCTCCGGGAATGGTCATCCGCCCCGGCCTTCCGCCTCTTCCACCATCTTCTGAAGAAAGAACTGAAGGCCCTCTATCTCGAATCCGTGCTGTCTTTCCAGTCTTTTCAGGATCGGCGCCGATTCGGAATCGAGGAGGTCGAGGTCGGCGAGATCCAGGGTAAGGTTCTTTTCGTGCTCGTCCCTCAGGTCGAGCGCGATGCGCTCAAGCAGGAGGGCGTCGTCAAGCTTAAGGTCGCCTTCCACCCGGAGAACGATCTTGTTTCGTTCCCGATCGTCGTACTGGGTAATACTGGTCGGCATAGGTTAGGGAATTAAATCACACTTTTTGCAAAAATCAACCGAAAGTCTGAAAATGGGGCCTCCGCGGCCCGGCCGCGAGACCTTGATACGGAGTCTGCAATGATAAAGATATTCGTCACGCTGTTTGTTCTTACGGTTCTGGTACCCGGGGTGGTTGCACAAACTACTCAGAATCCCTGCGAAAGCGAGTCTTCGAAAGAGTTCGATTTCTGGCTCGGGAACTGGGATCTCGAATGGAAGTCCGCCGGGGGGACTGTTCAGAAAGGCACCAACGAGATCACGAAGATCCTCGGCGGCTGCGTCGTGCGGGAATCGTTCGACGGCGGAAAGGACATGCCACTCAGGGGACAAAGCTACTCGATGTTCGACAGCGTTTCCGGAAAATGGAAGCAGACGTGGGTCGACAACCAGGGCTCGTACCTTGATTTTACCGGCGGCTTGGAAGACGGGAAGATGGTTCTAAGCCGGTCTTTCACGAACCGGGCGGGGAAACCTATGATGCAGAGGATGGTGTTCTTCAATATCTCGAAGGACTCGATCGAGTGGAACTGGGAGAACTCCGTCGACGGCGGAAAGACGTGGAACCTGGTGTGGCACATTCGATACGCCAGAAGGAAATGAGGAAATCGAAAGCCCCCTGCCGACGAGTCGTGACAGGGGGCTTCCGGTTTTGGTGATGTTTGCTCCCGGGGTCTGGTGGGAGCGCCGTCATTACTGATCGGTCTTGTTTTCACCAAACCTGGCTTTGCGTTTTTCCATTCGCTCCTTCATGCGATCGGCCATCTGGGTCTTCATCTCGGCGAACCTGGCCTTCTGTTCCGGAGTCAGGATGGCGAACATCTGGGCCTTCACTTTCTGCCGCTCGATGATGAGCTGCTTGTGAATCTCGGCCTGCTGGGCGGCAAGCGTTTCGACGGCGGCCTGATCGAAGGTTCCGTCCGTTCCCAGGTCCCTGAGCTGCTTGCGCACGTTGCGCATGTTCTCGCGAAGTCCCTTGGTCGTCTCGCGCGATGCCTGTCCGATAGCCTTCATCTGTTCCTTCTGGGCGTCGGTCAGGTCCAGGTGGCGGAACATGCGGGCGCCCATCATTCCGCGTTTGTGCATCTTGCCGCGATGCGAGAATCGTCGTTCACCCTTGCCGTCCTGTCCGCCGGTCTGTCCGAAAATAATGACCGCGCCGGCTGCCGTGATCGCGATCGCAAGAATGGCTATTGTGAGTTTTTTCATTTTTTCTCCTTGAAAGATTAAACGGGGAAAATTCCGAATGATCGGTTCCGCTTGTTTGTTTTCGTCGCTTTAGACGGGACGCGCACGGAGGGCAACGTAAGACTTGCGTGAATTAATGTAAAGAAATGTAAAACGGGATTTTTGCGTTGTTTTTTGCTCTAGAATGAGGAGGTTTATGGAAAAGGTCCTGATCGTAGACGATGACGAGGAGTTGTGCGAGCTGGTCTCGGAGTACCTGACTGTCGAGGGTTTCGAGGTTGATTCGGTGAACGACGGAGCGGCCGGATTGGAAGCGGCCCTGGAAGCCGAGCACGGCCTTGTGATCCTCGACGTAATGATGCCGAAGATGAACGGCTTCGACGTGCTCCGCGAACTTCGCAAGACCTCTAAAATGCCGGTTATCATGCTCACCGCAAGAGGCGAGGACATGGAGCGGATAGTGGGGCTCGAGATAGGCGCGGACGATTACCTGCCGAAACCGTTCAATCCCAGGGAACTCGTCGCCCGAATACGTGCCGTACTTAGAAGGATCGAGAAGTCCGAGGATCCCGAAGCACAGACTGAGCGCCTGCGATCGGGCGAACTCGAAATGCTCACTTCCGCAAGGTCGGCGCGGATGAACGGGGAGGACCTGAACCTGACGGCGGTCGAGTACGACATCCTCGCCGAGCTTCTTCGGAATGCCGGCCAGGTCGTAAAGAAGGAGCAGCTGAGCCGCCGTGTGCTCGAAAGAGAACTGTCGCCTTTCGACCGAAGCCTGGATATGCACATCAGCAATATCCGGAAAAAGCTCTCCGAACACGAGGGCGGGAAGGACCGGATAAAGACGATCAGGTCGGTTGGGTATATTTTCACCACCGAGATCACGTAGATTTCGCGCCGGATCGCTCCGGCTGAAAAAGAATGAGCTTATTTCTCAAGATATTTCTTTGGTTCTGGCTCGCCATGGCGCTGGTGGTCGGAGCGGTTCTGCTGGTCAACTGGTCGACCCAGTCCGAGCCGCTTGCAAGGCAGTGGCAGACGTTCGTCGGGGAATCGATGAACGTAAATTCTCAGACCGCGATCCAGATCTACGAGAACGAAGGCGTGGCCGGTCTTGAGATGTACCTTGCGCGGCTTTACAGCCGTCAAAGGATCAATGCCGTCGCGCTATTCGACAAGGACAAGAATCGCATCGGGGGAAACCTGGATCCGGCAGGAACCGGCGACCTGTTCGACCGTGCTTTCAGAGGATCGGAACCGGAGTTTCTGAGGCTGCCCGACAGGACCTACGCGGCCAGCAAGGCCCAACTGAGCAATGGCGGCACGCTTCTCTATGTCATCGAGCTCAAGCGTTTTCAGGCGCCGCCATTCTTTACGAACCGGCTTCTGCTTCAGATCCTCGCGGTCTTCCTGACAGCGGGACTTGTGTGCTATGCGCTCGCGTCCTATCTCTCGTCCCCGATAAGGAAATTGCGGACCGCCACGCGCCAGCTTGCAGGCGGCGATCTCTCAGTCAGGGTCGCTTCCAAGATCCGCAACCGAAGGGACGACCTTGCGTTTCTCGCCAACGATTTCGACAACATGGCCGAAAGGCTCGAGTCGCTGATCGAGTCCGAGAAGCGGCTGAGCCGCGACATTTCTCACGAACTTCGGTCTCCGCTGGCAAGAATGAAGGTCGCTCTCGAACTGCTGAAGGGCCGGACCAACGGCGATGCGGAATCCCTGATCAACCGGATCGACAATGAATCGGACAGGCTAAACGACCTGATCTCTCAGATCCTGACCTTGTCAAAGCTGGAAACCGATTCCGGAGAGTTCACAAGATCGGAGCTCAACCTCGGTAAAATGCTCGAGTCACTCATCGCCGACGCGGATTTCGAGGCCAAAGCAAGGGAGCGCGCCGTTACTGCCTGCGGAATCGACCAGATCAGGATAGTCGGGAACGAGCCGCTTGTGCGTCAGGCCATCGAGAATGTGATTCGGAACGCTGTGCATTACACGGAAGAAGGTACGGCGGTCGAGGTTTCCTTGGAGCGCGACGGCAAGGACGCGGTGGTCACGATCACCGACCACGGGCCGGGTGTGCCCGAAGACGAGATTGAAAAACTCTTCAAGCCTTTCTACAGGATCGGAGAAGCTAGGGACCGTAGGAGCGGAGGTACAGGTCTTGGACTTGCGATCGCGGAAAGAGCGGTCCGGAACCACGACGGCCGAATCTCAGCAAAAAACACCGAAGACGGTATGTCGGTGACTCTGCGATTTCCATTGAACCAGGCGGGAAGGCAATCGGGCGAACACGTCACGACTGCCTAGCCGCGACGAAGGACCGCACGCCGAGCAGCACGAAGATCAGACACACGAGCGCCATCGCGATCTGCGAAACATAAGCGGCTGACAGCTCGATCTCCCCGAGCTTCATCGCCAGCCGTCCCGCCGGAAGCAAGAATCCCAACAGTCCAACAAGCATCGCGGCGTGCATAGCGTGTTTGGACAGCGATTCCTTCATCTTCGCCAGGTGCCCGAGCGCCGTTATTACGATCCCGAAAAACGCAGGGATCATCGCCGTCATGCTCGCCTTTCCGCCGTAAAATCCGTAAGCGTAGCCGGCGATCCCGATGATGATCAGTATCCGTCCGGTCCAGATTGCTGCTGACTGCATATTCTCTTCTCCCTTGTCTATCTCCGTACCACAGAATCTATCAGATTGTCCCGGTCCGCGCGAGGCGCACTTCCTTCGCGGATCTCTTCGAGCATTATTTCGATCACGGACCTTAATTTCGCGGTATGCCGGCCATAAGCATTTCCATTCTCTCCGGAATCGACGTTCGGAGGAGCGATCGGTTCCCCGAACCTGATCGTGACCCTGCCGGACCTGATCCGCTTCGTTCCGCGCCCCCATACTTCAAAGAGACCGTCGAGCGCGACGGGAACGATCGGGAGCCCAAGCTCCGTAGAGAGTATCGAAGCGCCGTCCTTGAACTTGTGAAGGCGGCCGTCGAATGTCCTCTCACCTTCAGGATAGATATTGAGGATCTTGCCCCTTTTCAATCCCCCGGCTCCCGCCTTCATCGCTTTCACGAGATGTGTATCCGGGTCTATTGGCACGATGTTCAGCAGCGCAGCAAGACGGCGCGTGACAGGTCCCTCGAAGTATTCGCTGGCTCCGACGTGGAAGATATCCTTAAGTACCGAATAGGGATAGGTCGAACACACTACAAACGCGTCCAGGTAGCTCTGGTGGTTGGGACAGATCAGATAGGGTTTCTCTGTCTGCAGGAGATTCTGTCTGCCTTCAACCTTCAGCCTGAGGAACATCCGGCAGAACAGATAAAAGACCTTCAGGACCGTAAAGGCCAGCAATGAGAACAAGGTCCTCCTCCTGAGGATCGCCCGCGTTTCGGGCTGAAGCTCGACAGCAGGCCTCAATATCGAACCCCATTTGAATCCAACACTTCCGTTGGAATCCGGAACCGGACCGCCTGCCGACACAAGCCTCACGGCATCGCCGACCTTCAGGGCGGCCGCGATCTGGTCGGCCTGAAACTCACGTCCCCCTGCCTGCTCCAGCCTTGCGAAGACCTCGGCTCTCGCAAGTGAGTCGAGCCGCAGATCGATCTCAATGTTCATTTCCGGGTGGATGTCGGTTGCCGCAACTCCCTGGGCTAGCAGGGATTCGGCGACAAGTCGACCCTCCGGAGTGTCCATCAGCCTTCGGTCGTCATCATAGAACTTCCATTCTTTCACGTATGCCGAAGGAAGGCGGGTATCGTTTCCGTCCGTGTACTCGTTCCTGAGCTCGAACCGCTTGATCTTGTTCGTCGCGGTCCTCGGAAGGGGCTCTGTGCGGACGATGTAGTCACGAACCCTTTGGTATTCGGGCAGTTCCCGGCCCAGCCCATCCAGATCGAATCTGATCGCCTCGCGGGCGTTCGCGACTCCCTTTTGCTTCAGGTACTCAAAATCGGGAACCGCGACGGCGGCGAGTTTTTCGGCGCCCCTGCGCCCCTCGCTTTCGTCCTCGAGTCCTATAACACAGATCTCGGCGACGAGCGGTGATTTCAGATAATGGACCTCGAGGTCCTCCGGGTGGACGTTCTTGCCGGAAGGAAGGACTATCACGTCCTTCGCACGGCCGGTGATGTAGAGGTGTCCGTCTTCGTCAAACCTCCCAAGGTCGCCGCTCCGGAACCAGCCTTCGTCGTCGAATGCCTCCCGGGTGGCCTCAGGGTTCCGGTAATATCCTCCGAACACCATAGGCCCGCGGATCAGCACTTCACCTTCCTTGCCTTCCCCGTTCCCGGCGATCTTGACTTCGGCGCCGAGAACGGGCTTGCCGACAGATCCGACGCGATTGTCGTCGATCGGCGTGGCGGTAGCCGCCCCGGATGTCTCCGTAAGGCCGTAAGCCTGGATGATCGTGAATCCGAGCCTGTGGAAATCGATCGCGACATCTTCGTCAAAACGCGAGCCGGCCGCGATCGCGAGCCTCAGCTCGCCGCCAAGCGACTCGTGAACCGGGCGAAAGAACCGCTTTCCGAGATTCACTCCAAGCACGTCTCTCGCAAAGCCGTTCACCCGCAGAAGGGAAGAAAAGAGCCAGCGCATCGGCAGGCCCTTGCGGCGCACTTCGTCGAAGATCTTCTTGTGGATCAGGTACCAGAGCCTTGGGACGCTGGCCAGAATCGTCATACGGCTCTCTTTCATCGCCCTCGTAAGCTCTTCGGGAGTGAGCTCCTTCAGATAGACCACCTCGCAGCCCCTGGTTGAAGCGATCCAGAGCGCGGCGATTTGAAGATAAGCGTGGAACAGCGGCAGAAGGCTCAGGATGCGCTCTTCGGGAGAAACCTCGAGGACCCTGTCGACTGCATCGAGCTCGGCGCATATGTTCCCGTGCGTAAGCAGGACGCCCTTCGGCCGGCCGGTCGTCCCGGACGTGTAGATCAGCAGTGCGTTGTCGTCGCCGGATGCGTCCGGCCGGAACGATCCGTCGGAGGAGGAGCCGGCCCAGTCTTCGAAAGCGTCGCCGGTACCGGCCGAGCCGGACCGCCAGACGACTTTCCGGACCGTGTGGCCCAACCGGCCCTCGATCTCGGACAAACGCCCCGCGCTTTCCGCGGAGGTAAAGACCAGTTTCGCTTCGGAGTCAGCGATGAAGTTCGCTATCGTGGACGTTTCTCCGTGCGGATCTATCGGCACGCAGACGGCTTCGGCGTAGAGGATCGCCAGATAGGAGATAGCCCAGCAGGGGTGGTTTTCGCCGAAGACCGCAACACGGTCTCCCTTTGAAACGCCGAATTCGCGCAGATGCGCCGCGACGTTCCGGATCTCAAGGAACATCCTCTCGTAAGTGTAGGTTTCCTTCGGGAGCCCGACGACGCGCATCGCGGTCCTGTTCGCGTGTTTTTCGCAGGAATCGGCGAGACGCTGTAGGAAGGATCTGCTCATTGTTGAGTGTTCAGCTCTTATTCGGGCCGGGGACGCGCAGCTTGATCGCTTTCGGGACAACCTCGAACACGGCCGGAAGCCTGCCCGGGATCTCGCCGTCGGTCTCAAAATCGATTATTTCAGAGGGGTCGGCGGGCGAGACTTCGATCCTCTTTACAAGGCGGCTCTTGACCTCCGGCAGCGATATGTGCGAGCCGCTGTATAGCTTGTAGCTGTTGAGGAGGATCCTGAGCGTTGTCAGGTCACCGATATTGACGAGATCGAGCAGTCCGTCATCGATCTTGGCGTTCGGAGCGATCTGCATCCCGCCGCCGAAAAATCTGGCGTTGCAGATGCAGAAGTTCAAGGTGGCAAGCCGGCTCGGGGGTTCCCCGTCTATCGCGACGTTGACGATCCTGAATTCCGGATCCAGCACTTCCTGAAGTGTTGAAAGCGCGAATTTTGTCTTGCCGCGGACGGTCTCATTCGGGATCCAGGCGAAGCTGCCTTTCTTCTTTACGCGGTCGTTGATCGATGCGCTCAGACCGAACGAGGCGATGTTGAGAAAATACCGTTCCGCCGTATTGCCTTCGAAATCCGTGTACGTCACCTTCCCCGCATCGACCTCGCGGGTCACGCCGTTTCGCAGCTGCCTTGCGGCTTCCCTGGGGGTCGGTGAGATCCCCAGCGACCTTCGAAGATCGCCCCCGGTGCCCGCGGGTACTATGCCCATCGTAGCGTCTTCCCCCGAGAGGATTATTCCGTTTGCGACCTCGTTGATCGTCCCGTCGCCTCCGCAGGCGATGATATACTTGCGGCCCGACGCAATGAACCGTTTGGCGATCTCTGTCCCGTCGCCGGGTTTCTTTGTGAAGGCTACGGTATACGGCCCGAAATGCGAGCGCAGGTCGGAAGCGATCTCCGACCATCGCGTCTGCGTCGACCCGCCCGCCGACTTCGGGTTTACGATGACCAAAGGCAGTCCGCTGCCCTGGTCAACGGCCGAAGAGTTGTTGGTTCCGTTCTGCAATATCGGTTGTCCGGTTGATGCCGCTGGAGTTCTCGGACCCGTCATTCACCGGGCTGTCTTTGAAGGCGGCAAGCCGGGTGATAAACGCGGCGAAAAAACGCAAGATGAAGCCGCATATGGCGTATTTTCGTGTGTAACCTTTTTTTAACGTTTAGTCAAAAGTCAGGAGACAGGAGAAGGACTGAGAACTTCAGAAGGACTGAGATGAGAGGACTGAAGACATAAGAAGGTCTGAGATCAAAGGACTGAGGACTGAGAGGAGTACTTGACAGGTGAACTGTATCCGGCACGCTCCTCAGTCCTCAGTCCTCAGTCCTCAGTCCTTTCCACTCCCTGTCCTTCTCCCCCAGCTCGGCGATCTTTTCCATCAGGTGGTCCGCGAGAAGTTTATGGGTCCGGAGCGAGTTCCTTTCCTCGTAGAATCCAGATAGGTCGAGTTTTTCGCCGAACCAGATCCTTACCTTTTCGCCTCCTGTCCAGTTGCCCAGGATCTGCTTCGGGAGGTCGTTCCCGAGCCCGGCGATGAAGACGGGTATCACCTGCGGTCTCGCCTCCATGATCACTTTGCCGACGCCCGGCTGAGCCGGAAGGAAACTGTAGGGGTCTTCCGACACATTCCGCTTTCCTTCCGGATGAAACCCGATCAGGTGCGCCTCTCCTTCCGAGCAGATCTGGATCAGCCTTCGCAGTGAGTACTTGTCGAACTCGCGTTTGCGGGCTTCTCCCGCTTCCCGAAAGAACGGCGGGTACATCGACCACCAACCCATCACGAGATTCACGAACCAGCCGACCGGATTGTCATAGAAGAATCTCGCGCGAACAGGAAAATAGAGACTTACCGGACGGGTCGTCCGGCGGAATATCACGCTCGAAACCACGTACATATCGAAAAACGAGCGATGGTTCGCCACCAGCAGAAGCGGTCTCGCCGTGTCCGTGTTCTCGACGTGCTCGATCCCGAACACGTTCATCAGGTTGTACGTGCTGATCTTGATCCAGAGCGACCCGATGTGGCGCTGGCAGAAGGTCCAGAAGCGCTTCCACCGGCCCAGGTTCATACGGTGAGTAAGTCGGAAGCCGGCTCGCTCTGTCGGGCCGAGAAGGGCGAGTTCTTGTTCGGTCGGAAGCATAGGCGCCTCGAGGGCGCGTTTCGGACGTTTTTCGATCTGATTTGACACGTGAGAAGTTCTGTCACAGGGGACCGGCCGCAAAAGTCCAATCTTACACGAAAATCCGACTCACGAACCGACCGCTGAGAAATTCCCCTGGATCAATGCCGCTTTGAAGTACAACACCTTTGTACTTGCCCGAAAGCAGCATCGTCGCCGCTTCGCAAAGGGGTGCCGCGGTAGTGGTCTGGATCGCCCTAAGGCGGTGCCCGTTGATCTCGAGCGGGTTCACGAAATAGGCCTTCTCCAAAAGTCTCCGCACGCCTTCCGAATCGAAGCCTTCGACCGAGGCGTGGGCCAGCACGAAGTCGTCTTCGACCGCAGGTATCTCTTTCAGGAAACGCTCAAGCACCTTTCGCGGGAGGTCTTCGTCATTGGCGAAGTCGTGGATCACGCCCGAGGCCCAATCGAAATGGCCGACGTGGCGGAGTGTCTTGTAATCGAGCGTTCTTGCGCGAGAGGCAAAATGTTCGGGAAGGTCTGCGGCGCCTCCGGATGTCAGATCGGCCTCGAATCTTCGGCCGCCGATGACGATCGCCTCACGCTCAGAGAGTGCGGGAAGTTCGGTGATGCGGTGTTCCCGCACGACCCTGGAGTTCTTCACGTACTCGGTCGCGACGCCGATCGGCGACCAGGTAAACCCGTAAAAATGAGGCGCGTGCGCGTGGGCGGTCAGCGCGCCCACTTTCATCGCGATCTTTTCCACGTTCGTGTTTCCGAACTCTTCAACGAACCGGTTATACAGCGAAACGGCGAGGACGTTGATGAATCCGGGCGCAAGCCCTGTCTGGAGGATAAAGCCGGTTTCGGCGCCCTCGGCGAGCTCGATGATCTTGTCCGTTTCCGCTACGTATTCGGTCAGGTTTGCGTAATGCATACCGTGATCCCTGGCGAATCCGGCAAGACGGGGCGCCTCTCCGCCGGGCGCGCAGTCGAGAAGCACGTCGCACGCGTCAAATGCCGAGCGCATTTCGCCGGTCGTTTCGCCAATCGGCATCAGTACCAGGTTGATACCTGAATGGCTCTGCGATCCGCTCGTGACGAAACCGTGCGCTTCTTCCAGCTGATCCTGAGAGACGTCGCCGAGATAAAGCTCGACATCCCTTTCCGACCATTCCCTGAGAAGGACGGCTGCCGCGCGTCCGATCCCGCCTGTTCCCGCGATGAAGATCCTGTCAGCCATAAGTGCAAGATTTCAACACAGTTGCAGCAAAGGTTCAAATCCGGCTCAATGAGCCATTTCAACGCAATAGCGTGGTTCCGATGCGGGAATTTCCTTCGAGCGTCTTGTGGACCGGGCACTTGTCGGCGATCTCGACCATCCGTGCCCGCTGTTCATCATCAAGATCGCCGATCAGCTCGAGTTCTCGCGTGAACCGGTCGATCCTTGCCTTCGGGTTCTGACAGTCTATGCAATCCTCCAAATGTTCCTTTTCGTGACGGACATGGCAGAGGACCTCCTGAAGGTCCCATCCCTTCCGGTCCGCATACAGCATGAGTGTCATTACCGTGCACGCGGCCAGGCCCGAGCTGAGTAGCTGGTAAGGAGACGGGCCCAGATCGTTGCCGCCGAATCCCTCCGGCTCGTCTGCTATGAACCTGTGTTTGTCGGCCAGTATATGCGTGGTGAACTTGTCTGCCTTGGCGAGATAGGCGACTGTGTGGCTCTCGGTTGAAAGCGCGGGAGGCTCCGGGATAGATATGTATCTCTCAGCCCAGGCTCCGATAACGGATCCCGCGTAGCACGCGTCTTCTTCGTTCGTCAGAAGATGGTCGGCGCCGTCAAGCGAGATAAAGCTCTTTGGGTGTCGGGCCGTCTTGTACAGTTTGGCGGCGTTGTCAACGCTTACCACCGCGTCCTGCGGCGAATGGAGGAACAGATATGCGCGGCCTCCTGCGGACAAAGCCTTTGATATGTCCTGACTCTCGACATCGTCGATGAACTGCTTCTTGAGTCGGAAACTCCGGCCTCCGATCGAGACATCTGCGTAGCCGGACTCCTTGATGCTTTTTACCGCCGAGGAAAAGAGGCGCGTTACGTGGTCAGGCATCGCGGGTGCGCCAATGGTCGCAACACCTTTGATCTCCGGCAAGAGAGGACCGGCCATTATCGCCGCAGCTCCGCCGAGCGAGTGTCCGACGATCAGCCTTGGCGCCTCGTATTTGTCACGAAGAATTGCCGCGGCCGAGATCAGGTCGTCGACCGAACTGGAGAAGTTCGTGTCCGCGAAATCTCCTTCGCTCTCTCCGAGCCCTGTAAAATCAAGGCTCAGCACTCCGAAACCTTTCTCGGTCAGGGCGGAGCTAATATTCTTAACCGCTTTGAAATTCTTGTTGCAGGTGAAACAGTGGGCGAATATCGCAAAATTGTGGGGCTTTCTTCCGACCGGAAGTTCGAGGGCCGCGGCGAGTGTCTGTCCCGATCTGTTCTCGATGCTCAGTTGTTCTCTTGGCATAGGTCAGTTTATAGCATCGGGCTGCGGACTTATTCCAAACCGGTGAGGAATAAAAAATGGCCGGCAGAATCGCCGGCCCAAGCCACTAGGAGTTGTGTTGAAATTCAGGAGATCCTGACGCTTCCGTCGCGGTTGAAGGGGCCAAGATGGAGAACTATGCGATCTTGCTCCATTTCATCCGCTTTCTCGTAAAGCTCGACGCCGTTTACCGTGTCCCATATCCTGATCGAGTCGTCCGAAACGCTGATCACCACGCTTGCTTCGAAGCTAACGAACATCGAGTTCACCTTGTCCGAATGGGCCGCTCTTAAATTCTTCAGTTTGTTCATCTTGTGCCTCCTTACTTATGACGGTGCCTCGAACGGTACGATGCCGGTTGCTTGCATTCGTCGCGTCAAGAAATGTAAAGAGCCGCTAAAAGATCAGACGGAACCGGATCGCGATATGTTCCCGGGACCTTCAAAGTGCGAAATTTTGCAGAGAGGCGGGGAAATGACGGAGGGACAGGCGGAGGATTATCGGTCGAAGAAATCGTCGGGAAGATGCTCGCCGTAGGTCCGGAAGTAAAGCCGACGTTTTATCTCTTCTTCGGAAAGGTCTTTGGGTAGGGAGTTGAGGAAAGCCGACCTGGAAGCCATGAACATTTCACAGGCCATTGCAATTCGCTGATCCGGCGACATCGACATCATCCTTTCGAACTGAAGCCGCTCGATCTTCTTCGACGTGTCTTTCATCCAGTAGCTTCCTCCCGGCATTTGCTCAATAAGTCTTCTACTCCCAGTCGGCCGGCCCATTCTGCAACGTACGTTTCGTCAAATCCAGTACGCAAGAGGTTTGCAATATCCCTCTGCTGCATCTCCGATCTGCTTTCCTTTGCCCAATTGAGTTTGGAAAGAATAAGGTCTTCTTTACTAATTACATACGCCGGCCGGCCATAGTAGTCGGTTTTCTCCCGTCTTTCGAATGAAGTTCTCTGAAAGGCGTCCTGTTTCTTTATCACGCAATCGACCTTGAAGGCCGTATCCTGATGGATCACATTGAACATCCTCCGAGTTTCCACCGCCCGGCGGGCCCTTCCGTGGGGAACGTAGTAATCAGGCTCCAGAGAGTCGATCAGGTTACGAAGACTTTTGAGCTGGAGGTCGACGATCACATCGATATCGGCCGTCTGGCGGAACACCGTGTAACGCATCATTGCCATCGATCCGGTGAGCATGTAATCGATTCCCAGGGACTCAAGCCTGCCGACGAAATCGTGAAGGACGCGGATCGGAATATAATCTTCAGGAGCTTTCATAGAACTCCTTCAGGAAACGCGCCCTCCACTCATCGTCGCAAACTCTGAATTCTCCCAAGAGCCGGTTTGCTTCATCTTCAGAGTTTTCAAAGGCCTTCGTCAGTGCGGCCTCAGCCGCATTTCGGATCGGTTCAAAGACTTCTTTGCTATCCAACTGTTCTTTAACCGACCCCTCGAAGGAGGGTCTTGCCATCCGAACGTGAATCGCTGCGGCAATTACTTCGAGTATCTTCTCACGGGTGATTTCCCATTTGTCTTCGGGAAATCCGGACGTTGCCACTTCTGAGATCGCTGAGATAAACCCGTCGATCATTGCATCGACGTGGGTGCCGTGACAACGTGTCCTTTCGAAGTTCACAAAGGAATCAACGAAGTTCGACTCGAAATCGTAGTACCGAAAACTCGACGCCGCGTCAAAATCAATCTCGTCCGAAGTGCCGTGGAACTCCAATGGCAGGAGCGGTTCGCAGTAACGGACTGTCGAATCCCTCGAAATCCTGTCGGCGAGTCCCCGTTCAAACCGGAAACCGGCGCTATGTGTACTGTCGCCAACCTGATACTTGAACTCGAAAGTTCGTCCGCTGAAGAGGTACGAAAGCTCGCGAATAACCTCCAAATAGAGGTCGTAGTTCAATTCCTTGTCTAGCTCCCAAATTCCTTCATCGGGAATGAACTCGATCTCGACCGTACTCGCTGCGATATCTTGATTGCTCAGGTTACCGTCCACGATGCTGCCTTTTTGAAAGAACTGGGAGAAAACGACTTCATTTTCTAAATCCAGATACGCAATCCTGAATTCCGAACAGAGAGCGTTCAAGATCATCAAGGTGGATCCGATCCATGGACTTGTCTTTAGGTGACTAACGTCTCTGGAGAATTCAGTCACCAAGTTCGACGGAACGGGCCTTATAATATCACCGAGGACAATCCCAGCTTTTCGATCGCCAGACAAGTCAAACGCAAGACGGCCTGCTTCGGTGATCAATGGGCCGGCTATCAGGCAATACCTCAAGAATCGGTTGTAGGTGCGGAAGGTAGTACCACCGGTGTACATTGCCGGACGGGCGCGGATCGCTTCTACAAGCTCTGAGTAATTCTGTGAGGACATATTGAGATCATACGCTGAATCGTGCGTGCGGACCGTTGCCGTGAACTCGGAGAAAACGGTCCATTTCTCCGTGCATTTGAGCCGTCGGAGCTTCAGGCGCGGACGGGTCCGTGATTACCGATCTTACAGGATTCCGGGTTTTCAAGACCGGACATATCGTTTGGCTGGCTCTTGCAGGTGTGCAGATGCTCGCGACGCGGGATAATCGTCATCGGCCTTCCAATTGAAGCATCCGGCTGACGGGCCGCTAGTTCTCCGCAGTTGCCGCCTCTGCTTCACGAAGCAGTCGGACGCCGAATAGATAAGGGATGATCCACGGAACGGCTGGAATTCCGGCGATAAGGCCCGGGCTCAGGTACCAAGGGACGTCAATTTCAGAAGCGTCGGGGAAAGCCACGCCGCGAAACAGCAGGAAAGCCACAGCGATCCCGGCGGTCGATGCATAGGCGACGGCCGTCCGATTCGAAACGAATCCCGCGATCCTCATTGAAAATGAGAGGGCAGCCACCGCCGTGTAGGTCAAAAGGCAAGCCGAAAATAGCAAAACATCCAACGCAATCCCGGCATTTTCGAAGATGTTTGGCGTTTGTTGACCCATAGATCTTTGAGTCCAGACCGCAGTCTCGAATGATGCCCACACGAGGTATGCACAACCCGCGGGCACTCCCAATGACAAACCGAGGCCCGAGAAAACATACTCTCCGGCGTCGGTAAGAGAAACTTTGAGTAGGACAAAACCACTGGTAACTAGCATGGAGTCGGCCAGCAATACCAGATACCGCATGCGATTCTCGGACGGTCCCGCCTCCCAGGGAGGACCTAGCCCGATCCAGAGCAGAAGGATTATTGCGATAGGCGACGTCAGCAGTATGCCCGCCGCCGCCAAAAGCCTGGAACCCCGATCGATCACCCTTTTGCCGCCAAGATGCCAAATGGCGGAAGCCGTCGCCAAAAACAAAATGATCCCTGCGGCTTTGCTGAAATAGCTAAGGTTGAAGTAGCGCGAGCCCGCCAGCGGGAAGACGAGAACAAGCGCGGCGAGCAGAGTTATGAAACTCAATCTCCGGGTATCAATCCGCGCCTTCATATGATCGGCGATACCGGGTTTCCCCGGAACTGGAGAGTGTCTGAACACATTGGGCGGATTCTAGACCCACCTCTTCGATTCCGCAAGACAATTCTCCTCCTTTAGCCGATGTTGAAATACTTCGCCGCGGGATGATGGACTATGATCGCCGACGTAGACTGCTCCGGATCGAGCTGGTATTCCTCGGTCAGTTCGACGCCGATCCGCTCCGGCTTCAGAAGCTCGAACAGCTCTACCTGGTCCTCGAGGTTCGGGCACGCGGGATATCCGAAGCTGTACCTTGATCCCTGGTAACCCTGCTTGAAGAGCTTGACCATCTCTTCCGCATCACCGTCGGCGATCCCGAGTTCCTCGCGAATGCGTTTGTGCCACATTTCCGCAAGCGCTTCCGCAGACTCGACGCTCAGGCCGTGGAAGAGCAGATAATCGGTGTAGTCGTCATTCTTGAACAGCTTCGCAGAATGCTCCGACGCCCTGCTGCCCATCGTTACCAGGTGGAACGCGACCACGTCGTTCAGGCCTGAATCTGCCGGGAGAAAGAAGTCCGCAAGACAAAGGTTCTTCGAGCCCATCTGGTCGAGCGGCTGGCGCGGGAACGTGAAACGCATACGCTCCGTATTGCCGTCCTCTTCGAAGATGACAAGGTCGTTGCCTTCCGAATTGCAGGGGTAGTATCCGTAAACCAGCTTTGCTTCAAGCAGTCTGTCGCGGATTGCCTCCGCCTTGATCGCGTCGAATTTCGGATAGACCGTCTCTTCGAGGATCTGCTGATACTCTTCGGGCGACTTGCGGCCCTGCTTGAACTGCCACTGACCCTTGAAAAGCGCGGTCTCGTTGATGAAGTCGAAGACCTTTGTAAGGTCCGTGATCTCGACCACCTTCGAACCGTAGAAGGGTAGCTCGGGAATGAACTCCGCGGGCGGAATGTCGGACCGGGTGGTGTGTTTGGTGTCTCCTTCCGAGCCGGAAAACCGTGCCGCCTTTCTTCCAAGCTTCGCGTCTTCGCCGACGAGGTCTTCGTCGTCTTCTTCGCGCTCCGCGCTCACTGCAGGCGGGACGCCTGCGCTCCGTCCGTCGCCTGAGTTCCGTCTGTCGTCTGCGTTCCGTCCGGCTGACTCCTGACTTCCGGCTTCTACAATTTGCGAAGCCGCCGCTTCCTTGGCTTTCTCTGCGCTCTCCGCGATCTCTGCGGTTGACCTCTTCTCCCGCGCCAGTTCGTCCATCGCGTTCAATCCGTCGAACGCGTCGCGAGCGTAATACAGCTTGCCCTCGAACAGGGGCAGTAGATCGTTGTCCACGTACCGCCGGTTCAGTGCTGCGCCCCCAAGCACGACCGGGGTCCGGATCTCGCGCTCGTTCATTATCTCGAGGTTGTCGCGCATTATAAGCGTCGATTTCACGAGCAGCCCGCTCATCCCGATCGCGTCCGCGCGATGCTCTTCGGAAGCCTTCAGGATCTCGTCGATCGGCTGTTTGATCCCGAGGTTGACGACCTTGTAGCCGTTGTTCGTGAGGATTATGTCGACCAAGTTCTTGCCAATGTCGTGAACGTCGCCTTTCACGGTGGCAAGGACCATCGTGCCTTTTTCCTGGCCCTCGACCTTCTCCATCAGAGGCTCGAGGAATTTTACCGCGGCTTTCATCGCCTCCGCGGATTGCAGTACGAACGGAAGCTGCATCTGGCCCGATCCGAACAGATCTCCTACGACCTTCATACCGTCAAGAAGGATCTCGTTGATGATGTCGAGCGGCTCGTATTTCTCGAGCGCCTTTTTGAGGTTATCCTCGAGCCCTATCTTCTCGCCGTCGATTATGTGGTGTTTGAGCTGCTCCTCGACCGGGAGGTTAGAAACGTCCGGCTTTATCGCCGACGCCTTCTTTCCTTCAAAGAGAGTCGTGAACTCTGTCAGAGGGTCATAGGTGCAGACGTCGCCCTCAAAAGTTCGCTTATCGTAGATAAGCTCGCGCGCGACCTCGATTTCGTGTTCGTTGAAGCGGTTCAGGGGAAGTATCTTGGACGCGTTGACGATCGCCGAGTTCATTCCCGCCTCGACGGCGTCGTGAAGGAAGATCGAGTTCAGAACGATCCTCGCCGCCGGGCTCAGTCCGAACGAGATGTTCGAAACGCCGAGGATGATGTTCGCTTCCGGAAGCTCTTTGCGGATAGCCTTGATAGCCTTGATCGTCTCTTCAGCGTTCTTTCGGTCCTCCTCGATGCCCGTAGAGATCGGAAGAGCGAGCGGATCGAAGAAGATGTCGTGCGCGGGAAGCCCGTACTCGAGCGCGTCATTCATCGCGCGGCGTGCGATCTCGACCTTCTTCGAAGCGGTTCTCGCCATTCCGTCCTCGTCGATGGTGCCGACGACGACGCCCGCCCCGTACTTCTTCGCAAGCTCGAGCACCTTGAAGAACCTCGGCTCGCCGTCTTCGTAGTTCGTCGAGTTCAGAAGGCATTTTCCGCCCGCGTGCTCGAGGCCCGCCTCCATCTTTTCCCACTCGGTCGAATCGAGCATCAGGGGGATCTTCACGTTCGTTACGAGCCTCGAAACCAGCTCGTGCATGTCAGCTTCGCCATCGCGGCCGACGAAATCGACATTCACGTCGAGAATGTGGGCGCCCTCGCGCTCCTGCTCCTTCGCAAGCGAGACCAGCCCGTCCCAGTCCTCGTCTTCGAGAAGCCTTCGCATTTTCCTGGAGCCGGAAGCGTTTACCCGCTCGCCGACGATAAGGAAAGATGCGTCCTGCGTGTACGGCTGGCGGAAATAGATCGAAGACGCGGACGGAGCGAGATGGCCCTCGCGTCGCTTCGGATCGATCCTGGAGATCTCTTCGACCACAAGCTTCAAATGCTCGGCGGTCGTACCACAGCATCCGCCGACGATGTTCACGCCGAAGTCCTTTGCAAAATGGACTATCTGCTTGGTGAAAGTCTCGGGCGTCTCGTCGTAGTGCTGTTTTCCGTCCTTCACCTCCGGGAGGCCCGCGTTCGGAAGAACCGAAACCGGGAACCTCGAATGCTCGCAGAGGTATTTCAGGGACTCGGTCATCTGGCGAGGGCCGGTGCCGCAGTTCATCCCGATGACATCGATCGAGAACGGCTCGAGCGCGGTCAGCGCCGCGCCGATCTCCGTTCCGTTGAGCATCGTCCCGAACGTCTCGATAGTTACTTGCGCAATGACGGGGATCCTCGCCCTCTTCTCTTCGAAGTAATCGAAGATCGCTCTCAGCGCGGCTTTCGTCTGGAGAAGGTCCTGGCAGGTCTCGACGATGAGAAGGTCGGAACCGCCCTCGATCAGCCCGGCGACCTGTTCGTCGTAGGCCTTCTTCAGAGAACGGAAATCGATGTGCCCGAGCGTCGGAAGCTTCGTGCCGGGCCCGATCGAGCCGGCGACGAACCGCGGACGATCTTTGGTCGAGTAGTCCGACGCGATGCGCTTCGCCATCTCGGCGGCCATCCTGTTGATCTCGTATGTCTTGTCAGCAAGTCCGAACTCAGCAAGCACGACGCCGGAGCCTCCGAAGCTGTTGGTCTCGATCACGTCGACGCCGGCTGCGAGGAAGCCCTCGTGGACAGTTTCGACCGCCTCCGGCTTTGTGTAGAGCAGGTTCTCCGAGCAGTTCTCGAACTCCGGTCCGCCCCAGTCGTCTATCGAAAGGCTCTGGGCCTGCAGACTGCTGCCCATCGCGCCGTCGAAGACCACGATCTTTTCCTTCAGTAGATCGAGAAATGTGCTCATCGGTATCTATTATTCCAAAAAACAAAACTCTGCGCCAAACAAGCGCAGAGTCGTTCGAAAATCTGATTTAGAAACTCCTAGCTGTTTAGCGGTTTATTTTCCGTGGTCGCAAGTCGCCATAACTCACCACGATGCAAAAAGAAAGTGTATCCGCAGGACTGTCGCCAGTCAAACGTGACCGAATGCGGCGCGGTTCACTTTGCGACGCTTTTCTTGAACCTCTCCTCGAACTGGCCGATAAACCGAACCAGGTTCTGGTTTGATCCAAACTTCTTCTTCGCCAGTTCGAATGCCTCCTGGCCCCTCGGATCGCCGAGTTTGATCAGAGCTTCAAATCCGCTGAAAATACCGTTGAAATCGCTCGACTCCAGCGAATGTTTGAAGTTGTCGAGGATCAGGGGAAAGGCTCTCGGGTCGCCCTTCCCGAATTCCGCGATCACGTTCAGGGCCGCGGTCTTGCGGGGCGAAGGCGGAGCGTTCTCGCCTCCGAATTTGTAACCGAGGTCCAGGGCGCTCTTGTTCCCGAGGATGACCAGCGCGTTCAGGCCGGCGACCATCAGGCGGTCCCTCCAGGAGTCTGTCTGCGCAAGCTTTCTAAGCACCGCGTAAGCGCCGTCATCCTTTGTTTTCGCAAGCGCATTCGCCGCTGCCGTGACGACCTCGTAACTTCTGTCGGATGCGATCGCCCGGTAGTATTTTGGCGCGAAGGCCTTGTCGCTCGTGGTTCCGAGCATAGCTATCGCTTCGGTCCTGACAAGCGACGAATCGTCGTCAGCCGCGCGCGCCAGGACGGCTCTCGTGTCCGCATCGAGGTCGATGTCTGTGATCGGAACGCCGGGCTCTCCTTCGGGAACCAAGAGCTCCCGAAGCGAAGAGATCGCGTCGCGCCTCATCCTCCAGAAAGGATCGGATTCCACGGAAGCCCTAAGTTCTGCAAGGATCCTCGCCTTCTCATCAGGATCTGCGTCGGGAGCTTTGGCCATCGATGTCAGCTGGTCCAGCGCCCATTTTCTTCCGAGAACGTCTCCGTCGCTCTTCAGCTGATAGAGCAACTCTTCGGTCGACTTCTCGAACCGCAATTCCTTGATCAGCGTGCCTTCGTTGTCGAAATCGACGAGCAGAGGCTCGCTGTCCACATCCTCGAAAGTGAACTCGTTGATGTCTTTCGCCTCGACGTAAACCGTCTCTACCCGCTTGCCGTCCCGGGTGACGATCTCGATATCGACCGGCGTACGGAAATACCGGACCTGCGGATAAGGGTCGAGAAGATCCATGACCTGCGCCTGTTTTACGGTCAGCTTCAGAGTGCTTTCGTCCCTGTCCCAGGCCTTCGACACCTCGAAGACAGGATGGCCCATTCGATAGAGCCACTGATCGAAGAACGCGTCCATCGATTGTCCCGTCGTCTCCTCGATCGCGATCCTAAGGTCCTCGGTCGAGACCGGCTGGTTGGCGTTGGAGCGCAGGTAGTGCGAGATCGCCCGCCAGAAATTCGCGTCACCCAGCTGCTTCCGCAGCATATGCAGGACGGCCCCTCCCCTCGGATAGGCATAGGTGTCGAAGACCGCGTCGGGGTTCGCGTAGTTCTTGGTCACTATCGGGCGTCGGTTGCCCTGGTTCCATGCACCGAAATACTGGTCCTGACTGCCCTTGACCTCGTTCCAGAGGAACTCGTCCTTTCCTTTCGATTCGAGCATCCACAGCGCCTCGAGGTATGTCGCGAAGCTCTCGTTCAGCCAGATCTCGGACCAGTCCCGGCAGGTGACCCAGTTCCCGAACCACTGGTGGACAAGTTCGTGGGCCTGAAGACCGTCCCAGTCCGTGTCGAGCTCCGTCCGCTCGTCGATGATCATCTGGTCCGTCTGAGTCGTCGCGGTGATGTTCTCCATCCCGCCGCCGAACTCGTACGCGATCGTCTGCGCGTACTTCGAATACGGGTACTTGAAGCCGAGCTTCTCCGAGTAGAACTTGACCATCGCGGGAAGGCGCTTCGCCGTCACCTCGCCCTGCTGTTTCCACTGCGGATAGACCCAGGTGGAGACCGGCACGTCGAGATAACTGCCCTTAACTTCAGTATATTCTCCGACGACGATCGAGGTCAGGTAGTTCGTGTAGGGCGTGTCCATTTTCCAGTGGAAGGTGCGCGTGCCGTCCGTGTTCTCTTTCGTCTCGACCAGCGCGCCGTTGGAGATCACTGTCAGAGGCTTCTTCACCGTCGCCTTCATCTCGGTCGTCCGAAAGTCGTTCGGGTAATCGTACGAGGGGAACCAGTAGCGGTTGTATTCCGTTTCGCCCTGCGACCAGATCTGCATCGGGCGGGAAGGATCTTTGGCGGTCGGCTTGATGAACTTCAGTCCGCCGCCCCCGCCGAACCCTAGTCCGCTAGGTACCGTCGTGCCTTTGGTCGTGTACTCGATCACGACGGTCGCTGTTTCGCCGCGATTCAAAGGCTCCTCGAACCGGATCTTAAGCTTCGAATTCTCCTCGTCGTAATCGAAGGCAAGGTCCTCACCGTCCTTTATCCTGATCGATCCGAACTCCATCAATGCGGCGTCCAGCACTAGGTCCGTGAATCCATCCTTCAAAGGCGAAAACGTGAATTCCTCGATACCGATCGTCTGTTCCGTTTCCCAGTTGAACCTCAGGTCGAGCGAGATGTGTTTCGTGTCGAAGTCGCGGCTGCGTATGTACTGCGTGGGAGGCAGAACTTTCTTGTCGTCCTGGAACGCCGGCCGGAATGGCTGGAACGGCATCATCGGACGCGCGGCTACAGGGACGGTCACTGAGAGAATCAGTACGATCGAGAGAAGTGCGGTAATTACGGGTGTCGTTCCCGGACGATTGTAGAAGTTCATCTTCAAGGTATAGGCGGTCTGTTTTGAAATAGAAAAGGCTCCCGATCCCGGAAGCCTGTGGTAATACGAGATCGGAACGATATTACTTCATAAAATAGTCCGCCGCCATCGACGCGAGGTCGTCGAGCGCGCTTCCGTCCCGGTCGCTGTCTAGCGCTCCTGTCGCGAGGTCCAGGATCGAGCCTCCCGATGCCGCTTCGAGCCCGCCCCGGCCTTCGATCAGATCCGAAAGTCCGCCCGCGTCCACTTCCTTTTCGCGCTTTTGTTTCCCCAGGTACGACATCACGATGGGCGCCAGGGTGATCAGGAGATTTGCCGCCTGTCCCGCGTTAAGTCCGGTCCGGTTGCTGATCTCTTTCGCGACCGGGCTGCTCGCGTTTCCCAGTATGTGGCCGAGAATTCCCGTGCCGTCGGTCTGCCGGTCTGCTTGCGCAGGGGACGGAACGCCTCCCTGCAAATAATCTCCGAGATGATCCAGGAGGCTTCCGTCGTGGTCGTTCGAAAGCGCCTCCTCCAGGGAAGCCGCGCCTTGCGGGTCGCTTGCGTTGTTCTTCAGTCCGCCGAGGATCGCCGGAAGCGCGATCTGGATCGCGTTGTTCACGGTCGAATTGTCCGCGCCCAGGTTCTGGCTGATCTGTTCGCGCGCGAATTCGCCCGCCGCGGATCCCAATAGGTCTTCGAGTGAGTTCATCGTTTCCTCCCGAGTCCGATTTGAAGATTCGTCCCAATCATAGCAAATTAGTGTCTGGCATTCTTTGCCGACGGCAGACACGTAGACCTGGCCGCTTCCGCTACAGATGTATTTCCCGAGAACACTCATAGTTTTTGCCGCGACAGCGATCGTTGCACTCTCCTCTGCATGCGGCCTGCGGTCCTCGGATCCTCCCGATCTGAAGATCGTCCGTACGAAGCACGACTTCGGATTCCAAGGCGGCGAGCCGTTCGGGATCGAGATGAAGGACGGATCGCTTTATATCTCCGACGGCGCGAAAGGAAGATTGATGGTCATTCCGACGGAGGGATCGTCCTGCCGCAGGCCTTCGGACTGTTCGAAGGACGCCGTGCTCACCGACAAACTGCACACTCCTTCTCACATCGCGATCGAAGACGACGGAAGCGTGCTTGTCGCCGATTCGGGCGACCATACGATCCGGCGGGTTTCGCCGGAAGGCGAGGTCTCGCTGGTCGCAGGCACACCGGGCGAATCGGGGTTTCTTGACGGAAAGACGGGCGAGGCCAGGTTCCGTGGGCCGATCGGCATCGCGGTCGACGGCGGGCGGATATTCGTCGCCGATTCCTACAACGACCGCATTCGCGTTATCGAGAATGGGGAAGTGAGGACGCTAGCCGGTTCCGGGCGCGGATACTCGGACGGAGCCGGGAACGACGCGCGGTTCGACACTCCTTCAGGGCTGGCGATGCTTCCCGGCGGCCGCCTTCTGGTCGCCGACCTGGGTAACAGGCGTCTCAGGATCGTCGATCCGGACGGCAGAACGATCACGCTCGCGGGAAACGGCGAAAGTTACGTGCGCGACCGCGATCTGCGAAGCGCTTCGTTCTCGGCTCCGACGGATGTCGCACTGGGAAAGTCGGGCGAGATCTACGTCGCCGACGGCGACGCAGTCCGTGTGATCGGCGCGCGAATCACGCCCATCGTAGAGACGATCACTTCAAAGCGCCGCGGGTTTGAGGACCGCGAAGATGGCTTGAGCCGGTTCAGCCGCGTCAGCGGCGTTGCGGTCGCGGAAGCGGGCGATCTCTTTGTTTCGGACTCCGACAACGGCCTGGTCAGAGCATTCGGCGGCCGGTTTGGCGAGGTCGAAACCAGGGAGAAGTTCGAAGAGAGCCGCAAGTGGACCACAAATGGCTTTCAGCGTTCGGGAGTGTGGCCTTACGATCCGCCGGATGCCGTCAGGGAGATCGCGGGCACGTTCGGCGAGATCAGAGGCGAGCGCGACACGCCGGATTCGCCCGTCTATTTCCACAACGGGCTCGACATCACGGGAGGCTATGGCGAGACCGCTCGTTTCGTGATGGACGAGAAGCTGCTTGACCCCGAAGCGGTTCAGAATGTGGGCACATTGCGCGAACTGATAAGGCTCCCGCTCCACGGGTACATCCACGTAAACATCGGGAGGACGACCGACGGCGAGCGGTACAGCGATCCGCGGTTCATTCTTGACGGGGAAGGCGAAGAGCTGTCGGTTCGCGTACCTCGCGGCACTTCGTTCAAGACCGCAGAGCCGGTCGGAACACTGAACAGGATGAATCACGTGCATTTGGTTGTCGGTGCCCCGGGCAGGGAGTTCAACGGATTGTGGGGATTTGTTCTGCCGGGCGTGTCGGACTCGATCTCACCGGTTCTTGAAAAGGTCGAGCTCTTTACAGAAAACTGGGAGCCGCGTGAAACCGTCGGCGATGAGGACCGTATTAAGGTGGACGGACGCGTAAGGATCGTCGCCGAAGGGTACGACCGTATGGACGGGAACGCCGAACGAAGGCGGCTCGGGATATACAAGCTCGGATACAGGCTCTTCGATCCAAACGGCAGGCAGGTCGGCGGAACAAACGAGGATGCCTGGACGATGATATTCGACGAGCTTCCGGATGACCGCATCGCGGATCTTGTTTATGCGGTCGGAAGCAGGTCCGGGGCAACGGGACCAACCGTCTTCCGGTACATCGTATCGAACCGGCTGAAATCAGGTAAGGCAGGAGAAGGATTCATCAATTTCTCGAGACTCGAACCCGGAGACTACGAGATCGAGGTCATCGCCGGAGACTATTTTGGAAACACAGCTGCTGCCCGCGTTCCGGTTCGCAACCGGTAGCAACCCATTCTATTTTCATTCAGAGGAAACGATCTATGAAGCAAGTCATCGCTCTGTTCGCGCTGATCTCATTTCTGTTCATCACCGTTCCGGCGGCTGTCCCGGACACGCCCGCCGATCCTTCGAAGGCGATCAGGGTGACTCCGAAGGCCCCGGTCTTCACCACTAAGGAACGCCACGACGAGCTGAAGCGCCGAAGGGATAAGGTCGCGGCGAAGATGGCGGACAACAGCATCCTGATCCTGATCAGCGCCGAGCCGAAGATCTACACCAACGACGTCGATTACCACTACAGACAGGAGAACAACCTGTTTTACCTTACGGCGATCGGCCAGAACGGCGCGAACCTTGTGCTGACCAAGAACGGCGGTTCGGTCGGTGAGTACCTTTTCCTTCCGAAGCGCAATCCGCAGTTCGAGACCTGGAACGGCCGTATGCTCTCCAACGAAGAGGCGACGGGGATCTCCGGGATATCGAACGTGATCGATTCCGCGAACTGGAAGGACTTCATCGCGGCACTCAAAGAAAAGAAGGAGTTCTCCTTCGAGAATGCCTCGCTGACAGGGCCCTCGGCGCCGGCGAGCGTTTATCTTCTGACCGGCGAAGACGAACGGGAGTACGGGCGCGAGCAGGCGCTGGCGGAAGAGCTTTCGGGTTACAAGGTCGAGAATTCGGAGCCTATCTTTGCCGATCTGCGTCTGGTCAAGTCCCCGTACGAACTTAAGCTGCTTCAGCACGCGATCGACATCACGACGGAGGCCTTGGGGCGCTCGATGGGAGTCGCCGGCATCTCCGACTGGGAGTACGAGGTCCAGGCGGAGGTCGAATACACGTTCCGCCGAAGGAACGCCGACTTCTGGGGCTATCCCTCGATCGTGGGCTGCGGCGAGAACGCCACGACGCTTCATTACGTGGAGTCGCAGGGACGAGTGAAGAAAGGCGAGCTCCTGCTGATGGACGTCGGAGCCGAATATCAGCACTACACCGCCGATATCACCCGGACCTTCCCCGTGAACGGGAAGTTCACGAAGGAACAGGCCGACATCTACCAGATCGTCTATGACGCCCAGGAAGCCGCGGCCTCAACGATGAAGCCCGGATCGACCGTCGGACAGGCCAGCCGCGCAGCGGCGAACACGATCGAGGACGGTCTCGTGAAGCTCGGGCTGGTCACTTCGAAAGGGGCGACCTACGATTTCGAGTTCAACGGACAGACCATGAAACGGCCGCAATACACTCTGTGGTACATGCACGGCTGGGGTCACTGGATCGGGATGAACGTCCACGACGTGGGAGGCTACGGCACGTTCGCGGAAGGCATGGTCATTACGAACGAGCCCGGGATATACATCCGCGAGGACGCGCTCGATTATCTTCCGGACACGCCTGCGAACGCCGAGATGAAGAAAGCGATCAAGGCGAGCTTCGAGAAGTACGCGAGTATCGGCATCCGGATCGAGGACGACATGCTGGTCACGAGGAACGGCGTCGAGTGGATGTCGAAGGCGCTCCCGAGATCGATCGAGGACGTCGAGGCGTTTATGGCATCGGCTTCGGCGGAAATGAGGGGAAGGCGGTAAGAAGAAAGTTCAAAGTTCAAGGTTCAAAGGTAAAGAAAAGAAGAGGTCCAGTACAGAAAGAACAAGATGGGAAGGATGATCAAGATTTAACACGCCCGATGACCCGTACTGTGACTCCGCTTTGACTCGGTCCTCTTTTCTTTCTTCTCAGTTCTGGAACCTGCAGGTTCATCACTCGTAGCTCAACGACTCGACAGCATCCATCCGGGCGGCGCGCAACGCCGGGTACATTCCGCCGAGCGCGCCTCCGATCAATCCCACAACGAACACGATCAGCAGGACAAGCGGGCTTAATTCCACCTCGAGCGTGGTGATCAGTCCCAGGAGCGCCCTCAGCACGATCGTCAGAACGATGCCCAGTACGATCCCGGCGAAGCTGATCAAAAGCGCCTCCTGAGTGATCAGCCAGGCGATCGAGAAGTTCGGCATCCCGAGCGATTTCATAATCCCGATCTGCCGCGTCCGTTCTGTGACCGTCGTGTACATCGTCAGTAGCACGACAAGGGCGCTGATGACTGCGGCCACGCCGATTATCACGTTGAGCATCACGTTGAGAGCGGGGATCGCAGACATATAGAGTTCTTCAAGATCTTTCGTCAGGAGAATCTGGTTGTCGGGGAACACCTTGTGGAGATTCCCCGCCACCTGCGAATCCGTGAACCCCTGTTTGATCTTGACAAGAAACGCGGTCGCCTTTCCTCTTCCGCCGAGCTGGTCCTGCATCGTCTGGAGAGGGACTTTCACCCGGGCTCCAGCTGCGGGTTCGTACGTGCCGACGATCCGGAACTCGCGCTCCCACATTTCCAGCGAATCGCCTATTGTCAGGTTCTTCTGCCGCTGAAAGGCGGTGTCGATGATCGCCTCGTCGCCGGCGTCGTTGAGCTTCCGTCCCTCGATCACCGCCATCTTTACCATCGGAGCGTAGGTCTCGAAGTCGATCCCGTCGATCAGCCGTTCGCCCGTATTCGAGTCGCGGACCTCGACCGTGCTCTGCCCGATAGCCACTGCTTTGGCAACGCCTTCGACTTTTTCCAGATCGGCGCTCATCTCGACCGGAAGGACGAACGATTCCGATCCGCTGATCCCGACGCTTCCCGGAGGACGGAAGAAGATCTCGGCGCCGACATTGGCCTCGCGCTGGGCGCGTTCGCGCATCGATCCGTTGGCCAGCCCGACCGTGAACACGATCAGGAGTACGCCGATGGCAATTCCGGTAACGCTCACGATCGTCCTGGCCGGCCTGTGCAGGAAATTTGAAAAGACTAGGTTGTTCATCAAAGGTCGGTGCTGATCTCAGGTGCAGGTAGAATTCGGGCAAAAACAGAGAAGATAGCACGGTTCTCTGTGGAAAGATCTCAATTACTTATCAAATCCCGGACGATACAGCCTGCATAAATCACTGTAAACAGGCCATTTACAGATTGCCGCCGCATTCACAGTGATTTTAAAGAGATTTGATGGTTGCTGTTCCGAGTCGCCGCATCCTACGGGCTAAGGCGCAAAAGGGGGCCGGGTGAATTGATCTAGATCGAGATCACGAAACCTGTCATCATCCAAGCCGGTTCATCCCAGCTAACATTCCTAATTGCGAGGTCGGGCTCCGAAAGCCGAAACGATCCCGCGAAAGCAGTCTGACCTGGACCCCGTGAACGCCCCGGATCAGCAGTATGAGATCAAAGTAGCAATCTATCGGACGGCCAGTGAATTTACAAGCAGCGGCCGTATCGATCCACAACACACTTTACGGGCTAATTGTTTTTGCGCTGAGGGGTCTGCAAATGTCAGAAAACAATGTCCAGTTCTACGATTTCGGAGGCTTCCGCCTCGATCTCGCCAACTACCGCCTGCTTGAGGACGGAGAGCCCGTTCCGCTCACCCAGAAAAGCTTCGAACTCCTGCAATACCTGATCGAAAACCGGGCGCGCGTCTTGAAGAAGGACGAACTCCTGGACACTCTCTGGGAAGGCAACTACGTAGAGGAGGCCAACCTTACCCAGCATATCTACATGCTTCGGAAAGCGCTCGGCCAGAAAGGATCGGAGCGCATGTTCATCGAGACAATTCCAAAGACCGGATACAGGTTCATCGCTCAGGTGGAAGAGGTCGTCGACACGCCCGATGAAGGGCCGGAGCACGACTCGGAAGACTCAACTTCGCTTCACTATTCCGATCCCGGATCGGGACCCGCCATCCCTGCCCATGTACCCGTCCCCGGTTCGAAGGGTCCCGGCGCCCCACCGGGAAACGATCGCGGAAGCTTCCGGACAGCGTTCGGGCTGATCGGATTGTGCGCCGTGCTGGTCGCCGCGATTGTATATTTTTCCGGCGCCGGGGCGGCGGTAGTGGACGGCGGACCGGGTTCTATCGCTGTGCTTCCCTTCAAGCAGATCTCGGAAGAAAAGGACGAAAAGCTCGGCCTCGGCATCGCCGACGTGATCATCGCGAAGCTTGCGAACATCGACAGCATTGCTGTAAGGCCGACAACCTCGATCATCCGTTACGCAAGCGGGGATACGAACGATCTTTTCGAGGTCGGGAAGGCGCTGAATGTCGACTATGTGATCGAGGGCTCGATCCAGCGCGAGAACGGGAAGGTCAGGGTTACCACGCAGCTTTACAGCGTTGCCGGCAAGAAGCAGGTGTGGACCGAGACGTTCGACGAAGAGTACACCGATATCTTCGCGCTGCAGGACGCTATCTCCGAGCGAGTGGCACAGAAGGTCGCGCTCGGTTTCAGGGCGAACGAGAGGTCGTTTCCGTTCAAACAATACACCTCGGATCCCGAGGCTTATCAGGCGTACTCGACCGGACTCGCATACTGGAGCCAGCATACCAAGGTCGGTTTTGAGAGTGCGATACCGCATTTTCAGAAAGCGATCGAAAAGGACCCACACTTTGCGCTTGCCTATGCCTACCTTGCTGACACGTATGCCCACTACGGTTTTCTTGAGGACCTGATGGACCGCGAGAAGGCGCTGCGGCTGGGCGAAGAGATGGCGAACAAAGCGCTTCGGCTTGACAACGAGTGTGCCGAGGCAAAGTCCGCCAAGGCTCTTGTCTATGCTTCAAGGAAACGCGGCGTGGAGGCCTTCGAGCTGATGCGTTCGTCTCTTGACCTTAAGCCGAACGACGCGCATTCAAGGCACAGGATCGCGTGGATGTACGCGAACCGCGGGAACATTGAAAAAGCGATCGACGAGATGAAGCTCGCGCTGGATCTCGATCCGCAGTCGACCTATCTCAATCTCTACATGGCGCATTTCTACTACCTGGCGCGAAAGCCCGCGGAGGCCGGCAAGTTCTGCGACCGCGCGCTCGAGATAGATCCGAACGCCGGCGAGGCGCGCTGGAGACTGCTCCAGGTTCTGGAAATGGAGGGGAAGTTCGATCAGCTGGAAGCGAAGCTGAGGGAATCTCTGCCGAAGAACGAATCGAATCCTGCCGTCAGGCTGTTCCTCGCCAGAGTTCTTGCCAGGAAAGGCGATCAGGCAGGAGCGCGAAAGATGATTCAGAAGGCATCGGAATTCGAAAATGCGGACGACTACTCTATTCTGACCGCGATGGCGCTCATTTCCATCGGCGACAGGGAATCGGCGTTTCGCGAGATAGAGACCGCGATCAGGAACGAGACGGTTGAACTCTTCGTTCTGAGACACGATCCGAACCTCGATCCGCTGAGGCAGGATCCAAGGTTCGCGGCTTTGATTTCGGATGTTGAAGTCTCGGCGGGCTGGAGGCAGGGAGACGGCGAAAGCTAGTCGCCGGACTTGTCCTTCGAAGCGCCCGTCGTTGTTTGCGCCTGCGAAGCGGGTTCCCCCGCGGTCCAGCCTGACTCCTCGAGCAGCGAGACCGCGAATCGGATAGGCACGGCAAGGTTCGATGCGGAGTTTTCTGTGAAGACCCCGAAGTTGACTCCTATCACCTTGCCGGACTGTCCGAACAGCGGAGCTCCCGATCCGCCTTCGGCTGTCTTCGCGTCGTGGACGACCCGCTTGCTGTCGAGGTCGGTGATCGCTCCTTGAGTGGTGAGGGGAGTAATCTTTCCCGTCTGTGCAAGATAACTTATCAACGCCTGACGAGAGCCGCCAAACCTCGGGATTATTCTCTTTGCCTCTTCATCGTCAACCATCGTCAAGAGCCGGTCCGGACCGTTCGGATAGCCCATCGACACGACGGTCTTTCCGATCGCGATCGACTCCGAATCGCTCTCGATGGGTAGGACCGGGATCGAGCTGAGGTCCTCTTCGCCGGTGATCGACACCACGGCAACATCCTCGCGCCCGCCCAGTTTTTTGATCTGGATCTGGAACGGCGTGACGATCCCCGGGAAATATGCGACCAGTTTCTTGACCCTCGCGCGGCCTCCGTTTTCCCTAATCAGCTGTTTGACCATGTCGTCCTCGGTCCAGGGCTGCACCACGTGGCGGTTTGTGACGATGAAGCCGTTCCCGACGTGGAATCCGGTGCCGATGAAGTCGTATTCGACCGGTGTGCCGCCGCCTTCCGTGGTCAGGCCCTGCATCGCGGGGATCTCATAGATGCCTTCTTCCGACTGCTGTAGCTCAAGCGAGTCCGGGCCCATCGAGGCCGGATCAGGATACCTGAGCATTTTTCCGGACCGCCGGTCGACAAGATCGTAAACGCCGACTATCAGGCACACTCCGTTTCCGTACTCGACCCGTAGATTCGAAGCAAGTGAAAAATTGCGGATGATGTCCTTGTTGCTCTGGCTGAGACTTCCGAGCTCATCGTTCTGGCGCTTGATCTCGTTCCGGAGGTTGTTAATGACCTCGTTCTGCTCCGCTGCCTGTTTGCGGGCGAGGACGGATTCCGAATAGAAGCCGTAACCGAGATAGAAAACCGCGCTCAGCACCGCGACGACCAGAGCGAGTACGATGAGCTTTGTGGTCCAACTGATCTCTCGAAGCAGTTCCCTTGAAAACTCTCTGAGGAATGCTTTCGCGTCGTCCCTTTGTTCGGTCGCCGCCGCTTCCAGAGCCGCCTCTTCGATAAAAGGAGCGACGTGCGGATCGCGGTTGGTCGTTATTAAGGAAGATTCGGAAGCAAGGGAAAAGAAAGAGAACCCTATGTCGGCTTCGTCCAGCCTGATCTCATCCCCGTCTTTCAGCGCAACGTACCTTCGGATCGGGTCGCCGTTAAGCGTCAGGCCGAGCGCCTCGTTGAAGTCCGTCACGCGGTATAGCCCGTCGCCGTACTGGACCTGAAGCCAGACGCCCTTCTCCTTTACGAGTTTAGAGTGGATCTGAAGCTCTGTGAGAGCGTCGGAGCCGATACGGATCACTTCTTCGCCGAAATACTCCGTTCGACGCTCCTTGCCCACCGAGACGTGAATGATTATGCCGTCCGCCATTGATGTCTGAACTAAATGGGATCCTGCCCGAACGCTAATTTTACCACATCGGGAACACAGGACTTGTCCGATTCAAGGCTCGGAACGCGCTTCCGCGAGAAAAACTTTAAAAACTCCCGGATCAATGGGGCGGCGGAACATCCGCGAGCGGCGGCGCCAATCCGCGGCGGGATCGTGCCGGATGCCTGACGATTTATTCTTTCGGCGTCGATCTGAGATAATCCACGAAATGGCGAAGCCCAAGTTCATCGATGACAGGGAAACCCTTGTGAAGCTCGCGCCGGTCGCGGAGGCCGCGATCGAGCGCCACGTTTTCGTCTGCAACGGAAAGTCCTGTTCAAAGGTCGGGAGCGCGGAAGTAAAGGAGGCTTTCGTGCGCGAACTCGAATCAAGGGGCCTTCGGTACGGAAAGGAATCGAAGGGCAGGAACCCCGATGGAACGATACTGCTGACCGACTGCGGCTCCGTCGGATTTTGTTCGATCGGGACTGCGGTCCTCGTCTACCCGGAAAACGTCTGGTACGCTCAGGTCAGGGCGGAGGACGTTCCGGAGATAGTCGAGAAGCACCTGATCGGCGGGGAAGTCGTCGAACGGCTGGCACTCATCGACCGCCGGTCGGAGTGATCAATTCTTCAAAGCGGTCACGATCATTTGTCCGCTGAGGTCGTCTTCGCCGGCAGGCATCAGGTCCTTCATCATTTCGAAGACAGGCTCATCGAACCCCGCCCCGCGGATCATCGCCTCGTATTCTTCTTCGGACCTTCCGAAACAATGCAGCCCGTATTTCAACCTGACCTTTCCCTTCAGGGAATCGTCTGACCGCCACTCTTCTTCCGAACGCCAGGTCTCGTTCGCGGCCTGGACGTGAGCGATCATCCGCCCGCCGGGCTTCAGTTTGCTGTAAATATCTGAAAACACGACCTTTGCGATCTCGTCCGAGAGGTGTTGGAAAACGTGGAAGCTAATGACCGCGTCGGCGGATGAATCGGGGATCGAGGCAAGTCCCTCATCGTCGCCCGGGACATACTCGATGTTCTCCGCCGCGTTGATTATCTTCGCGCACGCGAGCGCGCCCTCGGAGATATCGACCGCGTAGATCTTACCGACGTGAGGTGAAAGCGCCTTCGAAAGAAAGCCCGGTCCGCAGCCCCAGTCGATCAACGTCCCGGCGCCTTCCAGTTTCTCAAGCAGGAATGAGTCCCGGATCTTCTCCCTTGAGACACGGGCGTCACCTGCGATCGCCTCCAGGTACTCGTCCTTTGAAAGTCCTTTGTATTTCGGATCGTCGGGAAATAGAAAGTAATGCGGGCTGAGGTCGAGCACCCTAAGCGCCCATTTTCGTTTCGAGCGCTCCGGCACGCGCTTCAGAAAGGCAGGGACCCATTTCGCGCCCAGGAAGTTCTGTTCGTCCTTCCCCAGCGTCGCGCCCCACTTCAGAAGGTCGAATGCCTTGCTCATATCTGACCCGGGAGACTATCCCCGCTTCCACCGGACGCCGTCCTTCGTGTCCTCGAGGATGATGTTCATTTCCGCAAGCCGGTCGCGGATCTCATCGGCCTTCGCGAAGTCGCGGTTCGAACGAGCCTCTTCGCGTTCGGCGATCAATGCGTCGATCTCCTCGTCGAGAACTTCTTGGGAGTCTTCGCCGAGAACCGCGAGAACCGAGTCGAACTTCTCAAGAACGGCGAGCACCGCGTCGCGCTCGCCTGAGGAAAGGCGGCGGTCGGCGAGCAGGCTGTTCACCTCGCGCACGAGATTGTGTATCGCGGCGAGCGCCTGGGAGGTGTTGAGGTCGTCGTCCATCGCGGACTCGAACTCTTCGAGCGCCCTCGCAGACGCCTCGATCGCGGCGGATTCTCCGTTCTCTTCCGTAGGAGTTTCGCGCACCAGCCTTCGGAAATTCCGGAGCCTCTCGACAGCCGATTCGGCTCCCTTTAGGCCTTCGAAAGTGAAGTTCAGCTGCTTGCCGTAAGGCACGGAAAGAAGAAGATACCGGATCGCGAGAGGCGAAAATCCGCGTTCGCGTATGTCGCGGAACGTGTAGTCGTTCCCGAGCGACTTCGCCATCTTCTCGTTGTCGATCTTCAGAAACTCGCCGTGCAGCCAGTACTTCGCGAACGGCTTTCCGGTCGCGCCCTCGCTCTGGGCGATCTCGTTCTCGTGATGCGGGAACTGAAGGTCGATGCCGCCGGCGTGTATGTCGAAGGTCTCGCCGAGGTACTTCATCGACATCGCAGAGCACTCGATATGCCATCCGGGTCGGCCTCGGCCGAAAGGCGCGTCCCAGCCGGTCGCGTCCGGATCTTCGACAAGCTTCCACAATGCGAAGTCGCGGGCGTCCTCCTTGTCGTACTTGTCGGTGTCCACGCGCGCGCTTCCGCCCTCGATGTTCCCCTCGAAACTGATCTTCGAAAGCTTCCCGTATTCGGGGAAGGCTGAGATCCGGTAATAGATAGAGCCGTCCGACTCGTAGGCCTTCCCATTCTCGAGAAGCGTGCTGATGATGTCGATCATCTCGCCGATGTGGTCCGTCGCGCACGGCTCGACGTCCGGCTCGAGGCAGTTCAGGGCCGCCATATCCTCGTGGAACGCGACGATGTACGGGGCGGTCATCTCGCCGATGGCGATCCCGCGCTTCGCGGATTCGTCGATGATCCGGTCGTCGACGTCGGTCAGGTTCATCACGTAGGTGACGTCGTAACCCTTGAACTGAAGATACCGGTGGAGTACATCGCCGAAGATGAAGGTCCGGAAGTTGCCGATATGCGCAAAGTTCCAGACAGTCGGGCCGCAGATATAGACCTTTGCCTTCCCCTCTTCGAGAGGCTTGAAGTCTTCGATCTGACGCGACAATGTGTTGTAGAACCTGAGCATACGGTCTTCTCCCGGGCGAAAACCAATATGATACATCAAAGGGTAAAAACCTCGGAATGCGCGGGACAATGGGCAATGTTCATCGATCAATGACCAATGACCAATGAAATCGGTAGCGTCCGGCCCTCCGTTGACTAATGAAATCGGTACCGGGAGCGGTAGCGACCGGCCCTCTACGCACCATCGCCAAGTGAATACTGACCGATCAACGCCCGCGCGCCGGCGCCAGAGGAGTCAACCGCAGAGCACGCAGAGACCGCAGAGATACTTCTCGCGTCAGATAAACGCGTCAGAGTTCAAGCTTCAGCTGCTCCTGTCCGAAGAGCTTCAGCTCGTCGGTTTTAAACCGCAGAGAGCGCCGAGGTTTCCTTGACCGCCGGCCCCCGCGCGTCCGAATACTCTGGGAGATGTGGATTTGCGACGGAATATTCCGGCAGTCGCGAAATCGCGTCGCGTCCCGTAGGGACAGCCGTATCCTAGCCCCGGTCTTCAGACCGGGGAACGACGCCCCAAAAAGACACCAGCCGCGTAGCGGCGGCAGATCAGTTCGACTAGTTAGCCGTGTTTGCGGAGTTGTCCGAGTATGCGGGAGATCCCCCGCTATAATTGCCGCTGCCACTGAATTTGGTTCGTTCACCACTCGGGCCAGCGCCATCGGCGCGGCAGGTCTGTACCACGCGGAGCCCCCGAAACCATTTTCTGAGCCGCGTAGCGGCGGAAGGGAGATCGACCGCAGAGTACGCAAAGACCACAGAGGTTGTTTTGAATGCCGGACCCCACGCGTCTCCGTCCTTTGAACCTGGAACTTGGAACTATCTTCGGTAGCCCTCGCTCACGCTCGGGGTTCGGACGAGGATCGACCGCAGTCTCGTGACCGATGCCTTGAGATCGGCCTTCACAAAGAGGCTCCCTGAAGAGGGGATTGTCTTTCACTCGGACCGCGGCAGCCAGTACGCCTCGTTCGAGTTCACGGAGCTTCTGAGGCGATGCAGGATCACGCAGTCGATGTCGCGCAAGGGCAACTGCTGGGACAATGCCGTGACGGTACGTTTCTTCAGGACCTTGAAAGAGGAACTGACAGACGGAAAGTCCTACGAAACGGTCGAGGAGCTGAGACGCGACCTGTTCGAGTACATCGAGGTGTTCTACAATCGTGAACGCCTCCATTCGACGCTCGGATATCTCAGCCCGGCCGACTATGAATCAAGGATGTTTGCAAGGTAACTGAGTGTCCGGTCTGGCGTGCCATTACACATTCTGCATTTATGATGATAATTAGACACTGGATCCTGATCGTGCGGCGATTGGCGCGCCTGTTTATTGGGCGGATAATCGTGTTTTGTTTGTTGGCAACGTTGTTGTTGAGCTCATGCGCACCCAATACTGCCGAGAATAAGGGAGAACCTGAGAGATTTGAACCCTCCACCTTACAAGCACTCATCGGCAGGACCCTATTTGGCAGAGTGTACCCGACAGGCGTGGCCTTTCTCGGACCCAGATTGTTTGTTTCTTCCGGGGTTGGTCTTTTGGAGTACGAGAATGGAAATCTTAAGCAGGTGTTCAAGTGGAATACGGGGTTCAGAGATGAGATCAACTCGCTTACCTACGATTCCTGCAATGATGTGCTGTGGGGATTCCGACCCGATGCGCAAAGAATTATCCAGTACGATGGGAAGGAATGGAAGGAGATTCCCTTCCCCCTTGCACGAGGTGAGCGATTCAGTAGTGGCGATGCGTTCTCAAAATTAGTTTGGATTTGTACTAATTCTGGGGTGTGGCTGCAGACCGATCGATCCATTTGGAGGTGGTCAAACGAAGAAGGGGGGTTCTTACAACAG
The DNA here is from genome assembly GCA_016700175.1 of Acidobacteriota bacterium. Lineage (GTDB taxonomy): Bacteria > Acidobacteriota > Blastocatellia > Pyrinomonadales > Pyrinomonadaceae > Aridibacter. The sequence goes on along the minus strand of CP065003.1, from coordinate 1,153,546 downwards.
CCGCTTCCTGCTGGTGAATGTTTCGTCTCGCCAGAACCAGAATCTAATGTTTTATGCTTCGGGAATATCGCGTCGGTTGAGGGTAAGCTGGTCTTGCTGATGCATCGAAGCTTTATTAGCAGGTTTGCCGATACTATCAAACCGAAGGAACCTCAATTCCCGCCAGACAGAGTTTTCTACTTTATGAACGGTACCTGGGAGCCACTGGAGATCGAAGTGCCGAAAGATTTTATATCAAAAGAAGTTTTCGCAAAGAAAGGGAGATCATTTGTTCGCACCACTTTGGGTTCGCTTTATGAACTCACATTTTCCGGTGTGAAGCGAATTGAGAACGGAGAAGAGATCTTGGCCGTTACAGTTGCGGATGATGATCGCTTGATCGCAGTGTTGCCGGACGAGGGCATTTTAGATGTTGGAACGGGATCGAAATTGGCGCGAAACTTACCGGATGACTTTCCTGGAAAAGAGGGCTCGACTCATATCGCCGAAGAGGACGGGGTAATCGCGATTGTCTGGACGGTACCAGGTGGCACCTCCGAACGATGCTGGCTTCTTCAAGATGGGAAACTAAGAGCTATCAGCTTTCTATAGCTAGTGTTGTTCAGATATTCAGCGCTGAGGGCAATGTCCTTAGTTCGAAACTTCCCGTCAAGCGGGAGACTCTTCAATATTCCGTGTCAGCTTGGGGTGTTTAGCCACGAAGGACACTGAAACCATCCCCGTTTTAGTACCGCTGTAAATTCCAGTTTTCAGGCCGGTTCTTCTCCAGATACTCCACGGGCGTCAGATCGCCAAGGGAGTCGTGCGGTCTCTCCTCGTTGTAAACTCTCAGCCATTCTTCCGTCTTGGATCTCACTTCGTCAAGAGTGTCGAAGATGTACATGTCCAGCACTCCTTGTCGGTAGCTCCGGTTGAATCTCTCGATGTAGCCGTTCTGCATGGGCTTGCCCGGCTCAATGAAGTCGAGCTCGACTTCATTGAGCGCCGCCCATTCCTCGAGGGCCGTCGATGTCAGCTCCGGCCCGTTGTCCATTCTGATCCTCAGGGGAAGCCCCTTCACGAGGGCTATCCTGTCCAGCACTCTCACAACTCTTTCGGCCGTCAGGCTCAGGTCCACCTCTATCGCCAGTCCCTCGCGGTTGAAGTCCTCAAGCAAATTGAAGGTCCTAAAACGCCTGCCGCCTGAAAGTACGTCGGTCATAAAGTCGCAGCTCCAGGAGACGTTCGGGCCTTCCGGAACAGCCAGAGGCTGCGGGTCTCTCGTCGGAAGCCGCCTCTTGTGCTTTCTCCGCTTGTTGAGCCCCATCGCCCGGTAAACTCGGCGCACTCGCTTCTTGTTCCATCGCCTGCCCGCTTTCCTCAGCATCGGATAGTACTTGTCGAGCCCAAGGTCGGGATGCTTCGTCGCAAGTTCCGAGAGAGCCTCCTGGACCTCCCGGTCATCCCTCGGCTTCCTAACGTACCTGAACACCGTCCTCGAGATGTTCGCCGCACGGCACGAGCGCCTCTCGCTCATCCCGTGCTCCCCGATCAGCGCCCCGACCACTTCCCGCCTCGAGGCAGGCGTCACAGCGTTTTTTCGATCACGTCCTTCAGGGCCTCGTTCTCGAGCGACAGGTCCGCGTACATCCTCTTCAATCGGCTGTTCTCGGCCTCGAGCTCCTTCAGCCGCCTGATGTCCGACGCCTCCATCCCTCCGAACTTCGACTTCCACTTGAAATAGGTCGAGGTCGAGATGTTGTTCTCGCGGCACACTTCGGCCACCTTTCTCCCGTTCTCCACTTCCTTCAGGATCTTCAGGATCTGGTTCTCGGTGAATCTGCTTTTCCTCATTCTCGGTCTCCCTGGTTGTTGTCCATTGTGACCGAAAACTGTATTTATGTCTGGTACTGTTTTATGGGAGGCTTACAATCGCAACGATAAACGCGACTAGGTCCACAGTCAGGAGTAAAGGCGGTCTCCTCCCACTAGAGAATAGCGTTTCCCTAAGCCAAGCATGGCGGCATCCCGAAAACTCAATACAACTTTGGACGCGGAGACCAGTCCCTAAGGAGAATTGAATTTGCTATGAAGAAATTGCTTCAATTGTCGATAGCGATCTTGTTTGGTGCGTTGTTCTTCGTCGGAAATTGTATGGCTTCTACGTGTGACTATTGGTACACCAAAGTCGGTGTGGATGACGTTGAGTTCGTAGGCGAGGCACCAGATTTGGCTCATGATGAGGAGATTCTATCGGGTATAGAATGCCTACTCAAGCTAGAAGATGACACTTCAGAAGGGGCGTTTTGGGGTGCAACCAGCTTTGAAGTTTCACAGATTCTCCCAAAGGCGGGCGTGAACGTTTGCGCACTGTACTATATTTCTTATCTCTTCGAAGAAAATTGGAAGCATGCGCTGGGAGTCGTATTGATAGACCGCGCAGGCAACAAGAATGAACCCTCCTCGGTGTCAAAGGCATTTGCGAGTTACCGAAAATGGTTTGACCGCGTCAAGGAAATTGGATTGAAAAAGGCCAGAGAAAGGAGTCTTGATCCGCTCGAAAACTCAGGAATCAGTTGGTACGGAAGCGGATAGTCGAATGGATTTTGGCTTTGTGAAGCTCTTTGGGTAAACGCCTTCGATCTTATATACGGTGAGAGTTGTTCTTCGAATTCGACTATGGATTGGTTGAAGGCCTTATTCCAGTCACGGATCGACATCGTCCGCTTTCTTGAAGCCGCCTCGGTCGCCGGTGTCAAACAGCAGATAGTTTTGACCCACTTACGTGCAGATATTTTTGACCCACCCTGCCTGCGGTTTGCCTGAAGAGGCTGATCTCGTGTTTCAGCAGGCCCGTCCTTTCATCGGACGGGTGCTTTCATAGGATCATCCCTTCGGCGCTTTCTTCGCTTCTTCTTCCGCCGGTTTCATCCCGGCCTTTTTCTTCTCCATCATCCGGTAGCTGTCGCCGCTGATCTTTATCACCGTCGAGCGGTGGAGAAGGAGGACACGAGCCTCGTAGCGGCGGCCTGTCATTGCTCATTGCCCGATGATCATTGACCAATGAAGCGCGTCTTCCAGCCGTTCACGGACTGCCTTCTCCCGCATCCAGCAGCCATACGTTCGATTCCGATTCGCGAAGCGTGAAATAGACGGTCTTTCCGTCCGGGCTGACCGCGATGTTCCTTACGTAGCCTTCGATCTCCGGGAACGCGTCGGTGATCTCGCCGGAGATTATGTCCGCGAATAGGGGCCGGCCGTCGCGCAGGAAAAGCAGGCGGCGGCCGTCGGGCATCCAGCTTGGCAGGGAAGTATAGTCCGTAAGCCGTTTATATTCACCGCTTTCAAATCTGTACACGCCGACGCCAGATCCCGCCTTAAGGTCGAAGTTCCCGGCGACCATCTTTCCGTCCGGGGACCAGTCCCAAACCCGGAAAAAACCGCCGTTGGCCGCCTTCGGCAGCCGCATCTTCACTTCCGCCTTTCCGGTCGTCGCGAACTTCTCCATATCGAGAAGAAAGACCTGCTCGCTCGAATCGTAGGAGAGCATCTTGCCGTCGGGCGACCAAGCGGGTATCGACGCGATCGTCTGCGTGTCGGTTAGTTTCACGAGCCCGCTGCCGTCCAGGTTCATCAGCCAGATCTGGTAGATCCCGCTGCGGTCCGACGCGAACGCGATCTTCTTTCCGTCGGGAGAAATGCGCGCGTATCTGTCGAACGCCGGGTCGTTCGTAAGATCGTTCAGCGCTCCGTTCGAGCCGTCGATAAAGACAAGGTCGTCCTGTGTTTCCCTGACAATACGCGCGACGAAGCCGGATCCGTCGGGAAGGATCTGCGGCGCGGCGATCTCGAAGTCGCCTCGCGTCAGCCACTTAGGCTCGGAAGAAAGTTTCTCACCTGGACCCAAAGGAGCGGTAAGAATGTTAGATCGGGCCGAAGTCTGAACATAGATCAGCCTTCTCCCGTCGGACGAGAAGGCCGGGTGACGGTTGAACTTCGCAGGTGTCGGGACGCTTTCGTGCTCGCCCGAGGCCTTGCCGCTCGATGTATCGACCGGCACCCGCCAGAATCCCGTGTTTCCGCCTCGGTCGCTTGCGTAGTAAAGGAAATTTCCGGCGGGAGACCATCTCGGGTTCCAGTTTGTATTGCTTTCGGACGCGATATCCGACGCTTCGCCGCCCTCGGAAGGGATCGTCGCTACGATCCTTTTTCCGCGGTCTTCGGTATACCAGAATGCGATACGCTTTCCGTCTGCCGACCAGGAAGGCTGGTGCGCGTAGTTGTCGATCAGCATCCGTTTTTCGCCGGAGTTGATATCGACAACCCAGATCGCACTCGGGGTGCGGACGGCCGGAACGTCCTGGAACCTTGTGGCGATCGCGATGCTCTTTCCGTCCGGCGACCAGGCGGGATCGAATCCCGCGTCCGCTACCCGCCTGGGGTTCTCGCCGGTTGCACCCATCACGTAGATCCCCGAGGGTTCGCGCTCCGATCTGAAAGCGATCGAAGATCCGTCCGGTGAAAATGACGGCATCGTATCGTCAGCCTCGGACGACTCGGTAAGGTTCACCTCGTTCGATCCGCCGATCCTCAGTAAGTAGATATCGAAATCGCCGTCCTTGTCGGAGGCGTAGATGAAAGAACTTCCATCCGGCGAAAGGGAAGGATAGACCTCGGTCCCGCTCTGAAAGGTCAGCTGGAGGCTACGGGCATTGCTCCAGTCTGTGCCTTCGCCGCCCCAGGGATATAGAAAATAGAACGCGGCGCCCGCGATGATCGCGAGTGAAAGGCCCGCTGCGATCCTCAAAGGAGTGAAGACCCGGCGGCGGAAGTACCTGACGGCACCCGAACTTACGGAAACGAACGGCGACGAATCGATCTCGCGCCTGATCCGTTTCAGATCAGCTTTCAGATCGTCCGCCGATTGATAGCCCATCGAAGGATTCTTCTCGAGCAGTTTCATTACGACCCGGTCGAGGTCGCCCGGGACCTCCGAATTCTTTGTGCCGGGGGCGGGGGGCAGTTCAGTAAGGATCTTGCTGAACGTAGCCCTGCGGTCCGGTCCCTTGAAAGGGTTCTCGCCTGCGAGCAATTCGTACAGTACGACGCCGCAGCTCCAAAGGTCGGTCCTGTGATCGATCTTCTCTCCGCTCAGCTGCGCAGGCGACATGTACGCAGGTGTCCCGATGATCGATCCCTTGCGGGTTGAAAGGAACAGCTTCTCTTCTCCCGGATCCGGTTCGGTGAGCTTGGCGAGTCCGAAATCCAGGATCTTTACATAGCCGTCCTCGCGGAGCATGAGGTTCTCCGGCTTTATATCCCTGTGGATGATGCCGTTCTTGTGCGCGGCCGAAAGGGCGCCGCAGACCTGAATGAAGATGGAGACGGCGTCGCGTACCTTAACGCGGCCGCGGGTCAGGTCGCGGATCGTACGGCCTTCGACGAGTTCGGTGGCGATGAAGTTAGTCCCGTCGAAACGGCCGACATCGTAGATCGTTACGATCCCCGGATGGTTGAGCCGGGAGATCGCCCTCGCCTCGACCTCGAAACGCTTGACGGGCTCGCTTCCTCCGCCGAGGCCTGCGGTCAGGATCTTGAGAGCGACATTGCGTTTCAGCTTGTCGTCAAACGCCTGGTAAACCTCGCCCATCCCGCCAGTTCCGAGAAGCGATTCGACCCTGTAAGCGCCGATCGTTTTGCCGACGTACGAAAAAGCGGTCCCAGCGTTCTGGCGGGCCAGGTTCTCGGCCGCAAGGTCCATCGCGGATCTCTCGAGGAATGACTCGGATTCTTTCTGCGCCTCGACCAGCGCGAGCACTTTTTCGCGAAGCTCATCATCGTCGCCGCAGGACTCCCGAACGAAATCCGCGCGCCGTCCCTCGGGCACCTCCAGGGCCGCGTCGACAAGCTCGTCGATCTTCTTCCAAAGTTCGGGATCCATCAATTGTCGCGGTTAAGTTCGAGGTACAGCCAGGCCTTCGCCTTTTTCCACTCCCGCATCACGGTGATCGGGGCGACGGAAAGGACTTCGGCCGTCTCATCAACGGAAAGGCCCCCGAAGAACCTTAGCTCGACGATCCTCGCCTTTCTCTCGTCGAATTCGGCCAGTGTTTTTAATGCGTCGTCCAGCGCAAGGATCTCCGGATCTCCGTCGTCGGCCATCGCTTCCGCATTTCCGATCGAGACCCTGATCAGCGCCGTGCCGTCCTTCTTCGGTCTTTTCCGCGCGAAATCGACGAGTATCCGCCTCATCATCCCCGCCGCGACCCCGAAGAAATGGGCGCGATTGTTCCACTTTGCGTTCTTCCAGTCGATCAGACGAACGAACGCCTCGTTGACGAGCGCGGTGGTCTGAAGGGTATGTCCGCCTCGTTCGCGGGCCATATGTCTTCGGGCGATCCTGTGAAGCTCGGCGTGGACGATCGGCGCGAGTTCGTCAAGAGCCGCGCGGTCTCCTTCGCTCCACAGCCGCAGAAGCTGCGTGAGATCTTGATCCCTGGAGGGTTCCATCAGGTAAGTGCCTTAAAAATGAACGCGTTAAATCTAGCACGAAAGCAATGCGGGGAAAAGATTCTCGGGCAGATGATAGTTTCTCGCATTCCTGAGCGCATTCATCCTTGGAGGGGCAAAGATCGGCCGCGCGGCCGAGACGACTTCGATTCATACGCTCAAACCCGGACGCGGCAGCCCCGGCCGCGAACGGGAAACAAGGAGACATAAAGATGGCGCATAAAGAAACGCTTCAGAACAACGAGTTGAAGGCGTCGATGCCTTCAGCGAACCACATTTACACGGTGTCGACCAACGTCGGCTACGGATACAAGAACATGCCTGAAGATGTGCGTTTGGTCCAGTTCTTCCTGAACGCGTCGATCGACAGCCTGGCGGATTCCTGGCACAACCGGCCGAAGAAGCTCGTCGCAGACGGTATCTTCGGCGGCAAGACCTGGGGAGCGATCAAGGCGTTCCAGAAGCTGGCGATCACCGCGGTCGCGGACGGGATGATAAGCCCCGTGGACGGCGTCAGGATCGAAACTCCGAAACACAGGATGATCTTCACGATGTACCTGCTCAACTGGTACTACTGGATGGACAAGCCGGAGTTCTTCAATGATATCCGCAGGGACCCGGCGCTTCCCGGCGAGCTCCGGGAGTACCTGTCCGGCCCGCTTCCCAACCTGATGTAGGTCTAATGACGCTTGCGGGCTTGGCTAACTCAGGAGCAGATTGCGATGACAGACAGATACGAAAGGGTCAGATACGAGGCGGCAACGGTCGCGCTCAGAGAGGAGGCGAAAGGCGTGCGCGAAGAAGGCGCCCAGAACCGGGGTCCGGAGATAGACAAGTATCTCGAACGATCACACGCGCCGAAATCCGCCGGTTACAACTGGTGCGGGTTCTTTGTCTACTACTGCTATTCCGAGGCGGCGCAGGCTTTTTCCGCTCCTCTGCCGTTCAAGGCCGGCGAGGTCTGGAGCGGAACGAAGCTCAAGAAATGGGCGGCGAACAACCCCGCGCACGTCGTTGGCTCCGGTCCCTATATGCCCGGCGACATATACGTGATGAACTGGGGGCATATCGGAATGATCATCTCCCACAACGGCGGGAACGTTGTGAATACCGTTGACGGCAATCAATCTCAGATGGGCAAGGGCAAAAGCCTGAAGCAGAGAACCCGGGACATCAACGATATGGCGGTGATCATCAGGATAGTCGATACGGGCGAACCCGGTTACGGCTGGATCGGTTGACGGGAAGTCACTTCGGCCGTGAGTTTCACCGGGGAGTACATTGGCAAAGCCGCCGGAAGGCTGACCGGCGGTGTACGGCGTGAAGGCGTTCGGTTCGGGCGGGCACGAACGCCTTCTTGCGTTCAGATGATATCCTGTTACCGGCCTAAGGGCCCGGAATCCGGTACAGGAGGAATTGCGGATGAGCGTCGGACGCTACAGACACATCGCCGCGGTCGGACAGCAGGACGACACCTGCTGCTGGGCGGCCTGCTTAGAGTGGTGGGCGAGGGCGACGGGCAGGGAAGAGACGGAGCAGTGGGTCCTTATGGAGGACTACGACCGGCTCTGGATGAACAGCTCGGACGGAACGATCTCGCGTGAGGGAATGATCACTCTTGTCAGCGACAGCAGATGGGACATGGCCCATCAGGTTCTGCCCGACCGAAGCCATATGACGAGGCCCGTTCTCCTCGCATTTCTTCGTTCCGGCCCTGTCTTTACAGGATTCTACGACCGGAACGTAGCGGGAAATCATGTAAATGTGATCTACGGGATGGACGATGCCGAGACCAACCCTCAGATCTTTGCGATGGAGCCTGCGGCCTCAAGAAACGATGACGGGAGCTTTGTAGGCCGGCACGTTCACCGCAATCTGAACTACTACCGCACACAGGGAGAGATCATTCTGGCGTCGCCAAGGCAGGCGGCCGGGAGCTGAGCGGCCGAATGTCCGGCTCGACAAACGACTCGCGCGCCGGATCAGAGAAGAGCAGTTCTCTCGAATAGAACTCGAGAGGGTAGTTCTTGCCGTAGCCGCTGATCAGCGCGGAGCAGGCGCCAACCGCATTCAGATCGGGGTTTGCGGCAACGAAGGCGTGGACGGTCCTGATCCAGAAGCCGGTCATCGTTTCGTGGTACGGCATTTCTTTCTCCTTATCCACTCCGAAAACGTCAAGCAGCTTCAGGATCCCCTCCTTCATTAGGAGGCAGGCGGTATTTTCATCGTTTCCACAACAGTAGAAGTAGGCGACTATCAGGTGTTCCGGGTGGCCCCATTCCTCGCGGGCGATGGTTGCCGTTTCGAACCTTTCGAGCACCTTCCGCAGTTCGTTCTCATTTCCGTATCGCATTTCACTTTCTCCAAAACAAAGAAAAACGGACCGCAGAAACTGCGGTCCGCTATCGAAAAGCGAATTATAGGGCGATTCCGCCGGCTACGCAAGGGCCTCAGGCGGCCTTTCGCACTTCTTCGTCGTTGAAATCAGCCATGAAAAGGTACTTCTTCCATTCAGGCCTTGATTCGGCGTAGTGGCAAAGCAACACGTGGTCAAGGCCAAGCCGAAGAAGCTTCTGCGATGTCAATAGGGGCATCCTCGCCTGTTCCGGAGTCCTGTTTCCCTTGCGCTGATTGCACCGCACACAGGCCGTGGCCAGGTTTTGCGGAGTGGTAGTGCCTCCTTGTGCTCTCGGCAGTATGTGGTCGAGCGTAAGGTCCTTCGCGTGCTTGTGGTCGCCGCAGTACTGGCATCTGTAGCGGTCGCGTATGTAGATTCGCGCGCGCTTCATCGTGTTCTCGCGGCGCCGCCTGCGCACGTGCACGTACTCCCGAAGGCGGACCACCGAGGGCACCTTGAACACGGTCGAAGGCGAACGAAGAACGTTGTCGCCGTCAAACTCTTCGACAAAGAGCTTGCCGCAAACCTGCATACAGATAGCCCGTGCGACACCGATGGTGCCGAGCGGCTCATATGAAAAATTAAGAAGCAAAACCCTACCCGTTATCAATTCCTCTACCTCCGATCCTGCGTGAGCTGCCAGGCCGGGAATTCGCCGCAGTCACAATATCTAGGATATGCCTGATCCAACGGCACTATATTAACCAATTTCTCGCCGCATTGCATATGGAATAGTAGCAGGCAGTCTTGCGGCGGGGAGGTTTTCATTGGTCCTCGCCAAAGTGAGCGTATCCCGAAGGCCTCATCCTTCGGCTGGAACCGTCCGCCGTGATGTCCAGAGTCGAAGGATCTGCGACGATCCTTCCGATCACGCAGCATCCGAGCTCCTCTACCTCTTTTCGGACGGCCGCAGGCGAAGTGAACAGCAGTTCAAAATCCTCACCCCCGTTCAACGCCGCGTCGAGCGGAGAGTTGAACGGAAGAAGCAGCTCGGGATCGATCTTCTCCAGATTGGGATCGACCGGAACAAGTGCGGCGTCGATAACAGCGCCCTTCCCCGACCGCTCGCATATGTGCGGGAGGTCGGAGGAAAGACCGTCGCTGATATCGATCATGGATGTCACTAACCTACGTGTTCGCAGTATGTTGCCAAGTATTAGCTGAGGCGTCGGATTAAGCTGTCTGGAAACCGGTTCCTGACTTTCGAATTCCGGTTCCGGTTGCCCTCTCGCTCCGGATTCGAGGATCCGCAGTCCGCCCGCGGCGCCGCCAAGCGGCCCGGTCACGCATATCAGGTCGCCCTCCTTCGCACCGCTTCTGAGTACAGCCGCGTCTTCGGGACAGGAACCCACGACGATCGAGTCGATGACCATCGGTCCGGGATTGCGTGAGATGTCTCCGCCAGCGATCCTCACTCCGAATTCTTGCGCTAACTTATTGATTCCATTGTAAAAAGGAAAAAGGAAGTCCTCGTTCCAAAGTCGGTCCGGAATTCCCATCGAAAAGAGAGCCCACTTCGCGTCACCGCCCATTGCGGCGATGTCGGAAAGCGAAACCGCGAGCGATTTGCGGCCAACATCCTCCGGCGACGCCCACTCAAGTCTGAAATCGATGCCTTCGACCAGCATATCGGCGGTGACCAGAAGGTCGGTTCCGTTCGCAAAGGGGAGAACGGCACAGTCATCGCCTGTGAGATCGAAATTAAAGTTCTGCTTTAACTTTTTGAGGAAATCGAACTCGTTCATCTATTTATCCATTGACATAAATCAATTATATTCATAGAATAACGGCGGCAAAAACACCTTTCCACATTAACACAGCAGGAAAACAGATGGGACAACCTTCAGTGGCTATTCCGGAGAAAATTTTCTTTAAAATCGGCGAGGTTTGCGACATTGTAGATGTTCAGGCTCACGTCCTCCGGTATTGGGAGACTGAGTTCCCTATGCTGTCGCCGCAAAAGAACCGTTCGGGCCAGAGGACTTACCGCAGAAGGGACGTTGAGATCGCCCTGAGGATCAAGGAGCTTCTCTACGAAGACCTCTACACGATTGCCGGAGCTAAGAAGCGCCTCCAGAAGGAAATGCGGGATGCAAGTCGCCTGAAGATCGTCAAATCGGATTCTGGCAGCAAGAAGGAGTACATAAAACCAGTCAAGGGGGATGAGGAAATAGACGACCGGGAACTCGATATTGAGGATATGGAACTCGGTTCCATTGAAGACGATTCGGACGAGGGAACCTCCCCGGCCATTAACGACGAGACCCGCGAGGCGCTCAAGTCGCTGGCTGCCCAGCTGCTTGAGTTGAGGGAGATGTTGAAGAACCGCCAGCCGGAAGGATCGGGCGAAGATAAGAAGAAAGGCGAAGCCGGTTGACATACTCGCCCCCTGTCAATAATCTCTTATTGATAGCGGGGCGTAGCGCAGTCTGGTAGCGTGCTTCCTTGGGGTGGAAGAGGTCGTGAGTTCAAATCTCGCCGTCCCGAAATTATCCCCGGAGAAGAGGCTCTTTTTGAGCCTCTTTTCATTTCGAAGCCAAGAAATAGAGGCCGTCCGCTTTCGGACAGCCTCACAGCAATGAAGGACCGGATGTTTCCCTAGTCAGGCTTTACGGATACAAAGAAAGTCTGTCCGCGCCTTGAGATCAGCAGGAGAACTGCCCGTTCGCCGGATCTCGCGATGGCTGCCCTCGCGCCTTCCAGTGAATCGACCAACTCCCGGTTGATCTCCATCACAACATCGCCTCGCCTGAGTCCTTTTTCCGCGGCGGGTCCGCCCGGACTCACCTGAGATATCAGAAGACCTCGTACCTCCGGCGGCAAGCCAAGCCTTTCGGCGGCTTCCGGCGTAAGCGGCTGAAGCGTTATGCCGAGCTTGCCTCCGTTGTCGGAAGAGCCCTCCGGCTGCTGCGGGCTTTCGTTTCGCCCGCTCGCCTGTTCGCTTTTGTACTCGCCAAGCGTGACCGACACTTCCTGTTCCCGGCCGTCGCGGACAATCAGCAGTTTGACCTCGGTGCCCGGAAGCGTGCCGGCGACCTTGTTTCGAAGGAAATTACCGTCTTCGACCTCTTCTCCGTTGATCTTCCGGATGATGTCGCCGCGCTTCAGGCCTGCAGAATCGGCGGCGCTGTTGCTCTGGACATTTGAAATGACGACACCGCGTGTCGAATCAAGGTTCAGCGCTTCGGCAAGGTCAGATGAGATGTCCTGGATATTGACCCCGAGCAATCCGCGGCGGACCTCGCCCGTTTCGATCAGCTGATCCATCACGGACTTGGCCATGTTCGAAGGTATCGCAAACCCGATTCCTATGTTGCCGCCGGAGCGCGAAAGGATCTGGGAATTGATTCCTACCAGCTCCCCGTTCACGTTCACAAGCGCGCCCCCCGAATTGCCCTGGTTGATGGGCGCGTCGGTCTGGAGGAAATCCTGGAAAGAGCTCGATTCGTCGCTGAGGCCCGTCCTGCGGCTCTTCGCGCTGATGATCCCGGAAGTGACTGTTTGGCCGATCCCAAGGGGATTTCCGATAGCGAGCACGATGTCGCCGATTCGCACCGCATCCGAATCGCCCAGTTTCAAAAAGGGAAGTCCTGTGGCCTCGACCTTAAGTACTGCGAGGTCGCTCGGCGGGTCGGACCCTACTACTCTGGCGTCGAACGATCGCCCGTCGGTCATCTCGACGCTTATTCGGTCCGCCCCGTCGATCACATGGTGATTTGTAAGGATTGTACCGTCGTCCTTTACAAGGACGCCCGAGCCGAAACCCCTGGAAGGCCTCTGTTCTGTCCTGGGCACGTCCTGCGGGATAAGATCGTCGAAAGGGATCCCCGAGGTTCGGTCGCCCGTCGCTCCGCGGCTGATCGCGGTGATCTGGACGACAGCGGGGGTCGTCTTCGCGACGACGTCGGCAAATGAAGTTCGCACACCGTCAACGACGACCGGAACAACCGGAGGCTCCACACCGGTATCCGCCCCGGTATTGGTGGCGCGGCCACCCAGCCAGCCTGTTCCGCATCCGGCCAGTGCCGCCGAAGCGGCTAAAACCGATGTGGCCGCAATGAATTTTCGCAGATTTGTACTTCGTTCTGACATTTTTCAAACTCCGGAGAAATAGAACTAAAAAATGAATTGTATAGCACTTGGGCCGCCATTTGAAGGGTAGTGTTCGTGCCGGAACGCTCTACGAATTCGCTTCGGTCCCGGTTCCGCCGGAGAGCCCGTATCCCAAAAACGAAAGAGCCGGCACTGGAAGAGGTGCCGGCTCTGGTGTCCTTACTTGTGTCGCGGCTAAGGGATCTCGATCCCGAGTTCCTTTCCGATCAGCGTGAACTGCGGATGTTTTCTCGATTTGATGAACTTTGCAGCCGTCTGCGAAAGCGCCGTGACAAGCATCGGCAGAACGATCGAGGGATCGCTGGGCACGAACGCGGTGACTGCGTTCTTCATAAGCCTGCCGAATACTTCGGTATGCGTGGCGCCAATCGACGGCGTGCGTACATCGAGCGGGACAGCGTCGGTGTTCACAGAGATAGCGTACTTATGGCCTCTGGGAGAGGACTGCGTAATGTACGAAGACATGTCCGTGGCATTCAGCATCTTCTGACCGCTGATACTCCCAAGCGAGATCACCCCGGAATTCCGCGTCTTCTGAGAGATCTGCATCATCTCGAGGGCGTCCTGCGAAATGTCCAGAGTGAACTGGATCTTCTTCTCGAACCGGCAGCGGTTAATACCCACGGAGAGAGGCGTCGCGAGAAGATCGGGACAATAGACAGGGACGCGGGCCTTGAACGCAGAGGTCAGGATTCCGTCCTCGTGCGCGATCTCGGCGAGTTCGCGCCCGACAAGATGCAGAAACTCGCGAACCGAGTATGCTCTCGAAAGCTCCAGCTGATTGATCACGCTTCCGATCCATTCGTCGGCTTCCTGGTACTCCTCGTCGTTTGCGAGCAGATCCCCGATCCTGGTCACATCCGCAGCAGCGAGCTCCTCGTCGTCCATGCTCGGATGCGCCTGGTAATGGCTTCTGCCGAGCGTCTCGTGAATATCGTGGAACAGGACCGTACCCGACAAGACGAGAACATCGACGAACCTGTTCTTGATGATGTATGCGAAAAGCCGGCGCATGCCGGACGGGATCAGGTTGTCCGTGCCGCACAGGTAGATCGTGACGTTGTCGTCAAGCATGTCGATCCATATCCGGTGCGCTTCTGCGATCTGCCTGGCGCCGAATCCTGCGCCTTCCATCTTTTCGAGAAGGCCCGCTACTGAACGGTCGCGGTCGACCGGGACGGGGCGGGTGGGTACTGTTAAAAATTTAGAGGATTTAGACTTTTTCTTCGCTACCATTGTGTCTCCGGTTACTACCCGAGTTCGAAATCTGCCGAAACAAAAAACCCTATTTTTATATTAAATCTGAGGATTTGGCAAACCCGGGCCAAACGGCAAACGGCGTCCCTTTACGGTTCAGCCTCACCATCCGTCCGATTCAAGTGCCGTGGAATAAATTCGGATCTAAAGAGCGCTCGGTGAACTTCAGCAGGACGGGAAGATACTCCGCCATTTGAACTTACGAGTTCTGCCTAGACTAACACAATTCAGGAACAATTTGGGCAGTTTTCTAAAAACGCCGCCAGGTTTTATGGCACATCCGTTGCACCCACAGGGAATCCGGGCCGGGAAGAAAGAGGACAGACCTTCCATAGGCCCCAAAACAAACGGTTTACAGATGCGGCAGGCGGACTGCAATCGTTCAAAATGCCATTACTTGTCAAGAAAAGGTGTCAATAATTGTCAGTAAGCCCTGACCGCGTACCGGAACGGAGTTGCCAAATGAAGAATAACCAAGAAGGCTTTTCGCTCATAGAATTATTGCTTGTCGCCGTGATCATCATGGTCCTTTCGTCGATAGCTGTCCCGTATCTTATGTCCGCTGTCGGAGCGGCAGAGAACGGAAACGCTTATGCCAGCCTGAAGACGTTCTCGGCTGCGCAGGTGAACTACTACACCGCGAACGGACGATACGGCCGTCTCGATGAAGTCAACGCTGCGGAAAACAACCGTCTGGGTACGACAGTCGGAAACGAGGTCGTGAGAGGGATCTACACCTTCGCGATGAGCCCCGCGACACCGACAGATGCCGAGCTCAGGGAGAACTTCACGGTGATCGCCTCCAAGGCCTCGAACTATCACAACCAGCCTTACGTCATTTCCCTCGACGCCAGCGGACAGATCACAGAGATCTTCCCCTGATCGAAGCGATTCAAGCACGGGCCGGAACCTCCTTCGGCCCGTCACCCCAATTCAGACTTCCCGCCGCCCGCCGAAAAGCGCCAACATCATGAACCTATTTGAAGACCTTGTAGAAGAGCTCAAGGAAGAGAATCTGCTTGAGGAGACCGTGATCGAATCGAGATCCGCGAAGAACTCCGAACGGCCTGTCGCAGTAAGAAACTCCGAACCGGCGGCAGCTCCTGCAGATCTGAAACCTGAAGATCCGGATGACCTCGATGAATCCGGACTGGGATCATTCGAGCTGGAATTCTCAGGTTCATCCGCTGAGGACTTCGAGATCGAATTCCAGGACGCTGCGTCCGGATCTGCGTCAATGCCTTCCCCAGAAGCTTCGCCTTCGCCTGAAAAGTCACCGGCGGTCAGCTCGCCGCTCCTGAACCGCCACGAAGGTGAGTCCGGCAAGGAGTACTTCAGGCGAAGGGCGACTGACGAAGTCAAGACCCTGCAGATGGTCGATCACATAATCACGAGGGTGGAAAAGGAGCAGGCAAGAATTAATTCGGCCCCGTACGACGACTTGAAGGTTAAGCAGTCGCTTCACAGATTTCTGCAGATGGACGAGGAGGCGAACGCGTCAGAAGTCGCGGAGATCGAGTTCCTTCTGCTGCAGGAAACGGAGAACTGGTACTCGGCGCTGACGCTTCGGGACAAGGAGCTTTCGGTTGAGAATCTCCGCTCCTACTGCGAAACCGCAGTCCCCAGCCTCAGTACGCAGGCCCTGATAGCGCTCGCGAGGTTTTACAGGAACGCTCCGTTCTCCGAACTGGTCCGGAGCAAGTTCGACCTTATCATCACGAAGCTTTACACGGCGGACGCCGGCGAGGGTCGGCGCGCTGTGACGCTGCCGGCCGATTCACTCGTCCAGGACATACAGGAGCTTTACAAAGACTGGTCCAGCGTCCCTCTTTATTCCACGGACATCGAACCCGATGAACTTGATTTCGGAGCTTTGGGTTTCGGCGATTTCATCGAGGAAGCCAAACGGTCGAGGAGTTTTGACGAACTGGTCAACAAGGATTTCTTCAGAAGACTTAACGACTTCAAACAGAAGTCGCACGAGAGCTTTTTCGCTCCGAGCGTCGTCGCCGCGGCAATCCGCTGCAATGTGGAAGTCGGCAACAGATACCTCGAGCTGATAGAGAACGAGTACGGCGGACAGAGGCCTGATGAGCTCAAGGACAAGTACGGATTCCTTAGCGACAGCGCGATCAGCGAAGCCATCCGCAAAGTGTTCAAAGCGCACGAAGAGGTAGAGCTCGCGAAGGTCGAAGCGCTTAAGAAGAAGAAGCCGTCCGAACTTGTGATCAACGTTGAAAAGATCGGCGCTGCCTCGGCCGATCTTGCCAAGAAGAACGTTGAGTGGTACTCGGCAAACAAGAAACTCGTCATCGCGACCGTGCTGACGGTCGTCTTCGGGATCTTCTATTTCTTGTTTGGCGCTTCGCTCCTGCCCTCTGCCGATTCGGAGGTCTCGAAAGATGTGCAGGTGATCGATCTCGAGAAATCAGAGTTCGCACGCTTTGTAACCTCTGCGAGGATAAGCAAGAACATCGCTTACGCGATCACGAACGACGAGTGGAACAAGCTCGCGAAACCGCAGAAGGAAGAACTTATGAGGCGATTCCTTGCTACCGGTACCGACAAGGGATTCAGTCAGATCAACTTTCTCGATTCGAAAGGGCGGAAGGTCGGATACGTGTCGCCCGGCACGGTAGAGGTCGTTGAATAACCTCTCGAAAGCAGTCAACCGCACGAAACGCAGCTTCAAGTTTTGAAGTTGCGTTTTCGTATTGTAGAATGCATTTTTTATCGAGCTCTCGATTCACCTCCTCCAGTGCCGTCCGGGACCGGAGAAAAATTCTAATCGAATATTCAGGAGAATAAATGAACGCCAAGAATATCATCAGTTATGCGACTGATCAGGAGGCGCGGTTCGTGTCGGTGCGTTTCACGGATCTCGTCGGCGCGTGGAATCACCTAACGTTTCCTATTGAACAACTGACGGAAGACACGTTTGAAGACGGTTTCGGATTTGACGGTTCGTCCCTGAGGGGATGGGCGGCGATCAATGAATCGGACATGCTTTTGATCCCGGATCCCTCGAGATGCTGGGTGGATCCGTTCGCAGAAGAAACGACGATTTGCCTGATCGCAAACGTCGTGGACCCTATTACGAAGGAAGGCTATGGCCTGGACCCTCGTTCGGTTGCCGCGAGAGCAGAGAGCTACCTTCAGTTCACAGGAATTGCCGATACTGTGTTTGTAGGGCCTGAAGCTGAGTTCTTCGTGTTCGACAGTGTCAATTACCACAACCAGCAGCAATCGGCTGGATACTCGATCGATTCCGAGGAGGGGCACTGGAACGCGGCACGAAAGGGTGACGAGTTCAATCCGAACCTCGGTTATCACATCCGCGCGAAGGAAGGCTATGTTCCGGTTGCGCCGATGGACTCGCTGATCGACTTGCGCAACACGATGTCGATGATACTTGCCGAGGTCGGTATTCACGTCGAATGCCATCACCACGAGGTCGCCACTGCGGGGCAATGCGAGATCGATTTCCAGTTCGCAAACCTCCTGTACACGGCGGACAATCTGATGCTCTTCAAGAACATCGTCAAGAATACCGCCTACGCGCACGGAAAAACCGCGACATTCATGCCCAAGCCATTGTTCGGAGACAATGGGTCCGGGATGCACTGTCACACTTCGCTTTGGAAGGACGGAACGCCCCTGTTCGCCGGCGACGAATACGCTGGGCTTTCGGAGATGGCGAAGCACTACATCGGCGGGCTTTTGAAGCACGCCCGTTCGTTGATCGCCTTCGCGGCTCCGACGACGAACAGCTACAAGCGGCTGGTTCCCGGATTCGAGGCGCCGGTCAACCTCGCTTACTCGGCACGGAACAGGTCCGCGGCGGTGCGTATTCCTATGTTCTCCTCGAGTCCGAAGGCGAAGCGCGTGGAGTTCCGGCCGCCGGATCCGAGCTGCAATCCATATCTCACATTCGCCGCGCTCCTGATGGCGGGCCTTGACGGAATTCAGAACCGTATCGATCCCGGAGAGCCTCTCGACAAGGACATATATGATCTGTCGCCTGAAGAATTGAAGGACGTGCCGAACCTTCCGGGCACTTTGGAAGAAGCCCTGATCGAACTCGAGAACGATCACGAGTACCTTCTCAAGGGAGACGTGTTCACGACCGAGTTGATCGAGCGTTGGATCTACTACAAGCGAAAGAATGAAGTGGATGTGCTGAAGCTGCGTCCCCATCCTCTCGAGTACCAGATGTACTACGACATTTAATCGCAACGATTCTCGCGAAAAAGGGCAGGCCCATTGCGGCCTGCCCTTTTTCTTGCCCGGGGTCAACGGCCCGTGCGGCTTTGCCCCATTATCCAAAAAGAATCGGGGCACGAAAACCCGAAGTTCCCGTGCCCCGAACATCCGATAACCGGAACTATCGGTTGATGCCGATGAAGTCGACATTCATGTTCTCTCCACTGACCTCAACGAAGCGGGAGCCGAAGATGTAGCCCTTGTGCCGGACGTCCAGCATTAGCGCCGTTCCGGCCTCGAGCTCGCGGATCTCGTATCGTCCGAACATGTTCGTTCTGGCGGTCCTGACGTTTCCGCTGCCGTCGATTCCGGTCACGATCGCTCCCCCGAGCGGCCTGCCGTCAGGCGACAACACCCGTCCCTGTATCACCGCTTCCGCGGCCGTCAGGAAGTCGTTGTTGAACGTACAGGTGACCGTGTCCCCGTCCGCGATGGTAACGTTCGCGGTGGGAACCGTTTGAGAATTTATTGTCGACGAACCGCTTTGGGATACGCAGTTGATCGAAGTAAGTGTGTACGGTTCAGGATTCGCTTCCGTGACCGTGAACGTTCCCGGCGAAGTGAGGATCATCTGCATTGGATCAGAATTCACATCGCTATCAACCAGCGAGAAGACGCCGATCGGCAGGTTTGTCGTCGTGAAGTCGTACTGGAACAGGCTCGGAGGCGAAGCGTGCTTCTTGACGATCACGGTCGCAAACGGATCGTAGCAGAACTCGAGATGGCTCACCCCGAAAGCTCCGCCCGGTGTCGTGAGCGGTCCGGCATCCCCAAGGGAACCGTTGTAAGGATATACGTTGGCGTTGGGACCACCCTTGACGATGACGGCGTTGACCGGTCTCGTAGAACTCCAGCTTATCGTATTTCCTACCGTGTTAAAGGTAACAGTGTTGTTGGGGTCCGGGGTCTGGCCGGCGGTGAGCGTGATGCCGGTCCCTCCTACGAAAGGATAGGTTCCGGAGTTTGCGCCGAGTTCGAGGTAGTCGAACTTGATGCCATAGTCCGAGTTGACCGTCGGGAATATGTCCCCTCTGAAATTGATCAGTTTGCAGTCAGGATTTCCAGGCCAAAAGACAGGATCCGGTGTCGCAGCGCCGCTGTCGACGATCCTCGAAACCTCAACATTGGAGATCGAGCCCTTTGCCGAGAAGGTGTAGCGACCGGACGAAGGGATCGGCCATTCGAACACGAAGCTTCCCTGATCGTTGGCGTACACCGTAGCGCTGTCGAAAGGTGCCCGAAGACCGGTATCGATCTCAACCTCAGAGATCACGACCGTCACTGCTTCGCTGGGTGAGAACTGTGTTCCCACGAGTCTCACCTTGTCCCCGACGCTTACCCTGCTCGAAAGGGAGGTGAGAGAGGGATAGTCCGCCAGGCTTTTCTTCGAATTCGCAGCCGACTTGATCTGAGAGAATGCCGGCGATGCCGCAAGGATCACAAAGAGACCCAGGGCTGTGAGGATTCTGCTCCCCTCCATAAACTTTCTAATCATCTTAATCTCCTTCTGTAGCTCTTGTTACCGCTTCGGAAGGTCAAATCTACTGCCTTCCGACCTATCCAGAACTAACCGACGTGTAGGAGCTGAGATCAAAATCGAATCATTCGAAAGCCCGGGAAATCTCCCGGTCCTCCATTTCGATAGAGACGACTGCTCAAAGTCAGGTCTATCCAATAGGGGGATAAGCAGCTTGTTTGCTGCCCATTCCTTAACTCGGATTCTAAAAGATAGCGGGTAAATTACTGCAAGGCTTAAAGATTGTCAAGATTACATTGCGATGTATAACAATTTTGTTCCGGGTGATACAGGCTTTGGTGAAACCCAGCGCCCTGTCGAGTCCACGGAATTGTCAATCGGCTTCAGTAATCTCGATGTGATCTTTGGCTGCCCAGCCGGCTTCCGCCAATCTCAGCAAATCAATTCAATCGAGAGTTTAGGAATATCCCGTCACTGATTTCGTTGTGCTAACAGCAAACTTCTAACGAGTCAGTTCTTCCACTTTTTTTTGACTGGCCTCATTATATGCGACATCCTCGAAATGTCTAACAAGTTCTCAGGTTTTACTTTAAGTTGGTTATGACGGAGAGGTCCAAATAAGCTCCATTTTCTTCAAGTATCACCTTAATACCCTTCAAGTGCTGCAACGGGATGTTCGGTCGGCTGTGAGAAGTTTGTCAGTGACGTCCACAAAGGAATCCTCGATTTGGTGTACGCAGACAGGGGTCGGTATGGTGATCAGCAGAGGGCGTACGGCGTCTTGACGGACTTGGATCCTGGACGAGGAGGTTCGAACGCGCCGGCTGGCGATGATAGAGCGCAGGCTGCGATCAGCCAATTCAGAAGCGGATGCCCGTAAAAAAAAGACGGGAGCGTTCCATTCTGAACGCTCCGGTCTTGAGGACAAGATTGTTGCCTGAATCGACGATCAGCGAGGCAGCGCCGTAAAGTTCACCTCTCTCACGTCTTCCTGGATCTCGACAAGCTGTGCTCCGAAGACGTGCTGCTTGTGGGCGGCCGTGACGTATAGATCGGATCCGGCTTCGAGCTCACGGATCTGGTAAAAACCCAGACCGTTCGTTCTTGCCGACCGGGTTGTACCGTTCGTGTCCGTCGCCGTTACCACGACGCCGGTGATCGGATTGCCGGCAGGATCAACTACCTTGCCTTCGATAACCGCTTCGTTCGCGGTCAGAAAATCATTGTTGAATGTACAGGTCACAGTGTCGCCCGACTTCAGATCGATCGTCACACCGGGCAGCGAGACATTTGTCGTCGATCCTCCCTGGCCTGAGACCTCGCAGTTGACAGACGAGAGTACATACGGCTCCGGAGAAACCTCCGTGACCGTCTTGATCCCGGCGTTCGTGACGAAGACCATGCTCGGATCCGAATTGATATCGTCATCAACCAGGTTGAACGTGGGCGTTCCGAGTCCTGTGGTCGAAAATCCGAACGGGAATGAGCTGGGAGGCGTCGCGTGTTTGACGACGATCACCTTCGCTCTTGGCCTGTAACAGAACTCGACGGTATAGATCTTCTGATCGTATGGCGCTTCGAGCGGACCTTCATCGCCCATCGATTCGGGATCGTAGACATACACGTTCGAATACCGATGGCCGTTGTAATACTTGGTGACGATCACCGCATCGATCGGCCGGGTAGATGTCCAGGCGAGTTTCTTGCCGTAGCTCCATATGTCTGTCGTGACACTGTTCGAGGGCTCGGCGGGCGCATCGCCCGTCAGAACCGTGTTCGGATTACTGTCGTTCTCGATCGGAAAAGTACCTTCCGGGGCCCAGAAGTTGAGTTTGAAGCCCCAGTCCGAAGTGATCGTCGGAAACGTGTTGTTAAGCTTGTTCACTTCCTTGCAGGACTTGTGGCCGTAAAGGAGAACCGGATCGGGAGTAGAGCCGTTTCCGTGAACTATGCTGCTTGCTTCCAGGCCGGAATTGCCGCCCTTGGCGGTGATCTTGAACCTGCCCTCAAAGGGAATGTTCCACTCGAACAAGAAGCGGCCGTTGCCGTCTGAATTGGCAGCCAGGAGATCGACCGTCCCGGAAACCGCTGCTTTCTCCGTGACGCTCTCGACCAAGATGTCGATCGGTTCATATTCAGCGAAATTCGATCCTTCGAACGAGATGCCCTGTCCGGTCTTGGCTCCGTCTGTCCTGGCGGCCAACGTCGGCGTCTTAAGCAGATCCGATGATCTCTTTCCGCTCTGTGTATTAGTTTGGGCCAAACCCGCAGGCGCCAATCCCGCAAGGAGAAGGATCGCTGCCATCGCGAAGGCCGTACTTTTCTTGTATTGCTTTAACATTTTGGTTGTCCTCAAATCGATCCCGCTTCTTCGCTCTCCGATCGGTGGAAGCCGCTCGTTTGAGACTTCCGTTGTTCTGCCACCGGCGAAAGAAGCCAGTGCGGGAGAAATAGCTGATCCTAGAAGCATTGCCGGATCGTTTGGCTTGCCGATCTGGCGACTGTGTCAACTCCATCCTCAACAGGAGCTGATCCACCAAGAGTGATCAGTGCAAGCATGTCCGCCGCAGTAACGGCGATCCCGAGTTTCCGTACTTGCGGAAGCTCTGCAATTACCTTTTTCAGTTGCCTTTGGTGTTGACCAAACTGCGAAACGGGATTGAATTCCAAAACCGAGCGAACAAAGATCCGTTAGCGGACTTTGCCTCGTTCGCGACCTGAAGCCCGGCATCGCTTGAGGAATCGGGCCCCTGATCAACCAGCTGCTGTCGTTTGAATCATAGGATCTGATCGCCGGAGGAAAGGAGATCATTCGCTGCCGGGATTCAGGCTTTGCGCGAGCTCCCCGGAAGACCTGCGAGCGGAAGCGCGTTCGTTTCCGCGGGTTTCTTCGGTCACCGCGAAGGCGCAGGTCTGCGGTCGCGACCGTAGGCGAACCTATCGTCAGTACATTGGCCGCAGTTTTTGAACGACGCTCGGATAAATGTTATCTTCGCCGATGGCCGGCCAAACGGTGTGTCGAGGCCCGGCAAAAGAAGTGACCCCGTCAGGATGCAGTAAAACGATGTCCAACGTAATCAAGCTACTTTTTTTGGTATTCGTAGCGGTTTCGATAGCCGCCTGGTCGGCGTGCAGTTCCGCTTCCGAACCCGAGAACACGGATCAGGCAATGGTCCCCCGTGAGGACGCCAACGGGAATCCTTACAACACCGTCGGAAACCGCCGCCTTGTCCCTTACAACGGGATCGAGAACATTGACAAGAACACGACGCTCGACAATTCGAAAGTGACGGTAATCGATACGAACAAGGTCGACACCGTAGCGCGTAAACAGAACCTGCCGGATGATTCCGAAATGGCGACCTTGATGAACAAGCAGGGGCACGTTGTTGAAACCAGGACCTTCCTTAAAAACAAGTACCTCGACAAGGTTGTAAAGACCACCTTCAAGCCGAAGGAAGTATCGATAAAGATCTACCTGAAGAACGGAAAAGTGGTCGAAGTGACCGAGGACAAGATCGGCAATTTCAGGACCGCCTCCGCAAGGACGCTTCTCGATGCGGCAGGTTTCGTGATCCCTGTTGATCCGAACGAACCCCAGAAGGACCCCGCGAAAAAAAGCGGGAGGTAGAGGTCGCAAGACGGCGGATATGGAGAAGATAACGATCATCTGCCCCTGCTGTGAGGCCGAACTCGTGATCGACGGTCAGACGGGTTCTCTTATTTCTCATACGGAGAAAAAGAAGGCCGCCGGCAGTTTCGAGGACCTTCGCCAGCAGATGGACAAGCAGAAGGAGCTCAGGGAGAAGCTGTTCGAACAGGAGCAGGAGGCTCAGAAGGACCGCCGCCGGCTCCTTGACGAGAAGTTCAAGGAGGCCTTCAAGAAGGCCGACAAGGATTCGGACGAGCCTTTCAAGAATCCGCTTGATTTCGATTGACCCACGGACCGGCGCCCGGCGCCGGTTTTCTTTTGCCTGGAATCACAAAGGAGGACGATGGACAACACTGATCTGCACGAAAAACAGAAGCGCCGCCTGATCGTGGCGCTCGATGTCTCGACCGCGGACGAAGCGCTCGAGGCTGTTTCCGAACTGCGCGGCGAGGTCGGCGCATTCAAGGTAGGACTGCAACTGTTCACTTCCGAGGGGGCATCACTCGTCAAACGCCTCGCCGCTTCCGGCATCGAGATCTTTTTGGACGTAAAATACCACGACATTCCGAACACGGTCGCGGGAGCGGCTGCGGAAGCCGCAAAAATGGGGATCTGGATGTTCAACGTCCACGCATCGGGCGGAAGCGAAATGATGAAGGCGGCTCTTGGAGCCGCAAATGATGCCTGCGAAAGGGAATCCCTGAGATTGCCCAAGATCGTAGGTGTGACCGTCCTGACCAGTTCGGACCGGCAGGCTCTCAGCGAGACGGGAATCGAACAAACGGTAGAGGAGAGGGTTTTGCAATTGAGCGAACTTACTGCAAAATGTGGATTGCACGGTGTTGTGGTGTCCCCGTTCGAGGCCCGAATGATCCGCGATTCCCTCCGTGTTCCCGGATTTGAGATCGTGACACCCGGGATCAGGCCTTCGAACGCAACTCACGACGACCAGAAGCGTGTAATGACCCCGGCTCAAGCCGCAAGCGCGGGCTCGGATTACCTTGTTGTCGGGCGGCCGATAATGGGCGCCGGCGACAGAGTAGAAGCGGCGCGTCAGATCGTAAAGGAGATGACAGAAGCCGCCGGGCCAACGGACCCCAGATGAGCTTATTCCCTAAGTTTCCTTTTCCCGGACAAATACGAAACACATCGGCCCTTCACCCGGCCGCGTTTCGCTCTGTTCTCTTTCTTGCGGCTTCGGCGATCCTGCTTGCTGCGATTTCGTTTGAGAATTCCACGGTTAGTGCGCTTCAGCCGGATGCTAATCCTAAGGTGGGAGAGAAACTCACCTATTCGATCTCCTTCAACAACTTTGATATCGCCGGATATGCGGAGATCCATGTTGTCTCGAAAGGCAAACTGGAGGGAAGGGACGCGGTTGAGCTTTCCGCGAAACTCAAGTCTGTCGACCTCGTCAGCGCGGCATTCTACACCTGGGACGAATCACGAACCACGTTCATAGCGCCCGAGACCGGGTACCCGCTTCTTGTGAAGGAACTCGCGAACACGGGGCCGTTTCCCAGAGAGACCACCCGCAGCTACCTCGAACAGCCGTCAACCGCTTTCGATCTTCTTTCGATGATCTACAGGGTCAGGTCTCTTGGCGGCGCCGGTTCGTTCAGCGTGCTCGAAGACGAGCGCATCCACAATTTCGACTTCGTCATATCAGGCCAGGAATCCGTTTCGACCGAGGCCGGGGACTTCGACACGCAGATCTCGACGGTTCAAAGTTCGTTCCTGACCGAGGAGAAGATCAGGGACTTCAGGGTCAACTTTACTTCTGATGACAGGAAGATCCCTGTTTTGGTTCGGTTCAGGACCGAGGTCGGCGATTTCGAGGCGCGTCTTGCGGGTATTCAGGACCTGACACCCGCACCGGATCCGACGGCGACGCCTGTACCGACTCCCACTCCGGTCGTGACCCCGACCCCGGTTCCGACGCCCAGACCGTATGTCGACAATCAGCCTCTCTCGCCGGACCTTCCGTTCAGGCTCGGCGAAAGCCTCGACTACCAGGTTACAAAGCAGGGAATTCCCGCCGCGATAGTCACGCTCAGTGCGTCTGAGCGCAAGCAGTACCTGGGCGTCGACAGTCTGAGGCTGGTGGCGCAGGTTACGGAAACTCTCCCGGCGAACGATCTGTTCGGCGCCACCGACCGTATCGAGGCCTGGGTCGATCCGGACACCCTTGTCCCCTTCGCAACCACCCTGGGCTTCGCGGGCGCTCTTTCCGAATTCTCACAGCAGACGCTGTTCGATCAAACGCAGGGAACCGCAACGGTTCAGGCGGGCGCCCCGGTCCAGATCCCGATCGGCACGCACAACGTTCTCACGCTTGCCTATGCCGTACGTGCTTTCAACCTGCGGCCTCCGATCGGCGCTCCGAACCCCTCTAACGACACCAGGGTTGCGCTCTTTGCGGGGACCGAGGCAAAGGTGATAACGCTTCGTCCTTCCGTGATGGAGCAGATCGAGGTGTCCGGGAAAAAGTGGCAGGCAAACGTGATCACGATTCGAACCGGTGAGCCTCAGGTCGACGCGATGAACATACGGGTATGGCTCAGCGCTGACGGCAGGCGCCTGCCTCTGAGGCTCGAAGCGGGGCCGTACCGTGCGGATCTTCTCAAGGTGACGAACGGCATGGATCGATCCTCACCCTAGCGCCTGGACCTTCCTGCGACCAAGGACCTTGCCGTATGGCAGAAACTGCGCAAACCCGCATTTTTTGTTTCTTAATGAAATTGAATTCAACTTTCACCTAAGGTATTATCGCCGTATTTCATACGGAGGTAATATTTGTGAAGATACACACACTTCTGACGGCGGCATTTATGCTACTTCTTTGTGTCGCTGCATCCGCTCAACAATCCGAAACCGAGCAAGCGATCACCCGGACCGTGCTGAACTATGCCGAAGGCTGGTACGAAGGCGATGCGGCTAAGATGGAAAGCGCGCTTTTGCCGGACCTTGCAAAGAGAAGGATCGAACCTGCGGGAGAGGGAAGAAACCGCGTCAGCGAGCTTTCTTCGCTGGGTCTTGTCCAGATGGCGAGGACCGGTTACGGGAAAAACACCCCTAAGGCCGAACAGAAGAAGGATGTGAAGATCCTCGACATATTCCGCGAAACGGCGACTGTACGCCTCGAGATGCGGGATTGGGTCGATTACATGCACGTTGCGAAATATAACGGCAAGTGGCTGATCGTAAACGTGCTTTGGGATCTGAAGCCCAGAAACACGGATGGAAAAGATTAAGGTCCTGACACTGGCCGATGTCGCTGCCGGAACGAAAGCCCAAGTGCTTAGAGTCTCCGGCAGCGGCCCCGTGCCGAAGAGGCTCATGGAGATGGGGATCGTCCCGGGCGTGTGGATCAGAGTGGTCAAATCCGCGCCCTTCGGCGACCCAATCGAAGTAAGGCTAAGGGGCTACAGCCTTGCCATGAGGCGCAACGAGGCGGAATCGATCGAAGTCACTGAATGAGCTTTGACACACGAGAGAATACGCCGGGCACGGTTCCCGCAAACGGTCATTCGGCTTCGAAACCGGGAGCGAGACCTCTTTTGATCGCCATCGCCGGAAACCCCAACGCGGGAAAGACCACGCTGTTCAACGCTCTTACGGGACTTCGCCAGAAAGTAGCGAATTATCCCGGTGTGACCGTCGAGAGGAAAGAGGGCAACTGGAAGTTCGATCCCGAACGGCCCGCGGCAAGGCTGATCGACCTTCCGGGTCTCTACAGCCTCGACGCGACCTCGCTGGACGAAAGGCTGGCGCGTGAGGTCCTTACGGGCCGCTTGCCTGGACTTCCGAAACCCGACCTGATCATCGCGGTCGTCGATGCGACCAATCTCGAACGAAACCTATACCTCGTAACCCAGCTTATCGAGTACAACATTCCGGTTGTCATCGCCCTGACGATGGTCGACCTTGCCGAGAAGCGCGATCTGAAGATCGACGTGGAGAAACTGAGCTCGATGCTCCGCATTCCGGTGGTTCGCGTGAAAACCCGTGAAAGGACCGGTCTGAACGAGATCACTGAAGCCGTCCGGGATGTGATACTCGGGGAAAAAGAGGCCGACCCATTCTGGATCGGCGATGCCGGAAACGGAGCGGGCGCGCACTCCGACGAGATCCACCTGAGCCTTTCGGACGACGAGGCAGCGAACCGCCAGATATTTGCGAGATACAAGTTCATTTCCGACGTTTATCAGGCATCGGTCGGCACGTTCGACACGGAGCGGGCGAACTTCTCCGAAAAGATCGACAAGATCCTGACACACAGATTTTTCGGGCTCTTGATCCTGATCGCGATCCTGCTTCTCGTTTTTCAGACCATCTTCACCTGGGCGGCACTTCCGATGGACCTGCTCGATCAGGGATTCGGCGCGCTCGGCGAGTCGGTCCGCGGGTCGATGCCGGAAGGGATACTGACGGATCTCGTCGTGGATGGGATCATTGCTGGTGTGGGAGGCGTGCTCGTTTTCCTGCCGCAGATCCTTTTGCTCTTTCTGTTCATATCGATCCTGGAAGACACCGGATACATGGCACGCGCGGCTTTCCTTCTCGACAAGCTGATGAGCCGCGTGGGCCTGCACGGAAAAGCGTTCCTTCCGCTGATGAGCAGTTTTGCTTGTGCGATTCCCGGGATCATGGCGACGAGGACCATCGAGAACAAGCGCGACCGGCTCGCGACTATCCTTATCGCTCCGTTCATGAGCTGCTCCGCGCGCCTTCCGGTCTACGCGCTGATGATCGCTGCGTTCTTTGCCGGCCAGACCGTGTTCGGGTTCATCTCGGTCGGCGCCGTTCTGATGCTCGCGATGTATTCGCTCGGGATCGCGGTCGCGATCGCGGTCGCTTTCGTGCTCAAGAAGACGATCCTCAAGTCGCCGCCGCCCCCGTTCGTGATGGAGCTTCCGCCGTACCGTATTCCGAACCTGCGGACGGTGATCCAAAATATGCTGACCCGCGCCTGGCTTTTCCTGAAGCGGGCCGGGACCGTGATCCTGGCGATCTCGATAATCCTATGGGCGCTGATGTATTTCCCAAGGAGCGAAGTTCCTGCCGGCGACGAAGGCGGCGCGGCGCGGATACAGCTCGAGAACAGTTATGCCGGAAGGCTCGGCCAGGCGATCGAGCCTGCGATATCGCCGCTGGGATACGACTGGAAGATCGGCGTCGCGATCATCGCCTCGTTCGCCGCACGGGAAGTTCTTGTATCGACGCTCAGCATCATTTACAACGTCGGGGAAGAGGAGAACGAGGAATCGCCGACGCTGATAGGAGCGATCCGCGGAGCGCATTACGCCGACGGTTCGAAGGTGTGGACTCCTTTGACGGCCCTTTCGCTGATGGTTTTCTTTGTGCTCGCAATGCAGTGCATGTCGACGCTTGCAGTGGTCCGGAGAGAAACGAACTCCTGGGGCTGGCCCGTTTTCATGTTCGTCTATATGACCGTGATCGCATACGTTGCCGCCCTTGCGACGTACCAGGGAGGGAAGCTCCTCGGGTTCTCATAAGTTCCACGTTCAAGGTTCAAGGGTCAAGGTTCAAAGAATCAGTACCGGGAGCGGTAGCGACCGGCCCGTCAGCGTTCAGAGTTCAAGGTTTCAAGGTCCAAGTGTAATAATCATTCTTTCGTTGCGGTCCTTTGCGTCTTGGCGACTTTGCGAGAGGTCTTTTCCCGGGTTCGGTTCGAACTCCGAGTGAAAAAAGTCTCAGTTTTCTCTCGCAGTCCCGCCAGGAAGGACTTCTGGGAATTGATAGTTCAGGGCCCAAAGTCCAATGATCTAGTTTCTAAGCGGGACTTCCCGGCTTTGCGAGAGCTCTTGTTTCGAAGCCGATTACAACGTCTTGTAAAGAAAGATTTCGATGCCCTCCTTCAAAGCCGCAAAGTAGTGCTGCAGTGAACAAGACGCCGACAAAATGACCATCCAACTCATTATCGTGCTGATTATGATCGTCCTAGCGGCGGGTTTTCTGGGCTATCGAGCCTGGAGGTCGGCGGCGCTGCAAAGATCCAAGAGCGGCTGCGGACCCGGATGCGGCTGCGGGAAGGTCTGATGTACTGATTCGATCCCACAACTGAACGGTTCGGTTTTGGAGTCTGTCTTAAGAGACAGTCTCTTTCTTGTTTTCGCGAGATTCTACCAGTAGAAATTTCAGAGCTATAAGATGCCCCTCGCTTCAGCGGGGGGTAGTGAAGGACAACAGCTTTGAGAGGGGCTTAAGCCCCCAAAAGAGGCCGGCTAAAGCCGGCAAACATTTCCTGGAGCGACTTATTCATCCCCCCGTTGAAACGGGGGGTAACTGATATTCCTGTTCGCCCGAAATACCGGTTCCCGGGTCTGGACACAAGAAGCGTTCCTCTGAACGGTTGTGCTTAGACTCAGAGCGCCCTCTCACGTAAGATCAACATTCCTCAGCCTGAGAGCATTGGTAATCACGGATACCGAGCTGAACGTCATCGCCG
Source organism: Acidobacteriota bacterium (assembly GCA_016700175.1). Taxonomy (GTDB): domain Bacteria; phylum Acidobacteriota; class Blastocatellia; order Pyrinomonadales; family Pyrinomonadaceae; genus Aridibacter. The sequence continues at coordinate 1,123,425 of CP065003.1, read as the reverse complement.
CGCTCGCGATCATAGGGCTCAGAAGCACTCCGAATATCGGAAATAAAACACCTGCCGCGACCGGAACCCCGACCGCGTTGTAGACGAATGCGAAGAAAAGATTCTGACGTATGTTCTTCATCGTCGACCGGCTGAGGCGGATCGCCTTTATCAATCCTCCCAGATCTCCCTTGAGCAGAGTCATATCCGCCGCTTCGAGGGCGACATCCGTTCCGCTGCCCATCGCGATCCCGACATGAGCCTGAGCGAGAGCGGGAGCGTCGTTCACGCCGTCGCCCGCCATCGCGACGGTCATACCTTTCTCCTGCAACTCTTTGACTTTATCCGCTTTCCGTTCGGGCCTGACATCGGCGAAGACCTTGTCGATGTCGAGTTCACGGGCCACCGCTCGCGCGGTCCGCTCGTTGTCCCCGGTCATCATTATCACGTCGATCCCGAACGAATGCAGACGTGCGATCGCGTCCTTCGCAGACGCGCGAATGCTGTCGGACACTGCTATGAGCCCAGCGTATTCGCCGTCAACCGAAACGAACACTACCGTCCGGCCTTTTTCACGCAGTTCCTCCGCCCCTGCAAGGGCTTCTTCGCCGACTCCGGAAGAGCCGGCCACAAAGTCCGGGATGCCTGCCTTCACATCGCGCCCGTTGACGGTTCCTATGACGCCCTGTCCCGTAAACGACTCAAACTCCGACGGCTCCTCGATGTCCAGCCCGCGTTCCTTTGCTGCGCGAACGACAGAATCGGCAAGCGGATGCTCGCTCGACCTCTCTACCGCGGCCGCAAGCGAAAGCAGTTCGCTCTCATCGAATCTGCCTGCCGGAACGATCTCCTGGACCTTTGGCTCGCCTTCGGTGAGGGTCCCCGTCTTATCCACCACCACCGCGTTCACTTTCTCGAGGATCTCCAGCGCCTCGGCCTTTTTCACGAGTATCCCGTTCCGAGCCCCGTGACCTGTCCCGACCATTATCGACATCGGCGTCGCGAGTCCCAGAGCGCAGGGACAGGCGATGATCAGCACCGAAACGGCGGCGACGAGCGCGAAAGAAAGCGAACCGAGCGCCAGCCATACAGCGAACGAGACAAGCGCCGCTACTACCACGGCCGGTACGAAGTAGGCGGAAACCACATCCGCGATCCTCTGGATTGGAGCCTGCGAGCGCTGAGCCTCGCCGACCATCTGCACGATCCTCGAAAGCAGCGTGTCCTTTCCCACCTTGTCGGCGCGCATCGTGAATCCCCTGTTCCCGTTGATCGTGCCGCCGATAACCTCGTCGCCTTGCGATTTCTCGACCGGGATCGATTCTCCGGTGACCATCGACTCATCGACCGACGTCTCGCCTTCCAGGATCTCTCCGTCGACGGGGACCCGCTCGTTGGCCTTCACCCGAAGCTTCGCGCCTGTTTCGACGCGAGCGAGCGGGATCTCTTCCTCCGATCCGTCGTCGTGGACAAGAAGCGCTGTTTCCGGGGCGAGCCCCAGAAGCTCCTTGATCGCCGCCGAGGTTTTGCTGCGCGCCCTCAGTTCCAGAACCTGGCCAAGGAGAACCAGTGTCGTGATCACGGCGGCCGCTTCGAAGTAGACCGGGATCTGTCCCGTATGCGAGTCGCGGATTCCCGCCGGAAATATCTGAGGTGCAAGGACGGCGACGAGGCTGTATACATACGCCGTCCCCGTGCCTATCCCTATCAAAGTGAACATGTTTGGGCTGACGTTGAGGATCGAGCGATAGGCGCGCACGAAGAAAGGCCAGCCGCCCCATAGGACCACTGGAGTTGCAAGCGTCAACTGGAACCAGACTAGGAAACCGGAGACCTGAGCGTGAGAATATCCCGGAAGAAACGAATAAACATCGACGAACATCTCGCCCATCGCGAGCAAAAGAACCGGTAAAGAAAGTATCGCAGAAACGATGAAGCGCCGCTTCATATCGACGTACTCGGGATCGGGCCGGTCGTCGAGCGTCGCCACCTTCGGCTCGAGCGCCATTCCGCAGATCGGGCACGAGCCGGGTCCGATCCGGACAACCTCCGGGTGCATCGGGCAGGTGTATTCAGCGTCTCCGTCCCCTCCCATAGCGGAAATGTCGGGTTCCGAATCGGGATCGAGAAAGCGGGCGGGGTCCTCTATGAATCGGTCGCGGCAGCCTGTCGTACAGAAATAGTAGATCTTGCCTTCGTATTCGAAGTCCGCGGCTGCCGACATAGGGGTGACGAACATGCCGCAAACCGGGTCCCTGTGTATTTCAGGCTCCTCCGTTTTTTTTCGTGTCAGACCTACTGGCTCCATAATTTCTCTCCGGTTGATCGCGGCGGGGCTCGAAGATCCGCGAACTGACCGAGTGCGGTCCGGGTCGTGGGACTCCGAGCAAAAAAGAAACCGAGCCGCAAGGTCACGCCCTGCGGCTCGGAGCCTTACCGGCGCAGATTCGGGGCGCGGTCAGCCTCTGTCCACCAGGCGGTTGTAAATCCAGGCCAGCGTCGATCCGAACGTGCCGCTGATAAACGACTGAATTAGGATCGCCATCACGATCGCTCCCAGCGGAATGTCCTGCTCAGAGGCGAACACCAACGGAGCGAGGATCTGATCTCCGGGAAACGCACCTTCTCCGCGGGGCAGAATGAACAGGAATAGAATGTTGAGCGCCAGCATGAGCACCCCCGTGCTTGCCGCCCAGGCCAGTCCGAATTTGAACACTTCCAGTTTCATTTGACTCTCCTTTCGCTGAATAGCGGCTCCCGGGACTGATCCTTCGAGACCTCAGACTCAGTCCTCGTCTTCGTGGGTCCTGATCCTGCCTTCCTCGCGAGCCTGGTCTATTACCTTGCTCTGAAGATTGTGCGGCACAGCCTCGTACCTCGAGAACTCCATGTTGTAGCTCCCGCGGGCCTGGGTCATCGAGTTCAGGCGGCCCTGGTAATCCAGCATCTCCGCGAGCGGGACCTGGGCCTTTATGATCTGCTGTTTGCCCCTCATGTCCATTCCCTGGACGCGTCCGCGACGCGAGTTCAGGTCGCCCATGATATCGCCCGATACTTCCTGGGGACAAAAGACTTCAACATCCATTATCGGCTCAAGGATCGTGGGACGCGCCTGCTCCATCGCGTTGCGAAAGGCTTTTCGCCCCGCGGCCTTGAACGAATGCTCGTCGGAATCGACCGAATGATAACTCCCGTCGATCAGCGTTACCTTGAAGTCGACAAGCGGATAACCCGCGATGGCGCCGTTCGCCGCTGCCTCGAGAATGCCTTTCTCGACCGCCGGCCTGAAGTTCTGCGGGATCGCGCCTCCGAAGATCTTGTCCTCGAACTCGAATCCTCCGCCGGACGGCAGAGGCTCAAAGATCACTTTGCAGTCGCCGAACTGGCCGCGACCGCCGGATTGCTTCTTGTGTCTTCCCTGAACTTCGACCCTTGAGGTTATGGTCTCTTTGTAGGGTACCTTCGGAGGATGGAGTTCGACCTCGACACCGTACCTGTCCCTGAGTTTGTCAACGACGACCTCGATGTGCTGCTGGCCCGACCCGCTGAGAATGAACTCCTTCGTCTGCGAGTCGCGCTCGAATCGAAGGCTCGGGTCCTCTTCGAGTATCTTGTGAAGAGAGGTCCCGATCTTGTCCTCGTCGGCGCGCGATTTAGGCTCGATCGCGAAGGCGACTGCCGGATCGCGGTAGTGCACCTTGGGATAGACGATGTGGTGATCCTTGTCGCACAGAGTGTCTCCGGTCTGCGTGTCCTTTAGCTTGACGACCGCCACGATGTCTCCGGTCTGGGCCTGATCGACCTTCTGCAGTTCCTTGCCCTGAAGCAGGTTGAGGCCCGCGATCCTTTCCTGCGTACCGTGTGTCGAGTTGTACACGTGGTCGTCTGCTTTGACGATTCCCGAAATGACCTTCATCACGTTGATCCTTCCCGAGAACGGATCGGCGATCGTACGAAAAACGAAAGCCGAGAACGGCTCATCGTTGGAGTATTTCCTCTCGATCTTTGACTTCTCGTCTTCGAGGTCCGCATAGCCGACTTCGATCGAATGCGTGGCCGGATTCGGACCAAACTCGACGATGTGGTCGAGCAGTACCGAAAGCCCGACGAGGGTCTCGGACGAGACCGCGAAGACGGGACACAGCTTGCTCTTGGCGATCGCTTTCGAAAGGTTAGAGTAGATCTCTTCGTCGTCGAGCGTGCCTTCTTCAAAGTACTTCTCGAGGAGTTCGTCGTCAGACTCGGCCACTATCTCGACAAGCTTTTCACGGGTAGAGTCGACGAGCTCGCGACCCTTTTCAGGGATCTCGATCTCCTTCGCCTTCCCGTTCGAGTCAAACTCGTACGCCTTCATATGAACCACATCGACGACGCCTTTGAAGTTGTCCTCCGATCCTATCGGCAGCGTGAAAGGCACGATGGAACGCGCGAACGATTCGGTTGCGGTATCCACCGCGTGACCGAAGTCGGCATTTTCCTTATCGAGCTTCGTGATCACCATAAACCGCGGAAGCATGAATTCGTTGGCGTAGTTCCAGGTTCGTTCGGTCTGCACCTCGATCCCTTTGACGGCGTCGACGACCACAAGGGCGCAATCGGCAACGCGGCAGGCAGGTCGGGCGTGCGATACGAATGCTGCGTAACCCGGCGAATCTATGAAATTGAATTTTGTGTCTTTGTACTCAAGGTGGGCAAAGTTGTTGTTAAGCGTTACCTTCCTCTCGATACTGTCTTCTTCGTGGTCGGTGACGGTCGTCCCGTCATCTACCTTTCCCCAGCGAGGGGTCGTGCCCGCGACGTACAACATCGAGCTGACGAGCTGGGTCTTTCCGGCGTCGCCGTGGCCGATCACCGCAAGGTTCCGCAAATTCTCAGTGGCAAATGCTTTCATTCTGGAAAAGATTCTCCTTGGTTAGCTGATTCTCCGCGCGGACAGATCCTCGGTCCGGGAGACTGAAGCGTCTGGTTACGAAGTATTATGTAAATGTAAATTAGGTTACCCTCGTTGTGCAAGACTCCCGTTTTGAGGGAGTATTCGATCCGGAGGACTGTGTTTACACGCTTTCGAATTGAACATACAATGTCATAGTCAAATGATCCTGATTGCCGGCCTTCCACGCATTGACAATAGGGACGACAGATCGCCTGATCGTCTGCCTCAGCAAAAGGATGGCGGGTAAACGTCAACCCGGGCGTGGGCATCCGACAGTTTTTACCCGCAAGTACAAGCAATTATTAAATTTGCAGTCACAGTACCGAATCGAGGTCGATATGGATCTAAAAAGCCAGTTGCGAAAGAGTTTGTTGACGGCGGCAGTCCTCTGGGCATTCTTGCTCTCGTCATTTCCTGTCCGGGGCCAGGTTATCGTTCCGGGCAACATTGCCGGAGGCAGCAGCAAGTATGTCGTTGTCGGCCTGAAGAAGAAAGGGAGTTTCAGCGCCAGGCGAAGTTCCCGGGCGAAACGGACGATCAAGCAAAGGAGTTCGACCAGGCGGCAGATCGTGAGGCAGTCTCAGGCGGTCGCTAAGACGAACCGCAACCGGCGCGACATCGACGAGGTGACACCCGAGGAATACAGGCGTCTCGAATCTCAGATCAAGCGAATGCCGAAGGAAGAGGCCTCAAAGGTCCTGGCTGGCGCAGGCGAGTATTACGTAACACGTGACGAGATCGATAACGCGGTTGTTTACCTCGAAGGAGCGGTAGAACTTGATCCGGAAAACACGGACGCCCAGCTGGCTCTCAGCGAGGTCTACACGACACTCGGCGACCGCGCGCTCGTAAAGGCCGACGAGTTTCTAGAGCTGGCGGCGAAGGCGAATGCGGCGAACGACAAGACCAACGAGCGAAGGAACAACGCGCTGGCGAACACGGAGACGGAAAAGGCGGAGCGTTACTACCAGGCCGGCGTAAAGTACGATCCGAAGAACCCTTCAGCATATATAGGGCTCGGACAGTTCTATGATTCGAAGGGCCGAGATGACCTTGCCAAGGAAAATTACGAACAAGCGCTCGCGCTCGACAGCGGACTTACCGAGGTCAAGGGGCCTCTGGGAATTATCTACTATCAGGACGGCGAAGCGGCTAAGGCCGAACAGCTGATCGCTGAGTCGCTGGCTTCGGATCCCGAAAACGCGGAATCGCAGTTCTTCCTCGGTCTGATCCGGTATAAGCAGAACCAGAATGAACAGGCTGTTGCAGCCCTGAGAAAGTCGATCGAGATCGATGACGAGAACGCTGAGACGCACTACTATCTTGGCGCGACTCTCAACCGTCTCGGAAACGAGGACGAAGCCATCGCCGAGTTCGAAAGGTCGGTCGGGCTGGACCAGAGGTTCTACCAGGCTTGGTTCGATCTGGGCGTCGCCTACTACAACAAAGGCCAGTACGACAAGGCTATTGCGGCGTTCGAGAAGTCGATCGAGTTCAACTCGGACCAGACCGATGAACAGAAGCGGCTGATGGACGAGGGCTATGCCAACGTCGCGGAAGCGTATCGCCAGTCCAACAAGATCGATCTCGCGATCGCCAAGTACAGGATCGCGGTCGCAAGGGTGAAGGACGATCCGGAACTCTTCACGACCTACGGGTTCGCGCAGGCAGAACGCGGCAACTGGGTTCCCGCGATCGCCGCCTTCAAGACCGCTTCCGGGCTCGCTCCCGATACGGCAACCGTTACGACAAATCTGGGCTGGGCCCATTACAAGGCGGCCGAGGATTACGACCGGAAGAACATGCAGGCCGACAAGCGGTCCAATCTGGTAAGTGCCAGAACGGCTTTGGAAAAGGCTGTTTCCCAGTACAAGGAGTCGGACAATGCATCCAGGGAGAATCTGGCCGCAGCGAATCTGTACCTTGGCATCGTGCTCAATGAACTCGGCGAACCCGAACTCGCAGCGGAAGCCCTGAAGGAGGCCAACCGCCTCAGCAACGAGAAGTGGGCGGCCGCGGTCTTCGAGCTCGGCAAGGCTGAGTACAACCGACGTAAGTGGAGCGACGCGATCAAGCAGTTCAAACGGGCGATGAAGATACAGGAATCCTTCCCGGAAGCGATGTACTACCTGGCTCTTTCTGAGTTCAAGAACGGAGACCAGAAGGAGGCCCGGAAGATCCAGGAACAGCTTAAGTCGGTCGACCAGAGGCTTGCGAGCCGTCTGGAGCGTGAATTCTTCCGGATCGATCTGAACTAGGCGTTTGATTCACGGGCCTTTTTGGCGGATTATTTGAGTGAGAGCTTTTCTGCTCTCACTTTTTTTGTTCGAGACCAAATGACTGCGGGACTCAAGATCAAGGAACAAGTGTCCCTCGCCCCGATGACGACGTTTCGCGTCGGCGGGTCAGCGAGGTACTTCGCCGAGGTGGAGAACGAATCGGAACTCTCCGAAGCGCTCGATTTTGCCGAGGCGCAAGGACTGCCGATCTTCATACTCGGCGGAGGAAGCAATATCCTTGTGTCCGACGCGGGCTTTAACGGGCTGGTCATACGGATCGCGATGAAGGGCATTTCGCTGATGGACGTGCCCGGACGCGAAGACACGGCTCTTGTCACCGCGAGGGCTGGGGAAGACTGGGACGAGTTCGTTGAATGGTGCGTCGCCAACGAACTCGCGGGCCTCGAATGCCTGTCCGGCATCCCGGGTCTTGTCGGCGGGACCCCCATCCAGAACGTAGGTGCATACGGCCAGGAGGTTTCCGAGACGATCGTTTCAGTGCGCGTTCTGGACCTCGAGGACCGTCTCGTGAAGGACATCGCCGGGTCTGAATGCGGATTCGCTTATCGCTCGAGCATTTTTAACACCACGGCAAAAGACCGGTATGTCGTTCTCGCCGTGACCTATGAGTTGAGGAAAGGAGGGAAGCCGGCGATCGCCTATCCCGATCTGATCCGGGTTTTCAGGGATTTCGATCCATCGCTCGCCGAAATGAGGTCCGCCGTTTGTTCGATAAGGGCCTCGAAAGGGATGATGGCGAAGCAGGGAGGAGCGGATTCGCATTCAGCAGGCTCGTTCTTCAAGAACCCTGTAGTTGCGCGGGACGAGTTCGAAGAGATCGAAAGGCGTGCGGCGCTGCTCGCCGTTGCCGGGGAAGGGTCGCCGGTTCCGCACTTCGATGTGCCCGGAGGCGGCGTCAAGATCCCTGCCGCGTGGCTCATTGAGAAATCGGGCTTCGCGAAGGGATACCTCAAAGGAAACGCGGGATTATCAAATCTTCACACGCTTGCGCTAACGAACCGCGGCGGGGCGTCGGCGGATGAAGTTCTCTGTCTGAAGAAGGAAATAGTCGAAAGGGTCGAAGAGTTGTTCGGGGTCCGCCTTGTCCAGGAACCGGCGCTGATTGGGTTCGACTGACGTGGATGGTTCGGGAGCGAGGCGCCATCCTGTATAATCCGGTATTTGCCGACATATGGAAATGGTGGTCCTTGAAGCAGGTTCGGGAATCGAAATGCGTCCGGTGGCCGAGGACAGCCTGGACGAACTTTGCAAGCTCGTTAAGGGGAACTTCGATCACCTTCACGAATGGATGCCGTGGGCTGTGAACGGGTACTCCACGGCGCACGCACGGTCGTTCATCCTGAAGAGCGTCCGGGATTTCGCCGCGCAGGAGACTATGAACTTCCATATTTTCGAGGAAGGAAGACTTGCCGGCGGTGCGGGACTCAACTTCATAGACAAAGCGAACCGCGGAACCGAGATCGGCTACTGGCTCGGAAGGGAGTTCACCGGCAGAGGGATCGTCACGAAGTGCGCGAAAAGGCTGACGGACTTCGCATTCGACGACCTCGGAATGCACCGTATGAACATCCGCTGCGCGAGAGGAAACGTAAAGAGCAGGGCGATCCCTGAAAGGCTCGGTTTTACTGAAGAAGGCACTATCCGCGACGCGGAATGGCTTCACGACCGGTTCGTCGATCTGGTCGTCTACGGGATGCTGGAGCCGGACTGGCGGACTGTGAGCGGTTAGCGGTGAGCGGTAAGCTGTGAGCAGTAAGGAGTAAGAGGTGAGCAGTAAGCGGTAAGCCGTTTGGACTGCGCACTTGTGCTCTAGATTCTTCGTGTATCTCCGTGTCTCTTCGTGGTTTAAGCGGATCTCAACCACGAAGCGACACGAAGAAACACCAAGTGGATGAGAATACAGTTAGCAGTGGGCAGTGAAGCACTTGACATCACTTATGGCACGGCGAAAATCGCTCACAGCTCACAGCTCACAGCTCACAGCTCACAGCTCACAGCTCACAGCTCACAGCTCACAGCTCACAGCTCACAGCTCACAGCTCACACTGACTCATGATAATTGTAATCAACGGCTCCCAGTGGGGAGATGAAGGCAAAGGTAAGGTCGTGGACCTGCTCGCGGACCGGTTTGACATAGTCGCGCGGTACCAGGGCGGCCACAACGCGGGGCACTCTGTTTACGTCGGCGACAAGGCGTTCGTCCTGAGGCTTTTGCCCTCCGGGATAATTCACGAAGACACGGTCTGCGTGCTGGGCAACGGGATGGTGATCGACCCGAAGGCGTTTTTTGAAGAGGTCGACCAGATGATCGCGCAGGGGATCTCGATCAACCCCGGCCGCCTCAAGGTCTCCAGCCGCGCGCATTTGATAATGCCGTACCATCGCGCGCTGGATCACACCAGCGAAGAGCGGCTCGGGAACGAGAAGATCGGAACGACGCTTCGTGGAATAGGTCCGGCGTACGAAGACAAAGCGGGGAGGCGCGGGATCCGCGTATCAGACGCCCTGTCGCCCGAGGTCCTTCGCAACCGGATCGAAAGAAATCTCGAGGACGCGAACCGGATCATCGTCACTTACGGTCAGCCGCCTCTGTACGCGGACGAGATCTTTGAAGAGATCTCAGCGCTCGCCGAGCGTATGAAGCCTTTTGTATGCGAGACATCGCATTTCTACGCAGAGGCGAAGAAGCAGAACAAGAAGATCCTTCTCGAAGGCGCGCAGGCGACGCTGCTGGATGTTGATCACGGCACGTACCCCTTCGTTACTTCGTCGAATGCGACCGCCGGCGGCGCATCGGTTGGCTCAGGCATTCCGCCGCACCACATCACGGGCGTACTTGGCATAGTCCGGACTTACGCGACTCGCGTCGGCGAAGGTCCGTTTCCGACCGAGATGCTCGAGGACGAGCAGGAAACTGCGGACCTGATACGCAAGCGCGGGAACGAGTTCGGGTCCGTGACCGGAAGGCCGAGGCGGTGCGGCTGGTTCGACGCGGTTGCTACAAGGTACGCGGCGGAACTGAACGGCTACGATTCGATCGCCCTGACGAAGATCGACGTGCTGGATGCGCTGGACGAGATCAAGGTCTGCGTAGGCTACGTGGTGAACGGCGAACGTGTCGACACGTTCCCCGCGGTGTCTTCGGACCTGCGTCAGATCCAGCCGGTCTACGAATCGCTCGAGGGATGGAAAGAGGACACGCTCGGGATCACGGAGATCGACGAACTGCCGGCAAAAGCGAAGGAATACGTAGAATTCCTTTCTAAAGAGATCGGGGTCGAGATCGGGCTCATCTCCACGGGCCCTGAAAGGGACCAGACGATCATAGTGAAGGGAAGCGTGATGTCGTCGTGGTTCTCCGGACAATGAGCAATGGTCATTGCGGATGGGTCATGACTAGTTAACTCAGAAATCTTTGACAATTTTCAAGAGTATTGGGTACAGGTTCTGCTTTCTATAATTGAACCTAAACTCACACTCTTTCAGGTGCAAGTAAAAGGTCTCTGGACGCATGCCGCGGAACTTTGCGAGACGGACTTTGGCCAGTCCCCAGAAGCCCTCGATCCCGTTTATGTGGCTTGAGCCGACAACGAACTCATCGCGGTTGTGATAGACCCGATAGTGCTTCTGGTAGCCCATGTCGACGATCGAATCGTAGGTCCTCATGCCATCGGTATGGACCGTTGAATCGAGTGTCACCTTGCCCCTGATAATGGCGAAAAGCGTCTGTTTGGAGCAGTTAGGGACGATCTCGGTATAGACCGAACCGTTCCGTTTGTAGATCCCGAAGACGAGGGTCTTGCGGGCAGCTCCGCGGCCATGCTTTCCAGGGATCCGCTTTGGGCCGAAGTAGCATTCGTCGAGTTCGACCTCTCCTGAGAAGGGAGACTCGCTCTTGCAGAAAGCCGCTATCGCCTCGCGGATCAGTTTCAAATACCGGTTGACCGTATTGCGGTTCAGCCTGGTCAAAGCAGCGATCTGAGTAGCGGTCAGATCAACGGCAAAAAGCCTAAGAATCTCGCGAATTTTCCGGTCAGAAATTCGTGCACGCTTGAATCGCTTGTAATTGCTACTCATGACTGAAGTTAACTACTCTAGCAGATTAGTTAACTAGTCATGACCCTTGCGCATTGACCAATGGGAATTTCTTCGTGTCTCTTTGTGTCCCTTTGTGGTTTTTCGAGAGCGGTTTTTTGGCTCGATGACTTGAAAGAAAAGGGTCGAACGTCTAAACTCAAAATTTCGTCAAGCCGGGTTATCTTGGAACTTTAAACCTGGAACTTTGAACGAACGTCTTCCGGTCCGATAGCTCAGTTGGCAGAGCAACTGGCTTTTAACCAGTGGGTCCCAGGTTCGAGCCCTGGTCGGATCACCAAATCAGAAAAGCCCGGTCATTTCGGCCGGGCTTTTCGATTTCTCACATTCTCCGCTGCGGAACTGCCTGCCTCGCAAACATTCACGGCAAACTCCCGAATCGTCTAATGTGCCCGCATCGGCGGTTTCTACTCCAGTTCAGGCAGATCCGGAAATCTCTCCGTCCAGGGCTTGTCCTGGTGGATCTTCTTCACTCGCATCCCGTAATCGTTCACGGTCTTGGCGTTTATGTTGTTGTAGAGCGTCGCGATCTTCTCCACCGGCGCGTTTGCCGGCAGATTCTTGATGATTCTCCGCAGCATCTCTCCTCCGGCCCTTATGTTGGTCAAAGGGTCCTGCATCTGCTCCCGCGTTCCGAACGTGTTCCCCCAATAGTCCACGTTGATGTTCATCGGACGGATGGACTTGTTCTTGCCGAACCAGTTGAGAGGTTCGTCGTAGTAGCCGTGCGACTCTTCCATGAACATGATCGCCCGTATCAGCCGTCCCGGGACGTTCTTTTCGAACGCGACGACATCGATGAACGCCCCGTACTTGTCCACGGAAGACATTATCGGAGCCTCGTACCAGGGGGCTTCGCCGCTCGCCTTGTCATTTCCGGTCACCATGAACAGCGACGGGCACGTCTGGTCGTTCTGAATACACTCCTTCCTTGTGGCAGGTTCAGCCATTTTGTCCTCCTCGATGCCGGATTCAATTACGGTGGAGAGAAGATACAACGCAAACGGCGTCGTTCACAAGCTCTTTGCGCGCGGAGGCGAATTCCGGAGATCCGGTCGGCTGAAGAACTTCGTTCGGGCTTCGTCTTCAAAGACCGGCGAAGGCCCTCGAGGACTGAGGTGATCGGGCAATTCACGCCGTTCTAATGGCCGTACTTGCACGTTTTCGATCGCGGGCGGCCCGAACCCGTCTTTGCTCTTGCAACTCGCCGCGAATAGCAGTCTAATGGCTCTGAATTCAGATAGGTCTTGGTTGAGCCGTTCTCGTCATTACCCGGGTCCGGGTCCGGCGAGAGGGGAGAAATTTCGATAGGAGGTGTTGGTATGGGGATCGACCTGAGCACGATCACGAAGGAGGTCACATTGAAACGTACCGGCGCTGTGTTCGACAAGAACAGCGTTGTAGGAAAACGCGGGATGTTGACAGTCGGAAGCATCACGCTTGAAACCATAGAACGCGGGGGGAATTACGTGTCTCTGCCAGCGGGGAAATTCCTTTTGACGATGACGAAGGACAAGAACCGGGGACAGGTGTTCATCGTGCAGCCCGATGGAAAATATGGCCATAACGTGCCGACGCTTGAGGGCGGAAAGGCAGGGATCATGATCCACGCCGCAGATACGCCCGATGATCTGACCGGCTGCCTTGCGCCGGGAAGGAGCTTTGACGCGACGAGCGGAACGCTCAATCAGAGCTCGGAGGCGATGTCTGACCTGTTCACTTACTTCGGCGGATTCGGCGAGACAAAGCTCGCGGGCTGGATCGTTGTCGAGTGACCGGAATTCCCGCGTCTTTTCCGGATTTGTACAGACGATATAAGCGATCAAAAAAGCCCGGCATCGATAGCCGGGCTTTTTTGTCGGCTCGCAGGCCCCCCTGCCCGCTCGCCGTTGACTGGATGCCGGTGGAGAACCGGCGAAACTACAGGGAAAGTGTCTCGGACCTGACCGTGATCGCCTCCATTCCTTCCTCTTTCACGGTGTACCCTATCCCCGGTCCGGCCGGGACCGCGATGGTTCCTTCAGGGCTGACCTCGACAAGCGGCTCCGTGATGTCCGTTTCCCAGTACCGCGCGGAAGCGGAGACGTCTCCCGGCAGGGTAAAGCCGGGGAGCGTTGACATCGCGATGTTGTGAGCGCGGCCGATGCCTGTTTCGAGCATTCCTCCGCACCAGACGGGAATCCCCTTGCCGGCCGCGAACTCCTGGATCCTCTTCGCCGAAACGTGCCCGCCGACCCTTCCCAATTTGACATTGATGATCCGGCACGCGTCCATCTCTATCGCCTGCTGTGCGTCCTCAAATGAAGTGATCGATTCGTCGAGGCAGATCGGCGTTTCCAGCTGCGATTGGAGCTTCGCGTGAGCCAGGAGCGCTCCGGTCGCGAGCGGCTGTTCGATCATAAGAAGATCGTAGCTGTCCAGTTCCTTCAGCAGATCGAGGTCCCTCTCGAGGATGTATGCCGCGTTTGCGTCGACCGACAATGTGATCTCCGGGAACTCTTTTCTAACTGCCTCGACCAGATCAACGTCCTGGCCCGGCTTGATTTTTATCTTTATGCGCTGGTATCCGCTCGCGATCTCCCGCGCGACCTTCTCGACGAGCAGTTCGGTAGTGGACTGCAATCCGATCGAAACTCCGCAGTCGATCACCTCGCGGTTTCCGCCGAGTCGTTTCCAGAGCGGGGAATCGAGCTCCATCGACTCGAGGTCCCAGATCGCGGTTTCAACCGCCCCGACGGCCATCCTGTTTCCCTGGATCGCCCTCAGCGCGTCTCCGACATCGTCCGCGCTCGTGACCTCCGCCTGTTTGAGAAGAGGAACGATGAACCGGCAGATCACCATCCACGCTGAATCTACCGTCTCGTGGTTGTAGAAAGGCCTGTCCATCGCGGTGCACTCGCCGTAACCGCAAAAGCCGTTTCCGTCAGAAGCCTGCACGATCAGAACACGCCTGGTCGTTGTAACCCCAAAGCTCGTCTCGAACGCGGACTTCAAAGGCATCGCTATTTCCTGAAGCCGGATCTGCCTGATCTGAAGTTTTCCCATGGATCTCCCCAACGATTACCTCTACTCGAACTGGCCGATCGTCTTCCGCCGGAGAATGTACATTCCGGTTCGTCCGCTCCCGAGCACGTAATCCGTAACGATGAACCCCTTTTCCAATGCCTCTGTAAAACTCCGTCTTGTTTTCTCCCTCCAGAGCCTCGCCAGGTCGAGGTCTTCGCGCTCGATGTCGCCTATGTTCGTGGGAATCTCTATCGCGATAAAGTTTCCCTCCGACGAATCCCCCTTAGTGGAAGCGGTTCCGGCGGCAGGTTCCTTCGGCGCCGAAGTCCTGCCCGCTCCTTCGGGAGACCGCCGGTTCAACATTCCGATGACCCTTGGGCTCTCGATGAGCCACGTGACCAGAAGCCGGTCCGTACCTGTCCTGTGAAGGAAACTAGTGGCGTCGCTGCCGTAGAAGTTCACCTTATAAGTATCGGCGAGCACGCCGAGCTTGTTGAAATTGAAATGCGCGTTAAGAGACTGCAGCGGATCGAAGGTCCACGTGATGCGGTCGGCAAGCCTGTCATCGCGAACTCTCTTCAGCTGTTCCACTTTCAGCTTGAAGCCCAGGTCCCTGTTCCTGTAATTGGGATCCACGGCAAGCATATGAGAGTGATGGACCAGCCTTCGGTTCAAATGGCCGTAGAAACCGTACGCGAACCCGACCAGCCTTCGGTCGTCGAAGGCGCCGACCAGCGTTCCTCCAACGTGCCGTACGGCCGCGAGCTGGGTGACCGGGACGATCTCCAGGTCTTCGACGCCCCACGCGGTGCGCTGCATCTCGACGACGGCCTTCAGTTCGTCGACCGAATCGATGTCGCGGAAGGTGATCGCTGATTTGTTTGCTGCGGAAGTCATCAGATGAGGCATTTTCCGTTTCGGGTCTTCCTTGCTCTGCGGCCCGGCCGTTTGGGCGGCCGCGAGGTCCCATCACCTGTCGCTGTACCAGCGGCTGCTGGCCGCGTATTCTTCCTCCGATTCTCTAAGGTATCTCAGCGATCTTTCTGACTGGCTGTGGGCACTTGCCACAAGGATCGCGTTGATCGCCGCGACGGGAGCTACATACGAATCAAGAAACGATGTACGCGCGATCGTGGCCACAAGATAGGTGTCACAATACTTGGCGATCGGTGTTGCGTCGCCGTTCGTAATGCCGAAGGTCGGGATCTTCCTTCTCGATGCCGACTTAACGGCTTCGATCGTTTCCCTGAGACCGCGCCCGAAGCTTATCGCGATCAGAAGGTCGTCGGGCGTCATTATCTTCAGCCTGTTCTGGACGACGCCGCTGCTTCCCGTCGGCGCTTCGGCGCTGTATCCGAGCCGGACCAGGCCGTACGCGAGCGAGTTTGCGAGCGAAGCGGCGAAATCGATGCCGATCACAACGACCGTGCGCGAGGCGTTAATGCGGTTCGCCAGGTCCGCGATCATATCCGGGTCAAGGCCGGCGCGCAGTTTGTTCACGTTCTCGACATCCTTGTCGACGCTCAGGATTATCCTGTCGGTGACGCTCAGGTGCGTCCGCTCGGCAGCGCGCATTGAAGAGTAAGGAGTGATCTGCGTGACGAAATGCTCTCGAAGGTCCTGGGCAAAATCGGCGAACTTCTCGTACCCGAGCGCCTGGATCGTGCGGATGATGGTCGCGGCGTGTACGTCGTATCTTTCGCTCATCTCTCTGGAAGAGAGGTAATAGGTCTCGTCAGCCTCGTCGAGAATTTGCCGCAAGAGCTTTCGCCGGCTGCCGCTGAGCGAGTCCTGCATCTTCAGAAATCTTGTGGCGAGCCGTGTCGAGTTCGGGGAACTGAACTCTTTCCGTTCGCCGTTCGACCCCTCTGAAGGGGAAACGGGCCGGACGGTCGCATCCTCGATCCCGTCGGGAGAATTCTTGCCTTTGAGGTCCTTCGTTTTCATTGCCGGATAGCCTTCATTTCCAATCGCGACCGCGCTCGCCATGCGGGTTCACGGCCGCTTTCGAGCCCGCGAAGTACCGCAGTCAATGCAACGGAGCGTGTATAGTAATCCAATCTTCGGAATAACGCAACAGTTGTTGCGAGTGCGTAGCGATCCTCGCCGCTTCCCGCAAGGCAACGGCGATCCGCATCTAACTTAATGTATTATACGCAGTTACACCGTGTCGGCGATCCCGGTGCGGTCACTCCCGAAAATTCCAGTTTCAAGGAAAATGCAACGTGCAGTGCGATTTGTTGACAAGATGCATCAATTCGTGTAGAACTGTGAAACAATTTTCAGTCAGGTCACGCCTGAGCTTCAAAAAGCACTTGCAGCAAACCACATCAGGATCCTTTAGAGATCTCTCGGCCGCGTCACAGTTCTGTTCATGAGGAGACAAGTTATGAATGCGATCACTGGTTATTCGATCCCGGAAGGAAGGACGGGCGAAGAGGGGCCAACGAACCCCCGTCGTCCGCGCAACGCACGAATTGCGGCGGTTTTGTCCCCGCTTTTCATCGTTTTGATTCTCGCGGCAGGCGCCGCAGCACAGACGACGACGTCCTCGATCGAGGGTACAGTCACTGACCCGACCGGTGCGGTCATATCGGGAGCGACGATCCGCGCTTCCGCGGACACGCTCGGAACCGAGCGCACGACGACAACGAATTCCGAAGGGTTCTACAGGTTCTCCGCGCTTCCGGCAGGGAACTACACGATCTCGGTCGAACAGACCGGCTTCGCCACGAGCACTTCCAGGCTGGAGCTTCTGCTCAACCGGACCGCCACTGTCAATGTCCAGATGCAGGTCGGGCAGGTCGGCGGAGAGGTGGTCGTAACGGATACGATCCCGCTGATCGAGAGCACGACGTCCTCGACCGGTTCAACCGTTACGCCAAGGGAGATACAGGAACTTCCGGTGAACGGCCGCGAGTATCTCGACCTTCTTCAGTTGATCCCAGGTGTCGCCATCAACCGCCAGTCGGGAGGCGACAACGCCAACCCGGTGCTCGGCGAAAGAAGCGGAAATAACAACTTCTTTATCGACGGCCATCCGAACAAGGACACAGTCGAAGGCGGACCGGCAGCGCCGTTCAACCAGGAGACGATCGCCGAGTTTCAGGTTTTGACGACCGGATACAAGGCCGAGTTCGGCCAGGCGTCCGGCGCCATCATCAACGTCATAACCAAGAGCGGCGGGAACGAGTTTAACGGTGTGGCTTCGTTCTTCCACCGCAACGACGCGTTCGACTCCGTCAACTCGCTTGACGAGACCGTGACCGAGCCGACCTACCTCCGAAGGTACAACTACAGCATCGCCGGCGGCGGCCCGATCATTAAGGACAGGTTCTTCTTCTTCGGTTCAGCCGAACGCATCACGGAGGACCGCGGGATCGACTTCAACTATCCCGACCTGGGCCCCTCGGAAGGCGCCCAGACGGTGCTGAATCTGCTCCGAAGCCAGGAAGATCCGATCGACGTTCCACAGGAAACGCGCGGCACTCGTCTGTTTCTAAAGCTCAACCAGCAGTTCTCACGCCATCAGTTCGTCCAGGAAGTCAATTACACGAATGAGAACACGAAAGCATCGGGCGGAGGCGTCCCTTCTTCGAGGCGCAGCAGCGGCTCGCGCACGCTCCTGCTGGGATTTGGCGATACGATGCTCCTGGGAGACCTTGGAAATCCCTGGATCGTGACCCTCCGCGGTTCGTACCGCGGCGAACCGTCCGACAATCGCCCCGCATATCCCGAGTTTACGGGTTCGACGCTCTTCAACGCATTCCCCGAACAGCAGATCTGTCCGCCGACGTGCGGCTTTTTCAGCCCGCTTCCTTCGATCTCGTTCGGTACGGCCACCACGCCGTCAAACACGGACCAGAAGTACACGTCATTCATCGCAAACGCGAACAAGATCTTCGGCAACCACGATCTTAAATTCGGATGGCAGTTTCTCCGCACAAAGGTAGACGGGCTGGACTCGACGACGTTCACGAACCAGCTGTTCGCGACGATCGACGACTACGTGAGCCTGGGACCGGTGAACTCCGGCATCTTCCTTCTCCTCGAAGCCGGCGGTCCGACCCCGGAGGCCAGCGAGATCCATCTGAACAACTACTACAACGGTCTTTACGTTCAGGACGACTGGAAGATACTCAGGAATCTGACCGTCAACCTCGGAATCCGCTACGACCACGATTCGGAATTCGAAGCCGACAAGAACTTCTCGCCGAGGCTCGGCGTGGCCTGGGCGGTCGATCCCAAGACCATCATCCGCGGTCATTACGGCAGGTTCTATGACCAGTTCCGCCTGGGGCTCGCCAGCCAGGTCCCCGCTTTCGGCGGAGCCGACCGAAGGGTCGTCCAGTCGCTTTACTTCCCGCGCGGGTTCTACGGTTCTCCGAGTCTCGTGTCGATGCTCGCATTCGCGGTCGGACTTCCGGGCCCGTGCATCTCGAATCACCTGACGGACGCCCAGATCCAGAATATGGGCGCCACGTGTCCTCTCGGCGGAGGCCCGATCGTCGGTGTCGACCGGCTCAATCAGGTAGTAGCTCCTGGAAATCAGCCTGTTCCTGCAAATACGATAATCAACATCAACAACGTCCAGCAGCTCACCGGACTGACCCCGGCGCAGTACCTGACCCAGGCAGCCGCAGCGATCGGACAGCCTGACGGATATTTCGAGTGGGGCGCGTTCGGTGTTCTCAACAACCCGATCATCCCGCCGGCGGCGGCTCCGGTGGCTGTCGACCAGACGTTCGCAACGCCGCACACCGACGGTTTCAGCATAGGCGTCCAGCGCGAGCTGGCAGACGATATGGTCTTCGAGGCCACAT
Source organism: Acidobacteriota bacterium (assembly GCA_016700175.1). GTDB lineage: Bacteria > Acidobacteriota > Blastocatellia > Pyrinomonadales > Pyrinomonadaceae > Aridibacter. The sequence continues at coordinate 1,104,289 of CP065003.1, read as the reverse complement.
ACCACCACCGCGATATCCGGAACCTCCTCGGTATAAGGATCAGCAATCTGGCGTTCCGTTCGAGGGTCGCCGGGATCGGCAGAAGCTTCGATCCTCCGGGCGCGGGCGAGCTGCCAACTTTCGGTCCTTATTACGAAGGCAAGTACGACGGCCTGGTGCTGAGCTTCAACAAGAGGTTCAGCCGCCGGTTCCAGATCGGAGCGAACTATACCTACGCGAAGGCAACCGACAACTCGCGCGGCATCAACGCCACGCCTACCGACAACTGGGTCGGAGTTGTTCCGGTCGTCACCGAGCCTTGCCCTGCGAGCGATCCCGGCTGTACTCCCCAGACCAACGCGAACGGCCCGTTCACGAGCCGAAACGGAAACCTCGTGCAGGAAGCCGGGACGTTCTGGAACGGACCGGATCTCGACAAGGGGCCCTCGAGCCTGGCACTTGACCATATATTCCAGGTCAACGGTATCGTGACCCTTCCTTATCAGTTCCAGATCGGCGGCATCTTCCGCGCTCAAAGCGGTTTTCACTTCAGCCGCGCAGATACCCTTAACAGGGATCCCGACGGAAACGGAAACTTCAACGGCGTGGACTTCACGGCCGGAAGGAACGCGTTCACCGCGCCTGCCTTCGTCAATTTCGATATGCGCTTTTCGAAGATCTTCGACTTCGGCGAAAGGGTCAGACTTGAACTGCTTTTCGAGTTCTTCAACATGCTGAACCGGCAGAACCCCGCCGCGGTGCAGAGCCGTGACGACGTTGTGACCGAACCCTTCGGCTCAACGACCCAGGTGCTGCCCGGACGTGAGGGCCAGTTCGGGATCAGGGTATCGTTCTGATCCGGAACCAAGAGTAAGTCGTTTATTCAGAAAAGGGCCTGGACTTTGTTCGGGCCCTCTTCACGAAATCGTCCGATAAAGTTATGACTACACGCTTCCTGTCACTTCTCGCGATCTTCATTTTCACGCTTTCCGGGGCCCTTTTCGCACAGGGAACAAGGCTCCTGCGCCAGCCGTCGGTGAGCCGCGACCTGATCGCGTTCGCTTACGCGGGCGACATATGGACGGTGCCGAGGGCGGGCGGCCGCGCGCGCCGCGTCACCGCGACACCCGGAGTCGAGAGCAATCCCCATCTCTCTCCCGACGGATCGCAGATCGCATTTACGTCGACGGTGTCCGGCAATACCGATGTTTACGTGATCCCTTCGGCGGGAGGGAACCCGGTCCGCCTTACCTACCACCCGGCTGACGACCGTGCTCGAGGCTGGAGTAACGACGGCAGAAGCGTCCTTTTCGCGTCAGTCAGGACGAGCGCGCCGCAGCAGGCGTACAACCAGCTCTGGACGATAGGCCTCGACGGCGGACTGCCTTCGATGGTCCCCGTCCCGAGGGCCGCGACCGGGGCGTATTCTCCGGACGGCAAAAGACTTGCGTACGAGGAGATCCAGACAAACTTTGTCCCGGCGTGGGAAGACGCGAGCTTCTGGCGCCATTACAGGGGCGGCCGGACCCATCCGATCTCGGTGATCGATCTTGCCAGCGCTTCGGTCGTAAAAGCGCCCTGGAACAACAGCAACGACAGCTCGCCTATGTGGATCGGCGACACGGTCTATTTCGTGTCCGACAGAAGCCACACCGCCAACCTTTTCTCGTGGAAGGTCGGAGCCACTAGCGTCGAGCAGCTCACCCGGCATACCGATTTCGACATAATGAACGCCTCCGCGGGATCCGACGCGATAGTCTACGAGCAGGCGGGATTCATCCATCTTTTCGACACGAAGACGGGCCGCGCCTCAAGGCTGAACATAGAAGTGACGGGCGATCTGCCCTGGGCGCGTCCGCAGTTCAAAAAGGCCGCGCCGATGATACGGAACGCGGCCCTTTCGCCGACCGGCGTGCGCGCCGTTTTCGAGGCTCGCGGCGACATATTTACTGTGCCGGCGGAAAAGGGCGATTTCCGCAACCTTACTCAGAGTTCCGCGAACCACGACCGAAGCCCGGCCTGGTCGCCCGATGGATCGAAGATCGCCTGGCTTTCGGACGCTTCCGGCGAGTACCAGCTCGTACTCGGCGATCCTTCCGGGATCGGCACGCCGAAAGTGATCACGCTTCCGACGAAGGGATTTTATTCGGAGCCCGCCTGGTCCCCGGACGGAACCAAGATCCTGCTTCAGGACAACCACAGGAACATATGGGTGATCGAGACCGGGTCGGGAGCGGCATCAAAGGTCGACACCGACAGGTACCCGGACCCGTTCCGCAACACCGAAACATCGTGGTCCCCGGACTCGAACTGGATCGTCTATACAAAGAACCTGCCCAGCCACCTTCGCGCCGTTTTCGTATATTCGCTCTCCGACAAGAAGTCGTATCAGGTGACGGACGGCCTGGCCGATTCGGTCTCCCCCGCTTTCGACGCGGGAGGGAAGTACATATATTTTCTCGCGAGTACGGACTACGGGCCCAGCACCGGCTGGCTCGAGATGAGCTCCGTCGACCGCCCCGTCAGAAGGTCCGTGTATCTCGCGGTCCTTTCCGCCGACGAGCCTTCGCCGCTTCTCCCCGAATCCGACGAAGAGCCCGCGCCGAAAGGCTCTCCGGACACAGCCGCGAAGCCGAAAGAAGGCGGCGACCAGGGCTCGAAAGCCACGAAGATCGATCTTGAAGGGATAAGCAAGCGGGTCATCTCGCTCGATCTTCCCCCGAGGAATTACAACTCGCTCGCCGCGGGCCCCGCCGGCAGCTTCTTCTTCCTTGAGCCGCCCGCCAACGGCGGAGGCGGCGCCCGGCTGCACAAGTACACGGTCGCGGCGAGGAAAGCGGTTCCGTTCATCGAAGGCGTCAGCGCATACTGGGTGTCCGGCGACGGCAAGAAGCTTCTCTACAGGTCCGGACCGAGGTTCGGGATCGTCGGTACGGCGGCTCCCGCCAAGCCCGGCGACGGCGCGCTCAACGTGTCGGAGATGGAGATGCGGGTCGATCCGAAGGCCGAGTGGGCGAACATCTACCGCGAGACCTGGCGCATTCAGCGCGAGTTCTTCTACGACGAGGAAATGCACGGCGCCGACTGGGACGCCATATACCAGAAGTACCTTCCTCTTCTTGCCGACGTGGGCCATCGCGCCGATCTCGGGTACATCATCGCGATGATGGGAGGCGAGCTGACCGTCGGGCACTCGTACCTGACCGGCAGTGGGGACGTTCCGTCCGACACGCCGGTCCAGGTGGGGCTCCTCGGCGCCGACCTGGCGATGGAGAACGGCCATTACCGCATCAAGAAGATCTACGACGGCGAGAACTGGAATCCCGGGCTCGAGGCGCCGCTGAGCGCGCCGGGCGTGGACGTCAAGGAAGGCGATTACATACTCGCGGTGAACGGCAGGAAACTCGCCGCGCCGATGAATCCCTATTACCTTTTCGAAGGCACCGCCGGCCGCCAGACGACGATCCGTGTCAACGGTTCGCCGACCGAAGAGGGCTCGAGGCTCGTGACCGTCGTTCCCGTTTCAAGCGAGAACCAGCTGAGGACGCGCGCCTGGGTGGAGAACAACCGGAGGACGGTCGAACGCCTCTCGAACGGCCGACTCGCCTACGTTTGGCTGCCGAACACAGGCGGCGCCGGATACACGTACTTCACGCGATACTTCTATTCCCAGCAGGAAAGAGAGGGCGCAGTCATCGACGAGCGCTACAACCAGGGCGGTATGGTCGCGGACTACATCGTCAACGAGCTCGAGCGCAAGCCTATGGGCTTCTTCGCGCTTCGCGACGGAGACACGACGACCTCGCCGTTAGCGGGCATCTACGGGCCGAAGGTGATGCTGATCAACGAGTCCGCAGGCTCCGGCGGGGACGCTTTGCCTTTCATGTTCAGGCTCCGCAAGATCGGGCCGCTTGTCGGCACCCGCACCTGGGGAGGCCTTGTCGGAACGCTCGGCTTTCCCCCGACCATAGACGGCGGAGGGATCACGGCGCCGAACCTGGCCTTCTACAATCTCGACGGCGAATGGGATGTGGAGAACATAGGCGTCGCTCCCGATGTTCCGGTCGAGTACTCGCCGGCGGCAGTCCGGAACGGCCGCGATCCGCAGTTGGAGAAAGCTGTCGAAGAAGCATTGAAACTGCTTGAAAAGGGCGGCTTCAAGAAGGTCCCGAGACCGGCGCCGATCGACCGTGTCTCGCCTCCCAGGGGTAACTAGGTCTGCGACGGCCAAAGGCTGAATGACGATGAACTTCGAACAGATCACAAAGGTCAGGAGCGCCGCGGCGGGTGTTTTGCTCGTTCTCGCGGCGCTTGTATTCGCGGCTCCGCAAGGCGTTCTTGCACAGGACGCACCGGCGCCGTACACCAAGATAGAGACGATGGTGCCGATGCGCGACGGGGTCCGGCTGTTCACACGGGTCTTCACACCGACCGACACCGACGAAAAGCAGGCGATATTGATGATCCGGACGCCGTACGGCATCGGCGATGCGACGCCCGAGCAGATCGTCAGGATTCTCGCCGACCTTGTGCCCGACAGGTACATCATCGTCCAGCAGGACATACGCGGCCGGTTCAAATCCGAAGGCCAGTTCGTGATGCTCCGCCAGCCCAGGGACCGCAGCGACAGTTCGGCGATCGATGAAAGCACGGACACGTACGACACGATCGAATGGCTTCTCAAGAACACGAACAGCAACGGCCGGGTAGGGATCGCCGGGACAAGCTACGGAGCATGGCTCGCGGTGATGGCGATGCTCGATCCGCATCCCGCGCTGAAGGCGATCGTCCCGCAGGCTTCGCCTGCCGATATGTGGATCGGCGACGATTTCCACCACAACGGCGCGTTCCGCCTGAGCTACGGTTTCGAGTTCACGTACATGATGGAATCGTCGAAGGAGATGACAAACCCTGCGAATGTCATCGACAACTACGACGTGTACGAGTGGTACCTGAAGCTCGGGCCGCTCTCGAACGTCGACAAGAAGTATCTTCACGGCAAGTATCCGACCTGGAACGACTTCGTGAACCACCCGGACTACGACGCCTTCTGGAAAAGGCAGGCGTTCGCGCCCTGGCTGAACCGCGTCACCGTCCCGACATTGAATGTCGCCGGATGGTGGGACCAGGAGGACTTCTACGGCCCGATCAAGATCTACGAGTTGCTCGAGCGCCACGACGCGAACAACCAGAACTTCCTCGTCGTGGGCCCCTGGAACCACGGGGGCTGGTCGAGAGCCGACGGCAGCAAGCTCGGCCCGATCGACTTCGGCAGCAACACGTCGGCGTACTTCCGCGACGAGATACGCGCTCCGTTCCTGAGGCACCACCTCAAAGGAGCCCCGGCGCCGGACCTTCCCGAGGCACTGACCTTCAGGACGGGAAGGAACGAATGGGTCAAACACGAAGCGTGGCCTCCGAAAGAGGACATCGAGGATAAGAAGCTGTATTTTCGCGAGGACCGCGGCCTTTCGTTCGAAGCGCCGGGTACGTCCGGAGACGGATTCAACAGTTACATCTCCGACCCGGAAAATCCGGTCCCGTACCGCGCGAGGCCGATACCGCTGCGGGCCGGCTGGAGCACATGGCTTGTCGACGACCAGAGGTTCGCGACGCACAGGCCCGACGTGGTGACGTGGGTGACGGACCCGCTCGAAGAGGACGTGGTGATCTCCGGAAGAGTGATCGCAAACCTTTTCGCCTCGACGACTGGGACCGACAGCGACTGGATCTTCAAGCTGATCGACGTCTATCCGGAAGATTACGAGGCCGATCCGGCGCTGCGGGGCTATCAGCTGATGATCGCGGGCGACGTTTTCCGTGGGCGGTACAGGAACAGCTTCGAGAAGCCGGAGCCGATCCCCGCGAACACGGTGCAGCTGTACCAGATCCCGTTCCCTGCGAACGACCACGTGTTCCGAAAGGGCCACAGGATAATGGTCCAGGTCCAGAGCAGCTGGTTCCCCGTGATCGACAGGAATCCGCAGACTTTCGTCCAGAACATATTTAAAGCAACCGAATCCGACTTCCGGACCGCGACCCAGAAGATCTACCGATCGGGCCGCAATGCCTCGCACATCGCCGTCCCGGTCGAGACGGCACCCTGACACGAGGCATTTTGATAGGCAGATCCGGAACCTGACCGTTTCGCGCGATAGATCGAATTGCCGGGAAATATCAGTTGCCCCCCGCTTTAGCGGGGGGTAAAAGGCTTGACCAAACAAGACCGGGGCTTTAGCCCCAACAAGAGCCGGCTGAAGCCGGCGAAATGATCTATTGGCCCTTATGCCCCCCCCCCGCTTCAGCGGGGGGGGTCAGCTGCGAAACTAATTCTTGGGGCTTTAGCCCCAACGAGTGCCGGCTGAAGCCGGCGAAATGATCAATTGGGCCCTTCGATCCCCCCGCTTCAGCGGGGGGGGCAACCGGGTGAACAAAACGGGATAGAGGCTTTAGCCCCGACAAGTGCCGGCTGAAGCCGGCGGAATGATCTATTTGCCCCTTCGATCCCCCCGCTGAAGCGGGGGGCAACTAATCGTTACTTTCAGTTCGCGAGACGGCTCACGTAACTGATCGAAATGATGATGACAGCTTCCAAAACCTATATGAACAATCGCCGAGTCCCCGGGCCGGGGCTGATTTTGGCCATTGCCTTTCTTATATTGGCATCGTTTTCCGGAGCCGCTTCCGCCCGCGCGGTCGCCGTCGACAAGCTCGCGGCGGAACTCGAGCCGGAGATCAGGCGGATGATGATAGAGGGGAAGATCCCTTCGTGCACGGTCGCGCTGATCGAAGGCGACAAAGTGATCTGGACCGGCGCATACGGCGAATCGAACCTGTGGGCGCGCACGCCTGCGGCGACGGAAACGGTCTACCTTATCGGATCGACCTTCAAGGCGATGTCGACCGTCGCACTGCTGAAGCTCATGGAGGAAGGGAAATTCAAGCTGGACGATCCGGTCAGCAAGTACCTCGACTTCGAGATCCCCGGAAACGATCCCAACAATCCCGTCACGTTCCGCCATCTGTTCACGCACACTTCCGGGATAACGGGCGAGTTCGGAGCGATACCCGTCTGGAATAACGGCGGCACGATCGAATTGGAAACGTACGTGAGGACCAAGCTGAAGGTCGAGCATCCGCCGATGACGAAGGTGGAGTACTCGAACCCCGCTTTCACGCTGATCGGCTACCTTGTCGAGAAGCTCTCCGGGGTTCCGTACAAGCAGTACATTCAGCAGAACGTTTGGGACCCGCTTGAAATGAAGAGCACGGCTTTCGATCCGACTCCGGATATGGGTCAGCGGCTTTCGGTACCGTACGTCGTGAGCCCGGAGACCGGAGCGCAGGTTCCGGCGACAAGGATCAGGGCGGCGGTGTATCCCGCGGGAATCACCTACGGCACGATCCTGGACCAGGCGAACTGGATGATAATGAACCTCAACGGCGGGGTATTCAAAGGCAAACAGGTGATCAAGGCGGAAACGCTCGAGCAGATGCACACGCTTCAGTACGACCAGTTCAAGGGCGGCGTCGAGGGCATATGGGGCAACGAGACGGCAGGTTTCGGCCTGACCTGGTGGTCGCAGATCCGCAACGGAGACCACTACTTCGCGCACAGCGGCAGCCTCGCCGGATACACCGCGTACCTGCTCGGAAACAAGAACCGCAAGTACGGCTTCGCGATCCTTACGAACGGAAATCGCGCGCATCCGCATTTGTTCAAGCTGGGAGACCGCGCGATCGACCTTATGATCAAGCATTCCGGGGACGACAGGCAGGCTTCGGCCGCGAGGACAGATAGATGAGAAAACGTGTTTCGAAGATATTTTCCGCCGCGCTTGCCGCAATGCTCGTCCTCAACGCGCTGGTGCTCCCCGCCTTTGCGCAGAACGGCGCCGCCGAATACGACATAGTGATACGCAACGGCCGCGTGCTCGACGGCGGAGGCAATCCGTGGATCGCGGCAGATGTAGCGATCAAGGACGGAAAGTTCGTGAAGATCGGCGTCGTGAGGGGCAAAGGCAAACGCGAGATCGACGCCACCGGACGATACGTCACGCCGGGCTGGATCGACATGCTCGACCAGTCGGGAGGAGTGCTTGCGCGGAACGGGCTCGCCGAGAGCAAGCTTATGCAGGGCATCACCACAGGCATCGCCGGTGAGGGCGGAACGCCCGTGCCCGCCGGGGAATTAGCCGGCTATTTCGCGAAGCTCGAATCGGACGGCATCAGCATGAACTTCGGGACCTCGTTCGCCGAACGGCAGGCGAGGGTCGCGGTTCTTGGTCCGGACGACAAGGACCCGAACGCCGAAGAGCTAGCGAAAATGGGCGCGATCGTCGAAGAGGCGATGAAGGCCGGCGCATTGGGCATCACGACAGCTTTGATCTACCCGCCCGCCAGCTACGCCGAGACAGAAGAACTGATCGCGATGGCGAAGGTCGCCGGAAAATACGGCGGCTTCTACTCGAGCCACATACGCGGCGAAGGAAGGGAGCTGGTCGAGGCGATCGAGGAAGCGATCGAGATCGGCGAAAAGGCCGGAGTTCCCGTCGAGGTCTTCCATCTGAAAGCGGCCTACCAGCCCGGCTGGGGCACGCTGATGACGAAGGCCGGAGAGACGATCGAGGCCGCGAGAAAACGGGGCGTCGATGTCACCGCGAACATGTACCTTTACGAAGCCGGCGGCACGGGTCTTACCGCGGTCGTTCCCGCCTGGGCGTCCGACGGCGGCAGGGACAAGCTGATGGAGCGGCTCCGCGATCCGGCGACCCGCGAGCGCCTGAAGAAAGAGATCGAGACCGGATCGCCCGGCTGGTGGAACATCGTCGAGGCCGCGGGCGGTTGGGAGAACGTGCTGCTCGTCTTTGCCGGGAACGAGGAGAACAAGAAGTTCGAGAACAAGAACATCGCCCAGATCGCGAAGGAATGGAACAAGCATCCGGCTGACGCGGCTTTCGACCTGATCCTCCAGGGCGAGGGCAGGGTCTCGGCGCTGTATTTCATGATGTCCGCGTCGGATATCGAAATGGCGGTGAAGTTCCCCTGGACAAGCCTCGGCAGCGATGCGGCGGCGTCCGCAGAAATGCCCGATCCCGAGACGGTCGGCATGGGCCATCCGCGCGGATACGGAAACTTCCCAAGGCTGATCGCGCATTACGTGCGGGAGAAGAAGGTGATCTCGCTGCCGGAAGCCGTCAGGAAGCTTTCATCGTGGCCGGCGACAAGAATGCGGATCCCCTCGCGCGGGCTGATCAAGGAAGGGCTCTGGGCGGACGTCGTGATCTTCGATCTCGAAACGATAAATGACACCGCCACATACGAACGGCCATACAGACGTCCGGAAGGGATCGACTACGTGCTTGTGAACGGAACCGTGGTGATGGAGAAGGGCAAGCACACGGGCGCAAGACCCGGAAAGGTGATCTACGGGCCCGGCAGGCAGATGCCGTAAACGGCTTCAAAACAACAGATAAGTGATCGACCAAACCTGCAAACCGAGCTTCCTCCGCGTCCCGCGTCTTATCCGCGGCGGTGTACTTCTGATCGCCGTTCTGGCGCTGTTAGCGGCGCCTCTCTTCGCGCAGGAGTACGACGTCGTCATCCGAAACGGCCGCGTCCTCGACGGTGCGGGCAATCCGTGGATCCTTGCGGATGTCGCGATCAGGGACGGGCGGTTCGTGAGGATCGGGACCGTCAGGGGAAAGGGCAAGGTCGAGATCGACGCGACGGGAAAATATGTCTCGCCGGGCTGGATCGATTCGATGGACCAGTCCGGTTCCGTGCTTCCGATGAACGGCCTCGCCGAGAACAAGCTGTTCATGGGAGTCACGACAGCGATCGGGGGCGAGGGCGGGACGCCCGTGCCCGTGGACCAGATCGGCGAGTACTTCAAAGGCCTTGAAACAAGCGGGATCAGCATCAATTTCGGGACGTATTTCAGCGCAACGCAGGCCAGGGTCGCCGTGCTTGGAATGGACTCGAGAGTCCCGAACGCGGAAGAGCTCGAGCGGATGAAGGCGATCATTGAAAAGGCGATGCAGGCGGGCGCGATGGGAATGACCACGGCGCTGATCTATCCGCCTTCGAGCTACGCAAAGACACCGGAGCTGATCGAGCTGGCAAAGGTCGCCGGAAAGTACGGAGGCATTTACGCGACCCATATGCGCGACGAGGGCAAGGGCCTCGTCGGAGCGGTCGAAGAGGCGATCGAGATCGGCGAAAAGGGCGGCCTACCCGTGGAGATATTTCACCTCAAGGCGGCGTACCAGCCCGGATGGGGACGGCTGATGCGCGAAGCAGGCGAGGCCATCGAGCGCGCGCGAGGGCGCGGGGTCGATGTCGCGGCGGACATTTACCTGTACACCGCCGGCGGGACCGGGCTGGAGGCAACGATACCTTCCTGGGCATTCGAAGGCGGCGTCTCAAAGCTTTTCGAAAGGCTGAACGACCCGGAAACAAGGGCTCGATTGAAGAGAGAGATCGTCGAGGGATCGCCGGGCTGGTGGAACATAGTCGAGGCTTCCGGCGGCTGGGAGAACATAATCCTCGTGAACGCGCGGAACGAGCAGAACGCCAAGTTCGAAGGAAAGAGCATCGCGGCGATCGCGAAGGAACTCGGGAAGGACCCCGCCGACACGGCTTTCGACCTGGTGCTTCAGGGCACCGCAAGGGTTTACGCGCTCTACTTCATGATGAGCGAAGACGACGTGATCACCGCGCTCAAGTTCCCCTGGACCAGCATAGGAAGCGACGCCGGCGCGGCTCTCAAGCCGGGCGAGGTCGACACGCTCGGACTGCCGCATCCGCGCTCGTACGGCAACCACCCGAGGCTGATCGCGCGGTTTGTCCGGGAGAAGAAGGTGATAAGCCTTGAAGAGGCGATACGGAAGATGACCTCCTGGCCGGCGACCCGTTTGAGGATCCCCAAAAGAGGCCTGATCAAGGAGGGAATGTGGGCGGACGCGGTGATCTTCGACTACGAGAAGATAAACGATCGAGCGACCTTCGAAGAGCCGCTCCTGAGCCCGGTCGGTATCGACCGAGTGCTCGTGAACGGAACAGTCGTGGTTGAGAACGGAAAGCACACGGGCGCGAAGCCCGGAAAGGTTATTTACGGGCAAGGGAAGCAGGATTGACCGCGATGCGCCGCGTCGCGGGCGAGAGCCCGGCACGGCGTACGCGATTTCATACCAAAAGGCGGAACTGAAATGAAAAAAACTGCGGCTCTTGCGGCCTTACTTCTTCTACTCCTGGCATCATTTCCCGGTCAGTCCCCGGAACAGACGCCCGCGGCGGGGGCTTCGCCTGAGGCCGCGTCCGCACCCGAAGCTCAGGCTGAAGGCGAGGAGGCACCGAAACCCGCGGACAAGCTCAATGCCCAGGACCTGGACGCTTTCTTCGAGGGCATACTTCCCGCACAGCTCGAAAGGGAGAACATCGCCGGCGCCACCGTGTCGGTCGTCCGCGACGGAGAATTGATCTTCGCGAAGGGATACGGCTATGCGGACGTAAAGGCGCGTAAGCCGGTTGACGCGGAGAAGACGCTCTTCCGGCCGGGCTCGATCTCGAAGCTCTTCACGTGGACCGCTGTGATGCAGCTCCACGAACAGGGCAAGCTGGACCTGGACAAGGACATCAACGAGTACCTTGACTTCAAGATCCCGGAGGCGTTCGGCAAGCCGATCACGATGAAGCACATCCTGACGCATACTCCGGGCTTCGAGGAGGCGGTCAAGGACCTGTTCAAGACGCAGGCGGGGGATCTGAACCTCGGCGAATATCTCAAGACCCACATTCCGAACCGCATCTTTCCGCCGGGCACCGTTCCGGCGTACTCGAACTACGGGACCGCGCTGGCGGGCTACGTCGTCGAGAGGATCTCCGGCAAGCCGTTCAACGATTACGTCGCGGACAACATTTTCAAGCCGCTCGGAATGGATCGCTCGACTTTCGTCCAGCCGCTTCCGGAAGAGATCGCGGGCGATATGTCGAACGGCTACCGGCTCGCTTCGGACGTCGAGACCGTTTCATTCGAGGTCGTCGTGCCTTTTCCCGCCGGAAGCCTTACGAGCTCCGCGACGGATATGGCGAAGTTCATGCTGGCTCACCTAAACGGAGGCAAGCTCGGCGACGCGCAGATCCTGAAGCCCGAAACGACCGAGCTTATGCACAGCCGCCTGTTCGCGCTCGACGAAAAGGCGAACGCGATGGCCCACGGTTTCTACGAGGAATCGCGCAACGGGCTCCGGATCATAGGACACGGAGGCGACACGATCGCCTTCCACAGCGATCTTCACCTGATACCGGAAAAGAACCTTGGCTTTTTCATTTCATACAACAGCGGCGGAAAGGGCGAGGTGTCCGGCAGGTCGATCATCTGGGAGACCTTCCTCGACCGTTATTTCCCGTACGAGCCGGAAGAAAAAACCTACGACAACGCCGAAGCGGACGCGCAGGCGGTCGCGGGCAAATACATGGTCAGCCGCCGGAGCGAGCATTCGTTCCTGCGCGTGGCAGCGGTGCTCGGCGAGGCGACCGTTTCGGCCGCCGGAGAAGGCACGATCACGATCGACGCCTTCACCGAACCGAGCGGACAGCCGATGAAGTTCAGGGCGATCGAGCCGATGACCTTCCGCGACGTCAACGGCCAGAGCACGATCATCTTCAAGCCCGACGAAGAGGGCAGGATGCAGCTGATAATGCAGTACCCGTTTATGGTCTTCAAGCGGGTCGGGTTCTTCGAGAATTCGGGCGTGCTGCTTCCTGTGCTTGGGTTCTCGCTTGGGATAATGGCGCTGACGCTGATCCTCGCGCCTATCGCGTGGCTCACGAGAAAAAGATACGGGCACAAGCTCGAATACACGAAGTACCAGAACCTTCTTCGCTACGGCGTCTGGGTCGTCTTCGCGCTGGACCTGATCCTCGTGATCGGGCTCGTCTCGCTGGTGACCTACGCTCTTTCGAACATCGATTTCCTGAGCGACCAGGGCAATGTGTGGTTCTTCCTTGTGCAGGGGATCGGGATCATCGGCGCGCTGGGCACGATCCTCGTGCTCTTCAACGCCGTCTATTGCTGGATGATCAAGTGCTCGATCTGGTACCGCCTTCGGGCGGCGCTGTTCGCGCTGTGCTGTGTCGGATTCCTCTGGTTCGCTTACGTCTCGAACCTGCTGGTGATCAGCTCGACGTATTAAAGAAATGAAAAAAGAAGAAACAAAAGTATCGAGAAGGACCGCGCTGAAGGGACTCGCGGCCGCGGGCGCGGCGGCCATCGCCGCACCGATGATCAACCGCGGCTCTTTCCGGGTTTTCGCGGGATCTGCGGCGGAGTATTCCGCAAGGGCGATCGATCTGGTAAACCGTTCGACGGTGATCGACATGCTCTGCGTGCTGACGCTCAATTTCCCGCAGGGCAACAAGTGGATGGCCGATCCCGAATCGTTCTCCGATGAGGATTTCAAGCCTTACAAGGAATCGAACATCGACGTGATCCATCCGGCGGTGGGTCTCGGAGGCCCGAACGCCTACGAAACGGCACTGTCGTTCTTCGCGATGTGGAACGGTTTCATCGCCAACCACGACGACAAGTTCATACGGATCGACAGCGCCGGCGATCTCAGCCGCGTGAAGGCTTCGGGGAAGATGGGCGTATTGCTCGGACTGCAGAACTCCGACCATTTCCGTCGGCCGAACGACGTCGACACGTTCCGCGCGCTGGGACAGAGGGTTTCGCAGCTTACCTACAATTCTAGGAACATGATCGGGAACGGTTCGACCGAAAGGGTCGACGGAGGGATCTCCGACTTCGGCGCCGCGGTGATCGAGCGTATGAACAAGGTCGGGATGGCGGTCGACGTCTCGCATTGCGGCGACAAGACGACGCTGGACGCCTTCGAGATCTCGAAGAAGCCGGTCCTGATAACGCACTCGAATCTTCGAATGTATGCCGGCGGACATCCCCGCACAAAAACCGAGGAGGCCGTCAGGGCGCTCGGGAAGAGCGGCGGTGTGATGGGCATTACCGGGGTGCGTATGTTCGTGAAGGCGAGCGAGCCGACGGACATAGAGGACTGCATCGATCACTTCGAGCAGGTGAAGAGATGGATCGGGCCGGAGCACCTGGGCGTTGGCAGCGACATAGACCTTTACGGCTACGACAAGATGCCGCCCGAGCTGAACAAGCAGTTGCGCGCGGGATACAAGGGCAGTTACGGATTCCGCGAGAAGATCGACATCGAGGGCCTGGACCACCCGAAGCGTATGTACGACCTGACCGAGGGGCTGATTCGCAGGAAATTTACCGACACGGAGATCGAGGGCATCCTGGGCGGAAACTTCAAGCGGGTGCTGTCGGAAATCTGGAGCATTGACCAGGGACCAGGGACCAAGGACCAGTAAGCGGCACTGTAGGGGCGGGGCTTGTCCCCGCCCACGACGTACGACGAGCGGCAATGAGGGGCGTGGCTTGTCCCCGCCCACGACGTACGACGAGCAGTGGACCGTGAGCGGTGAGCCGCGCAGCGGCGGCCTGCCTTTAGCCGTGGGTGGAGCGCAGCGGAACCCACGGTGCGGTGGCGAGATCGAGACAGAGCCGCGCAGCGGCGTGTCCGAAGCCCGACCGTCAGGGAGGGCTACTGTGGGGAGTCAGGAGACAGGAGACAGGAGACGGGAGACAGGAGTCCGAGCCGCGCAGCGGCGGCCTGCCTTTAGCCGTGGGTGGAGCGCAGCGGAACCCACGGTGCGGTGGCGAGACCGAGCCGCGTAGCGGCGTGTCCGAAGCCCGACCGTCAGGGAGGGCTACTGTGGGGAGTCAGGAGTCAGGAGACAGGAGACGGGAGACAGGAGTCCGAGCCGCGCAGCGGCGGCCTGCCTTTAGCCGTGGGTGGAGCGCAGCGGAACCCACGGTGCGGTGGCGAGACCGAGCCGCGTAGCGGCGTGTCCGAAGCCCGACCGTCAGGGAGGGCTACCGTGAGAAGTCGGGGGTCCGAGCCGCGCAGCGGCGTGTCCGAAGCCCGACGGTCAGGGAGGGCTACCGTGAGAAGTCGGGGGTCCGAGCCGCGTAGCGGCGTGTCCGAAGCCCGACCGTCAGGGAGGGCTACCGTGAGAAGTCGGGGGTCCGAGCCGCGCAGCGGCGTGTCCGAAGCCCGACGGTCAGGGAGGGCTACCGTGAGAAGTCGGGGGTCCGAGCCGCGCAGCGGCGTGTCCGAAGCCCGACCGTCAGGGAGGGCTACCTGAACAGTGGCCAATGCACATTGACCAATGACCACTGATCGCTGACCAATGACTATGAAACACCTACACATCAATCCACGCCTTGCATTGGCTCTCGCGCTGATGCTCCTTTTCGTCTCCGCCGCCTTCGCCCAGAACGGAAGCGTCCCGCCTGCCGATCTCGACGCGAAGGTCGCCGAATATATGGACGCGGCCGTCAAGGTCCACGGGTTCAGCGGGACCGTGATGATCGCGAAGGACGGGACGCCGCTTGTCAGCAAGGGCTACGGAATGGCGAACCTGGAGCTCGGCGTGCCGAACAGGCCCGCGACCATCTTCCGGCTCGGCTCCATCACGAAGCAGTTCACAGGCCTGTCGATCGCGATGCTCCAGGAACGAGGGAAACTGTCGGTAGACGACCCTGTCTGCAAGTACTTCGAGGAATGTCCGGACGCCTGGGCGCCCGTGAAGATCTCGCATCTTCTGGCGCACAATTCCGGGATCCCCAGCTACACAGGGTTCCCGGATTTCGCGCGGGACACCATCCTCCCGACACCTACCGACGAGATGTACAAGCGGGTCAGGGACAAGCCGCTCGATTTCGCTCCGGGTGAGAAGTTCTCGTACAACAACTCCGGCTATTTCCTTCTGGGAATGATCATCGAGAAGGTTTCCGGCAAGTCGTACGAGCAGTTCCTTCAGGAGAATATCTTCACGCCCCTTGGAATGAAGAGCACGGGATATGACAGCCCCTCGCGGATCATCCCCAACCGGGCGGCGGGCTACAAGAGAGAAAGCGGCAGCCTTCTGAACGCCTCGTATATGGACATGTCGGTTCCTTACGCAGCGGGTGCGCTCTATTCGTCGACAGAGGACCTTTTGAAATGGGACCAGGCGCTTTACACCGACAAGCTCGCCAAAAAAGAGACGCTCGACGCGATCTTCAATACCGGCGAGGCCGATTCGGCGTACAGGTTCGGATGGAACGTCGGCAAGCGGTTCGAGAAAAGGGCGATCTCGCACGGCGGAGGGATCTACGGATTCAGCACAAGCATGACGCGGTTCCCCGAGGACAAGGTCGTGTTCATCGTCCTGAGCAACATCGAGGGCGCGCCTTCGGGTCCGATCGCGAACGCGCTTTCGGCGATCTATTTCGGCCAGAAATACGAGATCCCCGCCGAGCGGAAGACGATCGAGCTTGATGCGAAGGTGCTTGAGAAATACACCGGGAAGTACCAGGTCGGCGAAGGCACGGTGATCAGCATCTCGCTCGAGGACGGCAAGCTGATAGGCGACCTCGCCGGGCGGAACAGGTTCATCCTTTTGCCGGAGACGGAAGAGAGGTTCTTCTCGAAGGACATCAACATAACTGTCACATTCACGAAGGGCGAAGACGGCAGCATCACCGGCTTTCTCCTGGGGAACACGCCCGCGAAAAAGATCGAGTAACGACAAGGAATGACAGTAAACGCGAAGGTCGCAAGGGACGCGAAGGAATTGATTCAGGCGTTTTCACCGCTCGTTTAGATTTGATCGGAGTTGTGCCCCCTAAGCCGGAAGCAACAGGTTAATTAACTTCGCGTCCTTTGCGACCTTTGCGTTGAAAATTTTCTCCCTGCTCAAATACTTAAACCCATGAAAAACTTCAAAACAAAACTCATAACGCTCCTTATCACTCTCCTCGTGGCCGCCCAGTTCGTCGCCGCGCAGGCCGATCCGCTCGCCGGGTTCGACGAATACGTTCGAAAGGCGATCGCCGACTGGGAAGTACCCGGTGTGGCTATCGCGATCGTCAAGGACGACAAGGTCGTCTTCGCAAAAGGCTTCGGAGTCCGGAAGCTCGGCGATCCGACGCCGGTCGACGAGAAGACGCTTTTCGCTATCGGTTCTTCGTCGAAGGCCTTCACCGCCGCGACCGTCGCGATCCTGGTCGACGAGGGCAAGCTGAAATGGGACGACAAGGCCTCCGAGCATCTTCCGGGGTTCGAGCTCTTCGATCCGTACGCCTCCCAGCAGCTGACGATCCGCGACACGCTGAGCCACCGCAGCGGCCTTCAGCGCGGGGATTTCCTATGGTACGGGACCGAAAGGTCGCGCGCAGAGATCCTCCGCCAGGTCAGGTTCATCGAGCCGAGCTGGAGTTTCCGAAGCAATTTCGGGTACCAGAACCTTATGTTCCTTGCGGCCGGCGAGATCGTCGCGAAGGAGTCCGGCAAGTCCTGGGACGCGTTCGTGGACGAGCGCATCTTCACGCCTCTGGGAATGAACGACACCGGCACCAGCATCAGGGACTTCCGCCCGGGAGGCAACGTCGCAACGCCGCACAGCAAGATCGACGGCGAGGTGAAGCAGGTTCCCTGGCGCCTTATCGACAACATCGCCCCGGCTGGCTCGATCAATTCGAACGTCGTCGATATGGCGCAGTGGCTCAGGCTGCAGCTCGGCGAGGGAATGTACGACGGCAAGCGCATCCTCAGTTCGGGCTCGGTGAAGCAGATGCACGCGCCGCAGACGATCATCAATCTCGCCGGCCAGTACGAGACGCTTTATCCGGAGGCGCACTTCCTAAGCTACGGGCTCGGATGGTTCCTCTCGGATTACAAGGGCCGAAAGCTTGTCGAGCACGGAGGCGCGATCGACGGAATGCGCGCCGAAGTCGGCCTTATGCCGGAAGAGAAGCTCGGCGTGGTGATCTTGACGAACCTGAACGGCACGGTGCTTCCGCACTTCCTTATGTACAGGGTGCTGGACCTTTACCTGGGCAAGGTCGATAAGGATTACGCGGCTGACGGCCTGAAGACGATCAAGGACGCCGAAGCGCGCGCCGAGGCCGCGCAGAAGCGTATGGAAGAGGCCCGCGTGAAGGGAACCTCGCCTTCGCTGAAGCTCGAGGAATACGCCGGCACCTACAAGAACGACCTCTACGGTGACGTGACGGTCAAGCTGGAAGGCGGCAAGCTCCACGTCCGTTTCGGACCGGCGTTCGAGGGCGAGCTGGAGCACTGGCACTATGACACGTTCCGGGCGAATTTCTCGGGGCCGCTCGGAGGCAATGCGCCTGTGACGTTCTCTCTGAACGCTATGGGCAAGGTCGACGAGATCACCGTTGGGCTTGTTTCCGACTATCCGTTCAAGAAGGTCCCCGAGGCGGCGAAGGCTGAAGCGAAGGCCGAGTTGACCGACGCGGAGCTGAAGGCGTTGACGGGAACCTATGCGTCGACGACGCCCCCGATCGAGATCAGCATCGAGGTCGTCGCCGGCGAGCTGAAGGTGGTGATCCCGGGACAGCCGGTCTACACTCTGGTGCCGCAGTCGAAGACGAAATTCGCGATCCAGGGCCTGCCGGAAGGCTTCTTTGTTGAATTCACGAAGGAAGGGAACTCGGTGAAAAGCGCGACGTTCATACAGGGCCCCGCAGGCAGCCTGGTAATGAACAAGAAGTAGCCCGTTTAGCCGGTGCACTCGTGCACCGGACAGGCGAAAAACGGCTTAACGCAAAGGCCGCTAAGGTCGCGAAGAATTGATTGTTTTCAGCCTTCTTTTACAGGGTCGAGTTTCGAATGAGGCTCCGCAGATTGGTAAACGAAAGCGATCAAAGATCTTCGCGACCTTTGCGGCCTTTGCGTTGAATCCCTAAGATCTTTGCGTTTTTTGCGCCTCTGCGGTTAGTTCTTCCTCTTCTTCTTATTCTTCTTCTCCCCCCGGCTTCAAGATTCCTTGACCCCCGACCCGTTTCCGATTATCTTTCCCGTTAATGAAAAGGTCGAAATCTCCCCAAGCCGGAGGGCACCCCCCTCCTCCCGGCGTATCCCTGAACAACCGAAGTACGAACGAGTTCTGCGTCTTAGACGGCAAAGACGTCAATTCTCAATTTTCAGTTATCGATTCTTATAGCGTCGTCTGCGGCAGAAGAACCAACCGCAGAGAAGAGCGGACACAGATAAACACGGATAATGAGAGGGATGTCACAGATATAAAGATCAACTATACCGCCAAGTGGATGAGCTATCCTAAAACATCCGTTTTCATCGGTGTCCTTTCTTTTCGCTCTGCGCTCTCTGCGTGCTCTGCGGTTAATCCCCATTAGTGAAATCCGTGGCCAATAAACAAAACTCAGGCGCAAACGTAGGCTTCGAGGCCGACCTATGGAAGGCCGCCGACGCCCTCCGCGGTTCGATGGACGCCGCCGAGTACAAGCACGTCGTGCTCGGGCTGATCTTCCTCAAGTACATCTCCGACGCCTTCGAGGAAACGCACCAACGGCTCCTCGACGAACAGGCGCAGGGCGCCGATCCCGAGGACCCCGACGAATACCGCGCGCAGAACATCTTCTGGGTCCCGCCGGAGGCGCGCTGGCCGCACATACAGAAACAGGCGAAACAGCCGACCATCGGACAGCTGGTCGACGACGCGATGGACGCCATCGAGCGCGACAACCCTTCGTTGAAGGACGTCCTGCCCAAGAACTACGCCCGCCAGGCGCTCGACAAGACAAAGCTCGGCCGGGTCATCGACCTCATCAGCAACATCCCGCTCGGCGACGAAGAATCGCGCTCGAAGGACGTGCTCGGCCGCGTCTATGAATACTTCCTTTCGCAGTTCGCCGATGCCGAAGGCAAGAAGGGCGGCGAGTTCTACACGCCCCGGTGCGTGGTCAAGCTTCTTGTCGAGATGATCGAGCCGTACGAGGGCCGCGTGTACGACCCCTGCTGCGGGTCTTCGGGAATGTTCGTCCAGTCGGTCGAGTTCATCCGCGCGCATTCCTCGGGGAACGGCAACGGAGGCCGCGCGGCGTCGAAGATATCGATTTACGGCCAGGAATCGAACCACACGACCTGGCGGCTGGCGCGCATGAACCTCGCCATCCGCGGCATCGACGGCCAGATCGCCCACGGCGACACGTTTCACAACGACCGCCACCCGGACCTGAAGGCGGACTTTATACTCGCCAATCCACCGTTCAACGTCAGCGACTGGGGCGGCGACCGCCTGAAGGACGACAAGCGCTGGCAGTACGGCGCGCCTCCGAAAGGAAACGCCAACTTCGCCTGGGTCCAGCACATCGTCCACCACCTCGCGCCGAAGGGGACCGCAGGGTTCGTCCTCGCGAACGGCTCGATGAGCTCGGCGCAGTCGGGCGAAGGCGACATCAGGAAGGCGCTTGTCGAGGCGGACCTTGTGGACTGCATGATCGCGCTCCCCGGACAGCTTTTCTACTCGACCCAGATCCCGGCTTGCTTGTGGTTTCTCTCTCGCGACCGCCAGAACGGTCGATTCCGCGACCGCCGCGGCGAGATACTCTTCATCGACTGCCGGAACCTCGGGGAGATGATCGACCGCACGCACAAGGAGATCACCGACGAGGAGATCGAACGGATCGCGAACACGTATCACGCATGGCGCGGCGAATCCGGCGCCGGGGAATACGAAGACATCCCCGGTTTCTGCAGGAGCGCGACGCTTGAAGAGGTCCGCAAGCACGGTCACGTCCTCACTCCCGGCCGTTACGTCGGGATCGAGGAAGAAGAGGACGACGGAGAGCCTTTCGAGGAGAAAATGGAACGCCTGACGGCGCAATGGCGGGAGCAGGTTGAGATCGGCGCTCGACTGGACCATGAAATAGGAGAAAACCTGCTACGGCTTGGCCTCGATGAGTAATTGGATCCAGACAACATTGGGCGAAATCGTAGATTTTCGTTCTGGTGGGACTCCTTCGAAAAAGCAGGAGAAATACTGGGGCGGATCAGTTCCTTGGCTCTCCGCTAAGGATATGAAGTCGTTTCGGATTTATGACACTCAAGATCACGTGACCGAACTAGGGGCACAGAATGGAACGAGGGAGGTTAAGAAAGGGACCGTTTTACTCCTGACACGAGGAATGACGCTTCTGAACGATGTTCCGATTTGTGTCGCAATGAGACCGCTAACATTCAACCAAGATGTCAAAGCGCTGACGGCTAGAGGGGGACTTTGTCCGGAATTTCTGCCTTATCTGCTTCTGGCGAAGAAACGGGATCTTCTTGGTTTGGTTGATCTCGCCGGACATGGAACCGGAAGGATCAATACCGATGAGCTCAAAGGATTGGACGTATCGCTTCCTCCCGTATCTAAACAACAGAGTATTGCGCAGATATTCCGGACCCTCGACGACAAGATCGAGTTGAACCGGCGGATGAACGAGACGCTCGAGGAGATGGCGCGGGCGCTCTTCAAGTCGTGGTTCGTGGATTTCGATCCGGTCCGCGCCAAGATGGAAGGCCGCTGGCGCCGCGGCGAATCTCTCCCCGGCCTCCCCGCCGACCTTTACGATCTCTTTCCCGACCGCCTCGTCCCCTCCGAACTCGGCGACATCCCGGAAGAGTGGATCGTCGGGTCTTTCGGAGATCTGATCGAACAAAGAAGTGAGCGAGTCGGCGGGCGCGGGGTTACCGTGCTGTCGGCCGTCGCAAAAGGCGAGCTTGAAAAGTCCGACGATCTGTTTTCCAAGAGGGTTTATAGCAAGAACTTAGACAAATACTTGCTTGTTGAGCAATGGGACTTCGCCTTCAATCCGTCGCGAATAAACATTGGATCTATCGGAATGCTAAAGGAAGATTTTTTTGGCGGTGTGAGCCCCGTCTATGTAGTTTTTCGGCCACTCTCGAAATTTCGCTGGTTTCTTGAGTTTTCCCTGAAGGCCACGAACACAAAAACTTGGATTGCGACGCTTTGTAGCGGGAGTGTTCGGCAGTCGCTTTCTTTTTCAGACTTTGCCTCAATTCCTACAGTAATTCCGCCTGAAGGTCTGGTGGATTTCTTTAATGAGATTTGGGAAATGAACTTGTCAAGCATCGATATTCGGAAGAGCGAGGCAGAGACGCTTTCTGAGCTGCGAGATTCCCTTTTGCCGAAGTTGATTGCGGGGAATGTGTAGTTCTTACGGGCCGGTAACGTTGAAGGATAGGCCAAATGAAACTGTCAAAATTAGTGGTCCATAACATCCGCGAGATGATCGATGATGAATTCTCCCCCCCGCGACTTTAGCCTCCTTGAAGGCCCCAACAATGCGGACAAGAGCACCGTGGTTGATGGTCTTCGAGCCTTCTATGAAATGGACGGCTTGAATTTCAAGCCGCACGGTGACTTTCCTCACATTGGCTCATTTGAGGACAAGTCTTGGGTTTAGTTGACGTTTGATCTGACCGAGCAAGAGGACGAATCGCTTGAGGAAGGCTATATATGCAAAGCCGTGAGTTAATCGGCCCGAGAACACGCACAGAATTTCGCGAGTATTTCGTTGGGCGGATTCTGAGAGAAATCGAAAGTGAATTCTCTTCAGCAGGGCTGAAACCGGATAGAGATTTCGAGCCTGAGGTGGGAGGGCAGAGACGAGAATTTGTTGAACAGTATTACAACGCGATCGACTTTGCGAACCCCGCTGACGTTTCGAAGCTCCTAGAAGTCTATTACTCGGTGCTCTTGCATTTAGAGTCAATTATCGCTGATCCAGGGGCCCACGACGATGTTCCTTCCCTAAGAAGACAACATAAGCGACTTTTGGATTGTTTGAAGCGCGATGGATACGAACCGCGAGATGGCAAACTTCGCCCTTCGGCAGGGAACTCACTACTTAGACATTTAACTGCCACAGCCGAGAAGATTGATGCGGTGTACCTCGAGACTCAGGTTGAACGGCTTGCGGAAGCCGTAGAACGAGACCCGGAGCTCGCAATCGGACAAGCAAAAGAGTTAGTCGAGACATGTTGTAAGACAATTCTCAATTCGTATGGTGATTCTGATTTTGATCGACTGGATCTGATTAGACTTGTTAAAGAGACTATGCGACGACTGAAGTTGCTACCGTCAGATATTCCGTCTGGAAGTAAAGGTGAAAAAACGGTTAAGGCGATCTTGGGGAATCTCGCAATGATTACTCAAGGAATGGCGGAGTTGCGAAATCTCTATGGTACAGGACATGGGAAACCTGGTCAGCATAGGCAAATTCCTAAAAGGCATGCGCGACTAGCGGTAGGTGCGGCTACCACACTTGCGTCGTTTCTATTCGAGACCTTCGAAGATCGCTCTGGCTAGCAACCTACTTATTGCCTGTTCGGATTTGTGATATCGAATGAAGAGAGAAGCCAAACTAATGCTTGCGAAGGCTAAGGATGCTTTGATTCTGAGTATCGAGCTGTTCAATCGACCAAACGATCAGTGCAGAGTGTCTGGGACACTCATCTTGCTAGACCATTCATTCGAGATGCTGCTCAAGGCCGGAATACTTCAACGTGGAGGGAAAATCAGGGAAAAGAATGCTAAAGAGACGATCGGTTTCGATGTTTGCGTGAGGAGATCGCTTAGTGACGCATCCATAAAGTTCCTTCAAGAAGAACAAGCTTTGGTATTGCAGACCCTAAACGGTCTTCGTGACGCAGCACAGCACCATTTGCTGGACATTTCGGAGAGTCAGCTTTACTTGCATATTCAGTCTGGAGTAACTCTGTTCAGAGATCTTCTCAAGGATGTCTTTGGTGAGGAGTTGGTGGATCACTTGCCAGCGCGCGTTCTTCCTATTTCTACAACTCCCCCTACAGATTTGGCGACATTGTTCGAGACTGAGATCAGGGAGATAAAAAAGCTCTTGAAGCCAGGAAAGAGGCGAAGACTTGAGGCGATGGCAAAGTTGCGACCGTTGGCAATCCTAGACTCAACTATTCAAGGCGAAAAGAACCAGCCAAGCGAGCCTGAACTTAGGAGAGTGGGGAACGAGATCATCAAAGGTCGCAATTGGACGGACATTTTTTCTGGAGTCTCGTCCATTGAGCTCACCGCCTCTGGATCGGGACCCTCGTTGTCTTTGCGCCTTACGAAAAAAGAGGGAATTCCAATAAAGCTAGTATCCGAAGGAACACCGGGCGCTTCGGTCGTCGCGGTGAAAAGGGTAGACGAACTTGGCTTTTACAGTATGGGAGCGAAACAGCTTGCTGAAAAAGTGGGGCTGACGATGCCGAAGACTGTTGCTGTTGTAGATTACTTGAGACTTCGTGATGATGACGAATGCTACAAAGAAATCAAGATCGGCAAGTCGGTTCACAAGCGATATTCGCCGAAAGCTATTGAACGTGTGAAACAAGCGGTAGCGGAGAAAGGAATTGAGGCCATTTGGGACGAACAGAAGAAGTGTTCGTAGGAAGGCTAGATTCTGATTCAAATGAGAACAGCGGTTCTCTTCCGCCCCGAAAGCGAGAAACCTGCTGCAAGATGGCACTGTGCAATCGGCGAAGGCCCCACTTCCAAGTAATGAATGGGACAAATTTCGACAAATGAAAATCTCAAACATCCTTGACAAGATTGACGAAAAGCAGCTTTTTGTTCCCGCGTTCCAGAGGGAGTACGTCTGGAAACGTGATGACGCGAAGAACCTGATCGATTCGCTCATAAAGGAATACCCCACCGGGACGATGCTCCTTTGGGAGACCTCCAGTCCGCCCGAGTTGAAGGGCCCGCACAAGTACGACGAAAAGCAGGGCGCTGTGAGGCTTCTGCTCGACGGCCAGCAGAGGGTCACGACCCTTTACATGCTCATCAAGGGAGTGATCCCTCCTTACTACACAAAGCCTGAGATCATGAACGACACGCGCGGGCTCTACGTGAATGTCGAAACCCTCGAGCTTTCCTATTATATGAAGACGCGGATGGAGAACAATCCTTCGTGGCAGAACATCACGGATGTTTTCAAAGGCGGCGTAAGCGCCTTTGATCTCCAGGCACAGTATGCGAACTCGGGGCGTGAGCTAACGATGGAAGAGCTCAAGCGCCTGAACGACAACATAAACGCCATCACGAGCATACGGGAGCGGGAGTTTCCGGAGCAGACCATCCCCGTCAAGGCCTCGATCAGGGAAGCGATCGACATTTTCTACAAGGTCAATGCTAGTGGCGTGGCGCTGACCGACGCGGAACTTGCTCTGGCGCAGATCTCCGGCTACTGGCCGCAGGCGCGCGAACGGATAAAGGCGAAACTGTCTGAGCTTGAAAAACAGGGCTTTGTCTTCAAGCTCGACTTCATCGTCTACATTCTTCTCGGGTGCCTGTTTCACATGGGCTCCGAAATGCGGAAGCTGCACGACTCGGAGATCTCGGAAGACCTACAGGCGGCGTGGGGCCTCCTGGAAAGCCAGATCCTGGACTACGTGGTCAACCTGATGAGACAGCACGCATTCATTGACCACACAAAGGAGATCAACTCGATCTATGCTCTCGTACCGATAATCGTCTATTGCTTCGACAAAGGCGGCGGTCACCTTGCCGACGAAGAGATCAAAAAGATAGTGAAATGGTTCTTCTACTCCCAGCTTCGGGCCCGTTACGTGAGCCAGCTGCCTCAGAAGCTAGACCGCGACCTGAAGATCGTCCAGGACTCGGACCAGCCATTCGACGCGCTTCTTGCGGTGATCGAGGAAGACAGCCGTCTGGAGATCATCCCTTCGGAATTTGTCGGCCGTGCCATCCAGCATCCGTTGTTCAGCCTTATGCGTTGGTATTTCAAGAGCCGGGACGCGGTCTGCTTTACGACCGGAATGTCGCTTAGGCAGAACATGGGCAAGAAGTACCAATTGGAACGCGACCATATCTTCCCTTACTCAAAGCTGAAGAAAGCCGGGTACGGGATGGACAACCGCATCAAGTACTCGCTTGCTCAGGAACTCACGAATCGGGCTGTTCTGACGCAGGTCGCCAACCGGAGTAAGTCGAGCGCTGACGCCTCTGATTATTTGGCTTCTGTGAAGGAAAGGTTCCCGCATGCCCTTGAGCTTCAATGTGTGCCGGAGGATCCGGAGCTATGGCATCTTGAGAAGTTCGAGCAGTTCCTCGAGGTTCGGCGGCAGACGCTCGCGCAGGAACTTAACGCTTTCCTGGAAGGCATCACCGAAACTTCTGAAGCCGCCGTGCCGGTCTCTATTGAGGACCTTATCCAAGAGGGTGAAAGCGACGGGCTCGAATACAAGGCTTCGATGCGTTGGGATTTCAACGAAGAGGTTGTGAACAAGAAGCTTGAAGACGTAATTGTGAAGACCGTGGCCGCTTTCGCGAACTCCCAGGGCGGGACACTAATTATTGGAGTAATGGATGACGGCGAAGTTGTCGGACTGGGCCACGACTACCTTTCACTCGGCGGAGTGGACGCGGACAAGTACGAGCTCCACATGCGGAATATCCTGAACAACAACTTCGGGACGGCCTTTGTAACCAGCAAAGTGGCAGTGAGTTTCCACGAGGTCGAGGAGAAGGAGATCTGCAAGGTAGATATACAGAAAGCGGTCGATCCTATCGTGATCAGGACAAAGGACAAGAACGGACAGCCGCTTGAGAAGTTCTACGTCAGGAGCGGGAACTCTTCGCAGGAACTTCCGATGAGCGAGATGAACGCTTATTTGAAGGAGCGGTTCGGGTAAGGTCGAAGGGTTCAGCCGCTTTCGAATGCTGTGTCCGGACAGAAGATTCAGACGTTGCAAACAGCAGCTTATAGATCAACAGAATACAATTCACAAATTCTTGGAGAATTCACAATGAAAATCGCGCGAAAGGTGCTTGTCGCATTTGTTGTCTCAGTAGCTACAGTTGCGCCAGTCTATTCACAAGCAGGGAAAGCGTCTGCGGATGGAGAGACTTGGGAGTACCTGGTTGTTTCTTTCGGCAAAGTCTATTTTTCAAATCCGCTCACGGATCCCGATTCAAAGAGCCTTGGAAGGTCAAAGTTGATCTCATTCTCCGAGGCAGGGTTCATTGTTGCCCAAGAAGGAATGTCGGTACAGCGGTACATGGACACTCTAGGCAAATTTGGTTGGGAATTAGTGGGGGTGGTCGGTGCGATTGGTGGGGACCAGGAAATGTTGTTTAAGCGTCCTTACCGTGAAGGGCGTTCCCAGAAGGAAGCCGAACTGATCAAGAAAGAAGCTGAGCTTTTGGCTAAAGCCAGGTCGGATCTATCCACGGGTGAACTTGTTGACTTGGATGAGGTTGAGAGGATTGCTGCAAGGGATCAACATCGACGATCTCAGGAAGACCGCATGCGAACCGCTTTATCCTCTGTTACCGCATTTCAGTTCAAGATCAAGTCGCTAAGCTCATCAGCCGCTTCGCCGAAGGACTCTGATGTGAGAGTTGAGCTCGTTGTTGATGGAACTACAAATCTGCTGCGAGATGGCAATAAGTACCGAGCGAGTGAGGCGAAGAAACTTGCTGAGTCCGCAGCGAGTACAGTCATGTCCGCTGCAAGAGTCACAGAAACTAATACTTATGGAGGTGATTCTTCTCTAGCCTTTTACCTAGGAGACGTAAAGGTGAGCGTTGAAGTAGTAATTACAGTGAATGGCAAAGAAAAAGTCGTAGCGACGAAACAGACCGGCGGGAAATGGTAATTGAGCGAGCCCCAGAATTCGATCATGAGTGTGGGAATCAATGAGGACCTGATCGAACAAGCCGCGATCGCCTGGCTGGATGAGCTCGGCTGGGTGTTTCTTCACGGCCCGGACATCGCTCCCGACAGGCCGAATCCCGAGCGATCCGATTACAGTACAGTCTTCCTAGAGAACCGCCTTCGCGAGGCCCTCGCCTCGCTCAATCCCGATCTTCCAAACGAAGCGCTCGAGGACGCCTTCCGGAGGATCACACGGCCGGAGGGGCCCACGCTTGAAGCCCGCAACCGGCATTTCCACGACCTTCTGGTTAACGGAGTAAATGTCGAATACAGAAACTCCAAAGGAGAGATACGCGGAGCGCAGGTCCGCGTCGCCGATTTCGAGGACTCGGACGCGAACGACTGGCTTGCCGTCAACCAGTTCACCGTCATCGAGAACAACCACAACCGCCGGCCGGACATTGTCCTATTCCTTAACGGCATTCCCGTCGGCGTCGTCGAGCTGAAGAACGCCGCGAACGAGGACGCAACGATATGGTCCGCCTGGCAGCAGCTTCAGACCTACAAGGCGGAGATCCCCTCACTCTTCGATTTCAACGACTTTCTATTGATCTCCGACGGGACCGAAGCAAGAGTCGGAACGCTGACCGCGGGCCGCGAGTGGTTCAAACCCTGGAAGACCATCGACGGCGATTTCGAGGCTGACCAGCTGACGCCTGAAATGGAAGTGGCGATCAAGGGCATCCTCGAACGCAAGAGGTTCCTCTCGATGGTCCGCGACTTCATAGTCTTCGAGGACGAGGGCGGCGGAAGGCTTCTCAAGAAGATGGCGGGCTATCACCAGTTCCACGCGGTGAAGACCGCCGTCGCGGAGACCGTCCGCGCCGCGGATCTTCTCCACGGCGGAGGCGATGCGAGTGACGGAAAAGAAGCCGGCGACCGAAGGATCGGCGTCGTCTGGCACACGCAGGGTTCGGGCAAGAGCCTGACGATGGCCTTCTATTCCGGAAGGATCGTCCGCGAGCCCTCGATGGAGAACCCGACGCTTGTCGTCCTGACCGACCGCAACGACCTCGACGATCAGCTGTTCGGCACGTTCTCCCGCTGCCGAGACCTTCTGCGACAGCCTCCGGAACAGGCGGAAAGCCGCGCCGACCTACGCGAGAAGCTCACGAGAGAATCCGGCGGGGTCGTTTTCACCACCATCCACAAGTTCTTTCCCGAGGAAAAGCACGACGCGCATCCGGTGCTTTCCGACCGTCGCAACATAGTCGTCATCGCCGACGAGGCTCACCGAAGCCAGTACGACTTTATCGACGGCTTCGCCAGGCATATGCGCGACGCTCTGCCGCACGCTTCGTTCATAGGCTTCACCGGAACCCCGATCGAGCTTCAGGACGCGAACACGCGCGCGGTCTTCGGCGATTACATAAGCGTCTACGACATACGCCGCGCTGTAGAGGACGGCGCGACGGTGCCTATCTATTACGAGAGCCGGCTTGCGAGGCTTGACCTGGACGAGGCGTTGAAGCCGACCATCGATCCCGATTTCGAGGAGGCGACCGAGGGCGAGGAGATCGAGCGGAAGGAGAAGCTGAAGTCGAAATGGGCTCAGCTTGAGGCGGTGGTCGGTACGGACAAGCGGCTTGAGATGGTCGCCCGCGACATCGTGGATCATTACGAGGCGCGGTGCGAGGCGCTGGAAGGCAAGGCGATGATCGTCTGCATGTCGCGCAGGATCTGTGTTGACCTGTACGCGAAGATTTGCGAACTGCGCCCGGATTGGCATTCGGAAGACGACGACAAGGGATTGCTAAAGGTCGTGATGACCGGCTCGGCTTCGGACCCGGTCGAATGGCAGCAGCACATAAGGAACAAGCCGAGGCGCGAGGCTTTGGGCAAGCGTTTCCGCGACGCGAACGACACGTTCTCGGTGGCGATAGTGCGCGACATGTGGCTGACGGGCTTTGACGCGCCTTCGATGCACACGATGTACATCGACAAGCCTATGCGCGGCCACGGGCTTATGCAGGCTATAGCCCGCGTGAACCGCGTGTTCCGCGACAAGCCGGGCGGGCTTGTGGTCGATTACCTGGGCCTGGCTCCCGAGCTGAAGAAGGCTTTGGCGACATACACCGAAAGCGGCGGCAGGGGCGCGACGGCTCTGGACCAGGAAGAGGCGGTCGCGGTGATGATCGAGAAGTACGAGGTCTGCGCGGGGCTGTTCCACGGCTTCGACCGTGAAAAATGGGTGACGGGCACGCCGCAGGAGAAGCTCCAAGTTTTGCCCGCCGCGCAGGAGCACATTCTCGCTCAGGAAAACGGTAAGGACCGCCTGATCCAGTCGGTCCGTGACCTTTCAAAGGCTTTCGCGCTTGCCGTTCCGCACGCGGAGGCGATGAAGATACGCGACGACGTGGGATTCTTCCAGGCGGTTCAGTCGGTCCTTGCGAAAAAGAATCCGGCCGATGCGAAGCCCGAGGCGGACTTGGAGCACGCCGTGAGGCAGATAATTTCGAACGCAGTGGCTCCGGAAGGAGTTTTGGACGTGTTCGCCGCGGCGGGTATCGAGAAGCCGGACATATCGATACTGTCGGACGAGTTTCTCGCCGAGGTGAAGGGAATGCCGCAGAGGAACCTCGCGGTAGAGCTTTTGCAGAAGCTGCTGAAAGGCGAGATCAGCACGAGGCGGAAGCGGAACATGGTCCAGGCGCGTTCGTTCGCGGAGATGCTGGAGCAGACGGTGGCGAAGTACAAGAACCGGGCGATCGAGGCGGCGCAGGTGATCGAGGAGCTGATCGCGATGGCTAAGGAGCTCCGCGAGGCGGACAAGCGCGGCGAGGACCTGGGCCTGACGGAAGACGAGCTGGCGTTCTACGACGCTCTGGAGACGAACGACAGCGCGGTGAAGGTGCTGGGCGACGAGACGCTCCGGATGATCGCGCGGGAACTTGTTGAGTCGGTGAGGAAGAACGTGACGATCGACTGGACGGTCCGCGAGAGCGTCCGCGCTCGTTTGAGAGTTCTTGTCAAGCGAATCTTGAAAAAGCACGGCTACCCCCCGGACAAGGCGGAGTCGGCTACCAAGACGGTCCTGGAACAGGCGGCGCTGTTCTCGGAGAACTGGGCTCTCGCATAAGGACTGAGAGGAAAGGACTGAGGACTGAGGGGAGCCACCAAGGGACACAAGGGAACAGGAAGCCGGAAGAAAGTTCTGGTTCCGATTCTAGTCAGCCAAACTGGACTCCCGCCGGGACAGAAACTCGGACATCATACCCGGGGTCCTGCATATGACCCGCCAGATCACCCCAGTAATCAAAAAAACCCTAGAGAAGTATTGCCTGAATTGAAGATTCGTATTACTATTCGCGCGTACTCTTTTCCTAATTCATTTCAGCGACAATTCGAAAGACACATTGGGCCGGTCGAGCCCTGCTTTTGAAGTCCTAATCGATCGGTCGCTAAGGAGGCTTCGATGAAAAAGATCGTGATGTCGACTTTGCTGTCGACTATCGTTCTGAGCTTGGTCCTTCTTCCTCTTCCAACCGCCGATGCGAAAAGCGCGAAGACCAAAGAACTGAAGATCAAAGGTTACATCACCCAGGTCAACTCCCCTACTTCCTTTGAAATAGACGAATACAAGATCTCGATGGACGGGAAGCACGACGTCGAACTTCAGAACATTGAAGACGAGGCGATCAAATTCGATCCGAGGGTTCACCTGCGGGTAGGCACCCTGGTCAAAATGAAATGTGAGGTCAATACCGAAACCCTCGAAGCGAGGGTCAAGGAGATCAAGATCGATGTTAAGCAGTTTCGCAGACTTTCTCACACGACGGTGCTCGACACGTATCCGAGCGATCTGGAAATGGACTCTGAAGGAAAGTGGTCCGGGGAGGTTCTAGCTGACGCACGACGGATTAAGATCACGCCGGAAACAGACGTGCGCTTCAAGTTGAACAAGTCAGAGGAGCGTGAGGAAAAAGAGCGGAAAGAAGAGGAAGAGGAGGCGAAGGAAATCGCTGAGGAACAAGAGAAGATCCGCGAACAGAGGGAAAAAAAGGAAGATGCTCTCGAAAACCAGGTGGACGACGATGAAGACATCGCCGAGACATCGGTGGAGGTTCTTCAGGTCGGAGCTTCGCGTCTGACCTCACTCTCCGATATAGGCCCCGGTGTCTACATGACGTACAAGGGCAAAGAGGATCTAATCGGAAATGTCGTGGCTTCGGATGTCGTTTTCGTGAAGAACGAGAAGACGAAGAAGGAGCAGGACCTCTGGAAGAAACTGAGAATAAAGGAGAAGGAGTCAAAGAAGGCTAACTCGTTTGACACTCTCAAGGTGGGCGGTGAGAAGTTCAAGGTTCTGCCGGATGAAGAGATCCAGGAATATGTGAATGACCTTGGTCGGTCCCTCGTCCCCGAATATCAAAGAGAACTGCCGGATGACGATGAGAACAAGATTCCCTTCCGCTTTGTTGTAATTCACGAGAAGTACATTAACGCCGGTGCATTCCCGACAGGTACGGTAGTGATTAACCACGATGTGTTCAATTTCTTTGAGAATGAGGCCCAGCTAGCGTTTCTCTTATCTCACGAGATCGCTCATGCGACGCAGGAACACCAGATCCGGCAACTCAACCACAAGAAGAAGACCCGAACTTGGCTGAAGATAGGTGCAATTGCCTCATATGCAATGGGATACGGGTTGTTGGCACGAACGTTCGCGATGACGGAAGCGGCGATGCGGAACGGCTATGCCCGAAGCATTGAGAACCAGTCGGACAGGATCGGTATGGCAAACATGATCCAGAGCGGTTACGATCCGAGAGAAGCTCCTCGTGTATGGAAAATATCATCCTGGTACTTTGGTGATAAAGGTACCAACTTCTTTTGGTCTAGTCACAGTTCGAATACAGAAAGAAGAAGTTACATGATGGTGACGTTGCGGAACAGCTATCCGGGACTTGATTACTCAAGCCTTAAGAAGGATTCGATTGAGTACCAGCGGATCGCCGCTCTAGTAAAAGAGAAGTATCCGACGAAATTGAAGACGAAGAAAGGGAGGTTGCCATGATTGGTCAACCCTCCCTAAAGCTGCGCGCAGCTTTTATCGTGTTCTTGGCTTTGACTGTCGGATTGGGTTTTCTGTGCAAGGTCTCTGCTCAGGAGGTTCTGACCAATGCTGCGGTTATAGAGATGGTCAGGGCCGAGCTCCCTGAAGAGATCATCATCGCGAAGATCGAGGCCGGATCCGGGGCGTTTGATACGTCGACCGAGGCGCTCAAGGAACTTACCGAAGCCGGCGTTCCTAAAGCCGTTATCGTCGCGATGATCGCTGAGGCAGGGAGAATGTCAAAGGCGGCGGCCGCGGATGCCAAAGAGGAAGCGAAACTCTTGGGGGCTGTACCCGAGCAGGGAAAGCTTAAAGATCTGCTCAGTCTGAGTAAGATCTACATTCTGACCGATGATCTAAAAGCGCGCGACCGGATCGAAAAGGAACTTCGCAAGATCAAACGATTCGAGGTGGTTGACAAGGTCGAGATCTGTGATTTCGTGATCAAGTACGAAACCTGGACGGAGTTGGTGAATGTGACGGCAACAGTGATCGGCAACACCGCAACAGCCAGAGAGAATCGCCAGCTTGTAGGACTCTTTACCGTAATGACAGCTTCGGATGTTTCTGACGAAGGACGATTACGTATGGTGTATTCGGTACGAAAGACAAAGTATTACATCTGGGAAGATAATCCGGCGGAGAGCACGACGAAGCAGTTCGTTAAGGATCTCCAAAAAGCAGCGGCACTTTCAGGAGTGCGGCACTGAATGAATCTGATTGCCACCAGGGACATTACACTAAATAACTCACCGGGAGAATTGCAGAATGATGGAACCGTCACCCCGCCCATTAGCCAAACTGGAAGAGCTGAACGTTCGCGAAGCCTGGCAGAACGAGGCTTACGACTTCACTCCTTGGCTCGCCGAGAATCTTGAATTCCTGGGTGAGGCGATCGGTCTTCCGCTTGAGGCGGAAGGGTCCGAGGTCGCCGTCGAGACGTTTTCCGCGGACATTCTCGCGAAGAGTAAATATGACGACACAAAGGTTCTGATCGAGAATCAGCTTGAGGTATCGGACCATCTTCACTTGGGGCAGATACTTACCTATGTCGCGGGCCTGGAAGCGGAAGTGGTTGTCTGGGTCGCTTCCGGTTTTCGTGATGCCCATCTGTCTGCGATCAATTGGCTGAATGAGAAAACGGAGAATTCGATCTCTTTCTTTGCAGTAACTGTGAAAGTTGTACGAATCGGAGACTCTCCTTTGGCTCCTGTCTTCGAAGTCGTCGCCCGGCCTAACGAATGGGAGCGATATGTTCATAGCGTCGCGAGGAAGACATCTGGAACCTCGGAGATCGGTCTGCAGCGGCAGGACTTTTGGGAATTCTATGTTGCCCGATTTGAGGGAGAGGGCGATCTCGGAGGACCTCCAAGTCGACTCTCGAACAGATATCACAACACAGAGAAGCCGCCTCTGAGTTTTTCTGTTTATGTCGCTAAGGACGGCGTTGGTGTATATGTCAGGCCTCCATACGGAGAGGAAGCTGAGCCAACGTTCGAACTGCTTGCAGGGTGCGATGCTGAGATTCGCGAGAAGCTTGGTGTTGAGATGGGTAAGGCACCGCACTTCTACGTGGATTGGAGGCCCGGCGATTACACTGATCCTGAGCAGAGACCTGAATTGGCCGATTGGATGAACGACCGGCTTTCGGTCTATAAGCGAGTCGTTCTTGGAGCGTTAAGTGGTTAACTAACGAACGCATTCCCTTTCGGTATGTACTCGTTCAGAGAGAATCATGCGAACGCAAGTGACCAACAGAAAATGTTTGACGCTCCGTTTGCAAGAAACATGTACGTAGTGCGTACAGCGGCCGAGACCTATCGAGAGGCTTTTTCGAATGGCTTCTAAGTATCAGGCGGCGTTGAAGAATGTCCTTGCCGGATAGAGCTCCATATTCAAATCTCGAAACTGCGTTTCGCGAGCAGGTCGCGCGAGACAACCGTGACTTCGGGATCGATTCCGTTTTTCTTCCCAATCCTGTTTTTACCGACACTCCGAAGTATGCGCTCGTCTGTATGGAGCCTTCGATGGTGGGGAAAAGCCGAGATGAGTTTGCGGGACTGATAGACGAGGGCTACGAAGAGGGAAGGCCACGAATTGCACGAATTTCACGAATGAGGGGATTGGACCGCAGAGCGAAACGAACCACGAAGGGACACGAAGGGGCACGAAGACGGGAAGGCCACGAATTGCACAAATTGCACCAATGAGAGGATTGGACCGCAGAGCGATGCGAACCACGAAGGAATACAAAGGGGCACGAAGAGGGAAGGCCACGAGTTACACGAATTTCACGAATGAGGGGATGGAACCGCAGAGCACGCAGAGAGAGAAATGGCGGCGCTGGATCTAGGTGCCAGTGCCGTGGGCACGGCAAGTCTGTAGAAGCCGCAGGCACGAAAGGTCTGTAGAAATAGGCGTTGCCCGTTCGATCTGAGTGCCGTAGGAACGGCACAATTCTTTAAAAACGTGTCGCCCCGCCGGGGCTTTTTCTTTTTTGGGGGCTAGGTGCTACAGACGTGGCGCTCCTACGGAGCTGAATCCCTCTGGATCGACCGGCCTGCGGCCTGGCTGAACACAGGATCATTCGAGCGTGGCGGCGACCCGTCTTGCCGGATTGAGGGTGATCGTGAAGAGGATCTTGTGGAAGCGCGGCTATCCCCCGGACAAGCAGGAGAAGGCCACGCAAACGGTCCTGGATCAGGCGGCGCTGTTCTCGGAGAACTGGGCGATGGCGTGAGTGATGAGTAACGAGTGATGAGTGATGAGGGAATTGAAAATTGATAGTTGAGAATTGAGATCCGACCCCTGGGAATAGTTCCGCATTGACTGGAGCGCAGGCGGCCTCGCCTGTGATGAGCGAAACAGGTCACGACGCGACATCGATGAAAAAACGGACCGCACAGGGCGTTTCTATCGGTTCACGGTGACATCTATCGGATCCGCAAGGTTATCTTCGTTCGCTCCCGCCGGAGGGTAGTATTCGTAGAAAGTAACTCTCGCCCCGTTAAACTCTCCCCAGATCTCGTATGCAGGCCATCCGTCATGCTCCCCGTTTATCGAGACCTCCTTTGTCTGCTTGTCGATTGTCAAAGTGAAATGGTGATTGCTGATCTGCAGCCCGGAAGCCAGCGGATACTGACATTCTGCCGTGAACTGCAGCACGATGTTCGTCGGAAGTACTAACGAACTTTTTTGAAGGCAGCCAGGATCGAGGGTCGCCGGATTCCCTATGACAATCGGTTCAAGAGGCGCTCCCGGAATTCCGACGGTTCCGCATCCGATCTGCTGGAACACGCCCGTTGTCGGACCCGATACCATAGGCAAAGGCGTACCGTCGATCAGATCCACATAAAATGACTGTGCAGTTCGAAAGCTTCTTCCGCTTGTTCCGTAACCCAGTCCGTCACCCCTGTAGCAGTTGCCGTTCTGGCGATCCCTGTAAACTGGGCCGGGAACAAAGCTCAATACGAAGAGCTTTAGGGAAGTCGCTTCGCCCTGCAGCTTCACGTGATCGGGACCTGAATACAGCTCGTCGTTGTGGTTGATTCGGATACGGCTCGTGTGAGCGCTGTGATTTTGCGGGCTGTACCGAACCTGAAAGGTCGCACTTTCGAGGCGCCCCAGGTCGAATGAACGCTGAGCAGGGTCTACAAGAGAGAAGGATGTTGAAGGATCTAATGTGATGTCTCCGGTAAGCCTCGAGCCGCTATCTCCCAGGTTAACAATCTTTATCTCTTCCTGCCGCTCTTCATTCTCGGCTATCCTGCCGAAGTCAACCGTCGGGTCGGGACCGCCGGGATCCTCGATCTCCAACCTCGGCGCGGGTTCGGTGGTCGCGCGAAGCACCACAGTTATATTACCGGTTGCTTCGCCGCTCCGGATTTCCCAGCGCCACTCGAACACTCGATTCCCAATCCTTTTTCCGGTCGAGTCGAACTGGAGCGTCACAATGCAGGATTGTCCCGGGCCGAGCGAAAAACCCAACAAACTTCCGCATTGGCCTGGCGCCGAGGTGTCGCTTCGCCATGGTTCCCTGTTAGCAAAGCCAACATTTAGGTCGGGATGCACTTCAACATAAAGTTCGGTTATCCCGCCACTGTTGGCAATTGTCAGATCCTTGCTGCGAACTCCGTTCGGCGGAATTCGTCCGAGATCAAACACGATCTCATTTGTCGTCCTGGCATCGACAAAGTCCACCTCCAAATGCGATCGCCTGGGCACACGAGCCCTTAGGGTCACTTCTTCCAGCATTCCGGCACCGCTTACTCGAACCGTAGCCGTGCAAATCCGGTAATCGGAATCGCCCGGATCCTCCGGACAGTACCGTTCCACGGTGGACCTGGTATTGAAAAAAACAACAGAGACATTGATCTCTTCACCAGGAGAAAGCGTGCCAAAGACGCTGTCTCCCAATTCGAGACTAAATGGACGGCCGTCCATTGTTGCCCGGTAATCCAGGCTCACTCCGGAGCCGCTGTTACGAACCTTGAACCATGCCGTTGCACTATCCGTCGTAATCTCCCCCAAGTCTATGTTCCGGGGCGTCACGCTTAGCATTGGTCGCGCGACTGGAGGGCGAGGGGGGACGTTCCTGATTCGAAGCACTGCCTGGTCTATTGGCTGGAATACCTGACCCGTCCGGCCGAACAGGACATCGACCGTAACGCTGGTGTCGGCATCTACCGAGCCGAAAGCGAAGTCGAAATCAATCGGCATCACAAGTGACGGACCGACCGTTTGGGTAGGATTCGGGGAGATCTCAAGATATGAAGACGGGCTTGCGATGAATAGCCAACCGCATCCCCCATCGCCCGGCGGGCATTCGGCGCACCCAGGGATCTCATATGTGCGCTCTTCCAGGAACGCGCCATCAGCGTGTCCGCTTTCGGCAAACCTGAACGGCACGTTGTAACCCAGCGCCGCACAAGTAGAGGCTTCTTGCAGAATTCCAAGTGAACCGGAATGCGGCTTTTCGAAAGGACTTCTTACGAATGACGCAAGAACGGTTGAGCCTGCGCCAGGCAGCGGTCGGAACAGATCAACCAAGGGTGACCGCCCAGACCATAACCTGGGTTTTCTGGACGCCGACAGTACGTACAATTTGTCCGGTACTGAGTCACCGATGCGGCGGAGCCACACGACGAACTCCGAGCCCAAAGATTCGTCGGATTCCGTAGTCCAATAGAAAGCATCGGCTCCTTCCCCTGTGCCGATCGCCAGGGTTTCAGACACTGGATTGATGCCCTCTTTCCTGGAAAACTCTGAACTAAGTCTCAGCTTGCCGGCTACTGATCCTGCCCTAAGTACGTCAGGGATCTTGTCACCATTCACATCAAAGACGAAGGGTCATGACTAGTTAACTCAGAAATCTTTGACAATTTTCAAGAGTATTGGGTACAGGTTCTGCTTTCTATAATTGAACCTAAACTCACACTCTTTCAGGTGCAAGTAAAAGGTCTCTGGACGCATGCCGCGGAACTTTGCGAGACGGACTTTGGCCAGTCCCCAGAAGCCCTCGATCCCGTTTATGTGGCTTGAGCCGACAACGAACTCATCGCGGTTGTGATAGACCCGATAGTGCTTCTGGTAGCCCATGTCGACGATCGAATCG
This sequence comes from Acidobacteriota bacterium, assembly GCA_016700175.1. Classification (GTDB taxonomy): domain Bacteria; phylum Acidobacteriota; class Blastocatellia; order Pyrinomonadales; family Pyrinomonadaceae; genus Aridibacter. Next base: position 1,065,967 of record CP065003.1, on the reverse strand, counting down.
TAGGTCCTCATGCCATCGGTATGGACCGTTGAATCGAGTGTCACCTTGCCCCTGATAATGGCGAAAAGCGTCTGTTTGGAGCAGTTAGGGACGATCTCGGTATAGACCGAACCGTTCCGTTTGTAGATCCCGAAGACGAGGGTCTTGCGGGCAGCTCCGCGGCCATGCTTTCCAGGGATCCGCTTTGGGCCGAAGTAGCATTCGTCGAGTTCGACCTCTCCTGAGAAGGGAGACTCGCTCTTGCAGAAAGCCGCTATCGCCTCGCGGATCAGTTTCAAATACCGGTTGACCGTATTGCGGTTCAGCCTGGTCAAAGCAGCGATCTGAGTAGCGGTCAGATCAACGGCAAAAAGCCTAAGAATCTCGCGAATTTTCCGGTCAGAAATTCGTGCACGCTTGAATCGCTTGTAATTGCTACTCATGACTGAAGTTAACTACTCTAGCAGATTAGTTAACTAGTCATGACCCAAGACGAATGTTGCGGATTCCGAGGCATCGAAATCGGTTAGGCGATCAGACTGTGTCTTTAACTCCTTAACTCCTTCTAGCACAAGCCTTACGGCGAACTGTCCAGTGTCGTTCTTCAAGAGAGCGGTTGCATTGAAGCCTCCGCCGGGAGATCCGATCACCGATGACTTGATCAGCTCCCCCTTGTGGCGAGAAACGTCTCTACGATTCGCATTCCAGGAGCCATTCCCCCTGTACGTATATTCTGAAACAGAAAGCGATCCGGCGACCGTTTCAAGCTGAATCACTTTGCCGGATGCTTTCTTACCAGCTTCGATGAGATGGAATTCCGAGACCGAGTTAGAACTTCCCGTATTGAACAAGCCACCGTGCGAATAGAATCTGCTTCCGTTCGAAACCAGGAGCTGCAGTTCAGCGCCTTTCGATCCGGCCCGCACGATTACGAGATCGTCAAGCCCGTTACCGGTTACATCTCCCGATAGCAGCTTGAAACTTTTCGGAAGCGGTTCGATCTTGGTTGAGCTCCTAAACCAAGCATTGTCTCCGCGGTAGATGACCGTAATAAGGGCGGTCCCGTCTCCGGCAATGAGTATTAGGTCGCGGATCCCGTCGCCGTCTATGTCCGCACGGACGACGTCATTCCGAACTTCGACCGGAAGCGGCAGTTTCTGGCTGTCCAATATCTCCCCCGCCGTCGTTATCCGGTCGATTCGGATCATCGATCGGCCGCTGAAGGCAATTCCGATCCAATCCGATGAAGAAATCTGCATCCTCTCGATCAGGTCGTAGCGGGAATTGGCCGGGAGCTCGAGTTCCGAAACGTGCCAGACTTTCGAAACGATTTCACTCTTGACGGTGCCTTCGGGTCCTTGTCGGACCTGCCCGAAAATCAAAGGTGAGGTGGTGAAGATACAGATAAGACAGAAGAAGAATGCGGTGAACGGACGAAATCTATGACAACGTGAAACGCCTTCGGCAGTTCCGAGCACCATTTGAGTCCTCCTGTCGGAATCCGGGGATGCGGATCCTTCCAAAAGTCGAAGGTTGATACAGCTCCAGCTAATTCGAGGCTAATTGTGGTTGAACGCGATGATAATAATACGTTTCAACGGAATTGCAAGGACCTTGCTTGATCAGCCGTTAGTTCAAGATCGTAAACTTTTGCGGTAACAGGTTGGGTACGGGCTATCACCCGGACAAAGCGGAGTCGGCTACGAAGACGGTCCTGGAACAGGCGGCGGAAGCAGGACTGAGAGGAAAGGACTGAGGACCGAGGGAAACCACGAAGGAACACGAAGGGGCACGAAGAGGGAAAGGCCACGAATTGCACGAATTTCACGAATGCAGGGAGTTTCCCGTCAAAGGCATCTGACCGCAGAGGGCGCGGAGAACGCAGAGGGAGAAAGGCCACACGAAAATACCGAGGCCAGCTCCGTAGGAGCGACAGGTCTGTAGAAACCGGCCCCCAACGTGACGCAAGCCCCATCGGGGCGACACATCTTCCCGGAAGATCGTGCCGTGCCGATGGCACTCGGTTTTTTGGGGACTCTCCGTATCTACAGACCTCTCGTGCCTACGGCTTCTACAGACGTTTCGTGCCTACGGCACTGCTCACCTAGATCCGGCGCCGCCATTTCTTTCTCTGCGTGCTCTGCGGTCAGGTGCCTTTGACGGGAAACTCGCTGAATTCGTGAAATTCGTGAAATTCGTGGCCTTCCCCTCTGTGTCCTCCGTGCTCTCCGTGGTGAATCCCATCCGCGGCAGAAAGAGGGCCCGTCGCTACCGCTCCGGGTACTGATCTCATTGATCATTGGTCATTGGTCAATGAGAGGGCTACCGCTCCGGGTACTGATCTCATTGGTCATTGATCATTGGTCATTGGTCAATGAGAGGGCTGCCGCTCCGGGTACTGATTTCATTGGTCAATGGTCAATGCTCATTGGTCAATGCGGGGGCCGTTGCCGCCCGGCTCATTTCTCGTCCGCCGGTATCGCCGTCCCGGACTTCACCATCCTGATCACAATGCTCGACTTGTACCTTCTTATGTTCGGGTTCTCCATGAACAGCTCGCGCGAGACCGCTTCGTAATCCTTCATATCCCTGGCCGAGACGATGACGATGAAATCCTCCTCGCCCGTTACGTCGTAACACCGGATCACCTCGCGCCTATTCAACATCAGCTTCCTGAACTCGGAAAGCGCCCTCTGCATCGGCCGGTCCTTGTCCATGACAACGCCGACGATTGCCGTAATGTGCCGTCCGACAGAATCCGGCGAGACGATCGCCACATCCGCCTCGATCACGCCTTCCTTCCGCAGCCTGTTCAGCCGCCTCTGGACCGCGGACGGCGAGAGCCCGACCTGTTCGGCGATCTTGGCGGCCGGAAGGCGGTTGTCGCGCTGAACAATGTTCAAGATCTTCGCGTCGAATTCGTCCATAACCCTTTCCTGCGCCGATCCGTCGGTTCCGGCCCGTTTCCCGCGTCATTTCAGCGCACCGGAGCCCATAAAAGCTGATTCTTCGTCCGGGTCCTGCGGTATCCTTTAATTTTTCGCCCCAAAAAGGAGACCGTTCAAAAATGTACAGTCGTCACACGATCACTCTCGCGGTTTTCGCCCTTTCCGTTTGCGCAGCCGCATCGGCCGCGCCGTTTTTGGATCAACCAAATATACGCAAGCCGGAGGAGAACTTCAAAACGAGCGTCTGCCAAGACGAGGAAAGGGAAATCGTGAAACCGCGGGCAGGCGACGACGGCTGGAGGACCGCGGACCCTTCGTCGAAGGGGATCAGGCAGGAAAGCCTTCTTGCGATGCAGAAGGCTGTGTGTGCGGGAGACTTCAAGAAGATCACGAGCGTGCTTGTCGCGCGCGAGGGATTCCTGGTTTACGAGGCGTATTTCGACGAGGCCGGCCCGGACGCCGCGAGGAACACACGGTCGGTTACCAAGACCGTCACGTCGATCCTGTTCGGGATAGCTGCCGACAAAGGCATTGTAAAGGGAGTCGATACGGCGGTCGCCGGATACTTCCCGGACAGGAAGCCGTTCGAAAATCCGGACCCGAGAAAGGACCGCATCACGGTGGAGGACCTTCTGACGATGAGCTCGCTCCTGGAATGCGACGATTCCAACTCATTCTCGCGCGGGAACGAGGAGCGGATGTACCTGATCGAGGACTATGTGAAGTTCGCGCTGGACCTGCCTGTGCGCGGGTTTCCCGCGTGGGCTACTAGGCCCGAGGATGCCCCGTACGGGCGCAGTTTCAGCTATTGCACGGCGGGTGTGGTGGTGCTTGGCGGCGTTCTCGAACGGGCGTCGAAGATGCCTGTTCAGGAATTCGCGAGGAAGAACCTGTTCGAGCCGATGGGGATAACGAAAGCGGAATGGCAGTTCACGCCGACCGGTCTCGCGATGACGGGCGGCGGACTCGGGCTTCGGAGCCGTGACTATCTAAAACTCGCCCAGATGTACGCCGACGGCGGCGCCTGGAACGGAAAGCGGATAGTCCCGGAGAAATGGGTGGCGGAATCGACCCGGCCGCACGTAGAGATCGACGACTCGACCGAATACGGGTACCTTTGGTGGATCAGAAAGTTCGGACCGAGCGGGAAGGCGCAACGGGCATACCTGATGTCCGGGGCGGGCGGAAACGCGGTCGTCGTATTTCCTGAGCTGAAGCTGACGGCGGTGATCACGAGCGAGAACTTTCGCGAACCGGACGCCCACGCGATCACTGCGAGGCTGATCACCGACCACATACTGGCGTCGCTGAACTGACGCGGTGTCCGACGAGCTTCAGCTTGTCGGGGATTCACCACGGAGAGCACAGAGAGCACAGAGGGACAGGCCACGAATTGCACGGATCGTGAATCGTGAATGGTAAATCGTGAATCGGGAATCGGGAATCGTGAATGGTAAATCGTGAATGGTGAATCGTAAATCGGGAATCGGGAATCTTGAGAAGGGGGAGAAAACAGGATGGCCAGGATGTTCAGGATGGGTTATCTACCTGCACTTCGCGCCTCTGCGCCTCGGCGGTGAGTTCTTTATACGGGATCCGCGTCATCGGCGGCAGAAAGAGGGCCAGATCGTGAATCGTGAGAAGGGGGAGAAAACAGGATTGCCAGGATATTCAGGATGGGTTTTCTGCCTGCACTTCGCGCCTCTGCGCCTCGGCGGTGAGTTCTTTACGCGGGACCCGCGGCGGATGAATAACCACGAAGTTACACAAAGTGGCACGGAGGGGAGGACACGGATCATACGGATCAAGTCCCGGATAGCCTCCGATTCGGGAGGGAGTCCGGCGCGACATCATAAGAGTGATCCTCTCCCATCTGTGTTGATCCGTGTCCTTTCTTGTTTATGCGGTGTATTCCCGACAAGCTGAAGCTCGTCGGACAAGTGCGGCCCGGGTCGCCGCATCTACTTCTTCATCTTTCTGCTTTTGCGCTTCTTGATCCCGAGCTCGTCGAACAGCTCAGGGAACTGGCGGCGAAGAATGTCCGAGAGCATCGCCTGTGAAATGTCGAGGTCCTTCGCAGCATCTTTCATAAGGAGGTTTGCCTCCACAAGCGCCTCGCGGAGAATGAACTTTTTGAACTCGGAGACCTCCGCCTTGTACCCCCGAGCCTGCGGCAGAAAGAACAGTTCCTCGAACCGGGCCGCGTATCTGCGCGCCGTGTTCTCGCTGATCCGGGTGCGGGCAAGGTCGATCAGCTCGGCGAAGAGCATAAGCACTTCTTCAGTCTCGCCAAGCTTGAGGAGTATCCGCAACTTGTTGAAGATCGCCTCGCAATGGCCCGCATAGTCCTCTCCCTGACGGAACATCTCCAGGGAGGTGTCGATAGCAAGCAGTGCCCGTCCGGGGTCCTTCTTTCCCAGAAGCGCCTGGGCCTTCGTGTCGAAGTTGTGAGCGAGGAAGCCGTTTTGCGTCCTGTTGCGGTTCAGCGCGATGGCCTTCTCGATCTGTTTCAGCGATCTCGCGTATTTCTTCTGCTTCAGTAAAACGAATGCGATGTTGCCAAGAATGATCGCCTGGAACCTCTCGTTCCCAAGCGCCTTCGCGAACTTCTCGGCATTCTGATAATGCTCCAGCGCTTCGGCCAGCCGGTCCGTTTCGGCGCAGGCGAATGCCGCTTCGATGTGATACTGGGCCCGGACCGCGGGATCGTCGCACTTGTCCATAGACGGCTTCAGCGCAGCTATGCACTTCAACGCCTTTTGATAATTTCCGGCAGCGCTCGCGGTAACACATTCAAAAAGCTTCAATCGAAGATATACGGTGCTCGACCTGCGGCTTCCTATCTTGCTCTTCGTGTAGTCGATGATCGCATCGGCCTCATCGTGGCTGCCCTGCTGAAGATATCTCCACGCGAGATTTAGTCCGGCTCTCGCCGCTTCCTCGTCAAGTCCCGCCGATTCGAACACGTCGATCGCCTGCGTAAGCAGGTCCTTGCCCCTTTCCTGGTAGTCAGGCTTTGCGTTCAGGTGTCCGTAATAACCGAGAAAGAAGCCGCATAACCTGAGGAGCTCGCCCTTTTCGGCAGGCGCGAGATCGGGGATCTCCGGAGGCCCTTCGATGTCGGGCCAGATCGGCGCAAGGATCTCCCATAGCAACTCCGCATCCCTGCAGGCTTCTGCTTTCCTCGCTTCCGAGATCAGGGTCCCCGTCTCGGCAAGCGAGATGACGCTTTTCGGATTTCGACTTTTTTCGATCATTCCTTTTTCCGATTCCCCCTAGTTCATTTCATTTATCTGACTGTGAATCAAGGCCTCTTGAAACACATCGCGGTTCGGACGGTTCCGCGTCCGGAAATCCCAAGCAAGTAAAGGAGAATGAAATGAAGAGATTGATAGTTTCACTTGTCGTCGCCCTGGCAATCCTTGGCGGAGCAAAAAACACAATTGCCGAATGCGGTCAGCAACACGCCGAAAGATGCCTGACTTCCGGCATCAATGTCGGCAAAGAATCACCCGATCTGAAAACGTCCGCCAAGCTGCGGATCGTGTTTGTGATCCTTTCTCGAATGAGGTTTCCTCTGTAGGGAATCTCACTTGTGCGGCGGCCGGAACGTTCGAAGCTGTCGCACGGCGCGGGCAGATAGTTCATCGACCGCGAAACCTGTCCGGTGAATCCTCCGGTAAACTGTCAAGTGGGGGGCGTGTAAATCTGAGATTACCACATTCTACCTTAAAACGCTCTCCATACGGAACTTAGGTCGAGAGCTTACTTCCGCCTTCGAGAGAGGCGCAGGAAGGATGCCAAAATGAAGAGGGACCAGCGGGTAGAAGCCGGTCCCTCGCTTTTTTTGTGCGGCGCACAAGAGCGATCCTCTTCCATCCGTGTTCATCCGTGTCCCTTTCTTCTCTGCGAACTCCGTGCGCTCCGTGGTGAATACCCGACAAGGTAAAGCCCGCCGGACAGATGCGGGAGGGACACGGATGAACACGGATAATCACGGATTCGGATAACTACACCAAAGCCCGGCGTGAGTCTTATCCTCTTCGATCTGCGTTCATCCGTGTCCTTTCTTCGATCCGTGCTTTCCGTGGTTGATTCCCGACAAGCTGAAGCTCGTCGGACAAACGCGGACGCATTCTACTGCGCTGTCTGTGAAGCGACGATCCTCGCCATCTTGCTTCCGACCGTCTGCCCTGCGCCGCCGTAGTTCGAAAGCACGATCGCCGTCCAGCCGGTTCCCCGAAAGACATCCATATTCGCGCTGATCCCCAGAAATCCCCCGCCGTGACCGAAACGGCTGCCGTCCGGAGGGGCCTGGAAGCCGAAACCGTAGTTCGGCGAGCTAAGCTCCGGCTTTGCCGTCGTGAACTGGTCGACAAGGTCTTTTCCGACGATCTTTCCCGCCTGAAGAGCGGTAGAGAACTTCAGAAGATCCTCAGCCGTCGAGTAGCATCCGCCCTGCGGTCCGCCCCGCATCACGTGGGCGAAGATGTTGTTCCGGAACTCGACGCCGGAGTCGGTAAACTCTTTCTCGTAACCGACCGCGAGGTTCTTGTTCACCTTGTCGAGCTCGAAACAGCCCGTGTTCTCCATACCTGCGGGCTCAAGGACGTTCTTCCGAACGAAATCGAAATAGTTCTCGCCGGAGGAGACCTCGATTATCTTTCCAAGCACGAGCATTCCCGTGTTGCTGTAGCGCCAATTCGTCCCCGGTTCGAACCGAAGGCTTTCGTCCTCTTTCGCCAGCGCGATCATATCGTCCACAGTCCGAATGCTTCCTCGCGATCTCTGGTCCCACCTTTCCGAGAAGTAGCCTCCGAGGCCCGCGGTGTGCGACAAAAGGTGCTTGACCTGTATCTTTTTCGCGGATTCCGCGTCGGGGAAGTCCGGAAGGAACTTCGAAAGGGGATCCTCGAGCGAAACCTTGCCCTGCTCGATCAGTTTGGCGATCGCGATCGACGTGAACATCTTGTTCATCGAGCCGAGGTTGAATTTCGTGTCGAACTTGTTGGGAACGTCGAAATCGCGGTTGGCGACGCCGAACGCGCCTTTGTAGACGGGCTTTCCGTCCTTCGCCAGCAGCACGGTCCCCGAGAAGACATCGGCATCCGAGAGTTTCTTCATAAACGCTTCCATCTCGCGTGCGATCTCGGCGTCGCTCATCTTTTTCGGATCCTGCTCGGGCAGAGCGGCTCGAAGGCCTATCCCCGTGATCCGGTACGGTTCCTTGTCCTCGATGCGGACCGCTATGCCGCCCGGCTCGCCTGTCAGTTTGCTCTTCACGTTCAGTGTGATCAGGTCGCCTTCGAGGGAACGGACGCCCGTGACGTCGTATCCCCGCGACGAGTCGTATACGGAGGAATAGAACCTGAGGTGCTGTTCCATAGGCAGGTCGCGGAACTGGCCCTCGAAATTGTTCTTCACGTAGTCCTCGAACCGCGATCGGTCGCCCAGATTGATCATGCTGACCAGCTCCCTCGCACGCTTTTCAGCGGACGCAAGGTCCTGCCCCGCAGCCGGAGCGACTGACGCCAGAAGCACGATAACGAATGTAAGAATCATTGCTTTCATCTGTATTACCTTCCTGAATAGATATACGAACGATTGAATTATGACCAAAATACGAGAATGGTCAAATGAAGGTTCGGGGAAAGTGAGCGGGGAGCCGAGAGCGGTGAGCCATTTAGCCTGTGCACTTGTGCACAGGAAGTGCGCCGTTTAGCTTGTTCAACTGTGCACAGGAGGTGAGCGATGAGCAGGTGTCCGAAGCCCGACCGTGAGGGAGGGCTACTGCGAGCACTGAGAGATGAGTCCTGAGTCCTGAGTACTGAGCTGCGGATGCCCGACCTGTCCCGTTAAGAGACCGACGTGTACACGGCAAGAAGAGGGCCCGTCGCTACCGCTCCGGGTTCTGATTCCAACGTGTCTCTTCTTCTCTCTATGCTCGCCGTGGTGAATTCCCGACAAGCTAAAACCCGTCGGGCAGATGCGGGCGGGGACACGGATGAACACAGATCAGGACACAGATTGTCACTGATTCCGAAAAACACTCTGATGCTATGCACAAGAGTGATCGTCTTTCATCCGTGTTCATCTGTGTCCTTTCTTCTCTCCCTGCTCTCCGTGGTGAATTCCCGACAAGCTAAAGCTCGTCGGACGCCCGCTGTCCAGGGAGCCTGATCAGGCGCGGGCCTTGTGGCCCGAGATGCCGGATTCCAATACTCGTTCGGTCTCGCCGAACGAATCGATCTTGTCCATGCAGTGAGCCGCAAAAAAGATCAAAGGCAGCCCTGCCACGATGAGCCAGGTGCCGGCTATGTTCAAAAGATCCGAGCCGGGCAATACTCCCAAATAAGAAACGGCGCACAGGGATATCCCCGCAATATCAGACAGGAAACCTGCCGACGCCGAAACAGAAAGCGCAATCGCCCATCTTGTTTGCGCCGCGGATATGGTCGGGTCCGCCGGATCTGAAGACCGTGATACTTTCATCATCGAATTCGAGGCCGTCGGTTTTCGGGAATCGATATCAGATTCAGATTCCTTCAAGCCGAGGCATCCTCCCGGATGAAGCGTATTCAATCGGTCATTAAGACCGGATAAAAAGTTTGTAAAGAGTCCGTAAACGGGAATCAGGACGATGGGTCGAACCGATAGCCGACCCAGGGTTCTGTGGTGATGTGCTTGGGATTGGAAGGGTCAAGTTCGATCTTTTTTCTGAGATTGCCTATGAACACTCGCAGGTACTCCGGCTGGAGAACGAAGTCGCCGCCCCAAACGGCCGCAAGAAGTGTGCGATGGGTCAAAACACGCCCGCGGTTCTCGATCAGGAATGAAAGAAGTTCAAATTCCTTCGGCGTCAGATGTACCTCTTTCCCCCGCACGGAGATCCTGTAAGCCGCCTTGTCCAGTTCGAAATCCCCCGCGGTGAGGATTCCGTGTGCGGAATCTTCCGCGGGAGCCCTTCTCAACGCCGCGCGGACCCTTGCAAGAAGTTCATCGATGCCGAACGGCTTTGTCACATAGTCGTCCGCGCCCGCATCGAGCGCTTCGACCTTCGTTCGTTCCTCGCCCTTGACCGAAAGGACTATGATCGGGAGCTTTGAAACACGACGCAGCTCCCGGCAAAGGGTGAGGCCGTCCATCACAGGCATCGACAAATCCGTGATGACCAGATCCGGAGACCAGTCATTGAACACCTCAAGCGCCGCCTCGCCTTCGGAAGCCGACCGTACGTCGAAGCGGTGAGCGGTCAAACTCCGTCGAAGGACACGCAGAAGCTGGGGCTCGTCATCGACGACCAGAATTTTCGGGCTCTTGTTCATCGGTAATCGGCAGCGTGAATTCGACGCGGGCTCCCCGGTTTCCGCGGGCCGGGTCCAAAGCGCGGATCGTGCCCTTATGTGCTTCGACGATTCCCTTTGCGATCGACAACCCGAGGCCTGTTCCCTTTGGGTAAACGACGCCCGCATCTGATTCGTGGATCGCCCGGTAGAACTTGTCGAAGACCTTTTCACGAACGGCCCGGTCGATCCCCGGTCCCCGGTCCTCAACCGCGAAGCCGATCCGTTTTCCGTTCTCGCTCCAGGCTTCGATCGTCAATTCCTCTCCGGCAGGGGAATACTTCGCCGCGTTTTCCACAAGAGCGAACAGAGCCTCGCTAATAAGGGCCGAATCGACATCGATCTCTGGAAGACCATCCGGGATCAGAACCTTCACCGATCTGTCGTTTAGTTGTTTGGAAGCTTTCGAAAGGGCGGCGGCAACGATGTCGCCTACCGTGCTCGATTCTCTCTTCGGCCGAATTTCACCCGCCTGGATCTTCGCCAGTTCTATAAGGCTCTCGACGAATCGGTTCAGACGGTCGGTTTCTTCGTCGATGATCTGAAGCATTTCCTCCCGGCCGTCCTCGCCAAGCCCTGTGCTTCGCTCAGCGCCGGCGGATCCAGTTGGCGCGGAATCCTCCAGAAGGGTCGTCACGGATGCCTTGATCGACGTCAGCGGCGTCCGTATGTCGTGGCTCACGGCGTCGAGCAACGCGGATTTCAGCCGCTCGCTTCTTCTGAGCGCTTCCGTTTCGCTGGCCAGCTCGAACGCCTCGCTCAATTGTTCATACAGCCCTTCAACTTCCCGGCTTCGGGCTTCGGCCTCGAGAGCCCTTCGCTTCACACTAGCCGAAAGCTGGCCGGTTACCACTGCCGTGACGGTAAAGACGAACCACGCAACCCAGTTCTCGGGATCGCTGATGGTCCACGTCCTGACGGGAGGAAGAAAGAAATAATTGAAGCTGAGCATCGCCAGCACCGACGAAACGAGGGCGGGAAGGCTTCCCCAGAATGTGGCGATGAGAACCACCAGCATTAGAAAGGTAAGCGCGACCGTCGTCGGCGATATTTGAAAATGTACCGGCTCGAGCAGGATCGTGAGCGAGATCACGCCGAGCAAGGCGATCACGTATCCGGTGGACCGCGATGCAAGTGCCTTTCTCACGCGGCCGGAAACCATATTGCTCAAGATCTCACGCACAACAATGCCGATCCGGGACCCTTATCAGATCTCGACCTGTTCCCCAAGCTCGACCACCCGGTTCGGAGGGATCCCGAAGTATGCGGTCGCGCCCCTGGAATTCTTGGAGAGTATCGAGAACAGTTTTTCTCTCCACTTTGCCATCCCCGAGTACTTGTCCGTGGGAATAATCGTTTCGCGCCCCAGAAAGAAGGTGGCCCGGTCAGGCACGACCCTCCCTCCGGCGATCTCAAGTTTCCTGAGAACAGGCGCAATCTTCGCCTCTTCCATATAACCGAAGTATATCTTCACTCGATGAAATCCCTTACCCAGATCTTCCACAATCACGCGCTCGTTTGCGGGCACGTGCGGGATCGGGCGGGTCTTGACCGTAACGAACAGGATCCTCTCGTGAAGCACCTTGTTGTGCTCAAGGTTGTGCAGGAGGGCCGAAGGGGTGCGCGAAGCGTTCCCGTTCATAAAAATGGCAGTGCCTTTCACACGCCCGAAGTCGTCGAGGCGAAGCTTGGAAAGGAATTCCGAAAGGTCCTCGGTCTCATCCTGTATCCGCTTTTGAAGAATCGCGCGGCCTTTTTTCCACGTGAACATTATCAGGAACACCGCGGCGGCCAGGATCAGCGGGAACCAGCCGCCGTCGAAGATCTTGATGATGTTCGCGCCGAAGAACATCAGATCGATCATGATAAACACGGCGCACAAGGCCGCGGTCGGAAGCACGCCCCAGTTCCAGCGGTCCCTTGCGACGAAATAAAAGAGTATGGTCGTAATGACCATTGTCGATGTCACGGCTATTCCGTAGGCCCCGGCGATCGCGCTGGAGGTCTGGAATCCGAGAACGACTCCTATACACCCCGCAAGAACCGCCCAGTTGATGAACGGAAGATAGATCTGCCCGTATTCCTTGCTTGAAGTGTGCTCTATCCTCATTCGAGGGATCAGACCCAGCTGGACCGCCTGCATTGTCAGAGAAAAAGCGCCTGAGATCACTGCCTGCGAGGCGATGATCGCGGCGGCGGTCGCCAGCAGGATCATCGGGTACAACGCCCATCCGGGAGCGAGCTTGTAGAAAGGGTTCACCGCCATCGAGGGGTCTTCAAGCAGAAGAGCGCCCTGGCCGAAATAGTTGAGGAGAAGCCCCGGAAGCACGACAAGGAACCAGGCAAGGCGGATCGGCTGTCTGCCGAAGTGGCCCATGTCGGCGTAAAGCGCCTCTCCCCCTGTGACGACCAGGAAAACGGAACCAAGTATCACGAACGCGTGAAATCCTTCGGAAGCGAAAAAGGTCATGGCGTATGCCGGATTAACGGCGGCAATCACTTCCGGATAATGAAAGATCTGGATCGTCCCCAGGATGGCTAGGACCAGGAACCAGAGGAGTATGACCGGGCCGAAGATCTTTCCGACCCCGGCCGTTCCGCGGCTTTGGATCGAAAAGAGCCCGATCAGTATTCCGATCGTGAGAGGCACGACGAACGGCGTAAGCGTCGGCGTGGCGACGGTGAGGCCTTCCATAGCGCCCAGCACCGAAATTGCCGGGGTCAGGACCCCGTCGCCGTATAGCAGAGCTGCGCCAAAAACGCCGATCACGATCAGGATCCACTTCTCGGAGATCCCGGAGGGCTTGATCGGCGTCGCAAGTGCCGCCAGCGAGAGTATGCCGCCCTCGCCCCTGTTGTCGGCCCTCAGAATGAACACCATGTATTTGGTCGAAATGATTATCACAAGCGACCAGAAGATCAGCGATAGAACACCGAGGATGTTCGCAGGCGTAGCCGCGATCGCGTGAGGGCCGTGAAAGCACTCTCGCAATGCGTAGAGAGGAGAAGTGCCTATGTCGCCGTAAACCACCCCCAGGGCCGTGAATGAGAGCACCCAAAGGTACGCTCCGGAAGGCTCGGAGTGGGAAGGATACGGATCGGCGAATGTCGAGTGAATATCGGGTTCTTGTGCAGTAGACATTGTCGTAAAGCGGTTACACCGCAAAAAGATAAAAGTCTCTCATGCCGAACATAAAGAATTCGTAAAGACGGGAGTTCCGTACGGGGACGCACGCAGTCCAAGACGAGGCGCCGCGAACCGTCCAGAGCAGCGTTCTGCGGTGCATCTTCGCGCGGTCAGAGTTGGGATCTTTGAACGCAAAGGTCGCAAAGAGATTCAGCCCATTCTATTGCCTGAGAATCAACGTTTTGCCTGAATCGTGGATGATCGGCAATGGAGTCATTCAAGGCCTTAGCGTCCTTTGCGACCTTCGCGTTCGATCTCGGATGGAATGATGCCTCCGGCGGTCCGAATGAGTTAGAGTCAAAGATATGAAGATCCTTCTGACCGGCGCGAACGGCTACATAGGCAAGCGGCTGCTTCCCGTTCTCGTGGAAAAGGGCCACGAGGTCGTCTGCCTCGTAAGGGACCCGGACCGGCTCAACGCTCCGCACTCCGTGCAGGACAAGATCTCTGTTGTCACTGCCGACCTGAGCGAACCGGAATCACTCGAGTCGATCCCGGAAGACATAGATGTCGCGTATTACCTGGTCCACTCGATGACCCAGACATCGAAGGCGTTCCGTGAACTCGAGCGCGCCGCGGCGAAGAACTTCGTCCACGCGATCGACCGCACTTCGGCCTCGCAGATCGTCTTCCTGAGCGGGATCGTAAATGACGAGGATCTTTCGGAACATCTGCGGTCGCGACTTGAGGTCGAGGAGATCCTTTCGTCGGCGCACGCTGGACTTACCACGCTTCGGGCCGCGATCGTGATCGGTTCGGGCAGCGCTTCGTTCGAAATAATCCGCGATCTTGTCGAAAAACTTCCGGTAATGATCGCCCCGCGATGGGTCAACGTTCGGTGCCAGCCTATCGCAGTAAGCGATGTGATCCGCTACCTGACCTCGGTCGCCGGGGAAGATCGGGCTGTTGGGAAGACCTTCGACATTGGCGGGCCGGACGTCCTGACGTATCGCGAGATGCTGCTCGGGCTGGCGGATCTGAGAGGCTACCGGAGGTACATAGTCACGGTTCCCGTGCTGACGCCGCGCCTTTCCTCTTACTGGCTGTATTTCGTGACTTCGACTTCGTTCTCGCTCGCGCGTTCGCTCGTGGACAGCCTGCGGAACGAGGTCGTCTGCGAGCTGGAGGGAATCAAGGAGATCGACCCGACCCCGTGCCTCGGCTACCGTGAATCGCTCGAGATGGCGTTCTCCAGGATCGAGCAGAACGAGGTAGTTTCGAGATGGACCGACGCTCTCGTTTCGCTGAAGATCAAGCCGGAATTCGCGGAGTACATACAGGTCCCCGAGTACGGCTGTCTGAAGGATATACAGAGGATCCCTATCGACGCCGAGGATGTGGAACGGGTGACGGACAGGATCTGGAGTATCGGAGGTAAGCGGGGCTGGTACTACGCCAGTTTTCTTTGGGAGATACGCGGTTTCATTGACAAGCTCTTCGGGGGCGTCGGTCTCAGGCGAGGACGCAGGAGCGCGACCGATATCGAGACCGGCGAAACGCTTGATTTCTGGCGCGTGATCCTGGCCGACCGCGAGGGCAGGCGGCTGCTCTTGTATGCCGAGATGAAGGTCCCGGGGGACGCCTGGCTGCAATTCGAGGTGACGGAAGAGGAAGGCGAGTTCTTTCTGGTACAGACCGCGACCTTCCGCCCGAAAGGCCTCCTCGGAAGGCTCTACTGGTACGGTGTCTATCCCCTGCACGTAGCTGTGTTCAGAGGAATGGCGAGAAAGATCGCGGACGTTTGAGGAGCGGAGAAGGCAGGAGACGGGAGACAGGAGACGGGAGACGGGATCGGAACCCCGAGCGCAAGCGAGGGGCTTAAGAGAAGACCGGAGACCGGAGACGGGAGACCGGAGAAGGTGAATTCAACCGCCCCGGAGGGGCGACGGATGATAGCCCGGGGCAAGCCGAAGGCGCAGCCCCGGGTAAGGAGCCGCCGCCGACACGCACGCCGGAGGCGTACCGCTTGATCGGAAGAGAAGTCAGGAGTCAGGAGTCAGAAGTCAGAATCAGAACCCCGAGCGCAAGCGAGGGGCTTAAGAGAAGACCGGAGACCGGAGACGGGAGACCGGAGAAGGTGAATTCGCGCGCCCCGGAGGGGCGACGGATGATGGCCCGGGGCAAGCCGAAGGCGCAGCCCCGGGTAAGGGGCCGCCGCCGACGCGCACGCCGGAGGCGTGCCGCCTGATCACGCCGGCTCACTGCATCAGGAGGCCCACTCACAGCACCGCGATGCCGTTCGAACCCGGGGGAAAGGTATAATCCTGCGGTCATTGCCGAATCCTCAATATGTCCACGGAACCAACAGATCCCGCTGCAGCAAGCCTGACCCGGACAAGGGCCCTAGTGTGGATCGTTGTGCTTCTGTTCTGGACCCTGATCGGTGCGATCGCGGCGGTGCAGGAATATATCGCCATAGAGACGCGCGGCTCCGAAGTGTCGATGATCAGGATCGTCGTTTCGAACCTCCCGATCTATTTTTGGGCGCTCGCGACTCCCCTTATTTTCAGCCTGGGGAGCGCCTACCCGATCCACGGCGGAAGCCGTAGGGTGCCCTTTGCAGTCCTGCATCTGGCGCTAAGCTTGGTTTTTGCCGCCGTTTACCTGGCACTTGTCGCCGTCGTTTCGGAATCGCTCCGCGAAACGCCGCTCAATGCGGCGGATCTTTGGGGTTACTTCAAGTACCGATTCGGAAGGGCGTTTCATGTCAGCGTGCTTACTTACTGGGCGGTGCTCGGCTTCGGCTTCGCGATGGATTCCTATTCGCGCCTCAAAGAAAGGGAGCTCGAGGCCGCTAGAACGGAACTCGAACTCGAGACCCGGCTTGTGCAGGCGAAGCTCGACTCCCTGAAGATGCAGCTGAACCCGCATTTTCTCTTTAATACGCTTAACACCGTATCCGCGATAATGAGCGACGACCTGAGCGGTGCGAGGAGGGTCATAGCACGGCTGAGCGAGATACTGCGGATAAATCTCGAAAGCACGAACCGGCAGACGGTTCCGCTGAGAAAAGAGATCGAACTGCTTGAGCTTTATCTCGAGATCGAGCAGGAAAGATTCAAGGACCGCCTTGCAGTGGAGATCGACGTGCCCGCAGAGGTAATGAAATGCGAGGTGCCGCATTTCACACTGCAGCCGCTTGTGGAGAACGCGCTAACGCACGGGCTTTCCGGGTCGGAATCGATCGGGCGCTTGTGGATTCGCGCTTTCGAGAATGGCGGACAATTGACCGTCAGCGTGCGCGACAACGGCCGCGGCATCGATGGCTCTGCCAACTTCGGGGTCGGACTCGGCAACACGAAAGAACGTCTCAAAAAGCTGTATGGCGAGAGCGCTGCGCTCTCGATCGTCCCGGTCGAAGAGGGGGGCACCGATGCCCGGTTGACCTTGCCTTGTGTGGTCTCGGAAGATGAACAATAACAAAACCGGCATCTACGATTCGCTGACAAAGGTTCTGATCGTCGACGACGAGCCTCCCGCTAGAAAGCGCATACGCGAACTTCTGGAATCCCGCAGAGGATTCGAGATCGTCGCGGAATGTGCCACGGGAAAAAGCGCCGTTTCCGCGATCGAAGAATACGAACCCGATCTTGTCTTTCTGGACATCAGGCTGGGCGATCTAAATGCGTTCGAGGTGATCAATGCTCTCGATGTTCAAAGAACCCCGCTGATCGTGTTTGTAACGGCATACGACGAGTTCGCCGTTCGTGCATTCGACCATCACGCTCTTGACTACCTTCTGAAGCCTTTCGACGACGAGCGTTTTGATGAAACCCTCACCCTCGCGGCCGAAAGGATCAGATCGGATTCCCTGCGATCCCTCGACGAACGCCTGTCCGGGCTGTTCCGCGATCTGGAAGCTTCTCAGCACCCGGATTCCGCGCGCGACGCTCCCGGCCGGCTCGTGATCCGCTCGGCCGGAAAGGTCTCTTTTGTGCGGATCAGCGATATCGAATGGATCGAGGCCGACGGCTACTACGTATCGATCCGAGCGGCGGGTAAGTCGCACCTGATGCGCGAATCGCTGAAGAACCTTGAATCGAAGCTCGATCCCACACGGTTTCTGCGCATCCACCGTTCGACGATCGTCAACGCCGACCGTATCAAAGAGCTTCATCCCCATTTTCACGGTGAGTACTATGTGGAGCTCGAAAGCGGAAAGCGCTTCAAGCTCAGCAGAAGCTATCGTGAGAACGCCGAGCGCATTCTCGAAGGCCGCTTCTGAGCGTCCGCACCCTCCTTCCTTCCATTCACTTCACAAACAGGCCGTTCTACTGCAATTCGCTTTCGGCTAGCCCGGGTTCCGTTTACGGTCGTTGGAAACAAGCGCGGAGTTTCGGATTCACCGTGTTTCGAAACCGCGAAGGAGCCCTATATGAGAAAAGTACTCAACGTGTTTCTGACAGTCGTCGCAGCCGGGATCGCGTGCGAGGCGCAGGTCGCACCTGCGGCTCAGCCGGTGATCAACAGCTATATCTCTTTCAGCCTTATGGAAAAGGACCTTCTTCCGGAGAACGTCGCTTACGACCCGGTGGACAAGGCCTTCTATGTAGGAAGCACGAGGAAGGGAAAGATCGTCAGGTTCAAGGACGGCGCGGCCTCCGATTTCGCGTCGCGCGAGGATCACGGGCTTTGGCAGGTGATCGGAATGAAGGTGGATCCGGCGAGAAGGGTCCTTTGGGTATGCAGCTCGATGGGGGAAAACCTCGAGGGTTACTCGAAAAGCGACACCAATCCGGCAGGAATATTCAAGTTCGATCTGAGGACCGGCGAGCTGATCAAGAAGTACGTGCTCGAAACACCCGGAGAGGTGCATTTCTTCAACGACCTCGTGATCGGTCCTTCAGGTGACGTCTTCGCCACTCATATGTTCAAGGAGGCGGCGATCTACACGATCGCAGCGGAACGCGATGAGCTGGAGGTATTCCTGAAGCCGGACAGGTTCGCCGCGCCGAACGGGATCGCGATCTCGGACGACGGCGGCCGGCTTTTCATCGCGCATCAGTTCGGCGTGAAGACGCTGAACGTCAAGACCAAAGAATTCCTGAATCTCCAATATCCTGAAAATGTCACGATGAAAGGCATAGACGGCCTCTACTTTTTTGATCGCAGCCTGATAGCCATTCATTCGGAACCGGGTCAGGTGCGCAGGTACCGCCTCGACGAATCGCTTGGAAACGTCATCAGCGGCGAGACCCTTGAATCGGGACATCCCCTCCTGAGGCTGCCAACTACCGGGGTGATCATCGACGGATCGCTTCATTACGTCGCAAACTCGCAGTTCGACGCCTTTACCGGTAGCGGAGAGCTTTTGCCGTACGACCGGCTTGTCCAGCCTGTGATCCTCCGCGTGGGAACCGGCGGAAGCGGGCAGGTAAAGGAGAGATCGGCCGAAACAACTCGGTCTGACCGGGGGCAATGATGCGGCTTACTATTGTTCTGGCGCTGCTGCTTCTTGCAACTCCGGGCTTCGCGCAATCCGGATCTTCCGAAGTCCCTTCGATCGATGCACGCAAGGCGGCGGGACCGGTAAAGATCGGCATGACGACTCAGCCGCCCGTTATCGACGGGGTTGTTTCCACGGAAGAATGGATCAACGCGTCAGTGTTTAATGCGCGGTATCAGACGTATCCCGGCGAGAACATACGCCCCGCGGTGAGGACCGAGGCGCTTCTGATGTTTGACGAATCGAATCTCTACGTCGCATTCAGGTGCTTCGACGACCCCGAGAAGATCCGAGCCACGGTCGCAAAACGCGACAGCATCCTCGCCGACGACAACGTTCGGATCTGGCTCGACACCTTCGACGACCAGAGGCGGGCATATGTGTTCGCGTTCAACCCTCTCGGGATACAGCAGGACGGGATCTTCGCGGAAGGCGACGATCTTCCGGACTACAGCGTCGACATCGTGCACGAGTCGAAGGGCGCGGTCCACGAGTGGGGTTGGGCGGTTGAGGTGAAGATCCCTTTCAAATCGCTCCGCTACAGGTCGGGAGAGGACGTGTTCTGGGGCTTCAACTTCGTGAGGAATACGAAGCGCCTGAACAGCGCCTTTGACTCTTGGATGCCGGAGGACAGGAACAACTCCGGCACGCTTGTCCAGCACGGGAAGATCACGGGACTCAGCGGCATAAGGCGAGAAAGGACGCTTGAGATTGTCCCCGCCGTGACGCTCAGCGAAACCGGAAGACGTGTCAGATCGATACCCAGGTCTCAGCTGCCTCCGGGGACGCTTGATCCCGGCAGGTTTGTGAACGAGCCCGTCAAGCCGGATATCGGGGTCACGATCAAGTTCTCTGTGACCCCGAACATCACTCTCGACGCTGCAATAAATCCGGACTTCGCGGAGATCGAGGCGGACGAGCCGATCGTCACCGCGAACCTTAGGTTTCCGGTGTTCTTTACCGAGAAGAGGCCTTTTTTTCTGGAGGGAGCTGAGATCTTCAGCTCGCCTCTGAACGTCTTTTACTCGCGCTCGATAATCGATCCCGATGCCGCGGTGAAACTCACGGGCAAGCAGGGCAAGAATTCCTTCGGGGTACTCTTCGCTTCCGATGCGGCGCCCGGAAACTTTGACGAGGACGACCTGAACGACCCATCCGTCCGCCCGAGGATAGAAGGAATCGCAGGCAAGAGCGCTCTGTTCGGGATCGCAAGGGTCAAACGGGACATTGGCAAGGACAGCACTTTGGGCCTGTTCGGTACGGCGAGGGTATTTCCGGAACAGCGTAACTTCCTCGGAGGCATCGACGGCCGGCTGCGCGTTGACGATACGACCGTAACTAGGTTTCAACTGGTCGGCACACATTCGCGACGCTGTTTCTTCGATCCCGGTTTTGACCCCGAAGTGGATCCGCAACTTGCGGGACGGAACATCGAGATCTGCGGAGACGCCTACAGAAGGTACAGCACGGGAAACGGAATCGGGTACTTCGGCAGCATTCTGAACAACGGCAGAACCAGCGGATGGTTGGCAGAGTTTTCCGGAAGGTCGCGTTTCTACAGGGCAGACGCAGGCTTCGCAGAACGCTCGGACCAGAACGAGGTCTTTCTTTTCAGCCGTCAGAACAAGAATCCGGAACCGGACGCTCCGGTCATCAGCATCCGTTCGCACCAGTTCTGGGCGCTTCAATATGACTGGAGCGGGAGGTTTCAGAACTTGTTCACCGGCGCCAATGTGTCCTTTGGGTTCCGGCGGAACACCTCTCTGTTTCTCGAAACAGCGCTTCGCAACCAGAAGGTCTACGAGGATGAGTTCGGGCTCAAGAGAAACCCTGCGAGGAACGGCGCCTTCTTCGGCGAACCGGACCGGGAGACCTGGCAGAGCAGGACGTTCGGTATCTTCAGCAGCACGCCTGTGGATCAACTCTCTGTCAGGGTGCGGGCACAATATAACTACAATGCCTTCGATTTCGATTTCGGCGCCGGAAGATATCCTCGCGTAAGCCCGGCGGCGCTTGCGGGGGACGCAAGGCTGGATCCCGGTGGGGGACACGAGTTCGCGCTTCAGGCCCTGGTCGAATACAAGCCCGTTGACAGGTTTCGGGTTTCTGTAAACTACGATCGGTCTAGCCTGAAGCGGCTCGACACGGGTCTGATCGCTTTCGTCTCGAATATAACGAGCGTCCGCTCGATCTATCAGTTCACGAGGTTTGCGTTCGCGCGTTTCCGGCTGGACTACAGCACGCTCAGAAGGAATGCCTCGGGACAGTTCTTGTTCGGATGGTCGCCGAACCCGGGGACGGCTTTCTACGCAGGCTACAACGACAACTTCAACTACAACGGATTCAGCCCGCTCACGGGACAGTTCGAGCCCGGGTTCGAACGGAACTCGCGCACCTTCTTCATCAGAATGTCGTATCTTTTCCGGAAGACTTTCTAGGACGGCAGCGCCCGCTGCGCGAACGCGCGGAATGCGGTTGCGGGAGGGACACAGATGAACACGGATCAAGACACAGATTGTCACTGATCCGGAAAAAAAACACTCTGGAGCTATGCACAAGAGTGACCCTCCCCATCCGCGTTCATCCGTGTCCTTTCTATTCTCCGAGATCCCTGTGCTCTCCGGGGTGAGATACCGACAAGCTGAAGCTCGTCGGACAGAAGCGGACCCGGACGCAGGGATAACGCGAATGCGCGGGGAAAAACACGGGCAGGACACGGATGAACAGGGATGGAAACACAGATCGTCACAGATTCGAAAATGAACTCCAAAGACGGGCGCGAGAGTTATCCTCTCCCATCCGCGTTCATCCGTGTCCTTTCTATTCTCCGAGATCCCTGTGCTCTCCGGGGTGAGATACCGACAAGCTGAAGCCTGTCGCACCTCGGGTCGGAACAAGTAATGGAATTACAATCTTAACGGCAGTTTCCTCAGCCGCTTTCCCGTCGCCGCGAAGACAGCGTTCGACACCGCCGGCGCGACAGGTACGACGGGAGGCTCGCCTATTCCCTGTGGACGTTCGGTGCTCGGGACGGTGAAGACTTCTACGACCGGCATCTCGTTCATTCTCAGCACATCGAAATCGCCGTAACTGCTCTGCTCCGCCGCGCCGTTCTTGAAGGTTATCTCGCCTTTCAGCGCCGCCGAGAGTCCCCAAACGATACCGCTCTCGATCTGGCCTTCGAGGCCGAGGGGATTCACGACCTGGCCGCATTCTACAGCGCACACGATCCTGTCCACCTTGATCTCGTTCTTGCCGTTCACCGAAACCTCCGCGATCTGGGCCATCAGCGAGGCCCCGCGGTAGATGTTACACGCTATTCCACGGCCACGCCGCGCACCGGTCGGCGATCCCCAGCCGGCCTTTGCCGCCGCGAGCTTCAGTACATTGCGAAGCGCTTTTCGGCGGATGATCGTGCCGTTGAGATCGAGATCGGGTCCGTCCAGAAGCTCCATACGAAACTCGAGCGGGTCCTTTCCAAGCTCGGCGGCTATCTCGTCCAGGAAACACTCCCTTGCGAAGACGTTTTGCGGATACCAGACCGCACGCCAGGGGCCTGTCGGAACAGGTGCATCGATATGAAAGTACTCCGCCCTGTACGCGGGAATAAGGTATGGGCTGTCGTACGCGCCCCACGGAGCCAGCAGATCGATGTAGCGCTTCAGATCCTTAAGTGGAGGTCCGGACATCGAGTGATCCGAGCTCGCGGTCCGATGTGTTACCGCCTTCACTGAGCCATCCTCGACCGAGGCCTTCATCTCGCATATCGAGAATGGCTGGAAGAATCCGTCGCGGGTGTCGTCGGCCCTTGTCCAGAAGACCTTCACCGGAACACCGGCGGAATTCGCTATCTCGACTGTCTCAAGTATCTGGTCGGCGAACAGCCTTCGACCGAATCCCCCTCCTATCAAGGGCGTATGCACCGTGATCTTGTCTTCCGGAAATCCGAACTGACGCGAGATGAGGATCGACGCGACGTCCGGTGTTTGAGTGCCCGACCATACCTCGCACAAATCCTTATCGAAACGGGCGATGCAGTTCATCGTTTCAAGCGGCGAGTGCGACTGGAACGGGTACTCATAAACCGCCGACAATGTCTTCCGGGAGTTTCTAAGCGCGGTGTCCGGATCGCCCTCTTCGCGCGTCCTGTACCCGGTGCCTTTCAGCGCCTCCTGAAGGCTCGTGCGGTAAGCATCGGTGCTGAATTCCGCATCCGTGCCGTATTCCCAGCTCACTTTCAACTCGTCTCTCGCTTTCATTGCCGTCCACAGCGTGTCTGCCACCACGGCGATCCCCTGCTTGATGCCGAGGGTGACAGGAACAACCGTGCGCACGCCCGGAATTGCGAGCACCTGCTCTTCATTCCATTTCAAAGGTTTTCCCCCGAACCTCGGCGCGTGCTCGATCACTGCGTGCTTCATTCCGGGTACCGACAGGTCCTGCCCGAAGATCGCCCTGCCTGTGACGATATCCGGAGAATCGACCCGAAGGACCCGCTTGCCGATATAACGGAATTCCGAAGGCGATTTCAGTTTAGGATTCTCCGGGACGGGCAGTCCGGCGGCCTCCTCGCAAAGTTCGCCGTACGTAAGGCGCATTCCGGTCTCTTTATCTACTATTCTGCCGTTCTCGGCCCTTAAACGTTCCTCGGGAACGCGCCAGCGAGACGCCGCCGCCCTTTTTAACATCGTGCGGGCGGCCGCTCCGGCCGTCCGGAGGGGCGTCCAGGTCCCGTAGATGCTTCCGCTTCCGCTGGTTCTGAGCCTGATTCCTGCGAACTTGCCGCCCGAAGACGCCTGTTTCAGCACTATGGTCTTCCAGTCGGCTTCCAGCTCGTCGGCGATCATCATCGGAAGCGCCGTCCGCACGCCCTGTCCCATCTCTGACCTTGTCACCCAGATCGTGATCTTGTTGTCGGGAGAAATGCTCAGGTATGCGCTGGGCGCGAATTCCTTCGCCGGCGCTGCCGAGAAGGCACGTCCGCTTCTCGGCAGATTAATGGCCAGGATGAGCCCTGCACCGGCTGATGAAATGTTCCTGATGAATTCGCGACGGTTCGGTTTCGGGTCGGTCGTCATTTCGACATCACCTCCGAGGCCCGTTTGATCGCCTTGCGCATTCGAAAGTAAGTGCCGCACCTGCATACAGAGGCCGACATCGCGTCATCGATCGCGTTGTCGTCAGGCTTCTTGTTCGTTTCAAGAAGTGCGGCGGCTGTCATTATCATCCCGGGCTGGCAGAAGCCGCACTGCGAGACATCCTCTTCGATCCAGGCCTTCTGGCAAGGATGATCGCCGTTCTTCGAGAGCCCCTCGATCGTGGTGAACTCGGAACCGTCTGCCTCCAGTGCGGAGATCTGGCAAGACCTTACGGCCTCTCCTTTCTCGTGGATCGTGCAGGCGCCGCATATCCCGACGCCGCACCCATATTTCGTGCCGGTCAATCCCAGGTGGTCGCGTATGATCCATAGGAGCGGAGTGTCGCCGGGCGCCTCGACATTGTGCTTCCAGCCGTTGACGGTGATCGATACTGTTTTCATAAGGGCCTCTCGAGAAATGATCGCGTGAAGGGAGTCTGCTTTTGGCTCGTAATATCGATCGGGCAGAGAGATATTCCCGAAGGTGCGCGGCCGTCAAAGGGGACGCCGGCTCGTGTGCACTCTGGGGAAACGCAGGGAGGCTGAACGCAACGGTCGCGAAGGGAACTGATTGACACGGATGGTCACAGATTTCAAACGGAATTCGGAGTCCCGGCCAGCGAGTTATCATCTTCCATCTGCGTTCATCCGTGTCCTTTCTTGTCTCCGTGATCCCTGTGCTCTCCGTGGTGAGATCCCGACAAGCTGAAGCTCGTCGGACAAATGCGGGCGGGGACGCCCGCGGTCCAAGCCGAGCCATCCAGGTTCGGGCACCAGATACCTTTTCACCGCTCCCGGGATTGAGCCAATACCGCAGACAGGTTTATTCTTCTCCTATGAAACCGAACCTGCGAATCGTTCTCCTGCTGTTGTTCACTTTGGCGGCAAGCCACTTCGCCCAGACAGATCCCGCTCCTTCGCCGTCTCCTTCCCCGGAGGCCGGAAAAGCTGAGAAAGCGAACCAGCGCCCGAAGGAACCGGAGCGGAAGCCCGAGCCCTGGGACGAGGCGGACGTGAAAACGATGGCTAAGCAATGCGTCTCGCTCGAAACCGCGAAAGGGACGATCGTGATCGAGGTCTATCCGGAAAGCGCCCCCGAAACCGTGCGGAACTTCCTGAACCTGGTTTCGACCGGGGCGCTCGACACGACGACCTTCGACCGGGTTGTGCCGGGGTTCGTCATCCAGGGCGGGAACCTATATACGAGCGACAACCTCACGAATAATTTGCGCTGGCGTGCGATCCGCAAGATACCGGACGAACCGAACAACATTCTTCACGAAAGACGGATCGTTTCCATGGCGCGCCCGGAAGAACCGAACAGCGCGACGACGAGCTTCTTCATTCTTCTGAGGTCGGCGGACACGCTGGACGGGAAGTTCGCGGCGTTCGGGAAGGTGATCGGCGGCTTCGAGGTCGTGGAGGAGATCAACAAGGCGGATGTCGAAGGCGAGAAACCGAAGGAACCCGTGAAGATCGTGAAGGCGAGCGTGTCCGTGTGCGGTGAGCAGTGAGCGGTGAGCAGTGAGCTGTGAGCAGTAAGCAGTGAGCCGTGAGAGGTGAGCGGTGAGCAGTGAGCAGTGAGCCGTGAGCTGTGAGCCGTGAGCAGTGAGCCGTTTCGTTCGCGTAGCGAACCTGTATCTTAGCCGTGGCCTTCAGGCCACGGGAGGCTCGCGAAGGATTTCCCCAGTCGCGTAGCGACGTAGGAGTGAGCCGTGAGCAGTGAGCCGTGAGCGGTGAGCCGTGAGCCGAGAGCCGTTTCGTTCGCGTAGCGAACCTGTATCTTAGCCGTGGCCTTCAGGCCACGGGAGGCTCGCGAAGGATTTCCCCAGTCGCGTAGCGACGAGCGGTGAGCAGTGAGCCGAGAGCAGTGAGCCGTGAGCGGTGAGCGGTGAGCGGTGAGCGGTGAGCCGTGAGCAGTGAGAGGCGTGTCCGAAGCCCGACCGTGAGGGAGGGCTACCGTTTGCAGTTCCGAGTTCAAAGTTCCAGGTTCCAAGGTAAAGTCCCAGGTTTCGGGGTAGGAGGCTCGCGATGGATTTCCCCAGTCGCGTAGCGACGTGGGAGTGAGCGGTGAGCCGTGAGCAGTGAGAGGCGTGTCCGAAGCCCGACCGTGAGGGAGGGCGTAGATCAGGACTGAGAGGAAAGGACTGAGGACTGAGCCGCTCACCCCGAAACTTCAAACCTGGAACCTTGAACGTTGAACCTGCAACGTTGAACCTGGAACGCTGAACCTGAAACCTCGGAATTCTACTCCAGGAAATCTCCCGCGGCCTCTCTAGGCTTCAAGTTGTTCGCCTCCATCACACGCACACAGCCGTTCCAGCGCAGGATGGCGTCGTCGTTTCCCTCAGGCCGGATCGCCTCCGCTTTTTCAAACCATTCCAGGGCCTGTCGGAACATCTGGTACGCGTTGGATTCCGAGCCCTCAGGACCTTTCTTCAGAAGCGCCTTCGCCTTTCTCTCATAAACGATCCCCGTGTAATACGCGCGCAGGTATTCGTCCGAGATCTTCTCGAGGCATTCGCGGAATTTCGGGTCTCCGACCGCATAGACGCTCGCAACGCGATCGCTCATCGCAAGCACGAGCGTGATTATCGCCTCCTGGTTGTCGGGGTCGGCGCGCAGAATGTCGCGGCATATGCTCTCGGCCGCGGCGGGCTCGTTAAGCAGGCGGTAATGTTTCGCCCGCTCCAGTGCCGCCGGGACTGCTTCTTTCGAAAGTGGTTTTAGTTCGGGCATTGTTTTTTGCAGGGGCGGGACCTGTGCCCGCCCGAGGTACGATGTGCTTCAGCCTGTCGGGAATTCACAAAGGAGGTCACAGAGAGGCCGGAACGAAAAAAGGACACGGATGAACGCGGATGGGAGAGGATAACGCTCGCGCCCGCGTTTGGAGTTCATTTTCGAATCCGTGACAATCTGTGCTTCCATTCGTGTCGTTGACCGTCCGTTACCCGGGGCTGCGCCTGCGGCTTGCCCCGGGCTATCATCTGTCGCCCCTCCGGGGCGGGTGAATCTGCGCTAAGGCGTATCCGGTCTCCTGTCTCCCGTCTCCTGACTTGTCTTCTGATCGAGCGGCACGCCTCCGGCGTGCGTTTGGTTGACGGTCCGTTACCCGGGGCTGCGCCTGCGGCTTGCCCCGGGCTATCATCCGTCGCCCCTCCGGGGCGGGCGAGATCCCGGTCTCCGATCTTCTGTCTCCCGTCTCCCGTCTCCTGACTTCTGTTATGCCCCTCGCTTGCGCTCGGGGTTCCGATTTTGACTCCTGACTTCTGACTCCTGACTCCTGACTTCTGTTATGCCGCTCTCTCATCTCTCAGCACTCATCTCTCAGTACTCATCACTCACTTCCTCCTGAACAGCTTCAGGAATTTCTTCACCGGATCGTAGAATTCGTCGACGACCCTCTCCTTCAGAGGGATGATCGCGTTGTCGGTTATCGTGATGTGTTCCGGGCAGACCTTCGTGCAGCATTTCGTGATGTTGCACAGGCCTATGTTCGAATCGTCCTTCAGGTCTTTCAAGCGGTCATCCGTGTCCAGCGGGTGCATCTCAAGCGCCGCCGCGTATACCAGGAACCGCGGGCCTATGAAATCCTCGTGCATGTGATGGTCGCGGAGCACGTGACACACGTCCTGGCACAGGAAGCACTCGATGCACTTGCGGAACTCCTGTACGCGGTCCACATCCTTCTGGCTCATTCTCCAGGTCCCGTCTTCCGCGTCCGGCTCGCGGGGGGCAAACGGCCTGATCTTCTCTTTCACCCCGTAGTTCCAGGAGACATCCGTCGCGAGATCACGGATCGACGGGAAGGCGCGCATCGGTTCAACGGTCACGGGTTTGTCCATAGGCAGCGAGTTCAGGCGCGTCATGCACATAAGCTTCGGCATTCCGTTGACCTCCGCCGAGCAGGAGCCGCATTTTCCCGCCTTGCAGTTCCATCGGCAGGCGAGGTCGTTCGCCTGTTCCGCCTGGATCTGCAGAACGGCGTCGAGGACGACCATCCCTTCGGTGATCTTCGTCTCGTACTCGACGAAATCGCCCTCGCCGCGCTCCCCGCGCCAGAGTTTGAACCGCGCTGTCTTCATCAACCCATCTCCTTGATAATTTCCGAAAGCTCGGGAGCGATCTCCGGTATCGTCGCCCTCGAGACCTCCATCGAACCGTCCTCCGCCTTCTTCACCACGACATTGAACTTCGCGAGCTCGGGTTTCTTTTCCGGGTAGTCCTCGCGGAACTGCGCGCCGCGGCTTTCCCTGCGTTCGATCGCCGAACGGGCGATCGCCTCCGAGACCGTCAAAAGGTTCTCCAGATCGAGCGCCGTGTGCCAGCCCGGATTGTATTCGACATTCCCGGGAGCCTTTGCATTCGCGGTTCGCTTCCAAAGCTCGCCGATCTCCGCGACCGCCTCGAGCATTTCCTCCTCTTTTCTGACGATGCCGACCTTGTCCTGCATCATCTCCTGAAGGTCCGCCTGGATCTCGTACGGGTTCTCCGTGCGCGAGGCCTCGAAAGGCGCGAGGGCTTTTTTCGTCTCATCGTCGACCTGCGCATTGTCGATGGTGACGCCGCCGTTCTCCGCAGCGAACTTCGCCGCGAATTCCCCGGCGCGTTTCCCGAACACGAGCAAGTCGGAGAGTGAGTTACCGCCGAGCCGATTCGCGCCGTGAAGCCCGACCGCGCATTCTCCGGCCGCGAAAAGGCCCGGGATCGTGGACATCTGCGTCTCCGCATCGACCCTTATTCCGCCCATCATGTAATGGGTCGTCGGGCCGACCTCCATAGGCTCTTTCGTGATGTCGATGTCCGCCAGCTGTTTGAACTGATGGTACATCGAAGGCAGCTTCTTCTTGATGTGCGCTTCCGCGTCGCCCCGCTTTTCCTTGATCCAGGCGATGTCGAGGAACACACCGCCGTTCGGGCTGCCCCGGCCCTCGCGGATCTCGCGCACGATGCATCTCGCGACGTGGTCCCGGGTGAGAAGCTCGGGCGGCCTGCGCGCAGATTTGTCTCCCTGTGTGTATCGCCAGCCTTCCTCGGGATTGTCGGCGGTCTGGTCCTTGTAGAGATCGGGAATGTCGTCGAACATGAACCGCTCGCCGCGGTTGTTCTTGAGGATCCCGCCCTCGCCGCGGACGCCTTCCGTCACGAGTATCCCGCGCACGCTCGGAGGAAAGACCATTCCGGTGGGATGGAACTGGACGAACTCCATATCCTGAAGCTCGGCTCCCGCATGATAAGCGAGCGAATGGCCGTCGCCGGTGTACTCCCAGCTGTTCGAAGAGATCTTGAACGCTCGCCCGACGCCGCCGGTGGCCAAGACCACTGCCTTGGCCTTGAATACCCGGAACCTGCCCTTCTCGCGTTCGTATGCGAGAGCTCCCGCAACCCGGTCGCCGTCCTTTAGAAGAGCGACGACGGTGACCTCCATATGGACCTCGATCCCCTGGTGGATGCCGTGATCCTGGAGCGTGCGGATCATCTCTAGCCCCGTGCGGTCTCCGACGTGCGCCAGCCTCGGGTACTTGTGGCCCCCGAAGTTCCTTTGCAGGATCTTGCCGTCCGGCGTGCGGTCGAAGACGGCTCCCCAGGCCTCGAGCTCGCGGACCCGGTCCGGAGCTTCTTTCGCGTGAAGCTCCGCCATCTTCCAGTTGTTCACGTACTGTCCGCCGCGCATCGTGTCCGAGAAATGGACCTTCCAGTTGTCGCGCTCGTCGACGTTTGCGATCGCCGCCGCCATTCCGCCTTCGGCCATCACGGTGTGCGCTTTCCCGAGAAGCGATTTGCAGATCAGCCCGACCGAGACTCCCTGCGCGGACGCCTCGATCGCGGCGCGCAAGCCCGCGCCTCCCGCGCCTATGACGATCACGTCGTGTTCGAATGAATCGTGTTCCGGCATCAGAGGATCCTCCAGTCGGTCCAGATCCCCATCGAACAGAGGCGGACATAAACGTCAGAGAAACCGACGACGAAAAGGCTGCACCACGCCCAGACCATGTGCCGGTTGTTGAGACAGGTCACGCATCGGTAGCCGTCCCAGCGGAGCTTGAACTTCGAGATCTCATCGACGCTGCCGCCGATCAGGTGCCTCAGCGAGTGGCAGCCGAGCGTGTAGCCTCCCAGGAAGAACACGTTTGCCGCCAGGATGATCGTGCCGACCCCGATCCCGAATTCGGTCCCGCCGGTCGACGGGTTAACGAACCACAACGCCTCCCACACATCGTGGAGGAGGAAGATGAGGAACACGAGCGCCAGATACAGAAAATACCGGTGCACGTTCTGCAGGATCAGAGGGAATTTCCGCTCGCCCCGGTAGCTGCTTCTCGGCTCGCCGACGGCGCACGAAGGCGGATCGGCCCAGAACGCCTTGTAATACGCGCCCCGGTAGTAGTAACACGTCAGCCTGAATCCCGCGGGTGCCCAAAGGATCAGAAACGCGGGAGAGAAGGGAAGCCAGTCCGGGATCCACGCGGGCTTTGCGCCGAACCACGCGTGTTCGGATCCCAGAAGCTCCGGCGAGTAGAAAGGCGAGAGATAAGGGCCGAACCGGTAATGCTCCGCCTGGAACGCCGCCCAGGTCGAATAGACCACGAACGCGCCGAGCCCCAGGAAAACGAACAGCGGATAGATCCACCACGCCTCCTTCCTGAGCGTCTCGCCGAACGATCTCCTCGGTGAGAGCGAAAAACTCTTTGAAGTCATAATTCCCTTGAAGTGAAGCGGAATCGCAGGCGGACAATGCCGTTGGGAGCTGCCCGAACTGCTCCCGGCTCAGGGAACGAACGATGGATTATAAAGCTTTCGAAACGCTCGCTCCGGCCTTTGCCGGACGATGTCTGCCTGAAATGCTTTCGGAGAACAGTTGCTAAACCGTTAAGGTTGCTAGAGTTTAAGTTCAGCCCTCTCGAATAGTCAACATTTACTTTCCCAGATGCTGGTCTTTCGCCACGGGCCCGCGCCGTAAGTGCCCCTTCATCTCCCTGAACAGGGCGGGATATCGGGATGTTTCCGGGCCGCGAAACCTCGCGGGACGTTGCGGAAGATTCCGCGATCCGGCGGCGGGACGCACGGCGCAGAAAGCCAAAAATCGGACCGTTACGAACGGTACATCGGTTGCACTTCCAATAGTCGT
Source organism: Acidobacteriota bacterium (assembly GCA_016700175.1). GTDB lineage: Bacteria > Acidobacteriota > Blastocatellia > Pyrinomonadales > Pyrinomonadaceae > Aridibacter. Next base: position 1,034,798 of record CP065003.1, on the reverse strand, counting down.
GGTCCTGCGCCCGGAATCGGCCGGGAAGGGATTTGCGGAACCGGATCGCCGGTTTCGGGAGGTAACAACAATGTCAAAGAAAAACAAGGAGAAGGAAATGAAGATCGAACGCGCCGAGAAAACTCCGGCCGCTATGGATCTGTGGAACACGGACTTTCCTTTCAGGGACCCGATGATGTTCCGAAGGCCGTTCGCGCTCATGCGGATGTTCGACGAAATGAGGCCCAGGCTCTTCAATTACGACCTGCCGGGGTTCTTTGAAACGTATCCCTTTGAAGCGATAAGAACTGAGCGCGCCGAATGGACGCCGAAGTTCGAGACGTTTCGAAAGGACGACCACTTCGTGGTGAAGGCGGAACTGCCGGGAATGAAGAAAGAAGACATCGTGGTCGATGTCGATGAACATTTCGTGACTCTGAAGGGCAAGAGAGAAAAGAAATTCGAGGAAAAGAAGGAAGACTACTTCCGTTCCGAATTCACCTATGGTGATTTCTACAGGAAGATGCCGCTTCCGGAAGGCGTAGACACCAATGACGCCAAGGCCGTCTTCAAGGACGGCGTGCTTGAGATCACGTTCGCGGCCACGGAGCCGGCGACCGAGACCAAGAGGATCGAGATCGCCGACGCGGAGCCGAAGAAGATGACTGCAGGGAAGTGATCGAAACGCATTGAACTCCGCCAAGAGACCGATCAAGGGGAAGGATAAGACAAGGCCGCCGGGATGACATATTCCGGCGGCCTTTCATGGTTGTGGGGGCGCTTTTGGCTTCCTCGACGCGATCAGTTGGGGGGTGTCTTAAAAGCAGTGCCTCTTCGTGCCCTGACCGGGTGAGGATAATTCTTAGGACAAACGATATAAGTTGCCCCCCGTTTCAACGGGGGGATAAAGAGGGACCCCCTGAGATCGATGGCCGGCTTTAGCCGGCTGTTCTCGGGGCTAAAGCCCCTTTCAGGTTAGGGGTCACTGAGAACCCCCCGCTAAAGCGAGGGGCAATTGATCTTCCGCATACAGGATGTCACGCCATCCTGCGCGAATATCGACCGACACAAGAGTGCCTTTTGAGACAGCCCCGATCGAACGCGTCAATAGATTATTCCGCCGGCTTCAGCCGGCTGATTTTGGGGCTAAAGCCCCTGATATATGTTCCGCAACCGCCCGCCTCCCCCGCTGAAGCCGGGGGCAACTGATGTTCTCGAGATTCCGAATGATCGATCAGGCCACTTGCCGAGATCGAAAACGCTCTGCGGATACGCGTTTCAATCGAATCGTTATGGAATCGCGGGCGCGCTCAGCAGCGGCGCGATGATCGTCCAAAGGCTGAAGAAGAGCATCACGGCGACGACCAACCACCCAGAGAGCTGAAGCCAGAACGGATGCCTGTAATCGCCTACCGTCTTTTTCCTCCTTGATGCGGCGAGCACCAGCCCGAGGCCGACCGGGAGAATGAAGCCGTTGAACGTGCCCGCCAGCACGAGTACCAGGACCGGCCTTCCGACCAGCACGAAGACCAGCGTCGAAAAGAGGATGAACGCGATCACGAAATACCTGGAGTTCTTGTCGATCTTCGCGCTGAACGTCTTCAGGAACGACACGGACGTGTACGCCGCTCCGACCACCGACGTGATCGCCGCCGCCCACATCACCACTCCGAACAGCTTGTATCCGATCTCGCCCGCAGCGTTCCGGAACACCGACGCCGGCGGGTTCGAGTCGTCGATCGCGAGTCCCATCCCGATCACCCCGAACGCCGCAAGGAACAAAAGGAAACGGATCACAGCCGTGAGCACGATCCCCGTCGTCGCTGACGTATTCACTTCCTTGAGCGAATCCTCGCCCGTCGCGCCCGCATCGATCAGCCGGTGAGCTCCGGCGAACGTTATGTAGCCTCCGACAGTGCCTCCGACCAGCGTAACGATCGCGAACGGCGATATGGTCTCCGGCCAGACGGTCCGGTACGCTGCCTTGCCCACGTCGGGACTCGACACAAAAACCACGTACACGATCAGGCCGAGCATCACGAATCCGAGCACTTTCACGAACGTGTCCATCGCCTTCCCGGCGTCCTTGAAAAGGAAAATGGCGATGCCTATGCAGGCGCTGATCAGAGCTCCGTACTCCGGAGCGAGGCCGAAAAGCACGTTGAACCCCAGCCCGGCTCCCGCAATGTTACCGATGTTGAACGCGAGCCCGCCGAAGACGATCAGCACCGCAAGGACGTATCCGCTTCCGAACAGCGTCTCGTTCGCGACATCCTGTCCGCGTTTTCCGCTGACGGTCAGAACCCGCCATATGTTCAGCTGGGCGACGATGTCCAGGACCACCGAAAGCAAGATCACGAATCCGAAGCTGGCGAGATAGTCTTTCGTGAATTTTGCTGTCTGAGTAAGGAACCCGGGGCCGACGGCGGATGTGGCCATCAGGAACGCGGCTCCGAGAAAGGCTGATGAGGCGAGCTTCTTGTTCATCGGGCGTGAAGGATCAGGGAGCCTTGACCTCGATCTCCGCTTCATCGAGCGCCGCGCGTATCGCCCTGGCAAAATCCAGAGCGTGTGGTCCGTCGCCGTGAATGCAGATCGTCTCCGACCTGACCTTTACGAGGGCGCCGTCAACCGAGGCGACCTCGCCTTCGCGCGCCATCGAAAGCGCGCGGTCCGCCGCTTCTCCAGGCGACGTGATCAGCGCGTCCGGCCTCGAGCGCGGCGTGAGTGTGCCGTCGGACATATAGGTCCGATCGGCGAAAACCTCTGAAGCGGTCCGGAGCCCCGAGTTCTCCGCGGCGCTTACGAGATCGCCTCCGGAAAGCCCGTATACAAAGAGCCCCCCGTCGACCGCCGCCACCGCATCGGCGATCGCTTCCGCGGCTTCCGGATCGCGCGCGGCGCGGTTGTAAAGTGCGCCGTGGGGCTTCACGTGGTGGAGCCTGCCTCCGAACGTTTCGCAGATCCCCTTCAAAGCCGAGACCTGGTAGATCACGAAGTCGCGTATCTCCCTCGGCGACAAAGACATCTCGCGCCTGCCGAATCCCTGTATGTCGGGGTATGAAGGATGAGCGCCGATCGCCACTCCGGCTTCGATCGCGAGCGCGACGGTCTCGGCGATCGTCGAGGGATCTCCGGCGTGGAATCCGCAGGCGATGTTCGCCGACGAGACGAGCGGAAGGATCTCCCGGTCGTTTCCCATCGTCCAGGCGCCGAAGCTCTCGCCCATGTCGCAGTTTAGGTCTATCGATCTCACGGTGCCCTAAATCTTAGTCCCAAACGCAGAAAAGACAAGTCCTTTTCAAACCTGCACATCGCCGCATACGCCTCCTCGAGCGAAACGGCCCGGAACCGGACCCGGTCGCCGTGAGACGCCTGCGCCGCGAGCGAGAGGTCCGCGGAGATGACACGCGCGATCCTCGGATAGCCGCCGGTGGTCTGCGAATCCGCTCCAAGGATAAGCGGACTGCCGTCCGGAAGCAGCTGGATAGTCCCGGGCGCCACGGCAGAGGAAACGAGTTCGCCATCGTCGACGGTGTGAATCTGCGGACCATCCAGCCGGATCCCCATTCGGTTCGAATCCGGCCGTACTTCGAACTCCTCGATCTCGAAAGCATTGGCGCTGAATGCCGTGAGCAGATTATTCTCGGGGCCTTCGGTCACTCTCAATACGGGCCGTCGTAGGAATCTCTCGGTAAGGGTCCGGCCGGCGCGAAGTCCTGACGGGCCGAAAGCGTTCTCGATCCCGGTTCCGAGGACGTCGCCCTTTTCAAGCCGCCTTCCTCCAGCGCCTCCCGCTTTCACGAACAGATTGGTACTGGAGCTTCCGAGCCACTGTTCTGTTTCGATCCCGCCCCGCACCGCCAGATACACCCGGGCACCGTAGTTTCTTCCGGCAAAGCTGAGAGACTCGCTTTTCTTGACGGGGAGCGAGGTCCATTCGGGGATGGAAAAGCCTTCGAGATGCGGCCGAAAGTGTGCGCCTCCTACCGCGATCACCGAATCCGTTTCGAATTCGATAGTCGCGGCAGGGAAGTGCATCTCGATCACGGCGGCGTTCTCGTCGTTTCCCAGAAGCGTGTTCAGGATCCGGACCGCGTCGCGGTCCGCGGCTCCTCCCGGATTCACGCCGAGGGCGCGGTACCCGGTCCGGCCCAGGTCCTGGACGGTGTCTAGAATGCCGGCTTTTGTGATCTTCAGGGACATCTGCCGAAGAGATCAGGGGGCCTCGGTGAAACGGACCGAATCACCGGGCCGGAACATCGCGGGTTCTTCCGAACCGGGATCGAAGACGATAACATCGGTCCTTCCGATCAGCTGCCAGCCGCCGGGCGAATCGAACGGATATATCCCTGTCTGAGATCCCGCGATCCCTATGCTGCCAGCCGGCACAAGGGTCCTCGGTGTGCTTCTTCGCGAAGTGGCGATTCTTTGATCCAGCGTTCCGAGATACGGAAAGCCCGGTAGGAAGCCGAGCATGAAGACCCTGTAATTGCGGGACAGGAAGATCTCGACGACCTCGTCCGCAGAGAGCCCTCTTCTGTCCGCGACCTCTTTTAGGTCGGGTCCGTGTTCGCCGCCGAAGGTTGCAGGAACCGTGTGGACCCTCTCTTCGGCGGTCGCCGAAGTCACTGCCGCGGGGACTATCTGCTTGAGGAGAGTCCTTACGATCTGGAAAGGCGTCATCACACCTGACCGCGCCTTCCGGGGATCGTAATATACGGCGACCGAACTATATGCGGGCGCGGCCTCGATAAGGGCCTCGAATCCGAAAGAGTTGACCGCTTCGGCGATCGATACGGCGCGCCGGTTGACGTCCTCCGAGATCACGTTCCCGAGCGAGATGACCGCGCAGTCCTCGCCAAGAGGTAAGATCTCAAAGTCCAGCGGTTCAGCCTTCATCGGTCTCGTTCTCCTTCGGTCCCGACTCAGATTCGTCGCGGAGTGACATCCCTCTGCGGCCAAACACGACCGAGATCGTGCCGTCGGCTTCCTCGATCTCGCAGTCGCGGAGGTTGTTGAGAGTTATCTCGACCTCGCTGCATATCTCCTTCAGTTCGATCTTCTTCATAGTCTGCCGGATTAAGCGTTTGGGAATGACGTGCGATAATAGAAACACAGACCGCCATTTCAAGGCCCCCAAGGATATCACAATGAACGCGACGATCTCCGAAATCATGACCGTACAGCCGGTTACGGTCTCAGTAGACACCCCGCTCCCTGACGTTTACAGGATTGCGAAGGAGCATTCGATCCATCATTTGCCGGTCGTGGACGGCGGACGCCTGGTAGGCATCATCAGCCGGACCGACCTCGAGCGGGTGAGCTTCGTCAATGATCCCAACTCCGCAAACGTTGTCGAGGCGATGTGGGACTTCCTGCGCACAGAAAACCTCATGACGCGGTCGGTTGTCACTATCCGAAAGGACCAGACGGTCCGCGAAGCGGCGGAGCTGCTGAAAGACGGGAAAATCCATGCGCTGCCCGTCGTTGAGGGGGGCGAGATCGCGGGGATCGTTACAACGACCGACCTGATCAGGTATCTGCTGGAGAACTGCGATTAACGGCTGCGCTGTTTGGGATCCAGATACTCCCGCAGGCCGTCGCCGATAAAATTGAAGGCCATGACGGTCATCGCCAGCGCGATCCCCGGGAACAAGAGGTTGTGCGTCGCGTTGGTCAAAGTGTCTATCCCGCGCGCCTCGTCGATCATGGTTCCCCAGGTCGGGCTCGGCGGCGGAAGACCGAGACCCAGGAACGAAAGCGAGGCTTCAGCGAGGACCGCCCCCGCCATCGCGAGTGACGCCTGGACTATCAAAGGCTGGATCGCGTTCGGGAGGATGTGAACGAACAGCTGCCTCAGATTGCTCGCTCCGAGCGCCCTCGCCGCCTGCACAAAATCGTATTCCCGCACTTTGAGGACCTGTCCGCGCATCACCCTCGCATATCCGACCCAGCCCGTGATGCACATCGCGATGATCAGGTGCCTCATACGGTCGGTCGGCGAAGGATTGGTGCCGCTCAGAAAGGCGACGATCGCGATCGCGAGAAGAAGACCCGGAAACGCGAGAAACACGTTGAAAACATAGCCGGAGAGCACATTGTCGAGCCACCCTCCGTAGAAGCCGGCGATCGCTCCGATGATCGTCCCGATGATCCCGGCGATCAACACCACGGTGATCCCCACGAACAACGAAACGCGAGCTCCGTAGACCAGCCTCGAGAACACATCGCGGCCCAGAGCATCGGTCCCGAACCAGTGTTCGGCGCTTGGATACTCGTTCTTCAGCGTCACCTCGCGCTGGAGCTGGGTGTCGTAGTAGTCGAACGGCTGGACAGGATCGTAAGGCGCGATGAACGGCGCGAACATCGCGGTGAAGATGAACACCGCGGCGAGAACGATACCGATGAAGAAAAGCCGGTTCATCTGGTCAGGAAAGCCGTATCCTCGGGTCCAGAAGCCTGTAAACCCAGTCCGTGAACGAATTTGCAAGGATGTACGTCACGCTGATGATCAGCACGACGCCCTGCACGAGCCTGTGGTCGCGGGTCCCTATCCCGTCAAGCAGAAGCGTTCCGATACCGCGCCAGTTGAAGATCTTCTCGGTGATGATCGCGCCGGCGAGAAGCACGCCGAGCTGAAGCCCCAGGATCGTCACGACCGGGATAAGCCCGTTCTTCAGCACGTGTTTGTAGATCACCACGCGCTCGCTCAGTCCCTTTGCGCGCGCGGTCCGGACGTAGTCCTCTCCGAGTTCCTCGATCACGCTGGAGCGGACCATTCTGGTCAAGATCGCCGAAAGCGCGGCACCAAGGGTGATGGCGGGCAGGACGATGTCTTCCGGGTAATAACTGCCGGTCGGCGAAAAGATCGGTATTTTCACTGCGAACACGTAGACCAGAAGCGGGCCTATCACGAAAGACGGCAGGCATATCCCGAGCAAAGCGAATGTCGAGGCAAAATTGTCGATCAGAGAGTTCTTGCGCGTGCCCGCCAGAACACCCAGCGGGATCGAGATCGAAACGGCGACGATAAGCGCGGCGATGGCCAGTTTGATCGTGGCCGGGTAGCGCTCGATTATCATGTCCAGGACCGGCCTGTCGGAATCGAACGAGATCCCGAGGTCGCCCTGGACGACGCCGGTCCAGTACTCCAGATACCTGTTGTCGGAGCCGTTCCACGCGAACCCGTTCTCCGAATCATAAGAGAAGAAGAAAGCGGGCTTGTCGAGTTTGTGTCGCTCGCGGAACGCCCGGATCTGCTGAGGCGTAGCCTGTTCGCCGAGCCGCGCGACGGCCGGATCGCCCGGAACGAGCTCGATCAGGATCGTCACCAGCGAGACAACCGTCCAAATGACGAGCAGAAAAAGGCCCAGGCGCTTGATGAAGTTGTAGAACTTGTACTTGTTCATCGGCCGGAAGGATCCGATCGGGATGCGCTACTTTGTTCCGGAATGTATGGCGGCGATACCGCCAGTCAGGTTCTTGTATTCTACATTCGAAAACCCTATTTGTCCCATCATCGCGGCGAGGCCCTTTTGGTCGGGGAACTTTGACACGGAGTCGGGAAGGTATTCGTAGGCGCCGCGCGATCCGCTGACGAGGCCGCCAATTCGCGGGAGGATCGAGGAGAAATAGAATCTGAAAGCCTGCCGGAAACCGGGAACGACGGGACTCGAGAATTCGAGGATCGCGAGTCTTCCCCCGGGCTTCAAGACCCGCAGGAGTTCAGCAAGCCCTCGCTCCCAGTTCGAAAAGTTCCGGAGCCCGAACGCGATCGTCGCCGCGTCGAAAGTATTGTCGCCGAAAGCGAGATTCAGGCCGTCGCCTTCGACGAAAGGGATCCCGTGGGATCCGCCTACCGACTTCTCCTCAGCGATGTCGAGCATCGGCCGGCAGAAATCCGTTCCGACGACTTTTGCCTTTCCGGACTGCCGAAGTTCGATCGAAAGGTCGCCTGTTCCGCAGGCTACATCCAGTACCTTGGCTTCGGGATCGGAGATAATGTCCGAGAGAACGGCCGCGACCTTCTTCCGCCAGCGCTTGTCGATGTTGGCCGAAAGCAGGTGGTTGAGAAGATCGTACCTGCCCGCGATGCCGGAGAACATCTCCCGCACGGCCTGCGCGTGCTCTTTCTCGCCATTTGCGGCGGTCTCGCGGTTCATTGTCAGGTGTGTAAAGTGCGGGTTCAACGGCGAAGGGGGTCCTTGGGATCCGCCGGGACATCCGGGACAGCCGGCGGGCGCGAGATGATCACCACTTCAACCGCGGTTCTTGAAAGCAGTTCCCCGGCGGCTTCGCGCACTTCTTCGATCTTCAGATCCCTGACAGCCGCGATCTCGTCTTCCGACGATCCTAATCCGTATGTCTCGACATCGGCGCGAAGCCTGTCGCGGCCCTTTTCGGAAACTTCAGCGAAGTATGCGGCATGCGCGTCGGCGAACTCCTTCTCGGTGACCGGAAGAGTGAGCCATTGGGTGAGCGCCGCCCGTGCGGGGAGCCTTGAATCGGTTCCAGGCACGGTCGCCTGCGGGGACAGATCTGATGTCTCGACCAGGAACATCCCTTTCAGGAGAAAGCCTTCGTTGGAAGCCTCTGCCGAAAGCCCTTCACGCTCTGCCGTCGCCATCTTGAGCCGCCCGTCGACTATACGGCTCAGCACTTCCGCAGCGTGGTAGAGCCTGTGTTTCCGCGGAAACGACTCGACCGCAGCCGCGCCGTGGCGGCCCACTTCGCCTTCTACGTAAACGGTCTCAGTCTCTTTCGGAGGCGCTTCAGGAAGCCGGAACGTCGCAGGGATCTCTGTCCCCGCCTTTTTCCATCCGCCCATAAGCCTTCTCGCCGCGAGATATGCGTAATCCGAACGCACGTCGCCGACTATCGAAAGGGTCGCATTGTCGGCGGTAAGAAACCTCTCCCGGACGTAGATCAGATCGGCGAAATCGATGCTGCTCACCGATTCAGGAGTTCCTTCGACGGGTCTGGCGTAAGGAAACACGCCGAAAAGCCTCGTCGCCGCCGCGATCGACACGGCCCGTTTCGGATCGGCCGAGACGCCTTTCAGTTTCTCGAGCTGTTTCGCCTTGAGCGTCTCGGTCGTCTCTTTCGTGATCTCAGTGTTCATCAGTGCCGGGGCAAGAGTCTCAAGCACTGTCAGGAACTCGTCTGCGCGGGCGGTGCCCGTGACCTCCACGTAGTCGTAGGTGACCTCTACCGTAAGATCTCCGTCGAGATCCTCGCGGAAATAGTCGCGAACGCCCTGCTCCGGGAACAGAATGTCGCCGACAAGGGCGAAGGTGCCCGCCTTGCCCTGAGGGTCGTAAGCGGCTCCGTTGTGTATCCTTAGGCGGACCGTCACGCGGTCGGTTCCGGCCGTGCTCCAGATCAGCACGTCCAGTTCATTCAGGAGCTTTTCGAAGCGCGGACGGTCCTGTCCGGAAGCAGTGAATGCAAATGCGAACATCAACACGATGCCGCACGTAATGAATCGGGAAAACGAGAGCTTCATAAACTCGGTTGGCTGTAGGATAATGATAAAAGCGTTAGTTGCCGACCGCCTAAAGCAGGTTGGAATGTGCGCCCGTCATCTAAAATCTCCTAAAAGCAAAGAAGTTTAGAGGCGGGCGGGCATCGCGTCAACCGGGCAGGGCATCAACAAAAATGTTACAATCGATTCAGTTTCGTTGCACTGCCTTCATCACAGCAGTCACCGTTTCATTCAAGGTTAGCACCGACTGACCCCACGACTAACCAAGCTAAAGAGGCAAAGTCAAAAATGGGAAAAATCGTGAAGTTTTGCTCCGCCTGCGATGAGAGTTTCGCCGAGAAGTTTTCGTATTGTCCGAACTGTGCGGCGGAACTTTCTGCATTCGAGATGAATCCGGTCGCTAAGTCCGGCGACGCCGGATCGGCTCCGGAACCGGAAAAGCCGGCGTTTCTTGACGCCGACGAACCGACCCTGGAGGTTCCGGCGCTGGGATCCGATCGCGTGGATCTATCCGATGTCGAGGAGATATCGGTCGAACCCGAGCCGGTAACCTTGTCCGCGGAAGATCTCGAGTCTCCGGACGACATACATTTTGAGGCGGAAGATGCAGAGGTCACTTCGGACTCCAGAGACGATTGGGTCGAGGAGGTTCGCGAGGATCAGGACACGGTCGCATTCGAAGCGGGTGACGAGGTTCCGAAGGGGCCGGATGGCAAAAAGGCGGCGGAAGGCACTTTCCTTGGCCTCCTGGAGGTCGACGACAAGAGCACATCGGGCGACAGCGGCTTCGAATATAACCTTGAAGAGCTGAAGAGCTACAATTACGACGCCGATCCTCACGACGAAAATTACAAAGTAACCGTGATATCCGAAAGATCGTCGCGTACGCGCAATGGTCTTTTGCTTGCTTCATTTTTGCTTTTTTTCGCCGGTTTCGCGGGCCTGATCCTTTATTCAATGTTCAAGAATCTGGCCGACGTCGCCTCGCTTGTTGATGACGACCGGTTCATCGCGTTGGTGGACGAAGTTCCGATCGATGTCGAGGAAGATCCGAATGAGAAGGAAGGCGAGGATGACGACGGCGGCGGCGGAGGCGGCGGAAAGAACGAGGACACGCCGGTTTCGAAAGGCGAACTCGTAACCCAGACAAGGCCTCCATTGTTTCCTCCGTCCCCGACGGTGCCCAAGATGAAGGATCCGAGTCTTCCAAACCCGATGTCCACCGAAGGCGACATCAAGCGAAACAGGATCGAGCCGCCCGGACTTCCGGGAGCGATCGGAACGACTCCTTCCAGCGGCCCCGGATCGGGCGGCGGAATGGGAACGGGACGCGGAACCGGAATGGGTTCCGGTTTCGGAACCGGTGAAGGAAGCGGTACGGGTTCCGGAAGCGGAAGCGGCTCCGGCGACGGAACGGGCAGCGGATCCGGGTCTGGAAGACCTCGACCCGAGCCCGCGAGAAGCGGCCCGACGACCGATATCAGAATTCTCTCGAAACCGCGCCCGGGTTACACGGACGAAGCCCGTCAGAACAACGTCAGGGGAACCGTGATCCTGAGGGTGACGTTCCTCGCGAACGGTTCGATCGGTTCTGTCTCGACTGTCAAAGGACTTCCATACGGACTGACCGAGAAGGCTATCGCGGCGGCGCGCAACATAAGGTTCACGCCTCCGATGAGAAACGGTCAGGCGTACACCGTAAACAAGGTCGTTCACTTCAATTTCACTATCTACTAGAGTAGGTCGATCCTTTCAAAGGTTAAGGCTGCCGGGGACGGCAGCCTTTTTTTCGTCTTCGGGGCCGGACAATGTGGTGCACCTGCGGACGCTGGAAGGTGGATCAATTGCCGAGGCTGTCTGAAAAGCAGGTCTGGACACCATTCCCGGTCGTTTCGTACGAAAGATCGCGTTTCCGGGAAACATCAGTTGCCCCCGGCTTCAGCCGGGGGTCAACCTGGTAAACAAAACAGGATAGGGGCTTTAGCCCCGAGATGGCCGGCTGAAGCCGGCGAAACAATCTATCGGCCCTTTCGGTCCCCCCGCTGAAGCGGGGGGCAACTGAAAAACGTCTGTGCAAGGCATCGGACCCGAAACGGCCCCGGGAATTCCGCTTGAGGATCTAAAGAGTGTCCTTTCGAACTCACCTCAACCCAAAGAAACTTCTGATCGAACGGATCACTCCCTTCGCGTCGGCGTCCGTGGCGGCCGCAGCCTCTTCTTCGTCCTCGATCAGAAGCTGGCGGCGGTCGTCGATGATCTCGGAGATGATCCTTACAAGCTCGGGATTCTCTTCGAGGATCGGTTTCAGTACGGAAGGCTGGATCTCGATCACCTTCGTCTCCGACTCCGCAACCACATCCGCCGTCCTGGGCTCTCCCGTGAAAAGGCTCATCTCGCCGAAGAAATCGCCCGCGTAGAGCGTGTTGATCGTCTTTCGGACCCCGTCTTCCCGAATCTGGATATTGACCGAGCCCTTGTGGATGATGTACATCGCTTCGCCTTTCTGTCCCATGCGAATGATAGGTTCTTCGGTCGCGAATACGCGGACCCGGCTGGCTTGCGCGATCTTTTTCGTATCCTCGGTTGAAAGGGGCGCGAACACGGGAACGTTGTTGATGCGTTCGCAGATCTCGTCGGACGTCTCGATGAACACGGACTCTTGGTCCTTCTGCTGTGCCGTGTAGATTGTCCTTGTCGGATACGCGAAATCAAGCCCCTCGCGCCGGAAGGCATACCAGATCCGCTCACGTATCCTCGCGTCCGTGTCGTTGAACCGGCGGTAGTCCGTGATCCAGTACTTGACCTCCCAGTCGATGCCGCTGTCGCCGAGGTTCCAGATCCGCACCTTGGGCCTGCGCTTCGGGGAGACGTTCTCGACCTGCCGGACCACCTCGCGCACGGTCTCGATCACCTTGGCCGGCGAGTTCGTGTAAAGCGTATTGAATCTTACGATCCTTGCGTTGAGGTTTCCTTTCGGCGCGATCTCGATTATCTCCTTTCCGATCACGCTGTTGCTCATCACGAGCAGTTTGTTCTGATACGTCCTGATCTTAACGCCGCGCCACGATACGCTCTCGACCTCGCCGAAGCCGCGGTCGCCGATGATCACGGTGTCGCCGACCTGGAAAGACTGGTCGGCCTGGATCGCGATGCCGGAGAACAGGTTTCCGAGCGTGTCCTGGAGCGCGAGACCGACGACGATACCGAGGATCGTCGATCCGGTGAACAGAGGCGCGAGCGGGATGTTCGGATACTGGGTCTGGAAGATGATGAAAAACGCGACGATGTAAATGATGACAGACAGTACGGTCTTCAGAAGGGAGGCGATCTCGTTCTGCGCCGTCTGACGCAGCGCCGTCCCGAAAATGAGGTTGACGAAGATCCTCACGACGGCGATCACGATCGTCATCCACAACAGGACCTTGATTATCTTGAAGAGATTGACGAGAAGGCTCAGGAGAGTCTGCGCGAGCTGGCCGGGGTTCCCGTAAACGTCTTCGCGCTGAGGATTCTTGCCCAGGACCTTGACGATTCGTTCCTCCGGGCCGATCACCTTAAGCTCGAAATATGAATAGACGCTCTGAAGGAGCCAACCCTCCACGAACGGCAGGACGATGAGGATCAGAGTGACGATCGCGATGATCATCGCGAGCAGTGTCAGTCTCCGCCTAAGTTCGCTTGGTTCCATAGAGAGGCACTAAAAAATATCAGCAAAAGTCTGAGCAAGCAACAACAAAGAGAGGGCCGAAACGACCACCGTGATCAGCCATGCAAAGCCCTTGAACAGCGTTCCGTTACGGTATTCGCCCATAATCTCGCGGCTGCTGGAAAGAGTGACGATCGTCACCAGTATCACCGGGAGCAGCAGCCCGTTGACGGCCTGTGTGACCAGCAGAAGCTGGATCTGAGGGATCGACGGGATCATCGATATGAACGCGCCGACCAGGATGAGGCCGGTGAACATCCCCAGAAAGATCGGCGCCTCGCGAAACGTTCGCGAAAGACCTTTTTCAAAGCCCAAAGCCTCACTTATCGAATACGCCGTTGCCAACGGAAGAACGCCCATCGCCAGAAGAGACGCTCCAAACAGTCCGATCGCAAACAGGTATTTGGCGTATTCGCCGACTACGGGCGCCAGGGCTTCCGCCGCGGTCGCGGCTGAATCGATGGTCGTTATCCCGCTCGCGTGCAGCGTAGCGGCCGTCGAGATCACAATGAAAGCAGCGATAAGGAGTGCGAAACAGGTTCCGACGATCACGTCGGCCCGCGCAAGCGAGAGCTCGTCTTCGTCGAGGCCTTTTTCGACGGTCGAAGACTGTACGAAAAACTGCATAAAAGGCGTGATCGTGGTTCCGATGAGCGCTATGACCATGAAAAGATACCCCGGTTCTGCGCTCAGCCGGGGCGAAGCGATCTCGGATGCGACCTCGCCCCAGTCCGGCCCTGCCATAAACGCCGAAAATATATAGCAGAGAAACACTAGGGAGATGAGGAGAAAGATCTGCTCTACCCTCTCCTGCGTGCCTTTAACGACCAGCCACCACATCACTATCGAAGCGAAAGGGACCGTGAAATATCTCGGAACCCCCAGAAGCTCCGAAGCCTGTGCGACGCCCACGAACTGAGATACGATGACGCCCGTGTTGGCGATCAGGAGCGCGGTCATGACAAGAGCCGTGAGCCTTACGCCGAATCGTTCGCGGATCAGGTCCGCCAGCCCCTGGCCGGTCACGACTCCCATTCGGACGCACATCTCCTGAACGACGATCAGGCTGACGACCATCGGCAGGAACGCCCACAGAAGCGTATAGCCGTAGGCAGCGCCGATACTTGAATAGGTTGCGATGCCGCCGGCGTCGTTTCCTGCGTTGGCGGCGATAATCCCGGGTCCGAGAATGGCGAGGTAGGCGAAAAGCCGGTATTCAAACAGACTTCGGCGAAGCCGCGCCCGAAGGCGCGATACGGCGGAGAGGTATCTTCGTGGCGAAAACCCTTTTACTGCCATAGCGCAAACTGTCTTCGTCGATCATTTTCTGCCTCTTGGGGTAAAGGGATTGTAGTTGCAATCCCCTTCCAAATCAAAAGCGATCGCCGCCGCAGAAGCCTTAGCCTGCTGCGGCGAAAGATATTAGTTTTGCGAATAACTCGCATACTCCTCTGAAAAAGCCTTATCAGCGGGCGTTTTGCTTGAGTTTTCATATAGCGCCCCATAAACTTAGGCCATATTCAAAAGCTATCTTTACTTTTTCGAACGGTTACGGCAGCCGGAGGGCGGACAGAAATGACACACAACTTATTTAACACGCGGCAGAAATTCACGACGGGCGGCGGCGCCGAAGGCACGTTCTATTCGCTCCCGGCGCTCGAAGAAGAAGGGGTCGGAAACGTCTCAAGGCTTCCGGTCTCGATCAGGATCGTGCTCGAATCGGTCCTCAGGAACTTTGACGATGGTGCCAAAGTGGGACGGGAACACGTCGAGGCACTCGCCAAATGGGAAGCGAACGCCGCCCGCACGGACGAAGTTCCGTTCGTTGTCTCGCGCGTGATCCTCCAGGATTTCACGGGAGTGCCGCTTCTCGTCGACCTCGCCGCGATGCGCTCGGCCGTCGAACGCGCCGGAAAGGACGTGAACGTAGTCGAACCGCTCGTACCGGTCGATCTCGTGATCGATCATTCCGTACAGGTCGATTTCGCTGGCAGCGAGGCGGCCTACCAGCGGAACATGGAAAAGGAGTTTGAGCGCAACGAACAGCGCTACCGGTTCCTGAAATGGGGAATGCAGGCGTTCAACGGTTTTCGTGTCGTGCCTCCCGGGATCGGGATCGTCCACCAGGTCAATCTCGAGTACCTTGCGAAGGGCGTATTCGAAAGGGACGGCGTTTATTATCCTGACACGCTTGTCGGAACCGATTCCCACACGACGATGATAAACGGGCTCGGCATCGTCGGATGGGGCGTCGGCGGGATCGAGGCGGAGGCTGCGATGCTGGGCCAGCCGGTATACATTCTTACGCCGGACGTCGTAGGAATGAATATGTTCGGCGAGCTTCCCGAAGGCGCGACCGCGACCGATCTTGTGCTTCGCGTCACCGAGATCCTTCGCGAGGCGAAGGTGGTAGGCAAGTTCGTCGAGTTCTTCGGTGCTGGAACCGCGAGCCTTCCGGCAACCGACAGGGCGACGATCGCTAACATGTCGCCCGAGTACGGCGCCACGATGGGCTTCTTCGGCATCGACGAAAAAACACTCGAATATTTCGCGGCGACCGGCAGGTCGGACGAACACATCGAGACGATCGGCAATTACTACAAGGCGCAGGGAATGTTCGGGATCCCGAAAGCGGGGGAAGTCGATTACACGATGGTCATCGATCTCGATCTCTCGACCGTGAAACCGGCAGTCGCGGGACCGAAGCGACCCCAGGACCGCATCGATCTGGACCGCTTCAGCGGCGAGTTCAGGGAGTTGTTCACCCGTTCGGTGGTCGAGGGCGGATTCGGGAAACCGGCCGAAGAGTTCTCCAGGACCTATTCGGTGGATCTGAACGGGGGAGACGATCGGCGTTCGGGAGGCGGCGATCAGGATCCCAGGTCGATCCCTTTGCCCGTGATCGACGGCCAGTCAGCGGCCGCGACCAGCGTGACGACTGAGGCCGAGATGGTCAGCAACCGGCCCACGCCGGACGTAGTTGACGAAGATGACGGCTTCGACGAGCGCCCGGCGGCAGAGATCGGCCACGGATCGGTCCTGATCGCCGCGATCACTTCCTGCACCAACACCTCGAACCCGAGCGTGATGCTCGCCGCAGGGCTTCTTGCCAAGAAGGCAGTTGAAAAGGGACTTACGGTCCCGTCATATGTGAAGACCTCGCTCGCGCCCGGTTCAAGGGTCGTGACCGACTACCTTGAGAAGGCGGGACTCCAGGATTATCTCGACGAGATCGGGTTCGACCTCGTCGGCTACGGATGCACGACCTGCATAGGTAACAGCGGGCCCTTGCACCCGTCGATCGAGAATTCGGTCGTTTCGAACGATATCGTCGCCGCGTCGGTGCTCTCCGGGAACCGCAATTTCGAGGCCCGCGTTCACCAGAACATAAAGGCGAACTTCCTTATGTCGCCTCCGCTCGTGGTCGCTTTCGCGCTCGCCGGCTCGGTGAACGTCGATCTGGCAAAAGACCCTCTGGGCATTGACCGCGAAGGGAACGAGGTTTATCTGAAGGACCTCTGGCCGACGCTTTCGGAGATCAGGGAACTGATGCGTTCCGCGTTCGAGCCCGAGGTTTACAGAAGCCTCTACGGCGACTTCGCGGAAAAGAACCCTATGTGGAACGAGATACCTTCAACGCCCGGAAAGGTGTATGAATGGGACGAGTCGTCGACCTACATTCAGGAACCGCCGTATTTCGAAGGATTTACGATGGACGCCGGCGCGTTTTCGGACGTTTCGGGGGCAAGGCCTCTGGCTGTGTTCGGCGACTCGGTAACTACTGATCACATCTCGCCCGCCGGAGCCATCAAGCCGGATTCGCCCGCGGGACTCTACCTTCAGTCGAAGGGTGTGGAACCGAAGGACTTCAACTCGTACGGCTCAAGGCGCGGCAACGACCGGGTGATGCTGCGCGGCACTTTCGCCAACGTAAGGATCAAGAACCGGCTCGTTTCGCCCAAGGAAGGCGGGTTCACGGTCCATTATCCTTCTGGCGAGGAGATGTCGATCTACGACGCGGCTATGAAGTACCGGGACGAGGGCGTGCCGCTCGTCATTCTTGCCGGGGCCGAGTACGGAACCGGAAGCTCACGCGACTGGGCGGCAAAGGGAACGCTTCTGATGGGCGTCAAGGCCGTCGTCGCTAAGAGCTTCGAAAGGATCCACCGTTCGAACCTGATCGGGATGGGAGTGCTTCCGCTCCAGTTCAAGGAAGAGGAAAGCGTCGATTCGCTCAATATCGACGGTACCGAAACTTTCGATCTGACAGGCCTGGAGAACGGCGAGGTGAAACCCCTGCAGGAAGTGACGCTGAAGATCCACAGGGCGGACGGGACCTCCGACGAGACGCAGGTAATCCTCAGGATCGACACTCCGATCGAGGCGGATTACTACCGCCACGGCGGGATCCTGCCGTACGTTCTCCGCCAGCTCATCGCGGGCTGAATACCGCCTTCCAAATGAAAAAGGTCAAACCCGCGCGGGTTTGACCTTTTTTCGGTTTTTGGACTTCCGGCTAGTGAATAACCGGGGCGTTGACTCCCGGAAGGTCGGGAGGAGCGTTCAGCTCGAAAAATCTGGTGGGAACAGCGCTGTTCTGGCGCGTCTTTTCCTTTCGCATCTCGTACCATTTGTCGCAGAATGAGCAATGGTAGAACTTGAAGGAGAAATCGGCCGCCTGGTAATTAATATCCAAGTCACTGTTGCAATGCCAACACTTCATACGGTAGTACCTCTCAGATTTTCTACTTTGCCAGAGGCTCCATTCTAACACGTACCCCGCACCGGCTGGCAAGGTTTTTCTGCCCAACAACCGTAAGCTCATCGATCGACAGCCGTTTAATACTGGCCTGCATCAAGCGATCGCGTCTCTGCCTAAGACCGGATTGCTCAATTGAACAGAGCGACGATGATCGCGATCAATGCGATCACGAACAGGATCGCAATCACCAGGCAGCCTATCTTCAATGCGCTGTAAGGCCGCTCGCCGTAAACCTCTCCAGTTCTGCCGTTGACAATGATCTGATAGACCTTGTTGTTGAATCGGTAGGCGCCTGCGTACACGGGCACAAGGATGTGCTTGAAGGTCACGTCCGAGAATCGGGTGTCCATTGAATCGATCCGCTGGTGGTCGCCGCCTATGTCGCGTGCGACATCGCCCCGGATCACGGATTCCGCTATCCCCTTGAATGCTTCGAAGCCCGACTCGAGCGTCACCTGATATGTCTGCGCTTTGTGGCCCGAGAGGTAGGCCGGATCGTACGAGGTCAGGTCGCCGAACTCCCATTTCAGGCTGGTGAGGTATTTCGGAAGCACGGAGGTCGTAGCCGGGACGGGAACGTCGTCGAAATGCCTCGACACGCGGCCCGAGGCGTATGACCAGCTCGTTCTGGTCACCTGCCTCGTCTGTCTCCGGCCTTGCGAGTCGGTGTAGGATTCGGTTTCGTAGTAATTGTCGCCCCTTTGCCCCGTGTAATCGGTGTCGCTGTCCGCATCGAACGTCCAGTACGGGATGTAAATGCTGGTCACCCGGTCGTGACGGGCCATCGTCTTCAGCTTGTTCGGGGCGAACCAGCGGGTTTTCGTCCATCCGGAGAGGGCCGACGCGGCGGTCTTGTTCTCGAGGGAGAAAGGGATCACGCCCTCAGGCGCTACGAGCGGATCGGCGGACCTCGGCTGTGCGACGATCTTAGCCGCGCAGAACTCGCATGAAGTGGCTGTCTCGGGCGGAACGAACGTAATTGTCGCGCCGCAGCTGTCGCACGTGACCTGAAGAGCTTCTTTTGCAAGCGGCTGAAGCCTTTCCTCGCCGGGCGAAAGGAACGAGCCGAGATCGCGTTCGACGACCGAATCGGGCGATCTCTCTATCGCTTTCACGCTCCCGCAGTAAGGGCAGGCAAGTTCTCCGACCTTTGGATCGAAGACCATGTCCGCGCCGCAGTCCGCGCACGAATGACGCTTAACGAAGCCTTCGCCTACTTCGTCTTTTTCTTCCATAGTTCAATTGCCGATTAAGAGAGAAACGCCGGTTTTCCGTCCCTTCCGATCCTCATATTTATCAACGGATCGAAAAGGGAAGTCTTCAGTTTGGCCGGCGCGAGAAACTCGCCGATCCCGCACGAACGTCTCGCCATTCCGTCGCCGGCGGAAAGCCTGGCCTCGAACAGAAATCGCGTGTAGAAAAATGAGGAATCGATGACCGACACGTCCCTTATCGTAAGCTTCAGACCATCTTCGGTCGTGATCCTGATCCTGGATGGATACTTCAGTCCGAATATATCACGCCCCGTTTCGCGTATCTCGAATTCCGCGGGCTTGCAAGCCAGCCCGCTTTCAGTCGCTATGAAAAGGCTCGAAACGCTCTCCGAGGGGTCGGTCCCGTGATAATCGTAAAAGACCGCGGTCGAATCAGTGAAATGCACACGTCCCCAGGTCCATTCGCTGACCGCGTCGGGCAGCCACCGGCTATCCCGGTTGTGGTCGTGGTATCCGGTGCCCCGGAAATCGACCTCTTCAATGCATTTGCCGCCGCCGTCGAGGATCTCGATCTTTCCCGTTACGTCGGAGCGCGACGAGACGAGGTTCCAGAAGTGCCCGTCGCCTGCGGTTTCGGGTCCCGGGAGGAGATCGCTCTCGACGGAGAGCCACTCGAACCGCGCCCTTAGCGTCTTTCCGCGCCGCATAGGGGCCTTTACGTCGACCATATATCTCCGGCCGTAGGGCGTTTCTTCGAACCGGAACGAACTTCCGCCTATCTCGCAATGCGGCCATTCCGGATCCGCGGAGAAGTGGTCGGCGGGATACTCGTTGATGCAGCGGTAAAGAGGCTTGCCGTCGCGGTAGAAAAAGAAGGCGACGGCCGGGAAGGAGCCTTCGGATCCCCCGGAACCGTTCTTTCCTGACTTGCGGTTGAGTGCGTTGTAACGCGGCGAGAATATGAAATTGTCCAGAAAGATCACGACGACCGATTCGCGCTCGTTGTCGCTAAGGGCGTCGAAATACCACCACTCGTAGCCCTCCGGACCCTTGCCCGGAAGCCATACGTCGTCCCTGACACTCGATGTGAACGCGAACTTCGCACCGGGGACTTTTCCTTGTTCAGCCGTCATTGTAAACCGGGAGAGGATCGAACGATTGCAAGCTCTGAAGCGGTTCAATCATCGTTTATTGCGGCAAACTTTTCAAATCCGCCAGAATCAGTCAGACTGTAACTCGCCTCCCCGAAACACCTTGCAGCAGAAGGAGAATATATGACATTCACGAAACGAATGGTGCCGCTGTGCCTGGTCGTGCTGGCGGCGATATTTGCGGCCGCCTGCCCGAAGCGGGTAGCGATCGCCGATATCGAGGCAGATCCCCAGAAGTACAATGACAAGACCGTCGCTGTCGCCGGCGTGGTAAAGGACAGCTACGGCATCTCTATCCCGATCGTCCGAGAGGGCGGAGGGATCTACAAGATCGACGACGGAACGGGATCGATCTGGGTAATGGCCCGTAACAACCGCGGAGTACCCGTAAGGGATACCCAGATCGGGGTCAAGGGAAAGATCAGAACGGGTGTCGTGTACAACGGAAGGAACTACGGTCTTGTGTTGATGGAAGATGACAGAAAGGTGAGAAAGAACTAGAATCTGCCATTCCAGGGAGACACGGGGACGGAGACCGGCTTCCGCCCCCTTTTTGTTCTTGAGAGGGGCGGCTTAAATGGAACGGGAGAACACACTTGTCAGGGCCATTGAAGACCGCTTCAAGGAATTGAGCGAAAGATGGCGGACCGAGCTTGAGTCGATCGATTTTGTCGACCGGGACAATGGCCCGAATCCGGGCCTCAGAGCATTTCTGCGGAGTCCCGCGAAGGTCGAACAGGCGTTCGGCGGGATCAACTCCAGCCTCTGGGACGATCCGTTCGAATGGACGCTTCCCGAGGCCATGGCTTCAAGGCAAAGCGTTGCGGAGTATCTTGACGAGGTCGACGAGGCGCGGTCGGCGGGTTTCAGAAGGATCCTTTCGGACGCAGATCTCGCGAAGGTGATCCGAACGCCGTTCGGCGATATGTCTCTGGCGGATCTGCTCCTGAACACCCTTTGCGACTCCGTCCGGCTCGCTGCGGCGGCGCGCACGATCGTCCCCGGGCGACGTAAAACTTGAAATCGAAAGAACTCTGAGAGATAGTTGTGCGTAATGCTCAGAGGCCAAAGCCAACAGATCAGCTAGTTCCACGGCCGACCGGCTTGTGATCCCCTTTTTCACGGAGTCAGAAATGTATTGCCCAAGTTGCGGAAAGCAGCAGCTATCAGGTCAGTTGAAGTTTTGCCCGAAGTGCGGATTTCCGATGGGCCTTGTCACGGAGATCCTTTCGCACGGAGGGACCCTGCCCCAGCTTGAGGAGCTGAGCAAGAAATCAAAGACCTTGACCAGGCGCAACGGAATGATCTTCAGCCTGTTCTGGTTCCTTTTCTTCCTCCTGATCGTCACTCCGTTCTGGGGAATAATGGATGTCGAGGAAATGGCGGCGATCTCCGCGATCACGGGCGTTTTCGGCGGACTGCTGATATTTCTGTTCTCGCTTTTCTTTCTTGGGAAGCCGCCGAAACAGTACCCCGGGATGACCTACGCTCAACAAGACAACCAGCTTTCCACGGGCTATCCGGGACAGCAGAATGCGCTGCCTCCCCACTTTCAGCAAACGGCTGACGAATACGTTTCGCCCGGGCCGGGGAGCTGGCGGGTCCCGGACACGGGCGATCTCGCCACTCCCGGCAGCGTTACGGAAGGAACGACGAAGCTTCTTCAAAAGGAAGAGAATAACGAATGACGGGGCCCTATTGTCCAAGATGCGGCCAGCAACAGGCCTCCGCCAACATCAGGTTCTGCTCGAGATGCGGATTCGTGATGAACGGGATAGACCGGATCGTTGCGAACGGAGGCGTTCCCCAGGAATTTATCGGTCCCGGGTCCGAGTCGCCAAAGAAGAGGGGCGTCAAACAGGGCGGATTGCTTATGCTCTCAAGCCTCATCCTGGTCCCGCTTCTGGCCATCATCTCCGCCGCTCTGGATATCTCGCCGGTGTTCGTCGCCGTAACTGCCGTGGTCACCTTCTGGGGAGGACTCCTCAGGATCCTTTACGCACTAATTTTCGAATCCGGCAAACCCACCGGCGACAGCCGGGGATTTGTGGATTCGTTCAAACACACGCTTTCAGGACGACCTTCTCCGGCCTCGCTTCCTCCTTCCGCACAGGCGCCGGCGGAAACCGCTTTCCATCCCGCACCCGGCAGTTGGCGCGACACGAACGACCTTGAGCCGACAAGCGTGACCGAAGTGACCACCCGGACACTTGACCGCTCCCGGATCGACGAAAATTGATTAAGTTTTGAAGTACGGTTTAGAATCCAGGGGTATTCGAAAAATGCACCTTCGAGATTCCCATACGCGATTCGCCGTAAAGATCGTCTCGCTCCTCATACTCGTGTACATTTCTTTCGCGTTTCGGGGAGCTGAGGCGGCCGAAGGACCTTCGCATTCCGGATCCGTTTTCGATCTCGCCACGCCTTCGATAAAACGCTTCACAAGTTCCGACGGCCTGCCCGTAAACTCAGTAATGACAATAGAACGGGACGCCCGCGGGTTCGTGTGGTTTGGTACCCAGGACGGCGCGGCGGTTTATGACGGGAGCAGCTTCCGGGTCGTCAACATGCCGAATCGAGCAGCGTCGAACTACATCTACGACATACTCGCCGCCTCAGACGGCAGCATTTGGTTCGGCACGAACGGGGGAGGCGTCCACAGGTATCGCGACGGAAAATGGGAGACCCACAACAAGGGTACGGGCCTGGGTAGCGACGAAATACGCGCGCTGCTCGAGACCAAAGGCCCGACCGGCGAGCCAGTGATCTGGGTCGGCCGAAGGGACGGGCTGAGTAAGCTTGAGAACGGAAAGTGGGTGAATTTCGGCAAGGAGGAGGGTCTTCCCGATCCGCGCATACGGTCGCTTCTGCTTGTCGAGACTGACGACGGCGAAGACGAGGTCTGGATAGGCACCTACGGCGGAGTGGCCGTGTGGAAAGGCCCGACCCGGACCGTGCACGATGTGACATCCGGGCTCCCCGGAAACACGGTATTCGCGCTGGCCCGAACCTCAACTATCGGCGGCGGTCAGACGATCTGGGCAGGAACGGACAAGGGGCTCGCCGCATTTGAGAACGGCGGCTGGAAGACGTTCGAGGCCGATTCCAAGGTCTTCACACGTCCGGTCCGTGCGCTCGGCCGTTCGGCCGCGTCGGATGAAAGGGAAACGATCTGGGTCGGATTCGACGGGGCGGGCCTTGCATTTCTCGACGAGGCGAAATGGCGGTTTCTCGATAAGGACCGGGGACTTCCGAACAACCTCGTCTATGCATTTGCGGAAACCGGCGCGCCCGACGGTTCGGTCTGGATCTCGAACCTGACCGCGGGAGTTTCCAGGCTTCAGAGAAGCGACTGGCGGACGATCGCAGCGGAGAACGGGCTGCCGAACGAGATCGTCTTTTCGATCGCCGAACACGACGGATCGCATTTTATCGGCACATACGGCGGCGGATTGGCCGTGTCGGACGGCGGGGAATGGAAGATCTACCGGCGCGAGGACGGCCTGCCGAGCAACTTCGTGCAGAAGATCGCGAGGGTCGGCGAACGGCTCCTTGTCGGGACCGAAGAAGGACTCGCAGAATTCCGCTCCGGATCGGTGAGCAAGATCGAGCTTCCCGATGCGCAAGGTGTTTTCGAGATTTGGGACATCGAGCCTTCGAAGACCGAAGAGGGCGCGGTCTGGCTAGGGACAAGCGGCGGCGTGGTGAAACTTTCCGGGGGCAGGCCCGTCGTCTTTACGGACGCCGAAGGCCTTGAAGACCGCCGTGTCAGGGCCGTGACCGAGCACGTTTCGAAAGACGGGGTCTCCACGCTCTGGGTAGGGACCTATTCCGGAGGGCTTGCGAGATTCAAAGACGGCGGGTGGTCGAAGTTCGACACTTCGAAAGGACTTCCCAGCTCGCGCGTGTACTCAGCCGAAGTTCTCACGGTCGGAGGCAGGGAACAGCTCTGGGTCGGTACCGGCGGCGGGGGGATCGCGGTCCTCGATCTCGGTGACGAGGATTCAGGCTTCGAGATCCTCACGGCAGAAGGAAGCGGGCTGATCCCCAGCGACACAGTTTATCAGATCTTCACGGGTCCGAAAGGAAGGATCTACGCGACGACAAACAAGGGAGTTGCGCGTATCACGCCGGGGGGCACTGAAGGGTTTGCAGGCTACCGGTCTTATGTGTTCACGACGGCGGACGGCCTCCCTGACAACGAATGCGTCAGCGGCGCTTCGTTCATCGACAGCGAAGGAAGGGTCTGGGTGGGAACCGTTTCGGGCGCGGCGGTCCTCGACACCGGATCCGAATACATCGACGAAAAGGCCGACCCGATCTACATACGCCGCGTGACAGTCGGTGGTGTGGAGCGCGGACCCGCCGGCGGGATGGAGATCGGCTATGATGAGAACAATCTTAGCTTCGAGTTCGTGATGCCCTCCGGCTTCCGGGAATCCGCGACACAGTACCGCACACAGTTGGTCGGACTGGAGGCGGAGCCGTCCGCCTGGTCTCCGGATACCCGCCGCGAGTTCTCATTCGTTCCCAGCGGCGATTTCGAGTTCCTGGTCTGGGCCCGCGATTCAGAAGGCAACATCAGCGGCCCGGTCGGGATGTCATTCGTCGTCTATCCGGCTTGGTGGCAGACTTGGTGGGCGATCGGGCTTTACTTTCTCGCTACGGCGGCGCTCGTTGCCCTGATCGCGTTTCTCGTCTACAGGAACCGCTACAACCGGCTTCTGGAGATCGAGAAGGTCAGAACGAGGATCGCGAGCGACCTTCACGATGACGTCGGGGCGAGTCTTTCCAAGATCTCTATAATCAGCGAAATGCTGGCCCACGACGACCGGGGCAGGGAAGAAGAGGAGAAAAGGTCGCTGCTGAAGATTGCCGCCACCTCAAGGGAGGTGGTCGGTTCGATGGGCGACATGGTCTGGTCGATCAATCCCTCCAAGGACAATCTTCAGGACACCGTCCAGAGGATGCGGAGATTCGCTTCCGATCTGCTGGCGCCGAAAGACATCGCCTTCAGATTCGATGTTCCCGATACGAACCGCACGGTCAGGATGGATGTTGACCTGAGGCGCCAGCTGTATCTGGTCTTTAAAGAGGCGGTGAACAACGCGGCGAAGTACTCGGAATGCGATCGGGTGACCGCAGAACTTTCGCTGGACGGTTCCTCGCTGCTGCTGAAGATCAGCGACGACGGGAAGGGATTCGATCCGGCGACAACGGACGGCGGGAACGGGCTTTCAAATATGAGAATGAGGATGGAGTCGGTCGGCGGCAGGCTGAGCATCGTCTCGGCGGAGGGAAGCGGCACGACGATCGAGGCGGCGGCGCCTCTGAGGCGCTAGGAAAAGGAAGGGGGATGTGACTGAAGCAAGCGCAGAAAGGACGATAAGGGTCGCGATCGTTGAGGACAAGGACGAGATCCGCTTCGGGCTGAGCCGGCTGATCGGCGGGTCGGAGGGGTTCGAATGCACGGGGAGCTTCGCGACGATGGAGGAAGCGCTCGAGAATCTTCCCAAGGACCTTCCGGACGTACTTCTGAACGACCTGGGCCTGCCGAAAATGAGCGGCTCGGAGGGGATCGCGATCCTGAAGTCAAAATACCCGGACCTGAAGGTGCTTATCCTTACGGTATTCGACGACGACGACCGGATAATCGACGGCATATGCGCGGGCGCCAGCGGATATCTTCTGAAATCAACGCCTATGCCGATGATCTTAAGCTCGATCCGTGAGCTTTACGATGGCGGAGCGCCTATGTCGCCCGAGATCGCGAGGCGTGTCATGGAACTCTTCAGGACGAGCCCGCCTCCGAAAAAGGTCGACTACGACCTTACGCCGCACGAAACGAGGATCCTGAAGATGCTCGTCGACGGCCACAACTACAAGACCGCCGCGGCGGAACTGGGTGTAAGCGTCAACACGGTCTCTTTCCACGTGAAGAAGATCTACGAGAAACTGCACGTGCACTCGAAATCCGAGGCGGTCGCGAAGGCACTTAAGGGAAATATTGTGAGCTGATGGCAAATCCGAACTCAGATCTTGGGAAGGGATGCCTGGCGATAATGGCCAGGTCAGTCCTCGTGTATGTACTGTCGGTCGTTGTAGTGCTGGCGCTGGCTTCCGTCTCTGTCGTATTCGGAATGATCGTAGGCGCGTTTACCGAGGCGATCTGGGGCGTGGTTGCCGCGGTATTCTGCTTTGCGCTTACGGCCTTTGGAGGCGGTTACCTGTTCATCATCGGCGCCGTGGTCCGGCGAAAGATGCTTCTCGATCGTGCGTTTACGCCGCTCGGGCTCGAAGGCTCGGCGTACAGGCTTATGTTCCGGAAGTATGCGGGCAAGTTCAGAGGACGCGATGCCGAGGTTTATTTCCAAAGGGGACCGAACCTCGAATTCCTTCTGCCAACGAACCTGAAGACGAGGGTCGGGATCGCGCCCGATTACGCCGATACGGGATTTGCCGCGGACCTATTCGGCAAGCAGCCGGTCCCGCACAATGTGCCGGGAATGGAGGATCTTCGGATCTGGTCGGGAGACGCGGCGTGGTCGACGAATCTGATCTCGGATCCCTCGGCGTCGGGAAGCCTTCGGCGAATGCTGGATAACCGCGCCTTCTTCGTACGAAGTCACGTCAAGTTCTTCCCTGGATACGTTCAGTTTCAATTGTTCGGCAACAAGAACCTGTTCCGGTGGTCGGTCACTCCCGAGCTCGCGGCTGAATGGATGAACGCATTGGCGGATCTCGCGGAACGCGCCGAGCGGGGGCTCCCGAGGCCTGTCCAGGAACTGGAGCTTACTTCCTCGGAGGAATGGGCGCTGAAGATCAAGAGGAAGGACACGACCAGGTTCACGCTCTATTTCGTCGCGGGGCTGATCGGGTTCTTTGTCGTCGTGTCGGTGTTCGTGGCGATATTTGTGGCGGTGATCGCGAATATGTGACCGCCGCCCCGGACACGCACCCTGGGGGCACGTCCCGGAGGCGGCGGGAAAAAAGGGTGTCAGTTGACGGGCTCCAGATCCTGACCGACCAGCCTGTAGATCTTCAGGCCTTTGAACTTGCCCTGCTTGTTGAGTGTGTCGAAGTCGCTTGCGTTGAAGAGCGAAGAATTCGTCTGCAGATCTCCCGGGGCCATCTTGTACTTCTCGAAGACGTAAAGCTTCTGCGTCGTGTCGTGGCAGTTGGTTGCGCTCCCTGTCAACCGCCGGTAGTGGTCCTTCTTTTCCGGGTTGACACACAAGTTCAGGTCTTTCAGAGCCAGACCTTCTTTGGCTACCTCCGGGACGACAACCACGTATTGTTCGGGTGCCGCGAAGGATTCGACCAACACTAGTTTGCCGCTCGCAACTTTGTAGATGGACCGGCCCTGGTTCATCTCCGCCAGATCTCCGGGCTTCTTGTATTTCCTTTCGGGCCTATCGACGATCTGGAACCCCATCAGTTCGCACCGGTTCTTCTCGAACATCTTCAACTGCGCGGTAGGCGATATCTGGTCGATCCATTGCTTGAAATGAGGGCCGAGTTTGCGTTTCGCAGCGTCATTCGTCTCGGAGCAGCTGCGCAGACCGCCGATCGAGGCGCCCTCCAGACCGTTCGCACCCACGAACAGGAACTCATCATCGCTGACGTCCGGAGACTCTTGCGACGCGACGTCTTGGGCCTCCGGCGCATTGCCTGTCTCTGCCCCGGCCTTCTTGTCCGGCGAAGCCGCCGATTTGATCTTCTTTGCAAGATCGCCGATCTGGCCGTTCGCGGGTAACGCGAAAAAAGCTGTTATCAGTATCGCTGTGAGGATCGCAGTGTATCTCATCATAATCTCCTGTTGCCGATTTGAAATGAATTGATCTATGAACGCTTGAACGCCTTTGCGGTGAAGCTCCCCTTGATCTCGTTCTCGCCGTCCGAAAGGTCGATCTCGCCGCTCATCTCGTCGGCCGAAGCATCGGTTATCCGGATCTCTCCCTGTGTTTTCGAGGAGTCCATAGATTTCCGGACCTCGCTGCCGTTCTCATATTCCCGAATCGAAACCGCGGAGATGCTCTTGAACGCGAAGTCATCGCCTCGCTTTTCGATCGCGTAGGTACCGGCAGCCGGCGGGGTCTTGTCGTTGCCGTTCTCCTCGCCGTTGAGGCTGAAGCAGACCTTTGTCTGGTCGTCCGAGCTCACCTTCGCGCCGATCGAGATCGCGCCCTGGGACATGTCTATGTCGTAATTCGCGACGCATACGAAATAGCTGGATGAGGTGGAGCTTTTTCCGGGTTTTGACCAGGACTTGGTCGACGCGTAGAAGCCCCCGGACTTCACGGGCACCTCTTTAGCCTCACCTCCCTCCTTCTTGACGCTGAGCGTCGGAGGCCCGGAAGCGACTGAACCGCAAGCGGCAAAGAACACCACGGCTGTCGCCGCGACGATGATCGATCTGATTTTCATAGGGTTATCCTCTCTGTCGGAAACGAGGATATTCGGTCGCGCGGAAGGAGGCACTACCTGAACAGGTAGCAGTCAGTGAGCCGTTTAGGGGGCACTTGTGTGCGGGAAGTAAGCAGTGA
Source organism: Acidobacteriota bacterium (assembly GCA_016700175.1). GTDB lineage: Bacteria > Acidobacteriota > Blastocatellia > Pyrinomonadales > Pyrinomonadaceae > Aridibacter. Next base: position 1,005,953 of record CP065003.1, on the reverse strand, counting down.
GCCGTTTAGCCGACGCACTTGTGCGCGGGAAGTGAATGATCGGGCCAGCGGCTCTGCCGCCCCTGTGTGCGGTAAGCCTTTGGCTTACCGGCGGGATCCCGAAAACACATGAGGCTGTCTGATTACTGATTGTCGGGCAGCCTCATTTTTTGCCGGCCGGCGGATTTTTTGAGCAAGAAAAGGCCGCCTGGTCAGGCGAACCTGGCCTTGCTGAACCTCTGGAGGTTGTGGGCGATCGCTATTAGTCCCATTTCCGTGGTCACCTTCTCGATCCCCCGCAGGTTGAACCTCCTGAACCCCTTGTTCTGTTTTATATTCCCGAACACCGCCTCGACCGTCATTCTCTTCTTTCGTTTCTCGATGCCCTCTTCGCTTTCGAGCAGCTCGCGAGCCCTTCGCCGGTGTTTGATCAGGTTGAAGTTGCGCTCGACGACCCTGTCACCTTCGGCTTTGTGGCAGGGGCCCCGCATCGGGCATCCCCGGCAGTTCACCGCCTTGTAGAGCCTTGACCGCTGGAGATATCCTCCCGCGCTCGTTCTCTCCTTGTCCCCGATGTAGTCCATCGGCTTCCCCGCAGGACAGTACAGCGTGTCGGTTTCTTCGTCGTACCTGAGATTGTCGGACAAGAAAGGATCCTCACGGCGCTTTTTGTCCGTGACATCCTTGTGGAACCAGTTGTATTTGACGAACCCGGTGATCCCCCTCTCCCCGAGGTATTCGTAGTTCTCCTCCGATCCGTATCCCGCGTCCGCAGTCAGCGACTCGGGCGCCCCGCCGTACTTCTTCAGGTAGCTCTCGATATGATCCTTCAGAGCCGATGTGTCCGCCGGCGTCTGCGCCAGCGTGTAGTTCAGAATGTAGTGCCCTTCGGTCGAGGCCTGCACGTTGTATGCGGGTTTCAGCTGCCCGTTCCCCAGATGGTCTTCCTTCATCCTCATGAACGTCGCGTCCGGGTCCGTCTTCGAGTAGCTGTTCCGGCCATTCAGAAGCTTCTCCTTTTCTTCGTACTCCGCCAGCTTCTTCGGCCAGTTCTTCTTTGCGTACCTAAGCTTCTGCCTCGTCTTCGGGTCCGTCTCCTTGTCCTTCAGGGCCTCGTTGATCTCTTCTATCGCACGCTCGACGGCCTCCGGGTCCATCGCTTCAAAGTCCGGCTCGTTCGGTGTCTGTTCCTCGTCCTCGTACAGCTTCTCGACATACGCCCACAGCTGCTTCAACTGCTCTTTGATCCGCTCACGGTTCCCTTTCACCGTCTTGCCCCACACGAACGTGTACCGGTTCGCGTTCGCCTCGATCTTTGTCCCGTCAAGAACAGCTTCCTTCAGCGACAGCACTCCCTCCCCCGCAAGCAGCTGCACCACTTCCGAAAACACTTTCTCCAACTCTCCCGACAGCCTCTTGCCCCGAAAGTCGTTGATCGTGTTGTGATCAGGCTTTGCTCCTGAGCTCAGCCACATGAAGTGGATGTTCTCCTTTAGCGCCTGCTCCATCTTCCTCGACGAGTAGATGTTCCTCAGATATGCGTACACCAGCACCTTCAGCAGCATCCGCGGATGATAGCTCGACGCTCCCCCACCCTTGTATCCCCGCTCTATCCCACTGATGTCGATCCGCTCGATCACCTCGTTCACCACCCTCACCGGATGGTTTTCCGGGATCAGCTCGTCGTAACTCGGCGGAAGCAGCATCGGCTGGTTCTGGTCGTACTTTCTGAAGACCGGACCCTTCTTTTTCATGCTGAATATTGTACCCTGAAAACAGAAAAGAGGCTGACTTTTCAGACAGCCTCACGAGAATAGGACCGAATACCGGAAAGGCAGGCCTTTCCGCACACAGGGGCGGCAGAGCCGCAGAAGCCGCCGCTTCGCGGGCCACAGACACTTGGCTCCTAACGGAGCCGAGAGTTGGTCAATGGTCATTGTGCATTGGTCAATGAACCTGCTGCGTTGCTATTAACATTTCGCGCCGATGGCGCTTTTCATTGGTCAATGGTCATTGAACGTTCGTCAATTGTGGGCCGGTCGCTACCGCTCCCGGTACTGATTTCAATGGCCATTGATCAATGATCCGGCGCCGAAGGCGCGAAAGGATCCGGCAAGATAAGAAAACCCGGCGAGGTAAATCTTGCCGGGTCTTGCTTCTTCATTGATCGATGATAGTTGGCAATTGGTCATTGAATCCTGTCGAGCTTCTCGTCGCAAAGCTCCTGGTAAACGCGGTAATTGCTCATCACCTTGAAGACATAGTTCTTCGTCTCGGCGAAGCCGACCTCGGAGGCGAAGATCGCGCGGTCTTTCGGTTCGCTGCGGTTCAGCCAGCGTTCGGCGTTGTCCTCTCCGCCGTTGTACGAGGCGGCGATCGGTTCGTAGAGCCCGCTGAACTGATCCTTTAGCTTTTGAATGTATGCGGCGCCGATGGCGATATTCACCACAGGTGAATAGAGGCTGTTGGCCGTTATCTTCGCAAAGCCGGCCTCGTCCTTGTAAACAAGCGCCGTGTCGTAAGTAAGCTGAAGCAGGCCTCGTGCGGCGGCGGGCGATTTGGCGTTCGCACGGAAGCTGCTTTCTTGCTTCATTATCGCGAGCATGAACCTCGGATCGATGTTCCTCTCGTTCGCGTATCGGATCAATTCGGACTTGTACCTTACGGGAAACTGACCCGCCAGCCTGGCGGCTCTTGATCGCATTTCGGCCTTTCGAGCGGCCGTGCTTTCGCCCAGCGCTTCGAGCCTGTCGGAGGCGAGACCGGCGTAGTAGTTCGAAGGGTCGGCGGGGATCGAAGAGTAGACGCGGGCGGCGAGCTCCTTCGCTCCGTCATTCTCGAGCGCGAAACCCTTGAGATAGACGATCTCGTAAAGTTCGGCCATCGAGCCGCGGAACCGGTTCAGGTTCAAGAGAGTCTCGGCGGTCCCAAGCGCGGCCTTCCAATCCTTGGTGTACAGGTTCATGCGGAGCCTCGCGTGGAGCGCGTTTATCTCCGTTTTCTGGCCCCTGAACTTGGCGACGGTCTTGTCGACCCATTCGTCCGCTTTCTTGTACTCACCCGCCTCGCGGTAGGCGTCGATGATGTTCAGATACGCCGATTCGATCCGCTTCCCGTTCGGGAACATCGCGGCGTACATCCCGTACGTCTCGGCTGCTTCAAGATTCGCGCCGATCCTTACATAACAAGCGCCCTTGTAGTTGAGCGATTCCTGTCCCCATTCGTCGTCGATATGGTCCCTGACCGCCTTTCCGAACCACTCGATCGCCGTCTCGTAGTTCCTCTGCCACATGTTCGAGCGGCCCATTCCGAACAATGCCTTCGAAATGGCCGGATCGTCCGGGTACTTTTCGAGCACGATCTTCCAGTGGGCCTGGGCAGCCGGGAACTGGCGGTTCGACATATACACGTCGGCACGGTACATATGGTCCGCGACACCCATCACCGGAAGAGCTCCGGAAGAGTCCTTTTCCGCGGCATCCAGAGACTGGACGCGCGCAAGCTCGGCATCCCTCGCCTGCGGGAATACCGCGGCGGCGCACACAACTATCAGAGCGACTGCGAAGAACTTGAAGTGTTTCATAATCAGAGGATAGGGAGGGGTCTCGAACTCTCTGAGCATAGCAATTCCTTTGAGCGCTTGGCAACGGCTCAGGTTGCCGCACCGGAGCGCGGCCCTGAGGCGGGGGACGGTGTGATTCGGGAAACCGGCGTGATAATATCGTCCTTTCTCATAATCCATATCCGGAGACACTTATGAAGATCGCACTGAACGGCGCGACCACAATGCACGCCGATCTTGAAACAGATATTAAGGCAGCCTCGAAGGCCGGCTACGACCTTTTGGAGATCTGGGCCTCGAAGCTCAGAAAATACCTTGAAACGAATACGCCGCGGGACCTGAAGGCGATGCTCGACGAGCACGGACTCGAGCCGTACTCGATAAACTCCATCGAACACGTCACCTTCCGCACTCCTGAAGAATACGAAGGCATCAAGGCCGAATGCGAGGAACTGACCTCGATCGCAGGCGCGATCGGATGCCCGTACGTCGTGATCGTTCCGGGCAAAATGCCGGAAGGGAAGTCGGAAGAGGAGATCATGGAAGGCTCGGTCGAAGTCCTTCGCGAGCTGAGCGATATCGCGGCGAAGCACGGTGTTTCTCTCGCGTTCGAGTTTCTGGGCCAGACCGACTGCTCCGTACAGACGCTCGACCTCTGCAAGGAGATCGTCGAGCGGACCGACCGGGAGAACATTGGCCTCGTCATCGACACGTTCCATTTCTACGCGGGGAATTCCTCTTTCGAGGCGATCGACGAGCTCGATCCTTCAAAGCTGTTCATCTTCCACATCAACGACGCGGAGAACCTTCCGAAGGAGGAACTGACCGACGCACACAGGCTCTATCCGGGCACCGGCATTCTCCCGATCAAGGAGATCAAGTCGCATTTCGACAAGATCGGCTACGACCGGATGGTCTCGATCGAGATCTTTCGGCCGGAGTACTGGGGCCACGATCCGTATGAAGTAGCGGAAAAGGCCCGCCGGGCGACGATAGATGTGCTCGGTCTCGAGCAGGGAGCAGCCGGGGGGACCGCGTAAGAGATGTCGAAGGTCAGGATAGGAATAATCGGGACGGGCTACATCGGCAACGTCCACGGCAGGATCTATTCGGGTGACGAGCGCGCGGAGGTCAGCGCACTTTTCGATATCGTTCCCGAAAGAACCGAAGCGGCAGCGAGAAAGATCGGCGGCCGTGTTTGCGGATCGCGCAAGGAGCTATTCGAGCATTGCGACGCCGTGCTCGTCTGCACGCCCAACAAGACCCACGTCGAGATCGCCACAGACGCCGTCTCGCACGGAAAGCACGTCTTTTGCGAGAAACCGTTCGCGATCGGGATCGACGACGCGCGTGCCTTGCTTGAAACGGCGGAAAGCGGGAGCGGTGTTTTCCAGGTCGGGCACAACCGACGCTACGCGCCGGTCTACGCGAAACTGAAGGAACTTCTCGGCGAGGACAAGGCTCATTCGGCGCATATCAAAATGAACCGCGGCGAGCTGAAGAACCCGGTCTGGACCGGCGACGTCAACGTCACGGGCGGATTTCTTTACGAGACGACGATCCACCTGTTCGACATGATGAGGTTCCAGTTCGGGGAGATCGAGGAGCTGGTCGCGTACGGATCGCAGCACGAATATCCGGAGCTCGACGAGTTCTCGGTGATCGTCAAATTCAAGAACGGCTTCCACTGCACGTTCGCGTCGTCATCGGACGCGAGCTGGCTGTTCCCGTTCGAGAGGATCGAGGTGTTCTGCCATCATCGGACGATCTTGACCCAGGAGATGGAGCACCTTATCGACTCCCGCGGATGGGACGCGAATTTCGAGACGCTCTCGTGGGCGATGACGGAAAAGGAAGAGCGCTGGGGGTATGTTCAGGAGGATCGCGCGTTCATCGATGCGATCCTTGAAGAGAAGGCCCCGCCTGTCACGGCGCTCGATGGCTTCAAATCGGTAGAACTTGTCGAATCGGTGTACGAAGCGATCAAAAGCGGGAACAGGATCCGTTTCGAATGACCCTTTGATCAAGATGATCAGGTGCAGCAACTGCGGACAAGAGAATCACGATACCGATCTGTTCTGCAGGCGGTGCGGAATAGCGTTCCAGCGTCGTCCTGCGCCTGAGCAGCGCCCGATGCGCGATTTCGAGAAGTCTCCGCCCAGGCCGTACGCGTGGAAGACCGGCGAGTTCAAACACGGTGAGAAAGGCGCGCGGTCTACCGAGCAGATCGAGTTCGGGACTTCTATCGACGACCCTTTCCGCACCTCGGAACTGCCCGCGGTACCCGGGGGCCGCGACCTGCGTCCCGTCTACAGGTGCCCGCATTGCGGCACGACGGCCCTGCCGATAGTGACCAAACGCGTGTCATCGGCCGGATGGGCGGTCTTCACCCTCCTTCTTATCTTCACTCTCTTTTTGTTCTGGATAGGCCTGCTGATGCAGGAAGAAGTCAGGATCTGCCCGGTCTGCAACAACCGGGTCGGCTGAGAAGCCGACAACTACCTTTTCCTTCGGTAGTAGTAGCCCTTCGGATGCTCGATCTTGACCACGGGATTCGAGCTTGTCACCTCGACCCGGTGATAGCCCTTGTCCATATGAGTTGAAAGGTACGAAAGCGCGAACTGCCTGTTTAGCGCGCGGTCCAGGTCCCGGAAGAAAGGCCCAAAAGACACGGGTGTCTGATTGCCCTGAAAGAACGCCTTTCCGCCCGTTTCCTTCGCAAGCTTCAGAAGGGAACTCTGAGCGTTGTTGATCAGCCTGGAGTTTCCGCCCGAAGTGTATGTCGCCGACGCATAGAAACCGTACACCGCTACACTGTTGCGCTGCGCCTGAAGGATCGCCGTATCAAGGCTCGGGCTGAACGTCGGAGAAGAAGTCGCGATCCCGCCGGAAACATCGAGCCCGTCGGAGATCAGGAGGATCGCTCGCCTGCCGGAAGGGATCCCTTCAAACCTCTCGATGGCTTCTTTCACGCCGTCGTACGGGTTCCTCGGTGCGACTGCAGGGTTTCCCGCGACTATACGGAGCGAATCCGCAGCGTCTTCAAGGTCCTTTGTGAACTTCTGCCGGATCTGGATCGTCCCGGCCCGAAGGTAAGCGACCATCACGCGCGAGCCTTCGGGAAGCTCTGTGATGAATCTGGCGAGGTCCTTCAGCTGGTTGTTGATGTTGAGAGTAAGGTCGTCCTGGATCAGGATCGCAAGCGCGAGCGGCTGGTTGGAGACGCTTCGGATCGAAAGAATCTCCTGAAAGTCACCGTCTTCCGAGACGGTGATCTCGCCTGCCTGTATGAATTCCTCCGCCTGTTTGGTCTCCAGTTCCTTTTCCGTGAAGATCGAGATCGGGATGGTCATCACACGCACGTCCTGATCGGTCCGCTGCCTGGGGGTGGGATCGGGATCCTGGGAGAACGCTTGTGATGAGAACAGGACTAATGCCGCGAATACGGCTGCGGTTAAGGATCTCTTGCTATGCATATGCACCTTTCTGTAGGACCGATAAACCCAATGAAAACAGAATTTGGGATATTATACAACAAGCTTGTGGCCTGAGATGCGGCCGGTTTGAATTCGGGTTGTAGAGCCTGTACAGTAAATCCAGTGATATGAACGACTTAGTTCCGCGTTACGAGGTAACAAGGAAGGACGAATTCACGGACAAACTCCTGAAGTACGGAGCCGCCGGGGCGCCTCCCGTACTCGCGCTGGTTCCCGCGGCACTTTTCTTCTTCCTGTTCCTGATCTCGAGTGTGACGCCTGCGGCGGCGATGTACCTCTTTCTGAGCCTTATTTCGCTTGTTGCGGGTTTCATCGTCGGTCTGGGCGTCAGCGCGGGTTCGCTCATATACAGGTCCCGCTGGCTTTCCGCGCTCCGGGACAAGGTCGCGGTCGACGGTATTCGGGCGGACGAGGTCAAGTGGTTCACGAAGGAGCTGAAATACTCAGAGAAGAAGGCCTTGAAAGAAATAAAGGCAAGAAACCTTCTGCTTGCCGATGCATATACGGAAACCCTAGCTTCAAGGCTGACTGCGACCCGGATCCTTCGGTCAAGCGGCCAGGAACTGGTGCTTGCGAAACGCAGGCAGAACAAGCTGAAGTACCTCAAGAGCGAACGTATGGATGACTTCCGGGAGGAGGTTGAAAAGGACATAGAGAAGATCCAGCGTATACGCGAAGAGGCGAGAGGTATGGAGCTCGAGGCGGAATCCCGGCTTCAGATGATCGAGGCGGCGTCTCGCCGAGGAACGGACCTCGCCGGAAACGAGCTGGCACTGAAGAAGCTCTCGGCACGTTCGGAACAGCTCCCGCTAGCGCTGGAAGAGGCGAAGATGGAAGAGGAGCTCCGAAGGGAGATCACGGAAGAGCTCGAGAAGGAGCTGGAAGAAGAAGAAGTATAAGGTTCCAAGTTCCAGGTTCCAAGCTGCGTTCAAAGTTCAAGGTAAAAGTTCAAAGAAAGACAGGCGTCCCGCAGGGACGATGTATCTTTGCCCCGGTCTTGAGACCGGGGAAGCCACGCCCCCCGGACTTCTAGCCGCGTAGCGGCGGCAACGCGACCGACATACGTTCAGGGTTCCGAATCTTCTGTAAACGTTTGCAATCGATGTCGTTTGCAGAACACGATGTAGTTAAGTCGAAATCGCGGATCGAATTCCAAGATTGGAAGGGCAAAGACGTCGTTTTACCGAAAGGGACAACAGGGGCGATAGTCCTGATTCTCTCCAAGACCCCTCCTGTTTATGAGGTCGAGTTTTTCGATTCCGAAGGGAATTCTCTAGGAACTGCAGCGGCCACAGATGATCTGATCGAGCCTAAACCTATAGATTCGAAGTGAGTTGGTTATCAGCCTTGCAGTGCACGGCTTGGGCAGCGCGCACCCCTGCTCTAAACGGCTTACGAGACCTCGTACCGATGCCGCTCGAAGCTCACGGCCTTGCCTGTCTCGTCGTCGATCTCGGCGACGACATAGCAGATCCAGACCGAGCCCTTGCTGTGGCCCGCGCGGTTGTGGGGCATTATCGTAAACCTTTCCAGGACGTCTTCCTTATTCATTCCGATCACACCGGCGTAGCTGCCGGTCATTCCTATGTCGGTGACATAAGCGGTTCCGCCTTCGAGGATCCTTTCGTCGGCAGTCGGCACGTGGGTGTGAGTTCCGACGACAAGTGAAACGCGTCCGTCAAGGTACCAGCCCATCGCGTATTTTTCAGACGTCGCCTCGCAGTGCATATCGACGATGCGTATCTTCGTGCCGGGATCGAGACCCGAGAGGCATTCATCCACCGCGCGGAACGGATCATCGACCGGCGGCATAAAGACACGCCCCAGGAGATTGATCACTGCGACCCGGCGGCCGGCGATCTTTCCCTCGAAAAGGCCTTTACCGGGAGTTCCCGGAGGATAGTTCGCCGGACGGATCAGTCTCTTTTCCTTTCGTATGTACGGAACGACCTCTTTCTTGTCGAAGATGTGGTTCCCGGAAGTCATCACGTCGACGCCGGAATCGAAGAGTTCCCTGGCTATCGGAGCCGTGATCGAGAACCCGCCTGCGACGTTTTCCGCGTTCATCAGCACCGCGTCGATCTCGTGCTTGTTGCGGAGCTCGGAAATATGGTTAAGGACGGCACGCCGTCCGGACCGGGCTACCACGTCGCCTATGAACAGGATTCGCATCGAAAAATATGAGTCCAAAAAAAATGAAAGGTGATGCGCAAGTCTTTGAACTGTCAAAATCGCGCATCACCGATCGGATGTGTAGGCGGCAGTCAACCGAGATAGCCGTGTGAGGACAAGTGAATTGAACCTGTATTCAACAGGTGGGTGGCCTTCTACCCGAGGGTATCAAAGCCGCTTCCTACGGCGATCTTTAACCTCGAAAGATCGCACCGGAAGACAGCATCGGCCTCCCGTTCATTCAAATGTTGGCTCAATATGTTTATTGCCTCAGCACGAACCACTCAGAAAGTGCTTCCGCCTGATAAACAGTCTAACACACGCCTACTGACCCTGAAAGAACAAAGAAAATCCGGCGCCCGGCGCCGGACCGAAACACCTGAATGGATCAGAACTACTGTTCCATCTCGATCTCGTGCGAGACGGGGTCCTTCTGTTTCAGAAACCGGTCGAGAAGATCCGCGCACTCTGCGCTTCTGGAAGCCAGCTGAGCGTCGTTCTGCTCAAGTTCGGCCTGCAGACGATGATGTTCGTCGGCGATGTGGAGCGCGGCGAGGATCGCGACCTTCAGCGAATCAACGGTCAGCGTCCCCGACGCGATATCGCGCATCTTGTCGTCCACGTACTCGGCGAGCTTCAGAATGTAGTCGTTGTCACCGTCCGATCTTATGTTGTAGGTCTGGTTGTAGATCTCGACCCGTATCGACTGAGCGGCCTGTTCTGATTTGTCCTTGTATTCGTTCATCCTCAGCGTCCCTGAAAGACCTCTCCGACTTCCGGCTCGATCACCGTGATGGCGTCGAGCATCGCCTCGATCTTGAGCTGGATGGCGTCGCGCTCGCTCATAAGTCCTTCGATCTTCTTCTCCATTTCGGCGTTTTGCGCTTTCAGATCGGATATCTGGTCCCGGAGGTCCGTCATCTCGGTTTCGATCTTCTCGTTCTCTTCCCTTATCTTTTTTGCGAACTCGATCGTAAGGTAGATCTTGTCTTCGAGATGCGAAAACTTCTCCATTCCAGCCAAACCGTTCATTAGCGACTCCAGATTGTATAGAAGATTGAGGACTGCGCGGTAAGATTATAAAGCGTTTAGGGGAAACTGCAAGCGATTCCCATCCGGCGTGCCTATCGCTGCTCGAAGTCTATCTTCGAAGCGAGATTCGAGAGTATTTCGGCGTGGACAGCGTCCACCTCTTCCTCGGTCAGCGTACGTTCGTCCGATCGGTATTCCAGGCGCACGGTCAACGCGCGTTTGTCGTCGGGAAGTCCCTTGCCTTCGAACACATCGACGTACGAGACCTTCCGGCACAGTTCGTATCCTTGCCCCGCGATCGCGCTCCGCACGTCGTCAAACGTGACGCCCCGGGCGATGGTCATCGTCACATCCCTGAAAACCGAAGGGTAGACGGGAAGCTTTTCGTACGCGGGCGGCGTCTCGCTCTCACTCACGAGGCTTTCTAGATCAACCTCCGCGACGAAGACCGGCTGGCGGAACTTGTACGATTCTTCGATCGCGGGATCGAGTCTGCCTATGAATCCGACAGCGCGGCCTTTGAAAGAGATCTCCGCCGCCTGACCTCCCTGAAGGTGCCTGATCTTGCACGCGCCAAGCTCCGGAGGCGGGATCCGGAGTGCGTCGAATGCGGACTCTAGTGCACCCTTGAGATCGAAGAAATCGAGTTTCCGTCCGGCGGTCTCTTTGCCGGCAAGTCTCTCCGCCCCCGTAAGGGCAAACGCGAGAAGCTCCTTCTCCAAAGGAAGTCCATCCTCGCTGTTGTCCGACGCAAAAACCTTCCCGATCTCAAAAAGCTGAAGATCGCGGTTCCGATGATTGAAATTTGTCCTGACGGCGGCAAGAAGGCCGGGGAGCAGTGAAGGCCTCATCATCGAGGCGCCCTCGATTATCGGGTCCCGGATCTCGACGAACGGATCTTCATCTCCGATCTTGAGCGAAGGAACGGGCTCGAATGCGCCCCGTTGTCCCGCGTCGATGAAACTGTAAGAGATCGCCTCGTCGAACCCGAGCGAGGCCAGCGTGTACCGAAGCCGCCGCTTTCTCTCTTCGGAGGGCTGGTATTCGCCCGATGTTCCGCCCGCGGGAACCGCTTCGCCGATGGTGTCGTAGCCTTTGATCCGGACCACCTCTTCGACCAGGTCCTCTTCGATACCAAGGTCGTGGCGCCAGGTCGGGGAAACATACACTCCCTCAGACATTCTCTCGATCCCAAGGGAGGCGAGTATTCCGTCAGCCTCACGGTCAGAGGTCTCGAGTCCGGAAAGACGCGTGATCTCGGAACCCAGGTCCGGAGCTTCGATCAGAACACGTTCCGGAGCCGCAGGATAGGCATCGGCGAATTCGCCGATCTCGCCTCCTGCAAGCTCCACGATCAGCGCCGCGGCATAATTCGAAGCCCGGACCACGTTCTCGATGTCGACGCCGCGCTCAAAGCGGTAGCTTGCCTCGGTCGAAAGGCCCAGGTCGCGGGATGTCGCGCGAATGCTGTGCGGATTGAAGTACGCGACCTCGAGAAGGACGTTGACGGTTTCAGAGCCGATCCCCGAATACTCGCCTCCCATCACTCCGCCGACCGCAACCGGCTTGTCGGTGTCGCAAATGGCCAGCACCGATTGACCGAGCTCACGCTCGACCTCGTCAAGGGTCACGATCCTTTCGCCTTTTTTCGCTCTGCGGACCACGATGCGGCCGCCTTCGAGCTTGTCCAGGTCGAAGGCATGCATAGGCTGGCCGAGGGCATGCATTACGTAATTCGTGATATCCGCGATGTTGCTGATCGAACGCTCCCCGACGGCTTCGAGCCGCCTGATCAGCCATTCGGGTGATGGCCCTATCTTCACATCCCTGATGATCCGCGCCGTGAACCTGAGGCAGAGGTCCGGATCCTCAATGGTAACGAGCCCGTCCGCTGCGGCGGCCATCGGGACCTTGGGCTCGGCAGTCTTCAACGCCTTGCCAGTCGCCGCCGCGACTTCGCGTGCGACGCCCATATGGGACAGGCAGTCGCCGCGGTTCGAGGTCGTCTCTATATCAAAGATCCAGTCGTCGCCCGACCGGTGAAGCCCCTCAAGTTCAAGCCCTATCAACGTGAGCTTGTTCGCGAGGTCCTCAGCCGAAAGATCGACGTCGACAAAGTCCTGGAGCCATTCGTAGCTGATATTCATAACGAACATCCGGACTCCGGGTTTTCGTCTCCCGGAACAATACATTTCCAGGCCCGAAAACAAAAAAAACCGGAGACCGGTCAAAGTTTCAAGCTACAAATTTAATGCAGGACGGAAAGAATGTAAATCGGAGGTGTTCGGATGCACTCACGCCTGCTTTCCGACTCCCGTTGGCGCTCCGGAAATGCTGAGTTCGATCTCGGAGTAGACAGGCGCAAGCGATTCATACTGGTCCGTAAACCGCTCAATAAGGACCGAGCAGACCTCCGGCCTCTTTTCGAGCGCGCCATCCATGAGCCTCGCGCAAAGGTCCGAAAGCGTCGGGGCACCCATGTTCGCGGTGCTGCCTTTCAGTTTGTGCGCCTCGGCAGCGACCCTTTCAAGATCGTTCTTCTCAAGCGCGTTCTTGAGCCTCTGGACCGTGCGGATCGTGTCCAGCCTGAACAGCTGAAGGCATTCTGATACGACCTGCGTGCCGCATTCCTCTTCCAGTTCTCGCATCCGCAGCTCGATGCTCCGGCCGTCCGGGGAAGGAGCCTCGTCGTTCGCCTGAGCAGAGTCGGCCCGGGTGCTTTCTTCTTCGCGAACTTCCACGCAGGGGCTTTCGATCCATCGCCCGATCATTTCTTCGAGAGAGTCCTGCCGGGTCGGTTTCGTGAGGTAGTCGTCCATTCCGGCCGCGAGGCATTTGTCGCGCTCGCCATTCAGCACGTGAGCCGTGACCGCCAGGATCGGTATTCCGGACAGATCTCCTTCAAGCTCGCGTATCCTCCTGGTAGCTTCGAACCCATCCATTTCCGGCATCTCGCAATCCATCAGCACAAGGTCGAATTGCCCGCTCCGGACCGCGTCCACGGCCTCCAGTCCGTTGCGGACGGCAGTGACCTCGTAACCGAGATGCCTTACCTGGTTCAGGAGGACTTTTCGATTGACCATGTTGTCCTCTGCGATCAGGATCCTGCGGCCTAGACCCCTGGTCGCGCTACCGATGCCGGATCCGGCGGCAGCCTGATCGACGCTGCGGGGAACCTCCATCCCGGAACTCTCCTGCGCGGCGGTTTCGGTGAGAAGATCGGACATCTTCACAAGCAGTTCGCTGTGCCTCAGAGGCTTGGTCACGATCGCGTGAATCCCTTTTTCCAAAGGCTTCCGGATCCTCGAGCGTCTCGCGGCGGAGGCCATAAGGATCAATTTCGTCCGGCGAAGCAAGGGTTCGTCCTTGATCTTTTCGGCAAGTTCGAGCCCGCCCATCCCGGGCATGTCCAGATCGACGACAAGGATCTCGAAGTGCTCACGGCCGCGGGCGGCCGCCCTGAGCAGGCCGATCCCGGCTTCTGCCGATGAAGCCTCGTCGGCAAGCATTCCCCAGGTTTTCGCCTGATGAAGAAGAGACCTTCGGTTCGTGTCGTTGTCGTCGACGACAAGCAGCCTCCTCCCCCTGACGGTGTCGAGCTCCGGCAGGTCGCCGATCTCGGGCTGCAGTTCGAACGGCACGCAGAACCAGAATGTCGATCCCTTCCCTGGATCGCTCTCAAGGCCGATATCTCCTTCGAGCATGTCCACTATCTGTTTGCAGATCGCCAGGCCCAGGCCAGTGCCTCCGTAATCCCTGGCCGGCTTCGCGCCGGTTTGCGAGTAAGGAAGGAACAGCGTTTCCTGCGATTCCTTTGGTATTCCTATCCCGGTGTCCGTGACCGCGAATCGGATCAGTGGGTTCTCGCCTCCCTTCTCTAGTTTAATGCGGACGACTATCTCGCCTTTGTCGGTGAACTTGACTGCGTTGCTGACAAGGTTCGTGAGCACCTGGCGGATCCGCCCGGGATCTCCTTTCAGGTTGTTCGGCACATCGTGGCTGATCAGGACTGAAAGCTCCAGGCCCTTCTTGTAGACAGTCTGCGCAAAGAGCTCGGAAACGGAATCGACCATCTCTCGCAGATCGAGGTCAGTATGCTCGAACTGAAGCTTTCCGGCTTCAAGCTTCGAGAAGTCAAGAATGTCGTTGATGATCGTCAGCAGCGCCTCACCGCACTTCTGTATTGTCTCGGCGTAGTCCTTCTGTTCCTCGTTCAGTTCGGTACCGGTCAGGAGTTCGGAGATCCCTATTATGCCGCTCATCGGCGTCCGTATCTCGTGCGACATGTTCGCGAGGAACTCGGATTTGTTTCGGATCGCCTCGAGCGCGCCGTCGCGCGCTTCCTGAAGGCTTTTCTCGAGGTTCTTCTGGGCGGAGATATCCCTGATGACCGTGGAGAAATACTCGACTTTGCCCTTCTGGTTCTGGTGGGCGAGGATCAGCTGCGAAGTCGGGATCTCTTCATTCGAAGCGGTAAGCAGCGCCGTGGTTCCGAGCCAGGAGCCCTTCTTCACTGCGGTAGGTATCGCCTCGGACTGCAAAATATCGTTGACCCATTCAGGCTGGAACGCGTTCATCCGCACCTGCGAAAGATCGGCATCCTCATCGATCCCTACCAGGTCCCTTCCGGCTGGGTTCAAATACGCAAGCCGACCCTGGAAGTCGTAAATGCTGACGAGGTCCGGGGAGTTTTCCAGGATCATAAGCATCCTGTTGCGCGCCGATTCGAACTCCCGTTTCTCGGTAATGTCGATCCCCGTTCCGACGATGTACTTGATGTTCCCGTGGTCGTCCTTGATCGCGGATACCTGCCAGGCGATCAGCTTGACCTCCTCGTCCTTGGTGATCCACTGGTTTATGTAGTCTTCCTTGAAAAAGGTCGAATAGAAGTTCCTGTAGGAGGATTTGATCTTGGCTATGTCCTCGGTCGGTATGAGGATGTTCCAGAAGATCCGGCCACGGACCTCCTCGAACTTGTATCCCGAAAGCTTTTCGCACGCCTGGTTGAAGCGAATTATTCTGCCCTCCAGGTCCAGGACCATCACGAGGGAACTGTTTACGTCGATCGCGGCAGACACGAAGTCCATTTCCTGCTTCAGCCTCTCCTCGGTACGCTTGCGTTCCGTGACGTCCCGGCAGATCTGAGCCGCGCCCGTGACGTCTCCGGCCTCGTTGTGGATCGGAGTGTACGTCAGCTCGTAGTGATAGGTGGCTCCAAGCCCGTCGGTGAATTCCTGAAGCGCTGTGAACTTCTCGCCCCGCAGCGCCCGTTTCCAGAGGCGGACGGATTGATCCCGCTTTGAAGGATGTGCCGAAAGGGCATCTTCCACAGACATCCCTTCGCTGACCTCGGCGCCGAACAACGTGCGTATGTTCTCTTTGTAGGCCTTGTTGAACGTTATGAATCGAAGCGAGGTGTCGATCGCGGCGATGAAGTCGGTCGTGCCCTCAAGGATGCCTCCCAACTGGCCTGTCGTCCTTGAAAGCGCCTGATGTGTGATATGCAGCTCGTCGGACGTGCTCTTCTGCCTTTCCATTTCCTGACGGAGAAGGCGCTTGCTCTCCTTCAGGTCCCTGCGCGCCCTCGCAGCCTGTAGCAGGACGAAAGCGGTCCATCCGCCGAGCAAGGTGATCACGAGACCTATAAGGAGGATGATCTCGGCAGCTGCCGCGGACGGAGCTCCGGTGCGCGCGGCTGCGGCGACCCCCGGTTCGGCGAACATCGTACCCGAGATCGATGAAAAAGCGCCGTTCAAATGCTCGACCTGCCGGCCGATAAGCACGCCGGCGGTAAGCACGGCGCAAGCAAGCACAAAAAGGCCCAGGAGCTTGAATACGCCGGGCATAGTTCCTCGGATTGGGTCCTGTTGCATTTGAAAGATAAACGGAAGCAGGTTCGTTACTTTGGGGGGAAGCGGGCCATTGGAACTTCGAAGGCCGGCTTGATTCGAACCGCTCTTATTCGGGGACAGCTTGTCGGCGTCGGGATTACGCCGCGTTAAACATTGTAAAAGATGGTTGTTTCGTTTGGCAAGGTCAAATGTGGAAGGCCTGCGCCGGATTCAAGGGGTTCCGGATCGAATGGGTGAGAGGTTCGAAGGGCAGCGAGACAGATGGAAAGGCCGTGCCGGACACGCGGTTCTCTCAATGGAGGGCAACAGATCGGTACTCGGGGCCGCAGCTCAGTGGAACTGCTTCAGGAACCGCACGTCGTTCTCGAACATCAGGCGTATGTCATCCAGCGAGTACATAAGCGCGCACATACGCTCCAGGCCGAAGCCGAACGCGAATCCGGAATAGACCTTGTGATCGACGCCGCAGTTTTCCAGGACGTTCGGGTGGACCATCCCGCAGCCGCCGAGCTCGATCCAGCCCGAACCGCGGCACGTGCCGCATTTGTCGCCTTCGAACTCGCCGGTCCCGTCGCACTTGAAGCACGAGAAATCGAACTCGGCGCTCGGCTCCGTGAAAGGGAAGTAACTCGGCCGGAAACGGGTCTTCGTCTCTTTCCCGTACATCCGCCGAAGCCACTCGGTGACCGTACCCTTTAGGTGCGACATGTTTATGCCCTTGTCCACGCACAGTCCTTCGATCTGGTGGAACATCGGCGTGTGGGTCTGGTCGGGCGTGTCGCGGCGGAAGACCCGTCCGGGCGCAATGATACGGATCGGTACGCCTCTTCTCTCCATCGCCCTGATCTGCACCGTCGATGTCTGCGACCGCAGGGCGAAGCCTCCCGTCGTGTAGAAAGTGTCCTGGGACTCGCGCGCAGGATGGTGCTCGGGGATGTTCAGAGCGTCGAAATTGTAATAGTCGGTCTCGATCTCGCGATCGTCCTCGATCGCATAGCCCATCGACACGAAGATGTCCTCGATCCGCTGCCGGAGCAGCGTGATCGGATGAAGGTGTCCGGGCTGCGGCCTTCTCCCCGGGAGCGTCACGTCGATCGTCTCTCGCTCCGTCCGCGTCTTGAGAATGTAATTTCCGAGCCGATCTTCGGCCTCGTCCAGCGCGGATTCAATCTCGCCGCTAATCTTCTGAACGAACTTTCCGAATTCAGCGCGGTTCTCCGGAGCGATCTTGCCGATCAGGCGTTTGGCACCCGAGAGCGGGCTCTTCTTGCCCGTGTGCTTCACTCGCAGGTCTTCCAGCTCTTTCTTCAAACGCTCGGCCGCCGCAAGAGTCAGATCGCCGAACTCCTCTTTGCGGAAGTTGACGAACCGCTCGAACTCGGTGCCGAACCTTTCGCGTATGACCTCTATCTGTCGCTTTTCTTCCTGCATCGATTCCAAACGCGGATCCCGGGAAAACCGGCCCTAAAAAGCCGCACAGACAAATCCGCCGGAACGAATCTGCCTGTGCCTTCTGAAGGTTCTGGATACCGGCCGATCAGCCCTTGCCGTTCGCCGCGATCGCTTCCTTTGCCTTTCCGGCGATCGCCTCGAACGCCTCCGGCTGTTTCACAGCGAGATCGGCAAGTATCTTGCGGTCAAGCTCGATCTCCGCGAGCTTCATTCCGTGCATGAACTGGGAATAGCTCATCCCGTGGTTTCTCGCCGCGGCGTTGATCCTAACGATCCAAAGCCGCCTGAAGTCGCGCTTCTTGCGCTTGCGCCCGACGTACGAATACTGAAGCGCTTTTTCGACGCTTTCCTTGGCCGAACGGTAAAGCTTCGACTTAGTACCGCGGTAACCCTTGGCCATTCCAAGGATCTTCTTTCTCTTGTTAAGTCTGCTGTTTCCTCTTTTTACTCTTGGCATCGCTAAATGACTCCCCGATCAGAAAATGATCTCGCCGAACGGACTAGTTTCTTCCGTAAGGCAGCATTTCTTCGACCAGTTTCTGGTCGGCCTTGGAAATATATGTATCGATATCGAGCTTGCGCTTACGCTTCGCCGACTTCTTCGTCAATATGTGGCGGGCGTGAGACTTTCCGCGCTTGAACTTGCCCGTGGCCGTCCTTCGGAATCGCTTCGCCGCGCCCTTGTGTGTCTTAAGTTTTGGCATTTCGTTAACCTTCCGTTATCTACTGTTTCTTCTTCTTCGGAGAGAATATCGTGAACATCTGGTAGCCTTCCATTTTCGGGGCCACCTCGATCTCAGCCACCTCCGCCAGCTCTTCCGCCAGCCTGTCCAGAATGTCCCTTCCAAGCTCCCTGTGGGACATCTCCCGTCCCCTGAAGGCGATGGTCGCACGGACCTTGTCGCCTTCCTCGAGCCACTCGTGCGCCCGCTTCGCCCTGTAACTGTAATCGTGGTCGTCGGTCGCGGGTCTGAATTTGATCTCTTTTACAGTAACCGTCGTCTGCTTCTTCTTGGCTTCCTGTTTCTTTTTCTTCTCTTCGTAAAGAAACTTGCCGTAATCGATTATCTTGCAGACCGGCGGTTTCGCCTGCGGCGCGATCTCGACCAGGTCAAGCCCAAGCTCCCTGGCGCGTGCGATGGCGTCTCTTGTGTCCATTACGCCGATCTGTTCGCCTTCTTCGTTCACTACTCGGACTGAAGGGATCCGTATCCTCTCGTTGGTCCTGTGCTGCGGTCCTCTGAACCGCTTCGGGCGGTTTCTGCTGAATCTTCTAGCTATCTCTGCACCTCCGTTCTGTGGTTGAAGCAAAAGCGGAATTCTTCCGCCGACTATACCGTGTTCAAATGCCGTACGCTGTTCGCCCGGCGACAAAGCCCGATTCTACAAGATGCGCCGCCGAAATACCATTATTTCAGGCTCCCGGCCGCATTCAAAACGATCCGTTGTCGATCGCGCGATCGTCCCTGAGATTCCTCGCGCGCTCAATGAACTCTTCGACGCCCATCGTGCCCAAATCTCCCTTCGACCGCTCGCGGACCGCGACGATGCCGGCTTCGAGCTCCTGGTCGCCGACGACCAGCATGAACGGGACCTTCTGAAGCTGGGCGTCGCGAATCTTCGCGCCGATCTTGTCGCTCCTCAGGTTCGCTTCGACCCGCAGGTCCGCGGCCTTCAGCTTCGCAGCTACCGATTCGGCGTAATCATTGACACGGTCGGTGATCGGAAGAACCGCCACCTGGACCGGCGCCAGCCAGAAGGGAAGCGCGCCCCCGAAATGCTCAAGCATCACGCCGAAGAACCTTTCGATCGATCCGAACAAAGCCCTGTGGATCATGTACGGCCTGTGCGGCTGATTGTCCTCTCCGGTGTACTCGAGCCCGAACCGCTCCGGCAGGTTGAAATCCACCTGGATCGTGCCCAGCTGCCAGGTCCTGCCGATGGCGTCCTCGATCTTGATGTCGATCTTGGGCCCGTAAAACGCGGCCTCGCCCTCGATCCTTTCGAATCCTATGTTCCTTTCGTCGAGTGCCGCGGCAAGCGACGCTTCCGCCTGTTCCCAATCTTCGTCCGCGCCCAGGAATTTCTTGTTCTCGGCTTCGCCGCGGACCGAAAGCTCGAACGACACCTTGTCAAATCCGAACGTCTCGAACACTTGAATCGCGAAATCGAGGCAGTCGCCCACCTCTTTCAATACCTGGTCCGGCCGTACGAACAGATGAGCGTCGTCGACGGTGAACCCGCGCACGCGCATCAATCCGTGGAGCGTGCCCGAAAGTTCTGCCCTGTAAACGGTGCCCATTTCGGAATAGCGCTGCGGCAGGTCCCTGTACGACCGCATCGAGGACTTATAAATGCCTATGTGCAAGGGGCAGTTCATGGGCTTCAGCCTGTATTCGACCTCCTCGATACTGGTCGGCGAATACATTGAATCCGCGTAATTGTCCTCGTGCCCGCTGATCCTCCAGAGGTCCCTCTTGGCGATATGCGGCGTGTGGACGAAACTGTAATCGAAATCCCTGAGCTTTTCCTTCAGGTAGTTCTCCATCTCCTGCCGGATGATCCCGCCTTTCGGGTGCCACAGGATCAGTCCCTGCCCGTAGTCGTCCTGGATCGAGAACAGGTCGAGCTCCTGCCCGAGCTTGCGGTGGTCGCGTTTCGCCGCTTCCTCGCGCTGCTTCAGCCAGGCGTCGAGCTCCTCCTTTGAGAAAAACGCGGTCCCGTAGATCCTCTGCATCTGCTCGCGCTCTGCATCGCCTTTCCAGTAGGCGCCCGCGATCGCGAGAAGCTTGAATGCCTTCAGTTTGCCGGTGTGCGGCACGTGCGGCCCCAGGCAGAAATCTATGAAAGGCGAGTCGTCGATGTAGTAAATACTCGCGTCGCCCTCGACCTTCTCGTCGATCAGCTCGCACTTGAGCGGCTCGCTTCGTCCTTCGAATATGTCAAGGATCTTCTCCTTCGAGACGTTCTCGCGGCGGTACTTCAGGTTGCGCTTCGCCATCTGCTGCATCCGCTTCTCGATCTTCGGAAGATCGTCAACAGAAAGCGGCTCCGGCGTGATCACGTCGTAGAAGAATCCGTAGCGCGGATCGTCGAGCAGAGCGGGCCCGATCCCGAGCTTCGTGCCCGGATAAAGGTCGAGCACTGCAGCCGCAAGAAGATGCGCGGTCGAATGCCGAAGTACCTCGAGACCGTCCCTTGTGCCCGGAACGATCGCCTCGATCTCGAGCTCGCCGTTCATTGGCAGCTCGCGGTCGAGGTCGAATTCCTCGCCGTTGACCTTCGCCGCCAGCGCCGACTTGGACGCATCGCGGTCGAACTGTTTTATGGCGTCGAGAACGCTGCTCCCCGGAGGGACGGAACCGCTCTCGCCGCCGTACTTGACGCTGATCTCGCTCATTTACCCTTCACCGGAATCCACACGCTTGAAAAGCGCACACCTGTCCAAAGTTTCCAACCGCCGGGTTAGCTCTGGGAAAAGACCGGGTGTTCTAAAGATTCCGCAACTACTAAATGATCTGATCTGACAAGAGCGACTTTGCCCGGCGAGTGATTACACACGCCCGTTTACCGTGCCGTGAGGCACGTCGTAGTTGATGTCAAAAACGCAAAGTTCTTTAACGGCATCTTGCCAAAAGTATGTGACGGCGGAACCGGCCGGCTCCCTCCGTCTTCGATCTCAACTGGTAGGCACTAGCAGAGTTGAACTGCTGACCTCTACCGTGTCAAGGTAGCGCTCTACCACTGAGCTAAGTGCCTATAAAAACAAAAACTCGCCCGATGAAAAGCGAACCTATACCTTAACGAGGGCCGTGATTGATGTCAAGAAAGGAGGGGACGGGGCGGGGAGTTCCAAATTCCAGGTTCCATGTTCCAGGTTCCAGGTTTCAGTCGGTTAAACATATCCCAATGACACTTAACTTCCGAAAGCCTCTTTGAACCTGGAACTCGGAATTTGGAATTGACGGCCCCGTTTAGAGCGACGCTTGCGCTGCAGCGGCCGCGCAACACATTTGGTTCCGCGATGTCCGATAAGCTTCAGCTTGTCGCGGGCCGCCCGCGGCCCGGACCTGCCACCGTAACGCGGGCCCGTTAAGAGCAGCGCTTGCGCTGCCCTAAACGGGGCAAGCGGGGCTACGCGGAGAACTCCCGCGCATTCGCGCGAAATGCAGCGCAAGCGCTACTCAAGACGGGGCCGCGTGAGGGCACGGAGTCCCGCTCATTCGAGCGGCGCAAACTGAAGTTCGCGTTACCTCGGCAGCCCGGAGGGCTGCTCTAAACGGGGGCTGGAGGTTGCGGCGAGGCCCGCGCATTCGCGCGGCGCAAACTGAAGTTCGCGTTACCTCGGCAGCGCAAGCGCTGCTCTAAACGGTTCACGTTACCTTGCCATTGACCGTTGATCGCGGACCATTGACCATTGACTACTCGATCTTCTTCTTTTGAACCTTCGAATGGATCTCGTTGATCTTCATCAGCGCCGCGCTTCCGTACAGTTTCTTCAGCTCATAGACAAAGATCCCGGCTGCTACCGCCGGATCGGTCTTCACAAGCTCTTCCGCCTCTTCGATCGTCGTTACGTTGAAGATGTACATCCCGCGCCAGGGCTCAGCCTCTCCGAAAGGGCCCGCGAGCACCAGCTTGCCCTGCTCGGCCAGCCTGCCCATGTTCGCGAAATGCCCCCGGAAAATCTCATTGCGTTTCGCGGCGTCCTCGATCTTGGCCGGACCGGTTTTCAGCACGCAAAAGACATAGCTGCGCATGCCGTAATCGTCCGCTCCCAACTCTTTCGCAAGCTTCTCGTCGTAGTCCGGATTCGAAGGTGCCGTACCGTTCTGCGCGGTCGCCGTGACGGCGAACGCGCCCGTGATGAATATAAAAGCCGAAAGAACAATTTTTAAGGATCTCATCGTTGTTACCTCTTAAGTGTTTGGATTTCCGCGCCTCTTGGGTGAGGTTGTTGAACGGTCAGCACAAATGAATGATAATCTTACCGCAATTCGCAGCGGATGATAATCCCGGTTTAGCCCTGAAAGGCCGTAAAACCGTATGTTCTACGCACTCCTCGCCAACCTATTTCTGTTGGCTCACCTGGCGTTCATTTTTTTCGCCGTCCTCGGAGGACTTTTCGCGCTGAAATGGCCGAGGGCGTGGATGCTGCATGCGCCGGCTCTCAGCTGGGCTTGTCTCGTCGAATTCCTATTGCTTGATTGTCCCTTGACGTCGATGGAGAACGACTTCCGGGAGGCGGCGGGTCAGACCGGATACGAGACAGGATTCATCGATCATTTCATCTCTTATTTGATCTACCCCGGCCTGCCGCCGGAGTTTCACATCTTTCTTGGGATCGTGCTCGGCGCCTTCAATATCGCCGTGTATGGATACCTTATCAAGTCCGGATCGATCGCATTCGGTAGGCCGGCGACGGGTCCGCAGGCCTAGCCCGTCTTTCGGAGAAGCCTCACTGAGAACCAGCCAAGCAGCACGATCACAACTGCCAGGGCTGCCCAAAGCCAGACAGTGCTTTCGAGATACTTCGCGGTCCGGCCTTCTGCTTCCATCTCGATTCCAAGAGTGAGTTCAGGCAGTTCGTCAGGTATCTGTTCCGAGAAGTTCTCGATATCGTAATCAGGCCGCGTTGCATTGGGGTCCGAATAGTGGACCCAGTATTCTTCCGCCCCGGGCATTCTCGCCTTCAGCTCGTATCTGTAGCCGAGCGGGCTGACCGACGTGATCCTGAGCGTCGGACTGTCCCCGTTCTCGATCGTAATCCTGAACCGGTCGGACCTGGCTTCTTGGAACCGGTACGGCCCGGGATCGAACGAGCTCAGAGTGAAAGAGCCTAGCCGTTCGAAACGTTCCTCGTCTCGCCCCCCAGCTGAGTATCCGATCGTTGCCGGCCTGAAATAGTCTATACGGTCCGCAATCTCGAAACTCACTGCCGACACGGGAACAACGTTCGTAAGGGTCAGATCAACGACAGTTCGCTTGCGTTCTTTGTCCTCCGAGACCGAGAAGTTCTCGACGGAGTATGAAGAAAGGCCGCGCCGCGCCGGACTTTCCAGCTCTAGGGAAGCGGAGACCGGGCCGGGATCCTGATCGGTAGGCACGAACAAACGGAAGTAAGCGAACTTGGTTTGTGGGAATTCGATCATTGTGAATCGGTAATCTGCAAGTTCGTTGCTGATGGCGAGGACCCGGTAATTATCGACGATCGTCTGCCAGTCGCGCTGGTCGTTGCTTCCCTCGAGCGAGACCCGCCAGTCGAAGTTCCTGACGCCGAACGAAAGCACCAATCTGTTCACATACGAGGTCTCGACAGGCTCGAACGTGTAATATCGGCCTCCGTCGCCCCGCGTTTGGTTTATCAGCCGGAAATCGACCCGTCGCACGCCTCCTGCGCCGCCGCGATCGATCACGAACGGAACCTGTTCACTGGTGCCGGAAGCGGAAACGGCGAAGATCCTGAGATCTGCCATGTCCGGTCTAAGCCGTGAGTAGATCTCGTCGGGAAGCACTATGCGCGCCCAGCCTTCCTTTGCCCCTTCGATCTTGCGTTTGAAGGCGAACTCTTCCTGTCCGGCCGAAACTGCCGGAAGGCTCAGAAGGATGAAAATTACCCAGACACTAAGCCTCATCAGGTTCATTGATCACGGAGCTGTAACGGTTATATAGATACGAGGCCACAAGAAGGAGGATACCAAGCGAAACGAAAAGGACCGTACGCGCGACGGTGCCAAGACCCGCGAGGTCGTACAGGAATACCTTTCCGAGCGTGAATGAAAAGAGGCAGATGGCGGCGATCCGCAGGTGCCTCTTGTGAGTCCCTATCCCCACGGTTACGAGCATCACCGCGTAAAGTCCCCAAAGAAGGCTCAGGCCGAGCCGCGTCGATTCGCCCGGCGCCGCAACGTCAAGCCACATCAAGAGCTCCGCGCTGAGTGTCGCGAGAATCGTTACGTGCAGGATGATATCGAGCGCCTTGAGCCGAACGGCATTGGGAATCCCGGGTACGGCTGATTCCGCCTCATTGGTTCGCCGGAGGATCAGGAACAGCGAAGCCGCTGCGGCGAAGGTTACGTAGCGGATAAGCAATCCGGCAGCGCCCGCTTGAGCGCCGTAATCGTCGGGGAACCAGAAGGATTCGGCGATCGCGTTGACCGTGGCCAGTCCGGCGATCAGATAGGCCATCAGTAAGGTCAGCGAAAGCGCAACGCAAAGGGCCGAAAGGACCTTGTCCCGGATGGCTTTCCGGTTCAGGTAAGCAAGACCTACCGTGAATGCGATCGAGTAAACCAGAAGACTGGCGGCCTTGAAACGTTCGTAGAGAATGAGGTCGTCCCCGCCGGACTCCCAGTAGTTGGCGACCTCGAAACCGAAGGTCACATAGGAAACGAAGATCGCGGCTCCGCCGAGGACGAGGCGGGCGACCCGGGCGGCATTCTCCTCCAGAACGGTCTCATCCCGAAAGCTGTGATCTATCCAAAGTGACAAGATCAGACACGCGGAAACGAACAGGTTGGTCACGAAACCGGAGTTGAAGACAGGCACGGGCGTTGGATCGTTGAAGATTCCCTCCCACGTGCCCAAAAGGCTCAACAGAGCGAATATGAAGAGCGGGTATGAAAGCCATTCGTAAACGGCGATCGACCGCGCTCTCCCGATAGCGAACAGGACCACCGCTTCCGCGGCCCACGCCGTCGTTACCCACTCGCCGTCAAGCTGGACCGGAACGGCGATCGTAATGAAGGCGATAACGAGCCCGACAAGGAGCGAGATCACAGACCTGTCCGCGGCAGCGTATCTATGCACCGCGATGGCGACTCCGAGATGGAGAGAGGCGTTCGCTGCGGTGATCAGCCCGAGCGCATTCGAAAGGATCTCGTGATCGTCGACGATCGCGTAGAGGAATCCGTAATAAGCGAAAGCATTTGCGATCACCAGAGCGGCATTCTCGAAAGCGAACTGCTTTCCTTCCAGGAGTTTGTAAACAATGAATGTAGCGTAGAAGATGGCGAAGAACAGGAATGAGAACACCAGCGCCAGCGAGAAATGCTCGTCGGGAGAGTATCTGTACTGGAACCAAACGAGGAAGATCGTCCAGGTCAGCAAGAAGGAAGAGTAGAAGAGTGACCGCCAATACCTCGCGACCGACACCGCGAGTATGCCCCCGTTGATCACCGACATGTAGCCAAAAAGAAACGCGACCCTGCCCGAATCCTCGCTGAGGAGGAACGGGACCGCATACGCGCCCACAAGTCCGATGTGAGCGATCACGACCCTTTCGTACCTGATGGCGGCGAACACCGTGAATACGGTGAATAGAGTCATCAGGGCGAATGCGAGAGTCTGCGGGATCAGGGAATAGTAATCGTATGCGGCATACGACATGAAATAGAAGATCGCCATCGCACCGCTCAGAAGTACGGCGCTGAACCGCTCGTAGCGTTCCCTGAGCCTGATAGCGAAAAACAGGAGGCCGCCACCCACGATATAGCCGAACACTATCCTCATCACGGGAGTGATCCAGCCCCTGTCGATCGCGTACTTGGCGCCGATTGCGACCCCAAGGATCGTGATCGCGATACCGATCTTGCTTATCAGATTGCCGCCGACCCACTCCTCAAGGTTCGCAGTCTTGACCGGAGAAGAACTTGCCGCCTCGGGCGATTCGTATCCGAATGTCGGACCGGAGATGACGGGCGAGGATGTTTCCTTTCGTGGTGCGGAGGCCTCCGGTCTTTCATGGTCGCGTTGCGGAACCGCCTTCGGCAACGGCGCTTCGGAACCGGAAGGCTCCGGGGACGCGGCGATCGAATCCCTGAGTTCGGCGATCTCCGTGCGGATCTGAACGATCTCGCCGGCGAACTCCCCGTGCCGGCGCACGAGTTCCTCCAACCGGATCCGGAGCCGTTCGATCCTTTCTTCCTGGTTTGCCATCGGGAATGTCTTGAAGCGAATCTCTCAACCGTCGATTCGGGAGGAACTTTATCCTTAAACGGTTTAGGGGTAAAGGCTTTTGTTGAAAAGGCGAACTTCACATACTATCTAGTTTTGCCGCCTGCCGCCCGGTTCTCGTCTCCGGCCGGATCGAACTCGAATAATCGTTGAAAGGCACTGGAAATCAAGTGAAAAGAACAATTAAGGCTCCGACCGGAACCGAACTGACCTGCAAGAGCTGGCTGACCGAGGCCGCCTACCGGATGATCCAGAACAACCTCGATCCGGACGTCGCGTTCGATCCCGACAACCTGATCGTATACGGAGGCCGCGGAAAGGCGGCTCGTAACTGGGAGAGTTATGACAGGATCCTCGAATGCCTGCGCGAGCTTGAAGATGACGAAACGCTTCTGGTGCAGTCGGGAAAGCCGGTCGGTGTTTTCAGGACCCACACGGACGCGCCTAAGGTCTTACTGGCGAACTCGAACATTGTCCCGCACTGGGCGACGCAGGAGCAGTTCGACAAATACGAGCGCGAAGGGCTGATGATGTACGGCCAGATGACCGCCGGAAGCTGGATCTACATAGGCACGCAAGGGATCCTGCAGGGGACTTACGAGACTTTCGGATCGCTCGCGAGGCAGCACGGCTGGGGATCTTTGAAAGGCAAGTTCGTACTGACGGCCGGGCTCGGCGAGATGGGCGGCGCGCAGGCGCAGGCCATCACTTTCAACGGCGGCGCGGGGCTTCTTGTCGAGGTCGATCCGTGGAGGATCGAGAGGCGTTTGAAACTCAAGCAGGTCGACCGCGGCTCGGAAGACCTGGATGAAGCTCTCGAGATCGTTCAGTCGGCCGCCGCGAACGGCGAAGCGCTGTCGGTCGCATTGCTCGGGAATGCCGCCGAGGTGCATCACCAGATCCTCCAGCGCGGGATCGTACCGGACGTCGTCACCGACCAGACCTCCGCCCACGACGTGCTCTACGGATACATCCCCGCGGGGCTTTCGATCAAAGAAGCGGACGAACTGAGAAACTCGGACCAGGCGGAATACGAGCGGCGCGCGATGGACTCGATGGCAAGGCACGTCGAGGCGATGCTGGAATTCCAGAAGCGGGGCGCGATCGTTTTCGATTACGGCAACAACCTGCGCCAGAGGGCGCTCGACAACGGAGTCGCGAACGCGTTCGACTACCCGGGATTCGTCCCGGCGTACATAAGGCCTCTGTTCTGCGAGGGCAAAGGGCCTTTTCGTTGGGTCGCGCTATCGGGAGAAAAAGAGGACATCTACCGGACCGACGAGGCGATAATGAACCTCTTTCCGGAGAACGACCACCTGTCTCGCTGGCTGACGATGGCCCAGGAACAGGTCGAATTCCAGGGGCTTCCGGCGAGGATCTGCTGGCTCGGGTACGGCGAAAGGGCGAAGGCGGGGTTGAAATTGAATGAAATGGTCGGCTCTGGAGAACTGAAGGCGCCGATCGTGATCGGCCGTGATCACCTCGACTGCGGTTCCGTAGCCTCGCCGAATCGGGAAACGGAAGCGATGAAGGACGGCTCGGACGCGATCGCGGACTGGGTGTATCTGAACGCGATGATCAATGCCGTCGGAGGCGCGACGTGGGTCAGCCTTCATCACGGTGGGGGAGTCGGCATCGGGTACTCGCTTCACGCGGGACAGGTGATCGTGGCGGACGGTACTCCGGAGGCTGCGAGGAGGATCGAACGCGTGCTGACCACCGATCCTGGTATGGGAGTGATACGGCACGCCGACGCGGGCTACGAAGAGGCGATCCAATTCGCGGAAAGGAACGGCGTCCGGGTACCGATGGGGTAAGAGTATCCGAGCAGGTTTCTCCTTAGCGCAGCGATCTGTACCCGGAGCGGTAGCGACGGGCCCAGGTTCGTTTCAGATCAAGGTGCCAGCTAGGTTGTTACCATAAAGGACTCGGAGGTTTACGTGGAAAACGCGAAGGTAATCCTCAGTGACCTCTGTGAATACCTCCGTGTTCTCTGTGGTAAAGAACGATAAGGCTCTCCGAGTCCGTTAAGAGAGATTGGGCCCGTCGCTACCGCTCCGGGTACTGATTCCGCCTCCAAGCCACATAGAACGCAGAGGCGCTTCAGCGAGTCGACACGATCAGGTGCTGCGGAGTCGGCGGAAGCGGGATCTGGACGTTGTTCTCAAACCCGGCGTCCTTGAACATCTTTTCCAGCTCCCGGAATGTGAACGCGTCGCCTTCCGGGGTAGTCACGAGCATCACCGCCGCGAACAAAGCCTCGCCGCGAGGCGACACGCGGTCGTCGTTCGGAATGAACTCAAGCGTTATGATCTTTCCGTCCGGGTTCAGGCTCTTGCCGATCTTCTCGATCAGGGCCGTGTTCGTTTCGGCATTGAAGTGGTGCAGGAAGTTCGTCAGCAGCACGACGTCATATCCTTCTCCGAACTCAACCTCGAACGCCGATCCTTCGATCGTGTGGTACCTGTCCGACATCCCGAACTTCGCCGCGTTCTCGACGGCCACCGGCAGCACGTTCTTCCAATCCAAACCGTAGATCTGCGCGTTCGGGTACTTCTCTCCGATCTTGATCCCGAAGATCCCGTGGCTCGCCGCGATGTCCAGGACCTTGACCGGCTTGTCCTTGTCGTAGTCCAGCACATCCGCGATCGCCATCGCGGCCGGCATCATCATCGGAAGCATCCCTTGAGCGAAATCGACCCACACGGGATCCTCAAAACCGAGGGTTCCATCGTCCTCGATCACCGTGCCTCCCTTAACAGCGGCCTCGTCGATCCTCCTGAATCCTTCGGTCAATTTCGGCGTCAGAAGGAACTTTACCGCACCGCCCAGATAGGCCTTCGAATCCTTCTTCAGGAATTTCTCGGACACATCGGTCAGCTTGTAGGTCCCGTTCTGTTTCGTCAGGAAGCCGAGTACGGTCACTGTGTCGGCGAGCACCCGGGCGCCTTTCACCGTGGTGCCGCATGCGGACGCGATGTCTTCCGCGGTGCTTCCTTCCGGCTTGATCTTCGAGAAAAGTCCCAGGCGAATGCAGGCGGCGAGAGTGTGAGCCGACTGGTAGCCGTTGATCGTTTCGAATATAAGAAACGGCGATACTTCTTTTGCGGGTTCCATAAACAGTACTTCTCCTTAATAGGCTGGTATCTGCGGAGCATCATATCCGCGATCTGCTCAATTGCAAGCATTTCATTCTCCTAACGCGAAAAAGAGGACGAACCCGTGCCACACGCGGCGAATCACAGCGGCAAACCGAGCCTCTGATATAATCCTTTTTGAATTTCCAGCAACTCCCGAAGCGGCAATGCCCGCTCAATGGACCGATGAAAGCTTCAAGAACTCTTACCGTATTTGCTGTCTGCCTCCTGGCGCTTACTGCCTCTTTCGCACAGTCCGGCCGAAGGATCAAGACCCAGCCCACGCCCGCGCCGATCGTAGTTTCGGAAGAAGGTTATTCCGAATCGAGGCCGTACAAGCCCGTCAAGATCTATCCTCCGAACTATAAACGCCCCGGCGGTGATGAAGAAGAACGCAAGAAACCAGTATCCGATTACGAAACGACGGACGATCCGGACGTGATCAAGATCGAGGCGACTCTCGTGACGATTCCGATCTCGGTTTACGACAGGCAAGGACTTTATATCGCCGGCATCAGGCAGGAGGAGGTCAAGATCTTCGAGGACGGCAAGGAGCAGGAGATCGCGTATTTCAATTTGAGCGACGAGCCGGTGACGGTTGCGCTGCTTCTCGACACAAGCCCCTCGACAGAGTTCAGGATCGACGACATACGCGCCGCCGCGAAGGCATTCGTGCGGGAGCTGAATCCCGAGGACAGCGTGCTCGTGGCGGAGTTCGACGGTGACGTGCAGGTCCTGACCGAAGTGACACGGGACCGCAACAAGATCTTCAAAGCGATCGATGAGGCCGATTTCGGAGGCGGGACCGCACTATACGACGCGGTGGAGTTCGCGCTCACCAAGCGGCTCAACAAGATCGAGGGCCGGAAGGCGATCGTGTTGTTCACCGACGGCGTTGACACCGTCTCGAGAGGCGCCGACTACGGCGAGAACCTTATCGACGCCGAGGAATCGGAGGTCGTGATCTTCCCCATTTACTACAACACGTTCCTCGACAACCGAATGGGCGGCGGCGGCGTGATGACCTCGCCGTTTCCGATCCCCTCCGGCGGAATCCTGAATCCGCAGCCTCGCGGCACTCGCCCGGAGGACTACGCACTCGGCAAACAGTATCTTGAGGACCTCGCGGCATACACAGGGGGTCGGGTCTTCCAGGCCGGGACTTCGCGTTTCGGACTCCAGTCGACCTTTGAGGCGATCGCGCAGGAACTGAAGCGTCAGTACCAGGTCGGTTATTACCCGGCAGAAGAAGGGAAGCCCGGCGACCGCAAACGGATCAAGGTCCGTGTCTATCGACCCGACCTGATCGTGCGGGCTCGGGACAGTTATATTGTCGATTGAATTTGGTTTTAATTGTTTTCTCCTTCACCAATTTGTCGGACATCAGTTGCCCCCGGCTTCAGACGGGGGTCAACCGGGTAAACAAAACAGGATAGGGGCTTTAGCCCCGAGATCCCCGGCTGAAGCCGGCTGCGAATGAAAGGGCATCTCTGAATCCCCCCGCTGAAGCGGGGGGCAACTGATTGTTCCAAAACCCCTCTTGGTCACCCGCTCCAACCTGAGCCATTCATTCTGTTCAAGCTGGACCTTACTGATTATTCCAAATCTTACTTGGTCACCGGCTCCGGAGGAGCCAAATGTCTGTAGCACGGGTTCGCCGTATATGATCCCAGCCCCATCGGGGCTGAATGTTTATTGTGCAGATTGCGCTCCTAACGGAGCGCGGGCCATTTCGCGGATCGCATTTCCACAGACATTGGGCTCCTGACGGAGCCGAAGAAGGTCTCCCGGACCCACCGTCCCTCACCGACCCTTCACAAGTGTGACAATCGTCCGCGGCTGTTATAATGCTCCGCAAATCCGTTGTTCGCTTGCTTGTTCCTTGCGACACCACCAAGAAAAACTTCGAAATCGAAAATGAGGTCCGAGCGAAAGCTTCGTCAGAGCTGACCTCTTGTCCGGTGTCTCTTATCTTGAGAGACAAGAACCAAAATGAAGATATCGACCCCCCGTCGCGTTATTCTCCTTTCCGTCCTCCTTGCGCTCGCTTCCGCGACATCGCTTGCCCAGCAGCCGACCGGCTCAATATCCGGCTATGTCTATGACGCTACCGGGGCGGTCATTCCCGGTGCGACGGTGGTCGTTAAGAGCGAAGACATCAATCTTAAGCGAGTCGTACTCACCGATGCCGAAGGCTATTTCATCGTGGTTGGATTACCAGCGAGCAAGTACGTCATTGTTGTACAAGCTCCAGCATTCAATGAGTTTGCGCTGGATCCACCGGTTGTTCTAAACGCGGGTCAAGCTGTCAAGCGGGATGTGGTATTAGAGGTTGGCGGTCACTATCGGGTCACCATCGAAGAAGTGTGGGAGAACGTTGTCGACTACGTCGATTCCGACGTCTCGACAAACATCCAGGAAAGGGAGGTCGAGAACCTCCCGCTCAACGGCCGGAACTTCCTCGAACTCGCGTTCCTCACGCCCGGCACGGCGCCCGCCCCGAATTTCGATCCCACGAAGGCCAACACGGTCCTCGTTTCATCCGTCGGCGGCATCGGCCGCGGCGGAAGCGTCCTCGTCGACGGAACCGACAACAACGACGATGTCGTCGGCGGACCGCTCGTGAACGTCTCCCAGGATTCGGTTCAGGAATTCCAGGTCGCCACGAACCGTTTTTCGGCCGAGTACGGACGATCGGGTACTTCCGTCATCAACGTCGTGACCAAGCGCGGGTCCAACGACCTGCACGGATCGTTCTCGTTCTTCGAGCGCGACAAAGTCCTACAGGAACTTCCCGCGACCTTCGACCGCACGCTCGATGCTCCCCCGTTCGACCGCCAGCAGTATTCCTTTACACTTGGAGGCCCCTTCATCACGGACAAGCTTTTCGGTTTCGGCGCTGTCGAGTACCGAGACCAGGACGGCGCGGTCCTCGTTGGGATCCGCGACGTCGCGGCGCAGACGATCCGAAGGGGATTCGCCGAGGCGCCACTCAAGGATCTGCTTCTGAACTCCCGAGTGGATGCGATCCTCGACGACGAGAACACGCTCACTTTCCGATACACCTTCGAAGATCAGGACGCGACCGGCCAAAGCCAGCTCGACCGCGCGCTTGGGTCCGAGTCCTACAGGCAGGCGTTGAAGAACCGGTTCCATTCGTTCGTCGCCGACTGGTCGTATGTAATGAACGCGAGCACGATCAATGACCTGAGCTTCAGCATCAACAACTTCGACAACAGCACCAATCCAGTCTCCACCGGAGTCCAGCTGACGTTCCCGAGCCTTCTCGACGGATCGAGCTTCCGCGTCCCGCAGGCGACTAAGCAGAACCGCATACAGATCGCAGATACGTTCACGTATGTCGGCGGGAACCACGTGCTGAAGTTCGGAGCCGAGTTCCAGAAGATCGACTCCAGCCTGTTCCTGGGCGTCTTCCGCGAGGGCAGGATCGAGTTCGTACAGGACTTCGCAGACTTCGACCGCAACAACGACGGGCAGATCAACGACTCGGACCTCCTTTTCGCGGTCACCCTCCGTAGCCAGATACCCGACCAGCCGCTCGACCTTCCGGACGTCGACAACAATTATTTCGCGTTCTTCGTCCAGGACGACTGGCGCGTGACGCCGAAGTTCACACTGAACCTCGGCCTTCGGTACGAGCTCGACACGAACGTCAAGAATGTCTCGGGCTACGACAACATCAATCCGTTGGTCGCCGGCTTCTATCAGGGCGACCGCTCCGCCGATTACGACAATCTCGCTCCCAGGGTCGGGTTCAATTTCGCCCCGTTCGACAATGCGGAATTCGTGATCCACGGCGGATACGGGATCTACTACGACCGCGTCGTGCTTCAGCTGATCACGCTGGAAAGGGGCCTCGACGGACGCGCGCTGCCCGTCGCAGTACGTGCGGGGAATGCATTGACCGACCCGATGGGCGTTCCTATCTTTCTCGACGAGAACGGCAGATTCCTCCCGTTCGCGCCGACGCTCGAGAACCCGTTCACGGGCTTCATACTGCCGGGCGCGGGAGCTTCGGGGATAAACATCATCGATAACGATCTCGAGAACCCCATGATCCAGCAGTCGAACCTGGGTTTCGAATGGGAATTCATCGACGACTTCGTTGTCCGCGCCGACCTCGTCCATAACTTCGGCACGCACTTCATCATCGGCAGGAACATAGGCGTCGTGGACAACCCGGTCGTCGGTGGACCGGACCGCGTGGTGAACCTCGAATCGAGCGTGAAGTTCTTCTACGACGGCCTGCTTGTTAGCTTCGAAAAGCGGTTCGCGGACAAGTACGGATTCCGCGCCTCGTACACGCTTTCGAAGGCGTTCAACTATTCGAACGACGACCAGATCCCGTTCGCGAACGGCCCCATTGATCCCAATAACCTGCAGCTCGAGTTCGGTCCGACGCCGAACGACCAGCGCCACAGGTTCGTCCTTTCCGGGACCGCCGAATTGCCTTGGCAGATAAGGATCTCGCCGATCCTTACGCTCGCGACGGGCGTTCCGATGGATATCATCCTTCCGGACGGATCGTCCCGCATCCCCTTGATCCAGCGGAACGCGGGCGGAAGGATCTTCAACGACGCTTCGGAATTGAACGCGTTCATCCAGGACGCAAACGCCAACGGAGGCATCAACGGGAATCCGCTTCCCCTGGCGCCCCCGGACGCGCGGTTCAGCGATTCGTTCAGCGCGCTCGACGTAAGGATCTCGAAGACGTTTACGTTCCGCGAACGGTTCAGGCTCGAGCCCCTGGTCGAGATCTTCAACGTCTTCAACACGACGAACATACTCGGGGTCTCGAACACGAACTACTCCGGATTCGGAAACGTGCTCGGGACGGAAAGCTTCGGGCGGCCTTTGACGACCGCCGGAGGCGTGTTCGGCTCTGGAGGCCCGAGGGCCGTCCAGCTGGGCGTTCGATTCAACTTCTGAAGAATTGGCAGAGAATCTAAAACGACAATTCGGACTCTGGACCGCGTCAGCGCTGATCGTCGGGCAGGTCATCGCGGTCGGCATCTTCCTGACTCCGGCTGGGATGGCGAAATCCGTCCAGTCCCCGTTCTGGCTGTTCGCGATCTGGATCGTGATAGGCCTCGCGACTTTGTGCGGAGCGCTTTCGTACGCAGAACTCACTGCGCGGTTTCCCGAAGCCGGAGGCCCGTACGTCTTCCTTCGCGAGGCGTACGGAAAGGCGACGGCTTTCCTTTTCGGATGGGTCGTCCTGCTTGTCATCGATCCGGGCCTGACCGCGATCTTCAGCGTCGGCCTTGCCGGATACTTCTCCTACATCGTCCCGATGACTCAGCCGGCGCAGACCGTTCTCGCGATCGCCACCGTGATCGTCGTCGGGCTGATCAACATACGCGGTGCGAGGCTCGGAGCCGGTGTCCTCAATGTATTGATCGTGTTGAAGATTGGTTCGCTCGTCGCGCTGATCGTGATCGGTTTCCTGGGCGGATTCGGAGACTGGGGAAATTTCGATCCGTTCTTCGCCGCTCCGCCCGACTGGACTGCGGCCCTGATCGGGGGATCGGTCGGGGCTTATTTCGCATTCGCGGGTTGGTGGGAGGTATCGCGCATCGCGGGCGAGGTCGAGGAGCCGGCGAAAAACCTGCCGAAAGCGCTCGCGATCGGCGTCGGGACGATCACTGTGATCTACACGCTGACGAGCGCCGTGTTCTACTACCTTGTCCCCGTCAGTGAGGTCGGCGACGAGACCACCTTCGCGGCGCAGGCGGGCGCGGCGCTGTTCGGCGCGTTCGGCGGGAAGGTCTTCGCGGCGTTGGTCGTGATCTCGGTCCTGGGGACGATCTTCGCATACCTAATGGCTTCGCCGAGGCTCTATTACGCGATGGCGAAAGACGGGCTGTTCTTTCCTTCGTTCGGAAAGCTTCACGAGAAGTGGGAGACGCCTCACAGGGCGACGCTGATCCAGATGGCGTTGGCGTGCCTCTTGATCGTGAGCGGTTCGTTCGACCAGATCGTCTCGTATTTCTTCTTCGTCGCGATCGTATTCATAATGATCATCGTCGGCGGGCTGTTCGCGATCGACCGCGCGGACAAGAGCGGGTATGTGACGCCTTTGTTTCCGTTGACGCCGGTGATCTTCATACTCGTCACGGGCTTCGTCGCGGCGATGCTGCTCCTGCGCGATCCTCGTGAGAGCCTTCTCGGAGTAGGCATCGTGCTCATCGGAATACCTGTATACCTGATCGTGTTCAGAAGAATTTAACCGCAGAGAGCACAGAGAGGGCAGAGATTTGTAGGGAGGGGTAAACGCAAAGGACGCGAAGGACGCTAAGAGTTTTAGGCAATTCCCCTCAAAACGGCCTCGACTTTCAACGATATTTCGACAGGATTAGGAATTGGTAGCAGCGGTGACTTCCTTTGCGTCCTTAGCGACCTTCGCGTTTAAAAAGTCTCTCCGCTCTCTGCGGTTATCTCCTCTTTGTCTTCCGGTTGGACACTTCCCGAACTCGTAACTAAACTAACTTCCCATGGCCTGGATAAAGACGATCAAGCCCGAGGATGCCGACGGCGAACTGCTAGAGCTGATGGGCAAGGTCCGTGCTACGTATCCGAAGGAATACGGCACCGTCCATCCGTCGACGATTCCTGTAGATGAATCGATCATCGAGTCGCATACGCTGATCCCGGAAGCGATGTACCACGCGTTCATGCTGCTCAGCACGCTTTTCCGCGACGACCTTCCGCTGGAAAGGCGCCAGCAGGAGATAATCGCGACGATCGTCTCCGAAACCAACGACTGCTTTTACTGAGTGGAATCTCACGCAGAGTTTCTGCGTGCCGTAACTCTCGAGGACGACCTGATCGACAAGCTCCGGAACGATTACGAGAACGCTCCGATCACTTCCGCCGAGCGAGCAATGTGCGACTATGCTATCCAGCTGACCAAGGACGCGGTCAAGATCCATCCCGGGCATATCGACAAGCTCAGAGAAGCGGGATTCGACGACACGGCGATCACGCAGATCACCCTGATCGCCTCCTGGTTCAACTACATCAACCGAGTCGCCGACGCGCTTGGGGTCGGAAGGGCACCCGCGAACGATTAAAATATGCAGAATAGAAGGGCCCCCGGAGTGCTTCTCGTGGCCGCGGCATTCGCCGCGGCGCTGGGGTACGGAATATGGCTCTTTAATTTCGGACCGTACGCCGCGGTCCGCGCGGCGGTCCCGGACAGGCCTCTTCCGGAGGAGCGCTTCGGCTACACGGGCGGCGATCTTTACACATTCCTCGACGGATATGAAAAGGGGCTTGATCAGGCGACGATCGAGGCATACGCGAACCTCCAGCTTTTCGACACGCTGAACGGGGTCCTTCTCGCACTTGCTCTCGCGCTATTCATTTGGGCTCTTGCGGCGAGGCTTTTCCGGAGCGGGATCCCGACGCTGCTGCTCCTGTTGCCGCTTGCGATGGGCGCGTTCGACCTTCTCGAGAACTTCCTGATCATTTCCGTTATTCGGGATCTTCCGATGCGGTATTACGGGCTGGCCGAGGGGGCCGGGACTGCGACGCTTCTGAAGATGATCTGTGGCGGTCTGAGCTTCCTTTCGGCAGTCGGACTGTCCGTCCACGCGATCTACCTGCGCCTCGCCCGTCGGAAATCCGATGAAAGCTGACGTTGTCCGAACTTCCGCGACGGTGACTGAAACATGAAGAAGCTGAACACAGATCGGGTTGCGGGCTCTGTCGTCGCAGCGATCGTCGCTGCAGCGGTCAATCTGGCGGTCTATTTCCTGGGTCCTTATCAAATGCTTGCGGACCGGGTGTCGCACCAGACATTTCCGGAATCCCGTTTCGGGTACACGAAGATCGATCTTGAGAAATTCTTCGGAAACCTGGTTGTCGAGGCGTGCGACATTCCCCAGGAGTTCCTGCAAGCCTACGCTAACCTTCAGTATTTGGACATTGCTGTTGCGGCGATGTCCGCCTTGGTCCTCGCCAGTTTGATTTGGACCTTCGTTGATTCTGCTGAACATAGAGGTAGTTCAGGCTTATTGATCGTTCTTCCTGCCTCGATGTTTGTTTGCGAGATTGCTGAGAACCTGTTCCTGGGCTATTTTGCGGGTTCAACGTTGCGCGGTTTCAATTCAGACCTGGTAGCGGTCGGGAGTGCGGTCACCCAGGCGAAGTGGATTTTCGTATCGATGTCTGCCATCAGCGTTGTCTTCCTTGCGGCGCGACATTGGACCGCTCGCCGCTGAAGGGAATTCCGTGATCCTCGAGCTGCAAAGATGAAAGCTGATCTCCTGATCCACAATATTGGCGAACTCGTCACCTGCGCATCGCAAGGCCCGAAGAAGGGCCCGGAGATGGCGAATCCAGGGATCCACAGAAATGCGGGCGTGGCCGTTGTCGACGGAAGGTTCCACACGGTCGGCGATTCGGACACGGTCCTCCGCCTCCACGATGCCGACGAGGTTATCGACGCCGAAGGCCGGGTCGTGATGCCGGGCTTCGTCGAATGCCACACGCACATCGTTTATGCCGGCGACCGCCTCGACGAGTTCGAGCTGAGGATCAAGGGCGCCGAATATATGGAGATCCTGGAGGCCGGAGGCGGGATCCTTTCGACAGTAAGGGCGACCCGCGAGGCTTCTGTCGATGAACTGGTCGAGCTTTCAGGAGTCCGGCTGGACCGCCTGCTCCGAAACGGTGTCACGACCTGCGAGATCAAGACCGGTTACGGCCTGGACACGGAAACAGAGATGAAGATGCTCGAGGCGATCGTGCGGCTCGGCGATGAACACCCGGTCGACGTCGTTCCTACGTTCCTTCCAGCGCACGCGGTGCCTCCCGAGTACAGGAACGGCGCGAAGGGAACCCCGGACGACTACGTCGCTATGATCTGCGACGAGATGATCCCGAAGGCGGCGAAATGGTTTTCGGATGCCGGCGGCGAAACGATCTTCATCGACGTGTTCTGCGAGAAGAACGCGTTCGATCTGGAGCAGACGAGGAAGGTTCTTGAGGCTGCGAAGAAAGCGGGCTTCGCGATCAAGGCCCACGTGGACGAGTTCACTAATCTCGGCG
This sequence comes from Acidobacteriota bacterium, assembly GCA_016700175.1. GTDB lineage: Bacteria > Acidobacteriota > Blastocatellia > Pyrinomonadales > Pyrinomonadaceae > Aridibacter. Next base: position 967,240 of record CP065003.1, on the reverse strand, counting down.
GAGCGGAGCTAGCGATCTCTCTGGGTGCAGCATCAGTCGATCATCTCGACGCGATCAGCGACCGCGAGATAGGGCTTCTCGCCAAGTCGGCCACCGTTGGCGTGGTGACCCCGACAGTGAACTTCAACCTCGGATCCGATGAGTTCGCCGATGCGAGAAAGCTGATCGATTCGGGCTGCGCCGTCGCCCTTTCGACAGATTACAATCCGGGATCCGCGCCGTGCCCCTCGCCCTCGATCGCGATGGCGATCGCCTGCAGATACCAGAAGCTGCTTCCGGCAGAATCGATCAACGGATTCACGATCAACGCCGCTCACGCCGTTGGAAAAGGAACCGAAGCGGGTTCGATCGAAATTGGCAAGCGAGCGGACCTTCTGATCCTCGATACGCGCGACCATCGCGAGATCTGCTATGAGTTCGGAGGGAACCTGGTGGAAGCGGTCTTCAAGGACGGGATCCCCGTCTGAATCAGGCGCCCTCTTGGCTTGCGACCTGTTTCACGTAAATGTCCTGCTGAGGGAACGGGATCTCGATGCCTTCCCGGTTGAATGCCTTGTACACTTCGCGGTGAAGTTCGTGGAGGACGAGGCCCTGCAGAACAGGCTTTTCGACCCAGCAAAGCAGTTCGTAATCGAGACTTGAGCTTCCGAACGCCCTGAACCGTGCACGCGCGAAAGGGTCCTTGCAGACCTGCTTGTGATCGTTCGCGACCTTCAAGAGCACTTTCTCGACCTTATCGATGTCCGATCCGTACGCCACGCCGACCTTCAGGCGGACTCGGAACTTCTCGTGCGGGCCGCCCGATTCGTTGATCACCGTCGTGTTCGCGAGGATGTTGTTCGGTACGGTGATCTCGACGTCGTCGCGGGTCAGGATCCGCGTGCTTCGGACGCCGATCATCGTTATCATCCCGCGTTCGCCCGTGCCCAGGATGATGTAATCTCCGACCTTGAAGGGCTTGTCGGCGAATATCGTCACGCCTCCGAAAACGTTGGCCAGCGTGTCCTTGGCCGCGAAGCTGACCGCGAGACCGATGATCCCCGCGGAAGCCAGCCACGCCGTGATGTTGATCTCCCAGATCAGGAACACGACGTAGATCGCGGCGGCGGCGAAGATCAGGGTTACGGTGTTCTTTATGAGCGGCTTGGTCGTCGAGGTGATGAACTTGAAGCGGTCTTCTTTCCGCTCCATCTCGTCGAGGACCACGCCCAGGAGCTTCAGTGAGAAGTGGAACCAGACGAAGACGACGAGGGTTTTGATCACGTCGACTGTGATCACCGTGACCCTGTCGGGCAGCTGCAGAAGATGTGTGGCGAGGCTGAGCCCCATCAGCACGACTGTGAGAAAGATCGGCCGGTGAAGGATCGCCAGGATGCGATCGTCGAGGTCCGTCTTCGTCCGTATCACCAGCTTCGAGATCAATCCCGTGACGACCCAGTCGACGACCTTTCCGAGCAGGATGAAGATCAGGATGGCTCCGAGCGCGTTCAGGTAGGGATACGGAATCAAGGTGTTGATCTCGCGCGCGAGGCCGTCCTCGTCGGCGCGTGTTGCGGCGGTCAATATCCCGCTTTCGCCTTCACCCTGGTTCGCGGCGGTGTTCGAATTCTGCGAATTGTTCTGTAGCATTCCGGTCCGAAGGTTGTTGTGTGACGAAGACCTATCATAATATCAGAGTCGCTCCGGCCGCCAACCAGACCCTTTTCCGGACGCCGCGCGGCCGATCCAAATCTTTATGAATGAACTGTTTATCGACGGAGAGAGCCTGACCTTCGACGACGTGCTCGCGGTCGCTTACGGAGGCGCGGAAAGCCCTTCGGTCGCGCTTTCCGGTGCCGCGTCCGCCAGGGTGAAGCGGTCCGCGGCCGCGGTCGAGCGCCTTCTCGAACGCGGCGAGATCGCTTACGGCATCACGACCGGCTTCGGCGCTTTCAAGGACAAGATAATCTCGCCGGAGGAAGTAGAGGTACTCCAGACAAACATCCTCAAGTCGCACGCGGTCGGCGTGGGCGAGCCACTCGACGAGGCTCAGACGCGAGCCGTGATGCTGATCCGCGCGAACACGCTTGCGCGAGGCTATTCCGGCATCAGGATCGAAACGCTCCAGCTTCTGCTCGATCTTCTCAACAACCGCATTCATCCGGTGATCCCCAGCCAGGGAAGCCTCGGGGCGAGCGGAGACCTTGCTCCTCTTGCGCATATGGCACTGCCTCTGATCGGCGAGGGCGAAGTGATCGTCGGAGGAGAGAAGATGGCGAGTGCGGATGCGCTCTCCCGGTTCGGGCTCGAGCCGGTCTCGCTCGCCGCGAAGGAAGGGCTGGCACTGACGAACGGGACGACGGTGATGACGGCGCTAGGGCTTCTGCAGACCGCCCGGGCGCAATGGCTGGCTGACGCGGCGGACGTCGCGGGATGTCTCAGCCTCGAGGCCCTGAACGGGACGACGGCGGCGTTCGACTCGAGGATCCACGAACTGAGGCCTCATCCGAGGCAGATGGAATGCGCGGCGAACCTTCGCCGGATCCTCGAAGGCAGCGGATTCACCCGAGGGCACGACCCCTCGAACATCCAGGACGCTTACACGCTGAGGTGCATGCCTCAGGTCCACGGCGCGTGCCGCGACGCGATCGCGTACGCCGAATGGGTCGTGAACATCGAGCTGAACGCGGTGACGGACAATCCTCTGATCTTCGTGAACGAGGAGACGGACGAGATCGAAGTGATCTCCGGAGGTAATTTCCACGGCGAGCCGTTGGCGATCGCGATGGATTATCTGGCTATCGCGCTATCCGAGCTTGGGAATATCTCGGAGCGGAGGATAATGCGCCTGACGGACGAGGATTCGAACGCGCACGTGCTTCCGGCGTTCCTGACCGAGAACGGCGGTTTGAATTCCGGGTTCATGATCGTCCAGTACACGGCGGCGGCGCTTGCGACAGAGAACAAGGTGCTCTCGCATCCGGCGAGCGTCGATACGATCCCTAGCTCGGCGAATGTGGAGGACCACGTTTCGATGGGCGTGACGGCGGCTCTGAAGCTTTGCAGGATCTCGACTAACCTCGAGAAGATAATCGCGCTCGAGCTTCTTTCTGCGGCGCAGGCGGTCGATCTTCGAAGGAAACGAAACCACGAACTCGGCGATCTGGCGGGCGAGACGGGTGCGGTTTATTCGAAGATCCGGGCGGAAGTGCCCTTTATCGAAAAAGACGAGGTTATGTACCCGCACATCGAGAAGGTGATCTCGATCGTCGGGAGCCACTTCGGCGGGAACTAGCTGGGCGGATGGCCGGCGGGGAAGGCGTCCTGCTCGCCGCTGCCGGAGATCAGCATCGCCTCGTACTGTTTTGGCAGGGAAATGATCTTTTTCTCGCGGTTGACGACGATGTGCATCGTTTCTCCCTCGGCGATCACGGCGTTGTCGGCGGGCCTGTAGATCTCGTAAACAAAGACGATGCTTCGGCTCCTGATCCTCGCGACCTGTGTGCGGATGTAGAGGATGTCCTCGTAGTGGGCGGGCGATTTGTAGCGGCAATAACTCTCTGCGACGACGAGAAGCGCGTTGTCCTTGTCTTCCATGTCGCGGTACGAGAAGCCTCTCGAGCGGCAGAACTCGCTTCGGCCGAGCTCGAACCACACGAAATAGTTCGAGTGATGGACGATGCCCATCTTGTCCGTCTCGGCGTACCGGACGCGTATCTCGGTCTCGTGCCACATCCGGGCAATTATCGTTTTCGAGGGGCTGGATAGTCAAACGACATATAATGGTCAATGATGAGTCGCGAAGCGACGACCTGCCTTTAGCCGTGGGTGGAGCCGAAGGCGGAACCCACGGAAAGCAGCGAAACAATTCGCGCATCGCGAAGCGATTGCGTGACGCCAGCAGTTGACGAGGGTGTTAATCTGAAAGAAATCTCACACAAGGAGGCCACCTCACCATGGCTAACACCTATTCGTCCCTCTTCTACCATCTCGTTTTCAGCACAAAAGAACGTCGAACCTTTCTCAAGCCGTCGATAGAGAATCGCGTCTGGGATTTCATTGGCGGAATCGCGCGGCACAATGGGCTGACCCCGATCAAGTTGGCGGAGTCGAAGATCATATCCATGCATTGTTGCTCTCGCCGCCGAAGTATTCGGTCAGCCAGATAGCGAAGTTTATCAAGGCGGATTCTTCACGATGGATCAAAAGTGAACTCGGGAAAGATCTTTTTTCGTGGCAGGACGGGTATGCAGCTTTTTCTGTGAATAAAGGGACGGTGCCCAAAGTGAAGCGATATATCGAATCGCAGCGCGAACACCACGGACGAATGTCGTTTGAAAGCGAATATCGCAGATTGCTGGATCTTCACGCGATCGACATCGGCGACGAACGGTATCTTCTTGGCTGAAATTCACGCAATCGCTTCGCGATGCGCGAATCGTTTCCTAGCCGACCGTGGGTTCCGCCTTCGGCTCCACCCACGGCTAAAAGCAGGTCGTCGCTTTGCGACTCTTCACTGACTAATATGCAATGAACATTGAACTATCAACATTGACGGGTCCGTCACAATCGCTCCGGGTACCGATACCTTGCCCTTCAACTTTGAACTCGGAACTCCGAAGCGGAACTTGCCTCATCCCACCCCGGAAGGCACAATAAACCGTTATGCCGGAAAGGGATACATCGATAGTCACCAACCGGGCCGCGTTTCACGAGTACGAGATCGAGGATACGTACGAGGCCGGGATCGCGCTCCAGGGCACCGAGGTGAAGAGCATAATGGCCGGCAAGATCCAGCTGAAGGAATCATACGTCGCGGTCAAGGACGACGAGGTGTGGCTGATGAACGCCCACGTGTCGCCCTACAAGCACGGCAACATTTACAACCATGAACCCCTGAGGACCCGGAAACTTCTTCTTCACCGGAGAGAGATCGAAAAACTGAAGAAGGCCGTTGACCAGAAGGGGATGACCCTCGTTGTCACAAAGGTCTACTGGAATCACGGCAGGATCAAGTTCGAAATTGGGGTCGCGCGCGGAAAGAAACTATTTGATAAGCGGGAGACGCTGAAACGCAAGACCGTCGCCAAGGAAACCGAGAGGCAGTTGAAAGAAAACATTAGATAAGTTATTAGTAGTACGGAATTTTCACCAAATTTAAGATCTGAGGAAGCTGATGGATTCAAGAGGTATTAACAAGAATTTCGCGGATGCCCGTGTGGACGCACTGGCCGTTGTCGTTTTCAAGAAGGACGACCCCAAAAAGGGCCTTCTGAAAGAACTGGACGTTCTTTCGGGCGGCGAGATCGCCTCCGTTCTCGCTTCCGAGGAGTTCAAGGGCGAATCGGGCGAAACCTACGCGCTTCGCTACAAAGCGGACAAGGGCAAGGCCGGAAGGATCTTGCTTGTCGGTGCCGGCGAGAAAGACAAGTACAAGGTCTCCGACGTCGCCGCCGCCGCAGGCGCCGCCGCCCGGAAAGTCCGAGATTACAATCTCAAGAAGTTCGCCATCGCTCCCAGGTCGGACGGTGACGCCGTCGAGGTAGCGGAAGCGGCCGCGCAGGGCGTGATCACAAGCCAGTTCGAGCTCGATAAGTACAAAACAAAGGACAAGAACGACAAGAAGCTGGGCGGGTTCACGGTTTTCATCGACGGCGCCAAGCCCGCCGACCTCAAAAAAGGCCTTGAGAGAGGCACGGCGATCGGCGAATCGATGAACTTCACGCGCGACCTTGCGAACGAGCCGCCGAACATCCTTACGCCGACCGAGATGGCGAACCGGGCGAAGAAAATGGCCAAAGAGGTCGGGCTCAAATGCGAGGTGCTCAGCGAGGCCCAGATGAAGAAGCTGGGAATGAACTCGCTCCTCAGCGTTTCGCTGGGATCCGAGCAGCCCGCGCAGCTCATCGTCCTCAGGTATACGCCGAAACGTAACACAGCCAAGAAGGGCGAGATGCTCGGTCTGGTCGGTAAGGGCGTGATGTTCGACACCGGCGGGATCTCGCTGAAACCCGGCGAAGGTATGGACGCCATGAAGTACGACATGTCGGGCGGCGCCTCGGTCATCGGGGCGATGCGCGCGATAGCTCTGCTTCAGCCGACGGTGCCGGTGATCGGCGTGGTCGGATGCGTCGAGAACATGCCGGACGGCAAGGCCTCGAGGCCGAGCGACGTCGTAACCGCGATGAACGGCAAGACGGTCGAGATACTTAACACCGACGCCGAAGGCCGCCTCGTGCTCGCCGACGCGGTCCACTACACCGAGAAACAGGGCGCGACGGAGATCATCGATCTCGCCACGCTTACGGGCGCAGTGATCATCGCCCTCGGGAACCGGAACACGGGGATCATGGGCAACAACCAGGACCTCGTTGACAGGATCATCGCCACCGGAAAGGATGTCGGAGAGGGATTCTGGCAGCTGCCGCTCGAAGGGTATGAAAGTGAGGTCAAGTCGGACATCGCAGACGTGAAGAACATTGGCACGAAGCGTCGCGCGGGAACCATCGCCGGAGGCCTGTTTATCCAGGAATTTGTCGACAAAGCAAAGTGGGCGCATCTCGACATCGCGGGCACGGCCTGGGCGGACAGCCCGAAGGCTCACCAGGCAAAAGGTCCGACCGGGGTCGCGATCCGAACGCTCGTCCGGCTTGTCGAGAACTCGCAGTAAACGATTGCCGGGATTCAGTTTTGGAAAAAAAGGAACTTGGTATTATGATTGGTCAACGTCAAATCGGCGGGGGCCAATTTTCTTTTGGTTTCGCCTTTTCTTCAACAACCCTTCAGACTTGAGCCCGGCCGGACGCCTTCGCGCCCGGACGAGACCGGAGTGAACGAATGGGCCCTCTGAGCAAGAACAAACTGAACCTTCTGATCGTGCTCGGCACGCTCGTCCTTATCCTCGGGTGTATGTGCGATCCGAACAGGAACGATTCCGGGGACTTATCTTTGTCTAGCGATTCGAACAGCGAAGACGCGCCGGCGCGTGACGATTCAGATACGGGAGACGATTCGGGTAAACCCGGCCAGAGAGACGACAAAGGCGACTTCGTCGTCGAGAGCACCGACGTCGAGAATCCGAACTTCGAATCGGTCCATCGCGAGATCACGCGGGCGAAAGTACTTGAGAAGGCCGCTGACAAGTTGAACCGGACTCTCATTCTTCCGCACGACATAACCTTGAGGACAAAGGACTGCGGAACCGTAAACGCCTTCTACGACCCGAGAGACAAGTCGATCACGTTCTGTTACGAGCTGATGGCTCACCTGTTCAACCTCTTCAAGAGTGACGGCGCCAGTGATCAGGAAGCGAACGAGCAGATGGCAAAAGCGGTCAACTTCATCTTCCTGCACGAGCTTGGACACGCTCTCATCGACAGCTACGAACTTCCGATCACCGCGAACGAGGAAGACGCCGCCGACCGCTGCTCTTCGTACATCTGCATCGAGGAGATCGGCGAGGAGGGAGTCGAATGGGTGGTGGCGGCCGCCGAGGCGTTCTACATTCAGTCGAAGAACAGGCAGATCGGAAAAGAAGGCCTGGCCGACGAACATCTTCTTGAGGAACAAAGATTCTTCAACTCGCTTTGCATGATCTACGGATCGAACCCGAACAAATACTCTCAGTTCGTCAGCCGGGGGCTGCTACCGGAAGCGAGGGCGGTCCGATGCCCGTCCGAATACGCAAAAACGGCGAAGGCGTGGGAGCAACTACTTGAACCCTGGCGAAAGGACTAGGATTTATGCCGCTCGGGCGGCGGGAGTGAACTATGACCGGATTTCTTAGAGAGCTGATCTACGGCAGGACCCCGATCCTTAACGGATTGGTCGCGATCTTCGTGATCAGCGCGATAGTGCTCGGCTGCACGTGTAATGACAAGGACGGCTTCCAGTGGGGATCCAACACGACTTCCAGCTCCAACGACACCACCGACGACAAGACGGATTCGGATGACAAGACGCCCGCGAAAAAGGCCGACGCCTCGAAAAAGGAGATTCCCGAGGACGAAGAATTGGAGGCGATGATCAAGGACACGCTCCTCGATTTCGACCGCGCGCTCAAGAGCGAGGACTTCTCCAGTTTCTACGACAACATCTCCGAGGAATGGCAGAAGCAGACCAGCCCGCGCCAGCTCAAGCGGCTCTTCCAGAGCTTCATTGACGGAAAGGCGGACCTGAGCAGCGTTCGGAACCTCGAACCGGATATCACGGACGGCCCCGCGATCCGTGAATCGGTCGGATTCGATATGCTGGAGGTGAAAGGCAGCTTTGACACCTCGCCGCGGACGACGACATTTGAGCTGAAGTACATCGCCAACGGCGAGGACTGGAAGCTCAGCGCGATCTCAGTGGTCACCGGGCTCCAGAAGTAGCGCAAGCCTGTTTTTGTAGCGAAAGGCGGCCCTTCGGGGCCGCTTTTGATTTTTCGGATGAGGGCCGATAAACTCACTCTCATCTTTTACATACGGGGATTAGAGATTCGATATGAAGATTCACGAGTACCAGGCTAAAGAACTGCTCAAACAGTACGGGGTCCCGGTCCCGAACGGGATAGTCGCGACCACCGCGGATGAGGCCGAAGCGGCCGCAAGAGAGCTCGGGACCGATGTCGTAGTGGTCAAGGCGCAGATCCACGCCGGCGGGCGCGGGAAGGGCGGCGGAGTGAAGCTCGCCAAGTCGCCGGAAGAGGCGAAGGAGATAGCCTCCGCGATGCTCGGGATGAACCTCGTCACACACCAGACAGGCCCGGAAGGCCGCGAGGTGAAAACGCTTCTTATCGAAGAGGGCCTCCCGATCGAGCAAGAGTTCTACCTGGGGATCACACTCGACCGCGCGACTGGGAAGAACGTGTTCATGGCCTCTTCGGAAGGCGGAACGGAGATCGAGGAGGTCGCGGCGGCCACTCCCGAAAAGATACTCAAGGAGACTATCGAGCCGGGGATCGGCCTTCAGCCGTTTCAGGCCCGCAAGCTCGCGTTCGGGCTGGGTCTGCCGAAAGAACTGATCGGACAGGCCTCGAAGTTCATGATCTCGCTTGTCAAGGCATTCGAGAAGATGGACGCGACGATCGTCGAGATCAATCCTTTCCTGAAGACAAAGGACGGACGCCTGATCGCTCTGGACGCGAAGGTGAACTTCGACGGCAGCGCGATGTTCCGGCACAAGGACTACGCTGAGCTGAGGGACCTGAACGAAGAAGAGCCCCTGGAGATCGAGGCGTCGAAGTTCGACCTCAGCTACATCAAGCTCGACGGCAACATCGGCTGCATGGTCAACGGAGCCGGCCTGGCGATGGCGACGATGGACATCATCAAGCACAACGGCGGCGAGCCCGCCAACTTCCTCGACGTCGGCGGCGGCGCCTCGCAGGAGCGTGTCGAGAACGCATTCCGGATCCTGCTCGCGGACGAGAACGTTAAGGCGGTTCTGATCAACATCTTCGGAGGGATCGTCCGGTGCGACATGGTAGCTAGAGGCGTGGTCGAGGCGGCGAAGAACCTCGGGGTTTCGATCCCGATCGTGGCGAGACTCGAGGGGACGAACGTCGAAGAGGGAAGACGCGTGCTCGACGAATCGGGGATAAACATCATCTCGGCGAAGGGAATGCAGGACGCGGCGGCGAAGGCGGTTTCGGCCGCCGGTCAATGAGCAGTGAGCGGTGAGCAGTTTGGAAGGTCCGTGTCAGAAGCCCGACCGTGAGGGAGGGCTACTGTGAGCAGAGAGCAGTTTGGGCGGGGATTGTCCCTGCCCTGAAGACCCCCCAAGATCAAGCCCCGTTTAGAGCAGGGCTTGCGCTGCAGAAGTCGTGCACAGCACGGCTCTTACCGCGAAAAAACGCCCACCGTTAAGAGCAGCGCTTCGCGCTGCGGCGGTCGTCGAAGGCGACCGAGAAAATCAAAGCGATAACTCGTTGTTTGGGTTGAATTTCCTAATGACTCAGCCGTGCTGCGCACGGCTTGGGCAGCGCAAAGCGGTGCTCTAAACGGGGTGCGTGCTCGCGGCGCGGTTTTCCACATGATGTCCGATACTCTCAAGCTTCTCGTTTGGACCGCGGGCGTCTTCGCCCGCCCCGTGTCACAAACTTCCGCCCGGCGCGGGTTCTCCGATCAATCTCAAGAAATTGTACTGAATAGATGTTCGCGCGAAATTGTGTTGATAAGCGCAGACCTCATCTTGCAGAGTGAATTCCTGCTTGTATTCTACCCCGCATAGGTAGCGCCTTCGAGCAACTTTGACATATGCTTCACGAGGTTATTCGTTCCGAGCTCCTCGGATTAATCGGAAAATTGAGGTTATCTCGCGGATAGGTTCCACTCGATCGCACGTAAGTAATTGTTGCTTGGAGGCGCGAAACATGTTTTGGAAGTTTGTCGGTGTCGGTGCACTAGTCGTTTTGGCGTTTGATACGGCAGCCGCGCTTGCGTCAGCCCGGTTTGGCTTTTCTTATTCTTTTGCGATCGTGGGCTCAATCTTAATATATTCGTCGATCGGCTTCTTAGCATTTCGTCAGTGGGGACTTGGTCGTGCGCTCGCAGCCACGATCCTCGTACAAATAGTTGACTCAACACTTGGCTGGTATATCTCCTGGAAAATCGGTCCCGGTGCACTTCCTCCTGATCAGGCGATTCCAAGCGTCTTCGTCGCTACATTTGTCTTTGTCATCGTTTTTGCAGCCTTCTTCGGGCTGGTCGGTTCAGCACTTGCGCGCGTCATCTATGGTCCCACGAATCCTGGCGCATAGATACGCTTTGAGGTGATGTTGCTGCGCAAGGCGGGAAGTGGCGAGATCGCGACGGTGAAGATCCGAAGGCCTTCGTGGCGGCCCCCGGAAAGGCGGACGAATAAGAAGTTGGCCGGTTCACGTTTAGCAGTCTCGATAAATGTATGCTGGCAAATAGGCAATAGGATCATGCCAAGGCTCAAGTCAGATGGTAATCGCGCAATGTTTTTCTAAGGGTATCAGAGTCTAAATCTATAGCCATGAACAGACGGTTGACCGAACAAGAAAGGGAGTGGTTGGTTCTCGGTCTTGAGACTTTGAGAACGGGCGAGTACTTTGGTGGGGGAAACTGGGTTGATCTTGAAACGAACAAAGCCAAGGAACTCGACCAGCCGCTTGATCCACAGCCTTTCTTGCAGCAGATCGATGAACTTCGAGTTGTTGACAAGTGTCCTTGCGGCGAAGCGAGGTGCCATACAGTTACGTTCCAAAACTTCGAGATTGGAAAATCTGTAGCGATCGTCTGTTCTTCCACTAAAGACAGTAGAATGCTGATCATTCACATCAACGAAGACACGGGTCGGTTGGCAGAGCTGGAGATTTGTTGAATTCAAGAGGATTGGGTCCAATAACGAAATCCTCCGATTACGGCTTTATTCAGGTGAACGGTCAAATGCATGACTTCCGGAAATCGCGCCCGAGATACGAATATAAAAACGGGGGCTGGGCGACGGTCGCAAACGCCGCTCGCGTGTCACTGCCGCCAACGATCAGGTGAGAATGAACTGGAAAGCCATTTTAGGAGCTTTTGTGACGATGTGCATCGCCACTCTTGCCGGCGTCGTTTTTTGGTTCCGACCCGTCGAGGAGGCCGACAAAGGCGCTGCTGTGCTGGTTCCTCCCGCGTTGAACCTTCTGATCTTCGCTTTGCTTTCGGTGCTTCTGTTCGATTGGGCGGTCCGACGGATGAAGGGTCCGTACGCAGCAGCGTTTCTCATTGGGGCTGCACAATATATCCTTGTGATAGATCTTACCCTGAGAGGAGCGCGCGGGCTCGCGACCGCAGGTGCCAGTGCAGTTCTGATCATCGTTACCTGGATTTGTGTCGCTTTTGTTTACTCACTGCTTTCGAGCGACAAGAAGGACTAGCGATCCTCAGCTCCGGCACCATCACCACCCCGAGCGGTAGCGAGGGGCCCTTAAGAATCCTCCCAAAATCACGCTCTTTTTAGAGCAGCGCTTGCGCTGCAGAATCCGTGCGCAGCACGCCTCTGACCACAGAAAAACCCCCACCGTTTAGCGCAGCGCTTTGTGCTGCAGAAGTCGTGCGCAGCACGGCTCAGACCGAAGCATCCCCCCAGCGTTTAGAGCAGCGCTTCGCGCTGCGGCGGTCGTCGAAGGCGACCGAGAAAATCAAAGCGATAACTCGTTGTTTGGGTTGAATTTCCTAATGACTCAGCCGTGCTGCGCACGGCTTCGGCAGCGCAAAGCGCTGCTCTAAACGGGGTGCGTGTCCCGCGGCTTGAGATTTCGGCGCGGATGTCCGATAAGCTTAAGCTTGTCGCGAGCCGGTGTCTGGCTCTGCGTCTCTTGGTATCGGCATCGGGATGATGTATAAATCCTCAACTTGATCGGTTCGGATGATCTCCGGGGGCAATATGAGGAGGTTCAAACCAAGGCTGTTCGTGATCCTCTTGATCGCGGGTATGACAGGGGTGATCTCGTTCCTGCTCGTAGACCTTTCCGCCTTGCTCGCAAACCTTCCCGCCGAGGCGCGTGCGAACTCAACATTTTCTCCGTTTGTATTGAAGCTCCTGAGCGTCCTTCAAGCCTCGGTTATGCTTTCGATCGCCGTGGTCGTGGGCGTTGCGCTGGCTGATAAAGTAGGACTTTCGTCACCGGCGGCCGAAGCGCTCGCCGGCGGAGGAAGACCGTTGGCGGACCTGAAGCCGCAGATCGTTCCCGGCATTATCGGCGGTCTGGCGGGCGGCATCGGGATCGCGCTGACTTGGCTGTTGTGGCAGCCGTTCCTATCGCCGACTTTCGTGTCGCGAGCCGAGCAGTTGAACGGAGTGCTTCCATTCCCGACGCGCGTGCTATACGGCGGTATCACTGAAGAACTGCTGCTCAGATGGGGTGTGATGACGCTCCTTGTCTGGCTGGCGTGGCGGCTGATTCAAAAGGCGAACGGTAAACCTCGTGCCGCATGCTTTGTAAGTGCGATCATCGTTTCATCTTTGCTTTTCGGTTTGGGACATCTGCCGCTGGTCCGGGCAATGGATGTCGACTTCACTGCGGCGGTCGTCAGCTACATCGTCGTCGCAAACGGGCTGTTCGGCCTTGTTGCCGGCTATCTTTTTTGGAAGAAGGGCCTGGAATCGGCGATGATCGCGCACATGCTCGCCCACGTCGTGATCGTAACGGTGCTGTATCTGGGAGTCTGAACTCCGCCGCCCCGGACAAGTAACGGCCCTTTCCTTTGCGGAACTGCCGGCAGATGGCCCTGAAACTCGAGCATCACCCGCCAGATCAATGGAACTTCCACCGGAACTCAGATCTGAAATTCAGACTCGTCTTGAAAAAGCCAAGGAATCGAATCCCGCGCTTCTCTCATGAGACGGGAAAGCGGTTCATATCTGTGGGAGTATCGGTTACGACTGTTATATTTCGCCCGACGGCGACATCTTCTTGGAGACGTATGATCTCGCGACCGAAGAGCCTCCGGCACGCGATCGTAGCCGATTGGCGCAAATTGCGTGTCTGGTGCTTGGATCGAAACACATTCCCGCTCTCGCGCAGTTGCTCCCGGTTCGTCCGCCAGACGCTCCGGACTGCGATACCTGCGAAGGTGGCGGCTGGTTGCACCGTGGCACTATCCGGCCCGACGGGCTTTTGTGTCACGACTGTTCCGGCCTGGGATGGAACGAGTTATCGTAATCTGATCGTCAGGCCCAAATGCTCGGACGAAGGTTCTATGGAGTGTTTCGGATAAGGCCTGTTTGAGTTTAGAGTTGACAACTCCGTTCGGCCGGAATCGTCAGCGATACTGAAACGATATGCCCGTGAGTATTTACCGCGTGACCATCGAGGGAGAAGAAGACGAGTACCTCGCCTGGCTGTGTGACGATGAATGGGAACTTGCACCGCAAGGGGGAGCTCTTTCTGATTGGCTCGAGGAATGTTCCGACGAACTTGAACCCGCCCAATACGTCGCAGCCATTTCCGTCGGGTGGAGACGTGACGCTGGTGGAGGAGGCCCGGAGTTTGGCCCCGAGACCTTGAGGCGAATGGCCGATCTGGGGATGAGTCTGTTTATCTCGGAGTATGCAGGGTTTACGGATGACCTTTCGGACACCAAGACTGGTGAGTCGGGTGACGCCTGAAAAAGCCCTTCAATAAACTGTGACCTGCGGTGCGATGTCTTCGCTGCGCTCAATGCCCGCGGGACGCGGGCGTTCCGCCTTCGACCGGCTTCGCCGGCCATTGCAGCGCAGAGCGCTGCTCTAAACGGGGACGTGTGTGGGTTTTTCGGCTCGGGTGTCCGATAAGCTTCAGCTTGTCGCGAGCCGGTAACGGCTCGAAACGAGGCTGGAGTCCCGGAATTCAGTTGGAAAACGGCTCTCGGTAAGGTGATCCCGCGCATTCGCGCGGCGCAAACTGAAGTTCGCGTTAAAAGATGCAGCGCATAGCGCTGCTCTATACGGAAGGTGTTGAAGGATTGATCGAGCTCGGAAAAGCGGCTTAATGCACAATGTTTCTCGCTAGACTCACATTTGGTTCCGATTGCGGAAAGCCGCGCGAACGCGATGCTCTTGAAGACGCCGCAGAATGGTATCTCGGTGCGTTGATCAGAAACGGTCAAATTTATGGCGAGTATCTGTTCTCGTGGCACGACGCAATGCTCGTGGTGTACGCACATCTCGCACGACCTGATTCCCTGGCCGCACGTCACAATTCCGAATGGGCCAGGAAGAGCCTTGATTCTGTCGTCGAGGGGTTCGGACATCCGCCAAAGTGCGAAATAATTGAGGATGATGTCCCCAAGCGGTTCCCGGCTTGGAAACGGTCAGACTCCTTTTATCTCTTCACACATGCGTTTGATGATAAGTCGCCGATCTGCAGTGGGGATACGGGCCGCCCGATGCCGTTGTATCTGCTTCCCCTCCCGGAACTTACCCGCGAGAGCATCCATTTTTGGTCTCGCTCGTACAACTATCACGATTACATCTGGCTGGACTCCGCAGCGCTTGAGATGCCCGCATACAAACAACTCGCCGATCCGACAAGCAATTTATCCATGAGAGGTCGTGAACTCTGCGCCGAGGTCGAGAGGGCTACGAACATACCGACATACTATTACTTGAAACGATACTGGGGCCGTAATAAAGGCGAAGCGGTACGGCTGTGTCCCGGTTGCGGCGGCGAATGGCATTTGTCGGACGGTGTGGTCGATGAACGTCCGTTCTGGGATTTTCATTTTCGCTGTGAGCGCTGCCGACTCGTGTCTCACCGCGCCGACTCATACGAGGACGAGCGACACGCGCGAATCGGTGAATTTAAGAAGTCGAAATGACTATGCGTTCAAACGAGAAGGCGAATATTCGGCCCGAGGGCAGTTTCCAGATCCGTGTTTATCACCGCAAAGGAAATGGCAAGCGATCCCCGCGCTACCTGTTTAAGTGCGGGTGTTGTGACGAATCTGTTGAGATCTACTACGGGGAGGGAACACTTGAAATCAACGGGGTCATGGGATCGATCGAAGACTGGCGGGAGATTCTTCTTCCATTGCTGGAGCTTGAGTCCGAGTAACATCTTCTCCTGGCTATTGGTGAATACCGGAACCACTTTTATTTGGCTTCGTCCTTAAAGGCCTTCTATGCGCTACCTCGTTTCCGTAATGCTGATCGTCGTCGCGATCATTCATCTGCTGCCGCTCTCGGGCGTGATCGGAGGCGAGCGGCTGAGTTCGCTTTACGGGATCCGGTTCGACGAACCGAACCTCGCGATCCTTATGCGGCATCGGGCGGTGCTGTTCGGTTTGCTTGGAGTGTTTCTGCTCTACGCGGCGTTCAGGCCGGCCGTTCAGCTCGCCGCGTTCGTTGCGGGCTTCGTTAGTGTATTGTCGTTTCTGGTTCTGGCCTGGTCAGTGGGCGGTTACAACGCACAGATCGGGCAGGTATTCTTCGCCGATCTGGTCGCTCTGGTTTGCCTAATCGTAGGCGCCGTCGCCTATGCTTTGTCGTCTCGCGAGGGGTAGAACGTGGTTAGCATGTTAGGGCTTCGCGGCGCGAAGTGAGCGGCAATTGCTGCCGGGATGGAGGTAAATGAACCCAATTTCGCTAATATGTGATCTGCGCTGCCGGATAGATTCTTGCTTATGACAAACGATCAAATTACTTGGCCTGAACTGCCGGAATCAGGGTATTTGTCCGACCGCACCGCGACCGTAGAGGATATCGATAATGGTGTGGCGGTTTTCGCGCTTCAAGATGATCAGGGGCATTATGAGGGTGAGCTAGTCGATATCACAATTCCTCAATATGCCTTTCATATCGATGAGGACACAAAAGAAGAGAGCCCCGTCATAATTGTGCAAGCCGAGACTAATGGCGAATTTATTGCTATCGGGTATAGATACGTAATTGATGGATCTCTCGGAGTTGGTCTGCAGCACGAGTTTGAGTTCTTGGGGACGAAGCGCCCAAGAACCTCATAAGACCAACAGCTGATTGAATCCGCCCGCAGCAAACGATGCCGTATGATCCAACCATTCCGCGGGAAGAAATTCGTATGAGCAGTCGATCGCCAGATTTCGAAGCTGAAGTTCGGTTTCTGTCGCCGGAAGAAGGCGGCCGAAAGGGATCGCCCCGCCAGGGATATTATCGTCCGGACATCCGGTACAAAGAGGATCCGGCTGGGCAATCCTGGATGGTCTGGCCTCGGTTCATTGACGACGACGGGCATGAGTTGCAGCAGGGCGCTGTGATCCAGCAGATTTCCAAAGCGTGTTTTTACGTCATCAACGATGAGTTACGTAAGACAGTCCATGGTCAGCGTATCCGGGAAGGTGTACGGTTTCATTTATGCGAGGGCCAGCGTAGGGTCGCTGAGTGTACTGTTACCAAGATCTTGAGTTTGCACGACGACGGAGACTAACTGCGGGTTGAGGCGTTCAAGACAGCATCGATCAAAAAAGTGTCCGATAAACTTCAGCTTGTCGCGAGCCGGCAACATCTTTAAATGGGGTCGCGCAACCTTTACCAAAGACGGCGGGTAACTCTTGGGTCTCTTTCCATTACAATGACTATCGACGAAACGCATTGCGTTGATTGCGGCGCAGGAATGCTCAATGCAACAGCAGCGAAAACGGGGGGCAAGTGCATTCCCTGCAAACGTGGAACAAGAGCCGAGATCGAAGAGAACAAAAAATGGTATGCGGAGCGTCGGCGACTTGAAAAGGTTAACGAGGCCGCACGACTTCGAATCCTCCAAACTCCAAATCCAATATTCGCCGACTTTGTAACCGAAGAAGATCCGCTAGGGGTTCTTTGGCTCGTAATCTGCGAAACGGTGTTCTCAGGGACTGATGAGGACGAGAACATTGACGCACTTTCGCCCGAAGCGAGGGCGATCTATCTGGTAAATCTGTTTAACGCCGAAGTCCTAAACGGGGGACTGCACCAGTTCTTTTCTAACTCTTCCGGTAATCACTCGCACGAAACACTACAGGCTCTCCTGAAAGTCGGTGCCACACATTCGGTGAGGCTGTTCTCGAAAGCGGCTGGCGCGTTCCCGGAAGGTTACGTCCCCTCTGACCGAATAACGAGAAATGAGCAGTTAAACAAAGTCAACGAGCGGGAGCCAAAGCTTCTTGATGAACTCACCTCTGAGTTCTATGCGTTGACAGACACAGACACAAATCCTGTTAGGGAAGACATCTACGAGCTTCTGCTTTCATTTTTCCGAAGCAATCCGGAAGCACCGATCGCCAATACGTAATTTTTCGCTCAGTCTCGCCCGGTCTCGCTTAGAGTAGGGAGAGCGCAACAGAAGGTGGCGGAGCCGGCTGTGGAAAAGACAAGAATAACTCGTTGTTTGGGTTGAATTCCCAATGACTTAGCCGTGCTGCGCACGGCTCGGGCAGCGCAAAGCGCTGCTCTAAACGGAGCGTGCGCCAGAGGCGCGTTCACGCGGCGCAAACTGAAGTTCGCGGTACCTAAAGAGAAAGGCTGTAAAAAGAAGGAAGGACACAGATGAACACGGATCAGAATAGATGGTTCCCTGGGGATCGGCGTTTCTTTCCGAACCCGTGGTCATCCGTGTCCCGATCTGTGTTGATCCGTGTCCTTTCTCTTTTCTTTCCCCGCGCGGTCGCGCGGCGCAAACTGAAGTTCGCGTTACCTAAGATCACAGCTCCTCACTAAGGAGCCTCTGAGCCCAGGGGGTCGCCGCGTATTTCGACAAAAGGAGCGCTTTCAGCTTCTCCCTGTCCACGGGATCGCCCTGGCAGCCGTATTTGTCCCAGCCGTTCGCCGACCATGTGATGTACAGAGCTTCCGGGATCCTGGGGTCGGAGGGCGATCCCGCCGCCCATTCGAGCACACGTTCACCGAAGAACTTCGGCGCGTTCCCGACCTCTTTCAGCTTTTTCATATCGTCGAGAGCCGACTGCGATTCGAGAGCAGTAAGGAATGCCGGCCTGTCCGAGACCTTGATCGGGACCATCTCCTGCTTTTCATCGTCCCATTCCTCGTCGTACGGCTCGCACCACCAGCGCGAAGCGTACGAGATGCTCTCCATAGGCGATCCAAAGCCGGAGGCGAGATACGGGCTGATCTGCTCGTTCTTCAGCATCGCGAACAGCGCCGCGTTCTTCTTTTCCGGTTCTGACCGCGCAGCAGCATACGCTTCGAGCTCCGTCCTGATCTCCGGATGATGCCGCACTGCTTCCGCCACCACAAGATCCGCGATCTTCCACTCCCCTAGCAGAGCCGCCCTGGTCCATATCACAAGCGCGAGCCTACCCTTAAGGTAGTCCGGCACGATCGGCGACACGTGCACCTTCAGGAGCACGTCGAAAGGAAAGTGGTAGTTGATGACCTCGACGGAGTCGCTGTCGAGCATCAACTCCGATTCGACAGCCTTCGCGTAACGGTACGACTCTTCGACCTTTCGCTCGTACTCCTCCCTCGATTCTTCGTAGTATTCAGGATCGTAGTAGCTCTTTTCGCGCTCGATCATTTCGTCGATCGAGAGGAATTCCGTATCCCAGGCGAACGCGTACGGCTTTCGAAGCGCGTGCTTCAGGAAATCCTCAAGCGAATCCGCTAGCCCCATACGGAGCTTCGCCATCTCGTTGCGTGCCGAGATCGGGATGTCCGCCGAAGAGTTCAGCACCTCGTCCAGCGCGGTCTTTGCTTCCGCCTTTCGTCCGAGTTCCAAAAGTAAACGTGCTCGATGATACGCGGCAGTCGGGAACGCCGGCGACGTGATCCCGATGGCCCTCGCGCTGTCCAGGATCGAGTTGAGCTCCTTTGAGCGGGCGTTAGCCTTTACGAGAGCGGCCACGAGCCACGCGTCGGAATTCGTCTGCCTGTACTTGTTGAGAGAGTGCTCGTACGCGGCTTCGCCGGCGATCTGGAATGTGAACAGCCATTCCGTAAGGTCGCTTGTCATCAGGAACGCAGGAAGGATAGCGATCGAAGTCTCCTCGTCGCCGTAGTACCGGCCCTGGTAGTCTTCTTCGCGCTGTTCGAAACGGTTCTGATAAGCGATGCGCCTCGCCTCGCGTATCCTCTCCATCATCCTCTCAGTCAGAGGCCCAGCGGCTGCCTCCGCTACCGCGAACGCGTCCTCGTCGGTCCCTTCCGGATCGATCCAGATCGTCCACGACTGCGAGAAGTCGTCGTTATAGAAGTAAACGCTGACGAGGCCTTTTTCCGCCGCCCTGCGGGCTTCTTCCGATTCGAACTCATCTTCGTCGGCCGCTCTGTTCGTGGCATCCCTCATCATGTCGTTTGAGTTCGAATTCGCAGAGTTTGAAGCCGCGGCCGCCCTGCGGGCCTCCGGAGAGTTCGTGATCTCTTCCTCCTTCCGCTTCTCTTCCGTTTCCAGGGCCTCCGCCTCGTACTTGGCGAGGAGCCACGTGTAATCGATAAGGTCCTGCTTGAGGTTTCCTCCGCCGTAATAGGAAAGGTTCTGGGCGAGCTCCTGCACTCTCTGCTGCGGATGGAGCCTATATTTCACAAGGCCTATGAGCTTTTCCGCCGCGTCCGAGTACTTTCCGCCTCCGGCATATACGTTCTCGAGGCTCTGTTCGGCAAGTGCGTATATCTCACGGCTCTTTTCCTTGTTCTTGCTGAGGCTGGCTTCGCGTATGAGCGTGCGCGGGACGAGATATTCCGCGACCTCTTGCCAGGGCGAATCCGGATCGTTGGCGATCGCGGCAAACCGTTCGCGGGCCCTTTCGTAGCTCAACGCATAGAAATCGGCGGCCGCCAGCTGGTAAGCGCGGTCCTTCTGAAGCCATTCGGGCATCGAGCCCGAGACCGGCGCCGGCGACCGTTTGCTCTCGGCACAGTTCCAGAACACTGCGTCCTGACCGCGTATCCATTCGAGGACCCAGGGATCGGTCGTGCCGTGGCTTGCCGTCCTGTCGGAAAGCGTTTCGCGGGCGGTCACGAACGCGTCCTTTGCGCAGTTCGGGAAGAATTCGTAAGCGAGGTCGCTGTAGGGTTTCTCCGCGTAGATCTCCGGAGGGTTCTCTTCTTCGCCCACGACGCTCGCTCTTTCATTTATCCAGTCCTTGATCGCGTCGTTAACGTCGTCACGGTTGTCGGCCGCGTGCGAGAAGAACTCCTTCCAGGCCTCGACCATCGCTTCGCGCTCATATGCCGAAAAGTTGCTCCCGTTCATATACCTGTAGGCCGCGAAAAGCACGATCCGTGGGAACTCGGGATTAACGATACCCAGCTTGCCGTCCGCGAAGCCGGTGAACGGAAACTCGGGCGCCCGGTCGTTGCCGAACACGGGAACAAGGTCCGCTGGTCCGCAGGGAAAAGCCGGCGGGATCAGCGAAAATGCGAAAGCTGCAATGAGGAATGCCGAAACAAATGGCTTCAGAATGTTCTTCATATCTTCAAAGTGCGAGTTTTTCAGCGTCCTTTGGCTCCCAGGCGCTCCGTTTGAAGAAATAGATCCTCCTGGAATCGTCGACCGAATCCAGGAGATCGTCGCCTGCAAGCAGGCCGTAGCTTTCCCTGCAGGCGGGAGATGTCCAGTCGTTGCCGTCCTTTAGAAAAGAGCGGATCTTGTGTTCGTCTGTGCCCATCTCGAATGCCATCGGGACCACTTCATCGACGGGAAGTTCCCCGAACCATCGGTCTCCCACGCACCACGAGGCAAGGGAAGTGATCGAAAGAGGCATATCCGCGGGAAGGTCCTTCCTGAGCCGTTCGAGGAGCTTTCTGTAGAAGTCCCGCTCCGAAACGACCGCGTCGAAATCGACCTGCACGGACTGCACGTTCGGGAGTCCCGCGGAACGGGCGATCAGACCGGCGGTCCTTCTCATCTGCTCGTCGTTCATCTCAGCGCGGCCGCCGCGCGTTTTCGAGGTCTCGACGCGGGTCACGGCCATCACGTAGGTTCCTTCCGGGATCTGAAGCGGCTGGCGTCTTCCTCTGAAGATCACGTCGCTGCCTTCGAGAGTGATCGTCTGCGCAAGGAATGCGACACCGGTCGTGTCCCGATCGATGAAGCGCAGGTCCTCGGGCCTCTCCCATGCCCAGAGCATTCTCTGCGGCACATCAGCGAGCCTGGGATTCGGGGCGTTGCCGCACGAACCCGCGCCGCCGACGAACGCGATCGCGAGCACGGCGAGAAACGGGATCAGACTTGAACCGGGAGAGAAGATGGACCGACCGGAATTCGACCGCATAGACTACCGTAACTATATATCCAATATGGGTCTCTGACTAGAGGAAAGCCCTTTCATTTGATATATTTTAGCCTTTCGGAAGACACTCGCACCTGCCCTTTCAAAAATGATGATGGAACGAGAACAGCTCGAAATGGACATAGTGTTCGTGGGCGCCGGCCCCGCGAACCTCGCCGCGGCCTATCACCTCAAGAAACTCATTGATTCGCACGATGAGATGATCGACAAAGGGATCAAGACGGGTGAAAAGATCGGCGAGATCGAGATCGGCATCATCGAGAAGGGTTCGCGTGTGGGGGCGCACATTTTGTCCGGAGCCGTGATGGACCCCAGGGCGATCCGGGAGCTTATGCCGGATTTCCTCGAGCAGGGCTGTCCCGTCGATACGGTCGTGACAAAGGACGCCGCCTGGTATCTTGCGAAGGACCGGATGATCAAGGCTCCGATAACGCCTCCGCCCCTGAAGAACAAGGGAAAATACATTCTTTCGCTGAGCGCTATGTGCGAATGGCTGGCGGAGAAATGCGAGGAGATCGGGATCAACATCTTCCCCGAGTTCCCCGGCTCCGAGATGCTCTACGACGCCGACGACCGCGTCATAGGCGTCAGGACCGGCGACAAGGGGATCGACAGGGACGGGAAGCCGAAAGAGAACTTCGAGCCTGGTATCGACCTTATCGCGAAAGTGACGGTGCTTGGCGAGGGATCGCGCGGGTCGCTGACCAAGGCCCTGACGGAGAGGCTGGGTCTTAATGAAGGCAGGGAACCGCAGGTGTTTTCGCTCGGCGTGAAAGAACTCTGGGAAATCCCAACGGGAAACTTCGAAGAGGGCTCGGTCGTGCACACGCTCGGATTTCCCTCTGACAACAAGACTTACGGCGGCGGCTGGATCTACGGGATGACGAACAACATCGTCTCGATCGGCTACGTGACGGGGCTCGACTACCTGGATCCGGGGATCGATCCGCACGCCGAGTTCCAGAAGTTCAAAACACATCCGGCGGTCGCCAAGATCCTTAAAGGCGGCAAGATGGTGAAGTACGGCGCCAAGTCGATCAACGCCGGCGGGTACTACACGATGCCTAAGCTTTATGCCGACGGGGTCCTTCTCGCGGGCGACTGCGCCTCGTTCCTCAACGCGCAAAGGATCAAGGGTATCCACACCGCGATGAAGGCGGGAATGCTCGCCGCCGAGACGATCGTGATGGCGCTGGAAGCAAACGATTTCACATCCGAAACGCTCCGCCATTACGCCAAGAAGGTCGATCACAGCTGGATCTACTCCGAGCTGTACAAGGTCCGCAACTTCCACGGCGCGTTCCAGAGGACCCGCTGGGCTGCGCTGCTAAACACCGGACTGCAATACGCGACCGGCGGCCTCGCCTGGGGCTTTATGCCGAAGGAGCATCACGTCGCAGGACACGAGCGGATGCTGAAGCTGGATTCGCTGAACGGAGCAGGGGATCCGAAGCGGTACGAGGACCTGAAGTTCGACAAACAGCTGACATTCGACAAGGAAACCGACGTTTTCTACGCTTCGGTCGCTCACGACGAGGATCAGCCGTCGCATCTTCACGTGATGGACACGGAGATCTGCGCGACCCGGTGCGCGGAAGAATACGGAAATCCGTGCGAGCAGTTCTGTCCCGCTGCGGTATACGAGATGGAAGAGGACCCGAATTCCGGCCGAAAGGAACTGAAGGTGAATTTCTCGAACTGCGTCCACTGCAAGACCTGCGACATAATGGACCCTTACCAGATAATCAACTGGGTGACTCCCGAGGGGGGCGGCGGTCCGGACTACAAGGGAATGTAGACCGCGCGGCCCCCACTGCCTGAATGAAAGGAAGCCTGTTCATAATCAGCTCGCCGTCCGGCGGCGGAAAGGGCACCCTCATCCGACGAGCCCTCGACGAACTCGATAACCTGAAATACTCGGTTAGCTTCACGACGCGCGCGATGCGCGAGGGCGAATCGGACGGTGTGGAGTATCACTTCGTCACGGTGCCGGAGTTCGAGGAGCTTATGGCGAGCGGCGACCTTCTGGAGTACGCGGTGGTTCACGGAAACTACTACGGGACCTCGAGTTCGCAGATCGAGCGCGCCACCGACGAGGGCCAGGACGTGATCCTTGAGATCGACGTGCAGGGCGCGAAGATCGTGAAACGGAAGCGCGACGAGGCGATCAACATCTTCATCCTTCCGCCTTCATTTGACGTGCTGGCGGAGAGGCTTCGGAACCGGCGGACGGAAACCGAGGAACAGCTGCGGATAAGGCTTGAGAACGCCCGGCACGAGGTCGAGTTCTTTTCGAGCTGCGATTACATTATCGTCAATGACGATCTCGAGCGGGCGGTGAACGAACTCAAGTCTGTGATCGTGGCGGAAAGACTCCGGCGGAATAGACAAATTGAGGCGGTTCACGATATCCTAACTACTTTTGAATCCTGATCGGGAGTTAAGGAATGGCAGAAGACAAAGAAACAGCAGAAGCAACGGAAGAGGAAGTGACCACGGATCCGGTCGAGTTCGATCCGAAGGACATTCCGGATATCGATTCGAAGTACAGGCTTATCCTGCTCGCGGCCCAGCGGGCCAAGCAGATTCAGAGAGGTGCAGATCCCAGGGTCGATCTCGATGCGAGAAAGATCAAGCCGACCACGATCGCACTAGAAGAATTCGAACAGGATAAGGTGAACTTCCGGTTCCTCGAGAAGGAAAAGGTCTGAGTTAGCTGAGTTTGCCGAGTTACCCGAGTTCGGGCGGTTCAGCAGATCCGGGAGGCTGGCTGAGGCGTGCGAACCGCATCACCGCAGCTTAAACAGCCCTCCGGGCTGAATCGGGTAACGCGAACTTCAGTTTGCGCCGCGCGAACGCTCGGAATCTCGCCGAAACGGGGGGCGTTCTCCGACTGAAGACCGGTATTCCCATCTTGTTTCGAGCCGTGTCCGCCTCGCGACAAGCTAAAGCTTATCGAACAAAGCGGGCTGCGACGCCCGGGGTCCAAACTCACCAAACTCACCTAACTCAGTCAACTTGGCAAACTCAGCAAACAAGGGCAGGCACGGGTCCTGCCCCTACTTTTCCAAACTTACTCCACATTCTGGACCTGCTCGCGGATCTTCTCGATCTCGGCCTTCATCGTCAGGGCAGAGTCCTTGATCTCCAGGTTCTGGGTCTTCGAACCGATGGTGTTCGCCTCGCGGTTCAGTTCCTGAGTAAGAAAATCGAGTCGCTTGCCTACCGCGTTCTCGTCCTCGATAATCGACCGGAACTGGTCGAGGTGGCTCCTTAGCCTCGCCAACTCTTCCGAAATGTCGCTCTTTTCTGCCAGGTACGCCACTTCCTGGGCAAGTCTCGCCTCATCTATCTCCGCCTGCGAGTCCGTCTTCGATAGGATCTTGTCGAGCTTTTTCTTCAGCCTCTCCGTGTATTCCTCAAAAACGGATTCGGTCCTGTCTTCAATAAATGGTATCTGGTCCGCGATCACTGCGAGGCTGTCCTCGAGAACGCCGGCAAGCGAACGGCCTTCCGTCTCGCGCATTGTCTCAAGTTCATCGAGAGCAGCCGAAAGCGCTTCTTTCACTCCCTCGACGAACGCTTCCGAAACTTCAAGAGACTTGGGCTGCATCGCGTTCGGAAGCCTTGCGATCGTGTTCAGGTCAGGGTCGCCCCTCAATTCGAATTCTTCCTTGATCTCTTTGAGCACGGACAGATAACCCGTGATCAAAGGCCGGTTTAGCTCGTACTCCATTTCGCGCGTGCGCTCGTACTGGAGATTGACGTCCACGCGGCCCCGCGATAGCCGGTCCGAAACCACCTTCTTCAATTCGTTCTCGAGCGAAGAAAGCTCGGATGGCAGACGCAGATTCACGTCCAGAAACCTGTTGTTCACGGTCTTTATGTCAACCGCGACGCTGAATCCTTCGCCGGAAGCTTCGCCCCGGCCGTATCCCGTCATTGATCTCATAATTAATCCGATCGTTCGCTCTCGCGGGTCACCCGCCACCTTCCGCGAACTGCAGCTCGTAAAGGCGTTTATAAACGCCGTCTTGCGCGATCAGTTCTTCGTGCGTTCCCGTTTCGACGATCTTTCCTTTCTGCAAGACGACGATCTTGTCGGCCTGCCGGACTGTGGACAGCCTGTGCGCGATGACGATGGTGGTCCGTCCCTTCGTCAGGTTTGCGAGCGCCATCTGGACCAGCCTCTCGCTTTCCGTGTCGAGTGCGGACGTGGCCTCGTCCAGTATCAGAAGCGACGAATCCGCAAGCACCGCACGCGCTATCGCGATCCTCTGTTTCTGGCCGCCTGAAAGGATCGAGCCGCGCTCGCCTACGATTGTCTCGAAGCCCTCTGGCAGTTCGTCGACAAAGCCGTCGGCATAGGCGATCCTCGCCGCGTCCCTGATATCTTCGCTGCCTGCATCCGGCTTTCCATATGAAATGTTGTAGGCGACCGAATCATTAAACAGCACGGTTTCCTGCATCACAAGCGCGATCTGTCGCCGGAGGCTCGCCAGATCGGCGTCGCGAAGGTCGATTCCGTCCCACTCTATGGAACCTTCGGTCGGGTCGTAGAGCCTTTGGACGAGTTTGATAAGGCTCGACTTTCCGCCGCCGCTCTCGCCCACGAGCGCGACCATCTGTCCTTTCGGGATCTCAAGATCGATGTTCGTGAGTACGTCGCTTTCGCCATCGCGGTACCGGAACGAAACTCCCCGTACGGCCACTCCCTCCTTAAGCGTGCCTATCTTGACGCCGTTCGCCTTAACAGTAAACTCATCCGCATCGTCCAGGACGTCCCATACGTCCTGGGCGGCCGCGAACGCCTTCGAGATGTCGTTGTGTTGCCTGGAGAGCTTCCGAATCGGTTCGTAAGAACGGATAAGGAAAAAGAGGAAGGCGAAGAACTGCGGCGCCTCCATATTTCCGACGTTGATCTCGCGTAGTCCGAAATAGAAGAACACTATTATGGCAGCGACGCCTATGATCTCGATCGTCGGGGGCGA
This sequence comes from Acidobacteriota bacterium, assembly GCA_016700175.1. Taxonomy (GTDB): domain Bacteria; phylum Acidobacteriota; class Blastocatellia; order Pyrinomonadales; family Pyrinomonadaceae; genus Aridibacter. The sequence continues at coordinate 940,596 of CP065003.1, read as the reverse complement.
AAGCGCTGCTATCTTCCCGGCCCGGAGGTTCGCACGGGCGATCAGCTCGGCGACGGAGCCGAAACGCTTCCGTTCGCGGTCCTCAGCCGAATATGCCTTGACGACCGCCTGGTTCGATAGCGTCTCCTGCGCCGTGTCGGTCAGGCTCTGGTTGCCCTTCAGCGACACCTCTGAGAGCTTCCTTAACGATGAGCTGAAGCGCGAGGTCAGCCACGCGATCACGGGCCCAATGATCAGCGCTCCAAGCATCAGCCTCCAGCTGAAATAGAAGGCCGCGCCGACAAAACAGATCAGCATGAACAGTTCGCGGAGGACGTCCCGAAGGTTCGTCGAAACCGCGAGCTCGATCGCCGCACAGCTCACCACAAGCCTCGATACCAGGAAGTTCGTACGGTGCCTCTCAAAGAAAGAAGCGGGCTGCGAAAGCAGGTGATCGTACAGTTGCTGCCGAAGTTCCAGGATCGCTGCCTGACCGATCTTCGACATCAGGTAAGCGGAGAAGTACGACGTGATCCCTTTGAGAACCGTAAAGGCGAGCAACAGGACGGAGATCATCAGCCATGCTTCGTACCATTTTCCCGGCCCCTGGGGAATAAACCGGTGGATGCTGAAAAGCGTTGCTGTACCGCTCGAGCCGACGGCCTGGAACTGGTCGAATAGCGGCACAAGCAGTGCGCCCGAGGCCGTTTCGAACAGGGCGGTCAGGATCATCGCCAGGATCGCTATGGCGAAAGTGGCGTAATGCGGGCGGAGGTATTTGAGAAGTCTCCGGAAGTCGTTCATTTCAGATCAGGTTTCCGAATATACTTTACGTCAGCACGAGGTGTCCAAGACCGCGTTTGTCATTCATTTCCTGCGGGATAGCAACGCCTGTATAATGTGACGCATCATCTCGGGGTTACCGTCCCCAAATCCGGAGAAATAACAATGACAATTCTGAAGAAGTACTCCTTGCTGTTAGCAAGTGCGCTTGTCCTTACTGCTTCCACCGTCTTCGCGCAGGTCGACATAGCCAGGGAAACGAAGGCGATCACATATCCCCTCGATGAAAACGTCGTGGTAAGGTTCCGCGGCACCACTCGCTTTCCTCGGATGAAAGGCGAAGGGAAGGTCGAAAGGACGCAGAAAAACGGCACAGAGATCCAACTTTCGGTCTCGAAGATGCCGAGGCCGTTCGAGCTCGGTGCGGGTTACGCGACGTACGTGCTCTGGGCGATCTCACCGAACGGGCAGATAGACAACCTGGGCGAGATAAAACGCCGCGGGTTCTTCGAGTTCGATTCCACGATCAAAGTAACGACAAGGCTGCAGACATTCGCGCTGATCGTTACGGCGGAGCCGCATTTCCTTGTAAGCCGGCCGAGCCAGGAGATAATGCTCGAGAACTTCAGCGCATACACGCGCTCCGGCACACCTCTGACTACGGCCACGTCGATCCAGTATTTCGGGAATTCAAGCGATTATTTCAACGACGCCCGCACACCGGAGATAGCCGATGTAGATTACAGGCGCACGCCTCCGTCGATACTGCAGGCAAAGCAGGCGATCGCGCTCGCGAAATATGCCGGCGCGCCGCGCGACGCGGCGGAAGAACTGGACGAAGCCGAGGGACTTCTTAAGAACGCCGAGTCGGCCTGGCAGGCGGGCAGGGACGAAGAATACGTTGATATCGCGGCCCGCAAGGCGATCAGTTCCGCCGTGAAGGCGGAAGCCACGGCGAACGCCCGCAAGGAAGCACGCGAAAAGCGGAATGAGAAGATCCGTCAGGACGCCGAGCTCAGGGAAGCGGAGAACAAGTTCTCCGACGCGCGGACGGAGATCGAATCGCTGAGGACCGAACTCGCCCGCGAGACGAGGGCCAGGGAACTCGCGGAGCGCGACGCGCTGAATTTCTCGAATCAGGTCAAACAGCTGACGGCCGAGGTCAGCCGGCTCCGCAAGGAGGCCCAGGATGCGAAGATCCAGTTGGCAAGTGTCGAGGCGAGCAAGAAGGCCCTTGAAGAGGAAAGGGACCGCGAGAAGCTGCTCCAGCAGGTGAAGGCCAATGTGCCGGCGATGAAGAAGTCGCTTGAAAGATTTGGCACGGTTGAAGAGACCGAAACGGGGCTGGTTCTCACCGTGGGAGAGGATTTCTGGTCCGGGATCAGGGTCAGCAGCTTTGCCGCCAATGCCGAGACGAAGATGACCTGGCTCGGCGAGGTCATCAACAGCAGTCCAAACTACAGGGTGATCATCGAGTCGCACACAGATGACCGCGGGACGCCTGAAGAGCTTCAGACTCTGACCGACGAGCGCGCCCGTGCGATGGCCGACAAGCTCATCAGCCTGGGCGTCGGAACGGACAGGCTTGAAGCGAAGGGCTACGGAGGCACGTTCCCAGTGGTCCCGAACAACACGAACAGGAACCGCGCCAAGAACAGGCGGGTCGAGGTCAAGTTCGTGATTAACGTCCGTTAAAACCGGACACAACGTGTCCCCAGAAGCGAAGAGGCCGCATTGAATCGCGGCCTCACTTATTTGTCTTCCGTTCTGAGCGGGACTCGGATGTCTATTCCGGAAGTATCTTTATGCGGTCCGGCGGTATACCCACCATGCACTCCTCGCCGATCTCCAGTCCCACGAGCCGCAGAACGAGCGCCTGGAGGGAAAGCCCGTTCGCGTCGAGCTTGACCCTTGTCACCGGTCCCAGAAACCTTACGTCGGTGACTCGGGCCTTGATCAGATTGTCTTCGGGGAAGGACGCGCCGAACGATATCGAGATCTCTTCGGGCCTGATCGAAAGCAGCGTATCCTTGTTGATGGGCGAAAGCCGGCGCTTTTCCGTGGCCTCGGCCGTCAGCCTGTGCTCACCGTCGATCGTTACGAACTCGTGAACGTCCTTCTTGCTTGAAGTGAGCCGCCGCGCCCGGATAAGGTTGACGTAACCGGTCAGGCTTGCAGAAACGGGTGATTCGGGGGCCTTGTAGATCTCTTCCGGAGCTCCCGTCTGCACGAACTCTCCGTTGTGAAGGATCCCTATCCTGTCGCAGGTCAGGTAGATCTGGCGACGGTCCGTTCCGGAAACGATGAAGGTGTTCGTCTCCGCCGCCGCGCGTTCGAAGATCCGTTCCCTCAGTTTGTCTGCATTCACGGGGTCGAGGCCGTCGAAGACACCGTCGAGAAGTATGAATGTCTTGCCGCTCTCGAGAGATCTGTTGATCCTCTCGACCTTCTCCAGAGGGCTTTCCGGACCCGGCCGCCTCAAGAAGCCGCCTCGGGACGACAATGCGGTTGCGGGAACGAATTCGCATTCCTGGCGAAGGTCGGCAACCTCGCCCGAAACTGTGATCGTTCCTGTATCGAGCGGCTCAAGCCCTGCGAGGGTCCGCAACAGCAGAGTCTTGCCACCGGCATTCAGACCGAGCACGCCGAATACTTCGCCGGCGCGGGTCTCGAACGAAAGGTCACGCAGGACCCATTTGTCTTCAACGCGTCTCGAGATCTTGTCGGCTCTAATGATCATCGCGGAACTTGACTAAGGGAGGGGCGTGCAAAGGACTGCGAACCCGTTGTCATCGGAACAAGCGCAAGTATAAACTAATCGCCGAAGATATGAGAATCCGCCCTTTACGCAGGGGCTTCCGGCCCGATGAGGATACTCCAATGGAACCATTTATCGCCCTCCGCCACGGAAAACCAATGAATATCGCGCTGTCTGCCGGTTTGCTGCTGCTCGCGTTCGCTTTTACATCCCCCGCCCAGACGGTGCCGCCGACGCCTACGCCCACGCCCGACGCCGAAATGCCCGTGGTGGTAAGTCGCGATGACGATATCGAGGCGCTGATCCGCGAAAGGACCAGGCAAAACAGCCAAGCAGAAACGGTACCTCAGGAATCGCCCGACGAGAACACTCCCGCGCTCTCGCTCGATGCGCTGTCCGATGCCGAACAGAAGAAGCTGATCTTCTATCTTGACGTTCTCACGAAGCTCGAACAAAGGGCCGAATCGCTGAGGTCGCAGCTGATCAACATGATCGAGAAGCAGAACAGCGTTTCGACAAAGCTTCAGCAGGTCGAGTACAACCTTCGTCCGGAGGTCATTTCGGGCTACACATCCCTTTCCGGATCTTTCCGCCCTGAGGACCTTCGGGAACAAAGGCAATCGGAACTGGAGATCGAGAAAAGAAACCTGGAGAACCTCCTTGGCCAGATCGATACCAGCATCTCGTCGCTTGAGAACAACCTTCGGCGCGCTCACCAGATGGCTGAAAGCGTACGGACAGCGTTCGAAGCGGTGCTTGCCGAGGCCCTGTACAACGACGCGAGTCCCTGATCCTGCAAGCGAAAATATTCGGCACGTTCCAACGACCGTCCAAACAAGCACTGACCTGAGCGCACTTCCCCGCGCTCCAAGCTTAAAAAGGAGAAGTATTATGAGTCTGAGGAACCTGGTTCTTGCGGCCGGTCTTGCACCGTTTCTGCTGTTTTCTGCATCGGTGACCTTCGCCCAGGGGATAATCATCCCGCGCCCCTGCGATATCCAAAGAAGGTGCCCGCGCCCCGTCCCTCCCGGGATCGCCCTTCCAGTCAATCTGCCCGTCAAATCGGTGAACATCGACACCAGGATCGAAGGCCAGGTGGCCACGACGAAAGTTGTACAGGTATTCGAGAACCGCACGGGCTTCACTCTCGAAGGAATCTACTTCTTTCCGATCCCCGGGAATGCCTCGGTTCAGGGATTCGCGATCTGGGAAAACGGGAAGAGACTGACCGGAGAAGTCCGTTCGAAGGAAGAAGCGAGAAGAATATACGACCAGATCGTCAGGTCGATGATGGACCCCGGATTGCTGGAATACGCGGGCGAAGATCTGTTCCAGGCCTCGATCTTCCCGATTCCTGCAGATTCGGAGAAGAAACTCGAGCTGACCTATTCGCAGGTGCTTGGAGCGGATTCGGGGACGGTTTCGTACGTGTACCCTCTCGGAACCGGGAAGGCGGTCTGGAACCGCGCGGCGGCAGGGCGCGAACCGCGGGGGAGCCAGCAGTTCGGCACAGTGGCCGGCCGGATCGAGATCGTTGCGAAAGAGCCGCTGAGGAATATCTACTCACCTTCGCACAAGATCGACACCAACCTGAACGGCGGCAACCGAGCCGTGGTAACGTTCGAATCGAACGGCGATCCGAACGACTTCCGTCTCTTCTACGGTCTTTCAAAGTCGGAGTTTGGACTGTCGTTGATCACATACAGAGAAGCGGGAAAGGACGGCTATTACCTGCTGATGGTCTCGCCGAACGACGGCCTCGAGCAGAGGTCGGTCGCGAAGGACGTGATATTCGTTCTCGACACCTCCGGATCGATGCAGGACGACGGAAAGCTTGAGAAAGCGAGGCCCGCGCTGAACTTCGGAATACGCTCTCTTAATCAAGGCGACAGGTTCAACGTGATCAGTTTTTCAGGAGAAGAGCACTTGATGGAGACCCGGCTTCTTGAAGCTACCGAGGCGAACAAGCGCCGGGGCGTCGATTTCGTCGCGGACCTAAAGGCGAACGGAGGCACGAACATCAACGACGCTTTACAGGCCGCGCTTGCGCAGTTCGACGGCAGCGAGCGCCCGAAGATGCTCGTGCTGCTCACGGACGGGCTTCCGACTGTCGGAGAGAGGGAAGTTGAAAAGATTGTCGACAATGTGCGTACAAAGAAAGTGTACGGACTCCGACTGTTCCCGTTCGGCGTCGGCTACGATGTCAACACTCGCCTCCTGGACACGCTAGGTAGTGAAAATGCTGGCCTTGCCGGATACGTCCAGCCGAAAGAGGACCTCGAGATCAGGGTTTCTTCGTTCTTCGACAAGGTCAACTCACCGGTGCTTTCGGATGTCGAGATCGACTACGGCCCCGTGGATATCGAGAAGAACTACCCGCGAGAACTGTCCGACATCTTCCGCGGATCCCAATCGGTGATCACCGGCAGATACCGGAATCAAGGCGATCTCAAAAACGTCACGCTACGGCTTTCCGGCTTGTTCGGCAGCGGGAGGCGGACGTTCGAATTCCGCGAACTTGATTTTCCCCTGAAATCGCTCGAGAACGAGTTTCTGCCGAGGCTCTGGGCGTCGAGGCGGGTCGGCTGGCTGATGGAGCAGATCCGCATAAACGGTGAAAGCAAGGAGCTCAAGGACGAGATCGTCGACCTCGGCACGCGGTACGGTATTGTCACTCCCTATACCTCGTATCTCGCGACGGACGGATCGTTCCGCGCGCGGGACACGGTCGGGAACCGATTCGCGATCGATGGAGCAGCGAGTGAGGACATCGCCCGGACGATGCGGGAAGAATCGGGCCGGGGAGCCGTCAAAATGAGCGTTCAGCAGAACACTTTGCAGTCAAACACCCTTGCGGCGCCTTCGGCCGCGGGAGGTAGCGACAGCGTGTTTCTGGGACAGACAGAGTCCAACAGGTTCGTCGGCACCAAGAACTTCATAAAGGACAAAGAAGTGTGGACTGACACCGCGTTCGACGAATCGAAGCGTCTTCCGGAGATCAGGCTGAAGTTCGGATCGAGAGAGTATTTCGACCTGGCGCTGAACAACTCTTCGGCGGCGAAATATCTGGCGATCGGGAAAAATGTTACCTTTGTTCTGGACGGACATGTTTACTACGTACGTGAGTAGTGTTCTTCCAGAGGCAGAATGAATGGGGTGACTTTTTTCATCTGAAATTGTATTTTCTAATGAAAGGAGCCACCTCATTCCCTTTCTCCCTTTGCAGTTTTCAGGAGTTACACAATGTCATTCAGAGTTTCATCATTGATCGCAGTCCTATTTGTGTTCGCCGCTGTTCCTGTTTTCGCCCAGGACAGCTGGCAGATCCGCAGAGGATCCGGAACGGGCGATTTGATCAGCGTCTTCTTCACGTCGTCCAATACAGGCTGGGTCGCCGGAGACGAGGGCTACCTCGCCCAGACCCGTGACGGCGGCAACACCTGGACCAAACGGGTCCTGAACACTGCGGCCAACATAAACGAGATCTATTTTCGGAATGACGATGACGGCTATCTTGTCGCGGGCCGCAAGATGTTCGAAACTTCGGACGGCGGTGCGAACTGGAAAGAAGCGTTCATCGCCAATCCGTCGGAGTTCGCGGACGGGGTACCTGAGTTTCTCAGCATACGGTTCAACAGCCGTAACCAGGGATTTATCGTCGGTTCGGTGCTTGACCGTGATAATGACGAGATCGTCATCGGCAGTCTGCTGATGCGCACGGTTGACGGCGGAAAGACCTGGAGCCGTGTGGAAGTCCCGACCAAGGTCGAGCTGTTTCACCTGGATTTCGACGGCAAGTCCCACGGCTGGATCGTGGGCGACAGGGGCACCATCCTCGCGACGACGAATAACGGCAATTCCTGGGAGCTTCAGGATTCAGGCACCCAAGAGGTCCTCTACAATGTGGATTTCCGGGACGAACGTGACGGATATGCCGTAGGAACCGGCGGCACGATACTGAGGACGGTCGACGGAGGACGTACCTGGCTGAAGGTCGCTTCGCCGGTCACGGCCACACTATTCCGGGTCGATTTTCCGAACGACAAGGACGGCTGGATAGTCGGCGCCCGCGGAACGATCCTGAGAACCAGGGACAGGGGGGTCACCTGGACTGAACAGAACAGCAACACAACGAATCATCTGTACGGGCTTTATGTCAGGGGCGATCACGGATGGAGCGTCGGAAAGGACGGGGTAATCATCAGTTACAAGGACTGATCTGAACGGCCGGGCAACGTGACCCGGGGAGTCCACATCAGTCAAACAGGCTTTCAGTCGAGCATACACCGATCATTGATCAACCAGCACGGCTTTGAGTCTTCTGATTCCTCCTGTTTCTTTAGCCCGCCGGAAATGTGACCCGGCGGGCATTTTTTTATTTATTCGCTGATCCGGGATTCAATCTGGAAGCGAGCTGGCGCGCTTTCGGAAAAAGGTCAAGGGCTTTCAGGATCTGGGGGTCGCCTGAGTTAAGCACCCGGTTCGCGACAACATTCCCGTAAGCCGCAGAATAGAGGTTAAACCGAAGTCTCTCCGAAATGAACTCCTCTTCCCGCTCGAGGACGCTCGCTGTCAAGATAGGATCGCCAAGGGTCGCGGCGTATTCCCGAAACGCCTTGTGAACATCCGCGGTGATCTCGAACTCGCGATCGGTTCCCGCGCCGGAATAATGCACCTGGTCGGAGATCTTGTATGCACCGAGCCCGGGCAGGTACCCCGCGGCCAGCTCGCGCGAAAAAAGGAAGATCGGATCCAGAAGTGCTGCCCTTGCCGCGTTCAAAGATTCCGCCTTTACCACTTCGTCCGGTCTGATCCCGTCGCCTCCGAATACGGGCCTTCCGCCCGCGGTCTTCTTAAGATATCTCTGTTCCTGGCCTTCCGTGAGAATACTCTTGTGATTGTAGTAATCGTAAAGACCTACGTTCGAATAGTCCCTTTGGATCAGCCTCCCGGAAGGCGTGTAGTACTTTGCGGTAGTCAAAGTCAAACCGGCGCCGTATGGAAGGTCGATCACGCTTTGTACAAGCCCCTTCCCGAAGGTCCGGTCGCCTACGATCAGTGCGCGATCGTGATCCTGGAGTGCTCCGGCGACGATCTCGGAGGCCGAGGCCGTATCTTCATTCACAAGCACGATCAGGGGAAAGCTGAGCTCGGTGCGGCTTCGCGAACTCCATTCACGATTGTCAAACTCAAGCCTTCCTTTCTGGGAAAGTATCTTCGTTCCCTTGGGAAGGAACTTGCCCGCCACGTGGACGGCCTGTTCGAGGATTCCCCCTGTATTGTCGCGAAGATCGAGGATCAGCGACCTCATTCCTTTCCGTGAGAGCTCACGGAGGGCGACATCGAGTTCCTCGCTCGTTGTGTAGTTAAAGCCTGCCGAAAGATCCACATATCCGACCGTCCCGTTGACCATGTAGAAGTCCGGAATGGAGGGCTGAGGGACACGCGTCCGCCTGAGCTTGACCGTGATAAGCGAGTGCGACCCCGCGCGTTCGGCCGAGATGGTGACTTCAGACCCGACCGGCCCTCGCACAAGGTTTCGGACGACCAGCGAATCCCTTCCGCGAACGTCCTTGCCGTCGATGGCGACTATCCGGTCGCCGAATCGAAGCCCGGCACGATGGGCGGGAGAACCCTCAAATGTTGAAACGACATAGGTCGCAAGGCTGCCCTCCCTTCCGAAGTTCGCGATCGAGGCCCCGATCCCGAAGTACTCGGAATGCTGATCGGAGAGAAGTTCGGCGTACTCCGCAGGGTCAAAATAGTTGGAATGAGGGTCCAGCGTCAGGAGCATCGACTCGATGGCCGACTTTGTGAGCCTCGCCGTGTCCGCTTCGGCGCCCGAAACGTGATTCGCGAGGACAAGCTCCAGAGCTTCACGGTAGTCGACCAGGGCCTGAGTCGCCGTAAATGCCGGCGCGCCCTTTGAACGGCCGCTGTCGCCTCCCGGCGATGCGGAAAAAGACTGGCCGCGGCTGATCCTGAACGGTTCGACCTCTTCACCGGTCGTCCGTTCAGCAGAGCCTTCCTGGGCGCTCAGCGACGCGGAAAGCGCGACGGGGAGGAGCAAAAATAGAAGTAGGGCTTTCCTCATAGTGAAGTGACTGCAGGAACACTTCGCCCGAGACAATTGCGAGATCGGCCGGTCTGTGAATGTGCCATGCATATTACAGAACCGCATTCCCGTTCGCAAGAACGAGCGGAATTCGTGCCGTATTCAAGTTTCAGGTTCGCTCAAGCAAAGACGGAATTGCCCGCGGATTCCAGAAGTTGTTTTTTGCAGGGGCTTGAATTACCTTAGTCGTGAATTCACACAGGAGAGCGCAATTTGGGAGGCGGGCCTACGGACAAAGTACTTGAGGCGATACGCAAGGTAGTCGAAACCGTTGAGGTGGCGGAGGTCCTGACAACGCCTTTCAATGAGTCGATCGAGAACCTTCTGGAGCTGTCTTCGAGGTCGATCAAGGCCGAAGGCGCATCGGTTCTCATTCCGGAAGGCGCAGAAGGCGACCTCGTATTCAAATGGGCCTGCGGGTCGGTCTCCGATTCCCTTATCGGCGTGAAGATCCCGTCCGGGAAAGGCATTGCCGGATTTGTCTTTACGACGGGCCAGCCGATGGCAGTGAGCGACGCCGAAAGAGAGACCAACTTCTATTCCGAGATTGACCGCAATACGGGATTCTCCACCCACACGATCCTGGCTACACCGCTTCATTTCGACGGGGATGTGATCGGCGTGCTCGAGTACGTGAACCGCGATGGCGATCCACCCTTCGAACCGTTCACACCCGAGGAGATGGACCTCGCGGCTCATTATGCCGACGCGGTCGCATCGCTGGTTCGTGCCTACAAGTCCGCCGACGTTCTTGGGGAATTCAGCCGCCGTATCCTGGAAAGTGCCGACGGCGAAGGATCGCAGGATGTGGAAGCGTTCTTCGCCGGTCTCGAAGCCTCGGCGGGACACAAGGACCGGATCAGGCTTGCCGAACTGGTGCGCCGGGCTTCCTCGCTCGGGGAAAAGGAGCGCGCTCTGTGCGAAGAGATACTCGCATCGTTCGTTCGGTACGGTAACGGCGGAAGCGCCTGACGAGATCCCAAGATGGAGTTCACAAACGTTGCAGAAACAAGTGAAGGAGCGCCCGCAACCGGGATTCCGGGCGGGATCGACGAAAGCTGGAAGGAATGCACCGGCCGGGGCGTGTCGATCGCGATCGTCGACAGCGGGATCGAACTGACGCATGCCGACCTTCGCGGAAAGATCAGATCATCGAGCGAGGCCGTAAAGGAAGGAAAGAGGATCATTTTTCGCGAGTCCGAATCCGGCGATGCTGCCGGGCACGGGACGGCTTGTGCGGGTGTCGTGACCCGCATCGCTCCAGATGCCGAGATTCACAGCATCAAGGTGCTCGGATCGGCCGGGATCGGCGACGGCGACTCGTTCCTGGCGGGTCTCGAGTTTGCGATCAACCGCAGCCATAGGATCATCAACCTGAGCCTGGGGACGACGAAGGCTCACTATGCAGCGCCTCTCCGGGATCTGCTTGACCGTGCGTATCTCGCAGGATGCATCGTCGTTTCAGCCGCTAACAATCTTCCGCAGCCCAGTTTTCCTTCGGTGTTCTCGTCCTCGCTTATCGCTGTTTCCAAGGATGTCGAGAAAGATCCGTTCGAGTTCGGGTTCAGGTTCGGTGAAGTGATAGAGATGACCGCGCCCGGCGTCAATGTACGGACTGCGTGGACAGGAAACTCCTACAAGACCGTGACCGGGAACAGCTTCGCGTGCCCGCATATTTCAGCTGTCCTTGCGCTCCTTCTCGAGAGGTATCCGGAGATGACCCCGTTCCAGGCGAAATCGGCTTTGTTCGCGATCGCGAACGCCCGTGCCGCGGAATGACCTGCCTGCCGGATCGCGTTGCAAATCGATACCCAAAATGGTTTGATTTAAATTTCCGGCAGTGGGCGTCGGTGACGTTCGCGAAACCACCAGGACAAGACACAGCGAAAGGAAATGACCACGAATTTTGAGATCGGCGATATCCTGCTTGAGCAGTACACCCTTGGTAACGGCCTGCGAGTGATCCTTAACCCCGACGATTCCGTGCCCGTCGTATCGGTAGCCGTCTACTACGACGTCGGTTCGAGGAACGAATGGGAGGGGAAGTCCGGCTTTGCGCATCTTTTCGAGCACATGATGTTCCAAGGCTCGGAGAACGTCGGTAAGGCGGAGCACTTCCAGTTCATAATGAAGGCCGGCGGGACGATGAACGGTACAACGAGCTCGGAGCGGACCAACTACTACGAGACGCTTCCGGCGAACCAGCTTCCGCTGGCGCTCTGGCTTGAAAGCGACCGCATGCGCTCGCTCGCCGTGACCCAGGAAAACCTCGACAACCAGCGTGAGGCGGTCAAGGAAGAGAAAAGGCTTCGGTACGACAACCAGCCGTACGGACAGATCTTCGACATCCTCATCTCGATGATCTACAAGAACTTCGCGAACGCGCATTCGACGATCGGCTCGATGGAAGACCTTGACGATGCCACCGTGGAGGATGTCAGGGAGTTCTTCCGGATCTATTACGCTCCCAACAACGCGGTCTTGGTGATCTCAGGCTCGTTCGAGCCCGAAACGGCAAAGGAGCTTGTCGAAAAATATTTCGGCAGCATTCCCGCCCAGCAGCTCCCTCCGGAGATCGATGTGGAAGAACCATCGGAAGTGGCGGAAACGTATCGCGAGTATCACGATCCGCTCGCCCCGCTTCCCGCGTTCCTTATGGGCTGGAAGGTCCCGCCCAGGCGGACCAGGGAGTTTCACGCTCTCTATCTTGCCGGCAAGCTTCTTTATGACGGCGACAGCTCGCGCCTTTATCAGAAGCTTGTGAAGGGCGAGGAGTCCGTCACGCAGCTGTTCGGATTCACGGACGAGCGCAGGGGACCCTCGAGCGTGATGATCGGCGCGATACCCAAGCCGGACAAGGACCTTGACCGCATCAGGCAGATCATCGTCGAGGAGATACGCGACCTCGCAACGAACGGACCGAAACAGGAAGAACTCGAAAAGCTCAGGAACCAGCTAATCAACAGCGAGGTGCACTCGCGCCAGTCCTCCTTATCACGCGCGCAGAGCATAGCCGAATATGCCTTGTACGACGGCGATCCCGGCGTGATCAACGAGGAGATACACGAGCTGTTAAGCGTCACGGCCGAGGACATCAGGTCCGCCGCCGACAAGTATCTGAACACCGAAAACAGGGCGCTTCTGGATGTGATCCCGGCTTCGGCCGGATGATTATTGCGGAAGTCCGCCCGCATGGACCCTAAGTATGAATGACGAATTCCGGAAGAAGGCGCCCGAACCTCTGGCGCCGCTTCCTTTCAATCTCCCGCCCGCCGAAAAGCGCACGCTTTCCTGCGGAATGAAGGTGGTTTCCGTACACGATGACCGTCAGCCGCTTGTGAATTTCAGGCTGATCCTCGGAACGGGCGACATCCACGATCCCGACGGCGGGACCGGAGTGTCGTCGGCCGTCGCATCGCTTCTTAACGAAGGCACGGAAAACTATACGAGCAGGGAACTGGCCGAGGAGGTCGATCGATTAGGCGCCACGTTGTCCGCTTCTTCGGCCTCGGACCACGCGGTCGTCAAAGCGTCCTCGCTTTCCGGATTCTCTTCGGAAGTTCTCGATCTTTTCGCAGAGCTCATCCTGCGGCCGGTTTTTCCGGAGAACGAGCTTGAGCTTTACAAGCAAAATGCTATCGAAGGCCTGAAGTACCAGCGCTCGCAGCCCGACTTCCTGGCCGACGAACAGGTCGGCAGGGTCGTCTACGGCGATAATCCCTATTCCGTGAACTCGCCGACGCCGGACGACATAAAGAAACTGACACGCGACGTGCTGGCGGAATTTCACGCCGGCGCATATGTGCCCAACAATGCGGTGCTCGTCGCGGTCGGTGCGATCGGCGCCGACGAACTCGCAGAAGAGCTCGAGGCCAGGTTCGGCGAATGGAGATCCGGCGGGCTTGCGGAAAGACAGTTCCCGGATCCCCCGGAAAGATCCGGCAGGACTTTAACTATCGTCGACCGGCCCGGATCGTCGCAGGCGAACATAGTCCTTTCCAACATCGCCATCGACCGAAAGAGCCCTGATTATTTTCCCGTGCTTGTAATGAACCAGGTGCTTGGCGCAGGCGCGTCGTCGCGTCTGTTCATGAACCTTCGGGAGGAGAAGGGCTACACATACGGTGCGTATTCCAGGATCTATGCGCGGCGCTTCGCCGGATCGTTCGAGGCGACGGCCGAGGTTAGGACCGCCGTAACGGGTGATTCTCTCAAGGAGTTCTTTTACGAGCTGGAGCGGATCAGGACCGAGATCGTACCGGAGCAGGAGCTGACGGATGCGAAGAGCTTCCTTACCGGCGTGTTCCCGATACGGGTCGAGACGCAGAGCGGGCTGATCGGCCAGATCGCGGCCCAGCAGGTGTACGGGCTTCCGGACGATTATCTCGAGACCTATGCCCGGAATGTTCGGGCGGTCACTGCCGAAGACGTGCGCCGAGTCGCGGAAGCGTACATTCATCCGGACAGGATCGCGATGGTGATCGTCGGAGATGCAGGCGATGTCCTGAAGCAGGCGTCCGAATTCACCGACGATATCGAGGTATTCGACACGGAGGCCAGACGAAAGGACCTTTCGGCTCTTCTCGCCGCTCAGGATGCGCCGGACGCCGATGTCGCCGGTACTTGGCAGGTCGATATCTCGGCTCAGGGCCAGGACCTCCTACTCAAGCTTGAGCTGGAACAGGAAGGCTCGGACGTGAAAGGAAGCCTCGATTCGATGCTCGGGCAGGGAACGCTTAAGGACGGCTCGGTGAGCGGCACGGGACTGAAGGGGATTCTCGTGACCGAAATGCAGGGGCAGGAGATCGAACTCGAGATCTCCGCGTCGGTCATCGGGGACGAGATGGAAGGCCTGATCACGATACCGATGATGGGCGAGCCGCTTCCTTTCAAGGGTTCGAGGATCGAAGCCGGGTGAGCCGAAGTCCTTCAAAACCGACATATCCTTTGGCTTCCTCAAGCTGGGACGACTCCGAGATCGAGGTTATGCATCGCGTCATCGCATCGGGGATGTTCACGATGGGAGAGGAGGTCTCGGCTTGCGAGCGTGAATTCGCGGACCAGGTCGGTTCAAGATACGCCCTGATGGTGAATTCGGGTTCGTCGGCGAACCTTCTGATGATCGGCGCGCTGCGGTACAGGACCCTCGGCGCCGCGCTTGAACCCGGAGACGAGGTGATCGTTCCCGCCGTGTCCTGGTCCACTACTTATTATCCTGTTTCCCAATACGGCTTGAAACTGGCTTTCGTCGATATCGACGAGGAAACCTTAAATCTGGACCTCGATGCGCTCGAGAAGGCGGTAGGGCCTAGAACGAAGGCCGTTCTCGGTGTGAACCTGCTTGGAAACCCGCTCGATCTCCCTCGCCTGCGTGAATTCTGCGAAAGGCGCGGGCTGATCCTTCTTGAGGATAACTGCGAATCGCTAGGGGCAAAGATCGATGGCAGGCAGGCCGGCACGTACGGCCTTATGGGGACGTTCAGCAGTTTCTTCAGCCACCACATTTCAACGATGGAAGGCGGCTTCGTCGTGACGGACGACGAAGAGCTGTACCACATACTTCTCTCGATCCGCTCCCACGGCTGGACCAGGCATCTTCCGAAAGAGAATCTCGTCACCGGCACGAAAAGCGACGATCCTTTCGAGGAATCATTCCGGTTCGTGCTTCCGGGCTTCAACCTTCGGCCGCTCGAGCTCCAAGGCGCGGTCGGCCGCGAGCAGATCCGGAAGATCGACGGCTTCATCGAGGCGCGTCGGAAGAACGCCGCACATTTTAGCGAGCTATTCTCAGGCGACAAACGATTCGCGATCCAGAACGAGACCGGCGAAAGCAGCTGGTTCGGATTCGCTCTGCTGCTGCGGAAGGGGATCGAAGGGATTTCCCGGAAGGACGTGATCGAAAAGCTTGAAAAAGAGGGCATCGAAGTGCGGCCGATAGTCAGCGGAAATTTTGCGAAGAACTCCGTTGTGGACCGGCTCGAGCACAGGATAGCGGGTTCGCTGGAGAACGCCGAATGGCTCGACGAAAGCGGGTTCTTCGTCGGGAACCATCACTTCGACATAAGGGACAAGATCGATCACCTCGCAAAGGTACTGTCAGAGTTCGGCTAGTTAGCTAACCAGTAGTAGTGAAATCACTACCGGTAGCGGTATCGACGGGTCCTTCATCGAACAATGACCAATGATCATTGGCCAATGAAATAAGTACCGGGAGCGGTAGCGACCGGCCCTTCATCGAACAATGACCAATGAACATTGACCAATGAAATCAGCACCGGGAGCAGTGGCGACCGGCCCTTCATTGTCGGATGACCAATGGAGAATTGAAACACGGAGTTCACGGAGAAAGAACCGACGCGGATGAACACAGATACTTTTCATTGGACATTGCACGATGATCATTGACCAATGAAAAGGCGCCATCGGCGCCAAACGTTAATAGCAATGGGTCGCAACCAATGCACCCGGCTCCGTAGGAGCCAAATGTCTGCGCGAAAGAGGATTCAACCGCAGAGCACGCAGAGAGCGCGGAGGTTTTTTGGGTAATGTGTGATTGAAAGGTGTTGCCATCAAGAAGACGAGGCTTGCGGAGCGGCAAATCGCCTTTGCCCTGAAGCAGGCGAAAGATTAGGTAAATGAAAAAAGGCCGCCCGACGAGGCGGCCTTTCTGTTTCGATTTCATTGAAGGACTATTTCTTGGCGGCGTCCGCGATCGGAGCATCGGGCGCGTTCTTCGAGACTGAAGCGATGCCTTTTTCCATCGAGGCCTTTGTAGAATAGATCTCGCTTCGGCCGATCTCGAGCCCGTTGCCGGCCTTCAGCACAAAATAAGGCTTGCCGTCCTTGGCCTCCCTGCGTTCGAAACGCCCCGCGTCCGCGGCGTTCTTCCTTACCGATTCGACTCCTTTTACGGCGCCGTCCCGGCCCGAGTACATCTGGCTTGTAAGTACCGTCTGACCATTCGAAGAAAGCAGATTGAATAAGAATTTTCCGTTCTTGCCCTGTTTGATAACAAATTTTCCTGCCATTGTTCGTGTTCCTCCCTGGATTGTAAGTGATAGTGATTCCAAACTATCAGCCGGGTTCGGAACACGCAAATGGAACGGCGCACCCGGGAGATTGCACCGGGTACGCCGTGTTGTATTGAGTTGTGTATGAGGGATCGGCAATCACCCCGAATCGGGGCGGGACGGTTCGATCACACAACCCAATCCTGAAAGACCGTATTGTTCTCAGCCCGCACGTTTGAAACGTTCGGGACCGGAAGCGCGTTCCTCCAGCATTTCGATCAGTTCTTCCGCGGCGTCCCTCGACAGTTCCGAAAGGCCGCAGCCGAAGATCTTCTCGGACTCGTCATCGATGCTGACAGACAGCCCGCTTGCCAGCGATTTCGCCTTCGAGAGTTGCGAATACGAGATCATGTCGCCGAGGGACACCGCCTCCGGTCCCGACGCGAATCGATGCCGACGCATCGCATTTTCTGTTTCGGCCGAGACGTCTTCGCACGGTTCCGGCAGACGCAATGCGAACTTGGCCACCGCGTCGGCGAGCGCCCTGCGCTCCGCCTGCTCGAGCGCTCCCTCAAGGTCCGAGCGGGCGATACCAAGCCCCTCACGTACCCGGTCCGCAAGCCGCAGCGATGCCACGACCACTGCGTAGCCGTTCAGAAACTTTGCGCTCGATATCCGGTACGACCAGTCGGTCCTCTCCCCAAACGGTTCGAAGAGAGATTCGAGCGAGGGAAGATCGGGCGAGTCGGTGCGAGCGAGTGTTCGGCCCAAGGCTCCCGCGCTTCGGAAAGGGAAGTCGAGTACCTTGACAGCGGTTTCCTGGTCAACGGTTTCGTTCTTCATCGAAATTCTCCTATCTGGGGCAAACCTGTCGGAAAGCCTCGGTGTTTCATCTATGCAACAAAGTATCATATGAATTTGTCTGTTGCAAGTGTGAAACGAGGTGTTGCAATTAAAATGTCTATGTGGTATTTTGTTTTACGTATGATACAAGTGCCTTGTAAGAGGACCGTCCGGGCACACCGGACTAAAGGTTAGGGAGATCGAAAAATGGTGAGAAAAACAAAAGACGACAGGCTGATCAGCACGGCTGAGCTCGGCAGAGCCGTTAAGCGCAGAAGGGAAGAACTCAAGCTCAGTTTGAGGGATGTGGCCGATGTAACGGGAGTATCTGCTTCGACCCTTTCGCGTATCGAGAACGGAACAGGCAAGCCGGATGCGGACAATATCGCGCGCCTGACGAACTGGCTGAAAATGCCGATCGATCGTGTGATGGTGAGAAACACCGGCGAGGACGAGGTAAAGCCGGTGATCTACTATCCGCACGAGGCCACCCCCGAGATCGTGGAGGCTCACCTGAGGGCGGACAAGAACCTCTCGGAAGAGACGGCAAACGCGCTTTCGGAACTTTTCAGGGTAGCGTACACGCAGTTCGCTTCGCCTGATACCAAAAAGAAACAGAAATAACCATTTGCAGGATTTCCTTTGGATATGCAGAACACCCATCTGGAAACAACCGTCAGCGCCGAAAGCGCGTTCGAATTCGACACTTCATTCGTGCTGTTCTTTCTCGCGATGGAGATCGGACACAAGGGCCTTTTTACGTTCGAGGGGATCCTTATGGCGCCCGCTCTTGCGGCAGTGCTGATCGGTCCCTATCTCCTCGTTAGGGGCGGCGATACGTCATTTGGCCACTGGGCTGCGGGACGGGGAGTTATCAGCGGATTGGGTCTCGCTTTGGGAGCCGCATTTGCGATGGCTGTAGGGACGCTTCTGCCGGAAAGTTTCGAAGTTCTTCCGTTCACGCTTCTGATCATGGCCTGCATGGCTACGGCGTTCCTTAGCTTCGGCGCATTGCTGGGATTCAAACTCGAGCGCTGAAACCGATCATCAGACTTTAAAAAATATCTCGGCCGCAACTTCTTTGGTGCGGCCGCTTATTTATTTCTGATCTGAACCTCAAAGGAGGGCCGTTCCGGCCCGCCGGGAAATTACGCTCCTGCCCGGCCGCAACTTACTACCTTAGTTCTACATGATACCTATACGCTTACCGTTTCGGCTTCCGGCTGGACGACTTTCCGTATCGCCGCAACCTGACTGTAGAGCTCAAGGTATTGGTTCGGAAGGAGAGCCTGGGCGCCGTCACACAATGCCTCCTCGGGACAGGGATGGACCTCGATTATCAACCCGTCGGCTCCGACCGCGACGGCCGCTCTCGCCATCGGATCTACCATGTAGTTCCGGCCGGTTCCGTGCGAAGGATCGACGATCACGGGCAGATGCGTGATCTTGTGGAGCGCGGGCACGATCGAAAGGTCGAGCATATTCCTCGCGTGGCTTCCGAAAGAGCGGATCCCCCGCTCGCAAAGAATGACGTCGTAGTTGCCTTCAGCCATCACGTATTCCGCCGCAAGGAGGAATTCATCGAGCGTCGCCGAAAGGCCTCGCTTCAAGAGGACCGGTTTTGAAGCCTTGCCGGCATACTTGAGAAGCGAGAAGTTCTGCATGTTGCGGGCGCCTATCTGGATGCAGTCGCCGTACTTCTCTACAAGGTCGACGCCGTATTCGTCCATCGCCTCCGTGACGATGTTCAGCCCGAACTGGTCGCGGACCTCGGCAAGGATCTTCAGGCCCTCTTCGCCCGTGCCCTGGAAAGCATAAGGCGAAGTACGAGGCTTGAATGCTCCGCCGCGGAAGAACTTCGCGCCACTCTTCGCGACGACTTCGGCGACCTCAAAGACCTGGTCCGGCGATTCGACGGCGCACGGCCCTGCGATCATCGCCAGTTCCTCGCCTCCGATCACAGAACTTCCAACCTTTACGACAGAACGCTCGGGCCTCAGGTCCTTCGAAACCAGTTTATAAGGCTTAGTTACACGGATCGCATCCGCCACACCCGGAAGGTTCTCGAAGTGAGCGCGGTCGACCGCCCCCTGATTTCCTGTGATACCGATGGCTGTCCGGGAGGCCCCCGGCATCGGGTGGGGACGGAACCCCAGTGTGTCGATCACTTCGAGGACGCGGTCGATCTCCGACTGCGTCGCCGTGGGTTTCATTACGATCAGCATAACTTTTAAGAGTACCTGCCCTGGGCAAGTATTTGAGATTAAGTTTTGCGGCCCGCTTTTGCAAACTGCGACTTGTGCCCTGCAGCCTGCGAATCAGAGGCGCCGTTTTTACGGCTTGTTTCCAAGAAACTGTCAACAACAGGCTAGGGTGCAAATCCCCTGCCATTCTTCTCGGACGCTTCGGTCTTCCGGAGTAACTCTTTTACAAAGCTTTCGACCCGGGATACCGCGTCACCAAAGGGCCCTGTTTCCTCTATCACTTTTACGATCGCGGAACCTACGACAGCCGCGTCTGCAAACTCCAGCACATCCTCGACCTGCTCACGGGAGCCAATTCCAAACCCGACGGCCACCGGCAACTCGGTCACGGCACGGAGCCGTTTGACAAGCTTTTCCGCCGACCCGCGGATCTCGGACCCCTTGCCGGTGACGCCGGTTCTGGATACAGCGTAAATGAATCCCCGAGCGTTCTCCGAGATCTTCCTTATCCTTTCGTCGGTAGTCGTGGGCGCCACAAGCGAGATCAGGTCCAGCCCATTGTCAGCGGCAAGCCTCGACAAATCCGCGAATTCGGCGTCGATCAGGTCCGTGATCAGAAAACCGTCGGCGCCCGATCGCGCGGCGTCCTTTAGAACGGCCTTGATCCCGTAAGCGAAGAACGGGTTCATATACCCGAAAAGAACGATCGGAACGTCGGTCCTCTTCCGCACGCGTTCGACGGTCATAAGGATCGACCGGATATCGGCTTCGCCCCTTTCAAGCGCCCTCTGGGATGATCTTTGGATCACCGGGCCGTCAGCCATAGGGTCGGTGAATGGAACTCCGAGCTCGATCACCGTAGAACCAAGCTCCGCCAGCAGCACGATCAGTTCTTCTGTCGCTTTGAGGCTGGGATCTCCCGCCGTGATAAACGGAATGAACCCCTTCTCGCCGTTTTTCGAAAGGTCCCTGAACGCTTTCTCTATTCGGCCGCTCATCGACGTTCTTCCTCCGCAAGTTTGTCGGAATCTCCCGACGCTTCCGCCACCGTCCGGACATCCTTGTCGCCGCGCCCTGAAAGATTCAGAACGATGATCTCGTCGCCGCTCATCGACGATGCTGCCTTGAGGCAGTGGGCGACAGCGTGAGCGCTTTCAAGCGCCGGAATGATCCCTTCGAGGCTCGAGAGCAGGTGAAACGCCTCAAGCGCCTCTTCGTCGGTGGCCGATGCGTACGATATTCGGCCGGAGTCGTGCAGGAACGCGTGCTCAGGTCCTATGGAGGCGTAATCGAGCCCTGCCGAAACAGAGTGGGTCGGAGCGATCTGGCCGTTGTCGTCCTGCAGGATGTAGCTCTTTGTGCCCTGCAAGACTCCTACCCGACCCCCGGAGACCGGGTCGAACCTTGCGGCGTGCTGTCCCAGCTTGTTTCCCGAACCTCCCGCCTCGACTCCGGTCATCCTGACGCCTTCGTCCGCTAGAAACGGATGGAACAGGCCGATTGAGTTCGAGCCGCCGCCGACACAGGCGATGAGAAGATCGGGAAGCTTCCCCTCCTTGCCGAGGATCTGTTGGCGTGCCTCTGTCCCGATCACGCTTTGGAAATTCCTGACCATCAGCGGATACGGATGCGGCCCGAGAGCCGATCCGAGGAGGTAATGCGTGTCTTCGACATTTGTGACCCAGTCTCGAAGCGCTTCGTTGATCGCGTCCTTCAGCGTCCTGGATCCGGAATCGACGCCGCGCACCTCAGCACCCAGAAGCTCCATACGGTAGACGTTCAGCGCCTGCCGCCGCATGTCTTCCGTGCCCATGTAGATCACGCAATCGAAACCGAACAATGCGCAGACCGTTGCGGTCGCTACGCCGTGCTGCCCCGCGCCCGTCTCCGCAATGATCCGCGTTTTCCCCATACGCCGGGCGAGCAGGGCCTGCCCGACGGCGTTGTTTATCTTGTGTGCGCCGGTGTGATTCAGGTCCTCTCGTTTCAGGTAGATCTTCGCGCCTCCGCACTTTTGGGAAAGCCGCCTGGCGAAGTAGAGAGGAGTTGGGCGCCCGCAATAGTCGCGAAGGAATTCCTCAAACTCCGCTTTGAACCCAGCATCGTTTCGCGCTTCGGCGTACGCGGCCGTGAGCTCATCCAGAGGGGCGACCAATGTTTCGGGGACGAACCGGCCGCCAAACGCACCGAAGTAACCGAACTCGTCGGGCTCCGAAACTGCTTTCGAGCATCGCTTTCCGCGGCCATCCTCTCGCCGAGCTTCTTCAATGAAATTTCGCATCTTGTCGTGGTCCTTCTTACCGGGAGAGGACTCGATTCCGCTGCATACGTCGACCGCGAAAGGCCTGAGGGTCCGAATCGCCTCCGCGACGTTTCCGGGCGCAAGCCCGCCCGCGAGATAGATCTTCTCGTGTTCGCGAAAGATCTCTTTCGAGAGGCTCCATTCGAAGGATTCGCCGGTTCCCCCGAATGCGTTTTCCGAGTGCGTGTCGAGGAGGATCGAATTCGTTCCGAAATCCGGCAAGGAGATCTCGTTCGCGTCTTTCGGGATCCTGAAGGCCTTGATCACCGGCAGGCCGGTCATTTCCGCGACCTTCGAGCAGGTCTCGCTGTCCTCGTTCCCGTGCAGCTGGATCGCGTCGAGCGGCACTTCTGACGCGATCGAAGCGATCTTGTCAGGGGCTTCATTCACAAAAACGCCTATTCTGCGGATATTGGCAGGAAGTTGAGCCGAGATCCCGCGGGCGAGATCGGGATCCACATACCTTTTGCTTTCCGGATAAAAATTAAAGCCGAGTTCGTGCGCGCCGTACTCGGCAGCGGCGAGCGCGTCTTGAACGTTTGTGATTCCGCAAATTTTGATCTTTACAATGCCCATTGGTCAACGATCATCGGTCAGTGAGAACTGAGAGAATATTGTTCATCCTGTCTCCCTCTGTGTTCATTAGTGCCTCTCCGATCAGGAAGCCGTCAAACCCGAGCCCTCTGAGTTCCTCGATCTCGTCCGGAGAGCTTATCCCGCTTTCGCTGATCATCAACGAGCCGTCCGGCTTAAAGCGTATCAGTTCCCTCGAATGATCCAGCGAGACGCCGAATGTGTTCAGGTCCCGGTTATTGACTCCGATCAGCTTCGCCCCGAGGGCCTCGGCCCGGTCCAGCTCGGCCTTGTCGTGAACCTCCACCAGCGCGTCGAGCGCGAGCAAGGCCACGATCTCCATCAGTTCGGCAAGCTCCCCGTCGTCAAGCATCGCCGCGATCAGAAGGACGGCGTCCGCGCCGATGATCCTGGATTCATAGATCTGGAACGGATCAAAAATGAAGTCTTTTCTTAGTATCGGCAGGGAAACGGACCAGCGCACCGAATCGAGATCGTCGATGCTTCCCATAAAATGATCTTCCTCGGTAAGGACCGACACCGCCGCCGCCCCCGCTTTTGCATATTCGGACGCTTTCCGGGCAGGGTCCGCATCGGCGTTGATAATTCCCTTCGAAGGCGAAGCCCGTTTGAATTCCGCGATGATGTTGACGCGGTCTTTCCTCCGGACCGCATCCGAAAAGCGGCTTGGTGCTGACTCGGCAGCGATCCCGAAAGCGATGTCGCGGAATGACCGAAGCTCCTCGGGAGACCGCGCGGCCTTTGCCTCTTCAACCCTGCGTCGTCTTACTTCGAAGATCTTTTTCAGGATCGACGGCCTCTCGTTCATTTCCTCGCCTCCTCGGCAAGCAATCGAAGCTTCTCCAGCGCTTCGCCGCTGTCGATGCTCTCCTCAGCCATTGCAAGTCCATCCTTCAGGTCGTCCGCAAGCCCCGCGATATAGAGTGCAGCGCCCGCGTTCATAGCCACAAGATCCCGGGCGGGACCGTCATCGTAACAGTTCAGGACTTCGAGGATCACGTCAACGCTTTCCGAGGGCGTTCTTACGCTCAGTCCGTCGATCGATGCTTCCCTCAGGCCAAAGTCCGAAGGAGATATCTCGAACTCGTCGATCCCGTTCTCAGTGACTTCCGTAACCGTAGTAGCACCATTCAGGGTGATCTCATCCAGGCCGTCCTTACCGTGA
The DNA here is from genome assembly GCA_016700175.1 of Acidobacteriota bacterium. GTDB lineage: Bacteria > Acidobacteriota > Blastocatellia > Pyrinomonadales > Pyrinomonadaceae > Aridibacter. The sequence goes on along the minus strand of CP065003.1, from coordinate 916,843 downwards.
ACTATCCACGTCCGCTTCGTCCCGAGCTTTCGGAGAGCCTCGCCGTACTCACGCGCTTTCGATCCGTCCCAGATCCCGATCAGCTGGAAGGGCGCCCCGGCAGGGTTCGCCGCCGGGCCAAGCAGATTGAATATCGTGGGCCTTCCGACAGCGCGCCGCGCTTCGGCCAGTTCTTTCGTGAGATTGTGAAAATGGGGCGCGAACATAAAGCAGATCGCGTGCTTTTCCAATGACCGCGCCGCGGTGTCGGCGCTCGCTGACAGCTCTATACCGAGTTCCGCGATGGCATCGGCGCTCCCTGTCCTGCTCGACGCCGCCCGGTTGCCGTGCTTGGCCACGGGCAGGCCCGCCCCTGAAACGGCAAAAGCGGCAGCGGTCGACACATTGAAAGTTTTCGAGCGGCTTCCGCCCGTGCCGACCACGTCGATGAAGACCTCGTGGGAGCATTCGACCCTTCGCACCTCGCGTCTGAGCACGCCGGCGCACGAAGCGATCTCCTCGACCGAATATCCCTTTCTGATCCACGCTTCGAGAAGCGAGGTCAGCCGCGCCACATCGGATTCGGTGCGCAAGAAACCGAATAGCGACGAGGCTTCAACGTTATTCAGGTCGATCCCGGACTCGATCTTCGCGCTCAACTCAACGAAACGGGTCTTTTCATTTTTTTGCAGCATCAGGCCGAGCCCTCCTTGGTTATCGAACCGGTTCCGATCGAGAACCGGCCCGATTCCGCCAGCTCGATAGCCCGCATCAGCGCGGCGGCCTTGTGTTCGGTCTCTTCGAACTCCTTTGAGGGGACCGAATCGGCGACGATCCCCGCCCCGGCCTGAATTTTCGCGATGCTCGCCTCAAGATGAACCGTTCGGATCGCGATGCAGGTGTCGATGTTTCCCTGGTGGTCGAAATATCCGACGGCCCCGGAATAGACACCGCGCTCGGTCGGCTCAAGGTCGGAAATTATCTGCATTGCCCGGACCTTCGGGGTGCCGGTCACCGTTCCTGCGGGGAAACAGGCGGCAAGAGCGTCGTAACCGTCCAGATCGGCCCTCAGTTTGGCTGAGATCGCGCTTACGATGTGCTGGACGTGCGAGAACTTCTCGACGCTCATCAACTCGTCGATCTTCACGGTGCCGAACTCGGCGACGCGACCCAGGTCGTTCCTCCCCAGATCGACTAGCATTCTGTGCTCCGCGAGTTCTTTTTCGTCGGCGAGCATCTCGACCGCGAGAGCGGCATCTTCTTCCGCGTCTTTCCCGCGCGGCCTTGTCCCCGCGATCGGCCTGTATTCGAGGCGGCGGTCCCTGCACCGCAAAAGCATTTCGGGCGATGCGCCGATCACGGCGCGTTCGCCGAAATCGACGAGGAACATATACGGCGAAGGATTCACCGAACGGATCGCTCTGTAGATCTCGATCGGCGAGGCGGATGTCTCGCGCGAAAAGCACTGGGACAGTACTACCTGGTAGCATTCGCCCGCCGATATCATTTCCTTGATCGTTCCGACGGAGGCTTCGAAATCGTTCCTTGAGAAGTTAGAACGGAACGAGGCATCCGGCTGAGAGTCCCGGGGACCCGCACCCGGCGATGCCCTGAAGGCCGCGAGACGATCGGCAGTGGTCCGGTTGCGAACAAGCGCATCCTTGATGGTTTCACGGAACTGAGCGGCGTCGTCAGCCGATTCGTCGGCAAAAACGAGCGAGATGATGTTGATCGTCTGCCGAACGTGGTCAAAGGCGACGATATGCCTGAAGAACATGAACTCGGATCCGCAGGCGCCCGGTTTTCCGGACCCGTTCTTCGCCAGGACCGGCTCCACCTGTCTCGAGACCGCGTAGTCAAGGAATCCGACCGCGCCCCCCAGGAAGGAGGGAAGGCCTTCGATCGGCGCAACCTTCTTTTGGGGCAGGGCGGCCTTCAGAAACTCGAGCACGGAACCTTCCTTACGATCCGTTCCGCCTTTACGCGAGACGGCCAGCCCTTCCGAAGTGTCCCTAACCGTGAATTCCGGATCCGAGCCGATGAAGGAATATCTCGCAAGGTGTTCGCCTCCTTCGACCGACTCGAACAGAAAGGACCTTTGTGATCGGCCGGCAAGCGCGCAGTAAGCCGCGACCGGGGTCAGAAGGTCCCCCGGAAGTTGCGTGATCACGGGCACTATGTCGGCGTTGCCGAAATAGGCCGCCAGTTCGTCGACCTGTGCTTGAGCTGCTGTGTCCATAAACAAAAAAACACCATCGAGATCTCCCGATGGCGTTTTCTTTTCAGAAACTTGTACCGTCCTTTACCCGGCCGGCGGGACAGGAGTCACCATCGAATGCTTCAAGGCCCAGTGCCAAAGCCATCCGCCGAAAATGTGAACTCTCTGCTGAGTGAAATTCATTGCAAGTATTGTTAACAGACGCGGAGCGAAACTGTCAATCCTGAAGTCACATCCGGTCCGGAACTTTGATCCCCAAGGTCGCGAGCGCCTCGGTCAAAGCGCTTCTCGCTGAATCGGCCACAGCGATCAAGACCGCCCTTTTTACCTCGTCCTCCTCGTCGATGATCCTGTGATGGTGGTAGAAAAGGTTGAATGCCTTCGAGAGGTTGAAAGTGTACCGTGCAAGCGTCGCCGGTTCGGCGGAGGCGACCGACTGAGCGATCGTTTCTTCGAGCCTCGCCGCGAGGGCCGCGACGGCCCATATCCCGTCGCCTTCGTCGCCTTCCAGCACCCTAGAGACGCCTTGCAGATCGGCGGCGATCGTCTCGGCCGCAGCCGTGACTGCGTTCTCTTCGAGCTTCCGGAAGATCGAGTTCGCCCTCACAGCCGTATACTGGCAGTAGACGCCAGTTTCTCCTTCGAAGGAGAGCGCCTCCTTGAAGTCGAAGATAACGACCGTGTTCTTTGTGAACTTCAGAAGGAAGTACCGGAGCGCGCCGACGGCGATCTCATGCGCGATCGAGGCTTTCTCTTCGTCCGTGATTTCAGAATGCCTCTTTTGCACTTCGGCGAAAGCATCCCTTTCGAGGCGGTCGATCAGGTCGTCCGCTTTCACTCCAAGCCCCTTTCGGCCCGACATCTCGACGAACGAGCGCGAGCGGTCTTCGTCCGTGAGGAAGAATCCGAGCTCTTCCGCCGCCGAAGGCGAAAGCGCGACCATCTCGTAGTTCAGATGGACGCTCGCTTCCTCGCCTTTCTCCGGGAAGATGAGCGCGACGCCTTTCTTGACGACCTCCTGGGGATAGGACTGGCGGGTGTCGATGACGTTATAGACCTTCGAAGCGTGTCCGAACTCCGGTACGGGCTTGTCTGCCGCAACATCCCGGGAGGTCGTGATCCAGACGTCCTGACCGTTCCCGTACGTCGAGAAATGCCTGTACTTGAAATCCATCCCAAGAAGGCCGAGCTTCCACATCTGGTAGGCGATGTCCTTTCCGGTGTACGTGACAGTCCCGTTCGAGCGGACGAGTATCTTGTCCGTTTCGTGCTCGTCCGATCCTTCGTGCGATTCGAAGGGCATCACCCAGCAGCCGGCGTTCTTGCCCTCCGTTTCAAGCCGGATCGCTTCACGCTCCTTCATCATCGTGAAGGCCTTTTCCCAGAAATGCAGGTGGAGTATCTCGGATTCTCTCGGCAGGAGATCGTACCGGATGGAAAGCCTTTCCATCGTGTCGAGGATGCATTCGACGTTGCGCGTCGCGACGTAATCCGCGAGGTCGGCCACGTCGTTGTCGCCCTCCTCGATCAGGTGCAGTGTCTCGGCGCGTTTTTCCGTAAGCGACTCGTTGGTCTGGTAATCAATTCCGATCTTCGTGTACAGGTCCCAACAGTAATAATCGAATGATGTGCCCTCTGTTTTCAGCCGAGCGTCGAGCGCTTTAATGGTGTCAAGGTCCATCTTCTCCAGATGGATGAACCCGACTACGACGTCCGCGACCTGGACGCCCGTGTTATCGATGTAGTTCTGGATCTCGACGGTGTGACCCGCGGCGCGAAGGATCCGGACGAAGGTGTCCCCCAGCACCGAATTCCTGACGTGTCCTATGTGGGCCGCCTTGTTCGGATTGACGGAGGTGTGTTCGACGCATATCTTTTCGCCTTCTCCGCCTTTGTCGGCAAGCGCCGGGCGGCCTGCGCTTTGGGAAAGGTAACGTGCTCGATCGTAATAGACGTTTATGTACCCGGGACCGGCGATCGAGACCTTTCCGACAAAATCGAACGACTCTAGCATCGGCGCGATCTTCTCGGCCAGCGCCCTGGGGTTCTGCTTTTCGCCCGTTTTCTGCTTGAGTACCTTCGCGAGCTCGAACGCGACCGGGAACGCGAGATCTCCGAGCTCCGTTTTCGGAGGGATCTCGGCGGCGATGTGGTCGAGGTCGGCGCCCAGTTCCTCGGCGGCGAACGCGCGCAGGGCATCTGTCAGTTTTTGCTGAAATTCGAGAAAAGCCATATTGTTGGAAAGCCCGAAAAAATGAAGGGAAAGTATAGCTTTCGGGGGAATGGTTCTCAAAATGGGCAGTGGATCGTGAATGGTAAATCGTAAATGGAAGGCCATTCCCGGCGCCGTTTATAGCAGCGCTATGCGCTGCCCTAGCCGCGCTTGCCGCGGCTTCCCATTTCCGACCTTCGGGCAGGGACTCGATCAACGCAAACGAAACACCACCACTATCAGAAAGGCTCGGATCTGAGGAATATCGACGATATCGTCAAAGAAAGATGCCAACAGCTTCTGAAATCGAACGAGTAAGAGAAAGAATGGACCGCGCGAACTCCGTCGGAATTCTCACCGGCGCGGGGATCTCCGCAGAGTCCGGTGTGCCGACATTCAGGGGCGGCGGCGGAACTGCGATCTGGAAGGGAATGCGTTTCGACCAGATCTCTTCGGCGGAGATGGTCCGACGCGATCTTCCCGCCGTTTGGGAATGGTTCGATTACCGACGCGGAGTGTTGCAGGAGTGCGAACCGAATCCCGCACATCGCGCGATCGCCAATTGGCAGGACCGGTTCGAGTCGCTGACGCTGGTCACACAGAACATCGACGGCCTTCACCGCGGCGCGGGGTCGCGCGACGTGATCGAGGTGCACGGGAACATACATCGTTCGCGATGCGTGTCCTGCTCGAAGATGTTTCAGATGGACCGCGCGTGCGTTCCTCACGATCCGGACACGTGCGTTTGCGGATCGCCGGTCCGTCCCGATGTCGTGCTGTTCGGCGAAATGCTTCCAGAGGGCGCATACGAAAAGGGGGCGGAAGCCGCCGCTTCGTGCGACGTGTTCTTCACGATCGGGACTTCCGCGCTTGTGTATCCTGCGGCGATGCTTCCCGAGATCGCGAAACGCTCGGGGGCGTTCTTGGTCGAGGTGAACCCGGAAGAAACGCCTTTGACATCGTCATGTGACCTGTCGTTGAGAGGAAAAGCGGGTGAATTGCTTCCTCTTCTCTGATTCTCGACCCCAATCGTTCGAATCGTGATCGCGTAGCGATCATATGAGTTTAGGCGTGGACTTCAGTCCACGTTGTTCGGCGTGTAATACACGCTCATCGCGTTGCGATAGAATGCCGATCAACGTTCCGATCATTCTGCCGCTGACGCGGCGGGCCCGTGGGCCTCGAACTCGGACCGTGGATTGAAATCCACGGCTGATATGTTTTGACCTGTCAACCCCTCTACATATTCTCGTTTGTCAGAAGCGCCTGAGGTCAGGGCATTGCGGACGGTAAGCGACGATGGATCATGCTGATATACGTGGATTGGTTACCTACCTGACTTGTCTTCGTCGCGAAGCTTTCCTCTTATCTAAAAGCGTGGATCATTCCCCTTTCGGGGAAGCCGTTCTAGCCGTGACCGGGATTCTTCAGAAGATCTGTCTGCGAATGCCCTGACCTGGAGCGCCTCTGACCTCCTTTTCTTCTGTGGTTAACTTCTTTTCCTCTTGTCGGATACTTCTTTGCGATGCGTTACCGGCCCGCTAGCGGGCGGGGGTTTCAAACCTGGCCATCTCGACCCGTGTCACGTCCCAGATAAAGCCCGAGAGTTCCCTGGCGACTGCCACCGTGGTCTGGTTCTTGTTCTTGCCCGAGTAGACCAGCGACCGGTATCTTCCGCACAAACGTTTCTGGGCCTTCCAGGATATCTCCCTGGCTTCTTCGGACGCGTTCTTCGCCTTTCGTCTCAAATGAGCCGTCATGCGCGCCGGATGGCGGTACGCCCAGGCGGCTTCGACCAGCAGGCGCCGGGCCCTCGAGTTGCCGGTCTTCGTTATCTCACCCTCGCGCTTTGTCGGGCCGGAGGCGTGTATGCTGGGCACAAGCCCCAGAAAGCCCATCAGTTGCTTCGGCGAGTCGAAGCGGGTCAGATCCCCGAGTTCTGCCAGGAGCCCCATCGCGCTGACCATGTCGATACCCCTGAACGCCATCAGCGAGTAGACCACCGGAGCCATCGACCAGTGCGGCAGCGCCATGCTCATTTCCGCCGTGATGTCAGCCACCCTCTTCTCCGCCGCATTCACCGCTCTGATGTATCCCTGAAGCACAACATACTGCCATTCGTGAGGGAACTTGCGCGTCTCCATCCATTCGAAGTGGCCCTTCGTCCACCGCGTCTTTCCCTTGGGCCACGAATGCCCGTGACGGAGCATGAAAGCGCTCAGTTGCTGGCGCGCCTTCCGCTCCTGGATCTTGAAGTCGTTCCGCGCCCGCGCCAGGTCCCGCATCGCCTCCTGCTCCTCTCCCGGCACCCATACCGCCGTAAGATCCCCGCTCCTCAATAGCCGGGCCAGCTTCCTCGCATCCCGCCGGTCCGTCTTTATCCTGTCGCCGGGCTTCTTAGGGATCTTCGACGGTGCCACAACATGGCATTCCTGCCCCATCTCCACCAGCTGACGGTACAGAACGTATCCGCACGGACCTGCCTCGTAGCAGTACAGCAGAACCTCTCCCCCCGAACTCCCGGCTCAGCCGCTCGACAAGCTTCGCCACCTCCTTCGGTTTGTTCGCTATCGTTCCAAGCGACTCCGGCTTTCCCCGACCCTCCCGGGCGATCGCCGCCACGATAGTCTCCTTATGGACATCGAGCCCTACGTATGCCGGATACTCCGGTGCTTCATTCTCAAAGATCTCTCTCGCTTTTCCGTTGATTGCGTTAGTATTCTTCATGCCTGTCCTCCTCAATTGTGGCTAGGTGTTGGTGAATCTCACCTAACATAATCCACGTTCTTGAGGCAGGACAGGTCAAAACATTATGTCTAAACTCAAATGGCCGCTGACGCGGCGTCCGATTCGGATGTCAAATGCCTGTTCCGATCGTGAAGAGCGAATCGCTGGCGGGTTTGATCGCGTAGCGATCATATGAGTTTAGGCGTGGACTTCAGTCCACGTTGTCCGGCGTGTAATACACGCTCATCGCGTAGCGATAGAATGCAGATCAACGTTCCGATCATTCTGCCGCTGACGCGGCGGGCCCGTGGGCCTCGAACTCGGACCGTGGATTGAAATCCACGGCCAAACTCAAATGGCCGCTGACGCGGCGTCCGATCCGGATGTCAAATGCCTGTTCCGATCGTGAAAAGCGAATCGCTGGCGAGTTTGATCGCGTAGCGATCATATGAGTTTAGGCGTGGACTTCAGCCGGCCTTGCCAAAAATCTCCTAAAATTCTTGCCATTCATTCGAAGATTTGCTTTGATTTAACCCCAATTCTCACAAAGGAGGTCCGCTCCCACGGCGGCATCTAAAATGGCAAATACCTATTCCTCACTCTTCTACCACTTTGTCTTCAGCACAAAGTCCCGAAAATACTTCATCAAGCCTGAAATGGAATCCCGGCTGTGGAGGTACATCGGGGGGATCGCAAATACAAACGGCTTCACGGCGGTTCAAGTTGGCGGGATCGAAGACCACGTCCACGTGCTAGCGCTCGCTCCCCCGAAGATCGATCCGAGCAAAATGGTCAAATTGATAAAAGGCGGATCATCAAGGTGGATCCACACTGAATTTGACTGGCTTCGAGGCTTTGAGTGGCAAGACGGATATTCAGCTTTTTCAGTTAGCAAGTCTGCCGTGCCTTCTGTTGATCGATATATCCGCAGTCAGAGGAGCCATCACGGGCGTATGAGCTTTGAGGATGAGTATCGAAAGCTGCTTAGTCTCCATGACATCGACCCGGTCGATGAGCGTTACATCTTCGGTTAGGTCATTCTGCCGCTGACGCGGCGCTGCAGGGTTTCTCGAACTCAGACCGTGGACTTCAGTCCACGTTTCCCGACGCAAAGGGGACATGCAGGAAACAAAAAAATGCCCGCGGACGTCGGTCCGCGGGCGTAAATTACCCAGTTGGTGGGTGAAACAGGGCTGGTAGGGCGATTAACCTGACGCGGCCCTGGACCTGTCGCGAAGCGCCTTCACCCTGTCGTGAGCCGCCTTCACAAGGTGGTACTCGCGGCTGACGACATCGGAAACGGACTGCGGGAGTCCTTCCTTCATAGCCTTCTCGTAGGCATCGACCGCAAAGTCTTCCGCCCTTTCCGCCTCGTTCAGGATCGCCGTCTCATCGTTTCCGGTGACGGCCGACTTTATGTTCATCCAGCCTTTGTGAAGGCTGCCGGCAATCGAGCCGTCATCTTGCGGCTCGCCTCCGTACTGCTTCACGACGTCCTGCAGCTCCCTCGCAAAGTGGGCCCTTTGGTTCGACAGTTCCATGAAGAGCGCCTTCATCTGCTCGTTGTCCACGCCGTCGGCGGCGGTCTTGAAGCCTTCTTCACTATCCTTGTTCGACTGGATAAGATCATTAAGGTGTTCGATGATCTCGTTCTTTTCCATCATTTCGGTTGTTCCTCCCTTTGAATTTCTGACGACTTCCAAAGGTGCAACACCCGTGCCGACATGGAAAACGTCGTGATTTCAATGATTTAGCAGTGCACGGGGATGAAATCGTGAGGCGATTCAAGACACGGAAGTACGCGAAGCATACAGGCAGTAGGCTCGTGAAGGTCACCAGGGCCGGCTGCTGCTCCGAGACCCGCCCAAGCCGAAACCGCCGTTGAGTTCTGTGGAGGCTTGTGGTCAAATCCCTCTATGCGCACGCTTTACTTCGATTGCTTCGCCGGCGCCTCCGGGAACATGGTTCTCGGGGCGCTTCTCGACCTGGGGGCCGATCGGCAGGGACTCGAGTCGGGGATCGAGGCGCTCGGCCTTGAGGGCGTTTCGCTAAGGATAGAGAAGGTGAACCGCTCCGGCATTGCAGCGACGCACGTCGAGGTGCTGTACGAAGATCAGAAGCATCACCGCCATTTGTCCGACATCGAGGCGATCATCGACGCAGGCGATCTCCCCGCTATCGTGAAGGATCGCGCGAAGAAGATCTTCGGACGGCTTGCCGAGGCCGAAGCGTCGGTCCACGGCATCTCCATCGAAAAGGTCCATTTTCACGAAGTAGGCGCCGTAGACGCGATAGTAGACATCGTCGGCGCGTGCATCTGCCTGGAATCGCTCGGGATAGAGCGCTTCGCCTGTTCAAGGCTTCACACAGGAAGCGGTTTCGTCGATATGGACCACGGGCGATATCCGGTTCCGCCGCCCGCGGTTGCAAGGCTCGTCTCGGGTTTCGAGGTCTATTCGGACGGAATCGAGGGCGAACTGCTCACACCGACCGGTGCGGCGATCGTCACTGAATTGTGCGCAGGCTCGGAACAGATTCCCTCGATGAAGGTTGACGCCACGGGCTACGGCGCCGGGACACGGCTTTACGACAAGTTTCCGAACGTGCTTCGCGTCGTTCTGGGCGAGGCATCGCCCGCCAAGGCCCCGGACGCCGAGTTGCTGAGGCTCATCGAAACGAATATCGACGATTCGACTCCTCAGGTGCTCGGGTTCGTGATGGACAAGGCGTTCGAGCTCGGCGCGCTCGACTGCTGGTTCACGCCGGTCCATATGAAAAAGAACCGTCCCGCCGCATTGCTTTCGGTGCTCGCAGATCCCTCGTCGGAGGCCGCCCTCAAGAAACTCCTGTTCACGGAAACCTCGACGATCGGGGTGCGGGTTCGCGACGTCAGCCGGGAATGCCTCGAGCGGATCTCGATCACGGTCGAGACTGAGTTCGGAGACGTGGACGTGAAGGTGTCAAGGTACGAAGGCGAGGTCGTGAACATCAAGCCGGAGTTCGACCAGATGCGCGAACTCGCCGAACGGGACGGAGTGACGCTTCGTGAGGTCGAAAGGGCCGTGATGGCCGAGCTTGGAAATGACAACTATTTCGCGGCCAAGGGTTAAGATCTGCTGTATATCCTCACGCGAGGAAGCCGCGTTGGCGATAGCTCACGGCGCTTCGGCCCTGGGTCTTGTTTCCGAGATGCCATCCGGGCCGGGAGTGATCTCCGAAGAGGAGATCGCCGATATCGCTTCTGCCGTTCCTCCCCCGATCTCGACCTTTCTTCTGACAAGCCTGCGGGACGCGGATGCGATCGCGGAACAGGTTCGTAGGTGCGGTACCAACACGGTACAGCTATGCGATTCGATCGACGGAAGCCATCAGAGGCTTCGAAGGCTCTTGCCCGGAGTGAAGATCGTACAGGTCATTCACGTCACGGGGCCGGAGTCGGTCGACGAGGCGCTCGAAGCAGCAGCCGTAGTCGACGCGGTGTTGCTCGATTCCGGAAATCCTTTGCTGGCGGTCAAGGAACTGGGGGGAACCGGAAGGACCCACGACTGGGCTTTGAGCCGGCGGATAGTGGAGACAGTGGAGCTTCCTGTTTTCCTGGCGGGAGGCCTGAATTCCTCTAACGTGGCCGAAGCGATCGCGTCCGTCAGGCCCTTCGGGATCGACCTTTGTTCTGGCGTTCGCACCGGCGGATCGCTTGACGAGTCAAAGTTGTCCGATTTTTTTGCTAAGATTTAGCCTTACGTTTCTACGGACATTCGATGGACAAGGAATTTGATCAGGAAAAGATCGCGAGCGGAGTGCGCCTGATTCTCGAAGGGATCGGCGAGGACCCGGACAGGGACGGCCTGCGCCGCACTCCGGAGAGGGTCGCAAACTTCTACGCCGAGCTCACCGAAGGAATGCGCCAGGACCCGAAGGCTGAGGTCGTTCCGCTGCCGGGCGATTCGCACGACGAGATGGTGATCGTCAAGGACATCTCGATCGCCTCGGTCTGCGAGCATCATCTCGCGCCGTTCGTGGGCGTTTGCCACATCGCCTATATTCCGAAGGAAGGGCGAATCGTGGGGCTTTCGAAGCTCGCAAGGATCGCCGAGATCTTCGCGCGAAGACTTCAGGTTCAGGAGAGGCTTACTAAGCAAATTGCAGATACGCTGTTCGAGGGACTAAAACCGCTCGGCGTGATGGTGGTCATCGAGGCCGAGCACACGTGTATGACGCTTCGCGGTGTGAAGAAACCCGGTGCCAAGACCGTGACCTCGGCGGTCCTCGGCGGATTCCGGCGGGATCCGAGGACGCGCGCCGAGGCGATGAGCCTGATAACGGGTTAGCGGGGAACCGGAGCGCCCGACGTACGATAGGCTTCAGCCTGTCGGTTCGAACCGCGAGCAGGCGGAACGCCCGAGTCCCGCGGGCAGTGAGCGGAGCGAAAACAACTTATCGAAGTTCATTATTGCGAGACTTATAAATCATGAGAAATCTATTGCTTGCGGTTTTGACGGTCCTCCTGATGTCCCCCGCATTGTTCGCCCAGAAAGCAGGGAAGTACGCTTCACTCTTCAGCGAAGAGCAGTTAAAGGATACGGTCAGATTCCTCTCCGATGACGGTTTCGAAGGCCGCGCGCCGGGAAGCCGTGGAGGCGAGCTGGCCGCGAAGTTCATCGCGTACAAGCTGAAGAGCCTCGGGATCAAGCCCGGCAACGAGGGCAGTTACTTCCAGCCCGTCTCGCTGGTAGCGGTGAAGGCCGATAGCGAAGCGAAGCTTCGGGTCTCCAACCGCAACGCCTCGTTCGATTACGATTTCGGAAGGGATTACGTCGTGACCACGGGCGCGCAGAGGCGGAACGTGAACGTCAATGCCGAGCTTGTCTTCGTGGGATACGGGATCGACGCGCCGGAGCAGGACTGGAACGACTACAAGGGCGGCCGGGGCGATTACGAGGGGAAGATACTCGTGATGCTGGTGAACGATCCGCCCCCGACGCGCAGAGACCCTGAACGTTTCGGCGGAAAAGCGCTCACCTATTACGGCCGATGGACTTACAAGTACGAAGAAGCGGCAAGAAGAGGCGCAGCGGGCGTGATCCTGATACATACGGACGCATCAGCGGGCTACGGCTGGAACGTCGTCGAGACGTCGATGGGCGGCGGCTGGCGGTTCGAGGTAGAGCGCGGCCGGGGTGAGAATACTCCTTACCTTGACATGAAATCCTGGGTCAGCGAACAGACCGCGCGCAGGATCTTCTCCCAGGCGGGGCTGAATCTGAATGAACTGATGGAGGATGCGGCGGACGATGATTTTAGACCGGTCAAGACCGGCCTCACGGTCCAGCTTCGGCAGAACTACGAGCTCCAGAGGGTCGAATCCAACAACGTCATAGGTTTTTGGGAAGGAAGAGACGACCGACTGAAGAATGAGTACGTGATCTATACGTCGCACTGGGATCACCTTGGCGTCGGCAAGCCGAACGCGGACGGCGACCGGATCTACAACGGAGCGCTTGATAATTCCTCGGGAGTTGCGCAGACGCTCGCGCTTGCGGAGTCGATCACGAAGCTTCGCCGCGACGACCAGCCGAAGCGTTCGCAGGTGTTTTTGTTCACGACTGCCGAAGAGCAGGGCCTTTTGGGTGCCGAATGGTATGCCAGGAACCCCGTCTATCCTCTGACGAAAACCGCCGCGAACATTAATATCGACGGCGGTAACTTCTACGGGATAACGCACGACTACGGCGCGCTTGGTGCCGAAAGGTCCGAAGACCTGGAGGACATCGTCAACGATGCACTGAAGGACCGCGATATGAGATTCCTGCCCGACAATCGCCCGGAGCAGGGGTATTTCTTCCGTTCGGACCATTTTCCGTTCGCGAAAGCGGGAGTGCCCGCGCTCAGCATACGTTCCGGAGCTGACTACGCAGGAAGGCCTGCCGGATGGAGCGAGCAGTTCTTCGCCGAGTACAATTCGAAACATTACCACCAGCCTTCGGACGAGTTCCGCGAGGACTGGACCTTCGACGGAATGGTCCAGATGCTGGACGTGACACTGGACATCGCGCTGAGGATATCGGACCGAGGGAAGTTGCCGAAGTACAACAAGAAGGACGAATTCGCGAAGGCGCAGCCGGATCGTCAGTGAGCGAACCGCAGTGTCATTAGCCCGACCGTCAGGGAGGGCGTAGATACCAATCGTCGAGAAGAAACAGCGAACGCAAGGGCGGGCACAGGTCCCGCCCCTACACTATGAACCCCTTCTACATCACCACCCCGATCTACTACGCGAACTCGCTTCCGCACCTCGGTCACCTGTACACGACCACGGTGGCGGACGTCGTGCGCAGGTACAAGCGCCAGAGGGGGTACGACACGTATTTCCTTACCGGGACGGACGAGCACGGGATCAACATCCAGCGAGCGGCCGAGGCGAACGGACGCACTCCGAAAGAACAGGTCGATTTCATTGCGGGAGAACTCAAGGAGCTTTTTTCTGATTTCAGGCTCGATCCGGAGCACGGCGGATACGACATCTTCATGCGGACGACCAGCGAGTTCCACTACTCAGCCGTGCAGGAATTCTGGTCGAGGATCGCTTCGAACGAGACCCCGAAAGGGAACCCGACGATCTACAAGGGGTTTTATGAGGCCTGGTTCTGCGCGGCGTGCGCGGAGTTCAAGACGGAATCGGAGTACGAGACCGTAGAGGGCGAAGATGCGCCCAGGTGCCTGATCCACGAGAAGCCGCTGGACCGCGTTGAGGAAGAGAGCTATTTCTTTCGCCTTTCGGATTATGACGAGGCGCTTCTTGAGGCGATCGAAGCGGAGCCCGGTCTTATACGTCCGGAAGCTAGGCGAAACGAGATCGTCTCCTTCATCAGGTCCGGCCTGCAGGACCTTTCGATCAGCCGCGAAAAGAGGTCCGTGTCGTGGGGAGTGCCCGTACCGGGCGATGACAGCCACGTGATGTACGTCTGGATGGACGCGCTCTCGAACTACATAACCGCGATCGGTTACGGAGACGACAAACGGGCCGGGAACTTCGAGAAATACTGGTCGAACGCACATCATTTCATAGGAAAGGATATCCTCCGGTTTCACACCGTCTATTGGTTCTCGTTCCTCCTTGCTGCCGGTCTCGAGCTGCCGAAGACCGTTTATGCGCACGGTATGTGGCTCGATGCCGACGGCCGCAAAATGGGCAAGACACTCGGCAACGTGATCGAGCCGGAAGTGCTGAAGAAGCACTTTTATGTTGACGGCGTAAGGTACTTTCTTCTCCGCGAGATGGTCTTCGGGCAGGATTCGAAGTTCAGCTATGAAAGCCTCGCCGACCGTTCGAACGCAGATCTCGCGAAAGGGCTTGGGAATCTCTGCGCCCGAACGCTCTCGATGATCCACAAATACCGAGAAGGGAAAGCGCCGTCGGGTCTGATAAGAGAGGAGAACTACATCTACGCAAAGCGCGCCGGGCTAAGTCCGGACGCGGAAGAGCTCGTTTCGGTTATCGAGCTCGCGCGGGACGAGTACCTGCGCAGGTTCGACGAATTCGATTTTTCGATCGCGCTTGAATCGGCCTGGAAGATCATCGCGTTCGTCGACAAGATGATCACTCATACCGCTCCCTGGAAGCTCGTGAAGGACGACGATCAGGAAGAGACTTTGAACGCGGTCCTCTACCGCTCGCTGGAATCTTTGAGATGGCTGTGCGTCATTCTCCACCCCGTGATGCCGGAAGCGACGGGAAAGATCTGGGAGCAGATCGGGATCGGCGGCGATATCGGGCACGAAGATCCGGGCGCGCTGAAATGGGGCGGCATCGAAGCCGGTCACGAGGTCGGCGAAAGCGATCCGGTATTCCCTATGCTGGACAAGGAAAAGATCATGACTGAAATAGAAGCGGCGAAAGAAGCGCCGCAGAAAGAAGAAGAAAAGCAGGAAGAAAAGGACGGCTTCATCACGATCGACGACTTTTTCAGGGTCGAACTGCGGGTGGGAGAGATCCTCGAAGCGGACCGTATCGAAGGTTCGGACAAGCTTCTGAAGTTCCGGATCGACCTCGGTGAGGAAGAGCCGAGACAGATCCTAGCCGGAATTGCCCAGCACTATGAGCCCGCGCCGCTTGTGGGGACCAAGGTCGCTATCGTCTCGAACCTGAAGCCAAGGAAGCTCTTCGGTCTCGAATCGCAGGGGATGGTCCTTGCGGCGTCGGTCGGCGAAGAAGGGCGGCCCGTGCTCGCAACTTTCAAAGAAGACGTTCCGAACGGAACACGCCTCAAATAGCTCCCGATGAGACTAATCGATTCGCATTGCCACATCGACGGTCCCCGCTTCGACGAAGACCGCGACGAGGTGGTACGCCGAGCCCTGGAAGCCGGCGTGAAGGCGATGCTCAACGTCGGAACGGGGAGCCCTTCCGAAGACTCGTTCGAGAAGACGCGGGCTTTAACTGAAGCGTACGATTGCGTTTACGGATCTGCGGGGATCCATCCGCACGATGCTTCCGAGTATTCGGAAGAGGTCGAGGAAAGGATTCGGAAGGTTATCCGATCATCTGCGAAGATGATCGCCTGGGGCGAGATCGGCCTGGATTATTACTACGATCACTCGCCGAGAGACGTACAACGAGACGCGTTCCGCAGGCAGATACGCGCCGCACGCGAAGAGGAACTGCCGATAATCATCCACAGCCGCGACGCGAATGAGGACACGGTCGCGATACTTACGGAAGAGTGCTCGTACGAGGATTTTCGCGGGGGAATAATGCACTGTTTCGGCGGCACGGCCGAAATGGCCGAGGCGCTGATGCCTCTAGGCTTTCTTATATCGTTTGCCGGTAACGTGACCTTCAAGAACGCCGGCGATCTGAGAGACGCCGCCCGCGTCGTTCCCCGGGAAAGTCTTCTTGTCGAGACCGACTGCCCGTATCTGACGCCTGTGCCGCACAGGGGAAAGCGGAACGAGCCCTGCTTCGTCGCCGATACGGCGAGGTTTCTCGCTGATTTCTACGGGGAAAGTCCGGATATCCTTGCGGAGCGAACTACACAGAACTTCTGCGGTTTCTTTGGCGTGGAGATCTGATTAGAGAAGGAACGGGACACGTATGAACACGGATTGAAGAAAGGAAGAGAATAGGCGTCCGGAACTGGCGGGCCTGTCGCAGTTCTCGTATCTCATTGAACCTCTTTCATCCCTGTTTGAGCCTTTTCTGTAAAACAAATAATATCGTTAGGCTATGGCGAAAGAGAATTCATTCGATATTGTCTCGAAGACGAACCTCGCGGAGGTCCAGAACGCGATTAACCAGACCCGCAAGGAGCTCAGCCAGAGGTTCGACTTCAAAGGCAGCAAGGCACTAGTGAGTCTGCACAACGGCGAGCTGATAATCTCCGCCGAGGACGACACGCGGCTTCGCAACCTGAACGACGTGCTCCAGTCGAAGCTCGTGAAACGCGGCGTCTCGCTTCAGGCGCTTCACTACGGACCGAAAGAACCCGCTGCCGGAGGCACCATCCGTCAGATAGTGCAGATCCAGCAGGGGATCCCGACAGATGAGGCTAAGGAGATCGTGAAGTTCATCAAGGGTATGAAGAAGAAGGTCCAGGCTGCGATCCAGGGTGATTCGGTCAGGATTTCCGGCAAAAGCCGTGACGACCTGCAGGAGATCATTTCCGAGCTAAAGAAGAAAGATTTCGGGATCGATATGCAGTTCGACAACTACCGTTAGGAAGCGATGCAGATCTTCAGCGCGAACTTCGCGGAGACAAAGACGACCGCCGGTATGGCGAACATCCTCCGCCTGATCCGGAGCGAGATGGAACTTGTCGAGGAAGAGTTCGCTCGTCAGGCTAGCTCGAACGTTCAGGTGATCTCGTATCTCGGCGAATATCTTCGCGCATCCGGCGGAAAGCGCGTCCGCCCCGCACTGCTGATCCTCGCGAACCGCGCTGCGGGTGACGAGAGCGGATCCGAATCGGTGATTAAGCTCGCGACGGTGATGGAGATGATCCACACCGCGACGCTCGTGCACGACGACATCATAGACAACGCCGCCACCCGCCGAAACACCGTCACCGTGAATGCGAAGTTCGGAAATCAGGCTGCCGTGCTAATGGGCGACTGGCTGTATATGTCGGCGTTCGAAACGGCGCTTGAGGAACGGAGCCTTGAGATCCTCGACATCCTTATCGAACTGACGAGGCGGATGACAGAAGGCGAGCTGATCCAGCTGACGATGCTCGGGCGGACGGACATATCGGTCGAAGACTATTTCAACATACTCCGCCGCAAGACCGCCTTCCTTTTCAGCGCCTGCTGCGAGATCGGGGCGATCCTTGCGGACGCAGAACCTGAGATCCGCGCGGAACTTAAAGAGTACGGAATGAACCTGGGGATGGCGTTCCAGCTTGCCGACGACGTACTCGATTTCACGGCCGACAAGGAGGTGCTCGGAAAGGCATCGGGAGCAGACCTCCTGGAAGGCAAGCTCACCCTTCCGCTTATCCTGCTCGTGAGTGAAGACCCTTCAGTTGCGGGGCTGCTTGAGGATGTTATGCGCGGCGGCGAATACGGGGCAGGCGTTCGCGAACGACTCTTGGGAATGGTCGACGAGGCGGGTACGCTGGAGAAGACCAGGAATACCGCCCTGGAGTACGCACACAAGGCCGTGAAAAATCTTGAATTACTGCCGGAAACAAGGTATGGTTTAGCCTTAAGCGAGGTTCCTTCGCTTATGATCAACCGCCAAAGCTAGTAATCGCTTGCCTTTACGCCCTTTTTCCTAATATGTCAGGTTCGATGTCCAACGAAAGCCTAATTGCGACCCTCGAGAACAGCCTGCGAAGCGCAAGGAACGCCCAGCAAAGGTGCCTGGTGAGGCTCCGCGAGCTTGAGGAAGAAGCGGAGAGGATCAGACAGGAGGCCGAGGCCTACGAGAAGAGCGCGGAACAAACGGAAGCGGCGATCTACAGCCTTCTCGCGACGATGCGCACAGGAAACCAGCCGCCGCGCCAGATCGCGAACCTGCGCATCGACGAAGATTACGAACTTCCTTCCGATTTGAGAAGGTTCCGACAGAGGGAATCGGAACAAAGCGGCGCCTACGACAAGGATTCGAGGGTCCTCGAGGATTACGCGAGGATCTCGCCCGACGGCGATTCCGGCGATTCGAGAGGAGGCAGAAGCGTTCCCGCGATAACCCAGAAGATCGAGCCCATCAGCCAGCGATTCGCTGACCGGACAATCACGCAGGCCTGCACGCTTATCCTAAGGGAATCGGGCGAGCCTTTGCACGTGAATGAGCTCTATAACCTTCTCGTTTCGGGCGGGTTCGAGTTCAAGGGCAACAATCCGACGATCTCTATAGCGGTATCACTGAACCGGAACAGGCGGTTCAGGAAGGTGGCTCCGGGCACTTTTGATCTCGTAATGAGGGAAGCCTCCAAAGCCTCCTGAAGACGACTCAGGCAATGAGACCTTTAAACAAGGCCGTCCTTTTGGGCGGCCTTCGTTTGTTTGAGCGCTTTGAACTTGACAAAGAAAACCGGCAGTGAAGAATTGCCCGTATGAAACTGCGACTGACCGTTTTGAACGGCTCGATCGGGGGGCAGGTATTCGAACTCGAGACAGGACATTTGCTTATTGGACGTAGTGCCAATTGCAGCGTCAAGTTCGATCCTCTTGCCGACAACATCGTCTCATCCCAGCATGCGTTCATCTACGCTACCGACGATGGATTCCATGTGCGGGACAATGAAAGCACTAACGGGACTTTCCTGAACGGCGACCGCATTTCCGAATCCAGGCTGAATCAGGGGGACGTTCTGACGTTTGGGCGCGACGGCATCCAGGCGCGGGTCGACATCGTCGAGCCGGTCTCTGAGTTTCAGGGAGCGGCAACGGATGGACCGGCTCCGACAGAAGAATCCGTGGCGCCGATCCCCGCCCCTTCCACTGCCTCGGCCTTCGAGGTTGAAACTGAGGAGAAGATCAGAAGCGAGCCGGCGAACTTCGGACAGACGATGTCCGGATTCGGCCTCAGCGCTCCCGAGGTAAAGCTTCCTCCGCCGCAGACCGGGATGTATGTCGCGGTCGCGATAATGTCGATCCTGATATTGCTCGCCTCCCTGCCGTTGATGCTTCTTATAGTTGTGGGGCTGGGGCCGGTCGCGACCGTAATCGCCACGTTCACGGCGTTCCTGCCTGTCGCGCTGTATCTCGCTCCCTTGCTCTGGCTCGACCGTTACGACCCTGAGCCGTTCTGGCTGCTTATCCTGTGTTTTGCGTGGGGAGGCGTGGTCGCGATCCTGCCATCGGGGATCGTGAACGATGTTTTCTCGGAAGTCGTGGCACGGGCGACGATGAACGCGCAGGTCGGAGAGCTGGCGGCTGCGGTCATTTCAGCTCCGTTCATCGAGGAACTGATGAAGGGCATCGGTCTGTTCGCGATGCTCTTGTTCTTCAGGCGGAAGTTCGACGACATTCTTGACGGGATCGTCTTTGCGGGCGTGATCGCTCTGGGTTTTGCGACGGTCGAGAACGTCACATACTACGGCGGCGAACTCATCGTGAAGGGCTTTGAGGGACTGTTCTTCATTTTCATTTTGCGAGGAATTCTATCCCCGTTCGCCCACGTGACGTTCACGATGATGACCGGCATCGGGTGCGGCATTTCAAGGGAATCTCACAATTGGTTCGTGAGGATCGTAATGCCGCTGGTCGGTCTGGGCGCGGCGATGTTCCTTCACGCGGTTTGGAACGGGATGAGCTTGGTGACGCTCTACGTGCTCATCGCGACCGGCGCTGTCGAATACTGCAGTGAAGTCGGGCTGGGCGGAGAGAATGTCGGCTACTGCGCGTTCTTTGTCGGTTACACCGTGCTCGAGATCCCCGTGTTTCTGATCTTCGTCGTATTCAGTCTCATCATCATGCGCCGGCAGAGCCGGACATTGAGGGAGATGCTGGCGATCGACGTGGCAAGGGGCTTGATTGAGGAAGAGCACCTGAAGATCGCGACCTCGCTTTTCAAGAGCATATTCTGGCCACTGGGCGGGATCACGAGCGGAAAGTTCCTGAACCGCAGGCGTTACCTGCGCGCGATCGGCAGCCTGGGACTTTCGTACTGGCACATCCAGAGGGCGACTAAGGCCCAGGGGCACACTGCGAGCTTCCAGACGAATCCTTACTTGAGAAGCGAGGTCGAGAGGCTTGCGAAGCTGGTTTAGGCACTTCGCGCGTAAATCGTGTCCGAAGCCCAAGCGTCAGCGCGGGCTACCCTGGAGTACTGAGATTTGAGGACTGAGGACTGAGGACTGAGACGTGTCGGTAGCCCGACCGTAAGGGAGGGCGAAGATCGGAACCTGGTCAACGACCGCCATAAAAAGAAGAAGAGACAGGATGGACGGGATGGTCAAGATGGACAGCATGATCAGGACTTACTTTTCTGATCGCTGAAGTTATCGAAGCTTCAGGCTCGTTTCACCTGGGAAGAAATTATCCTAAATACCCTATCCATCCTGTTTCTTTCCGTTGTCTCCGGATAGACAGGGCGGGTACTGGTCCCGCCCCTACAAATACCAGTTAGTACGCGCGTGCGAAGATCACACGCTTCGCCGAAGGATTGCGGGTATAAACGCATTCTCCGGTTTCCTCGATAGAGTTCAAAGGGATCAGGCGGATCGTGGCCTTCGTCTCTTCCTTTATCTTCGCCTCGGTCTCGACCGTGCCGTCCCAATGCGCCGCGACGAATCCGCCCTTTTCGATCTGGGCCTTGAAATCGTCCCAGTTGTCGACCGAGAACGTGTTCTCTTCGCGGAACGCGAGCGCGCGATCGTAAAGCGACTGCTGGATTTCTTCAAGCAATCCCTCGATGTGATCCGCAATGCCTTCCATCGGACGGGTCTCTTTGGAGAGTTCATCCCGGCGTGCGACCTCGATCGTTCCGTTCTCAAGATCGCGCATACCGATCCCAAGCCGGACCGGCACGCCCTTCAGTTCGTACTCGGCGAACTTCCATCCCGGCTTGTACTTGTCGTCGTCGTCGAACTTGACCGAGATCCCGCGATCTTCAAGTTCCTTCACGATCGGACCGACCTTTTCGGCGATCTTCGGCAGATCGGCATCGTCCCTGTAGATCGGGACGATCACGACCTGGATCGGCGCAAGCTTCGGCGGCAGGACGAGGCCGTTGTCGTCCGAATGCGCCATGATCAGCGCGCCGACCATGCGCGTGGAAAGTCCCCAGCTTGTCGCCCACGGGTAAGTCTGTTCGTTGTCCTGGTTGACGAACTTCACGTCGAAGACTTTCGCGAAGTTCTGCCCCAGGAAGTGCGACGTCCCGGCCTGCAGGGCCTTTCCGTCCTGCATAAGCGCCTCGATGCAGTACGTCTCGACCGCGCCCGCGAACCGCTCCGTCTCCGTCTTGAGGCCCTGGACCACGGGCAGTGCCATCCAGTCCTCGGCGAAGGTCGAGTACACCCCGAGCATCCGCTCGGTCTCTTCGATCGCTTCCTGTTCGGTAGCGTGCGCGGTATGGCCTTCCTGCCAAAGGAACTCCGACGTTCGCAGGAAGAGCCGTGTACGCATCTCCCAGCGGACGACGTTCCCCCATTGGTTGATCAGGATCGGCAGGTCGCGCCACGATTGTATCCAGTTCCTGTATGCGTTCCAGATAACCGTTTCGGAGGTCGGGCGGATGATGAGCGGCTCTTCCAGCTCAGAGTTGTCGTCAACGATCAGACCCTTGCCGTCCGGATTCACTTTAAGGCGGTAATGCGTCACGACTGCGCATTCTTTCGCGAAGCCTTCCGCATGCTCCTCTTCCTTCTCGAGAAAGGACTTTGGGACGAAGAGCGGGAAGTATGCGTTCTGGTGACCGGTGGCCTTGAACATGTCGTCCAGCGCCTTCTGCATCTTCTCCCAGATGGCGAAACCGTACGGCTTGATGATCATGCAGCCGCGCACTGGCGAGTTCTCCGCGAGCCCCGCACGCTTGACGATCTCGTTGTACCAGGCCGAATAATCTTCGCTTCTCTTCGGTATTCCTTTGCTCATATGCCCTCTTACTGCTTTGAATGGCCCGCACGACGGGCGAAAAACTTAAATGATACGGCATATCGCGGTGACAGACAATCGGCCGCCGTCGGCTGTCCCCGTATCCGCGGAACCTGTGTTAAATTACTCTCATGGGTGACTTTAGGCTGGATTTCCAGGACACGGAAACTGCGTTCAAAGACAAATCGGACGCGGAGCTGAGGGAAAAGTACCGGCTGTTCAAGCTTATGAACTCGCCGATATTGAACGGGATCGGCACTCGAAGCGCTGAATTCGCGCTTTCGATCGGGCTTCCGGTCGAATGGCTTATCAAACGGACGATCTTCGAACAGTTCTGCGGCGGTGAGACGATCGAAGAGTGCCAGGCAACGATCGACAGGCTCGGAAATTCGGGGATCGGCGCGATCCTGGACTATTCAGTCGAAGGCAAAACGACGGAAGCCGACTTCGATTTCGGAAAGGAGGAAGTGATCCGCAACCTCGACCGTGCGAAGAACGACGACGACATTCCGTTCGCGGTCTTCAAGGTGACGGGCATCGCTCCCTTGGGGACGCTCGAGAAGGTGTCTTCCGGCGTCGAGCTTCCCGCCTCCAACAAGCTGAAGTGGGAGAACGCCCAACAGAGGGTACGCGAGATCTGCGAGTACGCGAAGAAAATCGGCCAGCCGGTGTTTATCGACGCCGAGGAGTCCTGGATACAGGAAGCGATCGATCAACTTGCGATGGGGATGATGGAGGAATGCAACGCCGAAGCCCCGATCGTTTACACGACGACGCAGCTATACCGCCATGACCGGCTCGAGTACCTTCAGATGAAGCACAGGGAAGCCGCTGAGAAAGGCTATTTTTTCGCTGTCAAGCTGGTACGCGGCGCATATATGGAAAAGGAAAGGGAACGGGCCGAAGAGAAGGGCTATCCTTCGCCGATCCAGCCGGACAAAGAGGCGACCGACGAGGCATACGACGCTGCGGTCGAGTACTGTCTGGACCACATCGACGAGATATCGTTCGTCAACGGCACGCACAACGAAAAGAGCACCCAGAACATGGCTCAGCTAATGGAAGAAAAAGGGCTCGATCACGATCATCCGCACTGCCATTTCTCGCAGCTTTACGGAATGAGCGACAACCTGTCGTACATTCTCGCCGACAACGGCTTCAACGTTTCGAAATACGTTCCGTACGGACCCGTGAAGGACGCGGTGCCGTATCTGATCCGACGCGCGCGGGAAAACACCTCGGTCACCGGCCAGATGAGCCGCGAGCTGGACCTGATCAGCAGAGAGATGAGGAGGCGTGGAATCTGAGACAGTGAGCGGTGAGCAGTGAGCTGTGAGCAGTGAGCGGTAAGCAGTGAGCGGTAAGCAGTGAGCGGTGAGCCGTGAACGTTTGGCCTACGTTATTCGTTCAACTAGTGGAAACTTACATGTTCTAGAAATACAAAGGAGTGGCTGCCTACGGCTCACTGCTCACTGCTCACTGCTTACTGCTTACTGCTTACTGCTAACGATGTTTTGTCCTACCTGCGGAAAATCTGATCAGACGGAGAACACGTACTGCAGGCAGTGCGGCGAGTATCTTCCGGATTTCGAATCCGGTGGAAATATGCCGAAGTCGCCAGCCGAGCAGTTTCAGATGTCGCTCATCTTCAACGTCCTTTCGGCTCTTGCTGCCGTCGGGATGGCTACGGCATTGCTTATCTATCACGCCGGGATGGAAGACGTCACGCCTTTGATATGGTCCGCGATCTCGCTATTCTACGTGATCGGGATCTGGCAGACGGTCAGTTTCTTCAACAACTGGAAACTCCGCAAGCGGTTCATAAGGGAAGAGAAGTTCAAGAAGAAAGGGAAGGGCGCGGAAACCGGAAGGCCGGAAGAGCCCGAAGAACCGGAGCTCCTTCTTCCCGAGGCCGATCCTTCGCACGCCGTTCCTTCAAGCGTGGTGGAAGAAACGACAAGAGAATTGAAGAAGCGGTGAGCGGTGAGCAGTGAGCGGTGAGCAATAAGCGGTGAGCAGTGAGCAGTGAGCGGTGAGCCGTGAGCAGTGATCTGTGAGCGGTGAGCGGTGAGCGGTGAGCAGGGTGTCCGAAGCCCGACTGTTAGGGAGGGCTACCGCGGGCAAGCGAGCGGTGAGCCGTGAGCGGTGAGCAGGGTGTCCGAAGCCCGACCGTCAGGGAGGGCTGCCTCAGGCAAGTGAGCGGTGAGCCGTGAGCGGTGGGCAGGGTGTCCGAAGCCCGACTGTTAGGGAGGGCTACCGCGGGCAAGCGAGCGGTGAGCCGTGAGCAGGGTGTCCGAAGCCCGACCGTCAGGGAGGGCTACCTCAGGCAAGTGAGCGGTGAGCCGTGAGCAGTGATCTGTGAGCGGTGAGCAGGGTGTCCGAAGCCCGACCGTCAGGGAGGGCTGCCTCAGGCAAGTGAGCGGTGAGCCGTGAGCGGTGAGCAGGGTGTCCGAAGCCCGACCGTCAGGGAGGGCTACCTCAGGCAAGTGAGCGGTGAGCCGTGAGCGGTGAGCAGGGTGTCCGAAGCCCGACCGTCAGTGAAGGCTACCTCAGGCAAGTGAGCGGTGAGCCGTGAGCGGTGAGCGGTGGACGTGTTTCAGAAGCATTCGGGCTTTAGGTTTGTCTTTCCCTAGGTTATGCCCGTCGCTTGCGCTCCGGGTTCCGATCTCTCAGTCCTCAGTCCTTTCAACTCAGTCCTCCGAGGCAGCCCTCCCTGACGGTCGGGCTTCGGACACATTCTATCTGAGACCAAGAAGCAGTCTCACAGACAGGTCAGAGACCTCGCCGTCGCCGGAAGCGTGCCATTCTTTGAGTGGTTCGAGTTCCGATTCTTCAAGGGCGCGGTTTCCCATTCTCGCCGTCTGAGTCGCTTCAAAGGCGCGCGTAGTCAGCGCCAAATGAGGCTTCCCGATCTTCAGATCTTGCCCGGACGAGATCGCCGAGTCCGCGATCTCGACATCGAGAAACAGGTCCTCGTAAGCCGCCACGTGCCAGATCTTCCCTTCGTCCGATTCATCGACGGAAAGAAGCCTCAGAAGCCCGTATCCGGCCTCGATCTGAAAGATCAGAAAATCGCCCGCCCTGTAATCCTGTGACATAATTCAAATCTTATTGCGCGGCAATGGGTTATTCAAGACAGCCGAAACGGAGGAGTGCGAATGACTTACGAGGAAATGCTTGAAACGGCGCTTTCCGAGGCCAGGCTCGGTGCCGCGGAAGGAGGTGTCCCGATCGGCGCCGCATTGTTCGACGGCGAGGGAAACCTGCTTGGCAAGGGAAGAAACCGCAGGATACAGCACGACGATCCTTCGGTCCACGGCGAAACGGACGCGTTCCGGAACGCGGGACGGCAGACCGACTACCGGAGCACGGTGATGGTGACCACGCTTGCGCCCTGCTGGTACTGCAGCGGACTGATCAGGCAGTTCAGGATAGGCACCGTCGTCGTCGGCGAATCCGAGACCTTCTCGGGCGGGATCGAATGGCTCCGCGAAAACGGTGTGAAGGTCGTCGATCTCGACAACGGGGAATGCAAGGAACTGCTGGGAGCATTTATAGAAGCGCATCCGGAGGTGTGGAACGAGGACATCGGCGAGCCGGAAGGAAATCAAGAAACAGGATAGACAGGATAGTCAGGATTGGGCGGCCGTAAACACAACATGGACGGTTCCAGGAAATTCGGCTGATTGGTCACTGAGATCCAGTACCTTGTGTATCCTGTCTATCTTGTTTTCTCCTTCTTTGCTTAGAAATTCCCGAAATGAGAGACTTTATTTTTCCGAACGCAGTTAAGAAACTTCATATTTCAAAGGGGTGACGATTGATGAGCGAATTAAAAGAAGCAGTAATAATCAGTGCCGCACGGACGGCGACCGGAAAATATATGGGCAGCCTTATGCCTTTCTCGGCGACCGACCTGGGCGCGATCGCGGTCAAAGAGGCCGTAAAGCGCGCTGGGATCAAGAACGAGGACGTCGACGAGGTGATCATGGGCTGTGTGGTCCAGGCCGGACTCGGCCAGGCGCCCGCGAGGCAGGCGGCTCTCAAGGCCGAGCTTCCACCCGAAGTATCCGCGCTGACCGTGAACATGGTCTGCGGGTCCGGGCTCCGAGCCGTTTCGCTAGCCGCGCAATCTGTCCGTTTGGGCGATTCCGATTTCGTCGTCGCAGGCGGGATGGAATCGATGTCGAACATTCCGTACGCACTTCCGGAAGCCCGCGAAGGGTTCCGTATGGGAAACAAGACCGTGACCGACCTGATGATCCACGACGGCCTCTGGTGCCCGTTCGAGAACTGGCATATGGGCAACACGGGCGAGGTCGTTTCCGAGAAATATCAGATCGGCAGGGGCGAGCAGGACGAGTACGCATACAACTCACACCGCAAGGCGATGGAGGCGCGCGACGAAGGCCGCTTCTCCGACGAGATCGTCCCGATCGAGATCCCTCAGAGAAAGGGCGAACCGGTGACGTTCGACAAGGACGAGACGATTCGCGATGACACTTCGGTCGAAGGCCTTTCGAAACTGAGGCCGGCGTTCAAGAAAGACGGCGGCACGGTCACTGCCGGAAATGCGCCCGGCGTCAACGACGGGGCCTCGGCGGTCGTAGTGACCTCGGCCGAGAAGGCAAAGGCGATGGGAGTCGAGCCGCTAGCGAAGATCGTCGCGTATGCGACTTCCGGGATCGAGCCGAAGCTGATTATGATGGCTCCCGTTCAGGGCGTCCTGAACGTGCTTGAGAAGGCCGGCTGGTCGATGGAAGAAGTCGATCTGTTCGAGCTGAACGAAGCGTTCTCGGTCCAGGCGCTTGGAGTGATGAAGGAACTCGGCCTCGATATGGACAAGGTCAACGTCAACGGAGGGGCCGTCGCTCTCGGTCACGCCATCGGCAACAGCGGTTCGAGGATCCTTACGACGCTGCTTTACGAGATGAAGCGCCGAGGGGTCAAGAAAGGCATTGCCGCGCTTTGCCTCGGAGGCGGGAATTCGGTCGCCATGGCTGTCGAGCGCGACTGAACCCTGGAACTCGGCCCGCACGTTGACCGTAATTATCGGCGGAAACGCAATTTACGGGATTTGAAAAGGAGTTGGACAAATGACTGCGAGAGATCATAACAGGCTTCTCGGGATCTTCTTTCTCATCAACGGCGGGCTTTCCGTTCTGGGCGGAGCCATCTTCGCTCTTATTTACGGCGGGATGGGCACGATGATGCTGACATCGGTCCGAGAACGAGAGGCGCAGACCGTCGGCGGGATCTTCATTATTCTCGCCGTCGTCATATCGGCGATGATCCTGATCTTCTCGGTTTTTTACCTGGTGACGGGCTGGAAGATCTACAAGGAGGCTCCGGTCGGACGGATTCTCGGGATCATCGCCTCCATCCTCTGCATTATGAACTTCCCGCTTGGGACGGCGCTCGGGATCTACGGGATCTGGTTCTTCTTCGGAGATATGGGCAAGGCTTTCTACGAAAGCGGAACGACTTCGCACGTCCCGCCTCCGCCGAGCAGTTGGCAGTGAACACGCAAGTACCGGGTGCTGAGAGATGAGTGCTGAGCGGGACCGCGGGCGTCCTCGCCCGCACCTACGATAAGTTCCAAGTGATAGCGCTTTCCATTGGTCAATGATCGTGTCGCCGCTAAAGCGGCTGGATATCCAAGGGGATCTCTTTACCGTGGGTGGCGCCCTTCGGGCTTACCCACGGCTAAATGCAGGTCGTCGCTACGCGACTAGGGTCACTGTTCATTGGTCGATGAGCATTGGTCGATGATCGTGCCGTCGCTCGCGTTCCTGAATTCGAATGTGAACGGTGCAGATGGGCGGGCGCAGGTCCCGCCCCTACGGGACGCCGTTTGTTTTCCCCCCGAATTTCGTCTATCTTTCTAAGCATATACAATCAGACAAACACAATAGAAACATCACTTTAAGACCATTATGAGCAACAAGATAGGTGTCATCGGCTCGGGCACAATGGGGAACGGGATCGCGCAGACTGCGGCCGTCAACGGATTCGACGTCGTGATGAGCGATGTCGCCGAAGAATTCGTCGAGAGGGGCATTTCGGCGATCGAAAAGAGCCTGGACCGGTTTGTAATTAAGGAAAAGATGACCGAGGACGAGAAGTCCGAGGCGCTTTCCAGGATCGAGGGGACCACGGATTACGCCGCGATCGCGGACTGCGACCTCATCGTCGAGGCGGCGACCGAGAATTTCGAGGTCAAGAAGTCGATCTTCGGCGAGCTCGATCTCGTGGCAAAGTCTGATGCGATCCTCGCGACCAACACGTCGGCGATCTCGATCACGAAGATCGCCGCGACGACCAAGCGGCCGGACAAAGTTATCGGGATGCACTTTTTCAACCCGGTTCCGCTGATGAAGCTGGTCGAGGTGATCCGGGGTATCGAGACCTCGGACGAGACGTATGCGACGGTCAAGGGAATGTCGGAAAAACTGGGCAAGGTTCCGGTCGAGTGCAACGATTATCCGGGCTTTGTCTCGAACCGTATCCTTATGCCGATGATCAATGAGGCGGTTTTCGCGCTTCACGAGGGTGTCGCCACGAAGGAATCGATCGACGAGATAATGAAACTGGGAATGAACCACCCGATGGGGCCTCTGACGCTCGCGGATTTCATAGGCCTCGACGTGTGCCTCGCGATCCTGAACGTGCTGCACGAAGGCCTCGGAGATCCGAAGTACAGGCCGTGCCCGCTGCTCAAGAAGTACGTCGACGCCGGATGGCTCGGAAGGAAGTCCGGACGCGGGTTTTACGAATACTCGTAACAATGGTCAATGCTCATTGGACATTGATCAATGTAAGGCCCGTCGCTGGAGATTGGGCTTAGGACACAGGCCGTCGCTACGCGACTCGGGTCCGTTCTGGTTCGCGTACCGTGGGCTGCGCGCTGTCGCGCTTGCCCACGGCTAAATGCAGGCCGCCGCTACGCGGCTCGGTTGTGCCCGCCGCTGTCTCCCCGGGTGCCGATTTGGAGAAAGTCATATGAAGAAATTATCCATAACTTTACTTCTGTTAACATTTGCCGCCGTCGCCGCGGCGCAGACGAAGGTGCCGGACATGCCGATCTTCGAGCGCACGCTCGCGAACGGGATGAAGGTCGTCTCGGTCCAGGACCGTTCGAACCCCGTCGTGACCGTTCAGGTCTGGTACCGAGTCGGCGGCAAGGACGATCCGGAAGGGAAGTCGGGCTTCGCGCATATGTTCGAGCACATGATGTTCAAGGCGACGAAGAACATGGCGAACGAGACGATGGACCGGCTGACCGAGGACGTGGGCGGCTGGAACAACGCGTCGACCCGCGAGGACCTGACCAACTATTACGAAGAGATACCCTCGAACTACCTTGAGACACTGCTCTGGGCCGAAGCCGAGCGGATGGTCAACCTCGCCGTCGATGAGGGCAATTTCGCTTCCGAGCGCGACGTCGTAAAGGAGGAGTTCCGGCAAGGCGTACTCGCCAATCCGTACGGAATGTTCTTCCAGTATCTCGACAGCCTCTCGTTCAAGAAACACCCATACAAGCGCGGCGTGATCGGAAACCTCGACGAACTTAACGCGGCGACGATCGAGGACGCGTTCGCCTTCTACCGCGAGTATTACCGCCCCGACAACGCCGCTTTGATCGTTGTCGGCGACTTTGACAGGGCGCAGCTCGACAAGTGGATCGACAAGTATTTTGCGGGTATTAAGAACCCCGAAGGCGCGATAGAGCGCGTCACCGTCGAGGAGCCAGCGAAAACGGAGGAAGAAAGGTATGAACGCACTAGGCCGAACGTGCCGGAATGCTGTCCGGCGCTCGGGATCACGTATCTCGCTCCGCCCTCAACGAGTGACGACGTCGCGGCCCTGGAAGTACTTCAGGCGATCCTCTCCGGCGGCGAAAGCTCGAGGCTCTACCAGTCTCTTGTTTACAAGAAACAGCTTGCTCAGGATGTCGGATTTTTCGCGGACATTCGTACCGATCCTGGACTCCTGATCTTCTACGCCATCGCCGCCAGCGGGAAGTCGCCCGCCGAAATGGAGAAGGCGATTGATGAAGAGATAGCGAGGCTGAAAGAAGAGGCTCCTTCTGCGATCGAGATCGAGAAAGCGAAGAACGTTCTGATCACCCGAATACTCCGCGACCGCGAGACCGTCAACGGCAAAGCCGTGGCGATCGGCGAGGCGATAATCTACCGGGGCGACGCGAAAGCCGCTAACACCGAAGTAGAGCAATTGCAGAAGGTTACGGCCGCAGACTTAAAGCGGGTTGTTAATAAATATATGGGCGGTAAGAACCGCGTGGTCATCAACTATCGACATGGGGACGCCGAAGAGTCAACGAAACCCGCAGAAAAGAACGAAGGAGGTGCACGATGAACTTCAAGTACTGTCTTAGGTTTGCGGTGCTAAGCCTTGTATTCGCGTCATTCGCGGTACCTTTGGATGCTCAGCAAACGAAGGAAACTCCTCCTCCGCCTTCCGAGCCGCGCTCGGTCGAGATTCCTACGGTCGAAGAAGTGAAGCTGATCAACGGGCTTACGATCGTGATCGTCAGTAAAAGGGATCTTCCGCTTGTTACCGTCTCTCTTCTGATCCGAGGCGGAGCGGGCTTGGAGAACGCTTCTCACGCGGGACTCGCGAATCTGACCGCAGATATGCTCACGAAAGGCACCGATCTTCGGAACGCCACGCAGATTGCCCAGGAAATGGAGTTCCTCGGCGCGAGTTTCTCCACAGGCGCCGACTGGAATGGTTCGTTCGCGAATGTCTCGGTGATGCGGGACAAACTGCCGAAAGCGATGGCGATAATGGCCGATTCTGTGATCCGCCCGACATTTCCGGCGGACGAGCTGAACCTTCTTAAAAAGCAGAGGATCGACAATCTGAAGGTCCAGCTGAAACAGCCCGGTCCGGTCTGGAACTACGTCGCCTCGCGGTACACGTACGGCGAACATTCTAACGAAGGAACACCGGAGTCGATCGAGAGGATCCGCACTCGCGATCTGGAGACGTTCCACTACGCCAACTACCATCCGAAGAACGCGGTCCTGATCTTCGCCGGGGACATTACGAAAGAAGAAGGGATCAGGTACGGAAGGCTTTTCTTCGGGGGGTGGAAGTCGCCTGCGAAAGGTGCGGAGAGCAAGGAACTGATTGCGAGGATGGATCTGGCGCCGCCGAGACCGACGGAAGCGATCAAGAACATATTAGTGATAGACCTTCCGGATTCCGGGCAAGCCGCGGTTGGAGTAGCGAATAGGGTTGTCGATGGAAGGGTCGCGTATGTTCATTCGGATGAAATGGCCGACGACGAAGATCCAAAGATCGTTTCAGGTGAATACTATTTCCCGGCAATCGTACTGAATTCTATTCTTGGAGGCGGATACTCGGCACGCCTCAATCAGGAGATTCGGATCAAACGCGGACTTAGTTATGGAGCACGAAGCAGTTTTGATTGGCGCTCAGGTTATTCTAATTTCAACGCTTTCACCCAAACGAAAAACGAATCGGCAGGCGAGGTCGCTGAACTGATCGGGGCGGAGGTCGAGAAGCTCTCGAAAGCCAACATATCTGAGTCTGAGCTTGTACCGCGTAAATCCGTGGTGACAGGGAGTTTTGGTCGAGGGCTTCAGACGAATAACGGGCTTGCAGCACGTGTACGCGATCTTTATGTGTTTGGCCTACAGCCCGGCCATCTGAATTCGTATGTGAGCGATGTTGAGAAGGTCACGGGCTTACAGATCAGGAAATTCGCGGCTGAGAACCTTCTAGGTGGAGACCTGATAATCGTCGGCGACGCGAAGCTGTTCCTCGACGACCTCACGAAGCGTTTCCCGAACCGTACGATCGAGGTCATCAAGGCCTCCAATCTGGACCTGAACAGCAGCGACCTCAGATCATCAAGAGGCCGCTGAACTTCCGGATTCAACGCGTTTAAGCGGGCGGTTGGTTATGAAACCGGCCGCCCTTATTTCTCGAATCCGATATTTCCGGATGCACAAGAATCTAAGGACATTTCTTGACTCCCTGGATCGTGAGAACGAGCTGAAGGAGATCAACGCGCAGGTCGATCCGCACCTCGAGATCGCGGAGATCCACCGGCGCGTCATCGACGAAGGTGGGCCGGCACTCCTGTTCACGAATGTGCGGGGCTCCGAATTCCCGGTCGTAACGAACCTTTTCGGCACGGCGCGCCGGATCGAACTGGGGTTCGGGACGATGCCGAAAGACTTCGTGCGAAGAGCGGTCGAGATGGTCGAGGTCCTTCTGCCGCCGAAGCCGCGCGAGCTCTGGCAGTACAAGGACATGGCCTGGACGGGTCTGAAACTAGGGACACGAAAGAAAAGCTACGGCCCGGTCACGGAAGGCAGGATCGATCCAACGGACCTGGAGAAACTGCCTCTGCTCCAGCTCTGGCCGGAAGACGGCGGACATTTCGTCACGCTTCCGCTCGTTTATACCGAGAGCCCCTCGACCGGAAAACACAACCTGGGGATGTACCGGATCCAGCGCTACGGCCCTAAGGAATGCGGCATCCACTGGCAGATCCACAAGGGCGGCGGATTTCATTACTTCGAAGCGGAAAAACGAGGCGAGTCGCTTCCGATCAACGTCTTCATAGGCGGCCCGCCGGCGATGATCCTCGCCGCGATCGCGCCTCTGCCGGAGGACGTGCCGGAGATCATGCTCGCGTCGCTTCTGAACGACGGAAAGATCGACATGGTCAGAAGCCCGCTTGAAGGCGGGCTCCGAATGCTGTCCGAAGCGGAATTCGTGATTTCCGGGCGCGTGCCGCCGAAAAAAAGGCGTCCAGAAGGCCCTTTCGGCGACCATTACGGCTATTATTCGCTGGCGCACGACTATCCCGTGATCGAGATCGAGGGCATATTCCACAGAAAGGGAGCGGTCTATCCGGCGACCGTCGTGGGCAAGCCGAGGCAGGAAGACTTCTTTATAGGCGATTATCTGCAGGAACTTCTGTCGCCCTTGTTCCCGCTCGTGATGCCGGCGGTGCTCGACCTTTGGAGCTACGGCGAAACGGGCTTCCATTCACTTGCGGCGGCGGTCGTGAAGGAAAGGTACGCAAGGGAAGCGCTCGGCGCCGGATTCAGGATCCTCGGCGAGGGCCAGCTCTCTTTGACGAAGTTCCTTATGCTGACCGACAAGCCGCAGGACCTCAGTGAGTTCAAGCCCCTTTTCGAACACATCCTCGCCCGTGTCGACTGGGAAACGGATTTCTTCATCTTCGACCGGACATCGTTCGACACGCTCGACTACGCATCGGGCAAGATCAACCACGGCAGCAAGGCGATGCTTGTCGGAGTGGGAGATGCGAAAAGGGAACTTAAGCGCGAATTCAAAGGCGACCTTCCGAAAGGCATTTCGGCGGCGAGGCCCTTCTGCGGAGGATGCCTGGTGCTCGAGGCCGCGGGATACGAAACCGAGAGCGACCTGAAGGAGAGGATCGCCGGAGATGAGCGTTTTAAAGGCTGGCAGGTCATCGTCCTTCACGATTCCGTCACGTTCGCGGATTCGACCGACAAGTTCCTCTGGGCTACCTGGACACGTTTTAATCCTTCAACCGACATCGCCGCGGCGCGTTCGAAGGTCGAGAACAACCACATCTGCTACGAGGCTCCGATCGTGATCGACTCGCGAATGAAGCCCTGGTACCCGGACGAGGTCGAGCCGCATCCGGACACCGTCAATCTCGTTGATTCCCGCTGGAAAGAATACTTCACCGACTGATGCCAATTTTTACAAGAGACAGGATACGGAAAACTGGAATCGTTCTCGCGTTTCTCGCCGGACTCGGAGTCGCAGCGCTCGGATACGCTTACTTCATCGAGCCGACGAGGCTCGTCGTAACGCGCGCGGATGTCGAGGTCGCGAACTGGAACCGTGCCTTTGATGGAATGAAGATCGTGATGATCTCCGACATCCACGGCGGCTCGAACGATGTGGACTTCGAGAAGATCGATCAGGTCGTGGCTAAGGCGAACGAAGAGAATGCAGATCTTATAGTCCTGCTCGGCGATTTCATTTCCCAAGCCCGGGACGACCACTCCGAACTCAAAATGCCGATCGGCGATATCGCCGAGCGGCTGAAGCCTCTGAAGGCCGAGTATGGTGTGTTTGCCGTGCTGGGGAACCACGACATATGGAACGACGCCGGTAAGATCTCGTCGGCTTTGGAATCGCGCGGCATACGAGTGCTGGAACACGAGGTAGCGACGATCGACACAGGCGGCGCGGACTTGCGGATCCTGGGTCTGAAGGACCACACGCTGGTCGACGAATGGGCGGTCTATTCGAAGGGCGCCAAGCGGGCGATCGACAATTCGGAGGGAACCGGGGACATCATCGCGCTGAGCCACAGCCCGGATATGATCAGGCTCGTGACGGGAGAAAAGCACAAGGTCTCTGACAAACTGAAGGTCTTTCTCGCCGGCCACACGCACGGAGGCCAGGTATGGTTTCCGATAATCGGCTCGCCCATGATTCCCTCCAGCTACGGCCAGCAATACGCGAGAGGTCACATCTCGGAGCGAGGAGTGGAGATGTTCGTCACCACGGGCGTGGGAACGAGCATCCTGCCTTTCCGGTTTATGGTGCCTCCGGAGATCGCTGTGATCACTTTAAGGAACAGGGATGAAGGGGATAAAGGAGATAGGCGGTGAGCAGCAAGCAGTAAGCGGTGAGCAGTGAGCAGCAAGCAGTAAGCGGTGAGCAGTGAGCAGTAAGCGGTGAGCAGTAAGCGGTGAGCAGTAAGCAGTAAGCCGTAAGCAGTGAGCCGTTTAGCAGGCGCACTTGTGCGCCTGAAGCTAAGCTTGTCGTACACCGGAGAACACTTCTTCCATCCCCTTAAACCCCTTCATCCCTGTTCGAAAAGCTCCTGAAACTCGGATCTCGCCGCCACAAGCGCAGGCATATCATTGTCGGCGTCCTTCCAAAGCTCGAAGAACTTTTCGTACTCGGCCTTGTCCTTCAGTATCCTCGCCTTCCCGAGTTGCGCAAGCGGATAGATCGACGACAGGACCGCCTCGCCGCGGTGGTCCACGATCTTGCCAAACTCTCTCAGAGCATCGTCCGGATATCCGAGCGCCGAATACGCGAAAGCCCGCAGGTATCTCTGGAAGAAATAGCCCTCGCGCTCGAAGCGTTCGGCGGTCTCAAGATGCTCGAGTGCGTCCTTCGGCCTTCCGTTCTGTATCTCAAGCGCGGCAAGCACGGTCGTGATCCACAGCTCGTTGATTATCGTGTCCCTCGGCCTCGAGGAGCGCAGTTCCGCAACGAGCTCGCGAGCCTCGTCCGCAAGTCCTCCGACAGCCAGCGCCAAAGCGCAATGCGAAAGGACCGAACTGCTCTTTTCCAGCGACATGGCCTTGTTCGTCTGGGTCTTCAGGACGGCGGCGAGCTGTTTGTCGCCGGGATTTGGAAGCTCGGGCGTTCCCGAACGCCAGAACGCGATCCGGACCGCCTGATCCGCAGCGAACTGAGCCGCGACCTCCTTCGCTCCGCTCCTCGTCGCCATTTCGACCGACTTTCGAGAATGGTCCTGAGCCTTCCGCCACTGGCCCTTGAATGCCGCGGTTCCGGTCAAAAGATCGAGCGCGAGATATTCGTCGGCTCGTCCGCTGAACCATTCCAGATGCCGCTGCATTTCCGCCGCGTCGTCTTCCATGAAAGCGACCATGAAAGGCAGCATGTGAAAATAGTCGCCGTCCAGGTTCTTTTCTTTAGCCTTTTCACAGACTTCCTTGAACTCGTCGAGCTTGCCAAGCGAAAGCAGCGATTCGGCCAGGTTCATATACGCGACGGCGTTGTTCGAATCCAGCCGCATCGCACCGCGTGCGGCCTCGACCGCGCGTTCCGACTGCCCGATCCGCTCGTAGCTGTCGGCGAGATTCACAAGCGCCACGACGTGCGAAGGATATGTCTTGCGCCAGACCTCGAGCGTGTCGATCGCCTTGTCGATCTCGCCCGTAACCAGCTTGTAGTAGAAGTACACGATCCTAAGCTTCTCGTTCTCGCTGACCGAGTGCCTCAGTTCGTACGCCTTTTCGATCATCTCCGCGGCGAGCTTCCACTGGTCCGTGTTCGCGTAGATCACGCCGAGGCCCGAATAGACGGAAGCAAAATTGGGATCGTACTCGAGCGCCTTCTTGTAAAAGGGGATCGCCTCGAGAGTTTTTCCCGTGTTCTGCTGCTCATAGGCGAGCGTGAAATACTCGAGCGCCTCGAGCGAGGAGGTCGTAGCGAACTCGACCGGGATGTCGTACTTCTGGATCGAGCTGAGGCTCTCGCCCAGCTGCTCACGAAGACCCGTCGCGGCTTTGCTCAGCGCCGTCAGGACCTCTTCTTTTGAATTCACCTGCTCGAACTGGCGTCCGAGGCTCTCGCCGGATCGTGCGTTCACCGCCTCGAGAGTGATGACGAAGGTCGAGCCCATCGACGAAATAGTTCCGGTGATGAACGCCTTCAATCCCTGCCGAAGACATATCTCGTAAGCGAGCTCTTTCGTTACCTTCTCGTCCCCGGTCCGGCCCATCCATCCGAGCGTCTGCCGGACCTTCGTATCGGGGAAAATGTCCAGGAAGGGCGACTGCGAAAGCGAAAAGGCAAGGGCGGTCTTCAATGTCTGGTCGAAAATACTCTCTCCGGTCAGGTTTTCGAACTCCGTGAGAAGCAGCGCGTCCTTGTTCCCGTCGGTCGATGTCGGCGTGGTTGGCGCCGTGGTCGCGCCTTCCGGCCGGTCGGGAACCGCCGTGGATTCAAGCTTGGCCTCGAGCAAAAGTTCCTCGTGAAGTTCCTTGAGATCTCCCAGAAGATCGCGCGTCGAATGGTATCTCTGCTCCCTGCGTTTTTTCAGCGTCTTTCCGACGATCCTGAGCAGCTCTTTCGGAAGGTGCGGGGCCAGCGTCGAAAGCGGGGGCGGTTCGGAATTGATGATCGCCGCGAGAATGTCCGTCATCGTCTCGCCTCTGAAGGGCTGTTCGCCGCCGAGGAGCTCGTACAGCACGACTCCGAAACTAAAAACATCCGACCTGAAATCGATGTCCTTCCCGCGTGCCTGTTCCGGAGACATGTACGAGACGGTGCCCATAACGACTCCCGGATGGGTCTTCACAAGCTTGCGGGTAAGATCCTCCGAATCCGAGCCGGGTATCGAATTCTCGGCGAGCTTTGCGAGACCGAAATCCAGGATCTTCACGTAGCCGTCGGGCCGGATCATGATGTTCTCCGGCTTGATGTCCCTGTGGACGATTCCCGCGTCGTGGGCCGCCGAAAGCGCCTCTGCGGTCTGGATCGCCACGGTAAGGACCTCGTCGAACGTCAGCCTTTCCCCGTCCATACGTTCGCGGAGCGTCTTTCCGTCGATGTATTCGGTGGCGATGAAATTGGTCCCATCGCTTTCCCCGACCTCGTACACCGTGATGATGTTCGGGTGATTGAGCGCCGACGCCGCCCGCGCCTCCTGCCTGAACCGGTCGAGCCCTTCGGAATCTACGGAAAACTTCTCCGGAAGGACCTTCAAAGCGACCTGCCGGCCCAGGTCCGAGTCCTCGGCGAGAAACACTTTTCCCATTCCGCCCTCTCCGATCTCGGAGAGGACCTTGTACCTGCCTATCTGTTCTTTAGGGGAAGCTGACATTTGCGAAGTGATCTTTCGGCACGGTCCCAAGGTGTGCTCTGATTGCCCGTAAGTTCAATTGAGGGTTACGGATGCATAATACAGGAAATGGCGGGGATATTAAACGAGGGTGGAACGAGAAGCAAAGGGGCGGCCGCATCCTGCGGGCATTGGGCGAAGCGAACCACGGAGCGACACAAAGAAGCACGAAGGGGAGCTGATCCATCTGTGTTTATCCGTGTCCTTTCTTCCCTCCGTGTTCTCCGTGGTGAATTCCTGACAATCTGAAGCTCTTCGGACTGGTGCGGGAAGGACACGGATTTACACGGATCAAGACAGGGATAGTCACAGATTCGAGAAACAACTCGGAGTGCCGGCCAAGGAGTTATCCTCTTCCATCTGTGTTCATCCGTGTCCTTTTTTCCCTCTGTGCTCTCTGTGGTGAAGTCCCGACAAGCTGAAGCTCATCGTAGCTCGTCACTTCTTCAGAACTTCCTTTACATTGTCCAGGTAGCCGTCGTTCGGGGCAGGCGTGAGCCCGAGAATGTGGCACATGAGGTTGTAAACCTCGACGTTCGAGAACGGATCGGCGGTATATGACCGCTTGAACGCCGGTCCGTTCGCTATGAACAGCGCACGCATTTCCGGTGCGAGATTGTCGTAGCCGTGGGAGCCGCCGACTGAATCCGCAGGCCGTTCCGCGTCCATTTTGTCCGCGCGCGCCCTGTTCACCAACACCCAGCCGGCATCGGGAAGGACCAGCAGCGGTGCGATCCTCCGATTCTTGCTGTACTTGTATCTCGCGGGGATCTCCGATTTCCTGTAGATCTTCGCCTGTCCCGGAAGCTTCGGTTTGATAGCGTTGTAGATCGCGTCTTCCTCGCCTTCTTTCGGCCAGATCTGCACGATCTCCCCGACCCAGATCACACGTTCCGCCTTCGAGACGTCGAACATCTCGTCGAGCACGATCCTGTTGCGCGCCGGGACCGTGACCATTCCGTGGTCCGAGACTATGATCAGATTGACCTTCCCTTCGATCCCGCGTTTCTTGAATCCGTCGACCAGCCGCCCGATCATCTCGTCGACCTTCAAAACCGCAGCCCTGGTCTCTTCCGCGTCGGGAGAATACCTGTGCCCTGCGTCATCGACGTCACTGAAGTACAAGGTGTACATCGTCGGCCTTTCGTTCGCGGGCAGATCGAACCAGGTGAGGATCGTGTCGATGCGGGTCTCGTTCGCGACGTCGCCGTCATATTCGCGCCAGAATGTCGGCTGTACGCCGCCGATCTTGGTCTCCGTTCCCGGGAAGAAGTATGCGGCGGCGGTCTGACCCTGTTTTTCAGCGGTTACCCAGATCGGCTCGCCACCCCACCACCTTGGATTCTGCACTTCCTCGCGTTTGCCAAGCCCGAATTCGGCGTCAAACTCGGGATCGTACATATTGTTGTCCGTGATCCCGTGGTTCTGGGGATACAGACCGGTCGCGACGGTATAGTGGTTCGGGAACGTCTTCGTTGGAAACGAAGGGATCATCCATCTCGCCCGGACGCCTTTCTCGGCCAGTTTCGAGAGGTTCGGCGGGCTGTATAGGTCGAGATAGTCATACCGGAAGCCGTCGATCGAGATCAGGACGACGGTCGGCTTGAGGTCCTTGACCTTCTGCTGTGCGACGGCAGGGATCGCAAGAAAGACAAGGAGGACGATTAATATTATTGACCTTTTCATTGTTCGTAAATCGTGTTCGTTCGTGTGAGCGGTGAGCAGTGAGCAGGTAGCTGTGAGCAGTGAGCAGTGAGCGGTGAGCAGTGAGCAGTAAGTGGTGAGCAGTAGGCAGTGAGCACTTTAGAAGGCGCACTTGTGCGACTGAAGTAGAATCGTTCGCCATGAGCCATTGGTGCTTTTGCTCTCCCAGAAAATGGTAGCCCTCTTTACTGCTCACTGCTCACTGCTCACCGCCTAGGCTCACTACTCACGAAGCGGGCAAGCCCGCCGCTAAACGGCTCACTGCTCACCGCTCACAGCTCACTGCTTACTGCTCACCGCTCACCGCTCACGAAGCGGGCAATCCCGCCGCTACACGGCTCACGGCTCACTGCTCACTGCTTACTGCTCACCGCTCACCGCTCACGAAGCGGGCAATCCCGCCGCTACACGGCTCACTGCTTACGGCTTACCGCTCACTTGCCTGAGGTAGCCCTCCCTAACGGTCAGGCTTCGGACACGTCACCTACAACTTAGCTACCCCCGCACAAGTGCGGGGGCTAAACGGCTTACCGCTCACTGCTTACTGCTAACTGCTCACAGCTCACGGTCTCAGCCTGTAAAGCATCCTCGGGAAAGGGATCGTCTCGCGTATGTGTTCGATCCCGCACAT
This sequence comes from Acidobacteriota bacterium, assembly GCA_016700175.1. GTDB lineage: Bacteria > Acidobacteriota > Blastocatellia > Pyrinomonadales > Pyrinomonadaceae > Aridibacter. The sequence goes on along the minus strand of CP065003.1, from coordinate 876,657 downwards.
CCAGGCGGTGCAGCGCTCGATGCCCATTCCGAATCCCGCGTGCGGGACAGATCCGAAGCGCCTCAGGTCCAGATACCACTCGAAAGATTCCTTCGGCAGGCCGTGCTCCTCGATCTGTTTCTCCAGAAATTCTATGTCGGTCGCGCGTTCTCCGCCGCCTATGATCTCGCCGTAACCTTCGGGGGCTAGAAGATCGACGCCGAGAGCGAGCTCGGGCCGCTCCCTGTCCCTCTCGAAGTAGAACGCTTTGATCGCGGCGGGGAAGTGATGGACGAAAACAGGTTTTCCAAACTGCTGGGAAAGATAGGTCTCGTCCGGAGCCCCGAAATCCCCTCCCCATTCGAAGAGGTTCTCCAGTTCGCCGTCCTCGTGACCCTTCCGGAGCATATTCACGGCCTCGTCATAGTGGATTCGCGGAAAAGGCGAGGCGATCGATTCAAGCTTCGACACGTCGCGCTCGAGTGTCTCGAGCTCTTCCTTTCTCTCTTCCAAAACCCTCGAGACGATCGCGAGGATCAGCCCCTCGCCGAGGTCCATCATGTCCTCGAGATGCGCGTAGGCTACCTCCGGCTCGACCATCCAGAACTCGGTCAGATGCCTGCGCGTCTTTGATTTTTCAGCGCGAAACGTGGGCCCGAAAGCATAGCTCTTTCCGAAGGCCGCGGCGGTTGCCTCGTTGTAAAGCTGGCCGCTCTGGGTCAGGTAGGCCTTGTTGTCCTCAAAATAATCGACCTCGAACAGTGTCGTCGTCCCCTCGCAGGCGGCGGGAGTGAAGATCGGCGTGTCGGCGAGGATGAACCCGTTGTCGTCGAAGTAATCGCGCGTCGCCTTGATCACCGTGTGCCGGACCCGCAGGACCGCGTGCTGTTTCTTCGAACGGATCCAAAGATGCCTGTGGTCCATAAGGAACTCGGTTCCGTGTTCCTTGGGAGTGATAGGGTAATCGGCCGCCGCCTGGACGATGTCGACGCCCGTGACATCGATCTCCACGCCGATCGGCGACCGGGCGTCTTCTTTCACCTTGCCGCGGACGATCAGCGAAGACTCCTGTCCGAGTGATTTAGCCTGCTCAAAGGTGTCGTCATCGACATTCCCCTTGAACACGACGCACTGAACGATGCCCGTTCCGTCCCGAAGCTGCAGGAACACGAGCTTGCCGCTCGAGCGCGAATTGTAGAGCCAGCCTTTCAGGACGACGTCCTCGCCGATCATTCCCGAAAGGTCTTCAACATATGTTTGGTCCATCATTAATCAAACCGCCCTTGCGCTACGCCGATCATTTCCAAGACCGCCGGGTAGCGCCGGATCCTTTTGCAGGTTTCCTCGACAACCCCGAACATCGGACTGATGTACGGAAGGTAGTTCGATCTTCCGAAATTGCCCGCCTGGTTGGAAAATGTGCCGATCGCCTTCAGGCACCTCTGGATCGCAACCAGGTCGAACTCGAACTCGAACGCTTCGGGTTCGATGCTCTCGAGGCCCAGCAATGATCTTTCCCTCAGCAGAAGCTCCCTTTTCTCATCGAGCCGGGGTTTTGAAGGCGGCTCCTTGATCCGGTCAAGGAGCAGCGAAACAAGATCGTACGCCGCCGAACCGAGCCTCGCATCCTGATGATCTATCAGGAAAAGGCGCCCGTCATCCGCTACCATCAGATTCGACGCGTGGAAATCTCTGTGCGTGAGGTACTTCGAGTATTCCTCCAGGTCTTCGGCGAGCGAAGCGAATTCCTGTCTCACGGACGTTTCCAGGCCTCTCGAGAGCGGTTTCTTCAGCAAGCTTCCGAAATGGTGGTCGAGAAAGAATCCCAGCTCCCACTCAAGTTTCTCCCGGTCGAACCTGAGCCTGTACGCGATCGAGCGGCGCTCGCGTGCGAGTTCGGTTGCCGCCTGGATCTTCGCTATCAGCCGGACCGCCCGGTCGATCAGTTCAGCGTTGCTTTCGGAACCGGTTTCGAGTATCGCCGACAACAGCCTGTCTCCGAGGTCCTGCTGGACAATGATGCCGACTCCCGGCTCAGCCGCATAGACCTCTGCAACAGGGACGCCCGCGGCCGAGAACAAGGCCGTCGTGTCCAGCCACGGAAGCTTCTTGTCAAACGCCTCAGGATAGACGCAAGCGACGGCCGGGCGTCCCTCCCACGATACCCTGAAGTAGTTTCTTGCAGACGCGTCCGGCGTAAGCGGTTCGATCCAGTCCGGCTGTCCCCTCGAGGACAGAAATGCCTGGAGTCTCTGAGGTGCGGAATCTTCAGGGGTCTGGTGCATCGGCCGTGCATTCATTGTTTGAGCGAGACGATGTAGTTCTCTCCGACCACTTCGCCCCTGAGTGCTTTCTCGGGAATCGTACCCAGGCTTTCTATGATCTCCTTTCTGACCACTGCGACATCCCGCATCACTTCGCCGCTTCGGACGACGACGTCGTCGCCGATGATCGACCTTTCGACCGTCGCACCGTCCTCGATCGTGACATTGTCCCAGAGAACCGAATCGCCGAGCCTCGCATCGTGCGCGATCTTCGGGTTACGGCCTACGATCATCCTTTCAGAACTGCCGTTCAGGAGCTTGAGGCTGATTTCCAGATACCTGGGGATCGTGGACAGCTCGAACCAGCGAGCGTCGGTGATATGCGCGCCGATCAGTTCGCCTTTCCTTATCGCGGGGTTGTAGAAGGTCGGCACGATATCGGAATAGACCCCGCGCGGGATGTAGTCGAATACCCTGGGTTCGAGAATGTGGATGCCGGTGAACATCAAAGGCGCGTTCCCCGTCCCGTTCGGATCGGGGAAATCGCCGAATCCGGTGATCCGCGAGCCTTCGACATACACTTCCGAGAATGCCTCTCGCGCCGAATTCTCTTTCAGGACCATCGTCGCCAGGGCCCCCGACGATCTGTGCGCTTCGATCGCGGCGCTGATATCGATATCGGTGACGATCTTGCCGTTGATGATCAGGAAAGTGTCGTCTTCCAGATGCTCTCGCGCATTGTCGAGAGCTCCCGCGGTACCCAGTATCTTGGGCAGTTCCAGCGTGTAGTGGATCTTCACGCCGAAGTCGCTTCCGTCTCCAAGTGCACGCTTGACAGACTCCGGCTGATGATGAAGATTTACGATCACATCCTTGATCCCGAATCGGGCGAGGTATTCGGCAACGTAACCGACAAGCGGCTTGCCCAGAAGCGGGATCGCCGGCTTCGTTCGGTCGATCGTTAAAGGGAACAGCCGCGTGCCGTAGCCCGCGGCCAGGATCATTGCTTTCATTACAGGATCTTATTAATTATTGGGGGCCGGGAACTGGTCCCGTCTTGTATGAACCAAGGTTCAAAGTTACTTATTTTGAAGGCCAATTGCAAACAGGTGGTCCTACGCTTTTCCCGGGGTCTCAGCCGATGAATAGAGGCGCCGTCGCGGTTTTTCAGAGTGAGAGAAACAGTGCGTCGGTCCGCCGACTTGAAGCATTGGGATACGAGATGTTCGCTCTTCCTGACCCGGGCGTCGTGCCGCGTGATCCAGGTGAACAAGAGTTATCGCTGCTGGAGGGTCCGGGTCGGTTCGACTGGGTGTTGTTTCCCGATATCCTGTCGGTGGAGCGTCTCGGTTTTCTGGCCGAGTCCAGGGGAGTCGATCTGTTCCAATTCGATTCTTGTGTGATCTGTGCACTTGGGGAGGCCGTCGCAGATCAGCTGCGGTTCATCCAGCTTCACGCCGATATTATCCCTTCAGACCTTACCGAGCGGTCGATCGCGAGATCCGTGGCTGACTACGCAGGGGGAGAGCCGGTCCTTGGGAAAAGGACTCTCCTTGTGATCGGCTCGGTTGAGGAAGCACTGCCCCGCGGCTTGCCCATCGGATCGTTTGGCGGGATCGAAACTCTGTGGCTGTTCGAACTTCGCAGAGGCGGTTTGCAGGGATTTGCCCGCGAAAAGGCCCTTTTCAAAGGCGGAGCGGCGGATGCGGTTTTTGTTTCCTCCGCTTACGATCTGGTCCTCCTGCGCGTACTGGAACAGGCTCACGGTTTCGATGTTTTGGGTTCCGGGGAAGAGATCCTTTGCGCCGACGAACTGACGAAGTCCGCGCTCCGGGAGTTGGGGCTTGAGGCTCGTGTAGTGTGATCTGATTATGGCTGATACCGGTAACTCCGTGATCCTTTTTTTCGTCGATGGCCTCGGTATCGGGCGCCGGGCCGACGAGAACCCTTTATGGCAGTGCGACGCGGGGCCGCTCGCGCATTTTGAAGACGAGGAAAGCGGGGTCGAGTTCGGCGGCTTCCTGGCGAGGACCGACGCGACTCTCGGAGTTGAAGGCCGGCCCCAGAGCGCCTCCGGTCAGACCACGATCCTGACCGGGATCAACGCTCCGAAACGGCTGGGAAGGCACAAGCAGGGGTTCCCGAACGAGCCTTTGAAGGAGATCATTCGCGAGCATTCGATATTCAAGAGGCTCGTAGAAAGCGGGAACACACCCAGCCTCTTCGCCAACGCCTACACCCCGCAGTTCTTCGAGGGCACGCCCCGATGGAAGTCCGCTACCACGTTCGCGGTCGAATCGGCCGGCATTCCTTTCAGAAAGATCCCGGACCTCCTCGGACGGCGCTCCGTTTTTCACGATTTCACGAACCGCAGTCTGCGCGAGCGCGGATTCGACGTTCCGGAGTTCTCGCCGGGCGATGCGGCAGAGATACTTGCAGGTCTCGCGAAAGATAGCCGGTTCGTGCTCTACGAACACTTCATCACGGACAAGATCGGGCACGATCAGGATATGGACCGGGCGAAAGTACATCTTCCCGAGCTCGCGTCTTTCCTTCGCAAGACCGTGGAATACTCCGATCTCAGCCGCACGACGGTCATCTTGACAAGCGACCACGGCAACGTCGAGAATCTGTCCGTCCGCAACCACACCCTCAACAAGGTCCCGACCGTGATCTGGGGCCGCCGCGCTGAGGAAAGCGCTGACAAGGTCAGAGACCTTACCGACATCGCGCCGCTTGTGCGCGAACTCCTTGCCTGATGAAGAGTGAGAACCTTCTGAGTGTGCCGAAGAAGAACGACCGACGCGAGATCTTCGGCTGGCTGATGTATGACTGGGCGAACTCGGCGTTCTACACAACGGTCATCAGCGTTCTCCTCGGCCCCTATCTGACGGCGCTCGCTCAGAACGACGTGGGGATGAACGGCGTCGTCTTCAGCCTGGGATGGCTCGGTTCAGTCACGGCCGAATCGCTCGTCCCCTATTCGCTGGCGCTATCCGTTGTGTCGCAGGTACTGTTCCTTCCGCTGCTCGGTTCGATCGCCGATTACACCCATCTGAAGAAGAAGATGATGGCCTTCTTCTGCTACCTCGGCGTGACCGCGAGCAGTCTGCTCTTCTTTATTTCCGGCGACAGTTATCTGTTCGGCTGCGCGCTGATGATCGTCGCGAATATGAGCTTCGCCGCGGCGAACGTCTTTTACAACGCGTTCCTTGTGGACCTTACGACCGAGGACCAGAGGGACAAGATCTCGAGTTACGGCTTCGCGACGGGCTATCTCGGCGGAGTGATAATGCTCGCCGCGAATCTGGTCCTAATCGAGTCGGCGGATTCGATCGGGCTTGGCAAAGCGATGGCGGTCCGGATCTCGATGCTCGCGGCTTCGCTCTGGTGGGGTGCGTTCGGACTGATCACGTTCCTGCTCGTTCGCTCGAGAAACGCTACAAAGGTTATTCCGGAGGGCAAACGGCTGGTTGCGATAGGATTCAGCGAACTGTGGCAGACGCTGAAAGAGCTGGTTCGTTTGAAGTACACCGCACTGTTCCTCATCGCGTATCTCTTTTACAACGACGGCATCCAGACGGTGATCCTCAATTCGTCTGTTTTTCTGTCTCAGGAACTCTTCGTTCGCAACGGGCTCGAGACGGACCAGGCGTTCCTTCTCGGGATCTTCATGCTCGCGCAGATCTCGGCGCTCGTCGGCTCGCTTTCGTTCGAGAGGCTCGCGAGGGTGATCGGGGCGAAGTACACGATAATCGTCAGCCTTGGGATCTGGTGCGGGATCGTGATCTTCGCCTATGCAGGCCTCGAAAGCCGCGCGCAGGCTTGGGTGCTCGGCGCTTTCATAGGGCTCGTCCTCGGCAGTGCCCAGGCCCTTTCGCGTTCGCTCTATTCCCAGATGATCCCGAAGGACAGGGAATCAGCGTTCTTCGGGCTCTACGAGATCTCCGAAAAAGGCACGTCCTGGCTTGGAAACTTTGTCTTCGCGGTCGTCGTCGCTTCGACCGGGTCCTACCGGCAGGCGATACTCGGCCTGATCATCTTCTTCGTTGTAGGAATGGTGCTGCTCGTCTTCACGAACACGGCGCGCGCGATCCATGAGGCCGGAAACCTCACTCCCGAAGAGGCGGCTGAAGAACACTGACGGGTTGAGTTAATGCCCGCGTGAAATATAATTGTGTTTTTCCTACCTTTCCTGTCGGGGGACTGACAAGTGGCAATTCCTGAATCTGAAAAGATCGTAACGATATTCGGCGGCTCCAAATGCCGAGAGGATTCCGAAGAATACACCCAAGCGCGCGAGGTCGGTGCGCTGCTCGCTGAGGCCGGTTTTACCATTTGCACGGGCGGATACCTAGGCGTGATGGAGGCGGCGTCCCGCGGAGCGCGCGAGAAAGGCGGCCGCGTGTTCGGCATCGTGATGAACCAGTTCAAGTCCGAACCGAACCGCTACCTTACGGACAAGGTCGCCTCGGACCATTTCTACGACCGTCTGCAGAATCTGATCACGCGTTCTGTCGGCTTCATCGCCATACGCGGCGGGATGGGTACCGTGACGGAGATCTCGCTCGTCTGGAACAAGCTCCAGACAGGCGTCATCGAGAAGCGGCCGCTCGTTCTGCTCGGGGACTGCTGGCGGACCGTGGTCGAGACCTGGCAGGAACAGCTCGTCGTGAGTGACGAAGACGTAGGGCTTCTCGACTTCGCAGCAACGGCCGCACAGGCGGTCGATATCATCAGATCGCGCACTGCCTGACAGAGGTGGTTGCCGGAGAATTTCAAGTATGCAATGCCCTAAATGCACTATTGAGATACGGTCCGATTCGAAGTTCTGTGGAAGCTGCGGATACAGGATCGAGGATGAAGACCCTCTCGGCCCCGATTTTGCAGCGCGTTCCGCTCCGCCGCCCGGCGGGCCGAACGAGGCGTTCCATTTCGACGAGGACGGACGCGGGAGCGGCCGCGGATACACCTGGCAGATCGAACACCAAGGCGCGTTCGCACTCGCGGTGGTGAAGCTCGCCGCCGAGCAGGGGATCTCCGCCGAGGCGGGAGCGATGGTCTCAATGTCGCAGAACATCGATCTCCATTCCGAGCTCAAAGGAGGCGTGATCGGCGCGCTGAAAAGATTCGGCGGCGGGGAATCTGCGTTCGTTTCGACGTTTACTGCGAAGGGCGGACCGGGCGAGGTGACCTTCGCTCCCGGCGCTCCCGGCGACATCGTCGGGATCGAGCTGAGGAACCAGGCGTTTTTGGTTCAGTCGAGCTCGTATCTTGCGGGCGATTCGTCGCTTGCGGTGGAGACGAAATTCGGCGGGATGAAGTCATTCCTCGGCGGCGAGGGGCTGTTCCTGCTCCACGTATCCGGAGAAGGTCTTTTGTTCGTTTCTTCGTTCGGGGCGATCCACCGAAGGGTCCTCAAACCCGGCGAACAATACGTCGTGGACACGGGCCACCTGGTCGCATGGGAAGCAGCTATGGAATACAACATCAGAAAAGCCGCGAAGAGCGGTTTCTTCAGGTCGATGCTCAGCGGCGAGGGGCTTGTGGCGGAATTCCGGGGCCCCGGCGAGATCCTCATCCAGACCCGAAACCTCCGTGCATTTGCAGGACTGCTCAAGCCGTTCTTCCCGAACCAGGGCGGCAGTTTCTCCAGCTGATCAATGGCGGCCGGCGTTGTCCGGCCGCGTCCGACTTCCGTTTCCTATGACAGAAAGGACACAACGAGCTCAGTTGAGCGATCCGGACGACGGCAAGACCGGAGAGCTCACACTGCACGGCCGCTCCGTGTCCAGGGGTGTCACCGTTGGAACTGCGCTGTGTCTTTACGGGGCCAAGCGGCAGTTCTACCGAAGGGAGATCGCTTCGGAAGATCTGGAAAGGGAGATAGAGCGATTCACCTCCGCGGTCCGGGCCGCCAAGGAGCAGCTTTCGGAGATCGCCTCGGCCGACGGAGGCGAGGGAAACCAGGCGCGTATCTTTGAGACGCACATACTTTTTCTCGAGGACCTTTCCCTCCTTCGCCAGATCGAAACGATGATCCACGATCAGAGGGTCAACGCCGAATGGGCAGTGAAGACGGTAATAGAAAAATACGTAAGCCGCTATAAATCGTTGTCTGACAGGCATTTGCAGGAGAAGTACATCGATCTTGAAGACGTTGGGGAGAGGATCCTGACCGCGCTCGGCGGAGGAGGCGAGAACTCGTACAGTCTTGATTCGGATACGGTGATCATCGCGAAGGAACTCAATCCTTCCACTCTCATCGAACTGAGCCGAAAGCATCCCGCGGCGGTCGTTACCGAGAGCGGAGGCTGGACGTCGCATACATTCATTCTCGCCCGGGAGCTCGAGCTTCCCGCGGTTACGGGCATTCGTCAGCTCCTGAGATCGGTCGAGACCGGAGAGAAGATAGTCGTCGACGGTTACGGAGGGAAGGTCATCCTGCGTCCTGCCGAAGAGACGCTCGGACGATTCGACTCTTCAAGAAAAGAAGCGGAGGTTGAGGCGGAGGGAATTGACCCCGATGCGACTCTCGAAACGCTGGACGGTTTCGAGATCACTCTGAGAGCGAACCTCGATATCACACGTGACTTTACGGCCGCGGCGAGGTCGGGCGCCAGGGGGATCGGCCTGTACCGAAGCGAATTCCTCTTCAACCAGTTCCGTGGCTATCCCTCGGAAGACGAACAGTACGAGAGCTACCTTCGCATTGCGGAAGAAGCCAATTCGCACGGTATCCGGATCAGGACCTTCGATCTGAGCATTAACCGTGTCGCGGTTGGGATCGACGGAAGCGAGAAGAACCCTGCACTCGGGCTTCGCGGGATACGGCTGAGCAAGCGCTATGAGGCCGAGTTCCGTACACAGATCCGAGCCTTGCTCCGGGCGGCCGCCGATCACCCGATCTCGATCGTCCTGCCGATGATCAGCGATTGCGAAGAGGTGAAATGGGCGAAAAGGCTGGTTGCGGAGGAGAAGGCCCGTCTCGATTCGGACGGAATCGGGCATGGCGATCCTCAGATCGGTGTGATGATCGAGGTTCCGGCGGCAGTGCTTTCGATAGACCGTATCCTCGAAGAGGCCGACTTTGTCAACATAGGTACGAACGACCTTGTTCAGTACCTGCTCGCCGTCGACCGTGACAACGAGGAGGTCGCCGACTGGTTCAGGACCGTTCACAGCTCGGTGCTGAAGAGCCTTCGGATCGTGCTCGACGCCGCGCGTTCGAAAGGAAAGGGTGCTCTCGTGTGCGGGGAAATGGCGGGTTCGCCCCTCTACGTTCCCATCCTGCTCGGTCTGGGCGCACGCGAGTTCTCTATGAACATCAACTCGCTCACGAGGGTCCGCTCTCTCGTCTCGAAGATCGCGGTGGAAGAATGCGAAGAAGCTCTGAAAGAGATCGAGAAGCTTCCCGACGGCGACGAGCGGGACGATGGCATTCGCCGCATTTTCCAGGAGAAATGGGGCGGCCTTGTGGATTTCGATTCGCTGCTTTCCTTCCGGAGGCGCTGATAGGCCTCCTGCCTGTCTTTCCTGTTTTCTAGAAGTTCAACACCTTTAGACATATAAGATGAGTGTTAAATCAACTCGCGGAGTGTCGGGCAGAAGTGCCTTCGACCGGGTGTACGGGGAGAAGCGGACCGCAAAATGGAATACGGTCCGAATTCGGGTTGTACACAGGTCAATAATTAAAAGCTGAGTTGTTGCTGTTCAACAACTTTTGTTATAGTAGGGCACGCCCCGAAATCCTTTGGATCCGGTAATCGCTTCCGGCCGCAAGGCCGGGAGAGGAAAGTCCGAACACCGCAGAGCGTCGAGCCGGCTAACGGCCGGGCGCCCGCTTCGGCGGGTGACGACAAGTGCAACAGAAAGCAGGCCAGCCGAAAGGTGATGGGTGAAATGGTGAGGTAAGAGCTCACCGGCGCGGGTGGCGACATCCGCGGCCAGGCAAACTCCTCGAGGTGCAAGACCAAATAGGGAAACGAGATCCGGGCTGCTCGTCCGGGTTCCCGGAGTCATCCGGGAGGCGTTTCCGGGTAGGTCGCTAGAGCCGTCCGGCAACGGGCGGCCCAGACGAATGATTACCTCCCGGCTTCGGCCGGGAAACAGAATTCGGCTTATGGATCCCGGGGATTTCGGGGCGCTAAATCGGTGCGAAAAGTTTGGAAGGAGTGATCGATCACTATGGCAAATCGTAAAGGAGTCTTCATAGGGGCCTATGTGCCCAATGAACTGAAAGAATCGCTAAAGAGGCGCGCGGCAATGGAGCACCGGACGCTTTCACAGGAGATTACGAGGATACTCGTTGAGGCGGTCCACGGAAAGGGGCTTCCTTCCGGCAGCGTCGACAGGAGATCGCAGAACAGCACGCCCAGACGGCGGGCTTCCGATCCGCTTCCGCGCAGACGCACCGAAGATCTTCCGTACATAGCCCCGGAGACGAACAACAGCTAAGCAGCACTTTTCCTCTTGTTTTGGCGCTTTCGCCTCTTGGCGGAAGCGCCTTTCGCTTATCCTCACGCCCTCTGATAAAATTTGGCTGAATGAACACGAAGATCATCGCCGCGGCGGTCATTGGCATAATTGCCGGATTCGCCGCGGGATTCCTGATAGCGAATTCCCTTAACAGAAGCGAACTTGCAGCGGCGCAGGCGGAAGCCGCCGAGCTGAGGCGTTCCGCGACTCCGCCGGGCTCCCGTGCGCAAAACATGGAGCTCTCCGACCAGGAGATACGCGCGAAGATCGCGGAAGCGGACCAGAACTCGGACAACTTCCAGTACCAGAAAACGCTCGGTCTCGCGCTGTACACATACGCCGCGATGAAGCAAGACGCGAGGCTTCTGGAGGAAGTGGCAAAGCTGCTCGAGCGGGCGCACAAGCTGAACCCGGACGACTACGACGTGCTCGTTTCACTTGGGAACATAAGCTTCGATCTGGGCCAGATCAAAAAGGACGAGTCGCTAAACGAAAGGGCAAGGGAACTCTACCGGAATGCGCTTTCCAAGAACGAGAAGGACGCGAACGTCAGGACGTCACTCGGTGTTTCTTTCCTTGCTGCTCAGAACCCGGACCCGAAGAAGGCGATCGAGGAGTTAAGCGCGGCGGTCGAAATAGATCCGAAGAACGACAAGGCGCTGCGCTATCTCGCGCAGGCCTACGCGGACGCCGGCGACAAGGAGAACGCGGCGAAGTTTCTTGAAGAGCTGAAGAAGGTAGATCCGGAGAATCCCGCCATAGCGGAGATCGAGAAGAAGATCGCCGGCTAGGTCTTGTTCAGTCTGCTGAAGCTCTCCCGCGGAGGCGGTCAAAGTAAGAATCGGATGGTTTCCGGCGCAATATGAAGTGGCTGATCATTTTAGGGCTCATCCTGCTCCTTCTCGCGGTCGTCGCGTGGCATTTCCGGAAGCATATCCAGTCGGCGTGGTTCATCTACCAGACGTTCCGTAGGATGCGAAGCCAGATGCGTCCTCCGACCGAGAAGCCTCTTGAGCCCAAGACGCAATCCGGCGATACGGAACTCGTCAGGTGTCCCAAGTGCGGAAAGTGGACGCCGAAGGACGACGCCGTGAAACTCAAATCGGACTTCTTCTGCTCGCTTGCCTGTCTTGAGGAAACGATGGCGTTCAACCGGCGCCAGTGAAGAACTAGCCTCCGAACATTCCGAGGTACCAGTCGATCAGCGGATCCCCGAAGAGGATCGCGATGATGGACCCGGCGCCGAGAAATATGCCGAACGGGATCTGCGCCTGCAGGTCCTTTTCCTTTTGGTAGGCGATGTAGCCGATGCCCGCAACGGCGCCCGCAAAGGCGCCGATAAAGATCGCGAGGAAGGTCAACTTCAGTCCCAGGAGCGCGCCGACACCGAACATCATCTTCACGTCTCCCATTCCCATCGCGTCCACGCCTCGGAGCCGCTTCCAGATCTCGCCGATCAGCCAAAGCGATCCGCCTCCGAAGAGGCCTCCGAGAACGGCTCCGGCGAGCGAGACGAGCCACAAGGGCCGGCCCGCGAGTTCAGTGAGAGGGAATGAAAGGATGTCCGTGAAATAGAGCGCCCCGACGGTGAGCGGGAAGACAATGCGGACAAGTAAGGCCGCCACAAGAAGCGGATAAGTGATCACGTTCGGCAGGATCATGTGTTCGGCGTCGATGAAGATCAGCGCGAGCATTACCGTCACGAAGACGATCGCTACAGGGAGGAAAGCGTTGAACCCTATCTGCCAAAAGCAGGCGACCCAGAGAAGGCCGGTCAGAAGCTCGACGGCGGGATACCGTGCGGAGATCGGCTCTTTGCAATTGCGGCACTTGCCTCCGAGGATCAGCCAGCTGAGGATCGGGATGTTGTCGTAGCCCTTTATCGCCTTGCCGCACTTCGGGCATGCGGAGCTCGGAAGGACGATCGATTCCTCGCGCGGCACGCGGTGAATGACGACGTTCAGGAAACTCCCGACCGCGGATCCGAATAGGAAAGCGAAGAGATATCCGATCCAGACGGGAAGACCGGTGGCGAGCTCGAAGGAAGATTGAAGAATTATCATCGGGATTAACAGGGGCGGGGCTTGTACCCGCCCTTGACGACTGGAGCGCAGGCGGCCCGCCTGCGGTGAGCGAAGCGAATGCTTATGTGGCGAATCAGGGCGTGGAAAGAGAATCAGCCCCGGAACATTGTCGGCAAATCCCGTGAATTATTCAACCCTCTGGAATTCACCACGGAGAAGACAGAGACCACCGAGCCCTCTCTGATAACTCTGCGTTCCCTGTGCTCTCTGCGGTGACACTTCTTATTATTGACCCGCGAGTTTCAGCGCTCCCGACTCGACGTTCGCGTCCAGGAGCTTCACGACGTCATCGAGCTTCACCTCGCCGTAGAGAAACCTCCCGGCCGCACCCGCCTCGGCCCGGACCGCGTGATAGATATCAAGGTAACTACGCTTTCCGTCCACGAAGTTGAACACCTCCGAGCGCATCACTGGGTGGAGCGAGGTCGGCACGTTTCGGCGCTTTGAGAAGTATTCTTCCAGAGATACTGCATTTTCCGGGATCTTCGCCTTGGCCGCCCTCTCCGGAGGGGAGAGTAAATAGTCTCCTTCGTCCTCGTTACCGAGCCCGGAAGCCTCGCCGATTTCCTGAAGCATGCGTTCGGTGCGCGTCTTGTTCAGTGCAAGATATCTCGTGATAGAGCGATTCGCCGCCTCATCGTTTCCGGCGATCTGCTTCATTGATTCCAGCGCCCTCTCTTCCCGGAGCCCGCCCTGAATGATCTGGTTACGGGCGTCCATAAGACCTTCGCGAGCCTCCACGATCAACAGAGCCTTATGCAGGTCGTTCGCAAGCCTCCTCGCTCCCTGAGCATACGTTTCCGCCGCCAGCAGGGGCACATCCTCCGCCTCCGCGTAGGCGAGATAAAATGCCATCGCGCCGACGATGAAGTTGTTCCTCTGAAGCTGGGTCTGGTCGATGTTCCCAAGGTCGTCGTCCGATGAATGTATGTAGTAATCGTCCCAGTTGATGAGCGCGACGGAAGGCACTCCGATCGCTCCCTCGACAAAGACAAGATTGTCGGAAGATGCGAAGTACGGGACGAAGCGCGCGTTGTAGGCCTCTCGGGTTCCCCTTGTCGCGATGATCGGCTGAGAGAACGGACGTTCATATCCTCCCTGTCTGCCGGCTGTGATGAACGCGTTGTTCGTCTTGATCACGAACTCGCCTATGCTCTCGAACAGCGCGTCGAGATACGACGTCCTCGAATGCGGAGCGTGGATCAGGTGCTGAACGCGGCTGCCCATCGACTGCTTGGCGCCTGTCATGTCCTGGTGAAGATTGGCGAGCATCTGCTTCTCCGAACCCGGATTGTCGCGGAAGTACCGGTACTCCGAGTAGATCTCGTCCGTCCACCAGAAACGTATGTCGCGAAGCGGCGGAGGGATCTTTCCTTCCGCGATCAGCTTGTTGAACACGCGCGCGAGCTCGAGTATGTTGCCGGAGCCGCTTCCGTCGTCGTTCGCCGAGCCCTGCTCTTCCTGAAGGTGCGCGGTGATCACGATCTGCTGGTCCTTATACTTCGTGCCGCGTATCCAGCCCTCGACCATGCCCGTGCCCGTGCGCTCGTTCTCGTCCCCGAACTTCGTATCGACCTTCGCGCGCACTTTCACTTTTCCGCCCGGAGCCCTGACACCTGTCGCGAAGAAATCCTGCTCGCCCTCCGTCTGAAGTACCCGGCGGAGCGTGTCTCCTTTTCGGGGCGAGAGGTTGAACGCGAACGATCCTTTCGTGCCCCTCGGAGGATCGGGGATCCGCGTCCAGGGGATCTGGTCGGGGAAATCGAGCATGCTTTTCTGTTCCGAGGTCGTGTAAGCGATCACTCCCGCCGCGCCGTGCTTGTAAACGGCGTTCGCGACACCGAAACCCGGGTTTCCGTTGATCAGCACGATCTTGCCTTTGACATCGAGCCCGGCAAGGTCCTCGTCTGTCCCGTTTCCGCCCCACACAAGATCCGCCTCGATATCCGCGTCGCGGCTGTTGTCCGAAAGGTAAAGCGCGTGGTCGCCTATGTCGGCGAGCTTCAGTTCGACGGGCTCCGTCATCCAGAGCTCGCCGGAGACGGCGGTGTAGTTCCCGGAGAGCGGCTGCGGGATGATCTTCACGTCTGCAAGGCCGTTCTTCTTCGCTTCGGCGGCGACGTAGTCCATCGCTTTGAAATAGCCTTCCATCCCGGAATCGCGGTGCCACTGGGTCAGCACGCGTATGTGCTCGTAAGAGCGGTCGCCGGAGATCTCGTTTCGAAGCATACGTATCTCGCTGTCGGTCAGGAACGGTGTGGACTGGCCGAGCGTCATCGACGCCAGCGCAAACATAAGCGCGGAGGCGCAGAATTGCCTAAGTCTATTTGATCGCATATTTACCTCGGGGAATCGGAATGCCGGATTGTAGCACAGAATCTATCGCTGCTGTTTCAGAGCGGGCTCCGTCTTGTGATAGATTATCGGCACTCTTTAGAAAACTGGTTTAGCTTTTCTTCTTCTCGACACCCGGCGTCTTGGTGAGAGAGTCTGGTTCTTCTTTGCGGATCTTTGCGTCCTGGTGAAAGAGATAGCTTCTTCTTTGCGGTACTTTGCGGCTTGGCGGTTTGGCGAGAGCAACCAGTTCCATTAATCGCGCCGGATGAGACAAATGAGCGGTGAAGAACATCCCGCAAAGTCGCCAAATCGCCAAGTGCCGCAAAGAAGAAAAGAAAGTCGCCAACACCTTGGAGTGGTCTGGACGCGATCGTAACGGCGAAACACGAAGACCCTCCCGCAAAGGCGCAAAGGCGCAAAGGACCGCGAAGAAGAAAAGAAAGTCGCCAACACCTTGGAGTGGTCTGGACGCGATCGTAACGGCGAAACACGAAGACCCTCCCGCAAAGCCGCCAAGACGCCAAGTGCCGCAAAGAAGAAAAGAAAGTCGCCAACACCTTGGAGTGGTCTGGACGCGATCGTAACGGCGAAACACGAAGACCCTCTCGCAAAGCCGCAAAGCGCGAAGATCCGCAAAGATGTGGTTTTCTACTCGCGCCTAAGCGCCAGGCCGCAAGGGTCAGCAAAGAGACATAAAACTCAAACAACTACCATGAAAAACTTCCTTATCCTGACCGCACTCTGTCTGTCGATCACGGTCTCCGGTTCAGCTCAGGGCTTCGAATGGCTCCCCGGCGGAACATATGACCAGAACGTACCCACTCCTAAGCAGTTCTTCGGCTATGAGATAGGCGATTACCTCACGGACAATCTGCAGATGGCCGCTTACATTAAGAAGCTCGAGGAGGTCTCGCCGCGTGTGAAGGTCTTCGAGTACGGCGAGTCGGTCGAGCGCAGGAAGCTATGGATCGTCGCCGTCAGCACTCCGGAGAACATCTCCAGGCTTGAGGAGATACGCTCGACGATCGCGAGACTAAGGGATCCCAGGGCGACGTCGCCGACCGAGGCTTCGAACATCGCAAGAAGCACGGTCCCGATCGGGTGGATGAACTACGGAACCGACGGCGGAGAGACCTCGGCGTTCGAGGCGGGGCTTCAGGTCTTGTATCAGCTCGCCGCCGGGACCGACCCTCTGACGATGAAGATCGTGCAGAACCAGGTCGTCATCATCAATCCCGCGCTTAACCCTGACAGTCACCAGGCGTTCGTGACGTGGGCGAAGAATATGACCATCCGCGGAGGCACGGCGGATCCTGCCGCTTCCGAGCACTTTGTCGCGTGGTTCGCGAGCTCCGACGGAAATCACTTCAAGATCGACCTGAACCGCGACGCGTTCGCGCTGACCCAGCCGGAAACGCAGGCGGCGTCGCGCGTGCTTCACCACTGGAACCCGCAGGTCTGGATCGACAACCATGGCGAGCCGGACGAGTACTACATGGCTCCGTTCACGAAGCCGGTCAACAATAACTATCCGGAATCGCTGAAGAAATGGGCAGAGGTCGTGGGAAGAAATTCCGCGAAGTACTTCGACCGCTACGGTTGGACGTACGCGAAAGACGAGAACTACGACCTTTACTTTCCGGGCTACTGGGATTCGTATCCGGCTTTCCACGGCGCGATCGCAGCGACGTACGAGAGCAACGGAGGCGGAAGTAAGGGGTACCGTTGGGAAAGGCCGGACGGCACGATCGTGACCCTGCGCGAGGCGGTCCACAAGCATTTCATCGCCGATCTCGCCACGCTCGAGGTGCTCGCCGAAAACCGCGAAGGGATACTCATCGATTACTATCGATTCTTCAAAGACGGGATGGACGAGGTCACGAACGAAAAGTTCAAGACCTATGTGATCCACGAACAGGACGATCCCGGACGCGCGGCCGAACTGGTCGAGCTTCTTCTTCGCCACAACATAGAGGTTTACAGGGCGGGAAGTTCGATCCGATCGGCATCCGCCCAGGATTACTTCGACCGGACGTCTCGCACGAAGAATTTTCCCGCGGGCAGTTATGTCGTGCCCTTGAGGCAGCCGAAGAAACGGCTTCTGAAAACGCTCTTCGAGCCCGATCCGGAGATGGAAGAGGACTTTATGAAGGACGTCGCGCGAAGGCGCGCGCGGGACGCGAAACTCGGATCGAGCGCTCCAAAGGAAGGTCCCGGTTTCTATGACATCACGGCGTGGGCGCTGCCTCTTCAGTACGGCGTCGACACTTCCTTCACGGGCGACGAGATCGCGACTTCGGGAATGTCGAGGATCACGGAGAAGCCTTCGGCGTCGGTCTCGTTTGCGCGAAGCCCTTACGGCTACGTGTTCTCGAACAAGGCGAACTCGGGAGCTAAGCTCGCCGGCAAGCTTCTTCAAAAAGGCTACAACGTAGCGATCACAAGGCTCCCGACAAAGATCGGGCCGCTTGAGATCGACAAAGGCACTTACATCGTCAGGACGATCCGCAACGGCGATGGACTCTACGACGATATCTCGAAACTCGCGCGAGAATACGGTACGGACGTGAGGTCGATCTCATCCTCCTGGGGCGAGGGCGGCATCTCGCTCGGCTCCGACTACGTTCTGAACCTGAAAAAGCCGGGCATTTTGGTCGCCACCCGGGAGCCTACGCAGGCCGTGACGTTCGGCTCGGTCTACAGCGTGCTGAGCCAGCGCTACGATCTGGACTTCTCGGCGGTCGTAACCTCGATGATCCCCCGGATCGATCTCAACCGCTACAACGTCATCATCTTCCCGAACGGAAGCGCCGGCGGATACGAAAGGGAACTCGGACCCGGCGGCGTAGAGAGGCTTCGGAACTGGATCGAGAACGGAGGAACCTTCATAGGTCTCGCCGGCGGTGCGGAATTCACTACCCGAGAGGGCGTGAATTTCACGGATGTTTCGATCGTAAGAACGAGGAAGGACTCCGAAGAGCCGATCGAGGCAATACCCGGATCGATCTTCAAGGCGGAGGTTAACGGGGACTATTACCTGGGCCTGGGCTTTGGAGGCGAAATCGCGGTCCAGTTCAGAGGTAGCTCTCACATGACGCCTACGAAGGAAGGCGCGAACGTCGCGGTATACAAGAAGGACGGCTACATACAGGGTCACATATGGGATTCGACCGTCGAGAACCTCGGCGGGAAGCTGTATATGGCGGATGTCCCTATGGGCGACGGGCACGTGATCCTGTTCGCGGACGATCCGACGTTCCGCGCGTACTGGAGAGGTCTGGACAGGCTGTTCGTGAACTCGATCCTGATCTCGACGGCGTATTAGGAAGTGATGAGAGTTGAGAGATGAGAGATGAGCGGATAGCGACTGGAGCGCAGGCGGCCTCGCCTGCCTCGAGCGAAGCGAAGAGCGTTAACCACGAAGGTACAAGAAGGTACACGAAGCTATGAACCTGAAACGATGCGCGACGGCTACGGCGCTAATCCTTCTATTCCTTGCGCCGGCGCTCGCTCAATCTCCGGTCCGTGCCGACGCGTCCCGTATGGAGTCCCGGATCAAGGCGCTCTCGCAGTTCGGGCTGAACGCCAACGGAGGCTCGGACCGGGTCGCGTTCAGCGAACACGACAAGCAGGGCCGCGAATACATCATCGGGCTGATGAAGAACGCCGGACTCGAGGTGAGGATCGATGCGGCGGCGAACATCATCGGGCGTCGAAAAGGCAGGTTCGACGACCGGAAACCGATCGTCTTCGGATCGCATATCGACACGGTCCCAAACGGTGGTGCGTATGACGGCTGCGTCGGGGTGATCGGCGCGCTTGAGGTGATCGAGCTTCTCAACGAGAACAAGATCACGACTGACGGCCCGCTGGAAGTGATCGTATTCACCGACGAGGAAGGCGGCCTGACCGGCAGCCGTGCTTTCGTGGGAGACTTGGGCACTGAAGCGCAGACTGTCGTCAACAACAGCGGAAAGACGATCGCCGAAGGGATCCGTTTCCTGGGAGGCGATCCCGGTCGTATTGCGGAAGCAGCCCGAAAGGAAGGCGACATAAAGGCATACCTTGAACTGCATATCGAACAGGGCGGAGTTCTCGAAAGCAAAGGCCTGAACATAGGCGTTGTGGAAGGGATAGTCGGGATCGAGTGGTGGGAGGTCACGATCGAGGGTTTTGCCAACCACGCGGGCACGACTCCTATGAAAGGCCGGCGCGACGCGGTCCTTGCCGGAGCCAGGTTCGCCCTGATGGTCAACGAGGTCGTCAATTCCCTCGGAGGTGCCCAGGTGGGCACGGTCGGAAAGTTCGTCGCCGAGCCGGGTGCGCCAAATGTGATCCCCGGAAAAGTCACCCTCAGTCTCGAACTCCGTGATCTTTCGGCGGAGAGGATCTTCAGGATGTACAACATGATTGAGAAACGCGCGATCGTCATCGCCGACGAAACCGGAACCGAGATCAATTTCCGGCATCTCGATGTCTCCGCGATCCCCGCGCTCACCGACGAAGGGTTCAAATCGGCGATCGAGGCTTCCGCAAAGGAGCTTGGGCTGACATACCAAAGAATGCCGAGCGGCGCCGGCCACGATGCGCAGGACGTGGCGAAGATCGGGCCGATCGGAATGATCTTCGTGCCGAGCAGAGGCGGGATCAGCCATGCGCCGGCCGAGTTCACTTCGGCGGAGGACATGGCGAACGGCGCGAGCGTGCTGTTGAGAACGATTCTGGCGATCGACGGGAAGGAATAGTTTGGAGGAGTTTGCCGAGTTTGCCGAGTTGGCTGAGTTTGGCGAGTCGGCTGAGTTGGCTGTGTTTGGCGAGTCGGCTGAGTTTGGTGAGTTTTCAGAGTTTTGAGTCGCGAAGCGACGGCCTGCATTTAGCCGTGGACAAGCCCGAAGGGCGCAGTCCACGGGATGTGTCAAAAATATTCCCATAGCCGCGTGAGCGGCTTCATGCCTAAATTGTCCAAGTCGGGCGAGTTTCCATCCGCGCGAGCGGCGACCTGCATTTATTCGGCTGAGTTTGGTGAGTATTCAGAGTTTTGAGTCGCGCAGCGACGGCCTGCATTAAGCCGTGGACAAGCCCGAAGGGCGCAGTCCACGGAAGCGTCAAGAAAAATTTGCGCATCGCGAAGCGATTGCGTGATCTTCCCGCGGCAGAGCCGCAAACATACACAACGACCAATGCCCAATGTCCCTTGACCGATGAAGTCCCGCGTGCACTCCTTCAAACTCCTACCTGTTCAGGTGGCGAAGAATAATCCCGGGACAAGTAACCTTCAGGAAGCGAACGGTAGAAACCTTGTTTCCGATGAGGAGGTTGCAAAAAGTGATGAAGCTGAAAAATCCGAACTCGATCGCCCTGGCGGTCGCGGTCTTTCTTTTCGCAATGGCGAATACAGCGGCGGCTCAGGGTCAGTATCCGCCGGGAGTGATGTACGCGACGCTGCTCGACAACGTCACGGTGATCGCCAAGACGGGAGAATTCCGCCTCAAGAACAAGATGCAGAACGTTTTCGTCCCCGAGGGTGCGACGGGGAGGGCGGTCCTTTCGTCAGGAGGAAAAGAGGTCTGGCACTGGGACTGGAAAACGGACGCATTCGGTCTCAGGCCCCCCTACAAACTGTTCGGGTTCAGTCAGCCTTTCAATCCCGACGGAAGCCTGGTCAGCTACGACGATCTCAAGCTAACAAAGCCTGGCGATTATGTCTTCGATCTGTATCTGGGCAATGAAAAGATGTACACGATGCCTTTCAGCCTCCGTGTAAAACAGCCGGACGATCCGTTTGACGGCGGGGCTCTCTACCTTACCGACGGTCCGTGGAACGATTGGGGATATCTCTTCTACTCCGAGGCGGATCCGGAACAGAACCTCGCCTGGAAGATCTGGCTGAGGGCGGAAGAGAACAGTTCGACGAGAAAGGAGATAAGGGTGGAAGTAAAGCGCGACAAGGATGGAAAGCTCATCTGCGAGAACAGAAGGAATACTTCCACAAGCCTCAGGTCGGACTGGGTTAGACACAGCTTCGATCTTGTAAATCCGCCCGTGAAAACGAGCGGCGGCGCGTACTTTAAGGCCAAGGACCTTCTCGCGGTCGACGGCGGATACACGCTTACGATGACTGTGGAGGGGAAGCCGTACGGGACGTGGAAGTTCAAGGTCGCCGGCGGGAAACTTAGCCACACGGGGCGCACCGTTCGCGGTGAGGCGGATCCGCTCAGGTTTATCGAAGGCGGGAAGGACGCTTGGTGGTATTCGAAAGTTGACTGAGTTTGGTGAGTTGACTGAGTTGGCCGAGTTGACTGAGTTTGCCGAGTTCGCCGAGTTTGGTAGATCTTGAGCCGCGCGAGCGGCGGCCTGCTTTTAGCCGGGGACAAGCCCGAAGGGCGCAGTCCACGGTCAGCACGAGAACGTTCCGTTAGCCGCGTTAGCGGCTTCTCGCCCTTAATTGTCCGAGTCTGGCGAGTTACCAGCCGCGCGAGCGGCGGCCTGCTTTTAGCCGGGGACAAGCCCGAAGGGCGCAGTCCACGGAATCGTCTTTGCCGCCGATGTGTGCGGTAAGCCTTTGGCTTACCGAAGGAGGCATTCCTGGAGATCTGCGGGGGCTCAGCCCCCGCAAGACGTTTTTGGGGCCGTGCCCGGAAACGCTTGCGTTTCCACACATACCGGCGGCAGAGCCGCGAACACGCCGGAAACCAAACTCAGTCAACTCAGCCAACTCAGACAACTCAGACAACTCAGTCAGCTCAGCCAACTCAGTCAACTCAGAAAACTCACGGAACTCTCTTCGCGTCCGCCACGATCTTCCTGACCTCCGCTGCCAGGGTCGGAGCGTGGAAGGGGACCCCGTCGCGGATCGTCCATTCGACTCCGCCGGTCTTGACCGCCTTGCCGTCCCGTATTTCCTCCGTGCCGGTCGCGTAGAGCACCTTTAGATCCTCAAGCGGATTGCCGTTGACGACGAGGATGTCGGCTTTGTATCCGACGCGGATCCTTCCAAGCTCGTCATCCTTGCCCATTATCTTCGCGTTGTTTCCGGTCGCGTGGCGGATGACCATCAGCGGATCAAAGCCCGCTTCCTGATGAAGCTCGAGCTCGCGGATCAGTCCGAACCCGTAAACCTGGTAAATGAACCCCGCGTCCTCGCCGGCGCCGATCAACCCTCCGCGGCGCTCGAATTCCTTCAGCGCCTTCATCCAGATCCTGTAGTTTTCTTTCCAGTAGGCCTCGTCCGTCGAGGTCCAGCCGATGAAGTACGAGCCGTGGTTTGCGGGATTGGGAATAAAGAACTCGCCAAGAACTGGGTGAAGATATTCCGTGTAATGCGGCTGGGTCTGAGCGCGCTGAAGATCGCGGGACGCCTCGTAGATGTTAAGAGTCGGGTTCCACGCGACGCCTCCCTCGATCATCGCGTCGAAGACCTTCATCAGGCGGTCCCACTCCGCCTCGCGCCAGAGCCTCCCCGCGTACCGGAAGCGGTCGACCTCGTCGTTGTAGTTGTAATCCGGCGGGTAATTCTGCCTTCCGTTTGCGATCGCAGCTTCCGGGATGCCGTACCAGTGCTCGATGCTCGTTGTGCCGAAGCGAATGTCGTCCCAGGTGTTCGTTTCCTCGACGCCCGTGTGATGGGCGACGCGGAGCCCCTGCTTTTTCGCCTCGTCCATAAGCGCGGCCATTATGTCGCGGTCGACGCCGAACAGCTTCATCCCGTCGTAACCTTCGCGCTTGAGCTGGCGAACACGCTCGCGCGCCGCTTGTTCGTTCTTTGTCGATTCGCCGGTATTGAAAACGCCGTACGCGAACACTCTGGGTGAAGCGATCTCGTTGCGCTCAACCTGGGCCCGCCATTCCAGCGTTTTGGCATAAGCGCCAACGTCGCGGATCGTCGTGATCCCGTGGGCAAGCCAAAGCATCTGGCAGTACTCGACGGGCATCGCCTTGCCGCCCCGGCCGTCGTGTGTGTGCCCGTGGAGGTTGATCAGCCCCGGCATGACGTATCTGCCTTCGGCGTCGATCTCGACGTCGCCCTTGGCAGGGCGCCGCGCGGTGCCTTCCTTGACCGCAACCGGATCGATGTTCACGATAGCGGTTATACGGTCGTTCTCGACGACGATGTCCTTCGGCCCGGAAGCCGGAGTGCCGTTGCCGTCGATAACGATCGCGTTGCGGATGACGAGCCGCTGATACCGCTTGCCCGATTCGATCTGGGCAGGCGAGATTTGGGTGATCGCCGCAGTTAAAACGAGTGCGAAAAGCAGTGTTCCTGTCTTGATTCTCATTTGAGTGTCTTGCTCGGGTGTGGACTGTTGAAAGATTATCGAAAATCTACCACCTTTTTCAGGACCGCACAAAAGACACTCACCCGGCACGGATTCCAGCCTTCAACAAAGAAAGCCGCCGATGCCGGAGCACAGGCAGCCCTGTTCTGTCAGATGGCGACCCTTAAGGCAGGAGAGTGAATTCGGCAGAAGGAGAAAGAGAGCGTCCGGATTCCCCTACACGATCCGAAATGACGATCTTGACCCGGTAGCTGCCTGGCTCGAGGTGCCCGGTAGGGAAAAGCTTCGCGAGAGTGATCCTTCCAGATGACTCGCTAAGTCCTGACCAGTCTTCCGATCTCTGTTCGATCTCTATCCCGTCCTTTAACAGTAGGTACGAGACGTCGACGACCGGCCTCAGTGTCGTCTGATCGATCGCGGCATTGTAAACCTGAAGATAGACCCCCACCTCCTGACCTCTCCTGAACTCGCCGGTCAGATTCGGGATCACCTTCGTGCCGCCGATCACGAACCGGGCTCCCGTTTCGTTCGGGCCCGAGGCGCGATGCGTCGAAGCAAGAACAAGTGTTGAAGTCGAAAGCGCGCCGCCGGAGTAGTCCGGCACCTCGAACCCGAGCTCTCGTGTTCCGCGGCTTCCGGACACAACGTCCCTCAGGTTCACTGTAACTTTGTACCTTCCGGGCGCGAGGCTCTTCGAGCTCTGATATATCGAACGGCTGATACCGGCCAACGAGGGATCCCCGGAGTGTTCCGAGGCAGTGACAGATTCTTCGAAACTGCCGGTTTTGCGGCCCGTCACGGAATCGATCCGGCCGAGGACGTTGACCCGGGCGGTCCTCACGCCTCCAAGATCCGAAAAGGAAAGTTCGCTGTTGTTCGTGAGGATGGTGAAAGTCGCGATAACCGAGTCCTCGCCCTGACGGAAAAGGTCGATGCGCATATCGAAGTCGAGCGGGTTGTTGTCGATGACCGGGGTGTCTTCAAGCGTTCCGGTCAGCGCGGAGCCGCGGACGGGAGGCGGCGAGAACGCCATCGAAATGTTCTCGAGCTTTACGAAGGGCGAGTCCTGTTCGCGGAGGTAGTTGCGGTTTCCGATCCCTGCGATTCGGTCCGATCGTCTTTCAATTCCCAGCAGTTCACCCGTTGTGGGGCCGGCTCCGGGAACGAACAAAAGGGCGTCCTTCTCGTTGGGGTTGATCGAGAGTCGGTACTCGCCGGTGCCCGACCTGTCTACGAACTCGAATTCCACTCCGGACCTGAGTCCGTCCCGGCTCCTGTAAAACCAGATCTCGAACGGATACGTCGAGGTCGTCCCGCCGCCTTCCCAGGCGGGCCTGTCGTAAGATCCGCCCATCGGTCTCGATTCGACGCTGTCCGGCTTACCCCAGGTGATGTAGATCCGTCCGCGATCGGTCATCCATCCGGGTATTCCGGATGTAAAGTGTTCGTTCGCATAGGTCATCCGCTCGTAGTATTCCTCGCGGTACTCGTTCACTTCCGTGTCCGGATCGGGATCTCGCAGATCCCAGAAAACGGCGATGAAGTTCTCCTTTTCCTCGCGCGTTTTCAGTTTACTAAAAGCTTCCTTTTCCGCTTTCGTGGCGATGTACGCGACGTCCTTCGAGATCCAGTCGTCATAGACCTTGTCCGCTTCCTTCTTTTGATCGCGCGGTTTCCCGGACGTGTCGGGCGGTTGTGCCGGCACAAGCGCCGGGAAAATGAGAACGGCCAGGAACAGGATGGAGCAAACCGCCAGAGCTTTCATTCTTTTCTCCTCGAGGCAATATCTGTCAGGTTGTGATAAGGAAATGGATCGACAACGACCAAGATGCACGGTAAGTTCGGAACGGTTGCGCCCGGGCGAAGGCGCTCGGACACTGCAACTGAAAACGAACGGACGTTTCTTGCAACGCAGCGGTGGAGTGAAGCGTCAGTAACCCGCAAAGACCGGGACCTCACCGGTTTCTACAATTACAAGACCTCGCAAACGAGATTTGATAAGGGAGCTATTGATGAATAAGCAGTTGTTTACTGCGGCTGCGGTGTGCGCTGTTTCGCTGGCGCTCGCGGCCGTATCCTTCGGACAGTGGAAGACGAAAGAGCACTTTCCGGAAGTATCTATCAAGAATTTCGGCCAGATGGATTCACGGTTCTACAGGGGCGGACAGCCCGAGAAAGAAGAGTTCAAGGTTCTGGCGGAAATGGGTATCAAGACGGTTGTCAATTTGAGGAACGATCCTAAAGACTGGGAGAAGGAGCTCGTGGAATCGTTGGGAATGAGATACGTTCACATTCCTATGAGCGACAAGAAGTATCCGCCGGAAGGGGCCGCCGATGAGTTTCTTAGCGTCGTGTCGAATCCTGAGACGGGCAATTTCTTCGTTCACTGCAGGGGCGGCAAGCACCGTACGGGAGCGATGGGAGCGGTGTACCGCTTCAACAATTACGGCTGGAACTACGATCAGGTATATGAAGAGATGAAAGATTTCGACTTCTATACCTTCCTCTGGTTCTACAAGCCCATGAAGAGTTTCGTGAAGGACTACGCCGAAATGAAAGGTCTTCGCGACGCCCCTCCGGCGAAGATCCCGTCTGAAGTGGCCGTCGTTAAGTAAACCCGTTTCAGAGAAAGAAAAGTGGCTGCCTGGAAGAAGGGCAGCCTTTTTCTGTGTGAAGGCTCAAGAGGTTTGCCATTCCGGCTTTGAGGTATCAGTTGGAGGCTGTCTGAAAGGTACCGAGAATCGGCATTTCTGAGAATCAGACAGATCAGTTGCCCCCGGCTTCAGCCGGGGGTCAACCCGGTAAGCATAACAGGATAGGGGCTTTAGCCCTTAGATAGCCGGCTGAAGCCGGCGAGATAATCTATTGGCCCTTTCGATCCCCCCGCTGAAGCGGGGGGCAACTGATGGTCATTTTCTCGAGATTGTGGGCTCAAACATGTTTGGGAAATTCCCTGCCGTTAGTTTTCAGACAGCCTCCAACTGTTGTTTTTGTCAGACTCGATCGGTCCTGAAATTCTCCGATTCTTTCAGCTTGTCAGTGCTGGTAAAGGGTCTTGGATTTCTTCGACATCTTCCACGAGATCGACTCGATAAGCCCTTCGTCGCGTTCCATGATCTCTTCACTCAGCTCATCCGTGGACATAGACAACTGAAGGCGGGTCAGAAAGATGACCTGCGAACTTGAATCCTCCGATTGCCTGAGCCTCAGAAGGTCCGATTCGATATCCTTCTCGCGGAGAAGATCCTCGACCGTTTCCTTGGTCTTTTCGGCGTCTCGGGTCTTCAACTTCAGCTCCATCGGACGGAGCACGAATTCCGGCTCAGCCTGTTCAAGGAACCATAGAAGCACCAGTGCAAAAACGCATAAGAGGACACCAAGGTCCCATCTGCCAACCCCTGCGGCCAGGCCAAGCGCCATGCAGATCAGAAGGACGGTGACCTCCTTGGGATCGCGTATGTTCGTCCTGAAGCGAACGAGAGCCACCGCGGCGAAGATCGCAAAAGCGCGGGCGGCGCTGTCTCCGACGATCAGCATCAACGCCGCGGCGACGACCGACAAAAGGATCTGCGTCTCGGCGACGTGCAGACCGCGCTCGTAGCCCGAAACATACCGGCGCGGGCGGAATACTAGGATCGTCGAGAGAACGACCGCCACGAAAAACCTTAGAATGATCTCGCCCGGACTCGCGTGCCAGACACTCGTTCCCTGGTCTCCGCCGCCGAAGAGGACGTCAAGCACGCCCTGGCCGCCGTTTGTCGCAACGCTGGTTTCGACCGGTGCCGAATTGGCGGGAAGCCCCACGCCGTCGAGGTACGCAATGTGGATCACGGCGAACGCGAGCAGCGCCACGACGACAGCTCCGTACAGAATTCCGAAAATGTATCCGCGGAGGCCTATCTTCATCGGCTTGCCTTGTCGAGCTCGTCGATCCGCGCGATCACCGCGCCCACATAAGTCTCGATCTCATCGTCGGTGTAGTTGGCGGCGCGGAATGCGTCCCGGATCTGCTGCTTGCTCAATTGCCTGAGGAGGCCGACGAGCCATCGCGCCTCTCCCTTTGTAGCCTCGTCGAAGATGCCCGACTTTCTTCCCTTGTAGGCGAGCTCGATCTTGTTCCCGTCGGTCTCTTCGACAAGCTCTGTCTTTTCATAGTCTTCGGGTTCGTTGATACTCCGTCCGAACCTCCATATGATCGGCAGGTCGTTCCCGCCGAGCTGGCCGAAGGTCGCTCCAAGGTCGCTTATCGCGTAGTGCGCCGTTCCGTCCTTGTTCAGGATGATGTTGTTGCCGGTCTTCACGTCCCAGTTATTGAAGAAGACCATCATGATTTTCAGGCCGGCAAGTTCCTTGGTTCCGACGAACGGATTCTCGTCCCATTCCCAACGGTCGCCTCGGTCGATGTCCTTTGGCCTCGCTTCGAGACGCACATTCTTGAAAGTGCCCTTTCCGGGAATGGTGATCTCCGGGACGAGGTAGTTGATCTCGGTTAAATAACCGAGTCCCCAAAGCAGCCTCACCGCGGCCGTTTCAGGCTGGCTTTCCTTGTCGATCTTCGCGACCCATTCCCGCCCGTTCGCATCGATGATCTCGTATTTGAGCGACGATCCGCCCTTCTTCTCTTCAACGAACTCGACCCTCGATATGTCGGGGACCATCTCATCGCCGCCGGGACCCAGATACAGATCACGTGAGGCGATATCCACTTTCTTCCACATCACGGCACGGGCCTCGTTTTCGCCGTTCGTCTGCGTGTACGCGGCGCCATTCAATGCCTGCAGGGCGACCGTCAATATTAAACACAGCTTTTTCATACAGTTCGGTCCTCCGGAAGAGATAAGCGCAACCGGCGTTCCGTAAGGGAAAAGGGCTTGGAAGGTCTGAAAATGCGGGCTTGATCTGATCCTGGAGGGGGCCGGACGAGTTCCGGTGTTCGTCAATCGCTCTGAATTGTGTGCGGAAGCCACACACTGTTTTCCGGGCGGATGGCACTTGCCGCGATCTTGGTGCGTGTGAGATCGCTTATGGAACCGACTCCTTGAGTGCCGGCACTGTCCGGTTGAAATGCGGGAAAACGGTTGGCGGAAAAAGATTCGGCGCCGCAAAACAAAGATTCGCGGCGCCTTGATCTTCTGGAGCGGGAAACGGGACTCGAACCCGCGGCTTCAACCATGGGAAGGTTGCGCTCTACCAACTGAGCTATTCCCGCTTGATCACAATTCTATACCTGTTCAGAACCTTGTCAATGGCTTCGTAGTTCGAAGGGCACCGGCACTCTACGGATAAGTGTACGGCGCTTCCAGTCCAAGGGGAATTCCGAATGCCCAGAAGACCAGAAGGAACGCGATCCAGGTGACAAGGAACGCCACGGAGTAGGGAAGCATAAGCGACACGATGGTCCCTATGCCGGTGCTCTTCACGTACTTGGTAGCGAATACGACGACAAGCGGGAAGTACGGCATCAGCGGCGTGATGATGTTGGTCGATGAATCGCCGATCCTGTAGCCGGCCTGCGTCACCTCGGGCGAGATACCCAGCTGCATAAGCATCGGAACGAAGATCGGGGCGAGCAGCGCCCACTTCGCCGATGCCGATCCGACCACAAGGTTCACGAGGCAGGTCAGAATGATGATCCCGACGACGGTTACCTGCCCGGGAAGCTCGAGGTCCCTCAGGAAGTTCGCGCCCTTGATCGCGAGGAGCGCGCCTATGTTCGACTGCGCGAATGCCGCGATGAACAGCGCGGCGAAGAACGCGAGAACGATGTAATAGCCCATCGTGCTCATCGATTTCGACATTCCCTCGATGATGTCCCTGTGGCTCTCGACGGTCTTCGCCCCGTAGCCGTAGGCGATCCCCGGCAGGATGAACAGGAGGAATATTAGCGGCACGATCGACTGCATAAGCGGCGACGCGGATGCCGTAAGCTGAGGAGCGTCTTGTTCGGCGTTCGCCAGGAGGACCGGTCCGTACTCTTTCACCTCGGATTCGGACAGCGCGTTACTCAAAGCGTTATCGAAGGCGGTCTTTCCGAAGAACACGTTGTCCCGGACCGGCGTCGTTTTCTCAATGATCTCGGCAGGAACTCCTGCCGCGGCCGCCTTTTCTGCCGAGGCGGAAGTGAGTTTGTACCCGACCGGAGACCGCATCGGGGACGCCGTCGGATAGGAAACCGCTATCAGGATCACAAGGCCCAGCACCAGGGTCGCGTATCCCGCGATCAGGCCGCGCTTTTCCTTCTTCGAAAGGCCTTCCATCGCGGGAATGTCGCCGACGTCGCCGTCGACCTTCACGTCCTTCAGCCTGGGCTCGATCACTCGGTCTGTCAGGTACCACCCGACCGCAACTATCAAAAGGCAGGACGCCGACATAAAGAACCAGTTCGAAAGCGGATTGACGCCGCGCGTCGGATCGAGGATCTGCACGGCTGACTGAGTCAGCCCCGACATAAGAGGATCAAGCGATGAAGGTATGAAGTTTGCGCTGAATCCGCCCGAAACTCCTGCGAAAGTTGCCGCGATACCGGCGAGCGGATGCCTCCCGGCCTTGTAAAAGATCACGGCTCCTAACGGGATCACGAGCACGTAGCCCGCGTCCGCGGCGGTCGAACTGATCACTCCAACGAAGACGAGCACCGGCGTCAGCAGTTTGACCGATGTGAACTGAAGGGCGCCTTTCAGTGAGGCATTGATGAACCCTGTATGTTCGGCGACTCCTACGCCGAGGAGTGCGACGAGCACGACTCCGAGCGGATGGAAGCTTGTGAAAGTCGTGACCATGCCAGACAGGAATGCGGCTATAGAAGTGCCCGTAAGCTGGTTGTTGATGACGATCGGCTGGCCGTTCCTCGGATCGATCTCCGCGAAGGACATTGTCGAAAGGAGCGCCGAAAGGACCCATACGACGACAAGGAGAATTAGAAAGAGCGCGGCCGGGTCCGGAAGCTTGTTGCCTACGGTCTCTATAAGGTTCAGCGCGCGGTCGACGAGCGATCCTGCCTTCTGTGGTTCCTGGTTCACTTCTGCCATAGAGGTCCCCCTGTTCGTTCGGGATAGGTTTTTCTGTCTGATTGAAAAGAATGCGGGAAGGCGACGATTGTAGCAGATATCGCGCGGAGCGGGTAAATCGGTCGGCCGAGCGAAGGACTACCGGTCTGCGCGAAGCGAAGAGGACCATCCGAAACCGGGACCGGGAGAAGGGAAGCGAGGGCGGATGATCTCCGCAACGGCGAGTGGCCGGCGGTCCGCAAAGCCGTCCAGGTTGCACTCCGGCACTTTCTATCTACGATTCAGCATTCTCGATTCACGAGAACCGGCCGCCGTGTCGGGACAACGCTAATAAAACTCCAGCAGACTACGCAAAAACTCACCGCATCCGCCTCTAACAAGAAAGGTGATGCCTTGATCCCGATCCGTCTCCTTTGTTAGGCGAAATGGATTAAAGTTGATTGTCAGCTTTGTTGAACTATCAGATCAGCAGTTCCTGATCGTTCTGCGGCTTAAGTCTTAATTTTGTAAAGGTTCACATCAGCTCTCTTAAAGTGTCAGTTGAGAAAAGCTTGATAAGCACTTGAATATACGCTAAAGTTCGATTTCCGGTAAATCAGGGATGGGAATCGGCTGAAGAGGCTGATCAGCAAATCTGCGGCTCGCGCTGGTATTGGCGGCATCCAGGGGCAGGAATTGGTGAGGCGACCTAGAGCAGTAGTGTTGGCGCGACCTCATCGTGAAGGGCACTTCTAGATCTCGAGAAGTCCGATCTGGTAGGCCTTTATAACAAGATTCAGACGATCTTTGACACCAAGCTTCCCGTAGATCGAACTCAGGTGACAGCGGACTGTGGGTTCGCTGATCAGAAGCTTTTCCGCAATCTCTTTGTTCTTCAAACCTGTGCCGATCAGATCGAGGACTTCAAGTTCGCGGTTGGTCAGACTCTCGAACCCTGAACTTGAGTCGAACTTGCTCGCATTTGGTCCGTTTTGGGGTTCATCGGACTTTTTCCTTTGGAGCAGTTTGTTGAGGACGACCTGATTTAGCCAGGTCTCCCCGGAATGAGTCTGGCGGATCGCCTCCAAGAGGAGTGCAGGGTTCTGATCTTCATGGACTATACCCACGGCACCGAGTTCCAGTGCATGCGCTTGCAGATCCAGATCTTCGCTCTTCACTACGACGACGACGCGGAGATCCGGAAAGTCCTTGAGAAGGGTAGTGATAAGCTCGGCCCGGCCGCTTTTTGAGAGTGAGATGACTGCGACCTCCGGAGCCGATTTGAACTTGTACGGAGCCGTGCCTATATCCTCAGAGGTCATGGCAACCACGACGAGGTCGTCACTTGAACCGATCAGGAGCTTGAAACTGTCTTGTACCATCTGGTGCTCCGCAACAAAGAGTACACGGATAGGATCAGCCACCAGGTTGCGACGGGTTTCGTTCATGGCATTGGAATCTGAGAAGGAGATTGCAGCGAATAAATGATCATTGCCAATGACTTCACTTGATCTGTAAACGCTACGAGGTTTAAGGAGGGGCAAGTTAATGCCCTTGTCAAGACTACATTATCAAACCAGAGATTCATAGGAGAATTGTACGACAGTAAACTTCTAATAGCGCAGATTTCCAGAAGCCTGGCTCGTGAATTTCACGCGGTTTGTCGGGTTTGTGAAGGTATCCCAAAGATATCCGGGCACTTGAAGAGCGCGCAAAGTCGTGGAAGGTCCCGGGAACTGTTTAAGACTCGAATGATTTACGGTCGGCAGGAAGGTCCATTTAACGAGCAGTTTACAGACGTGAGTTAATGTGAGCTTACAGGTACTTGAACGTGTTGAGATTTCACGATCCCTGAATTTGGGCTGCGATCCGATGTTTGCGACGTTCGGTCTGAAGGCGGTAGGTCAAATATGGTGTTTTTGCATAGCATAAATGTCGTAGTTGGTTCTGTAAGGTCTATTACATTTGTTATGTCGAAAAACACCGGGTTAACTGATGCAATAGCAGGGCTGGGGCGATAGAGTGGGTGGAAAGTACAATGCAGGTTCTCCACAACTCTTGAATACCGGAACGAGGCCGGGTGCAATGGTTGGCGCCCAGATCGGCAACGAGAAGAGAGGCAGGGTAGGTCCCTAACTTTCTGGAACAATAGGACGATTTCCACTATTCAGAGGTGACCGAGAACAAACCCTGCTCTTTGCAGCCGCCGATGGTCCATCGGAGGTTTGTTTACAGGTATCGCTGCAGGGGAAGCAGCGCTGTTTCATTGCCTGCTTGTTTTACTCACCAACCTGTGAGTCCGGAGACTTCGACGAGCTGGTCTTTATTTGATTCTGAGCACTCTTAAGCACTTATGACTACACCGATTATCAAAATACTCCTGCTTGGTGACTACTCGATCTTCCGCAATGCGCTGAGGATGCTCATTGAAACCGATAACCGTTTCAGGGTCATTGGCGAGGCCGACAACTTTCAGGACGCTTCGAAGATCGTTTCTGTAGAAAGCCCGGATCTCGTGCTTGCAGATCTCCCTGACCGCGCTCCGGAAAAGGCGATGCAGAAGCTCCAGGACCTGGAACCTCCCGTGCTTGTGCTGATCAGCGATTACGATGTGGAGGTTTACAAGAAATGCCTTCAGCTTGGCATAAGCGGCCTTGTACTAAAGGAAGAACCGGCGGAGACTCTATTCAAGGCGGTAGAGAAGATCTTCGACGGTGAATTGTGGTTCGACCGGACGATGATGGGCGAGACCATCAGGGACCTGATGGCTGAGAACCGCAAGCAGCGCCAGAATCCGGTTGAGGATCCGGCAAGGGGTCTGACGGAACGTGAGATGGAGGTAGTTGAACTTGTCTGCGCAGGCAAGAACACGAAAGATATTGCAAAGGACCTGTACATCGCTGAGAACACGGTTCGCCACCACCTGACGGCGATCTTCAGCAAACTCGAAACGAAGGGCCGGCTGGAGCTTGTTATCTACGCGTTCAAGAACGGTTTGGCGAAACTTCCGGGCGGCAACGGCTCCTCGAATGGAAGCGGTCAGTCTCGCGGATACTCGCAGAGCATGAACGCATGATGGGATTTCCGACACGATTTGAACTGGGCTACAACTCAAAAGAGAAAATGGCGGTCCGTAGCATTGGTGCTGAGCCCTGAAGACATCGGTTATCCAGGCCTGAAGCCGGGTTCGCAACCCGGAATTCAGGGCGCGGGGCCGGCTATAGCTGATCCGGCTCCAAAAAAATTTAGATCGCCTGGGTACCCAGGTTTCCCTCCGGGGTTTTTATGTTCGGTATCTAGAGAGGATTCCCGGGCATAGCGGAAGAGGTGTGCAATGAGCGAAGAGAAGAAGGACCTTGCGAAGATCAAGAAGAAGCAGATGAAACTGCTTAAAAAGCGTAAGAAGAAGAACGCGCTTGTGATGTGTCATGACGGCAAGGAATACTGGACGACACAAATCGAGTTCTGGCAGTGGGTCAAGCAGGGTGTTGTGGTCAAAGTTGGTGACGGTCCTCTCAGAGGAAAGTTCACGCACCAAAACGAAGAATATAATGTTGTGCTTAGCAATACGGTGCTGAACCTGAAGTGTCCGAACCACCTCAGGGAAGCGTTGGACACTCGTCGCAGGGCGCTTAGGTAATAGGTAATGAAGATGAACCGGCGATTTTTTCCGGCAATGAAGAGATTCTATATTTTGGCGGCCGCGACGCTCTTACTGTACTCGTTGGCAGGCGCGCAGACGATAGAATCCCGAGATTCGATCGGTAATTACAAGATCGGTCCGGGTGACGTACTCGATGTGACCGTGAGCAAGAACGACGTCCTTTCAAAAACCGGGCTGCGTGTGAGCAACCTCGGGACTGTTCAGCTCGCTATGATGGATACGGACATGCAGGCGGCCTGTCTGACGGAAAGGCAACTAGCTGACCGGATCAAAGAAGAGTACAAGAAGTACATGGTCGATCCTTTTGTGAATGTCGCTGTACGCGAGTTCAATTCCAGTCCCGTTTCGGTGATCGGATCAGTGAATGCGCCGGGGAGGTTCCAGCTGCAGAGGACGATCAAGCTTGCCGAACTTTTGACCTTTGTGAACGGGACAAGTGCGAATGCGGGCCCGACTGTAGAGATACTTCGCGACTCCCGCCGGCCCAGATGTGAAGGGTCGGAACTTGTGATACCGGAAAATGGAGAAGACGTACTGATGTCCGTCAAAATCGACGAGGTATTCACTGGTGCAGATTCCGCGAATCCTGTCATTGTCCCCGGCGATATAATTCGGGTTTCCGATAACAGCCAGTTGGTCGCCTATATTCAGGGAAACGTCGCTGCGAGCATGGCGATTCCTCTCAACGATCCTGTAAGTCTGACCCAGGCGATCGCGATGGCCGGCGGCCCAACCTCCGGCGCGCAGTTGGACAAGGTAAGGATCAGACGCCAGATTGAGGGAAGTGTGAACCGGGAGGAAATGATCGCCGATGTGAAGGACATCATCCAGGGAAAACAGGATGATATTCTACTTCAGCCGAACGATATCGTGGATGTTCCCGGGCCTTCGGGTGCAAAGAAGTTTTTTGGAGATATATTCCGGGCGCTGGTCCCGGCAATCACTCAGGCTCCGGTAAGGGTTATCCCTATTCCTTGAAAATGCAGAGAAACAATCAATTAGCTGTCAGGACGAAAGATGAGGACCGCGAGGCGATCATTCTTGCCGACCTGGATGAATACCACGATTCCAACTACTACGGCGGCGCGACCAGACCTTCGGAGCGGCAGCAGCTGCTGGCTGCACTGGCCATCGTCCGCAAAAACTGGCTGTGGATCGCGGTGATCACTGTTCTTGGAACCGCGGCGTCGCTGTTCTACGTGGCTCAGCAGCCCGACTACTACGTCGCGACGGCAAGGGTCCAGGTTAACAACGAGTTCAATCCGGCGGCCGGGGGCGACACCGCCAGTTCCGTGATCCTTACGTCCGGTAACGATCCTGCCTACTTTGGCACCCAGCTTCAGATAATTGAAGGGCGGGGGCTCCTCAGACGGGTCGTGAAGGCGATGAAACTGGACGAGAATCAGTCCTTCCTCAGACCAAGCGATGCGGAAAAGGCTTCCGCGGTACAGAACGTTTTCCGTATGTTTGGGTTCGGCTCTCCGGCAACCAACCCTGCATCGGGCGTGATCGACCAGGCTACGAAAAGTCAGCTTCAGCTTGAGATTGCGGCGGCTGACAGCGGCGGTGAAGATGAATCGACCAAGCTGGCGCCCGTCGTTTCAGCGATCAAGCAGAACCTTAGCGTCAATCCTGTCAAGGACAATCGGATCGCGAGCAAGGAGACTCGCTTGATCCAGATCGATTACAAGCATTTCAACCCTGAAGTCGCTGCCGGGGTCGTTAACACGATCGCGGACACGTACGTGATCCAGAATCTCGAGCAGAAGGTTCAGACCAATGCTTCCGCAAGCAAGTTCTTGCAGAAAAGAGTCGCGGAACTTCAGTCGCAGATCCGGGCAGGGGAACAGAACCTCCTTAATTATTCGCGAAATAACCAGATATTGTCCCTCGACGCTTCGCAGAACACTGTCGTACAGCGGTTGGCGGATCTGAACACAAAGCTGAGCGCCGCGGAACTCGAAAGGATAAACGCGGAAGCCGCTTTGAGAGCCGCGCAGCAGAATCCCCTGAGGACTACAACCGCAGAAACTAAGGACGCGCGTACAACGGCGCTGGAAGGCCAGCTTTCGACTCTTAACCAGGAACTTGCCCAGCTGAAGGTGGAATTCACCGAAGAGTGGCCGGCAGTGAAAGAGGTAAGGCGAAAGATAGCCGCGATCGAGAACGAGCTCCAATCAAGCAGAAAGCGAACGGCTGCGGTCCAGCTGTCTGAACTGGAGCAGCGATTCCGCGAGGCTTCTGCAAAAGAAGGAGAGCTTCGAAGAAATTTCGAGAGCCAGCGAGGCGCTGTGCTGGACCAGAACCAGGCGGCCATCAATTACCGGATCATCGAACAGGAAATTGCGACCAACAAGTCGCTGCTTGACAACCTTCTTCAGAAGTCGCGCGAAACCGAGGTAATACTCAACGGTACGCCGAACAATGTGAATGTCGTGGATCGGGCCGCACCGCCCTCGTCACCGCAGGGACCCAACCGGTCGAGGGTTGTGTTCATTGCTTTCTTTGCGTCGCTCTTTGGCGGGATAGGCCTTGCGTTCATCCGGAATTGGCTGGACGACACGGTTCGGGTCGACGACGATTTCGAGCTTCGAGACGGTGTTCCGGTTCTGGGGATGGTCCCCGGGGTCAACAAGAAGCTCGGGAACGGATTCCTTGGATCTCTTATCGAAAGGAATCAGTTGAAGCGGCTTGGCGGACAGGTGTACTCGCCCGACAGTTTCTCGTTGCCGGTCATTATCGAGGCGTTTCATCAGGTCAGGACCTCGCTCTTACTTTCGACGCCCGGAGGCCCTCCGAAGACGATACTCGTTACATCGGGTCAGCCGCTGGAAGGAAAGACCACCAATTCACTGAATCTCGCCAGGAGCATGGCCGAGCTCCGGAAGCCCGTATTGTTGATCGACGCGGACCTCAGATGTCCGAAAATGCATTTGATCAATGAGTTGAACAACTCTTCCGGGCTGAGCACTTTGCTCACAGCGGAGGCTTTGAAACAGGAAGAGATAGATGAGGCGATCCGCAACGACGTCGAACAGTTCCTTGATGTACTCCCTTCGGGGCCCAGGGTTCCGAATCCTGCCAACTTGCTGGGTTCGGCCGAGATGCGCAACCTGCTCGAGATGCTCAGCTTGCGGTACTCGCACATCATAATCGACTCACCTCCGGTGCTCTATTTCGCCGACAGCGCGATCCTGTCTGCTTGCGTAGAAGCGGTGGTTATCGTTTCAAGGGCGAATTTCAGCTCGCATGAAGTTCACCTGCGCGCGAAGAAGAAGATCGAGGATGTTAACGGCAATGTCGTGGGGATCATTCTGAATGATGTCCCTTTGAACAGCTATAAGTACCATAACTCGATCTACTACTCCGAACTAGAGGAGATAGAAGCGAAGGAAGGCAGTTACGCCCCGCTTCATCTGGAATAGTCGTAAGTTTTTTAGAATTCGAACCCGAAAACGGGAAATTGATGGATCTCCGAGTAAGGATTCGGGGATCTTTGTTTTCTGATCGCTAAATGACCGATTTCCGACATAACTGTCTCAGCCATATTCACAGGACGCCTTCCGACGACAGGTGCCTGATCATCGGCGAAGTAGCGCAGTCGCATGACGGGAGCTTGGGAGCGGCGCATGCTTTTATCGACGCGATCGCCAAAGCCGGTGCGGATGCTGTGAAGTTCCAGACCCATATTGCCGCCGAAGAAAGCACTCCCAGCGAACCCTGGCGGGTGCGTTTCAGCCGGCAGGACGGATCGCGCTACGAGTACTGGCAGCGAATGGAGTTCACCGAAGAACAGTGGCGCGGCCTAAAGAAGCATGCTGATGAGGCGGGATTGCTCTTTCTAAGCACGCCTTTTTCAAAGAAGGCAGCTGAAATGCTGGACCGGATAGGGATGAAGGTGTGGAAAATGGCTTCCGGCGAGGTAGGAAATACGCCACTTCTCGAATTCGTTTCGTCATTCGACGGCCCAGTGATCCTGTCGTCAGGGATGAGTCCCTGGAGCGAGCTCGACACTGCTGTCGAAACCGTCCGCAGGAGCGGCAATCCGCTTGCGGTACTTCAGTGCACCTCGGCGTACCCCTGTCCTCCGGATCAGGTGGGACTGAACCTGCTTCGCGAAATGAAGGACCGTTATGACTTGCCGGTCGGGCTCTCAGATCATTCCGGGAACATCTATGCGGGCCTTGCGGCGGTTGCGCTCGGTGCCGAGGTCGTGGAAGTGCACGTCGCGTTCAGCCGGGAGATGTTCGGCCCGGATGTGCCAGCGTCGCTGACGACCGGCGAATTGGGGCAACTTGTCGAAGGAGCGCGGCAGATCGAATCGATGACCGCTTCTCGCGTCGACAAGGACGAGAAGGCTGAAGAGCTGAAGGATCTTAGGAGGCTGTTTACGAAGAGCGTGGTCGCCGGTACCGATCTGTCGATCGGTACCGTCCTCGAAGCCAAACATCTTGAACTAAAGAAACCGGGCAATGGTCTTAGTGCCTCAAGTTTGGGAGACCTGGTTGGAAGACGTCTGAAAAGGAATATACGGAAGGACGAGATCATTTTGATGGATGACGTCGAAGAAACCATGCAGCGAGCGAATTCTGATCCCATAGTGTGATCATTCGCAAGTAATTGAAGGATTCATTTTGAAAGAGATCAAGGAATTACTGCGCCCGCTGCCCCTTATTCGGAGCAAGGGTAAGACTACTCCCGTTTACCACCTGGGCGGAATCTGGGAGAACCGTCTCGGGCTGCAGGTTGGGAGAGTGCTTCTGAAGAATCTGTTCTGGCAGCTTCGGAGGCGGAACGGCGATGAGTCCGTGGCGGAATATGTCGAAACGCTTCACCGCGACGGAGTCCTGGCCATCGAGGATTTCTTGTCGGAAGCGGACTTTGCGAGCGTTGTCGAAGAATACAGGTCGGCGATGTCAAAGGTAACGCCGAAGCCTTACAAGGGCCTGGAAAACGCCAAGTTGTTCCGAACGCAGATCCCGGTTTCGGACGATATCTCGCAGTTTCCCAACATTAACAGGCTATTCCGTCAGAACCGATTTCTTCGCGATATCGCCGCTGGTGCGATCAGGCGAAATATCGTGCAGGATCCGACCGTATTTCTCGACAAATATGTATGCCTCAACCCGCTCGGTGTCGAGAACGACATCGAGAACATTCTTCACGCCGATCTCCATACCCCTACGGTCAAGATGTTCTTCTATCTCAACCAGGTGAATGAAGAGAACGGTGCATTTGTCTACGCAAAGAGATCGCACACGTTGAACTTCAACCGGCTCCGGCACGAATATGAGCTCAGCGTTCGTCAGGCCAGGATGAGAAAGGGATTGCCGATTTCCGAAGATCTGATCGAATCCAGAGGTGCCGAGACAAGGAATGTGATTTCCCCTGAACATTACAGGCTGATGGATGTGGATGAGACACAGTTCTGCGTGAGACCAAACACGCTTCTGATCGCGAACAATATGGGCTTTCACAGGCGGGGGGAATTCAATTGTTCGACCCCCAGGGAAGCACTTCTGATCAGCTTCCGGAATTCAGAAAGGATCTTCTTCTGATCATCGTTTTGTTTTCCAGACGTTTCGGATATTTGCGTTCGCTGCACAACCTGTTTTTAGTTTATGAGAAGAAAAGTCTGCGTTGTCATAACTGCCAGGCCTAGCTACAGCCGTATCAAGACCGCGTTGAGAGCGATCGTTGAGCATCCGGACCTGGAGCTCCAGCTGGTAGTAGCCGCATCGGCCCTTTTGGACCGGTACGGCACGGCGGTCAATTACATCGAGAAGGACGGATTTCCGATCGCGGCCCGAGTCTATATGGTGCTCGAAGGCGAGAACCCCGCG
The DNA here is from genome assembly GCA_016700175.1 of Acidobacteriota bacterium. Lineage (GTDB taxonomy): Bacteria > Acidobacteriota > Blastocatellia > Pyrinomonadales > Pyrinomonadaceae > Aridibacter. Next base: position 836,746 of record CP065003.1, on the reverse strand, counting down.
TCGATGGCCAAAACCACCGGCATAGGAATGCTCGAGCTGGCGACGGTTTTTGACAATCTGAAGCCGGATGTCGTCGTCACGATCGCTGACCGGTTCGAAACCCTCGCCACTGCGGTCGCGGCCTCGTATATGAACATTCCCGTCGCTCACATTCAGGGCGGGGAGGTCACGGGATCGATCGATGAAAAGGTGCGTCATGCCGTTACAAAGCTGGCCGATGTCCATCTGGTTTCGACCGCCGGCGCCGCTGAACGCGTAAGGAAAATGGGCGAAGAAGACCGTAAGATATACATCACCGGCTGCCCCTCCATCGACCTGGCCGCGGAGATTTCCGGGAATCCGGACCTCGACTTCAATCCGTTCGAGCGCTACGGAGGAGTCGGAGATCTGCAGCAACTGGACAACGGCTACCTGGTCGTAATGCAGCACCCGGTGACGACCGAACACGAACGGGCTCGCCAGCACGTAATGGAAACCCTCGAGGCGATCTATGAATTCGATATGCCAGCGCTTTGGTTCTGGCCGAACGTGGATGCCGGTTCCGACGGCACGTCGAACGGCATCCGCTCTTTCCGGGAGATGTACCGGCCGAAGAACCTCCATTTCTTCAAGAATATGGAGCCCACTGACTTTCTAAAGCTCCTGTACAGCAGCAAGTGTCTGATAGGGAATTCGAGCGTAGGGATCCGGGAGTGTTCGTTTATGGGAGTTCCGGTTGTGAACATAGGCACCCGTCAGCACGGCCGCGAGCGAGGATCGAACGTTCTCGATGTCGGCTACTCGAAGGACGACATAGCGTCCGCGGTCAATTCGCAGCTGTCTAACGGCCGCTATGAGCCGAATGACCTCTACGGGAACGGGGATGCGGGAAAGAGGATCTCCGACGTGCTTGCCGACGCACCCCTTGAGATCGAGAAACGGCTTACTTACTAAAGACCGCCCTGCATCCGTACACGTGAAAGTACTCGGCTTAATTCCGGCTCGCGGAGGATCAAAGGGAGTTCCCCGCAAGAACATTAGGCTTCTTAACGGAAAGCCTCTTCTGGCCTATACGGCGGAAAGCGCCCTCGGTTCGAAACTGCTTTCGAGGGTCATTCTGAGCACCGAGGACCAGGAGATCGCGGAAGTCGGAAGATCTCTCGGTTTGGACGTCCCTTTTATCCGGCCTGCCGAACTGGCTGAGGACACTACTCCTACCCTGCCCGTGGTCCAGCACGCTTTACGGCAAATGGAGGACGCGGGAGAGATGTTTGACGCTGTCTGCCTGCTCCAGCCGACGAATCCGCTAAGGCGGCCGGAAGATATCGACGGGTGCATTCGGTTGCTCGAGTCGTCGGGAGCGGATTCGGTAGTAAGCGTCCTTCTTGTACCCAGCGAGTACAACCCGAGCTGGGTTTACTGGAAAAGCGAGAACGGCGAGCTTTTGCTGAGCACGGGACAAGACGAGCCGCCACCTCGCCGGCAGGATCTCCCGGCGGCATTTCACCGGGACGGGACCATTTACGTAACGCGGACTGAAGTCATAAGGGCGGCGGGAAGCCTGTACGGTCGAAACACCGTCGGTTACGAAATGAACGCAGATTTCAGTGTGAATATCGACACCCAGAGTGACTGGGTGAAGGCGGAAGATCTTGTGGCCCGGATGGTTGCCGGCCGCGCGAACAGGTAACAGCCGAGAACGACAAGGGCGGGCCCTTGGATCTTCATAATTCGACAGGAGCGAATCGCATGGAAAGAGGAAGCGCAGTCAAACCCGAGCGTGAACGGGCCGCAGAGGCGATGCCGTCAAAGATGTTCAATCACGGGGCAGGGGAGTTTGCAGACAAGTTCAACGTTCTTCCGTTCTCTGTTTCCCACAATCTTGGCGAACATCCGCTGTTTGAGCTTCCAAGGCTTGCCAAACTGGCGGCGACGCTCTGGGAATTGGCGGCCGGGAAGGTTGTAGCGCAGGAAGGGACTGCGGACTTCGGGAATCGTTGGGATGAGATACCCAACAAGGCACTTTCCCTGATAAAAGGCATCCGGGAGATCGAGCAGTCTAATGCGTGGGTCTTGCTCAAGAGTATTCAGGAGGATCCGGAATACAGCGCGTGTATCGATCAGTGCCTGGCCGAACTTTCAGAGCTTACCGGCATGGATCTAAAGAAGGAGATCACGTGGATGGACGGGTACATCTTCATTGCTTCGCCTGGTGCCGTGACCCCTCACCACATCGATCACGAATCGAATTTCCTGCTGCAGATACACGGAGACAAGCAGATAAATGTGTGCGACCCGAATGACCGCTCCGTACTGTTCGAGGACGAGATCGAGAACTACTACGCAGGGGATCTGAGTGCGGCGCGGTTCAAGCCGGTCAGCCAGGAGAAGGCGTATGTGTTTCCCATGGAACCCGGGAAAGGGGTCCATATACCTTCAAAGGGGCCGCACTGGGTCCGGAACGGGAATAAGTACTCTGTGTCGTTCTCCATAAACTTCTGCATGCGGCAAACTGACGTGAGGTCCAGGATCTACCAGTGCAATCATTACCTCCGCAGGCTGGATTTCGATCCGACTCCGCCAGGACAGTCTTCAGTCAAGGACCTGCTCAAACTGATGGCGACAAGCCGGCTTGCGAACGGTCGCGCCTCCAATAAATACGAGCTTCTGCGGAAGAACCTGAAACGACTGGACCGTGCATCGAGAGTTTTCGGGAAAGTGCTCGGTCGGTCAGTGGCACCGGCCGCAGGAGAGATCGCCAATCCGGAAAATGAAGGGAACGGCCGGATCTGAATCAGGACCCGCCGCCTGCCAAAACAGAAGTGAGTTGTCGTGCTCATTCCCGCAGAATAAGACGTTGTGTTGAGAAACGCAGAAACGCGATCGGATACGGAATCGAGTAGCAATTGAGAGTGTTAGACAGCATGGCGCCAATCTCCCGGGGGACAAATTCTGTACATCAGCTGTTCGAAGCGCAAGCCGCGCAAAACCCGGAGAGGATCGCTCTTGAACTCGGCGAATCCTGCATCACTTACGGGGAGCTCAACGCCAGGGCCAATCAGATCGCGCACAAACTGATCTCGATCGGGGTGAAACCCGAAGAGCCGGTCGGCATCGCGATGCTGCGTTCTCCAGATCAGATCGCGGGCGTTCTTGGGATAATGAAGGCAGGCGGCGCGTACCTTCCGCTCGACCCTGCTTATCCGCTCGAACGTATTCGGCTGATTCTCAAGGAAGCCAATTCCGGATTCTTGTTGACCGACACTTCGTCGCTTTCACTGGTCGAGAACTCCGGCGCAAGGACGGTATGCGTTGATGAGCTGGATGACTTCCGTGATGATCTCGGGATTCCGGACCTTGATATCGGAGCTCACGATCTCGCTTACGTGATGTTCACATCGGGCTCGACAGGCGTCCCAAAGGGCGTGATGGTCGAGCATCGGTCGATTATCCGGCTTGTTAGGAACACCGACTATGTGAACTTTCGCCCGGACAATGTTTTCCTTCAGTTTGCCCCTTTGACCTTCGACGCGTCGACGTTCGAGATCTGGGGAGCGTTGCTCAACGGGGCGCGGCTTGCGATCGCGCCGGATGGAATGACGGCACTGTCCGATCTGGGCTGTTTGATCCGTCAACACGGCGTAACGACGCTTTGGCTGACCGCGGGATTGTTCCACCTGATGGTTGACGAACGGATCGGGGACCTGGGGACCATAGACCAGCTCGTTGCCGGAGGAGATGTGCTCTCCGTTCCGCATGTCCGCAGAGTGCTCGAAGAACTGGACTGCGATCTGATCAACGGATACGGACCGACCGAGAATACGACGTTCACCTGCTGCTATAAGATCCCGCGAGATAAAGAGCTCGGCAGAACGGTCCCGATCGGAAAGCCGGTCGCGGGAACCGAGGTCTACATTCTGGATGACGATCTGGTGCCGGTTGCGGAGGGTGAGGAAGGAGAACTGTTTTGCGGCGGGAAGGGTGTCGCGCGCGGTTACCTTGGCCGAGGCGATCTGACGGCGGAGCGGTTCATCCCGAACCCTTTTTCCGAGAGTTCCTCAGACAGGCTTTACAGGACCGGCGACCTTTGCAGGACGTTGCCGGATGGCAACATAGAGTTCCTGGGGCGAAAGGATGGCCAGTTCAAAATCAGGGGATACCGGATCGAGCCGGAAGAGATCGAGCTCGAGCTAAAGAAGTGCGTCGGAGTCCGCGAGGCTGTGGTTCTCGCGGACGTTTTGCCGGACGGCGAGAGGCAGCTCGCAGCATTTGTGGTCGCAGACGCCGATATGTCAGCAGATGCATCGGGTCTCAAGAAGGAGCTCGCCGCTGGCTTGCCCGCTCATATGATCCCCGCGGTTGTTTCATTTGTCGAGAAACTTCCGCTGACCGCCAATGGAAAGGTCGACCGGGCTAAGTTGCTGGCATCGCTGGCAGCCGATAGGAGAACCGGTGGCAGCAGCACGCTCGGCGATTCATCGACAGAAGGAAGGGTGGCCGAAATTCTTCAAGAGGTTCTCGGGGCTCGGGAGATTGCACCTGATGACAATTTCTTCGACCTGGGCGCGGATTCCCTTCGGCTGGCCCGATTCCACAGCAGGCTTCAGGCAGAATTTGATCCGGATCTGAAAATTACCTCCGTTTTCGAGTTTCCGAGTGTGAAAGCGATATCCGCCTTTCTTGAGAAAGAAGAGGTGAACGGGGCATTGGCTGCGGAGATCCGAACCCGTGCCGAACGGCGGCGAAGTGCGGTATCGGGCTTTCGTCGGGCGCAGAGAAGAGAAGTCTAGATTATGGCTGAAACTCCCACGTACGAGGGCATCGCGATAATAGGGATGGCGGGCCGGTTTCCGGGCGCCGGGGACGTTGGTGCGTTCTGGGAGAACCTCGTAGCAGGGGAAGAGTCGATCTCCCGCTTCACCGAAGGTGAGCTCGAATGTTCATATGCCCGCAAGCACTCGCTTGGGAAGAACCCGGATTATGTTCTCGCCCGTCCCATCGTTGAGGATGCAGATCTTTTCGCCGCTTCATTTTTCGGTATCACGCCGAAAGATGCGGAGTTGATGGATCCGCAGCACAGGATATTTCTTGAGTGCTGCTGGCAGGCGTTCGAAGATGCGGGATACGATCCTGAGGAATGCGGCGGTATCGTAGGCGTGTTTGGCGGGCAGAGCCTTAATACCTATCTGCTTTCCAATCTGGCCTCCGATCGTGATTTTATTACCGCGCTTGTCGGCCAGTACCAGGTCGGGGGCTACAACGTCGTACTGGGCAACGACAAGGACTACCTCGCCACACGCGTCTCCTACAAACTGAATCTCAGCGGCCCGAGCGTCACGGTGCAGTCTGCGTGCTCGACTTCGCTTGTCGCCGTAGTCCAGGCCTGTCAGAGCCTGCTCACGTACCAGAGCGATCTGGCCCTTGCGGGCGGCGTTTCCATAACCTTCCCGCAGAAGCGCGGATATCTTTACCAGGAAGGCGGGATGGTCTCCAGCGACGGCCATTGCCGGGCGTTCGACGCCAAGGCAGACGGGACGGTATTCGGAAGCGGGGCCGGGGTCGTTCTGCTCAAAAGGCTGGACGAGGCCGTTGCCGACGGCGACCATATCTATGCGGTCATCAAGGGTTCGGCGATCAACAATGACGGCTCGCAAAAGGTCGGATACACGGCTCCCAGCGTAGACCGGCAGGCGGAGGTCATCGCCGCGGCGCAAGAGTTTGCGGGGATCGATCCGAGAACGGTCGGGTACGTTGAGACGCACGGCACAGGGACTCCGCTCGGGGACCCGATCGAATTCGCCGCACTTACGAAAGCGTTTCGACGAAGTACCGTCGATGAAGGATTCTGCGGGATCGGCTCAGTGAAGACGAACGTAGGGCATCTCGAGATCGCAAGCGGCGTTACGGGTCTGATAAAGGCAGCGCTTGCTCTGAATCGTGAGGTTATACCTCCAACGCTTCACTACACCACTCCGAATCCCGACCTGCATCTTGAGGGAAGTCCGTTTTTCGTCGTCGATAAGCTTACGCCCTGGAACAAAGGGGAGTCTCCGCGCCGTGCCGGTGTGAGCAGTTTTGGCGTCGGCGGCACGAACGCTCACGTTGTACTCGAAGAGGCTCCGGAGATCGAAACCTCCAGGTCCAGACCGGGCCAGCTGCTAGTGCTGTCCGCGAAGAGCGAGGACGCTTTGGAAGCGGCAGCGGCGAACTTGCGGGACTTTCTGGGCAAGGAAGTGAAACCGGACCTTGCTGATCTGGCCTACACCTTGAAAACGGGCCGCCGGCGTTTTGAATATCGCCGTGCCTATGTCTGTTCAGGGATTGACGATGCTGTAGAGGCCCTGGACCCGGCAAATTCCAAGAGGTCGATCTCAGGCAGAGGCGGCGCAAGCTCTCCGAACGTGGTTTTCGTTTTCCCGGGCCAGGGAACGCAGAAAGTGAACATGGGCAGGGGGCTCTATGAGTCGGAACCCGTGTTCCGTTCGGAGGTGGACCGCTGTTCGGAAATACTGCTTCCCCATCTAGGCTTCGATCTTCGTGAAGTCCTTTATCCTTCGAATGAAAGTGTGGAAGAGGCAAGTGCTCGGCTTGACCGGACTTCGGTTACACAGCCGGCGATCTTCGTGATCGAGTATGCGCTTGCAAAGTTGTGGCAAAGCTGGGGAGTGGAACCCAATGCGATGATCGGTCATAGCGTCGGCGAGTACGCAGCGGCCTGCCTTGCCGGCGTCTTCTCGCTTGAAGATGCTCTCGCGCTGCTTGCCGCCCGTGGGCGTCTTACCGAAGAACTTCCCGGAGGCTCGATGCTCGCTGTCAGACTCTCCGATAAAGAGCTCCGGGAGTATCTTTCTGAAGGCGTTTCCATCGCTTCAGTGAACGCCCCGAAACTCTGCGTGGCTTCCGGTCCGGACAACAAGATCGCAGAACTCAGGTCGAAACTCGAACAAGATTCGGTCGCGGCCCGGCTCCTTAACACCTCGCATGCGTTCCATTCGGCAATGATCGACCCGATCCTCCCGAAATTCGTGGACCTGTTCGAAGGGATCGGCCTGAAAGCCCCGGAAAAGCGATATGTCTCTACGTTGACGGGCACTTGGGTAAAGGCGGGCGAAGCGACCGATCCTGAATACTGGGCGCGACATTTCCGTGAGCCCGTCCTTTTTGCGGCAGGCGCGCAGGAATTGCTCGAAGATCCCGACGCCATCTTTTTGGAGGTCGGCGCGGGCCAGACCCTTTCCAGGCTATTGCGTCAGATGTCCGGAAGCTCGGGTCAACAGGTCGTCGGTTCGCTCAGCGATGAAGGAAGCCCAGATTCGGACGGTGAAGCTCTTCTGAACGCCGTCGGCCGCCTTTGGGTCGAAGGCGTCGATATCGACTGGGAAGGATATTACGGGAACGAGCGGCGGGCGAAGGTGAGTTTGCCGACTTACCCGTTCGAACGGGAAAGCTACTGGGTCGAGCCCGGCTCAGGCGAAGCGTCGGAAAATTCAGAAAGGCGCGAACCGTCAATGGTCTCTCGAACGGGTGGATCATTGCCTGCAGAAGTCTCCGAAACCGATACACTGCAAGAAGTACGAAATATGAAAGGATCAGATCGGCGAGGGGTTGTCGCCGAAGCCCTCAAGGGGCTCTTCCACGAGATGTCCGGGATCGATACTGCGGATCTGGATGAGTCCGCTACCTTCCTAGAGTTGGGATTCGATTCGCTTTTTCTGACGCAGGCGAGCCAGGCCATCAAGGCGAAGTTCGGAGCTTCGGTCGCTTTCCGGCAGATGCTTGACGAGCTTTCGACACTCGAGACTCTGTCCGAGTACGTCGATGAGAACCTTCCGGACGATTCGCCGTTCGCGGCAGGCCCCGTGAATTCGCCGGAACCGCAACCTTCGTCTGTATCGAACGACGCGATCGCAGCTAAAGACGTGGAACCGTCGTCCCAGGGCCTCAAAATCGTTCCGGAAGACGGATCGATCGAGAATGTGATCAAACTGCAGCTCGAGGCAATGTCCAGGCTGGCGGAGCAGCAGCTTGCCCAGTTGCGCGCGGGCGGTTTCGCCGCCTCACGCGACGCCTCGGACAGGCCGGCACAAGCCTTATCCGAAGTTTCAGACGGCTCCGAAAAGCGCCGTATCAAGGCTCCCGAGAAACGTGTGTCCGATAAAGCGCGAAAGGAAAGCAAACCGTTCTCACCTTTCAAGCCTGTCGAACGGGGGCGCGGCGGCTCACTGACCACTCGCCAGCAGGCGGCTCTTGACGATCTGATCGCCCGGTATGCCGCAAGGACACGAAAATCTAAGGCGATGACCCAGGATCACAGGCGGGTTCTCGCTGATCCGAGAGCGGTCGCAGGATTCAGGGCGCAGTGGAAGGAACTGATCTTCCCGATCATCGTCGAGCGTTCCTCCGGCTCGAAGATCTGGGACGTCGACGGCAACGAGTACGTGGACATGCTGAACGGCTTCGGCGTGACGATGTTCGGGCACACTCCGGAATTCGTCAACGAGGCGGTCAACGAGCAGCTTCTGAAGGGCTATGAGATAGGCCCGATGAGTCATCTTGCCGGCGAGGTTGCGGGACTTGTCTGCGAGCTCACGGGGAACGAGCGCGCCACATTTTGCAACACCGGATCCGAAGCGGTCCAGGGTGCGATCCGGCTGGCGAGGACGGTTACCGGGAGGAAACTCGTAGCGACATTCGCGGGAGATTATCACGGCGGGTTCGACGAGGTCCTGATCAAAGCAAACAATCTTGACGGCTATCTCGGTACCGCCCCGGTTACGCCGGGTGTGCCTCCCGAAAGTGTCGAGAACATGCTTGTGCTCGAATACGGTACGCCGGAAGCGCTCGAGATCATACGCGAACACGCGGATGAACTTGCAGCCGTGCTCGTCGAGCCGGTTCAAAGCCGCCATCCGGAACTGGTTCCAGTTGACTTTCTCAAAGAAGTCCGCGAGATCACGAAAAACTCCGGTACGGCGCTGATCTTTGACGAGGTCGTTACCGGTTTCAGGTGCCACCCGGGCGGAGCACAGGCGCTTTTCGGTATCAGGGCGGACCTTGTCACCTACGGGAAAGTTGCGGGCGGCGGTCTGCCGATCGGGATCATTTCGGGCAAGTCGGAATTCATGGATGCGCTGGACGGCGGAAGCTGGGCCTTCGGCGACAGATCCGTTCCCGAAGTGGGTGTAACTTTCTATGCAGGCACCTTCTTCCGACACCCTCTGGCACTGGCAGCCGCACGCGCCGCACTTCTGCATTTAAGGGAACAGGGGCCATCTCTCCAGAGCGATCTCACGGAAAAGACCGAACGCCTTGTCCGAAGGATCAACGATTGTTTTGAAAGGAACTATCTTCCGGTCAGGATCGAGAGTTTTTCATCCGTTTTCTATCTGCAGTTTCCGCCCGAGGAACGGTTCGGAAGCCTGTTCTACTTTCTTCTGAGGGAAAAGGGCGTTCATCTGCTTGAGGGCTACCCTTGCTTTCTCACGACAGCTCACAGCGAGGAAGACCTTGATCTTGTCGCGCGCGCCTTTGAAGAGAGCGTGGCCTCGATGCAGGAATACGGTTTCTTCCCTGAACCGGCAGAAACCGGACAGCATACTGCAGTTTCGGAGCCGGTTGACGGCGGTTTCAGGAAGATCCCTTTGACGGAGGCCCAGAAGGAGATCTGGAATGCCTGCCAGCTCGGCGAAGATGCAGCGCGGGCGTACAACGATTCGATTATCGTGCGGATCAAGGGCGACCTGGATCCCGAGGCGCTCAATAGTGCCCTTGCTGAGATTTTCAACCGGCACGAGGCTCTGAGAACAACCTTTGACGCCGCCGGCGAACACCAGTTGATCGCGCCAAATGGTTCGGTCGAGGTTGCCACTGTCGACATTGCGTCAGTTTCCGAGCCCGAGAAGAGTGCGAAGCTTGACGAACTGTTGGTTTCCGAGGCGCGCAGGCTCTTCGATCTGGCCGAAGGTCCGCTCACGAGCGTTCATCTCGTTCGGCTTGACGAAGATTTATATAACCTTGTTTTCGTGGCTCACCACATCGTTTGCGACGGGTGGTCGTTCGCCGTGCTTCTGTCGGAACTTGGCGATCTTTACAGGGCCGCCAGCCGCGGCGAGCGCGCTGAAATTCCCGAGGCTCCGCTGTTCAGCGATTTCGTAAAATGGGACGCTGAAACGATGTTTGGCGAGAAAGGGGCTGCCGCGGAAGAGTATTGGCTGGATCAGTTCTCCGCTCCCCCAACGCCTCTCGAGCTGCCGTATGACCGGCCCAGGCCTTCGAACAAGACCTTCAGCGCTTCGGTCGAGAGCTTCATTCTTGATGAACGGCTGTACCAGGATCTGAAGAAACTAGGAGCGAAGAACGGCGCGACGCTGTTCTCAACGTTGCTCGCCGGTTTCAACTTGCTGTTGTCTCGCCTCTCGGGCCAGAAGGATATCGTCGTCGCGGTCCCGGCCGCGGGACAGGCCATTATCGGCGAAGAGCGCCTCGTCGGACACTGCGCGAATCTGCTGCCCATCCGAAGCGAGGTGTCGTCGGATGAATCCTTTGCCGACTATCTCGGCTGTGTGAAGCGGTCCGTACTTGACGCTTACGAAAACCAGAATTACACGTACGGGCTTCTGGTCCGAAAACTCGCACTTCCCAGAGATCCCTCCCGATTGCCTTTGTTATCGGCGATGTTCAACATCGACCGTTCCGGATTCAAAGGGTTGGATTTCGGCGGGTTGGATGTTGACGTAGTAACGAATCGCAAGGCCTTTGCTACCTTCGACATTTACTTCAACATGCTCGAAACCGACACCGGAGTGTTGATCGATTGCGAGTACAACAGCGACCTGTTCGACGCGACCACTATCAGGCGTTGGCTCGGACATTTCAGAACGCTGCTCGAAGGGGCTGTAAGCGATCCCGATGTACCGGTGAGCCGCCTTCCATTGATCAGCGCAGAAGAACGCGAGCAGCAGCTCGTCGCCTGGAACGATACTGATAAGGATTATCCTGACGGCAAGTCTGTGGCCGAACTGTTTGAAGAACAGGCGGAAACGACGCCGGACGCGGTTGCCGTAGAGACGGCCGATGGGACGATCACGTACCGGGATCTTGACGAACGGGCCAATCGGCTCGGCAACTACCTGGTCGCGAAGGGAGTAGGTCAGGGGTCGCTGGTTGGAATATGCGTCGAAAGGTCCGTCGATATGGTCGTCGGCCTGCTCGGAGTTTTGAAGGCAGGCGCGGCGTATGTTCCTCTCGATCCGGACTATCCGACGGACCGCATTGGTTCCGTGATCGGGGATTCCGGCCTCGAAACGATCGTGACCCAGGCGCATCTCGCTTTCGACCTTAGAGAGCTGGCCGAACACGTAGTTTGTATCGATCTCGAATGGAACAAGATCGCGGCGCACTCGGGTGAGCGGCCATCGGTGAATCGATCGGCAGAAGACCTTGCCTACGTGATCTACACGTCGGGATCCACCGGTGCTCCGAAGGGAGTCCAGATCGAGCACAGCGCACTTGTCAACCTGCTCTTGTCGATGAAAGACGAGCCGGGGATCGGCACGGACGATGTTCTTGTTGCCGTGACGACGCTTTCGTTCGACATCGCAGGACTTGAGATCTATCTTCCCTTGATCTCCGGTGCGAGGGTGGCGATCGCGGACCGAGAGGTCGCGGCGGACGGAAACGCTCTGAAGGCATTGCTCGCCGAGAAGAACGCCACGATGATGCAGGCCACGCCGGCGACGTGGAGGCTTTTGATCGAAGCCGGGTGGGAAGGCGATGATTCCTTTAAGATCCTGTGCGGCGGTGAGGCTCTTCCGAGGGACCTTGCAAACGAACTCGTTCCCCGCTGCGGGGAGCTTTGGAACATGTACGGCCCGACCGAGACGACGATCTGGTCGTCGGTGTGCAGGATCGGATCTTCGTCCGGACCTGTTTATCTGGGAAGCCCGATCGCTAACACTCAATTCTACGTCCTTGATGAGAATCTGGAACCGCTTCCCGTTGGAGTGCCGGGCGAGCTTCACATAGGCGGAAAAGGCCTTGCGCGCGGATATCTGCACCAAAGTGAGTTAACCGGCGAAAAGTTCGTTCGTAATCCATTCGGCGAAGGCGGATCGGAAAGGATCTACAAGACCGGCGATCTCGTGCGTCGCCTTGCAGACGGAAATATCGAATTCCTGGGGCGGATCGACCATCAGGTCAAGGTCCGCGGGTACCGGATCGAACTGGGCGAGATCGAGAACGAGCTCGCCGCGCATCCCTCGGTTTCGGAAGTGGTCGTCACAGCTCGTGAAGATGAGCCGGGCAACAAACGACTTGTAGCCTATCTTGTCTCGGACGCCGAGGGCGGACTTCAGGCTGATGAACTGGGCGACGAGAATTCTTACTGGAAGAAACAGTGGGATGTGCTCTACAGCACTGCGATCGCCGAAGAGAAGGACTGGGGCAGTGTGAGCGAGGATCCGACGCTGAAGGTCGTTCAGTGGACGGAGGATGTCATCGATCCCGAAGCGGAAATGCGGGAGTGGATAGATCCTGTCATCGAGCGGCTTTCGGAACTCAAACCGAAGAGTGTCCTTGAGATCGGGTGTGGATCGGGGCTCTTGCTCTTTGGGCTGGCGCCAAACTGTACGCGGTATGTCGGCACGGACTATTCCGACATCGTTCTTGCCAATCTGGAAGAACGGATCAAGTCCTCGCCGATCGACAGGAACAAGATCGAGCTGCTATGCCGGCCGGCCGACGACCCTGAAGGTCTCGATGAGAAATCGTTTGACCTGGTGATCATTCACTCGGTCGCCCAGTATTTCCCTAACATGGATTACCTCGAGAAGGTGATCAGCGGTGCCGTCAGGCTTGCCGGGCCGGGAGGGAAGATATTCGTCGGGGACGTTCAAAACCTCGCTCTTCTTGAAACGTTCCATACCGAATCGATCATCTCGCGCGCCGAAGATTCGCTGCCCGTCGGCGAACTGCAGCAGAGGGTCAGCAAGAGACTTGAGCTCGAGAGCGAGTTGACGGTCGATCCCGAGTACTTCCACACTTTCGCGGATCGCATGCCCGAGATCGGGTATGTCGATGTTCAGCTCCGAAGGGGCAGACTGGACAACGAACCGACCAAGTACCATTACGACGTGATGATCACGGTTGGTGAAGTACCAGTAGCTGGCGAGATTGTAGAAAGGGTCAAATGGGTGAAAGGCGGATTAGACCTCTCGGGGCTAGAGAAAAAGCTCCGGAGAGATTCGCCGGAGGTAGTTTGCATCGACGGCATCCCTAACGCCAGGATATTCGCCCAGGTCGAACAGCAGAAACTACTCCGCGGCGCGGCGGGAATTTCGGACGTAAGGGAACTTCGCGCGGCGGTCGAGTCTTCCGGTACCGGTGTTCATCCCGAAGATATATGGGAGATGGCGGAATCGGCCGGTTATCGTGCGGAACTGCGTTGGACAGACGACCCGTCTGACGGCCGGTTTGACCTCGTTCTCTATCGAAACAACGTTCGATGGCCGGGTATTCCGTACAGGAGGGCCGGCGGTCACAAGCGAATTTCGGATTACGGCAACAACCCGGCAAACAGGCTCGCCGGAAAGAATCTGGTGTCCGAACTTAGAAAGCACCTTTCGAGGAGGCTTCCGGACTACATGCTTCCCGCGGCATTTGTGATGATCGACAGGATGCCGCTGACCCCGAACGGGAAAGTGGACCGCAAGGCACTGCCCGCGCCGGATTCTTCGACCTTCACTTCCGCCCGCGATTACGATCCGCCTACCAACGACCAGGAAGCCGCGCTGGCGGAGATCTGGTCAAAGGTGCTGAGGATCGAGAAAGTCGGAATCAATGACGATATCTTTGAGATAGGCGGAGACTCTTTGCTGATCTTTCAGATCGTCACAAGGGCCGCACAGGCGGGACTTCCGCTGAAACCCAAGCAGGTTTTTGAACACAGGACAGTCGCGGGGATCGTCAGGGCGATCTCGGGCGAATCCGAGATTTTGTCTCCGGCCGAGGTGCCGGCAATAATGCGTGCGCGCCGGGAGGAGATCAGGTACGAACAGCCTTCTTCGAACGGCTCCCGCACGAACTAGGTGTTGTATTGCCACAAATGAGCATTCTTTCTACTTCCAACGAACAAGGTCTCGAAGAGGGCGTACCGATGCGCGAGGAGAGCTCGAACGGCATGTTCGTCATGCCTGCGACGGTCGCACAAAAGCGGTTCTGGCTTCTCGACCAGTTGGAACCCGGCAGCTCGTCGCTCAATATGCCGCTTGCCCTCAGGTTGAAGGGCAGTCTTGATATCGGCGCGCTCGAGGCGGCTCTCGTTCACATCGTGACTCGCCACGAAGTTCTGCGGACGACGTTTGCAACGCAGGACCGCGGTCCGGTGCAGGTCATTTCGAAGCAAGGCTCGGTGAAATTGACCTTAGAGGATCTCTCGGGATCGGAAGATCCGGAAAGCGAAGCCGAACGATTGACCGTCGATGAAGCCCACGAAGGCTTCGATCTTGAGATCGGACCGTTGTTCAGGACAAGGCTTCTCAAGCTTGCCGATAGAGAACACATCCTCTTGCTCACCCTCCATCACATCGTCTGCGACGGATGGTCCAACGGTGTTCTTGTCCGCGAATTGGGAGAGATCTATGACGACCTGGCGAGCGGTGTCGCGCCATCGAACGAAGAACTGACGATCCAGTATGCCGACTACGCAGTGTGGCAGGAGGAATGGCTAAAGGGCAACGGCTTTGAAGACCAACTCGCCTACTGGAAAGAATCTCTTGGAAGTGAGCTACCGTCGCTTGAACTTCCTACTGACTTTGAAAGAAACAACGGGAGGACCTCTTTCGGGGCTATCGAGTCCCTTTTGCTTCCGCGCCCTTTGACGCGAGCGATCAAAGCACTGTCGCAGCGCGAGGACGTTACGTCGTACATGATCTTCCTCGCCGCTTTCTATATCATGCTCCATCTGCGGAGCGGCCAGGAGCAGGTGTTAATAGGCTCGCCGACAGCGAACAGGATCCATTCGGAGACGGAAGCGCTCATAGGTCCGTTCGCAAACACACTGCTGCTCAAATGTGATCTCTCGGGAAATCCTTCGTTTGCGGAGATCCTGCAGCGGGTCAAGGCGCTGTCGCTTGGGGCCTTCAGCAATCAGACCATTCCGTTTGAGAAGGTGCTCGAGTCAATAAGGCCCTCGAAGGCGCGGTCAAGCTCTCAGATCTTCAACGTCTTGTTCATATTCCAAACGGCTTTCATGAAGCCTATGGAACTCAAAGAGCTTTCTATCACACCTATCAGATCGGTCAGCCCGGGTTCGATCTTCGATGTTTCGCTCGGCGTTGTGGAAAGGGAAGAGGGTACGAGACTTCAGCTGGAATACAACACGGACCTGTTCAAGGCGAACACCGCGAAGAAGATGCTGGCGGAACTCGAGGCGATCCTAAGCTCAGGGATTCTCGATCCCGACGGACGTATGTCGGAACTGCCGGCCCGGCTTGAGTCATCTGTCCCCGCGAAAGGGGATGGTGCGCCGGCTCCGTTCGCGGCTCAAACCAATGACAAGACACTGCCTGCGATCACACCGGAAACCGACAGGACCGAGGAGACTTTGATCGAGATCTGGAAGGAAGTTCTGCAGATCGACGAGATCGGCCCGGAAGACGATTTTTTCCAACTCGGAGGCCACTCCCTGCTCGCCGTACATCTCTTCGACGGGATCAGAAAGAAACTCGGCGTGAACCTTCCGCTCGCGACTCTTTTTGAAGCGACCACGGTCCGGAGCATGGTCGAGCTCATCCGGAAAGAGAATCCGAATGACGTCTGGACGTCGCTTGTGCCGATCAATCCGAATGGTTCAAGACCGCCGCTGTTTCTGATGCACGCGGCCGGCGGCAATGTGCTCTTCTATAAAGGACTTGCGAAACGTCTGGGTGATGATCAGCCCACGTATGGAATGCAGGCGGTCGGCCTTGACGGCCACCAGTCGGCATATGACAGGATCGAGGACATGGCGGCGCACTACCTGAAGGAAATTCAGGAGATTCAGCCTAAAGGACCGTATTTCGTCGGCGGATCGTCGGTCGGCGGGCTCACTGCTTATGAGGTAGCGCTTCAGCTCGAGGAGCAGGGCGAAGAGGTCGCTCTTGTGGCTCTGATCGATACTTATGCGCCAGGGTATCCGACGCTCGCGCGCGGATCGTCGAAATTCAAGCGAAAGCTGTTCGCTAAGTACGACCGGGCCGCGCATCACGTCGATACGCTCCGGATACTCGAAAGCGGGCAGCGATGGCCATACGTGAAGTCGAAGGCGGAGAAGGCCTTCAATTCTTACCGACGCAAATACCGGGATCTCAAGAAGAGGCTGAAGCGTGAGGTTCTTGAACGACTTGGGCGCGAGCTGACGGACGAGCTAAAGGACGTACAGAGCAACATCCAGATCGCTTCGAGGGCGTATCAGGCGAGACCGTACAGCGGAAGAGTGGTCCTTTTCCGTGCTTCGAAACAAAGGAGAGGTATTGTTAAGGACGATACTTTGGGTTGGTCCAAATTCGTGACTGGCCAACTGGATATTCACGAGGTCCGGGGAACTCACGGTTCGATAGTTGTCGAGCCGAGGGTGCGACACGTGGCGGGAATTCTGCGGGAATACCTGGGCTGATCACTGGACCGACTTTGGTTTTGGCACGAATCGAAATGCCAGAAAAAGGGGCAGACGAAACGGAAGCCGGGAAGTTCAAACTCGGCTACCAGCCGTCTTTGGACGGACTGCGCGGAATCGCGATCCTTGCGGTTATGGCCTTCAACGGCCATTTGCTCTTTATGGAAGGCGGTTTCCTTGGAGTCGACGTTTTCTTCGTTCTAAGCGGCTTTCTGATCACCTCGATACTTCTTCAGGGGTATAGCGAAACCTCCCGTTTCGATTTCAAGAACTTCTATGTTCGGAGGGCGCTGCGGCTTCTGCCCGCCCTTCTCGCGCTGATAGTGTTTGTCGTCGCGTTCGCGCTTGTTTTCGAGTCAGGGGACCGCCTGAGCAACACGGTCACCGGCGTGATATACACGCTCTTTTATGTCGCGAACTGGGCGCAGGTTCCTCCGTTTCCCCCGGGAATAGGCCCTCTGAGCCACGCTTGGTCTCTCTCGGTTGAAGAGCAGTTCTATATCGTCTGGCCGCTTCTCCTCTTCCTTCTTCTGCGTCTGAGGAGCAGGGTTGTCCTGATCGCGGCTGTTGTGGCAATGATCCTGGCTTCGTCGATCGCGAGTGTTCTGATGTGGAACGCCGGCGTGCCGTATCTAAGGATGTATTTCGGGTCGGACGTACGGGCTCACGAACTCCTGATCGGATGTCTCGCGGCATTGATGCTTTACTGGGGCGTGTTTTCCGATAAGGAGAAGCTGAAAACGGCGTTTCAGATCCTCGCGCCGTTGAGTCTTGCGGGGATTCTGTTCTCCTTCTTCGCCGTAAGCCACCAGACGGGTTTTGTCTATAACGGAGGATTCGCGCTTGTTTCTTTGGCGACCGCTGTGCTGATCCTTGGGCTTGTGCTTTACCCGTCAAAGCTGTCCCGGGTTTTTGAGTTCGGTCCTCTGGTTTGGATTGGTCAGATCTCCTACGGACTTTATCTGTGGCATTTCCCTGTGATTGAAGGTACCAGGAAATTCTTTGAAGGCTCGATGCCGCCGGTCCTTCTTTCAACTGCGGGTGTGCTTATGTCGGTGGGTGTCGCCGCGGTATCGTACTACCTTCTGGAACTTCGATTCTTGAGGCTCAAACGCCGGTTTCGGAAAGAGACAAGATCGAAACCGATTGTGGTTCCAAAGCCGACAACGGCGGAGAGCGTTTAGGGATTCGGTTCCCTGGAAGACAAAGTTGGTGGATGTTCAAAGCGAATTGGGTGTCAGAAGTACCGGAACAGGGGACGCCCGGTACGATGTTCAATGAGCGATCTGAGACAAAGTAAAGCGATCATCGATATGCTTGCGGGAGAAGGACATTTTATATGGGCCGAACCGGACAGGACTCCGGACATGGCAGGAAGAGAACCGCTGGCCGAACATCACTCGGGGAGGATCCCAAACGGAGACCGCACCAGCGAGAACCCTTTCCGGAGCATCGTGCGGCCCAAAGACAATGAAGTTCTTGTGTGGCAGGTGCCCCTGGGTCGGGACGAGGACGCGTTCAGAGAGCTGTTCGCCCATCTCTCGCGGGAAGAAAAGGACCGGGCCGATCGATTTCGGTTTGCGAGAGACCGGGACCGGTTCGTTGTCGCTCGCGGGACCCTGAGAGAAATTGTCGGGGATTGTTTAAATGTCGAGCCGCAGCAAGTGAGGTTTCGGGTGAATGAATACGGCAAGCCCTTTATCGATTCGGATGACGAAGCGCTGAGGTTCAACGTGTCGCACTCGAGAGACCTTGCGCTTATCGCTGTCACCATCGGAAGGGAAATCGGGGTGGACATCGAGTTCATCGATCATCAGCTCGATGCCGTCAGCACCGCCCGAAGCGTTTTCTCCAAATCCGAGATCGACGAGCTCGAGAGCCTGACGGGAACCACCCGCACCAATGCGTTTTTCAGGGGATGGACCCGCAAGGAAGCGTACCTCAAGGCGATCGGAATGGGGTTTTCCGCGGTATCGGAGGATCTGCCGGTTTCGATGTTTAATGAAAGCACAGGATCAATGTTCGAAGCGCAGTTCGGAGCGTCGACACGGATGTGGTCGCTGATCTCGCTGGCCGAGACGGCTGAATTCTGCTCGGCTCTGGCAGTAGAAGGAACGGTTGAGAGCGTGTCGGTTACCGGACGCTTTGAACAGCGTCCGACATTGCTCGCAAGCGTGATGATGTCGCGAACGCAGGACCGTATCGTTGGAAGACGTATTGAGTAAAGGAGAGGATTGGTTCACAAGCCGGTTTCTTCGATGTTTCCGAAGGACCCCGTGGTCACGTGAATCGATGAAAGTCATTAGTCAAGGATGACCTTGTTTGAAACAGCCCGAAGAAGTGCGGAGCCGTTCCTGCCGCCGATCTACAGACGCGTTCGTCGAGCGCTTCTGAAAGAGATCAGGGCCTTTCCAGATCGGCCGTCAGTTCTCGATGTCGGCGGAAGGAAGTCGCCCTATACTATCGGCATTCCGGCGGACGTGACCATAATCGACCTGCCGAGGGAGACTCAGATCCAGAACAGCCTGAACCTCGGGATCACGGATTCGATCGCGGAGCGCATCAAGGGCAGACGAAGCAATGTCGAGGCGGTCATGTTCGGAGATATGACTAGGTCCGAACTGCCTTCCGATTCGTTCGATCTGATTGTGTCCGTCGAGGTGCTTGAGCACGTCGAGGAGGACAATCTGTTCGTGAGCGAGGTCGCACGCGTGCTGAAACCCGGAGGGAGGTTCCTGATGACCACACCTAACGGGGACTTTCTTGAGAACAGGAACCCGGACCACAAGCGCCACTACAAGAGGGATCAGCTGAAAGACCTATTGTCGCGCCACTTCGGCGAGGTGGAGGTCGAATACGCGATCGTGGGCGGATACTACCGGCGGATCGGGTTGAAGCCTTGGTCGATTAGGAAGCCGATCCAGACAGGACTGAGTGCTTTCGGAAACGTCGTGAACACGATCCAATCTTCAAGGGAAGGTATCAAGGATCAGGCGACAGGGACGCATCATTTGTTCGCCCGCGCGACAAAGGCAGACAAGTAGCATCCGGATTTTGCCGATTCGATTGGAACAGGAATGTGCGGAATAGCAGGGATATTCGGTAAGGACTGGCGGGCGGCCGATCTCGCCGCGATGGTCGAGGTGCAGCGTCACCGCGGGCCGGACGGAGAAGGTGTCTTCATCGACGAGTCAGGTGCCGCGGGCCTTGGACACAACCGCCTCAGCATCCTTGACCTTTCTGAACGCGGAAGTCAGCCGATGAAGAGTCACGACGGCCGGTATCTTCTGATCCTTAACGGCGAGATCTACAACTACCTTGAACTCAGGCGGGAGTTGGAGAGCGAGTTCACGTTTCAGAGCGATTCGGACACCGAGGTTCTGCTGGCGGCATTTCAACGATGGGGATCTGGATGTCTGGACCGTTTGATCGGAATGTTCGCGTTCGTCGTCTGGGACACGATTGACAGAAAGGCCTTCGTCGCTCGCGACAGGTTCGGAGTCAAGCCGGTCTATTACCACCGCAAACCGGACGGGACCCTTCTGATATCAAGCGAGATCAAGGCCCTGCACGCGGCAGGCGCGGCCGGCGAGCCCGACGAAAGTACCTGGGCGACGTACCTGACGTACGGACTTTACGACCATTCGGAGCGCACGTTCTGGAAAGATATAAGCTCATTGCCGGCAGGGCATTTTCTTGAGTGGCACGAGAACCGTAGCCGCATCGTGCGATGGTACGACATAGCCGAGCGTGTGGGGCCCGAGTTTGACCGGAGAACAGAAGGCGAAGTGGCCGAAGAGTACTTCTCTCTGCTGAAGCACAGCGTCGAACTGCGGTTTCGTTCGGACGTCCCTCTCGGGATCAATCTTAGCGGCGGACTTGATTCGTCGACCTTGCTTGGGCTTGTTCACGAGGTCCAGGGACAGGACAGCGACGTAAAGGCCTTTACATTCACGACCGGAGACGAGGAATACGACGAGCTGCCGTGGGTAGAGCAGATGCTCGCAAAGACCAATCACCGGCTGATCGATTCAAGACTGACGGCCGAAGAGGTGCCTGGACTTGCGAAAAGTGTCCAGTATTTCCAGGATGAACCTTTCGGCGGGCTGCCGACGCTTGCGTACGCGAAGCTGTTCGAAACGGCGAAGGACTACGGCGTGACAGTGCTTCTGGATGGCAACGGAATGGACGAGCAATGGGCCGGCTACGACTACTATCGTGCGGACGCAAATGGAAGAAAGCCCGGTCTGATCCAGGGAACTTCCGAGAGTCCTGTGCGCCCCGACTGCCTGGTTCCGGAGTTTCGGGCTCTGGCGCATCCGTTTGAGTTTCCAGAGGTTTTCCCGGACCTGCTCCGGAATACGCAGTACCGCGATGCGGTCCGGACCAAGATCCCGCGGGCGATGCGCTTTAACGACCGCATTTCGATGCGTTCCTCGCGGGAGCTTCGCGAGCCGTTCCTCGACCATCGCCTTTTCGAACTGGCCCTTCGACAGCCGCCGGAAAGAAAGATCGCCAACGGCAAAGGCAAGAAAATGTTGAGGGATATCGTTTCGGGGTTCATACCCTCGGGCGTTTCCGAGGCGCCGAAGCGGCCTATGCAGACGCCCCAACGCGAATGGCTGCGCGGGCCTCTGCGCGAATGGGCCTCTGAAGAGATCGAGGCGGGAATGAACGGCGCGATCGGGGGCTATTTCGACAAGCGAGCCGTGATCTCGGAGAGGGATAAATTTTTCAAAGGAGAATCGGACAACAGCTTTTATATCTGGCAGTGGATCGGCACCGCGCTGCTTTCCCGCAGAGGATCCGGGATGCCGGCCGGCGCGGAAAACAGCTTGTCACGAGACAGTTCGGCATAGATCGAATGTTGTTATGGAAACGAAACTAAGATCGATGATCCGGTCACTGAGGAAGACGGATCTGGTGTGGCGCTACGGCTTCAACTTCTCACCGACGATGAAACACATCGTCGGCGGAAACGGAAGCGGAAGGCTGACCGGCGTTGAAAGAGACCTGGTGTCGAGTCTCCGAACTGACGGCGTCGCGGTCTCATCAGTTGAGGAACTGTTCGGAGACACGTCGGCGTATCTGGAATTGGTTTCCGGTACGGGGGAGATGCTCGACGCGAGATCCCAAGAGATCGACGGGCTCCGGAAGTCGGCGGACGCCGATGAGGATATCGGGGTGAAGACCTTCAATCTGGAAATGCTCGGCTCCACTCTTAGTTTTGACCCGCATGATGTATTCGCCCGGTTCGCCCTGAGCGCGCCGATACTGAGGATCGCGAACGCTTATCTACAGATGGCGGTGCTTCTCCGCTATTACAACGTATGGAAAACGTTCGCTTCAAACGGCAAGTCGCGCGAATCGCAGCTTTGGCATGTGGACCGGGAGGACAACTATATCCTCAAAATGTTCTTGTACCTGGATGACGTGGACGAAGGAGCCGGTCCTTTCACTTACGCACCTGGTACCCAGCGAAACGGAAGAAACAGGGCGATCGAGCCGGAGTTCTTCATTGAAGGAGGCGTTCGGCGAACGACCGACGAACAAATGAAGGCCGTCCTCCCCGAAAGTGACTGGATCAGATGCACCGGGAAAAAGGGGACCCTGATCCTCGCCGACACGGCCGGCTACCACAAAGGCGGTGAAGCACGCACGAAAGACCGTTTGATGTACACGTGTATGTACACTTCGAGGGCGTCGGAATCTAAGAGGCTTTTGAACATCCCTGTGGATCTCGACCCGGCCGCTCTCGCTGCAGATCAACGCACAGCCCTTGGCATATAAAGGTACCGACTCATCAACGAATTGGCTGACAACAATTTAATAGCCGGTATGGCAAGCAGACGGTCCGGGACTGCGGAAGAAACCCTTAGCGAGACAGCAAACCGCCGATCGGAATCGCGATTTGTGCTGCTTTCGACCTCGCTGTTGGTAGACAGAGTGTTCCTTTTTACAGAACTGGTCAACACGCTGTCGGAACTCGGAGATGTCGAGATCTGGGCTTCGTCTCGCGAGGACCGCTCCGCCGGGGATTGCTGGAAAGAGCTTGGCGTAAGTGTCGAGACATTTCCGCAGGTCCGGCCGTTCCGGGAGTTCCCGCATAACTATCTCCGGCGCCTGAACGAATTCGTTTGGGACTACAGATTCAAGCCTCCGAGCAGAATGAGCATGATGAAGCACCGGAGGATCAAGGATTCCCACTGGACTGTAAAAGCGTTGAGGACTCCTGCGAAGGTGCTTGCGGCAACACGCACTGAAGCAAGGCTTGAAAAACTGCTTGAACGGTTCCTGCTGACATATCCCCGATCAGAAGAAGCGCTTGTAAGGCTTTCGGACAACAGGCCGGAAGTAGTGGTCTCGACAGGACCTTTCCAGTACGAGCAGCCTGCGGTGTTCTCTGCGGCAAAGGCTCTCGGCATCCCTACGATGGCGTATATTCCCTCCTGGGACAACGTCTCGACCAAGAACAGGCTGGTTTTTGACTACGACGGTTACCTCGTGTGGAACGAGCGGACGAAGGAAGATCTGATCAGGTACTATCCGTCGGCAAAAGAGCGGCCGATCTACGTTGTCGGTGCTCCCCAGTTCGACGTGTTTCGGCAGCAGCGCTTTCATCTGACCCGGGAGGAGTTCTGTCTCGAACAGGGTCTTGATCCCGACCTGCCGATCATCGTTTATGCGATTGGGTCGCCGAATTTCCTGAACGAGCCTCCCGGCGCCGAGTACTTTGCGAAACAGGTGGCGGACGGCGAGTTGGGGGACGTGCAGCTGCTTATCCGACCGCATCCGATCCACGACAACGGCGAGATGGAGCGGCTCTTTGGATCGTTCGGGCCGAGAGTGAGGTTTCAGCCGACTCCGAACGCAGGGAAGGAACTAACGCAGCGGACGCAGGACGACGTTCAGATCAAGGAATGGGTCAACACGTTCAGACATGCGGACGTCGTGATCAACCTTTCCTCGACCGTTTCGATCGATGCGGCGCTTTGCGACACCCCGGTCGTGAATCTCGATTTTGACCCTCAGCCCGGCCGGCCGGACCAGCAGCTGATCAAAGAGATAAATCACAAATGGGACCATTTCAAGCCGATCGCCGAATCGGGCGGCGTTTGGCTGGTCAATGACTTTCAAGAGCTTGTGGAGGCCGTCAGAGCTTATCTGCGGGATCCGTCGCTGCACAGGAAAGAGCGCAGATGGATAGCGGATTATGTTTGCGGCTTCACAGACGGAAAATGCGGCGAAAGAATGGCGGAAGCGATCGCTGATTTTGCCGGAAAGGTGAACGAGTAGCAGTTATGTGCGGTATTTCAGGTACATACGCCCACTCAAAGGGCGAGGCCGATCTCGAGCCGGCCCGTAAAATGGGTGAGCTGATGCGGCACCGGGGGCCGGACAACTTCGGCTGTGCGAAGCTTGGAAAGGTCGCGATGGCCCACAACCGTCTGAGCCTGCTCGACCTTTCCGACGCTGCGAATCAGCCCTTCCGCACCGACAGGTATTTGCTGGCCTACAACGGCGAAATCTACAACTTCCGGCAGATCCGGAAAAGGCTTGAAGAAGAGAAAGGCATCCGGCTCAGCACAACTTCCGACACGGAGGTCCTCTTCCAGTCCCTGATCGTTGACGGGATCGACAAATGCCTCACACAGCTCAGAGGAATGTTCGCCTTCGCGTTCTACGATGCCGAGAAAGACCGCCTGATCCTCGCGCGCGACCGAATGGGGATCAAGCCTCTCTATTACTTTGAGAATGCGGGAACGCTTTACTGGGCCTCGGAGATCAAGGCGATCGCCTCGGTGCTGAACCTTAAGCCCGACCCGGTCAGAACCTTGTTCGCAGTAAACAACCTGGCGGAAAAATCTACGGAGTTCACACTCTTTAGCGGCCTTCGGTCAGTCAATCCGGGATCGTACGTCGAGTTCAGGTCCGGTGGCGCTCCGCGAGCCGTGCGGTATTACGACGTCGTGGAGGAGTTCGATCCTCTCTATTACAAGGAACTCGATGCCCGACCGCGGGCGGAGATCGTATCGGAATTCGACAACAAGTTCGCAGCCAGCGTAGAGAGCATGCTCGTGAGCGACGTTCCGGTCGGGGCGTTCGTCAGCGGGGGCATCGATTCGAGCTTGATCTCGGCGATAGCCGCGAGGAAAAACCCGGAGATCAAGCTCTTCACAGCAAATGTTGTCGGAAAGTACTCGGAGTTCCCCGATGTCGAGATCCTCTCCAAACACATCAACTGCGAGGTCTTCGAGTCGAGGTTCGAACCTGAAATGATGCTGAGGGACTGGGTTGACGTTACATATCACTACGACTGTCCCTTGGTTATCCACGTGAACTCAATACCTTTCTCGAACGTCGCGAGGCTGGCACGCGATTCGGGGGTCAAGGCTGTGTTGACGGGCGAAGGAGCCGACGAGCTCTTCCTCGGTTACCCGCGTTTGCTGACGGAACGGTACCAATCCGCGGCCGCCTTTCCGGTCAACCTCGTGAAGTCGCTGTACAGGATCTCTCCGAAACTCCACGAATTTCTCTTCCCTAGAAACGGGGCGACGCCGGTCGCGTTCATCAACAAGCTGGTTCAGGGTTTCGAATTGGAGCAGTTGGAGGATAATGCCGCGAAAGTACTCTCGTTCCTGGGACCGAAACAGCGGCGGGAGCAGTTTATGACGATAAAGATGATCAGGGAGCATCTGGTCACTCTCCTTCACAGAAACGACAGAATGGGAATGATGTCTTCGATCGAAGCGAGATTCCCTTTTCTGGATGAGGATATCGTCAGGTTTGCGATCAACCTGCCTTCGAAGTTCAAGATCGGCAGGTCCGCGAGATTCCACAATTACAAGCATCCGTTCCTCATCGACAAGTGGATAGTAAGGAGGACCGCAGAAAAGTATCTCCCGAAAGAGATCGTAACGAAAAAGAAGTTCGGATTCCCGATGTACGGCCACAAGTTCCTGAATATCAGGAGTGGTTTCTTCGTGAACGGTTGGGTGGCGGAGAGCCTCGATCTGAATAGGAGCGTACAGGAGTTCTTAACTGAAACGCAGGATCCTTACCTCATTGCGAAGCTCGCGTCCGTCGACATTTTCGGTCGACTTTTCTACAACGGACAATCGCGAGAGGAAGTAAAAGAGCACGTTTTCAGATTCGCCGAGATCGTTCACGACTAGTACAAGATGGTCTGTGGAAACTCTTTTCCCTGATCCCAGTTTTTCTATCTCGATTCGAAGGTTTGAAGGATGTTGCGGAAACTTGAAATTGAGAATGTCGAAGAGATATCTGCGATTCATCGCCTGGCGTTTCCTACAAGTGCCTGGACGAGACTCGGTGGAAAGGTAGTCGAGGAGTATTACCTTTGGCACCTCTTGGGTCCCCATCCTATTGTGCATGCAACCGGTGTTTTTGTGGATGATCGACTTGCCGGTTTTTGTATTTCGGGGGTCTTTAATGCCAGTACATCCGGATTTCTCTCCAAGAACCGGAATTTACTCGTTTGGAGAATGACTGTCAGGCCATGGCTAGTGTTCGATCCAGTGTTCTTGAGCAAGGTGAGATCGGGCGTAAACATACTTAATAGGTTCAGGAAGAGAAATCGAAGGCCAGCCGAACGGACGTCAGGTAACCCGACCGACAGTTTCGGAATACTTGCGATCGCAGTTGATCCGAGTCAACAGGGGCTGGGGATAGGTCAACTCCTGATGGAAGATGCTGAAAGAACTGCGATTGAACTCAGATTCTCAAGAATGGACCTGACGGTTAATCCGGAAAACCACAGTGCTATTCGCTTCTACGAGAAATTGAATTGGGTTAAACAGGTCAAGAACGAATCTTGGAAAGGGGTGATGGTCAAGAAGTTACCTACTCCAGCGAAAGCGAGCGGTCAAAACCGTTAACGGACGAAAGCGGAAACAGATGAGGGAGAACCGAAAGAGTTTGTCATTGAATGGAAGGAAACACGCAGGAACGCTCGACGGCGTTAGTGCGGGACGTATTGCCGTCTTAATCCCGCGGGGTGAAGTCATCAGGAATTTCGTGCACTCCGCTGCATTGGACACTGTAGCTCGTCACACTCCATTGTCCTTGCTAACCGTCTTCGCTAGCCGTGAAATCGAAAATAGCCTTCGTGAAAGGTACGGAGACATCTATCCGCTTGAGGAGTTAAGTGAGCGCTGGCTCGTGAGGTTTCAGCGAGAGATCATCGATGTCTCTCATAACCGTTGGCTTTGGTCGAAAGCTGCACAAGAGCGGTCACGTTTGCGAGATTCGGAAGCAGTTACGATCGCGCAAAAATCCAAGAGAATGGTCAAGAAGTTGATCGGCTATCCACTTGCCAATCGAACCGGGCTGAGTTTGTTGGAGAAAGCGGAAAGGACCTCAAGCCGTTGGCTGGGTGACACGGAACGATATGATCGGCTATTCGAGAAGATTCAACCGTCACTGGTCTTTAACGGGTCGCATGTTCACAGCAGGAACGCCATCCAAGCCGTGCAAGCAGCTCAAAGGCTTCATATTCCTACTGCCACATTTATTTTCAGTTGGGATAATCTGACGTCGCAAGGCCGTATCACATTGCCTTACGACTACTTTCTCGTTTGGAACGAGTCGCTCAAGCAACAACTTCTCGAGATGTATCCTTGGGTAAATGAAAACCACGTGTTTGTTACCGGTACCCCGCAATTCGACTTCCATTTCCGGTCCGAGTTTTATTTGGATAGGGACGAGTATTGCCGGCAGATCGGGGCGAATCCATGCCGTCCTTTGGTCTTCTATGCAACGGGTATGGCCAACCATATGCCTGGGGAACCAGAGATCGTAGAACAGATCGCGGACATCCTCAAGACTATGGCGGCGAACCCGCAGCTTGTGGTCCGGGTTTACGCAAAGGACCGAACTGGACGCTTCGATGACCTTAAGAATCGGAGGAACGACATATTGTTTCCCGAGGTCGCGTGGGAACCGGCATGGTTTACTCCAAAGGCAGAGGACTCTTACGCGTTGGTGAACGCACTTCGTCATTGCGCACTCGGGATCAACGTGGCTTCAACGGTCTCTCTCGAGCTCTGCATGTTCGACAAACCGGTGATCAACGTCGGCTACAATCCGCCTGGCGTTTCGCCGGAAGTTCTGTCATATGGGGACTATTACGACTTTGATCACTACAAGCCCGTGGTGGACAGCGGCGCGATCAGTGTTGCGCGAAGTCCTGAAGAGATGCGCAGCCTGATCGAAGATGCGCTGGCGAATCCGGGCTTGAATGCCGATAAACGAAAAGCATTGATAGGGAAGATGTTCGGCGACACCCTCGACGGGAGATCGAGCGAACGGGTCGCTGAAGTACTGCTCGAACTGGCCGCACGATAGCCGATGACTGACGCAACGATTCAGGATTTGAGGGTTTCGGTAGTAACCCCCACTCTGGGAAGGCCGGAAGAAGTGAAGGGCCTGCTCGAGAATCTTTGCCGTCAGTCCCTTGCCGTGTTCGAGATCGTGTTGGTCGACGGCGCGCCGGAATCAGAAACGGCGACGGAAAGGATCGTTCGTGATATGAAGAGCGAACTCCCTTACCGCGTCAGGTACTTAAGGCAAGGCGGCGGAACGGCGATCCAGAGAAACGCAGGGATCGACTCCGCGGAAGGTGACCTGGTCGCTTTCGTTGACGACGATGTACGGCTGGAGGAAGATTTTCTTGAGGTCATTGCCAGGGAGTTCTCAAACGATGAGGAACGCGCGAACGGGGGAATCGTCGGGTATCGGACGAACGAGCACTTCCGAGCCGAAGATTCCGAACGGTGGAGATGGTACAAGCGGCTGAAACTGCTGAAGGTGTTCGAGCCGGGCCGCTACGACTTCGACACCGGGTATCCGATAAATACCAGCCTTCAGGAGCCTTTCGAAGGAACCAGACCAGTTGATTTCATGACGACAGCGTGTGCAGTCTGGCGGAAGGAGGTGTTCGATTCTGGGCTTCGGTTTCATACCTTCTTTAGCGACTACGGTGTACTTGAGGACGCTCATTTTTCCCTTAGGGCCGGTCGAGAATGGGAGCTTCTGCAGTCGGGTGATGCCCATTGCGTCGAACTTCGCTCCCCGCACGGGCGCGTCAGCAGAAGAAAGATCGGTTTTAAGAGCGTCGTCAATTACTACTTCGTGTTTCGCGATGTTGCCGGCCCCTTGTCGCCCGGACAGAAGTTCAGGTTCTGGCGGTACCAGGCATTCGAGTTCTTGCGAATCTCATCTTCTGCGATCCGTAGGCGCCGGTGGGACGACGTAATGGACCTGCGCGGGCGGATCGATGGTTTGATCGCGGTCTTAAGAGGTTTGAAACCGGACAACGGATAAATGCAATTAGCGGTTGTATCGCACAAGATCTGCTGGCGATCGGAGGGTTCGCCAACCGGATATGTAACCGACGGCGGATTTCCTCTTCAGATGGAGGCGATCTCTGAGTTGTTCTCAAGTACTGAGATCGCTGTGCCCTGTGATGCGTGTGAATCCGCTGGAGGAGCTTCTCCGTTGAAGGGCAGATCGGTCACCGTAACGCCGCTTTCGGTGCCGCGCGGAAAAGGGATCCGGCGAAAGATCGATATGTTCCGCTGGGCGCTCGTGAATGGGCCGGCGATCTGGCGTTCGGTACGAAATTCCGACGCGGTTCACTCTCCCATTCCGGGAGACGTCGGAACGATCGGCATGGTATTCGCGCTCATCTTGAGGAAGCCTTTGTTTGTCAGGCATTGCGGAAACTGGTTGGCGCCAAAGACAACGGCCGAAAAGATCTGGAAGTGGTCGATGGAGCGGCTTGCGGGGGGACGCAATGTGATGATGGCGACCGGAGGTGCGGACGAACCGCCTTCGGCCAGGAATCCGGCAGTCAAATGGATCTTTTCGACTTCGCTACGGAGGGGACAGATAGAGAACAATGCGCCTTTGACCCTTCCCGAAGGAGGGAAACTCAGGTTGGTAGTCGCATGCCGGCTGGAAGAGAAGAAGGGAACCGATGTCGTGATTTCGGCTTTGCCGGCCATAAGAGCGGCTTTTCCGGAAGTTGAACTCGAGGTAGTGGGCGGCGGCTCTTTGCTGGACACACTAAAAGAACAGGCGAAGGAGCTGGGTGTCGCGGACCGTGTCACGTTTCGCGGCAAAGTGGAACAGTCGGAGGTGGTACGGCTGATGAAGCGAGCTCATCTGTTCTGCTACCCGACTTCTGCATCCGAAGGATTTCCAAAGGTGGTGCTGGAAGCGCTCGCGTCCGGTCTTCCTGTGATCACGACCGAGGTATCGGTTCTCCCGAATCTGATCGGTCCGGATTGCGGCGTGATCCTTGACGAACCGTCGCCCGCTGCGCTGTACGAGGCTGTTGTGCGAGTGTGCTCGGATCCCGGGAAGTATTCGCTTATGTCCGCAAAGGCCGTTGAGACCGCTGGAGAGTACTCCCTGGAACGCTGGCGGGACTATATAGGGAGATCCCTGCGAGAGTCCTGGAGGGTCGAAGATCTGGCAGAGGTAAAGGGTCTCGGCCGCGGGAAGATCTACACATGAGAGTGTGTTTCGTAGTCGGAACCCTCGGGCGGGGAGGAGCGGAGCGGCAGCTCCTCTACTTGCTTCGCGCTTTGAGTGCGGAGGGACAGGATTCAAGAGTTCTGTGTCTTACGTCCGGCGAGGCCTTCGAGGCCGACGTTCGGGAAATGGGGATCGAGATCGAGTATGTGGGCGAATCCCCAAACCGCCTCCAAAGGCTGCGAAAGATCATCACGGAAGTTGGGAAATACGAGCCCGATATTATTCAGAGTTCGCATTTCTACACCAATATCTATGCCGCGGTCGCGGGAAAAATCGCGCGGGTCCCGAGTATAGGAGCAATCAGGAACGATCTGAGAAGCGAGATCGGGTCCGACACTGTTTTTGGGCGATGGCAGGTCGCACTTCCGACGCATCTGGTCGCAAATTCGAAGGTCGCATTGGAAAGAGCCGTCGAGCGGGGCATTTCACCAACGAAGATAGATCTCGTCGAGAACGTGGTGAATCTACCCGGAACCGAGCCCTCCGGGGTCGACAAGCCGAAGGAAGACATATCGATCTCTTTTGTCGGACGGCTTGCAGCGCAGAAGCGCCCGGAAGTGTTCATCGAGCTCGCTAACCGCATGAACGCGAAGCTTCCCGCGATGGACCTGAAGTTCCGAATCGTGGGCGATGGGCCGCTGCGAGGCAAGCTGGAAGCACATTGCGCCGATCTGGGCCTTTCTGAGGAGAAGGTGCGGTTTGAAGGTGAGAGACCGAACATCTCCGAGGTCTATTCCAGTTCTGACATTCTGGTCCTGCCCTCTTCGCACGAGGGCACTCCGAACGTTCTTCTGGAAGCCATGGCTTTTGGGGTTCCGGTGGTCGCGACAAGCGTGGGAGGAGTCCCTGAGTTGCTGTCAGACGGCAACGGCGTTCTCGTGGATGCGGACGACTTCGAACAATTGGCGGCTGCTACTGAAGAGCTGATCGTCGATCCGGGCCTTCGAATGCGTATCGGCATTGCCGGACGGGATCACGTTCGAAAACACCATTCCGCCGAGGATCTTGCGGGCAAGATGACGGCGATCTACGAAAGATTGTTGAACGGCACAAGTAATAAATGATCGAGAGCACCAGAGTACAACTGCTTCGCAGGACTGACGCGATCCAGCGCCAGGGTTCGCGGGAGTTCAAAATGCTGGTGTTTGTCAGTCTGCTCCACCTGCCGCTGGGAATCGCCATTTACTCGATGGGTTCTCTTGCACTACTTCATCCGTACGCGGCCCTTGCGGTCGGGCTCTATTGGGCGGCGAGCAAGAAGTACAGCCTCGAGCGGGTTGCCTTCGCGATCGCTTACATAGTAGGCGCCGAAGTCCTTTGGAGGATGGCCGCCGTTCCCGTGTTCTGGGAGTTTGGGAAGTACGCTTCTGCCTTGATCGCAGTCGTTGCGTTGGTTCGAAGAAGCCACCTTCAAGTCCCTGCAATGCCCCTGTTATATTTTGCGTTTCTGATTCCCGCCTGTGTTTTGACCTTGTTTCAATTTGACTTTGCCGCAAGTAGAGCCATTCTTAGTTTTCAAATGTCGGGACCATTGCTCCTGATGACCGCATGCTGGCTGTTCTCAAAAACTAAATTTACGTCGGAAAAGCTCCGTCTGCTACTTCTCGCAATTCTGGTTCCGGTTTTCAGCGTTGCTTTTGCTACGCTCTTCTTCACTGTCACAAGCGAAGAGATTCAATTCACTGGTGAGTCTAATTTTGCGACGAGCGGTGGATTCGGGCCCAATCAAGTTTCTTCAATGCTAGGTCTAGGGGCATTTGCCGCGCTCGCTTGTTTACTAGTCTTTAAGAATTCGGCTCGATATCGAGTGTACCTTTTGCTGGCGGCAGTATTCTTTTCTGTTCAAAGCGTCATGACGTTCTCACGTGGCGGAATATTCAATGCGATAGGTGCCATTATTGTGATCGTGATCATAGAGTTTCAGCGACCCTCAATTGCAGCAAAGCGGCTTCTTCCGATCGTCGGCCTTGTGATCATTTTTTTCGGGTTGTTATTACCTTTTATGGATGATTTCACGGACGGACGCCTCACGGCCCGCTTTCAGGACATTGGTACAACTAATCGAGCCGAGATCGCAGAATCGGATCTCTATCTATTCCTCGAGAATCCTTTTTTGGGAGTGGGAGTCGGCAATTCCGGCGATTCGAGGGCCGAGCTCGTGGGGCACACTGCAGTGAGTCACACAGAATTCTCGAGATTGCTATCCGAGCACGGGATGTTTGGGGCAGCTGCTCTGATTCTGCTTGTGGCAATGGGATATATGAACTTCAAGAGGCAAAAGACAGTAATGGGACGTGCTTTTGTTGCTGGCGCAGCAGTGTGGTGCTGTCTATTCATGACCAACGCAGGAATGCGGATGGCCGCGCCGTCATTTATGTGGGGGCTGACATTTGTGACGATTGTGGCGGGAAAGCGTGTTTTCGCGCTCAAGTACAAAGCTAAAGAAGACAGGAAGCAAAATGCCTGAGCCGGTGCCGACTCGCCGACGAGAGAGCCGCTGGCCTCACCGCGTCGATCGATGAAACACAATCCCAAATTATTGGTCGTCGGGAATCTCCTGGGGAAAAACCCGGGATATGTCACGACCCAGGGCCAGATACTTGCGGAGAGGCTTGAAGCGGACGGGTTCGAAGTAGTTGCAGTTTCTGCAAAGGTGAACAAGTTTGCGAGGCTTCTGGATGTCGTCCGGACGATAGTGAAGAGTTCGGGAAGAGTCGACCTTATGATCCTGGAAGTTTACAGCGGACCGGCGTTTTTACTTGCGGATGTCGCGAGTTTTGTTGCAAAGCTGCTCGGGATCCCCTCGGTACTGGTACTCCACGGAGGCCAGCTGCCCCAGTTTGCGGCAAAGCACAGCAGATGGGTGAGAAGGATACTGGGCCGGGCAAGGTCTCTGGTTGCTCCTTCGGCATTTCTTGCTGAGTCGTTGGAGCGGTTCGCGTCCCCGATACGGGTGATTCCGAATGCGATCGACCTCGGAGCATATCGGTTCCGCCTTCGAGAAGAAATGGCCCCGAGGATGCTGTGGATGCGTAGTTTCCATCCTCTTTACAATCCCAGGCTGGCGCTGGATGTGCTTGCGCTCGTGAAGGGCGAGTTCCCGGACGCGACTCTCGTAATGGGCGGTGTCGACAAGGGACTTGAGAGTTCCGTGAAGAACTCGGCCCGGGAGATGGGACTTGGGGATTCCGTACGGTTCCCCGGATTCTTAGATGAGGCGGCTAAGGCCCGAGAGTTTTCCGACGCCGATATCTTTCTGAACACGAACAGGGTCGACAACATGCCTGTGAGCGTGGTCGAGGCGTGTGCCTTCGGGCTGCCGGTTGTCGCTACGGATGTCGGCGGGCTTTCGAAGCTGGTCGCGCACGGCGAGAACGCAATACTCGTAAATGACGATGATCCCGAAGAAATGGCCAAGGCGGTGATCGGGCTCCTAAAGGATCCGGGAGCCGCGCGGCGTTTCTCGGAGAACGGACGAAAACTGGCAGAAAGGTCGTCGTGGAGCAGCGTTAGGCAGCAATGGGAAAGCCTCTTCGAGGATATCCTGCTTAAAACCGAGTCGCCCGCCTCCGAAAAAGGCTCAGGTTCGCTGACTGAAAGACTGAGTCGATGAGCACAGCACTCAAGGTCTACCACAAACTTCCTCCAGCAGCGCGCAGCACTGTGGCGAGCCTGCGAGGCTATTACCTGAATTGGTGGAGGTACGACTCGCGGACGGACCAGTTGGTGGAAGAAGCGCTTGAACGCGATCGTTGGAGCGCTGACGAATGGCGGGCGTTTCAGGATGAACGGCTCGGTTTCCTGCTCGAGCGTGCGGCCGCAAAGGTGCCTTTCTACAGACGGATGTGGGAAGAGCGGCGAAGGAAGGGAGACAAGGCTTCGTGGTCCTACCTGGAGAACTGGCCGGTCCTTGAGAAAGAATCGCTTCGATCCGAACCCGAGGCATTTGTAGCGGATGATCGCTCGACGTCAAGGATGTTCCACGATCATACGAGCGGCACGACCGGAACGTCGCTTGACCTTTGGCTATCGGGAGAAACGGTCAAAGAGTGGTATGCGTTGTTCGAGGCGAGGGCAAGGCGTTGGTACGGGCTTTCGAGGAACGACAGGTGGGCGATCTTCGGAGGCCAGCTAGTTGCGCCGGTGACTCGGCAGAAGCCGCCTTACTGGGTGTGGAACAAGGGACTGAATCAGCTTTATATGTCCTCATACCATCTGTCGGCGGAATCGGCGCCGGCATATGTCGAGGCGCTTCGCAAATACGGTATCACTTACGTACTGGGCTACCCCTCCGCGATCGAGTCTCTCGCGCGAGAGAGCATACGCCAGGGAATTGCGGCTCCGGAACTCAAAGTGGCAATTGCGAATGCAGAACCGCTGTTCGAACACCAGCGCGAGGCCATATCCGAGGCTTTTGGGTGCCCGGTTCGCGAGACGTACGGGATGGCGGAGATCGCGGCCGCTGCAAGCGAGTGTGAAGAGGGCTCTCTGCATCAGTGGCCCGAGGCCGGGATCATAGAAACCCTGGACGGCGGCAGTGCGGACAGCGGCGAGTTCATATGCACCGGGCTGCTGAACACGGATATGCCTCTGATCCGCTATCGCGTCGGAGACAGCGGGACGTTTTCCGAAAAGGAATGTGCCTGTGGTCGGGGACTCACGGTCATTGACGCCATAGAAGGCCGGACCGACGACCTGCTTTATACGAAGGGAGGCCGGCGTGTGGGACGAATGGACCCCGTCTTCAAGGGCGGAATCCGGATGAAAGAGGCTCAGATCGTTCAGGAGTCGCTGACGGATATCAAGGTGCGATTTGTACCCGCGGAGGGCCTTCGCGCAGAGGACAAAGATCAGCTTGCTTCGAGGATCCGGGAAAGGCTGGGTTCCGTCGAGGTTGAGTTTGAAGAGGTTCGGCAGATACCTAGGACGAGCCGAGGCAAATTCCGGGCGGTCGTCTGCAATATTTCTGAAGAAGACAGGGCCGCTATTCGGGTATTGAATGACGGTCCCGGTGATGGAACGGGCACGGGATGAAAGTGGCACAACACACAGTTGATGAGTTTCCGTACGTTTCGGTGATCATGCCGGTATACAACGAAGCGGATTTCATCGGGAAAAGCGTTCGGTCGGTACTAGGCCAGAATTATCCGAAGGACCGAATGGAACTGATCGTGGCTGACGGTATGTCAACTGATGGGACACGGGAGATCGTCAGGGAAACGGCGGCCGAGGCAGAGGTTCCCGTAACGATCGTCGACAACCCGAAGCGGATCGCTCCGGCGGCTCTCAACCGTGCGCTGCAGGAAGCGAAAGGGAAGATCGTTGTGCGGATCGACGGCCACTGCGAGGTTGATCACGATTACGTTTTGAACTGCGTCCGGCTGCTGCAGGATAGGAAGGCAGACGGTGTCGGCGGCCCCATAGAAACGATCGGCGGAGGCGCCGTAGCGGAAGCGATCGCGCTTGCCATGAGTTCGTCATTCGGAGTAGGAGGATCGGCTTTCCGTACCGTGAATGATCGCGAAATGTACACCGACACAGTAGCCTTTCCGGCATACACGCGCGAGATCATTGAACGGGTCGGCCAGTTCAACGAGGAACTCGTAAGGAATCAGGACGACGAGTACAACTTCAGGATCAGGAAAATGGGTGGACGCATACTGCTTTCTCCGGAGATAAGGTCGAAATACTACAGCAGGAGCTCGTTCCGCTCGCTCTGGAGGCAGTATTTCCAGTACGGATACTGGAAGGTCCGTGTGCTGCAGCTTCATCCCAGGCAGATGAGTCTTCGGCAGTTTGTTCCGCTCGCGTTTCTGGTCTCCGTGGCCGTGTTCTCGGTCGCGTCATTCTTCTCGACCGCGGCTGTATGGCTCCTGGCCGTCGTGACCGCCTCTTATTTGATCGGGAACCTTCTGGCGTCGATCGTTGCGGCCGGAAACAGGGTGTCGCTCGTTCCGCTGGTTTCGCTAAGTTTCGCGATCCTGCATTTTTCATACGGATTCGGCTGGATGTTCGGAATCGTCTCATTTAGAAACGGATGGAACGGAGAACGCCTCGTTGCTGAGGACCGTTTGAAGGCAGTGCAGGGTCACCGGACAGAAGAAAGCCCTTCCGAACCCGGCGCGTAAGAGGAACCTTCCTTCGACCGGCACAGAAGCCTACT
The DNA here is from genome assembly GCA_016700175.1 of Acidobacteriota bacterium. Lineage (GTDB taxonomy): Bacteria > Acidobacteriota > Blastocatellia > Pyrinomonadales > Pyrinomonadaceae > Aridibacter. The sequence goes on along the minus strand of CP065003.1, from coordinate 800,390 downwards.
CCGGTATAGCGCAAACCTGCCCCCACGGCCCGGCGCAAAGTTGGGACTTCGTAGGATGATTGTCGGATGTGGAGACGAGCCGTGAAGGGTATTATTCAGAGATTGTGCGCAATTATCAAGATTTACCGCTTTCGCGCGTCCGACCTTTGCAATTTACCCGAATCGGCCATCGCAAGAAAGAGTTCACTGCTCACAGGTCATTACGCGCCGAAATGGTATCTGCTGTCTCAGGGCAGGGCCGGGAGGATATGGCGAGGAAAGGGCGGAGAGAATGGCGTTGAGTTGTACGGCGGGTTGGTAATATCGAGGTGTTTTGATACGCTTTCATCCAGATGTAAGCTGAGGCAGGGCAGACACGGATCGGCGCAAAGGGTTTGCAGATCTGGAAGATAGGGCAGATTCGGACTTGTCTATCATAATCAGGGTATTGAAAGTAAAGGGCGCGTCAGGTCAGAACCTGGATCGATACGCACGGCAGCCAGGGAAACTGATTGAATGAAACTTGAAAGATCGCAAGAAACGTTGCCGGATCTGTTGATGTGTTTCCTCGTTGATCCCTAGACAAAGTGTTTTGATTTAACATCTGGGTCCAACGTCCGCGGAGCAGGCTGACGAGTACAGGCTTTGTGGCTCTTTTGTTCATAGCCGCTTACTAAGTGTTGCAGTTAAATGGAAGCAAACTCGAAAACAAATATTTCGGATCCGTTGACAGAAAAGGAATTTCACGTGGGAAGCATTAAGCCTGGTTCCGGCGCTATTCGCTACAAGGCGATCAAAGAACACTTGTGCAGCGACCTGGATGGGGGCGCGGTAATACTTAATCTTGCCAACGGCACATATTTCGGACTCAATTCGGTTGGCTCCTTTATATGGAATGCCCTGAAAGAAGAAAGGTCCTTTGAAGAGCTGATCCAGCTGGTGGGTGAGGAATTCGACGTCGAGGAGGAGACCTGTAGGTCCGAGGTTCAGCGTTTTCTCGACGAAGTTCTAAAGCAGGGTCTGATATTGCCCGTTGATGAGTAGAATTCTCGCGTTTTTTGGGTTGTCGAGGCGCAACAAACGCTTGGTAATTGAAGCACTGGTATTTGTTGTGGGGGTTCGTATGGCCCTTTGGGTCATGCCCACACGGATCGTCAGGCGCAATCTGGATCTCGAGTCCGAGGGCGGGAACATCGCAGGGATTGACTGGAGTTTGGTCGAGTATACAGCGGCAGCGGTCAGGGCGGTCAGTTCGTTCGTACCGCGGGCTAGTTGCCTTACGCAGGCGATCAGCACCAGTGTGATACTCAGGAGACGCGGACTTCCGTCCCGGATCCGGATAGGCGTTGACAAAGAGAAGGCTCCTGAGTTTGAAGCCCACGCGTGGGTCGAGGTAGCGGACAGGATCGTGATCGGAAGGCTTCCGAGGCACAAGAAGCGGTTCTCGATCTTCAGGCCAACAGAGCTCGGTTCTTTATGAGTGCATTTGCCGTTATCTGGCGACTGGACGGCAGCCCGGCGGTCGAACGCGAACTCTGCGCGATGCTGGACCGCCTTGCGCATCGCGGTACAGGGGCCGCGGGTAAGAAGGTATCGGGCAGTCTCGCCTTTGGTTTTTTACCGGGATATGACACCCCGGAATCGCTCTTTGAAGATCAACCTATCGGAAATTTCGGCTCGTCCACCGTTTTCGCCGGAGATGTGAGATTGGACAATCGCGAAGAGCTGCTGGCTCTCGTCGGAGAAGCGGGTTCATCCCGCACCGTGAGAGATGCAGCTTTGGTTCGTCTTTGTTACGAGAAACTCGGGGAAGATTGTTTCTCCAGGTTGTTAGGGGACTTCGCCTTTGCAATATGGGATTCCCGGAAGCGCAGGCTTCTGTGTGTCAGGGATTCGATGGGGGTGAAGCACTTTTACTACATCTATCGGCCGGGAAAGCTCTTTGCCCTGGCATCCGAGGCAAAAGCGCTCTTCGAACTGGACGATGTGTCTCTGGAAGTCGACAGGCAGGCGATCGGTGACTATCTGATCTTCAACTACCTGGACAAAGAGTCGACGTTGTTCAAGGGGGTCAAGCGGTTGCCGGCAAACAGCCTGATGACGGTTGACCGCGACGGGATCGGCATCCGGCAGTACTGGAAACCCCGGGAAGATCCACCGAAGGGCCTGCGCTCTTCACAGGATTTTGAAGAGGCGTTCAGGGACATTCTTGTTTCGTCGATCGCGGCCAGGACACGAGGCTCTCGGGCCGTAGCCTCTATGCTCAGCGGGGGCCTCGATTCGTCGACGATCACGTGTGTCGCGGGCAGCGAACTAGCTGCTCAAGGCAAGCCCGCGATCAAGTCGTATTCGGCGATATTCCCGGACATTGCGAAACAGGACGACCGGATCGACGAACGCAGGTTCATCGACAGTGTGATCGCTCATTCGGGTTGCGATCCGGTGTTCGTGACCGCGGATTCGATCAATCTGTTCAGTCGAATGCGATCGATGCACGAGAGTGCGGACCATCCCGTAGGGGCGCCGAACGTGTTCATGGATATGGCGATCTTTGAAGCTGCCGCGGCCGATGGAACAAAGGTACTTCTAAGCGGCTTTGACGGGGATTCGGCCATTTCCTACGGATACGAAGGTTTCGAGGGGATGGCGAGGAATCGGCAGTTTGTGCGTCTGTTTCGAAGTGCCCGGCAGCTTGAAAGGAATATGCCTAGCCGCCATCACGAATTCAGAAAACTGGTCTGGAATCGCGGACTAAGGCCGGCTGTTCCGGACTTTGTTCGATTGACCTGGCGATTTCTGAATCGGATCGAATTGAATGCGGAAGAGGTTCGCGAGTTGCCGTCGCAGTTGAAATTCTGTCACGATTCGCTTCGGCCCGAGTTTGCGCGAGAGCACTATCTGAAAGAGAGATATTTCGCGTTGATGGATAAGAACCAGCCGGAGCGCGACAGCCCGGCAGCGCAGCACTGGGACTCACTTTCCAGCGGCGTCCTGGTATTCGCGCTTGAGACTTTTGAAAAAGTGTCGGCCGCGTTCGGAATCGAGCAAAGGTATCCTTTCTTCGATCGAAGATTGATCGAGTTCTGCTCAAGGCTTCCGGCCTGGCAAAAGGTACAAGGGGGCTGGACGAGGTCGATCATAAGGCGGTCGACTTCGAACATACTTCCTGAAGACGTTCGGTGGCGGACCGACAAGGCGAATATAGGGATAAGCTTCAAGCTTAATCTCCACAGATTCGGAACCGAGGAGATGAAGGAAGCGCTTTTTGACCGGCCCGAGGTAATTGAGCCGTTTGTAGATATAGAGAAACTGAGGGATTCGTATCGACGCTTTGTCGACGATCCGCTTCGATACGAAGGAGAGCCTTTGTTTTTGAATTCGTGTGTAAACCTGTCCAATTGGCTTCGGACGGTTGAGAGAGAAGCGAGTGCTTCTCGCTCGCCGGCGCCGGCTGCCAAGGCAGTATAGACAGGAGGTTTGCACACCAACGAGTGTGGGCTGCTCGAATCGCCGATCGTTCTGCGGTCGGAACGAAGAGGGTTGCTTCACAAGAAGGCGTGGTTATATAATCGCGCCAATCCCAAAAGGAGGTGGATAATGGAAAAGGGTAAAGAAACAAAGAGGGTCTGGGAAACGCCCGAACTGGTCGTTTACGGAGATATGGACTCTCTTACCCAACAGGTGAAACCCAAGCAGCCGGGCTCATTCGATGATTTCGGTGTCGCAGGGATCTCTAGTCCTTAGCGAAAGCTTGTATTTCATCTGACAACCACCTTAACCAAAAGAAATGGCCGGGCGAAAACTCTGTTTTCTCCGGCTGTTTCTTTTCTCTTTTCGTTCCCGACACTTAATGAATCCTACGAGCTCCAGAACTCGATCGGTGTACACGGTGTACGGCGTGAATATCTCCTCGGAGATAAGGCTGCCCGATCTACGCAGTTCACAAACCCATGCCGATGCCGAAGTGGTTATCGCGGAGATCGTTCCCGAACGCGTACTTGAGGAAATGACGTCTCCGGAGAGATTTGAAAGAAAAGGCTGCGTTGTTCATATGTCTCCTGATGCGTCCCTCTACGAATGGACGGGCCTTGCGCGCGGTTTGGTCCGTCACGGGCGGGAGATCCTGCTCGACCCTGAGCCCGGCACCGACCCGGAGGACCTTGCTCCTCTTGTCGTCGGAGCGCTCCTCGGTATCTTGTTAAGCCACCGCGGTGCGCTTGTTCTCCATGGGAGTTTCGTGATGGTTGGGGGAAAGGGGTTCGGTTTCCTTGGCGACAAGGGAATGGGGAAGTCAACTCTCGCCGCCTATCTGACAATGCTGGGTCACGAACTTGTGACGGACGATCTTCTCCCTTTGGTCGCCACCGGTGAAAAGATCGTCACAAAAGCGGGCTACCCGAGGATCAGGCTTTGGCCGGATTCTTTGGAGAAGATGGGTTTGGGCCGTGACATCGCGGAGGAATCGAGCCGGCTTGTCCCAAAAGCGGCATTGAAGCCTGAGAGGTTCCGGGCTTCCGAGGAAATCCCTCTGGGATCTCTATTCATTCTGGACGAAGGCGAGTCTGTCGAGATCGAACGTCTGCAGCAGAAGGACTCCCTGATAGAACTAATACGGAACACCTACCTGAACCGCTACCTGGGCGCCACGCGAAAAACTGAAGAAAACTTTCGGCGCTGTAACGAAGTCGTTCGCGAAGTACCGGTTTTTCGGTTGAAAAGGCCGGCCGATTACTCGTTTCTTCCCTCAGTCGCACGAATTCTGGAGGATCTGGAAGTAGGAGGTACTGAACGGGTAGCGGACTGATGCGAGGGCTCTTTCGCAAGATGAAGTTCCTGGAGCACTGGAAAAGGGCGCTCGCCATTGTGTGGTCGTCGGCCCCCGGGTTTACGGCTGTCTGGGCGATTTTCCTGCTGGTTCAGGGGGTGCTTCCGGTCGCTTTCGTCTATCTCACAAAGATTGTGATCGACAGTATCGTGGCGGCCAACGCCGGAGGCGGAAAGTGGGACGACGTTGGCGAGGCTGTTTTCTACCTCGTGGTAATGGGCGGGACTCTGCTGGTTGCCGAGGTTGTCAAGCACCTGGGCGTATGGATTCGGGCAGCCCAAGCGGAATCGATCGCGGATTCGATCTCCGACATGGTACACAGGCAGGCCGTCAGGCTCGATATCGTCAATTATGAAACGCCTGAATACCACGATCTGATGGAACGGGCCCGGGGAGAGTCCAGCGGAAAGCCGCTTGAACTGCTGGAGAGTCTCGGCGGGTCGATCAGGGACGGAATTACTGTTCTCGCGTTCGCTGCGATCCTTTTCTCGTATGCCTGGTGGCTTCCGGCGGTCGTCATCCTTGGCGCGGTTCCTTCGTTGATCGTGGCGTATCGATTGGACCGCGACTATCATCGGTGGTGGAAAGCAAGTTCGAACGAACGGCGGTGGGCCTCCTACTACGACGCGATGCTGGTCCATAGCGACGCGGCGGCAGAGATAAGGGTCTTTGATCTCGGCAGGCATTTCAGAAACCTGTACCAGGGAGTTCGGCAGAAGATCCGTGCGGAAAAACTGCGCCATCTCAGACGTCAGGGAACAAGCAGGATCGCCGCCGGCGCATTCGCTCTTGTTACAGCCGGCGGGGCGGTTGCGTGGATGGCGTACCGGGTTCTATACGGATTCGCATCGCTTGGTGATTTGGGGGTCTTCTACCAGATCTTCAGTCGAGGCCAGTCGCTGGTGGGTTCATTGCTCGGAAGTGCGGGGACAGTCGCGAACAACAGCTTGTATCTGGAAAATTTGTTCGACTTTCTCGATCTGGAGCCGAAGATCGTGGGGCCTGAGAAGCCTGCTCCGATCTTTGACCGGGTTTCGCGCTCGATCGAGTTCAGGAATGTTGAATTCAGTTACCCCGGTTCGACCCGGCCGGCATTGTCCGATTTCGATCTCGAGCTTCCTGCAAACAAGGTGACCGCGCTTGTCGGGGTAAATGGTGCGGGGAAAAGCACAGCGGTGAAGCTTCTTCTCCGTTTTTACGATCCTGACCGTGGCAGCGTTTTGATCGACGGAACGGACATAAGGAACTTCGATCCGGTTGAGCTCCGGCGCAGAGCGTCGGTTCTTTTCCAGTTCCCGATGCAGTACCATGCCAGAGCGGGAGAAAGTATCGCGCTAGGCGCTGCAGACATTGAAACTGACACGGAAAGGGTGCTGGAATCGTCTGCAAACGCAGGGGCGCACGAGTTCATATCGCGGCTTCCGGAAGGATACGAGACGCTGCTCGGGAAGTGGTTCGTCGACGGCGCGGAGCTGAGCGGAGGTGAATGGCAGCGCCTGGCGCTCGCTCGCGCTTTCTACAGGCGTGCGCCGATCGTGCTCCTGGACGAGCCGACAAGCTTCATGGACTCCTGGTCCGAGGCCGATTGGTTCGAGCGGCTGCGGAGCATGACGGAAAGGAAGACCGGCTTATTGATCACGCACAGGTTCTCGATCGCAAAACGCGCCGACGTCATCCACGTGATCGACCGCGGCCGGATAGTCGAGTCCGGCAGTCACAGCGAACTTGTCCGTTCAGGCGGAGCCTATGCGGCTTCCTGGGACGAACAGATGCGGCTCGACGGGGAACGCATTAACTATGGAACTTGAGAAGAGCCTGGTACTCTGCTGTTCCCAAACCGAATTGCAGAACGAGGATCGAAGTAAGATAGGCGAGATCCTTGGGGAGACGCTCGACTGGAGACTTGTGAAGCGGGTGGCCGGAAGGAACGGCCTGCTTCCGCTCGTTGCGCACACGCTCACTCAAGACTTTTCCTCGGCCTTGCCGGCTGAAGAAGCCGACTTCCTCAGCCGTTATCTCACGGTACATACGGCGGCGAACCTCAGACTGACCTACAGAATGATCGAGGTCGTCGAAGCGTTCGAAAGCGAGGGGATCGATGTACTCCCGTTCAAGGGACCTTCGCTTGCGGTACAGCTTTACGGGAATCTCGCCTTCCGTGACTTCATCGATCTGGACATGCTTGTGAAGCCGAAAGACTTCGAGCGAAGTGTGGAGATCCTCTTGGCGATGGGCTATACCCTCATCGCGGATCAGGTCGAAGGGAAGAACGGGCACCTTAAGGTCCGCGGACGGAAAGATGTGTCTCTTGTGAGCCCCGAGGGCGACTACAGGGTGGAACTGCACTGGAAGCTTTCGGGATCTCATTTTGCGCTTCCCTACGAGATCGAAGAACTCTGGCAGCGAATGGGAAAGATCGAGATCGGCGGCAGGGCGATAAGGGCGCTCGGCTGGAATGACCTTATGGTTTACCTGTGCCTGCACGGCAGCCGGCACCAGTGGGAGAAATTTGCCTGGGTAACTGACGTCAACGAGCTGATAAGGCACTTTGACAAGGTCGGTATCGACTGGGAATCGGTCCGGAAGCAGGCTGTTGAGGCACGTTGCGAGCGGATACTTGATCTCGGATTCTTCCTGGCAGACTATTTTTACGGCACAGCTCTTAATTCTAACGATTCGCTTGATGCAAGGACCCGAGAAGTTTTCACACGGATCGCGACTGAGGTCGAAACAACCGACTTTGGCGAGAACTTCGAGTCAACCGAGCTTGCCGACTGGTACGTTTATCACCTTTCGCTCAAGGAGAATGTCAGCGACCGCCTGAAGCTCCACCTTCATTATCTCGCGAGGTATGTTCGTCTGATCACGAGGCCGGGTGATCTGGACAAGGCGACATTCCGGCTGCCCTCGTTCCTTTATCCTCTCTACTATCTTTTGCGCCCGGTAAGACTGCTTCTTTCCTATTCAAGACGGAAGGGCGGAGAGTATCAAGGCCGATAGTTCTTGCGGGACGTGTCGAGGAATTGCGTCGATCGAACCACCTCGGGACGAGTGACGAGGAGCGGACGAGCGATACGGCAGGATGCGACTCGAGGGCTGACCACCCGCGAATCAAGGGGATCGGTCGGTGTATTCGTGAAATGGAGGCAGGCCCTGAATAACAGTTTACAGGTTTTGTCCCGCGTCGTGTCGAGCATTGGGTCAGTTTTTAATACGTAAGATGATTCAGAAGTGGGCTCACAATTTATTCGAAGAACAGGCGAGCCGCGGCCCCCGTTCTGTTGCCTTGATTTTCGACGATCGTGAGATCAGCTACGACGAACTTAACAAGAGGTCGAATCGGGTTGCGCACCATCTACAAAAATTGGGTGTGAAGCCGGGTGCCCTTGTTGGTATTTGCGTCGAGCGCGGCCCGGATATGGTCGTAGGAGTTCTTGGGATACTCAAGGCGGGCGGGGCCTATGTGCCGTTCGAGCGTTTATACTCTGGCAATGCTTAAGAACGACTCTCACCAACAACTATCGGTGTTGAAAAGAATGTTGGCGCTTGTGCTGTGAAATGGTCTGATTCGTTTCCCGGATGCCAGTCTTCGGATGGCGGCCTTCATGGGCAGAACGGTATGCCGTACACTGCGTTATTTCTAAAACGATTGTCAGGATCCGGCCAGGCGCCTGTGGATTCGGTAGGATTTGTAAGCTGAAATGAGCGAAAAGAGCACGACACTTGAATTTGAGGAATGGAGCCTCACCATCCGGCCAAAGCACGGCTGGTTCGATGTGGACATCGCCGAGCTGTGGCAGTATCGCGATCTCCTCTATATGTTCGTAAAGCGGGACTTCGTCAGCTTCTACAAGCAGACTGTACTGGGGCCGCTCTGGTTTTTCATTCAGCCGCTGTTCACAACGATCGTATTTACGTTCGTCTTCGGAAACCTTGCAGGGCTTAGCACCGACGGCCTGCCGCAGCCTTTGTTCTATCTGGCCGGCATCACTGCCTGGAACTACTTCTCAGACTGCATAATCAAGACCAGCACCGTCTTCAAGGACAATGCGACGCTGTTCGGAAAGGTCTTCTTTCCGAGGATGATAATGCCGCTAAGTATCGTGACGAGCAATCTTGTCCGGTTCGGTGTGCAGATGATCCTGTTCCTTGGAATGATGGGCTATTTCGCCGCGGTCGGTGCGAGTTTTCAGGTCACTTCAGGCGTCTTCCTGCTGCCGCTGCTAGTGTTGCTGATGGCATTGCTCGGTCTGGGACTTGGACTGACGATAACGGCGATGACCACCAGATACCGGGATCTCAGTTTTCTGGTCACCTTTGGCGTCCAGCTGCTGATGTACGTTACTACCGTGATCTATCCCCTGAGCGCCGCACCGGAGAGGTACAGATGGCTGATCGAATTGAATCCTATGACCGGGATAATCGAGGCCTTCCGGTACGCATTCCTGGGCAAGGGCGACTTCGATATGTGGAGCCTGGGCTATAGTTCGATTGCAACGATCGTGATCCTGGCATTCGGAGTCGTGATATTCAATAAAGCTGAAAAGAACTTCGTCGATACCGTATGAGCACTGCTATCAAGCTGGAAAAAGTCTCTAAAGCCTACGAGATAGGGCAGATCGGGTCGGGCACTTTAAGCCGGGACATCGAACGTTGGTTTGTAACGAAGGTGCTCGGAAAAGAGGATCCCTTTCTCAAGTTAGGCGAAAGGAACATCAGGGATCAGAAGGGGGACAGCAACATCGTTTGGAGTCTCCGGGATATCGACCTCGAGATCAAACAGGGCGACCGCCTTGGAATTATCGGCAAGAATGGAGCGGGCAAGAGCACGCTTCTGAAACTTCTCTCGCGGGTCACATCGATTACCAGCGGCGAGATCAAGATAAGAGGGAAAGTGGCGAGCCTCCTGGAGGTCGGGACGGGATTCCACAGGGACCTGACCGGCCGCGAGAATGTCTATCTGAACGGCGCGATCCTCGGAATGCGGAAGAAGGAGATCGACCGGAAGCTGGACGAGATAGTCAGTTTCAGCGGTGTCGAGCGTTATATTGATACTCCAGTCAAACGGTATTCGTCAGGAATGTATGTCCGGCTCGCATTTGCGGTCGCAGCTCATTTGGACAGCGACATATTGATCGTTGATGAGGTGCTCGCGGTAGGTGATCTGGAGTTCCAGCACAAGTGCCTGAACAAGATGGAGGACGTCGCCACTCAGGGCCGAACCGTGCTGTTCGTCAGTCACAACATGGCATCAGTAAAAGAGCTGTGCACAACCGGGATCGTACTCAGGGACGGAATGGTCGACTATTCGGGAGATGTGGTCGGCGCGATCCAGCATTACACCAGCGAGGCGCTCGATCTTGACATCGGTGCAGCTTCTGCCGGAGCGCACGGATGGGTAAGGATCTGCGGAATGAACGGCCAGCGAGAGATCAAGGTGTTGAACACCGAGTCATTCGAGGTGATAGCCGACCTTTCGCTTGCGGACAATATCGAGAGGATCGACATTCAGTGCATCATGGAGAATGCCGAAGGAGCGCAGGTGGTGCACAACAGGGATTCGGGACTTGAGAGGCTGTCTGCGGGGATCCACCGAGTAAGCGCGGAGATACCGGAGATGTACCTGCGGCCGGGAGTATATACGCTCTACTTCAAACTGATCGCTGAGACGGAGGAAGGCTCCTTTGTCCGGCATCTCTCCGACCGGCTGATCATCGACATCAGCGATGACACAGAGATCTTTTCGGGGAAAGTGAGTGCCACAATCCTGCCGCCGGTGGAATGGAATGTTGACTCGAACTTCTACGAGTTTTCGACTCTGCAGCACAAGAGATTGGACCAAAGTAGGGACTCGTAGACGTCCGCTTGTTTTTAGGCAGATGCAAAGACGGGAATGTGGTTACGCCGTCTCCGAAGCTGGAAATATGGAGCCAACAATTTGGATTGACGAATGATTGACGAATTTAGAAACTTGAAGCGGTCTCTTGAGGCACAAGAACTCTCGATGATCGACTGATGCTCGTAAATCAGATCGAATTCAAGGGGTTGCTAGATCATCCGTAAGACTTCCAGGTCGTGCAGATATAAGACTCGAGACTTGATGTTGAAGCGGGCTCTTTAAGAAACTCTTTTGTATATGACACTTGTTCTCCCCGAACGTACTGATTCGAAGGATCAGAACAAGAAACCACGTTCGTATGTGTAAATCAAAAGGCACGTCTGGTGCCCTGAAGTCTGAGAATCCGCTTACAGAAGAACACCGCAAAGACGAAATGCTGTGCGCTCAATTTGATTCAAGATTGCAGGCACTTTGCTTTCTCGCACTTGTTGTATTCGTAGTCGGTTTGCCCGTCTTGATTACCGAATCAAGTCTCGTCTCACGGCGTCATTCGTACGAAATAATGCCTGAGAACCTCGGCGCGTTTTCCTTCGTTCGTGAAGAGATCTTTGAAAACGATGAGGACATTGATCTTCTGTTTGTGGGAAGTTCAGTGATATTCGGGAGCGTTGATGCGCCACAAGTGCAGAAAGCGCTTACAAAGATGATCGGTCGTCCTGCACGGGTAATGACTTTCGGACACTACTTCAACAGCATTGATGTGGGATACATGCAAATTCGGGACCTGCTTGAACGAAAGCGCGTTCGCCTAATAGTGATCTCCATTCCTAGAATCCCTTACACCGATGGTCCTAGTCCGGCGGCATGCAAATTTATTAGATATAGCGACGATGAGGAACTGTTTGCTGAGCTTCCTCTTGAGTCCAAAATTACTTTGTATGCATGTAGTCTACTGATGTCTCCACATGATCTACTGACGATGGTGCGGCCGAATTTAACAAAACCATCACCCTTCGCCGAAAACCTTGGAGCCGACAAAGCCAAGATCGGCCGAGGACGCGATCCTCTCAAGTACGTGGAATATCACCCTCCGTCACCAGTAATTCACACGAGAGATCTGATCCATTCATACCGTGACCAACAGGTCATTGATTTTTCGAATAGCGAACTCACACCTTACCAAGGCATATACTTGCATAGTCTAATTGAGTTGCTCAAACGTGAGAATGTGCCAGTTGTCGTCCTCAACATTCCTCAGTACACAGAACGCCACAAGGTCAGAATTGTGGAACTGAAAGATTGGAAAACATATTTCACAAAGGATGTACCGATCGTCGGAATTCCACCCAGGATCCTTTTTGCAGAAATGAGTGAAGCAAATATAGCAAAACTCTTTTATGATGAAATCCACCTGAATTTCAATGGAAACGAGTATTTTACACGATCCATTTTGCCTGGAATCCTGGAAGTTTATGAACAGAATGCAAGGAGAGATTTCTGATCCCCAGATCTTCGAGGTGTTTGTCGACATTCGTATTTTCGGAGGTTGTTTGTCATTTGTCATTGCTAAGAAGTATGAGTGCAGGACCTAAAGTTCGCCAATACCGGGTGGTTAATCTCCCGAGTTTTCACGAAATGCGAAGGAGTGAAATACTGGTCTCGATTCACAAACGGTTACAGAGCCCAATCACGAAAGCTTGACCAAAGTTGTAGCCGCCAAGGTCTTTTTTACTGGAATTCCTGTTCATTGGATCTTTCCAACGATAAATGGATTAGTTCAGAGAATAGTTCGGTTCACGGGTCCCTAGACTTTGGAGTTTCAATAGCCCGAGAGATTAGTTGACCTTGATTTTGGCGGAGATCCACGAATTGGAGGATTGCTAGCTGAATCTGGGCAGCGTGAAATCCATCGGTACAAGAATAAGTTTGAACTTGGACTCGGCATACGATCATTGCGGATCAATTGAACTACTCCGTAGGTAGCGCCCTGTTCCTGAACTTAATGCTCTTGCGGAAGAATCGCAGTGCTACTCGTGCTAGTAATCAACGGAGATCAGGGCAAAGAGTTATGTGTTGGAATAGGTCTGGTACGAGAAGATGGCTTCTCAAATCCTGGAAATGAAGGTTAGAGTGATGCAGTTCTTGACGTATTAGTGCATATCTCACCTAAGAATCTGTTAGCGGGCTTTTTGGCGTTGTTTGCAGGAGCGTTAGTGGCTATCGCTATCACCTTTGTGAACTCTACAATGTCTTCACAAGCGGAGAAAGCCGTGACGTCTACGCTCATCATGTTGGTTTCGTTTGCCACCTTGCCGATCCTAGTCTACTTCGCACGACATCGTCTTGACGCAAGGCTTTCCGATCTAGGGCTTCTCATACTTGCTACGGCGAGCACACTGCTGTTTGCGATTTATCTGTTCACGGCTAGTTACTACGTTTGTCTTTCGGCAGATATTCTCATTTGGTCGGAGAGTGATTTTGTTAACGATATATTGAAGTACCGAAATGATTATCCAATCTTTTCGGCTGAGGTTAACAATGAATCATTCACATATACGCCGGGAACTCAGCTGCTGACTTCTGTACTCGCTCAGATCGCAGGCCAGCCCGACTCGATTCCCGTTTACCGGATGATTCAGGTCGGTTACTCGATTCTGGCGGCAATCCTCGCATTGCTATGTGTGCAACGGCTAGTCAAGAGAGTCTCACCGGAAGACTCAAATGCGTTCCATTCGCCACTTTGGACCGTAGTCTGCTTGATTGGATCTTTCTTAATAGCGACGAATACAGCGACGAATCCGTTTGCGCACTTGCTCCATAACGATGCTCTCGCTCAACTCTTGACCGTTGCGGCTTTTTGGCTGTTGCTGATATTTGACGATGCCCGCGACAAACGCATTTTGTGGCTGATGGCAATATTGCCTGCTGTCGGCTTTTGGGTAAAACAAAGCTTGATAATATGGGCAATATTTTATCTGGCCTTTCTCGTCATCTTCGATCGAGATCGTTCGGTTAAACGGATTATCGGCTTTGCCGTATGCTCTTTCGGAGGTGTTCTCTTTTCGGCTGCTATCGGTTACTGGCTCTGGCAGGACGATTTTGTTTATTGGGTTTTCACGGTTTTGGGTGAACATGGCGTTTCACCTTTGCGGAGTTTTAGGCATCTCCTCAGCATTTGGCCGTATTATGCGGTGGGTTTGCTCGGTGGGCTTGTTTTAATGCAGGTCGGTGAACTCAAGAAGTTTTTTGGCTTGTGGCTGATTTGGTTGGGGTTGATTTCCTTGGAGACCTACACGAGCGGCGTCGCCTGGATGCTCAATCACATCGGACCTGGCTGTCTGATCGCCGGAACCTGGTTCTTTGCGGGACTCTTCACAATCTGGAACAGATTTCCTAAAGTGACTATACGAGCTGCCGGCGCAAAAGGATGGCTACTAATTTGGGTCGCTACGACAGTCGTTTGTTTGCTATTCAGTGGCCTGTCGCTCGTTCGCGTTCCTGTCGAACCGTTCGATTATGCAGATGCAAAGAGATATATCGGAGAAATCGAAAATGAATTTGTCGGTCAGCCTAAAGGCAGCATTCTTCTCGATCTCGGTACATGGGTTTATGTGTCTGACGGGATAGTGATGAAGGACCGCGCGCCAAGCATCGGCGAACGCGGCTACTCGCAAACTGGCGATTTTTCAGGCATTTTGGAACGTCTGAAGCGAAGGCAATACAAGAAAATTCTTATTCGGAATTTCCATTCGACCGACTTCTGGTATGACCACGAGCTTTGGAGCAAATCGAGCGGCATTCGACAAGCTCTGCAGGAAAACTACAAAGAAACGGGAAGAATAAAAGCAGTCGGTGGGCTGAAACCTGAAGAATTGCCGTACGGTTTCAGCGAAATCAGCATACTAGTTCCGCGAACGAAGTAGGGAAGATCAGTTTTTTATCTAACTGTTCGACAAAACTACATAGATTTGGAAAAGAAGTGATGAAGAATAACTATCTGATTACAGGAGGGGCAGGATTCATCGGCACGAATCTAGCCGACCATTACTTGTCTCACGGCAAAATTGTCACGATTTTCGATGACTTCTCGCGAGCCGGATCTGAACTTAATGCCTCTTGGCTTAAGGAAAAACACAGCGAAAACCTGCGGATCGTCAAGGGCGATGTGCGTTGCCTGGACAGCGAATTTGACGCGTTGATCGAAGATTCAGAGGTCGTCTATCACTTGGCCGCGCAGGTCGCCGTTACAACGTCTGTTGTCGATCCAGGAGTAGATTTCGAAATTAACGCCCGCGGAACATTTAACGTCCTTGAAGCTGTTCGACGTTCCGCCTCCAAGCCGACGTTGCTCTTTGGTTCAACCAACAAAGTCTACGGTAAAATGGACGATCTTGAGATCGAAGAGCGAGGGAATCGTTATACCTACGCCGACACAAAAACAGGAATTCCGGTCTCCCGCCCGCTCGAATTCTATTCCCCATATGGATGTTCCAAAGGATGTGGCGATCAATATGTGCTTGATTACGCACGGATTTACGGACTCAAGACAATCGTTTTCCGTCAGTCATGCATTTACGGGCCGCATCAGTTCGGTATTGAAGACCAAGGCTGGGTTGCATGGTTTGCCATTCGTGCGATGCAAGGTTTGCCATTTACAATCTACGGCGACGGAAAACAAGTTCGTGACGTTCTCTACATCGAAGATTTGATCCAGGCATATGATGCCGCAATCGAGAATATCGAAAAGACACGTGGACGCGCATACAACGTTGGCGGCGGTCCGAATAATACATTGTCGCTTCTTGAACTGGTTTCTTTGCTTGAAGAACAATTTGGCAGAAGGCTTACTTTCGAATTCGACGCCTGGCGACCGGGCGATCAACGTGTTTACATTAGCGATTTGCAGGATGCAGCAAACGATTTTGACTGGACACCGAGAGTTTCGGCGGTTGAAGGCGTTGCCAGTTTGGTCGACTGGCTGAGTTCCAACCGCTCATTGTTCCCGTCGGAAGTAAGTTTGTGAGCAACCGCAAAGAAGGAGACAGCATGTCCAGTTCGACAATCGAGATCAACACGAAATCCGATGGCGCGTTGAGCCAAGAGGATTGGTCTGAACATTGGTCGACCGACAAACAACAGAGCCCCGCCCAGCGATTCTTCAGCTTTTATCGGAAAGCTGTTTTCGCGCGGACAGTGTGCTATTTCTTTGACCGCTATTTTCCCGACCGGGGTGTTTTTGTCGAGGCGGGTTCCGGCACCTCAGAAACCTCGTTCCGAATTAGTAAGAATTCGGGCGGGAGAGTACTTGTTGCGACCGACATCGTTCATGCGGTCTTAAAGCATTGCCATCCAATCATGGATGATCGCGTCTGCGGCGACATTTTCAACTTGCCTTACGCGGATGATTCTGTTGACGGCATTTGGAATGTCGGAGTAATGGAGCATTTTACTCAGAATCAGATTGATAGAATCATGGGCGAATTCTATCGCGTTTTGAAGCCGGGTCACCGCTTGATTCTGCTTATCCCGGGCAAGGACTCGGTTCCTCAAAAGATGCTGCGGGTCGTCGAAAAGATCGTCAACGCCCGCCGCGAAGTCAAGAACTTCAGATTTCATCCGCCTGAAATCTCGCAGATCTCTTCGATGAAGCAAGCTCGCGAACTTCTTAATCGGAACAATTTTGACTGTCTCCACATCGATTACGGCTGGCGGAGTTTGATGGCTTTTAAGACGCTGGTCGGAGTTAAGAATTGAGTTTTTGTAAATAGAAAAGGACGTATTGAAATGAAAAAAATCAGCATTGTAGTTCCGGCGCAGAATGAAGAAGACACCTTGCGAAATGTGCTTGATGATATAAACAAAACGATCAAGCAAATGCCGGATTATGAATTCGAGCTGCTTTGCGTGGACGATCACTCGACCGATTCGACTGCAATCATCGCCCGTTCATGTGGCGCGAAAGTCATCGAGAACAAACAAAGACCTGGCAAAGGAATGGCTTTACGTGCGGGGTTTGAAGCGGCGAAAGGCGACATCATCGTCATGCTCGATGCCGACTATTCGCACCGTGCCGAGGAAATGCCGACAATGCTGAAAGCAATGACTGATGGCGTCGGCCTGGTGATTGGTTCGCGGGTAGTTGGCGGAAGTGAGGAATACACTCACGTTCGTGCTTTGGGTAACGTATTTCTCAGCGCAACTCTAGGACTTTGCACAAGACGCTATTTGTCCGACGCATTAAACGGGTTCAAGGTATTTCGCAGAGATGTTTTTTCGGATTTTCAATATACTTCAAAGGCCTTTGAGATCGAAATAGAAATCATCGCTAACACTCTGCGAAAAGGCTATCGCGTCGCGGAGGTAAGTAGCCATGAGCGCGCTCGTGCCGGCGGTGAAATGAAGTCGAGAGTTGTTCGTCATGGTACAAGGTTTCTACTTAGAATCTTATGGGAAGGTATCAAAGGAGTTAAGCCCAGTAAATTTGCGGAAACCGCAATGGGAGGCCAGTTGTCGGTAGAAGACGTATCAATAATCAAATCGCGCTCGAGTTCGTTGGATCGAAATTGAAGGTTCAGACTTGGCTGAAAAAATCCCTTTTCGTATGTTCGCGAACGAAACACTGAACGTTACTTTTTGAGAAGATGTGTTGGATCTGAGATGTCGTGGAAGTAGCGCATTCCGAAGGAGCCGGTGGGCTGAAATACGATATTGGTGGATGAGTTTTCTTGATTCTCCAGTGGCTAGGCTGAGATTGGTTTTCAGTCGGCAATCGCGCACGACTTCACGCGACACTTTAGCTTATTTCGTTTGAAGCGTTCAAAAGAAAAGCGCATTACCCAAGAGGGAGGACGTGGGTCTGCCAATCAGCTTCAATTCTGATCTGAATATCTTCGGATAATCAGATGCCACTAGAACTCGCCTTCTCGCCTAAGTTGGTGCAGACATCTTGGCATAGGGTTAAATCGGTCAACAAGACAGTCAGACCTAATTCGACAGCGGCAGGACTTCAAAGACACAGAATTTCGGGCACGTACTTGCTGGCGTAAAGCCCAACCCAATAGGTGTGGCGACACTCAGATTCGTCAGATGCAAATCAACTGACATTCCGGAATTGTATGTTTGATTCGACAACACGGGCGACGAAAAATAGTCCTGTACGTTTCTAATCTCGAATCTTTGGCCGGGAGTTAGACCTGCTGACGACAAGTCGACACTTAGGCTAGGTTGCGATGCCCAGTTATAGATAACGATGGTCGCTCTTCCGGATTGATACTGATTTGGGCGGACAAAGACATGATGCCCGCTCGGCCTGTTCCTGGAATAAGTGCTGCTTGTGTCGAAACCTGTCCACTGTTTCCAGCCTCTCCCTACCGAATTCCCGGGATCATCGAAAGTGAGATTCCCTCCACCGTATCTATTTGTCGAATTATTGTAAGTGTAGCTGTATGGAACATTTCCGGCCCCCGGCGAAGCTAAGTCATAGTACCGATTGTTATTCCAGACGTAGTTGCCCACTCCCGAGGGTGAACGGAACGACACCATGTACCGGGCAGCGAAAAGCTGGTTTCCGGTCACAACGGCGTTATTAAATCCAGTCACGCTCAGTGCTCCATCGCCGCCCATGATATAGTTATCAGTAATTGTAAGATTTTGACCGTTCTCGGAAATATAGCCTGCTCTCATATTGCCGGAAGCAGAGGTTACGCCTTCCGGATGATATAAGAAGCTCCCTTTTATCGTGATGTTCTGGGGAGGATTCACGGCCGTTCCGACGAGAAGATTAGCTATGCGATCATCAGCTTCGAATCCGGCAGGGTTATTCGGGAAAACGGCAGGTGACTGGTTGTTGAAGCTGACAACACCCTCAAACGACACGTTGTTTGCATAGCCGCTCTCGCCAAATGCTTTCATTCCAGTGGCGAAGTTGTTAAAAGAGATCACATTCCTGATCTGCTTCACTCCCAAATTGTTTTGGATATACAGGCCGTGCCCGTTTCCCCGAACAGGGTCGACGTGACCATTGTTGAACGTGATGACTCCGTAAACTTCAACGTCCCTCGCAGACTCTGCAAGAAACAATCCGTCTTGAGCATCATGCACAATTAGGTTTATGAACTTTGTCCGTGATCCGAACACGAAAAGGCCCTCTCCACCCTTTCGGTCGCTTGCATTCCCCGTAGACGAAAAAGATCGATTGGGATTGGAATCGAAAACTTCAAAATCTCGATAAACTGTATCGGAGCCATTTATGGTCATCGTACTTCCTCGATGCCAAACGGGAGCGCCAACGCTGTGGGCGACGACTGGAGTTCCATTCCAACCACGTACTGCCGTAATCTGGCTACCTGAAGCATTGACTATGTACATGTCTTCATTGTCGACTTGAATAACACTCCCTTCCCTCGCGGTCGTCGGATCGGCCAAACTTAAGTTGGAATTGCCAGATGCGCCGGGTAGCCCGGCGGTGATTGTGGTGAGTTTGTATCCATCTATCCGGGCCCACTCCCCGGGGTAACTTCGCACAGTGATCGGATTAGATGGTGTTCCGCTCAGATTGCTTGTGAACCTTCCGGCATAAGTCCCTCCGCGAAGGTAGACTGTTGTTCCTGGACCAACATTTGCGGGGTCATTGAGCACAGTCTGTAGGTCATATGGACTCGTGATACTCCCGTTTCCATTCGGTTGGCCGTTCGGAGCGGCATAAACTATATTCCCTGATGGCGTAGGACTCGGTGTCGGGGTTGGCGTCGCCGACGGAGTTGGACTCGGCGTCGGGGTCGGTGTTGGACTCGGTGTCGGACTCGGTGTCGGGGTGGGCGTAGGGGTCGTCCCGCCGGATCTCGCGCGGCATCTCCTTCGGCACCAGCCGTCCTGGGCCGTCACAGGGATGTCGACGCTTATACCGAACTGCGTTTGTGAATAGCCGTTGGTCTGGCTGCGTATGATGTGCCAGTATCCGTTCTCGGAACGAAATACGCCCACATCGGCCCTCTGATCGCCGTCGAAGTCTGCGGGTACAGGGATGTCAGAAGTGACGCCGAATTGAGAGACACTTGTGCCTCCGGTGCTGCGCAGTACGAACCAGTTCCGGTCGGAAGGCCTCCAGACCGCGAGATCCGCCTTTAGATCACCGTCGAAATCTCCCGGCACGGGTACATCACTTGTGCTGCCGAACTGAGCCGCGAGATAGCCGTCCGAACTTCGAAGTACATGCCAGACCGCCTGGGGCCCGTCTCTGTATACTGCAAGATCCGTTCTTCCGTCACCGTCATAGTCCGCCGGCACGGGCACATCGGTGGAAATGCCGAACTGAACGGCTCTGAATCCTTCTGTAGAACCCAGAACGTACCAGACGCCGTTTGAGGGCCTGAATACCGCCGCGTCGGATCTTCCGTCACCGTCGTAGTCGCCTGTCACCGCCTCGTCTTCAGTCACACCGAACTGGAACGCGGTAAATCCGGCCTGACTCTGCTCCAAATACCAGACACCGTTCGAGGGCCTGAAGACCCCGAGATCGGTCAAACCGTCGCCATCAAAATCGGCTGCCTGCGGGATGTCGCCGGCGACGCCGAACTGCACTGCGGAGATCGTCCCGTCCGAGGTGTTCAGCCTGAACCAGACTCCGTTCTCCGGACGCCAGACCGCTATTTCGGCCCTTCCGTCACCGTCGAAATCGTAGCGTGTGTTTGGGACATTTGAATTACTTCCGGCTGCCGCAAACAGGCCGGGGACACCGGAGAAAAAGCAGAGAACAAGAATCAGGAGCCGCAGGTGAATTCTGTTGATGGTAGACATATTGCTTTGACCGGAAGCCGGGATCGGAGACAAGCGCGAACGCAGTCCAGCTACATCCTGATTTGCCTGCGATCTCGTAAGACCAAATCCATTTCCGCTGCGGCGCTCGGACGGGTCGTGAGACGACGCCGTCTCGGAACACCGAGGGATCATTCCTTCTGAAAAGCTGTAGCCAAAGAACTTAGCTGTTTAAGGTGGGAGGTTCAGAACACGTCACGTCTTTCAAAAACTAAGACGCCTTGCCTGGTGTTCAACACTGTTAAAAAACGTGTAATGAACCAGTGCTTCCACAAAAATGGGGAAAGTTCTAGGGCCTGTCCGGAACTTGGTCTTCCATGTTGGGCCTGCCGGTTCCAACTCGATTCTGGTTGTTTGGGATCGCTTGTGAAATACGGCATTTCAACAAAGCGCTTATGCATTATATGGGTATTTTGTGCCATACAAAACCCTGCATATGGTTGATAAGTTCCTGCCCTAAAAATTGGTATTCTCACCCTATTCACACTTTGTTCGCCGCAAGAGTTTCCGGTTGATGGTTAACCGTAACCGTTTTAAGCGACTTACGGGCCTTCCTTGTCAGGGGGTTTTGGCAGGGTTCGCCTATTCCATGACCTTTAACCGGTGATCCGGTCCCGGTTCGGGACGAAAAAAAAATTATGCAAACAAACATTTCTACTGAGATCGAAGCTCCTCAACAGACAGCTGTTCCCGTAAGCGTGCCTTTCTTCCGGCCTCATCTTGGCGAGGAGGAGATGGCAGAGGTGGCGTCGACCCTCCGCGGCGGATGGCTCACCACCGGCCCGAGGGTGACAGAATTCGAAAAGGAGTTCGCGAGAGCAGTGAACGGAAAGTATGCCGTGGCCGTGAATTCGTGCACTGCGGCGCTGCATCTGGCAGTCGAAGCGATAGGCTTGCGGGAAGGGCATGCGGTGCTTATTCCGACGATGACGTTTGCCGCGACGGCCGAGATCGTACTTTACAAGAAAGCAGTACCTGTTCTCGTCGATTGCGACCCCGTAACCGGGAACATGGATCTTGCCGATGCGGAAAGGAAAATAGAAAAGCTCAAACAGAAGTCACTGCCGTTCCTGCACGGACGGGACCTGAAGGTTGTCGGGATGATCCCGGTACACGTCGGCGGCTACATGCTTGATGTTGACAAGGTTAAGCAATTCGCCCGAAAACACGGGCTTTGGATAATCGAAGACGCCGCGCACGCGTTTCCTTCGGCGTGGAGACCCAGCCCGACCAGTCCCTGGCGTTATTGCGGGGACAATACTTCATCGGTCACCTGCTTCTCCTTTTACGCGAATAAGACGATCACGACCGGCGAAGGCGGAATGGCGGTAACAAACGACAAGGCTATCGCCGACAAGATCCGCCTGATGTCCCTTCACGGACTCTCGCACGATGCCTGGGAACGATACTCGGGCGGCGGCTGGGACTACCGCATCGTCCAGCCGGGCTACAAATACAATATGACCGATATCGCCGCGGCGATCGGTCTAAGGCAGCTGGACCGCGCTGAGGAAATGCGTAAGCAGCGAGAAGCGGTCGCGGAGTATTTCCTTTCAGCACTTGCCGACGTCCGGGAGATAGAGCTTCCGGCCGAACATGAGAACAGGCTTCATTCGTGGCATCTGTTCCCGATCCGTCTGAACCTGCACCAGCTCCAGATCGACCGAAACGAATTCATAAACGAACTGAAAGATAACAAAGTCGGAACTTCCGTCCACTGGCGTCCGCTTCACAAACATCCGTTGTATATGGAGCGACTGGGTTGGAGAGACGATCATTTTCCGTCTGCAACCAAACTCTGGAGCGAGATAATAAGTCTGCCGATCTTTTCATCGATGACCCTGGAGGAAATGACCCACGTGGTCGAAACAGTCAAGTCCGTTTGTTCGAGGTTCGCAGTGAGCAAGACTGCCGCTGCCTCGAACTCTTGATCTTTTTCACAAATGAAGAAACGAAAGCGTTCCATCCCACGCAATATTGAGATCGCTATTGCCTCGCTTGGCCTTGTGCTGGTCGCTCCCTTGATGATCGCCGCGGCGGCTTTGGTCAAATTGAGCTCCCGGGGCCCCGTCCTTTTTCGGCAGGACAGGGTCGGCTTGAACGGAAAGAAGTTCACGATGTTCAAGATCCGGACGATGACCGTATCCGACGGCGGCGCAAAGATAACGGCTGCCGACGACGTTCGCGTTACCAGGGTCGGAAAGATACTTAGGAGAACGAAGGTCGACGAACTGCCCGAACTTTGGAACGTCCTGCGCGGCGACATGTCGTTCGTCGGACCCAGGCCGGAAGTCCCGGAATACGTGGATCTCGCCGATCCGCATTGGCTTGAGATCCTTGATCACAGGCCCGGTATCACGGATCCGGTCACGTTGCGCCTCCGGAACGAAGAAGCGCTTCTGGCGAGCGTAAAGGACCGCGAAAGGTACTACCGTGAAGTGATTCAGCCCTACAAGGTCAGAGGTTATCTGAAGTTTGTTCGTGACAAGAGCTGGAAGACGGACATAAGGATCGTCGCCCGTACTGTCTGGGTGGTGGCGTTTCCGGCGGCGGCGAAGACGCCGACGAAAGAAGAACTGAAATGGTCTTTTGCCGAGTAGTCGGCAGTCGGGATCAGAGGAGTTACGGTCAGGAACGTATCGACCAAGACATCAACCGCAGCCCGTCTCGGGACCGTTTCGTTTTACGTCACGGCGGGCGTGTTGATTCTCGCTGCTGCGACTACCGCGAATGACAGCATTGCCCAGAAATCGCTTCTCGCGTTCGCGATTGCTATCGCCGCGCTTCCCCGGATCGCCGAGGGTTTGTCAGGAAACGAATTCAGGGTCGCTCATCCGGGACTGTTGATCACGCTTGCGTCGGTCCTTCTGCTCGCCGCGGCGCAGACGATGCCGTTGCCCGGAATCGGGACCGTCAGTTCCGACCCGTACAACACAAGTGTCTTCATCGTTGTTTTCGGGTCGCTTGTGATCGCGTTCGAGGTATTGTCGCATTACGCGAATACAGGATCCAGAATAAGGGTCCTTGCCGGGTTGATCCTGGCGATCGGACTGCTTACCGCGGTCGTTGGGCTCTCCGGGCGATTCGTTCCGGAGATGCAGAACTGGATACTCGGATCGGGATCCGAACAGGGCGTCGGACTCGGCCAGTTCCCGAATCGCAACCACTTCGCACTGCTTCTGGAGATGCCAGTTGGCTTGCTGCTTGGGTTGCTTATCGGAGGCCGTCACCCAGGGTGGAAGAAGCTCGTCGGCTCGATGCTTCTAGCGGTATTGGTCATCGGGGTCGTTGCGTCGAGTTCCAGAGGCGGGATGGTGGGCGTGGCGGCGATATTCGTTTTCGCTGTGTTCGTACGTGCGTTGACAGCCCAGATTGCGATCGTTGAAGGCGGATCGACACACGATAGATCGCAAGCAGCGGCAAGAAGCAGGATCGGAAAGATAGCAGTGGCGGCCGGACTGTCAGTCGCGGTCGGCTTGCTCATATGGACAGGGATAGCGTTCGTCGGCGGTGACTACGTTGCCACACGGTTCGAAAGGGTAGACGAGGAATTACTGAAAGCGGAACCGGGGCGCGTCAATCGCAACGCGATCTGGCAGTCTACTATCGCGCTCATACGCGAAAAGCCTTTGCTCGGCAGCGGTTTCGGCGCCTACGCGGAGGCAATTCCGAGATTCGATGAATCGTCCGGGAGATTTCATCTCGAGCAGGCACACAACGACTATCTGGAGATCCTCGCCGGAGGAGGTGCCGTAGGATTCGCGTTGTTCGGCATTTTCGGGGTCTTGGCGAGCGTGAGGATCATAAGGAATCTCCGGGAATCGGATCCCGAACGGAGGCAGTATCATCTGGGAGCAACGGCCGGGATCGTGGGAGTTCTCGTTCACAGTTTTGTGGACTTCGGTCTCCACGTCATGGTCAACGCTCTCGTTTTCACAGTGCTGATCGTGATTGCGACCACGGAGTGGGAAACTGGTCCGCAGAAATCTACGGGAACCATTTCTCGGAAAGCAAGAGCGAAAAGGGCATAAGTACGAACCAGGGAAGGGTTAAAGGCAACCTTGCAGTAATGTGAAGGCCTTGGAACTCAGTTGCGGTTTATGGGCCGGAGCAAAGCAGTGGAATTGAACAGCTCATTTGAAGTACTGGACGGAAGAGACGATCTTCTGTATCTCGCCAGCTACCGCTGCGGGATAGGCATCCACCATCTTGTCGGCTGGATCGGCGACAGAGGCCGTCAGATCCGTTCGCTCGCGGGCAGGGAAGCGCTCGGCGGCTTTGAAGGGTTCGCGGACACCAGCGGGAACGAAGACGCCAGATTCAGGATCGGCGAGAAACTGAGCGTGTTCGAACGAGACGGCCGGCAGAAGCGATTCAAGATCCTTGGGATTCGCAAGGAAAGCAACCTCAATGTATATCTTGCCCGGGACCTGGATGATTTCGATCTTTGCTGCCTGACGGAGAGTTCGTTATCCGCCCGCGACCAGGAAGCTTCTGACGAACAGCTTGTACGTTCAGCTGCGCTCGCACTGCGGTTGGCCGATCACCCGAACTTCATAAGGACGATCTCAGCTTTCAGGTTTCGAGGCCGGCTGATGGTCCAAACAGAGTTTCCGCTCGAGGCCGGCAAGTGTCTGAAGGGGCTGAGGCCGAACGGAAATTCGGCGGAAACCACTGTCAACTACGGAATCCAGATATGCCGAGCAATGGCCCACGCGCAGAAGTCCTTGCCAGGCTTCGTGCACGGGAGTATTAGGCCTGAGAACTGTTTTGTATCGCCCGAGGGGACGGTCAGACTGGGCGGGTTCCACACGTCTCGCACAGACATAAAAGACGACAGCGGGGAAGACGTCAGGTCGTTCGCCGCGACTCTCTACGAAATCCTGACCGGAGAATCAGCGTTTGGCGACGAACGGCCTGCAGGCAAGATAGTTCGGCCCGACAACAAGATAAGGTGCTCGGATCTGCCGTCGGTGAAAGGGGCGCCGGACGCTCTCGTGCAGCTCATCCGCGAGAGCCTTTCCGCAGATTCGACTGGGATCTTTACAGACTTTTCTGAGCTGGAAGGGGAATTGACATCGATCCTGCGCGAAGAATTTGAAAAGGAGCTTTCAAAACCGCTCTTTCGCGTTCCGTCAAAGGAAGATGTTGTCAGAAGGGCAAATTCTCTTGCTTCGGTCGGACTCATCGAGGAAGCGTTGAACTGCATCGACGTCGCTGCCGAAAGGTTCGTGTCCGATGCAGATCTTTATGCCGTCCGGGCTGTCGTCACCTGCTGCGCACCTCGCCTGAACGAGGCGGTGGAATCAAGCGCTATCGCCATCAAATCGGGTTCGGACCGGTTCGTGGTCCTTCTCGCCCGTGCGCGGGTCCTCCTTGCGCAAGGAAAATCAGAAGCTGCCGAGAAGTATCTGCAGAGGGCGCTCGAACGTGAACCCTACAATTGCGTTGCGCTCAATCTCCTAGGAAATGTTTATTTGGAAAAGGGGTATCTTCGGGAGGCCTGGATCTGTTTCGATCAGTCCGTGAAGCTAGACGGCTCCCAGATCGATCCGCTGGAAGGGCTTGTGAAGATCGACCTGAGGACAGGGAACTTCGGGAAGGCAAAAACAAAAGCGAGACGCGCTATAGACCTTGATCCGCAGCGCGCGGAATCGCACAAAATGCTGGGCGATGCGACCAGGGCCCTGGGAGATCACGTTGCTGCTGTCGGTTCCTATAAGGCCGCGGTCGCGTGTGGAAAAGGTGAACGAAGTTTTGCAAGGGCTTACGTACGTTCTTGCCACGAAATGTGCGCGGAAAAGGGGATTCCGTCAAACGCGTCCCAACTTCGCCTCCTGATCGAGGGAACAAGATTGCACGGGAAGAAAGAAGTCGGAAGGGAAGAAGCCGCCCGGTTCGCCGCGGGGCTCCGTGGGCTTGTCCGGGAAAATAGATTTGACCCCTGCAGCCTCTTCTTCTTCGACAGGATCCTGGCGAAGATCGCACGCAAGGTCGATCGCAGACTTGTTAGACTGCTGGATCGCGAGTTGGAGGCGATCTGGTTCCTCATACGCGACTGCGAATCCGCTCAACACGTCCTGGGTTCTTTGGGACGGTCTTTCTTTCATCTCGGAAACACCGAAAAGAGCCGCGAGGTGTTCGTCCAGCTGCTCCAGCGATTCGGTCCGGATGAGACTGCTTTCAGGCACATTGCGGCGTGTTTCGAGCTGGAGGGGGACTTGAGCGGATGCCTCAAGTTCTACAAGAAGGCGCAGCAATGCTTTGACAGCGAAAGCATCCGCGCGAACATATATCGCGTTCGATCAAAGCTCACTGACCGGAAGCATCCCCCGAACAACATCTCCATCTCCCGGAAACTGCATAGTCAGACCCCTCTCTTATGAAGCACTCAGATCTGACTCTCTCGGGCATCGGCAAGTACCTTGCCGCCGCCATCTTTCTGGCGTTTGTCCTCTTTGTCGGCGTTTCCGGGTTCAGGCAGGCGCTCTCGAATCATTACTCAAATTTAGCGGTCCGCGATTCCAGCGTAGAACTGGCGAGAAGCGCAATTCGCTGGCAGCCGGGAAATCCAAATGCTTACGAAGCGCTCGGAACCGTGCTTGGGAGGAAGGGCGAAAAAAAAGGCGCGGTTGCCAGTTTCGAGGAAGCCGTGAAACTGAGGGAGAACGACTTCCGGCTTTGGCTCAGGCTCGGTTCAGCACGAGCAGATTCGGGTGATCTTGCGGGCGCAAGAACCGCGTTCCGAACGGCGATCTCGCTTGCGCCGGGCTACAGCCGGCCGCGTGTGGAACTGGGGACGTTCCTGCTCGAGAATTCAGAAACACAAGAAGCGTTTCGTTTGTTCAATGAAGCGGCGGAGCGCGAACCGGCTCTGTATCCGGCAATTCTCGAGATCGCGACACGGGAATACCCCGGGGATGCGGAAAAGATCGAAGCGCTTATCACTCCGAAGTCATTTGAAGGAAAGAGGCTAAGCGCGATCTATCTGATCGGTAAAGGACTCGTTTCGGCATCCGTCAGGCGATTCCTTTTGTCGAAAGATCTCCCTCCGGAAGAAAGGGCGAGGTTCGTAGGCCTTCTGATCGAGAACAAGAACTTCGAACTGGCCCGGGAGGTGTGGCGGGCTTCTCCCGAATTTCCCAAGGAACTCTCGAAGTTCCTGATCTTCGACGGCGGTTTCGAAAGAACCACCCGCAGCGACGAGAGCGGCTTCGGCTGGATGTTCGATGACGACATCGAAAGCGCCAGGGTCTTGCTCGAAGGAAAGGACGTGCATTCCGGTTCGAAGGCGCTGAAGTTCGTATTTGAAGGCCACTCGAATCCCGGCGAGTGGCTTCTCCTGCAGAGGATTGTCGTCAAGCCCGGCACTTCTTATCAACTGAAGGCATTCGTGCGTCCCAAGGACCTGGTAACGGCAGGCCTTCCTTTTATCGGCGTTTACAATGGCATCGACAATCAACAACTGGCGAGGACCCAACGCGTTGAAGCGTCCGCTGAAGGCTGGGTCGAGCTGGAAGCGCGGTTCAATTCCGGCGACAACCGGGCCATTTCGGTTGCGCTGGCCCGTGAAAGCTGTGATCAAAGCCCCTGCCCCGTCTTCGGCGAACTGATCCTGGACGATTTCTCGCTCGAGGAGATCGATGCCGACCGTTGATTGCCGGTCGCGTCGTCCGATCTCTCGTCAAAAAAGCCCGCTCAATAGCTGAACTTCCCGAGCTTGACCTTCCCGCGGAACACCCAGTAGACGATCGCCGTGTAGGCGAGCACGACCGGCATTCCAACCACCGCAAACGTCAGCGCAATTCCCAGAGTCTTCTGCGACGACGCCGAATTGTAGATCGTAAGGCTGTAAGCCGGATCGATCGTCGACACGATCAGGTTCGGGAATAGCGCCATCCCGAAAAGGAACACCAGCGCGGCGATCGTGGCCGCCGAAGAAGCGAACGCATAGAACGGCTTGCCCAGGTGGATCGCCCTCGGGATGTTCGCCACAGCAAGCACGTTCAGGATCACGGCGACCCACGCGACGGGCATCGTTTCGAAGTTCCTTGTGACCTGCGGAAGCGTCACGAGCGTCACAATGGTCGTGAGGACGTATACCGTCATAAAGATCCCGAACGTCGTCCACATCCAGCCCTTCACGCGCTGCTGAAGCTCTCCCTCGGTCTTCAGATACAGGAAGATCGAGCCGTGCATAGCGAAGAGCGCGACCGCAAGCAGGCCTACAAGCAGGGAATACGGGTTCAGCAGATCGATCAAGGTACCGGCGAATTCCTTGTCCGCCCCTATCGGGAGGCCGCGTATGGAATTTCCGACGGCGACACCGAACAAAAGCGTCGCCGTGAACGAGGCCGCGAAGAACGAGTAGTCCCACATCTTCCGCCACCAGGCCTTTTCGACCTTTGAACGGAACTCCATCGACACCGCCCTGAAGATCAGCGCGCAAAGCAGGAGCATGAACGGAAGATAGAAACCCGAGAACGCGGTGGCGTACGCGTGCGGCATCGTGGCGAACAGCGCTCCGCCGAAAGTAACCAGCCAGACCTCGTTGCCGTCCCAGAGCGGCCCTATGGAATTCATAAGGATCCTGCGCTGGGTGTCGTTCCTCACGAAAGGATGGAGGATGCCGACGCCCAGATCGAAGCCGTCGAGGATCGCGTAGCCGGCGAGCAGGACGCCAAGAAGCCCGAACCATATGATGTTTAGGTCCATTCCTATTCTTCCTCCTCGTCGCTTCGCAGTTCCCGCGCCGCTTCCGTGATTTCCGAATCCCTCTCAAGCGTCATCGAGTGGGTTCCCGGGACCGACGCTTCGGCGGCCGTTTCGATGAATCCCAGCTCGGAAACCCCCGCCTCGGAAGCCTCTTCCGGGCCGTGCTGGATCTTGCTGTTCATAACAAAAACCCAGACAAGGAACAGGAGTGCATAAATGAATGAGAACATAATGATCGAGGCCAGTACCTGCTCGCCGACGACCGCCTTGGAAACTCCTTCCGAAGTGCGAAGCAGGCCGTACACAACCCAGGGCTGGCGGCCGACCTCGGCGGCTACCCAGCCGGCCTGGTTCGCGGCATATGCTCCAAGGACGGCGAAGACGAAGATCCTGAGAAGCCAGCGCTTCTCGAAGATCGTCTTCGCGACGAACCTGAAGTAGAGACCTACAAGCGTCAGCGCTATGAAGAAAAGTCCCAGGCCGACCATCAGGTGATACATGTAGAAAGGGATCACAACCGGCGGGCGGTCCTCTTTCGGGAAGCTGTCGAGCGCGGTCACGGGCTTGCCGAAATCGTTGTGGACGAGAAAACTCAGCCCTCCGGGGATACGAATCCCGTACTTCACACGCTCCTCGCCCTCGTCCGGGATCCCGAACAGCCACATGTCGGCAACTCCTTCCGAGGACTTGAAGTGGCCCTCGAATGCGGCGAGCTTCGCCGGCTGCGTTTCCGAGACGGTCCGGGCCTGGAAGTGCCCGGAAACGAGTTCGGCGACGGAGACGACCGCCCCGAACACGAGGGCGATCGTGAACGCCTTCTTTGCGATTGCCAGATGGCGCTTCTTCAGGATGTAGTAGGCGCAGATGCTCATCACGAAGAAAGCGCCCAGAATGAACGAGCCGAGAATCACGTGGACGAGCCTGTCAATGGAGGAAGGATTGAAGACCATCGCCCAGAAGTCCGTTATCTCCGCCCGGGCGTTGACTCCTTCCCCGACGATGTGAAAGCCCGCGGGCGTCTGCTGCCAGGAGTTCGCGACGACGATCCAAATCGCGGAGAAGATCGAACCCAGCGAGACCATTATCGTCGAGAAGAAATGCATTCGTGGCGAGACCCTGTCCCACCCGAAAACGAGCACCGCAAGGAACCCCGACTCAAGGAAGAAGGCGAAGATGCCTTCGGCGGCCAGCGCCGATCCGAACACGTCGCCGACGAATCTTGAATACGTCGCCCAGTTCGTTCCGAACTGGAACTCCATAACGATGCCCGTTGCTACGCCCAGCGCGAAGTTGACTGCGAACAGCTTCGTGAAGAAGCGGGTAATCTGCTCGTACTGCTTGTCCCCGGTGCGGAGGTACGTACCCTCCATGAAAACGAGCAGCGCCCCCAGCCCTATCGAAAGCGGCGGGAAGATGTAATGGAACATCACCGTGAGGGCGAACTGGAGCCTTGAGAGAAAAGTTACGTCAAGTTCCATGAACCTTGTACCGGGCCGTCATCGACGGCGCTTTCTGGGGGGTCCGATTGGTGTTGTAACTACAATATTAGAAGGAAAGAGGGAAGGGTTCAAACTACTGGCGAATGAGGAAGATAGAACCCGGCAATGAAGAGACCGGGGAGTGGCGCTGACGCAACTCCCTCGAGTGAATGGAAGCTCATTTCATTCACGATTCACGACTGACTATTCACGATTGACGATCTACTAGAATCTGGAGGCGGCGATCGGAATCGAACCGATGAATAAAGGTTTTGCAGACCTCTGCCTTACCACTTGGCTACGCCGCCCTCTCGAGGACTGAGAGAAAAGGACTGAGGACTGAGGGAAGACAATCAGGATTACCGACAATCGATATTGAGTCACTGAAATGAATATCTCAGTCCTCAGTCCTTTTCTCTCAGTCCTTACGGATCCCTTAAAGAACTAAGCGACGCCGTCGGGCGCCGCTTCGGAAGTTTTTGGAGCGGGAAACGAGATTTGAACTCGCGACCCCAACCTTGGCAAGGTTGTGCTCTACCGCTGAGCTATTCCCGCCCAATGCAAAATTCAATTCTACAAGCGGAACCGCTTTTGTCAAGTTGCTCACTTTTGCGGTTCCGCCCCTGAAAATGGTCCCGGCTGATAGGTCAGCTTCCTTACGAAGTCCCAGTCGCCGGACGCATTCATCTCGATATTATCGACGCTTTCGCTCGCAATGATTATGTTATTCGGGTACCAGAGCGGGAACAGAGGCAGCTCTTCGCTGATGATCTTCTGAGCCTCGACATAAAGCTGCTTCGCCTTCTCCTGGTCGGGCTCCGCAAAGGCCTGGTCGAGAAGCTCGTCGACGCGTTCGTTCTTGTATCGGCCCCGGTTCAGGCCCACACGGTCTGGTATCGGAATGTTGGCGGATGAGAACAGATCCTTGAGGAATATGGGATCGCTGTTGCCTCCGACCCAGATACCGGTCGTCACTATGAACTGGCCGCCCTGGACCTGGGAGCGCATCGTCTGCGCTTCGAGGCTCTCGATCTCCATAGGGATCCCGACTTCCTTGAGCTGATTCTGGATCACCTGCGAATACTGCTGGACGGTCCTGCTCGAGGACGAGATCTTCAGGATCAGGGGCTTCATCTCGCGCATCCCGTCGCCGTTGGTGTCCTTCAGGCCCGCTTCGTCGAGAAGCGCGCGCGCCTTTGCGGGGTCGTGGTTATATTGGGTTCCGGCCTCGTACGCCCAGGACTGCTCGGGCAATATCGAATGCGCGATCGTCGCCGCGCCCGCCAGAACATCATTGATCAGCCTCTCGCGGTTGACCGCATAAGCCACCGCTTGCCTTACGGCCTTGTCGTTCACGGGCTCAGCCTGCGTGTTGAACCAAAGGTACTGGATGTTCGAGCCCTTCGATCTCACGACCTTCAGGTTCTCGGTCTCGTCGATGTTCTTGAGGCTGTCGGGCGGAAGGCTCGAGGCGCCCGGCGCGAGATTGACCCGCCCGGAAAGGAGTTCCGCCTGAAGCGCATTCGCATCTGCCAGCACCATAAGCCGTATCTGCTTGATGTTCGGAGCGCCTTCGAAGTATCCGTCGAACGATTCGAGCTCGATGACGTTCTGTCCCGGATCGAACGAAACAAACTTGTACGGCCCGGTGCCCATGGGCGGCTTCGTGTCGGCGCCTGAACCCTTTCCGACGGGGGCGTCCTTCGGCAAGATCGCGATCGGGACGAGGTTCGGGATCAGCTGATTGCGGAACTCTGGCCTGACGATCCTGATCACGATCGTCTTCTCGTCCGGGGCCTCGATCGAGGTGATGATGTCGACCTTCTGTTCGTTCTCGGTCACCGAAAAAGCACTCGCTTTGGCACCTCTGGACTCGAACAGCTTGTCAAACGTGTACTTCACGTCGGCAGAATCGAGCGGCGAACCGTCGTGAAAGGTCACGCCGTCCCTTAGCTTGAAGGTGTACGTGAGACCGTCCTCGCCTGGTGTGAACGACTCTGCGAGGTCGCCCACGTACTCGAACTTCTCGTTCTTCTTTATGAGCGAGTTGTACATAAGCGTCCGGATCCGTTCCGAGTTCGCGTCCACCGTGACCGAACCGATCGGGTCGAGCGTCGAGAACTTGCCGTCCATCGCGATCGTGAAGACGTCCCTGCGGCTACCGCAGGTGGAGGCGGTAAGGGCGATCAGCCCCAGAATGATGCCCGTTATCAGTATTGTTCGTTTCATATATGTATGATCCTACACCGGCGCGTTTCAGCCGCCGATCCTCTTTTTCAGTTCGCGAATTTCCTCGGAAAGAGCATTAAGGCGTTCGGGGTCGTAATCAAGCGGCGGCTCAAGCACAGCCCGAAGATTCGCAATGCGTTCAAGTGATACATTAAGCCGATCCTCTGAAATCCTTCCATTTATTACCGCTTCCATCACTCCACGATACCCGAGTTCAACCGCTTCCAGTGAATTGCAAATCAAGAGCAGGTCATGTCCCGCCTCAACCGCAAGAACGCAGGCTTCGCCTATGCCGTAAGTCCGCATCACCGCTCCCATCTCAAGATCGTCGGTGAGCGACGCGCCGTCGAAGCCCAGATCCTCCCGCAGAAGCCCTGTAACCACGTTCCTGCTCAACGAAGAAGGAAGCAGCCGGCCTTTTCCGTCCTTCTCCTGAAAAGAGGAACCGGGAAACGCCGCATGTCCCGTCATCACCGCATGAACCAGCCCTTCCTCAAAATGCCTTATGTACGGAGCGAGATCGACCGCACGAAGCTCCGATTCATCGACCAAAACTTCCGGAAGTTCATCGTGCGAGTCGACCTCGCAGGCGCCTATGCCGGGGAAGTGCTTCAGGCACCCAACCACGCCCCCGGACTGCAGTTCGGTCAGATAAGCCGTTGTCAGATCGGCGACGCCGTCCGTCGTTGATCCGAAAGCCCTGGAGTGAAGGCCGTTGTTGAACCTTTCTCTCGCCGGCGTGATCACGTCGACAACGGGCGCGAGGTTCATATTGAAACCGAGGGTCCTGACCGCTTCGGCCGTTATCCTCGCGAGTGCCCGGACATCTTCGATCCCGGCCGCCCCGACCTCTTTCGCCGAAGGCATTGGCTCGAGTATCCTTCGAAGCCGGTCGACGAGACCGCCTTCCTGGTCGAGGCAAAGAACGGGTTCGAAAAGCAGCGCATCCCGAAGCGATTCGATAAGCATGCGGGTCCTCGAAGCTTCCCTGGTGTTTCTCGCGAATAGGCACACGCCTCCGGGCGACAGGTTTGAGATCAGGCCGTATGTGGATTCGTCGAGCTCTTCGCCCGGAAGGCCGATCAAGAACATCTGTCCTACCTTCTTCTCGACAGGAAGCGACAGGTATTTTTCAGGAAGATTCGGCATATTGTGTTAAAGCAGTGTCTCAGAGGTCTGCACGCAGACATATGACGCGATACTTTAGATTTTTCAGACGATACGGCTCTTGATGTCCTCCACGGTGCGGCGCAGTTCTTCGTCGGTCATCGCGCCCAGGTCCGCCTCGCGCAGCTCGTCGATCGCCGATTCGTTTGTCACGGCAAAAAGAGAGAACTGGGCTGCGCGCTTCGAATCCGCGGCGGCCGCTGCCGCGGCTCCAAGCCCTTTTTCCTGTATAGCGATCTCCCGATCCGAAAGGACCGCCAGCTCGTATTCCTCGAGTTTGCCCAGAACGACCTTGGCGCGTTCGATAACAGTGCGGGGCAGCCCCGCCAGTTTTGCGACCGCGATTCCGTAGGACTTGGAGGCTGAGCCCTCGACGAGCCTGTGGAGGAAAATGATTTCGCCGTCCTTCTCCGCCGCCGACATCGAATAGTTCTTCGCGCCCGGCAGATTCGCCGCTAGTTCCGTGAGCTCGTGATAATGGGTAGCGAACAGCGTTTTCGCGGAATGCTCGCCATTGTCGTGGAGGTATTCGGCGACGGCCCAGGCGATTGCCAGTCCGTCGAAAGTCGCAGTTCCGCGGCCGATCTCGTCCAGGAGCACGAGACTTCTTGGGGTCGCGTTGTGGAGTATCGATGCCGCCTCGGTCATCTCCACCATGAACGTCGAACGCCCCGACGCGAGGTCGTCCGATGCGCCCACGCGGGTCCAAATGCGGTCAACTACAGGCAGCTTCGCGAACGATGCGGGGACGTTCGAGCCTATCTGCGCGAGGATCTGGATCAGAGCCGTCTGGCGGAGCACGGTGGATTTGCCGCCCATGTTGGCTCCCGTGATGATCAGGAGCCGGTCGGTCGAGTTGTTCATCCGCAGGTCGTTCGGGACGAACGGCTCGTCAGCAAACACCTCCACGACCGGATGCCTTCCGCCCCGGATCACGAGTTCGTCATCTTCGTGAAGGGTAGGCCGCACGTAATCCCTGTAGGCGGAGATCTCAGCGAGCGCGCTCAAAGCATCGAGGGCCGCGAGCGCGCGTGCGGTCGACTGAAGCCGCTTTGTCTCTTTCGTCACCTCTGAACGTACAGTGCGGAACAGTTCCGCCTCCAGGTCCTTGATCCTTTCCTCCGCGCCCAGAACCTTGCTTTCCCACTCTTTGAGCTCGGGGGTCGTGAACCGCTCGGCATTCGTGAGCGTCTGTCTTCGCTCGTAATCGCCAGGGACCTTCGAAAGGTTTGCCTTCGAAACCTCTATGAAGTAGCCGAACACGTTGTTGAACTTCACGTGGAGCGAACCGATCCCCGTTCGGGACCGCTCGGCCCGTTCGAATCCCGCGATGGTCTGCTTCGCACTCGATGCGATCCCGCGAAGTTCGTCGAGCTCCGCGTTGAAGCCTTCGCGGATCACTCCTCCGTCAGCGACGTTCACGGGCGGATCGTCCTCGATCGCCTCCGCGATAAGGCTGACGGTTTCCGGGAGGTCGTGCGCGTTCTCGCAGAGGACCTTGACTAGCAGGCTTCCGGCGTCGCGAAGGATCTTGTGAACTTCCGGAAGTCTCTCAAGGGACTCCCTCAGCGAAACAAGGTCCCTGGGCGTAGCGGTGCCAAGATTCAGCCTGCCCACAAGCCGCTCAAGATCCACGATCTCTTTCAAGAGGTACCTGACGCTTTCGCGCAGGATCGTATCGGAGAACTCTTCAACCGCCGACTGCCGGCCCTCGATCTCGGAGATCTTCAGTGACGGCCGCAGCAGCCAATTGCGGAGCAGCCTTCCGCCCATTCCTGTGACGGTTTCGTCTATCACGCCTAGCAGGCTGCGCTTCACGGAAACATCGGGCCTTGAAGGCGCCGCGATTTCGAGGTTCCTGAGCGTGACAGGATCGAGGACCATGTGTTCCTCCGACCTGTAGAACTCGATCTTCGTGACGTGGTCGGCGGAAGTGCGCTGGGTGTCCGCCGCATATGCAAGACAGGCGCCGGCGGCCGAAACGGCGAGCGTTTCGCCTTCAATCCCGTACGCCGTCAGTTCCTTCACTCCGAAGTGGTCTCGTAGAGTCCTCTGTCCAAGATCATAACTGTATTGTTCATCAGTAAGTTCAGTCACAATACCTGAAGTCACATCTGAAGATATCACCGAAGGTCGGATCAGGCTCTTGGCAGCGCCCTCGACCGGACCGAAAGACTGCGAAACGAGCGGGCGCATCGATTCCGGAAAGAGTATCTCCCTGGGCGAGAAGCTCTCGACCTCGGACGCGGTCTTCCGCCAGGCATCTGCACCTTCGAGGACCGTGACGGAGAACTCGCCGGTCGAAAGCTCCAGGAACGCGGCGGCGAAGCGTTCACCGCTTCCGCACACGGATGCCAGATAGACCGGCTCCTTCTTTTCCAGAAGCTGTTCGTCGATGGCCGTGCCCGGCGTGACGATCTTGACCACCTCGCGCCGCACAAGTTTCTTGCCTGCGGTGGCTTCCTCGGTCTGCTCGCAGATCGCGACGCGGTAACCCTTTCTAACAAGCCTCGCGATGTAGTTCGCCGCCGCGTGGTGGGGAACTCCGCACATCGGTATGGGATTGTCCGAATGCTTCTGCCTTGCCGTGAGAGTGATGTCGAGTTCCCGAGCGCCTGTGACAGCGTCCTCGTTGAACATCTCGTAAAAGTCTCCGAGCCTGAAGAACAGTATGGTCCCCGGGTACTGCTTCTTGATGTCGAGATACTGCCGGAGCATCGGAGTGGGTTTCTGCATTGCGATCGGGGGCGTTGCCGGAGCGTCGGAACGGGGCATTTTGGTTAATCTGAAATTTACATTGTATGCGGTCAAGTATCAACCGGACGGTTTTATAAACATATGAAATCTGATAAGCTTGGGGCTTTGAGAATGAGTCTGCCCGTCATCAATTCCGCATTTCCGAATTAGACGCAAACGTTTCGGTTTGGTGGTGAATCCGAAGACGAAATTCAGCTCTTACAATCTGCTACCAGGGGACCGATGATGCATAACCAAAAACCAGCGGCAAAGGCCATTCTTTTTTTGTTGATCAGTGTTCTTTTATTTGTCCCCGCGGCATCCTCGCAGGAGAACGGCGACAGGCCGCCTGCGGATCCGAAGGCGGGCACTGACGCTTCCAGCGGGCCGGTGGAACTTCCGGACGGCAGGACGGTCGCTCCCAACCTCGACAGATACAGGATCGGTTTTGAGGATGTGATCCAGGTAACGGTCTTCAGGCACCCGGAGCTTTCGCAGACCATGTCGGTCGCGCAGGACGGAACGATCGTGCTTCCCAGGATCGACCAGCCCATCGTGGCCGTCTGCAAGACCGAAAGAGAGCTCGCGGACCTTGTCACGGAACTTTACAAGAACTATCTCAGAAACCCGTTTGTAAATGTCAGGGCGATCGAACAGCGGTCACAGCCTTTTGCTGTGATCGGCGCAGTAAACAAACCCGGAAGCTTCTTCCTGGACCGCAGGATAAGGCTCCTCGAGCTCCTCGCGATGGCGGGGGGACCGGATGTCGAGAAGTCCGGCCAGAGGATACGAGTTGCCCGGGTCGGAAGCCGCTCGGCCTGTGTGGACGACGACACTACAGCGGCGGACGTCGAGTTCATTGCCTACAATGTGAATGATGTGCTCGGCGGAGAGGTGAATCCCTGGATGAGGCCCGGCGACATAGTTTCGGTGCTCGAAGCGGAGGAGGCTTTCATCGTCGGCGCGGTCTACGAGCCGTCGAAGATCACTCTGAAAGAACCGATCACATTGATGCAGGCGATCGCCAAGGCCGGGGGAGTGGACAAAGCCACTGCCAAGACGGGCAAGGTGAAGATACTCAGGCAGCAGGACGGCACCACGGCCAAGGCCGAGCTGGTCTTCGATCTTGAGGAGATCGCTGAGAAACGTGTTGAAGATCCCGTTATTCAGGGAAACGACATAATCGAGGTGCCCACCGACAACGGCAAGGTCCTGAAGAACGGCATCTTCAAGGTGCTTGCGGGCGGTCTTGGCAATCTGTTTTACAGATTCCCGCTTTAGCCCCGAACCCATATGAGAGAATCCCGAGACATTGTCAGGAGTCCGCGTACAGAAAAAGCGGAGATCGAAAGGCCGTTCGAGGCGGTTGCGCCGATAACCAGTTACGGTTACGCGAGGTACAGGAACGAAGACCTCCGCGAACACAGCCCGCTTTTCCAGTACTGGCGCATCATCCGCAAGAGGCTCTGGCTGGTGCTCGGCATCACGGTCCTCCTGACGACCGTGACCGCCATCTATATGGCGCGGAAGCCGAACATTTATATGGCCAACGCCACTGTCCAGGTGGACCTCGAGCAGGCCAACCAGGACCTTGTGACTCCCGACCGAAGGATGCCCCTGGCGAACTCGGACCCGGCCTATTTCAATACCCAGCTTCAGCTTCTTACCAGCGAGGCGCTCCTTCGCCGCGTGATCAAGGAGCTCAGTCTCGATACGAACGAAGCCTTCAGGAAGGACAGCGCGGAGAACTCGGGCTCGGCACTGCGCGGCATGCTCGTCGCGTTCGGACTCGCGAGCGACGATTCAAAAAAGGAAGGCGATCTTGTCGAAGAGGCGCCGCTCGCTTCGAACACGGAACTCGCTACCGTCGAAGAGATGAACGAGGCGGTCAGGCTGGCGCCTTATGTCGACGCCATCAAGCGGGACCTGATCGTCGATCCGGTCCGGGAATCGAGGGCGACCGTAAAGGACACCCGGCTTATCTCGATCAGCTACCGGAACACCGACCCGAATCTTTCGGCGTACGTCGTGAACGGCATCGCGGAGGTGTTCTCGAGGGTAAACCAGGAAAAGAGAACGGGTATCAATCGCAAGACGAACGACTTCCTTAAGGAGAGGATCGCCGACCTGCAGTCCGAGATAAAGGCGGGCGAAGAGCGGCTCGTCGATCTGAAGAAGAACGCGGGGATCCTGAAGGCGGACGAAAACACGACGATCGTTATCCAGAGGCTTTCGGGACTAAACAAGCAGCTGCTTGAGGCCGAAGAGCAGAGGAAGAACGCCGAGGCCCAGTACAACTCGGTGAACACCTCGCCGGCGAGGCTTGCGGCTCTTGCCGAGGAGCAGATGATGCGGTACATCACGGAGCGCGAGAACGACATACGGCGCTTCGTGAACGATACGCAGAAAGAGATCACCGCGCTCAGAGCGAAGCGCCAGAAGATGCTCATCGAGTATGTCGAGCAGGCGCCGGAGATCCGTGAGATCGACAGGGAGATGGCGACTTTGGAAGGCGAGATCGAGGATTTCCGCGAAAAGAACCAGAAGTCGCTGGAGACCTACCGCAAGACCGTCAGCGACACGATCCTGGAGAACCTACGCACCCGCTACCT
This sequence comes from Acidobacteriota bacterium, assembly GCA_016700175.1. Classification (GTDB taxonomy): domain Bacteria; phylum Acidobacteriota; class Blastocatellia; order Pyrinomonadales; family Pyrinomonadaceae; genus Aridibacter. Next base: position 760,997 of record CP065003.1, on the reverse strand, counting down.
GCAGACGAAGGAGCGCGAGGACAAGGTCAGGTCGGCGTTTAACGAACAGTACAACGAGGCGCAGGGGCAGAACCAGAGCGCCGTCGCGATCACGCTTCTTGAACAGGACATTGAGACGAAGAAGGGCTTTTATAAGAACCTCGAGAACCAGCAAAAGGGAAACGACCTCGCTGGCGCGGGCACCGAGAACAACATAAGCGTCGCCGAGATCGCGATACCGCCGGACAGGCCGGTCTCGCCCAGGCGCCTTACGACGGTGTTCGTGGTGATGATCCTCTCGCTGATGTTCGGCTCGGGTCTCGCCCTGTTCCTCGAGTATCTCGACGATACGATCAAGACGACCGAAGAGGCTGAGTCTTATCTCCAGCTTCCGGCACTTGCGGCGATTCCGACTGTCGAGTCATCGACGAAGCGCAGGCTTCTGCTCGTGGGAGTGAACGAGGCCGAAGAGCCGGACAACTCGAACCAGCTTTTGATCAGCAAGGATTCGCGCTCGTCGACCGCGGAGGCATACCGCCAGCTGAGGACGTCGATACTCCTCTCGACCGCCGGGCACGCGCCGAAGTCTCTTCTTATTACTTCAAGCCTGCCTGCCGAAGGGAAGACCACGACAGCGGTCAACACCGCGATCAGCCTTGCCCAGACGGGAGCCAAGGTGCTTGTCATCGATGCCGACATGCGGCGTCCGAGGGTGCATTCGTTTTTCAACCTCTCAAATGCGGAAGGGTTGAGCACTGTGCTCTCGAGCGAGCTCACCGAGAAAGAGATCCTGGAGATCGTCAAGAAAGACGAAGATTCGGGACTTCACCTTTTGCCCTCGGGCCCGCTGCCGCCGAACCCTGCGGAGCTCGTCGGATCCGAGCAGATGAAGAACCTTCTCGTAACCCTCGAGAAGAACTTCACTCATCTGGTGATCGACTCGCCTCCAATCGCTTCGTTCACGGACGGTGTGCTGATGGCTTCGCTGGTCGACGGCGTGATAATGGTCGTCCATTCCGGAAAGAGCTCGCGCAGTGTCGTGCGAAGGTCCACCCAGTTCCTTCACGACATCGGGGCGAAGGTATTCGGTGTTGTGCTGAACAATGTCGACGTGCGGTCGCAGGACAATTACTACTACTACCAAAGCTACTACCACCGGGATGACGATGGGGACGATGCCGAGTCGTCGTCCGCCGTCTAGATCGAATCCCGTATGGCAGAAGCGAGAAAACCGGTGAGGGTGACCGCGGTCACCCCCGTCCACAACCGCCGCGAGATCACCCTCCAGTGCCTTCGAAGCCTCGGCGATCTTGAACTCGACAATATCGAATTGAATGTGATCGTCGTCGACGACGGCTCGACCGACGGCACATCGGAAGCGATAGCCGAACAGTTTCCGGAAACGACCGTGATCAAGGGCGACGGCAACCTGTGGTTCACGGGCGGAATGAACCTGGGTTTCGAAAAGGCGCTCGAAGCATCCCCCGACTACATACTCTCCATAAACGACGATTCGATCTTCCAGCCCGACTGCCTGATGCGTCTGGTAGGCTGCGCCGAGAAATATCCGCGGTCGGCGGTGGGCCCGCTTCTTCTCCTATGGAACGAGCCTCACAAATTGTTCCAGGTGTCGCCTGAATGGTCTGTGCTCTCGGGGGGCTTCCGCCACTGGCGCCACCAGACCGTATGGACGGTTCCGGACAGTCCCTGGGAAACGGACATCATCGTCGGCAACTGCGTATTGTTTCCAAGCGAGGCGATCCGCGAATGCGGACTTATGAACGCGAAGCGGCACCCCCACTGGGGCGACGCCGAATACACTCCGCGTATGAAGCGAATGGGATGGAGGCTTCTTGTCGAACCGAAAGCCAGAGTGTTCTGCCAGCCCAACGACCCGCCGCCGAGGCTCAGGGAAATGCCGGCCGGGAAGATGATGAAAGCGCTGTTCGGGGACCTGAAAGGGCCACACAGCCTCCGAAGGAGGTTCGTGTGCAGCCTGGACGGCGGACCGAACAAGATCAAAGGCCTTGCGGCATTTTTGGTTTTTATCGTTAGGACTGCGTTGGGGAATAATCCCGAGTCATCGTGGTCGGAAGGTGTCGAGGAAGAACCCCTGAAAAAGAAGTTTGCAGACCGCGTGGTCCGCGGATGAGCTACGAATACACTTCGAGCCAGTGTTCTATCATCTCGTCGAGCATTTCTTCGAAGGTATAGCGAGGCTCCCAGCCGGTCGCGGCCCGCAGCTTTGAAGCGTCGCCGCGAAGCGCGTCCAGTTCCTCCGGACGGAAATAACGTTCGTCGATCGTGACGTGCTCGTCGGGATCCAACTCCAGCTTCGAGAATACATAGTTCACAAGGTCCCGTACGGTATGCGAGATACCCGTCGCGCACACGTAGTCGTCGGGCTCGTCGAGCTGCATTATCAACCACATCGCCTCGACGTAATCCTTCGCGTGACCCCAGTCCCTCGAGGCGTCGAGATTTCCGAGGGGCAGAGTGCCGGTCTTTCCGAACTTGATCCGCACCGCTTCTTTGCACACCTTGTTCGTAACGAAGTTCGAGCCCCTCCGGGGGCTTTCGTGGTTGAAGAGGATCCCGTTGCTGACAAACAGCCCGTATGCGTTGCGGTAATTGCGGGCAAGATGATAGGAGAACACCTTCGAGCACCCGTAAGGCGACACGGGGTTCATCGGAGTTGTCTCGCGCTGGAAACCGTCGACTTCCAGGGTGTTTCCGAACATCTCCGATGACGATGCCTGGTAGATGCGTGTGTCGGACTTGATCAGCCGAACCGCCTCGAGCAAGTTCATCGTGCTCACGCCGGTCGCCTGCGCGGTGTAGATCGGTTGGTCGAACGAGATCTTCACGTGCGACTGGGCCGCAAGGTTGTAGATCTCGTCCGGCGCGACCTCTTTGACGACGTAGATCAGCGACGAAAGGTCCGTCATGTCTCCGTAGGTAAGGCTCAGGTCCTTCCGTATGTGTTCGATCCTGGTCGTCTGGGTCTCGGCGACGGAATTCCGCTTTAATATCCCGTGGACCTCGTAGCCTTTTTCGAGCAGCAACTCCGCCAGGTAGCTCCCGTCCTGGCCGTTGATCCCCGTGATCAGAGCTTTCTTCATATTGCGTCCTGTTCGCGGTAGTGCGCGTAGACCCTTGCGATCCCTTCGCGGAGAGGCGTGAATGCGAACTCGCCGAGTACTTCCTTCATTCTCTCATTCGAGACGTCCTTTCGGAACTGGCCGTCGGGAGACTCCCTGTCGAACTCGATCGCGAGACTTCCTCCCGTGCACACTCCGACCGCGATCTCGGCGATCTCACGGATGCTCAGGTTCTCATCCGGAGCCACATTGAAGGACTCTGTAATGTCCTTCGCGACGCTGTCCCGGATTACCCTGCACAGGTCGTCGGCGTGAAGGAACTGCCTCAGAGGCTCGCCCGAACCGAGCAGTTTCACCGTTCCGCCGCCTTCTTTTTCCGCATTCAGGATCTTTCCAAGGAGCGCGGTCAGGAAATGGCTTTTCTCGAAGTCGATGCGGTCGTGCTCCCCGTAGAGGTTCGAAGGGATCAGGTAATTGTACCGGGTCGAATACTGTTTGTTGTATGCGTCTATCTGGGCGGCCATCGCGATCTTCGAGATCGCATACGCGAAATTGGTCTCCTGAGGAGGACCCTGGTTCAGATCCTCCTCGGTCATCGGATACCGCCCGCAGACGTCCGGGTAAATGCAGGTCGAAAGTACCGCGGTCAATCTTGGTACGCCCGAAAGCCTCGCGTACTTTACGAGAAGCGTGTTCATCAGGAGGTTCTCTTCGATGAACTCGCCCGGGTGCCTTATGTTCTCCAGGATCCCGCCGACCCGGCCCGCGAGGTGGATCACACGGTCCCATTTGGTCTCAAAGAGCCTTTGAACGTCTTTCTCTCTCGTCAGGTCGAAATCCGAGGAGGAGATATAGGAAGCATCCGGCAGATACCTCTTCAGGTGGGACCCGACAAGGCCCGATCCGCCGGTCACTAGGATATTTTCCATACTGAACCTAAAATACATATTTTGAATTTATGCAACAAGTTATCTACGCTTGGAACTACCTCAATTGGGGCGGCGCGCAGACATATTTACTCTCCCTGATCCGCACGGTGCGAAAGGAATTCGATGTCGTGATCGTGCTCCCCGAGGGTTCGAGCGAACAGCTTGTGAAGTTCATCGAGAACGAGGGGGTGAGATACGAGTTCTTCTCGCCTTCCTACGACGCCGAACGGCACACGGGCGTCGCCGCGCGCCTCAGCGCCAGGATCAGGAAGATCCGAAGCGAGGCGGCGCTCCTGAAAAAGCTCCGGGAATTCGACCTCTCGAACAGCATCGTCCACGTGGAGCTGGCGCCCTGGTACTCGCTGTTCGCGCTGGTCTGGCTTTGCCTTCGCACGCGGGTCTTCATCACTATGCACAACGCGCTCGACACGCGGAATCCCCTGCGGAGGCTCCTTTGGCGTGTGAAGCTCAGGACGATCTCGCATTTTAGGAATTTCAAGGTCTTCGCCTCGAACGAGCACTCGAAGAACTATTTTCAAGGGCTATACAGCGACGAACTGTTCGAAAAGATCGCCGTGACGTACACCAACGTCGATGCCTCGGAGATCGAGACTGTCGAAGCGGCCCCTCCGGACCGCGAAGCGATCTGCGGAAAGTACGGCCTTCCCGCCGACCGTTTTCTCATCTTCTGCGTCGGCCAGTTCATAGACCGAAAGGGACGCTGGGTCTTTATGGAAGCGGCGAAACGCGTTTCCGAAAGGACGGAAGACGTTACATTCGTGTGGATCGCAAACTCTCCGCCGTCAGAAGCGGATCTGGAGCGGGCCCGCTCGTACGGCCTCGGCGATGAGTTCATATTCCTGACTTCAGGCGAGGTCGGCGGGGATCATATCGATCTTATGCGGCTTCTCTCGATCGCGGACGCGTTCGCGCTGGCGAGCTACATAGAGGGCCTGCCGATCTCGCTGCTGGAAGCGATGGCGCTGCGCGTCCCGAGCATCTCGACCAATGTCTATGCGATACCCGAAGCGGTCAAAGACCGCGAAACCGGTCTTCTGATCGAACCCGGCGACGCCTTAGCGCTCGCAGATGCGATGGCCGAACTGAGGAACGATCCGGAACTGAGAGCGGAGCTGGGCAGCCGCGGGCGCGACTTTGTGATGGAGCGGTTCACCGACCGCCAGGCCGGCCGTCTTGCGCTTGAAAGATATCTCGAAGCGATGTCCCCGTGACCGAAGGAACCTCACAAACCGGAAGAAGCGTCGTCAGGAGCATCCTCTACGGATTCTCGACCTGGCTCTTTCCGCTTGTGCTGAGCTTCATCGCGACTCCGATCATCGTGGGCGCGCTGGGGAACGAAGATTACGGGATCTACGTCCTCGTTCTCGGTTTCATAGGATATTCGTTCAATCTCAATTTCGTACGAGCGGTCACGAAGGAGATCGCGGGCTCCCGCGGTTCGGGGGACGGAAAGCGGATGGGCGAGGTGATCTCGGCGTCACTCATGCTGAACGTCCCTATGGGGCTCCTTGGAATGGGAGTCCTTCTGCTCGCCGCGAACTGGCTTGTGCACGACGTACTCTTGATCGTGCCGGCTGACCGCGATAAGACGGTCCTGGCCTTTTACATCGCGTCGGGAATCCTCTTTCTGACGATGCTCAACCAGTTCGTCAACGCGATACTGCAGGGACTGCACCGGTTCGATCTGTTCTCCAGGCTCTTCAACCTGAACACAGGGCTGCTCCTGTCCGGCAATGCGGCCCTCGCCTGGATGGGATACGGCCTGAACGCTCTTCTGTTCTGGAACCTGGGAGTCCTTGGAGCGATGGTGATCCTCGGCGGGTTCATTTGCCGAAGCCTGCTTCCGCCTTTGGATCTGAACTTCAGTATTTCCAACCCCGCGCTGAAGAAGATCGCAGGATTCAGCGCCGGCATCATCGGTTACCAGGTGCTCTCGAACGGACTTCTCCTTTTCGAAAGAGGCTGGCTGATGCGCATGCTCGGGCCCGAGGACGTGACCTTCTATGTCGTGCCCTTGACTCTCGCGATCTACATCCACGGATTCATCGCGAGCCTCATGCTTGTGATGTTCCCGCTTACGAGCGAGCTCGCTGACGACCGGGCGAGGCTCGAGAGACTGTATGCCAAAGCGACGCGTATGACGGTCTTCCTCGTTTTCTTCATCCTCTCAAGCGTCCTCGTGATCGGGCGCGAGTTCCTCGCCGCGTGGCTTGGGGAATCGTTCGCGGACGAGAGCTCGATACTGCTTTCGATCCACGCGGTTACGTTCAGCATCGTCGCCATTCAGGTCGTTTCGTGGCAGATGATGGAAGGTCTCGGGAGAACCACGTATAATTTTGCGGTGTTCTGCGTTTGTCTCGTCATAGGACTCTCCCTGATGATCGCCCTCACGGAGCCCTACGAGGGAACCGGGGTGGCGGTCGCAAGGCTCGCAGGGTTCGGGACGATCTTCGTTTCGGTATTCGTAGCCGAGCGGCTTGTTTTCGGATCGGTGAAGGCGGTGTTCTGGATCAAGACAGTTTCTGCGCTCGCTGTCGCGGGCGCCGCCGCCGCGGCTTCGGAATTCGCGGTCCTGAGCCTAGTGCCTGCGGGATGGACGGCCATTATCGCGGCCGGGCTGGCCGGGTTCGCGGTCTATGTCGCCGTCTCCCTCGTCACGGGAGGCGTTTCGAAGGACGAAAGGGCCTTCGTGAGGGAGATGTTCGCAAGGTAAGCGAAAGATGGGATCGACACCCGAACTTGTTCAGAGGCTGGATCTGATCGAGAGGCTCTGCGAAGGGCGCTCTGTCCTCCACCTGGGCTGCACGAACTGGCCTTACACAAAAGAGGCGATCGATGACGGCTCGCTGCTGCATTTCCGGCTTGCCGAGGCAGCTTCGGAGCTGTACGGATTCGATTTCGACGAAGAGGGGCTCGAAACACTCCGGAACGCGGGCGTCCTTGATCTCTACCGTGCCGATCTCGAAGCGCTCGACGAGGTAGATCTCGACCGGCGGTTTGACGTTATCGTCGCAGGTGAGATGATAGAACATCTGACGAACCCGGGGCTTTTCCTTCGTGGGATCAAGCGGTTCATGGACCGCGACTCCCGCCTGGTGATAACGACGGTCAACGCCTACTGCGGAATGAGGTTCGTGCAGTACGCGCTAAGGGGCAGGGGCGGCGTCGCGGAACCCGTACATCCGGACCACGTCGCCTACTATTCGTACCGGACCTTGAGGCTCGCGGTGGAAAAGGAAGGTTTCGAGGTCGATGACTTCTATTTTTACGACCTTGGCAGGGAACACCGCCCGCACAACCGAAAGGTCTACAATCTGGTGAACGATGTCCTGGTCGCGATTTCGAAACAGCTTAGTGACGGCGTAATAGCGGTGTGCCGCACCGCCGAAGATCCCGCCGGCTCCGATGTATGAGCAGTCCGTATCCAAAAACAGATCTTCCCCCGGTCAAGAGAAGAGGCGAGCTGATCGTTCCCATCCTCGTTCTGTGGAGCCTTGCGGTTCTCGTGATCGCGGCATACTTCTGGACGGACGAAGGGTTTACAGAATCGCTCGGAAACTATTATCTCGTCCCCTGGGCGCTGATCACGGCAGTGGTCATGCTTTCCCCGGCAGGATACCTCTACTACAAGGGAAAGTTCGATCCGTTCCATCCTACCGTTTACGGAGTGTGGACCTACCTTTTCTGGACTTTTGTGGGCGGCTCCTTTGTCCTCATTACGGGGATCACGGACCCGTATTTTCTGAGTTTCATCGACACTCCCTCCTACACAATCCCGCTTTCCCTTGTATACGTGTCGATAGGGTTTCTGGGGATGATCGCCGGCTACTACATTCCCGTAGGAGGGTTCGCCGCAAAAAACATCGAGAAGGTGATGCCCAAATGGGAGTGGGGGACCAGAGACGTATGGCTCCCGGGCTTCTTCCTTATCTTCTGCGGGATCGGCCTCAACATCCTGGGCTTTGTACAGGGGCTTCTCGGATACCAGAGGGTCGACGAGATCGGGATGTTCGACAGCCTTGTCGTCTTCCTGACGACGATCTTCACCGTCGGCTATGTTCTTTTGTGGCTCGGGGTGTTCCATCTGAAGCGTCCGACGATGATCTCGTACGCGGTCGTCGCGTTCCTTATTCTTCTCATCCCCCTCAGGATGGCCCTTTACGGAAGCCGTTCGAGCCTGGTCGTCAGCGTGATCCCGATAGGGCTCGCCTATTGGTATTCCGGACGGCGGATCAAGTGGGTGCACGGCGTGGCCTTCGGCGGACTTGTTTTCGCGGCCGTCACGATCGGGATCATCTACGGCACATCGTTCAGGAACATTAAAGGCTCTGAAGCGAGAATCAACGCGGGCGATTACGCAGGCCAGGTCTTCGCGACTGTCGAATACCTTTCGCGCACGGATCCTGGCGTGCTTCTGGCGCAGGCGGGACAGGACTTCGCCGAGAGGATCGAGAATCTGAGTTCGCTGGCGGTAGTTGTATCGAACTACGAGAAACTTGAGCCTTACGAAGAGAGTTACGGGATCAAGAACAACATCGTCAACGAGTTCCTCACGTCGTTCATACCGAGGTTCCTTTGGACGGACAAGCCAATGGTGTCCGATGCGCGAGCCTACAGCGATCTCTACTTCAACTTCAGCGAGAACTCGTTCGCGATAACCGTCTTCGGGGACCTCGTGCGTAATTTCGGACCTTTGGGAATTCCCCTGGGGATGATGCTGCTCGGGATCTACCTGAGGCTCATCTACGAGCTGCTTATCAACACGCCCGAGCCCAGGCTCTGGAAGAAAGCGGCCTATTTTCCGCTTCTGGGCCTGGTGCACTATGAAGGCTTCTATTCCAGCATTTTCCCGAACACCATAAGGGTCGTAGCGGTCATCGCGGTCGCGCTGTTCCTCGCCAATTTCTTTGCTAGGAAGCCCAGGAGCCTATAAGGACCCGGCCGGCTATGGCAATCGCTACAAAACTGAAAGCGTTCCGGGCCATGCGGCGGATGGACAACGGCTGGCAGCTTATCCTGAACCGGCTTTTTTTTTCGTCGGAGACTGTTCAGATCTGTCGTTACAAGGGACTCGAGTTCATCACGGACCTTTCGGGCGGCGATGCCAACGGTGCGCGGGAGCTGCTTACTTCCGACGAGTACAGGAAGTTTCTTGGGTCGATGGAGCTCTCGGGGGCGCTGCGTGTGCTCGACATGGGGGCGAACAACGGCGGGTTCCCTTTGCTTCTTGCGTCGGAGGGCTACCGGTTCGAGAAGCTCGTCTGCGTCGAGATGAATCCCCAGACGGCCACGAGGCTCGCTTACAATTTACGGCGAAACTTTCCCGGATCCGGAGAAACTGTGAATGCGGCGGTATGCGGGTACGAGAGGGAGATCTCTCTTACACCTTCAAAGGGCGGCACCTCGGAGAACATCTATTCCGGGACCGAGGGACCTGAAAGCATAACGATTCGGGGGAGGACCGCCGATTCGATAATCGAAGAAGCGTTCGGCGATTCGCCGATCGATCTGTGCAAGATGGATGTCGAAGGAGCCGAGTTCGAGATCTTTAAATCAGATGCCTTCGAAAGGGTCCGGCAATGCCGGTACTTTCTCATCGAGATCCATCATTTTCCGGAGACTCCCAGGTTTGAGGTGATAGAGCGGATCGAGGGTGCGGGTTTTCGGCGGATCGAGCCGGTGCCGCCGGACGACGACGGCCACCACGTGCATCTGTTCGGGCGCGTGGAATAACCCGCGCTTTAGAGCATTTGCAGTGAGGACAGTTATTTAGGATTATAATCGCTTGCGATCCCTCACTGACCTTGCGCATTTACCAAATGAAGACTGTCTTCACAAACGGCTGCTTCGACATAATTCACCCAGGCCACGTCGAGCTCTTAAAGGCTGCGCGTTCATTCGGCGACCGATTGATTGTTGGGATCAACAGCGACAGGTCGGTGTGCGCGATCAAGGGCCCTGCAAGGCCGATCAACTCCGAATCAAACCGCAAAGCGGTTCTCGAGGGCCTTGCTGCAGTTGATGAAGTCATTATTTTTGATGAGCTTACGCCTGATCAGCTCATAAAAGACCTTAAGCCCGATGTCCTGGTGAAAGGCGGTGACTGGGACGAGTCGGAGATCATAGGGGCGGACACGGTGCGATCTTACGGCGGGGAGGTTCGCAGCGTGCCTCTCGTTAAAGGGTATTCGACAAGCTTGCTGATCGAGAAGATTGGGGGGCAGGAAGTGTCTGCAGGGGGAGGCCCGGCCGATGACCTGCCTGTATCTCCGCAAAGCGCGGCGGAAGCCTCGCTCGCGCAGCACATGTCGGTCTTCGAACTCCTTGCATCGCAATGCGTCGATTCTGTAAATGACTGTTCACAGCACATTTACGATTGCGTTTCGGGCGGCGGGAAGATCTTGCTCTGCGGGAACGGCGGCAGTGCCGCGGATGCACAGCATATCGCGGCCGAGTTCGTGGGCCGATATGAGACCGAACGGAGGGCGTTTCCCGCGATCGCCTTGACCACGGATACTTCCGCGTTGACGGCGCTTTCGAATGACTACGGTTTCGAGAAGGTTTTCGAGCGCCAGGTCGAAGCACTCGCCGTATCGGGCGATCTTCTGATCGCGATAAGCACAAGCGGCAACTCCCCGAACGTGGTCAGAGCGATGATGAAGGCGAGGGAGATCGGCTGTACGGTTGTGGGTCTCACAGGCTCGAAAGGAGGAAAGTTCGCAGCGCTTTGCGATGCGTGCGTCGTCGTCCCTTCGGAGAGGACCGCAAGGATACAGGAAGCACATATCACCATCGGTCATATATGGTGCGAAACGATCGACCTGAGGATCGCAGCTGAAGGATAGGACGGCGGACATTGGGCCAGGCGATGAACGAACTTCTGGAAAGGTTCAAAGACGTTAAAGTGCTTGTCGTGGGCGACTTGATGCTCGACACCTATCTGACAGGGAGCGTCGACCGGATCTCGCCCGAAGCGCCTGTTCCGATCCTGCATGTTGCGGGTACCAAGTCGGTACTCGGGGGCGCGGCAAATGTCGCAGCCAATGTTCGTGGGCTCGGTGCGTCGGTGAACGTAGCCGGCTTTGCGGGAAAGGACAGGGAAGCGGAGGATCTGGTCGAAGCGCTTAGCACCGCAGGGATAGGCAGCGGGGGCGTGGTTGTGTCGGCCTCACGGCCGACGACGGTGAAGACAAGGCTTATCGCGCAGCATCACCAGTTCGCGAGATTCGACCGCGAAACGCATTCGCCGCTCGATGAAGAAGAAACGAGAGCACTCGCCGGAAGGCTGGACGGATTGCTGGATGAAGCAGACGCGGTCATCATTTCGGATTACGCGAAGGGAGTGGCCACGCCCGAGATTTGTATGCGTCTGATAACGAAGGCAAATGAAAAAGGCGTCGGCGTGTATGTCGATCCGAAGGGAACGAACTACGAGAAATACAAGTCTGCCGCGCTTCTTACGCCGAACGAAAGGGAAGCTTTGGAGGCCTCAAGGTTCCTCGGGTTCGACGGGGTTGCCGTCGAGGAGGCAGGCGAGGCGATCCGCAGGAGCCTCGATCTCCCGGCGCTGATCGTCACGCGCGGCGAAAGGGGAATAACGATCTTTGAAGCAGGCAAAGGTCCCGAGACGATCGATGCGCACGAGCGGAAGGTATTTGACGTGACGGGAGCCGGCGATACGGTCATCGCCGCGATAGCTGTCGCATCTGCGGCAGGAGCTGATCTCTTCAAGGCGGCCGGACTCGCGAATCTCGCGGCAGGGTGCGTGATCGAGCGGCTGGGAACCTCGGCCGTCAGCCTCGGCGATCTGGAAAGGGAACTGGAGGCCGCTTGATGACGGCCGGATCGATCGAAGGTCCCGGGCGTATTCTCGTGTTCAGGATCGGCCATTTGGGCGACACGATCGTGGCGCTGCCGGCTTTCAGGGCGATCCGCCGTAGATTCCCCGATTCGCACATCGCATTCTTGTGCAATGCTTCGGAGGGAGAGGAAAGAAGGGTGCCGGCGACCTCCGTGCTTCCCGAAAAAGGGCTCTTTGACGAATTGATAGGCTATCGGATGCCGGGCGGATTTCGAAGCACGGCGGGAGCGTTGCGGCTCATAAGGCGACTTAGGAGGTCTAGATTCGACACGGTGTTCTATCTGATGACCCGGAACCGGACCGCATCCCGGATCGCGCGGGACCGCAGATTCTTCAAGTTGTGTGGTGTGGGCCGGATCGCCTGTGACGAGTTCGTTTTGAGGAACCTGCTTGAATTGCCGGTTGCCGGACCGCTGCCCAGGGTCGACTACGAAGGGGACTTTCTACTTAGAAGCCTCCGCGAAGAGTTCGGTGAAGACGGTCATCCGAAAGAAGCATATCCGGATCTGCAGCTGACACGGGCGGAAAAGGAAAGGGCTTCAAACTGGCTCTCGGCAGTACTCGGATCCCCTCCCAAGGGCCGCAGACTGATGGGAATCGGACCGGGCAGCAAATGGGATTCGAAGATCTGGCCGGAAGACAGATTCCGGTCCGTCGTCGGCGAGCTCGTTCGGTCTGAAGGGGTTTTCCCCGTGGTGTTCGGGGGGCCGGAAGACAAGGAAAAGGGAGAAAGGCTTGTCAGCCGCTGGGGGACGGGAGCAGTTGCGGCGGGATCCTTGAACGTGCGGGAGGCCGGAGCGGCGCTTTCGTTTTGCGATCTGTACCTCGGAAACGATACAGGAACAATGCATCTTGCCGCCGCTGCGGGAGTGCCCTGCGTGGCGGTATTCGCGGCTATCGACTATCCGGGACGCTGGGAGCCTCCGGGCGCTGCGCACAGGATGCTCCGGACTTCCGTGCCTTGTGAAGGCTGTCATACGCCGGATTGCTTCAATGACCACCTGTGCCTGACATCGGTCGGCACCGAAGAGGTTCTCGCAGCCTGCCTGGAAGTCATCGATGGAAATCGGAACTGAAAAGTCCCGCGTGCTGATCATCAGCAATTTTTACCTTCCGGGCTCAAAGAGCGGCGGCGGTACCAGGACCATCGTTAATACGGTCGAAAGGCTCTCCGACCGGTTCGAGTTCCGGATAATCACAAGGGCATACGATGCAGGGCGTGAAAAGCTCAGATACGAGAATGTTCGCGTCGGAGAATGGAACAGGGTCGGGAAGTCGAAGGTTTTTTACCTGGAGAAGGACTCCGACATTGGCCGTGTGATCCGGGAGGCGATCGCGGATTTTCGTCCTTCGCTTCTTTACGCGAACAGTTTCTTCTCGCCCCTTACGATCGCGGCGCTCAGGCTCCGCAAACAGGGCGGGATAGAGGATCTTCCCTTCGTCCTGGCTCCCTGCGGAGAGCTTTCGGAAGGTGCGAGGCGCCTCAAGAGCCTTAAGAAGGCGGTTTTCATCCGATCGGCGATAACACTCGGGATCTACTCGGGGCTCGTTTGGAAGGCTTCCAGCGAGCTCGAGGCGGAAGAGATAAGGGCGCTCGGTGCCCGGGATGCCGAGATCTGCATCGCGCCGGATCTTCCTCCCGCGTCGATCATTGAAGAATTCGATCCGGATATGAAACCGGAAAAGGAGTCCGGCAAGGTAAGGCTGGTCTTTGTCTCGAGATTCGACCGAAAGAAGAACCTCAAGTGGATCGTCGAGAATATTCGTCTGGCTCCCGGCGCTGCGATCCTGGACGTTTACGGTGCCGCTGAGGATCCCGGATATCTTGAGGAGTTTCTGGAGCAGGCCCGGACAGGCCGTTCGGGAATTGAAGTTAGTTACAAGGGACCTCTCAGGCATGAAGAGGTCGCAAGGTCAATGCTCAAGTATCACTTTAAGATAATGCCGACGCTGGGCGAGAACTTCGGCCACGTCTTCCTTGAGGCGCTTTCCGCGGGATGCCCTCTGATAATCAGCGACCGAACGCCCTGGAAAGACCTGGAAGCGAAGCGGGCGGGCTGGTCACTGCCTTTGGAAAAGCCTGAGATGTGGCAGAGCGTCCTCGAGCGTTGCGTCGCGATGGAACAGGCAGAGTTCAGGCAGATGGCTGGGTCGGCGAGGGCATACTCCGATGCCGTGCTGACCGATCCGTCCATAGAGAAGCGCACGGCCGAGCTCATGGAGCGGGCGATCCTCCGCAGGGAGAGAGCCGCCGGAAGTGATTCGGGTTAAAGCGAATTCTAGTTGTCGGCATGCCGACATTTGATGTGATATGTCAGCTTTGAGAGTCCTTGTCCTTGGGGCCGGCGGAATGCTCGGTCATAAGCTGGTGCAGCGCCTCCCGAATCACGGAGTCGAGACCTGGGCCGGCGTCCGGGGCGGAGGGGATCTCTCACGCTTCCGGTTTATATCGGAAAGAAGGGTCATAGGTTCGGTGGAGGCTGGCGAACCCGAATCGGTCAGGAAAGCTGTCAGACTGGCAGGACCGGACGTTGTTGTAAACGCTGTCGGCGTGATCAAGCAGAAGGAAGAGGCGAAACACTCCGCCCTTACGATCGAGATAAATGCGCTGTTCCCTCACAGGCTGCACGAGATCTGTCGGGACGCAGGCGCAAGGCTGGTCCACATAAGCACCGACTGCGTTTTTTCCGGATCCAGGGGAGGCTACACGGAAGAGGATCCGACCGACGCTCAAGACCTGTACGGGCGCAGCAAGGCGCTCGGTGAGGTAGTTTCCGAAGGCGCGGTTACGGTAAGGACATCGATAATCGGACGCGAACTCGGCACGTCGCACGGGCTTCTGGAGTGGTTTTTTTCCAACGCGGGCGGCACCGTTCGTGGATTTACAAAGGCTTACTTTTCGGGATTCACGACCGGGGCGCTTACGGATATCATCGCCGGTCAGATCCTCCCCAGGCGGGACCTGCAGGGGTTGTATCATGTGGCCTCGGAGAGGATCAGCAAGTTCGACTTGCTGAGCCGTGTAAATGAAAGACTGGACCTTGGGATCACGATCGAGCCGGATGAAACTCTGGCGATCGACAGAAGCCTGGACGGTTCGAAGTTCGCAAGAGAAACCGGATTCCGGGCGCCTGAGTGGAGCGAAATGATCGAAGGCCTTGCGGAGGACCCTTCGCCTTATCAAGAATGGAGAAATCTAACTACCTAGAAAACAAGCGTGTGCTTGTGACCGGAGGTACCGGCTCGCTCGGACAGTCTCTCGTGAGGCGGGTTTTGAGCGGGGTTTACGGGTCGCCCGCGCGCGTGACGGTTTTCTCGAGGGACGAGGCGAAACAGCATTTCATGCGCCTTGAATACCTCCAGAAAGCCGCGGCGACCGATGAGGTCATCTACCACAATTCCCGCGATGTTCTCGACTTTGCGATCGGCGACGTTCGCGACTATCCCTCGATTCTCTCCGCTTTGAGAGACTCCGACATAGTCTTTCACGCCGCAGCGCTCAAACAAGTGCCGTCCTGCGAGTATTTTCCGTTCGAGGCGGTACTCACTAACATCCACGGTGCACAGAACATCGTTCGCGCGATCGGCGAGAACCGCCTCCCTGTGGAGAAGGTCGTAGGCATTTCGACGGACAAGGCGTGCAAGCCTATCAATGTGATGGGAATGACGAAGGCCTTGCAGGAAAGGGTCCTGATCGAAGCCAACCGTCGCGCCGGACAGACCGCGTTTTGCTGCGTACGTTACGGGAACGTGATCGCTTCCAGAGGCTCGATCGTGCCTTTGTTTGTCGAGCAGATACGCGAGAGAAGGCCTGTGACCGTCACTCTGCCCGAAATGACGAGGTTCCTTCTGACGCTGGAAAAGGCGGTCGACACCGTTATGGAAGCGCTTATTTCCGGATACCCCGGGGAAACGTATGTTCCGAGGGTCGAGTCCGCGAAGATAACCGATGTCGCGAAAGCGCTGATGGGCGCCGAAGAACTGGAGATAGTGTTCACGGGCATACGGCCGGGCGAAAAGATCCACGAGATAATGGTCTCCGAGGAAGAATGCTTCCGGACCCTTGCAAGGAACGGGTACTATGTCATACTTCCGGTTCTCCCGGAACTCCGTGAAGGCGACGCGATCGAGATGGCGTTAACGTCCGAGTATTCTTCGAAAGACGACAACGTCTCCGCCGAAGAACTGCGCAGAGTCCTTGCGGACGCGGGCGAAGAGATCCGGCGGTTTATCGAAGAAAGGAACTGATACTTTAAGTATTACTTTAAGTCTTTAATGAAGGTAGCCACCATATTCGGAACAAGGCCGGAGATCATAAGACTTTCCAGGGTCCTCGACGTCCTTGACCGAAACTGCGACCATACGACGATACATACAGGTCAGAACTTTCATGAAAGTCTCAGCGGTATATTCCTGCAGGAACTTGAGATACGCGATCCTGACCATCACCTCGGGATCCGCGCGGGATCTTTTGGGGAACAGGCGGGCAAGATCCTCGCAGGGGCCGAGACCGTCCTAAAAGAGGTCCGCCCCGACCGCGTACTGATCCTCGGCGACACAAACAGCGCTTTGTCCGCGATCGTGGCCGCGAGAATGGGAATTCCCGTGTTTCATATGGAGGCCGGAAACCGGTGCTACGACGACCGTGTGCCTGAAGAGATCAACAGGCGGATAATAGACCATTCGAGCTCCGTGCTCATGCCGTACACAGAAAGGAGCAAAGAGAATCTTGTCAGGGAGGGAATCGAGCGCGAGAGGATCTTCGTTACCGGGAATCCGATCAACGAGGTGATCCGGCATTACGGGGCCGCGATCGGGTCGTCGGGAGCTGCCAAAGCGCTGGATGTGGAGCCCGGCGGGTTCTTTCTCGTCACTCTTCACAGGGCGGAGAACGTCGACAGCGGGGAAAGGCTCGCGCGCATTTTTGAAGGGCTTTCAAGGGTCGCAGAGGATTACGGAAAGCCTCTGCTCGTGAGTGTTCACCCGAGGACCGCCGACAAACTCCGTACCTTCGGGATAGAGCCGGGATCGGACAGAGTCCGCCTGATCGATCCGCTGGGCTTTTTCGATTTCGTAAAGCTCGAGAAAAGCGCCTTCGCGGTGCTCACAGACAGCGGAACCGTTCAGGAGGAATGCGCGATCTTCGGGGTCCCCAACGTTACGCTGCGAGACGTCACCGAAAGGCCGGAGACTCTGGAATGCGGCAGCAACGTTCTGAGCGGAGCTGAACCGGAAAGCATACTTTCTTCGGTCGCTCTGGCGGTCGGGAGAAGGCAAAGCTGGTCTGCTCCCCCGGAGTACCTGGCCGAGAACGTCTCGGAGACAGTCGCGAACATCGTGCTCGGACACCTGAGCCTGAGGGTCCATTCTTAGGGAAGACTGATGCCATTCGTACCAGTCCTGCTTTTGCTTGTTCTTGCGGTCTGCGCCGCGGGTACGGCGATCTTCGTGCGCCTGAGCAGAAGGCAGGGGATACTGGACGTTCCCAACGAAAGAAGCATGCATGCCGAGCCGGTACCGGTTGGGGCGGGCCTCGTGATTTCGGCAACGGTTCTGGCGGCGCTTCTTGTTTATTTTCTGATGGGAAGTGCCGGGTTCAACGGCAGTTTCGCACGATTCGCGGCTTACTTCATCGCGTCTGCGGTTCTTGTAGCGGTCAGCTGGCTCGACGACCTCAGTCACGTTCCCGCCTGGGTCAGGTTCGGAATTCACGCGCTCGCCGCGCTCGCTATTCTCTGGTTCTCCCCCGTTTGGGAAATGGAAAGCGGTTTCCGGCAGTGGAGCTTCGCCGGCGCGGTCTTCATATGGATGGTCGGCTTCACGAACGCCTTCAATTTTATGGATGGAAGCGACGGGATCGCAGGCTCGCAGGCCGTTGCGACAGGTCTCGGCTGGGGCGTTCTTGGCGCGGTGCTCGGTTCCGAAGCGGTTTCGTTCGCGGGTTTTGCGATTGCGGCCGCGTGCGCGGCGTTCCTGTATTTCAACTGGGAACCGGCGAAGGTCTTTATGGGCGATTCCGGAAGCGCGTTCCTGGGATTCTCGTTCGCCGCATTTCCGATCTTCGTGATCGCCGATCTGGACCCGCTCGCCCCCGGGTCAGCGGACCGTTGGCTGATCGTGCTGTACGCGGTCGCACTGACCTGGCCGTTCGTTTTCGATTCCTCAGTCACGTTCTTCAGACGGCTTCTCAAAGGCGAGCGTGTCTGGGAGCCCCACAGGAAACATCTTTACCAGGCAATGGTGATGAGGGGGATGCCTCATTCCGCCGTGGCGGCACTGTACGGGTTGTCGGGGATCGTTTGCTCGGCGGCGGTCATAGTCTCCGCGGTTCTTGAGACGCTGTTTCCCGTCGTCGCCGCGGTCGCGTTTGTGTCGCTCGCTTTGCCGTTTGCGGCGCATCTTTCCGGCGGGATCACAAAACGCAGGAAAGTTGGCGAGATTTCTGAACTTGAACGCAATTAACAGTTTAGGGGGATAGGCGCCGGGCATTCATCGCGCGCTGCGAGTGGGGTCACTTTCCTTTCAAAGCTTTGGAGTGGGGTTCCGGATCGAATCCGGGTCCACGCGCCTGATCGGTAGGATACGCGAACGTCTGACGCTAGTATTCGGCCCGCTTGTCGACTTCGGAAAGGTCCAGGATCGTGAACAGGTCTTTCGCATTGCGGCCGAAGATGATCGAAAGATCGAGGTCTTTGACGAACATACAGGCACTCGGCACCCGCTTGAAAACGGAAGTTTTGACCGGTTGTTCGAGTCGATGGTCAGAAACCGTGTAGCGGAAATGGCGCCGGAACATGTGTTCATACATGCCGGCGCGGTGACGATCGAAGGGCATGCGATCATTTTGCCCGGCCGATCGTTCGCGGGGAAAACGACCCTTGTCAAAGCGCTTGTCCAAAGAGGCGCCGTATACTTCTCCGACGACTTTGCGGTGATCGATCGGGAAGGGCGGGTCATCCCGTTTCCTAAACCCCTTTCTGTGCGCGGTCCCGGTGGCGGACGGGACTCTGCAGATGTTGAGGCCGGGGCAATAGGAGCGGCTGTCGGACGCGGTCCGGCGCCTTGCGCCCTTATATTTCTTAGCCAATATGAAAAAGCGGCGCGCTGGGGCCCGCAGATTCTCTCGAAGGGCGAGGGACTCTTGAGGCTGATCGAGCACACGGTGCCAGTCCGTACGAACACCAGGTTCTCACTTAAAGTCTTGAATAAACTAGCACTTCGTGCCATAATCGCCGAAAGCCGCAGGGCAGATGCCGGCGCGGCTTCGATCAAATTAATAAATTACTTTAATCGGTCGGTTTTAGGCTTACCGCGAGATTGATTGATACTTTTAATCGGCGTAGGAGGAAAGATGAACAGTTCCCAAGTTCCCATTGCTCGAAAAGAGGGCCTGGTGATCCAGGAGATGCCCGAAGAAGTCCTCATTTATGACCTTGAAGATAACAAGGCATTTAGCCTCAATCCCACTGCGGCTGAGATCTGGAGATCCTGCGATGGGAACAGGACGGTTGCCGAGATCGCCAAGGGCCTGAAAGGCTCGCGCGACCAGGAAGAAAAAGAAAAGCTTGTGTGGCTTGCCCTTGACCAGCTTAAGGAGAAGAACCTGATCGCCAACGAACTTTCTTCGCGGTTTGCAGGAATGAGCCGCAGGGAAGTGATCCGGAACGTAGGCCTCGCAACGGCGATCGCGCTGCCCGTGATCGCGATGCTCAGTTTTCCGGGCCAGACGCTGGCCAGCACCTGCGTTGCCTCGCTTTGCGGCTCGACGGGCCTCGATTCAGGGTGCACAGGCGGAAGGCGCTGCTGCCCGAGTCAGGCGAACCCGTCGATCTATGGGTGCTTTACAAATCTGGGAAATTGCGGCGTTATCCCCGGCACAGCCGCTTGCCCGTAACGACAAGAACTTCGTTAGCAACAACCGGAGTCGGCTTTTCCTCAAGATGGCCGGCTCCTACTTTTTGGTGCAGGAGCCTCAGATCCCTTAAGAGCAAGTGGACCATTCGATCACCTTCGAGAGCTTCGGCGTCAGTATCGAGCTTCAAAGCGACCGCAAGATCGATCTCGTGCTCCTAAGGTCCTTGCTGCCGTGTCTGGAAGAGGGCTCGCTAAAAGAGGAACCGGATGCGACGCTTTCTCTGGTCACCGAACCGGAGGCCGGGAGGGGTCTTTTTTTCGAGGGTGAGCGCGTTGCGGAAGTCATCGGGCTCGAATCGTCGCAATTGCAGGGCGTAGCTTCGAAACTTCAGCTCCTTATCGCGCTGAACGCGGCTCCCAGGTATCTGTTCCTGCATGCGGGCGCGGTCGCGCTTGGAGGAAAGGCAGTGCTCTTTCCGGGCAGGACGCATTCGGGCAAGTCCACGTTGACGAGGGCATTTCTGGATGCGGGGGCGAGGTATTTGACGGACGACTGTGCCGTTGTCGGAGAGGACGGACGGGTGCATCCGTATCCGGTTCCGTTAAAATTGCGAACAGAGGCTAACTCGGGTGAACGGCCTGAGGGTTCCTATTCGGTCGAGAGTGAGCCTTGCGAGATCGCCTTGGTCATCTCGACCGTTTATTCCGAAGGGGCCGTCTGGAATCCGCGTGAGCAGGAAAAGGGGGAATTGGTCTGGTCAATGCTTGACCACCTGTTCTGGCCCGAGATCGTGAGGAAGCATCCCGAAGAAACTCTCGGAAGATTGAAGCTCGTCGCTGAACGGTCTCTTCTGCTGCAGGGCCCAAGGGGTGAGGCTGGCGAGGTCGTAGAGGATGTACTTGCAAGGCTCTGAGCGATCTCCCGGAAGTTTCTCCTGAAGGAAATGTCTGAAGGGTTTGATGATGTCTCGACTGCCGAGCGCGTAACCGTGCTTCTGGACAAGGTCCACGAGCATTACCTTGTGACGCTTTTTTCGGAACTGAACGATCTGCGGCTGCGCGCGGTCCTGATCAAGGGATGGGCGGCCACAAGGAACTACCCGGACGATGCCAGGAGGTCGCCCGGGGACATCGATCTGCTGGTCGAGCCTTCAATGGCCGAGTCAGAAGAGATACTGAAGATAACCGCAAACCCTAAGAAGTTCGGCGCAATTGACCTGCACGCCGGACCGAGACATCTCGACACCCTTCGTTTCGAAGAATTGTTCGAACGGTCACGTACCGTAGACCTCGAAGGGGTTCCGATCCGTATACTCTGCCCCGAGGACCACCTAAGGGTAATGTGCGTTCACTGGCTGACGGACGGCGGTGAAAAAAAAGAAAGGCTCTGGGACATATACTGGGCGGTCAAGAACCGCCCTTCTTCGTTCAACTGGGAGAAATGCCTGGGCGTTGTGTCGGGGCGGCGAAGGCGCTGGATCGTATGCACGGTGGGTCTGGCTCACAGGCACCTTGGACTCGAGATCGACGATCTTCCTTTTGCGGAGGAGGCAAAGGCTCTTCCCGCATGGTTCACGCGCGCGGTCGAGGTCCGCTGGGAAAAGGGGGTTCCCCATGTTCCGCTCTCACAGTCACTCGACAGCATCAGACAGCTCTCGCAGCAGCTCCGAAAGCGGCTTCCGCCCAGTCCCGTTATGGCCACGATCGGCATGGAGGGAAGCTTCGACGCGCCTACGCGAGCGCACTACCAGATCGGATACATGTTCAAGCAGGCAGTTCCTTCCGTCAAAAGGATGGCTGCCGCGATCAGGAGGCGATCCTGAGACGGCCGTAGATGCACACGACTCTCTCGATCGATACATGCATTGGAGGAGGAAGCGCCGCACTGTTCGCCGACGGTGCGGAGATCCGTGCGGAAGACGAGCTCGGCCGTGGCAAGGACGACGCGCCGCAGATCCACGCGGTCAATGAGATGCTTGTCTCTGAAGGCTTTCGGATCGATTCCCCGTCCGAGATGATCGTAACCCGCGGGCCCGGAAGCTTCACCGGTGTTCGGACGGGCATTTCGATCCTCCGGGGATTGCTTCGTGCTAGGGACCTTGCTTTCTTAACCTGTACCGTGATGGAGGCGATGACGGCAGCGGTTCCTGAGACCTTTGACCGATGCAGGACGGCGATATACGCCGGAAAAAGAGAGGTCGCGGTTCAGGATTTCGAGCGGCAAGGAAATCACTTCGTCAGGGCGGGAAGCCATTTCCTTATCGAAAAGGGACTTTTATTCGAGAACCCCGGGAGGCTTCTGGTCCTTGGTCCGGGACTGGAAAGTGAGGTTCCGGAGGGTACGGAAACGGGAGAAGAAGTGTGCTTCATCAACACCGGCCGAAACATCGCGCGTCTCGCGTACCGGCACGTGAGGTCGTTGCCTGAAGGGGACCTGTCAAAGAGCCTTGAGCCGCTGTATACGCGAGATTTCATTGTTGGGCGGTCATAGCATGGTCTGGAAGATCAGGAAGGCAAGGGCAGAGGACAGTGCCGCCGTCAAGATGATCGAAAGGGAGGCCGGTCTGTCCGAATGGACCGAAGCGGACTACAGGAACGAAGCCGTGCGCGAAGGGTCGGTCTTTCTCATAGCCTCGGGGCCGGAAGGGATCCCTATAGCCGGTTTTTTGGTAATGCGTCTGATAACGAATCAAGTGAAAGCCGACGAACCTGACGGCTCTTCCTTCGAAGCCGAAATTCTCAACCTCGCGGTCCGAAAGAAATTCCTTCGAATGGGAATCGGGAAATCCCTCGTCAGCAGTGCGGTCTCCGAACTGCGGAAGTCAGGAAAAGGCGTGCTCCATCTGGAAGTTCGCTCCCGTAACAGATCGGCTGTTTCCTTCTATGAGCGTCTCGGATTTAGGATCTGCGGCCGAAGAGCGCGATTCTACGCCACTCCGCCGGACGACGCGATCCTTATGTCCAGGAGGATCTAGAAAGTCCTTGCGAATGTTTCGGGGCTTGGGCTATTATTGGCTCTACAAGGAAAAATTTGAGGCCGGGCCAAATGGGTTCGGGTCGTTTTGAAAAACTATCACCACAGAAAGGAAGGGAAACCCAAGCATATGGACATGTCGACAACCGAGTCTGTGAAAGAAGTCTTAATGAAAGAAAGCCAGACCTTCAGGGACCTTGTTCACCAGCACGAAACCTACGAAGAACGTCTATCAGAGCTCGCCAGTCTAACGTATCCCAGCGAATCAGAACAAATTGAAGAGGTCACGATCAAGAAGAAAAAATTGAACGTGAAGGATGAGATTTACGCCATGATGGCGGAATACCAGAAGTCGCACTAGACCTGGCGATCTGCAGAGCATTGAAAAAGGACGGCGATCACTGGCCGTCCTTTTTCTTCTTGCAAAGACCTTTTGGGGCGAGCGCCGCTAGTCCAGAATCAAATGGCACAAGCAGGTAGCCCCCGGCATACACGGGCGCTCCGGAAAAGTAATCCGCACTTTCGATCCGATAGCTATTGACGGGTTTTCCGTCCAACGTGTTCAGGACAACTACATCGTTCGAACCGTAGGCCAGAAATGCATGGGACGTGTTCCCGACCTTCGTACTGCCGATGATGCGTCCTGAAAGCCTCCTTTTCCATATCCTGCTTCCGTTTCCATCCGCAAGAAAGTAGACGAAGTTATCCCTGGAAATGGCGAGCACACCGTCCTCTTCAGCCTCGAGAGCATCGATCGTCCCGCCGGTCCTTGAACTCCATCCGATCTCGCCGTCCCTTCGGTCTACCGAGAACACGGTCCCGGCCGACGAGCCTGCATACATCTTTTCACCGCGCACGGCAAACGCGCCGGAAGGGATCGAGGGCAGTATGAACCGCAAAACCGCAGAACCCGTATCGCCGTCGATGAGGATCACGTGACCCTTTTCAGACCAGGCGAACACGTGAGGCCCGGACCTGCTGATCCCTGAGAGACCTACTTCAGAGAACACACGCTCCCATCTGATCCCTGTCTCGTCCGCAAGGCGCAGCACGTCCGTTCCGATTAGCATCAACAAGCCGGTTCCAAACGGTTCCGTATCGGTCACGCGTTCTCCGTTTAACGGAAAGCCGGAAAGGGAAACGCCGGACAGGGAATCGATGGCCGCCGAACGGTACGAACTGCTGCCGTCCTCATTGAGCACGGTCGAGTACACGACGACCTTAGAACCGTTAGGAAGCGGAGGCGAGATAATACTTCCGCTTGTCTCGACGGTCCAGAAAGTGTCTCCGCTCAATAGCGAGAGAGCGATAATACGGGCGGGCGTCTGAGGAAGGAAGACTGTAGAAACGTTATCGGACGCGAGCGGGACCGAGGACATTGCCGGAGCGTCGAAGGTCCAGCAGGTCTCAAGCGGCCTTTCCCAGGGGGAATCCTCCGGACGTTG
This sequence comes from Acidobacteriota bacterium, assembly GCA_016700175.1. Lineage (GTDB taxonomy): Bacteria > Acidobacteriota > Blastocatellia > Pyrinomonadales > Pyrinomonadaceae > Aridibacter. The sequence continues at coordinate 736,833 of CP065003.1, read as the reverse complement.
CGCCTCAGCGTTCGCCCCAACTGCAAACCACGTGAAGATAACGAGAGAAACAAATACGGCTGATCTCATTGAATCCTATGCGCTTTGTGTTTTCTTGCGCAGTTGAATAGAATTGTCGCGGAAACGGCTTCGGTCACTCTGAACGGACCGAAACCGTCCGATGAGAGCCGGTCTCCCATCCGTTCGCTCTCTACTACCCACAACAAAGGAGCTTTCTATGTCATTCAACAAGATCATCATCGTAGGCAATCTTGGGAGAGATCCCGAGCTGCGATACACCCCTCAAGGCACCGCAGTCTGCAATTTCTCAATGGCCACCAACGAAAAACGCAGGGACAAATCCGGCGAACTCCAGGACATCACGACGTGGTTTCGTGTAACCCTCTGGGGCAGACAGGCTGAGAACGCCTCCAAATATCTTCAGAAAGGGAGTCAGGTCTATATCGAAGGCCGCCTCCGGATCGACGAATGGACCGACAGAGACGGCAATAGCCGCCAGACGCTCGATGTCAACGCCTCAGATATGCAGTTCCTGGGCGGGGGCAGGCAGGACGACTACTCTTCCGGCGACAACGAGGACTATGACTCCGGAAATTCCGAAACCGCGCGGGCGGCAGCTTCCGGTGATTCCGGAGGAGACGACGACATTCCGTTCTAGATCCGTTTTCCTCGATCGGGCGGGCGTCTGCCTCAGGCGCCTGCCCATTTGCCCATTGCCCTGAACTTTTCAAACCTCTTCTCGAGCAGATCCTCTTTCGTAATCTTTCCGAGTTCACGGAGGTGCCTGAGGAGGACCGCCTTGAGACCCGCAGTCACTTTGTTAGCTGAAAACTCCTCTGCCGAATCTTCGGAGAACTCCCATTCCTGGGTCTCCGGGACTATCTCGTCTATGATCGAAAGGGCCTGGAGGTCGGACGCAGTGAGCTTGAGGCTGTTCGCCGCCTTCTCGGCCCTGGTAGCGTCCTTGAAGAGGATCGCGGCGCATCCCTCCGGCGAGATCACCGAATAGACCGCATTCTCGAACATAAGCACGCGGTCCCCGATCCCTATTGCAAGCGCGCCGCCGGAACCTCCTTCACCGAGCACGACGATGATCGTGGGAACCCTCAGATGGGCCATCTCCCTCAGGTTGTATGCGATCGCTTCCGCCTGGCCGCGCTCTTCCGCATCGATCCCTGGATAAGCCCCGGGTGTGTCGACGAACGTAATGATCGGCCTCGAGAACTTCTCAGCGAGTTTCATGATCCTCAGCGCCTTCCTGTAACCCTCGGGTTTCGGCATACCGAAGTTCCTGTGACGCCTCTGATTCGTATCACGCCCTTTTTGCTGGCCGATCACGGCCACTTCGGTTCCGTCGATCCGTGCGAAACCGGCCACGATCGCGGGGTCGTCGGCAAACCGGCGGTCGCCGTGAAGCTCCTTGAAGTCTGTGAAGACATGCTCGAATATATCGAGCGCATACGGCCTCTGCGGATGGCGGGCCCTCTGCACCCGTTCAAAAGCGCTCTCGTTCGAAGTATCCATATATTCAACCGAAGTCCCAGTCCACCGCGCATCCAAACGCCTCGAGATCCCGTTCGAGTCGCCCGGAACCTACGATCCGGAAAGGCTCGGATCTGAGCCGTACGCTGATCCCGTTTCCGGCCGGCACATCCAGAAGGACCTCGCAGCTGCCTTTGCCGGTTCCGAGAAGCGAGAAGACCCTGTCAAGAACCGTTTTTTCATCTGCGTTTTCGGGAAGCTTGATTATAAGCCTTCGTGCGTTTTTGTAAATCGCCTCGGTAAGGCTTGTGATCTCGTTGACTATCACGACCAGGTCGCTGCCGTCGTTGGATTCGACCCTTGCATCGACGATCAGGAGTTCGTCGTCTCTGAGAAGTTCCGAGTACTTTCCATATGCTTCTGCCCACGCGAGACATTTCACGTTGCCGGTCTGGTCCTCAAGTGTGAAAATGCAGAACCGGTTTCCTTTCCGGCTTTGCCTCACCTGCGGCTTCGCCACCATTCCGGCGAGCCTTACCTGATCGCCCGGGCGAACATCGGAGAACCCGTTTAGCCTCTCGATTCCCATCCCGGCGAGCCTTTCTTTGTGGCTGTCCAGCGGGTGGTTCGAGAGATAGAATCCGACCGCCATCTTCTCCTTTGCCGAAAGCTCCGCGCCGGACCATCTCATCGCGTATGGAAGAAAGTCCTTCGATTCCGCCACGCCCACCGCCGCGGACCCGAAGAGGGCGCTTTGTCCCATCTTTCTGTCGTTCCAGACCCTCTGTCCGTGATTCAGCGCTTCATCGATGCATTCGAAATGGCGGGCCCTCCACATCGAGGGATCACTCTCCGGGTCCAGGGAATCGAACGCGCCCGCGCAAATAAGGCTTTCCAGCGCCCTCTTGTTGATCGCCCCCTGTTCGATCCTCGAAACGAAATCAAACAGGGAAGTGAAGCGCCCGCCGGCTTTCCTCGCTTCGAGGATCGATTCCACGCTTCCTGCTCCAATCCCCTTGATGGCCGTAAGCCCGAATCTCACGGCGCCTTCGAGAGGCGTGAAACCCGCATCGCTCTCGTTGACGTCCGGCGGCAGGAGCTTGAGCCCGAAGTCCCTGAGCTCGTTCGCATACTTGTATATCTTTGCCGAGTCGTTGGCCTCGCTCGAAAGGACCGCAGCGTAGAAATACTCCGGATGATGCGCCTTGAGATACGCGGTCTGAAAAGCAACGTACGCGTATGCGACCGAGTGGCTTCGGTTAAAGCCGTAATCCGCGAACTGCGCCATGAGGTTGTAGATCTCTTCCGCCTTTTTCTTTTCGATACCGCGGTCGACGGCACCGTCGATGAAACGCTTCTCATGCTCCGCCATCGCGGCGCGCTTCTTCTTTCCCATCGCCCTGCGCATCATGTCCGCTTCGCCGAGCGAGTACCCGGCGAGTTTTTGCGCCAGCTGCATGATCTGCTCCTGGTAGACGAGGATGCCGAACGTGTTCTTCAGAATGTCCTCCATCTCGGGGACTATGTAACTCACACGTTTCTCGCCTCTTCTTCGGGCGATAAAGTCGTCGACCATTCCGCCGTCGAGCGGTCCCGGGCGATAGAGCGCGTTAAGTGCCGCTAGGTCTTCAAGATCCTTCGGCTTCAGCTTCCTGCATATCTCCTGCATACCTCCGGACTCGAACTGGAAGACCGCGTCCGTCCTTCCTTCGCAAAACAGCTTAAGGGTCTTCTCATCGCTTAAGGACACCTCGCTCCAGTCTATCGTCTCCCCGGTCTTCTGCTTAAGGCTCTTTAAGCAATCGTTTATGATCGTTAAAGTAGTAAGCGCGAGGAAATCCATCTTAAGCATCCCGGCGTCTTCGAGGTCCAGCATAGGGTACTGGCTCGTCAGTTCGTCGTTCCTGCTGGAGATCGCGACCGGGACAAGTTCCTGCAGCGGCTGAGGCGATATCACGACGCCGGCGGCGTGGACGGAAGTGTGGCGCGAACAACCTTCGAGCCGCAATGCCAGATCGACGAGTTCGGCCACCTTCTTGTCCGAGGCGACGGCTTTCTTGAGCTCGGGCACCTGTTCAAGCGCCTGGCCTATGCTCACGTTCCTGCCGCGGACCGGCGGCGGGATCAGCTTCGCTATCCGTTCGACGTCCGCATACGGCATGTTAAGCGCGCGCCCCACATCCTTGATCGACGCTCTCGAGGCCATCGTCCCAAACGTGATTATCTGGCAGACCGAGTCCCTGCCGTAAAACTCCGCGACGTGCTCGATGACCTCCCCGCGGCCGCGAACGCAGAAATCGATATCGATATCCGGCATGGATACGCGCTCGGGGTTCAGAAAGCGCTCGAAAAGGAGATCGTGCTGGATCGGATCGACATCCGTGATCTCGAGGCAGTATGCGATCAGGGATCCTGCGGCGGATCCGCGGCCGGGCCCTACCGGTATGTCCTTCTCGCGGGCGTACTTGACGAATTCCCACACGATCAGGAAGTACCCGGGGAACCCCATCTCCCCTATGATCCGGAACTCTTCCTTTAGTCTCTCGCGATAGGTTTCAAGGGGGTAGCGAAGTTCCCCTTTCTCGATCTGAGGGTTCCAGACCGTTTCCTTGCGCCTCTCGAATCCCTCTTCGACGACCGATTCCAGATACTCCTGCTCCGTCGCCGCGTTGCTTTCCTTTGGGATAGGGTATTTCGGCAGAAAGTACCTGTTCCCCAGATCGAACTCGACGTTGCATTCCGAAGCGATCTTCAGGGTATTTTCCAGCGCCTCCGGATGCTCGCGGCCGAACAAGTCCCACATCTCCTCTTTCGAACGAAGATAGTACTTGTCGCTCCCGAGCCTCGGCCTCGACGCGTCCTCCACGGATTGTCCCTCTCCTATGCAAAGAAGGACCTCGTGCGCCCTCGCATCTTCCCTCGCAAGATAGTGCGCGTCGTTCGTTGCGACGAGCGGAACGCCCAGGTCTTTCGAAAGCGATACGAGGCCTTGTCTGATCGAGGCCTCTTCCTCGGTCCCATGGTCCTGCAGTTCCAGGTATAGGTCCTCGCCGAACATGTCTTGGAGGAGGCGCACGTTCGAAGACGCCTTTTCAAAGTTGCCGTGCCGCAGATGGTGGCCGACCGGGCCTTTTAGATTCGATGTAAGGCAGACAAGCGACCCGGAACGCTCTTTCAAGAGTTCTGCGTCGATCCGCGGCTTGTTGTACAGGCCTTCGGTATAGGCTCTCGAGGCGAGGTTCACGAGGTTCAGGTATCCGTCGCGGTCTTTCGCCAAAAGGACGACGTGGTAGTAGGGGAGTTCGCCGGATTCAACCACGGGGCTCTTGTCGAAACGGCTGCCGAAGGTCAGGTTGGCTTCGTAGCCTATGATCGGCTTGAGGCCCGCGTAGGTCATCTGCCTGTAAAATGAGACCGCGCCGAACATGTTCGCGTAGTCGGTGGTGGCGCAGGCACTCATCTCCATCTCGGAAAGCGCCTCTACCAGCGGTTTCAGGCGGATGCAGCCCTTCAGAAGGCTGAAGTCCGTGTGGACGTGCAGATGGACAAAATCCCCTGTTTTCGACATAATTTTCGTTTTCGGCGGGCAGTGAGGAATCCTTCTACGGTATGAAAAAAGTTTATTTGGAAACCCACGGATGTCAAATGAACGTGTCCGATTCGGAGCGGGTCTCGACGCTTCTTGAATCCGAGGGCTTTGAGATCACCTCCGACGAGGGTTCCGCAGACATCGTGCTGCTCAATACGTGCTCGGTCCGTGAGAAGGCTGAACACAAGCTGTACACGCGCGTCGGCCAGATAAAGCCCGGCGGGAAAGGCGAAAGGCTTGTGGGCGTGATGGGCTGTGTGGCCCAGCTCGAAGGCGAAACCCTGTTTGAGAAAGACCGCGGGATCGATTTCGTGGTCGGGACCCGCGCCGTTGGAAGGGTCCACGAGGCGATCCGCCTGGCCGGTTCCGGTAAAGGGAATGTCATCGACCTGAAAGGCCGGGAGGACGATTACGACTGGACCGTCGCCGACAAGAGCCGCCATTCTCCCTTTGTCGCGTTCGTTCCGATCATCGAAGGCTGCAACAAATTCTGCACCTACTGCATTGTCCCCTTCTCGAGAGGCCGCGAGAAAAGTCTCCCCGCATCAGAGATCGTCCGTCAGGTGCTCGATCTCCGCCGTACGGGTGTAAAGGAGGTTCACCTTATCGGCCAGAACGTAAACAGTTACAGACCGGGGACCGATACCGGTCTGGAAGACTTCCGGGGAGCGACACCGTTTTCCAGGCTTCTGCGGGCCGTGGCCGCCACGGGGATCGAGCGGATCAAGTTTACGACTTCCTTCCCCAGGGACTTTCATCCGGACATAGTCGACGCGATCGAGGAGAACGACAACCTTTGCAACTGGGTTCATCTTCCGGTCCAGAGCGGAAGCGACCGCCTTCTGAGGGAGATGCGCAGGGGCCACACGATCGACAGTTACAAGAAGAAGATCGACCGGATCCGGAGCTCTTCGAGGGAGATCTCACTGACGACCGATATAATAGTCGGCTTCCCCGGCGAGACGGAGGAAGACTTCCGCGGCACGAAAGAACTTGTGAGACACTGCCGTTACGACGCGGCCTACATCTTCAAGTACTCGCCGAGACCCGGAACGCCAGCCGCCGCACTCGAGGACGACGTGACCGACCAGACAAAGACGCGCCGTTTCCTCGAACTCGAAGAGATCCAGAAGGAGAATGTTCGGCGATCTTTAAGTAATTCTGTCGGAAAGGTTTACGATGTCCTGGCCGAAAAGGCCTCTGAGCGCGACGACGATCATCTGTCGGGCCACACAACGTGCCACAAGGTAGTGAACTTCGCAGGAAACGGTGCGGTCCCCGGCGATATCTGCAGGGTGAAGATCACCGACGCGAAAAGCAACACGTTGTTTGGTGAAAGGGTTTAAATTTTGTAGGATAGTCGCATGCAGATCGAGGTTAAAATCGGCGCTCTGATCATGGATCCGAACAGCAACACGCCGATCGTGGTCCTCAAGGGGGTCGATTCCGAGAAGATCCTCCCGATCTGGGTCGGTGCGTTCGAAGCCAACGCGATAGCGCTCGAGATCGAAAAGATCGTTCCCCAGCGCCCTATGACCCACGACCTGCTCCGGAATTTCATTATCGAGATCGGCTACACCGTCAGAAAGATCGTCATTTCCGACCTGAAAGAAAATACTTTCTACGCGGTAATAGAGTTGAGCGACAGGGAAGGCGAGACGGTTTTCTTCGACGCGCGTCCTTCTGACGCGATCGCTCTCGCGCTCCGTACGGACTGCCCCATTTTTGTCGAAGAAGAAGTATTCGAGGTTTCGGGCCAGGCGTCTGAATCCGAAGAACCCTCGTTCGAAAGTTCTGAACCTACCCAGACTGAGGAGTGGCCTGATCTCATCGATTAGGCTTTGATCGGATGATCATCGCAATTGCAAATCAGAAAGGCGGTGTGGGCAAGACCACGACCGCCATCAACCTTGCGGCCGGCTGCGCGATCAGAGGGAAGCGAGTACTCATCGCTGACCTCGACCCGCAGAGCAATACCTCGCTTTCGTTCGTTTCCCACGAGAATCTGAACGGGAGCGCCTACGAGCTGCTTACCAACCCCGACAGGAACATCGAGGAGTTTGTCTATCCGACGTCCGTCGAGGGCGTCGACGTCATTCCCTCGAAGATCAACCTCGCGAAGCTCGAAGCCAAGCTCGTTGGAGAGTTCGACGCCATCTACAGGCTGAAGGACCGGATCGAACCCCTCAAGAGCAAGTACGACCTGATCATCTTCGACACTCCGCCGACCCTTGGCCTTATCACCGTCAACGCGCTTGTCGCGGCGACCCACGTGCTGATACCGATCCAGTCTTCCTATTTTGCGCTCGAAGGTACCGACGATCTCCTCGAAACGATCGAGAAGGTACGTTCCCGCCCGAACCCCGGACTGGAGCTTTTGGGAGTCCTCGTTACGCTTGTCGATAAAAGGACCACGCTTTCAAAGGATGTCGAGGCCCATATACGCGACGTTTTCGGGCCCAAGGCGTTCGAGACGACTATCAGCCGCAGCGTGCGGCTCGAGGAGTCTCCGGCCCACAAGGAGCCGATCTACTCGTTCGCGCCTAATTCCAGCGGCGCCGTCGAATATATGAGTCTTGCCGAGGAGGTGCTGAACCGTGGCTGAAAGAGGACTGCCTCTGGGGATAAAGATGCGCCATGATTCCCACTACGTGGAAGAACTGGCGAAGGCGAATCGGTCCGTCGGAAGGGTGATCCCGGTCGACCGTATCGAGCCGAACCCCGACCAGCCCAGGAATGAGATCGGCGACCTTGCGGAGCTCAGCGCGTCTATAAAGAATCAGGGAGTACTTGAACCCTTACTAGTTAAACCTCGTGAGGATGGAACTTACATGATCATCGCCGGCGAGCGCCGGTGGAGGGCCAGCAAGCTTGCAGGACTTACGGAGGTTCCTTGCATCGAGCTCGATATCGACGAGAACACGATAGCTGAGATCGCGCTCGTCGAGAACCTGCAGCGAAAGGACCTCACGATCTGGGAGGTCGCTGACGGGCTTCTGGACCTGACTGTACGGTTCGGATACACGCACGACGATATCGCCGAGAAGATCGGCAAGAGCCGCTCGACTGTCACGGAATCCATCGCCATCGCGGGCCTGCCGGAAGAGATCCGGCAAAGGTGCCTGGAAGGCGACATCACGGCGAAATCGGTGCTTATCGAGATATCCAGGCAGTTCGATGAGGAAGCGATGCACGCTCTTCTTGACGAGATCCTCGACAAAGATCTTAAACGGACGGACATACGGGAGAAGACCCGCACGGAAAAGGACCAGAAGAAGTCCGGCAAGTCTGAAACACTCCGAAAAGAAGCGGCACAAGCGAAGGCACAGGCCGCCTCTGAAGAAGTGTCCGAACCGGAACCGGAACCCGAGGTCGCCTCCGCCGCCAATACTTTCGCGTTCGCGGCCGAAGACGGGAGCTTTGAACTGCAGATAAGCTTCGCATCGGAAGAGGAGTACTCGAGAAAAGACATCCTGATAGCCCTCAAGAACGCCTTTGACGCCGTTAAAAGCGGAAGACCCGAAGAATAGTTGCGCTGCACCCCCGGACATAACATAATCCTTATTATCAGACGCCAATGGGCTGCGCCGCTTTCGCAATGAGAGCGGCCTTTTGATGTTCCCCGTCAATATAAGGCGTGAATCGAGGCCGCAGCCCCCGAAAGAAAGGCCTGGTCGGGAGTCGTGCGATCTGGTACGGCCGTTAGCCTGAAGGATTCCCGATCATCTCCAGCGCTTCCCAGACATTGTCTTCTGGATTCGCGTCCATCCATATCCCGCCGTCGATCGCCATCGAATCGATCTCTTTCCCTTTGTTTATTGAAATAACAGTTTTTCGGAGATCTCCCTTCCAGACCGAAGGCGACTTGTGAATGGTCTCCGATGATCCGTCCTTGTACTTCACGGTCAGATCGAACGGAGCCGGAAAGCCTCCGCGGTTCTCAAGCGTTATCTTGACCCCTTCGGATGTGCCTTCTGTTTCTCCAAAGGCGATGTCGATGTAACCGGGGCTGAAGAACCACGCGTTCCAGAACCAGTTCAGGTCCTGCCCGGTCGAGGTGTTGAAACTGTAGAACATGTCCCAGGGTATCGGATGCTTGCCGTTCCATCGCCTTATGAACTCCCGAAGCGCATTGTTGAACTCCTTCTCGCCCAGAAGGTCCCTTAGTGCAAGGTACCCGAGCGCCGACCGGCCGTACTTGTTGTTACCGTATCCCTCTCCGGTCATCGAATCCTCAGCGGTCATTATCGGAATGTCGGCCCCCTGATCGTCGCTCGTGATCCAGCCGCGGACACGGAAGTTCTTGAACATCGTGTCGGCATACCCCTTCTCGAAATGCCGCGAGTTGTAAAGATACTCGAACGCCGTCGTCCAGCCTTCCTCCATGAATGAGTAGCGCCGCTCGTTGATCCCCATAAAGAAGGGAAAATAGGTGTGGAGTATTTCGTGCGCCGCCACGAACTCCTGAAGCTGCGGATTTCCCATTTCGCTGTCATTGGCCATCATCGGGTATTCCATGTCCGCAAACCCCCTGAAAATGGTCATTTTCGGGTACGGATAAGGAACTCCGGGAGTGTCGAACGAACCGAACTCCAGCGAGGACTTGATGTACTCCACCATCTTTGCGAAGTTCCTGGACTCAAGGTCATAAGCGGCCTGCGTGCTGGCTCGGCGGCCCGAGGCCTTGTCCACGACAACGCTGGAAGCGTCCCATTTGTAGTGATCGCTGAGCCCGTATGCGACGTCCGCCACGTGCTCCGCCCTCCATTTCCAGGTCACCGTCTCGGCCTGTCTCGTGACCTTCCCTTCCGCAATCTCTTTCGGCGTCGCGATCGTCACGATGTCGTCGCTCTCGAAAGTTCCTCTCAGGCGCTTCGCGTACGCGGGCTGAAGCACTTCGTCGATGTTGACAAGGTCCCCAGTGCCCCACACGACGAAATTCTTCGGCACCGTTACCTCCACGTCATAATCGTTGAATTCCGCGTAGAACTCGTGCGAAAGCATGTGCGGCGTGGTATCCCAGCCGGAAACGTCATCGTATACGGCAACCCGCGGATAGAAGTACGCGAGATAGAAAGTCGTCGGATCTATCGCACCTTCTCTACCGATCCCGTTCACCAGAGTGTAGTGCCACTTGAATCCGAACGATCGGGTCTCGCCGGGCAGGACGGGTTTCTGAAGCCGCACCGCGTTGAATGTCATCCCGGTCGCCTTTATCAGAGGGTTCCATTCCCTCACCGTTCCGTCTTCCGAGTATTCGTCGATCTCGATCGGAGGCGCGAGTTCGTCAGGTCCGACCGGTCTTTCGCGCATCGCTTCGGGGGCGTGGACATTCAGTTCGAACCTAAACACGAGAACCGGCAGAGGGTTGGGTCCGTTGTTGGTGAACTCGATCGTCTGGGTCCCGGTGACAGTTCGACCAGGGGGACTAACGCTGATCCTTATGTCGTGCTTCGACTTGTTTTGGAAGTAATTCTGAGCCGGTTTCCCGTCAAAGGAGCGTGTGCCGGACTCGTATGCGGCCTTCACGTTCCTGGGCATGTATAGGTCTTGTGCAAGAGCGGCCGTCGAGAGCAGTAGAATTGTCAGAAAGAAGTGCAATGTCCGTTTCATCATTCTCCGTGTTCGTGATCCATTCCGGATCGTAGGTGTTGTTGAATCAGGCTTTACTACGCAGCGATCCCCGGTACGGTTCAGAAAAGGGCGGATCGGGTCTCTGCTCACAAGAGGTTTGAGTCCAGCATCGACATACGGCGCATTGATGATTCTGTGAGCTTTTTCGCTTCCGGACGGACTCGGACCGATCCTCGGAACCGTGGAATACCGTCCCCACGCGTGCGGAGCCAGTTGTACCGCATCTTTCCTTGCGACAAGACTGCACGGATTTCCCCTTTGACTCACCCCTGAAATATCGATATGATTTCCCCTTTATGTAAACCCGTCTTGCCTTTCAGGTACAGGCTGTAAAGGAGTATTGGAACATTGTCTAAGTCACACTTTTTATTCACCTCGGAATCGGTCACGGAAGGCCATCCGGACAAGATCTCGGATCAGATCTCTGACGCGATCCTGGACGCCATCCTCGAACAGGACCCTACCGGCCGCGTCGCCTGCGAAACGCTTGTAACCACGGGGCTTGCAGTCGTCGCCGGAGAGATCACGACCGACGCCAAGGTCGATTTCCAGAAGATCATCCGCAGCACGATCCACGACATCGGCTACAACAACGCGCACTACGGCTACGACTCGAACACGATGAGCGTATTGAACGCCCTCGGAACGCAGTCCCCCGACATCGCGCAGGGCGTCGACACGGGCGGCGCCGGCGACCAGGGGCTTATGTTCGGTTTCGCCTGTAACGAAACCCCCGAACTTATGCCGATGCCCATTCAGATGGCGCACGACCTTACGCTCAAGCTTTCCGAGGTACGCAAGAACGGCACGCTCGGGTATCTGAGGCCGGACGGAAAATCGCAGGTTACGATCGAATACCGAGACGGCAAGCCCGCGCGCGTCGAGGCTGTCGTGATCTCCTCGCAGCACGCTGACGACATAGAGAACGATCGGATACGCGAGGACATTATGGAGAAGGTCATCAAGGCGGTCATTCCGGCCGAACTTCTCGACGAGAACACTAAGTACCATATCAACCCGACGGGCAGGTTCGTCGTCGGCGGACCGATGGGCGACGCAGGCCTCACGGGGCGCAAGATCATCGTCGACACCTACGGCGGCTACGCGCCTCACGGCGGAGGCGCATTCTCCGGAAAAGACCCCACCAAGGTTGACAGATCCGCCGCTTACATGGCGCGTTACATCGCGAAGAACATCGTCGCCGCAGGGCTGGCCGACAAGTGCACGGTCCAGCTCGCATACGCGATCGGTGTCGCGGAACCCGTTTCCGTGCTTGTCGACACGCACGACACAGGAGAGATCGACGAGGACAGGCTCTCGGAGATAGTGCGGGAGAACTTCGAGTTGACGCCTAAAGGGATCATCGAAACGCTCGACCTTCGCAAACCGATCTACAGGAACACCGCCGCTTACGGCCATTTCGGCCGCGAGGGCTTCAGCTGGGAGCAGACGGACAAGGCGGAAACGCTCAGGCGTGCCGCCGCGAACGAAGCTGCTTCCGGAATGTAAACGGATCAAACGGGAAGGATCCTGCCGGAACGCGATTCCGGCGCCCTTCCCTTTCTTTTTTTATTCACAGGATTTATCAGAGGACTTTCGATTATGGCTCAAGAAGGAAAGGTAATGCAGTACGACATCAAGGACATAGGCCTTGCCGACCACGGCAAGCAGAGGATCGAATGGGCGGACCGCGAGATGCCGGTCCTTCGCCTGATCCGCGAGCGCTTTCGCGAAGAAAGGCCGCTTGACGGCGTAAGGCTTGTCGCCTGCGCGCACATCACGACCGAGACCGCGAATCTCGCCCGCGCTTTGAAGGCCGGCGGCGCGGAGGCGATCCTGATCGCGTCGAACCCGCTGTCGACCCAGGACGATGTCGCTGCGGCGCTTGTCGCGCACTGGGATATCCCCGTTTTCGCTATCAAGGGCGAATCGACCGAAACCTACAACCGTCACGTGAGGATCGCGCTCGATTCAAAGCCGGACATCATCATCGACGACGGATCGGACGTCGTCGCGACGATGCTCAAGGAGTACTCGGACCAGGCCGGCGAGATCATCGGCACTACCGAAGAGACCACGACAGGGATCGTCAGGCTAAAGGCCATGGAGAAGGCCGGCGTTATGAAATTCCCTTCTATCGCCGTGAACGACGCCCAGACCAAGCATTTCTTCGATAACCGGTACGGTACAGGCCAGTCCACGCTGGACGGAGTGATCCGCGCGACAAACATCCTTCTCGCGGGCAAAAAGCTTGTCGTTGTCGGATACGGCTGGTGCGGCAAGGGCGTCGCGATGCGTGCGCGCGGCCTTGGCGCGAACGTGATCGTCTGCGAAATTGACCCGATCAAAGCAGTCGAGGCTGTGATGGACGGATTCAGCGTGATGCCTATGAACGAGGCCTCGAAGGTCGGCGACATCTTCATCACCGTGACCGGAAACCGCCACGTCATCGACCGCGAGCATTTTCAATCGATGAAGAACGGCGCGATCGTCTGCAACAGCGGACACTTCGACCTCGAGCTCAACCTCGACGCGCTTCGCGAGATGAGCAAAGCCCCGGAAACACGCAGGCCATTCGTGGAAGAGTACAGGTTCAACGACGATTCGAAGAGCGTGATCGTTCTCGGGGAAGGCAGGCTTATCAACCTTGCGGCGGCCGAAGGCCACCCGGCAAGCGTTATGGATATGAGCTTCGCGAACCAGGCGCTTTCGACCGAGTATCTCGTAAAGAACAAGGGCGAGCTCGCGCACAAGGTGCACACGCTTCCGGAAGAGGTCGACCAGGAGATCGCTTCGCTCAAGCTTGAGGCGCTGGGGATCAAGATCGACACGCTGACGCCGGAAATGATCGAGTATATGGGGAGCTGGGAGACCGGTACCTAAGAAGTTACTTTACCTTGAAGCTACTAAGCCGCGGGAATTATTAAAGTTCCCGCGGCTTGTTTTTTGTGGAACGGATCGCCTCAGTCCACACTACGCACCTCAAACACTTGATAAGACGCTGTTTCCTGAATGCTTCTATCATGCCCCTTGCTTGCGCTCGGGGTTCCGATCTTTGCCCCTTGCTCGCGCTCGGGGTTCCGATTCTGGTTATGCCCCTTGCTCGCGCTCGGGGTTCCGATTTCTGACTCCTGACACCTGCCCCCTTCTGTCTCCTGTTTCCTGTCTCCCGACTTCCCTTTCACGTTTTCACCCTAGACACAAGAATCAACCCGATCGTTGAAAACAGCACGAGGGGACTCCAGACCGCAATCACCGGCGAAAGCATTCCGCTCGTTCCGAACTGCTCAAACACGTTTACGGTACCCATGAAGACCAGCCACAGGGCGATCGCATAGCCGATCGTTATCACATTCCCTTTCCTTCCGAGCGTCAAAGCGAAGGGGGCCGTAAACAGCGTGATCACGAACGGGAGAAAAGGGGTCGAATACTTCTTTTGAAGCGATACACTGTAAAGCCTTTTTTCCGACGGCGATACCGTGTTCTTTATCCTCCGGCTGGTCTCAAGTACCGAAAGATGACTTGGTTTCGTGACGATTCCCCGCAGCGGATTGTACTCTTCCGCAAGCAGGAAACTGCCGACTTCCCTGCTCTTGGCCTTTCGGTCATTGTCTATCTCTACAACAGTCGCACCTTCCCTCAATTCCAGTCCTTTCTCCGTCCATCTTGCTGACGGAGCCTCGTAAACCGCCTCCAATTGCCGATTTTCGCGGTCAAATTCGTATACAACGAGGTCACGAAGCCGAAACCCGTCTTCGTTATCAGACGCATCTGCTAGCTTGAATCGGAAAATGCGATTCTCGTTGGACGCCCACTGGTCTGTTGTACTATTAGGCACCTGGTTCCGGCTTCTTATGCGGTCACGCAAAGAATCCTGCATACGGTTGGCGCCCGTAAGAACAATTTCCTGGAACCCAAAATTGAAGACGCCGACTGCGGCCATCAGCAGGAAACAGGGTGCCAGAAGTCTGTAAACGCTTCTTCCCGCCGCGGTCCATGTGACGATCTCATTTTGCCTCGATTTCACCACGTAAGTGGCGATCGTTGCGATCATAAGGGCCGTAGGCGCGAGTTGGGAATAAATGAAAGGGATCAGGAAGAAAAGATAGGCCGCAAGAAGCTGTATTCCTCTGTCGATTGTCCCTGCGAATTTCCAAAGCTCGAACGCTGTGAAAATGATGTAAACGATCGTCAAGAAGGCGACCGTGACCGCATAGTTCCTGATGAGGACCGTGATCAGATCGAAGTCCAGGATTCCTGTCGTAAGGTCAACGATCGAGCTCTTGGCCGCACGCTCCCCCGCAGGCCTCCTTGGCACGAGGTTCTTCAATGAACCGAGGAAATTAAGGCCTCTGGAGATGGACAATCTGCGTGTCGAGAACAGCCAAACGATTACTACCCCGCTTATCACCACGGGAAGGACGCCCCCTAACGCAACGCTTATAGTGCCGGTCCGCGCGAGTTGTTCGCCCATTAGCGTAAGCAGGTAATAAAAGACGAGGCTTACGACAGACAGGAATGCGCCGAATCCCCTGCCTCCCCGATTGAACTTCGTAACGAGTGCAAGGCCCAAGAGCACGAAAACAAGCGGGGTTATCGAAAGGATTATTCGCCTCTGCCAGAGCAGCCAAGCCTCCGTCCTCTCCAGGCCCTCCTGGCTCTTCGCATATTCGGCGAGCTCCCATAGGCCAAGCTCCTGAGGGTCCTGCTTAGAGGTGGCGAGTCTCTCTATCAATTCACCGCGCCGTGTTTTCACCGACAGCCGAAGATCGTCCACGTGTTCAGATACGACCTTTCCCCCTTCCTGCCTTGAAAGCGTTGTAACAGTCGCATCGTTCAGAATGATCTCGGAGCGGTCCGTATCTTCCGTGCCTTTTCCGTGACCGATCCTCCCGGATCCTGCTGTTATCAGACGCGTCTGTGAATTCGCTTCGTCGTCCTGGTGAATAAAGATCTTTTGCCAGGTTCCCCCTTCGAGATCTCCTTCCTTAACGTAAACCGTGAACTCTTCGATCTCAGTGTTGAAAACACCGGGCTCGACCGGAGACTCCAGTTTCAGGATCGCCGCCTGAACCGCCACCCGCCTGACGATCTGAGCAGCGAACGGAACGCCCCTCAGATTAATGAAGAAAGCAAAGAGCGAAAGCACTATCCCGAGAAGAACAATGAAGACCGAGATCTGAAGGTTTCCGACGCCCGCCGCGCGCATCGCTATGAGCTCGCGGTCTCCCTGGACCCTTGAGACACCGATTATCACACCTACGAGGGCGGCTATGGGGCACGTGAACGCGACAACGTTCGGAATGAGCGCAACGGCAAGCTGCCAGACAAGGCTTCCCGGGACCGCGGATCCGAACAGGAGCTCTGAAAACCTGCTTGCCTGCTGGACGAAGAAGATCACGCTCAGGATTATCCAAGTGAGGAAGAAATACGGAAGGATCGCCCAAAGCACGTACCTGGAGATGAGAAAACTGAACTTGCGCATTCTTTCAGGGCTTCGCAGCAGTCCGGGAATTTCCGACTTCCCTGTTCAATATCCTTGCGATCATACGCCGCAATATCGAAGCTACTTCTTCGAGGTCCGCCTCTTTTCCGGCAACGTGTTCGGCGAACTTGAGCGGAGATGTCTTCTGTGCTTTGACAAGGATCGAACGCTGAGTCGAGCTGATGGTCTGAACGCGGCCCCGGCCCAGGCACCGTCCGCAGGTGATCCCGAAATCCGGCTGAAGCACGGATTCTTCGCTCGCCGGAGGTTCTTGTCCGCATACGGCACACCGTTCCCAGGATGGCAGGAACCCGCCGAGCTTTAGCAGCCACGTCTCAAAGTACATAAGGACCGGAAGCAGTACCGAAGGATCATCCGCTGCCGTTTCCAGACAGATCCTGGTCATGTTGAAAAGCCTCTCGTTCGGATCGTGGGGAGGAGCGAACGACTGCAACAGTTCTGCCGCGTAAGAAAAGTGCTGAAGGAACACCGGGTCGGACGCTATGGAGAAGTAAGAGCGTTCCAGTTCGATCTGCGAGATCGTCACAAGCTCTCTTTCCTCTTTCCGAAAGTACGATACTCGAACGACCGTGAACGGCTCGAGACCGCTGCCGAAGCGGCTCTTGAGGCGTTTGGCGCCCTTCGCAACGCCGCGCACTAAACCGTCATCGCGCGTTAGAAGTACGACGATCTTGTCTGCATCGCCCAGCGGATACGTCCTTACGACCAATCCTTCAGTTTCTACAACGCCCATCCGCTACCAGGGAATGAAATAGAAAAGCCACGCAAGCGCAAGGCTTATGACGATGAACTCGACGAACAGCTTCACCGAATAACGGACCTTGGTTTTCAGGTCACCGCTGGTGAACGCGCCGAACGCCACTGTTACAAGGAGAGCGAAAACGATCAGGTAAACAAAATGGATCATTCCTTCCTCCCTTTCAGCAAGTCGATCGAATCGATTACCGCCAGGTAATTCAGGAGCCCCGCAACCTCCAGGAAGCGCCCTCCGTACTCGAACGTCGCCATCCCGGCCGCGTCGGGCGGCGGATTCAAGCCGATCGTGTAGCTGATCACGGCGATCAGCCCGCTTCCGAGTCTCGCGAAGATGTTAAGGAGGTACAGGAGCGCTCCCTCGTCAAATTTCAGCCCGGGATAGTAGTGACCACCGCTTGCGATCGCAATGATGAACATCGTCCAGATCGCGCCGCCGACCACCGCTCCGCGTATCCAACGTTTCTGTACAAAATACCCGGCTCCCGGGAAGATCCAGGCCGCGATTCCGGTGGAGATCGTATTGTCCATATTAAAGAGTGCCTAAACCTAAGGATTAAGAGTCGGCATGCCGACATTTAATGTATCGCATTAGCCGGTTCCAATACCCCGGAGCGTTCAATAAAGCAGGAAACGCTCCCGGATCTTGTTAAAGCTGTCCAGATGTGTCCGCCAGCTTTCTTCTATCTCGCCGTGGGACTTGCCCTCTTCGAGCATTTTACGGACCCGTGAACTCCCCTCGATGACGTCGAACGGATTCCGGTCAAAAACATATTCGTACGGCGGCTCCTTCCAGGCGAATTCCTTGGGATACATCTCCATTATGGAGGCCAGCAGCGCTATCCCCGTAACTACCGGCCTGAAGACCGCGCGATCGGTCACGTGAAGGAAAACACCTCCGCAGGGTATTCCGGCGTGCTTCTGGAACGTCGGAAGAAAAACAACCGGTCTGAAATAAACACCTGGAAGGTCTGAGGCATTCATTCTCTTCGCGAGCTTCTCAGAATCGATGTAGGGTGCGCCGATCTGTTCGAACGGCCTGGTCGTTCCCCTGCCTTCGGAAACCGCGGTGCCCTCAAATACCACCGTCCCTGGAAACACGAACGCCGTGTCCACGGTAGGCATGTTCGGCGAAGGCATCACCCAGGAACATCCCGTTGTCTCGTATTCATTAGGCCTTTCCCAGCCTTCTATTTCGACGACTTCGAGATCGCATCCGATTCCGAACTCTTCATTAAAAAGGCGCGCCAGTTCACCCACCGTCATCCCGTGGCGCATCGGTATCGGGAACTGGCCGACGAACGATTCGTGTCCCTTCTCGAGCACGTTGCCTTCTACGGCCGTGCCTCCGATAGGGTTTGGCCGATCGCAAACGACAAACCGCTTGCCGTTCGCAGCGCACGAACGCATCGCATTGGCCATCGTGTAGATGAACGTGTACACACGGCAGCCTACATCCTGAAGATCGAAGACGAGACTGTCGACATCAGAGAGCATCTTCTCGGTGGGTTCCCTGGTTTCGCTATACAGTGAATAAACCGGAAGCCCGGTTACAGTATCCTCCGCGTGCCCGGTTTCGACCATGTTGTCCTGCACGTCGCCCCGTATTCCGTGCTGGGGACCGAACAACGTGGTCAATTCGAAATACTTCGAGTGATACATCAGATCTGCAATATGGCGGAATCCCTGATCGACCGACGCCTGGTTGCAGATCAACCCGGTCCGGCCCATCAAGGCTTGAGACTTACAGCCCTCTAACAACGTTTCAATGCCTAACTTAACGGGCATAACCTAATCCATCACTAACACCTCAGGTACCACTTGAGGTCTTGCAGCACAAACTTCAACAAAAACATTGAATAAATCCCGTGAGAAATCGTCGTCCTTCCAGTTCAGTTCGGGATGCCATTGCACTCCTACGACGAATCTGTCCGGGTCCGTATCCTCTATCGCCTCGACCACGCCATCCGGGGCTCTCGCAGCGATGCGAAGGCCCGAGCCTGGACCCTTCACCGACTGATGATGATGAGAATTGACTTTCGGCTCCGGAGATGAGAGATCGGCGAGACGGCTCAACGGTTCAATTTTGATCGAATGCGACAGGCGCTCAAGCGGCATTCCCTGCTCGTGCTTGTAAGCGCCCTTGACCTGATGCGGTATGTCCTGGAACAGCGTTCCGCCCCTGTGTACATTGAGCACCTGCATCCCGTAACAGATCGCAAGAACCGGGAGCCCAAGCCTGTCCGCTTCCTCGAGAACAAGCAGGTCCGTGCGGTCCTTTACCGGGATGTTCCTCTTGAACGCGAAATGCGGTTCTTCGCCGTAGAGATGCGGATCGACGTCGGTATCGCTTCCGGGCAAAAGCACGCCGTCTGCGTGGTCCAGCACCGATTTGATGTATTCCCGGTCCGGAATCAGGCCTGCGTGAAGAGGCACAGCGCCCGCCGCTTTCAAGGCTTCGCAGTAGTCCCTGCCAAGGTAAAAACGCCCCGAATCCAGTTCGAGGCGCATCGTCATCACGATGCGTGGTGAACGGGCCATAAAACCAAATATCTTCCTTTAATAGCCGGGTGGTGTCAATTTGAGCATTCAGGGCTAAAGACTTATGATTACATTTCGTTTTTATGAAGGAAAGCGGCGAAAGAAGAGCATTGAGATCGACCACCGTTCTGCTCGTTTCGAGGGACGGAAAGACGGCGATGGGCGGCGACGGTCAGGTGACCCTCGGTGAGACCGTGATCAAGGGAAATGCGCGCAAGGTCCGCCGCATTTACCAGGGAAAAGTCGTCGCGGGATTTGCCGGGGCGACGGCGGATGCGTTCACGCTTCTGTCCCGGTTCGAGGGCAAACTGGAGCAGTACCAGGGCCAGCTCGAGAGGGCCTCGATAGAACTCACAAAGGACTGGCGTACCGACAAGTACTTGCGTCACCTCGAGGCCCTTATGATCGTTTCCGACGGCAAGGATTCGTTCCTCATATCCGGAAAAGGGGATGTGATCGCTTCGGACGAGGGCCTTCTTGCAGTGGGTTCCGGCTCTATGTACGCTCTTGCGGCGGCGCGCGCGCTGATGCGCCACACGGAACTGTCCGCGAAAGAGATCGTGGAAGAGTCACTCCGGATCGCCGGCGAAATCTGTATCTACACGAACAGCGACATAGTTGTCGAAGAGGTGTAAGCCTTTTCGGGAACCCTCCCAAGGTAGTAGAAATGGCAATAATGTTAGGCGGAGAAACAAAAGAGGCGGTTAAAGAGCGAAGACTCGACGAACTTTCTCCGAGGGAGATCGTCGAAGAGCTCGACAAGTATGTTGTCGGCCAGGCAGCCGCGAAACGCGCCGTCGCCATCGCTCTCAGGAACAGGATCCGGAGGCAGAAGCTTGCGCCGGAACTTGCCCGTGACGTGCTCCCGAAGAACATACTCATGATCGGCTCGACAGGTGTGGGTAAGACCGAGATCGCAAGACGTCTCGCAAGGCTTGCCGATTCTCCTCTCATCAAGATCGAGGCGTCCAAATTCACAGAGGTCGGATACGTTGGGCGCGATGTGGAAAGCATGGTGAGGGAACTGACCGACGTAGCGGTCGACATGACAAAGCAGAAAGCTTTCGAGGACGTTCGGGTGCGTGCCGAAGAGAATGTCGAGGAGATGATCCTCGACGCCCTCCTGCCTTCATCCGGTTACAGCGAAGAACCTGACTTTGAAGCCGATCCGAGCATAGATTACATCGACTCCAAACCTAATCTTGGAAGAACGCGCGAGAAACTGCGTCAGCAGCTCCGGGACGGAAAACTGGAAGACCGCGTTATCGAGATCGAGACGCAGGACCGATCCGGCGGAATGATCGATTTTGTCGGTGGCCAGGGGATGGACGACATGGGCGTCAACATCAAGGACATGTTCGGGAATATCTTCCCTGCGAAAACCGTCCGAAGACGCCTGAAGATCTCCGAGGCCCGCAATTACCTGCTCAGGGAAGAGCAGGAAAACCTCGTGGACATGGAACAGATCACCCGTGAAGCCATCCACAGAACCGAATCGGCGGGTATCATTTTCCTTGACGAGATCGACAAGATCGCAGGGGGGAGCGGCTCGGGCGGCAATCCGGACGTCTCGCGGGAGGGTGTCCAGAGGGACTTGCTTCCGATCGTCGAGGGCACAACTGTCAACACCCGATACGGAATGGTAAGCACCGAACACATACTCTTTATCGCCGCGGGCGCCTTCCACGTTGCGAAACCCTCTGACCTTATTCCAGAACTCCAGGGAAGATTTCCGATAAGGGTCGAACTCGAATCGCTCACGCTTGAGGATTTTAAGCGCATTCTTATACAGCCTAAGAATTCGCTTATTAAGCAGTACCAAGCGCTGCTTAAGACGGAAGGAATCGAACTCGAGTTCAGGGACGATGCGATAGCGACGCTAGCGGAAATGACTGAGGAGATCAATCGAAACACAGAAGACATAGGGGCTCGAAGGCTGCACACTCTCCTCGAAAAGGTACTTGAGGACATTAGTTTTCAGGGGAGCGAACTGGAGGAGAAGCAGCAGGTCATCGACGGCGCATACATCAAGGAGAGGCTTGAGGGCCTTGTGGAGGACCAGGACCTGAGGCGGTACATACTCTGAATTATGCGCCCGCTTTACCTATCGCTTAGCCCGATTAAGCACAGGTCGCTTAAACGGATTCTTTACGCTTCACTGCTTTTGGCAGCCGCTATTTTTCCGATAGCGTGCGGCAAGAGGAAACCTCCGCAGCCGCCCGTTGAACGCGTACTTCAGGGGGTTCAGATCAACGGGACCCAGTTCGGCAATCAGATCCGCATCACATGGCAGATGCCCGAGAAGAACGCTCCCGACGGGAGCCTACTGAATATTCGGCGGGCAGACATTTACAGGCTTGCAGAACCGCTTGACGCTTCCCTTACACTCACCGAAGAAGAATTCGCGTCAAGAAGCACGCTGATCGGTTCCGTGCCTATACAGGACTCCGATTTCGCCCTGAAGCAAAAGAGCTATATGGATGTGCTACAGTTCGCCGGCCAGCCTGTGAGGCTGCGCTACGCTGTCAGGTTCGTGAACAACGAGGGCCAAAGGGCCGCGTTTTCCAATTTCCTTCTTCTTGAACCGACGGCCAGGGTCGCGAAGGTGCCGACCGGCGTTTCGCTCGATCTAACCCAGGAAGCGGTCATCGTCCGATGGCAGGCGCCGGGATCGAACGTCGACGGCACGACCCCTGCCAACATAATCGGCTACAACGTTTACAGGACGGATGCAGAAGGCCAAACAAGACGAATAAATGATCCGGGCCCCGTCGACAGCACCGAGTTTCGCGACGAATTCTTCAGCTTCGGTAAGCAGTACACGTATTTCGTCCGGACCGTTTCACTCGGATCGAATGCCGAACAGGTGGAAAGCCTGGACTCGGAAAAGGAAATCATCGAGCCGGTCGATACGTTCGCCCCTTCTCCGCCGGACGCTCTGACGATCGCCGCATCTCCAAACACGATCTCGATCTTTTTTGCGGCCAACGTTGAAAAGGACATAGCCGGATACAGGGTATTTCGGAGCACGGATCCGGCCAAAGACCCGTCAGAGTGGGATCTGCTTACGCCGGAGCTTCTGGACGTGACCACCTACCAGGACAGGAATGTCTCTAGAGGTGTCAAGTACTACTATTACGTAAGGGCGTTCGACACAACGGGCAACATCAGCGCACCGTCGGAGGTCGTTTCAGAAGCCGCATTCTGAACATGAAGATCTGCAGGGTCAGATACGGTACTGTCGTGAGGTACGGCGAGCTAAGGGACGGCTCGGTCGCGCTCTTTCCCGCTCATTGGCAGATAGGCGACCCGATCGATCCCGCGCACATGACGGACGATGTCCCGGTTGAAGATGCTGAGTTCCTCGTGCCTGTCGAACCCTCCAAGATAGTCTGCGTAGGAAGGAATTATGCGAAACACGCCGAAGAACTGAACAACCCTCTTCCTGAGGAGCCCCTGCTCTTTCTGAAAGCCCCTTCCGCTTTGATCACCGAAGGAGAGCCAATCCGCATTCCCGCACAGTCTGAACAGGTCGAGCACGAAGGCGAACTCGCGTTCGTTATCGGACGCATGTGTTGGTCGGTCGGGCCAAACGAAAACCCACTCAGCTACGTTTTCGGTTATCTTCCCGCAAACGACGTCACGGCGAGGGATCTGCAGAGGAAGGACGTACAGTTCACAAGGGCCAAGTCATTTGACAGCTTTTGCCCGGTCGGCAGAACCATTCAGACCGATGCCAGCGTCTCTGATGTGAGGGTGACAACGACCGTGAACGGAGAGCTGCGACAGGAAGGCCGCACTTCGGAGATGATTTTTGATATTGGATATCTTATACGGTACATTTCAGAACAAATGACACTGAACGCCGGAGATCTTGTTCTTACAGGAACTCCGGCCGGGGTTTCAAGGATCCTCGAAGGCGATGTCTGTGTGGTGGATATCGAAGGCATAGGCCGACTTTCGAATCCTGTAACCACAATCGAGACATCGTTTTAAGACAATCACTTAAGGGAGCGAATAATGAAATTTTTTGTTGATACTGCGAACCTCGATGAGATCCGCGAAGCCGCGGACCTTGGGCTCCTGGACGGAGTCACTACGAATCCTTCGCTGATCGCGAAGGAAGGCAATGTGGATTTCAAGTCCCGTATCAAGGAGATCTGCGACATCGTCGACGGCGACGTTTCAGCGGAGGTCACTGCCGTTGACTACGACGGAATGCTGGAACAGGGGCGGGACCTGGCGAAGATCGCCGACAACGTTGTCATCAAATGTCCGCTCACTTGGGACGGACTCAAGGCGACCAAGACGTTCAGCGAAGACGGCATCAAGGTCAACGTGACGCTTTGTTTTTCGGCGAGCCAGGCCCTTCTCGCAGCAAAGGCGGGCGCCGGTTATATCTCGCCTTTTATTGGCCGGCTCGATGACATCTCGCAGGACGGAATGGAGCTGATCAGGCAGATCGTGGAGATCTACGACAACTACGGCTTCGAGACGGAGATACTGGCGGCTTCGATCCGCCACCCCATGCACATCGTGGACAGCGCCCTGGCAGGAGCCGATGTCGCGACTGTTCCCTTCTCTGTGTTCAAGAAGATCGTGAAGCATCCGCTCACGGACAAGGGCCTGGACGCGTTTCTTGCAGACTGGAAGAACAGCGGAAGGGACTAAGGAACCTGGTCAAATTAGAACTGGATAAGGCCGCGTCGCTGTACGCGGCCATTTCATTTTTTCTTCAGCTTTTCGATTATCCAGGACGGCTCCAACAGGAAAAGATCGACTGTGAAAGAAAGGAGCTTCTTTTCAAAGCCTGGTTCGCCGCCTCTTGCTGTAGCCCTTTCGGCTTGGTCGACCGTCTAGTTTTCGAAGGCTCCGTTTCCGGTTTCGACCCAGAGGAACGTCATCGGTCACTGCGTAAAGAGGACAGCGATCTTCTCGGCGTCCTTCTCATTGAATTTTACAAATGAGAGGTTTGATACGAACGAGAGCACGATCTTCTCCTCCGGATAGATCAACAGAAAAGCCCTGCCGCCTATCGCATCGCCCCCGTGGTGGAAGATCGGACGGGATTCGCTGTCCTTTCCGATCCTCCATCCGAATCCAACGCCAGTCATCTTGCCTTCAGTGGTCGATTGTGAGGTAAAGACGATCTTCTTCATCTCAGGTCTGAAAAAATCGCCGAGTGCGCAGGCCGTACCGAAGGCCGCAAGATCTTCAGCCGTCGAAAGAAAGCCGCCTGCGGGTAATCGGTCACTTGTATCCATATATATCGCGTTCTGAAGACGGCCTCCGTCGGTGAGCGAATAAAATTCAGAACGGTTCTCGATGATCTCTCGATTGTCGTCGGGAACCGTATTCTTCATTCCGATGGGCTGAAAGACATTAGTCTGGAGATAATGCGTGAAATTAGTCTTGGCTACGCCTTCAATTACAGCGCCCAGCAGAGTGTAGCCCGGAGAAGAATATGAGTATTTGGTTCCGGGCTTATGCATCAGGGGCGATCCGCTGAATTTCCCTAGCGATTCGCTTACCGAATCGTAATGGCGCTGATTGATATAATCGTCGCGCCCATAGTGCCTTATTCCTGCAAGATGCCCCAGAAGCTCCCTCGATGTGATCGCAAACTGCTTCTGCGGATACCCAGGTACGTACGGCCATATTGGCGCGTCGAGATCCAGATACCCGCCTTCCGAGAGTTTTGCAGCGGCTGCGGCGGTGAACAACTTCGATATGCTCCCGATCCGGAATCTTGTACCCGGAGTTACAGGTACATTCTTTTCAACATCAGCTGAACCGAAGCCCTGTGACCACACGATCTTGCCGTCGATCGCGACCGCGAAAGCAAGTCCGGGGATCTTCTGATCTGTAAGGATCTCGTTCGCCGCACTTTCTGCTTTCTCGATCGCTCCCTTATACTCGGGCGAACGGACTACTTCTTGTGCGTGGAGACTTGCCGGCAGCATTGATACCGATGCAAGTAGCAAAACTCTTGAGACTTGTCCGATGTTCATTTGGGGCCCATTATGTTTCCGCTCTTAAATCTGTTTGCCGCCTTGCCGTTTGCCCACAGGACTTCGGCCGCACTTAGAACCATTGATTCCCAGCGCTTCAAATAGAGTAACGAAGTTAGTGAGTAACACAAGAGCCACTCTCCACGGGATCGGGGAGCCACTCACAAGAGGTAACATCTGAAACACTCTGAACTCAGTCTTATCCTCAACCGGTCGCACCTCTCCGACAAAGGGCTGCCGTTGTTCCGCCAGATCTATGAAAGATTGAGGCAATCGATTCTTCAGGGCAGACTCGGGGCCGGAGTGAAACTTCCTTCGACGAGGCGGCTCTCCAACGATCTCGGCGTGTCCAGAAACACGGTCCTGATCGCCTTCGAGCAACTCGTTGCCGAAGGCTATTTGGTTACCAAACTGGGTTCGGGGACTTTTGTTGCTGAAGGACTGCCCGAATCATTCCTGAAGGCGCCTCGCGTCAAACCCGGATCAAGCAATACGGACACTTCCCCACGCACGGTCTCCGGTCGCGGCAGCAGGTTGACCGAACTTGAGGCCGCATTCTTGTCTGATCAGGAACTGCCTCGGGCATTTCAAACCGGATTGACTTCCATAAATGACTTCCCGTTCGACATTTGGAAACGTATCCTTTCGCGAAGTCTGCGCGGATCGGGTCCGACGAATCTCGATTATCTCGGTTACCGCGAGATCCAGGGTCATCCGCCGCTGAGAGAGGCGATCTCACGGTATCTGGCTATATCCAGAGGCCTGGTTTGCGAGCCAGACCAGATCTTCATCGTTAACGGATCGCAACAGGGACTCGATCTCGCCGCGAGAGTCCTTCTGGACAAGGGAGAAGCGGCTTACATCGAGGATCCGTGCTATCGGGGAGTGGTCGGTGCCCTTCGCGCAGCTGAAGCGCTCACAGTTCCGATCCCTTTGGATGAGGAGGGATTTTCGATCGCCGAAGCTGACAAAAGAAACGAAAAGGTGACGGCCGTTTTCGTAACTCCGTCTCATCACTTTCCCACGGGTACCGTGATGACCCTTGGACGCCGCCTCGAGCTTCTTGAATGGGCGGAAGAACGCGGGGCGTGGATCGTCGAAGACGACTACGACAGCGAATTCCGGTTTGACGGAAAGCCGCTGTCGGCGTTGAGCGGACTCGACCGATACGACCGCGTGATCTACGCGGGTACATTTAGCAAGGTGATGTTCCCCTCAATGCGACTTGGGTACCTGGTAGTTCCGGCTGATCTTGTGAGCGTCTTCCGGAAGGCCCTCCTTTTTACCTCGCTGCACGCCCCGACACTGGAACAGGCGGCGCTGACCGAATTCATTAATGAAGGACATTTTGTCCGTCATATCCGCCGAATGAAGAAGCTCTATGCCGAAAAGCAAAACATCTTGGCAGTCGAAATTCAGGAGCATTTGTCCGATTTCCTCGACGTGAAACCGGACAATGCCGGAATGTCCCTTATCGCCTGGCTGAAAGGAACAGAGAGCGATACCGAACTCGCCGAAAGGGCTTTAAGTCGCGGAGTCTATGTCGCCCCACTTTCGTTCTTTTGTCTTGAATCAAGTCTTCCCGATGCTTTGATATTCGGCTATGCAGGTATCGAAGAGTCGGAGATCCGCGAAAGCGTCAGGCTCCTCAGAGGCGCTTTCTCGTACTGATTCGCAAGAGTTCAGGACAGGTCCGATAGACGAAGGACACGCACTCATCACGAAAAGCAGGCCATCAAATATACGGTAACGTTCTCTCGGCGGGCCCCCGGAACACTGAAATCGAGAAAAGATGATACCTGAGACGGTTCATTTCCGCATTAGCTGTAAAGGGGCCGGATCAGCAGACCTTTGGCTCTGACTCTCGAACCGACCCTTTCAGGATATCGAAGGAGGAATTTATCTAATCGGAATGGCACTCAAACATCTCGCGATACCGCCCGTCACACAGGGCGACGATCCGAACGGCTGCTGGGCGGCCTCTCTGAAATGGTGGCTGAAGGCGGCCAGGAACTACGAATATGAGTACTGGGAAATACTTATGATGTACGACCAGTGGACCTACAAAGGCGAAGATGAGAATTACGGGGCGCTCTCGGAAAAAGGTCTGTTCAAGCTCTTCAACGATCCAAGGTGGCACCTTATGTACACGACGATGAAGAACGACAAGCTCAATGCCTCGGAGATCGGAACGATGCTCGAACGAAGCCCTGTGCTGGTCGGCTACTACGAACCGAAGGTCAACGGCTACCACATGAACGTGATCGTGGCGTCTGCAGGGATCGAGGGCCTGGCGACCATCCTGACCGTAATGGATCCCGCATTCGAGGCTTATCAGTTCCGAAGCCTCAGTTACTACAAGAAATACTACTCCGGGATCACGCTCGCCTACTCTATGAAAGCGCCTGCGGAACCTGTCTACGGCTATCAATGACCTGCTGGTAAAGGGCCGCGGTCGTTTCCGCGGCTCTTTATACGATCTGAGTTGAGCCGAACTTGAATATATCGGGCTGGACCGCCCCGGAAACGAACTTCCGGGCGCGAGCCATCTACTGCCAGTCGATGTGGGCGAGTATCTCTTCGGTCAGCCTGCCCGTGTCGTTCAGCAGAGGGCGTGCTTCACGAAAACGCGCCTGGAAATTCCCGTACTCTCCGGACTCCTCGTCGAAGATATCCCGTATCTCCTGGCGAAAACCCTCCAGCATCTCCATCGACACCCCGTCATCAAGATCGAATGCCTCGTCGATCCTGACGATCAACGTCGACAGAACACGGAGCCACTCGAAGCGGGGCTCGCTTAGGAGCATTTCCAGGAACTTTCCCGCTGTCTGCGGTCCGTGCTGTGCCTCGTATCGCGCACGGTCCCAGTCCATCAGGATCTTGTGCAGCCAAAGGAGCCGATTCCTCGCCTGCTTAACCCCCTCTTCCGCCGACTTAAACTGCTTAGACATTGTTTAATACCCACCACAGTCATTAATCACTATCTTAATGCGCTTATTTAACAAAAGTTCCGCTGCTTAAATCGTTAAGGGCCTCCGCTATTTCCTCCCTGGTGTTCATCACGAACGGACCGTACCGGGCGACCGATTCTTGAAGAGGACTGCCGTGAACGAGCAAGAGCCGTGCGCCGGCATCGCCGGCCTTCAGGCTAATGCGTTTCCCCTCGTTGAACAACCCAAGTACAGGCGCCGTGAGAATTTCCCCGTTTCCGTCTACCTCGATGCATGTCCCCTTGAAAACATAAACAAAGGCATTGTCGTGTTTCCCGAGTTCGAACTCTAACTGCTTCCCGCTTTCGACCGCAACGTCGTAAAAACCCGCGGCCGCCTCGAGTTCTGTGACCGCGCCTGCCGTTTCATCGAATCGCCCCGCGATGATCCTGACTTCAACCCCTTCCGAAGGAATCGCAACCGGGATCTCGTCTCGCCCGAATTCCCTATAGCGCGGATTCATCATCTTCGACGCCGCCGGCAGGTTTACCCACAACTGGAAGCCCTCAAGCTCTCCGTCCTCCAACTGCGGCATCTCCTCGTGAATGATACCGCTGCCGGCGGTCATCCACTGCACTCCCCCAGCCCGGATTATTCCTTCGTTACCTTCCGAATCCCTGTGCTTAACAGCGCCCCGCAGCAGGTAAGTCACAGTCTCGATCCCCCTGTGAGGATGCATGGGGAACCCGCCGATGTAGTCGTCCGGGTCCTCGGAGCCGAAATGGTCCAGAAGCAGGAACGGATCGATATAGCTTAACTTATGCGTCCCCAGGACCCTTTTAAGCAGTACGCCGGCCCCGTCGGTGGCTTCCTCCGGCTCCACAGTTTTGACGATCTTTCTGATCTCCTTCATTGCGCGATCTGCCCTTGCCTCCCCTCCAACTTGCTTAGCCTCCTAATGATGGTATTATGAGCCAGCTAAGGACATTGTCAAACGGCCGCATATGGAAACCAGCATAAGCAGACTGCTAGCACGGATCGCGATAGCCCACAGGAACGCCTCTGAAGCCGCACTTACGTCGGTTGGGCTTCACGCCGGCCAGGCGAACGTGCTGTTCTCTCTATGGGAAAAGGACGGCCGGTCCCAGGCGGAGTTGACGAGGATGCTTGGAGTAGCGCCTCCTACGGTGAATGTGCTGGTTGGGAAACTTGAAAAGCAGGGCCTCGTGGAATCCAGGCCCTGTCCGGGAGACAAGAGGCTGCGAAGGATCCACCTGACAGAGAAAGGGCTTGCCATGCGGGAGGAGGCGGAAACCGCGATCGCGAAGCTCGACGAGGCGACATTGAAAGGCCTCAGCCCGATCGAGCGAAACACGGTGATGCTGGTCCTTGACCGGATCCGAAAGAACCTGTGCGAGCCTTGCAAGGAAGATCCTGCCGAGAATGAGTTGTGAATCGGCTGGCTTCCCACGCGAGTTTCGGATTTTCCATCGCAGAATGTAAGATTGTCGTCGGAGATCCCGCCTATGAGAGTGATACTTGCTACTGACGGCACGTCCGAAAGCAATGCTGCCGTAGAGATGGTCGGAAACCCTCGGTTAGCGGATGGGGATGAGGTCACGATCATCACCGTGATCGACATGGCCGTGCCCATGGCATTCGACGCGTATGCCGGGTATCTGCCGAACACACAAGAGATCGAAAAGATCGCGAGAGAGAATGCCGAAGCCGTGCTTGCAGAAACGAGCCGTGTTGTCGAAGAGAGCCTGTCAGAAACGAGTGTCAACGTCAGAACTGAGATCCTGATCGGTTCCCCCGAAAGCCGGATAGTTGAAAAAGCGGAAGACATGGGCGCGGACCTTATCGTCGTCGGCTCCCACGGCTACAACCGATGGGAAAGGCTGCTCCTCGGTTCCGTCTCCGATTCGGTCGTTCATCACGCCCCCTGCTCCGTGCTGGTTGTCCGGAGCGAAGAAACGAAAGACTGATGTCACTTTCCTTTAGAGAATATGGGTCCGGATATCCGGTCGTAATGCTGCACGCCTTCCCTCTGGACGGGCGCATGTGGGAGTCCAACGCTTGGGCGCTCGCCGAGGAGGGTTACCGCGTGATCGTGCCGGACCTGACGGGTTTCGGACGCTCCGAAGAAGGCCCCACCACTGTAGGAATGGAGTATATGGCGCGCGAGGTTTCGGAGACCGTCGCGACACTCGGCATTCCAAAGGCAGTGTTTTGCGGACTCTCGATGGGCGGCTACGTCCTTTTCAGGCTTTACGACATATTCCCCTTGTCATTCAAGGCTTTGATCCTCTGCGACACGTCGGCGAGCGCGGATTCGGACGAGAAGCGCGCGGCGAGGGACCAGATGATCGAAACAGTGGAAACGGAAGGCTCTTCGGTTCTTGTTGATTCGTTGCTGCCCAAGCTTGTCAGCGGGGAAACGCTGAAGAACAATGGTGAACTGATGTCCCGGCTTGGCGCCATCGTCCGGGAGCAATCCTCGGACGCAATTTGCAGCGCGCTGCGCGGAATGGCCGCAAGGCCGGATTCCGTGCCTTACCTTAAAGATGTTTCAGTTCCGACCCTTCTGGTCTTTGGAGAAGAGGATTCGGTGACCGGACTTGATGCCGCGAACGAATTGGTCGAGGGAATTCCCGATGCGCTCCTTGAAACGATCGAAGGCGCCGGACATTATTCAAACCTCGAAGCGCCGTCCGAATTCGATCGACACTTGATTACCTTCCTTAAGTCACTGGATCTAAGTAATTGATAAACAAGCTGGTAAAGATCAACGCAAGGAAGTTCGATTTCAGCCTGCACAGAAGCTGGAACGCACGTCTCGTAAGCGCTGAAGGTTCGCTTCTGACCTTGCTCGGGCAATTTGAGCATGACGTGAACCATCCGAACCTCGGTCACATAAAGACAGGTACCCATTCCCTTGAGTACTACTGGCTCGACCGCTGGTACAGCGTGTTCAGATTCCACGAGCCCGAAGGCGCGTTCCGCAACTTTTACTGCAACGTCAACCAGCCGCCGGTTCTGACCGACGAAGGCGAAATGGATTATGTAGACTTGGATATGGACATACTTGTAAGAGGCGACCTTTCGTACGAGATCCTCGACCGCGAAGAGTTCCGCGACAACTCCCTAAAGTACAGGTATCCCGAACTTACGGTATTGAATGCCCTTGACGCGATCCAGGAACTCGTACACCTGATCGAAGGGCGCCGGTTCCCTTTCGACTCGACCGTACCGATGGACGTAACCGCTTTAGGCAAGGCTGTCTGAGCGGGTTGTTCGCTTGCAATAGACCAAACCGGGGGTAAACTCGAACCTATGCTTCCAACGGCTTCCGAAGAAAAAATGGACAAGCTCG
This sequence comes from Acidobacteriota bacterium, assembly GCA_016700175.1. Lineage (GTDB taxonomy): Bacteria > Acidobacteriota > Blastocatellia > Pyrinomonadales > Pyrinomonadaceae > Aridibacter. The sequence goes on along the minus strand of CP065003.1, from coordinate 705,011 downwards.
AACAACTTAGGGAAAGATCCCGCCTTGCCGAGAAAGGCGGGGGCGAGGAACGGCTTGAGAAACAGAGGTCCGCGGGGAAGATGACAGCCCGCGAAAGGGTCGATTTCTTTCTCGATGAGGGGACATTTGAGGAGTTCGACAAGTTCGTCGAGCACCGATCGACTGATTTCGGTCTCGACCAAAAGAAGTTCGACGGGGACGGTGTCGTCACCGGCCACGGACTTGTGGACGGACGGCCGGTATTCGTGTTCGCCCAGGACTTCACCGTCTTCGGCGGATCGCTCAGCGAGACCCACGCGATGAAGATCTGCAAGGTGGTGGATCTCGCGATGAAGACCGGGGCGCCGGTTATCGGACTCAATGACTCCGGCGGAGCAAGGATCCAGGAAGGCGTGGTCTCGCTGGGAGGCTACGCGGACATATTTCTTCGCAATACTCTCGCGAGCGGCGTCGTGCCGCAGATCAGCTGCATCATGGGCCCGTGTGCGGGAGGAGCGGTCTATTCCCCCGCGATCACCGACTTCAACATAATGGTCCGCGAGACCTCCTATATGTTCATCACCGGCCCCGACGTTATCAAGACGGTTACGCACGAGGACGTGACGAAACGAGAACTCGGCGGCGCGATGACGCACAACTCGAAATCGGGCGTAGCTCATTTTGCGGCCGATGACGACGAGCACTGCCTCAGGCTCGCCCGCGAGTTGCTTTCTTTCGTACCCTCGAACAACATGGACGCGCCTCCGTTCGTGCCGACCGAGGACCCCTCAGACAGGGCCGATGAAGCACTGAATTCGATGGTCCCCGATTCTTCGAACCAGCCGTACGACATACGGGACATCATCAACACGGTTGTCGACGAGAACTACTTCTTTGAGGTTCAGGAGCATTTCGCCCCGAACATCGTGGTGGGATTCGCAAGGCTTGGCGGTCATTCGGTCGGCATCGTCGCGAACCAGCCTGCATATCTGGCGGGTGTTCTGGATATCGATGCGTCGATCAAAGGCGCTCGGTTCGTACGGTTCTGCGACTGCTTCAACATCCCTCTCATCACCTTCGAAGACGTTCCGGGATTCCTCCCGGGCGTCAACCAGGAGCACCAGGGGATCATACGCAACGGCGCCAAACTGCTCTACGCCTTCGCGGAGGCCACGGTCCCGAAGATCACTGTGATCACACGCAAGGCATACGGAGGCGCGTACTGCGTGATGGCTTCCAAACATATTCGTACCGACGTCAATTTCGCGTATCCGACGGCCGAGATCGCTGTGATGGGCGCCGACGGCGCCGTCGGCGTGCTGTACAGAAAGGAGTTCGCCGAGACGACGGACGCGGAGACACTCAGGAAGCAAAAAGTGGCGGAGTTCGAAGAGAAATTCGCGAATCCCTATGTCGCCGCGAAGCACGGGTACATCGACGAGGTTATCGAGCCATCCGAAACCAGGCCGAAGCTAATCCGGGCTCTCACGATGCTCCAGACGAAGCGCGACACTAACCCGCCGAAGAAACACGGTAACATCCCGCTGTAGTGATTCGGGCAAGTTTCTGAAACGATCACAAAAAAAGAGACGCGATCAATTTCGCGTCTCTTTTTCTTTTCTGTGGTGCCGAGGGCGGGACTTGAACCCGCACGGATTGCTCCACACGCCCCTCAAACGTGCGCGTCTACCTATTTCGCCACCTCGGCTTTTGAATTTTCTACCGGGCTACTTGCCGCCCGTTTCCTGGCCTTCAGCCTCAGCCTTGTTCGCTTCCGCGGCCTTTGGCTCCGCGTTCGAAGCGCCCTGTGTATTCGCGGCATTTGCCGGGGAAGTATTCGCCGGCGCTGCATTCTGAGCGTTCGTGTTTCCCGCGTTCGTGTTCGCCGCCCCTTCGGTCGTGTTTGCGGGACCTCCTTCGCCTTGCGTCTGCAGCACAGAAACCTTGCCGGTGATAGCAGGGAGCGAAAGGAACAACGCCGAGAGCATAAAGACCGCCGCCATCGCGATGGTAAGCTTTGAAAGAACAGACTGCGTACCCCTGGGGTTGAGCGCCGCGCTCGACACATTGCTGGTGAACAATGCGCCCGCATCCGTCTTACCCGGCTGAAGCAGAACAGCCGCGATCAGCAACACGCAGGAGAGAAAAAATACTATGTACAAAAACGTTTCCAAAACCAATTTCCCCTTCGGAGTCTCACCTGTAATTTACGATCGATGCGAACGACCCTGCCTCCAGGCTCGCTCCTCCGACCAGAGCCCCGTCGATGTCTTCCCTATCCATCAAGTCCGCGATATTGTCGGGCTTGACGGAACCTCCGTAAAGGATCCTCACGGAGTCGGCGCATTCTTTCGAGTGCGATGAAGCAATGGCGCGCCTTATGAACCCATGCATTTCTTGAGCCTGTTCAGGCGTTGCGGTCCTTCCGGTACCGATCGCCCAGACAGGCTCGTAAGCGATAATGATACGTTCCATGTCGGTGAGTGTCAATCCGGCAAGCCCGCCGGAAACCTGGGTTGCGACTACCTTCTGGGCATCCCCCGATTCCCTCTGGGAGAGGTCCTCGCCAACGCACACGATGCACACAAGGCCGTGCTTTAGAGCCGCTTTTACCTTGGCGTTGACTGTCTCATCCGTTTCGCCGTTGAATTGCCTGCGCTCCGAATGACCTATGATCACGTAGGTCGCCCCCGCGTCTTTCAGCATATCGGCGCATACCTCTCCAGTCCTCGCCGTGTGTTCCGCTTTCGTCGAACAGTCCTGCGCCGCGACCCGCACATTGCTGCCCTCCAGACGGTCGGCGACGGACCTTAGCGCCGTAAATACGGGAGCGATGACCACCTCGGAATGTCCGGCATTTGAAACGAGGTCCCTTAGCTCGACCGCCGTGTCCACGGACTCGCCGATCAGCTTATGCATCTTCCAGTTTCCCGCGATCACAGGCTTTCTCATATCATTCTCTCCTGTTCGGTCCCTCAGGCGTCGTCAAGCGCCGCAACCCCCGGCAATTCCTCACCAGAAAGGAACTCCAGCGTCGCGCCTCCGCCCGTCGAAATGTGCGACACGCGGTCCGCGAGCCCGGCCTCGTTTATTGCGGCGACGGAATCCCCCCCGCCTACGACCGAGAACGCGCCTTCGTCTGTCGCTTCCGCCACCGCGTTCGCGATCGCGATGGTGCCTTCGTCGAACGGTTTCTCTTCGAACATGCCCATCGGGCCGTTCCATATGATCGTCTTCGCTCCTTCCAGCGCTTTCTTGTAGATCGCGGAGGTCTCGGTGCCTATGTCCAGCCCGACAAGCCCCGCGTTCATGAAATCGATCGGAATTATCCTTCTTGAGTTCAGAGGATCGAACGAGTCCACGACCTGATGATCCGTGGGAAGCAATAGAGTTATTCCGGCGTCTTCGGCGGATTTTTTTATCTCGAGCGCTGTCTCAAGCATATCGTCCTCGACCAGCGATTTCCCCACCGTGTACCCCATCGCCTTGAAGAAGGTATATGCCATCGCCCCGCCTATAAGCAGCTTGTCTACCTTCTTTTCTATCAATGATTTAATCACTGGAAGCTTATCTGATACTTTAGCACCTCCGAGGATCGCCACAAACGGTCTCTCGGGGGACTCCACGACCTTCCCGAGGACGTCCAGCTCCTTCTCCATCAGCAATCCCGCAGCAGCCTCGTCGACGAACTCGGTGATACCGGCAGTAGAGGCATGTGCCCGATGTGCAGTACCGAACGCGTCATTGACATACACATCAGCAAGCCTCGAAAGCGCCATCGAGAAATCCGCATCGTTCTTCTTCTCGCCTACGTGAAATCGGACATTCTCCAGAAGAAGCACCCCGCCTTCTTCGAGCATTTGGACCGCCGACTCCGCCTTCTCTCCGACGCAGTCTTCGGCAAACGCCACTTTCTTGCCAAGCAGTTCGCCGAGTTTTGCCGCTACGGGCCTAAGGCTGAATGCCGGATCCGGTTCGCCTGCGGGGCGGCCAAGGTGCGAGGCGAGAATCGCTTTCCCTCCATTCTCGATGATGTAACGTATCGTGGGCAGTGCGCCGCGTATCCGGGTGTCGTCCGTCACCTCGCCTTCCTTGATCGGAACATTGAAATCAACACGAACGAACACCCTTTTTCCATTCAGGTTCAGGTCTCTAATGCTCTTCTTTTTCATCGCAATCCGCCATTCACTTCAACGGCCTTTCGCGTACTGTGTACTGCGAAAGGCCGTGTCGGAACTCATCGTCGGGGCTCAAAGTGAATCTAAAGCCCCTTCGATGCCATGTACTTCACAAGGTCTCTAACCCTGCACGAATACCCCCATTCGTTGTCGTACCAGGAAAGGATCTTCACCGAAGTGCCGTCCAGCACCGACGTGTTCTCAGCATCAACGATCGACGAATGCGAGTTGCCCCGGTAGTCGATCGATACCAGCGGTTCTTCGGAGAACCCCAGGATTCCTGCGAGTTCTTCGTTGGCGGCGTCCTTCAACGCCTTGTTGACCGCTTCCCTGGTCGTCGGGGTCTCGACGTTTATAACTACGTCGACCAGCGACACGTTCGGAGTCGGTACACGGACGGAAATGCCCTCGAACTTCCCTACCAGCTCCGGGATCACGAGCGCCACCGCCTTCGCCGCGCCTGTAGATGTGGGGATCATCGAGAGTCCCGCCGCACGCGCCCTTCTGAGATCCTTGTGCGGAAGGTCGAGAAGCTGCTGGTCGTTGGTGTACGCATGTATGGTCGTCATCTGGGCGTTCACGACCCCGAACTTTTCGTGGATAACCTTCGCCACCGGCGCCAGGCAGTTCGTCGTGCAGGACGCGTTCGAGACGATGTGATGATTCTCCGGATCGTAAACTTCCTCGTTCACGCCGAGCACTATCGTCGCATCCGGATCCTTGCCGGGCGCCGAAATGATCACTTTCTTCACCGACCCGCGCAGATGTTTGCCGGCGCCTGCCTTGTCGCGAAAGATGCCGGTCGATTCGATGACGACCTCGGCGCCGACCTCTTCCCAGGGAATGTTCGCGGGGTCCCTTTCGCTGAACACCCTGAACTGGTCCCCGGCAACAGTGATCGTGCCGTCGCCCGCCGAAATGTCCTGCTCGAGGTTGCCCATCACGGAATCGTACTTGAGCAGATGAGCAAGTGTTTTCGTATCGGTCAGGTCGTTCACTGCGACGAAATCCAGATCCGGATCGTTCAGTGACGCCCGGAGTACGTTGCGCCCGATCCTTCCGAAACCGTTTATGCCGACTTTGATAGCCATATCCTAAAAATTGCCCTCCGACGTTGCTAATTAAAAGAAAGAAAGATATATCAAATCGATGCAAAGTTCAAAGGCTTCTCCCCACCGCGAATCTGATACGATACTTCGTACTCTGTACGGGTCGATGAACGTTTTTTATGAAACAAAGAAAATTTTCGAAGCGTATCAGAGCCTGAGTTTTACAGTCCTAAATCTTTCTAAGTCATTAACTTTCGGAGCTTTCCAATAATGAGATCGTCTCAAAATTCTCTTCTACGCCGGATCGGACCGTTCGCGCTTGCGCTTGCCGTCTGCCCCGGGGTTATCGCCCAGCAAGCCAGCCCGCAGATCGCGCAGAACACAGGAGCATCGGATCCCGCGGCCGCAGATGCGCCGCAAACATCCGACGGGTCAAAGGTCGATCAGTCGGCTTACCGGACGGTTCCGGGCTCGGCAACGAAGCGTGTGGGGGTCAACATGACGCAAACGCGTTCGCTTTCGCTTTCGAACGCTATCGAGCTGGCGCTTCAGAACAACAACGATATCGAGGTGACGCGAAATGATGTCAAGATCGCCGAAGCGACCTTGCGTTCGCTGCTCGGATTCTACGATCCGATGCTCACCGTCAATCCTAATTACACAAACACCGTCCAGCCGCAACCGAGCACGCTCGGCGGCGCCGACCTTTCCGGCGTGACGCGCAGCAATGAGTTCCGCGTGAACTCGAGCATCTTCAAGCCGCTTAAGGCCGGCGGTGGAAGCTTCAACGTTTTCTTCAACAGCGTACGAAACGAGACGAGCTCCACCTTTTCGCAGCTGAACCCGACATACTCGACGAATTTCGGTGTCACCTTTACGCAGCCGCTTCTCAAGGACCTTTCGATCGACAACTCGCGCCGGCAGATTCGTATCCAGCGAAAGGTCATCGCACAGTCGGACGCGGATTTCAGGCGTCGGACGATCGAGATAATATCGCAGGTGCAGAGAGCTTACTGGGACCTGGTCTTCGCTCTCCGCGATCAGCAGAACCGGCAGGCCAATCTGGAACTCACACGTGAGAACCTCAGACAGGTGGAGGCGCGGATCGAGGCCGGCGCGGCGGCGCCTTTGACCCGTGCCGAAGTAAGCACGGAACTTGCGAACCGCGAATCGGATCTGCTTCTGGCCACCCAGCAGGTATCGATCGCGGAGAACTCGCTCAAGCAGCTGATACTTCGCGAATCCGGTTCGAACCTCTGGTCGGAATCATTTGTCCCGACCGACTCCCCGGTCTTCAGCGATGATCCGATCAGCCTCGACAACGTGGTCGCGGACGCCATCGCGAACCGGCCGGAACTCCAGAGGCTCAAGCTTCAAAGCGAGATCAACAATATCGATATCGACTTCTTCAAGAACCAGATACGACCGCAGGTGGACCTGAACTTCAACTATACGATGATCGGGCTCTCCGGTACCGGTACCGGCGCCACGGAGCCGTTTACGGTTCCCCTGATCTCCGGCGATCCGACGACGAACTCCAGCGCATTTCTTTTGAACGAGCTGAGGAACCTGAATCCGGACATCGTCGTGCCGAACATAACGGTCCAGCCGTCCGTGCCCCCGAGATTTCTCGGAGGTTACGGCCAGTCGCTGCAGAACCTTTTCAAGAACGACACCAGGAGCTATTCGGTCGGCGTGACGTTTTCGTTCCCGCTCGGGAACAAGACAGCGAAGGCGAATCTCGCCGCGGCGCGGTATCAGCAGGACCGCATCGCCGCTCAGACGCGATCGCAGGAGCAGACCGTCATAGCAGAAGTGAGGAATGCCGTGCAGGCCGTCGAAACCGCCCGCGAGAGGGTGCTTACGGCGCGAAGGGCAAGAGAAAACGCCGAGATCCAGCTTGCCGGCGAACGGAAGCTGTATGAGGTCGGCCGCTCGACCACGTTCCTGCTCTTCCAGAGGGAGAATGCCCTCACCAATGCGAGGAATGCCGAGATCAGGGCGGAGACCGACTACAACAAGGCTCTCGCCGATCTGCAGAGGGCGACCTCTACGACATTCCGTGCGAACAACATCACGATCGACTCTCCGACGGACGACGACGGGAACTAGTCCCGGAGCCGGAAAGATCGTTCAAGAGCCGCCTTTCGGGGCGGCTTTTTCTCGTTTGCGGCTTCACACTTTCAACGCCCCTGCCCCCGGTGCAACTTGCGGCAGACTCGCTCCATCGAAATTTCCGTTCAACCCCGTGATAAGATATATTTGTTAAAGTCATACCTCAGCCAAAGGTAACGCTATGATCAAGTCCGTAATCGCCCTTCTCACGATCGTGATCCTGGTTCCCGCGCTTGCGAAAGCCCAGGAGAAGGGCATCGATTCCCAGACTCAGACGATCAAGGAAACGAACACGACAAAGGGCAATGAAGTTCGACGCACTTTCACCTGGGACGGCAAGACCGTGGTCAGGAACCGCTTGCCGAATCCTTACACACTGATTTCACGCCGGGACGTGCTCGTGGAAATGGTCGTCAGTATCCTGGAAGAGAACAAGATGATCCTGGACGAATCGGCGTCGCGGCTCAACGAAGGGATCGTAGTTACCCAGCCGGTCGTCTTTTCGAAAGGGGCGATTATCACCCAGACAGAATTGAACAGATACGCGATCGTTCCAAACACGGATCAGGTCTGGACAAGGGGCAGATACACTTTGACTGTCGAGGTCCAGTCGATCGATGGCATCAAGAACAACGTTTACGTGACGGCCAGGATCGAGGGAAGGTCCGAAAGCGGCATTTTCTCTGAATGGTCGAACCTGGACAGTTCGGGCGTGGCTGAAGAAGAGTTCCTGTCCAAGCTGGTCACGATGATGGGCAAGGACCTGGACGCCGAAGGCCGAAGGCCGTGACGATACTCCAAGCATGGTTGAACGCTCACTTTCAAGATCGATAAGGCTGGCGCTTCCCGCGCTTGTTGTCGCGATGTTCGCTTCCGCGGCGTTCGCGCAGACGGAACGCTGTCCGTATATCGAGAACCCGGCACACCCCGAGCCTCTGAGCCCGCACGTCAAAGAGCGGATGATCGAGCTATGCATCCGGGACACGAAAAAGGATTTCGAGGAACTCGTCGCCCGCACGGAACAGCTCGCCAAGCTTACCGACGAGATATCGGCTTCGTTCAAGGAAAAAAAGGAACTCTCGAGCGCCGACCGCGAGAAACTGGCTGAGGCGGAGAAGCTCTTGGATAAGATTCGCGACGAGCTCCGCGCCGACGATGACGGCGACGACGACGAGAAGAAGAAGCCAAATAGCGTCGTGGAAGCGATCGAGATGCTCGGCACGAACACTGCCAAGCTCGTAGGAGAGATCAAGAAGACCACGCGCCACAGCATCTCTGCCGTTGCTGTGCAGTCCTCGAATACCGTGCTCAAGCTTGTGAAATGGCTTCGGTTCACCAACTGAACTTCCCTTTTTCGGCCCTGCAAGAACGTATGAAGCTGTACCTGTCCGCTCGCATTACTAACGGAAGGACGGCTTTGGTGCTTACTGCCTGCTTCCTAGCGATCTTCACCTTTCCCGCCTTTGCCCAGGACGAAGACGTCATCACGGTAGATACGCCGCTGGTCCTTCTCAATGCGACAGTTACCGACAAGGACGGAAAGCCTTCGCTCGGGATGAGGAAAGACCAGTTCGCAGTTTCCGAGCAGGGGATACTTCAAGAGATCGAGATATTCGAGACCGAGGAAACGCCGTTTGCCGCGGTGATCCTCATCGACACTTCCGGAAGCATGGAACAGAGGGTCAGCCTTGCGCGGGCGGCCGCCCTGCGTTTCCTAGACGGGCTTCGGGCCGACGACCAGGCGGCTATCTACAACTTCGATTCCAAGGTGACGCTGGTTCAGGATTTCTCAAATCTCCGCGACCTTTATCCGAGGGCGTACGATCTGAAGGCTTCGGGATGGACCGTGCTATATGACGCGGTTTACAGCGCTGCGCAGGAACTTTCCAAACGGCCAGAGAAGAGAAAGGCGATAATCGTCCTCTCTGACGGGGCAGACACACGCAGCGGGCGCTCCGCGTCAAAGGCCCTCGACGCCGCGATGGATGCGAACGCGACGATCTACACGGTCGACATGTCCGGATTGAACACCGGCGGCACTTCCCGTATGCAGAACAGGGGTGTGCTGAAGAATTTTGCGGAAAAGACCGGAGGCAGGTTCATCGAGACACCCGGCGGAGTGCAGATGCGCGAGGCGTTCGAGAACATCGTGAAAGAGCTGGGAATCCAGTATACGATCGGGTATTACCCCACGGATACTCGAAAGGACGGCAAGTGGCGGAAGATCGATCTGAAGGTCACTCCGGATTCTCTGAAGGTCCGGACGAGAGAGGGTTACAACGCTCCTTCCAGGGAATGACGCGCCGCTTCAGAAGCAGCCTTATGGTTTGTCTTCTTCAGTTCTCCTACGCTGCGTCTTCGGCTTGCACGGGCCCATGAAAATGACGTCCGCACCGCGGACTGAACCGACCTAACAGACTGAACCGACCGAACAGACTGAACAGACTGAACAGACTGAACCGACCGAAAAGACTGAACAGACCGAACAGACTGAACCGACTGAACAGACTGAACAGACTCACCTATCCGTACGGTTTCGTGCCTTATCGCGCGATCTTTCGAACGCCAGTTCGACAAGCCGGTCGATGACCTTCGTGAACGGAAGGCCGGTACCTTCCCACATCTTCGGAAAGCCCGATGCGTCCGTAAGACCCGGTATGGTGTTGATCTCGTTGATCAGAAGCTCGCCGTTGTCGTTCCTCAGAAAGAAATCCACACGGGCGAATCCTGCTCCGTCGACCGCCTTGAACGCGGTCGCCGCCATCTCGCGTATCTTCCCGCCGAGCTCATCATCGATCCTCGCCGGGACGACGAACTCGTTGTTCCCGGTCCCGGAATACTTTTCTTCGTAATCAAGGAACCGCTTGCTTTCGTCGAGCACGATGTATTCGCCCGGAAGGCTCGCTTCCGGAGAGTCGTTGCCGATCACGGCGCATTCGATCTCGCGCATATCGAGATTCTCTTCGACGATTATCTTTCGGTCGTATTCCGCGGCGAGCTTTATCGCCTTTCCGAGGCTTTCTGGGTCTTCCGCCTTCGACACGCCGACGGAAGATCCCAGATTCGCGGGCTTCACAAAGCAGGGGAATCCGACCTTTGCCTCGATCTGCTCGATCACCGCGTCCGGGCTTTCTTCCCACTCTCCCCGCAGGAACCATACATAATCGCACTGCGGAAGCTCTGCGTCGCGAAACAAAGTCTTCATAAAGACCTTGTCCATTCCGCACGAAGAGGCCAGTACACCACAGCCGACGTATGGAATGCCGGCCATTTCCAGAAGGCCCTGGATCGTTCCATCTTCACCGAAAGTGCCGTGAAGTACGGGAAAAACGACGTCCAGCGGAACTTCCTCGGCGGGCGCGGAACCGTTCGCGAAGACCGTGATCCCTCTCACAGCGGTATCGCCGAGCAAAGCAACCCGGCGGCCTTCAAACCCCGAAAGATCACGGCCTATAGCTTCGCGTGCCGATTCGGGCAGCATTTGCGCGGATTCGTGCGGATTGAGCCACTTTCCGTCCAGTGTGATCGCGAGAGGTGTGACCTCGTACCGATTCCTGTCGATCTCGCGGATGACGGTCGACGCGGACCGGACTGAGATCTCGTGCTCGCCTGAACGGCCGCCAAAGATCACTCCGATCTTTATCTTTTCCATATTTTGTTAAAGGATCAGCTTCCCAAGGGCGGAAAGGATGAGTTCTCCGGCGAGCTTGGCCGTGATGTTGCTCTGATCGAGCATAGGATTTACCTCGACGATCTCGAACGAGCGCAGGCCGCCGTCCTCGGCGATCATCTCGAGCGCGAGGTGCGCCTCGCGATACGTGATGCCTCCGCGGACCAGCGTTCCGGACCCGGGCGCGAACCTCGGATCGATGATGTCCACGTCGAACGTTACCGAGTAGCCTCCGGGAGCCCCGGAAGCGATCTCGATCGCGTCCCTGACACAGGCGTTCATACCGCGCCGGTCAATGTCGCTCATCGTAAAGAACTGGTCCCTTATCCCGAGCTTGTGGATAAGCTCGCGTTCTCCGTCGTCGAGATCTCTTCCTCCTATGTGCGCAAGAAACGAAGGCTTCAGCTTCGGAGAGAACCCTTCCAGCCCTACCATTTCTTCGGCACCGTACCCGAGAAGAGTGGCGAGAGGCATACCGTGGGTGTTGCCGCTGGGTGACGACTCTGGTGTGTTCATGTCGGCGTGGGCGTCAAACCAGATAAGGCCGACATCTTCTCCCTTATCCCGAAAATGGCTGGAGATCCCGGAGAATGTCCCCGCGGCGATCGAATGGTCCCCGCCGATGATCACCGGCAGAAGTCCTTCGCCGAGGATCGACTTGATCTTCGCTGCCATCCTTGTCGAAGACTCGAGTACTTCTTTGAAGTGCTTCGGTCTTTGCGCCTCTTCGTTCTCAAGGTCCGGCTGGACGATGTCTATGTCCCCGTAGTCGGTGAGTTCATAGCCGAGCGATCTGATATGGCCTTTGACACGGTCTCCGAGAAACTCGGCGAGCCGTATCGCCGAAACTCCCAGATCGCTTCCGTACTTGCCCGCACCGTATCCGAGCGGGACGCCCACAAGTCCGACGTGGCGGCCTTCGCCCGGCTTGTACAACTTTCGTAGTTCCATAATCAAATACTATCCCTAAAACCCTACAGTTCGCCAAAGCCCTCTTCGAAGAGCTTCGTCATCGAGGCGAACGCGCTTTCTTCGTCGGGGCCTTCCACTTCGATCGCGAGTTCCATCCCGTTCGAGGCTGCGAGCGAAAGTACGCTCAGGATCGACTTGGCGTCGGCGAAAATCGAGCTGTCCTCGCGAATTAGCATTACCGAGCTTTCGAACTCCGCGGCACGTTTTACGACAAGCGCCGCGGCGCGCGCGTGAAGCCCGAGCCTGTTCACGATCTTTACCCGCCCCTTGATCATGCTTTCGACTTGTGCGGATCGAGAAGGTCCGCGGCTTTATAGATGGATTCCTTTCCCTGACGCTCTACAAGCTCAGCCATCTCCAATAGGCTCATCTCCTTGTTCTGCGAGGCGAGTTTTATGACCATCGGCAGGTTTACTCCGGTCACGACCTCGACCTCGCCCTCCTTGATGAACATAGCGCTGATGTTGGTGGGCGTTCCGCCGAACATGTCCGTCAAAAGCAGGACGCCGTTTCCGCTCGAAACACTCTTGATGGCGCGCTCGATCTCGCCCTTAGCAACATCGACATTGTCGTGCCATCCGATCGATACCGCGGCAACATGCGGGATGTCGCCTACGACCTGTTCCGCCGCGGACACAAGTTCGTTCGCGAACTGCCCGTGCGACACAACAACTCCGCCTATCTTTTTCATTTGATGGTCTCCGAAACGCTATTTCATCACATCGCGGTGCTGAACCGAAGTCTCATATCCGAGTTGTCTGAGCGAGTCCCCGATCCTTTCCGCAGCCATCACGGAACGATGCCTTCCTCCGGTGCAGCCGATCCCGATCGTCAGATAGGACTTTCCTTCTTTCCTGTACAGCGGAAGGAGATACTCGAGCAATTCCGTGAACCTTCGAATGGTCTCCATCACTTCCGCCTGCGATTCCAGGAACTTGATCACTCTTGGGTCCGTGCCCGGAAGCGGCTTCAGCTTCTTTTCGAAATAAGGATTGGGCAAATGCCGCACATCGAACAGGAGATCGACATCCCTGGGAACACCGTGCTTGTGGCCGAAACTCACGACCTGAACCTGAAGCGGCACGCCTTCCTCCTGCTCGCCGAATTTCTTCAAGAGCATTCGGCGCAGCGTGTGAACAGTGTGTTTGGAAGTGTCGACGATCAGGTCCGCCTCGCCGCGGACCTCCTTCATCGCTTGCCGCTCCGCATGGATCGCCTCCAGAACGCCGCCGCCCTCGTCCGCAGGATGCGGCCTTCTCGTCTCGCTGAACCTGCGCTTGAGGATCTTGTCCGAAGCGTCGAAGAAAAGAATGTAGGGCTTAAGACTCTTTCGCCGGAGTTTCTTCATTTCCGCCGTGAAGTCCGGCAGGAAATGCCTTTCGCGAATGTCGATCACAAGAGCAGCCTTTTCGATCGCGATATGGCCCTCGGAATCCGGCACCAGCAATCGCGCGAACGGTGAAAGCATCGTGATGGGCAGGTTGTCGACGCAGAAATAGCCCAGGTCCTCGAAGGCGTTCGTAGCCGAGGACATTCCCGAGCCGCTCAGCCCCGTGATGATGATGAATCGCTCTTGCTTGTCCGGACTGGGGGTCTTGGTCGGCATCTAGGTTTCTTCTCCGTTGCCGGCAACGGCCTTCGAATGCCGCTTGATGAGCTCTCGAGCGGCGTCGTGACCTGCCGCTTTCAATAGATGAATTCGTACGGCCGTTTCCACAAGAGTCGTTATGTTGCGGCCCGAACTCACCGGAAGCACGTATTTCGGGACTTTGATCCCGAAGATCTCTTCTTCCGCCGTTTCAAGTCCCAAACGGTCCAAATCGATCATCCTGTCCCAGCGCGTGAGCTCGATGCAGAGATCTATGTTCTTCGAAGTACCAGTGGCGCTGACCCCGAACAGGTCGCGGATGTTGAGGATCCCGAGGCCGCGTATCTCGAGATGCTCGGCCGTGAGCGGCGGAGAACTTCCTTCCAGCGTGTCGCCGATCTTCTTCACGATCACAGAGTCGTCGGAGATCAAACGGTATCCCCTGGTTATTAGATCAAGCGCGCACTCGGACTTCCCTATTCCCGATTCGCCGAGCAAGAGCACGCCCGCCCCGTACATGCCGAGCAGGACCCCGTGAAGCGTGATGCTCGGCGCCAGACGTTTCTGGAGGAACGCAGACACCTCTGCGATAGCAACCGAGCTCACTGAATCGGTTCTCAAAAGCGGGACACCGCCTTTCCCGAGCACCTCCGCAAGTTCGGCCGGAACCTCGAGACCTTTCGTGACCAGGACGCAGCATATCTTGCTGAGATCAAGGTTCCGCACCGCGGACCGCCGCATTTCAGCGGCGAGCTGATCCAGATACGAGATCTCGCTCTGGCCCAGGATCTGAAGACGGCCCTTATGAATGTAGTGTGCGTACCCCGCGAGAGCGAGGCCGAGCTTCTGAATGCGGTCCGAGTCGATGCGACTGGAATCAAGGCCTTGACCGCCGGATACGACCTCGAGCCGCAATCTGCCCGGGGCATTCTCCACGAACTCCCTTATCGAAATCGTCGGTTGACTGGTCGTTTCTCGATCCACAGCGGTGCATTGTTCAATGCTTATCGACCATCGGTCAATGGTCAGCGCTTACCCGAAAAAGCAGCGCCGGGTTTCTCGTCTTCAGGCCTGAGTTCGAAGCCCGGTCCCGGCTCTCGAAACCTCAAATCTTGAACCCGGAACCTGGAAGTTGGAGCCTGGGACCTTGACCTTATTGAGCCGTGTCCGGCTCCCGGGAGGGCGCTATCACTTCGCCGACCTTCTTTGCCTTGTGCGACTTGTCGATGATCTTGTTCTTGAGCCTGAGGGCCTGTTTTTCGATCTTGTCGATCGAGTGAGAGAGAGAAAGATACATATCCTCTTCCGAACTGTTCGCGGCGATCACCTGATTCCTGAACTTGACTACGATCTCGGAACGATGCTGGCCGCGCTCGACCTCGATGATGATGTGGGCGTGATTGTCATCTTTCCCGAAAAGATGGTCGATCTTCGAGAAATGGTCTTCCACGTGTTTCCTGATTGCCGGCGTTACCTCGATATGCCTTCCTGTGTACTCGAATTTCATTTGGTCAACCTCGTGTTGTTTCAAACAAAGCGATCTAAATACTCCGATCCTCAGATCAGGACTTTCCGTTCCCTCGAGCCCGGGATGTTCATCTGGTCCCTGTACTTGGCGACCGTACGTCGTGAAAGCTTCACGCCGTCGCGGCCCAGGCGCTTGGCGATCTTGTCGTCGGTAAGGGGTTTCTTCGAATCCTCTTCCTCGATCATCTTCTTGATCTTCAGCTTCAGGATCCTGGTCGAGACCTCCTCTCCGTCCTCGTTCATCATCCCCTCGCTGAAGAAGCGCCTCAGTTCTATCACGCCCTGCGGCGTGTGGGCGTACTTGCGGTTGACCACTCTCGAAATGGTCGAAAGGTGCATTCCGATGTCCTCCGCGATGTCCTTCAGCATCATCGGCTTCAACTTCTCGACCCCGTGATCCAGGAACTCGGACTGACGCCGCACTATGCACTCGACAACTTTGTAGATCGTCTGCCGCCTGTGCTCTATGTTTCTCAGAAGATCGACCGCAGAGCGCACCTTGTCCTTTATGAAATCCTTGGTCTCCTTCGAAGTCTCATCCTTCGAAAGCATCTGCTGGTAGGTCTGGCTGATCCTCAAACGGGGGCTTCCGCTGTCGGAGAAGTAGATCACGTAATCGCCCTCGACCTTTTCGATATAGACCTCGGGCGACACGTAGATGGGCTTTTCGTCACTGTATTCCCGGCCGGGATAGGGATTCAGGATGCGGATCTTGTCGATCTCCTCATCCAGTTCCTCGAGGCCGAGTCCCGTTTTTTTCGAGAGGTGCTGGAGCCGGTGCGGCTGCAGGTCTTCGAAGTGGTCCCGGACAAGCTCCGCCGCGAGGCTGTCGCCTTCACCGCGGCTTTCGAGCTGCGCAACAAGGCATTCCTTAACGTCCCGCGCACCGCAGCCGACCGGCTCGAGCTGAAGGACCACTCTCCTGGCTTCCTCCACGGCCTCCAGCGAGCACTCCGTCATCGCGCTGATCTCTTCGTCGTCGGCGTTCAGCCGTCCGTACTCATCCAGATTGCCTATAACCGCGACGGCCGCCAGTTCGACCTCCTTGTCGAGCTTCTGAAGATGAAGCTGCCATTCAAGGTGCTCGGAGAGGGATTCAGATCCGGAGAGGAACTGCTCGAAACTGGGCGAATCTTCCTTGTACTCGAACTCCTGGGTCTTGTAGCCCGGGTCCAGATAGTCCTGGAACTCGCGGCCCAGGTCCACATCGTCGAAAGGGTCTGAAGAATCCTCGTTTTCTCCGTCGTCCGAATCTCCCGAAACCGAATCTTCGATCGCGGACGCCGTCTCATCCGACACATCGCCGTCGTGGCCGTTGAGTTCCGCCGACCCGGCTTCGTAGTCGGAATCCTCCCAGTCTCTTTCACTGTCGCCCGCGGAGTCCGGCTCATCGAATTCGCGCTCGGTTCCGTCGGCGTTCTGATCCAGGATCTTCTCCGCAAGCTCGCGGATCTCCTCTTCGGTCTGCACCTCTTCGAGGATCGGGTTCTCGTCCAGTTCCTGCTGAATAAGCTCGCTCAGCTCGAGGGTGGTCATCTGCAGCATTTCAATGCGTTGCCTCAGCTGAGGCGTCAGCACCATCTTTTGCTGCAATTTCTGAGTTAGCCTAAGAGATGACATCTGTATCCGGCGTCTTCATTTCGAAGATAGCGGCGCTTGGGGGGATTATTCGAACGCACCGGTATTATAACCGATAAGAAACTCAAAAGTGAAAATTTGGCCCTACAAACGGAACCTCTTGCCCAGATAGAGGCGCCGAACTTCTTCGTCCTCGACCAGTTCCGCGGGCTGGCCGCTCCTGAGGATCCGACCCTCGGCCATGATGTAGGCCCGGTCGGTGATACCAAGGGTTTCCCTGACGTTGTGGTCGGTGATCAGGATCCCTATTTCGTGGCCCTTGAGGTAGAGAATGATGTCGCGGATGTCCTCGATTGCGATCGGGTCTATCCCCGCGAACGGCTCGTCGAGCAGTATGTATTCCGGTTCGGTCGCCAGGCAGCGGGCGATCTCGACCCTGCGGCGCTCGCCGCCGGAAAGCGAGTCGCCTCGGGTCTTCCGTACGTGGGTGATCCCGAATTCCTCAAGCAGCTCTTCAAGGCGGTCCAGCCTGCGCTGCCGGGTCATCTTCATCGTTTCGAGGACGGCAAGAATGTTCTGCTCGGCGGTGAGCCTTCGAAAGATCGAAGGCTCCTGCGGAAGGTAGCCGAGACCAAGCCTCGCACGAAGGTACATCGGCAGTATAGTCACGTTCTCACCGTTGAGGTAGATGTCGCCGCGCTCGGTTCTTTCCAGACCGACCATCATGTAGAAGGTCGTGGTCTTTCCCGCTCCGTTCGCACCGAGCAGGCCGACGATCTCGCCTTTCGAAACCTCGAGGCTCACGTCGTCGACTACACGGCGTTTCCCGTAGGTCTTCTGAAGATGCTCCGCGCTTAGGGTCTCCTTTCTGGCGTTCGAACCGTTATTCACAGGTGGATACTATCCGAGTTAGGTATCAGAATGGCCGAACACCGCGCCTGGCGATATCCGGCCAATTCGTTTCCATTTTAATGCGTTGCGGGAAAAGTTCAATTCCGCTCGCCTTCTTTGAGCTTGTAGACGGACCTGATCCGGCCCGTGCCCCCCTGTCCGTCGCCGCCGCTCCCCGTGATCAGTTTTTGTTTCAGATTCACGACCACTTCCCTTCCCCTTGAAGAGCCGCGTTCCTGATCGCTGACGGTCGCCGGATCTCCCCTTAGCACTATCACTTCTTCGGCCGTGTCGTACCGTGCATAGCTGCCTGTGGCACGGCGTCCGGGCTGGGTGATCTCGACGTTCTTCTCGGCGACGGTACTGACGAGTTCGTTGTTCCGGTTGAGCGTGACGGAGGCTGACCCGGCCCTTATGCGGTCTGTGCCCTGGCGGATATCGACCCCTTTCTGGTAACGAAGGAGGCGGTCTCCGTCGATGTAGAGCATAGATCCCGCGGCGGCATAGACCGGAACGGACGTACGTTTTCCGCCGACCGTTCTCTGCGCGTCGTAAAGAAGGCTCTCCACATTCCCTTCGGCGTAAAAACGGCCCGCCGCCTGATCTATCAAGAGCCTGTCGCCTCTGACGTAGTTGTTGTCCTGCCAGGCTCTAGCATTTCCAGTGAAAACGGCGGTCTCGGCCTTGTGATCGAACTGGGCGCTCTGCGACGAGACAAATACAGGCGAATTCGCTTCCGCAAAAGGCGTCGATGCGGCATCGGCCCTCTGTTTATGATATGTCGCGCTCACGCCGCCTGCCATCGACGAGCGTTCGTTCCTTACGTCCCAATCGATCTCCTTCGCCCGGACGCGGCCCGAATCGTCCCAAAGCACCGGCTCCCCGCCGCGAAGGCTCGCTGTCTGGCTGGCGGAGACGAACCTGATCCTGTCGGCGATCCCGTTCCGGTTTCCTTCAGAGAACTTCGCGCTGCCTATGGCCTCAAGGCTGCTTATGTCCTGGCTATTCTGATCGAATGAAGCGACGAACCGGTTCGCATTGAGTATCTGGTCCGGACCTGCGTTGCCCCAAAGAGGCTTCCTGCGTGCTGTCGAACTCCCGGCTCCCGTGCAGGAACGTGCGTTGTTCGCGCCGTAAAAATCGCAAACGAATCTGGGGGAGTTGATCTGCGTCCTGTATTTCCCCTGCGACAGAGACTTCGGGATTATCACGAGTTCCGCGTTGCCGTTCGCCTCTGCCGTATCAAGCTCATCCGTGCCGGCCCTGAATTTAGAGTTCACCGAATCCGCCGTGATGATCTTGTCCGAAACGTCGGGCCCCGATCCCTCAGCGACGAGCCTTATCGTCGTACGGCCCTTGCTTTTCGCTGTCGCAGGCTTGCCGTCGGGCGCGAACAGCATCTCGAGAGGGGTCCTGGTGGTCAGGGAATATTTCGAGTACCCGACTCTGCCCAGCGGTATTACCTCGATCTCACTGCCTCCGAGGGCGACCGCGCTCGAAATATTGCCGTTCTTCGCGAATCTCGAACGTATTTCGGGCGCATTCAACTGCGACCTTCTTTCCTTGGTCGCCTGACGGAGGAAAGCACTACCGAGCACTTCGGCCGTCCTGAGTCCGCGGTCGGGAAAAAGAGTAGCGTTGATCTGGCTGCCTCCGACGGTATCTGTTCCCTGGGTCACCGTAGCGCCTCCAGTCAGGTACACCTCTCCAGCCTTCTGCCTGTAAACCGCGTGCGAAGCCGCGATCGACGTCTTCCTGGCGTTCGAGACGGAATCGATCCGCACGTTCCCGTCAAGCTCAAAGACCTCGCCGGCGGTGCGGTACTCCGCCGTGTTCGAAACGATCCTGGACGGCTCCTCTCGCCCTGCGGCGGATTCGATACTGACCTCGCCTTCAAGATCCAGCCCTGACAACCCCTCGTCGATATGAGCCGTTATCTTCCTGGCCGAAGCATTCGTGAACCCGCCGGCAGCGTCCTTCTCCTGAGTGACCTTCGCGCTGCCGTTAACCTCCACCTTTCTAAGCTGCTTATCCTCGAGAAAAGCCCTTGCGGTCGAGCCTTCGATCCTGGTAGGTCTTTCGAGATCGCTTCCCTTCTGAGGGACCACAAAGACGTCGACATTGCCCGTCAGGTCGATCGTTCCGGCCTTCTGGTCGACGAACGCCTTTCCGGCCTTCAGCTCGGCTGCCTTAAGTTCCGGCTGTGCGAAATCCTGTCTGGGCTCACCGGGTCCCGCGAAGATCTCCACGTCGCTGAGCAATTCAAGAGTCTCTTGCTCGATCCTGACGACCGCCCCGACCGCGTTTCCCGAGATGTTCTCCCTGGAAAATTGAAGATATTCTTCCGCATCAGCTGTCTCGGTCGATTTCGTGTACGTGAGCTGGTCGGTACGGACGTTAAGACGGTCACGGGTGTCGATGACGACGTTTCCCGCGAAGAAGATCCTGAAATCCTTGCTGTCCTTCGAGACCGGAACGTAGATCGCTTTGTCCGCACGAAGTTTGTCGGCCTTCGAGACGTCGCCGTCGGCGTAAACCTCAAGAATGACTTTCTCAAGCTCCTGGTGCTCGTCGTCGAACGTCGTTGCCTTGTCGGCGCGAATGACATACTTGAGCACGGAATTCTCAGATTCTTTTCGCTCGTATCCGTTGACGACGGCGACGACGTTCTCGGAAAGCGTCGTCGGAAGCGATTTCATCCGGAACTCCTGCCTGAAGCTTCCCAAATATAGGCCCACGGCGACTGCCAGAACTGCCGCAATCCCACCGACAATGGCGACGCCGCGCAGTATGTAAGGCAGGCGCGCCCTCAGGTGAAATTTTTCGAGGTCGTTCTTCTTGTCTTCGGTCACTCGGCTATTGCTCCGGCAAGCCCGCCGGACGGGTCGTTGATAATGAGGTTCCGCCTTCGGATGGGAAACAAGTCCAAAACGCTCGCTGCCGATTCCCGGGAAGGTCCGTAAGTACTTCGGAGTATACCAAAAGCAGCGGCCGGACACGGTCACATAGGCCGTATGTCCTTTAGATTGAGCTGAAGCCGTGTCGTGCCTCGCCACGTGTTCGGCTCTGGTGTATGTGCGAGTTCATAGACGTTCCCGACCGCCAGGTCGAGTTCCGCCGAGCGTTCAACACCGTCCCACCAGACCACTTCGAAATGCTTTCCCTCCCGGTCCCGGAGCTTCAGCTTCAAATGCTTTTCCTTCATCACGAACGGATCGTCCGTCAGCGTCAGTCCGGGCGTGGCGAAAACCGGCTTCGGGTTTCCCTGACCGTACGGCTCCAGTTTCTTCAGGTCCTCGGTCAATTCCAGCGTCAGCGTGGCGCTCGAAACCGGTGCGTCGATACGGACCTCGGGCACAAGGCTGTCCTCGGAGAGATTTTCGGCAGCGTGGGCGTTGAGACGCTCGGCGAGTTCGCCTATGTTCTCCGGCCTGATCCGCATTCCGGCCGCGGCGGCGTGACCCCCGTAGGTTTCGAACAGATCGGCGCACGTGTCGAGACCTTCGAGCAGATGATAATCCGAGATGCTCCTTGCCGAACCGTGGCCCATGCCGTCCTCTACAGAGATCACGATCGACGGGCGATGCAGTTTCTCCGCGATCTTCGACGCGGCGAGCCCGATGACACCCCTGTGCCAGTCGTTTCCGTGTGCGACAACGAATCTCGCCTCCGAGCCGCCGTTCTCCAGCACCGATGTCAGAGCCTTTTCCGTGATCTCCTTCTGCAGTTTCTGGCGTTCGATGTTCTTACGGTTGAGGTACTCCGCGAGTTTGCGGGCTCCGCCGAAATCCGCCGCTTCGAACAACTCGACAACGTGGCGCGCCGCGTCCATCCTGCCGGCGGCGTTTATCCTGGGGGCGACACGGAAACCTATGTCGTAGCTGGTCATCTCGTCCCTGCAGTCGGCGACCTCGATGAGCGCCCGAAGTCCGTAATTGACTGTCGAGGGAAGATCGGCAAGCCCGACTGCCACGATGGCGCGGTTCTCGCCTGTAAGCTTCATCACGTCGGCGATCGTGCCTATAGCAACTACCTTCAGGAAGTGAGGCACAGCCGCCTCTTTTCCTTTCTCCCTAAGAAGAGCGTGCGCGAGCTTGAACGCGACGCCGACCCCGGCAAGATGCTTGTCCGGGTACTCGCAGTCGGGACGATTGGGATTCACAACGGCGAAAGCTTCGGGAAGTCCCTCGCCCTTTGTGAGGTGGTGGTCTGTGACGATCACGTCGAGACCGTGCTCTTTCGCCCAGGCTATCGGCTCGAAGGACGTGCTTCCGCAATCGACGGTGATCACCAGCGAGTATCCGTCGCGTTTGGCTTCCTCAAGCGCGGGAATGTTGAGGCCGTAGCCCTCGGTGAACCTGTGGGGCACATGAAAACCGGTTTCGCCCCCGATCATTTCAAGCGCTTTTCTGAGCACGACCGTCCCGGTGGTTCCGTCTACGTCGTAATCGCCCCAGATCAGTATCTTCTCCCTGTTCTCTACCGCCTGCAGAATGCGCTTGACGGCCTTGTCCATGTCCTTGAGAAGATACGGGTCGTGAAGATGAGTGTACGAAGGGTTCAGGAAACGGTCCGCCGAATCCGCGTCACCGTACCCGCGCGAGATGAGAAGCGCAGCAATCAGAGGCGGAAGGCCTGTCTCTTCGGCAAAAGCGCGGACAAGGTCCAGGTCGTGTTCTTTTTGTATCCAGCGTTTCATAGTTCACCAGGGTGAGGCGGTGACGTGGCGGGAACTCCGTGCGCTAGACACGAGCGCTCAGGATTCCCTGCCACAACAATAACAGAATGGCGGCGCCGAGGATGATCCGGTAAACGACGAACACGGTCGTCGTGTATCTCCGCAGATAGGCGAGGAGAAACCAGATCGACAGGTATCCGACGATCCCCGCCGCGACGGTTCCCGCGAAAAGCGGGACGAAACTTCCTTCCGGAAGAATATGCCAGGCCTCGACCAACTCGAGCAGCCCGCTGGCCGTGATCGCGGGGATCATCAGCAGGAACGAGAATCGCGCAGCCGCTTCCCTCGAGAGCCCCGCGAAGAGGCCTCCCATTATCGTTGATCCCGACCGGCTCGCGCCCGGCATTAGCGCGAGAACCTGCGCCGTGCCCACGAGAAGCGCCTCGCCGATCCCCAGTTCCTTGATCCCTTTCCTTTGCCGCCCGAAATACTCCGCGATCTGCAGAAGGACCGCCACGAAGATTAGCATCGTGGCGATGATCCAGAGATCTTTCGTCAACGCGCCCTCGATCGTCTCCTTGAACGCGAGGCCGACAATGCTGACCGGGATCGATCCCGCGACGATCATCCAGCCGAGCCACGACTCGTCGGAAAGCCACCTCGGGCGCTTCTTGTTCTCCCCTTCGATCTCCTTCCTCTTCCCGGCGATGAGCGCGAGGTGGTCGCGCACGAACGAGGTCGAAATGTTCCAAATGTCCTGCGCGAAGTACACGAAAACCGCGGCAAGCGTCCCGAGCTGGATCACGGCCATCGTCGCAGTGATCTGTTCGGGATTTCCGCCATAAATGCCCGTGTACCGGCTTGCGAAAACCAGGTGCGCTGTTGAACTTACGGGGATGAACTCGGTCAGGCCCTGGACGATGCCAAGGATGATCGCTTGAAGAAGATCCATACGAAAGGTGCGGGAGCCGGGCGCTTAATACTCAACAGGGGCATTGTCCGACTTTTCGGGGGTATCGTCAAAACCCGCGCGCTATTCGCGATACCTTGCGCGGCCTGCGATCCGGTCGTAGATCGAAGGAGGAAGAATGCTCGAAATCCGGACGATGGTGGCAAGCTGCCAGGGAAAGGCGTAGAACTTCTTCTTGTCCGCGATCGCCCGCACGATCCGCGCGGCGCCGTCCTCGGTCTCGAGCAAGAAAGGGAGCTTTTTCTTTCTACCGGACGTCAGGGGAGTCTTTATGAATCCGGGCGCGATTATCGAGACATCGATGCCGTTAGGGCCGAAGTCGACCCTCAGGCTTTCGAAGAATGCCGTCATTCCCGCCTTGCTCCCGGAATACGCCGCGGACTTCGGGAGCCCCCGGTACCCCGCAAGGCTCGAGATCGCGACAAGATGCCCGCTTCCCTGCTCGAGCATCTCGGGAAGCACCGCGGCAACCGAGTTTACGGCACCCAGCAGATTGATGCCGATCACCTTAGCGACCGATTCCGGTGCGATCATCTGCGTCTCGCGGTTGTTGCCGCTTACGCCGGCGTTGGCGATCATCACGTCGATGGAGCCGAACTCGCTTCTGAACGCGTCGGCGGCCGCCCGCAAGGAGGCCGCTTCCGTCACATCCGCCGGGAAGACTCGCGCTTCGCCGCCGACTTCGCGCACGGCCTCCGCAACCCTTTCGAGCTCCGATTCGCGTCGGGCGACCAGACCGAGCTTCGCTCCCTTGAGGGCCATCTGAACCGCCATCTCGGCGCCGATCCCGCTCGAAGCGCCGGTAAGGAAGACGGTTTTTTCCTTAAAGTAATCTTCAGCCATAAAAGAAATTCAGGGGCCCAAGTCTATACGACCCGGAACCCCTGAACAAACCAGCGTATCGACCTTCCGCGTCACTCAAACGGAACAAACTTGAGGATCTCCACATCTCCGCTCCTGATCAATAGCGAATCGCTTCTGACCTCGATCTCTCCGCCCCGCGCGAGCGCTTTCAGGAACCCGTCCTCGACTCCCCAGTCGATCAGACACGCCCTCTTGGTCGAGACCAGTTTCGGAGCGCTGAACTGCTGATCCTCGATCGCGAAACCGCCGTTGAAACTGTTACAGCCGCCGTAGCCGTAGATCCGGCCCCGAGCTCCGTCGAATGCCACCCATGCGCCGCTCGCTTCTTTTACCGGCTCGTCGTTCATTCTTACGAGCCGCCATTTCGACCCGTACAGGTCGATCGCGTGGCCGGCGTTTCTGACCTCAGTCCTGCCAACGATCTCTTTCAGGCGGTAGATCCATCCGGACGTGTCCTTTGGCGGCGCGGCCACCTTTTCGATCTCCACACGCAGCAAGTAATGGTAACCCGGAATGAAATCGAAATTCTCGATCTCGTCCTGAACGGCCCGGAACTCGGTACCGTCCTCCCGCTTTATAACGAGACATTTCTTCGGTACCACTGCCTCGCAGAACTGCCTGTAATGCCCGACCTCGACCACTTCGGTGGTTACCTGGCCCAGGGCTTCCTGGCAGGGATAAAGACCTGCGAACGCAAAAAGCAAGAATAGAATAAATGAGTTTCTCATCTTCATTTTCCTTTCGTTTATTAAATTGGCCGCCGCGGAATGCGCGGCAATATGAACGGGCGGGAGAACGGATCGCGGCGGGGCGCTTGCAGGGGCGGGGATTCAGCAGACCTCTCTGACGATGCCCCTGAAAGCCTTGAGCGCCCCCGCCAGGTCGTCCTGCCTGACGAGGATGTGATCGCGTCGAAAAGAAGAGAATGGAAGGATCGAGATGCCCGAACCGGCGAGAACGGACGAAACGGCCGCGATGAAACCCACGACGTCGAAATCCATTTCGGCGTCGAAGCTCAGGAGCCTGAAATTTCCTTCGACGAGAGCGTCCCCGAGGCCGGGCCTCAGATTCCGGAAGTCCGGATCATCGACCACTATCGTGACCTCCCATTTGTCTTTGAAGATCAGGAATTCGGATCCCATTCGCGGAGACAGCGCCGGATCTGAAAGCAGTTCCTGCCAGCGGTCGTGATCGACCGAGACGACGTGGAACGTTTCGGGTGAAACGACCAGTTTGGCCGACCTAAGGATGTCTTCAGCGTTCTCGCTCATTGATTGGACCGGCCGTTCGAAGTGCGGACGATCTTCGGAATGATCAGAGGCTTCGACCCCGCCGTCCGCTTTATGAACCGCTTTAGCACGAGCCGGATCTTCTCTTCCGTTGCCGGAATGTCGGAAAGCGCGTCCGGCCCCAGTTCGGCGAGCGCGTCCGCGATGACCTCCGCCGCCTCGCCGCGGAAACCGTTCGCGCCGTCGATGCCTCCGACGCCCTGGAGAGTGATGACGGGATCCGAGGCCATTTCGCCTGACGATGGATCGACCGTCACCGTGACGTTCACGACGCCGTTAAATGCAAGTTTCTTGCGCTCTTTCAGGGTTTCCAGATCGATCTCGCGGAAGCCGTCGTCCTCGATGAACACCCTCGAAGGCTCGATCCTGTCGACGATCTCCGCAGAATCCGCGGTCAGTTCCAAAACGTCGCCGTCCTCAACCAGGATGACGTCCCTGTCGTTGTATCCGACATGGTTCTTCAGAAATTCCTTGTGGCGGAAAAGCATTCGAAACTCGCCGTGGATCGGGACCACGAACTTCGGCCTCGCCGTCTCGGTGAGGATCCTGATGTCCTCCTGCGACGCGTGGCCCGAAACGTGTATAAGCCTCCTCTTCTCCTCGATAATGTTTCCGCCCTTGCGGTAGATCGCGCCGATCATCTTCGAGATCCGCTTCTCATTCCCCGGGATGATGCGCGCGGAGAGCACCACCGTGTCGCCGTCCTTGATCGAAAGCCCCTTGTAGCTCTGGGTTGCGAGATTCCACATCACGGCCCTCGACTCGCCCTGTGAACCCGTGACGAGATAAACGATCTCATCGTCTTCAAGCCGGCGCGCGTCGTTAAGGCCAACGAGGAGATCGTCGGGGATCTCCAGATAGCCCATCTCTTCCGCTAGCTCGACATTGCCCATCATCGACCGCCCGAGCGCGCATACCTTCCTTCCGAACTCTTCTGCGAGATCGAGCACGATCTGGATCCTGTGAATGGAAGACGAGAATGTAGTGATTATCAGACGCGCTTCCGCGCTATCGAAGATCTTCGCGAGGTCGGGAATCACGTCCGATTCGGAAGGCGTGCGCCCGGGCACCGTGGCGTTCGTCGAATCCGAAAATAGCGCAAGCACGCCTTCGTCCCCGATCCGCCTGAGAGCCTCAAGATCATACGGGTCTCCAACCACCGGCGTGTCGTCGATCTTGTAGTCGCCGGTGTGCACGACCGTCCCGACGGGTGTCTTTATCGCAAGGGAGAAGCAATCCACGAGCGAATGCGAGGCGTTTATGAACTCGACCTCGAAATTCCCGACTTCGGAAACGTCGCCGGCCTCCACCGTGTGCATAAGCACATCGCCGAGGATACCGTGCTCTTCCAGCTTGTTCTCGATAAATGCCAGCGTCAGCCTCGAACCATAGACCGGCACGTTGAAACGCTTCAGGAAGTACGGGACAGCTCCTATATGGTCCTCGTGGCCGTGGGTCAGAAAGAGCGCAACCAGCTCCTCCCTGTATTCTTCCAGCTGTTCGTAATCCGGGATGGAGATGTCCACTCCGTACGGAGTTTCCTCGGGAAATCCCATTCCGGCATCGACGACGATCATCTCGCCGCCGCACCGGATCCCCATCGTGTTCATCCCGAACTCGCCTATTCCCCCGAGGGGTATCACTTCTATTTTCTTCACAACCATCCTTGCGGCCGCCTGCAGAGGTCCGGGCCGAAACTAAACAGTACGGCATAGCAACGGCAAAGGCCAACTCTCGCGACCCCGCCGCTAGAGCTTGAATTCGAACAAGATCTCCTCTTCGCCAACGATCTCTGCGCCCGTAGCGAGATAAAACTCCTTCGCCCCTTGATATGACGGACCTGTCATTCCGAACACCGACCGCGCGCCCTCCGCCTTTCCGATCGAAAGTATCCCGGAGATCAGGCCGCTCCCGATTCCCTTTCTCCGCCTTCTCGAGTCGACTTCGATCTCGTAAAGAAAGATCTTGAAGCCTTCGTCCTTGATCCTCGCAAGACGGTACGCGAGCAGGATTCCATTGACGAAACCGGCGGATTCAGCGACCAGCAGGTAATGGCTTCTGTCTTCGAGAAAGCTCGCAAGGTGCTCCGTTTCGGCAGATCCTCCGAAGAGTTCTTCGATCGCAAAACGGGCAAAAGAAGCGTCTCCGGCACCCAACCTTCTGATCGTGATCTCAGCATTCTCCGGCATCTCTCGTCAGCTCCATAAGATACGCAGGCTCGCCGTTTGCCACCGTTTCGGTCTTCAAATGTCGAAATCCCGCTTTTTCGCAACAGCGAATCGCCCGCCTGTTGTCGGGATGAGGATCGAGAGTGATCCTCGAAGGCGCGATCTCCCCAAAGATCATCTCAGAAAACCGGCGAACGGCAGTGGTGCCAAGTCCCTTTCCGACAAGCTCCGGGACGCCAATGAACTGGTCGATCCCTACGGTCTCCTTGTCAATCCGGTAATACTGAAAGAACCCGAATGGTACCGGGAATCTCCGGTCAGGGTCGGAAAGCAATCCGATAAACCTGCTGACCCCGGGTTCGGGGCCGTACGCCTCACGGACCATTTCGATCGTGTGCTCGCCCTCGTCCCACCATTCTCGCACGTGGGGGAGCAGCAACCACTCGAGAAGGAGCGGAAAGTCGGACTCTTCGAGCCTCCTGAACCCGACCCCGGCTTCTCCCAAGCCTCCCCTGCCTTCGCCATCGCTCATCCTTATACTATAATCCTTCTTTCGTTGCAGGACGGCGCCCGCGGACCGTCCGTACCCTTTTTCAAACAGCTTTCCGGTCAGGACCCCCTCCGGGCTAGGTCAGAAATATGAAATTCGTCTCACTCTCGGCTCGTACTGCGAAGTTTTGCGTAACTCTGCTTTTCGCAGCGGCTTTCGTCGTTTACCTCGCTTCACCCAGTACCGATCCCGGCGGCTCCGTGCACGCGGCGGGAGCGCCTTTGGATCCTCCTACCGGCGTGACCGCCTCTGACAACGATTACAACGACAAGGTCGGCCTTCGGTGGGACACGATCTGGGGTGCAACGAGCTACTCCGTTCTTCGAAACACGACAAACAATCCCGGCGGGGCGTCGGTGGTGGGATCGACCGCGGCGAATTACTTTTTCGACAATACAGCGGTTGCCGGACAAACCTACTTCTATTGGGTGCGTGCCGAGAACGGTCCAGATCAAAGTTCCCCGGGCGGACCCGACACCGGCACGCGTGCGAACGGCGAGACATTTCCCGGCCCCTTCAATCCGCTCGACCCGCCGCCAGCGCCGCTCGGCAACCCTGTTACCGCGGCAAAAGCCTATCTCGGAAAGGCGCTCTTCTGGGACGAGCAGCTTTCTTCTACTCGAACCGTAGCTTGCGGAACCTGCCATCAGCCCGCTGCCGGCGGATCGGATCCCAGATCGCTTGTGGGAAATCCATTTTCCGTAAATCCCGGACCGGACGGGATCTTCGGGAACGACGATGACGTCGTCGGATCGGCTGGCGTGCCGGTGAACTTCGAGGACGGCACTTACGGAATCTCTTCGACTTTCGGCATGAACGACCAGGTTACGGGAAGAAAAGCGCCTTCATATTTGAACGCCGGATATTCTCCGAACGGATTGTTCTGGGACGGAAGAGCACTTGACGTCTTTCGCGATCCTTTGACCAACCAGATCATCCTGAACATGTGGGGCGGCCTCGAGAGCCAGTCGGCAGGTCCGCCGCTTTCTGCTGCCGAAATGGCACACTCGGGAAGGAACTGGACGCAGGCGGCACTCCAGATCGAGCAATCAGATCCGCTCGCGCTCGCCGAAAACATTCCGACTGCGCTTGAGACGTGGATAGGCGATCGCACTTATCCCGAGCTCTTCCAGGAAGCGTTCGGCACGCCGGACGTTACGCCGGCGCGTATCGCGATGGCCATCGCAACGCACGAACGCACGCTCTTTTCTGACCAGACGCCGCTCGACCGCGCCATTTCGAGTATCGAGCCGCTGCAACCGAACGAAGAGCTTGGCCGGCAGGTATTCGTCATCAACCAATGCAACACATGCCACGGCGGCGGACTTCTCTCCGACTCGAACTTTCACAACATAGGCGTTCGCCCGGCGACCGAGGACGGGGGCAGATTCAACGTGACCGGTCTTGAGGAGGATCGCGGAAAATACAAGACACCGCCGCTCCGAAACGGTGAGCTGAAGACCTCGTTTATGCACAACGGCAGGTTTGCGGCCCTCGAAGAGGTCGTCGAGTTCTATGACCGGGGCGGAGATTTTGACGCGCCGAACATCGACCGAGGCGTCATCCGGCCTTTGAACCTGACCACAGAAGAAAAGGCGAATCTTGTGGCATTTCTCAAGCGCCCGATGACGGATCAGAGGGTGGCGGGTGAGTTGCCGCCTTTCGACCGGCCCACGCTTTACACCGAAGGCGCTCGTGTTCCTGTGATCAGCGGCGACGGACGCGCCGGTACCGGCGGCCTTGTTCCGCTGGTAACCGCGATCGAACCGCCGCTCGTTGGTAATCCGAGTTTCACGGTGGCGGTATCGAATACGATCGCCGATACACAGGCGGTATTGGTTATTGACGATGCGGACCCCGGAGTCGGGGCCACTATTCCCGCGACCGGTTCTTTTCTGAGGACAGTGGTCGACATTCCGGCGAAAGGAAATCCGCTCGCCGTCGCTTCGGTCAGCATACAGATCCCGAACGATCCCGCGCTTGTCGGGCAGACGTTCCGCGGACGCTGGTACGTCAACGACCCTGCCGCCGCCAACGGCTTCAGCGTGACGAAACTCTTTACGTTTACGATTTTCGGAGAAGCTTCCGCCGGCGTCCCGAATGCCGTGTTCGATTTCGACGGCGACGGGTCGACGGACGTCTCGGTCTTCCGGCCGAACAGCCAGCCGACCGCGCAGTGGTGGCTGCTCCGGTCTTCCGATTCGGGGACTCGCGGTCTCGCGTTCGGGACTTCGACCGATGTTCCTGTCGCGGCCGATTTCACGGGCGACGGAAAAACGGACGTCGCGTTCTGGAGGCCTTCGACGGGCGAGTGGTTCATTCTGCGGAGTGAAGATGATTCGTTCTTTGCCTTCCCGTTCGGATCGAACGGCGACATTCCCGCTCCGGGGGACTTTGACGGCGACGGAAAGGCCGATCCCGCAGTTTATCGTCCTTCATCTGGAACCTGGTTCATCGTGAGGTCGTCCGACGGAGGATTGTCGGTAGTTCCGTTCGGCGTCTCTGCCGACCAGCCGATCGTGGCGGATTACGACGGTGACGGAAAGGACGACGTGGGTGTCTACAGGGCTCCCGACAACCAGTTCTGGCTGCTTAGATCGACTGACGGAGTGAAGGCGTTCCAGTTCGGGGCTCCCGGAGACCGGACGGCTGTAGGAGACTGGACGGGAGACGGAAAAGCGGACGTGGCGTTCTTCAGGCCTTCCACTTCCGAATGGTATGTGATCAGAAGCGAGGACGACTCGTTCTTCGCATTCCCCTGGGGAGCGGCGGGGGACATCCCTTCCCCGGGAGACTTCGACGGCGACGGGAAGTTCGATCCTGCAGTCTGGAGACCTTCGGACAGGACCTGGTACATCTTCGGAACGACGAGCGGGTTTGAGGCGGTTCAGTTCGGCTCGCCGGGAGACGTCCCGTTGCCCTCAAGTGTCAGTGTGAATTGACAGGGATTAAGGGGGTAAAGGAGATGGCTGCTGCCGAGCCCGAACGCTCGGGAGTACCAGTCAACGCGATCGCTCGGATGCCGCAATCTCCTTCACCCCCTTCACCCCTGTTCCAACAGAGGTAGAGAACAGGATGGACAGGATGAACAGAATTGATAGTTGAGAATTGAAAGTAGGAGATTCCACGATCCCGGATCCGGTTCCTGAAGTGACTACTGGCTTAGGCTGAAATCAACCGGGTCCAACGACCAGTCCCAATTTTTGATTATCAATCCTCTTAATCCTGTTTATCCTGTTTTTTCTCCTATGCCCGTCGCTTGCGCTCCGGGTACTGATTGCCCGTCGCTTGCGCACTAACGATCCACCTCCACCATACGCTTTGTGAAGTTTGCACTCGTTTCGTCGTATAATTCCCACAAATTGCGTTGTTCCCGCGGCACGGGCTATTCAACAACCCGCGTCCCCAAAAGAAATATGAATCTCCCGGCAGATCCTGTGAATGAAGTGACGGACGGACAGAGACGGTCCGATTCCTTCTTGAAGACCGTTATCGCGGTATTTTTCACCTTGTTGTCGATATTGTCCCTATTGCTTCTTGCCGGTATAAAGACCCCCGGACAGCAGCCGCCGGACAACGCCGTCCTGATCAACGCATTTAACGGGAGCGGCACGGGAGACATTCCTGACGCACTTGAAGGCTGCGGGAATCCTTCCCCCTCCTCTCGAGATGTCACGTTCGAGGTAAACGGTGTTCTTGGAGCGATCACTTCCGTCCAGCTCCAGGCAACAATTTTGCACCCTTGGGTTGGTGACCTGACCGCGACCCTCATCGCTCCGGACGGCACGCAACTCGTTTTGTTCGGGAATACCGGTGCGATCGCCGAGAACCTGTGCGGCGACGGTTCCAATCTTGTAGGTACATATACGTTCAGGGATTCCGCTGCCGGGACCAATTGGTGGACTGCGGCGGCCGAGAACGTCAACGATGTCCCTGTCGGAGCATACCGTTCGACGGTTCCCGGTCCTTTGGCTTCGATCAACGACGCGCCAGTGACGGAGATGAACACAACGTTCTCAACGGTGGCAAATCCGAACGGAACATGGATCTTGAGGCTGAACGACGCGAACTTCGAGGACGTGGGCCAGATCGATGCCGCTACACTGACGATCAATTCCTTGACAGAACCCGGCGGCGCATATCTCGATTTTGACGGCGACGGAAGAACCGACGTGTCGGTGTTCCGGCCCTCGCCTGATCCTCCAGGCAGCGCTTCACAGTGGTGGCTTTTGAAGAGTGCGGATGCCTCGACCCGCGGCCTTAACTTCGGACTTTCGAGCGACACGCCGATCCCTGCGGATTTCACAGGGGACGGCAAGACCGACATAGCGTTCTTCAGGCCCTCGACCGCAGAATGGTTCGTACTTCGAAGCGAGGACGACTCGTTCTTTGCATTCCCGTTCGGAGCGAACGGGGACATTCCCGCTCCAGGAGATTTTGACGGTGACGGCATCGACGATCCGGCGGTGTTCAGGCCTTCGATCGCCACCTGGTTCATATACAGGTCATCGGACGGCGCGGTGAATGCCGTCGCTTTCGGTATCGCAGAAGACATCCCGACAATTGCGGACTTTGACGGTGACGATGTCGACGACATCGCGGTCTTCAGACCCTCGGTCCAGCAATGGTGGCAGCTTCGGTCTTCGGACGGTCCGATCGGATATTCGTTCGGTTCGCCGGAAGACAAGGTCGTGGTCGGGGATTATACGGGCGACGGAAAAGCCGATCTCGCGATCTTCCGCCCCTCGCTTTCGACCTGGTACGTCGTGCGAAGCGAGGATCCCTCGTTCTTCGCGTTTCCATGGGGGGCAGACGGCGACATTCCGGCTCCGGGAGATTTCGACGGGGATGGGACAACCGACCCCGCGGTTTACAGGCCTTCGGATACGACCTGGTACATTCTCGGGTCGACGAACGGGTTTGAAGCCGTACAGTTCGGGGTCGCGGGAGACAGGCCCCTGCCGAGTCTGAAGGTGATCCCTTAGTTTCACTATCGGAACGAAACCGCCCCCAGTTTTCCCGGGGGCGGTTTTTCAATTACGAGCCGGTTTTCTACTCAGCCGAATATCACTTCCGCCAATGATCTCCAGTCTTCCTCGGTCAGAGCCTCAGCTCGGATCGAAGGTCCGATTCCGGATTGCTCCAGCACCAGGTCCGCTCCGCCTTTCTTTTCAATTTTCTCGCGCAACGAGCCGCCTGCGGCCCCCAGATTGTTCTTCAAGGTCTTTCTCTTCTGCCGGAATGCTGCGCTTGCGAGTTCCTCAAACTCGGCGTCGGTTGTGGCGTCCGTTTTGGAGCGCTTGGTCGAAAGCCTCACTACGGCGCTTTCAACCTTTGGTACGGGCCGGAAGGCGCCCGAAGGGACGTCGAAGAGTTTCTCCGCGTCAAATCCTCTTTCAAGCAGGACAGTTAGGAAACCCCTGGCGCTGTCTCCCGGCGCCGCCGTGATCCTTTCGGCGACTTCCTTCTGCAGCATCACGACGAGTTCCGAGAACAGATCCCGGTTTGCAAAGAGCTTGCGCAGGATCGGTGTGGAAACGTAGTAGGGCAGATTGGCCGCAACCTTCGCAGTCCTACCGCCGACAATGTCCCTCAGATCCGTTTCCAGAAAATCGGCGGTCACTAGCCGGAAACGCGCTTCGCCTCCGAATTCTTTTTCAAGCAGGCGCGAAAGATCTCTATCGATCTCGACAGCCGCTACCTGCGCACCGGTTTCGAGCAATCTCCCGGTCAGCGCTCCTCGTCCCGGTCCGATCTCGACCACAAGGTCACCTTCCGATAGGCCGAGCGCCGACACGATCTTCGAAACATAGCTCACGTCGACAAGGAAGTTCTGCCCGAGCGACTTTTTCGCGAATGGCTTTCTGTCAGACGTCTGTTTGTCTTTGGGATCTCCCATTTCCGGGAAACTGGATTCGTCAGGCCGGGTAGCCCGTGATCATCAGATCGGGACCCACGTGTTCGACCGTGATGTCCTTCAGGCGGAAAACGTCCGCGACCCTTTCCACTCCGTCGCCCCCTACGGCGATCGGCGCGTCGTTGCCGCCTATCACGACGGGAGCGATGAAGAAGGTGAACTTGTCCACAAGCCCGGAATCAACGAACGAGCCCGCTACCGATGCGCCTCCTTCGACGAGCACACTTGTGATCCTTCGCCGGTACAACTCGCCGAGAACCGCCCGGGGATTCCGGGGGCCGCTTTCGACGACCGCCACTTCCGCTCCTTTAGATCTGAACTCTTCAGCCTTCGCAGGATCAGGGTCCTGTGCGATGAAGAGTGTCGGATGATCCTCCGCAGTAGCAACTATTACCGATTCACCAGAGGTTCGAAGCCCGGAGTCAAGAACGACCCTGAGAAGCCCTCGGTCCCTGGGTCCGCCCGTCCTGTCGGTGAGCGAAGGATCGTCGGCCGCGATGGTCTGCGCTCCGACAAGGATCGCGTCGTACTCGTAACGGAGCCTCTGGCCTTCGGCACGCGCCTCTACGGACGTTATCCACTTCGAATCTCCAGAAACGGTCGCCGTCTTGCCGTCGAGGGACATCGCGGTTTTTAGGTGCACGAACGGCCTCTTGTTCCTGTGCCAGCAGATGAACTTCTCGTTCTGCTTCTCGGCGGCGCCTCGGAGGATCCCCGTGACTACCTCGACTCCTGCAACCCTGAGTTCCTCGAATCCCTTGCCCGAAACTAGCGGGTTCGGGTCCTCGATGGGGCAGACGACCCTTCGGATACCGGCATTTACCAGGGCTTCCGTACAGGGCGGGGTCCTCCCGTGATGGGCGTGCGGTTCGAGAGATACGTAAGCCGTACCGCCTCGGGCTCTTTCGCCGGCTTGTTTGAGCGCTGCGATCTCGGCGTGAGTGACTTCGCTGAAGATGTACGAGCCCTCTCCGACTATCTCGCCATCGGCGGAAACGATGACGCATCCGACGAGCGGGCTCGGCGACACGCGCCCTATGCCTTCCGCGGCGAGTTCAAGCGCGCGGCTTGTGAGCGCCTCATCGGTCATTCCGGGTACTTTTACCGTCGTCTCCTGCACGCGTCGTCCTCAGGCGAAAAGCCCGTTCACATAATCCTCCGGATCGAAGACCATAAGGTCGTCGGCCTTCTCTCCGATCCCCACGTAACGGATCGGAAGGTCGAGTTCCTTCGAGATCGCGACGGCTATCCCGCCTTTTGCCGTCCCGTCCAGTTTCGTAAGGACTATGCCGGTCACGTCTGCGACCTTCATGAACTGCCTCGCCTGCTCAAGCCCGTTCTGGCCGGTCACCGCGTCGATGACAAGCAGCGTCTCGTGGGGCGCTTCCTCTACTTCCCTTCCGGCGACACGCTTCATCTTTTCAAGCTCCGCCATCAGGTTCGCCTTGTTGTGCAGCCTTCCTGCAGTATCCACGATCAGTACATCCGCTTCTCGCGCCTTAGCCGACTTCAGTGCGTCGAAGAGAACCGCGGCGGGATCGGTTCCCTGCTTCTGCTGGATGATCGGCACGCCGGCCCTCTGCGACCAGATCTCGAGTTGCTCCGAAGCGGCGGCGCGGAACGTGTCGGCGGCGCAGATGATCACCTCGTTCTGCTCCTGCTTGATCCTTTGCGCGAGCTTTCCGATCGTAGTGGTCTTCCCGACCCCGTTAACGCCGACAATCATCAGCACATAGGGCTTCACCGCCTTCGGCGCCTCCGTCTCGGAACCGATTCCCTTTTTGCCCGCCGACCGAAGGATGATCAACAGTTCGTTCTTGATCGCTGTCTTCAGTGCGTCAAGGTCGCGGATCTCATCTCGCGAGACACCCTTGCGCACGGTGTCGATGATCTGAAACGTCGTCGAAACGCCGATGTCCGTGGAGATCAGCATCTCCTCGAGTTCTTCAAGGAATCCTTCGTCGATCTTTTTCCGGCTCTCGAATACCGTATCGAGGCGGTTGTTTATCGAATCCCTCGTCTTCGAGATCGCGTTGTTGAAGCGGACCCCGAACTCCCGCTCGACGCGTTTCTCCTCTTCCTTGAGCTCTTCGATCGACTTGTCGAGACCGAGGACCGAAGAGGAGAACTTGTCCTCTTTGCTCTTTCTTCGCCAGAATGCCATAAAAACCACAGCCGGAGGACAGGGCTCTCCGGGCGTTCACCCTTGAATCGTAAACTGTAGATTATAGACAGGCGGCGAAGTGGGGACAAACACGGGGGGCATCGCACATTGACCAAGGACCATTGACCAAGGAGCAATGTGTCCGAAGCCCAAGCGTAAGCGCGGGCTCCCTTCGAGGGCTGAGAGGAAAGGACTGAGAACTGAGTGTCTGTAGCCCGACCGTCAGGGAGGGCGTAAAGCGGCATCCCAGGACAATGGGTACCCGGAGCGCAAGCGAGGGGCAAGTTCAAGACGCAGAGTTCGCAGAGAGCGCAGAGGCTCTTCTGAATCCCATATCCCTCGCGCCGAGATATTACATGACGTCAGGAGTCGCAACGCGTCCTATTGGGACAGTCGTATCTTAGCCCCGGTCTTCAGACCCAGGTACAGCGTCCCCCAAAACAATTTCCGGAGTCGCGTAGCGGCGGCAGATCATTGTTCAATGGTCACTGAGCATTGTTCGGCTCCGTTAGCAGCTAAATGTCTGTACCATTCGAGCACGCGGTATTTCCGGAGTGCCGTATGCACGACCCGTCTGTAGATCGGTAATCCGAAAAAGGCATCCTGAGCCGCTTTAGCGGCGACACTTGGGAAATGGATCGGGTTCAACAACCAGAGACGCCCTCATTCATCACTCGACTCAAGGATCCCGGATGAGGCATATTACAAATGCGCGAGACCCGGGCAGCCCGGGCCCGACGGAGCTGGCGGGATAATGGGACAGGCTGTCCACCTTAGATCAGCCGCCAATCTGTCCAACGAATGGGTACCATCTCTGTCCTCCCTGACGGTCGGGCTTCGGACACTTCTCTTTGATCCTTGAACCCGGAACCTGGAACTGGCTGCGGCAGCCCTTCCTGACGGTCGGGCTTCGGACACGCAGCACTCAGTCCTCAGTCCTCAGCACTCAGTCCTCAGTCCTCAGCACTCAGCACTCAGTACTCAGCACTCAGTCCTCAGTCCTCAGTCCTCAATCCTCTGCACTCTGCACTCAGCACTCCGGCGACTATCCCCTATACAGCGCAAGCTTCTCCGAGTTCTTGTAGAGCGCGTAGCCAAGTACGACCGCGAAAACAACCGAAAAATAGAAAGTCGCGAAACCGCCGAAGAACTTCGCCGGAAGATTTCCGAACGCCGGAAGGTCGAACGGCATGAACACGATTCCGAGGATCGCGCCTACGATCCCGGAGGCTATCGAGATCAGAAGAGCCATAACGAGGATCTTGACGTAGTCGAGCCCAAGATGACGGATCGTATCCAGCCCGACAAGAGGATTGAGGGTAGCAGTGAAAGAACGCGTGTATCCTGCAACCGCACAGGCCGCGGGAAAATAGAACAAACCCCAGAGCAGCGCGAGTCCGGCAAGGAGCAGGAACACTCCTGCGACCTGTATGAATTGCCAGACCATTGCCTGAAGCTGGGCGTCCTGCTGCTCGGGACTTGGTCCTACGACAGATTCAAGCTGCTGGCCTCTGTAGTTCTCGGCCATCTCGTTGAGCCGCATGAACTCGGCCTCTTCATCAAGGCTCGCTCGCTGCGTGTCGGTAAGGCCGTCTTCCCCGACCTCGACTCCCAGAGTCTGGTTCTGTTCTCTCGCCTTCTCGATGATCGCCTTCAAGTGTTCGGGCGTTTGTCCCTTATCCTCGGCAAGCATTTCCATCGCCGGGTCCATCGCGGGGGTCATCGCGCTGGTAAAAGATGACCAGGCATACCAGACCATTCCCACGATCAAAAGGATCAGAAGGCCGAATGAGGAAATATAGACGGCGATGCTCAGGAACAGCGGATGCACCACGTCATCCCAGAGCGAGAAGTCGTCGAAGCCGGGCATGAAATCCTTACCGATGTTCCCTTGCGAAAAGTTGTCGACGGTATTCGCGAGCACTCCGAAAGTGAGCGCATTGGCAAGCATGAAGCAGATGAGCGCCGCGGCAACCAGGAAGATGCTGCCTAT
This sequence comes from Acidobacteriota bacterium, assembly GCA_016700175.1. Classification (GTDB taxonomy): domain Bacteria; phylum Acidobacteriota; class Blastocatellia; order Pyrinomonadales; family Pyrinomonadaceae; genus Aridibacter. The sequence goes on along the minus strand of CP065003.1, from coordinate 666,871 downwards.
CGATCCGGCGCCCTGACCTATCGTAAGGATCGCGAACAGGAAGCCTCCGATCAGGAGGCTCGATTTGTACTTGAACGGATACGCGATCGCGCTTCCAAAATCGTCGAATCCGAAACCTGCCTCGATATCAGCACGGAAACGTCGCTCGGATTCCATCGCCTTGGCGGCTTCCTGGGCGTCCTTGCACATCGCGCCGCAGTACGGGCATAGCCTGACGGTCGTTCCGAAACCTTCGGGACATTCAGAGCAAAAGGGGTGGTGGCACGCCGAACATATGTAACGCGTCGGGACTTCGGGATGAATGCTGCAGAATTCCTGGGCCGGGATGTCGCCCTGAACGGGTTCTGCAGCAGGAATCCCTGGCTGTCCGGGAACCTGCCAGGTGCCGTGCACGTCGGGCTGCCGGAATTCGGTTGCCGGGGACGCCACCTCGGTCCCGGGTTCTTCGGCGACCGTGGTCGTGAGGTTGACGGACGGGATCTCGCGACCCTCAGCCTTGGCATTGAAAAACGGAACGAGCGCGGGCACCTTTCCGGCCTCAAGCCAGCGCAGCTCGCCTTTTCGAACCTTGTCCGATTCGAGCAGGGCGTTGTCGGCTATCCAACCCGGCAATTCGCCAAAAGTCGTATCGTAGATCTGTCCGTTGACATCGACCTGCCAGACTTCTTCTGGATTCCTCATTGGAACTCTTCACCTTCCGGTCAGTTTTTGTGTTCGTCTTCGCCCGCAAGAAAGGCAGCGGGCCGGGTTTGCGACAGGTCAGGCGACCCGTCTCGAAACTTCTTCATCGTCGGGCACAGGCTGTCTGGAGAACTCCTTCAGCTTTACCCGGCCGACGCCTATCTGTCCGTCGGCACAGGCCTGGCGAAGCGCTTTGACCACACTTGCGTCATATCTTGTCCCGACATAGGACTCGATCACCTCAAGTGCCTGTTCGAGCCCCATCCCCTTTGAGTACGGGCGGTCAATGGTCATAGCGTCGAAAGTGTCGGCAACCGAGACGATCTTCGCCTGCACAGGAATCTGCTCGTCGGTAAGGCCCTGCGGATAGCCCTGGCCGTTGACCATCTCGTGGTGCATGTACATTCCCGGCAGAAAGTCCTTCATTGCCGGTATGTTCTTCATTATCTTGTAACCCTCCTGAGGATGGGTCTTCATTATTTCGTACTCTTCGTCGGTAAGAGCGGCGGGTTTCTTTAGGATTGCGTCGTCGATACCGATCTTTCCGACATCGTGCAGCAGGGCGCTGATCCGAAGCGTCTCGAGCTCCTCTTCTTCCATACCCAGCCTTTGTCCGATCGCGACCGAGACTCGCGAAACGCGCTCGGAATGACCTCGCGTGTAACGGTCCTTTCCGTCGATAGCGGCGGCAAGCGCCTTGACCGTTCCCACGAAGAGTTCGCGGTTTTCCTTGGCCGCCCTGGCGAGCTTCGCGATGTAGTCCTCGAGCTCGTCGCTCATCGTGTTGAAAGCGGCTCCGAGAGTTCCGATCTCGGTAATGCTCTTCGTCTCGATCCGTGTCGAGAGATCGCCCGAGGCGATCTTCTGCGCCACCGTTACGAGATTGAGTATTGGAAGCGATAGCTGGCGGGCGGAGAATAGTCCCAAAAATAGGGCGAGAAGAGCGAACGCAAGGCTTATAAGCCACGTCTGGCGGCGCATTTCGCCCACCGAGGCTAGAGCCTTGCTCTCTTCCTGCATCACCATCACGCCGAACTTCAGTTGATCGACCAGATTCGCGGTGGAATACGCGCCGATCATCTCGTGCTCGACGCCTTCGTGGAGAAGCGTGAAAGGAAGCAACGCGGATTGGATCTGGTCTTTCGTTTCGGACCATTCACGCACTATCCGAATGTCGGAGAGCTGCTTTCGGCTCGAGAGAACTGACGAATTCGGATGGTAGATGGGCTTTCCCGTTTCGTCGACGACGAAGATGATCGGCAGTCCCGATTCCCAAAGTTCGGCCTCGCTGACCGGCCTCTCGGAAGCGATGGCAGAAATGGTGTTCAGCGAAACGACCGCGACCACCGCGGCCGAAAGGTTTCCGTCTTTGAGTACGGGCACCGCTATGGTGAATACAACTTCGCCGGTCCGTGGGACCATCTGCGGCTGGCCGATCGAGATCGGCGAGTCGGAGATCTGTCCGAGCACGCTCTCCGAAAGCTGTTCTATCTCTTCCCTTTTGATCACTTCGGCGCGAAACGCTGAAAGCGATTCTCCGGCAAGGGGTTTGATCAGAAGGGCGAGTAACTGCGGACGCTCCTCGAGCGTCGAGCTGAGTTCGTCCTGGGTCTGAACGGACGACAGCAGCGTCTCGTCGTCGGCGATCTCGAGCGCCCTTGCGAAGCTTCTGACCAGTTCAACGTAGCTTTGTCCGAACAGTTCGATCTGACGCGCCTTGTCCTGAACGAGCTGGGTCTGGTACCTCCCCTCGGCAGATCGAAGCTCCCTGGCGCTCTGCTCGGAGAGGAACCAGCCGGTGATCAGAAGCGGAGCCACGCCGACAAAGACAAGGGTCAGCGTAACGATATACTTCAGGCTTATGAATCGCTTCTTGGAGGCCATTGGGGAAACTGCGGAGGGGACGGGAGGATCCGCTATTCCCAATGATAGGACAACCGTCTAACAACGGTCAACAGGTTTAAAAAGTTTTATGCAGTTGATGAAACGCTGGCCGCGGCCTGTTTCCGCTTGACGATAACAAGGGTTATATCGTCATTCGCAGGGGCGGTGCCGGTGAATCCGGACAATTCGGACTCGATCTTGTCGCGAAGTCCCGAAGCGGACCGCCCGATATGATTCTTAACGACTGACGTAAGCCTCTCGATCCCGAACTCTTCTCCCGCGGTGTTCTCGGCTTCCGAAACACCGTCCGAGAAAACGATCACTGCCTCGCCTTCTTTCAGACTGATCTTTCCTAGCTCGAATTCCGCACCGGGCATGATCCCGAGAGGAAATCCGCCGGAATCCAGTTCTTCGACGGTTCCGTCCGCCCGGCCGACAAGGGGCGGGTTGTGGCCTGCGTTGATATAGCTTAGTTCGCCGGTTTCGGGATTCAGCTCAGCCACGAAGAAAGTAATAAATCTGTTCGTGGGCGTGTTGTGCGCAAGGTATTCGTTGACTGCGCGGACCATAACCGGCAGTTCGCTCTTCGCCATCGTCTGCGCGTGGATGGCGGCGTGGAGCGATGACATTAGCAGGGCGGCGGCGGTCCCCTTGCCCGAAACGTCGCCGAGCGCGATCAGCATGTTACCGTTATGGCGCGGTATAAAGTCGTAGTAGTCGCCGCCTATCTCATAGCAGGCGAACGAGATGCCCTGAAGCTCGTAAGCGTCCATCTGAGGCGGCGCCGAAGGCTGGAACCTCTGCTGTATTTCCGTCGCGAGCGCGAGTTCGCGTTCCATACGCTCGCGCTCGAACCTCTCTTCCGCCAGTTTCGCGTTCTCGACCCTGATCGACGCTACGGACGCGAGGGTCGTGAGGATATTCAGGTGCTCTTCCGTAAATGTGTTCTCGTAGGTCGGAGAGTCCGCGTAGATGATCCCGAAGACTTCCGTCTCGCTGACGCTAAGGGGCACCGCCAGCACAGAACGGACGCCGAGCAAAGCCATCGTCTGGCTGGCGAACTTCGGATCGTGCTGGGCATCCGACGTCAGGACGGACTTGCCGTTGACCATCACCTCTTCCATCACGGTCCGGCTGATCCGGACCTCCGAAAGCTGCTCTTCCTTGCCCCTCTGACGAGCGACGGAGATCTTCATCCCGTCCTCGTTGGCGTTCTCTTCGTCGCGAAGCATTATCACGCAGCGGTCGGCGGGCACCGCTTCAAACACCAGCGTCGCGACCTGATCGAGAGTTTCTTCGAGCCCAGTCGACGACAGAAGCGCGACGCCTACTTTGCTTATAAGACCGAGCAGGTCGGTGCGCGACGAGAACTGCGATTCGAGGATCTCCGCCGTCGGGTTCTTCTTTCGCGCGAACGAGATGGTCATCGAAGGATCGAGCGACTGCGTGCTGTCCGCGATCAAGGTCGCGTTCTTGCTCTCTTCGACAGCCTCATCCTCAAAAACAAGGGTTGTTTCGCCGATCTGGATCTCGCCCCCGGAAACCAAAGGGATCGGATTCGAGATCAGCGATCCGTTGTATCTCGTCCCGTTGGCCGAACCCAGGTCCTGGAGCCAGTAGCCCTCCCCCTCTTTGCGAAGTTCGGCGTGGAGCCTGGACGCAAAAGCATCCGGAATACAAATATCCGAACGGGCGGAGCGGCCGATCGTGGTCCTGAGCCTCGTGATCGGCTGGGTCTCCGTCGTCTGATCTGCGTTCTTTATGCGTAAGAGCGGCATATTCGGGTTCTGAGCAGTCAACCTGCCATACCGTGAAAGATAAATTTATAACACAGGTGATCGCTTGCTAGTACCGGCGAGGAGGTCATTTTTCTGGCGTGACCTGTTTTTTCACGTATCTCTTCTCGGAAACCAGTTTCCTGCCGTACGCGACCACGGTACCGCCTATGTAATCGTGAAGCGCCCTGCCTCCGGGGCTGACGGCGGACCATATAAATCCGAGACCCATCGTGAGCAGCGTGACGGGATATCCGACCGCGTGCCTCAGCAGGATCTCCTTCAATCCCACCGCCGTTCCGTCCCTCGAAGTGATCTTCAAGCCCGTAAGGAATTTTCCGATCGTCCGTCCGGTCAACGGCGGAAGGACGAAGAAGTTCGCAAACGCGATGACAAAAGAGACGAACCATCCGGAGTTGCTAAGCGAGCTGTTCAGCAGCTTCGAACCGTCGTATCCGAGCGCCCTTGCGATCAGAAGCGTGGAAACAGGCACGAGAATCAGGACGATATAGTCGATCAACAGGGCGCCGCACCTCAGAAGAAAAGGAGCTTTCAGCTGTTCCTGATCAAATCCGACGACGACCCTCGTGGTCCGGACCTTGTTCCGGGGGCGCGGCTTCTTCTTTCTGGGATCCATAGATTATCCGGGATCTCGCTAACCGCGATCGGCCGGCAGTTTGACGAGGTCAGGCGGATATGACGAAGTGGAGCATCGTGTCTCCGAGCTTGATGCGGTCGCCGTGCGTAAGTTCCTGCGCCTGATGGGGAGCGAGCCTGACCGTTTCATTCGTTGAGGGGATCAGCAGCGTTCCGTTGGAGGACCCCAGGTCTTCAAGCATGTACTTGTCCCCGTCCCTCCAGATTCGCGCGTGCTTGCGCGAGATCTTCGTCTGCGGATCGAACTTCGAAAGGTCCACCTCCGGAAAAATGTTCGACATTGGATCTCGCCGGCCCACGAGGTTCTCGTCTTTCGCAAGTTCGAACGAGGGATAGTCCAGCTGGCTGGTGCCCTCGATTATCAGCTTTGCTGTGAGCTTTACGGGAATGTAGCCGGCGGAGTGAACCCCTGGCTGAGCCAGCGGCTGCTTCGCCCCGCAGAATGCGCAGAACATGTCGGTGGCGACGATCTTCTGGCCGCAAAAACCGCAGAAAACTGACTGATCCGAGAAACCCACTGATTTCGGGGATTCCGTCTTGCCGTACGTAACGTTCCCGGCATTGAGGTTCGAGAGATGCTCGGTCAGCGCAGACCTCAGTTCGGCCGCCGTCGGGAACCTTTTCTCGGCGTTGTATTCGACCGCGCGCATCAGTATCGACTCCATCTGATCCGATAACCTCGGGTTGATCTGCCTCGGTTTCGGATTTTTCTCGAAATCGAAGATAAGCAGAGGATTGTTCTGCGGGTCGGCTCCCGTCAGGAGATGGAACACTGTGGAGCCAAGACTGTAAATGTCCGAGCTGGGGACGACGTTTCCGCTGAATAGCTCCGGCGGCGCGTAGCCCATCGTGCCTACGGCTGTCACTCCCTTCTCTTCCTTATTGATCCAGCGGGCGATGCCGAAATCGATAAGCATCACTTTACCCGAATTCCCGTCGAGCATTATATTGGCCGGCTTCAGGTCGCGATAGACGATCGGCGGCTGTCGGTTATGAAGATAGTCGAGCACGTCGGCTATCTGGATCGCCCACTCGACCACTTCCAGCTCTTCAAGCTTGCCTTCAGGCGCCGCACGAAGCCTCGCGGCGAGATCGCCGCCGGAAATGTACTTCATGACCAGATAGAAGCGATGGGCGTCATCGTCGAAGAAGTAATCGTAGATCGTGGGGATCGAAGGATGCTCGAGCGATGTCAGGAGCATCGACTCGCGCTTGAAATCCTGTACCGCCTTTTCCTGCTGATCCTCTTCGATATAGGACTGGACCATTTCCTTAACGGCCCTCAGGACACCGCCCAGGTTCTTGTCGCTTGCAAGGTAGACCGCGCCCATTCCGCCGCCGCCTATCTTTCGGACGATCTCGTAACGGCTGTTCAGTACCGTCCCCTCGGAAAGCGGCTTGAGCTTCGGGGCCTTGCTGCCGTCGGTATCGCCGCCGCCGATATTCGGCGTAGTGCTCGGTCCTTCCTCGCCCTCGTCGGACGCGGCAGCTGCCGGCTCGGAAGGTCCGCTTTCAGCTGCGGGAACGTGATCCGGAGCCTCAGCATCAGGTTCCGTAGCGGCAACCTCCTCGTCCGCCGCCTCAGGCTTATGCTCGCCTGGCGCAGCAACCTCTACAGCATCGGAAGTTGGGGAGTCGAGATCGGAGGCGGCACGCTTTGCAGCGGTTACCTCCTTCTCCGGGTACGGCGCCGCGATCAATGTGGCGCCTTCGCGAAAATCGTCCTTTTCTTCTTCCGTCTCTTCAAGACTCTCCTCATCTTCCGCGTCCGGAATCGCCTCCGGCTCCGCCTCCGCTTGAGGGACCTCCTCTCCGGCGGACTCAGTTTCCGTCGAGGCATTTTGGACGATCTCGGCCGGCTCCTCCGGTTCTGCCGCCTCAGAATGACCGGACTCGGCTGCAGGATGCTGCGGCGCCTCGGCTGAAACTCCTGCTTGCTCTTCTTCCGAAAGCTCGGGAGCAGCCTGTTCGACCGATGGAGCCAGCTCCGAGGGAAGCGGGGTCTGAATGACCTCGTCACCCGGCGTCACCTTCGTCGAAGGCTCATCGGAAGGAGCGGCCGCGGGGAATTCCGAAGAAGATTCGGCTACTTCCGGTTCCGCTTGAGAACCAAGGATGCCCGGAGCCGGCGGCTCGGGGACGGAAGCTCTTTCGGTTTCTTTTGGCACTTCCGGAGAGGGCTCGGACTCTTTCACCTGTTCCGGTATCTCGTCCTCAGTGGGAGGAGTCTCGGAGTCTTTCCGGGATGTCCCCTCGTCATCTTCACCCCCTCTGAGAGCGCTTATGTCAACGAATTCGTCATCCGGGACCGTTTCGGAGGTCATGTCCGTTTCTTCGGCTGCGGGGCCGGAGGCCGCAACGGGTTCAGGCTGTTCATCACGTGCAGCAGCGGGCTCCTCCAAAGGCGTTACCGCTTCCTCCGCAGCCTCTTCCGGCTCCTCTTCCTGAACTTCTTCCAGCACAGGATTTCGAAGCGCGATACCGCAAACCGGACAATAGGCCTCCGCTTCGCTCAACTCAGAACCGCATTCGTGGCAAAAGGACATGGTATTAGGGGTACAGGCTGTCTTGCGGACACGCGAAACCGCGGCCGCCCGGCCGTGTTAAGTATCCAAATCTTAAATAACTTGCGGGCGCCTAATCAAGGACCACAAGCCTCAGAAACGTTTTACCGACGATCACCTCGTCTCCGTCCTGCAGTCTCTGCGGGTTCCCGGGAATCAGCCGCCTGCCGCGGTTAACGAAGGTGCCGTTCGTGGAACCCAGATCCTCGATCATATAACTGCCGTTCGTGAAGAGGATCCTCGCGTGCCTCCGCGAGACCTTTGCCTCCGGATCGTGAGCGTCCAGGTCCACATCCGGAAATACACCGTTGTCGGCGTCCCACCGCCCGATGTTGGATTCTTCCGAGGACAACGGGAATTCCGTTCCGATCGCGTGCCCACGTTCTATGACAAGCTTCGCGTGAACCTTCTTGCTAACCGCCGGGGGGCCTCCGTCTGCCGGGGCGTCCGGTTCGGTCGCGGGCCGTTTCCGCACGCTTGTCTCTTCTTCGATCGGCGGTATGCCAACCGAGGTCACGCTTGCGGACTGAAATAAGGGAATGTCCTCTTCGGCGTGCTCCGGTCCGGAGGGGTCGACCGCTTCTGCCGCTTCCGGCGCCTTGTATTTTTGCAGCGAATCCCCGCACTCATCACAGTATTGCGAGCTGTCGAGATTCTGGGATCCGCAAGCCTGACAGACGATCATTTTCATTAATCACCAGGGAAAACTGCGTAGGATCTATGAATTGCACGGGTATTCTAACTTGTAAATCACTGTTCGTAAATCCCCCGGCCGTACAGCCGCACCTTATATCAGCCCCAGAGGTGTGAGAAAGATAAAATTCATATAAAATGTCGATCAATCGTGTTTCGGGCATTTCTTGAAACCAACGAATGTGTTGGCTCGTACCACGGTGTTGAAGCTTCACACGGACCTGCCCGGCACCCAGACCGGGCATTTCCACGCAATAATAACGATCAGAGGAAAATAGACAATGGCACTCAGCCGTAAAGGAAAGATCTTCATTGGCATTGGCCTGCTGGCCGTGCTCAGCCTCGTCATAGTAGTCGGCATCTTCGCGTCCCGTTCAGACGCTCCGGAAGTGACGGCTGTTTCCACGGAGAAACGGGCGGAACTGCGTTCGACGGTGACAGCGCCCGGAGAGATCCGGCCTATCCAGTTCATAAACCTGACCAGTGAGGTCCAGGGAAGGATAGAAGAGATATACGTGAAGGAAGGCGATGTCGTCGACAAAGGGCAGGAATTGGTCCGTCTGGATCCGAATCAGCTGCAGTCGAGTACAGACGCACAGCTCGCCGCGTTCAACGCGGCCCGGGACGATGTACAGAGCACGAGGACACAGGTCATCGCCGCCCAGAACCAGCTTTCGCAGGCGCAGCAGGGGCTGAATGCCTCTGAGGCCGCAGTCAACACCGCTCTCGAGGCCGTCAACCAGGCGCGTCAGGGGCAGGCGACCGCGCAGATCGAGCTAAGGGCAGCGGAGCGCGAACTGAAGAGAATCGAGGAACTGCTCGAGGCAGGCGCCGAAAGCCGGCAGATTTATGATCAGGCAAAAGACCGTGTGGAGACCGCCCGCGCCAATCTAGCGTCGAGGAAGATCGCCGTCACGGAGGCAGAAGCCCGTGTGAAGGAGGCACGCGCCCGTGCCGATCAGCAGGCGGTCGCGGTCAAGGACGCCCGGCGCGCAGTCAATACGGCGAACATCTCCGTAAACGCAAGCGAGTCCCGGGCTAACCAGCAGGCGGCAGTGCTTCGCGGACAGAGGAACCAAAGGGACAAGACGCTTCAGGTCGCGCCGATCAGCGGGGTCATCGCCGACATTCCGTCGAAGGTCGGTACCTTCGCGACTGCCAATCTTTCGTCAACCCCCCTTCTTACGATCGCCGACATGTCGACGATCAATGTCGAGGTCAAGGTTGACGAAACGGAGATCGACAAGGTCGCGGTCGGACAGCCCGCGGTCGTCAAGGTCGACGCCTTCGGCGACCAGGAGATCAAGGGCGAGGTTACCCAAAAAACCCCGCTTGCGGTCGGAAAATCGCAAACGACAGGCGGACTCTCGCAGAACATCAACGTCCAGGAAGCAAAAGAATTCAGGGTGGTTATCGAACTGCGCGACGTCCGCGACGAGGTCCGGAACGGGCTGCGTCCCGGAATGAGCGCAACAGCAGAGATCACCACCGACGTGAAAAAAGATGTGGTCGCAGTACCGATCCAGTCCGTGATCGAAAAGAAAAAGGACGAAGCGGCAGGCGAAGGCGAAAAGGCTCCCGAAGGCCAGCAGCCCAAGAAAGGCGAAGCCGAAACGGTGAAGGGAGTATTCGTCATCGAGAGCGGCAAGGTGAAGTTCATGGAAGTCACGACCGGTATCACCGGCGAGTCGGACATCGAGATCACAAGCGGACTTGAAGAAGGCCAGGAGGTCATCACGGGTCCCAGCAGGATACTTAACACACTGAAGGAAGGCGATCCCGTCAAGAAACAGGCGCGTCAGGAAGGCGAAGCGAACACCTCCTCCTGATAGCACCGGAAATTGAGGCCCGCGGGCTTCGATAATTCCGGATTCATCCGGCATCAGAAAAGCAAATGGAAAACATTGATACGAACGGTAACGGACTCTCCCATCCGTACAACTCGCTGATCAAGATGCGAGGGATCTGGAAGACCTACCAGATGGGCAACGAACAGCTCCATGCGCTGCGCGACGTGTCTTTCGACGTGCGGCGGGGTGAGTATCTCGCGATCATAGGCCCTTCGGGTTCGGGCAAGTCCACCCTGATGAACCTCATCGGATGCCTCGACACGCCTACGAAAGGCGAATACTGGATCAACGGCGAGCAGGTCGCAAAGATGACCGACGACGAGCTGGCACGGATCCGCAACAAGGAGATCGGTTTTGTCTTCCAGACGTTCAACCTTCTTGCGAGAGCGACCGCGCTCCACAACGTCGAGCTGCCTTTGATCTATGCGGGGATCGGTTCTTCCGAGCGGCACGAAAAGGCGGTCGATGCTTTGAAGTCGGTGGAGCTCGGCGACAGGGTCACGCACAGGCCGAACGAACTCTCGGGCGGACAAAGGCAGAGGGTCGCGATCGCGAGGGCACTGGTGAACCATCCTTCGATCCTGCTCGCCGACGAGCCGACGGGCGCTCTCGACACGCACACGAGCGCGGAGATCATGAACCTCTTCGAGAAACTTCACGAGGAAGGAAATACGATCATCGTCGTGACGCACGAGACGGAGGTCGCTGAACGGGCCCACCGGATCATCTCCATCCGCGACGGCGAGATCGAGAAAGACGAGAAGACAAGGTAGATGAGTGACAGGTTCTCTCAGCGACGCCGGGATTCCGAAAAGGGTTCCGGCGTTCTCCATTTTCTGCGGCGCAGTTGACGAACCGAATAACCAACTCATGTCCAGGGACGTAAACTAGAAGTATCAGATGGCATTTGTCCCCTCATTTTCGATCGTCTACGAGTCGTTCCGGCTGGCGGTCGGAAGCCTGCGCTCCAACAAGCTCCGGACGATGCTGACCCTGCTCGGCATAATAGTAGGCGTGACGGCGGTCATCGCTGTGGTGACCATCATTAACGGTCTGGATTCGACCGTGGCCGACGCCTTTTCCGCCCAGGGTTCGACAGCATTCAGCGTTTCGAAGAGACCGCTGGTGATCACCTCGCGGGAAGACTTCATAAGGTTCAACAAACGAAAGGACGTCACCGAACAGGATGCGGAAGCGCTCGGGCGGTTGTGCGATACGTGCTGGCGGGTCGGTACGTCGATCAACGGAACCGGGCTGGTCAAGTACGGAGAGAACCGCGCCGAGAATGCCTCGGTCAGGGGGCTCTCGCTCGAAATGTTCGATATAGAGAATGTTTCGCTTCAGGCCGGGCGGCTGTGGACCGATCAGGAAGGGAGATCGGGCAGGCCTTTGTGCGTGGTGGGAACGGACATCGTCGACAATCTCTTCGAGGGCCGCTCGCCATATAGCGTGATAGGGCAGGAGATCCGGATCGACGGGATCCCGTTCACGATATCGGCCGTCGCCGAGCCGTTCGGAAAGGTCCTGGGATTCTCCCGGGACAACTTCGTGTATGTTCCGTTCGAGGCCGGCCAAAGGATGTTCGGTTCCAGGGATTCGATCGTGATCCACGTTCAGGTTCGCGACTCGGCGCTGTTCGAGACCGCGAAGGACGACGTCCGGTCGATCATGCGGAACAGGAGGAAGAAGGAATTCTCCGACAAGGACGACGGCTTTTCGATCGATTCCCAGGACGCGTTCATAGGCATTTACCAGAACGCCACCTCGGGGATCTACTTCGCGACCATCGGAGTCGCCGTGATCTCCCTCGTCGTCGGCGGCATCGTCGTTATGAACATCATGCTCGTTTCCGTCACCGAGCGGACAAAGGAGATCGGGCTGCGGAAGGCGGTCGGCGCGAAACAGTCCGACATCCTGCTACAGTTCATGATCGAATCCGTGACGGTGACCATGGTCGGCGGCGCGATCGGAGTGTTCACGGGTTACGGTCTCGCTTACCTGCTTTCGTTCGTTCTGGGCTTCCCTCTTCTGATCAGTCCTTCTTCGGCGTTTCTTGGGGTCACTGTGTCGTTCGTCGTGGGAATGATAAGCGGTTCGTACCCGGCGTGGAGCGCGTCAAGGCTTAGCCCGATCGACGCGATGAGGAACGAATAATGACGATCGACGACCTAAGAGAATCTGCTGTCATGGCGCTGTCGACCCTCAGGGCGAACAAACTCCGTTCGTCGCTTACGATCCTCGGGGTCTCGGTCGGCGTCCTGACGATCCTGTCGATGGTCTCGATCATTCAGGGCCTCAACAAGACCTTTGCCGAGCAGATCGAATCGCTGGGATCGAACACGATCTTTATCAACAAGTTCAATCCCAGTTTTTCGCCGCAGCGAACCCAGGAGGAGATCCAGAGAAAGGAACTGACTGTCGAAGATTCGGAAGCGATCCTCGAAGAGTCCGAGTCGATAGAATCGGTGGCGCCTTTCTACCGGAAACTCTCCGAAACCGTCCGCTTCAAGGACAAACAGACCGAAACCCCTATCATTTTCGGGGTTACTCCCGATTACGGCTACACGCTTTCGCAATATGTAGGCGAAGGCAGGTTCGTGACCGAGATCGACCTTTCGGAACGCCGCAATGTGGCGGTTCTAGGCCGCGACGTCGTGAAGGCCCTGTTCACCGAATATGCCGATCCGATAGGTGAAGAAGTGAAGATCGGAGGGAACGTGTTCCGTGTGATAGGCGTGATGGAGGACCAGGGCACCTTCTTCGGGCAATCGCGCGACAATTCGGTCTTCATTCCCCTGAGGACGTTCGAAAAGTACTATCCGGAGATCGTTTTCCCGGACATCATCTTCGTCATCATCGTCCGGCCCAAAAGCCGGGCCGAGGTCGCAAACGCGATGTCCGAGATCACGGACACGCTGAGAAGGCGTCGTCAGGTCCCTCTCGGATCGCCGGACAATTTCGGAGTCTCTTCTCAGGATGCGCTCCTGGACATTTACAACCAGCTTACGAGTGCGACCTACCTCGTGCTGACGGCGATCTCGGCGGTGGCGCTGATGATCGGCGGAATCGGCGTGATGAACATCATGCTCGTGTCGGTGACCGAGCGGACCAAGGAGATCGGGATCCGGAAAGCGGTCGGAGCCACACGAATCAGCATCCTCAGCCAGTTCCTGATCGAAGCGGTCGTCCTGACAGCGATCGGAGGCATCATCGGCCTCATCTTCGGAGAGCTTACAAGCCTCGTCATCAATAACTATTCTCCTCTTCCGGCGTATATACCTCTCTGGGCGATCTTCCTGGGCCTCTTCGTAAGCGCGGCGGTCGGTATCGTGTTCGGGCTGTATCCTGCGTGGAAGGCATCGTCTCTGGATCCGATCGAAGCCCTCCGCTTCGAATAGCTTCCGGATGTAAAGAATTGTAAAGCGGCGGGTCCGGCCCGGATCCGTTTGATATAATCTGCCTTTCGTTTGAACCGATGAATTTCACAGAGACACTGAAACTGGCGCTTTCCGCGATCTGGGCGCACAAGCTGCGGTCGTTCCTCACATTGCTGGGAATGATCATCGCTGTCGCGGCCTTTATGCTAGTCGTCTCCTTCCTGCTTGGGTTTATCGGCTACGTTGACGAAAAGATCGCCGGTGTCGGATCGAACGCGTTCACGATTCAGAGGTTCAGCTTCGAAGATTTCAGGGATACGGACACCCTTGCGGCGGCCCAGAGACGGAACAAGGATCTGACCTTCGAGGAACTCGAATTCATAAGGGAGAAGGCCGACCTGATCGCGCTTATCGGCGCTAAGGCAAGACGTGAGCGGGTCGAGGTCAAGCGCGGGACGAAGAAACTTGAGGACATCGAGATAATGGGCTTCGAGCCGGTGATCGAGCAGATCGACAAGCTGGACATCGAGCAAGGCCGCTTTTTCTCCGAAGTCGAGAACAGCAATTCCCGCCGGGTTGCTTACATCGGAAAGGACATCGCCAACGAATTGTTTCCCAGGACAGGTGCGATCGGCGGCGAGATCTATTTAAGGGGAATTCCATACACCGTCATCGGCGTTCAGGTTCCGAAGGGTACTGTATTCGGCCAGCCTCAGGACAATTTCGTCGTGATCCCGCTAAGGACCTTCGAGACTCAGTTCGGCGCCTTGACCGGCCGCAGGGGGCTCTATTTTCAGGCGCTTGCGGTTTCTGACGACAAGTTCGACGACGCCGTGGAGCAGGCACGGACGCTTCTGAGGATCAAGCGGAAAATAGAGTTCGGCGAAAAGGACAATTTCGGAATCCTCACGCCGGACGCGATCTCGAGCCTTAGGGACAGCATTTTCGGGCCGATCTTCGTCGCTTTCCTCATCGTTCCCGCTATCGCGATGATCGTCGGGGCGATCGTCATAATGAACATCATGCTGGTGGCGGTAACCGAGCGAACGAAAGAGATCGGCATCCGCAAGTCGCTCGGCGCAAAACAGGCGGACATCCTGAAACAGTTCGTTTACGAGTCTGCGACCCTTTCCGCCATCGGAGGCCTGATCGGCCTGGTCATTGCCCAGCTTCTCGGGTTGATCGTGACGATGTATGTCATACCGACACGTATCCCCTGGTGGGCGGCGGTCTTGGCGATAGGCGTTTCAGCGGCGGTGGGAATACTCGCGGGGCTCTATCCCGCGTGGAAGGCCGCGAGGCTCGATCCGATCGAGGCCCTCAGGACCGAGTAGGAGGAAGACGTGAGAAGATTCGTCGGCACAGCATTTTACGAGAACGTCAAGATGGCCTTCGAGACGCTGATCAGCCACAAGCTAAGGTCTATGCTTACGGTTGTTGGGGTCGTCATCGGCGTCGTGGTCGTGATGCTAATGTCGTCCGTCATCAGCGGCATCAATGTCGGAGTTCAGAAGGAGATCGAGTCCTTCGGAACGAACTCCATTTTCCTTTACAAGTACGAGATCGGGATCTCCTTCGGCCGCCGGAGCCGCGAAGAGAGAATGCGTCCTCCGCTCACGATCGCCGATGCAGAGGCCCTGAAAGAACTCCCTGCAATCGAGACTGCGGTTCCTTTTCTTGACGTGTCCAGCAACAGATGGGGAAACAAGATCCTCGTGACCGGCAAGAACGGCAAGACATCTTCCTCGATCAACATGCAGGGCACGACGGCCGACCTCGAAAAAACGAACACGGAAATACTCGTGAAGGGCCGGTGGTTCACGCAGTCGGAAAGCGAAACGAAACGCGACGTCGCACTCATCGGCGACACGGTCGCCAACGACTATTTCCCCAATCAGAACCCCCTCGGGGAAAAGCTGGAGATCGGCGGCCGGGAATTCACGATCATCGGCGTGCTGCAGAAGCGGGAGCAGTTTTTCGGCGGCGGCGGCGGCGACAACGATCAGAGCAATATTATCTATATGCCGCTCGGGTCCGGAATGAGGATCAAGCCGAACTCGGAGGATCTTTTCATTCTGGCGATCGCGGAGGCGGGCAAACTGGAAGAGGGCAAGGACCAGGTTCAGGACCTCCTGCGCGTTCGCAGGCAGGTCCCTTACGGTGAACCGAACAACTTTTCGATGGCGACTGCGGCAAGCATTATCGAGCAGTTCCAGGCTATCACGCAGGGCGTGTTCATAGTGATGTTCGTTATTTCATCGGTCGGGCTCATGATCGGCGGGATCGGCGTGATGAACATCATGCTCGTCTCGGTTACCGAACGGACGAGGGAGATAGGAATTAGGAAATCGATCGGCGCGAAGAAGTCCGATATCCTTCTGCAGTTCCTTACCGAGGCGGCAACGCTCACCGGATTTGGCGGCGTAATGGGGCTTCTCATCGGATGGTTCCTTACTTTCCTGATCGCCCTTTTCTTCCCGTCCTACGTACCGTGGTGGGCGCCTCCGCTCGGATTTTTCGCAAGTGTTTCGATCGGAGTCGTATTCGGCCTTTGGCCTGCATGGAAGGCCGCCAGGCTGGATCCGATCGAATCGCTCAGGTACGAATAGGCGGCAAGAACGTGAGATCAGAAAAGGCCCCGCCGGCGACGGGGCCTTTTCCTTTTCTGTCCGGTTTCCGATCTAGGACGGCATTCCGTTAATGAACGCGCTGATCACGCGGAACGCCAGACCGAGCAGGAACAGTATCAGAACGATCGCCCACGATGAGCCCTTCGAGATACCGGATACCTTCCGGAGCCCGATCGCCGCGAGGATCATCCCCCAGATAACGAAAAGATCCAGCGAACTTATGATCGTAGTAAGGACGGGCGTTTCCTTGCCTCCGAAGAACAGAGTCGGATTCGCATTTACAAGACCTCTCTGGCTTGTGGCGATGTCGATCTCTTCGGCCGGCTTCATAAACAGGATAATGAAGTTCGCGACCGTTGACACGACCCCGGGCGGCAAAGATGAATATACGAATACGGACAAGCCGTGCGTGAACTTCGCCGTACCGCCCATTGCCTTCATTCCTGCCCAATAGATCAGGCCGCCGATCAGGAATCCGATCGCCATGAATACCGGGAAAGCGAACATGACGACCTTTTGGATCGTCATTCCGATATCGACTGCCTGCTGCTTCTGTTCCTCAGTCGCAGCCTGCATCTGTGCGCTCTGTTCCTGCTGGGTGCGCATAAACCGGCGCATCTGGTCCTCGCCGATCTTAGTTTGAAAGGCAAAAACAAACGCCGTGGCTAGCACCGCGAGGATCACGAATGCGATGATGAACCGCGGTTTCTTCCTCAGGTCCTCGAACGTTCGGCCCGGTTCAAAGAAGACGTTGGCAACGGTCGCGACCTCAGACATCTCGGCCTCTTCTTTTTCGTCGGCCTGTATCTGCTCAGGAATCGGCGGAGCCTCCCATTCCTGTTCCGAAGGTTCTATGTTGTCATTGTTCTGTTCGCTCATAGGTTCTCCTCAGGCGTCGACACAGACCGCCTTTTCAGATCTGGATTTGTTGGATCGGTACTGGTCTTACGAACATTCAAATTCTTTGGTTTCAAAAGGTTATCGAAACGGCCTTCCCTCGTCGTAACCTTCCGAGAAAAGACAGGCCGAGAATCGGCCGGGAGCGACCTCGCGGAGTTCCGGTTCGACCTCTGCGCACTTCGGCTGAGCTTCGGGGCATCTGGTCCTGAACCTGCAGCCTGACGGTGGATTGATCGGCGTCGGCACGTCGCCCGAAAGAACAACGCGTGTCCTTCTGACCTTCGGGTCAGGGATAGGGATCGCCGAAAGAAGCGCCCTCGTGTACGGGTGACGGGGATCGGCATAGAGATCGGTCGATTCGGCCACCTCAACGATCTTCCCAAGATACATCACTGCAACGCGTACCGAAATATGTTCGACGACCGCAAGTCCGTGCGAGATGAACAGGTACGCGAGACCCAGTTCGCTCTGGAGGTCCTGCATAAGGTTGACGACCTGCGCCTGGACCGAAACGTCGAGTGCCGATACCGGTTCGTCTGCGATTATCAGCTTCGGATTCAGCGCAAGCGCACGCGCGATCCCTATCCTTTGCCGCTGTCCGCCGGAGAATTCGTGCGGGTAGCGCGACATGTATCGGGGATCGAGCCCGACCTTTCCAAGCAATTCCGCGACCCTTTCTTTCTGCTCTGACCTTGATCCGATCTTGTGGATCTTGAGCGGCTCCGAGACGATCTTGAAAATGCTTAGCCGGGGATTGAGCGAGGAATACGGGTCCTGGAAGATGATCTGCATCTCCCGCCGAAGCCTCTGGAGGCTGCGGCCGCCGAGATCCGTCATCTCCGAGCCTTCGAACTCGATTGAGCCCGATGTAGGCTCTATAAGCCTTAGAAGGCACTTCCCGACAGTCGACTTTCCGCATCCCGATTCGCCTACGAGCCCAAGCGTCTCCCCCGGAAATATGTCGAACGAAACACCGTCCACGGCGCGAACCACGTCGCCGCTGTTCTCTACAGGAAAATGCTTGACCAGGTCCCTGACCCTCACAAGCGGAGTACTTGTCGGTTCGTTCATCCGTGCGTTCTATTTGTGCAAGTCACTGTTGACGATCGCCCAGCGCTCGTGATCGCGCCAGTCACCTGCGATCCAAAGGTATTTCTCAGAAAAGCCCTCGTTCTTGAAGCCGCAGCTTTCCACCAGTCTTTTGGAGGCGGTGTTCCGTGGCTGTATGTTCGCCTCAAGGCGGTGCAGCCCGAACTCTCCGAAAGCGAATTCGATCACGGCCCTCATCGCCTCGGTCATAAGCCCGCGGCCAGTGAATCCCTCGAACAGGTAGTAGCCCAGATAGGCATTCAGAAACGCGCCTCGGAAGATCTGGCTCAGATTGATCGTTCCGGCGATCCTGCCGGAATCGTTCTCGATTATCAGAAAGCACGCGTTCGAGGGGCTCTCGTTCCGGCCGACATATATCTCGAATGCCGCCCGCGTCTCAGGAGGATGAACCAGATCATCGTGAAAGCCGCGACTCTTCCTCGCTGCCTCGATGAACTCTTCCGCGTCGGAAGGCCTGGGAGCCCTAAGCGTGACAGGTCCCCTCCGCAGGACCGGAAGATTATTCGGTTTCGAACTCATCGTAAAGTACGCACCTTGCACTTCGTCTGTCCGAGATCCTGTAAAGAGGTATCTCACCCGCCTCGCAGCGGGGCTCTTTGAGAGGACATCTCGGAGCGAAATGGCAACCCGGCGGAAGCGACGTCGGATTCGGAACCACGCCTTCAATCGTGTTGAGCCGCTTCGCCTTGTCTTCTCGCGTCTCGTTCAGGCGAGGAACACTCCTCAACAGACCGCGCGTGTACGGATGTTTCGGATCCTCGAACAACTCTGCAACAGGCGATTCTTCGACGATCTTCCCCGTGTACATCACGCACAACCGGTCCACGGTCTCGGCGACGACACCGAGGTCATGCGTTATCAGAAGGACTGCGAGCTCCCGCGATTGACGGAGGCCGTTGAGAAGCTCGAGGATCTGCGCCTGAATCGTGACGTCGAGCGCGGTCGTCGGCTCGTCGGCGATCAGCAGGTCCGGATCGCAGGCAAGCGCCATCGCGATCATCACCCTTTGCCGCATTCCGCCCGAGAGCTGATGAGGGTAATCCTTGATCCTTCTCTCGGGCGAAGGTATTGCGACCTCACGCATCGCGTCGACCGCTGCCTGTTCGGCTTCCTTCTTGTTCAGCTTGCGGTGCAGCCGCAGCGCCTCGGAAATCTGCTCTCCGACCGTAAACACGGGATTCAGCGAGGTCATCGGATCCTGGAAGATCATAGCGATGTCGTTGCCGCGCACCTTCCGCATACGATCCGGCGTGAACTCCAGAAGCTCCTCGCCCTTAAAGCTGAGCGAACCGGACACGATCTTCCCCGGTGGGGATATGAGCCGCATTATCGACAGCGCGGTGATCGATTTTCCGCAGCCCGATTCGCCGACAAGCCCCACCATCTCGCCTTTGTCGATATCAAAACTCACATCGTCCACGGCCTTCACAAGTCCGGCCCGGGTTTCAAAGTAAGTTTTCAGACCGCGCACTGAGAGCAGATGGGACATCGTGAAATAGCCGGGCGGAGCGGCGAACTGATCGCTCAGAACCCCGTAAAATGTTGATTATTCGGAATATTCGGGAAGCCGGGTGTGCAACCGACAGTATCGCTTTTTACTCAAAGCAATGTTATCATTTTTCGGCAGATTTGCATTTTCGGCAACGAAACTTTGAGGAGATCTTTTGTAGTGATAAGAAAATCCGTTCTTTGCGCCGTAATTCTAGCCCTACTCTCCATTCCAGCATTCATACAAGCCCAGCCGGATCCCGTATCGAAGACCGATGTGAAGAGTTCCGCGGGTCCGGTCCCCGGAGGTTCCGGAAGGGCAGTGAGGATGGAAACCCTGGAACGCGATGTTGCCGAAGCGCTCACGATAATCCAGGACCATCACGTTTCCGGGGACGATCTCAACTATAACTCGCTTTTCAAGTCCTCGATCGATTCGATGCTCCACACCCTGGACCCGCACTCGAACTACTTCGACGCAAAAGAGTTCCAGGAATTCCGTACGAGCCAGCGTTCACAGTATTTCGGGATCGGCGCCACGATCGGCGATCTCGCCGACAAGGATGGGAAAGTCATCGCGACATATATCAAGTCGACGTTCGACAACGCCCCCGCGAACCGCGCCGGGCTTCGGTACGGAGACAAGATCGTCGAGGTGAACGGCAAGTCGATGCTCGGAAAGCCGTATTTCGAGGTCAGGGACTTCCTCCGCGGGCCTCGCGGGACGATGGCAAAGGTCGTGGTCGAACGTTACGGAACGAAAGAACTTGAGACGGTCGAGATCATACGTGACGCCGTTTCAACGCCTTCGATCTCCGAGGCTTACATGCTGAAACCCGGAATCGGGTACATAGCGATGACCGGCGGATTCAACCGCACGACATATTCCGAGTTCGTGGACGCGATGCGCGACCTCAAAGGCAAGGGGATGCAAAACCTCGTACTAGACCTTAGGAACAACGGCGGCGGTCTGGTGCGCGAGGCATTCATGGTCGCCAATACTTTCCTGCAGCAGGGCCAGACGATCTTCGTGCAGAAGGGCCGGATACAGGGATTCTCCCAGACTTACAGTTCCGACAACGGATCGCCGGACAAGACGCCGCTGGTGATCCTCGTGAACGGCAATACCGCATCGGCATCAGAAATTCTCGCCGGTGCGCTCCAGGATCACGACAGGGCGCTGATAGTGGGAGAGAACACTTTCGGCAAGGGCCTTGTACAGAACCCTTTCAATCTCGAGTACGGCTCGATGCTTCTTTTGACGATCGCCAAGTACGAAACGCCCTCGGGCAGGCAGATACAGAGGGATTATTCGGACGGCAATCTGTACAACTACTACACGAACGGCGGTTCGCTTGGTGACGAGGACAAACCGAAGACGCCTCAGGGCGACGCGAGGAAGACCGATTCCGGCCGGACGGTCTACGGCGGCGGGGGAATTTCGCCCGACTTCGTCGTGGACACGCCGACCATACCGACGGAACGCGCGCGCTTTCAGCGCAAGCTCATGAACCCGATCTTTGCTTTCGTTCTCGATGTAAGCTTCGGAAAGAAGAGAGGATTTGATTCGCACCTGGTCGACCGTCCGATCAAGTTCGATCACGACATTTCGACTGCCGATTTCCCGATTTCCGAAGGGATGTACGCCGCGTTCAGGAAGTTCGCGGTTGAGAGGTACAGATTTACGCAGAAGCAGGTCGACGCCGAAAGGGAGTTCGTCGAGCGAATGCTCAGGACCGAGTTCGTCACATCCGCTTTCGGATCGCAGACTTCGTTCCAGGTGTTCAACGAGTACGATCCTCAGCTTTCGAAAGCGGTGGAACTGCTGCCGAAGGCGGAACAGCTTGCGATGGAAGGCGCGAAGGCCTACGCGGAAAGCCGCGAGGAAAGAGAGCGCAAGTAACGGGTCTTGAGAATTTTACGACAACAGGGGCTGCCCGTCCGGGCCGTCCCTTTCTTTTTTCCTAGCCCGCAAGCCAGGCGACAAGGTAGTAAAGCCCCAGTATTGCGCCGACGAGCACAAGCAGAGCTACGGCCGCGATCACCCCGACGGCTATCTTGAATTTTCTGTACCTGTTCTCGTCCTTTGGGTTCAGCGAGCCCTGCGGGAAATATGGCGGTGGTCTGTCCATAAAACTATACCTCCGGCTGCCGGAAAAGTTCAGAGTATAAGCCTGCCGGCGGTCGATGTCACCTCGGCAGAGGCGATTCAAGGTTCGAAAGCCCGTAGGCCAGAACGGCCATTACCGAGGCGTTCTCCCGAAGCCAGACCGGGTTTACCTTGTCAAGGGTATCCGCGGCCGTGTGGTGATAGTTGAAGTAGGTCCTTCCCCCGTACCAGGGTCCGAACGAAGGGACGCCTTTCGCCGTGAGCGTGCTTATGTCGGAGCTCGCGCTGGCCCGGACATCGATCAGCGACGCGCCTTGTTTCGAGAGTACCTGCGAAAGCGGCGCGAGATAAGGCAAGGCTTCCCTTTTCCCTGCGAAAATAAAACCCACGGGATGCGAAGCGCCCAAGTCGCTTTCGATCGCCGCAAAGTGGTTCGGGATGTCGGCCTTGTCCGCGTAGGTATTCGCTCCGACGAAACCGTTCTCCTCGTTCATGAACGCGACGACCCTGATGGTGCGCTTGTTGTCGAGACCCAGCTTCTTGATCAGATACGGCACCTGCATCGCCATCGCGACACCAACCGCATCGTCGAGAGCGCCAGTTCCAAGGTCCCAGGAATCGAGGTGGCCGGATACGACGATCACTTCTTCCGGGCGTTCGCTTCCCTTCAGATCGGCGATAACGTTGTAGCTGACGGCGTCCGGAAAGGTCTGCGGCGTCAGAAGCATTTTCATCGTCACCCGCCCCTTCGAAGCCAGATACGCGATCAGCTCGGCGTCTTCATACGGGACAGCCGCCGCGGGGATCTTCGCAACGCCGTCCTCATATCGCATTCCGCCGGTATGAGCCAGGCGGTTCTGCGAGCCCCCGGCGGACCGCACGAGAACTCCGACCGCACCGAGCTTCGCGGCCGCTGAAGCTCCGCCGCCTCTGTAAGGCGTTATCTGTCCGTACGCGTTTCCTCCGAGTCCTGCTTCGAGAAGCCTCTGGTCGAACTTCACGTTAAAGAGCACGATCTTGCCCTCGATCTTTTCCCTTCCGAGTTGCTGAAGTTCGTCGAAGCTCCCGACAACGACGATGTCGGCCGTCAGCCCCGAATCCCCCGTCGAGACCGAGCCTCCGAGAGCTGTAAGCACGATCCTGTGCGTTGAACCTTCTGCCATTCCCTCAAACCGGACCAGTTCCGCTTTCTCTTCACCCCGCACCCAGTGGGGCACTTTAAGCTCTTGCAACGTGACCTCGAGGCCCAGCTTCCGCATTTCATCGGCGACGTATTCGACCGCGCGCGCCGCCTGCGGCGAACCGGAGAGTCTCGGGCCGATGTTGTTTGTCATGTAAGCCGTGCGGTCATAAACCCAGTTCTCTTCAAGAGCCGCGTCCCGAAGCCGTTCGAGCTCGCCGATCGTGTCCTGCGAGTAAAAGGATCCGTTCTGAGGAAATACAGAGCTGCAAAAGACCGCCGCGATCGCGGCAAAGACGAGGATGGTTCTTTTCATTGAAATTGCTGTCGCTCCCGTTTTCGAATGAGAACATCATATCGCACGGCTCGATCCATACGAAACGAACCCGACCCGGCCGCCCCGCTCGATTTTAGGTCCTGCGGATGCGATAATTTTCCTTCACTTCCGGCAGTTTCCCGACTTATGAAAAAAGCTATTCTTCTGATCTTCATCTTCGCACTGGCCGTTCCGGCCTCGATCCAGAACGAAACCCGGTCATTCAACAGGGAAAGGACTTTCGACGTCCTCCATTACGTCATGCGTCTCGATTTCGACCGAAAGGCGAAGTCTGTCAAAGGCGATTCGACGATCGAGCTTACCCCGCTGAACAAACCGCTGACACAGGTCGTTCTCGATGCCAGGGATCTGACGTATGAGTTCGTCGGCTTCGAGGGATCGTCCGAGCCTCTGGATTATACGGTTTCGGGAAAGAACCTCGCGATCAAGCTTCCGAGGGCCTACGAGCCCGGCGAGAAACTGGCATTCAGGATACGGTACTCGGCGAAGCCGAAGAAAGGGATCTACTTCGTCGACGCCATCGTCGAGAAAGGAAAGGTCGTAAGGGCGCCGCAGGTATGGACGCAGGGAGAGTCGGAAGAGACCCACCACTGGCTGCCCTCGTTCGATTTTCCGGACGACAAGGCGACGACCGAGCAGATGCTGACCGTGGAGAACGGCGAGACTGCGATCGGAAACGGAAAATTCCTTGGCAAGAAGGAGATCGAGGGCGGGCGCGCAGTTTATCACTTCAGGATGGATGTCCCGCATTCGCTGTACCTTACGTCATTCGTGATCGGCACGTACGTGAAGGTCTCGGAAAATTACAAGGACATTCCGCTCGGTTATTACGTGTATCCCGGCCAGGAGTCGATAGTCCCGCTGGCATACGGCAAGACCAAAGACATGTTCGCCGTGTTCGAGGAACTCACGGGGCTTGATTATCCGTTCAACAAATACGACCAGACGATGGTTGCGGCTTTTCCGTGGGGAGGGATGGAGAACATCACGGCCACGACGATGGCCGACACGGAGATAATGTTCGCCAGGGCCAGTTTCGGCCGTGGGCTGGTGGAAGACCTCGTCGCGCACGAGCTCGCCCACTCGTGGTTCGGCAATCTTGTCACGTGCAGAAACTGGGCGGAACTCTGGCTGAATGAGGGATTCGCGACCTTTATGGAGGGCGCGTTCCGCGAGAAGGCATACGGCCGCGAGATATACGATCTGAAGATCGCTTCGGACGCCGAAGAATATGTCTCTTACGCTTCAGCGCCGGGAACGAAAGAACACCCGCTGTTCAATACTTCTGCCGATGCCTCGAACGACGATTCGATGTTCACGACGGTGACCTATCAGAAGGGTGGTTCCGTGATCCATATGCTCAGGGAAGAGATCGGCAACAAGGCATTCTGGAAAGGCGTGAACCTGTACCTGATGCGAAACAGGCTGAAGAACGTCGAAACGCCGGATCTGATCAGCGCTATGGAAGAGGCGTCGGGACGCGATCTGAGGTGGTTCTTTGACCAGTGGGTTTATAAGAAAGGATTTCCGAAACTGCGTGTCGCAAGCACTTACGATCGCGCCAGCGGGAAACTGAAACTTGCGGTCGCTCAAACCCAAAAAATGTCCGAAGGCGTTCCGGCGGTGTTCCGGCTGCCGATTACCGTTCGGTTAATTACCGCAAACGGTCCCGTCGAAAAGGAGATCCTGATCGACAAGCGCAATCAGGAGTTCGAATTCGAGATCGGTTCGAACCCTTCTGACGTGATCGTCGATCCACTGAACCGTGTTCCGATAAAGATCGTCGATGTCGTCAAAGCCCGCTGATCCGCGAAGCCGCCAAATAAAAAAATTCCGAAACATCGAGAATGTTTCGGAATTTTTTCCTTTGAGAAGACTGGATCGTCTTTGTAGCGTTGAAAAAACAGGCACTAAAGAGTTGAAAATCGTGCTTTAAGGGCAAATCTTTTCGTGTCTTCTTCGCCACGCCTGCGAGGTTAGCTGTCGGGCTAGGGATGAAGAAGTTTCCCCGCTCTGCTTTAGAGCCTCGCCCCGATCCCGAAGATCTACTTCGGAAATTTGGTTCCCCCGCGGCCCGGAAGATTCTCTTCCGGACCTTAGGCGCTTAAGTTTTCAACACTAAAAATATACACGCCGAAGTTTGATCTGGCAAATGCCGCGGGATTTTTTTCATTTTCCCGGAAATAGTTGATACAGCAAGAGATAGACGATCACGCCCGTCACCGATACGTACAGCCATACCGGAAACACGATCCTCGCCAGTTTCTTGTGGATCTCAAATTTTCCTTTCAATGCTCTCCAGAAGGTCACAAGCACGAATGGAGTGATCAACGCCGCCAGGACCGTATGCGTTATGAGGATGAAGAAGTAAAGCCATCGGACCGGCCCTTGGGCGGTGAACTTGACCGAATCGAGCCCGATCACGACCTTGCTCGTCACATAGCTCGTCAGGAAAACTGCGGATACCGCAACGGCGGTCGTCATCGCAGCCCTGTGTCTTTCCCTTTGACCGTTCCTAATGAAATAAAAACCCGCCAGGAGGAAGACGCCGCTCAGACCGTTCAAGAACGCATTCAGGTGAGGAAAGAACCACCAGTTGTCCATAGGATCACTTCCAGAAACCCAGAAGGAACAGAAGTACAAGCCAGAGTCCGTCCATCGTGTGCCAGTACCATCCGACCACTTCCGCTTCCACCTTGTTCTTGTCCCGAGCCTCCATCGAGAGCCGGTTATGATTCCAGATCCTCACAAGTATGTACCCGAGGGCCACGATCCCGCCGATAACGTGAACGGCGTGGACCGCAGTTAACACGTAGAAGAAGCCGGCATACGGGTTCCCCTTCATATACAGCCCGCGATCGACGAGCGCCATCCACGCGAGGATCTGGGACGATATGAATCCCGCACCCAGCACCGTCGTCAGCAGGAACGACCTTCTCGCGCCCGCACCGTCGTCATTCAGGACCGCCTGTTTGCCGAAGTGATAGGTAAGACTGCTCAGGAGAATGATCGCGGTGCTGACCCAGACCTGGACGGGAAGGTCGAAAGGGCGCCATTCAAGGGCGGCATTGGTCGCGACAACGACGTACGCGCCGATCAGACCGGCGAAGGTCATCAGGACGACGATCAGAAGAAACCACGTCAGTATCCTTGATTTCTCGCTGTTCTTCTCTTCCGGCATCGCTTCCCTTCCTCCGGGTTCCGGTCGTCCCGGATCGTCTCCGCCGGAACCGTCGTCCCCGCCTCCGCCGTTGTTCTTCGATCCAGTTCCGGAGCTCCGAAGCGAAGACCGGCTCTTCTTGCGCTTTCGTCTCTCTTCCTCCGAGAGAATCTCGGTGTCTGCGGTTCCGATCTCCATACTTACCTGTGATTAAAGACCATCAAGCCGAAAACGAGCGGAAGGTACAGAACGGAAGCGATAAGAAGGCGCCGCGCGCTCTTCACGCTCCGGTCGCGAGCCATCCGGAGGCTGGCGAAAAGGAACCATATGCCGAGCACGCTGGCGCCCGCCAAAAAGACCCAGCCCGACGTGCCGACGAAAAAGGGGCCTATACTGACCGGCAGCATAAGAAGCGTGAATATCACTATCTGGCGGACGGTGACCTTTCCGGCTTCCTCGACGACCGGAAGCATCTTGATCCCGGCCTTTGCGTATTGGTCCCTGTAGATCCAGGCTATGGCTAGGAAATGCGGGAACTGCCAGAGATAGAGGAAAACGAACAGGATCCACGCGCCCAGCGTGATCTCGTTTGCCGCCGCGGTCCAGCCCATCAAAGGCGGCATCGCACCCGGGATAGCTCCGATCGCGGTCGAGACAGTCGTCCGTGTCTTTAACGGTGTATAGAGGAAAACGTATCCGACGATGACCGAAAGCCCAAGCAATGCGGTGAGAGGATTGACCGCGAAGTAGAGATAAGCCTCGGCTCCTACGCAAAGCAGCGCCCCGAAAACAAGGGCCTCAACAGCTGAAACCTTTCCGGTGGGAAGAGGCCTCAGGGCTGTCCTTTCCATAAGGGCGTCGATCGCTCTTTCGAGGTACTGGTTAAGCGTCGCGACGCCGAACGCGAGCAATGTGATCGCGATCATCGAGTTGACGAACAAGACGGCGTCGAAACCGCCTTTCGTACCAAGGTAGAAGCCCGAGGCGGAGGTCAGCACAAGCATAAAGGCGATCCTCGGCTTTGTGAGCTCGATGAATGCCCCTACGCGTCCACGAATGCCGGTCGTCTCCGGCTTCGAGATCTCGGCGGTCAAAGTGTCCATCGTTGAAAATCCGGCATGCTGCAGTAATGCATAAGAATAACTTCTGCAGGGTCTAACTCCAAGCCGTTGCCGGCCCAATAAAACTTCAGCTCGTAAACAGATTTTCTAATTTTACGCAGGATGACAAATTAAGGGCACTGCGATAATATTTCCCCAAAGTATCCGCTCCGTCTTCCTAAAGAGATGTCATCAGTTGAAGAATCAGTAAAACCCCGGGAGGGAAGCAGATCGACGTTTTCGCTGATCTGGAACGCGTTCTCGGCATCCGTCGAGTTCCTCAGTTCCGTGAAATTCGGCGTCGTCCTGCTTTGCATTCTGGTCATTCTGTCGATGCTGGGAATGATAATCATCCAGCAGAACGTCCAGGGATTCGACGCATACTACGCGACGTTGACGCCCGCGGAACGTACCGTCTTCGGGGCCCTCGGATTCTTCGACGTCTACTACAGCTGGTACTTCAACCTCATACTTCTCGTCCTTTCACTGAACATCATCCTCGCTTCGATCGACCGGATAGGGGGCGCCTGGAGCTACATCTCGGATCCCAAGCTGTTCGGGACCCAGGGATTCTATCAACGGCAAAGAGAAAGTGCGGAGGTTGGCGTCCGCGGCGATTCGAAGGACGAGGTCGCGGGCAAGATCGCGGCCGCGTTCCGCGAGCAGGGGTTCAAGGCGAAGATCACGAAAGCGTCGGACCTCGACGAACCGTCCCGGGTCCGGATGGGCATCACAGAAGACAAGGTGGCGGACGGTCCGGTGTATCTTTTTGGACAGCGCGGCAAATGGAACCGTATGGGTGCTTACATCGTCCACGTCGCACTGCTGACGCTGTTCCTGGGCCATTTCGTGGCCTTTCAGACAGGATTCGATGCCGACGTGAATATGGTGCCCGGCGAATCAACTACGGAGATCCAGCTGATCGACATCAATCTCGATAAGCAGGAGCGTTACGCCGTGGCCCTGCCCTTCAGGATCACTTGCCTCGACATTCAGCAGAAGTTGATCGATCCGGGCGGCTCGATCGAGGTTTTCAACACGCTCGACTGGCGGACCCGGATCCAGATCGAGGATCCGCAGTACGGCACGACGGTCGCCGATGTCAGCCTGAACAATCCTTTTTCATACAGAGGCTACAGGTTCTTCCAGGCGCAAACGATCCCCGTCGGTAACGCGCGGACGATGAAGCTTCAGCTGACGCCGCAGGACGGCGGGGAGCCGTTCGCAGTCGACCTAGCGCGGAACGGCGAGACGAAGCTACCGGACGGGACGGTCGTGGCTTACGAGGCTTTTATGCCCGATTTCACTTTCAACGAGAGAGGAGAGCCCGACACAAGGTCCACCGATTACAACAATCCGGTCGCGGTCCTCCAGGTGACCAAGCCCGGCGCGCAGGCCGAGCGTGTTTTCGCGTTCGCGTCGAACATATCGGATGATATTCCGGTCGGAGCGCCAAAGCTCGGCTACAAATGGCGGCTTACGGAGTTCGAGAAAGTGCCGCTCGCCCACGTGCTTTCGATCAAGTACGATCCGTTCAACGGCGCATTCATCGCGTGGTATTTCGGGGGTTTCGGCCTGATGGGCGCCTTGGTCTTCGTTTTCTTTGTTTCGCATAGGCGGGTTTGGGCGATGGTCGGCGACCGCAACAAGGACGGCGAATACGATGTCCTGCTCGCCGGGGACACAAACCGGAACCATTTTGCGTTCGAGGACAAGTTCAAGAAGATCCTGATCCGTCTGAAAGGCGAAGCCTACGGACAGGGCAAGGGGGAGTAGAGCGCGGCAATTCGCGTGAGATTTTTGGGAGATAAAGGTATGTCACAAGTACTTTCAGCCGACGATCTGGCGGGCGCCGATATCAAGTCGCCGTTTATGCAGTACCTTCCGGCAGTGCTTTCGATAGTCGGGTCTTTCGGGGTCCTTTTCTGGAGGCTCCAGACGACGAACTTCCCTACCGACGAAGCACTGATGATGTGCGCGCTTGCGGCATATCTTTTCGCAGCGCTTGTCCAGCTGATGAATCTCTACGCGCCGTCGGGAATGGCGGAGAAGCTGAGCCTTTGGACGGCGACCCTCGGCGTGTTCTTCAATCTTTCTTCGTGGCTTGTCCGATGGGTAGCGGCCTACGAGCGCGAGATCGCGATGCTGCGCGATGCCGGAAATCCCGAAACGCCCTGGATGTTCCGCTACATTCCGTTCGCGAACCTCTACGACCTCAGCCTGGCGTTCGCGTTCGGCGCGGGAATTACGACGCTGGTCTTCCTGACCAGGAAGAACTTCTCGGTGCTTGCGGCATTCACGCTTCCGCTGGCGGCGCTGATACTCACACTCGCGCGGTTCATTGGCTCTGACTTTATAGACCTGCCGCCTGTGCTCGACTCGTATTGGCGCCCGATCCACGTCGGTGTCGCGTCAATCAGCTACGGGATCACTCTAGTGTGCTTCGCGGTCGCGGTGATCTACCTTTTGAAGGACAAAGTAAAACCGGAATCGATGGCGATATGGGCGAGCGTCTTCTCTTTCGCGGTGATCGCTACGATCAGCAAGTTTTCCGTTCTCACGGATTTTGCCTACAGAGCGGGAATCTTTGTCCCCGGCCAGACGGCTGCAGACAAACCGTTCTTTACCCCTTTCAGGCTCGAGATACCCTACGTGGGGCCGACGCTTGCGATATCCGCGCTTCTGCTGTTGGGAGCTATCGCCGCATTCCTGGCTTATGTTTACAGAGAGAATCTGCAGGCTCGAAAGATCGGCCACGGCCTGCTTGCGGCGGCGTTCATCTTCCAGCTTGCGGCGGTGGGTTTCTGGGTCTCCGGCGTCGAGGCGATCAACGATGTCTATCCGAGACTCCAGACGCAGATCCAGCAAAACCCCGGCCAGGTGGCCGCGGCCGGAAAGGAACTTGTTTCAAAGCAGAATCTTTCGGCTCAGGAGTTCGCTGCGATCACGCCCGCGCAGTTCGAACAGGCCGGGCAGAATTTCCTTCAGCAGGCCGGGAGCTCGATGTTCCTTTCGCTGAAGACGAATCCGGTCGAGTTCGCCGGGCTGATCACGGGTATCGCGGGACTGTTCTTCGTGATGCTGTTCAGCTTCCGGACCGAGACGCTCCGCAAACGGCTTCCGTCTCTTGAATCGCTTGACAGCCTTATGTACAAGACGGCGTGTCTCGCGTTCGCGGGTCTCGCGATGCTCCTTATCACGGGAGCGATCTGGGCGAACGAGAGCTGGGGAAGGCCGTGGGGATTCGACTCGAAGGAGACAGGAGCTCTTGTCGCCTGGCTGACCTATGCGGCGTTCCTGCATACGAGGATCTCGAGGGGCTGGAAGGGCAGAAGCTCGGCGTACTTCGCGATCATAGGCTTCCTGCTTGTGATCTTTACGTACCTGGGTGTGAGCTACCTGCTGCCGGGACTGCACTCGTACGCGTGACAGTGGTCAATGGGCAGTGATCAACGTTCAATGTAGGAAGACCCGAACTTGCGAAGAAACCAGGATGGAAGGATAGCTGCTTCTGAGTAACTGCATCAGCAGAGACTCCTCATTTCGATACGAACGAAGCAGATATCATATCTATCCTGTGCATCCTGTTTTCTCTTCTTATGCACTCGAAAGCATCCCTCCTTTACGGTCGGGCCTCGGACACGCTGCTCACTTCTCGAAAGTAGCCCTCCCTTACGGTCGGGCTTCGGACACGCTGCTCACTTCTCGAAAGTAGCCCTCCCTTACGGTCGGGCTTCGGACACGTCGCTCACTTCTCGAAAGTAGCCCTCCCTTACGGTCGGGCTTCGGACACGCCGCTCACTTCCGACGCACAAGTGCGCCGGCTAAACGGCTCACGGTCCGATCGTCATCTTCAGCACGTCCAGGATGGGGATCTGGCGGGTGAGTCCGTCGCTCGTCACGATCGTCAGCATTCCGTTCACGACGTTCACGCTTACCACTTCCGTCATACGCCGCTCGATCTTTGTACCGTCTTTGAGTTCGACCTTCAATAAGACGCGCGCAAGCGGATTCGATTCTTCCGCTGCCGGGGCTTTCTCTTCGTCGGGCTTAGCTGCTTCAGGAACATCTGAAGGGTCTGCCACGGGTTGGTCTTCATCGGCGGCTGGATCAGTTTTCTCCTCGTCATCCGCGGCCGCCTCGTCTTCGTCGACCGGTATCCGCTCGACCGTCACGACCGCGGACACTTCCTCCTTCTTAGCATCGCCCGTCAGATCGACGGTCACTTCACGGGGCTTGTCCTCCCGATCCTCGAGCGGATCGGTAACGATCACCCTCGGGTTCTCCAGTCTTTCCGTCGCGGGCGCGTCGGCCGCCACAGGCTGATCGGCCTTCTTCTCAGGCTCGGCGGGCGGATCGACGGTCGGGGGCGAATCGTCCTCGACATCCTCGGCAACGATCTCTTCGTCATCCGCGATCGCTTCAGCGGGCTGTTCCGACACCGCTGCCGGGATCTCCTTCTTCTCTTCCGGAATGATCTCGCCGGTCGGGCTAACCTTAACGCCGCCTGAGGGATCACTCAAGATGTCCGGAAACTCGTTCATATTCTCGGCCTCGGCTCCCGTTATCGGAGCGAAACTGCCGGCGAACTTGATCTGATACGTCGCGGGATCGTCGTTCGGCGTGCGGCCCTGGATCCTCAGGATCAGTCTCTCCGTCTGCCTCTGGTACACAACCCGTGCGGTCTCCCGCTCTGGATTGTCGGCGTAGATGGTAATCTTAGTTCGCGGATCGAGGCCCTGCGCTGTGTAAATGTCTATCTCGCCTTTGAAATTCGTCGTGTAGATATTGATGAAGACGTCGCCCCGGTTGCCGTTGAAGATGAAGTAGTAGGTCGTGAGCCTGGGATCGCCGATCGCACGCGCCTGGATCGTCCCGCTGACCTCGTTTCCGACGACGGGCGTCGGGAAGTTCGGATCGTTGGACTGCGCAAAGGCTCCGACGGAGCAAAGAAACGCGAACAAACCGCACGCCAGGGCCCGAGCAAGAAAAGAGGACCTTTTTACCGCAATGTCCATAACTAGGGCACCTATCAAGTGATCTCCTTCCTTAGGTGAATGAGCCTCGATGTTTCCTTAAACCCGAGTCCCAAATGAGCGGCGAGCCCCTGCTCGTTCCCTATCTCCGTGTCCGAAGCCATCTCTTCACAGCTGTTCTCTTTCGCCCACGCTTCTGCCGACCGTACGAGCGCGGAACCGATCCCTTTTCGCCTGTGCTCGTTCAGCACGAACCAGCCCTCGATATACCCGACGTGGTCCGTGCGGCAGTCCTCGACGAATGGCCTTATGCTGGCTTCAAGAAATCCCGCGATCCGTCCCTCGCCGTATTCGGCGACAAGGACCAGCTGGGTTTCCCTGTGGCCGAAGATCTCGCGCATCTCCGCAATGTGCTCGGCTTCGGAAAGTCCGTCCCAAAGCCTGCGCCGAAGATCGAGCCACTGCCTTGAATCGTTTTCCGTAAGCCTTCGGATCTTGAAAGGACCTGTTTGCATTCGCCGTTGATTCTATCAAGAGTTGGCGGCGGGCAACAGCGAAATAGAAAAAGGCCGCCTCTTCAGACGGCCCTTCGGTATGCATTAACCTGTCAACGGCCTAGCCGGCGGCTGCCGCCGTTTTGCCGTTGAGGATCTCTATCGCCTTCTCAAGCTGTATGTCCTTTTCGGGCTTCAGGGTCTTCGAAGGCATCTCTTCCACCGGCTCTTCGATCGGAGGCGCTGTCGGATCGCCTTCGTCATCCTGTCCCTCGACAAGTTCCTCGACCTCCACAGGCTCCGGAGTTTCGGGACGCTTAACCTCGACGCTGGGCTTCACTCCCGCATTCGCACGGTTCGTTGCAAGGAAAGCGTTGCCGGCCGGCGAAGCCCATTTCGCGGTCGTCAGAAGGAATCCGTCGCCGCCCTTGAGCGTAAACAATGCCTGCTCGACGCCGGCGCCGAAGCTCCTTTCGCCGACGACCTCGCCTCTCTTCGAATCGAGGAACGCTGCGGCGACAACCTCCGCGGCCCCGGCTGTTCCGAGATCGATCAACACCGCCGCCTTGCCGTCGTACATATGCTTCGAAGGATCCGCGGCATAGGTCTTCTGAACCTTGTTCTCGCGCCCGATCACCTTTGCAAGGTCGCCCTGCTTGATGAAGAGATTTGCGACCGAGACGGCCTCATCGATATCGCCTCCGCCCACGTTGCGAAGGTCCAGAAGGACCTTCTTCACGTTCTTCGACTTCAAGCTCGCGAGGGCTTTCTGGACCGACGCTCCTTTCCCTTTGTCGAGGCTGTAAACCTTGACGATCCCAACGCCGTCGCGCATCTCAGTCGATGCGTCGGGGGCGTTGTAAACAGCGCGCGCGACCTCGATCGTCTGCGGCCTCACTCCCGAACGCAGCACACGAAGCTTGACCTTCGTTCCCGGATCCCCGAGGACAAGGTGGACCGCGTCGTACAAAGAAATGTCACGCGTCGCCTTGGTGTCGATGTACTCGATCACGTCGCCGGGCATAAGCCCGGCCTTGTCAGCGGGCGAATCCTTGATCACGGAGACCACATAAAGATATGCGGAAACCTGCGAGAACTCGGCGCCGATGCCCGCTCTTCCGGCATCGTTTCCGGCCTTGAAATCGCTGACCTGTTCGGCCGTCAGGTAAGAAGTGTAAGGATCGAGCCCGTCAGCGAGTCCACGGAGAGCGCCGTTGCGGACCTTTTCAAGATCCGGCTCGTCGACGTAATCGTTCTGGATATGCTGAAGCACGCTTTCGAAGATACGGATCTGCGCGCCGGGATCGTTTATCGGCTGCTGGGCGCTTATGTCGCCGTACCAGCCCATAAGGACTCCGGCGAAGGCGTAAAACGCGACAGCTGCGGATATGACTGCAAGAATGAATTTACCGCGGTAAGTCATAATCGGTTTTCAATGCTCAATGGACAATGATCAATGGCCGCCTGGGTGTCGGGACTCGAATCTCAGAAGCGCTGTCTCCTGACTTCTGTCTCCTGACTTCTGTCTTCCTACGCCCTAGTTGTGGGTCGAGGGGCTATCGGCCATAATTGCCTCTCGATTATCCATTATCGGCTTTACACGTGCAAGACAATAAAAGTCGCAATTCCGGTGAACTTACAGATATCGCGGACGCCCCCCGCGAAGGAAGGCTCTTGTGTCTCGATCCGGGGACGAAAAAGATAGGCGTCGCGGTGAGCGACGAGACCCAGATGGTCGCCCGTCCGGTCGAGCTTGTAAAGCGAACTTCCTGGAAGAACCTCGTGGAAAAGATCTCTGAGTTAATCGGGCGCTACGATGCGGCGGCTCTCGTCGTTGGTTTGCCGCTCGCCTTTGAAGGAGGCGAAACGGAAATGTCTGAAGAGGCGAGGGATATGGCGCGAAAGTTCTCACTTTCACTCGACATTCCGGTATATCTTCACGACGAGCGCCTTTCTACCTATACTGCCCGAGGTCATCTCTGGAAGACCGGGAAAGACGGAGAGGAGCTTCGCGAAAGGCTCGACGCGGAAGCTGCCGCCGTCAT
The DNA here is from genome assembly GCA_016700175.1 of Acidobacteriota bacterium. Lineage (GTDB taxonomy): Bacteria > Acidobacteriota > Blastocatellia > Pyrinomonadales > Pyrinomonadaceae > Aridibacter. Next base: position 631,860 of record CP065003.1, on the reverse strand, counting down.
TCTCTCCGATTTCATAGAAACGAGGAATATGCTCGTCAAACGGTCCGGCTAGTTCGCCGGGACCTTCTTCAATGTCGTCTCCGCAGCCTTCATCACCGCATCCGCAGTGAACGGCATTGCCGCCGCCTTGCCCGTTCGCCAGCTTTCGAACTGATCCGTCCAGTACGGCGATCCGGGGACCCCGGACTGCCCGAGCGGGATCACGAACCGCGTTTCGTCCCACGAACCTGGCTTCGAAATGTGCCTCATCGAGACCGCGGAACCAACGTTCGGCGTTTGTCCGCTTCCGTCTACATTCGTGTACCTCACCTGGAAACGGCCGCCGATCAGCGGCGCTGCGGTCAAAGGATGGTTGAAGTTCGCGACGAACACTTCTCCCCAGGGCTTCACGCTCCCGTTGCCGGCTTCTGAAGAATCGCACTCCCGGATCAGATCGTCATAGCTCTTCGCTCCTTCCGGGAGCCATTTCGGATCGTTATTCTTCATCGCGTACGGAAGCACACGTTCGCGAACGTTCCCGAAGAACATCCCTTCGTTCGCTTTCGAGATCCGGTCCGCGACGCAGTTCCGAAGCGAGTTGGCAACCGTCGCCGCCTTCGAGTCGGCCGTCATCCGCCCGTCCCAGCCCTTCAAAAGATCTATGGTTTCCTTCGAGGCCGAATTCCTCTTTACGACTTCCCTCGCGAACTCCGAGATCGGTATGTTGAACACGTCGAGCTGAATGTCGCTTACGTCGTTCATAGTGATCTTCGTGTTACCGCTGATCAGATCGTGGATCCTGCGAGCACGCCAGGGAGGGGCGAACTGCCTTGTCAGCTGCTGGTACTTGTAATCGGTCCCAACGATCCTCTGATTGGCGGTCACGATGAAGCCGCTCGGAGGGTTGTAGAGGTTCGGCAGCTCGTCGAACGGAATGTATCCCGTCCATTCGCCGTCGGTCGATTTGCCTTCATAGGGCAAAGCTCCGTCGCCTTTTCGGCGGATCGGAACCTTGCCAGCCGTGTGCCAGCCAATGTTGCCTTCGGTGTCGGCGTAGACGAAGTTCTGCATCGGGCCGCCGTATTCCGAGAGCGCCTTTTTGAACCCGTCCCAGCCCTTTGCGCGGTTTAACGAGAAGAATGTCTCGAACTCCTGGTTCCTGGCCGATTTCGCCGTCCACCGGAGTGTGTACTTTCTTCCGCCGAGTTCGCCGATCACCGGCCCATTGCGGGTTTCGACGACCTCGTACTCGACCGATTCGGTTTCGGGTCCGAGGCCCTTGCGGACCTTGATCGTTTCCGTACGAACCTCAGGTTTCTTCCAGCCGTCGGGTGTCAGGTACTCGCCTTTGTCGTTGAACTCCTCAAGGTACACGTCCTGGACATCCGGGCCCACGTTCGTCGCGCCCCACGCGAAGTTCTCGTTGTGGCCGAGTACCACTCCGGGAGTGCCCGGAAAGGTCACGCCCGAAACCCTCACACCGGGTGCGGAAAGATGTGTCAGATACCAGATCCCGGGAGCGGCGGGCTGAAGGTGCGGATCGTTAGCGAGGATGGCTCTTCCGTCGAGCGTGCGCTTTCCGGAAATGACCCAGTTATTGCTTGCAGCAAGATCTTCTGCATAAAGGCCGACAAGCTCGAGCGACTGTTTTCGGAGCACTTCGTCCGCTGTTGCTATCGTTTCAAGTGCAGACAGATCTCGCTCGTGGATTGCCGAGACGGCTCCCCCCGTACTTCTTACCTTTTCCTTTTTACTTTTTACCTCCGCCCCGGCACTGTCCTTCCCGAACAGGACCACGTCCCTCGGATCCGTGACGTCGAGGATCTCCGTCCGCTTGTCTGCCGGTATGGACTCGGCGCGCATTCTCGCGATGTCCATCGACCACGTCGAGGAAAGCGCTTCGGCAAGAATTTTCCCGATGATCATCGTGTCGGACGGCTTCCAGGGTTCGGGCCGGTACTTCAGGATCTGGAATTCCGTGGGAATCGTCTTCTCGTCCAGAGAAGCGATGTACGCATTTACCCCCGCCGAATAGCTGTCGAGCGCCTCGACCATCTCGGGACCGATGGTCTTCAGGCTTTGTTCGGCGACGTCGCGGAACCCGTACCGGCGCCAGCGCTTGTCCTGATCGAGCACCGCCGGACCGAACAGTTCGGCAAGCCTGCCGCTGGCAACTCGCCGGAGAAGGTCCATCTGCCAGAGCCGGTCGCGAGCCGTCTCGTATCCCTGGGCGAAATATAGATCGGCGTCGTTCTTCGCCTCGATATAGGGGATCGAGCGGGAGTCACGCCGGACAATGACCTCGTCCTTGAGGCCCTCGACGGCGAGGCCCGGCTGCTGCGCAACAGCCTTCTCGAGAGAACAGGACGGTGCGAGCAGAAAAACCGCTAATGACAATGCGAAAAACCCGGCAATCTTATTCTTATGCATTTTCCTTGAATCTTTAACCTTCAACTTGGAACCGTGAACTCGTACCGCCGCTACGCGGCTCGATGACTTGTGGCGCACCCGACCGTGGACTGCGCCTTCGGCTTGTCCTCGGCTAAACTCACATGTCCGCTACGCGGACCCCTGTCTTCTGTCTTCTGTCTTCTGTCTTCTGACTTCTGTCTTCTGACTTCTGTCTTCTGTCTTCTGTCTTCTGACTTCTGTCTTCTGACTTCTGTCTTCTGACTTCTGTCTTCTGTCTTCTGTCTTCTGTCTTCTGTCTTCTGTCTTCTGTCTTCTGTCTTCTGTCTTCTGTCTTGCCCGTCGCTACCGCTCCGGGTACCGATTTTGCCGCCGCTGCGGGAATTCCAACAAGATATACAGGATAACAATGATGGTCGTTTCAGTTCAGTCCCGATACAAGAAGCGAATCAACCTCGCCAACGGAGGCCTGCGATCCTAAACATCCTGTCTATCCTGTTTTCAATTTTTTGGCATGTTCGATCCGAACCCGGACCGCTGTCCTATTCGAGCGAAACCAGCCGGAGTTCCGACATTTCTTCCATCGCGTAACGGAGCCCTTCCCTTCCGAAGCCCGAATCCTTCACGCCTCCGTACGGCATGTTGTCCACGCGGAACGTAGGCACGTCGTTCACGATCACGCCTCCGTATTCCAGATTCCTGGCGGCGTACATCGCCCTTCCAAGGTCTTTCGTGAACACGCCCGCCTGCAAGCCGTACTTGCTTCGGTTTGCGCGATCGACGGCTTCATCGAAATCGGTGAATCGCTCGATGACCGCAACCGGCGCGAACGCCTCTTCCTTCACGATCCGCATTTCCGAATGGACGTTCGAAAGCACCGTCGCGTCCACCATCGATCTTTCGCGGTTGTTGCCGCAGAGCAGTTCGGCGCCGCCTTTGATCGCCTCGTCGGTCCATTCGACGGTGCGCTTCGCCGCCGCTTCATCGATCATCACCGAAAGCTGTGTCGATTCCTCCAGCGGATCGCCTTTCTTCAAATCCTTCGCGCGTTCGACGAAAGCCTCAGTGAACTCGTCCGCGATACGCTCGTTCAGAAGGATCCTCTGGACCGAGATGCATACCTGGCCGGAGAACGCGAAAGCGCCGACCGTCACCTTTTTGACCGCATCTTCGATCGCCGCGGTTTCGTCCACGATCACGGGCGCGTTCCCTCCGAGCTCCAAAGCGACTGCCTTCTTTCCTGCCTTTGCCCTCAGCTCCCACCCGACCTTGTCGCTGCCCGTGAACGAGATCATCTTGATCCTCTCGTCCGAATACACAAGGTCCATATGCTTCACGTCCATAGGGACGATCTGAAGGGCTTCCTTCGGCAGCCCGCTTTCAAGGAACACTTCGCCAAGAAGCAGCGAGGTCAAGGGGGTCCTCGGGCTCGGCTTGATGATGATCGAATTGCCCGAAGCGAGCGCGGGAGCGACCTTGTGCGCCACAAGGTTCAGCGGAAAATTGAACGGCGTGATCCCGTAAATGATTCCCTTCGGTACGCGAAACGAGAATCCCGTTTTCCCTTTTCCGTTCGGCTGCGTGTCGAGCGGGACCATCTCGCCCGCGAATCGCTCCGCTTCCGAAGCCGCCCAGGCAAATGTAGCGACCGCCCTCTGGACCTCGCCTCGCGCGTAGATCAGAGGCTTTGCCGATTCGAGCGCGATCGACCTTGTAAATTCGTCTACCCGGTCCGAAATGGCGTCCGAGATCTTTCGAAGCCCGGAAGCGATCCGGAACCTAGGAAGTTCGCGCATCCTCACCGCCGCGTCGGACGCCGCCGCGACCGCGTCGGCAAACTCTCCCTCGCCCGCAGAAGACACTTCCGAAAGAAGTTCACCGCTGTAGGGCGACCGCACTTCGAACATTTCAGCGCCGCCGCGCCATTCCCCGGCGACAAGCATCTGCCCTGGTTTTCGCGTCGAACCCATCGTTAGCAGGCGAACTGTTTTGCAAGCGGATCAGCTTATAAGTTAAACTCTCCGAAGTTTTACATCAACCATCCGGGAGTAACACCATGCGCCTTTTGAAGATATCCTTGTGTATTGTCGCCGCGTTCCTTTTCATCGCGGCCTGCGGCGGAGGAGCCGAGAACGCTGCGGTGAACGACGCAGGGAACGAATCGACCCCGGCTCCGACCGCCGAGGCAACGAAATCGCCCGACGAGCTCGCGATCGGAAAAAGCAAGTACCAGGAATACTGCGTGAAGTGCCACAAGGAAGACGGCACGGGCGGCGAGGTCGAGATCGAGGGCCGCAAGATCAACGCGGAGGATTTCACGACTGAGAAGATGAAGGGCGAGCCTGACGAAGAGTATATCGAGTACATGGTCAAGGGCATCCCGGACGAGGGAATGCCTTCGTTCAAAGATGAGCTCTCGGAAGAAGAGATGAAGGCGGTTGTGAAATACATCCGCGAAGAGATCCAGTAACCAGGGACCATTGACCAAGGACCACGGACCATGATTCAGAATCGATTGGTCAATGGTCATTGGTCATTGGACAATGATCCGCACCCTTAGCTCAGTTGAATAGAGCGTCTGACTTCGGATCAGAAGGTCGCAGGTTTGAGTCCTGCAGGGTGTACCATTATTTACAATAAGTTAGGGCGACCAAAACGGTCGCCCTATTAGTTGTCCTACCCAAATTCCCACCAGATAAAGTAGGAAATAAGACTAATCCAATCTCCTGCGTTGATGCTTACAAATTCAATTCAGCCAAATTTTACTGATTGTCACTCACGGATATAGTCCAATTTTGACGGAACGAGGGCGGATGAGCGTATCCGTGAAAGTCCAGAACCGCAGGGAGTCACTACATTTTTCACTACACACCTAGTCGCCATATCAATGCTATGTGACTCTTGATTCCTCCCAATCCTGCTTGTTTGTCATTTCGTTAGCTTGTCCCAAATCCTCTTTTAGGAGGCTAACCACTCTTGATCCCGACCAGGAAACCAATTCGGTTCAAGATGGGCCTCGGGATTGGTTGGGATCAGGGGACTAGCAACCGCAGACTTCGCCACTAAGTCGCCGATGATTGGGTAACGTCTAGGTTGGTCGTGAAGCGACCCGCTCCATCCTCTTGAAGCGTGGTATCGAATCCTTTTGCGCAAATGGGGGGAGCAAATCGCGTCACCCGAATGTTTCGGGAGTTAATCTAAATGGCTTATGAAGCAGAATTCACCCCTTTCTCCCTGGACCATATTCTGATAGGGTCTTGTCAATTCCCGGACTCTGGCATTGGCTGATAGTGGTGAAGAGTTTTGGAGGTTACAAATGCAGAAGTTTGATTTCGATCGAATTCGAAAGATCACGGTTTACGGGTTTCGTCGAAACCGATTTGGGCTTTTGAGTTTTTTCGGCGCGGCAGGAGGTTTCCTGATGATTTTCGGATTAGTACTTGTTTCAGCGGTCTCGGCAACTGCTCAGGACAAATTACTGGACGAAAGACTAAAGAAGGACTTCAGCGAGTTGAAGCCAATCAGGGACTATAAGGAACTGGAAGGTCTTTGGAAAGTTACCGGCATTGGCTGCTATGGAAGAGAGTCCGTCGCGCAAATTGTAAGAATCGAGGTTCGAGAGCGAGAGATGGTTGCGACAAAAGTGACCGGTGACGATTGCCTTGGTCCTGGCACCGTCCATTTCACAGTAAAGTTGCCCGAAGCTGGAAAGGAGTTTAAGCGTGAGTTGGCCGATTTTAGATGGCAGGTGCAGGACCCACCTGAGACTCCAAATCGCCGCCCTTTTTGGGTAACCGACACGAAACCGATGAAACTTTTCACTGATTACATTTTCGATGGAAGCTACACCGGTCGCCACTACGAACGGATTTCGGAAGAAGAGGCAGCAGAGTACGGTAGTGATCATTAAGAACTTCAGCTAAAGTCTGGAAAGCAATGCTGCCCAGATTAATCATCGGATATTCAACCGAATCGGTACGTGTCAATAAAACCGGGACACTTTGGTCTCAGAAATTAGGGAGCATTTTCGCTCTCTTTTTCGATTTTTCGCCGGTTGATCCTGACCTCCTTCGGAAGGATCGGGTCGACCGGCCTTCCTCGTACGAACCTCTCGGGATGCCTCTCATAGATCTCGTCCATCGTCCGCTGCCGGCGGGCGACTACCTTCTCAGCCTCGCCGAAGTGGACCGTTGCCGGCGTCAGGTACGCGATTCCCGAATGGGCGTGTTCGTGGTTGTACCACGAGAAGAACGACTTCGAGAACTCGTGCGCCTCGTCCAAGCCCCAGAAGCCCCCTCTGCCAACATGATCGCCCCCCCCCCGGCTATTCAAACCCGAAAATCTTGACTGCTTCGCTGCGAGCCGTTTAACATCTCCGCCAAACCGGTTCCTCTTGCACCCATCTTCCGATGAATAAAAAATCTACCGACAGATCCCGGCGGAGATCACACTTCCTTTTCAAGTCCCGTCTTTTCCTACTTCTCGGTTTGTTCGTTGCGCTGGCCGGCGCGAATACCAATGCCCAGGCGCCCAAAGACTTTACGATCGAGGATCTACAGGGCCGTTGGGAAAGATGGCCCGAAAAGCGAGATGAAAAGGGGGTCTGGCTCACACCTACATCACGAAAGGCGCCGGGAACTCAGTCTCGGTGGATCTCAAACTGAGCGATTTTGAGCAAAAGGAGTTCGGACCGGCAAGACCGGGGCGAACACCAGTGTTCACAGGCACCTTCGATCCTTCCGGGTTCGATGTGAAGGTGGAGTGCAGCACGAAGGCGCTCTGCTTTCCGGGCAAGTTCATATCCACCGGCCCCGATAAACCCGCGCCGGATGTTCTTCCCAGGCAGCTAAGGGCAGCGCCGGAGATCAATGTTCCCTACCGGTACAACATTAGGCCGTTGCGGAAAAACCTCCTTCTCGTCACCGCATTCACACCTTCTTACACGGTCGGCGACAAGGCCTTTACGGCCGCGCAACCGGAAGCGATCACCCGAAGCTTCTATCTGACCCGGAATGACACCTGCGAAAAAAGCAATGAATTCGTCAAAAAGGAGATCGTCGAACGGGAGTTTGGCGACCGCTTGGTATATGTCTTCGGTCAGCCCAAACCCTTACCGATCGGGTCAGTCATTTACAGAGGCGATCTGCGAAGGCCGGAGGTTTTTAGGTTTGAAAAGCCGGGCTGCTTCTTTTTTGTCGATCTGGTGCCCTCGGCGATGTACATGCATCCGGTACTTTTTGTCGTCGTAGATGAGGAAGATCAGAAGATCATCGCTCGCGAGTGGGAGAGTTCGCCGCCCCTGGTCTCGTTGCCGGAGAATGAAAATGGGGAAGCAAACGAATGGTTTGGCACGATCGAAGAGCGCCTCGAATCCCCAGACCTCGTGCACCCGACAAGAGCCGTTCCGACCTCAAAGCCGATCGTGCGGCCGAATTTCAACCTGATCCTGCCGTCAGGTCCCGGTCCCATCGAGGCAAGCCTGTTTCGGCTGCCCCGCGCGCGATATGCAAGTAGCGTTGACTTTAGAAATGCGGAATACCGGGCAGCCGGAAGAAAAGATCGTCGGGAATGCACGGATTCAAAGAAGGTGGCTTTGGTGATAAATGCGGGCAGAGACTTGGCGTACGAGTACAGCGTCAACAAGATGAAGGTCCTCCTGGCGTCACTTAAGTTCGACACGGTCGAAGAGCTCAACTGGACATTGAATCCGATAGAAGAACTAAGGACTAAGATACGTGAGGCGGCCGCCTCGGTCAGTGAGTGCGACACTTTCGTCGTTTACTTAACCGCCCACACGTTGGGAGTGGTAGACGGAAGAGTTCGGGGCCCTGACTACTACACAGACGGTGAGATCAACTACAAACATCCAGCCACGATCCTGGGGCGAAAGACCGAATACCATCCATTCAGCATTTCGAATCTGAAGAGCAACAAGACATGGGTGGCCGACAAATACGATTCTGGCCCGGGGCTTTTGTACATGCTGCGAAATGCAAAAGCGGGCTTTGTACAAGTGATCCTGGATATGTGCATGTCCGGTCTTCTCATCGATGCAGCGAAAGGGACGTCGCCCGAGTGGAGCGGGCCTCCGATAGCCGATTACCTCTCCGCGAACCAAAACTTGATGCTTATCACCGCAACCAGGCGCGATCAGGAGAGTAACTTCAATACAGACTCTGAGATCAGTTTTTTATGGGGTGACCTTGGCCGGGGAGACGCGAAGGATCCAGGCGGATTGTTCACGCAGATCTTCGTCAAGGAATTCAGAGACGAGATAAAGGGAGCGCGCGTGGACTCGGACAAGGACGGCCGAATAAGCACGGAAGAGTACAGGAGCGCGTCGAAGCTAGTTTTTGAAGAAACAGAAGATCAGTTCGGAGGACTTGTCGACGGATGGCTTCGCGGCCGCAGTCAGGACCCTCAGATGTATGAAACCGCCGGAAACAAGCCGCGGTAGTCCTGCAGGGTGTACCGGATCAAAGCCCATCGATAATCGACCAATGGTCAATGGGCGCACGGAATGCGATCAAGCCGCGATTCCGGTCATAAACGTCGACTCGCCCAAACCGTGGCGGGTCGATGCTTTTCCGGCACCTTGTTTCCGGAGATCCGCCCACACGCCTTACTCGAGCTAATCCCCTCCCTCACTGTCCTTCCAATTTTCCGCCGCCGTGACGCAGATCGCCTTCGGTTCCCTGCTATTTCCGACTTGCACATCCGGGTTTCTTTTCGTATCTTACTTGCGTGCGCACGCATCTTATATGTATCGTATGGAGTGCGCGACAGATCAACGACCGTGAGGAGGGACCGATGGACAGATTTAACGAGTTATTCGAACTGATAGGTGTACTCTGCCGGAGACGTTATCAGGCCGCAGAAAAGCACTTTTCCGCACTTGGGCTCAACCATACCGAGGCCCGCCTCTTGAGGCTTCTCGATCGCAACCAGGGAGAGGCCCGCCAGGATGCGCTTTCAAATGCGGTGTTCGTGGACCGGAGCAACGTAGGCCGCGCGCTCAACGGACTCGAGAAGAAGGAGCTCGTCAAGAGGAGCACGAGCCAGAGCGACAAACGCGCGCGGAACGTCCGCCTGACCGCGAAAGGGAGACAGGCAGTGACAAGGCTTTCAAGAGCCAGAGCTCAGATGATCGAGGGATTCTTCGGTACCCTCTCGCAAGAGGATGCCGGCGCGGTCGCCGCAATACTTCGAAACGCCCTCGGCGATGAGGCCCTATGAAAGAGACATCGACACCTCATCGCTCCGAATACGGAAGACTTGCCGTGCTTGCACTCTCGATGCTGCTTGCATCGCTCGGCACGAGCATCGCGAACGTAGCGCTTCCCTCGATCGCGGCCGATCTTGAAGCTTCGTTCCAGGGCGTGCAATGGGTCGTCCTTGCTTATTTGCTTGCAGCAACCGTTTTCGTCGTCAGCGCCGGCCGGCTCTCGGACGCTCTCGGCGGAAGAAGGCTTTTCATAGCGGGTTTGATCATCTTTGCGACTGCTTCCTTCCTTTGCGGCGTGGCGCCTTCTCTTCCCTTCTTGATCGGCGCACGTGCCTTGCAGGGCCTCGGCGCTTCGGTCTTAATGGCGCTCAGCATGGCCTTTGCGGCAGAAGGGCTTGGCAAGGAAAGGACCGGGAGCGTGATGGGCCTTCTGGGAGCGATGTCGGCGGTGGGCACCGCGCTGGGACCATCGATCGGCGGCCTTTTGATCTCGCACTTCGGATGGAGATCCGTTTTCCTTGTGAAGGTGCCCGTCGCAATACTCGCGGTCGCGCTCGCGCTTGTGAAACTTCCTTCACTTGTGGGTTCCGGCAAACGCACGCGGCGTTCTATCGACGTGCCCGGAACTATCATTCTTGTATTCGCTCTCGGCACATACGCGCTCGCGATGACCACCGGAAAAGGGCAGGTCGGTTCGATCAACCTCGTTTTGCTGCTCGCCTCGGCTGCCGGCTTTGTGTTTTTCGTGCTGGCCGCAAAAAGATCCAGATCTCCGCTTGTTGAACTCTCTTTGTTCCGCGAGCCCGGTCTCGCCGCCGGCCTCGTCACTAGCGCGCTCGTTTCAACCGTGCTGATGGCCACGCTTATCGTAGGACCTTTTTACCTGATCGGCTCTCTGCATCTGGAGGTCTCATCGGTAGGCATGGTAATGGCGGTCGGACCGGTCAGTGTGGCGCTTTCGGGGATCCCGATCGGCCGCATCGTGGACAGGGTCGGCGCCGCGTATATTGCGGTCGCCGGACTGACCGCGATCGGATCGTGCACTGCTCTTCTTGCAACACTCGGATCGAGCCATGGTCTAGCGGGATATATTTCGGCAACCGTCATCCTCACTATCGGCTACGCGGCCTTCCAGACTGCCAACAATACCGGAGTGATGCGGATCGCCGGCGCCGACCGGAAAGGAGCGGTCTCGGGAATGCTCAATCTTTCGCGAAACCTTGGCCTGATTACAGGGAGCTCGCTTATGGGGGCGGTGTTCGCGTACGCATCGGGTTCGAATCTGGTCAGGAACCCGGGACCGGCCGCCATTTCTTACGGAATGCGCTACACATTCGCTTTCGCGACACTTCTTATAGCTGCCGCAGTTGCGATCGCCGTCAGAGCCTACTTGACCGAGGGAGCGGCCCTGTCACGCATCCCTGCAAGCACGTGAAACGGTTGGAACCGCCTCAGGAAACGCTTTTGTGGGACCGTACGGCTGATCCCCGCGACCCGGTTCAGGCCTTTTGCCGGAATTGGCCGCCCGACCCCGCCGCCCCCAAACCCGCATTCTCGCTCGGAGCGCGCTAACCGCGACCTTGAGTCCTCTTGCTTCTCTCAATCGTCTCTCGGCACATCCTGAGACAGATCGCCTTTCACGCGATCCTTGGCTTCTGTAACTCCTTTCATTACAAAATCTTGACTATCGGCTCAATTTGGATATCATCTGCGCTAATTCCGCGCCGACAGGAGGAGAGCTATGAGACCGCCCCAAACACGAACGGATGTGCAGGTTTATTCAGAGGACCGGTGCGAGATAGAGTACCCGCCGGAAAAACGACAAGCGAAGATTCACCGAAGGCCTGTCGTTATCCGAGCCGGTTGGTTTCGGGCCGCAACCTCAAGCGCTTCCTTACTTCTAGTCGGATTATTCATTCTCCTGGCCGGACAGGTATTCCCACAAGAAACAAACCTCGCCGATCCTTCGAACGGAGGCTCGCTGGTCTCGTACCCGGCGCCTGAACAGGTAGGACGGACGGGGATGCTGATCTCGCCCGCGGGCTCGGGGAGGGCCGCCTGGACGGGCGCCGGGGCTGCGCCTCTTGATTTCGTCTTCTCGTTCCGGGGGATCTGTTCGGCCTCGGTCACAGGAGTTGTGCTCCAGCAGCCCCGGAACACGCCCCAGGCGGGCGCGCAGTCACAGGTAAAAGAATTCAAGATCGAGGTTTCTGAGACGAGTCCCGTAAAGGGCTTCAGAACGGTCGGACAGTTCACCTTCGGAGCGTCGCGGGGACCGCAGACTTTCAGGTTCGACTCGCCCGTGACGGCACGCTTTCTGAAGATCCGTGTTCTTTCCAACAACGGCGGCAAAACGACAGCCCTCGGCGGAGGGATCAAGATACTCGGCGGCGTGCTTGAAGGCGCAGGCCGGGAATGCTCGGAAGAGGGTGAGCAGGCGTCGCAGATAACAAAGGTCAGCGCGACAGCGGAAATGAAGGCGGTCGATCGCATGGAGGAGGAGGACAACAACAGTCCTTCCAATGCGAACCCGATCCGCCCCGGAGAAAGTATCGGCGGCAAGATCGAAAGATCGGGAGAAGCCGATTACTTCAGCCTCCGCCTGACTCCCGAGCAAAGGGGGATAATCAATCTGACGCTTGAATCGAGACCGTTCCTTCGGACCGACATGGAGCTTCTGGACCGCAACGGGAACGTCCTGAACCGGATCGGAAACGGAAACGTCCTGGGAATGGAGAAATCCTATTCCCTGAACCTCACAGACGAGCAGTATTACTTCAGGCTTTTCCAGCCCGGGATGTCGATAGTTCTTCTCGTGGACAACAGCGGAAGTATGAAGGGCCGCGAGAACGACTTGCGGCGGGCCGTCGAGCAGTTCGTTTCCGAGCGGAACGAACAGGACCGGGTCGCGATCCTGAACTTCGCGGGCGGTCAGGAACAGCAGATAGCCAGCCAGGCGAACCAGCTTTTGTCGAAACTGCCTAGTGCCATCGCCGACAAGCTCAAGGATCAGCTGAAGCAGATCCAGGGGCCTCCGGACCTGTGCGCCAAAGAAGCTTACTGCGAATCGTTAGGCGGAGGCGTCGGCCAGCTGACCGATTTCACGAGTGATCAGGCGGTCCTTCGCGCCGCGGCGGCGGAAACCGGGCGCGCGCTTGGAGGAACGCCTCTGAACCTCGGGATGCTCAAGGCGTTCGAGAAGCTCGAAAAGGAGACCGGCAACAAGGCGATCCTTCTATTCTCGGACGGCGCCGACACGACGTCTCCATCGGAGTACTCGGAAGTCTGGGCAAAGCTTGCACAGGACATGGGGATCCGGATCTACACGGTCGGGCTAGGACAGGGCCTTCTCCAGCAGCAGCCCATAGGGATCAACGGCCGTAACCTCCTCAGGCACTGGTCTCTGGCGACAAACGGAAGATCGTTCTTCACGACCGAGCCTTCGCAGCTAACCGACTTCTACGCCCAGATCTCTCAGGAGATCAGCGAGGTGACCAGGTACCGTCTGGAGATCGGCACAGCGACCGGAAAAGGCAATCTTGACTTAATCGCGCAGGGCGAGAGGCTGCCCGCCGAGGTCACCTCGCGAAGGGTCGAGCTTGTGTTCGACGCGTCGGGAAGCATGCACGCGAAGGTTGGGGAAAAGACGAGGATCGAGATCGCGAAAGAGGTCGTGCGCGACCTTATCGGGAAACTGCCCGACGACACGGAAATAGGTCTCCGCGTATTCGGCCACCGAAGAAAGGGCGATTGCGCCGACATCGAGATGCTGTCGCCCTTCGCCAGGCTCGACAGGCAGAGGCTGACCGCCCAGGTCGACGGGATCGACGCGATCGGGATCACGCCGCTCGCGGCTTCTCTGCGCCTGGTCGCACAGGACATGGCAGGATTTTCGGGAGACACGACGCTGATCGTGCTGACCGACGGTAACGAGCAATGCCGCGGTAATCCTGTTGCGGAAGTGCGGAAACTTCAAAGGCAGGGTGTCGACGTCAATCTTCACGTGATCGGGTTCGCCGTGGATGATCCTTCGGTCGCCCAGCTAAAGGAGATCGCGGACGCAGGCGGGGGACAGTTCCATGAAGCGGCGGACGCCGACGAGCTTGTGACGGCGCTGAGGACCTCTTTAGGAGCCCGGTTCGAGGTCCGGGACGCGACCGGCAATGTCGTCGCGAGAGGCGTGACCGGCGCAACGAACCTCCAGCTGACGGAAGGTTATTACCGCGTGGTGATCAAGGCGGACCCGGAGATCGTCGTCAACGACGTCTATATCAAGACCGGCGAGACTACGACGGTCATAGTGACGAAGGAAGGAAGCGAGATCAACACGGAGGTCCGGGCGCCGGACGAGTGACTTATTGATGTAGCGAATGAAGAATCCGGGGTTGCTCAACACACCGGAATTGGGTGAATTAAGGGTACTTTCGAAGTCGGATACTGAAGATAACCAGGGATCTAGGATTCCGCAATACCGTGCAAGAACATCTGGATTGACTCAAGCGATTGTTTCCACCCAATCTCTTAAGTAAGAGGACAAAGCCATGCTTACAATCAATCGAAAATACGCCTGCTTCATGGGAATTTTCTTGGTAATAGTAGCTCTTCCGGCCTCGGTGACTTGTTTACCTGGACCGGAGGCGGCTGTAACTGAAATACCGATTCGAGTTTCAGCGACGTGCTCCGTTTCTGCTCTTACTGCAAACAGCCCGGAACGTCTCAATGAAGAAACATTTCCTGATAAATACAAGTATTCGATCGTCGAAAATTATGGGCCGAATCAGATTCAGCTTGTGAAAGAAGCATTAGGCGCCGTGCCGGATGTCATTTGTAAAGCTGTAAAGCGAATCGCTTTTGTGACAAAGGAGTATGAAACTGATGAAGGTGTGGTCAAGCCCGATGTTTTGGGATTTGTCGATGATAGAATTCCCGACTTGATGATTGTGATCGCTCCAGAGATCCCAGGACAGAAAGAGTATTATCCAACGGAAAATAATCTTCAACTCGGGGATGGTCTTTTCCGAGAGTACGAGCTGGACGAAAATGGAAATAGTACTGGCGTCTTACTGCCCGCAGAGGAGTCTCTTCAAAAAAAGCTGATTGTTTGGAAGAGAAGTATGAAAAGCATCATGCATGAGGGATACCACAATGCGACTCACCTGCTTGAGAGCGTAAAGACGATAGAGCCAGATGAGAATCATTGCAGTGAGTACTACCGGAGTGTTCGGGATTCAGATCATTATCAAGAGAATCAATGGGGTTCCGGTGTCAAGGAGAACGGCAAGAATCTTGTTAAGAACCTCGGGTTGGAGGAAGGATTCAAAATTGAATGGTGCCGGTTACATAACAACTTTGTAAAAGCCAACCTGAGCGAGCACTACAATCCTGACTTGCCCGAGAAAAAGGCTACCAACCCCGGCGGGCTCGGATTTCTTTCGGAATACAGTCAAAAAAGCCCAAGTGAAGATATTGCAGAGGTAGGTGCGTGGATTCAATTGAACGATTTTGAATCCCGGAGAGATCTAACAGTTGGCGACTTGCCCCATCTCAACATCACAGATGCGCAAAAGCAAAGATTTGCGAATGTGAAACTCTATTATGATTACTACAATTTCTGCAAAAGCCGGCAAGACCGAATTCAACAATTTGGGCTCCCGCCTAATCTGGCCGCTATATTTACAAAGATCAACTTCTTGCGTGACCTAGGGTTTATTTCTGAGCAGGCATACGAATCTTGCCTCAATGGAGGGAAGATCGGACTTACCCGGGACCTAAGGATTTCAAACGGTTTTCACCGGCTAGAATACGAAAGCGGAGAATGGATGTATCGACACGATATCGACAAGCTCGGGCACACGATTGTGGATCCCTTCGCCACAGAGCGGAATAGTACTTGGGATCAAAAATTATTTATCATTATCGGAAAAGGAATCCTCAATGATGATGGTAAACAATACAACATGGAGATGCAGCTAAGGTTTAATAAGACAAATGGAACCAATCTTCCCAGAGGGATCTATAAACTTGATTGGGACTGGGAGTCATTGCTGCCGGGGGTTACTCGCAGGCCATGCCCACCTATATTTTCTTCATCTGAGTCAGAGTGGACATTTTTCGTAAACGTTGAAAAGGCCCCATCGAAATCTTTTTGCACGGTCGTCGGCCAAATTTTAGTGTTGCGATCCTCAAAAGACTTCATCGAAGCTACGATGATCATCAACAAGGTCCTAAAACGCGTTGGAGGGCCTCCTGTTCAACTTCCATCGCTCAGGATCGAAGGAGGCATTGCCGGCCTGGCCGCGGGAACAGTAGTACCGGAAGTCCCGAATTTCAGAGTCTATATTCGATGGAAAAGGGACTAGTTCGAGATATGGGCCAGTCCCAACATCAGCGATCAGACGTGATCATCAAATTTTCCGTCCTTCGAATCGTCAATATTCAATCTTGAGGCCAGCCGCCTCGGAACGTGGCCAACTATCCCGGAGATCCGCGGATAAACCTTCACTGACGAGAAAAGCAGGAAAGTGCTTGCGTTTCGAATTCGAATTTGAATAGGATTCCTCGTGAGTTCCCTGCCTTAATTTCTAGTCTTTTGGAGGAATCATGAAACACTTTTCTTACTCGGTACTAACCGCGGCGATCCTCTTTCTAGGCACATTCATTGTCTCGGCGCAGGCTTATCCTGAACATGATCCCGGCGTTAAACCTCACGCCGGCATCGACGGTATCTACGCGAAGTTCAGCAAGGCGTACGACGACCTCGAGCCCGCCGGTGTCGCGAACCTCTATACGGACGACGCAGCGTATCTATCGCCCGGGAGCGACGTTATGATCGGCCGCGACAAGATCCTCTCCAATTTTACGAGCTTTTTCGAGTCGGTGAAGGCCCGGAAAAGAAAGCTCGACATCAGGTTCCGCATCCTGCAGAGGGAGGTCGGCGATGGCCTCGGTTATGACATCGGGATCTATACGATTACCTCGACCGGCGCGGACGGCACGTCCACGGTCAACAGAGGCAAGTTCGTCGTCGTGACGAAGAAAGGCAAGGACGGCGTCTGGCGATTCCAGGTCGACGGGTTTAGCGATCTTCCTGCAAAGTGAGCAGTGAGCGGTTTAGCGGCGGGCTTGCCCGCATCGTGAGCGGTGAGTTGGGAGCAGTGGGCGGCGTGTCCGAAGCCCGACCCACAGCAGTTCCAGGTACAAGGTATCAAGTTCAAAGAAAGTAAACGGTGAGCAGGAGGGAGCACATTCGCGTAGCGAACTTGTATCTTAGCCGTGGCCTTCATGCCACGGGAGGCTCGCGAAAGATTTCCCTAGTCGCGTAGCGACGTTTGTATCGATCGACGCCGCTAAGCGGCTACAGGGATTCAGGAACCACGCCGCCGGAAAGCCGGAGGCTTTCCGCACACAGGAGGGGCAGAGCCGCAAATCCTCTAGGCCTTGTCTATTGTGTTTCGGCGGTTCGTCTCCGAAGCCCGACCGTCAGGGAGGACTACCTCAGGCTAGGGACCGTGAGCAGTAAGCGGCTCTCAGTTACCAATCGTCATCTATCATCGATCAGTGATCGTTGACCATTGAGCATCCGTCATTGGGCTTCCGGCGTTCGCAAACGACCATTGGGCACTGATCATTGACGACTTGAGCATTGACACCTTATGAGCTCCGATTCCCCGTATCATTCGCTGACCGATTACGGTGGTCACACCAAGCGCATCGTGATCATCGCGGTTCTCGTTCTGAGCGCGATCGCGCTGATCTATTACTTCAGCCTTCCCGGCCACGGCGACAGCGTGGGGATCCCGCCCGACCTGGGCATCGCCGTTCGCGATCATTTCAAGGAAAATCAGAACCGGAACGTCACGCAGATGCGCGGATTCCGGTGCGACAGCTTCGACAACGGCGGGACGGTAATCGACGCCCCCGACGGCACGGTCAAGGTCGAACTGGAGATTAGGCCCGCCCGGGAGGAAGAGGATGCGCGTACGAGCCGTTGGACGGCCCTCGCCACGTACAGGGGCGACCGCCAGTGGGAGATCAACGCGATCCAGATGTCACCGGACTCGGAAGACGGCGATCCTTGCAAGAAATAGTCTCCTCTGACCACGATGTTTAAGGCTCCCCGGTTGTTTAAAGCTGCTTTAAAGCGAATTTAAAGCACTTGCTTGGATCTCCGCTGAGTTAAGCAACGACCCGCACTGGACAGCAGTCGTCCCCGTCCGCATCTTTCCCGCGCATTCGCGCGGCGCAAACTGAAGTTCACCTTACCCCGTTGGACCGCGGGCGTCCTCGCACACAGTTTTCTAACACCTTATAAATCGAAAGCCCGGCCGGGCTGCGCACGGCCAATGCAGCCCGAAGGGCTGCTCTAAACGGGGCGGCTTGTTCGTGGATCAATAGTTCGATCGCCGCTTTCTTGGAACTCCGCCAACTCCCCAAACTCACAAAACTCGGTCAACTCAAAAATGCCGCTTAACGCTTCAAATCCAATAAACGCCTGCTTTAAACTATACTTAAGCATTGACTTAATTAAGTGGTTACTTATACACTTTCAATATGAAGCCATTCAACGCACTGGCGGACGGTACGCGCCGCGAGATCGTGAAGATACTCTCCGAACGCGGAGAGCTTCCCGTGGCAGAGATCTCCAGGAATTTCGCGATCACCGCCCCCGCGGTCTCACAGCACCTGAAGGTCCTTCGCGAGGCCGGTGTGCTGAAGGTCCGCAAGCAGGCGCAGCAGCGCTTTTACCGCATCGACGAAAAAGGAATGGAAGAGGTCGGCGGTTGGCTGACAGAGATACGCGAGAAATGGAACGCACGCCTTGACGCGATGGAACAGCACGTAAAGGAAATGAACAATAAGGAGAAGAAATGACGAAAGAGATCGAGATCAACCCGGATTTGGACCTTGTACTTGAGAGAGTGATAGATGTTCCGCGCGAACTCGTCTGGAAGGCCTGGACCGATGTCGAACAACTGAAGCGATGGTTCGTGCCTAAACCGTGGTCGGTCGCCGACTGCCGAATCGACATACGGCCGGGTGGCGAGTTCACAACGGTCATGCGCTCGCCCGAGGGGGAAGAGTTCCCGAGCTCCGGCTGTTTTCTCGAAGTCGTCGAGAATGAGCGCCTCGTATTCACGTCAGCGCTGCTTCCTGGCTTCCGCCCTACTCCGAAGGTCTCGGGCGATCACGAACTTCCCTTCACTGCTTTCATACTTCTCGAACCGGAAGGCGTCGGCACAAGATACAGGGCGATCCTGATTCATGGCGATCCTCAGAGCAAAAAGACCCACGAGGACATGGGATTCGAGTCCGGCTGGGGAGCGGCGCTCGATCAGATGGTGGAAATGATCAGCAGTGAGCAGTGAGCGGTGAGCAGTGAGCAGTGAGCAGTGAGCAGTGAGCAGAAAGCGTTGAGCGCTGAGCAGTGAGCGGTGAGCGGTGAGCGGCGTGTCCGAAGCCCGACCGTCAGGGAGGGCTACCTCCGGGAAGCACGCGGTGAGCCGTGAGCAGAGAGCCGTGATCAGTGAGCGGCGTGTCCGAAGCCCGACCGTCAGGGAGGGCTACCTCCGGAAAGTACGCGGTAAGCCGTGAGCAAAGAGTGTGATCGGTGAGCGGCGTGTCCGAAGCCCGACCGTCAGGGAGGGCTACCTCCGGAAAGTACGCGGTGAACAGTGAGCCGTGAGCAGAGAGCCGTGATCGGTGAGCGGCGTGTCCGAAGCCCGACCGTCAGGGAGGGCTACCTCCGGAAAGTACACGGTGAGCAGTGAGCCGTGATCGGTGAGCGGCGTGTCCGAAGCCCGACCGTCAGGGAGGGCTACCTCCGGCAAGTGCGCCGAATGATTCCAAGCCGCTTCAGCGGCGCACCTATGTCCGATTTCCGCGCTCGGCGGTGTATCGTAAAAAAGAACTCCTCTTTTCCTAAAAGAAATCGAAGCCGTAGACTCCAAAGGAGACCGCCAAAATGATCAGATTTGGAAAGATCGCCGCGTTGGCGCTCGCCGCCGCCGTGATCCTGTTCCCAGCCATTCTTTCCGCCCAGACCTCCAAAGCCCAGCAGATCGACGAGCTCGTTCGCCGATTCGCCGACGAGGGCTACTTTGCGGGATCGGTCGTCGCTTCCGAGAACGGAGAGGTCTTTTACGAAAAGGCCTTCGGACTTGCGAATGCGGATTTCAAGATCCCGAACAAGCCGGACACACGGATCGGGATCGCCTCCATCACGAAACCGATGACCGGCGTCATCCTCTCGAAGCTGATCGATGAGAAGAAGGTCGCGATGACCGACAAGCTTTCTAAGTTTATCCCCGACTTCCCCCGCGGCGAGGACATCACGGTCGAAATGCTGTACAGACACCGCGCAGGCGTTCCGCACCGAGTGATGCCGGCCGAGATGGAGGCCTCCCCTTACACCTCGGAGCAGATGATCGAGAAGATCAAGCAGGCAAAGCTCGATTTCGAGCCCGGAGTGCAGAGAGGCTACAGCTCCGGAGGATACACGGTCCTCGCCCGCGTGCTCGAGATCGCTTCCGGAAAGACCTACGCGGAGCTCCTCGATAAGTACGTCTTCGCCCCCGCGGGAATGACCGATTCTCTCGATTTCCAGGGTGAACCGATAATGGAGAGAAGGGCTCAGGACTACCTCTTGTCCTCGAACGGAATGATCAATGCCGCGCTGAAGGACTACTCGTTCCTGATCGGCGCCGGTTCGGTCTTCAGTACGGCGAGGGATACGTACCGGTTCGCTGAAGCGGTCGTAGACGGGAAATACGGCGAGATGATCCTGACCGACTACGCCGCCGACGGCGTCTTCGACGCGAGCGGCAGAACGAACGGGCACAGGGCGTATGTGGAGCTGGCAAAAGAAAAGAAATACGGCTTCGCGGTGCTGTCGAACCTTTCTTCCGGCGCCTTCGACATCATCACGCAGGGACTGCGCGAGATACTCAAGGGCGAGGATCTCTCCGTGAATGATTTCCGAGTCCCGAAGATAATTCCGAACCCCAACAAGGACCTTCCGGATTTCGCCGGGAGATACGACCGCGACGACGGCGGCGCGTTTAACATCGTCCTTCGCGACGGATATCTGTATTCGGCGAACATTCAGCTTCTACCGACGAAACCGGACTGCTTCTTCGAATACTCGTTCTTCGCGGAAGTCTGCTTCGGGAGGAACGATGCCGACAAGGTTAACACGATCGTATGGAAGGGCTTCGGGTTCGAACTGAAGGGGACTAAACAATAGATTCAACAGGGATGAAGGGGATTAAGGGGATGGATAGCGGAATTGAGCAACAAGATGGAGTATCACGCCCAAGCGAGAGTCAACTATAGGAATTCTCCAAAGTTTTGCGCCTCGGTCTTTTTAAGATAGATTCCCTTACGGCCGATCACTCAGTGCTCCATATTGGATCCCAGATTCAGCTCCCATCTCCTTCATCCCCTTTATCCCTGTTAGTTGTTCACTCGCAGCAGTTTTGCCCGCGTAGACCCTTGATCCCCTCCCAGACGATCAGAGGCACCATCAACAGCGCAGCGGCGGGATCCGCCCACCACCATCCGAACAAAGCATTTAGAAGCAGGCCTCCCAGGAGGATCGCCGAAAGATACGCGCAAATGTCCGTCTGACGAGAATCGGCGTGAAGCGCGCCGCTGTTGAGCCTTAAGGCCACCTTTCGCTTTTCGCGCGCGAGGATCGGCATCACGATCAGCGACAGCGCGGCGATCGCGATCCCCACGAAGCTGCTCGAAGGCGGCTCCTGTAAGTAGATCGTCCGGAGAGCCTCAAAAGAAACGTACGCTGCGAGGGCGAGAAAACTTCCGCCGACAAGCCGCAGAGCAAGCTCTTCCCTGTGATCTCCGGACGAAAGCCTCCACAAAAGGATCGCCCCGGATAGGCTTTCGACTACTGAATCGAACCCGAATCCGACAAGGGCGATGCTCCCCGCCACGATCCCCGCTCCGACCGCCGCGACAGCCTCCAGAGAATTCCAGCCTATCGTGAGATATTCGAGACGCCGGGCTTTTCGCACGTCCACGCCGGCCTCCTCGGCGATCAAGACCGAACTATCTTTGCAGGCCGTATTGCTCATAGGTTCATTCCGAATGGTCCGATTATAGTCGAACAGTCGCTTGATCCGGGAAAGACACCCGTGTTTGGGGAATATCGCGGCCCCGGTTTGAATTTTCATTCGTAACGAAGATCCAAACCCTGCGAGAATTGCACCGTTCCTCAAAACCTATGAAATTGATATCCGCACTGCGAGTCTTGTCCATCACTCTCCTCTTTCTTTCGCTAACCTTTCCGCAGTCGTTCAATCCGACTCGCCTTACGAACGTACGCAATTCCTACCCGCACCCTTCGGCGGACGGTTCCAAGATCGTTTTTCAATCGAACCGTACGGGCCGGAACGAGATCTTCGTGATGAACTCGGACGGAAGCGGCGTGAAGCAGATCACCGACGGACCGGGTGCCAGCCATTCCCCGAAGTTCTCGCCGAACGGCTCAAAGATAGCCTTTGCCGGATATGTCGACGGGAATTCGGACATATACACGATGAACGCGGATGGTTCGGGGAGGGAACGGCTGACCGAACATCCGGGAGACGATTCGCATCCCTCCTGGTCCTCGGACGGCAGGCGGATCGTGTTCAATTCGGCGCGTACGACGCCCGATCTTTCGGTCGAATGGCAGTTCCAGATCCACGAGATCTTCTCGATCGCTGCGGACGGAAGCGACCTTCGGCAGCACACAAGGTGCAAGAGCGTTTGCACCTACGGGTCGTTGTCACCCGACGGGAAAAGGATCGCATACAGGAAGACGGTCAACGCGCCTGGTTTTCTCTGGGACCTCTCGCCGACACAGCGGAATTCGGAAGCGTTCGTGGCGGATGCGGAAGGCGGGAATGAAAAGAATCTTTCACAGAACGCGGCTTTCGACGGCTGGCCGGTCTGGATGCCCGACAGCCAACGCATCATTTTCACGTCAAACCGTGCCGGCCCGGCGTTCGTCGGTCACCTGTATCTGATCAACATCGACGGGACCGGGCTCAGGAAGCTGACAACCGGAAGTTGGTCATACGTTCAGGCCTCGGTCAGCGTCGACGGCAAGAAGGTCTACGCGTTCCAGAACGAAGAGCGCGAGGACTACGAATTCGGGGATGTAGTGGAGATTCCGCTCAACATCGAACCGTAACCCCTTGACGGACTTTATGGGTCGATCGCCCAGACCCCCTTTGCCGCGTGCTGTGCATCCTGCGCGTTTTGAGGCGTAGACCGTGCGCTTGCCGAAGACGTTAATTTTTCGTAGTTGAAAGCTATGTTCTCAACGCTGCCGGCTCCATCATGCTTTCTGACCACCTGGTAGCTGGAGACAATTGCCCCGGATAACACGACGTGCAGATGGGGAGCGCTGTCACCGTCTACGAACACGATCTCAACATCGTTGGGTTCGCCATTGAATGCCGCTCTTTGAAGCGGTGGAGAAGAGGAATCAACTTCGCGCACCACCATTATGTCGGTCTTCGAATCTCTCGGGCCTCTAAGACCAAAATGCACGCTCTCAAGCGTCAACCAGCCTGCCCACTTGCCCTTGGAATTCCCCGGCACACCCGGGAATTTCATGTAACACTGCATCGCTGTATCTTCTCCGTTGACAAGATTTAGGAACAGCGGATTATAGGACCAAACCGTACGAAAAGAAACAACTTTTTTCTTCTTTATCAGGAATCCGTAAAGTGAAGTTGCGACCGGGGCTTGGGGAGGTGAGTATTGTTGACCCAGGCGCATTCGGAGAGCCCTGGATTTCACCGGCCGGGTGCGTTGCCGGACAGGTCTTCTTCGTGATATGTTTCGCTCAAAGAGTCCGGGAAGGTATTCCAAAGCAGGCGAGACTTGAATGTCTTCGTTGTTGAAGATGCTTGGTCCCAAGGGTCAAATCCCGGACATTCCGACGGCGAAAGAACTTTCCCGTTCGGGATCCTTCCCGGCTTCAACTTTGAATCCAGACGAATTGCATATCGATCGCGAAGGCCGGTCTCGCCAGGAACGAGATCCGAGGAAGGTGGAGTATGCCTATTTATTTGAAATTCGAAGGAATCCAAGGCAATGGAAAAGGGAGGTACAAAGGTTGGATAGAGATCGACTCGGCGCAGTTGGGGTACGCCGGCCCGAGGCCCCCACTCTTAAAAAATAAACCCGGCGGGAGCGTGGTTTCCGAGATTACGATCACGAAGATCGCTGACTCCACGACTCCCCAGATGCTTCGACACTTGCATAACAATGAGGGAAGAAAGGTCAAAATACATTTCGTCAAATCCGATGGTCCGAAAGAAGCCCCCTACATATCTATCGAGCTCGAGAATACTCTGATATCTTCATACTCGATAGTGAACCAGCCGGGCGGGAAGGCTAATTATTACGAGACGATTGCTCTGAATTACACGAAAATCACTTACAACACATCGCCGATCTCCACTCCGAAAGACCCTGCGGACGTGGAGGTGAAGGCGCAATGGGATCTGAAGAAATGAGGATCTTCGGACGCCGCTGCAGCGATTTTGCATTGGTCACTGGCCAATGACCAATGATTTGCTGCCGCGCGGCTCAAGAATTCGACATCCTCACAAAACTCACCTGACCCGCTGAAAACATCTTGCGCCGCTAACGCGGCTCCCGATCGTTGTTGACACGTGACCGTGGGTTCCGCTTCGCTCCACCCACGGCTAAAGGCAGGCCGCCGCTGCGCTGCTCAAGAACTCGACCGTCACGACAGACCCGATTGACCCGAGAGACTCGACTGACCCGACTGACTCACGACTCTTCCTCTTCCCGCAGCCGTTCCAGCACGCTGAAGTCCTCCAGCGTTGTCACGTCGCCGGTCACTTCCCCGCTCGCCGCGAGCTCGCGAAGCAGCCTCCTCATTATCTTTCCGCTCCTCGTCTTCGGAAGCGCGTCGGTAAAGCGTATGTCGTCGGGCTTCGCCAATGACCCTATTTCGTTCGCGACATGAGCCCGGAGTTCATCCCTTAGTTCCCTGCTGCCCTCTTCTTTGCCCTCGAGCGTTACGAACGCCGCGATCGCCTGGCCCTTCATGTCGTCCGGACGCCCCACCACTGCGGCTTCCGCGACCAAAGGATGCGACACGAGCGCCGATTCAATCTCCGCCGTTCCCAGCCTGTGTCCCGACACATTTATCACGTCATCGACTCGGCCCATTATCCAGTAATACCGGCGGCTGTCGCGCCTCGCCCCGTCTCCCGCGAAATAGACGTTCGGAATCTGCGACCAGTACTGTTCCCTGTACCTTTCGTCGTCGCCCCAAATGCTCCTAAGCATCGACGGCCAGGGATGCTTGATGACCAGGTATCCGCCCTCGTCCTTCTCCGCCGATTCACCGTCGCGGTTCTGTATGTCCGCCACGATGCCCGGGAACGGACGGGTCGCGGTTCCGGGGACCGTTGGGGTCGCACCGGGAAGCGGAGTGATCATGATCGCGCCTGTCTCGGTCTGCCACCAGGTATCGACGATCGGGCACCTATCGCCGCCGATATGCTTCCTGTACCACATCCACGCCTCGGGATTGATCGGCTCGCCCACGGTCCCGAGCAAGCGGAGGCTTGAAAGGTCGTGGCGCTCCGGATACTCGTCGCCCCACTTCATAAATGCACGGATCGCCGTCGGCGCGGTGTACAGGATGTTCACCTTGTGCCGCTCGACGATGTCCCAGAAGCGGTCGAAGTCAGGATAGTTCGGCGCTCCCTCGTACATCATCACGGTGGCGCCGTTCGCCAGGGGTCCGTAAACGATGTACGAATGCCCGGTCACCCATCCAACGTCCGCGGTGCACCAGTAGATATCTTCGTCTTTGAGATCGAACACCCATTTGGTCGTGATGTAGGTGCCGGTGAGGTAACCGCCCGTGGTGTGCAGGATCCCTTTCGGTTTTCCCGTCGTTCCGGAGGTGTAGAGGATGAAGAGCGGGTGTTCCGAATCGAGTGCTTCCGCGGGACATTCGTCGTCCTCCGCGTCGGACAACTCGTGCCACCAGTGGTCGCGGCCTTCGTGCATCGGGACGCCTCGTCCTAACCGCTCGAACACGACGACGTTCTCGACAGACGGGCATTTCTCGACCGCCTTGTCCACCGTCTCTTTCAGGTTCAGTATATTGCCTCTACGATAGCCGCCGTCGGCAGTGACTATCATCTTGCACTCGCAGTCGTTTACGCGGTCACTGATCGCCTCGGCCGAAAATCCGCCGAAGATGACAGTATGCGTTGCACCGATCCTCGCGCAGGCGAGCATCGCGATCGCGGTCTCGGGGACCATCGGCATATAGATCGCGACCCGGTCGCCTTTCTCGATCCCGAGCCGCTTCATCGCGTTCGCGATCCGGCAGACCTCCTGATGGAGCTGTTGATAGGTGATCGTTCGGACCTCGTCCTCCGGTTCGCCCTCCCATATGATCGCCGCCTTGTTGCGCCGCCAGGTCTCCAGATGCCTGTCCAGGCAGTTCACGGAGGCGTTGATCAGGCCGCCAACGAACCACTTCGCGTGCGGTTCGTTCCATTCGAGCCCGGTGTGCCAGCGCTTCTCCCAATGCAAGTTCTCCGCGACCATCTCCCAGAATGAGACCGGGTCCTTGACCGAGCCTTCGTAGATGTCCGTGTATTCGGCAAAGCTCTTGATCGCGGCGTTCTTCGAGAAATCCTCGGGCGGATCGAACACCCTGTGTTCGTGGAACAAAGACTCGATCTCTGTGATATGCGGATGGTCGGGCATAAGGAAATGGCTCTCCGGATTTGGTTTTGAGAGATTATAGACGAGGAGGCAGCCTCCTCGTAAATCGTGAATGGTAAATCGTGAATCGTGAATGGAGAATTGGGAATGGAGAATTGACGATTGGAAGGTTGCAGGGTTGGCGAGTAGTTTCTCGAATCCCTGCGCCGAGGCAAAGCCAGTAGTTGTGAAGCCTTGGTTGAAACAAGGCCTCAAGATTTCCGTTCACGCGAAGTCACAATTTCGTTAGTGACGAACGAGTCTCCGAGTTCTCAGTATTCCGTTCTCCATTCTCCAATCTCCATTCTCAATTCACGATTCACGATTCACGATTTACTAGCCGCAGAGCGGCGTTTACTATGGAGTCATGCCAACCACAGAGACCGCCGAGTTCTATTTCATCGCCGGCGCATTCGTTCTGATACTCATCGTCTGCGCGGCCGCGACATACATCTTTTTCCGCCAGCTAAGGCGCGAAAGGGACCGGCCGGAAGCCGAGCGGCCGGAAAGCGGCACGGCCGACGACGCCGGGAATGAGGAGGAATAGGATGGCTCACCAATCGATACTTGACGCGAAGACGGCGGCGCTTGTCGTTGTCGACTATCAGGAGGCATTCAGGGGATTCATCGATCAGTTCGAGCTTGTGACGCCTGCGATCGTCAATGCCGTGAAAGGATTTGGCGTGCTCGGGCTCCCCGTGATCGTGACCGAGCAGTACCCGAAAGGCCTGGGCCACACGATATCCGAAGTCGATCGAGTGCTTCCCGATTCGGCGAAGATCATCGAGAAAACGGCCTTCAGCTCTTGCGGAGCTGCCGGATTCGAGAACGGACTTCGCGAGAAAATCCTATCGCAGGTGGTCCTATGCGGAATAGAAACGCATATTTGCGTCAATCAGACCGCGCACGACCTGCTCGACAACGGGTTCCAGGTGCACGTGCTGACCGATGCCGTCGGCTCGCGCTTTTCCGTGAACAAGGAAGCGGGCCTTCGGAAGATGTTCGCGTCGGGCGCTATCCCCTCGTCGGTCGAGATGGCACTGTTCGAGCTTATGCGGGACTCGAAGCACGCGTGCTTCAAGGACATCCAGGGAATCGTCAAGTAATAGTTAAGAAGAGGAAGAACAAACAGGATAGACAGGATAAAAAGAGTAGCTGATGCGAGCTCTCCACGCTGCCGTGTACCGGTCAATGTAAGTGCTCGGTTCAAGCCATCCTAAAGATCATGTCTATCCTGTTTTTTTCCTCCCTTCCTGCTGTGCCCGACGCTTGAGTTCCGGGAATCGATTCTTTGAACCTGGAACTTTGAACCTTGAACCCTCCGCGAGGTAAACTGTCTCCTTCGCATGGAATTCCTCAACGACCTCAACGAACGCCAGCTCGAAGCCGTAGAACAAACCGAAGGGCCTTTGCTCGTTCTCGCCGGAGCGGGTTCCGGCAAGACGCGCGTGATCACCGTCCGGATCGCATATCTGATAGCAAAAGAGATCGCACAGCCGCACGAGATACTCGCCGTCACCTTCACGAACAAGGCCGCCGGCGAGATGCGCGAGCGCGTCAACGCCATCCTCAAAGGCAGAAAGCTGATCTCGGCTCCCTTGATCTCCACATTCCACAGCCTGTGCGTACGGATCCTGCGTCGCGATATCGAAGCGCTCGAGGAGGGCTATACGCGCTCCTTCACGATCTACGATACGGACGATTCGATGAAGGTCATCAAGGCCTGCATCAAGGATCTGGGGCTAGATCCCAAGCAGCTCGCGCCTCGACAGGTTCTCTCGGCGATCAGCGCCTCCAAGAACCGCGGCGAGGACCACGAGATGTTCGCTTCGCGCTCGGACGGGTACAACGAGAAACGGGCGTCGATCGCGCGGGTCTTCAAGATGTACGAGGAAAGGCTGGTGCGAGCGAACGCTCTGGACTTCGACGATCTATTGATCAAGACCGTCAGGCTTCTTCGAAAGGTCAAAGAGGTCCGCGACAAGTACAACGAAAGGTACCGGTACATCCTCGTCGACGAGTACCAGGACACAAACCCTCTGCAGTTCGCGCTGGTGAAATACCTCACGGAAAAACAGCAGAACATATGCGTCGTGGGCGACGACGCCCAAAGCATTTACGGGTTCCGCATGGCTGACATCCGGAACATCCTCGATTTCGAACAGCACTTTCCGAAAGCGAAGACCGTGCTTCTGGAACAGAACTACCGCTCGACGCAGACCATCCTTGACGTCGCCGACGCCGTCATCAAGAACAACCTCGGAAGAAAGGACAAGAAGCTCTGGACGGAGAACCGCGGAGGCGACCGCGTCTTTTACTACCAGGCGTTCGACGGCGATTCCGAAGCGAGGTTCGTAGCCGAGAAGATCTACGACCAGCGCCGCATGAATCCGCGCGACAAGGTCGCGGTGCTTTACAGGACGAATGCCCAGTCGCGTGTCTTCGAGGAAGCGCTCCGGAAGATGCGCATCGACTACAACATCGTCGGCGGATTCTCATTTTACGAACGCGCCGAGGTGAAGGACGTCATCGCCTATCTGAAGCTCGCGCTGAACCCGGATGACGACGTCGCGCTCTCAAGGGTGATCAACACGCCTCCGAGGGGTATCGGGAAGACATCCCTGGACGAGATAGCGAGAATCACCGCAAAACGAGGTACATCGACCTGGGAGACCATCCTCGCGATCACATCCGACGAGTATGACGGCAAGATCGGGCTGACGCCGAGGGCCCTTAACTCGCTGAAAGGATTCCGGGAGATCATTGAGACGCTTCGTGAAAAGGTCGTTCGGTACGAGGATTCAGACCGCCCGGTCTCGAACGTCGTCGCGGCCGCGATCGAGAACACGGGCTACGCGGACAGCCTTCGGAAGGAAAACTCGGACGAAGCGGACAACCGCCTGCAGAACCTGGAAGAGCTTGTCAACGCAGCGGTCGATTATGATTCGCAGGACGAGAACGGCCTCCGGGATTTCATTGACCACGCTGCGCTCACATCGGACACCGACAAGTTCGACCGAAGCGCAGATGTGACGCTGATGACGGTCCACGCCGCGAAGGGCCTGGAATTCTCGACGGTTTTCATCGTCGGGCTGGAGGACGGTATCTTCCCGCACGCGAGGAGCATAAACGACGCTCAGGAACTGGAGGAAGAGCGGCGTTTGGCTTACGTCGCGATCACACGCGCCGAAAAGACGCTCTTCGTCACGCATTCGACGCGACGCCGTGTGTACGGCGAAGAGATGGCCGCCGAGCCTTCCCAGTTCCTGAACGAGATGCCTCTGGAGATGATCGAGGACCTAACTCGCGGCAACTCGTGGCTGTCTTTCGCGAGAAGCGACGCGGTGAAGGAAAACATACATGCCGCGAAGGCGTTGCGCGGCGAAACCGAGAGGCCTAAGGCGAGATCGACCTACTC
The DNA here is from genome assembly GCA_016700175.1 of Acidobacteriota bacterium. Lineage (GTDB taxonomy): Bacteria > Acidobacteriota > Blastocatellia > Pyrinomonadales > Pyrinomonadaceae > Aridibacter. The sequence continues at coordinate 602,056 of CP065003.1, read as the reverse complement.
CGGAAAGACCTACGACAGCAAGGAAGCGGTGTCGGAGTTCTTCAAGAACCGGGGCACCGGGAGCTCAGAAGCGCCTGCGGAAAAGAAAGGGCCGACAGGGATCGAAAAGCTGAAGGAGTTCGCATCGAAGGACCGTAAACCGGCTCCCGAGCCGCCCAAGGGCAAGTTCCTGCCGGGCGTCCACGTAAAGCACTCGAAATACGGCCGCGGCCTGGTCCTCAGGCGCGAAGGTTCCGGCGACAATGTGAAACTGACGGTGAGCTTCCCGGGCTACGGGCAGAAGAAGCTGATCGAGAAGTACGCCAATCTGGAACCGGCTTAGAGTTGGCTGAGTTTGGTGAGTTTGCTGAGTCTAGCGGGTCTGTCGGGTCTGCCTGGAGCGCGGGCAGCCTGCCCGCAACCTTATCAAATCCGTTTAGAGCAGCCCTCCAGGCTGCATGCCGCGCCCGGCGCGGCTAAAAGTCCGGTCTTTCCGAGTATTGCGGCTTCGCCGCCAGTGTGTGCGGAAAGGCTTGCCTTTCCGGGCGGGCGAATTACGATTTTGCTTCCGCCGGGGCTCAGCCCCCGAGGATCTCGTTTCGGGTCGCTCCCGGTAATCCGGAAGCTTACCGCACATCACGGCGGCAGAGCCGCAGAACCAGATCCGCGATGCGCAGCCCCGGGGGGAATAGCGATCAAAAGTACGCACGCCGGAGGCGTGCCGCCCGCAGAATGTTTCAATTCGGAACTATGTCGCGGCGGGATCCCCGGGGGCTGAGCCCCCGAGGATCTCATTGCGGGCCGCTCCCGGTAAGCCGAAGGCTTACCGCACATCACGGCGGCAAAGCCGCAGAGACTAACTCCCGCCGCGCGCCCTTGCAGCCCGAAGGGCTGCTCTAAACGGAACGGTGTCTTTGTACCTAACTGGGCGGGGACAAGCCCCGCCGCTGCAACTCAGGCAACTCAGCCAACTCGCCAACACCGCGAAAATACAACCGATCCGAAAACTCGCCGCATCTCCGTCTCCCGTAAGCAGTTAGGACACCCGATCCGCCATATTCCATAAACCACCTAAGGATGAAGAACCATGAGAACAACCTTTCTGCTTACGCTCCTGCTCGCTTTTCAGGCCGTCGCGTTCGCGCAGACCGCGAATGAACAGTCGCTCCCGATCAAGCGGGTGATCCTTTACTCGAACGGAGTCGCGCATATCGAACGGCGCGGCGTCATCAACGGCAATGCCGAGATCAATCTTTCCTTCAAGCAATCGCAGGTCGACGACGTACTGAAATCGATGATCGTCATCGACCTGGGCGAAGGTCGTATCGGCGCCGTGTCGTACAACTCCTCCGCGCCTCCTTCTGCCCGTATGGCCGAGATCCCATTTTCGGTCGATGCCAGATCGGAGAACGGCGACGAAGAAGGCGGTATTGCCGGAGTCTTGGCTCAGCTCCAGGGCGCGAAGGTGACGGTCACGTCATCGAGGGGCCCTGTCAGCGGATCGGTACTCACGGTAACGCCGCGCGAGATGAAGAGCGAAAAGGGATCTTATCTGACGCACTTTGTTGTGATCGCATCGGAATCCGGCGAGATAACGAGCCTGGATCTCGACGAGGTCCGAAGCATCAAGCTCCTCGACAAGGACACCCAGAAAGACATAAACGAGTTCGCGGGCGCGAGCGCTATGTCCAGAAGACGCGACGCGAAGACCATCACGGTGACGAGCGAGGGCACCGGCCCCCGCGAGCTGATGATCAGCTACACCATCTCTGCTCCGATCTGGAAAACGACATACCGAGTCGTGATGGATGACGAGGGCAAGCCATTCTTCCAGGGTTGGGCGATAGTCGACAACGTGAGCGAAGAGAGCTGGAACGGCGTCAAGCTCTCGCTCGTGTCGGGTTCTCCCGTGTCGTTCATACAAACTCTGCAAAAGCCCATGTACCGCTACCGCCCGGTCGTCCCGATCCCGGAGGACCTGGAGCTCGATCCGCAGCTGTACGAAGCTGAGATCGGATACGGTGACGGCGAAGGAAGCGGATCGGGCAGTGGTTCGGGAACCGGCACGACGTCCTCGACATTTCAAGGTGCCAGAACTGCCGGATCGAACGTCATCCTCGACGGTGTCGACTCCAACAACATGATGTCGGCTCCAAGTACAGTGATCAGCAACGAGCTGATGAACCTTAGTGCCGGGGTGGAAACCGCCGCGAAAGGCAACGAGATCGGGGACCTTTTCGAGTACGAGGTCGAACAGCCTGTGACAGTCGAAAGGAACCGCTCCGCACTTATTCCGATCATCCAGACCAAAATGGAAGGCGAACGGATCTCGATCTTCAACCAGAATGCCCGCTCCGACCGGCCTATGAACGGGCTTCTGCTAACGAACACCACGCCACTGACCTTCGAAGGCGGAAGCATGACCGTAATCGACGGCAACGCATATGCGGGCGAGGCGTTGATGGAGCGTTTGAAGTCGCAGGAACGCAGGCTCATCTCGTATGCGCTCGATCTGAGCACTGTGGTCTCTGTAGATAAGAAAGAAGACCGCGAACCCGCGAAGCTGATCAAGGCGGTCGACGGTGTGTTCCAGGTCCATTTCTTCAAGAGCGATTCGAAGATCTACAAGTTCAAGAACCTTTCCGACAGGAAGAAGGTCGTATGGGTCGAACATCCGATCCGCCCGGGCTGGAAGCTTTCCGAAAAGACACAGAAACCCGACATCCTCACCGAGCGCTACTACCGATTCCGGGTCGAGCTGGGGCCTTTCGAAACGAATTCGCTGGAGGTCGCCGAACAGCAGGGACTTATGGACGTTTACCGTCTGGACACTTTCTCGAAAGAGCAATTGGCGCTGTTCGTCGAAAGGCGGTACATCGATTCCGCTACGAGAGCGAAGCTGGAGAAGCTTATCGAACTGCGTTCGAGACTGGCAGAGATCGAGATGCGGCTCGAGAGCCTGGATGACGAAAGGGACGAGATATCGGAAGACCAGAAGCGGTTCCGGGAGAACATCGAGGCGCTCTCGAAAACGCCTGAAGCGAAGGCGCTTATCGCAAGGTATATCCAGAAGGCGGGGGATCAGGAAACCAGGATCGAACAGCTCTCGGCCCAGAAGAAGTCGCTCGAGGCGGAAAGCGCAGGGCTTGAGGAAGAGATCCGCAAAGAGATCCGCGAATTCAGGTTCGAGCAGACTAACTGAGTCGGTTCAGTCTGTTCAGTCTGTCGGGTCGGTCGAGTCGGTCGGGTCTGTCGGGTCTGTCGGGTCTGTCAGGTCTGTCGGGTCTGGAGGGTCTGTCGGGTCTGTCGGGTCTGTCGAGTCTGTCGAGTCTGTCGGGTCTGTCGGGTCTGTCAGGTCTGTCGGGTCTGTCGGGTCTGGAGGGTCTGTCAGGTCTGTCGGGTCTGTCGGGTCTGGAGGGTCTGTCGGGTCTGTCGGGTCTGTCGGGTCTGTCGGGTCTGGAGGGTCTGTCGGGTCTGTCGGGTCTGTCGGGTCTGGAGGGTCTGTCGGGTCTGTCGGGTCTGGAGGGTCTGTCAGGTCTGTCGGGTCTGCACTGTCGGCTTGCCCCCGGGCTGATCTCCGTCGCACTTTAAGGGCGAGGCAACGCCGCTACAGCGGCAACTCAAGTTCAGACTCGCGAGGCTCCGCCATATCCTCATCAAACTTTGAACCTGGAACCTGGAACTTTTCAAGGCGCCGGCGCGCTCTGATATCCCTTCCGGTATGTGAGTTTCAGCCTGCGGCCCTGGATCGGATGGTCGATGTTCACTTTCAGCTTGTGCCATTTCCCATCGGACTCGTCCGGATAAAACCCGACCGAGTATTGAAAACGCATCTCCATCGAGATCCGGTTGTAAATCCCCACAAGGTTCACGAGATCGCGGTCGACGGTTTCCTGCGCCCTTCCGCCGCTCTCCTTCGACAATTCCTCAAGCGCCGCCCTGTCGAGAGTCAGATCCGTGTCCAAAGCTCTCGGACGTTTTTCCAGAGTGATGTCCGAATATCGAAGATCGTTTTCGTCGTTCACAAGGACGGAGAACACCTGTACGTTCAACCCCCTGAGCCTCTTGCTAAGTTCGGAGAAACTGTGGTGGCTGTCATCGTCCTTGCCATCCGAGATCACGATCAAAGTCCTCTTTGTGTTTGGGCGCTCTTCCGCCTTCTCCGCGGCGAGAAAGATTGCGTCGTACAGCGAGTTCGGCTCGTTCTTCTCGTCTAGCGACAAATGGCGTGCGACCTGTTCGACGGTGGGGACGAAATCGAGGACAAGGCTCCCCCGCTTGTTGAACACGATCGTGAAGAAGTCGTCTTCTTCCCTGAGCCGGGCCGTGAACTCCCGTATGGATTCGAGGACCCTCTTCTGCCGTTCCGAGAACTCGGGATGCAGGTCGTAAACGAAACCGTACGAAACAGGCGCTGCTTCATCGGAAAAGAGGACTACTTCCTGCTTCTTGCCATTGTCGTAGATCTCGAAGTTGTCCTTTGTAAGCCCGGTTACATGATTACCGCTTCGGTCCTTGACGGTAACGCCGATGTTGACTAGGTTCGTCTCGACGGTGATCGTGTCGGGATCCTGGGCGAAGGCGGGAATCGCCAACGCGAACAAAGTAAGAAGTATCGAGAAAATGGTGATTCTGTATGAATGCATGGTCTGTTGATTTTGCTGAGTTCGTTGAGTTTGCCGAGTTTTTTGAGTTAGCTGAGTTTGCTGAGCTTGCTTAGTTGTCTGAGTTGTCTGAGTTGTCTGAGTTGTCTGAGTTGTCTGAGTTGTCTGAGTTGTCTGAGTTGTCTGAGTTGTCTGAGTTGTCTGAGTTGTCTGAGTTGTCTGAGTTTGCTGAGTTTGCCGAGTTTTATGAGTTATCTGAGTTCACCGAGTTAAACTCAACTAACTCACATAGCTCGGCAAATTGCTCAGTTCTCATTGATCACTCAATACTCGTTGATCGCTCAATGCTCGTTGATCAGAGATCCACGGTCGCATCGGTACTCCGGAACTCAGCAAACTCAGCAAACTCAGCAAACTCAGTAAACTCAGACAACTCAGCAAACTCAAACGGCCTGGCGATATGTCGATTTGAATACACTCCTGTGTCACAATACGTGACATGAAGATCGTCCTCAAAGCCTTTTTTCGGGAGCTTTACAAGAAATCGATAGACGAGGATATTTTCAGCAGTGCCGCCCAGGTCGCATTCTATTTCTCTTTCGCAATCTTCCCTCTTTTGCTCTTCCTTGTCACGCTGCTCGGCTTCGTGCTGGGCTCCGCGAACGACTTCAGGTCGGACCTCTTTTTTTATCTTGCGTCGATAATGCCCATCTCCGCTTTCGAACTGGTCAGGACGACGATGGAGGAGGTAACTGCGAGCAGTTCCGGAGGAAAGCTTACGATCGGCCTTCTCGTCGCGCTTTGGTCCGCGTCTGCGGGAGTCGACAGCCTGCGGACGGCCTTGAACGGCGTTTACGGCTACAAAGAAAAGCGTTCCTGGTTTCTTACGAAGGCGATCTCGGTTACGTTCACCTTCGTACTGGCAATCCTCGTGATCTTCGCGCTTGGGGGCGTGTTTTACGGCTGGCAGGGTATCTCGCATCTCTTTGGCCTTGTCGGATTTGACATCACGTCGCCGTACATTCTGGTCGCCCTCCAGTGGCTCATCACCTTCGCTCTGCTGCTTGTCGTTTTCGAGATCCTCTACAACATACTTCCAAGCCGAAAGCCATTCAGATGGTACTGGATCACCCCGGGTGCATTCGTCGGCATCATCCTTTGGCTCCTGCTCTCGAACGGGCTTCGCACATATCTCTACTACTGGAACACTTACGATCGTTTCTACGGATCGCTGGGCGCGGTGATCATTCTGATGCTGTGGCTATACCTGACATCGTTGGTGATACTCATCGGCGGTATGATCAACTCGATAATCGACGGGATCAAGGACGGTTCTTTGATCGGCACCAAAGAGCCCTGAATACGATTATGAGCACGATGCTACGCGAGATCCGGCAGCAGCCGGAGATGATCGAGAAAACGATCCGCGGCGAATCAGCAAAACTGAAAAAGCTCGGGTCGTTCCTAAGGGACCGGGATGTCGATCTGATCGTGCTGGTCGCGCGGGGAAGTTCCGATAACGCCGCGATCTTCGGCCGCTACCTGCTCGAGATAGTCTGCGGGATACCGGTATCTCTCTGCGCTCCTTCGGTTTATACCCTCTACAAAGCGAAGCTGGATCTAAAGCGGGCCCTCGTCGTCGGGATCTCGCAGTCCGGCGAAGGTACCGACGTGAACAAGGTCGTCGAACAAGCGCGAAAGTACGGGGCATTCACGCTGGGGATAACGAATTCTTCCGGCTCGCCGATTACAGAAGTTTCCGACGAAACGCTGCTTATCCACGCCGGAAAGGAACGCTCGGTTGCCGCCACGAAGACCTACTCCGGCCAGCTCCTGCATTTCTATCTGCTTGCAAATGCATTAAATCCCGGTGCCTCGATCAGCCTTGAAAAGCTGCCCGAATACGCCTCGACCGCCCTCGGCCTCGAGCCTTCCGTTGCGGAACTTGCAGGCCGTTACGCGTTTATGGAGAACTGTGTGGTGGTCGGGCGCGGATTCAACTACGGTAACGCCTTCGAACTCGCGCTAAAGCTAATGGAAACCTGCTATGTGGTTGCGGAACGGTTCTCTACTGCAGACTTCCAGCACGGCCCTCTGGCAGTCGTGGAACGCCGGTTTCCCGTCATCCTTTTCGGCGCGAAAGGCGCGACCCGAAGAACGGACCTGGAGATGCTGGGGCGGCTTAAAGACCTGAACGCCGACAGCCTCTCGATCACAAATGACAGGACGATTGCGCGGGCTAGTTCGAGATCATTGATACTTGGATCGGAGATCGAGGAGATGCTCACGCCGATACCTTTCATGATCCCCGCCCAGCTGCTCGCAGCGCACGTTTCCCGAGAGAAAGGACTGGACCCCGATTCCCCCAGGTCGCTATCAAAGATCACCCGCACGATTTGACTGCAACGTCTTGTAAAATCAGCCGGATTCGAATAGGCTGATACCTTGTTTGGCGACCGCCCGTCCGTAAGAGACACAGAAACTTCAATATGAAAACCCGACGCATTACCTTGGCCCTCTCGGCCGCCTTTGCCGCACTCTTCCTGTCATTGTTCGCCGCCGGCGACCGCATCCCGGTCGCGGCGTTGAATGACGACGTTTTCATCACGATAGATTCCGGAGAACTCCGCGAGTTGGGCAAGACCGAGGGGCTCGGTACGCTTTCGGGACGTATGGAGATACTGAGCGAAGCCAACGGGGTCGCCGTAGTTCGGATCGGTGAGTCGGACATCGAAGCGCTTTCCGGGGCGATGCACAAGCATCATCACAAATGCGCGGGTTTCATCTGGCACCCGACCGAAGAAGACGCCCTTCGATCTGCATTGCGGGCCGACCCGTTCGGATCGCCTTCGAGACTGGTCGATTACACGATCGACAACCAGACGAACGTCGCGCCTCTTCTTCCCATGGTCCAGGAACTGCCGATTCGGCAGATGATCCTTGACTTGTCATCGTACGACACTCGGCGCCACGATTCTGAGACCGGTCAACAATCCGCAGCCTACATCAACTTCAAGTGGACCGCGATGACCAACGGCCGAGACGATATTTCGGTCTCGACATACGGGCATCCGGGAAATGTCACGCCTCAGCCGTCGGTGGTGATGACGATCGAGGGGACCGAATCTCCTGACGAATACGTCATTCTCGGTGGGCATCAGGATTCGATAAACAGAAACGGTTCAGCCCTCCTCGCACCAGGTGCTGACGACAACGCGTCGGGTATAGCGAGCCTAACGGAAGCGATCAGGGTGATTGTCGAAAGCGGATTCAGGCCGAAGAAGACGGTGCAATTCATGGCCTATGCCGCCGAAGAGGTCGGGCTCCGCGGCTCACGGAACATTGCCCAGGCTTATCTGGACAACAACACGAACGTGATCGGTGTTCTGCAGCTCGATATGACGAACTATACGGAGGACCCGAACACCGATTTCGCGCTCATCACCGACTGGACCAACGCCGATCAGAACCAGTTCATACGCGACCTTGTGGCGGCCTATTTACCGGATCACACGATCGTGAACGCTCAGTGCGGATACGCTTGTTCAGACCATGCTGCTTGGCACGAAAGGAACTTCGCAGCCTCATTCCCGCACGAAGCGACATTCGCGGCAAACAACGACAGCATTCACACGATCAACGATACGATCTCGTTGAGCAACAACAACGCTGAACATGCATTGAAGTACTCAAAGCTGGCGCTTGCCTACATCGGCGAACTCGCGAAGGGATCGGCCGAAGCGGCGCCATCCGGCAGGGCCGTCTTTGATTTCGACGGCGACGCGAAAACCGACGTCTCCGTCTTCCGTGCCAACGCTTCCGGGATCCAAGGCCCTGAAGGTAGCGGCTCGCAATGGTGGTTGATGCGTTCGAGCGACCAGGGAACGCGCGGACTCGCGTTCGGTTCACCCGACGACGTCCCGGCGTCTGCGGACTTCACGGGCGACGGCAAGGCAGATGTTGCGTTCTTCAGGCCCTCATCGGGCGAGTGGTACGTGCTTAGAAGTGAAGACGATTCTTTCTTCGCTTTCCCGTTCGGTTCGCCGGGCGACGTTCCGGCTCCGGGCGACTTCGACGGAGACGGAAAGGCGGATCCGGCAGTCTTCAGGCCGTCGTCAGCCACCTGGTTCATTCTCAGGTCGTCGGATTCGGGCTTGACCGTCGTTCCGTTCGGAGTGAACGGGGACAAGCCCACGGTCGCCGATTTCGACGGCGACGGTTCGGACGATGTCGCCATTTACAGGCCGTCCGTCAACCAGTTCTGGCAGCTTCGGTCCACTGACGGCGCGATCGGGTATCAGTTCGGTTCCGCGGGAGACCGTACGGCGGTCGGCGACTGGACGGGCGACGGCAAAGCAGACGTGGCTTTTTACAGGCCTTCGACTTCCGAGTGGTTTGTGATCAGGAGCGAAGATTCGTCGTTCTACGCATTTCCCTGGGGAGCGTCGGGAGACGTACCCTCGCCGGGAGATTACGACGGCGACGGAATGACCGATCCGGCAGTCTGGCGGCCGTCCGACAGGACGTGGTACATCTTCGGCTCGACTTCGGGCTTCTCAGCGGTTCTCTTCGGCGCGGATGGAGATCTTCCGCTGCCATCATCTGCTTCGGTCGATTAATTAACAGGGATTAAGGGGATGGAGGGGATTGAAGGTACTAAGTTCAAAGATAGATGACTATCCAGGAACGTATCGATTGCGAGGGCAATATCTTCACTCAGGACGCATCGACCAGGGCGCAGTTATCTCCTTCACCCCCTTTATCCCAGTTCAAATCTATCGTCCGGCGGCGTTCAAAAGCGCTTCGCGCATCGCTCCCGCAGAGGCCCAACGGTCGTCAGGTTTCTTCGCCAGTGCTCTTTCGATCACCTGCGCGATCGGCCTGGGCACCTCCGGCGCGCGGTTCGCGATCGGGATAAGCGGCTTCTCGAAAATCGCTTTCACAGTTTCCGAGATCCCCGCCTTTGGCCTAATGTCGAGCGCATGAGCGCCCGTGAGAAGCGAATAGGCGGTCATCCCAGTCGCGTAGATGTCGGACGGCGGACGGACCTCCTTGAAATCCCTCACCTGTTCCGGCGGCATATACGCGATCGTTCCGGCAACATCCCCCACCATCGTCACTCCGCTCATTCCGCTTTGCTTGTAACTTTTCGCGAGGCCGAAGTCGGTCAGTTTTGCGACGTATTCGGGATAGTCTCCTGAAACGAGGATGTTCTGCTCCTTGATGTCCCTGTGAACGAAGCCCAGACTGTGCGCGAAGTCCAGTGCGTCAAGCGTCTGGGTAACTATCTGAACGACTTCCGGATGCGGAAGGCGGCCGCCCCGGTCCTTCGCGAGTTTCGCGGCGTCACGTCCGTTTATAAACTCGGTAACGAGGTAAACGATGCCGTTGTGGGTTCCGTGTTCGAGATAACCGACGATGTGCGGATGCTGAAGGCTGGCGGCGACCTCGATCTCGCGCGTGAACCTCTTCAATGACTGCTCGCTGACAGCCACTTCCGGCAGAAGTGTCTTGATCGCCACAACCCGGCCGTCCGACACCGAGCGGGCGAGCATCACGCTTCCCATTCCGCCCTGGCCGAGAACACGGATCATCTGGTAATTCGGGATGGGCTGGGGGTTCTTTCGGAGTTTATCCCGGCAATCTTCGCAAAGGAACGACAGCTTCGAATCGGGTCTCGAGGCCGAGGCCTCGGCGCGGATACCGCAATTCAGGCATTCAACCGTGATGACCGACGGAAGGGTCGAGGTCACCGCGTCCTCTGTGTACTGTTCGGTCGGCGGGGCTTCCGCGCTCACTTCCACCTCAAGTATCGTCTCGCCGCCCTGAATGCGGTCGCCCGATTTCAGGTGTACGGCGTCGATCCTCTGGCCGTTGACGTAGGTCCCGTTGGTCGAGCCGAGATCGCGTATGAATATCTGGGGGGGCGCTATCTCAAGCAGGCAGTGGTGCCTCGAGAAGAAACGGTCTTCCGGCAGGCAGAAATGCGCCGCGTCACTTCGTCCGATCAGAAACGTCTCGTGCTCGCTGAACGAGAACACTCGTCCGGTATGTGGTCCCGCGATGACGCGGAGGGTGACATTCATCCGTACCTTTTACTAAACCTAGCCGCCGATGATTCCCCCGATAAATCCAAAAACGAACATCAGTATTGTCAGGAAGAAGCTGATGGCTCCGAGAACTATTCCGATTACAGCCATCGAGCCTCCTCCGTAACGCGAGGGATCCTGATTCGACCTTGAATAACCGATATAACCTGTGATCGCCGCCGCTGCGCCGAGCGGGATCCCGAGATAGCAGCACATAAGCACCCAGGCGCTTATCCCGAGTATCAGAGAGATCGTCGGCAGAGAGTTGTCGGTCCCGAAAGATGTCTGCGCCAGAGGAATGCCCGGCGGCTGATACATCTGTTGCTGCTGGTACCCGTAGATCTGCTGGTTCTGACCCGCCTGCTGGGTGTTGACGTCCGGCCAGTTCTCGGCGGTCTTCCGCGGAGAATCCATATAAAGCGTCGGCGGCGCATCAGAGGTATCAAATTCGACAAGCAGTTCTCCGTCGTTAAGGCAGAAGTTCAGGTCCTTGTCTTCATATCGCTGATTACAGCGCGGGCAATGTTTCATCTGTAAATGCGGCTCGCTACCGCTTAAGTTCGAGGTCGGAAAAGGCGATAGGCACATCGTCGCTCGTGTAAATGCCCGCGACGCCGTTATCGAAATCGGAGTAGTCTGTCACCGTGCGGATGAATTCACCGTTTATATAGAAGTGCATCTTGTCCCCTTCGGAACGGACCTCCAGGTGATTCTCCCTCGTACCCCTTTTGATCTTGTCGGACGATTTCCAGTCCACGATGTTCGACTCTTGCTGATTTACGTGCTCGACTATCCGGTAGGTTCCATTGTCCGCCTTGATCACGAATGCGTAATCCCGCTTAAGCACCTGCTCGGGATCGCTGTGGACCACGATCCCGTAACCGTAATTCGTAGACCGTCCCGAAGGATTTCTCACCTTCACGGAAACGGTGCTGTCGGCCGTCGTGAACTCGCTACCCGTCGAGATGACGTAATAAAATCCTTTCTTCGTGTTGATCAGCAATTCGCCGCCCTTGAAATCCACTTCGAGTCCGTCGAACTTGCTGAGCGAAGCCGGCCAGGTGGACATGCTTTCGCGTTTAACTACTTTTCGGTCGGATGCCTTATCGGGCGGCGATTCGGAGGTCATCGCGTCTTCCATCGAAGGCGGCTGGTCTCCGCCGTCGTCGATCGAGCCGATCGCTATCAGTCCGACAAATCCGCCGCCGCAGAGCACAACCACCCCAAAAAGCGCGACAAGCACCCAGATCCACGTCCGGGACTTTCGCGGCTGCATGGAATACTGCGTTCCCGATGAATGCTGCACCTGGGGTGCGGTCGGTTGCGCAGGAGGCTGAACCGATGTTTGCCCCGCACCCGGCATCATCACAGTAGGAGGAGGCTCCGATGCGCCTGCCGGCTCTGCACGATTGAGCACGGAGCCGTCGTCGAGGCAGAAGTTCAGCGTCTCGTCGTCATAGGTCTTTCCGCATTTTGGACAGATCTTCATACCGGGGCAATTGATTTATGGATCGAGGCAGAAGCGGCCGTACGGACACAGTTAAACCGGTGCGGAACGGTCCCGCGCTGTTGGCACCTAGATTCTAGTTGAAATGACTGAGGAATCAAAACTCTCAGGAAATCCGCTCAACCGAGCGAAGTACCGCATCTGCCGCAAAATTTGACGTTCGGTGCGAATCTCGAACCGCACCGGGCGCATACGTTCTGGACGGAGTCGCCGGAGGGACGGACGCCGGTCGGATCTTGCACCGAAACCTTCGCTTCCGAAAAGTTGAGTCCGCACCTTCCGCAGAATCTCGCGTTGGCAGAAAGCGGAGACCCGCATCTCGGACACGCAGAGCTCGCGTCTCCCGGGCTTACAAGTTCGAATTCCCTGTTTCCGCATCGACCGCAGAACTGGACCCCCTGGGCAAACCTCGACCCGCATTTAAGACAGGCGACAATTCCCGGCATCAGAGACCCGGCGGCGCCGCTGCTGCTCGCACCCTGCGAAGGCGACGGCCGGCTTGACGACGCGCTCCGCTCGGGCCTTAGCTCCGCCTGGATTACCTGCTCTTCGCCCTCTTCACGGATCTCGATGACGCGCTCGTCGTCCCGAAGTCCCTGCTTTGAGACTCGGAGTATGTGCTGACCGGCCGGAACGGTGGAAAGGATCAGTCGGCCCGAACTGCCGATGCTTCCCTTCCTCTCATCATCGACATAGACTTCCGCTCCGACAGGCGCAAGGATCGTCAGCTTGAACGTACCGGCTCTCTGCTGTCCTCCCGTGGCCTGCGCCGCCGATTCAAGCGCCTCCATCCACTCTTCGATCGAGGCCGGGCGCTTTTCGGGATCCTTTGCGAGCGCGCTCATGATCGCCGCTTCGACCTCGGTCGAGAGATCCGACCTCAAGCCGGACAAAGGCGGAGGCTCGTGGATTACCTTCTGCATCACGAGCTCCATCATGTCGCCTGTGAAAGGCGTCCGGCCCCCGAGCATTAGATAGGCGATCGTCGCCAGAGCGTAAACGTCGGTCCTTGCGTCGACTCCAAGCTCCGGCTGCATCTGCTCCGGCGACATGAACTCAGGAGTCCCGATGATTCCTCTCGAGGCGGGAGCGTTTCTGGCGCTTATGTCGGTAGCGGTCTGGTTGACGATCTTGGCAAGACCGAAATCGCCCACCTTGACGAAGCCGTCCTTGTTGCGGCCGCCGCTCATTATGAAAATGTTGGCGGGTTTGAGGTCCCTGTGAAGGATACCGCGCTCGTGGGCGGCGCTGACGCCGTCGGCAATCTGTCGAAGTATCCGGATCGCCCGCTTGATGGAAAGGGTTCCCTCACGGCGAAGAAGACGGTGGAGAGTCTCGCCCTCGACGTACTCCATCACCAGAAAAAAGACGCCGTCCTCGGTTTCGCCGAAGTCGGTCACGTCGACGACGTTCGGATGGCGGACCGAGGCGGCCGACATCGCCTCGCGTTCAAATCTGGCTATTGCCTCGCCTTCCTGGAGGTCTTCGCTGCTGAGTATGTCCTGCCGGACCGTCTTGACGGCGACCTCGCGCGTTCCGAGGTTCTTGTCGCGCGCCAGGTAGACCTGGCCCATCGCGCCCTTTCCAATGCGCCGGGTAAGGTGATAGCGCCCCGAGAGGATCTGGGTACCCGGAAGGCTGAGCCGGACCTTGGACTGGTCTTCCGGGCAGACTTCCGTGTCATCCTCGAAGCAGAGGCCGCATTTTACGCATTCTTTCATCCGGGATCAGAGGCGCAGAAAAGCGCCGAACGGTACGAGTTTAACATTTTTCGGGGTCTTGAAAAGGGGCGCGCCGGGAAGAGCCGCCTATTTGGACAATCTCCCGGGCGGTTGGTATAATCCGTTGTGTTTGAAATGGTTGTGGGTCGTTAGCTCAGTTGGTAGAGCAGCGGACTCTTAATCCGCGGGTCGCAGGTTCGATCCCTGCACGGCCTACCATTCACTTCCCTCCTCACAGTACCCTTTACACAGTTAACTTCCTTTGCGCCGGTCTTGTACGGGCCGCGGCCGGACCGTGGTATTCTCACGTCGCAAGTACTACCCGGTTGCGCGGAAGTTTGCCCGCCCGGCTGCAGAAGGATGGTTCCGGTGGCCAAGAAAAAGCAGATAGTCGAACACTACGAAGCACAGTATTCGGGCTTCTCAAGTGATCTTTACGCAGGCATACGCCGTGAGGTATTCGGAACGGATTACGGCCAGAACGGATGGCAGACCGCCGACGAGCAAGACAAGCTCATTGAATGGCTCCGGCCTGAAGCCGCGAGCCGCCTGCTTGATGTCGCCTGCGGCTCCGGCGGTCCTGCGATCAGGATCGCCGAACTCTCCGGCTGTATGGTCACGGGCGTCGACATCAACGAGAAGGCGGTCTCCGAGGCCAAAAAGGCTTCGAGGGAAGGCCGACTCGAAGCGAGAGCGCATTTCCGGGTCGTCGATGGAACTCCCGACTTGCCGTTCGTGGACGGCTCGTTCGACGGACTGACCTGCATCGACGCGGTGAATCACCTCCCCGACCGGGAGGCGGTCTTTTCGGAATGGTCGAGGGTTCTCCGCCCCGGAGGCCGGCTCGCGATCACGGACCCGGTCGTGATCGCCGGACCCGTAACTGACGAAGAGATACGCATCAGAAGCTCGATAGGATTCTTCGTCTTCGTGCCTCCCGGATTGGACGAGTCGCTACTTGAAGCGGCAGGTTTCAGGATCGGGTCGGTCACCGACGTCACAGAGAACATGGCCCGTATCGCAGACCGCTGGCGAAGGGCAAGAGGGAAACGTGAAACAGCGCTCCGCGAGATCGAAGGCAGCGAGACCTTTGAAGGCCAGCAGGAGTTCTTCAAGACCGCGGCAAAGCTCGCGGCGGAACGCCGACTCACACGGTCCCTGATACTGGCGGAAAAAGCCTGACCTGTTCGCATATCCGGTCCGTTTTGTGACGACCCCGTTTCTCCCATTCATTCTTCCTTCCATCAGGATAATTTCGGCCAAACGACGCCTCCGACCGTCTAAAATGCGTTGTCGCTGTCAGTGTCCGGCCGCGGCCTGATTTGTAGTATCCTCAGACAAGTCAGGGCTTGTTTATGGTGAATGATCTTACGGATGAACAGCTAGTCAGGCTGGCGGTGGACCGGGACCCCGACGCGTTCGGCGAGATCGTGATCCGCTGGGAACGTAAGATCTACGCTCTTTGTTACGGGATACTGAAACGCGAGGACGAGGCGAAGGACGCCGCACAGGACACGTTTATCGCGGCTTACAGGAACCTTGGACGGTTCCGCGGCGAGGCCAAGGTCTCTTCCTGGCTTCACAGGATAGCGGTAAATCAGTGCCTTACGCGGAAGCGTAAGGAGAAGACGAGGTCGGAAAACTTCGTGGACGACAGCGACCCCCTGGAACTTCAGATCTTTGTCGCTCCGACCAGCGAATCGCCTTCCAGGCTTTCGGAGCGGGCTGAGAGGCTGGAAGCCGTGCGGACCGCGGTCAATTCGCTTCCGCCGGAACTGAAAGAAGTGGTGCTGCTGAAGGAATTCCACGATATGACGTTTCAGGAAATATCGGACAAGATCGAAATGCCCCTGAGCACGGTCAAGAGCAGGATGTACACAGCGCTGAAACAGCTCCGTATGAAGCTCGAGAACACTCCGGTCGAGGTGATCTGAGGAAATGGTGGACGAAATGTTTGATTCAGGAAATGGCCCGAGCGGGTGCGGATCCGGCGAAAGCCTGGTCGGCTATATCTACGGTGAGATGGAAGAATCCTCGAAAGCAGAGTTCGAGAACCATCTTGCGGACTGCTCCTCCTGCGCGGAAGAACTTGCCTCATTTTCTTCGCTGAGGATCTCCATAGAAGATTGGAGGGCTTCCGAACGCGCGGCCGAGACCGCCTACAAATCGCAAGAGCCCGGAGCCGGGGGCTTTCTGGCGAAGCTTGCTGAAATCGTTTCAGCTTCCTTCGGATTCAAGGCGCTGGCCGGCGCGGCGGTCGCGCTGATCATCCTGCTTCTCGGGCTTGTCGCTTTCAGCTTGTTGAGTACGAAAGGTGCCGGTGACGAGATCGCGAACGTGCAGCCGGCCGAAGAGGAACCTCTGAATGCCGTCGAAGAAACGGTCTCTGAGCCGGCCGAAGGCGAGATCGCGGAAGCGACGCCGTCAGTTCCGGTTGAGGACATAGAATCCGACACCGTTTCTGACAAGCCTGTGGAAGTCTCGCCTAAGGTAACGCAAAAGAGAAACCGTACGATCCAAAGACGGACGACGGTGCCGCAAAGCCAGCTCGCGGAGATCAGCGAACCGCCGCGGCTTTCTGAAGCTGCTGAGGAAGAGTTCGAAGACGATTCGCTCCGCCTGACGGATCTCTTCAGCGAGACAAGCGAAGACTGAGAACGGATCGGAGTAAAACGATGACCAGTAAAATTTTGACTGCGGTTCTGCTTATCCTTGTCGCCGGATCCGTCGCTTTCGGACAGGTCGACACGCCGGGAAACGATTTCGTGGCGAACGAAGCTGACCGTCCCGAGCGCGCGGACATACTCCGGCGCGAACTTCAGCTCTCGCAGGAGCAGCTTCGAAAGATACGGATCCTAAACGCAGAGATGCGCCCCAGGATGCGTGACGCGCAGCAGGCCTTCCGCATCGCCCGAAGAGATCTGGACGAGGCGATCTATGCCGATGAACTGAATGAAGAGGATCTCAGGATCAAGATGCGCGCTGTCAACGAGGCTCAGGCCGAGGTGAACAGGCTGAGGGCTTTCTCTGAGGTCGCGGTAAGAAAGATACTCTCGCCGGAACAGCTCGTGCGCTTCAGACAGCTTCGTCAGAGGTTCGCTCGCCAGGGTGAGCGGGGCGTCCGTAGAACGGACCGGCCGGGAGGGATGAGGCAGATGCGCAGGGATCGGCAACCCGATCCGCCGAAGGATCCAAAGCTTCCATAATCCCAATCGAATAAGATATTTAACCTGGAAAGCCGGTCCCGGCAAGGACCGGCTTTTTGTTGTTGTTTTCCGGCTCACGTTGTATCTTATTGGGAGCCATTTTAAGTCAGCGCCGCCGAGAAGCCGGATCCGGTCCCGGAGAGGGCCGCGCGGCCGCCTCGTACCGAGGAATCCCGAAAGCCCGTAAATGAACCCTTTCAAGAAATTCCTTTTCGAGCTGCAGGAGACTGCGTTCCTCGTCTATTACGCATTCGTAAGGGTGTTCCGGCGGCCCGTTTACGTCGCGGAGTGGGTACGCCAGATGGACTCGATCGGCGTCGGCTCCCTTCCGATAATCCTCCTGACGGGATTCTTCACTGGCGGCGTGCTGACGCTCCAGAGTTACGATACCCTCGCGTATTACGGCGGCCAGAGCGAAACAGGAAGGCTCGTCGCATATTCGCTGATCCGCGAGCTGGGCCCCGTTCTTTCCGCGTTGATGGTTGCCGGAAGGATCGGATCAGCGATCTCGGCCGAACTCGGTTCGATGGTCGTATCCCAGCAGATCGACGCGATGCGCGCGCTTGGGACCGACCCGTACAGGAAGCTCGTCGCGCCGCGGATAATCGCCTTGATACTGATGTTGCCGCTGCTCACGGTAGGCGCGGACCTGTTCGGCATCATCGGCGGCGGTATCGTCGCGAACAGCCTTTTCGGGCTGGACTACAATGTCTTTCTTACCTCGGTCCGCAACGGGATAGCGACCGAGGACATCATCGGCGGAGTGATAAAGCCGATCTTCTTCGGCCTTATCATCGGAAGCGTCGCCTGTCACAAGGGCCTTAGCACGAAGGGCGGGACAGTCGGCGTCGGAAGATCGACAACCAGCGCAGTGGTGCTGGCCTCGATCGTCGTGATCATCGCGGACTTCTTTCTCTCGAGGGCGCTTCAGCACATTTTGGAATAGGATCGGAACCGGATGTTGTCATTTTTCAGAAGGAACAAGACCGAAAGCGCCTTGCACGGGACTCTGCAGCCCGTGACGAAGGACATCGAGGACGCTTTTTTCCAGCCGACGCGCGCCCTGCCGGCGATCGAGTTCCGAAACGTACACCTGGCGTTCGACGATAAGGTCGTGCTCGACGGCGTCAGCTTCAAGGTCCGCAAGGGCGAGACGAAGATCATCCTGGGGCGCAGCGGAAGCGGCAAATCGACGCTGATCAGGCTTGTGCTGGGTCTTCTGAAGCCGGACCAGGGCGAAATCCTTGTCGACGGCGAGGACATCACTTATCTGACCGAAGCGCAGATGATGCACGTGCGGGCGAAGATAGGAATGGTGTTCCAGGAAGGCGCCCTGTTCGACTCGCTTCCGGTCTATGATAACGTCGCGTACAGGCTCCACGAACGCAAAGTGGACGAAGAGATGGTCGAGGAACAGGTCAAGCGTATGCTGGAGTTCGTCGACCTCGAAGAAGCGATCCACAAGATGCCGTCCGAGCTGTCCGGCGGGATGCGCCGAAGGGTCGGGATCGCCCGCGCGCTCGTCGGAAACCCCAGGATAGTGCTGTTCGACGAACCGACCGCAGGTTTGGATCCGCCTACAGCACGCACGATCTGCGAACTCGCGATCAAGCTGAGGGACATTCAGGACGTGTCGTCGATCTTCGTGACGCACGAAATGAAGAATCTGGAATATCTTTCGTCCGAATACGCGATAATCGACGACGCGGGAACGGTCGTGTTCGAAGAAGAAGGCGAACGCCTTTGCATCATCAACACGGAGATCATTATGCTCCACGAGGGCAAGATCATTTTCAGCGGAAAGGAGGAACAGCTGAGAGCCTCAAGGGACAGGTACATTCAGAAGTTCCTCAACGGTAAGTAGCAACCGGCGACAGTAAGCCGTTCGATCTGAAGCAATGCCAAAATCAAACAAGAATCTTTCGTTCGCGCAGCTGCGGGTGGGTCTGTTCGTGCTGGCCGCTCTGGCCATTCTCGGGTTCCTTATCCTGAACGCCACAGGGGAGTTCAATCCGTTCGAGGAGAAACTGACGCTGAAGGCCAGGTTCGTCAATGCGGACGGGCTTCGGGAGGGAGCGGAAGTTCAGCTCGCGGGCGTCAACATAGGCAAAGTAACGGAGGTCCGTTTCCTTCCGGCGGACAGTCCGGAGGACTCGAACATCGAGGCGGTCATGAGTGTCGATGCGCTGATCGACAATCAGCCCACGAAAGAGCGCATACGGACGGATTCGACCGCCCAGCTGGTAGCGACAAGCGTTCTCGGCAACGACAAGATGATCAACATCACGCCCGGAACTGACGAGGGTGGGCCGGTAAGCGAACTGAGTGTACTGGATTCGAGCGCCGCGATCTCCATCAACCAGCTGACCCAGACGGGAAACGACCTTCTTCAGCAGATAAACAAGCTAGCGATCCCGACGAACGAGATCCTGAACAAGGCGAACCAGGGCGAAGGCACGCTTGGAAATCTGATCAACGACGAAGCGCTCTACAGGAACCTTTCGGAATCCATCGAGGAAACAAAGCTCCTTATCGACCGCATACGGACGGGACAAGGGACGGCGGGCAAGTTCGTGAACGATCCGGAACTTTACAACAACCTCAATAAGTCAGTGGCAAACCTGGAGGCGATCGCGGCCGACCTGCGCGCGGGCAAGGGCACCGCCGGGAAGTTCCTTACCGACGAGGCGATCTACGAGGATTCGAAGCTTATGATCAGCGAGCTCCGGACGGCGCTGAAGGATGTCGGGCCGTCCCTAAAGCGTCTGGACCAGATCTCCGCGGATCTGGAATCGATCACGAAAGACCTGAACGAGGGCCGGGGAACAGCCGGCAAGTTCCTGAAGGACGAGCAGCTATACGCGGACGCAAGGCAGGCGATAAACAGCCTCAGTTCAATGACTTCGAAGCTGGATAACGTACTTGGCGACGCTCAGGGGGGAAAAGGCACGTTTGGCAAGCTTCTGACGGACGAGACCCTCTACAACAACCTGAACCAGACGATGTCGAACGTGAATCAGCTGTCGAGCGAGAGCACGAAACTGCTTTACGACTTCCGGCAGAACCCTAAGAAGTTCCTGACGATCAATTTCAAGCTGTTCTGAGATAGGAGACAGGAGACAGGAGACCGCGTAGCGGTTATATGCCTCTAGCCGTGGACAAGCCCGAAGGGCGCAGCCCACTGTCAAGCGGGCCCCACGATCCTGAGTCGCGAAGCGACGACCTGCCTATAGCCGTGGACAAGCCCGAAGGGCGCAGTCCACGGTCCGGCGGACCCACGATCCTGAGTCGCGAAGCGACGAACTGCATTTAGCCGTGGACAAGCCCGAAGGGCGCAGTCCACGGTCCGGCGGCCCTATGATCCTGAGTCGCGAAGCGACGGTCGGAAGGGCATAATAATCGCAACCCGTGGACCAACCGGACAGACAATGCTGCTCCGCTACACTCTCTCAGATCAGATCCCGGAAACCATCCAGTGACCGGTTCAACACAGCCCCCTCCAGATCATCCAGCGTCAGTTCCATTCTTTCCTCCAGATCTCGCACTGACGCCGGTTCACTTTCCGAGATCTCAATCGCTTCTCCCACCGCAGCATACACCGAAGGCTTGAACGCGCCTTCGAACTCATACCGGAAAACCACGGGAACCGCTATGCAGCCTCCGGTCAGCTCGATCAGTTTCTCGATCCCGGAGTAGAAACCAAGCGGCCTCCTGCCGGCGGGCACTATCTCGCCCTGCGGAAACATCCAGAGCGCGCGGCGCGGATCGTCCTTCATCAGCGAGGCGGCGTATTCTAGCGAACGATACGCAGAGCGGGGGGAATCCCGAACGACAGAGAACGCCCCGAGTTTCCGGAACAGCAAATACCTCCGCAGATGCTTTTCTTCCATCATCACGTACGCGTCGAGCCCGGTCTTGCGCGAAATCTGGAAAGCGGCAAGACCGTCCCACCAGCTTGTGTGGTTTGCGTAGATCAAAAGAGGGAGACTGCGGCGGGGACCTGGCAGGTTGTCGAGGCCACGGACACGGAAGGAGTGGAAGCGCCGCCTCAGAAGATTTGTGTTGTAGGCCGCGAAAAGGAGTTCAAACCATTTACTCTTCGCCGCCTTCAGCATAGATCCTCGTTACACGGCGGTTTATCCCGCACGTGATCTCGTACGATATCGTGTCGGAAAGTGCGCCCAGGTCCTCTGCGCGGATCTCGCAACCGCCTTCGGAGCCTATCAGTATGACATCGTCGCCGACCCGGACACCCTCGAGCGCGGTCACGTCGACGAGGGTCCAGTCCATCGAAACGCGGCCGACGACGGGCGCGTACTGCCCCCCGATGATAACCTTCGCCTTGTTCGAAAGCACGCGAGAATATCCGTCCTGGTAGCCGATAGGCAGTGTGGCAATGACCGACTCACGCTCGGTTGTGAATGTCCTGCCGTAGCCGAGCGTTTCTCCTTCCGGCACCGTTTTCAGGTGCGCTATCTGCGTTTTGACCGACATCACGGGCTTCAGGTCAGGGAGTTCGCAATCCGGAGGCATCACGTCGCGTGTCAGACCGTACAGCGCTCCTCCGAGCCTTACAAGGTTCCCTCTCGAGTCCGGAAACGCGATCGCCCCGGCTGAGTTTGCAAGATCCCTGTAAACCGGCCTGTGTCCCCTGGCTTCGACCGCGCCAAGAGCGCGCTCGAACCGCCCGATCTGCTCCCTAGTGAAATCACTGGAATCGGGATCGTCCGCTGCCGCGAAATGGGTCATCACTCCTTCGATATGCAGATTCGCAAACCTCGCGAACTTGTCGAGAAAAGGATCGATCTCGTCATGGCGAACCCCTATCCGTCCCATTCCGGTGTCGATCTTCAGATGGATCTCGGCGATCGAGTTCCGCGCTTTCGCGGCGGTGTCGAACGCTTCTGCTTGTTCGAGCCTGTAGATCACGGGCGTTAGGCCCTGGTTCAGGAGCATGTTCTCCTGCCCCGCCCAGAAGCTGCCGAGACAGAGGATACGCTTTCGGATCCCCTTTCTCCGGAGTTCCGCTCCTTCGGCGGGTATGGCGACGCCGAACCAGTCGATACCGGCAGATTCAAGAGCCTGCGCGCACTTCCACGCTCCGTGGCCGTATGCGTCCGCCTTGACGACTGCCATAAACCTGGTGTCGCCTCCGACGAATTCCCTGATGTTGCGGAAATTGTTCTTGAGCGACCCCAGATCGATCTCTGCGCGGGTCGGCCTGCTGATGACCGGATTTCTCATTGAAACAATGGGTTTATTTTGCGGGGAATGCGGGCGGGGAACGTCCTAACTACCAGCCGTTCCTCTCCCGGAGCGAATCGATGTGAGCCGTGTGGTGTCTGGAATGCCAACTGTAAAGCGCCAACATGTTCGAAAGCTCCCAGTCACCCGTCTCGGGATGATTGAGCGTGCGTGAAAAATCCGACTCCGACATGTTCTCCAGCAAGTTCGTAAACCGGCTGTGAACCGAGTCTATGAGTTGAAGAGAAACCGACGGGTCCATCGAAGAGTCGGAAAGCTCTGCCCACTCTTTCTCGTCGTACGGTTTGATCGTTGGATTGTCCTCGGTCAGCGCCAGTTTGAAACGGCAGTACGCGTTGAGGTGGCTGTCGGCGACGTGATGGACGACCTGCCGTACCGTCCATCCGCCGGGACGGTACGGCGTGTCGAGCTGCTCTTCGCTCAGCCCATCGATTGACGCCGCGATCTTCCCCGGCAGGTCCCGGATCGTGCTGATCCACTCCGTGCGTTCTTTCGCAGAGGACGCTGACGGCATTTCAAAATCACCGATAGGGTATCTAAGGTCTTCGCTCATACGGATAATTGCACTAGCCAAAGTAATTCTCGAACCTCGTAAATTCCTTCAGGAACGCCAGCTTCACAGTGCCGGTCGGGCCGTTCCTCTGTTTCGATACGAGTATCTCTGCCAGACCGGCGTTCTCGTCGGTCTGGTTGTAATACTCCTCCCGGTAAATGAATGCGACGACATCGGCGTCCTGTTCGATACTTCCCGATTCGCGAAGGTCGGAAAGAAGCGGACGCGGAGGATTTCTCGCCTCGGGCGCCCTCGACAGCTGAGAAAGAGCGACCAAAGGAACATTGAGTTCCTTGGCAAGCGCCTTTAGCTCACGAGAGATCTGCGACACTTCCTGCTGGCGGCTCTCGATGCGGCCTGACGAACCGGACATTAGCTGAAGATAGTCTACAACGATCAGGTCCAGGCGCTTCTGCTCGGCCATCAGTCTCCGGGCTTTCGCGCGCATTTCAAGCACCGAGATCGCCGGTGTGTCGTCGATGAACAGATTGGCCTCCGAAAGTGTCCCGATCGCCCCGGCGAGCCTTACCCACTCCTCGCGCGACAGAAAACCGTTGCGGAAACGGTGAGCGTCTACCCGGGCCTCGGAGCTGAGCATCCTCATCACGAGCTGCTCCTTGGACATTTCGAGCGAGAACACGGCGACCGTCGCCTTCTCCCTGATGGCGGCGTTCTGCGCGAGAGTAAGGCACAAAGCGGTCTTTCCCATAGAGGGCCGGGCCGCGACGATTATGAGGTCGGTCTGCTGAAGACCGGAGGTCATCTGGTCGAGTTCACGGAATCCCGTCGCAAGCCCCGTCAGCGCGTGCGTTTCACGGCTTGCGAAATCCTTCACCTTTGCGAGAACCTGCTCGGCAACCGGCTTGACGTGCTCAAAACCCTGCCGAGTCCTTTCTTCGGCAAGAGCGAAGATCATCTGTTCCGCGTGGTCGAGGATGTCTGAGGCGTCATCCTCTTCCGCAAGCGCCTCGCTAGTGATCTCGTTGCAGACGCGGATAAGGTTCCTGACGATCGCCTTGTCGCGGACGATCTTCGCGTAATCGGCAATGTTCGAAAAATGCGGCAGGCCGTAGGTAAGCGCCGTGATCGCGGTGATCCCTCCGATCGAATCGATGAACCCTTCCTTCTTGAGCTCTTCACTGATGATGACGGGCTCGATGCGCTCGCTCTTTTCGAACAGCGAGATCATCGCCTTGAAGATCCGGCGGTGCCTGGGCGAATAGAAATCTTCCGGGTTCAGCATCTCGACCGCCTGCGAGATCAGGCTGTTGTCGAGGAGAATTGCGCCGAGGATCACCCTCTCGCTTTCGTCGCTCGAGGGCAGTGGCTTTTCGAGGTAATGATCGGTGGTAGCCTGCTTGTTAGCTGTCGCCATTCGTACGGGATGAGCCTCGGGAACGGGCCAATCTACTGTTGTTCGGGATGAAAAACGGGTTTGCAGGAAGGATGTTCCGGCCCGCAGTGCCTAGATGATATTACAAGTTTCGGCGGCGTACAAAAGAGGGTTGAAAATAGCCTGTAAGTGCCTTCGGATCAGTCGGTTTCTAACGAAAGAACGTCTATCCCGCGAGAAGTTCTGCCCCGTTTGGAGCAGCACTTTGCGCTGTATCACGGCGGCACAGCCGCAAAAAAGGCCGCGCAGATGCACGGCCTTCCATAACTCAGATACCCGAGTCTTTACTCCTCTTCCGTTGAAGCTTCGGGAGCGGCTTCCGTGGAAGCCTCTTCCTTCTCAGGCGCCGCCGCTTCTTCCGGAGCCTTCTCTGCGATCGCGGGTTCTTCCTCGAGGTGCTCCTTCATCGCTTCGCCTTCGACGACGACCGCGACGGGGAGGTCGAGAACGACTTCCCTGTGGAGCTTGACCGGAACAGTGTAGTCCCCGATCTCCTTGATCGGGCTCTTGAGCGTGATCTTCCTGCGGTCGATCTCGTAGCCCTTCTCCTCAAGCGCCTCTGCGATGTCCATCGAAGTCACGGAACCAAACAGCGTGCCGCTTTCGCCCGCCAGCCGTTCGAACCTCAATGAAAGCTTCTCCATCTGCGCGAGTTGCGCCTCGGCGGTCGATTTTTCCTCGGCCGCCTTCTTTAGAAGGATCTTGCGCTCCTGCTCGACCTGCCGGATATTGCCCTTGGTGGCGAGTATCGCGAAACCCTGCGGCAGAAGATAGTTTCTCGCGTATCCGGACTTGACCTTGACGATCTCGCCGCGTCCGCCCAGATTATCGATGTCTTCCTTCAAAAGGATCTTGGTTGTTGCCATTTTCTGCTTTCCTCCCCCGGACTAGTCCGATACATACGGGATGAGAGCCATCACCCTCGCCCTCTTGATAGCCCTGGCGACGCGCCTCTGGTCCTTTGCGGACACTCCAGAGATACGCCGCGGCATTATCTTGCCGCGCTCCGGGATGAACCTCTCGAGGAACTCCACGTCCTTCCAATCGACGTAAGCCGGGACCGACTGGCGCTGGCGCCTGCGGCTGTATCTGCGGAAGTTCTGCCTCCGCGCGGGCCGTCTGGATCTTGAGGAATCGTCGCGGGAATCTTCGTCTTCGTCTTTCTTCTTCTCAATATCTTCTTTTGCCATTCTTTGTATCCCCCTCTATTCTTCCTCGTCGTCGTAGCGCTTCGAATCTTCGTCATCGAAACGGCCGCCCGTTAGCTCGGACAGTTTTTCCTTGCGCTTGCGCCTCTTTTCTTCGATCTTTTCAGCCGCCTTGCGCTCCTCGTCGACCCGCACCGTCAGATATCTGACGATCTTGTCGTTGACGCGCATACGTCTTTCGACCTCGGCTATCTCGCTTCCGGACCCCTCGATCTCAAAAAGGCAGTAATGCCCCTCATAGAACTTGTTGATCCTGTAGGCGAGCTGACGCTTGCCCATATCCTCGAACTTGACCACCGAACCGCCTTCCTTCTCGATCAGTTCCCCGATCTCCTTGTTCAGCTGTTCGAGCGTGTCCGAGTCCGTCGCCGGATCGGCGATGTACATTAGTTCGTAAACTCTCGGATTTGCCAAATCTTTGTCCTCCTTTTGGCTTTCCAACCTCGGCGACTGGCGCCGAAGTAAGAAGGTGTCATTTAGTGATTCCGCGGAACCGCTCCACGGAGCTATTCAACCGTTGAATTCCGACATCGCCGAAGCGAACCCTTTGCAGATGACCGCGATCGCGGCTTCCGCGCTTCGGTCGACTACCTCCGCAAGCTTTTCGGAGTCGGCAGCCGGAAAGTTATCAAGTACGAATTTCTTCGTGTTCGCAACAGGATGGTCGGGAGAGATCCCGATCCTCAGCCTCGCGAACTCTTCTGTTTTCAGCGAACCGATGATCGACCGGAGGCCGTTGTGTCCTCCCGCCGATCCCTTTGTGCGAAGCCTTATCGATCCGAACGGAAGCGCCAGATCGTCCACGATCACGAGCGTCCGTTCAAGGCTCCTTTCTTCCTTGCGGAGCAGGCAAGCAAGTGCCTCTCCGCTCAGGTTCATATAGGTCTGCGGCTTGACCAGCTCTGCCGGAGTTCCCTCGATCTCCGCGCGTCCGATCAGCGAACGGCACTCGGTCCTTCTGACCGACGAACCGCTGACCGCTGCAAGCCGGTCGATCACCAGGAACCCGGCGTTATGCCGCGTCCTTTCGTACTCCGCGCCGGGGTTGCCGAGGCCGACGATCAGCCACAGGGAACCTTCGCCGTCTTCGGAAGGCCGATCCTTTCGTGAAAAGATCATCGGACCCGCTCCAGGCGTGCCGCCCGCAGATACGGACTATTCGGAATCGCCTTCCTCGGACGCTTCGCCCTCGGCAGCCTCTTCGCCTTCGGCAGCTTCCTCGCCTTCCTCGCCGACAAGTTCCGGCTCCGCGAGTTCTTCCTCGACCTCCGGCTCGAGCTCGGGCTCCTTGACGAACACGACCGAAGCGACGGTCGCTTCAGGTGATTCAAGCACTTCGACCTCATCGCCGAACGAGACCTCGGAGATCGAGATCGAATCGCCGATATCCAGTCCGGAAACGTCGACATCGATCGACTCGGGAATGTTGCTCGGCGTACAGGAGACACGGATCTCGCGCATCTGCTGCTCGAGCAGCCCGCCTTCTTCCTCAACGCCCCTGGGTGTTCCGACAAGATGGACGGGGATCGTCAACTCGATCTTCTCTCCCTTCGCAAGCCTTCGAAGGTCGGCGTGAATAAGGCGGCCGTGAACCGGATCGATCTGCCTGTCCTGAAAGATCACGCGGCTTTCGCCGACTCCCTCGATATCGAGGGTAAAAAGCGTGTTGGCACCCGTGTCGGATCGAAGGATCGCAGCGAGTTCCTTGTGGTCTGCAGTGATGGCGATCGCATCGCCTCCCCCGCCGTAGACATTCGCGGGGATCTTTCCTTCCCTGCGCAGACGGCGCGCGGCGTTCGTGCCGCGGTCGTCCCTTTTCTCAGCCTTTATTACAAATTTTTCAGCCATTTTCTGAAGCCTCTACTGTTATCTACTCCTTTCTAAATGAAAAGAAACGAGACGCTGGTCTCGTCGTGGATCGATTTAATTGCCGTAGCAAGCAGTTCAGCGACCGAAAGCACTTCGATCCTGCCCTGTTCCATCAAATCCCGGCCGTCCTCATGCAGGGGGATCGTGTCGGTTACGATGATCTTCTTTATGTGCGATCCGGCAAGGTTGTTTATGGCGTTGCCGGAAAGCACCGCGTGCGAAAAGCACGCGTAAATGTCGTTCGCTCCGTTCTTGTGAAGGGCCTCGGCCACCTTGCAGATCGTCCCGCCGGTATCGCACATGTCGTCGACGATGAGGCAGTTCATCTCCTTCACGTTTCCGACCACGTTCATCACTTCGGCTACGTTGGCCTTCTCGCGGCGCTTGTCCACCAGCACAAGGCCCGCATCCAGCCTTTTAGCGTAAGCGCGCGCACGCTCGGCGCCTCCGGTGTCCGGCGCGACGACCACAAGGTTCTCGATCGGGTTCTCCTGGAAATAATTCACGATCACAGGAGCCGCGAAAAGATGGTCGACCGGAATGTCAAAGAAGCCCTGGATCTGCGATGCGTGCAGATCCACCGTGAGTATGCGGTCCGTGCCGGCGGTGTTGATAAGGTTCGCGATCAGCTTGGCCGCGATCGGCACCCTGGGGCGGTCCTTCTTGTCCGACCTCGCATAACCGAAATACGGGATCACCGCCGTCACGCGTTCCGCGGAAGCGCGCTTGAACGTATCGAGCATGATCAGAAGCTCCATGAGATTCTGATCGGTCGGCGGGCACGTCGGCTGGATGATGAAGACGTCGGATCCCCGCACGTTCTCCCCGATCTGAAAATTGAACTCGCCGTCCGAGAATCGGTCGGTACTTGCCATTCCGAGATCGCAGCTCAAGTGCCTGCAGATCTTCTCCGCCAGCTCGATATGCGCGTTTCCGGTGAAGATCTTTATGTCGCCTGTCACGCTCATTACGTAAAAACAAACGACGAGCGAACCGGCCTCTCAGGCCGTTCACTCGCCCTTCCATCTGCCGATCTGCTGGGGCGGAAGGATTCGAACCTACGAATGCCGGGACCAAAACCCGGTGCCTTACCACTTGGCGACGCCCCAATAAAGCCGTTAAGTGTGCCGCGGAAGGAGTTCAGCGCAGGAGCCAAGCGCTTTCCGATACTCGGTCCTGGAAGTACTTTCGGCAGCCACGATGCGGGATCCCCGCGAAAGAGCCCTATAAGCCTGCTGCCGCAACGTTTCATTTTCAAACACGCCGAAGACGCTTGGGCCGCTTCCGGAGAGGCCTGCGCTCGTTGCCCCTTCGGTGAGGAGTCCTTCCTTTGCCGACTCGATCTCAGATGCGAAACCGGCAACTGCTTTCTCAAAATCGTTGACCGCCTCCATACTGCCCGAAATCAGCCCTTTAGCCAATTCACGGCAAACCATAAGCTTAGTTTCAGGCCCTTCCGATGTCAAGCGATGCCGTCCCAGCGATCGGTAGGCTTCCGCGGTGGAATATTCGGCCATCGGGGTGTCGATCAGAAGCAGTTTCCTGCCCGTGTCAGGGAGCGGTTCGAGATCGGTCCCGCGCCCGGTTCCGAGCACCGTGCCGCCGACAAGAAAGAAGGGCACGTCCGAGCCGATTTCCAGCGCTAACTCGAACAGGTCCTCGAACGACGGATTCACTTCCCACAGCTTTGCGAGACCGAGCATGGCGACGGCGGCGTTCGACGATCCGCCTCCGAGACCCCCGGGAAATGGTATGTGCTTCTCGATCCGGATCTTCGCGCCGAGATCGGCTCCCGCCTGTTTCCGAAGTGCATCAGCGGCCCTGTGGACGAGATTACTGCCGTCTGTAGGAAGTCGGGGGTCCGAGGATTCAAGGATGAGAGAATCCGCGGGCTCGAACGAGATCGTGTCGTGAAGCGAGATCGTCTGGAAGGCGGTACAGATCTCGTGAAAGCCGTCGGCACGCCGGCCCCAGACCTTCAGGAACCAGTTGACCTTTGCAAAGGATGGAAGAGTGAACCCGCCGTTCCGCATAAGAAAAGAGGATAGGGCGAGTCGTTCGTGTCTGCAACCGTCCGCGCCGGGCCGCAGGCGGCCCGAACGGCACGTGGGATCCCGCAGCTGAGCGCGGTGCAAGCTTAAGTTCGCCGCACTTTGGTCTGATGTGCTTTAGTTTATCGCGGGCCGAGCGGCCCGTGGAGTTCCGGGCGAACGCAAGTTCAAAATACTTCACTTCTGACAACCCTCAGGTGTGCGGTACAATGTCGAGACAATGAAGACTCGGTCGAAAGCCGTGCTTGTTTCCATCGCGTTGCTGTCGCTATTTCATAGCGTAAGCGCTCAGGAATTAGGAATTCTGAAACCAATGCGCACTTCCTGCGCGGAAATCACGGAAAAATTTAACACTGAGGGCTGTAAAGAAGAGGTCGAATATTATCGTCTCGAGAAGTTCCGCGTGAGAGCGAGCTACTCAACCGGACCGTGCCAGTTAGCCTATGGAAAGAGGTGGAATGTTCCAGAATGGACGCTGGTAAGTGCAGAGGTATTTTTCAGAGACAGAGTGCTGTTAAATAGCTTTGCCGAGGAAAACGATCTGGACCTGGAGAAATGTTCTGTCAGTTCCAGAAGCGAATCGCAGATCCTGGGTGAAGAGATCAAATGGACGATCCACAGTTGTGTCGGTCGAGGTATTTCGATCTGGAGTGAAAGTGGCGTGGTCTCAACGGTGTTGCTAGTGCCCGACGACTCCGCATCCTCAAAACTGTGCGAAAGCGCATCACCTTCAGATTGCGTTTAGGAACTCGAAAGTATTGAGAGATCAAGTCTTCGGCGGTGGCTTCGATCTTACACCCTTACCTACAGTTATCTGGCCCATTTTTCATGATATTCGATATTCCGTGAAATCCGAGTCAGATGTCTGGCCCGATATGCTTGCCGGAGGGCTGAATCAGGTACAGTTTGCAGCTAGAGATTTTCTTGCCCACACCTCATCCGCGAATTCGCGCGCCGCAAACTTAGGTTCGCGTAACCTCCGTGCGGCAAGCTGAAGCTTATCGAACAAACGAAAAAGCCCCCGAGCTTGACTCGAAGGCCTTTGGAAGCGTGTTCTCGATTTAATCACTCGACGACGAACACCTGCGTGAAAAAGTACGTCCCGTCGCTTGTGATCGCAAGTCCTATCCCGGACTCTTTCCATCGAGGGTCCAGGAGGTTTTCGCGGTGGCTTGGAGAGAGCATCCACCGTTCGACCGCGTTCAGAGCAGGGTCGTCGTAACCGCGCAGATACGCGATGTTCTCGCCGATCGACGTCCATTTCTTGATTCCGGCATTCGTCGCGCGGCGGTCGACGAGATTTCCCTCGACGTCCGTGTGGCTGAAGTAGTCGTAGAGCGCCATTTCCCTGGAGTGATTTCGCGCTACCTTTGCCACCTTGCCGCTCCAGGAGAGAGGCGCTGCTCCGGCTTCGATCCTCTTGGCGTTGATCAGGTCAAAAACCCTTTTCTCAAGGTCTTCCGAGGTCGAGATCGCTCGCGACGTTTCCCGTTCCGGGGCCTCCAGTTCAGACGCGGCAAGAACAACCCTTGGTCTGGAGTTATCCGGAGGGCTCTTCAATGTCGTCCTGCCCGACGCTACCTTACCGGTCGCGGTCGCCGTCTGTGCAGGAACGGGAGGTGTCGCCGTCAGGAAGCACAGCACCAGAGCGGCAAAGACTATCGCTATCTTTAGGGGATTTTTCATTGCGTCTTCACTTCGGCAGTCCGACCGTCTCACGAAAGGAGACTCGAGACTTTGCGTCCACCCGCATCGCTGCGGGGTTGCCTTTTCGGTAAAGAGCGAGGATCGGGGATGATCCGTGGCTTCCTACCAATGATTGAGGTTAGCAGATAAAGCGATTCGTGACAATAAAGTTTAAACGTGTTGATCAGCCGCTTGCGAAGAAGAAAGGCGCCGCAGCGCCTCCCGTCCTTCAGACCTCTATCACCCGTCAATTCGCGATCTTCTGGCGAATCCGCTCGGCGTCAGTTCCCGCGCCCGTGAACTTCAGGGCCTTCTCCCAGATCTCCCTGGCCTCTGCCGTCTTGCCGCGCGCTTTCAGGACGTCGCCGAGATGATCGAGGATCGTCGCCGAAACCGGATCATACTTCAACGCCTTCCTGAGGCTGACCTCCGCCTGTTCCAGGTGCCCCAGTTTGAAATGTGCCCAGCCCAGACTGTCCAGATACGAAGGGTTCTTCGGGTCCGTCTTGACCGCGCGCTTGATAAGTTCCAATGCCTCCTCAAAGTTCTTCCCCGTTTCAAGGAAAAGGTAGCCGAGGTTGTTCAGCGCGATCGGATTTTCGGGGTTCTCGGCAAGGACTTCCCTAAGGTTCTTCTCTGCCGACTGCGGGTCGCCGGACGCCTTCTGCGCCGACGCCAGCGTCAGTTTCGCAATCTGCCGCTGTTCCTGCCCCTTGGCCACGGAGAACGCGTTCGTTGCAGCAAGGATCGCTTTTCTTCCTTCGCCCGCCTGGTTGTAAAGCGACGAAATGAACAGGTAATTGACAAAATCGTCATACATCATCGAGGGCGTCGAGTCGGCAGGCTTTGAATCGATCAGCTTTCGGATGAGACCGACCGCTTCTTCTACCCTCCCGAGGTCGGTCAGGATCGACGCTTCGGTCCGTATTAGACTGTAATCCCTCGGTGCCCGCTCTCTGGCCGATCTTAGGAAAGCCAGCGCCCCTTCGCGGTCGCCTTTCTGCCGATACAGCGTAACCAACTCCTTGTCCAGACTAATGTCCGCTTCACCGAACATCGCTCGGGAACCGTTGATGACCGAGAGTGCACGTTCGTACTTTCCCGCCCTGCGGAGAGCATCTAGTTTCCTGGCTATCACGAGCTTCGCGAACTCGCGGCTATCAGCGTCTTTTAGAAGAGCATTCCCTATCTTCCGGGCCTTTAACGCCCTGTCATAGGCCTCAACGGATCTGTCGGTTTGTTCCGAGTCGGCGAGCAGGTCCCCAAGCGCGACAAGGTACTCCGCCGAAGCACTTCCGTCTGTCGCCGACGCCTTCGCGCTTGCAGCTTCGAGGACCTTTGCGCCGTCTTCCAGGCTCCCGCTTCTCGCGAGGGTCCTCGCCAGGAGACGGTTGAGCGAAAGGCTGTCAGGGTTGGCGAACACGGCCTGCCTGAGGGCCTCGACGACCGGCGACATCTGTGCCGCGGAGACGTTCTCAAGCGCCTCCCCGAGCATATCTGCGAGCTCCAGGTTACCGGGATCTTCCGAGATCGCACGGGTCAGGATCTCCAGCGCTTCTTCATACCGACCCGAATCGAGAAGCGCCTCTCCGAGTTTTGCCGATGCGACCTCCGGTGAAAGCTCGCCTTCCTCCCTCATCACACGGCCGTAAAAACCCTGATCGACGGGAGCAGCGGACGAAAGCCAGTTCCTGAGGGCCTGGATCCTTTCTTCTTTCTGGTCCGTGTATCGGTAAAACGCAGCCAGAAACGCCCAGGCTTCCGCATTGCGAGGATCAAGTCTGGCTATTTCCTTCCAGGCGGAGATCGCCGCGGCCGCGGCATCGGCGTTCACAGCCCCGCGCCCGAGATTGCTCTTGATCGTGTATAGCCTTCCGAGGAAACGATATCCTCCGAAATTGTCGGGATCGAGCTTGACCGCGATCTCCGAGAGGCTGATCGCCTCCTCGAGATCCTGGGGAGGAGCGGAAAGCACCAGTTCGGCGAGCGCTGTGTAGCCTTCGGCGAGTTTCGGATTTAGTTCCACGGCCTTCTGAAGCGCGTTCTTCGCCATCCTCGCGCCGACCTGAACTCCCGGATTCGTCGAACGCATACGCCTCATGTTCCAGAGATACCTTTGCCCTTCAAGGAGCTTTGCATAGGCCTCTTCCCTTTCTTCCCTCGTGATCTGGAATTCCTGGGGAAGTGCTTCAAGCCTTTTTGCAAGGAGTTCGGACAGCTTCGCCTCTTCGCTGATCTTGTCCCTCGCGATCTCAGGCGGCGGAGGGGGCGGCGTTTCTTCCGGATCCTGCGCAGGCACAGCGAAAGCAAGCAGAAACAGAAGCGCGGGAACGACAGCGGCCGGGTAAAACTTCTTCATTTCGGACCTTTTGAATACTGGAGAGGAAAAAGGCATCGTCCGTCGGTCATAGTCTCGTCCGCCGTACGATGCCGGATAAAAATTTCGGCAAGTGCCGCCGGACTACTTCGGACTGCCCTGGGGAACGCGTTCCGAGATGACCGTCGTCAGAGCCTTGGGAATCTGGGAACTCTCGATCTCGCCCTGATTCTCGATGATCTGATCGATAAGCTCGAACTTCTTCTCGTCGAACTCTTTGGTCATCAGAACACCGTTCTTGTCGATGGTAAGAGGATAGATCCCGAGGAACTCGTTCTTGAAGTTCTCGAAGAACGAGGCCTTTTCAGGAGGCATGACTTCCATCCGTTCCGGGTTCGGTTCCGGGATCTCCGCGCCGATCAGGTTCAGCTGTTCCTTCGCCTTATCCACATACTCGCTGTTGGGAAACTCCCTGACTAGGCGCTGGAAGTACTTGGCCGCTTCGTCCGTTTCCTCTTCGATCTGGTAGGTGACCGCGAGTTTGTACAAGACCTCGTCCATAAGGCTGAACTCGGGATATTTCTCTAGATTCTCGAGATATCTCGACTGCGCGCCCTTGAGGCCGCCTTTCTCGAACTTCACCGCCTGTTTGTAATAGAAGTTTCCGACGATCAGGTTGTGCATCCCGAGATTGTCCTGAACTTCCTTAAGCCTCAGCTCTGCCTGCGGCCGAAGGATCGTATCCGGGTACATCTGAAGCAGCGCCCGAAGCCTCTGCTCGGCTCGCTTCGCCCTTGTGATGTCGCGGTCCGGAAGCCCGATCTGGCGCATTTCAGCCTCCGCGATCTTCAGAAGAACACGGTCCGCAAGCGGATGAGTCGGGAAGAAAGTCCTCCAGTCCTGATACGCTGCCGCCGCCTGGATCAGCGAGCTCGTACTGCCTTCGAGATAGAAACTGTCGGCAACCGCGAGCTTTGCCATCGGAAGGTAATCCGAATCAGGGTACGTCGTGATGATCGTCTGGAAAAGCAGCCGGCCAACCTCATAGTTCTTTTTCCTGACCTCGCGAGTGGCGACTATGAAAAGCTCGCGGTCGCGGCCCGGAGTAACGTTTCCGATTAGCTCTTCGTACTCATCGTCCCCGCCGCCTCCGAAGATCCAAAGGAACTTCTTCTTTTTCTTCTTTTCGCGCGGTTTTCCAACATCTGAGGTGATTTTCGCGCGGGCGTCGGCAGTTTCGAGAAGCGCGTTGTCCACGCGCGACTGCAGCAGCGAAACGCGATCTTCCAGCCCATCGATGTCCGAGATCTCGTACTTGTCGGCGCGCGAGACCTTTCCGCGGAAATTGTTCACTTCGCTCAGAAGGCTCGACGTTTCCTTCTCGAGAGAGGACAGCCGGCCCATCGGCGAGTCGGGATCGTCCTTCGAGCCCTTGACGTCGTCGTCCTCCGCTCGAAGCACCGAAGTCGCGCTGTTGAGCGAACGCTTCATCGTGTCCAGTTTCTGCCGCATCACTTCAAGCCTTTGCTCGGGAGTGCCTTCGACCTGAGCGAGCGCCGGAACCGCGGCGAAGATCGCCAAGATCAGCGCCGAAAGGAACATCGATCGGTATTTCTTGATCATAATTGCCTCAATAAGCTCAATGCCGCGCCTGCGGCCGGATTATTCGATCTTTAGACCCATACGGTCGCGGCGTCGATCATCTCCTTCACGGATTCGGCGGGCGTCCCCGCTCCGAATACCGCCGATCCCGCGACTATGATCTCGGCGCCTGCCTCGACCACCTTCGCAACATTTGAAGCGTCGATGCCGCCGTCGATCTCGATCCTGGTCTGCAGGCCCCGTTCGGTGATCGCCGACCTGAGTTTTCGCAACTTGTCGTACGAGGTTTCGATGAAACTCTGGCCGCCGAACCCGGGATTGACCGACATCAGAAGTATGAAATCCGAGAACGAAAGTACTTCTTCGAGCAACGATACCGGGGTTCCCGGATTGATCGCTACACCCGCCTTGGCGCCGGCCTCGCGGATCGCGGTCAGCGTGCGTTGCAAATGAACGTCCGCTTCCACGTGGACGGAAACCATGTCGGCGCCTGCCTCTACGAACTGAACCGCATAACGGGAGGGTTCGGTGATCATGAGGTGGCAGTCGATGATCATATCCGTCGCCTTTCTCAGCGACTTGACCACCGGAAGCCCGATAGTGATGTTCGGAACGAAGTGGCCGTCCATCACGTCGACGTGGAGCACCGTTGCCCCGCCTTCTTTTACCGCTCTGATCTCCTCGTCGAGCCTCGTGAAGTCGGCAGACAAGAGAGAGGGTGCGATTTCAAACATAATCTCTGGATAAGATTTGGAGAGTTGGTTGCCCGGTCACCGGAGCAAGTTGCTCACCGGGGTCTTCCGCGGCCTCACCTCACCGGCTGTCGGAGGCCTTGCAGAATCGGTCCCCGGCTTCGGCGGATCGGCCTTCGGCTTGTTTCCGGCCGGGTCGTTCTTGTCTCCCTGGGGCCGGTCGCCCGCCGCATCGCCCGAGTTCTGCCCGGAATCGCCGGGAGCGTCGGTTCCCGTCCCGGTCTTCTGTTCAGACTTGTCCTCGATCACATCACGCGTCTTGGGTTCTTCTTTTTTGTCCTCGGACCTGGAGCGTTTGCGGGATTTCTCCGTTTCGAGTTCCGGAAGGTCCTGGATCTCCTCGATAGCCTCTTCGTCGTCCTTTACATCAGTGGGCGGTTCGGTCCCGGGCGGATTCGGCTCGCTCACCACGACAGAAATTATCAAACCCGATTTCGCGACGGTTCCCGCACGGGGCCTTTGCTCGAGGATCGTGTTCGGCTGATCATTGCTGTAACGAGTCGCGATCTTCTTGATCCGGAGGCCCATTCTGGAAAGCTCGTCCTGCCCTTCATTGAAGTTCTTGCCGACGACCTTCGGTATCTCGACCTCGCTCCCGGACAGCTGCATGTAAACCACACCGAACAGTCCCGCAAAAAAGGCCGCAGCAAGCGCGACTGCCATCAACAGCTTGCCCAGCGCAGAGGCTCCGTGTCGTAATGCGTCCATCTGAAATTCGCCCTGAAACGGGCCGCGTTAATTCGCAAATTCTAACATTTTTCGGCCTAAAGCCAAAGAATCAGGGTCAGCCCTTCCGCGTGAATGCCGCGATGAAAAAGCCGGAAGTACCTTGCTCTTGAGGGCGAATGTTGACCCGTCCGGAATCGTCCGAAAGCCGCCCGGCCGCACTCAGTGCTGCAGGCTCGAACTCCTCCGCTTGTGCAAGGAACGCGTCGGCCACCGCTTCGTTTTCTTCCTGCTCCAAAGAGCACGTGGAATATACGAGGAGTCCTCCGGATTTAACGGCCTTCGATGCGCTTGCGAGAATCGTAAGTTGTTTCCGCGGCAGTATCTGCAGGTCTTCTTTCGATACCCGGTACCGTATCTCCGGATTCCGGGCGATCGTTCCCGTCCCCGTACAAGGCGCATCAACGAGAACTTTGTCGAAGGCCCCTACCGCAAACGGGAGACCGCGAGACGCGTCCGCGCGAACTACCGAGACAAAGTCTGCGCCTTGCCTGAGACAGTTTTCTTTGAGTCGGGACGCCCTTGATTCGTTGAGCTCGCAGGCTGCGATCAGTCCCCGTTCTGGATCGATCGATCTGGCGACCGATGTGGTCTTGCTTCCGGGCGCGGCGCACAGATCCAACACGCTGTCCGTCGGAACCGCCCCGACGGCGTCTGCGACCAATTGAGAAGCCTCGTCCTGAAAATAGATCAATCCATTTTCGAACAGCCCTCGCAGAGTCTCGTCGGATGTACCGGCCCTGAAACTTCCTGCGGCGATTTTCCCGGCTGAGGAGACCGAATCCGTGTATTCGCGGATCTTTTCCCTCTCTTCTTCGGGAAGGCGGTCAAATCTCGCGGTGAACCGGAAATCGGCCGGAGGCGGAGTGTTATTGAAATCCACGAGCGCCTTCGTTTCCGTGAATCCGAACCTTTCGATCCATCGTTCGATCAGCGGCCTCGGATGTGAACCAACGACGGATAGCTCTTCGACGGGGTCGTCGAAGTCAGGTCGAAACGGTTCCCTGATCGCGCTTCTGAGTACCGCATTGACAAAGCCCTTCGCCGAGCGTTTTCCGGCGCGGACCGCAAGCGCGACGGAATCGTTCACGGCTGCGTGATCAGGGATGCGGTCCAGGAACTCCAGCTGATAGATACCCATGCGCAGTGCAATCAATACCTCTCGATCCAACTTTTCCGGAGGTTTGGAGGAATGACGGGCGATGACCGCGTCGAGCAGCATCTGCCGCCTCAGGGTACCGAGCGTGATCTCGTGGCAAAGGGCCCGATCCCTGTCTTCTAGGGCGTCGGCGGTTTCTGCGAGAAGTACAGAGGAGTAAGCTCCTTCCGTGGCGACCCGGAGAAGGACATCAAATGCGGACTTTCTGGCGGAAGCGATCGGCATCAGTCGCCTTCTTGGCGTGATCTGTTCTTGAAGTAGGAAGGATCGTCGGAATCGCCTTTCCGCAGCTCTCCGTCCACCGAGACCCTTTCATCGAAGACGAAGCATTCGCCTTCCCAAAGGCTCTTTTCTTTCGGTACTGTCTCAAGGTATTTCAGAATCCCGCCCCTCAGCTGATAGACCTCGCCGAACCCTTCTTGTCGGAGGTACGGGGCGAACTTCTCACAGCGTATGCCGCCAGTACAGTACATCGCGATGCGCTTGTGTTTCGATGGGTCGAGGTTCCGCTCGATGAAGTCCGGGAGTTCGGAAAAGCTTGCGGTTGACGGGTCGACGGCGCCCTTGAACCTGCCGACCTCGACCTCGTAATCGTTCCGCGTGTCGAGTACTAATGTCTCCGGGTCCGAGATCAGGCGGTTCCATTCTTCGGGTTCGACGTGCGTTCCCTCGCCGAGTCCGAGGTCGACCGCCTTTCGAAGGGTCACTATCTCCCGCTTGATCTTCACTTTCCTTCGCTTGAAAGGCATCTGGTCGTGAAAGGAGTTCTTGACATCGAGCGCGGTCCCGAAAATGCTCTCGGCCTCCTCCAGAAAAAGATCGATGCCGTCCGGAGGCCCGGAAACCGAGCCGTTGAAGCCTTCTTTCGCGATTATCAAGGTCCCACGGACGGAGTGCCTCTCCATCGCATCCAGAAGCCCCTGCCGGAGGTGATCGAGCCCTTCCAGCGGCCTGAACTCGTAGAACGCCGCGATCCTGTATCCGCCTTCTGACATACTTCACCTGCCCAGCACGTCGCCGGCCTTTATCGCCGCGCCGTTCAAAAACTCCTCGACGGACATTTTTCGCTTACCTTCCTGCTGTATCTCTTCAATCAGGACCGCGGTCCCTTCGCCGCAGGCGACAGCGAGTTTCCCTTCCTCCGCCTTGAGGACAGTTCCCGGTTCCACCTTCGAAGTGTGATCGACCACCGGCCTGCACTTCCAGATCGTGAGTCTGCCGTAGGGGGACGACGTATAGCTTCTCGGAAAGGGCTGGAAGCCGCGGACCCGCCTCTCGATGTCAGCCGCATCGGAGAACCAGTCGATGCGGCCATCTTCTTTCTTCATCAGCGGCGCGTACGAAGCCTTTGACTCCTCTTGCTTCAGAGGTTTGATCTTGTCGATCCTCGAAAGCGTTTCAACGATGAGCCCGGCGCCAAGGTGAGCCAGCCTTCCTGTCAGGTGGTCGGCCGTTTCGTCGTCGGCGATGGGCGTCTTCTTCTGCAGGAGGATGTCTCCGGTATCAAGCCCTTCATCCATCTTCATCGTCGTCACGCCCGTCATTTCCTCGCCGTTCACGACGGCCCAGTTAACGGGCGCGGCTCCTCTGTATCTTGGAAGCAGGGAGAAATGAACGTTGATGCAGCCATGCGGATAGGCCTCAAGAAAAGCCCTCGGCAAGATCTTCCCGTAGGCGACGACTACTGCGGCATCGGCATCGTGCGCGGCAAATTCCCGGGCTGTCTCCTCATTCTTTATCTTCGGCGGCTGATAGACGGGGATCCCTTTCTCCTCGGCGTAAACCTTTACCGGAGGCGCGGTAAGCCGTTTGCCTCGGCCCGCTTTTCTGTCGGGCTGCGTCCAAACCGCTGCGATCTCGTGACCTGCTTCGACAAGCGCCGCAAGCGATGGCACCGCCGCCGCAGGTGTTCCCATAAATACTAGCCTCATTTATCTTTCCTTATTCCTCGAAGGAGTTTTTCTTCATCGAGGCGCATCGCTTCCCGCATAACATAAAAGATCCAGTTCTGTTCCATCACTCCGCGTATCATCCACGCGTTCACGCCGGCGGCGAAGATCGGAACGTCCTCGCCGGCGTGTGTCTCCGAATTCAGAGGAACGATCGCTTCCTGAACATAGTCCGGATCCGTCACTTTCGCCTGGTCAAGCTCCGGCCTTTCGCCCCGGCCGCCTCCCGGCCCGTTTCCGTATCCAAGCGCGGTATAAGGCTTACCGTCCTTGTCCTTCGCCGGTTCAGACACGACGGAAGGATCATCCGCAACATCGCGAGTAAGCCCGAGAATATTGTTCCCCCTTGCGGAATAACCGGCGATTATTAGTGTGTGGCTGTGGTCGGCGGTAACTATGATCAGCGTGTCGTCGAGGTCGACTCTCTGCCGAGCTGTCTCGACCGCCCTGGAAAGTTCGACCGCCTCGTCCAGCGCCCTGAATGCATTTCCTTCGTGATGAGCGTGATCGATTCTCCCCCCTTCGACCATAAGGAAAAATCCCTTGTCGTTCCGCGAGAGGATGTCGATCGCCTTCCCGGTCATCTCCGAAAGTGACGGCTCGTTCATTCCGGTGCGGCGCCGGTCGTACTCGTACTGCATGTGAGATCGCTCGAAAAGGCCCAGGACGGGTCCCGTCCTTCTCGCGTCGATGACCTCAAACTGCTCGCGGTTCCACACAAATGAGGCGTTCTGCCGCTTCGCGGTCCATTCCGCCGCGAGGTCACGGCCGTCCAGACGCCGTCCCTTGCTCCCCTCGTTCTCCGGATCCGCCGCGGTTTCGGGGAGGAAATACGAACGCCCGCCTCCGAACGCCACATCGATACCATCCCCGTACGGAAACTCCACAAACTGACGAGCTATGTCCGGAAATCCGTCTTCCCAGGCCTTCGGAGCCCACCTCTTGATGTCCGCGTCGCTTTCCCAGTTCCTGTCCGGAGTATGCGCATACGTCGCCGCGGGCGTAGCGTGGGTCAGCCTGGCGGTAGTCACGATCCCGGTCGAGCGCCCGCTGAGCTCGGCAAGCTCCAGGATCGTCGGCATCTCGCGGCCTTTCACGCTGGTGTGATCGCTTCTTACGGCGTTCTGATCGACCGAAACGACTCCCTCGATCGTCTTGATCCCCGTCACTATGGCGACCATCGTCGGCGCCGAATCCGCCGTCTGCTGATTCACGCTGTAGGTCTTCGAAAAGGCGCTGAACGGGAAAGTCTCGAAGCTCAGCGAATTCTCCTCGCCGCTCTCGCCTCTTTGCTGGCCCGCCAGAATCCTTGCCGCGGTCACGGTGGCGATGCCCATCCCGTCGCCGACGAAGAGTATCACGTTCCTGGCCCTGCCTTTCCTGAGCTTCGTCTTCTTCGCACGGTTTATCATCTCCAAACCGTCCCGCCGCCACGTTTCGCGGGTCTCGGCACGTTTTGTCGGGAATTTTTCCGCGCTGCTTTGCGCAAGAGCGGCGATCGGAGACAGGAGCGCAAGGAGGCCCAAAAGGGCAAATGACTTTGATCTGTATACTTTCATTTCAGATAGCTCAAAAACAGAGGACAGACCAGGCGATCATTCACCCGATCTGCCCTCAGGCCGATGCACTTCCGGTCAGACCTTCTGCGAAACCGATTTCGCCTGCATGAACTGAAGGAGGTACTCCCTGCCGCCCGCCTTCGAATCGGTCCCGCTCATATTGAACCCGCCGAACGGATGTACGCCGACGAGTGCGCCGGTGCATTTCCGGTTCAGATAAAGGTTACCGACGTGAAACTCGTTCTTCGCGCGCTCGAGCTTGGCCTGGTCGGCAGAATAAACTGCTCCCGTGAGGCCGAACTCCGTATCGTTCGCGATCTCCAGCGCGTGGTCGTAATCCCTCGCCTTGATCACTGCAAGTACGGGAGCGAAGATCTCCTCCTGCTCGATCGTGGCCAAAGGCTCGACGCCGTCAATGATCGTAGGCTCGATAAAGAACCCCTGTTCGTCGCTGCCGGAACCGCCCGCGACCACTTCTCCGCCTTCGTCCACGCCGATCTTCACGTATTCGAGCGTCTTGTCGAACGCTTTCTTGTTGATCACGGCCCCCATATTTGTATCGCCCTCGGTCGGCTGGCCGACCTTGAGGTTTTTCGTGAGCGCGACGACCTTCTCGAGCAGTTCGTCGTGGACCTTCTCATCGACTATCAGCCTCGAGCATGCCGAGCACTTCTGGCCCTGGAACCCGAAAGCCGCCTGGACAATGCCCTGGGCAGCAGAATCGAGGTCCGCGTCGTCGGCTACGACGATCGCGTCCTTTCCTCCCATCTCGGCTACAACTCGCTTGATCCAGATCTGGCCCTCGCGGGTCTTCGCCGCCTCTTCGTTGATGTGCAGCCCGACCTGCTTTGAGCCCGTGAACGAGATGAACCGCGTCTTCGGATGCGTCACCATCGCCTCGCCGGTCGCTGCGCTGCCCGTCACGAAGTTGACCACACCAGCCGGAAGCCCGACCTCCTCAAGTACCTCAATGAACTTGACCGCGATGGTCGGCGAATCCGAGGAAGGCTTGAGCACTACCGTGTTTCCCGCAACGAACGCCGCGGAGGTCATTCCGACCATGATCGCGAGCGGGAAATTCCAGGGCGGGATGATCGCGCCGATTCCCAAAGGAATGTACTCAAGCGCGTTGTCCTCGCCCTCGATCTTCGTCACCGGCTGAGGCTTCGACCATCGGATCATCTCGCGACCGTAAAACTCAAGAAAGTCGATCGCCTCCGCGGTGTCGCCGTCCGCTTCAGCCCACGTCTTGCTGGTCTCAAACACCATCCACGCGCTGAAGTAGTGCTTGCGCTGACGGATGATGTCTGCGGCCCGAAAGAGGTATTCGGCGCGCTCTTCCGCAGGAACGTTCTTCCAGGTCTTAAAAGCTTCCTCGGCCGCCGATATCGCACTCCCGACGAGGTTGTCGGCGTCGGTGTCCCCTTCAGGGAAGATACCGACCACCTGCTCCTTGTCCGCGGGGTTGCGGCTCTCGAACTTGCTGCCGAGCGTGATCCATTCGCCGCCGACCCAGTTCTTGTACTCTTTTCCGAGCTCCGACCGGACCTGCTCGATCGCTGCGCGCATCGCCTCTGCGTTCTCCGGTTTCGAGAAATCGGTGAAAGGCTCGTTCCTGAATTCGTCTGTCGTTCTCTGTGTCTGCATCTCTATTATCCGCCTGTATTAATTCAACGTTAATCCTATTCAAACCCACTCGCCGGCATACCTGAACCGCTTGATCTTCCGCTTTGCCATCTCGCGCTTGAGCGCGGACATTCGGTCGAGAAAGACGATGCCGTCGCAGTGGTCGGTTTCGTGAAGGACGCACCGAGCAGGGAGTTCCGTGAGATCGAGCTCGTTTTCCTCGCCCTGCACATCCTGAAATCGCACGACCGTCCGCATCTCGCGCTTCACCTTCGTGAATATGCCCGGAAACGAAAGGCACCCCT
This sequence comes from Acidobacteriota bacterium, assembly GCA_016700175.1. GTDB lineage: Bacteria > Acidobacteriota > Blastocatellia > Pyrinomonadales > Pyrinomonadaceae > Aridibacter. The sequence goes on along the minus strand of CP065003.1, from coordinate 558,930 downwards.
CTTCGCCGTACTGCTCGCCTTCGACGGTAAGGATCTCCGGATTGATCAGCGCGACCTTCTGTGAAGGGTCTTCGCCACCGGAGCAATCCATCACGAAGAGCCGTTTCGACACACCGACCTGAGGCGCCGCGAGCCCCACTCCGCCCGCCGAGTACATCGTCTCGAACATGTCCGAGACCAGCTTCTCGAGTTCCGGACCAAAGTCTTCGTCCTTCATCGGCTTCCCGACTTCGAGGAGCACCGGGTCCGGATAGTGAACGATCTTCAAAAGCGGCATCTTTTTATTCTATAGCCGAAGCGGTCTCAGGTAAATCCGCGCCGGATGCCGCCTTTGTCCAGTCGCAGATCGCCTTCACGTCGCTGTCCGAAAGCTCCGCGTCCCAGTGGATCCAAAGATACTGCGGATGCGGCATATGCCTCTCGGTGACTTCCTCGCAGATCTCCTCGAGTTTCCTCTGCCTGCGCTGCTCGGAATAGGTTCCCCACTCGCTGAAGTTCAGTTCCTCTCGTCCGTGATTCACGTGTTCTATCACCGACCAGGACATCGGGGCGACATTCGAGTACCAGGGCCAGGTCGTCGCGTTGCTGTGACAGTCGTTGCACGAACGCTCCAGGATGGAGTTCACCTCGCCGGGAACGCTCGCCCTCGCTTGCAGGGTCGCTTCGCCGTTCACGGGCGGGTTCGTCCTCTCGGGCCGGACGAACTGGATTCCCACGATCGCCAGGAGGATAACCGCGGCGATGATCTTGAGTGCCGTTCTCATATCGTCTTCATTTGCCCGGGTATGCGACTCTCCATATCTTGTTCGCTCCGTCGTCCGTTACCAGCATCGAGCCGTCTTTCAGCACCACGAGGCCTACCGGCCGGCCCCAGATCTCCGTCGAGGCGGGGTCGGGAAGCCAGCCCGTAAGAAAGTCTTCATATGCGTTGTCGATTGGTTTGCCCTTTTCGTCGAAAGGGATTCGGACGATCTTGTATCCGGTCAGCGGATCGCGGTTCCAGGAGCCGTGGAACGCGACGAATGCATCGCCTCGATACTCCTCGGGAAACATCTTCCCTTCGTAGAACACCATCCCGAGCGCCGCCGAGTGCGACGTCACAAGCACGTCGGGCACTATCACCGTCTCGAGGTGCTCCGGCTTCACATCGTCCTTCCGGCGGGGATCGACGTTCTTGCCGATATAGACATAAGGCCAGCCGTAGAATCCCCCTTCCTTGACCGACGTGACGTAATCGGGCACCAGGTTGTGGCCGAGCCCGTCGCGTTCGTTGACCGCCGTCCAGAGTTCCCCGGAGACCGGGTTAAATGCGACCCCGACCGGGTTCCTTATCCCGCTCGCGAAGATCTTGTGGTTCTTTCCGTCGGCGGCGTACACCGAGATCGCCGCGCGGCGCGGATCCGGTTCGACCGAGACGTTGCTCTCCGAACCCACAGTGACATAAAGCTTCTTTCCGTCCGGTGAAAAGATAAGGTTCCGAGTCCAGTGCTGACGGTAACCCTGTCCGGGCAGGTCGATGATCTTCTCCGGCGAGCCTTCCGCCTTCATCTGACCGCTCTTGTAGCGGAACCTCACAACCGAGCTCGTGTTCGCGACATAGAACCAGCCGTCTCGGAAGGCCATACCGAACGGCTGCGTGACGTCGTCCGTGAACACCGTGTTCTGATCCGCGCGGCCGTCACCGTTCGTGTCGCGCAGCACGATTATCTTGTTGGCGAAAGAATCCGAAACGAAGACGTCGCCGTTCGGCGCCTCGGCCATCATTCTCGGGTTCCTGAATATGCCTTCCGCGAAGACATTCACGGTGAACCCTTTCGGCAGGTTCAGCGCCGCGCCCTCGGGCCTGTCGACCTTGCGCGACGAGCGGCGCACGCTTTCCGTCGCAAACGGCTCGGGCATCTCGCCAGGCCTGACGCTGTGGCGCTCCGCCTTCTCGAAATGCTTCACCGGTACGTCGCCGGGTGCAGGCTTTGTTTCCGCCTGCGCGCAGGCAGCGGAAACCAGGGTAATTGACGCGAAGATCGTCGAAAACAGGCGTATTTTCATCTGTGTTATTCTTGCTTTTTTATGTACGGAGCTGGATTGTCGTTACTCAAGAATACACATCTCGCTGAGACTTCCACAAGCGAACTGGGAGCGGAAGGCGAGCGCCTGGCCGCGGAATACCTCTCGCGGCGCGGATTCGACCTCGTGTGCCGGAATTTCCGCGCACCGGTCGGAAGGAACCGCTCCGGCGCGAGGATCACCGGCGAGATAGACCTTGTCGCGATGGACGGCGATACGGTCTGTTTTATTGAGGTCAAAACGCGGTCCGGCCCCGCTTTCGGAGGCCCCTTGTCCGCGGTGGACGTGCGCAAACAAAGGCAGATCTCGCGTGTCGCGAGGATCTACCGGAAGATCTTCGGTCTTGAAGGCGCTCACTTTCGGTATGACGCCGTTGGGGTTTCTCTTCTTCCCGGAAAAAAACCTGATATCGAGCACAGAAAGGCGTTTTGGGACGAATCCGTATTCCGGAAGAAACGCTGGGCAGGCGAGGGCTGAGGGTCCCGGAACCGCGAGAAGGCGCCGGGCGTATCCCGGTTTGTTCACAGCAAGAAACATTCAGATAAAAAAACAGGAGTCGAAATGTTAAGAGCACTGACAGTTATTGCGATCGGAGTAGTTTTTATGACGATTTCCGCCTCGAAGGCGACCGCGCAGCTTCCGGAACTGATCGACCGCGAGGTCTTCTTCGGCAACCCGGAGATATCGGGTGCCCAGATCTCGCCCGACGGGAAGTACGTGTCCTTCATGAAGCCTTATAAGGACACCAGGAATGTCTGGGTCAAGGGCGTCAATGAGCCATTCGAAAAGGCGAGGCTTCTTACAGAGGAGACGAAGAGGCCGATCGGGGGATATTTCTGGAGCCGGGATTCGAAGTACATCCTCTTTGTGAAGGATAACGGCGGCGACGAGAACTTCAATGTCTACGCCGTCGACCCTTCCGCCTCGCCGGCGGCCGGGGCAGCCGCTCCGGAGGCAAGGAACATAACCGCGGGAGAGAATGTGAGGGCGGTCATTCAGTCCGTCCCTCGCTCGGAACCGGACTTCATATACGTCGGACTGAACGACCGCGATCCCGCCTGGCATGACATCTACAAGGTCAGCATCTCGACCGGTGCGAAGACCCTGATCCTGAAGAACGACAACCGGCTTCAGGGTCTTATCTTCGACAATGACGACAAGATCAGGCTTTCGGTCAGGGCTGCCCAGAACGGAGACACCGAGATCCTTTCTCTTGATGGAGAGTCCCCTGAACTGATCTACAGCTGTAACGTCTTTGAGGTCTGCTCGCCCGTCCGTTTCCACAAGGACAACAAGCGGTTCTATATGCAGACGAACAAGGGCGACCGCGACCTCGTGCAGTTGGTACTGTTCGATCCCGCTACAAAGAAGGAAACGTTCGTCGAACAGGATCCGAACAAGAAGGTCGATTTCGGATCGGCCGTCTTCAGTGACGTGACGGACGAGCTTATCGTGACGGCCTATCAGGACGAGAAGGTCCGTCTCTACTTTCACGACAAGGAATTCGAGAAGGACTACCGCTGGCTCGAGAAACAGCTTCCGGGGATGGAGATCAATTTCGGCGCTTCAACCACAGACGAGAAGAAATGGATCGTGAGCGCGGCCAGCGATGTGGAACCGGGCAAGACCTACATTTTCGACAGGAGCTCGCGAAAGCTCGATCAGCAGTACCGCATCCGCGAGAACCTCCCGCGCGAAGCGCTCGCAGAAATGAAGGCCATCTCGTACAAGTCGTCGGACGGGCTTGAGATCCCCGCGTATCTCACGACACCAAAGGGCGTCGAAGCCAAGAACCTTCCGCTGGTTGTTTTCCCGCACGGCGGGCCCTGGGGACGTGACGGCTGGGGCTACGACACTTACGCGCAATTCCTTGCGAACCGGGGCTACGCCGTTCTTCAGCCGAACTTCCGCGCGTCGACCGGGTACGGCAAGAAGTTCCTCGACGCCGGCAACAAGGAGTGGGGCGACCTTATGCAGGACGACATAACCTGGGGGGTAAAACACCTTGTCGACAAGGGCATCGTGGACGGCAAGCGGGTCGGAATAATGGGCGGAAGCTACGGCGGCTACGCGACGCTCGCCGGAGTGACCTTTACCCCTGACCTTTACGCGGCGGCCGTTGCGATCGTCGCGCCCTCGAACCTGATCACGCTTCTGGACGCGATCCCGCCTTACTGGGAAGGCTTCCGGAAGGTGTTTTACGAGCGCATGGGCGATCCGAACACGGAAGAAGGAAAGGCACAGATGATCCGGCAATCGCCTCTGACCCACGCCGACAAGATCAAGACGCCGCTCCTGGTCGTGCAGGGAGCGAACGATCCCCGGGTCAACAAGCGCGAATCGGACCAGATCGTTATCGCGCTCAGGGACAGGAACTACCCGGTCGAGTACATCGTCGCGCCAGACGAAGGTCACGGATTCGCGAGGCCCGTGAACAATATGGCGATGATCGCTGCTGCGGAGAAATTCCTCGCCAAGCACCTGGGAGGCCGGTATCAGGCCTCGATGACCGATCCCGTCTCGAAACGCCTCGCAGAGATCACGGTCGATCCGAAAGATGTGACGCTTCCGGCCACGATCGCGGGCGGCGACGCCCCTCCTGTCACGATCACCGGCAAGTGGAGCATGACCGCCGACGCGGGCGGGCAAGTCGTTCCCGTTTCGGTCGAGTTCTTCCAGGACAAGGGAGACTTCACGGGGACGATTTCGACCCCGTACGGTGACGGCAAGTTCGAGAATGGAAAGGTGAACGGAAAGAACGTCAGCGGTACGATAAAGATGGACTTTCAGGGCCAGCCGCTCGAACTGAAGATTGCGGGAAGCGTCGAGGGCGACAAGATGACCGGGTCGATGGAAGGCGCGGGCGTTCCTCCGGTAGTTTTCTCGGCTACCAGGATCAAGGAGTAGGATCCCGATCCTCAAAGCAAGACGGGCGGCCTGTTTCGGGCCGCCTTTCTTTTTTCATTTGCCGCTTCGGGGCTGGCTTGCGTCGGTCAGGACGACGAAATCGCCTATCCCCTTGTGTTTTTCCGGATCGAACGTCCCGTAATCCTTCTCGTAACGGATCGTGACGACCAAGGATTTCGACTTCTTTCTGTACTTCGAAAGATGCTCCGGCGTTCCCAGCCGGGATTCCGTGTGAAAGCCTCCGTTCAGATGTACGACAAGCGCTTTCTTGTTCTTCTTCAGGTGCCGGGAGATCCACCATGCCATGGTCGCGTCCCAGAGCGTTTGAGATTGCAGTATGTTGTCGATGCGGCTCGACCCGCCCGATGCCGCGGGCATCGCTGACATCAGGTTCCTGAACTTTGCAGAGTAGGCTTCCGAGGATTCTCCGAACGGCAAAGGCGCGAGCGTCTTCTTCGCCTGCTTCGAAAGGGAATCAAGCGAGCCGCGGCCGTTTCTCGAGACCATGTTCACGTATCTTCTTGGCGCGTTGGCGGCGATCACGGAAAGGCGATTCTCCTTCGCGAACTCGACCAGCGGCCTGTAATCGGTCTTGTAGTTCTTCCAGGGTCTTCCCGACGCGAGAAAATGGTCTTCGGTGATCTTGCCCGAAAGGTATTCGTCGAGGATGTACTGTACGTCGCTCTCGAACATTTCCAGCGAAAGCGCGACGCTGCGTTCGCCTTGGTACTTCTCGTATGCGGCGCGGAACACCTCTGCCTGGAAGGCGTGCCCTACCGAATCGTCGTGATACTCGCCCAGGAAAACGACATCCGCCGTTCCCAGACGCGAAATGAGGTCCTCGAACGTCAATCGGTTTCCTTCGCCGTCAAAAATCGTATACAGCTTCGAACGTTCCACTTGTCCGTTTACCGCCACCGTTGTAATCAGGGCCGCGATCACCGCCGCGATCAATATCTTCATCTTCCCTCTCCGAGATCGTTTTGGACAAGGTTACCAAGAAAAGAGAAGGGACGCACCGATGCAGGCGCGTCCCATTCGATCTGGCCTCTAAAGTCCGTCAGCGGTCGAACTCGATACGCGTGCCGAACACGAAGGACCTCCCCCTGGCGGGTGCCAGTACGAACTGCTCCCTGTACTGCTCACCGAAAATATTTGTGATTCCAGCGTTGAAGGATAGCCGCCAGTTCTCTTTGCGGTATATATAACCGCCGCGCAGGTCGCTGACGTTAAAACCGGGTTCCGGTCCTCCATTGAAGTTGAGAAACGACTCGGAGAGCCTGTCCTGTTCCGCTACAAGACGACTCGACCAGTCCACGAAGTAGTTGCTTCCAAGGTTCTCCCATCGGACGCTCAGGACCGTTTTAAGAGGTGTTATCGAATTGAGCGGCTCGCCGTCGGTCAGGTTATCTCCGCGAAGGTACGAAACGTTCGCTCCGGGAGTCAGGAACCCGAATCCGAGTTTCAGGGGAATCTCGATCTCGGCTTCGAATCCCTGGATCCTCACCTTGTCGAGATTGACCGTCTGGAACACCTGAAGCGAGGAGTTTCCGTTGGGGATCTCGATCGGAACGCCGTTCCGGTCGAAAGCAAGTTCGCTTGAAAGGAAATTCCTGTAAGAGTTACGGAAGTACGTAACTGAAGCAGCAACTTTCGAATTTCTGAACCGTACGCCCGTATCGAGGTTGACGCCGCTTTCGGGTTCAAGATTGGGATTTCCGACGACGAATCCCTCCGCCGAGCCCAGATCCGTGAAGAACCGCTCGAAAATATTGGGGACACGGAATGAACGACCGATCCTCGCGGTCAGGCTCAGGTCGTTCGTCAGGCCGAGCACGACTCCCACGTCTCCGGTGGACGCGGTTTCTGTCACATCGAGCCCGTCTTCGAGGCCTGTCAGCCCCAGGTCCTCGATCTGCGAAGGCGTCAGCGCGCCGGGAAGGCTGAACCCTTCCGTCGGGTCAGAGCCTGTGAAAAAGCGCTCGATCCTTACCCCGCCGATGACCTGGAGCCGTTCGTTGATCTTGTACCTATCCTGCGCAAACACCGCGAAACTCCCAAACTGGGCGTTCGGAACGCTGTTCGACATATCGACAGTTGTGACGGGCCTGAAATTCGAGATCGTCCTCATATCCTCGTTCCGGTCCCGGAAGCCGCTGACACCGGCCGTAAGAAGATTGTCATTGCCCAAAAGCCAGTTGGTCTGGACATCGAAACCCAGCGTGTCGGTGTCGGTCACCGTCTCGCTGACCTGAAGAATGCCGGGGAAGAACGGCGGAAACGCCGGGATATCGAGGATGTTCGTGAAGTTGCGGTTCTGGTTCTGCCAGTAGAACGTCCCCGCGATCTTTGCCAGATAGGGCGTCACATTGCGCGTCTCGAACCGGCCGTTGAATTTGTCCCGGTCGGAGAACGGGAAGAAAGCGTTGAACGTGCCGACAAGGGTCGGAAAGCCAATGTTCGCGACTCGGCGGCGTTCGTAATTGAGTTTGAGATCGTTGTTGTCGTTAAAGAAGAACCGCGTGGTGACCTGGGTATTTCCCCCGTGAGACTGCGAGTTCAGAACTTCGCCGTCCGGCGCGACGCCGTCGATCTCCTCGGAACCGAGACCGCCTGTGAAATAGTTTCCGTATCTCTCGAGAGTCTGCGCGATCCTGAATGCAAATTTGCCGGTTGAGCCATTCAGCGCAACAGAGCCGCGGCGGCCGGTCTCGTTCGAACTAAAATACCCGTTGAACGCGGCTCCGAACCGGAATCCTCCTCGGCTGTTCCTTTCGACGCCTTTAGTGATGATGTTGATCGTTCCTCCGAGCGCGTCAGTGCCGTAGAGGACAGAGCCGCTGCCGCGCACTATCTCGACGGATTCGATCTGATCGGTCTCGACGAGACCTATCTCAATGCCGGAGTTAGAGGTTGATGTCCGGCCGTTGTTCAGGCGCTCGCCGTCGACGAGAACCAGGACGCGGTTGCTGTCGAGACCGCGGATCCTGGGCCGCACGCCGAACGAACCCTCGTTCACGGTCGATGTTCCGGGCAGGTCCCTGAAGACGTCTCCGATCGTATTGACAGGTTTCTCTTCAAGATCCCGCCTGTCGACGATCGTGACCGGGACCGCGGTGTCCGACGTTGCGACCTGCGTTCGTGTCGCCGTCACTGTGACCGACTCGGAGATATTGCCGACAGCGAGCACGACATCGATCGAGAACGGCGAAGCGCCGGTCGCCCTTATCTCGGTCAAGAATTCCGAGAAACCAGCCGCGTTCACGGTCAATATGTAATTTCCCGGTACCACGTCAGAGAAAGCGAACAAGCCCTGATCGCCTGTGTCGGCAGAGATCACGCTTCCCGTCGACGAACTGAGCAGCCGGACGGTAGCGCCGACCACTACCGCGCCGCTTTCATCAGATACGGCACCGTTTACCTGAGTCTTAACCGCCTGTCCGGAAACTATTCCGGCACAAAAAACGATCGAAATCACAACTGTTGAAAATAAGAATCTTAAATAATTCATTTTGATTTTCTCCCGTCCCGAGCGACCGGCCGGCCGCATTGGAGAAGCCTGTCCACTACAGACTATTGCCTTGATATTGATTTCGTAAGCACGGACATGAGTAGCTTTTCTAATCACGCCCAGCGACTTCTCTGATCCAAAAACTTGAACATCTTACGAGATTATGAAACTGAATGTCACTTTCATTAAGGAGGAGATTAGGGCAAGATCCCGTGACTGTCAAGGCGCATTTCCTGATGAATCTGGAGGTGGATCTAAACTCGGTTTTCCAGATCGATAACCGCGGCCGCAAGCAATGGCAGGCTGAGTTCGTGATGGCCGGTTATCGCAAAGCCCTTCCCGGCTCCATTGGCGGTGGGGCGCCGCACTACGTTGGTAAGGGGCCGGTAATGCTGGATGAAATCGAAGTTCGCTGTCGTTATTCCCTCAAGCGGATGGCCGAGGTTCCTGGTCACGGTAACCGCCTTCAAGAAGATCTCCGGAAGAACGACGGCCGATCCGAAATTCAGATAGACCCCGCCCCCGTTCATCCTCTTGACGAGCGAACAGACGAGGCGAAAATCCCTGTGAGTCGCTTCTCCGAGTGCCGCGCCGTCCGTTCCCGGGTGGAAATGCCCTATGTCGGCTCCGATCGTCAGATGCGCGGTCACGGGGATCCTCTTCTCATGACAGGCGCACAGGAGCGAATACTCCCGGAATTCCGGATCCATTCCCGAAAGCTCGACGCCGACTGCTTCGCCGAGCCCGATCGTTTCCGAGTTCGCCCTTCGTGCGGCGCTGTTCAATAGTTCCCCCGTCTGCCGAGCCGCACCGAAGCCGCCCTTTCCGAGCGTGGCGTCGACATCTTCGCTCGTCGAACCTGCCATCGCGATCTCGGAATCGTGCACCAGCACGGATCCGTTTACCGCAACCGCCGTCACGAAGCCGCGCTTGGCAAGATCTATGAGGACCGGGGCAAGCCCGGTCTTGATCACGTGTCCACCGAGACCCCAGATCAGAGGTCTTCCCGCGCGCTTCGCTTCGACGATCCTCGACGCGAGCTCCGGCAAATGCCCTCCTGCAAGTATCTTCGGCAGCGATTCGAGCAGATCCCGGACGGACGCGCCTTCTCGGAGCGGCTTTGCAAAATCCTCAAGGGAGACTTTGCTCGGACGCTCGAAAAGATCGTACGTCTCTATCTCGTCGAATTCGACAGGTTCCAGGTCTTCGTAGATCGACATTTCAAATTATTGGCGCCGGCTCAGGTCTCAAGCGAGAAAGGATTGAAGTCCGTTTCGCGGTCGTAATAGTCCTCGTGCTCGGCCCGCTTCAGGAAAGCGACGATTTTGTATGTGAAAGGTGTCGCGAGAACCTCCCACATCACTTTCATAATGTAATTCCCTATCATCACCCCGACGATTAGCTCGTTCGACCAGATCCCGTAGAAAGCGACCGGGTAGAAGACCGAAGTGTCCACCGCTTCGCCAACAAAGGTCGAACCGATCGTCCTTGTCCAGAGCCACCTGCCACCCGTCAGGACCTTCATCTTCGCGAGCACGAAGGAATTCGCGAACTCTCCCATCCAGAACGCGATCAGCGAAGCGAATACGATCCGCGGCGTCTGGCCGAAGATCATTTCGATCGCGGCCTGCCTGGTCATATCCATCGTCGACGCGGAAGGCAGATATGTGACGATGGAGGCCATTATCGACGCGAAGATAAGCGCTCCGAAGCCCGCCCATATCACCTTCCTGGACCTGGCGTATCCGTATACCTCGGTCAGGATATCGCCAAAAAGATAGCTGATCGGGAAGAACAAGACACCGGCGCCAAAGACGAATTCGCCAAGTCCCGGAAGCGTGACGTAAGTGACCTTGTGTACGCCGATCAGGTTCGAACATAGAAGAACCGTCACGAAGGCGGCCATTATCAGGTCGTAATACTTGAAGGACTTCCGCGATTCCATCGGGTCGGCGGCTACTTGCCGATGTCCCTCCGGTACTGCATCCCGGGCCAGGAGATCTCATTGACCGCCTTATATGCCCTGTGAAGAGAGTTCGACAGGTTGCTCGCGATCGCGGTTACGGCAAGCACACGCCCGCCGGAGGTGACAAGCTCGCCATCGTCTCCGAACGACGTACCTGCGTGAAAGATCTCTACATTCTCGTGTTTCGAGGCGGATTCGAGCCCTTCGATCCGGTCGCCCGTTCTCGGACTCGAGGGATAGTTTTCTGACGCCAGAATGACGCAGGCGGAACTGCCTTCCTTCCACTGTATTATCGTATCCCCAAGGGTGCCTCCGACAATCGCCGAAGAGATCTCTGCAATGTCGGATTCAAGATTGACTAGTATCGCCTCGGCCTCGGGGTCTCCAAATCTTACGTTGTATTCCAGAACCTTCGGTCCGGCATCGGTCATCATCAGCCCCAGAAACAAGATCCCTTTCACCGGAAATCCCTCCGATCTTGCTCCGTCGAGCGTCGGTCTTACGATCTTCGCGATGATTTCCCGTTTCTGTGCCTCATTGATGAGCTGAGGATCGGTGACGACCCCCATTCCGCCCGTATTGGGACCGGTATCGCCTTCGCCGATTCGCTTGTGATCCCTGGCCGGGGGCATCAGCGCGAAACTCTCGCCGTCGGCAAACAGGATCACAGACACTTCCTTGCCGAGCAGGCATTCTTCAAGGACGATCGTGTCCGCGGCTTCGGCGCTTACGATCTTCCCCGCGCAAAGGGATTCCACTGCCTCAAGCGCTTCTTTTCTGTCGCGGGCGACGATCACTCCTTTCCCTGCCGCGAGCCCGTCAGCCTTTACGACGACAGGATCGGTCTCGCCTCCGAATCTGCCGCTGTTCAGGATCGCCGAGGCCTCTTCGGACGAGGACGCGGCGGCGTAGTCTGCAGTCGGGATATCGTGGCGGGACATGAAGTCTTTCGCGAACGACTTGCTCGATTCGAGCCGCGCCGCCGCCTTGGAAGCCCCCACAACCTTGAGTCCACGCGATTCGAATTCGTCCGTGATTCCCGCGGCGAGAGAGTTCTCCGGTCCGACAAAGGTCAGGTCGATGGCCTGCTCTTCCGCGAATTCGGCAAGCGCTGCAACGTCTTCAGGACCGATATTGACGCATTCCGCAAGTTCGCTAATGCCCGCGTTCCCTTTCGCACAATAGATCTTCTCAACATCCCGGCTTCGCGAGAAGGACCAGACGATCGCGTGCTCCCGGCCCCCGGACCCTACAACTAAAACTCTCATAACGATTTAAGCAATCTTATAGCAGAATCCCGACAGAGTCGCCAACTTGACTACCCGAACCGTTGGGTATACTTTCAGAGCGATGTTTGCGGGCGCCGGGCCATTCGGCCGCTTCTCATCCGCAAACCCCGAGTCCGACCGCGACTTTGCATCTGACAAGCCACGGTGATTAGTCAACGGGAAGGTGAACGATATGTCGGAATCCGGGTCTGACGGTCCAGCACAATTCGAAAACGACCCCCTCAGGGACGCGAATGGTTTCGAGGACAAAGAGATCGACTGTGTCGATTGCGGAAAGCCCTTCGTGTGGACGGCAGGCGAACAGCTGTTCTTTCGCGACAAGGGGCTGAAGCATCCTCCCAAACGCTGCAAACCCTGTAAGAAAGCCAAGAACGAAAGACTCGAAGCCGTCATAAAGGCGCAGGAAGAGGGCGTCAAACAGCGCGTTGAGGTGCTCGTACACTGCGCGAAGTGTGGAGTTCAGACAACAGTCCCCTTTTATCCGTCGCAGGGACGCCCCGTCTATTGCCGTTCTTGTTTTTTGGAGAAGAACCCCGAAACATTGCCCAAAGACGACGAGTCCTGATCCGCTCAGCCGCCGACGTGCACGTTCGGCCTTTGTTCGGGATCGTTCTCTGCCTGTCTGAGTATCTCGCGCGTGACGGGCGCGGTATCCCCCTCGCCGAAGATCACATACCGGATCAGGTACCTGAAGGGGTTTCCCTCGCTCCATCCGAAGTAAACGTGCGGGATCTTTCCGGTCAGATCGCGAAGGTGAAGCAAAAGCCCTGCGATGGCATTTGGCACGGCAGGCGATTCCGTTCTGAGGATTCTGTAGCCCTCGACGTCAAAGCCTCTGATCAATAGTTTCCCGCGAAACTCCGAAGCGTCGCCGAGCTCGACTTCGAAGAACAGGATCGGATCGTGCGAGGGAATGTGGTTGTCGGTCCTCTTCTCCAACTCCTTGAACCGGTATTCCTCGACATCTCCGGTCTCGCGCCTGTTGGTGACGATCCTGATCTCGCCCTCCGCAAGGTCGTCGATCATCCGCTGCGCAGCGTCATCGAGTTCGATCCCCTCTATCCGGACCTCGGTTGAACGCATCGCCCTCGAAACGAACGATGTAACGACGATCGCGATTACGAACAGGACCGCGATCTGAAGTCCTTCCGGCTGCCAGATTATGTTCACCGTCGTCGTGTAAAAGAAGACAATAGCGATAAACAAATAGACAAGCCATATCCTCTGTCCTTTCTTGCGGGCCGAGATCGTTACCGCTACGGCCGCCGAGGCCATCAGTGTCAAAACGCCGGTTGCGTACGCGCCGCCCTGCGAATCGACGTCTGCGCGAAACAGGATCGTGACAAGGAATGATATGCCCGTGAAGACAAATACCAGAGGCCGCGTCGCACGTGCCCAGAACGGGGCCATTCCGTAACGCGGCAGATACCTGGGCACTATGTTCAGAAGCCCCGCCATCGCCGATGAGCCGGCGAACCAGAGGATCGCTATAGTACTAAGGTCATAGACCGTTCCGAACAGTTCCCCCAGATGGAAATGGGCGAGATACGAAAGCGCTCTGCCGTTTGCCTCCCCGCCAAGGCGAAACGCTTCCGGCGGGATCAGCATCGATGTCACCAGGCTGCTGCCGATGAGCATCACGCTCATTATCAAAGCCGCGCCCGTGAGCAGTTTCTTGCCGTTTGCAATCCTGCCCTGCAGATACTTCTCGGCGTTCTCGGTCATCGGCACTTCGCCGATCCTTGAAACGTGGATCGATTCGAGGTCGTCCCTTCCGAGATCCGTGCCGCCTTTCACCAGAGGCATCACGACAACACCGGTCTCAAACCCTGAAAGTCCCAGGGCAAGTTTCGGAAAGACGATTAGCGAGGCGAGGATGAGGGCAAACGCATTACCGCTTACGTCCGGATGCCGCCAGACCATCTGCTGCCAGTTTCCAAGGGCTTCGGGGTGGACGATGAAGATCTCGTATAGTCCGTAGATGATGATTATCAGATTCAGACTTAAATAGACCGCCACAATACCGACCGCGATACCTATCGCCTCCTTGAATCCCTTCAGGAACACCAACCCCAGGACGCTGATCAGGATAAGCGTGACGATGATCCGGTGGTTGAGGAACTGGAGATTGTGTTCGACGTACGGGTTCTCGATGATATGCGCCGTCGCGTCTGCCGCGGAAAGCGTGATGGTGATTATGAAGCTCGTGGCCACGAACCCCAGGAGCGCCAGCACAAAGAGCTTCCCTTTCCAGCGGTCGAGGAGATGTTCGAGCATCGAGATCGAACCGTCTCCGTGCGGACTTTCTTCCGCAACGCGCCTGTACATCGGAAGCGCGCCGAAGAGCGTGAGAAGGACCAGGACGAGGGTTGCAAACGGAGAAAGGGCACCTGCGGCGAGGAATGCGATACCGGGCTGGTAACCGAGCGTCGAGAAATAGTCGACACCCGTAAGGCACATCACCTTCCACCAGGGATGTTTCTCTTCAGCCTTTTCAGCGCCGGCGCCGGTCTCAAGGACGCCCTTCAGCAACCAATTCCGGAAACTGCCGGTTCGCTTGTACATTTTAGACGTGGGAAACGTGCACCATTTGTTGGGTGGTCGGGAAATTGAGAGTTGCGGTCGCTATCGGTTCCCTGCTCTATGTACAGGAAACGTAAGGATAATACGCCTCGGATGGAGAAAATCAAGTGCCGCGGGAATGGCCATTTAAAATTAATAGGGCGACGTCTCCCACACCGTCGCCCCCAGGTCACAAGTCCTCACCCCTCGTGACCAAACGTTCACCGGGGAGGTGAACATCTTCAAATTATGCACAGATTCGGGAAAAAAGCAAACAACTTCTTTCCCGCACACTGATGATTAGCCGGATGCTACAGTTCCCTGTGGCTCCAGGGATTCGGCGCCTTTTCAACAGAGACGGAACCTACAATGCAATCCACCATCTCGCCGTTCCTGTACAGCCTTAGTGTGTATTCACCCTCAGGTACCGAGTCATCGACATCGACCACGAAAGCCGCTACTGAAACCTCGCTTCCATAATCGGGAAACTCGGTCGCAGAACGGTCCACGGCGATACCGGGCGCCGAGGCGCCAAACTCGAAATGCTCCAGTTCGGCAGTGGCTGATAGGTAGATCTTGTACGATCTGCCTGCGTTTACGGGCACAGCGATCGTGGAAAGCTGGCCATTGAACCCTACAGCGGAAAGCAGGGAACGGCCGGTCCCCGCGCGGGATTTGTATCTCACTTCGGAAGTCACGTCCTTTCTTATCTCGACCTCTCCAACGGATGCCGCTCCGGCGCCTTCGTCCCTGGTAAAAACGTCGTAAGTTCCGGAGGCGAGACCGTCGATTCGAAACCCGCCGGAAGCCGCCACCCTGGTCATCGCGGCAACCGCTCCCGTTTCCTTCTCTTCAAGCCAAAGGAAGACCTCAGACTCACCGGTTCCATCACGTTCCACAGTGCCCGCAACGGATCCACAGCAGTGGCCTTCGCTATCGGCCGGCCCGTACAGAGCACGTACGCCTGCAATATCGTCACTGGAAAGAGTCCGCGCGGAGGTGAAAGGAAGCGAATAAAGACCGTTGCGCGCGACGCTGTTGCGCATCGAGGCGCCAAGGACCTCGGAATGTCCGAGACCGAGGGCGTGTCCGAGTTCGTGGACCACCGTGGATTCCAGATCGAAACTGCCGGGCGAACCATCGGTGGAGGTTGAAAAGTAGGGATTAAGAACTATGTCGGCCTCAAGAATCCGGCCCTTGCCGTCGAAGAACAGCCTCGTGACAGCGGGCCTCGACGAATTGAAGCCGGAGAACAGAAGGAGGTTCTCGGGCGTCTGGGCGATTGTGATGAGAGAGAGCCCGTCGCCTTTTCTGCCCGGGGGGCTTACCGATAGCGCTTTCGATCTCGAAAGAACGATCTGGATGCCGGAGGCCGTATTCCAGGAAGCTGCCGCCCTGGCGATGGCCTCGTATGCATGTTCCGAGCCCCGAATGTTCGGCGAGTCGAAGATCGAATCAGAGACCGCGAGCTCGACAGTCTTTGAAGACCACCGAAGCGGCGCCCCGCCGGCACCGGATGTCTGCAGCTCATATGCAAATGTTGACGCTCCCAGGAGCGCCAGCATCGTCAGAATCAACAAGGGCTGCAACTTCAAACCCATACCGTGGACTGCTGAGGGATCAATCCCCTCCCGAAACTGCATCGCCTCTGCCGCGGCCTACGCTCTCAAGGTCGGCAAAGCCTACGATGACCAGAAGGAGCACGAGCGCGAGGGTAGCGATGACGTAAAGAAGTGCGATCTGCTCAAAGAAGATCATCGCGCCGATAAACACGGCGACCGCAAGGCACCAAAACAAGGCGATAGTTCGCCGGCTGAATCTGTTGGATTTCATCTTAGTATTACGGATAAAGTCGTTGAATATCTTTCTCAATCTATGACCCTGAGCGGCAGGTCCGCCGCCGCAGCGTCAACGGTCCCTCCGACACTTTCGAGGGGAGCGTACCTTCGGTCCGGCTGCCCTTCAAGGCCGACGTCAACTATATCATAAGCGGTCAACTCGATGTCATCCGAGGCGCCGCTTGCGATCTTCTTGAGATCTGCTTTGATTACCGTCGAATCTACTCCCGTCCGGCGAAAGATCGTGATCCGCGATAGGTCAGACCCCTTAGAAGGCCCTCCGGCAGATGCCACCGCCCGGGAAAGCGTAAGACCCTCGCGGAAGTCGATCCGCGCGGGATTCGCAACACCCCCCATCACGTAAACAGGGCTGGTTTCGAGCACGGTGATCACATCGCCGTAAGCGATCTCCGGATTGGCGGCCGGATCGCCGGCTATCAGGTCCTTGACGGTAAGTTTGATCAGAACGCTTTCGCCGACCCTGGCCCCGTCAGCAGGTGCCACAGGAGCGACGATCCCGCAGTCTGCCTTCGGCTGACGAAGCAGTGTGATCTCCCCGCTCGCCTTTGAGGTCAGTCCGCCGGAGATCACGATCAGTTCCGCAAGCCGAACGGGTCTCAGAAGTTTGAGCCTTTGCTGGTTCCTGACGGCGCCAAATAGCACGGCGGGCGTTCTTCCGGACCTGTCAAGTATGTTCACTCTGACGTCCGGGGCGTTGAGGAACCTCGCATACGATTCCTTGATAATGCCGGCCACCGAGTCAGGTGTGCGGCAGAGCGCGGCCACGGGTTCCTCCGTGAACTGTATGCCGGAAAGGAAGCCTTCAGGCGTGAGCCCGCCGCGCCAGTCAAACTCGGTACTTCCCACGACATCGACGTCGATCAGGTCTCCGAGGTGAATGAGGTCCCGGGAATCCTGAGCCGTTGCCGCTATCGCAAATGTGAGAACGAGCAACGAAGTCAAAACGGCCAGAGAACTTGCCGCGGGACGACGGCCGCCGGCAGTGTTGCGGAAATTCCGATACGGATTCGTGGAAAAGGATTTCCGGCGCAGGGATCTCAACATCGAACCTCTCCCGAGAACGCTACTCCGCGGAAACATTCTGATTTCTTTTCTTTCTTCGCGGACGGCTCGTCACGGTTCCCGGAACCGCAAAACCCCGGAACTCCCAGTTGCAGGCGTCGCAAAGGAGATTGTATAGGCAGAAGATCTTCAAAAAGAGAGGGGTCTTGCGGTAGCCGCGACGAACCCGGTCGCTCAAACACTTTGGGCACCTTTGACTGATCATCCTTAAATCCCGCCGCAAACGCTGAATAACCTTTGTCACGGCCGGTTCCGGCGAATCTCCTCAAGCTTCTCAGATATCCTCTCATTCAGAAGCCATTGCTCGTCTTCTGAGAGGTCCTCGCCCGGCAGCCGCGCGAGGATATTCTCGTACAAGGACATAGCATTTTCATAGTCGCCTTCCCTTTCGGAAGACTCGGCTTCGTCCATCAATCCGGCGATTCTCGCTGTCGAAATAAACTCCCGCAGCACTTCAGCCGATTCCAGCAATTTCTGTTCGCCGGGATAATGGCCGATCGCCTCTTCAACGATCTCAAGCGCCGATGCCGCAGACACTGCACGCGCCTCCGAAGTGGACTCGCGCCGGGCGCGCTCGAGGATCAACCGGGATTCGATCTCCGTCCATGCCAGAAGATGTTTCCGGTGGAGGTGCTTCACTCTTTTTCGGCCCTTCCGCATCGCAACGAACCGTGGAGAATTGACGTCGGTCCTGCCCAGTTCTCTGGCGGTCAGTTCGAGATAATCGTCGCAAAGAAGAAAGACTTCCCTGTGCCCCTCGCCGAGGCCGCCGAGGATATCGGCCGCATCGGCCTTCCTACCGATATGAGCCAGCATCAGATCGTTCTCGGTTATCGATAGTTTCCTCCCCCGAGATCCCGACCTGTTCCTTGAATACCTGGTCAAGTTGCGGTCAAGCCTTTTCTGAGCGCTCAAGTAACGCCTGCGCGCATTTCTCAGGACAACTTCGCGGACGAAGACCGCCGCAACGACCATCAAGCTCCCGGCAATGCCGGCGGTAACCCAGGGCGCGTCTTCGCCGCCTTCAAAGAGGATCCCCCATATCACGAAAAACACGATCGCTGATACCGCACCCGTAAGGACATAGTAGCTCAGCGCGGGCAGCCAGAATGGTCCGCCGATCCTGCTACTCTTTCTGCTATATCTTCTCGAAGACAATCGGGTCGTTTCTGAATAGGTCAGCGACGCGCCTCGCGTTCCGCGCCAGGGCCCTGCAATTCAGCCGGGACCCCTAGAATTCGTACTCTTCACCAACGATGAGAAGCCGCACACTCGGAATTCCCAGAGCCGCTATCTCCTCGGCGGTCTCGCGCTTGTACATCGGTTTCAGGTTCACGACAAGGACCGGACATCCTTCTCTTTTGAATTTGCCAAGCTCGACCTTAAGCAACTGCGGGGTCAAATGATGCGATACCTCCGCCAGTTCCTTCATACGGTCGGGAAAGGCACATTCGATCAACAGGCCGTCGAGACGATCGAGCGCGTTCACACGGGTCCAAAATTCGTCCATTTCGGCCGTATCCCCTGTCAAGGCTATCACCGAGTCTCCGTCAGAGACAATAAATCCGACCGCAGGGACCTTGTGATTAACGTTGATCGCCTCGAGCTCGAGGTGCCCTACCTTGAACTTCGATCCCGGCACTATCTCTACGTATCGCAGCACCGGGCCATTTCTATTCTCAAGCTCAGAGAACTTCGGATAGACCCGCCAGTTAAAGATGTCGTTCTCGAGAATCTCAATTACTTCCGACGTGCCGTGGATCCGGACGGGAGTCTCCAGAACATCAAACAGGTCGTCGATGAAGAGCGGCAGGCCGGCGATATGATCAAGATGGGCGTGGGTGAGCACCACGTCGCGTATACGCTCCTTCTGACGCGAGGTCGTCGAGTTCGCGAGGCTTCCCGCGTCGATCGCGATGCAGTCGTCTATCACGAAACACGTGAAGTGTTGGCGTCCCGTAACGGCGCGGCCTTCGACTGTGTTTGCCAGCAATTCGAGTTTCATCGGGATACCGGTCGGATCACCTCGCGCACGTCTGCGCTCTTCCCCCGTCTATCGCATACGTCACGCCCGTGATCCAGGAAGCAGCATCCGAGGCAAGGAAATAGATCAGCTCCGCTACCTCTTCCGGACCGCCCACTCTGCCAAGCGGATGCGTGTCCTTCGAATGGTCAAGGAAACCTGCGTACTGCTCGTCCGACATTCCGCTTCTCTTGTGAAGTTCGGAGATGACGACGCCCGGATTGACCGCATTCACGCGTATTCCCTTTCCGGCAAGCTCCAGTGCAGCGCACCTGGTGAGCTGGTCGAGACCGGCTTTCGACACGCAGTATGCCAGCACGTTGGGGAACGCGCGTGTGCCCGCTACGCTGGACACATTGACAACATTGCCTTTCGTCTTCTCGAGATGCGGCACGCAAAGCTGAGTAAGACAGAAAACAGTCCGGAGATTTATGTCCATCATCTTGTCCCAGCTCTCCGGAGTCGTATCTTCCAAAGTCCCGCTGGCGATTATACCGGCCGAATTCACGAGCACGTCTATCTCTCCGAAGTAGTCGACGGCTGAGGCAACAAGCCTCTCCAGCTGGGTCTGTTCCCTGAGATCAGCAAGATGTGTCTTGATCTCGCCGTCCTCTTCGGACATTTCGTCTCGAAGTTCGGCGAGTGCGGTCTCATTCCTTCCCGCCGCGACGACCCGCGCCCCGGATTTCGCAAACCTGGCGGCAGAGGCCCGCCCGATTCCTGAGCTGGCGCCCGTGACGACAACAACCTTATCCTTCATATAGATTTCCTGTACGCGAAGGGCATCGCGTGCCGACGGCAGGAGACGCCTTCGATCTGGGAATCGGAGTAAATGATATTACAAGCAGAAAAACAAAAGGACAACCTGTAACAGATTGTCCTTGGTACGTGAACGCGGAAGGATCGACAGACCGGAGACAGGCTACGCCGAATCGGTCTGAGGTTTGGCGGGAAACAGTTTGTCCAATGCCTCTTTGGTCTCTGCGCGCTTGCGCCGCTGAATATCATTCACCCAAGAAGACACATTGGAAACTATCCTGCGGGCCGACTTCTTTCCCGATTCCTGTTCGGTTTTGACACTTGTTTCGTCGGAGCTCAGATCCTTCTTTCGGATCACCTTGATCTTTGCTTTTGTCTTTTTCATCGTTCCTCGGTTCTTATGAATCTGTGTATGAAAGTATGAGAACTGTTAATTGCAGTTCGAACCGTTATTATTCCCGTACATGTTTTCGTTTCGGCCAGGCTGACGGATTCAATCGAGGTAATTTGCCGCCGGCTCGCTGGAAAGGACTTCGCAATCTGCAAACGCCCTTTATGAGATTCGCTTAATGCTAATGGTTGTAACGTATCTTCAACCCCCTATGTTCCGTGCGGATCGGAAAGGGCCCACTAACTGCGACCTCAAGTTCCGAACGGTCCGGGCCGCAGGGGTCTGTAGCCGCTGGCACGATGGTTGCGCCGTCTATGGCCGATGGATATCTTCCAAGCCTCGATCATTTACCTGGCCTGCGGCATCCCCTTTGGCGTGCATTACCTGCTCGCGAACCAAAGTGCCCCTCGCAGATACCTGAATGCCGCCGCCATCTCACTCTTCTGGATCGCTCATTTTCCACCACTATTACACAGGCTTGTTACCCGAAAGTTAAATGATTCCCCGGAGGCCGGTACCGACCGATCGGTCCCGGTTGTGTCCGCCGAGGTACGCGAATGTTCCCGGGCCATCGAATCAGCTGCGGAGCGAAACGGGATCGGAATCTACGAGGTTCGGAACGCCGTCGAGAGATTCGCCGGGATCACGGCTCTTTGCGACGCTCACCGTGATCCTGACCCTCCACGTTTTGCCGCGATATCGCAGATCGCGGGCCATCCCGATCCGGAACTTGCGGCGAAGGTCATCGCCAGGCACAACCGCGCCGCCGTCGAGCGTCATCGCAGACAGGCGACCCGCGAATTGCTCGAGATCCGAAACCTGCTTTCCCCGCCGGATTCGCCCGACCGCGAAGCCGACCTCGCGTTCATACAGCTGTTCGAGCTTTGCGGGAATAGTTGGGCGGTGAAACAGATAGATACAAACGCGGAAAGAAGATCGAACAACGACGAACCGGCAACCAGGCCGAGAGCATTGAGGCCGTTATGGAGAAGTACGAGAAAACAGCGAGCGAACAGGCAACTTCCGGTGACTTTGAGCGAGATCGCGGTGACATCGATTCTGCGGCACGACGACTGAACCGGCTGATCCTGTTGAATGCGGAATATGCGGCCCTGTCAGCCGGTGAGGGATCGGACGGAGATCAACCTCCCGGCACAGCAGGTTACGAGAGAACTTATGCCGTCCTGGGATTCTGGACCGGGGTCCTTCCCCCGTTTGCATTCTTTCTTCGGATTGCGATGGACATCCCGGCGGACGATGCCAGTTCCCTCGTCCTCATCACTCTCCTGGTGACGTCAGCGGCTGCCGCGGTCGGCTACTTCACGGGAAAAATCGTGGGAAAGATCGTACGTGAGCTCGACGAGTTCTCGTTACCGGCGCGTCTCGCGATGCTGCCTTTCGTAGGGATCACGTGGGGGATACTCGCCGGAGGTGCCGGCGGCGCCGTCATCTTTCTGTTCGGCGCGATCCCGGGAGCGGTCATCGGGGCCGCGGCCGGCTTTGCCGCGCTTCCTGCGTTCGCTTTGCTTCATTCCGCACTCCGCAAGGGCGAATTCATCCAGCGAAAACACCTTTACCCCTCGGCGATCGGAGTCGCGGCGACGCTCGCGGCAATGATCCTCGGATACCCTGTCTGATCACGGTTTGTTCACATCGTCATTACGGACTCCTGAACTTGTTACAGAAAGTTCATTAACCTGTAACACTCCTGTAAACCGATCCGTAATATCGTCTTCTCCCGGATGAAAAAATACATTTTGCTAACGCTGATCGTATTGGCCGCCGCCTCCGCGGTCCCGGCCCAGGATGACAACGAGACCGACGCCCAGTTCTGGAACGAGACCAAGCTGTACTTTCCTTCGTTCACGAAAACCGGGGATGACGGAAAAAAGAAGAAAGTGGCCACTCCCTTCATAATGGGAACATTGAGGATCGGCCAGAACTTCCGGCACTTCGTCAGCGAGAGGATCGGGGTCGGTGTCGACATACCGCTGAACAAGTACCTTAAGTTTACGCCGAGCTATTACTACATCGCCGAACAGCCGGTAAGGAACGCAAAGTCTTTCGAACACAGGCTTCGCTTTGAGATCACGGCCGAGAACAAGTGGAAGAACTTCTCTCTCAGCAACAGAAGCCGGGTCGAGTACAGGATCCGGCATTCCAGAGGAGATTCGGTGCGCTACCGCAACAAGGTCAAGCTGAAGGTCCCGATCCGGAGCAACGACGAGGAGATCTTCAGCGTGTTCGCGGCGACCGAGCCCTTCTACGACTTCCGGGCGAACGAGTTCTCGCGTAACGAGCTCTCCGGCGGGATAGAGAAGAAGTTCAACAAGAACGCTTCCGCCGAGTTCTTCTATATGCTCCAGAACAACACGGGTCCAAGGCTTCGAAGCGTCAACATCGTCGGAGTCAATCTGAAGTTCACAATCGACTGACGTTCCACGGCTTGAAGTTGCGGTGGCTTGAATCCCGGATTCGGTTAGAATGGGAGGCGATATTATCGCTTCCCATTCGTGCTTTTCCGGGGGCTTCGCGCCCCGGACTCCGGTATGCTCGAACTTCTTCACCTCTTTTCTCTGCTTCTGCTCGTCCTGCTCGGGTTCTACGTGTTCGTCGCGGATCCCAGAAGCAGGGCGAACCAGACCTTTGCCGCTTTCATAGCGTTTCTCGCCCTGTGGACCGTCAAGGACCTTGTTTTCTGGAACTTCTCTCACCGGGAAGACTTTCCCGCCGGATGGTGGGCAGCGACAAGTTTCGTCATTTCCCTGCTGATGCAGTATGCGCTGGCGATCTTCGCGTGGGTGTTTCCCGGCAACGAAAGGACCCCTCGGAAACGTGCGGCAGTGCTTTTTTCTCCCGGCCTGATCCTTGTGCCGGCCGCGCTTGCGGGACTCCTCTGGCGCAACGTGAGCTACGACGGGACGAACTTCTCGATCTCGCTTACGCCGCTCGCATATGCGTTCGTTGTTTACGTTTACGTCGTCTTCGGATTCGGCGCTGCCGTGCTGTTCAGAAAGTACCGCACGTTTAGGGGAACGCAGGAGGGCCAGCAGTTGGGAGCCATCCTGTGGGCGCTTTCGATTACGGTCGTTCTGAAGACGCTCGCGAACATCGCGCTTCCTTACTTCGGAATCTACGCCCTGCTTCCGTACAGCTCGATCTTCGTGCTTCCCGGCGTCCTTATCTACGCCTACGCGATCTCGAACTTCAGGCTCTTTTCCCTCCAGACTGCGCTGGACCAGTTCCGGCTGTTCCCGATCACCTACAAAGTCGCTTTGAGCATCGCGTCCGTCGCGATCATAAGCTTCGCGATCTTCCAGGTCCCGATCGTCTGGTGGGCTTTCCGCGACGGGATGGACCTGTATGCGTGGCGAAAATACCTGGTCTTCAGCGTGATCTCGGCGCTTGTTCCCAACCTTCTCCTGGTGCTTCTGATCGTGCGTTCTATCTCGAGACCTTTGCAGAGGCTGACGGTCGCCGCGGTCAAGGTTACCGACGGAGAGTACGGAACCGAAGCCGACCTCAGGAAAAGCAACGACGAGATCGGCCTTCTGGCGGAGTCGTTCAACGAGATGAGCCGGAAGATGCTCTCCGACATCGAAGAGCTCCGGAAACTGAACGAACAGCTTATCCGGACGGAAAAGCTGGCAGCGCTCGGCACCCTTTCGGCGGGAGTCGCTCACGAGGTGAACAACCCCCTTGCTTCGATCTCGTCGCTGATCCAGATGATCGAGCGGAACGGCGGAATCGATGAGGCGACGTCGGAAAAGCTGGGCCTCATCCAGACCCAGATCTTGAGAATTAAAAGCGTCACAAAGGACATGATGGATTTTGCCCGCGCAAGGCCGGCGGCGCGCGCTTTGATCGACGTCAACGATGTTGTCCAAACGGGCCTGAGGTTGGCGGGTTTCGACAAACAGTTCCAGAAGCTGGACATCAGCACTTTCCTCGATCCCGCACTGCCGAAGATAATGGCCGACTCCGACCAGCTTCAGCAGGTCTTCCTGAACCTCCTTCTCAATGCCCGCGACGCGATGCCCGACGGAGGCCGGCTCTCGGTCCAATCCAGGAAAGCGGGAGGAAACGTCGAGGTGTCGATCGGTGACTCCGGACCCGGTATCGGCAAAGACGATCTGAAAAAGATCTTCGACCCGTTCTATACGACAAAATCCTCAGGCCGCGGAACGGGTCTGGGGCTCGCGGTGTGTTACGGGATCGTCACCGCCCACGGCGGCTCGATCGAGGCCGATAGCTCCTCCGAAGGAACCCGGTTCGCGGTCACCCTCCCCATAGGCGAGGACGCATCCGAAAGTTCCGATTCTTGACAACGATTCGAATTAATTGCACTTTATCGTTGCACCTCAGCCACATAAACCATTCCGAGGAAATCCGAAATGAAAAGGTACCTGTGTGTTCTTTCCGTTCTCGTCCTGTTGGCGGCCACAGCGATAGCCCAGGAAATGAGAACGGCTTTCGTCGGCGCGAAGATCATCCCGATCGTCGGGCAGCCGATAGAGAACGGCTATCTCCTGATCCATAAAGGCAAGATCGTCGAGATCGGCGACGCCACGGGCCGGGTCTTCACAGCTGACACGATCATTGTCGATGTGAAGGGCAAGGTCATAATGCCGGGCCTCGTCGATACCCACAGCCACATAGGCGAAGTCGCAGGAGCCGACGGTTCCGGACCTATCCAGCCGGAGGTCCGTACGCTGGATTCCATAAACGTCCGTTCATCCGGATTTCAGAGGGCGCAGTCCGGCGGGATCACCGTCGCGAACATAATGCCCGGCTCCGGCCATCTCGACAGCGGTCAGACGCTCTACGTCAAGCTCCGCGACGGCGCAAACAAGATCGACGACGTTCTCATCTTCGACGCCGACGGCGATTACATGGGCGGGATAAAGTTCGCTAACGGGACGAACAGCATACGCAGTTCGGGAAGCTGGCCCGGAACGCGCGCGAAATCCGCCGCGCTCGTCCGCGAGAGATTCATTAAAGCACAGGAATACAAGGCAAAGATCGAAAAGGCGGGAGACGACGAGTCGAAGATGCCCCCGCGCGATCTGGGTCTCGAGACGCTGGTTGAGGTGCTCGACGGCAAGCGGGTCGTCCATCATCACACGCACCGCCACGACGACATCCTGACCGTCCTGAGGTTGCAGAAGGAATTCGGCTTCCGGCTCGTGCTTCACCACGTTTCGGAAGCGTGGAAGGTCGCCGACGAGATCGCGGCTGCGGGTGTCCCGTCTTCGCTCATACTCGTCGACGCGCCGGGCGGAAAGCTCGAAACGATGGACATACGCTGGGTCAACGGGGCCGCGCTTGAGAAGGCTGGCGCCGTGGTTGGATTCCATACGGACGATTACATCACCGATTCGAGGTTCTTTCTTCGGCAGGCGGGATTCGCGGTTCGCGCCGGAATGGGCCGCGACGCCGCGCTGTACGGATTGACGATGGCCGGCGCCAAGATGCTCGACCTGGAAGACCGTATCGGCTCGCTGGAGGCAGGCAAGGATGCCGATTTCATCATCCTGTCCGGCGATCCTTTGAGCGTCTACACGAACGTTCTCCAGACCTGGGTGGACGGCGGGAAGGTCTTTGACCGAAGCACCGCCGAAGACTACCTGGTCGCGGTCGGCGGTTACGGTGCGACGAACGACCGCCTTGTCCATATCGATTGCTTCGACGGCGACGTGGGAGGGCAGTATGAATAGAAAGTTCCAGGTTCCAGGTTCAAAGTTCAAAGTGTCGGGATACGGGTTCAATGTTCCAGGTTCCTGGTTCAAAGTCTCGGGCTCGAAGTTCAAAGCGGTCCTTACCAGTCTCCTGCTGATCGTTTCGTTGTCGTCGGGCGCACTTGCGCAAGTAGCGGTTCGCGGCGAGACGATCTACACGATGGACGGCAGGGCGATCAAGGACGGCGTCGTCCTTACGAACAACGGCAAGATCGAGGCGGTAGGCCCTGCTTCGAGCGTGCGAATTCCTTCAGGCTACAAGGTAGTGACCGCGAAGGTCGTGACCCCGGGCCTGATCGACGCGCACACCGTGATCGGGCTCGCGGGTTATATGAACCAGCCGCACGACCAGATGCAGGTCGAAGAATCCTCGCCCATCCAGCCCGAGCTTCGCGCGATCGATGCATACAACGCCGGGGAAGAGCTTATTAAGTGGGTAAGAAGCCTCGGTGTTACGACCATCCACACGGGCCACGCGCCGGCGGCGCTAATCTCCGGTCAGACTATGATCGCGAAGACGGTGGGTGACAATGTCGATGAGGCAACCGTGCGGCCGCTTGCGATGATCGCCGTCACGATCGGGCAGGGCGCGATGAACAGCGGAGGTAAACCGCCCGGCACGAGCGCCAAGCAGGCGGCGATGCTCCGCGAGATCCTGATCAAGGCTTCGAGCTACGGCAAGAAGGAAGACGCGCCGCGCGATCTGAAGCTCGAGATGCTGAAGAAGGTGATCGATAAGGAGATCCCGCTTCTTGTGACCGCGCATACTTCGCGGGACATCATGACCGCGCTTCGAATCGCGGACGAGTTCGGCATCGACATCGTTCTGGACGGAGCCTCGGAAGCCCATATGGTCCTCGACGAGATCAAGGCATCCGGGTTTCCCGTTATCCTGCACCCGACGATGTACCGCGCCGGCGGCGAAACCGAGAACCTGTCGATGGCGACGGCCAAAAAACTGCGCGACGCGGGAATCCCGTTCGCTCTCCAGAGCGGATACGAGACGTATGTGCCGAAGACCCGCGTGGTTCTTTTCGAAGCGGGCGCTCTTGTCGCGTACGGACTGACATTCGAGCAGGCGCTGGCGACGATCACGATCGACGCCGCGAAGATACTCGGTATGGACTCCAAGATCGGATCGATCAAGGTCGGCAAGGACGCCGATCTCGCGATGTACGACGGGGACCCGTTCGAATACGCGACGCATTGCACGGGAACGATGATCAATGGCGTGATGGTCAGCGAGATCACCCGGTGATCGCCTTGGCGGAAATTATGAGTTGCCCCTCGCTTTAGCGGAGGGTAACAGGCTTCACAACTGCCGAAAGGGGCTTCAGCCCCGGATTTGTGCCGGCTGAAGCGGGGCGCAACCGATGTTTTTGCGGGAAAACTGTCGCGGGCATTTGTTCAGTTGAGTCCGAAATGACACTTATGACGTACCCTTCCAACAAGCACTAGAAAGCGCTATGAGAATCTCTGCATTGGTTTCATCCAGAAAGAACCTCGGAATCACGATCTTTATGATCGCAATTTGCCTGATCCTCGCGACGGCCGCGCCTGCCCAGAATCGGCAGGAATCCGCCGCAAAAGAGCCCGCCCCGCTTCCCGATCCGGTCGTCACGAAGCACTCGATCCGCGTCGGCGGTCAGACGCTCGGTTACACCGTGACGACGGGATATATGCCGATCCGCGACCGCGACGGAAAGCTCGAGGCGCGTATGTTCTATATGGCTTACACGCGCGACGGCGCAGACGCGAAAAGGCCTCTTATGTTCTCTTTCAACGGCGGACCGGGGTCGGCCTCTGTGTGGCTTCATCTGGGAGCCCTTGGCCCTAAGCGCGTGAAGATGCAGGCCAACGGCTTTATGCCTCCGCCGCCGTACGAGCTCGTGGACAACGAGCACACCTGGCTGACCGAAACCGACCTGGTCTTTATCGATCCCGTCGGGACAGGCTTCAGCCGTGCGGAAGATCCGAAGGAGCAGAAGTTCTTCTCTCTTAACGGCGACATCGCGTCGGTCGGCGAGTTTATAAGGCTCTACCTGGTCAGGAACAACCGATGGCTCTCGCCTCTATATCTTGTCGGCGAAAGCTACGGCACGACCCGGGCGAGCGGGCTTTCCGGATACCTGGTCGAAAAAGGCATCGCATTCAACGGGATCCTTCTGGTCTCTTCGGTGATGAACTTCCAGTCGGTTCGATTCGCCGACGGCAACGATCTTCCGCTCGTGCTGATACTACCCTCGTACACGTCGACTGCCTGGTATCACAAGAAACTTGGGAGCGATCTTCAGTCGAGACCGCTTGAAGAAGTTCTCCGGGAATCGGAGCGGTTCGCGATGGACCGTCTCGCGCCCGGGCTTCTGCGGGCCTCGAATCTGAGCGCTTCAGAACGGACCGCGCTGGTGAACGAGATCAGCCGCTTCACAGGGCTGAGCACACAGTTCGTGGACCGCAACAATATGCGTATCGAACTCGGCGAGTTTTTGAAGGAGCTTCTGAGGAACGAGAAGAGGAGCGTCGGGAGGCTCGACAGCCGGTTCACCGGAATAGACAAGGAGCCGGCGGGTGACGGAACGGATTTCGACCCTTCGATGACTGCCATCCGGCCTCCTTACACGGCGACGCTGAACGATTACGTGCGGCGCGAGCTGGGCTTCGAATCGGACCTGGAGTATTACATTCTCGGAGGCGGCGTCGGACGCTGGGACTGGAACGTCAACAACGGCTACGCAGATACCAGCGGCGCTCTGCGCGAAGCTCTGCAGAAGAATCCCTTCATGAAAGTCTTCATCGCGTCCGGCTACTACGACATGGCGACCCCGTACTTCGCCACGGAATACACGGTCGCAAACATGAACCTCGATCCCGAGCTTCGAAAGAACATTTCGACGAAGTACTACGAGGCGGGGCACATGATGTACATCGAGGAGAACTCGCTTCGGGTCCTGAAGCGGGACGCGGCGGCGTTTATCAGCGGCTCGAACTAATGTTCGGTCCTGCCCGAGACGAGGTCGACGGCGTGGCGGAGAACGGGGCGTATGATCTCGAACGTTTCGGCTACGCCCTTCTCAGAGCCGGGAAGGTTCACGATAAGCGTTCCGTTTCGGACCCCGGCCGTGCCTCGTGACAACATCGCCGTCGGCGTGATCTTCAGACTTTCCGCCCGGATCGCTTCCGCGATGCCGGGCGCTTCCTTTTCGATTATCGAATTCGTCGCCTCGGGAGTGTTGTCCCTTTCGGCGAGGCCCGTTCCGCCCGTCGTGAGTATAAGGTTGATGTCTTCCCTTTCGGTGAGAGCAAAGAGCGTGTTGCGGAGATTCTCGTAATCGTCGTTGACTATCTGCCGTTCGACGATCAGCGCGCCGAATTCTTTCAGCAGCTCCGAAAGGCGCTCGCCTGAAGTGTCGCTCGCAAGCGTGCGCGTGTCGCTCACCGTGACCACCGCCGCGATTATCTTTCCGTCAGCCTGCATATCGATACTTTTCCTTGAGCCAGCAGCGGTCCATCACTACTAGAAGGCCCGCGGCCTCTGCCCTGGCCGCGGCAGAACTGTCGATGACGCCTTCCTGCATCCAGACTGCCTTTACTCCGCGCTCGATCGCATCGTCGACGCCTTCGCCGGCTTTGTCCGAGCGCCGGAAGATGTTCACGAGATCGACCTCATCAGGCACTTCCGAAAGGTGCGGGTACGCTTTTTGGCCCAGGACCTCGGTCTCATTCGGATTGACCGGGATCACCCTGTATCCGGTCTTCTGCATATACGCCGCGACCCCGTTCGAGGGCCTGCGCGGATCGGACGAGAGGCCTATGACGGCGATCGTCCGGCATTCTTCAAGTATCCGCTTGATGGTCTCCGGTTCGTTCATTTCTTCAATCCTAACATTCGGTGAGAGTTAGCCACAGATGGAGGTGAAGGTGGGTTAGCCACAGATGGAGGAGATTCACACAGATCGGTTAGAGAGAAAGCTCTCCGCTTCCTATCGGGCACCACATCTCCTTCATCCCCTTCATCCCTGTTCCTTCTCTTTTATGCCACGGTCGATTCGATCTCCTCGATCCTCTTTACCTTCCGTACATACAAAACGCTCGCGACCACTCCCGCGACCACCAGAAGCATACCGAACAGAGACCATATCGTTTGGACCTCGCCGTATACGATCCAGCCGATCGCGATCCCGTAAACAAGACCCGTGTAAACCACGATCGCGACGCTCGCCGCCTTCTCGCGGCTGAATGCGTTGGTCAGGAACACCTGGCCCAGCTGAGAAAAAACGCCGATCAGAAGCAGATTGAACCAGTCCCATCCGGCGGGCGTCGTCCAGGCGAACGGTATCGATATAGCGCCGGCGATGATCCCGACCACCTGGAAATAGAGGATTATCGTCAAGGGATGCTCGACATCCCTCAGCCTTCTGACAAGGTTGTACGCCGCGCCGGAACCCGCCGCCGAAAGGATGCCGAGGCCCACGAACAGGAACGACACGCGGGCATCGACCCGGCCGATAAGAAGCACGCCCGAAAACGCGATCGCGTAGAAGGCCCATTGCAGCGGCTTTACCTTCTCTTTCAGGTAGAAAATGGCAATGACGGCGGTAAAGATCGGCGACAGGTACTGGATGACCATCGCCGTCGCGAGCGGTATGTTCTGGATCGTGAGAAAAAAGAAGGTCAGGGCTACAGTGCCGAACACGCCCCGGAGGACCAAAGGCACCTTGTGGGTGCCTGTGAACGACGCGCCGGCCCTCTGAAGTCCGTAAACGCAGAACGCAGCCGCTATGAGGCACCTGAAGAAGACGATCTCCATCACCGGAAGGTGCGCGACCTCTTTGACGAACACGTTCGCGAGCGCGAACGAAAGGGTCGAGAGGAACATCTGCGCGATGCCGTGCGCCAGGATGTCTGTCCGGGATTTATCAGGAGAGTTCAAACGCGAGCCGCCCCAAGCCTTGGAATCGAAGGGAGATGATAGCACCTGACAATGAACAATGACCATCGGTCAACGGTCAGTGGTCATCGGTCACCGGTCAATGTTCATCGGTCTTCGGTCTTCCGTCTTCAGTCTTCAGTCTTCGGTCTTCGGTCTTCGGTCTTCGGTCTTCGGTCTTCGGTCTTCGGTCTTCGGTCTTCCGTCTTCAGTCTTCGGTCTTCGGTCAATGGCAATGATCATTGGCCATTGTACAGTGAACAGTGAGCATTGACCCGCGCCATCGGCGCAATGTTAATAGCATCGCGACCCACCCGGGACCTCCGGCTCCGTAGGAGCTAGATGTCTGAGCGCGCTCCGGCAGGCGAATCCTCAATGCACATTTTCGCTTCGCACATTGCACCCGGGACGCGTGCGTACCGTTATGCCCGTCGCTTGCGCTCCCGGTTCCGATTTCTGTCTCCTGCCCGGTGCCGCCGCTAACGCGGCGGGGATAACGGGGGACTCCCGTACCGTGGACTGCGCCCTTCGGGCTTGTCCACGGCTAAACGCACATGACCGCTACGCGGTCGGAAAACCTCCGTCTCCCGCCTCCTGTCTTCCCCTTGGTGCCGCCCCTTCGGGGCTTAGAGAAATGTTTTCCGCCTTACCCCGGGTTTCGCCTTCGGCTTCACCCGGGGCTACCATCCGTCGCCACTCCGCGGCGAAGAGCGGGCCTGCGCCTGCAAGCCCGCAAGCGGCACACGTGTGTTCCGTTATGCCCGTCGCTTGCGCTCCGGGGTTCCGATTTCTGTCTCCTGTCCGGTGCCGCCGCTAACGCGGCGGGGATAACGGGGGACTCCCGTACCGTGGACTGCGCCCTTCGGGCTTGTCCACGGCTAAACGCACATGACCGCTACGCGGTCGGAAAACTTCCGTCTCCCGCCTCCCGTCTGTCTCCTTTCTCCCGCCTCCCGTCTGTCTCCTGTCTCCCGTCTCCTGACTTCTGACTCCTGACTTCTGACTCCTGACTCCTGACTTCTGACTCCTGACTTCTGACTCCTGACTCCTGACTCCTGACTTCTGACTCCTGACTTCTGACTCCTGACTTCTGACTTCTGACTCCTTACAGTTATACTTTCCCGTCTTATGATCGAAGAACAGGACGTATTGATATGCCTCGGATCGCTCGAGGGACTAGAGGACCGGCACGGCGCGATGCTTCCGCCGGTCGCGCAGGCGTCGCTGTTCAGGAAGCGCTCGGCGAAGGAACTGCTCGAAGGTCTGAAACGCGAGCACGAGGAGTACATATACTCGCGCGGCACGAATCCGACCGTGAAGGTGCTCGAGGACCGTCTCGCCGCTCTCGAACGGGGCGAATCCTGCAAATGCTTCTCTTCCGGGATGGCCGCCATCAGTTCCGTGCTGGCTTCGCTGCTCGAAAGCGGCGATCACGTCCTGTTCGTCAACAACATTTACGGCCCTACGCTGCAACTCGCCGAGCTGCTCGCCCGCTTCGGGATCGATCACACCGCGATCCACGGAGACGACGTACGGAACTTCGAGGAGTTCATAGAACACAACACGAAGCTGATCTATTTCGAGAGTCCCGGATCGATGACCTTCGGGCTCGCGCCAATTCGCGAGATCTCGAAAGCGGCGAAAGAAAGGGGCATCGTGACCTGCATCGACAATACTGTCTCGACGCCTTTGTTTCAGAAGCCCCTCGAGATGGGGATCGACATCGCCGTTCACTCGCTTACGAAGTACGTGGGAGGCCACAGCGATGCCGTCGGGGGCGCCGTTGTCACGAGCCGCGAACTGATGGAGAAGATCTTCTACCGCGGCTATATGCTCTTCGGAGGAGCGCTCGCCCCGCAGAACGCCTGGCTTTTTCTGCGCGGCCTTATGACGATGCCCGCAAGGGTGCGCCAGCACGAGGCCGATGCCCTCGCCGTAGCTCATTTTCTCGCGGAGCATCCGAAGGTTAAGCGCGTACTCCACCCCGCGCTTTCGGTAAATGAAAGGGTTCTGTTCGAAACCCAGATGCGCGGCTACGCGGGGTTGTTCTCGGCGGTTCTCGATGTCGAGGATTTCGAAGAGCTTTGCGCGATCGTCGACAGCTTAAGACTCTTCGGAAAGGCCGTCAGCTGGGGAGGCGCGGAAAGCCTCGTGATCCCCGCCTCAGGGTTCGACGACGACTACGGGCCGCAGGGGATCCCGAAACACCTGATCCGGCTTTCGATCGGCCTCGAAGGCGCGGATATGCTTATCGAAGACCTTTCGAACGCCCTCGCCGGAAACTGACCGAATATGGAAAAAACGACCCCCGGCATCGCCGAATCCGGGCTCCCTATCCTCGTTCTCTTTCTTTCGCTGCTGACCGGAGCGCTCGCATTCGGATTCAGCGACGCGCTTCTGATCTCCTCCCTGCTTCTTGCGGCGATCGTCGCCGGCGCAGTGGCATTGCGGCACGGATACGGCTGGGACGACATACAGACGGAAACCGGAGCCAAGCTCGCGGCCGCCCTTCCGGCAATCATCATCCTGCTCGCGATTGGCATCCTGATCGGAAGCTGGATGTTCTCCGGTACGATCCCGGCGCTTGTCTTCTACGGGATCGAGATCATAAGTCCCCGGTTCATAGTGCTCACGGCGTTCCTTGCGACGGCGGCGATGTCTCTCGCTTCAGGGACCTCCTGGGGATCGGCCGGGACGATCGGGGTGGCTTTGATGGCGACCGCAGCGGCGCTCGAGGCTCCGCTTGCGATCACCGCCGGCGCGGTCGTTTCAGGCGCCTATTTCGGCGACAAGATGTCGCCGATCTCCGACTCTACCAACATAAGCGCTATCGGAGCCGGAGCCGATCTTTACGACCATATCGCGGGAATGGTCTATACCGCCGGGCCTTCGTTCGTCGTCGCGTTCGCCATTTATCTGATCGCGGGATTTTCAGGACAATCGGGAAACGGGACCGGGGTACCGGAGGCAGCGCGACAGGTCCAGACGAACATCGCCTCCGCTTTCGATCTGGGATTGCTTCCGTTCATTCCTCCGGCGATCGCCGTGATCGGGATGGTCAGGCGCTATCCGGCTGCTCTCGTGATCCTCGCGTCTTCTGTCACTGCACTAGCGGTCGGGATGATCGCCAACGGTTTTGCCGCGCCGGGCGCGTTGAAGGCGGCGATCAACGGATTCAACGTGGAGATGCTCGGCAACACGGCCGCTTCGCTAAGCGATTCAACAAAGATTCTGCTCAACCGCGGAGGAATGGCCTCGATGGCGTTCACGCTGCTGTTCATCGTGTCGGCGTTTCTGATGGCGGCGGCGATGGAGGTCTCGGGCGCGCTCGGCCGGCTCCTCAACGCTATGCTGGCAAAAGCGCGCTCCGTATTCACCTTGATTGCCGCAACGATGGCTGCGGGGGCGACATTGATCTCGATGACGAGCCACGGGGGCGTCACTGCCCTGATCGTCGGAAACCTGTTCCGGAAGCCGTTCGACGATATGAGGCTCTCGCGCAGGAACCTTTCGCGATCGATCGAAGACTCGGTAACGATCGTCGAACCGCTCTTGCCCTGGACGGTATCGGCGGTGTTCATGGCGACAACGCTCGGCGTGCCTACGGTCGAATACGCCCCGTGGGCGTTCTTCTGCTTCACGGGCTCGCTGTTCTCGCTTGGGATCGCTTTCTTTTTCAGGTGGACGGGATTTGGGATCAAGACATTGGCCAGGGACCAGTCGGTCAGTACCCGGAGCGGTAGCGACGGGCCCAATCAGTACCCGGAGCGGTAGCAACGGGGATCGACGGCCAGCCGATTTAACCGTTTAGAGCAGCGCTTCGCGCTGCAATAGGAGGGCGCAGCCCGACTGGGCACAACCGAGGACGCCCCCAGTTTAGAGCTCGTGGCGCCTTGAGTTGATCTCGTGCGATCAGAGGAGTTTCCGAACAGACTCCTTCAGGACCGACAGAACTTCCGCCTCGAACCAGGGATTCTTTTTCATCCAGATATTGTTGCGAGGGCTGGGATGCGGCAGGGGCAGATATTCCGGTAAAAACTCTCGATAGTTCCTGACTGTTTCAGTCAACGTCTCGCCTGCCGAATCGCCCAGGTAGAAAGCCTGCGAATAGGATCCGACAAGCAATGTCAGCCGCGCAGCCACATCCCCGCCAAAGATCCTCGGATGCCAAAGCGGCGCGCATTCGGGCCTCGGGGGCAGATCGCCGCTCTTTCCCTTTCCCGGATAGCAGAACCCCATCGGGACGATCGCGAAGTTGTCCGGATCGTAGAACTCTTCCCTAGCGACACCGAGCCATTCACGCAGCCGGTCGCCTGAGGGGTCGTCCCAGGGAATCCCCGATTCGTGTACCTTTCTCCCGGGCGCCTGGCCTATGATCGCGATCCCGGACTGCGAAGAAAAGCTCAGCACCGGTCTGGGACCGAGCGGGAGGTCCCCGGCGCACACATCGCATTTCCTTATTTCTTCTAGCAAAGGCAGTTTCACGAGGTTCATTTCCATCCGTTGTCCGGGCCTACCCGAAAACCATTTTTCCGCCTAGATTTCCCTGGTAGACCAACGCACAAACCGTTGCTCCGCAGATGGCGAGATAACCGATGCCCGGCTTCCCGCCCCTGAAGAACATGATACCGCGCCAAACCGCGAGACCGGCCAGCGTAACCGCGAGCAGCATCCCCAAATAGAGATGAGTGCTGATCAGATCGGCGGGCAGAATATCCGGCGGAAGACTTGATCTCCAGTACCATCCCGTCAATGCGGTAGCGGGAGTAAGAAGCGCGGCGTAGAGTATCGTCCACCAGGCCGCGGAACCGAACGACCCTCTCTTCAACGTTCTTCCCAGAAGCTCGCTCACAAACGAGACGGGCACAAGGCCCGCAGTGAAGTTCACAAGGATAGGATGGGCATGACTCCAGGGGATCACGCCTAATACACCGTTCGCCGCATCCGCACCGGTATCAGCGGACGCCGAGCATCCCGCGGCGAGTATTGCCGCAGCTCCAAGCAAAGCGAAACGCTTCGAATATCGACAGATTTTTGCTTTCATATTTCTTCACCTACGAATATCAGAGGGCAGCCGCTGCCGGCCGCCCTCTGACCTTTCGCCTCCGTTCATTTCACCGTGATCGTCCCCCGCATCGAGGGATGATAGGTGCATATGTACGGAAGACTTCCCTGTGCCCGTGCCTTGAATCGCCACTTCTGACCCGCGTTCAGCCTTCCGGAATCGAATGCCTTGCCGGTCGCAGTGTGCGGAACGACGTCCTCGTTCCGCCACTCGATCGTGTCTCCGGGATTCACCGTCAGTGAAGCCGGCGAGAATGCCGAACGGCTTATTCTCACGACGTGCGTCCTGGGGGCGGAAGCCGCTCCTTCGGCCGCGGCGGTCCCGGATGGTCTTATCCAGGCTGCCGCGGCTAAGCACAGGCCGATCAGCGCAAAGGCGCGTGCGATGCCCAAGTGTCCCATTCAGTCCTCCCTAGTTCTTGAAGTACTGTTCGGACACGATCTTTCCGTCCTTCCAGACGGATCTGATCACCTCGTGCCAAAGGACACGGCTTCCGTCGGTCATGTCGAAGTCAAAGGTGAACTCAAGAAACGAGGTGTCGCCGTTGACCGCGGAACCGTGGTGCGTGATGCCGTTCACGGACTTGATCATTCCGGTGAAGCCCTTCATCTTCTCGATCATCTCCGCCTTCG
This sequence comes from Acidobacteriota bacterium, assembly GCA_016700175.1. Lineage (GTDB taxonomy): Bacteria > Acidobacteriota > Blastocatellia > Pyrinomonadales > Pyrinomonadaceae > Aridibacter. The sequence continues at coordinate 522,175 of CP065003.1, read as the reverse complement.
ACTTCGTGACTGAGCCCGTGAAGTCGAACGTCTCCGCGTCATCCGCGAAAAACCTGTCGGCCGCCTCGACGACCTGCCCTTGTTTCATCAGTTCCACCTTGTCCTCAAGTAGTTCTTCTATTTGCTGTTGCATTTGTTTTTACCTCTATTGGTCCTTATGTTTGTTTTGTTTTCGGTTTAGTGACCCATCTTGTGGGAACCGCCCATTTCGCCGTTCATCTCGCTCTGGATCGACCTTGCGTGTTCCAGATGGCGTGTGAAAAGAGGCAGTACGGATTCTAGAGTGGCCTTCAATTCGGCATTCCTGGCACTCTTGATCAGCACGTTCTCAATGGCGTTGACGACAAGCTCGTGATAAGCGACCTCGTTGTCGATATAGAACTTGTCGAACTCGGCTTCTTTTAGAGACCGCAGCTTCGCCTTCACTTTCTCGCCGTTCTCCGCCAGACTTCGGCTCGTGTCGTTCTCGACCGGCGTCACGCCAAGTTTCTTAAGCAGCTTTTCAGCGGCGTTCTGAACCGCCGAATGATCGGTCACCATGCGGTCCGCGAATTCGCGAACTTTCTCGTTCTTCGACTTTGACATCGCGATCTTGCCGTAGGCGATGTCCAGCTTTCCCGCCACCGAAACGATCGCCGCGATGTTCGCATCCGTCATTTCGTCGTGTTCGTCGCCGGTAGCTGCCAGAGCGCTGACCGCGATCCCTGCGACCGCAAAGGCCAGTACCAGCGTTGCGGCCAGCAATTGTCTTTTCGATCTGTATCTCATAGTTCTATTTCTCCGTTACGTTGTGTTTCCCAGCCTCCGCGGAAAGACCGGGGGATAAAAAGGGCCGTTTGCTGCGCCGCGGCGGCCCGTCCTGTCAACCTGCCTCGGCCAATCGCGATCTACCGCGGAAAAGGATAAATCCGGCGAAGGTGATGACTGTGGCCAATGAAGAATGAAGCCATTTGTCAGCCTGGTTGACGTGTATGAAATCGAGAAGCATTTGTCCCGGGGTAAGAAGTCCGGGCACGGTCACGATGATGTAGAAGACCGATACTTCCCGGGCTACTCCCAAAGCGGCCCGTTCGCCAAGGTAGGCTCCGGCACCGAGAACGAGTCCAATGACGATGTGGACAAGCTTGTGCCACATTTTCACCGCGAAGACGCCGTCCGGCGCGACCAGGGGGATCGGCACGAAAGCGATAAGCCCGGATGCGGTGGAAGCTATGGCGAACAAACTGCTCACTGTTCTTGCGTTGATCATTTGCTGCCCCCCCATATTGCTCTTCACGATCCGAAGCCCTTGATCCTGTCAATCCGATCGCGACAGTTTCGAGCCTAATCTCCGGGCGAACCGATGTAAATGCCCGAACGTGCGTGTTTTTTGCTCAATCGTTCAGCACACTTTACGTACGGCATAAAATCAGCTTAGAATGATGACTATGGATGTACTCAGCGATATACTCAGGACGGTCCACATTCGCGGAAGTCTTTACTTCCGGACGGCATTCAGGCCGCCCTGGGGGGTGACCGTGCCCCGTTACAGCAATGTCTCCCGTTACCACCTTGTGACCCGCGGCTCTTGCTGGGCCACGGTCGAGGGGCACGAAGACAAGATCAAGCTGGAGAAGGGTGACCTGATATTCGTCACGAACGGCGCGTCGCACGATCTGTTCTGCGACGCAAGTGTTCCGCCCTTCCTTCTTGTGGACGAGGTGATCCAGGAGTCGGGATTCGACGGGAAAGGAGCTCTCACGTGGGGCGGGGACATGGACGGAGAGACGACGGCACTTGTCTGCGGCCACTTTGAATTCGACCACGAGCGCGGCAAGATGCTTCTAAACGAGCTCCCGCCTTTTATCCACGTGCCGAACACGGAGATAATGCATTACACGTGGCTGGAGCAGGCAATGCGCTTCATAACCCACGAGGCCTTCGAACGGGAGCCGGGAAGCGAGGCGGTCATTAACCGGCTGGCGGAGATCATCTTCATTCAGACCATAAGGACCTACGCGAAGCGCACATCGGATTCGTCCAGGCTCTTCTCCGCAATGCAGGACGAACAGCTCGGACGCGTATTCGAGGCGATCCACGAGACGCCCGAAGAGCACTGGACGGTCGAGACGATGGCGAAAGCCGGAGGCATGTCCCGAACCGTGATGTCTCAGCGAATGAACGAAGTGCTGGGTGTGACCCCGATGGCCTATCTGACCCAGTGGAGGATGGAACTAGCGCACGAAGCTCTTCTATCGACCCGCGAGGGCATTCCCGAGATCGCGGAGTCGGTGGGATATCAGTCTTTGTCGGCGTTCACAAGGGCGTTCAAGAAGCATTTTGGAAGAGGTCCCGGAGAGGTGCGCAGAGAAGGACCTGCTGAGTGATATTCGATCGATGGGCTGTCTGGAAAGTCCTTTTAAGTGCCCTTTTCAATCACCCTTCGACGTAACGTGGAATTTTGCCACTGCATCGGTTGAGCGTTCCCGGCTCCGTAGAAGCCGTATGTCTGTAGTAATGGTTCACAAACGATCACCCCAGCTCCACAGGAGCTTGATGCTTGATGCGAGAATTGCGCTCCTGACGGAGCGCGGCTCGCTTGGCAGGTCGGTTTTCTACAGACATCGGGCTCCTACGGAGCTGGGAAGGCCCAATTCGTGCACCGTGGTCATGAATCGGTACTTCGAAGGGTGGCTGCAAAATAGCACTTAAGAGGTCTTTTCAGACATCCTCCAACCGGCATTTTCACGGCAAAGTTGAAAGACGCGGGCGATCGATCAGAAATGCCCCGCACCGCTTCTGCCCCGAAGCTATTTTTGACTTTTTACCTTCGACTTTTGACTTGATCCCTTGTGGATCTCCTGGAGGCTTCTCACTTCCACGTCGCCGTTGCTAGTCTTCGAAGCGATCGCCTCGATCAGCGCCTCCGCGCCCGTGATCGTGGTCACGGTCGGCACGTCGTACTGCAGAGCCGCCTTCCGGATCGCCTGCTCGTCGTAGTGCGAGGTCCTGCCAAGAGGCGTGTTGATTATCAGCGCGATGTCGCCGCGCTTGATGTGATCGGCGATGTTCGGACGGCCCTCGTTGACCTTGAACACCGTCTCGCAGTCGAGCCCGACCTCGCGCAGACGGTTCGCCGTCCCGTAGGTCGCGATCAGGCTGAAACCCATCCTCGAAAGCCTTCTTGCCAGTACGACCGCCTGTCCCTTGTCCTGGTCGTTGACCGAAATGAACGCCTTGCCTTCAGTCGGCAGCGTCAGGAAAGCGCCTTCCATCGCCTTGCCGTACGCCTCGCCGAACGTCTCGCCGACTCCCATCACCTCGCCGGTCGAATGCATCTCCGGGCCCAGGACCGGATCGACTCCCGCGAACTTCTTGAAAGGGAAAACAGGGGATTTGACGAACACCTTCGGGACTTCGAGCTTCTCCGGTAGCCCAAAATCCGAGAGGCTCGCCGTTCCGGCCATAATCAGCGAAGCGTATTTCGCGAGCGGGACTCCCGTCGCCTTCGATACAAAAGGCACGGTCCGGGACGCGCGCGGATTGACCTCGATCACGTACACCCGGTCGTCCTTGATCGCGTACTGGATGTTCATAAGCCCTTTGACCTCAAGGGCTTTCGCAAGCTCTTTCGTGTAATGGCAGATCGTCTCCAGATGCTCTTCCGCGATCTTCTGCGGAGGCAATACCGACGACGAATCGCCCGAGTGGATCCCCGCTTCCTCGATATGCTCCTGAATTCCCGCAACGACGCATCCCGTTTCGTCCGCCAGCGCGTCGACGTCGATCTCGACAGCGCGTTCGAGGAACTTGTCGATCAGGATAGGCTTTTCCGGCGAGGCGTCGACCGCGGACCGCATATATTCGTCCAGCGCGTTCTCGTCGTAAACGGTCGCCATCGCACGGCCTCCGAGCACAAAGCTCGGCCGGACGATCACCGGATATCCGATCTTCTCGGCGATCTCTTTGGCCTCTTCGAAAGAAGTCGCGGTCCCGTTCGCGGGCTGGGGGATGTTCAGCTCGCCGAGAAGCGCGCTAAACCGTTTGCGGTCTTCGGCCAGGTCGATCGAATCAGGCGATGTCCCGATGATCGGAACCTGTTCCTCGTGGAGCCTTGTCGAGAGATTCAAAGGCGTCTGTCCTCCGAACTGGACGATCACTCCTTCGGGACGCTCCTTGTCCACGATGTTCATCACGTCCTCGAACGTGAGCGGCTCGAAATACAGGCGGTCTGACGTGTCGTAGTCGGTCGAAACCGTCTCCGGATTGCAGTTGACCATGATGGTCTCGAAGCCCGCTTCGGAAAGCGCAAAGCTTGCGTGGCAGCAGCAGTAGTCGAACTCGATTCCCTGCCCGATCCTGTTCGGGCCCGACCCGAGGATGATTATCTTCCGCCGGTCGGTCGGCTCGGATTCGCACTCTTCTTCGTAAGTCGAATAAAGATACGGCGTGTGCGATTCGAACTCGGCGCCGCAGGTGTCGACCCTTTTGTAAACAGGCACGATCCCGAGGTTCTTCCGGTGCTCGCGGACGTCGCGTTCCCTGGTGCCCGTCAGAAAAGCTATACGGCGGTCGGAAAGCGCGTATTCCTTCGCGTATCTGATCGTCTCCGTAGGCACGTCGTTGAGCTTCCGCTCCTCGATCCGGTCCTGAAGCCTCATGACTTCCACAAGCTGGTCCAGAAACCACGGATCGATCTTCGTGAACCTGTGAACCTCTTCGATCGAATAGCCGTGCTGAAGCGCGTAGGTGATGTACGAGAACCTCTGCGAATTCGGGCGCGCAAGTTTCTGCTGGAGAACGTGGTCTGGAACGCCCTGAAGCCGGAGCGGTTTGACGGCCTCAAGCGACCGGAGCCCTTTGAACAGCGACTCCTTGAACGTCCGGCCGATCGCCATCACCTCGCCGACCGACTTCATCTGCGTGCCCAAAACGTCCTCGGTGCCCGGAAACTTCTCGAATGCCCATTTCGGGATCTTGGTCACGACGTAATCGATCGTCGGCTCGAAGGAGGCGGGCGTCTTCTTCGTGATATCGTTCGGGATCTCGTCGAGCGTGTAGCCGACGGCGAGCTTCGCCGCGATCTTGGCGATCGGGAACCCGGTCGCTTTCGAGGCGAGCGCCGAAGACCGCGACACGCGCGGGTTCATCTCGATGATCCTTATGTCGCCGTTGTCCGGATTGACCGCGAACTGTATGTTCGAGCCGCCGGTCTCGACGCCTACCTTGCGAATGCAGGCGATCGACATGTCGCGGAGCTTCTGGTACTCGACGTCTGTCAGCGTCTGCGCCGGGGCTACGGTGATCGAATCGCCGGTGTGAACGCCCATCGGATCGAAGTTCTCGATCGAACAGATGATCACGACGTTGTCGTTCAGGTCTCGCATCACCTCGAGCTCGAACTCTTTCCAGCCGAGGATCGATTCTTCGATCAGCACCTGCGAGACGGGGCTCGCGGAAAGGCCCCGTTCGACGATCTCTTCGAATTCCTCCGGATTGTAAGCGGTTCCGCCGCCGGTGCCTCCTAGCGTGTAGGCGGGTCTGATGATCGCGGGATAGCCTGTCTCTTTGACGATATCCTGGGCTTCCTCCCAGCTGTGCGCGAAACCGCCCTTCGGCATCTCGATGCCGATCTCGTCCATCGCCTTCTTAAACAGCTCCCTGTCCTCGCCGACGCGGATCGATTCTACGTTCGCGCCGATGAGCTTCACGCCGTGCTCTTCGAGAATGCCTTTTTCGTAAAGATCCACCGAGAGATTAAGCCCGGTCTGGCCGCCGACTGTCGGAAGAAGCGCGTCGGGCTTCTCCTTGGCGATTATCGCGGAAACGGTTTCGACCGTCAGCGGCTCGATATAGGTCCGGTCCGCCATCTCCGGATCGGTCATGATCGTCGCGGGATTCGAGTTGACGAGCACGACCTCGAAGCCCTCCTGGCGGAGCGCGCGGCAGGCCTGAGTCCCGGAATAATCGAATTCGCAGGCCTGTCCGATCACAATGGGACCGGACCCTATGATAAGGATCTTCTTGATGTCAGTTCTTTTCGGCATCGTAAGGCGAGAGAGATGTGTTTCGGAGGATTATATCCGATTGAAGGCGTTTGAATAAGCGGAGGGTGAGGTTTTAGAGGCGAAGTGTGTGTTCGTAGAGCGCGAGGTACTTTCGCGCCGCGTTCTCCCACGAATGATCTTCGGTCATACCGTTCACCTGGATCCGCCTCCAGGTCTCCGGCTCGTTGTAGGCGAACACGGCTTCGTAGATCTTCTCGACGAACTGGCCGGCGATGAAATCCGTGAATTTGAAGCCATTTCCCTGTCCCGTTACGCGGTCGAAATTGTGGATCGTGTCGTGAAGCCCGCCGACAGCCCGGACAACCGGCACGGTTCCGTAGCGAAGAGAGTACATCTGGTTCAGGCCGCACGGCTCGAATCGCGAAGGCATAAGGAATATGTCGGAGCCCGCCTCGATCGTGTGCGCAAGTTCCTCGTTGTAACCCCTGAAAAATCCAACCCTTTCGGGAGCGGCATCGCGAAGGCGCTGGAAGAAATCTTCGTACTTCCGGTCTCCCGAACCGAGAACCGTCAGGAAACCTCCCAGATTCACGATCTCGCCGGCGGCTTGCTGGATCAGCTCGATCCCCTTCTGCGACGTAAGTCTCGAAACGATTCCGAAGACTGGATTCTCGAGCTCCACTGGCAGCGAGAATCTTTCAAGGAGGTCGCGCTTGCAGGTCCGCTTTCCCGAAAGGTCCTGCCAGCTGAAATTCGCTGCAAGTATCGGATCCGTTTCCGGGTTCCAGACCTCGTAATCGACCCCGTTCGTGATACCGCTCAGCCGTCCGCTTCTCGCACGCAGAAGCCAATCGAGCCCGTATCCGTTCTCAGGCTGCTGGATCTCGACGCCGTACGTCGGTGAGACCGTCGAAAGCATGTCCGAGGCGCTCAGGCCGGCCTTCATCGCCGACGCGTAGCCTTCAAAAGCGAAGTGATCCTGCTCGAAGCGGCTTCCGAAACCCATGTCCCATAGTTCACCCGCGCCGAATCCTCCCTGGTAGGCGAGATTGTGGATCGAGAAAACGGTGCGCGTGCCGCTCCAGAACGGGTCCCAGTACCGGAGGTGCGCCAGTTTGACGGCCGCGAACCCGCAGTGCCAGTCGTTGAGATGGACGATGTCGGTCTTCTTGTCGAGCCGCCTGATCAGCGTCAATGCGGCGTGGTTGAAAAATGCGAAGCGCTCATAGTCCTCCCGGTATCCGTAGATCGAATCGCGATGAAAGAACTCCGGAGCGTCGATCAGGAAAGTCGGGGAACCGTTCGCCTCACTGTAAAACGCCTTCGCCCGGTACGGCCTTCCGCGCCATTCAAGCCACAGGTCGTCGAACGCCGTATGCCAAAGGTGTTCGCCTTTCGTCTGAAGATAGCAGGGGGTTATCAGAAAAGCGTCCGCGCCCGTTCTGGCCAACGCCTTCGGAAGCGCGCCCGCGACGTCGGCAAGGCCGCCCGTTTTAGAATACGGGACGGCTTCGGACGATAGGACGGCGATGCGCATATCCTCAGAATTGTATGAGCAAACGCCGGAATAGTAAAAGGCGGGCATTGCTGCGCCCGCCTTCCGGTTTAAGTGTTGATTTGTTTGTAGGTTAGCTTTGCATCGAGGCAAGGAACTCGGCGTTGGTCTTGGCCTTGGCGAGACGCTCCAGCACGACCTCCATCTGCTCGACCGACGAAAGCGGGTTCAGCACGCGCCTCATCACCCAGATGCGGTTCAGGTTCTCCTTGTCGATAAGAAGCTCTTCCTTTCTCGTACCGCTTCTCTGGAGATCGATCGCCGGGAACAGCCTCTTGTCGGAAAGCTTCCTGTCGAGATGGATCTCGCTGTTACCGGTTCCCTTGAACTCCTCGAAGATCACATCGTCCATCCGCGAACCTGTGTCGATCAGCGCGGTCGCGATGATCGTAAGGCTTCCGCCTTCCTCGATGTTCCTCGCGGCGCCGAAAAAGCGCTTCGGCCTCTGCAGCGCGTTGGAATCGATACCGCCGGACAGGATCTTGCCCGAAGGCGGCACCACCGCGTTGTGCGCGCGGGCGAGCCTTGTTATCGAGTCAAGGAGGATCACGACGTCCTTCTTGTGCTCGACAAGCCTTTTCGCCTTCTCGATCACCATGTCGGCGACCTGCACGTGTCTTGTGGGCGGCTCGTCGAACGTTGACGAGATGACCTCGCCCTTGACTGACCGCTGCATGTCGGTGACCTCTTCGGGACGCTCGTCGATGAGCAGGACGATCAGCGCGACCTCCGGGTGGTTCTCCGTGATCGAATTCGCGATCGTCTGGAGCAGCATCGTCTTACCGGTCCTGGGGGGAGCAACGATCAGCGCCCTCTGGCCTTTTCCGATAGGGGTAACGAGATCGATCACCCTTGCCGAGATGTTCTCCGGGTCGTCGGTCTCCATCCTCAGCTGTTCCTCAGGATAGAGAGGCGTCAGATTGTCGAAAAAGATCTTCTCGCGCGCGGCTTCCGGAGCCTCGAAGTTGATCGCCTCGACCTTTATAAGCGCGAAATAACGCTCCCCTTCTTTCGGAGGGCGTATCTGACCGGAGATAGTGTCTCCGGTTCGCAGATCAAACTTCCGGATCTGCGAAGGCGATACGTAGATGTCGTCCGGCCCGGGCAGGTAGTTGTATTCCGGTGCCCTGAGGAATCCGAAGCCGTCAGGCAGCGTCTCCAGGACGCCCTGCGAGAAAATAAGTCCGCTCTTTTCGGTCTGCTTCGCAAGGACCTTGAAGATCAGTTCCTGCTTGCGCATCCCGGACGCGCCTTCGACGCCTATCTCCTTGGCGATCTGGATAAGCTCCGAGATCGACATTTCCTTCAGCTCGGCGAGGTCCATGGTCTCGAGGTCTCTCGAGGAGCGGGAGTTCTTTCGGGAACGATCTCCGTCATTGTTTTCCGACGTTTCATCGTCGATGACGGCAGTCGCTTCTTCGAAGCCGTTGTCGTCGCTGTGCGGCGACTTTTTCGACTTGCCCGAGGTGGATTTCGTTGATGCCATTGTTCTTTACCGTTTGATATTCAGGGGGGAGCCCCCTTTTGAGTTGACCTGCAGTTGGACCCGTAATGTGAGTTTGTGTGTAAAAGGTGCGATCTCAGCCTATCGGACGTAGCGCTTCAGCCTGCTTCGCAAAGAGTTTTGTTTTCGGAAAGTTCCAGAGGGCGGTCTTCTACCGGCTGAAAAAGCTCTTTTGCAAGACCCTTGAGTTTTTGGGATGTCTCTCTTTTACCCCATTTGGACGTATAAAGCAAACAAAAAAATAGTGGTTCAGCCAACAACGGCCTCGATCTGGCTCCAGACCGCGTCTTTCCCTTTGCCCGTTACGGATGAGTAAGGAAGTACCCGGCAGCCGGGCATCAGACGCCTGATCTCGTCAAGGCTCTTGTTAAGTTTGTTGTTCGAGAGCTTGTCGGCCTTGGTCGCCACAACCAGGGAGTTTTTACGATGAAAGGTCAGCCACTCGTAAAGTTGCCTGTCAAGGGTCGTAGGAGTGTGGCGTGCGTCTACTAACTGTATTGATAGCACAAGTTCTTTTCGCTTGGCAAGATAATCCTCGGCCATTTTGCCCCAGTCCTGCCGCATTTTCTTGGGCACCCTCGCGAAGCCGTATCCCGGAAGATCGACAAAATAGAACGACCCGTTGATAAGGAAGAAGTTGATGCTTTGGGTGCGTCCGGGCGTGTTCGAGGTCTTGGCGAGTCCCTTCCGCCCGAGTAGCGAGTTCAGAAGGCTCGATTTTCCCACGTTCGACCTGCCAAGAAACGAGACCTCCGGAAGGCCGTCCCTGACCCAGTGCGATTCCTCGAACGCGCTCTTTATGAATTCTGCGGAAGTGACTTTCATTGGAGAGGGTAGGACCGATGTACGATAAGCTTCAGCTTGTCGCGGGCCGCCTGCGGCCCGAACGGCCTACGGGATACCGCGCATTCGCGCGGCGCAAACTGAAGTTCGCGGTACCTCGGCAGCGCAGAGCGCTGCTCTAAACGGATGTACGATAAGCTTCAGCTTGTCGCGGGCCGCCTGCGGCCCGAATGCGTTCCATGTTTTCGTGCGGCGCAAACTGAAGTGCGCGGTACCTCGGCAGCGCGGAGCGCTGCTCTAAACGGATGTTCGATAAGCTTCAGCTTGTCGCGGGCCGCCTGCGGCCCGAATGCGTTCCAAGCTTTCGTTCGGCGCAAACTGAAGTGCGCGGTACCTCGACAGCGCAAGCGCTGCTCTAAACGGGAAATTGTCCTTGTGTGCTAAACCGTTTTCGAATCGGGTGAGACCTTGTCGTCCGAGAACACGGGCGGGCGGTCAGTCGAGGTCGCGTCATCGTCCTCCGCTGTGCCGAGCGCGATCTCGAGCACCTGGTCGATCGAATCGACGCACTCGACGTGGAGCTCCTCGAGCACCTCTTCCGGAACGTCGGCGAGATCCTTCTCATTTTCGGTCGAGAGGATGATGTTCTTGATGCCGAACCTGTGAGCGGCGAGCAATTTCTCCTTAACACCGCCGATCGGGAGCACTTTTCCGCGGAGAGTGATCTCGCCGGTCATCGCGATGTCGTGCCTCGCAGGCCTTCGGGTAAGCGCGGAGACCATCGCGGTCGCCATCGTGATGCCCGCCGAAGGCCCGTCCTTCGGGATCGCGCCTTCAGGAACGTGTATGTGAAGGTCCTTCCGACGGAAATCGCGGTAATCTATCCCGAGTTTCTCGGCCCGCGTCCGGACACAGGTAAGCGCTGCGTGCGCCGATTCCTGCATCACTTCGCCGAGCTTGCCCGTCAGCTGGATCCCGCCGCGTCCGCGCACGATCGTCGCCTCGACCTGAAGCACGTCGCCGCCGACCTCGGTCCACGCGAGCCCGTTCACAAGCCCTATTTCGCTCTTGATCGCGATGTCCTGCTTGCGGAACTTGATCGTTCCGAGCAGTTCGCGGACCTTTTCTGCGTCGATGACCACTTTGAATTCGTCCGAGCGGTCGGAACCGACGTACTCGCGGGCGATCTTCCTAAGGCACGAGCTGATCTGCCTTTCGCAGTTACGAACGCCGGCCTCGCGGGTGTAGTGGCGGATGATCTCGATGATCCCGTCCTCGGTGAACGACACCCGGTCCGAGCTCAAGCCATTGAATTCAAGCTGCTTGGGGATGAGATGGCGAATGGCGATCTCTTTTTTCTCGCGCTCCGTATAGCCCGAAAGGTTCAGGATCTCGAGCCTGTCCTGCAGTGCCGGCGGGATCGTGTGAAGCACGTTCGCCGTGGCAATGAAGAACACGTTCGAAAGATCGTAATCCACGTCGAGGTAATGGTCGCGGAACGTGTGGTTCTGCTCCGGATCGAGAACCTCGAGCAGCGCCGAGCTCGGGTCGCCTCGGAAGTCCTTGCCGATCTTGTCCACCTCGTCGAGCAGGATCACCGGATTCACCGTTCCCGCGCGCTTCATAAGCTGGATTATCTGACCCGGAAGCGCCCCGATGTAGGTGCGGCGATGGCCGCGTATCTCGGCTTCGTCGTGGACGCCGCCAAGCGCGAGCCGCACGAATTCCCTGCCGGTCGCTTTCGCGATCGACTTCCCGAGCGAGGTCTTTCCGACTCCGGGGGCGCCTACGAAGCAAAGGATGGTTCCTTTCGGGTTCTTAACAAGCTGTCTGACAGCCAGAAATTCAAGGATGCGCGACTTGATCTTCTCAAGGCTGTAATGGTCGCGGTCGAGCACCTTCTCGGCTTCCGAAAGGTCCTCGATCTCGTCCGAGCGCTGTTTCCAGGGAACGTTTGTCAGCCAGTCGAGATAGGTCCTGGAAACCGTGCTCTCCGCCGACATCGGCGGCATCGCTTCCAGCCTCGAAAGCTCCTGAAGCGCCTTGTCCTGCGCCTCCTCGCTCATACCGGCCTCGACGATCTTCTTCTTAAGCTCTTCAAGCTCCGCCTTCTCGTCCTTTCGCCCGAGCTCCTTATGGATCGCCTTGATCTGCTCGTTCAGGTAATACTCCCGCTGATGCTTGTCCATCTGCTTCTTGGTGCGGGTGTGGATAGTGCGGTCCAGCTGTTTCTTCTCGATCTCGACTTCGAGAATGCTGATCAGCTTCTGAAGCCTTTCCTGGACGGAGAATGTCTCGAGGAGCTTCTGCTTTTCCTCGACGGAGATCTTCAGATGCGAGCTCATCGAATCGGAGATCTGCGCGGCCGACACCCCTCTCAGTGAAGCGTGGAGCGCGTCGGTGTAAGTATCCGGCGCGATGCGGAGGAACTTCTCGACAAGGCCGTGGATCTGCTGAAGCAGTCCGTCCGTCCTGTAGCCGGACTCGTCGATGGATTCGACCTTGCGGACCAGGGCGTAGAAAGTGCCGTCCTCTTCCTGCTCGATGCGGACCGAAGCTCCCCTTTCCCTTCCCTCGACAACGACCTTTATCTGGCCGTTGTCCTGCCTTTGCGCCTGCAGGATCCGGCCAAGCGTGCCGACCGTGTGGATCTGGTCTGCGCCCGGCTCATCGACGGATGCGTCGTGCTGGGTGGCAAGGAATATCGTCCGGTCGCCCTCCATCGCGCTTTCCAGCGCGTTCACGGAGCTGGGCCTGCCGATCTTGAAGGCCACCTTCGTAAATGGAAAGATAACCACGTCCCTTATGGGGACCATGGGGAAGCGCTCAATGTCCGAAGGCATCTGGTCTGAAAATTCTTGCATTGTGCTGGATTCGAGGCGACCTCCGTCGTCGCTACCTTACTAAAGTCTGATTCGAGCGAGTTTTTTAATTTTAGAACTTTGGAAATACAAATGCCAACATCCTTAAAAAGGAATGGCAAAAAAGACGCGCTTCGGAAGGCAATATCAGCCGTGCGACGGCCATTCGCCGGCTGTCTCGCGCTCAACTTTGTATCCGGCCTCTGAAAGGTAGCCGATCAGTTCCTGCCCGTGGTCTTCGTCGCGGACCTCCAGGAGAAGCTCGACGCCGACCATTCCCAACGGAGCGAACCACATCGAGCGGCGGTGGAAGACCTCGATCACATTTCCGCCTTTGTGAGCCACTTTGTCCAGAAGTGAGGCGAGGTAGCCCGGCCGGTCTACGATCAGAACCCGGAGGATCATATACCTTCCCTGTTTTACGAGCACATGTTCGAGGATCCTGGCGAGCAGATTGGCATCGATGTTCCCGCCGCACAGGACCGCACAAGCCGTTTGCCCTTCCTTTACTTTCGCCTTTCCCGCAAGGATCGCCGCGACCCCGGCAGCTCCGGCGCCCTCGACGACGAGATGCCCGTCCTGTACGCAGTGAAAGATCCCTTCCGCTATCTCTTCTTCCGTGACCTCCACGATCTCGTCGACGGTATCGCGGATGATCTCCAGCGGTATCCCGCCCGGCTTCTTGATCGCGATGCCGTCCGCGATCGTCGCATTGAACGGGACCTCGATCGGCTCGCCCGCTTCAAGCGATTTCGCGATCACCGCGATGTTCTCCGCCTCAACCCCGATCACACGCGCGTCCGGCCTTAGTGCCTTGATCGCGATGGCGATTCCGGCGATTACGCCGCCGCCGCCGATCGGCACCACGACGATGTCGACCTCGGGAAGAGCTTCGGCTATCTCGACGCCGATCGTGCCCTGGCCGGCGATTATCTTTTCGTCGTCGAACGCGTGAACATACGTGTATCCGTGCTCGTCCCGCAGTTCCCTCGCGTAAGCGGACGCTTCGTCAAAACTTGCGCCGTGGAGGATGACGTCTCCGCCGAAGTTCTTCGTCGCATTGACCTTTGTCAATGGCGCATATTCCGGAAGGACGATCGTCGACCTGATGTGATGCAGGCTCGCCGCGAGCGCGACTCCCTGGGCATGATTTCCCGCCGAAGCGGTGACGACACCCCTCTGTTTTTCCTCGTCGGAAAGGCTTACGATCTTGTTGTAGGCGCCTCGTATCTTGAACGATCCGCCCCTTTGCAGGCATTCCGCCTTGAGGTAAATGTTCGCGCCGAGATCCTTCGTGAGCTTTCGGTCAGGAAGAACCGGAGTGTGGTTGATCACGCCCGTGAGCGTTTCGCGGGCCTTGAGGATGTCTTCGAGCGTGACTGCCATTGGAGACAGATTATAGATGATTCGCCGAAGCGCCGACAGCACACAGCTAAGAGTTTTCGCGGAAATCAGATATAATGCCGATATTTCACACGGAACCAATCAATCGGAGGTCGAGAAATGATCGAGCCGTTCTTTCTGTTTCAAGCTGAAGCGCTTTCTCTCCTGGTCTTTCTTTTTCTGCTTGGCTTCTTCGGCATCGCGTTGCTGATCGTGGCCTGGAAGACGATCAAGATCGTGCCGCAGTCATCGGTCCTCCTGATAGAGCGCCTCGGGCGGTTCTCAAGGGTCGCAAAGAGCGGTCTGAACCTCATTGTGCCGTTCTTCGAGGCTCCGCGCGCCGTCTACTGGACAAACGCGCGGCCCGGCCAGACCTCGATCGACCTGCGTGAACAATACATCGACCTGCCTCCGCAGCCCGTCATTACCCGGGACAACGTGACCATAAATGTGGATTCGGTCGTGTACTGGCAGATAACCGACCCGACAAAGGCGGTGTACGAGGTCGCTGACCTCGTCGGCGGTATCGTCCAGCTGACTATCACCGGCATGCGTGCCGTTATGGGCGAGATGGACCTCGACCACACGCTTTCCTCGCGAGACCAGATCAACTCGAAATTGCAGATCATCCTCGACGAGGCGACCGACAAATGGGGAGTCAAGGTCACCCGGGTGGACGTCAAGAACATCAATCCGCCGGAAGACGTGCGGATAACGATGGAGAAGCAGATGACCGCCGAGCGGAACAGGCGCGCGCTCGTCCTTCAGGCGGAGGGAGACAAACAGGCGGCGATCGCGAGAGCGGAAGGCGAGAAGCAGTCGGCGATCACAAGGGCGGAAGGCGCGAAACAGTCGGCGATCCTCGAGGCGGAAGGCGCCGCTCAGGCGCGTCTTCGTGCCGCTGAAGCCGAAGCGGCGGCGATCAAGCAGATCGCCGGCTCGATCGGCGATGCAGGGCAGACGGCGCAGTACCTTATCACGGCGCGTTACATCGATTCGCTCCGCGATATGACCCGGACACAGAACTCGAAGGTCATATTCATGCCCACGGAAACCTCAAGCGTGATGTCAACGGTTGGATCGCTTGGCGAAGTGCTCGGGATCACGAAGGACGACGCGGTTGAAGAAGAGCCCAATCAGCCGCGGTCGAGGCGTGAACTGAGCAGCTAGTTTTGCTACACTTTTTCCTTCGGAGATGCCGGGATTGACGCCTGCCATCTCCGAATCGGCTTTTGGAAGGAATTCGAAATCACATTCGGAGAATTACTATGCGAACGATATACGGAATTCTAATAGCCGCGACGGTTTTCGCCGTTATCGCGGCGTCATACGGACTCGGTCTTTTCGGCGCATCCTCCGCAACCAAGATGAAACCCGTAACTGCGAAATCGTTTTACGAGTTCGAGATGCTCGACATCGACGGCAACAAGGTCAGCCTCTCGAAGTACAAGGGCAACGTTGTAATGTTCGTGAATACGGCGAGCAAATGCGGGTATACGCCCCAGTACGCCGGCCTCCAGGCGATCTACGAGAAATACAAGGACCGGGGATTTGTGATCCTCGGCTTCCCTGCCAACAATTTCATGGGCCAGGAGCCGGGAACCAACGAGGAGATCAAGGAGTTCTGCACCCTCAGGTACCAGGTCACTTTCCCAATGTTCGCGAAGATCAGCGTGAAAGGTGAGGACCAGCATCCTCTCTACGCCTACCTGACAAGCGAGAAGGCGAATCCGGACTTCGCGGGCGAGATCACCTGGAACTTCAACAAGATCCTTGCCAACGACAAGGGCGAGATCATTGCCCGATTCTCGTCGAAGGAAACGCCCGAAAGCCCGGAGGTCACGAAGGCGATCGAATCCGCTCTCGAGAAAAAGCAGGGATCTGCGGAATAGCTGTTACCTGAGCAGCCCGGCGCTTTCGATCACACTGTATTCGGAGCCCGTCGGCTTCATCACGCTCTCGAAAACAACGATCCTCGAGACGCTGAGTTCGACGGGCTCGAACTCTAACGAGAGATGGCGTCCGGCAAGGCATCCGGCACCTGGCCCGCCCTTGAGCCGGGCTATCGTGAGGTGGGGGCGAAACTCCCTTTTCTCTTGCTCGAAGCCTGCTGCGGCTAGTTCTTCATCAACGCCGGACCTGAAGCTGCCGAGCGTTTCCGCGCCGGAAACTCCGAGCCAAAGCACCTTCGGGCGACGCACAGCAGGGAATACGCCCGTCCCCTCGATCACAAGCCGGAAAGGCGAAGATACAGCCGCGATACGCTTGTAAGCATCGATAATCACTTTCAGGGCCGGTTCTTCGACATTCCCGAAAAATCGCAGTGTAAGATGGAGCTTCTCGACACTCGACCATCTTGCCGGCGCTTCCGGAAACTCGCGGGCGAGATTCCCGGCGTAGGTCTTTACGGAGTCCCGTACGCTCTCCGAGAGTTCTATCGCTGAAAACACGCGCTTCATATCCGGGTCCACAGGCGGTCTTTCGGGACCGCAATGATCGATCAAATGATACAACCTGCTGAAATCGAAGGCGAAGGAACAGCCTCCGAGACGCCGCGCCGGCGCAAGGGGCCTGTGCTGTTCGGCGCCGTGATCGCCGCGATCACCCTTGCCGCGGTCCTGTCGGCCGCTCTCTGGTTCTATATCTCGATCACGACACCTGTCGAGCATTCGTCTTCGGGAGATTTTCTGGTGATCGAAAAGGGTTCTTCTCCTTCAGCCATTGTCGACGCGCTTGCTGAGCGTAAGGTGATCCGAAGTCCGCTCGCGATGAAGATCTTCCTGCGAATTACAGGGCGGGCCTCGAACCTGAAGGCCGGCGACTATAAATTCCCGTCACCCGTAAATGCGATCGAGGTCGTAGAACTGCTTGAAAAAGGAAGCGAGCGGACTTCGAAACTGACGATCCCCGAGGGCTGGACGCGTTTCGAGATCGCCGAAAGGATCGCGGCCAACTACGCCGGCGAACCGCCTGTGGACGAGAAGGCGGTCTTTTACCTGATGAACGACACGAGCCTTGTTTCGGACATCGCGCCGGAAGCGAAGAACCTGGAGGGCTTCCTGTATCCCGCAACGTACGACTTCCCTCCGGACGCACAACCGAAGCAGATCGTCGAACGCCTTGTCGAGGAGTTCAAGAAGGTTTGGAAACCGGAATGGACGGCCAAGGCAAAGGCGCGCGGCCTGTCCCCGTATCAGGTGATGACGATCGCCAGCCTTGTCGAGAACGAATCGAAGGTCGATTCGGAGCGCAAGATCGTCGCGTCGGTGATCTACAACAGGCTGGAGCGCGGGATGGCGCTCGGGATAGACGCGACGAACGTCTACATCGCCAAGCTGCTTGGACGGTGGGACGGGACGATCCACAAAAGCGACATCGAGGTGAACCATCCGTACAACACCAGGAAGATCGCGGGGCTGCCTCCGGGGCCAATATCTTCGGCGAGCAAAAGCGCGATCGAAGCGGCGCTGGATCCGGCAGAAACGGAATATCTGTTCTACGTGCTCGATGTCGAGAAGAACGACGGCTCGCACCTGTTCTTTGCCTCGGCGGCCGAGTTCGAAAGGGCAAAGGCGAAATATCAGCGCTGGCTCGAGCAGCAGAGGCGGAATCAATGAACAATGCCCATCGGTCATTGATCAATGATCCCGTTTTGTTGGCGATAAACGGATCGCGCCGGACTGCGGGCGTCCCCGCCCGCACGATACGCGCTCTCGCGCGGCGCAAACTGAAGTTCGCGGTACCTCGGCAGCCCGAAGGGCTGCTCTAAACCGTACGTGTCCTGTTTGCGATCTTGAGCTCCCCTCTCCTTCCTCCTGACTGCTGACTTCTGTATCCTGTATTCTTCTTATGCCCATCAAACTCCTCGCGCTGGATCTCGACGGGACCCTCCTTAACTCTGAGGGACAGATCACCGAGCGCAACAAACTCGCGATAAGGAACGCCGAAGAAAAGGGCGTGAAGGTCACGATCGCAACCGGAAGGAGATTCCGGGACGCCAGACCGGTCGCCCTGGCGGCCGGATTCAACGCCCCGATCCTCACTCACAACGGGGCGCTGATCAAACACGCCGAAACGCTCGAAACCTTCTCGGTCGATCTTCTCGAAGATGCCGCCGTACGAGAGATACTGCGGGTAGGTTATTCGTACGGAGGGAACGCCCTTGTCAGCGCCGATCCTGTGGGAAAGGGCACACTCTTCTACGACAACATCTCGGACGAGAACGTCCCTCTGAAGCGTTACGTCGACTGGGCTAAGCGGCTTCACGGGGACGAGGCGGAGGAAGCGGTGCATCAAGTGGATTCGCTTGAGTCGATCGTCGAACCGAACGACATTATTCACATTTCCTTCTCCGGAGGCTGCGACGCGATGTTCGACCTGCAAATGCTCCTCGAGGACGAACTCTCCGATTCGGTCAATATCCTCGCAACCATCTATCCGCGTCTCGACTTCACCCTGCTCGACATCCTACCCCCTCATGCTTCCAAAGCGGCGGGCCTTAACAAGCTCGCAATGGCAGAAAAACTCTCGCACGAGGAAATAATGGTCATCGGCGACAATTTCAACGATCTCGAGATGCTCGAGTACGCGGGAACCTCCGTCGTAATGGCAAACGCCGACCGCAGTTTGCTTGAACGCGAGGAATTTTATACAACATTAGGAAACAACGAGGACGGCGTAGCCGCCGCGATCGAAGAATTCATATTAGCTGTAAATTGAGCTGATGCTTTATTTACGGCAATTATTTTTTGGAGACACAAATGGCTAACACAACTGCGGTTATCGAAACCAACAAAGGCACCATCAAGATCGAGCTTCTCGAGGCAGACGCGCCGAAGACGGCGGAGAACTTCAGGCTTCTTGCCGAGCGCGGGTATTACGACGGAGTCATCTTCCACAGGGTGATCAGGAACTTCATGATCCAGGGCGGGGACCCGCTCGGTGAGGGCTACGGCGGAGAATGCGCCTGGGGCGGCAAGTTCGATGACGAGATCGACCGCGAGTCCGCTCTTTACGACGGACCTTACGAGAAAGGCACCGTCGCGATGGCGAACGCCGGCCCGAACACCAACGGTTCGCAATTCTTCATAATGCACGCCGATTATCCCCTTCCGCCCTCGTACACGAAGTTCGGTCGGGTGATCGAAGGCCAGAGTGTCGTGGATTCGATCGCGGAAGCGGACACCAATTCGAACGACAGGCCGATCGAGGAAGTCGTTATGGAGAAGGTCTACATCGAGGAATAAGCTCCCGTATGCGGGCAGTCATCCAGAGGGTCTCAAGCGCTTCGGTCACCGTCGACGGCGAAATTGTAGGCAAGATCGGCCGCGGCCTTCTTGTCTTGCTGGGGGTTTCAGTCGATGACGGCGAATCCGACGCGGAGTACCTCGCAGACAAGACGCTGAACCTGCGTATCTTCGAAGACGGCGAGGGGAAGATGAACCTCTCGCTCCTTGAAACGGGCGGCGAACTTCTCGTGGTCTCGCAGTTCACGCTTTACGGCGACGCCCGCAAAGGCCGCAGGCCTTCGTTCATCAAGGCCGCGCTTCCGGAGCGCGCCAACGAGCTCTACGAACATTTTGTCGGCACCGCCCGAAGGTCGGTCGCGAAGGTCGAATGCGGAAGGTTCCAGGCGATGATGGACGTTGAGCTGATAAACGACGGTCCCGTCACTATACTTCTAGATTCGAACAAGGAATTCTGATCATGCGCAAGCTGTCACTGGTATTTTTGTTTTCGCTTCTCGTCGTTCTTTCAGGCTGCAACGGCACCTCTTCGAACAGCTCCGGCGGCGAGGTAAAGGAGAACGTCGAGCCGGTCGCGGACCCGGAGGTCGCGGTGATTGAGATGGAGAACACCGCCGCGTACGGGACGATCACGATCGAGCTTTATTCGAACATAGCGCCCAAGGCCGTGCAGCGGTTCAAGGAACTTGCGAAGGAGGGCGTTTACAACGGTGTCACATTCCATAGAGTGAACCAGTCGGTCATACAATCGGGCGATCCGCTTTCGAAAGACAGCGATCCGACGAACGACGGTTCCGGGAGATCCGACAAACCGAACGTCGAGGCGGAGTTCAGCGATATCGAATACGACACTGGGATCGTCGGCGCGGCCCGCGGCCAGGACTTCGACTCGGCGAACTCTCAGTTCTTCATAACTCTGAAGCGCGAGCCCGGATTCGACCGACGCTACACGGTGTTCGGAAAGGTCATCGACGGGATGGTGAACGCGCGGACGATCGGCGGCGCGCCGAGAGACGGTGAGCGGCCCATCGACGACATACGCATCAAGACGGTCAGGATCGAGCCGAAGAAGCAGAACTGATCCCCGATGGACTTCATCGAAAGTAAGGACAATCCCCGGTACAAGTCCGCTCTAAATATAAGAAAGGGCAAGGATTCGGGCCTGATCTTCGTCGAAGGCGCCCGCCTTTGCGAAGAAGCGCTTAAGAGCGGCCTGAAGATCGAGCTCGCTTTGTTTTCGAAAGAATTCCTCGGAAGCGCCGGGACGCTTGCCCGGCAGATCGAAAGCGCCGCGCGTGATGCCGCCGTTCTTAAGACCCGCCTGTTCGATTCGATTTCCGACACTAAGAACCCGCAGGGAGCCGCGCTCGTCTGCGAACGCCCCGTCAGCACGCTTGAGACGATCCGAACCAGGCTTCAGGATCCGTCGACCGCCGTTCCGATCGCCGTGATGCTTCTCGAGATCAATAACCCCGGTAATCTTGGGGCGGTACTTAGGACCGTTGAGGCGGCCGGCGCTGCAGGCGTGGTAACTTCAAAAGGCTCGGTCGATGCGTTCTCGCCGGCCGTGCTTCGCGGCTCGATGGGAGCGAGTTTCCGTCTTCCCCTCGCCGAGAAGGTCTCAGAAAGCGAGGCGTTCGAATGGGCGCGGCAGGCAGGGCTTAGGGTCATCGTCACGGATTCGAATGCGCCTACTTTGTACACGGACGCGGACCTGACCTCTCCGGCACTGCTCGTATTCGGCTCCGAAGCGCACGGCCTCTCAAAGGCCGCGCTCGAATCGGCGGACCTTGGCCTTAGGATACCTCTGGATGATCGCGTGGAAAGTCTGAACCTCGCGGTTTCGGCAGGTGTGCTGCTCTTTGAGGCAAAGAGACAGGCACGTCACTGAACGCCCGTGCTCGAGTTCGCGTCCTGCGCCGCGTTTTCGGCAGCTTTCAGGCTTTCGGCAAAAGCGGTGCGGGCGGCGGGATTCGTGACCACAGACCGAGCCAAAGCGATCTCTTTCGCAAGGTTGTCCCTCTGGGCCTCTTCGTAATCGGGAAGCCTCTCCGAAGCGTTGGTCAGAGCGACCGCGGCCTCGTCGTACCGTTCGTTGAGAAGGTACGCAAGTCCAAGAAAATAATAATCTTCCGCATTCCGTGGATTTGCTGACAGCGTCGCGATAGAAGCCACGGGATCTTCATAAACCTTTGCCTTCGTCTGCTCGAACGTAGGAACCGAGATCTGTTCCGTCGGCACGGGCTCTAGCTGCGCGACAGGTTCCGGCTGAGTGAAGACCGTCCAGAAATGGTATCCCGCCGCCCCGACCGCGGCCCCCAAGGCAAGGAGTACGATGCCGGCGAAAATACGGCCGAGCACCTTGCCAAAAGAGCCGGACTTCGCGGCCACTTCCTCGTCGGAGCTCACAGAATTGCCGCCGTCGTCCGAAGAACTGCCGTCCGAGAGGATCGACAGAAAACTCTGGCTGTTTGAGGAGGTCATCGAGATGCTCTCCGAATCTGTGTCTGCCGCAATTGCAGCGGCTTCATCCGAAGCAGCCTCTTCCCCTGCAAACGCCGCAACCGCGGGCTCGGGCTGCTCGGCGGGCGCTTCAGCGCTCTCGACTGCGAACGGTGCGCCGACTTCGACAACTTCCGGTTCCTCTTCGTGCCTTGCGGTAGCTATCGTTTCTTCTTCGTCCTCTGCGACACCTCCGTCCATCTCGAAACCTTCAGGAAACTGCGATTCCGCGCGAACTACGACCGCGGTCAGGTTATCTTCTGCACCACGTTCATAACAGATGTCCTTGATCGTCTGGCACAGCGACATCTCGTCCGGGGCGTTGATCAGGAGCTCGCGAAGCTCGCCGTCCTCGATATGCCTCGTCACGCCGTCAGAGCAGGCGAGGAACATCGTGTTCGGCTCGATCATGATGGTCTTCAGATCGATATCGACTAGCGGCTCGGCGCCGAGCGCCCGGCTTATCACGTTGCGGCTCGGGTGGATCGCGGCCTCCTCGGGAGACATTCGTCCCGCCCGGACCTCTTCTTCAACGACCGAATGGTCAAGCGTTTCCTGGGTAAGTTCGCCGAAAGGATCGAGTTTGTAGAGCCTTGAATCGCCGACATGCCCGACGGTCGCGACGTTTCCGTTGATGTGAAGCGCTACGACGGTCGTGGCCATCGAGCTTAGCTGCGGAAGATCGTGCGACATCTGGAAGATCGCGCTGTTCGCGCGCTCTATCGCCTGGCGCATACGCGACTCGGCATCGCCGTCTTCCTGGAGGTTGATGAACGCCTCGGCGAGGATCTCCATCGCCATCTGGGATGCGACATCGCCGGCCTGGGCGCCTCCGACGCCGTCTGCGACCGCAAAGAGGCCGCTCTCCCTGAGCTCAAGGTACGAATCTTCGTTCTGCGGGCGTTTCTCGCTCAGACCCCTATCCGAGATCGAAGCCGAACTTATCTGCAATTCAACTTGCATCATCATCGTATTCTCCCGAAAGAGCCTGCCCCGCGATAGAGTTCCGGTTTATCCTGCGCGTCAATCGATCTCGGGCCGGTTCAGGCTGACCTGCCTGTCGAGCATGTTCCTGTGCGAAAAAGCCATCAGCATCCCCAGCATTGTGAAGCTGGTGATGAGACTGAATCCGCCGTGGCTTACGAATGGGAGCGTGATTCCGGTCATCGGCAGTGCCCTCGTGATACCGCCTATGTTGACAAGAGCCTGAAATCCGATGAAGGCGGTCAGTCCCACAGAGCAAAGTTTGCCGAACATGTCGCGGCAATCGAGGGCAGTCCTGACACCCGCACTGACAAAAATAATCAGCGCAAAGATTATCAACAAACCCCCTAAAAGTCCAAGTTCTTCGGCGATAGCGGCATAGATGTAATCGGAGTCCGCGACGGGGATAAGCTCGACATATCCGAGCCCGAGTCCGCGGCCGGTAGTCCCTCCGGATGCGAGTCCGAAAGTCGCCTGCGCCGGCTGAAAAGCGAGTATGTCGAACCATGCATCGACATTGATCGACCTCTGGAGAGAGGGGTCGTTCTCGAGCATCTGCGGCAGGTCCGGATTGTTCTTCACAAGCCGCTCGTAATAGGCCTGATAGTCGTCCTTCCACCAGTCGGTCTCCGGAGTCGGAGGATTGAAGCCGTCAAGCCAAAGGTGAAACCTCTGCTGGATCCTGTCGGGAAGGACCTGCTTGACCGGCTTCGAGAGCGTCGAGAGCAAAGGGACGTTCTCCTGGGTCTTGACCGGGAGGGCGCTGACGACGAGGACCGAGACGAGAAGCAGAACGCTCCCTATGAGAACGAACCTCTGAGGGAACCTACGGACGGCGATGAAGTACAGCGTCACATAAACGGAGCTGAAGACCATCATCTGGCCGAAGTCTTTGAGCACGAAGAACGGGAAGAACGGCAGAACAGCCATGAACACGAGGGGAACCACCTCTTTGGCGCGCGGTATTCCCCAGTAGGTCCGCGTCAGGTTCTTGTACAGCGCCGCGAGGACCGCTGCAAAACCGATCAGGAACGGTATTTTCGAAGGCTCCCAGGGCGTCATGTTTCCCAGAGACTTTCCGGCGCTGGAGGTGACCGCCGCGATGAGCAGCGGGACAAGGGTCAGCAATACGATAAGAAATCCGTTGTTCTTGAGGATCTCGACGACCCTGTCCCTCGAAACAAGAAGCAGCGCAGCGAGGAAACACGCGAAAGCCAGCAACGGATTGACCGTCTTGCCCGAGATCAGATCTGACGCGCCTATGTCGGCCGGCCTGGGCTCCTCTTTCGAAAGATCGACCGGAACCGGATCCGTCGGAGGCAGGCCCATCAGCCTCTTCTTTTCCGCGGAATAGTGCTGCTGGATGTAATGCTGCTGGATCGTCTTTATCTTCGCCTGCCTGGCTTCGGACTTTCCGCTGCGGGATGTGTATTCGGGGTCGCTGAACAGCCTGTACTGAGCCGTCAGCCCCACCGAGAAGAGTAGCACCGCAGCGGTGTAGATCGTCCAGTTACCCTTGTATTTCAATACTTTGGCAAGAAAGATCGGGAGAAAGGCAAGGACTCCCAGGAGAGCGACGTTTCTGCCCGCGGTCAGAAGCGATGCCTCGTAGCCGCGTATAAGCGCGCCGTAGTGGATCGAATAATGCGAGATCGCGCTGATCGCCACTATCAGCAGAAGAATGAAGAAATGTGTGGAAACGCGGCTCTTCATACTACCGTTGCCTGCCTCCTCTCGAAGAAGCTTTAAGAAGACCCAGCTCTTTTGCCTTAAGAACGATGTTCGCCGCTATCGGCGCCGCCGTCGTCGCCCCATAGCCGCCCGACTCAACTACAACGGCGATCGCGAGCGTCGGCTTCTCGAGCGGAGCGATCGCAAGATACCAGCTGTCTGTACGCTCGTACATCACCGGCTCCTGGTATTCGACCATTTCCCCTGCCTCGTTCCTGCGCTTCTTTGTCACCGTCCTGAGCTTGCCAGTTTGCTTGTCGTACACGGGCGCCTTCTTCTCTGCCGTGCCCGTCTTTCCTCCGGTCCGTATCCCGGCCGCGCGAACTCTCGCAAATACCCTTGACCCGGTCCCTCCCGGACCCTCAGTGACAAGGCCCATGATCTGCCTGACCTGCGCCGCCTGGGCGGGCGAAAGGACCTTCGCGAACGCTTCGGGAGGCTGTTCGAGTTCTATCTTCGGCTTCATAAGGAGCCCTTCTGTGTTTGCCGCCGCCGAAGCGATCAATGCCATCTGAAGCGGCGTCATCTGTCCGGCGTAGCCCTGCCCCATTCCCTCGAGTCCTATGTCGTATGCGGAGATGTCCTTGCCGGTCACGATCGTGGAGCGCTGCGGCGCGAGCGCACTGGCGATCGACGGATCGCTCGTATTCCAGATCTCGGGAAAGAACGGCGCTGTCACAGCGTCTGCGGGAGTCGCAACCGGCTGGATACCGAGCGCGCGAGCGGTCTCGGCTATCCTCTCGCGGCCGAGAGACACGGCCAACTGCGCGAAGTACTGATTCGAAGATGCTTCGTAAGCAAGAGTGATCGGCAAAGGCCTGCAGCCGTACGGTGGCTCGCAGCCTCCGTTTGCGTCCAGGATGGGCCTCGAGCCGCGGAACGGGACAAACCCTTCCGGCCGGGCGGTGAATACAGAGTTCTGCTGCCCGTTACGAAAGGCGGAGATCATCGTGAAGGTCTTGAAGGTCGAGCCCGGAACGTAATACTCGCGCGTGGCGCGGTTCAGGAGCGGCTTCTCGCGCTTGTTGCCCTCGAGCTCCAGCCAGTCGTTCAGGCTGTCGGCCTCGTTGACGTTGAACGAAGGGTTCGAATAGATCGCGAGCACCTCGCCGTTCTGCGGGTTTAGGACGACGATCGCGCCCGACTTCCCTTCGAGCTGCTTCGCGACGTAGTCCTGGAGATCGCGGTCGATAGTGACCGCGACGTCGCGCTCGGAATCTTCAGGCTGACGGATCGTCCAGAAGGTCGCCCAGGATTCGGGCATGGGGTCGGCTTTTTTCCTGTAAAGCGTCCGCTCGAGGCCCGGCGTTCCCCGCTCGGTACCCAGCAGATGGGCCATCGCCACGGGCAGCGAATAGCCGCGTACGACCTCGCCGTCCTCGTCCATCTCGTAATAGGCAAGCGCCCGCTCCAGTTTTCCGGTCCGGTCGAGCATCCATCCGCGCAGGCTCGCCGCCGTGGTCCGCCTGTAGCGCAGGTCCTTGTAGCTCAGCGCCTGGAACTGCTCGTTGTTCTCGTCCGCGAAATAGACCCAGTAAACGTGAAAGCCGTAAACGCCGAACGCGAGAACGAAGAACACAAGCTGCCAGATCCTTAGGCTTCGGTTGGTGGCGGTTGAACTCAGCCTGCGTCGTACTTCCTTTGGAAGCCCCGTCTCGAAGGCGAGCCTCGGTCGGCGGAAATTGCCCGCAAACGCCGCGAACAAAAGGACGACGATCCCGCTGAAGGCGAGAAGATAGATGAGTGTAAGCGCGGCGGGAGTCCTTTCGAGCACCTGGAGCCCGAGCAGTTTTTCGGGCCGAAGGAAATCCCAGTCGGATTGTAGAAGAAACAAAAGCATTCTCAGACTTCCCAGTCCTCTCGCGTCTTCGGAGTATCGTCCGAAAGGCCTTCGATCTCGTTCGAAGCCATCGTCGGGGCCGGTTCCGGAACATCGAACGCCTCGGTGACAGGGACCGGCGTCTCGTCTCCCGATGGGGCCGGATCGGCATTCACGGAATTCTGCAGAACTGAGGAGATCGAAACAAGCGCCTCGATATCGCCGAACCTGACTTTCATGCCGTCGCTCAAAGGTGCCGCTTTGCCGTATGGCATACGGCTTCCGCCTATGAATGTTCCGTTCGTGGACCCCGTGTCGGCTATTACGATCCCGCCCGAACTGCTCAAGGCGACGGACGCGTGGACCTTCGACACGCTCGGGTCGTCGATCACGATGTCGTTGGTTCCGGACCTGCCGACCGAGAAGCGCTTCGCATCGCCGAATGCGACGCATCGGCGCACGGGCTTCCCTTGAACGACAAGATCGAAACAGATCTCCGGTCCGGGTGCTTCTTCCTGCGCGTCTCGGTCCTCCAAGTGCGGCTCTTCGGCCGGAGGGATCTCGCCGACCGGAATATTTTTCAGGGTCACATTGACGGCGACCTCGTCGTCTTCAGACTCGCCGAACTTTCCAAAACCGGCAATGAACTGGACTCCTTCCACAAAATAGTCCTTCTCCACGCTGACCTCGATCGGGGCGTGCGTGTGATACAGCCTGTCGTTGATGTGGTCGA
Organism: Acidobacteriota bacterium; assembly: GCA_016700175.1. Classification (GTDB taxonomy): domain Bacteria; phylum Acidobacteriota; class Blastocatellia; order Pyrinomonadales; family Pyrinomonadaceae; genus Aridibacter. Next base: position 495,087 of record CP065003.1, on the reverse strand, counting down.
TCGCGGCGGCGTGAAGCTCGTGCTCGAGCTTCTTGAGATCGGAGTCGGAATCCGTGGAGAACTTGTTCCACTGGATCTTAAGCTTGAAGACGTGCGGGACGAATCTGCCGCCGCCCGGCTCTTCACGGACTTCGGCATCCAAGAGCAGCTTGAGCTTCTCTTCGAGCTTGCTTGTCGCGAGATTTGAGGAAGGATTCCAGTTGCGGCCGGTGATGCGGTCGAACGTGTCGCCGAGCTTGGAAAGCACTCCGCCGATCAGCCAGTCGAGGGAGAACCCTTTTTTCGCGGTGCTTCCTTTGTCTTCTGCCATCTAAGCGCCTTGGTTTTAGGCAATTTCTGCGTAATTTTATACAATTTGAATGCGGTTTGGAAGCGTTCCCCATTTTGCGCAGGGCAGAGCGGCACGGCTGTCAAAGCTCTGAACGAACATCGAACGATGGGCGTCGTACACATTCCTGCAACCGCTCGGCCCGATTCTTCCCGATTCGCTGATGAAAGAACTTTCGCTCATTGACTCGGTACTCGATGGACGCTACGAGGTCAGCAAGCTCCTCGGAAGGGGAAGCTATGCCGAGATCTACCTCGCTGAAGACAGCCTCGCGAGCCCGGATTCGCCTCACCGCCGCGTGGTGATAAAGGCGCTCAACGTCTTCATGCACGACGATCTCGACAGGGACCTCGAGCGGACGCTTGTCGAGAATTTCCAGAACGAGGCACTCGCCCTGGACCGGGTTCGCCACCCCAACATCATCAGCAGGCTCGGTCACGGCACGGCGCAGGACCTTAACGGAGTTCTCTTTCATTTCCTGGTCCTCGAGTTCCTTCCCGGAGGAGACCTTGCCAAGTTCTCAAGGACGAACGGGATCGGCTTTACGCAGGCGCTTCGCTTCATCGAGCAGGCGAGCGCGGGTCTCGCCCACGCCCACGAAAAGAACGTCATCCACCGGGACATAAAACCGCAGAACCTGCTGCTGAACGGAACCCACGAGATAGTGAAGATCGCGGATTTCGGGGTGGCCAGGATGTCCGAATCGGATGCTCCGATCACCCGCGTAGGGACCAACATCTATGCGCCTCCCGAGCACAGCCCGATGATGTCGGGGACAACCGGCAGGCTTGGATTCGGCGAGCTTACGCCCGCGGCGGACGTGTATTCTCTCGCAAAGACCTCTTACGTGCTCTTGACTTCCGAGTCGCCGCGGTTCTTCGCTAACAGGCCAATAGAGGCGCTTCCGGCGAGAGTTCGCGACGAACCCTGGGCTGACGCACTTCGCGACGTTCTCAGGAAAGCCACCGATGACGATCCGAAGAAGCGCTACCAGTCTGCCGGCGAGTTCTGGACGGAACTGGCTGAGTTAGCGGCATTCTCATCGGACACCGATTCGTCAGCATTGGTGAGGGAAACGGCCGTACACTCGAGGCCGCAGCCGGTCTTCAGTCCCGGCTACAGTCCGCTGACGCCCGCGAAGGCGGAATTCGACACCGACCGCGAGCTGAAGCTTCCGAAAGTGATCAGGGACAAACGTCCGGGGACCGGGATCTCGGTGCTGGACGCACCGACTCCCGGAGAGGTTCAGCCGAAAGAACGGGCCGCAGAGCCCGCGGAAAGGCTGGCGGATGCCAAACGCGGGCGTGTGGAAACAGACGCTCCGGAGCTCGTGCGGATCCGCGAGGGAAGGCTGCTCAGGAACGTGGTGATGACCTCACTTCTGGTCGCTTTCTTTGCCGTCGGAATATATGCGACCTATAATTACGTACTCACACGGGCCTCGTTTCCCTCGGTCTATTCGCTTTTCGGTCAGCGAGAGGCTACGGCGCTGATGAACATCAACCTGCGTTCGGACGCAAGCACCGGGAACCCCCGAATAGGGCTTGTTCCAAAGGGCTCCCGGCTGAGGATCCTTTCTTCGGACGAACACTGGTACGAGGTTCAGATCGTCGAATACGGAGCCCCAAAGGCGGACCCGGAATTTGCCGACCGCGGATGGATCAGCGGAAAGACGAGAAGAGGCGAAGATACGATCGTATTCAAGAGTGAAGAATGAGCGTTCTCGATAAAGTACGGAGATGGATCGACGGCGAGAGCGCCGAGCTGGTCCTGGAGCAGGCCGCGCGCGATGCACAGGTGAAGCCGAGGAGCGAGGCGGAGGAGTTCATCGTCAAGATCGCCCGCGCGGTCGAGGACGTCATGCAGAAAGAGATGGTCCCGCTTCCACAGGGAACCACGATAATCCCGACAGAGTATTTGATTTTCCTCAGCGAGGACGACGACAAGGACTGGCGGGGCGTCAAACGCCGGGGCCTTGAACAGGGCCTTTATCACGTGCTTGCTGAGCGCGCCAAGGAGCTGGCCGGAAAGAAAAAGCTCGAGACGCAGTCGTTCGCGGTGGAGCTTCGTGTCGACGGAACGCTCGAACAGGGCGAGGTCAGGATCCAGCACGGGTGGGAAGACGAATCTTCTTCGAAAACGGGTGTGCTTCCAAGAAAGCCTCCGGAAGGAAAACCCTCACAGCCCGCTCAGGCGCAGACACGCCGGACGCCCGCCCCCAGGCCGCCCGGAAGCACGCCGCGCAATCTTGAGCCTCCGAACTTCGTAGATCAGTCAGGACCCGGAGCGGGCAGCCAGGCCAGCCCTTTCGCCCGAGTAACTCCCGTCCCTTCGGGAGAGGAAGAAGAGTTGACCGCCGTCAGCCCGAGAAAGACCTCGCTCTACGATCTGGAGGTCTGGCGAGGCGGTGTTCGGCAGACCGTCATTCCGGTATTTCAAAGCGAGATCGTGCTCGGGCGCGGCTCCGTTTCCAAGCCGGTCGATATTGCCCTGAAAGGCGATCCCGAGGTCAGTCGAAGACACGTCGTCTTGATCCTCGACAAACTCGGCAAGTTCACCGTTATCAACGAAGGGCGCAATCCCGCTATGATCAACAACCGCGAATTGCCGGTCGGTCAACGGGTGTCGCTCGATCCCGGGCAGGCGCTCGCGATCTGCAGCTACGTCGTCCGCATCCAGCCCAGATAGAAAACGGCGGCCGCAAAAGGGGCCACCGTTAGCCAGTCAAGAATCCATTCCCTATTTGAGCTTGAGGGCAGGATCACCGAGAAGGTGCCAGGACAGCCGAACGTCCCTGCTGGCGGCGATCACGGTCTTGGCGTCCATCACAAGGTTTCCTATCCTCGAGAGGCTTGGGTTGCTGCCGAGCTGGTTATAGAACCTTCTGGCGAGTACTTCCTGGACATCCGGCGTGGTTTCGCCGGTCGACGACCACGTGGCGACCGCGCCGCCGGCATTGGAATTGAAGAGCGATTCGCTGAGCCCCTGTCCTGAGGGGTCGACGAAATAGCCGTTCAGACAGGTCAGCATCGTGAACACCGACAGGTTGTCAATGTTCGAGAGCGAGCCCACATCGCCAGTACCGAAGAAACCTCCGCTGGTCCAGCTGACGACCGAACCGTGTCCGGAATAATTCACGAGGAACCTGCCAGTATTCAATTCGGCAAGCAGGGTGTTCCTTGCGTCGGGATCGTTCTTGTTGACCCCAATCTTCGGATACGACGCCGGCAGTTCGTTGATGACGCGATCGCACAGTTCCTCAAAGTTCACGATCTGCGGAACGTCGCTTGCGCACAGGGCTCCGCGGGTCGGCCCCGAGGCGATCGAGGCTTCGAAGTTCGTTGTCTTTGCAAGCGCGTTGACTACCTGAGCACCGCTGACGGCCGGGATCCGTCCGATCGCGATCTCCGAAAGCCCGTCGGAATTGTGGTCGGCCAGCGCCTCGTCGCTCGGCGATTCATCCCGGGAGGTTTCGGTCATTTCCGTCGGTACATAGTCGGTGCCGCCAGCGCCCGTGTAATTGCGCGGATCGTAGAGTGCGTCGCCGACCAGCATCGCGTAGCCGGGCGCTCCGGCCCAGTTCAGGCGCGCGAAGTTCAGGAACTCGCGGATGGCCGTCGGTCCTCTTCGGCCGTAGCCGAACTCGTCGTACACATCGACGACGTCAAACGCAGCCGCATTCGTTCCGTTGGCGGTCCTGTAATCAGCCCAGTCAGAGGACTCGGAAAGAAAATCGGCGTGACTGACGATCACCATCTGCCAGGCGTTCGAAACCGAATGGAGCGTCGAGGGCTCGTTGAGGACGATGCTTTCCGGAGATTTAATTCCCGCGTCAGAAACGGCGAACATCGGTGCCCCCTTGCTCGACGGGATGACGACCTGGAAACTGCTTCCAAGCCCGGCCGATCCTTCTACCGCCGCGTTCTGCACGAGCACGGGTGAATCGTGAGACGTCAGATCGAACACGCGTATGTTCGCGTCCGAGAACCCGGTGACCGTGACCTGTTTGAGATTCGGGACGGGAAACTCGAGCCCGTCGGCCCTCGATACGTAGTTTCTGGGGTACTGAGCGGCAACGAACTCCACCAGACTGATATCGCTCCCGGAAGCGCTCCCCGTCATCGTCACGGTGTTCGTCCCTTCATTGATTATTGATGTCGGGACCCCTATGTCAGCGAGCTTATAAGTGGCTCCAACGAAGCTGAAGCTGCCGAGCGGCACTCCGTTCACTGCAACGCTTATCCGGTGGGAACCTGTAGTGAATCCGTTCACACCTATCTGTATGTATGTCTTACGGATCGAATGGTCGACCGCGTCGAGATCGAACTGGACATCGACCGGGCTTGGAGAGATCACCTGGCCGAAGAAGTTCTCTTTGTCCCCGTTCCTTATGCTTGAAATGTAAAATGAACGGTCTCGGCGGTAAAAGCTCTCGCGGTAGTTTTGCGCTTCGTTCGTTCCGTTCGGCTTGCGAACGGCCGGCTGGATCCGGTTTCCCGGATCGTCTCCTACGACAAGAAAATAAATGTTCGTATCGGTAGACGGTGTGTCGACTCCCTTGCCGAAGAATTCTATGTAGTCGCCGTTCTCTGCCACGATGACCGACTGCTGGTTCCCGTCGAGATAGAGCTGCCAGAGGGCTTCGTCCGCATTCACATCGAATCCCGCATTCTCCAGTTCGGTCCTTGAAACGCGGTACAGCCCGGTTTCCTTGACCCCGATTTTCACACCGGGCCTTGCAGCAACCCAATGCTGCTGCGGAAGGTCGGGCGGGAGGTTCGCTCCGCTGCCGACGCCCGAGAATTCATAAGCGGGAACGCTTTCAACCGTCACGGGCTCGGCCGACAATGCGGCCTGCTTCATATTTGCGGAAGTCCTACCGGAAAGCGCATACAGGTCGCTTTCGAATACGGGATGAACCACCCGGGACAAAAATGTTCCGCCGGCAAGGCTTCGAACACGGATGGCGTACATAGTGCCGAATCCGCCTTCCGGGTCGAAATACGTGTATGACCGGTCCCTTCTCAGCGGCGTCGACGGCCCGAAGAAACTGCCCAGCACATATCCACGAGGGACGGCCTTCCAGGCGCCGCCCGAGGAGCTCAACACCTCAAATCCAAGAACGTCCTTTTCGACGGAAGTCCGCCATCGCAGCAGGACCCCGTTCCCGTCGGAGACCGCTTCGAGGGACTCAAGGACGGTTTTGTCGGTTTGCGGTGCCGTTTTTTCGGCGTTTCTGCCTGTCTTTTGAGGGGCGACAGAAGATGCGGTGATCAGGATCAGGAAAAAGGCAATGGAGATAGATCTCTTCATCATTTCGGTATTGCGGAAGTAAAGGCCACAGGACCTGTGAACCAACGGACAGCAGTACGGGCAAAACCCTGCCGCGAATCTAAGAAATTACACGATTCCACGCCTGCAATCCACTTTTTTGTGTTTAATAGAGTTTTAACAAAGGGACATTTCTTGAAAAGAACGCAACATTCACGGCGGTCGGGGCAAACGGAACCAGTGCAGTCTGTTGCGGCCCGTGGCGTCTACTCCTGACTATGCGATAATGCACGCGCACCTGCAAGCCCTGATGCGCCCTGACACTTCACCTGTGCGATCGATGATTATGAAAAAACGGATACTTTCACGAACGGTTCTCTCAGTTGCGATCTCGTTTGTTCTAATCGCTGTTGGCCTGCCGGCACAGGCCCGCGAGCCGGTTTCGGCAAGAAACGCGATGGCCGCGTCGCAGCACCCGATCGCTTCTGCTATCGGTGCCGGGATAATGAAAAAAGGCGGAAATGCGGTGGATGCCGCGATCGCGGTCGGTTTCGCATTGGCGGTCGTATATCCGGAGGCGGGCAACATAGGCGGCGGCGGGTTTATGGTCATACGTCTGTCGGACGGAAGCACTGCCGCGATCGACTACCGCGAGATGGCTCCGAAGGCGGCTTCGCGCGACATTTTCCTTGATGAAAAGGGGAATCCCATCCGCGGCGAAGGCGGATCCGTGATCGGATACCGGTCCGCGGGCGTTCCCGGCACGGTCGCGGGCTTCGAGATGGCTTTCAAAAAGTACGGTTCCGGCAAGATCAAGTGGTCCGAGCTGGTCGAGCCGGCGAGAAAGCTCGCGGCAGAGGGATTTGTGCTTACGCGAAGAGACGCGAATCTCCTCAAAGCGTACAAGGACAACCTGAAGATGTACGAGGACAGCAACCGCATCTTCCTGAACGGAGGCGACCATTTCGAGGCCGGGGACCGCCTTGTCCAGAAAGACCTGTCCGAAACGCTGGCGAGGATAAGAGATTCGGGCGCACGGGGCTTCTACGAAGGCACAACTGCAAGGCTGATAGCCGAGGATATGAAGCGCAATAACGGCCTGATCACACTCGAAGACTTAAAGAACTACAAAGCCGTCGAGCGAAAGCCAGTCGAGGGTAGCTATCGCGGGCACAAAATCATATCGATGCCTCCGCCTTCCTCGGGAGGGATCGTGCTTCTTCAGGTCCTGAACATACTCGAGCGCTTTGAAGTGAAGCCGCTCGGATTCAACTCGGCGGCAAAGAACCACCTCCTTGTCGAGGCTATGAAGCGGGCATTCGCGGACCGAGCGGAACTGATGGGAGATCCCGATTTTGCAGATGTTCCGGCGGGACGGCTGCTCGAGAAGTCGTACGCCGCGAACCGCGGAGAATCGATCCGAAAGGACCGGGCGACTCCGAGCACCGAGATCAAGGCCGGGATCGAACCCGCGCCCGAGTCTATGGACACTACTCACTACTCCGTAGTCGACAAGGACGGGAACGCGGTAGCGAACACTTACACGATCAACAACATTTATGGCAGCGCGGTCACCGCAAAGGGGACCGGGGTGCTTTTGAACGACGAAATGGACGACTTCGCATCGCAGCCAGGCAAGGCGAACATGTTCGGACTTGTTCAAGGCGAGGCGAATGCGGTAGAGCCCGGCAAAAGGCCGCTTTCGTCGATGACGCCGGCCATCGTCCTTCGTCCGGACGGTTCTGTCTGGTTTGCCGTTGGGGCGCGGGGAGGACCCAGGATCATCACGGCAGTGATCCACACCGTGATCAATTCGGTCGACCACGGGATGGACATTCAGGAAGCGATAGACGCGCCGCGGATTCATCACCAGTGGCTACCGGACCAGATATTCTACGAACCTTACGGGTTGTCAGATGACACCCGGCTGGTCCTGGAAGGCTACGGACACAGATTCGCGAACAGCCCCGGGTACATCGCTTCGGCCACGGCGGTGGCGATCGACGAGGACGGTTTCAGGATCGGAGTAATCGACCGCAGGAGCGACGGAGAGGCGGTTGGATACTGAGGTTAGTGAGCAATTTTCATTGCTCAAAGATCAACGGCGGGAACTCAAGGACCCCGCGTATGATTCTTGAGAATGCCTGCAAAAAAGAAGCGCGCTCGTAGACGAGCGCGCTTCTCATTTATCTATACGTGCCTTTCGGACAAATAGCGACGTACACGCTTAACTTGCCCATTGATCGTTGATCATTGCCCATTGCGCAATGATCAAGCTGCTTCTTTCTTTTTGACCGTACCGAACGGCGCCGCCTTTCGTTCGACCACGTCCTTCGTGATAACAAGTTCTTTCACCTTCTGCTGGGACGGAAGCTCGAACATCGGTTCCAGAAGAAGTTCCTCCAGTATCATCATCAGGCCGCGGGCGCCGACCTTTCGCTCAAAGGCCTGTTTCGCAATGGCCTTTAGCGCTCCGTCGGTGAACTTGAGCCTGATGTTGTCGAATTCGAACTTCCTCTGATACTGCTTCACGAGCGCGTTCTTCGGTTCGGTAAGGATCTTGACAAGCGCATCCTCATCAAGCTCGTGGAGAATGCCCGTTACGGGAAGGCGGCCGACGAATTCGGGGATGAGCCCGAAGTGCACGAGATCGTCCGGTTCAAGCTTGCTCGCGACCTCCGCTCTGCGCTCGGCAGCGTTCTTCACCTCGGCCTTGAAACCGAGCGACTTGTTCCTAAGGCGCCTTTCGATCACCTTCTCGAGTCCTACGAACGCTCCACCGCATATGAAAAGTATGTTGGTGGTGTCGATCGGGAGAAATTCCTGCTGCGGATGCTTGCGGCCCCCGCCCTGCGGGATGTTGGCGACGGTGCCTTCGAGGATCTTAAGCAGCGCCTGCTGGACGCCCTCGCCCGATACGTCCCGCGTGATCGAAGGGCTGTCGTCCTTACGGCAGATCTTGTCTACTTCGTCGATGTAGATGATCCCTTCCTGCGCCTTCTCCACATCGTTCCCTGCCGCCTGAAGAAGTTTCAGGATGATGTTCTCGACGTCTTCGCCCACATAGCCGGCCTCGGTGAGCGTCGTGGCATCGACGATGCAGAAAGGCACGCTTAGAAACCTCGCGAGCGTTTGTGCGAGCAGCGTCTTTCCGGTCCCCGTCGGCCCGATCAGAAGTATGTTCGACTTCTGGATCTCGACGTCCGACCGCCGCTTCGCAAGCTCAAGCCTTTTGTAGTGCTGGTAAACCGCGACGGCCAGCCTTTTCTTGGTGTCGTCCTGATCGATGACGTAGTCGTCCAGGAAATCGTTGATCTCCTGCGGCTTCGGGATCGCGGTCCGGGTCGATGCCGCTTCCGCCTGCTCGTCGTCGTTTATGATCTCGTTACATATGTCAATGCATTCATTGCAGATGTAAACGCTTGGACCTGCGATCAATTTCTTGACCTCGTTCTGCGACTTGCCGCAGAACGAGCACCTTAGCACTTCTTCTGGTCTGAGTATCGACATAACGGTCTTTAAACGGCTCCCGAACCTGAAAGGCCGGCGTCAGCGACTACTTGGGTTTCTCGCGGTGCTCGATGACCTCGTCGATGAGGCCGTATTCCTTCGCCTGTACCGGCGACATAATGCGGTCGCGTTCGACGTCCTGCTCGACCTGTTCGAAGGACTGCCCGGTATGCTCGGCCAGAATCCTCGAGGTCAGTTCCCGCATACGAAGTATCTCTTCCGCCATGATCCTTACATCCGTCGCCTGGCCCTGTGCGCCGCCCGAGGGTTGGTGGATCAAGATCCTGGAATGCGGAAGCGCAAACCTCTTTCCTTTCGCGCCCGCGGCGAGCAAAAGCGCTCCCATCGATGCGCACTGTCCTACGCAGATCGTCGTGCAGTCGTTCCGTATGAACTGCATCGTGTCGTAGATCGCCATACCGGCGGTGATCGAACCGCCCGGCGAGTTGATATAAAGATTGATGTCCCTTTCCGGGTCCTCGGCTTCAAGGAACAGCAGCTGCGCGACGATCAGATTAGCGATCGTATCGTCGATCGGCGTGCCGATGAAGATGATGCTGTCCTTCAAAAGACGCGAGTAGATGTCGAACGCCCGTTCGCCGCGCGAAGTCTGTTCGACCACCATTGGTACTAGTGCCATAGTATTTCTCTCTTCCTGTCTATGAATGGTATGGAACCGGGATATCTGAGATGTTGGTTTAACTGAGAGAAGATAAACTGTTGGGGACAATGGCTCTCGCCACCGCCCAAGATAATACAATTAATCTTCCGAATTGCCAACCCCGGAACGACCCGTCCGCATTAATTCTTCTTTTCCGGTTTCTTGCCCGGTTTGGCCTTTGCCGCCGGCTTCTGTTTCTTGGCAGGCGCCTTCGCCTTCTTCTTCGGTTTTTCATCGGCTGCCTCAGCAGATGCAGGATGACGCTCGTCTACCCACTCGCCTTCCGAGATCTTTGCCTTTCCGACCATAGCCTCGACAGCTTTACGGGTTCTCAGGTTGTTTTCGATGACCGACGGTCCTCCCTGCTGCGCTATGGAAGCGCGAATCTGCTCCACCGGGACCTGGTAATAGGCCGCCATCGTCTCGATCTCCGCGTTCACGTCCTCTTCGGAGACCTCTACTTTCTCCAGATCCGCCACCTTTTCGAGAAGTATCGCCCCGCGAACGTCACGCTCTGCCTGGCCTCGCATCTGGTGATACGTCATCTCCACGAATTGCTGATCGACCTTGCTCAGGTCCACGCCTTTCTCCGCCAGATCCCGCGCGAAATTGTCCAGCAGGTTCCTGGCCTGCGATTCGATAAGCGCGTTCGGAACCTCGAACTCGTGCTTCTCGATCAGCTTGGCGATCAAGTCGCTCCGTACTCTTGCATCCGCATCGCCTTCCGCCAGCGTCTCCATCTGGTCCCGGAGCCGCTTCTTCAGGTCTTTTACAGTTTTTGCCTCTTCGTCGAGACTCGCCACCCATTCGTCATCCAGTTCCGGCAGTTCCACTTTCCCGACCGATTTCACCGAAGCTTTGTACTCGACCGTCCTGCCTGCCAGCGCAGGCGACGAGAACTCCTCTGGGTAGTCGACTTTGAACTCCTTCTCGTCACCGGCCTTTACGCCGACCAGATTTTCCGTAAACGACTTTTCTATGAGGTCGTCCCCGAGCTGAACCTCAAGATCGGACACCTCGATCGGATCTGCTTCAGGATCGTCCGCGAAGGTTCCCTTGAGATCGACGATGACCATGTCGCCGTCCTCGGACTGCCGGTCATCGGCGGGGAGGAACGTCGACTGCTGCTGTCTTCTTTCGTCAATAATGCTGTCGACCTCGTCATCGGCGATCTGGCGGACTCGGCGGGTGGCTTCAAGGCCCTCATATGCGGGATCCGGAATCTCGGGCATTACCTCAACGTGCACTCCGACGACCAGCGTCTGGGAACCGTTCACTTTTAGGTTCTCGTGGTCCTCGAGATGGATGTGAGGCTCCGAAAGCGGCCTCAAGCCGTGTTCCTCTATCGCGGAAGTGACCCTCTCGGGAAGCAGCTGCTGGATTACGTCGTTCTTGATGTCATCGGCGAAGCGCATACGTATGACATCGAGCGGCGCCAGACCCTTCCGGAATCCTGGAACCTGCACTTTGCCGGCATATTTCTTTGAAACGGCGTCGTATACCTTGCGCACCTCTTCGGGGGCGATCTCTATCCGGATCTCTTTGTTGGTTTCTGATCTGTCGATTAATTCGGTGTTCATATTCTTAGCGGACTGGCCAAACGCGGCTGCAGAACAAAAGCCGCCGCGAGCCGGGACCGCGTTCCAAAATCACGCGATCCGGCGTAACCGGATCGAAATTCGTGCGGATTTTATGTGGTGCCGAGGGCGAGACTCGAACTCGCACGCCTTGCGGCACTAGTTCCTAAGACTAGCGTGGCTACCAATTACACCACCTCGGCAAGCTCAAAAAATGGGCCCGCAAAGCGGGTTACAAATATCTGATACGCCTTTCGAATGTAGCGAAATAGCGAGGCATTGTCTAGCAGGCCGGATTTGAAGGAACCGGGACGTATAGCTCCGCCACCGGGTGATCTGCAGCGCTCGCAGGGATCACTTTTCCAGTCGCAAGCGAGGGCGCCTGAGGCGGATCATCTGTCCTTCGGAAGGTACTTCTCGCGGTACTCCTCGAGTGCCCTGTCAACGTTCTCCATCTCGCCGATCGCGGTGGGCCGCTTTTCTTCCAGCTTCGGGGTCTCTTCGTCCCCTCCGGAAAGGAACAGTTTGTACCCGACAAACCCTCCGAGTGCGACAAGCGCGATCCAGAAGACATACCACAAAAGGCTGGCGATCACGCCGAACAGCCACAGAAGAATATAGGCTCCGAGCCCAATTGCAATCAGGAGAACGATCAGTTTCAGGATTTTCATTTTGTCATTCCCTTTGGCTTAATAGTAAGATTTCCCTCGTTAAAATCAAGTGTTTCAAATCCTTATACGGTTAATGCGAGGTAGAAGTTGAGCGGTCTTTCGATCGAAACAGGCAATTTGGCGAGGGTTGTCGATGCGCAGCTCACCGGAAGCGGGGAGCGGATGGTCACCGATGTCATCCACGATTCCCGGCAGGCGCGCGACGGTTCTCTGTTCGTTGCAATTCGCGGCGCCACGGTAGACGGTCATCGGTTCATCGACGATGTGATGCGCCGGGGCGCGGCGGGCGTGATATCCGAGCTGGATGCCCCGGAAGGCTTCAGCGGCGACTGGCTAAAGGTCGCCGATGCGAGGATCGCGCTTGCATATGCCGCAAAGGCCGTCCAGGGCGATCCTTCTTCCGAAATAGACCTCGTCGGGATAACCGGCACGAACGGCAAGACGACGACGACATACCTGGTCTTCGCGCTGCTCGAAGCAGCCGGAAGAACGGCGGCTATGCTGACGACTGTCGAGTACCGGATCGGGAAGGACTCCGAACCGGCGGTCAGGACCACTCCCGAGGCATCCGACACACAACGATTCTTACGAAAAGCTATCGAGAGCGGCTGCGAATCCGCGGTCATGGAGGCTTCGTCGCAGGCAATCGACCTTCATCGCTGTGACGGGCTCGGGTTCCGCTCTGCGGTCTTCACCAACCTGACAAGGGACCATCTCGACTACCACCACACGATGGAGAACTACTTCGACGCGAAGAAGAAGCTGTTCGACGGAAGGCTGGGCGAAGCTCCCGAGACCTCGATCGTGAACGTCGACGATCCGTGGGGAAGAAAGCTCGTCGAAGACATTCGCGCGGATGGCAGGAAAGTTATCACGACCTCACAGCTGTCCGACGCCGACATTACCGCAGTCAACGTCGAAGTCTCGCTTCTCAAAGGAACATCATTTGAACTTCGCACTCCCGAAGGCTCGGTTTCGATCGATTCTCCGCTCATTGGAAGACCGCACGTTTACAACATGCTTTCGGCTTCAGCGGTCGCGCTGGACCTCGGACACGGCCTGGATTCGATCGTCAAAGGGCTTTCGACGTGTGTCGGAGCCCCCGGAAGGTTCGAACGCGTGCCGTCGGACGCGCCGTTCGCCGTGATCGTCGATTACGCGCATACTGACGACGCGCTGTTGAACACTCTGAAAACCGCAAAGGACCTGGCTGAAGGAAGGATCATCACGGTGATGGGCTGCGGAGGGGACCGCGACAAGAGCAAGCGTGCGCCGATGGGCAAGATCGCGGGTGAATACAGCGACCTTGTCGTCGTTACGTCGGACAATCCCAGGACGGAAGACCCTGTAAAGATCATTTCGGAGATCGAAGAGGGCTTGAAAGAATCGGAGACTCCTTACCTGGCCTGCACAGACCGCCGGGAGGCGATTCATCTTGCCATATCGAAAGCGAGACCAAGGGACGTGGTGATAATCGCGGGCAAGGGTCACGAGACGTATCAGATAATCGGGAGCGACAAGTTCCATTTCGACGACCGGGAGATCGCGGCCGAGGCGCTGGAAGCGCTTGAGGAGTAGTTGTGCGATGAGCTTAACCTTGTCGCGGGCAGGATGCGGCCCGGATGCACGGAGGAGTTCCGCGCATTCGCGCTGCAAATGCCGGGCGCGGGCCGACGAGATCCGCACAGAACACGCCATCCGTTTGGAGCAGCGCTCCGCGCTGCAAATGCCGGGCGCAGCCCGGTGGGATCCGCTCAGAACACGTCATCCGTTTGGAGCAGCGCTCTGCGCTGCCAAGGCCGCGCCCGCGCGGCTCGCTGTATGAAAATCTCAGGAAGACAGTCTTACGGTTACCGCTTGCCGCCAAACTACGACCTTCAGGAGCGCCAACGAAATTGAGAAGATCAAGGTGAGGAAATCGAAAATATTCTTGTCACTTAAGAGCAAATGCAATGAGTCGTTCTCATTCGATCTTAGCCTTACCCAATCTCCAGCCGCCCCAAGCGCGAATATAGAGAAGGACAATAGTCAACAAAACGACCCGAAGTATATGAAACCTCCGTTTCCTCACAGGAATCAGGAGTGGAACAGCACAAAGAAGGATCGCAAGCCGGTAAATGCCGTCCCGCTGACTACTGATCTTGTAGTAAGTAAAACAATGCTGTTCTTCACCCGTGGCGACGCAGACTTCCCGTCGGACCTGTTCCGCAACCCTGTCGTTGTGGACCTCAATCGCATCGGTCGCAATACTCAAACAAATGCTCGCAAGTGGAAAAGCGGTCAGGATGTTCGCTGCGTAGTGAGATCCTTTGATAGGTGATTTGCTGCAGCTCATTTAGGTGAGGATTCCCTGGCCCGAAAAATGTTTCAAGAGCACACTTTTACCGGTTTCCCTCGGATAGGCGCAAAAGCAGCAAGGGCAGGCCCGGACAACAGGTCTGCTGCGTGTAACGTGGTGTGCAATGCACGCGGATTCAGTCGGGCTGCCGCCCTCCTAGTGCACAGCCCGAAGGGCTGCTCTAAACGGGGCGGGAATCTTGGAGCGGGAGTTCCCGGGCGTTCGCCCGGCGCAAACTGAAGTTCGCGCTACCTCAGCAGCGCAAGCGCAGCAATCAACTTTGAACCCGGAACCTTGAACTATTCTTGTGCTGATTCAAGAATTCTCTGGAGGAGCTCCTTTTGGGCCTCGTTGAGGCCGATGAATTTCAGCCCGAAGCCGATCTCGACAACGTGGTTCACGACCTCACCCGTGAATTGGATCTTCATTCCATCCGAGATCGGGACAAAGATGTTCACGGTCTCTCCGTCTTCCACATTCCCGGAGCCGAGCACGAAACAGCCTTTCTCGCTGATGTCCCCGAGCACTCCGCTCTCGCGCCCCTGGGCGCCTTCCCAGTCGACATCGAGCGCGACCTCGTGGCGTTTTACCGATCTTCGTTCCACCCCTTTTCTCCTGTCCTTAACCATCTGAACTTTCTGATTCACCTCGACCGCCGTAAATGCGGTTCAAATAGGAGTAAACTGGCAATCCCAGCAAAAGCAGGAAAATGCCTATCAGCGAGTTCATCGTGTCCGTCGCCACCGTGTTCACAAGCAGAGCGGTCGCTGTAAGAATGAACAGGATCGGAACGACCGGGTAGCCAAATGCCTTGTACGGCCTCTCCATATCGGGATATTTCCTCCGGAAGACGAAGATAGACCCGCCTACGAGAGTGTAAAAGATCCAGGATCCGAAAACTACATAGTTCGTCAGCGTGTCGAACGATCCCGACAACGCGAGCAGACATGCCCAGATCCCCTGCACGATCAGCGCTCCGACGGGTACGCGCGTCGCTTCCGACAGCCTGCCCAGACGCTCGAACATAAGCCCGTCGCGGGCCATCGCATATGGCACCCTCGCGCCCGAGAGGATCGACGTGTGAAGCGTTCCAGCGGATGAAGCCATCAGGCCGATCGCCATAAGGCTCAGCGCCCCAGCGCCCAGAAACCGTACCGCAACCTCCTGCGCGACCGATGATTGGGTGGAGACCGAGGCTATCATTTCCGGCGTGAGCACGTAGAAGTAGCCTGCGTTGATGATCACGTAAAGCACCATTATCAGAGCAGTTCCGCCGATCAGTGCGATCGGAATGTTCCGGCCCGGATCCTTCACTTCTCCCGCGACAAAGGTCACATTGTTCCAGCCGTCATAGCCCCAAAGGGCTCCGATCATCGCGGCGCTGAAGCCTCCCAGGAATGTGAACCCCGCGGCACCGTATTTGACCGTATCAGCGACCTCTTCGCAGGTTCCGCTCGCTGCGTTCATCGCAAAATTCCCGAACGAACCGTCGGCAAGAAGGAATGCGCCGATTCCTACCAGCAGGACAAGCGCGATCTTTATGGCGGTGAAATAGGTCGCGAGCTGGCCTCCGACCCATACGGAAGCGCAGTTGATCGTCGTGAAGATCACGATCATCATCACCGCGACGATCTGCAGCGACGTCAGTTCATACGGATATCCGAAAATATCCGCGGTATAGAGCACGCGTCTGAGCGTTCCGCCGAGGAAATCATTGAGAAAGATTGCAAACGCTACGGACACGGCCGCCTGCGAACCGGTCTTTGCGATGAACATCTGCATCCAGCCGTAAAGAAAGCTCGTCACGCGGCCGTAAGCGTCACGCAGGAAAACGTAATCGCCCGCGGCCTTAGGCTTCATTGCGGCGATCTCCGCATACGTCAGCGCGCCGGCCAGTGAAAGCAGACCGGCAGCGATCCAGGCTGTAAGCACCCAACCGGGGCTTCCTACATTGCAGGTCATCACGCGGGCCTTCAGGAAAACACCCGTCCCGATCACATTCCCTATGATTATCGAGACCGCCGCAAGAAGTCCCAGCCCTCTCACGAGATCCAGCCTGCCTTTCGATCGATCTGTCATATTTGTGCTGAAGCGGGGAACCCGCGCGACTGCGTCATATTACGACATAAGCCGCCGTAAGAGAAACATTCCCGGCGTGCTAAGATTCTGCGGTGATCCCATTGGAACTGAACTCGGAAGACCTTGTCGGCAGGATCCTGACGCTGTCGGAGACCGAGCCTGTTTCGATTCTTGATGCCTGCGGAAACAGAGGATGGGGTCGCGGGCTCCTCGTCGCCGGGATCGGTGAGCTTGAGTCTGTTGATTCCTTCGACAGCAATGCTGACAGGCTGCTATCGCATTTTGAAGAACTTGAACGAACCTCGCCCGCTCTCTTCTTCACCGTTTCGTACGATCTTGGACGTATCCTTCAGAGAACACACAAAACGGGAGACGTCATTTTCAGGCCCGGGACCGAACCGTATTACTTTGCCGCGGCGTACGAGGCTGTCGTCGTGCACGAATACTCGACCGGAAGGACGTTTGTCGATGGCAATGCGGAAGCCTCGGCCTCGTTGAGAGCGTCGATACTCGGGGCAGCTCCGTATGAAGGGGCCCCGGAACCCGATCGTTCACAGACGACCCCGCCAGAATTCGAGATGTCCCGCGAAGAGTATGTATCGAAGATCTGCGAGATCCTCGAACTGATACGCGCGGGCGAGACCTACCAGACAAACCTCACGCAAAAGATCAGGGTGAACAGCGGTTCCATCGATCCCCGGTCGCTCTTTCTGACCCTCAGAACAGAACACCCGGCAGCTTTCTCGGCTTTCATTAAAAGACCGTTGGATCACGTCATCAGCATTTCGCCGGAGCGTTTCTTCCGAACCGGATTCGAGGACGGAAAACAACGAATAGAGGCTTCCCCGATCAAGGGCACACGACCGAGAGGCATCGATCCCGAAGAGGACAAGAGTCTTCGAGATGACCTTTCGTCGAGTTCCAAGGACAGGGCGGAGAACATCATGATCACCGATCTTCTAAGAAACGATCTCGGCCGTGTGTGCGAATTCGGCAGCGTGAAGGTGGACGCTCTTTGCGAGATCGAGGAACTCCCGAGCCTTTTTCATCTCGTTTCGACGATCTCCGGCGATCTGCGGCAGGAAATGGGGATCTCCGACCTGCTCCAGGCGCTCTTCCCGTGCGGCTCGATCACCGGATGTCCGAAGATCCGCACGATGGAGATCATCGACGAACTCGAGCCGTCCGGTCGAGGCCTCTCGATGGGATCGATCGGATTTTCGTACGACAGAAACGCGCTGCCCGAACTGGACCGGATCTGGAATCCCAACTCTGCCGGAAGACCTGCAAAAGGACAGCGGTGCTACGACCTGAGCGTCGCGATCAGAACGATGGTAATTCGGGAAGGAGTCGCGGAGTTCAACGTTGGCGGCGGCGTGGTGATCGACAGCGATCCGGAAAAGGAATACCAGGAAAGCCTTGATAAAGCGGCGGCCATACTGAAGGCGCTAGGAGCAGAGAAAGCGACACGCGACAGACCAACCTCGCGTCCGGCGGAACAATCAACCTGAGACAGGGTCGTACAGCGGACAAGCCAAGAATCCCGACGCTAAACGGCGTCCTTTCCTGTGCGATATGCTAACATTGGGCCGCCAGGACACGCCCGGGCCGAAGCGACCCAAGCCGGCCCAAATGTCCCCGACAATCCCGGATGGTGAACTACTACAAAGTCCTTAGGGTGTCGCAGAACGCTTCAAGGGCGGAGATACGATCCGCGTACCGAAGGCTCGCGCGCCGAAAACACCCCGACGTCAACGACGGCGACGCGTCGGCCTCGCGCGAGTTCGCCCAGATCGCCAAGGCATACCAGATCCTGAGCAATCCGAAGGACAGGGCGGCGTACGACAAGCAGATGCTTCGGGAAACCTTTGCGAACAGGGACTCTGTCTTCAGCTCGGATAACCCGCACGCAAGGCGCGCGCGCCAGATGGCCTACGAACGCCGGTATAACGCGATCATTGACCGAATGATCGAGGAAGAGCGCCGGGAGGCAAAGGCGCTTCAAAAAGTGATCTTCCCGGTGGTCGCCTTGTTCGTCTCAACCGTATTCACCGCGGCATTGAAGCCGGAGTTCTGGTCGAACTCGAACGTGCTGGGAAAGATAGTGATCTTCACTCTGTTCGTCATAGGCATGCTTCACATGATAAAGCGCCTTCAGGCCGGCTACGAAAGATACACCTATTCTTCGGAAGACATTCACGATTCGATCCTGCGCGGCATCGAGGAAGAGAACCGCCCGTATTCCCGCATCGCGGCGACCAGCTTCCTTGTTTCCGGAATGTTGCTGAGCATAGCCGTCGGCCTTCTCGTCCGGCCTTTGGTTGTCCGGGTCGAGTCCGCAAGCCTGGCCGGAATGATATCCGAGACGCTCGCTCCCGAGCTGATCTTCTATCCACCCATCGTCGTGCTCCTGGTCGACCTGCTCCACACTTTTGCGACGCGTTTCGAGCGCTGAAACGCGGTTTAACCGCGCTTGACACTTCATTTCCGCCTATCTATACTTGGTAATTTCGTTGAAGCGTATTATCAACGGATTTGGAGCTTATCAATGGCAAATCATCAATCAGCGAAGAAGAGGATCAGGCAGAACACAAAGAAGCGGGCGATCAACCGCAGTAACCGCAGCAGCCTCAGGACTCAGATCAAGAAACTGAGGACCGCGCTCGCAGAAGGCAACAAGGCGGCGGCGCAGGAACAGCTTCAGCCGACGATCTCGATCATCGACAAGATGGTCAACAAGAACATCCTGCACAGGAACACCGCTGCACGCTACAAGGCCCGCTTGACGAGGCACGTCAACGAGCTTGCGGCTTAGCGCGGCAGACGAATTTTCTCCTTTGAATTTAGGGAAGCGGGCTACGAGCAGTCTCGCTTCCCTCTTTTTGTGCCCGTCAGGCTACATAGAAAAGCGCGATCCTCAGATGACTGCCGTCGCGCCACCTGATCCAGCCTCTCGCGGGCTCTTTCGTGCGGCCGTTAGAGTTCGCATCCGCTTCGCCGGTTTCCGGATCACTGAAGATCACCTCCAGCCAATCGCCTTCCACCTTTGAAGGCTTGAAGATCGGCACCTTGGAAAAATTCCCGCTCAGAGGCTCGCCCTCGGGCCCGGACCGAAGAGGGTTCGCTTTCTGGTCGAAATCTACCGCGTAGACAGTAAGAATGTGGTCCTCGAAGCTCTCGTACGCCAGATTCTCGTCATCCTTTCGGACGAACTTCCGCAGGTCCGATTCCTCATTAACGACGACCTCGTACAGGGCGGCGTCCTCTCCGACAACCCTCAACGCGAGAAGCAGATAATCGGGATGAAAAGCGAACGGCTTGAAATCTGTGTTGATGCTCTCCAGTTCGTCAAAAGCGCTCTCGTCATAGTAAGAGAACTCGTACCAGACCGCACCGCCTTTGTCGTAGATCTTCACCGTGTCCTCTTCTCCGTATTTGTCGGTAAGCACGACGACGCCTTTCGAATCGCCTATCTCGCGCCGGAACCTGGAGCCGGGATCCGACGCCGGCGACCCTGACGCGGAGTTCACGGCGGGAGAGAGTTGCTCTGCATCGTTATCGGCAGGCCCTGAAGCGCTGCCGCACGCGGAGAGAAAGAAAAGAGCGGAAAGAATTGCGACAAGGGCTTTATTCATTTCGAACGAGAATTGGAGTTGCGGCTCAGTGCATCGACGCCAGTTCGCACACGAGAGCCTCGATCTGCATTCTGGGGGTTCCCTTCGAGGTCTTTATCGCGAGGTCCGTCCGCGCGATCCTCTTCAGGATCTCGGCGAACTTTTCGCGGTCGGTCTTGCGGGCGAGAGCAAGAAACGGCTCCTGCTTCCTGTACGGAAGCCTCAAGGAACGGGTGACCTCGCCCCGCGGGACGCCTTCGTTCATAAGCTCTTTAGCAAGCAGGAGCTTGTGAAAGTTGCTGCCGATAAGGCCGAGGATCATCAGGGGCTCTGCGCCGTCGTCAAGCCTTTCTTTCAGCACCTGAAGCGCCCGAACGGGCCGGTTCTCAAGAAGATGATCGGTCAGCTCGAAATTCGTAAGCTCCCTCGATGCCGGTACAAGATCGTTCACAATATCGAACGTGATCAAAGCGTCGGGATGGGCCGCAACCGATAGCTTCTCGATCTCGATCGAAAGCTTCCGCAGGTCATTCCCGACAAGACTGACGATCTGGCGAACCGTCTTCTCATCGGCAGTCGACCCCGCATCCCTGATCTTGTCGCGCGCGAACTGGATGAGCTCCGGCTCGGAAAGCCTCGTGAATTCCACCGCGACCGAGTTCTCGATCATCAGCTTCGCGACCCTAAGCCGTTTGTCGATCTCGTCGGCGACGAAGATCAGCACGGTCGAATCCGCCGGATCTTTCAGATACCTCTCGAGGGCTGGCTCGTCCTTTTCCTTTATGTTGCAGACCTGGACGTTCGTCGTGACCGCCACATCCGTCACACGCACGACCCTCCGCGATCCCATCATCGGAAGCTGTTCGGCGGCCGCTACCGCCTCAACAATATCCTGCGAGTTCAAGCTTACTTCGGTCTCGTTGAAATCTCTCAACTGAGCGTCCTTCAAGGCGATGTCGGAGATATGCTGCGCAGCGAGATTCCTTTGGTGGGTCTCGGGCCCGAACAGAAGGTAAACAGGCGCTATTTCTCTTTTTCGTAGAAGGTTACGAAGATCTTGCGTTGAAAGGACGTTCATCGGCGGCAGGCGTGACAAAAAGTGCTCAATTTCCCTTCTCTTCGCGTACTCCGATCCCGTTCACGACGGTCGAGATGACGGAAGCGGCGAAGGCCCTGGCCATTCTCTCGACAGCCGGGTCTTCTTCATTGAAGAACGAGCGCGGATCTTCGCTGAACTCGAAGGAGTCGCGAAAGACAAAGTTCTGATTGTCATAAATGACCTTGTTGTTCTTCAGGTCGGTTATGGTGACCGCGGAAGTGATAACAACTTCGTAGACGCGCGCGCGCCCCTCGCGGTCAAGCAATACACCGGAGAAGGTAAAATCCCGGATCGTGCCTTCGACAACCGCATCCGCGCCTTCCCGTGTCCCCTGAACTCTCAGCCCTCGGCCACGCTTGATCATCTCCCGGATCACCGCGTCGGCGAATCGCGACGAGACCTTGTATCTTGCCCCCCCGGCTTCGAACTGAAACGCGGGTACGGCGACACGCTTTATATGCGGGGGAAGGCCGGAATTCGTGACCGGCTTGTAACAATCGGTCGCCCCCAGCGAAAGGAATGTCGCGGTGAAAAGCGCCGCAGCGGTGAGAAGCGGCCTTGAATAACGTCTGACCATAACAACGATCCTTATTTTAAGCTTCTCCTGTGCAGCCGCCTAATGATAAGGAGTCCGCCGATCAGGAATGCCCCGAAAATGAGCGCTCCGCCGACCGCGGCGACGAGCAGGCCGCTGGAACTGCCGGGAAGCGGCGTAAAGACTTCGGCGGCCAGCGGTTTCGCCGTCGGCTTTCCGGAATCGGTCGCGATCGACACCTCGTAGATGTCGCGCTGTTCGGTGCCCGACTCGATGACCGATACCTCTTTTCGGAACTCG
Source organism: Acidobacteriota bacterium (assembly GCA_016700175.1). Classification (GTDB taxonomy): domain Bacteria; phylum Acidobacteriota; class Blastocatellia; order Pyrinomonadales; family Pyrinomonadaceae; genus Aridibacter. Next base: position 473,104 of record CP065003.1, on the reverse strand, counting down.
TGACCTAGGAGCCTCACCTGGCCATTGATCTTCTCCTGTTGGAGCTCGCCGACTAGCTCCACAAGCGAATCTTTATCGAGTTCGCGCCCTTCCAGGCTTTCGGAAGGCACCGCCCAAACGGAAGCAAACCGCGCGGCCCCGCCTCTTCCGGCAGCCTCAAATATCTTTGCAGTTCCGGGGCTGAGAACGATTTCTTCGATCTCGCCGGAGGCATCGGTCAGGAAAAAGCGGTATCCACTCAGTTCCGTATTCGTGCGAAGTTCAAGCGCGTTCTCGGCTACAAAGAAGCCCGGAGGCGGCGCCACATCTGCCAGCGCAGCGGCCGCGAAAACCGCGACTAGAAGAAGAGCTCCGGAAGGAATGGTTCTCAAGCTTTTCATTGTGAGACTCCGATGGCGTTAACTACGTCAATTAGGTCCCTGTGCGCTTTCACATCGTGGACGCGCAGGATATCGGCGCCGTTCATCAACGCGACGGCGTTTGCGGCAAGCGTACCATGGAGGCGCTTCGAAACGGGCGCGTCGCCAAGTATTCTTCCGACGAACGACTTGCGCGAGACTCCGATAAGCATCGGAAGGCCCTCCAACTGCTCCGTGATCTCCGAAAGCCCTTTGATCAGCTCGAGGTTTTGTTCGAAGCTCTTCCCGAAGCCTATCCCGACGTCCAGGCAGATCCGCTGTCTGTCGATCCCGGCGGCAAGCGCTATCCCGATGCTTTCTTCGAGGCCCCCTACGACCTCACTTCGGATGTCCTCCACGGGTTCGAGCAGATGGATCTCTTCAAATGTGCCCCGGGAATGCATAAGCACGATCCCGGCTCCCGATCCCGCGACCGCTTCTGCCAAAGCCGGATCGAACCGGAGACCGGAGATGTCGTTGATGATCTCCGCCCCCGCCTCAAGAGCCCTCTCCGCCACCGCGCGCTTGCTTGTGTCGACCGAGATCGCCGCGTCAAAGCGCTTTGCAAGGTCCTCCACAAGCGGGATCACCCGTGCGAGCTCTTCGTCTTCCGGGACCCTCGAAGATCCGGGCCGAGTCGATTCGCCGCCTATGTCCAGGATATCGGCGCCTTCCTCGAGCGCCTTCTCCGCCGCGGCGATGGCCGAATCCAGCTCAAGGTATTCTCCTCCGTCTGAGAAACTGTCCGGCGTCACATTTATGATCGCCATCAGCAACGGTCCCGCTCCGAGATCGAGGGTCCGTCGCGACGTCCGCAAAATTCTCTCTGCCGGCTTCCCTTCGGTCATCTTCAAACGAGCGGGCCGTGATGCTGTTTGCCGTATTTCTTCAGTGCGGTATCTACATCGATGATCGGCGCGAGCAGATCCCCGCCGGATCTGTCCGCCCCGTCGATATCGATATTGTGGATGTCGTACTTCGCCCCGCCCAGGTCGAGCATGATCACGTCGAACGTGTAAGCCTCGTCCGAGTTTGCGACGAACCAATGCACGTTATCCCGCTCGTCTGAGATAGAAGAAGAATCGCCGGCGGCCGCTATCCGGTCGATCGTCGGCCTGATCCGAAGGCTCTTGCCCTCGATCGCGACCTTTTCAAAGTGCCTCAAGTGAAAATCGCCCTTCAGGATCAGGTGCGCGGACGCCATGTTGCTATGGCCGTGCGGGACGATCGCGCGGCCCTTCTTCATCCCGAAGATCTTCTTCACGAACACTGTCTTTTCGGGAAGGCCTTCGAGCTTCGGGAAAACCACCGGCTGAGTGCCAACACCCAGATCCGGAATCTCGACCCGCTTTCGCAAGGCCTCAAAATCGATCAACTTCAGCAGGTCCTCGAGCTCGACACGGTCGAACAGGGCTTCGATCCGCTCCTGCCAGATCTTCGCGGGGATCGCAGAATTCCTTAAGTCGGAGCTGATCTCGTGCATCTCGACCGCCCAGTGCTTCACGATCGGAGCGGCTTTCGGACCCACGATCGGATTCGTCGATTCCGCTATCGATGTTTCCCCACCGCACGCGGCAAGCAACGTCTGTCCGAACGCGATGCCGGCGATCGATCCAATCGCGAGACCGCCAAAATCCCGGCGGTTCATTCCGTTTGTTTTCTTGAGGGATTCTTCCATCAGGAACGCTCTTCGGCAGGCAAACCGGAACAATGATAACAGAAAACGACTTGACCTACATTGGGCATTGAACTTTGACCATTGACCGTGAAAGTCAGTACCGGGAGCCTTAGCGACCGGCCCTCGTATCGCACCGCCTTCTGAGACTTCTCAGGAATACTGGCCGCTGATCGACGCGGATGAACGCAGATTCTGCCCTTCGGCGAATTCCCCTCACTGATCGCTGAACATTCATCGCTGAGCATTGATCGCTGAGTATTGATCGCTGAACATTGATCGCTGAGCATTGAAAAGCGAGGCCGGGATCGCTCCCGAACCTCGCTTCTTAATTCCAGATCAGTTCCGGCTTACGCCGTCGCCGGGTTGTTTCCTGTTATCGGCGGAAGGATAGGCTTCTTGAACGGGCTCTTCGACTTCTCTTCCGAGCCGTCGTCGTCCGAGCCTTCGGACTCCTCGTCACCGTCGAGCGGCAATCCCGCCACGACCCTTCGGATCTGCACTCCGTCAAGCGTCTCGCGCTCGAGTAGCGCTTCCGAAAGCCTGACCATCGCTTCGCGGTTGTCCGTGATGACGGTCCTCGCCTTCTCGTATCCCTCGGCGACGATCTTGTTGACCTCCTGGTCGATCTTGATCGCCGTGTCTTCCGAATAATCGCGGTGCTGGTTGATCTCGCGCCCGAGGAAGATCTGCTCGTCCTTCTTGCCGAAGGTCAGAGGCCCGAGCGAGCTCATCCCGTATTCGCAGACCATCGATCGCGCAAGGTCGGTCGCCCGTTCGATATCGTTCGAGGCGCCGGTCGTGACCTGAGAGTCGCCGAAGAAGATCTCTTCTGCGATGCGGCCGCCCATAAGGATCGCGATCTGGCTGGTCAGGTATTCCTTCGTAAGGCTGTGCTTGTCGCCTTCCGGGAGCTGCTGGGTCACGCCGAGCGCCATTCCGCGCGGGATGATCGTGACTTTGTGGACCGGATCGGCTGAAGGGACTTTCAGTCCGACAAGCGTATGCCCGGCTTCGTGATAAGCGGTGAGCTTCTTCTCTTCATCGGAGATGACCATGCTCTTCCGCTCGGCTCCCATAAGGACCTTGTCCTTGGAGATCTCGAAATCGGACATCGTGACGACCTTCTTGTCGAAACGAGCGGCGTTCAAAGCCGCCTCGTTGACCAGGTTCGCGAGGTCCGCTCCGGTGAATCCCGGGGTTCCGCGGGCGATGATGCTGATGTCGACGTTCTCGTCGAGCGGGATCTTCCGCGTATGGACCTTAAGGATGCCCTCTCGGCCTCTCACGTCGGGCCTTCCGACGACGACCCTTCGGTCGAAGCGTCCGGGCCTGAGAAGCGCGGGATCGAGAACGTCCGGACGGTTGGTCGAAGCCATAAGGATGACGCCGTCGTTCGATTCGAAACCGTCCATCTCGACAAGCAGCTGGTTGAGCGTCTGCTCGCGCTCGTCGTGGCCGCCGCCGAGACCTGCTCCGCGGTGACGTCCGACGGCGTCGATCTCGTCAATGAAGATGATGCACGGGGCGTTCTTCTTGCCCTGTTCGAACAGGTCGCGCACGCGCGAAGCGCCTACGCCGACGAACATCTCGACGAAGTCGGAACCAGAGATCGAGAAGAAAGGAACGTTCGCCTCGCCGGCCACAGCCTTCGCAAGAAGCGTCTTGCCGGTTCCGGGAGGTCCGACCATAAGTACGCCCTTGGGGATCTTGCCGCCGAGCTTTTGGAACTTCTGCGGGTCCTTGAGGAATTCTATGATCTCCTGAAGCTCTTCCTTGGCTTCCTGGACGCCTGCGACGTCCTTGAAGGTCACGCGCTTCTGCTGATTGTTAAGGAGTTTCGCCTTGGATTTCCCGAAACTGAGCGCCTTGTTGCCACCCGCCTGCATCTGCCGCAGGGTGAAGGCCAGGAAACCGACAAGAAGCAGGAACGGAAGTATCTGGATCAGGACAAGCCAGCCCCATCCGCTCGAAGGAGGATCCTCTTTCAATACGATCTGCGAACTCTGATTCGCGGCATTCAGTTCGGTAATGGCCTCCACAAGCTTACCGCGGGTTTCATCACTTCCCACTGTCGTCACGAACTTTTCACCGTTTGCATCGGTAAACTCGACCTGCGAAGCCTTAAAATAGGCCTCCTTGAAATCCTTGTTGTTGATGCGGGTGATGGCCGCGTCAATGGTGAGGTCCTGCGGTGTCTTTCCCTGTTTGCTCTGCAGGAACCAAACGAACAGCAAAGCGCTCGAGATTATCATCAGCCACAGAAGGATTTGTTTTGCTTTCGAACTCAAGTTTAAGCCTCCAAAAATTGCCGGCACCGGATCTTGATCCGATTATCGACTACCTGTACCCGGAAAAGGCGTTAAGATGTCGATTCCAAAAACGGCGTTGTGCACGGCGTCCGCAACATGCCGTTTCCACAACCTTCAATTGTAGAGTGCGGGGGATCATTTTTCAACTTTAACGTCTTCGAAACACAGGCGCCCCCGGCGCTTCACAACGCTGACAGAACCGGGCAGTTCCACAATCCTCCCGCTCTTGCTTGAACACGCAAGATCGACGATCGCATCAACCCTCTCCCGATCGATCCCTCGAAGATCGCCCTTGCGCGTCAAGATCCAGCTCCTTACCGAATGAACAGCGAAGGCGCGAGGCAGTTCCCTGAGGCGCGCGACGGGCATCGATCGCATCGAGGAGATCGTTTTCGATTCCGCAAGATCTTCCGGATCTCCCGAAAGCAGATCCAGCTCCAAACGGAGAGTATCGGCCGTGCGTGCGAGAGCCTCTATGATTTTTGGATTGAGTTCCGAGAGAACAGGCAGGATCTGCTTTCTGATCCGCACGCGCTGGAACGCAGGGTCCTCGTTCATCGCGTCCGTCCTGGGTTCGACGCCGCAGTCCGATACGAATCTCTCCGTATCTTCGCGGCTCGCCCAGGAAAGCAGCGGCCTGTATAAGCGGATTTCCGTTTCCGAAGACACGCCTGAGGGACTGTCTGATCCGGTCTTTGTTCCGGCAGCGTCCATCTCTCTCACCGATCCCATACCGGCAAGCCCGGACAGCCCGCTTCCGCGGATCAGATTCAGGAGAAGCGTTTCAGCCTGGTCGTTTCGGGTGTGGGCGGTAAGAACTGCTCTTGTACGAATCTCTTTCGCCGCTGACTGAAGGAACCCGTATCTCGCGATCCGGGCCTTCTCCTCGAGGTTCGATCGCGACCTGAAAACGGAAGCCTTGGCCTTGGCGGTCACAAACCTGAAACCGAGTCTCTTGGCGAGCGACTCGACGAACCTGGCGTCTTTCGCACTCTTACTGCCGCGTATACCGTGGTCAAAATGGCCGATCACAATGCGGCAATCCAGTTTCCCGCGTTGAGAGAGCTCCGAAACCGCGAGCGCCAGCGCACACGAGTCGGCTCCACCGGAGACCGCAAGCAAGACGGGCTCGGGACCCAACGGAAGACCGAGCTTCCGCCACTCGGTCAGCAGGTTCAGGGTGAACTTTCTTTGTAGGTGGGTCGGGGACATCCGAAAATGGATCTTAGGCAGTCATCAGTATTCGCGGAGCGAGGAAACGTATCCGTCGAAATTCCGCCGCATCTCCGCGAGGCTGTCTCCGCCGAACTTCTCGCGCAGAGCGTCCGCGAGGACAAGCGCAAGCATCGACTCGCCGATGACCCCGGCAGCGGGAACGGCGGTGATGTCGGAGCGTTCGAACGCGGCTTCGTCGACCTCCTTCGAGTCTATATCCACGGACTTCAGGGGCTTCCGGAGCGTCGAGATCGGCTTCTTGTAGCCGCGTACGCGCAGCTCCTGTCCGTTCGTGATACCTCCTTCAAGCCCGCCCGCACGGTTGGCCGTCCGTCCAAAAGCGCCGTCTTCAAAGACGATCTCGTCGTGCACTTCCGAACCGGGCAGCCCTGCGTTGGCGACTCCGGAGCCGATCTCGACCGCTTTCACCGCTGGGATCGACATTATCGCCCTCGCGATCCTTCCGTCGAGCTTTTCGGACCAGGACGTGTGCGACCCGAGTCCGGGCGGAATTCCCTTCGCGACGACCTCGAAGACCCCGCCCAGCGTGTCTCCATCCGCCTTTGCACGGTCGATCGCTTCGATCATCAGCTTTTCGGCATCCTGATCCGCACAGCGGAGCGGCGAATCTTCGGGGATTCCGACTATCTGGTCCCAGTCCGCATCCAGAGTTCTCTCCGGAATTCCTCCGAGCATGACGACGTGGCTCAGGATCTCGATCCCGAAATCAGCGAGCAGGAGCTTTGCGACGGAGCCGCAGGCGACCCTGGCGGCCGTTTCACGCGCCGAAGCCCTTTCGAGTACATTTCGAAGGTCCCTCGCTCCAAATTTCTGGCCTCCGGCGAGATCTGCGTGTCCGGGTCTGGGCCTCTTGACGACCCGCTCGTTCTTCGGAAGTTCTTCGGGGGCGTCCGACGCCATCACTTCCTGCCAGTGAACAAAATCGAGGTTCTCTATGAGGAGGGCTATGGGCGATCCGATCGCCGCTCCATGGCGGACACCCGAAAGTATCTCCACCCGGTCCTTCTCGATCTTCATGCGGCCGCCGCGCCCGTACCCCATCTGGCGCCTTGCCAACTCGGAATCTATGAACGCCTTGTCGATCGGAAGACCGGACGGGACACCCTCGATGAGAGCCACGAGCGCCTTACCGTGCGATTCTCCGGCAGTTTTGAAATCGAATCTCATCTCTGCATCTTGCAGGTCAGCCTCTGACCGCTCTCCCGGGCATCCGCTTGCGGAATACGATCAGGCCCACGCCTGAAAGAATGAGAAGACCGCCGATCATCACCTGCGGCCGAAGGCTTTCACCGAGAAAGACCGCTCCGAAGATCACCGCGATAAGCGGCGTCACAAGCGCGATCGTCATCGCCGAGGTGGACTCCACGCGCCTGAGCAGCCAGTAGTAGAGCCAGAAAGCGGCGATCGTACCCACAAGGGACAGATAAAGCACGCTCGTTATTGCCTTCGCCGAATAACTGAAGCCCAGCGGATTCCCTTCGAAAACCAGCCCTACGAAGATCAGCGCCGGCAGCCCGCAGATCATCTGGCCGAACACAAGCCCTTCAGGCCCAAGCCCGCTTCCCTTCGCCTTCGTTAGTACCGACGCGTGCGCTGCAGCATAGGCTCCTACCACTATAGCAACAGAGCCGGCGAAGGCCATATAGCTCTCAAGCCTCAACTGCTCGTAGAAGATCACCGCGACCCCGACCAGGCCGATCGCGAGTGCGGAAACCTTCAGTGCCGTCAGTTTTTCTTCGGGAAGGTGAAACTTCGCGAGAAAAAGGCCGAACACGGGAATCGTCGCCTGAAGCACCGCCGCCAGACCTGAGGTGATGTAGAGCTCGCTCCAGAATACGAGACTGTAGTTGATGCTGAACTGCAAGACTCCGGTAAGAGCGAGGAGTCTCCAGTGGGCCCTGGTTCTCGGGAAGGAAAGACCGCCGATCCTCATTACGGCCCCGATTACAAGCGCTGCGAGAAGGAACCGCAGGTAAGCGAATGTGACTGGAGGAAGGTCGTCGAGGCCGATCTTAATGAACAGCCAGGTCGTGCCCCAAATCAGACATAGAATGAGCCAGACCAGGATCTTCATTGTCGAGGTTCGCTTCGAGCGCGCATCAGTTGTGTTCGTAGAAGCTGAGGCAGGTCTCGCCTTGCTTGATCAGCCTCCAGCGCCTGATCTCGCCTGCCGCGTCCGGCAAATCGTTCTTCGAGTGGTGCTCGACGACAAGGGCACCGTCCGGGGCAAGAACTCCCGAAGATCTTCCTCCCACGGCTTCGAGTACGCCCGCGTAGTCGGCGGCGTATGGGGGATCAAAGAAGATGATGTCCCACGAGGTTTCCGGACTCTTCTGCAAAAACTTGAGCGCCTCGCTGCAGACAACCTCGGTCGCGCTTTCGGGAATGCCCAGCGAATCGAGGTTTTCTTCGATCAATGCGCACGCCTTTCTCGCCTTGTCCACGAAAGTGACGTGCCCCGAGCCTCTCGAAATCGCCTCGATGCCTATAGCGCCCGTGCCTGCGCAAAGGTCCAGAAAACGGGTCTCCTCGTCGATCTGAGGCACTAGTATGTTGAAGAGTGTCTCCCGGAGCCTGTCCGAAGTCGGGCGCGTGCGCGTTCCTGAAGGGCTCTTTAGGATCCTGCCTCCGTAGATGCCTGAGATAACGCGCATAGAATGGATCGGAGTTCGCGGAATGACGGACAGCCGGCTTTGCCTGAGCCGCTTTGCTTTGAAGCTCCTTGAGTGCCGTCAAATGAAAAGGAATTTAATCAGAATAGGATGGGTTAATCAAACACGACCGGAGATCGCAACGGCGACTATCCGACAGTACCGAGCCGGTACCTGTGGTCGGTCTCCACGCGAGACTTGAGTTCGGAAAGCTCGTGGGAAAGCTCAGGGTCGGTCAGGTACCGTTCCGCCTCTTTCTTGGCTGCTTCGAGTACCGCTAGGTCTCGCACGATGTTGCCGAGGCGGAATGTTCTGATCCCTGACTGCCGCGTTCCGAGTATTTCCCCCTGGCCCCTGATCTCAAGATCTTTCTCCGCAATGCGGAACCCGTCGCTCGATTCCTCCATTATCCCGAGGCGTTCTTTTGCGACGGCAGTCTTCTTGTCCCCTGTAAGCAGAACGCAGAACGACTGCTCGGAGCCCCGGCCTACGCGGCCGCGCAACTGGTGAAGCTGCGAAAGGCCGAATCGTTCGGCGTGCTCGATTATCATCAACGAGGCATTGGGCACGTCCACGCCGACCTCGATCACGGTGGTTGAGACGAGGATGTCGAGTTCTCCCGACACGAATGCGGACATTATCGATTCTTTCTCGGCGGGTTTCAGCTTCCCGTGCAGAAGACCTACGTTCCTGTGCTTAAAGCGTTTGTCGCGAAGCTCCTCGTACATCTTTGTCGCGGCCTTAAGGTCCAGTTTTTCCGATTCATCGATCAACGGATAGACGATGTAAACCTGGCGCCCATTTTTTATTTCGCGTTCGATCCCCTTATAGACCCCGCGCCTCTGGTCCTCGCCGACCACGACGGTCTTAATGGGCGTGCGGCCAGGAGGCATCTCGTCAATCACGGAAACGTCCAGATCCCCGTAGACGGTCATCGCAAGTGACCTTGGGATCGGGGTAGCGGTCATCACAAGCACGTCCGGATTGTAGCCGCGCTCCTTCAGTTCCGCTCTCTGGAGCACGCCGAACCGGTGCTGCTCGTCGATGACGGCGAGGCCGAGCTTCGCGAACTCGACCTTGTCCTGGATGATCGCGTGGGTTCCGACAACAAGCCCGGTCTCTCCGTTTCTGAGCGATTCCCTGACCTTTTTCTTGTCTGAGGCTTTCAGGCTCCCGGTAAGGAGTTCGACAGTATGACCGGTCTTTTCGAAGAACACGGAAGCGTTCCGAAAATGCTGTTCGGCTAGGATCTCGGTGGGCGCCATCAGCGCGGCCTGATATCCGCTTTCGAGAGCTGCGAGGATCGCGAGGAAGGCGACGATCGTCTTTCCGCTTCCCACATCTCCCTGGATGAGCCGGTTCATGGGCGAGCCAGACTGCAGATCGTCGAAGATCTGCGCAACTACCCTCTCCTGCGCTCCGGTTAGTTCAAACGGCAGAAGTTCGCCAATCACTTTATTGGTGTCTTCCGAGATGCGTATTTCAGCGCCTTTCGGCTCTTTGACCCGGTCCGCCCGCATAAGCTGAAGCGCGAACGTCACCCAGAAGAATTCTTCGAAGATCAGACGACGATGCGCCTCGCTTCGGAACGACGCGTACGTGGAAAGCGCAGCGTCATCCGGCGGAAAGTGTATCTGCCTGAGCGCTTCGGCTCGGGAGATCAGTTTGAGGCGTTCGCACGTCGGTTCGGGGAGCTTCTCTTCAACAGTACTTTCGTCTAGGTTTTCAAGCACGTCGTAGATGACCTCTCTCAGCCGCTTTGTCCTGAAAGAACCCAGCTTTCTGTAAACGGGAACTCTGCGCCCCACGTGAACGGCGTTGAATTCAGGACTGCCGGCGTCCTCTTCAAGGTCTTCTTCTCCTTCGCTATCCACCTTTTCCGGCTCCGATTCGCTTTCGTTCTTTGTCTCGGAGGGAAGCAGTCCGAAGCTGTCGGCATCGTCGTCGTAAGGAAGGAATTCGAGTTCGTCCGGCTTGGCGAGCTTCAGGGCAAAGGTGTTCCGCCGCCCGTCCCACTCCCATTTGCCGTAGGCCACGAACGGCGCTCCGCGTTCGAACCGTTTCTTCCAGTAGTCGATTATCGCCGGACCTCCCTTGCCGGATATGAACCACCACACGATAACCGGTTTTTGCGTTCCCTCGAGATCGCCCGCATTGACCTCGAAGATGAACAACGGCGGTGCTGATTTTGGACGGTTCCGCCCGACCCTGTAGCCTCCGGCGACACGCGTATAGAGCACAACAGACGTCTCCGCGCCCTCAAAAAGGTCCCCGATCGCTTTCGTGTCCGACCTGTCCTCATACCTCATCGGGAGGTATGCCAGAAGATCTTCGACTGTCGCCTCGCCAGCGTCGGACTTGCCCACGAACGTCGCCACTGACGATGCCAGTTTTCGGGACAGGTACTGCGAAAGCCCTGCAACAGCGTGCAGGTACAGGTCGGAGATCTTTGTCTGGAGTCCGATCTTCATCTTTCGATCTCGGATTCTGGATGCCGGGTTCAGAGGATGCCGAACCACATCTCTTCGGAGGGGCGGATACGGGGATACGAACAGTGATCCAGCGTTCGGCCGGGCGCTTCGGCCGTAAGCCCGTAGTTTCTTTGAAGTCTCAGCCGGATACCTTCGCAATTGACGGAGAGCTCCCCTTCACGGACGAGGAGAAGGCCCAGGGCTATCCCCTCTTCCGCGTATTCACCTCCCCGAAGCCGCAGATAGAAAGCCGATGTAAGGTGCGCTGAATACTCCCTCTGGTACGCCGTCGGATTAAAATAGCCGTTTCCGTTCCCCGAAGAGAAGCTCGCGAGCATCATCGAGAAGTCAACGGCGTGCTTGCCTTCGTGGACGAGCGTACCCTCGATCCCTCTCTGACCGCCCGTGTCGATCGTCTCCCGGGCGATGCTAAGGCGGACGCAGCTTGCGGCATCGAACATCTTCAGTTCACCGCTGCTGACCGCCCGCCTTGCGCCCCACTGGCTCTCGAGCCTGACACTACCGGATCCCCCGACGCTCTTCGCCGGGCCCACACGGATGTTCAGCTCCGAAGCCCTCACAAATCTCGAGAGCCTGCGGTGAAAGCGGTCCCCGTGTTCTTCAATGTCGTCAAGCGCCTTGGCGATCCGCTTCCGGTCCGCGCCATCCACGCTTTCGTCGAATCTCATATTTACCGTCAGTGCAATGCTTTGCGGAGTGCATTATAACACCGACGGCACAAGCTTCAGGGAACTGCAGGTCCGGGATCGGCCACCGGCACGGACCTGAACGTCACGAACTCTGACTTGCCGTTCAACGTCACTGGGATCGATGGCGTTTCGAACGAATCCCTGCCGGAAATTGCCTGGATCACATAGGTATTGCCGACCACGAGACCATCGAACCTGAATCTCCCGAAATGACTCGTCAGAGCGTACCTCGCCCCCTCTTCGCCGTTTCCGCTGAGAAGCACCGTTACAAATCCCAGCGGTTTTCCGTCCGCACTCAGCACACGACCTTCGATCGAGCCCTCGGCGCCAGTCGTTCCGAGGAACTGGGCCTGGATCGAGATGTTGTCGATCGCCAATTCGTCCCTCGACCCGGTTCCGGAGAAATCGTCGCTCTCCCACCGGAGAAAGAACTCGCCGTTCGGGATGACCGAGATCGGATTGATCGTTACGGTCCGGCTCGGACCTCCTTTGCCGATCTTAAAAAATTCGGGCGACGCGTCGGCGGCCTCGACCGTAGTGTGGTCGAGCATGGGAAGTGGAGTGTAAGAAACGTCGTCGCCCGAATATGAGAAGTAAAGATAAGTGCTCCTGCCCTGATCGTTTAATTCGTAAATGTCGTACGAGACCGTCAGGCTTACGATTATCTGTTTCGGATCGAGATTCGTTATTTTCAGCGTGATGGATCCTGGGGTGAAATCCGTACCGCCGGACTGAAACGCCGCCGAATGCCCGCCGGCTGAGGGAAAGTCGGCAAGAGCGTAAAGTCCGCCTGTCGAAGTTCCCCCGCCGGCTATCGTGCCGCGGGCCAGATCTCCTGAAACCGCTGTTCCGCCGAACAAAAGGTCACCGTCGCTGAAACCCTTCACGCTCCAGGCGTCGGAATCCAGCTGGCCGGCAAGCGGCGCGGGAGCGAATCCCACGGCTTCGAATGTACCGGAACCAACTCCCTCGATGGTCGATTCGAAATCGATCGATGCCGAAGGCGCCAATGCAGTGAGACCGACTTGCGCCGAACTTCCGGCAACAAGCAGCAATATGAGAAACGGTGCTAGGAATTTCTGAGAGTTGAACGACATCCCGCCTCCATCTGAAATCTAATGCGGGATCAGTCTGTCACGCGGGCAGGCCGAGAGTCCTTAATTTTTCTGAATTAAGGCTGAATTCAAAAAAATTAAGACCGGACGGGCAATGCCCGGCCGGTCATTCGTATTTTGATCTATCTAACGGATCAGCGCGCCGAACCCAAATCGAGCCTCGCCTGCGCTTTCTGAAGCCGCTCCAGCTCGACCTCGAACTCCTCTTCGGTCCCTTTCCACTCTCCGAGCAGTTTCTGGACCTCGGCCTGTTCGCCGCGTGCCGATTCGACGTCGATGTCTTCTCTAGCCTCGGCAATGTCCGCAAGGATCGAAACCTTGTCGCCGCTGATCTCGATGAACCCGCCGGATATGACCATCTTTTCCGTGAATCCCTTAACCGTGTAGGAAAGGATCCCCGGTTTGAGAGTGGAGATGAGCGGCGCATGGTTCGCAAGGATCCCGATCTCGCCCTTCGCGGTCGGGACCGTGACCATTTCGGCCTCTTCGTCGACTACCTTTCGTTCGGGTGTGACAATTTCAAGGTTGATCATTGGCTGAAATCTGAAGCCCCGCCTTCACGACGGGGCTTCGGTTATTGACTAAGCGGCGGCGGCCATCTTCTTGGCCTTCTCGCGTGCTTCCTCGATCGTACCGACCATGTAAAACGCCTGCTCCGGCATATCGTCGCACTTGCCCTCGATGATCTCCCGGAAGCCCTTGATCGTGTCTTCGATCTTCACATAGCGGCCCTGGAGACCCGTGAACTGCTCGGCGACGTGGAAAGGCTGCGAGAAGAACCTCTGCACCTTCCTCGCGCGGGCTACTGTCAGCTTGTCTTCTTCGCTGAGCTCGTCGAGACCGAGGATAGCGATGATGTCCTGGAGGTCCTTGTACCTCTGGAGGATCTGCTTAACTTCCTGAGCCGTATTGTAGTGCTCGTCGCCGACCACCTGCGGATCCAGGATCCGAGAGTTGGACGAAAGCGGGTCGACCGCCGGATAGATACCGAGCTCCACGATCTGCCTCGAAAGCGCCGTTACGGCGTCAAGGTGCGCGAACGTGGTCGCCGGCGCGGGGTCGGTGTAATCGTCCGCAGGAACGTAAACCGCTTGAATCGAGGTAATTGCGCCGGTTTTCGTCGAGGTGATGCGCTCCTGCATCTCGCCCATCTCGGATGCAAGGTTCGGCTGATAACCCACAGCGGACGGCATACGTCCGAGAAGCGCCGAAACTTCGGATCCCGCCTGCGTGAAGCGGAAGATGTTGTCGACGAAGAAAAGAACATCGTTGCCCTGGTCGCGGAAATACTCAGCTACGGTAAGACCGCTCAAAGCGACGCGGAGGCGGGCGCCGGGCGGCTCCGTCATCTGACCGTAGATCAGGGACACCTTTGAATCCTTGATGGCGCCCTTGTCAACCTTCGAAAGGTCGAACGCTCCCGTATCGTGCAGCGCCTTGTTGAAGTCGTCGCCGTACTGGATCACCTTCGACTCGACCATTTCGCGCAAAAGGTCGTTGCCCTCGCGCGTGCGCTCTCCGACGCCCGCGAATACCGAATATCCCTCACGGCCCTTGGCGACGTTGTTGATCAGCTCCATGATCAGGACCGTCTTGCCGACGCCGGCGCCGCCGAACAGACCGATCTTTCCTCCGCGGAGGAACGGCTGAACAAGGTCGATGACCTTGATGCCGGTCTCGAACATCTCGAGTTCCGTGGCCTGCTCCTCGAAGCTCGGAGCGTGGGCGTGGATCGGGGACCTTTCTTCGGATTCGACCGGGCCGAGTTCGTCGACCGGATCGCCGATGACGTTCATCACGCGGCCGAGCGTCGCTCCGCCCACAGGCACGGTTATCGGCCCGCCCGTGTCTATGACCTTCATTCCGCGGACCATTCCGTCCGTCGGAAGCATCGATACCGCGCGGACGCGTCCCTCTCCGAGGTGCTGCTGGACCTCGGAGATCACATCGACGGTCTCTTCAACGTCAAACCCCTCCGAAGTGACGCGGAGCGCCTGGTAGATCGGGGGCAGGTAATTGTCTGAAAATTCGACGTCCACGACCGGCCCGATCACCTGGACGACCTTTCCGATCTTCACGTCTCCGTTATTATCCATTCTTGATAGACTGCTCCTGTAGATAGTTAGAAAATCGACTGTTTTACAAAGGAATTAGGCTACCACACAGGGCACAGCGAGGCAAAGCGGGGTGGCGTTCGAACCGGACTCCTCCAAGGCCCGCCCAGGGACTCGGGAATTGTTCTTTCTGGGAACATGAATACGTACCTTCGCGACTCCCCCGCCGCCGCTTCCGATGCGCCCCGGTTTGCGATACCATTTTTCCGATCCAGAGCGAGGAATTTCAGGTTTAATTTTGAAGAAACTACTCTTACCGCCGCAGGGCCTGAACGTGCTGTTCGGCGTCCAGGACCAGAACATCAAGTATCTCGAGTCGCTACTCGACGTCAACATAGGCGCCCGTGGCAATGAACTGCTTATCGACGGCGACCCGAATGACATCGAGACGGTCGAGACGATCCTCAAGGACTTTGGGGAGCTGTTCGAAGAAGGCCAGACCTTCACCGACCGGGAGCTCCGCGATGCTTTTCACCAGATCGCGGAAGACCGCGCGTACAGCCTCCGGGATTATGTCTCGCACGGCCGATTCAATCCTTCCGGAAAGAAGAGCGTAGCGCCGAAAACAGCCAATCAGCGACGATACCTCGATGCGATCGCAAAGAACGACCTGGTTTTCGGGATCGGGCCGGCCGGAACAGGAAAGTCCTTTCTGGGCGTCGCTATGGCGGTTCATGCCCTTTTCCAGAAACAGGTTTCCAGGATCATATTGACAAGGCCGGCGGTCGAGGCGGGAGAGAGGCTCGGCTTCCTGCCCGGCGATCTGCAGGACAAGGTCGATCCGTATCTGAGACCGCTCTACGACGCGCTTTTCGATCTTGTGGACGCAGAACGCGTCACGAAAATGCTAGAGAAACGGATCATCGAGATCGCGCCGCTCGCCTTTATGCGCGGCAGAACACTTTCCGACGCTTTCATCATCCTCGACGAGGCTCAGAACACCACTTCGGAACAGATGAAGATGTTCCTCACGCGGATCGGATTCGGCTCGAAGGCGGTCGTCACAGGCGACCAGACCCAGATCGACCTTCCCCGCGGACAGAAGAGCGGGCTCGTGCAGGTCCAGCAGATCTTAAGGAATGTCGAGGACATCGAGTTCATTTACTTTACCGAAAAGGACGTCGTCCGCCACAAGCTCGTCCAGATGATCGTCCGCGCCTACGAAGAGCACGACTCGAACGGCGGCGATCGTGACGACTAGAGGGCGACAATGATCGAAGTCCTGAACCGCCAGCGAAAGGTCAGAATCGACACCAGCGCCCTTTCAGAATTCGCGGAACGGGCCTGCGTGATCGTGGAGGAAGCCGAAGGCGGCTCGGCGACGGTCGTGATAGTCTCGGACAAAAGGATCCGGAGCCTGAACGCCGAATTCCGCGGAAAGGACTCCGCGACGGACGTGCTTTCCTTCCCGTTCGGCGACGAAGTGGAGGAAGGGAAGTTCCTGGGCGACATCGTCATCTCCGCCGAAACCGCCGAGCGGCAGGCTTCAGAGAACGGCCTTCCGTTCGAAACCGAGCTTCGGCAGCTCGTCCTTCACGGCATCCTCCACCTGTGCGGATTCGACCACGAAACGGACGAAGGAGAGATGGACGCCCTGGAAATGAAGTACCGGCTCGAACTCGGCATCGCGGGCTGACAGTTAACAATGCAGGAAATTCGCAAATCCGATCCGTGCGTGATGGTGATCTTCGGCGCCACGGGCGATCTCACCAAGCGGAAGCTCTATCCGGCGCTCTATTACCTTGCCAGGGACGGGTATCTTCCCGAAGGCTTCGCGATCGTTGGCGTGGGGCGCCAGGAACTCTCGGACGAGGAATTCCGCGCGCAGATCATCGATGACCTGAATGAGTTTGTCGGCGAATCGGCGGATAAAGATCTCGTGAACTGGTTTCGGGATCGAACATTCTACACGGGCGGGGACTTCGACAAGGATAAGGAACTGTTCGATGACATAGGTTCGAGGCTTGAAGAAGCATGCGACAAGTTCTCGATACCCCGCAATTTCTTCTTCTACCTCGCCGTTCCGCCTTCCCTTTTCGCGACCGTCACCACACTGATCTGCCGACACGGTCTCGCCGAAGAAAGCAACGGAGAATGGCGGAGGGTGATCTTCGAAAAGCCCTTCGGCCGCGATCTTTCTTCCGCTAAACAGCTGAATTCACACATCTTGCGTATACTAAACGAGCGGCAGATCTTCCGTATCGATCATTATCTCGGCAAGGAGACGGTCCAGAACATCCTCGTCTTCCGGTTCGGGAACAGCATCTTCGAGCCGATCTGGAACCGCAACTACGTCGATCACGTGCAGATCACGGTCGCCGAGGACCTTGGCGTCGAGCAAAGGGCGGGCTATTACGACAATGCAGGCGCGCTCCGGGACATGGTCCCCAACCACATATTCCAGCTGATAACCTTGACCGCGATGGAACCTCCCGCCTCGTTCGAGGCGGACGCGGTCCGCGATGAGCAGGAGAAGGTGCTTCAGGCCGTGAAGACGTACTCGCCTGAAGAAGTCCTCAGCAATTCCGTCCGCGGCCAGTACGGCGCGGGTATGATCGCCGGCGAGCCGGTTCCGGCCTACCGTAACGAAGAAGACGTCCCCGAAAGCTCGGAGACCGAGACCTATGCCGCGCTCAAGCTTTCGATCGACAACTGGCGCTGGGCCGGCGTGCCGTTTTATGTACGCACGGGCAAGCGGATGGAGCGGAAGCACACGTCCGTGATGATCCAGTTCAAGAAAGCCCCGTTCGTCCTATTCAGGAATACTCCCGTCGAGAAACTCACGACCAACCGCATCGTTCTTCATATCCAGCCCGACGAGGGCATTTCGCTCCATTTCGGTGCGAAAGTCCCGGGTCCCGTCGTAAGAATGGGAGGCGTCGATATGGACTTCGATTACGCCGAACACTTCGGCGAAACGGTTTCCACGGGCTACGAGAGGCTTCTGTACGACTGCATGATCGGCGACGCGACGCTGTTCCAGCGGGCGGACATGGTCGAGTCCAGCTGGCGGATCGTGTCGCCGGTTCTCGACGTTTGGGAAGCGATACCCGCGCGCGGATTTCCGAACTACGAGTCCGGATCGTGGGGTCCTGAAGAGGCCGACGAGCTTCTCGCTAAAGACGGGCGGTCCTGGAAGAACGACATCGAATGATCGTGCGCCTGCGCTTTCAACTTCCTTGCCTCACCTTGTTGCCGACATCGATCGATTTAGGCTATAGTTCTCGTTTTCGAGAATATGGGACACGTTCAAATCCTTGAGGAAAAGGAACTTTTCCCGCGCCTGGCAAAGGAGTTCGCAGGCTCGGCGAAGGAATCAATCAAAGCAAGGGACCGTTTCACCGTCGCGTTATCGGGCGGTTCGACACCGATCGGGCTCTACGAGGAACTGGCATCCGGAGATTTCCTTTCGGCGAAAGATCTCGCTGCGTGCTATTTCTTTTTCGGGGATGAGCGCGATGTTTCGCCGGAATCTGCGCGTAGCAATTTCAAGCTTGCCCGCGACCTTCTTTTCAAACCCCTGAAGATCCCGGCGGCGAACATCGTCCGCTGGCCCACGGAGATCATCGACGCACAAGAGGTGGCGGTGAAGTACGAACAGGCGATCAAGAGGTTCTTCAAGCTCGAGGAGGGCGAGTTCCCACGGTTCGACCTGGTGATGCTCGGCCTGGGCGACGACTGCCACACGGCTTCACTTTTCCCAAATACGGCGGCGCTTTCCGAAACTAACGGGATCGCGGTGATGAACCGCGTGGAGAAGCTGGACACAAACCGGCTCACTCTCACATATCCCGTCTTCAATAACGCAAGGAAAGTCTTCTTCGTGGTCACCGGCGAGAAGAAGGCTGAAGCGGTCCGGGAAGCGGTCGAGGGCGAGAAGAACTGCACCAGGTATCCGGCGCAATGCATCGAGCCGACAGACGGCGAGGTGAAGTGGTACGTGGACAAAAAAGCCGGGGCTCTGCTTAAGGTACGATAGGCTTCAGCCTGTCGCCAGACAACCGAATCAAGACCGTCCCGTTCAGAGCAGCCCTCCGGGCTGTACCAAACGGATGTACGATAAGCTTCAGCTTGTCGCGGGCCGCGTGCGGCCCGAACGAAGGGCGGAATTCCGCGCATCCGCGCGGCGCAAACTGAAGTTCGCGGTACTTCGTGCAGCCCAAAGGGCTGCTCTAAACGGGTGTACGATAAGCTTCAGCTTGTCGCGGGCCGCCTGCGGCCCGAGCAGCCGTGAGTTTCCGCGCATTCGCGCGGCGCAAACTGAAGTTCGCGGTACTTCGTGCAGCGCGAAGCGCTGCCGTAAACGGATCGTTGGACATTCGTCCAATATACGTAACTAACCACTTTCAATTATCAATTCTCAATCCACGCTCCGCCATCCCCGATTCCCGATTTACTATCCCGCCGTTAGAAACTACAATCTTCGCAGCTAATGGAGATCGAGATAACCATCGCCGTGGTCCTGCTGCTGGCCCTCACGCTTCTGGCTTCCGTGGACATGTCGTTTTCTCAGTTGAGCGATGTGAGCCTGCGAAGGCTGTTCTCTGAGACCGAGGAAAAGAAACAGTCGAACTCGGTCGCCTTCCTGAAGGAGGTCTCCGAGAACCGCCCGAGATTCCGGTTCGCGCTCTCATCCGCGATCCAGATCCTGCTGATCGTCTTTTCGGTCATCGTCGTCCTCATCGTCTACCGCTTCTATCAGACGCCGCGTGAGATGCTGATCTACTCGCTTCTGATCGGACTGGCGCTGAGCGTGCTTTTCCGACAGATCATCCCGCGGTTCCTGACGCTCAACAATCCCGAGAAGAAACTGCTGCTTCTGCTCCCCGTGATCAAGCCGGTTTACTTCCTCCTTCCACTGATCGCCGATCCGCTCGAGCCTTCGTTCCGAGGCCGCGAGAGGTCGGAAGACAACGACCACGAGCCCGAGGCGAACGACGAGGATGAGGACGAGAATATCCAGGCGCTGATCGACGTCGGCAAGGCCGAGGGCATCATCGAGGAAGAAGAGCGCCAGATGATCGAGACGATGATCGAGTTTTCGGACACAAGGGTCGAGGAAGTGATGACTCCCCGGACCGAGATCGTCGCGCTTCCGATCGAATCCACGGTCCGCGAGGCGCGGGATATGATCATCGAGGAGAAGTATTCGAGGCTCCCTGTCTTCCGCGACAACATCGACAACATCGAGGGCGTGATCTACGTGCGCGACATCCTCAACGCGTGGGCTGAGAACAAGGAAACACAGCCCATCGAGCCGCTCCTCAGGCCGGCTTATTTCGTCCCCGAGACCAAATCAGTGTCCGAACTTCTGAAGTCGATGCAGCTCAATCACGTACAGATCTCGATCGTGATCGACGAATACGGCGGCGTCGCGGGGCTTGTCACGGTCGAGGATATCCTGGAAGAGATCGTGGGCGAGATCGAGGACGAGGACAGCGCGGAAGAGGTAATCGAGATCACGGAAGGCGAAAACGGAACTTTCGACGTCGTCGGATCGACCGAGATCGGCAAGATCGAACGACTTTTCGATATGGAGATCGAGGACGACGATTTCACCACGATCGCCGGCCTGGTCACAAGCGAGACCGGGTACGTGCCGAAGAAAGGCGAGACGCTTAGATTCCGGGGGCTCGACCTCGAGATCCTAAAAGCCGATGCGAAACGGATCCAGCTCGTCCGTCTGAGACGTTCTGCTGAAACCGATGAGGAGTCGGAAGGCCGTTCAGAAGCGGTCTGAGCGGCCGCGAGACCGCCAACGCCGCACGATTCTTGTTCGGAGCCCTCATTAGCAGTAACCTATAGACATAGATCAGAAACGCTGTCTTGATCATACGGCTCATCGACCGTGCAACAGTAAACCGGACGACACCCGATCCAACCAAGGTGGTCCCGGCAGCCTACCCCCTCGATATTTGCTTTCTGGCACGTGTTGATTCAAGTGCCGGAAGCGCTAAAGGAGTAACGAAATGTCACTAAGATTAGGAGATACGGCGCCCGATTTCACGGCGCAGACTACAGAAGGACCGATCAGCTTTCATGAATGGCTCGGAGACAGCTGGGGCGTCCTTTTTTCGCACCCGAAAGATTTCACCCCCGTTTGCACTACCGAGCTCGGCTACACTGCGAAGTTGAAGCCCGAGTTCGATAAACGCAACGTGAAGGTGATCGGCCTGAGCGTGGACCCGCTGGATTCGCATCACGAATGGGCGAAAGATGTCGCCGAGACCCAGGGAACGGCGATCAACTTCCCTGTCATCGCTGACGAGGACCGCAAGGTGTCCGACCTTTACGATATGATCCACCCGAATGCCGACGACACATTTACCGTCCGTTCGGTGTTCGTCATCGGCCCGGACAAGAAGATCAAGCTGATGATCACGTATCCGGCGAGCACAGGCAGGGATTTCAACGAAATCCTGCGCGTGATCGATTCGCTGCAGCTGACGGCGAATTTCAGCGTGGCGACGCCCGTGAACTGGAGGGATGGCGACGACTGCATCATCGTTCCGGCGCTGTCCGACGAAGAGGCGGAGGCGAAGTTCCCCGCCGGATTCCGCAAGGTGAAGCCCTACTTGAGAATAACGCCGCAGCCGAACAAGACGGAAGAAACCGATTCGGCGTCGGCGTAGATCCGATTTTTGCCGACCGGAAGAGGCCGTCATCGCCGGCGGCCTCTTTTTGGTTCCGCGGTTCGACAGAAAGATGAGGAAAAGCCAGGCTCCGGAAAGCGAGCGCCGAGAGGAAGTATGTGCTGCCTGCGGAAGCAGTTTCGGCTGCGGGGCCAACGTCGCGTCTTGCTGGTGCTCGGAGATCACTCTGACCGAAAACGCGCGTGCCGAGCTCGCGGGGCGGTTCGAAGGCTGCCTCTGCCGACAATGCCTGATCCGCTTTTCCCTTGAATCTCCCGTGGTTCAAAGTGATCCCGCTCCATAACCAATGATTACCGGCAAGATAATCGTCCTCCCCGACCATCTCTCGAATCAGATCGCCGCGGGCGAAGTGGTCGAGAGACCCGCTTCCGTGGTGAAGGAACTCGTTGAGAACGCGCTCGACGCCGGCTCCACCCGGATAGTTATCGAGATCGAGCTCGGAGGACGGCGTTTGATGCAGGTCGCAGACGACGGCGAAGGAATGATCCGCGAGGACGCTCTGCTTGCGTTCGAACGGCACGCCACTTCGAAGATAAAGACCGAAGAGGACCTCGGCCGGATACGCACCCTTGGGTTCCGGGGCGAAGCCCTCGCCTCGATAGCTTCCGTCGCAAAAGTCGAGATGATCACGAAGGTCCACGACGGACCTTCAGGAACACGGGTTCTGATCGAGGGCGGAACGCTCTCGGACGTGCGGGAGGCCGCACGTCCGACCGGAACGACCGTCGCGGTCCGCGACCTTTTCTTCAACACGCCGGCCCGCCGAAAGTTCATGCGGTCACAGGCCACAGAGAACTTTCATATCACGAGCATCGTCACGCATTACGCGCTCGCGAATCCGGCCGTGGCCTTTTCGCTGAAGAGCAACGGACGCGAACTGATCCGGACGGTCCCGGCAAAGAATCTGAAGGAAAGGGCTTTTCAGATATTCGGGCCAAGATTGATCGAGAGCCTGCTCCCTGTGGAAGGCGGGCGCGAGTTCGTCGCCAATGTCAGCGGATTCGTCTCGGCTCCCCGCGAGAGACGCACGACGCGCGACGCACAGTACTTCTTCATCAACGGCCGGTTCGTAAAAGACAGGCTGATCTCTGCGGGACTGCAGGAAGGCTACCGTTCGGTGCTTCCGCACGGAGTCTATCCGGTGGCGCTGCTTTTCCTGGACATACCTCTCGAGGAGATCGATGTGAACGTGCATCCGGCCAAGACGGAAGTGAGATTCCGGAGAGCGCTGGCTGTACGTGACGTGATCGCGGAGGCAGTGAAAGCGGCGCTTGCCGATGCCGGGATAGGCGCCGCGGCGCGATCTGCCGGCGCATCCGAATCGCCGGCGTCTTTCGACGTCTCCGGACGAGTTGCCACGGCCGAAGCGGAATACGAGCCGCCGGAGTCCGAACCCGACGCGCCTCAGGAGAGGATCGACTTCCGCATTCCCGCCGACGCCGGTGATTTCGAACGGATCGCGGAAGAGAGGGCCGCCGTTTCCCCGGAAGTGCCTTCTTCACAATCGTTTGAAGATCTGTCGGGGGCTGAACCGGCTGCCGGCGTCCCGGTCTTCGATTCCGCCGAGTCATTGCCGAAGCCTCTGGAGGTCGAGGACCTTGATCCGGGGGCGATACGGCCTATGGGCCAGCTGCACGACAGCTTCATAATCGCCCAGGACGATCAGGGACTTCTTTTGATCGACCAGCACGTCGCCCACGAGCGAATTCTTTTCGACAAGTTCCGAATCCGTGAAGATCAAAGGCCCGTCGAATCCCAGCACCTTCTCGTCCCGGAGACGATCGACCTGACGCCTGCCCAGGCGGAGATCTTCCCGGAGGTGAAGGAAGATCTAGAGAATGCGGGATTCGGGGTGAGGGAACTGTCCGGAAGGACCGTCGCGGTTCAAAGCGTCCCGAATGGCCTGCCGCAAATGGACATCGCGAATCTGCTTGCGGAACTGCTTGATTCGGCGGACAAGTCGAAACGCAAGGGCACCCGAGCGGCATTCAGGGACGAGATCGCCGCCTCGCTTGCCTGCAAGGCCGCTGTGAAGATAAATATGAAGCTGACTGAAGAGAAGATGGCGTGGATGGTGGACAGGCTATTCACTACGTCTTCGCCGACAACCTGCCCGCACGGACGGCCCGTGATCCTTAGGCTGACAATGAAGGACATCGAGCGGAGATTTCACCGCACTTGAACAAGGATCAGTGATCATCTTTCAATGCACATCGATCAATGACCTCATATCAGTGCGTGTCGGTAACTCGAGGCGATTTTCAAGCGTCTGCCGGCGTAACCCCGTGTACATCGTGAATCCCTG
Organism: Acidobacteriota bacterium; assembly: GCA_016700175.1. Taxonomy (GTDB): domain Bacteria; phylum Acidobacteriota; class Blastocatellia; order Pyrinomonadales; family Pyrinomonadaceae; genus Aridibacter. The sequence goes on along the minus strand of CP065003.1, from coordinate 449,464 downwards.
ATTCTCCCTGATTCCCTTGATCGATGACCATTGATCATTGAGCAGTGAACGTTGTGCGCTGATCAGTTCACTCGATCACGACCAGGACATCGCCCGCGTTAACCGTGTCGCCTTCCGACTTCGCGATCTTCTTCACGGTCCCGTCCTTCGGCGATCGCATCTCGTTCTGCATTTTCATCGCTTCCACGACGATCACCCCGTCGCCGGTCGACACCTCGTCACCTTCCAATACCAGCACGCGGACTATCTTGCCCGGCATCTGCGTTCGGATCTCCGCAACCCCGTCGGCCTCCGCCCCCGCGGCTGAGGCCGATCCGAGCTTTCTGGGGTCCGACACGGAAACATCAAACGCGGCTGAGTCGCCGGAAACCGAAAACTCGCCTTTCTTCTCCGGAAGAACGGTGAATTCCCGCACATCATTGCCGTGTTTGAAATGGTAAACGCCGGGCTCGGGTCTCGACTCGACGAGCTCGTAGACTCTTCCGTCGATCTCGGCAACGACCTTCTTCCCTTCGCGCGTTACCGACACCTCGCGTTTCTCGCCTTCGATCCTAACAAGCAGTTTCATATTCTTTCAGAATGAAAGTACCGTGTGTTCTTTTCCTTGCGCGTCGGCGGCCTCTATCAGCCAGTCGATCAGGCGTTCGCCGAATTGGGCGTAAAAGTATAGAAAATTGACGGTCCGTTCCTGGAGCTCTCCGTCGGGCAGCACGGTGCTGAACAGGTAAGCCAGTCGTCTTGCGGCGACGTCGTCCTTGAAGGATTCGGCCTTCAGAAACTTCTTGTGCAGCGTATCGATGTGCCAGAGGATCTTCTTCCTGCGTTTCGCAAGGCTATCGGCCAGCGTCGGCTCGCTGTTTTCGAGCCTACTATGCAGTTCGGCGATCAGTGACTCGAACTCCGACCGGGTGTTCCTAAAGGCTTCTGCGGTCTCCGGATCCAGATACTTCTCGATCACGGTCGCGGTCACCTCGTCTCTACCCTTCAAGACGTCTTCGAAGCCGAGCGAGTAACTGAGCATCGTTCGGCGGTTCTTTGGCTCGAGTATCGTGAAGGAGGCACGGTGGCGAATGGGCACCGAAGGCCGTTCGAGGATCCCGTAAACGGCGGAATTCTGGGCGAAGTAGGCGACTTCGGCGCTTCCTCCGAAGTAGCAGACGTTCGGAAAGACGAAGTCCTGGACGACGGGTCTCATTATCGCGTTCGGGCTCAGGATAGACGGGTTCTTCGAGAACCCTTCGAGTAGTTCGGAAAGCGATATCTGCTCGTTGGTGTCCTGCCTGCTGACTGCCTCTCGGCCCGCAAGCCTGAGCGGAACGCGTTTTCTGCCATCGTCGATAAGAAAGAAAGGGAAGAAATCATCGCCTATACGGACCTGCGAGTGATAGCCGCTTTTTTGCAGCTCGGAGTCCCTTTGCCGAAGAGCTTCACCGATCTCTGCGGAGCTCTCCACGGCCATCGTCACGAGCGGTGCGGCGAGTTTCCTGAACCCGGGGTTCAAAGGAGAAACGAAGATCAGGCCCTGCTCACCAAGAAGCTGCGTAAGAAGCTTTCCGAACGCCGAAGAGAAGGTCTCGCCTTCGTCGTAGCTTCGTGCGAGCAGTTCACCCGCGTGCTTGGAGGCCAGGCGTTCCGACGCTTCTTCGACCAGGCGGCCGATGGTCTCGCCGAATCTTACATCCCCGACAGGAAGCCCTTCGACCTCCGGGCCTGACTTGTAAACAACGTCCGCAATTCCTCCAACAACGTCAGGGATCCGGGTCGTGCTCACCTCATCGAGATCGTGATCCTCGGAGGCGATCCAGAACACGGGCACGGCAGGGATCCCGCTCTCCGATAGTTCGCGCGCAAGACGGATAGCGGATATCGCCTTGTAGACCGTGTACGCCGGACCGGAGAATAGTCCCGCCTGCTGGCCGGTCATCACCGCTACGCACGATTCAGAACGAAGGCGCTCGATGTTAGATAGCGTCTGCCCGCCGCATCCGAGCCCTCGGTTGAAGAACTCCAGCATCGCGCACAGTCCGAACCGGTCGACGACGTAGTTTGCGAGCACGTCTTCGGCTACGTCAGACAGTTCTCGGTCCAAGACCGGATAGAACTTCGAGACTTTCTTGTGATCGTGGAGAAAATCCAGGAAAAGCGCGGATTGTCCGGGAACCCTTTGAAGATCGAGTCTGGAGATCTCGAATTGCCGCGTGTCGGCGGCTGTTCCCGGTTGGTCGTTCATCCGGGTATTATAAGTGCCCGTTCAAGCATCGTTCAAATACAGAAAAGGCGGCCGGAAAAGCCGCCTTTGTCTGAGTTCAACCAAACAGCCGAAGCTACTTCTGATTCGAGGTCGCCGACTTCTTCAAGGCCTCGGGATTCGAATCGGAAAACTCGCTGTTTGAAGCTGTCGCCGCTTTCCGCCGCGCGGCGCCACCAGTCCTTTCGAACTGGTAGATCCCGGACGAATGGGTACCGGCAAGCAACTGGTTCGGATTTGAAGGACTGAACACCAGGCTCCACACGCGATGGCTCGCCAGCTCTTCCTCGTGACCGTCGATCCTTCGCCAGGTCCATCCCGCGTCCTGCGAGAAGTAGATCCCGCCGTCCTGCTCGAGGGCGCTTGCGGCGTACACCTCGTCAGTGTTGTCGGGATCGATCAGGATCGACGTGTAGTTTCCGAGCGGAAGGTTTCCGCCGCGCTTGACCCAGGTCTTGCCGAAGTCTCTGGAAAGATAGATCGTGTGGATCAACCCGACATAAAGCCGCTCCGGCTTCGTCGGGTCCGAAATGATCGTGCTGACCGGATACTTGTCGGGGACGCCTTCCATCTTCGTCCAAGTCGCGCCCGAATCGTTCGACATAAGAACACCCGAGTTCGCAGTACCCGCCCAGATTATCTGAGGCATCTTCGGATTGACGTGCACGGCGAACACCTGCTCGCTGAAGCCTTCTCCGAACTCGAGCTTTTTCCAGCCTTTCGCGACGTCGTACGTTACATAAAGGCCGTTGTTCGTGCCAGCGTAAAGCCCGTCCTTTCCGTCCTCCGTGTAGGTGAGAATATTGATCTTGGTCTCAAGTGCGGGAACAGTACCGGGTTCCGGCTTCGGCTCGGCCTTCGCGCCTCGCCTCGAACGCTTCCGGCGAGCAGGTTTCGGCGCCTCGATCAGCTTCCAGCTTGCTCCCCGGTCGGGCGACCTGTAGATGCCGAAATTCGAAGCGAGATAAAGGATCTGCGGATCGGTCCTGTCCTGGACGATCGAATAAGGTGTCGTCCTTCCGGTATCCAGCCCTTTTACAGAAGGCGACCAGGTCTGACCGAAGTCGTCGCTGATGAAAACATACCCTCCGCCGCCGGCTGTGTTTATCGTCACCGCGTAAAGTCGGTTCTTCTGCTCAACGTCAGGGGTAAGGTTGTAGGTGAAGCGGCTGCTGAAGTTCCCGTTGCTCTGCTGGAACGTGCGGCCGCCGTCGAGCGAGACCATCACACCGTTGTTGTCAGTTCCGATGAAAACACGGTCAGGCGCTTCCGGATGTACCGCGATCGAGTTCACGATCGTGTCCTTGGTCGTCGTCATCCGCCAGGACCTTCCTCCGTTCGTACTCATCCAGAGACCCTCGGTCGTGCCCGCAAAAATAACGCCCGTCTTGGCCGGGTGCTGAACGATGTCCCTGGTTCGCCTCGACTGCGAAGGAATACCTTGAATTTTTCGCCACTTCTCGCCCCCGTTCGTCGATTCGTAAATGCCCGAACATGCGGACGCGATGACATGATCGGGATTCTCCGGATTGATGTCGATCGCGAACACGTCCGAATCGTCGATCATTCCGTCCTTCACAAGCCGCCAGTTGTTGCCTCCGTCGGTCGTTTTGTATGCGCGCCACCAGGTGCCGGCATAGATGATATTGGTGTCGCGCGGATCGATCGCCAGTGCGTCGAGCTTCTCGGGCGTCGTGTTTGACGAGAATTTCGTCCACGTGTCTCCGGAATCCCTTGAGACCCACACGCCGCTTACGGAGCCGACAAGGAGCATATTCGGGTCCTTTGAAGCCTGGACCATCGCGTGGATCGATTCACCCTTGAGCTCCTTCGCCGCTTTCCAGTTCTTTCCGCCGTCGATGCTCTTGAAGAAGCCTCCCGGACGTTTGCCGCGGTGCCCCGCGACGTAGAGGATGTTCGAATCCCTCGGATCGATGATCAAGTCGTCGAGCACCAGCTGAGGCTCGTGAAGGTTTGCAAGAAGCTCCCACGTCGTTCCCGCGTCGTAAGATCCGTAGATCTGCCCGTCCAGAGTTGTCAGGAACAGATGATTCTTGTTCTTCGGATCGACCTCAATAGCACGGACGTCGCCGCCCGAGGGTCCAATGTTCTGCCACTGCCTGAACTTCGCGATCTCGTCGCTCGCAAAACCGGTCACAACAAACAGCGAAAGGACCGCAACGGTCAGTTTCACCCGCAAGACGTTCCAGATAGATCTTGAATTCATAACTTGATGTAGAGGTTTAACTCTTGTGGTCGACCCGATTGAAGATTATGGGAAAGGACGATCAGTACAACCGTAGTTGATGATGTTACCCCATCGAATCGATGTTGTCTACAATTCTGGCGCCTGTCTTTGTTAAACCCCTTCAAAACAAAAAAAAACGGGAGGCGGATCGCCGCCTCCCGTTCGGAAGAATGTCCCTTACCCGAAGGCTCGGGAGCTAAGGACTATTCGTTCACCGTGCTGGCATCGGCACCGGCAGGAACGATCCACAGCCTGGTGCGGATGGCGCTCTCGACGCCGCCGTTCACGAACACGAGCCTCGAAGGATCGATGCCCTTGTCGCTGACCAGGTAGGTGCGGATCAGCTGTTCGCGGCGCGTAACGTCGCGAGCACTGCCGTAGTTGACGATGTATCCGGAGGACGTCGGCTCGTTCGCCAGCCTGTTGGCGAAGATGTCGAGCCTGGCCTTCACGTCGTTGTTCGGGATAGGACCGAACTCGTCGACCAGATCGGGTTCCGGCACACCTATTATCACGCCAGTTTCGGAGGCGGACTCTTCGCAGTTGCAGCCTTCGTCGCCGGTGATCGTGACCGTGGCCTGAATGTTGGTGTCCTCAAGGCCCTCGGTGCCGACAACGATCTGGGGCGTGCCCTGACCGCTGACGATCGTACCCTGGCTGACCGTCCAGTTATAAGTGATGTTCTGCTGGTTGCCGCCGACAACATTCGCCCTGAACGTCATCGTATCGCCCGGTTTTACTGCCGAAGCAGGACCGTCAACTGTGAGAGTCGGGCATTCGCATACCTTGACGCAGTCGCATTCGACAACTTCGACCGTTTCGGTCTTCGTCTCCGAACAGACTCCGCAGCCGTCATCTACAGCAACCGTGATCGTGTACGTACCGGTGTTGACTCCGCTGAGGTCCCAGGTCACGTTCGCGCCCTGGCCGACGATGCGTCCGCCGGAAACCGTGTAGTTGTACGTGATGACATCATTTTCCGGATCGGTCGCGTTCGTCCTGACGTTTACCGTCTGGTCATCGCGGCATTCGACGCCTTCCCGCGGCTGGAATCCGGGAGCGCAGGGCTTCGTGATCGTGCTGTTGCTCAGATCGACAGTGTTGATGACTGCCGGCTGGTTGAGCACCTCAGCGGCCCGTTCGTTACGCCTTCCGACCCAAGCCTGCACCATGAACCCGTGCGGATCCGAAGAAGGCCTGAAACCGGCCGGGACTCCGTCAAAGGAAGTGCGGATTACCTGCGGCTGGCAGGTCGGTTCACCCTCATCGTTAGGTGTTCCCGGAACCGTCGTAAAGCACGGGACCACGATCGTGCCGTTGAATGTATCGCTATCGTCGAACGACCCGATGTCCTGAGGATTCAGGTGATGCCTGTATGCGGCACCGAAACCGAACCACCGCCTCGGGAACACGCGAGCACCGATCAAAGCGTCGTACGGGCTGTTCTCAAACGAGTTCGGCGTTCTTCCGCCGACGTACTGCAGCGAGCGGAACTCCGCTATCGGCTGGAAGTACTTGTTGACGGGAAAGTCGATTCCGAACGCGGCGATCAGCTCGTCCGGCCTGTCAAGGAGCGTGACGTTCCCGCTGCCGGGAAGGTCGCCTTTGACGTCGCCGTTATAGATGTAGCCAACGTTCGCTGAAATGTTCAGCCACTTGCGGACCCTTACATCGGCGAAACCGATCAGACCGATGTCGCCGCGTTTCGAACCGGGGCTGGCGCCTCTCTGAAGCATCGTGAAGCCGTCGGAATCGTTCGGCCTGTCCGCGTAGAATCTGTAGAACGGAATTATGCCGACACCGACAGGATTCGTCGGACCAGTGAAGCGAATCTTCGCGCCCGCCGTAAAGGTACTGAACGCGGATTCGCCGTACGGACGCCCTATAAACGGAGCATCGGGAAGGTACGCCGGCGAGGTCGTGTAAACCTGCGGGACTTCGATAGTCGCGCCGCCTTGGGGATTCGCGTTAACGAATATCGACTGAAGGACTACACCCGGAAGAATACTTCCGTAAATGGAGCCGATTCCAGGGAATAGCGCCTGAGCGCCGCTGGGAATCCCTGCGCCGAGGACCGGGTTATGCGTAGCACTGATCGGGTATCCGTAAGTGCCTGCCGAGCCACCTACGTACGGGAAGAACACGAACGGCTGGTTTCCGCTCGGCCGGAAGACCGGCTGCCCCGCGAACTGGTTGTTTAGAAGACCCGGAGGCGCAAGCACGATAGCCGGACCGTCAAAATAGGTCGCGTTCGGCAGATAGAAACTCGATAGATGCCTCGGCGAGTTGATGTTGACCGCCCTGTAAGCGTCCGTATTAAAGAAAAGTTCGAGATAATCGCTGAGACCGATCTGGAAGCTCACAGGAACTTCCACGATGTCCGCATCTCCCGGATCGCGATCGAAATTGCTATAGGCAACGCTGAACGTAAACTCCCCTTTCCGGAGTGTCTGTCCGTCGTAAACCGTGAACAGTCCCGTAGGACCGCCGACCGGACCGCCCGTTCCAACCGTCGGGGCTATGTTCCTGTCGTCGGACTCCGGTCGCAGTGTCTGGCCGGTAGCGGCCATCACGAGCGACATCAATATGATCGTAAGTAGAAACGCCCTATTAGCGAGTTTCATCACATTCCTCCGCCGAAAATAAGTTTCTTAAACTTTAGGTTCAAATGTAAGCGTACGACCCGCAAATCATAACATATGATTTGCACGCAAGCTACACAATTATTGCAAATATAGCTCTTTACCCTCCATCGCGTTCGACCGCGGCGAAGGCAGAGACCTATTCAGTGTGGTTAAGTTAACAATTCTCTTTGTTGTTCCAGGGAGCAAAGCAATCAGTTAACTCGAACATCGGTTCTTTAGTAAATTAAGCGTTCTCCCTTGCAAGACCTTACTTTAGATCATTTTCAAAATCAAGAGTGAAAACGTCATAAGCCTCAGCCTATCTGATATTTCCGAATGCTCCGGTCGCTGCTGTAAACAGCCTGGGCCGAGATTCGGAGAGCGATTCGATCGAACCTGGGATGCCGGTCATTCGTGTTCACCAGCCGGCGCAGGCCGCTCCCCTCGCCCGTGCCAATCGATTCTGCCCCCCGTGCCGATCAATTGTCGGTTCATCGACCCGGACCTGAACGGTTCCGGATCGATCGTCACCTGTGTAAACCCGTATTCGGTCAGCCGCTTCTCGATCTGCAGCCGGGTGGCCTTATCGAATGCCCCTGCGACCTCGTCAGAAGCGAACTCGAGCTTCGCACTGTCACCTAGCGACCGCACGCGAAACTCTCGGAATCCAAGGGACCGGACGAACCTCTCGCTCTTCTCCACCCTGCCCAATCCCCCGATCGTCACCGGCTCTCCATAACGTATCCTTGAGGCGAGACACGGGCTTGCGGGAATGTCCCACGTCTCAAGGCCGTGTCGCCGGCTCATTTCGCGAATATCTTCCTTCGTGAATCCGATCTCCGCGAGCGGGCTCATGACCCCGAATTTGTGAGCCGCATCCCTTCCGGGCCTGTGATCGGAGAGGTCGTCCGCGTTGGTGCCGTCGAGAACGGCGGCGAACCCTTCATCGTCCGCGATCGCCCTCAACCGCCCGTACAGCTCGTTCTTGCAGTAAAAGCATCGGCGCGTGTCGTTCCTGACATAGTCCGGATCTTCCAGTTCGAACGTGTCGACCAGCCGGTGGTTAAACCTGTGATTTCCTGCGACCCTCAATGCCCGGTCCCGGTGCTCTCCGGCGACACTCGGAGAAAGGCCGGTCACACAGACCGCGGCTTCGCCTAAAACCTCCGTTGCGACGAAAGCCAGGTAAGAGCTGTCCACACCTCCGGAAAATGCGATCATCACGCTCTCAAGTTTCCCGAGTTTCCGTTTCAGTTCGTCCTCCTTCGAGGCCGCGTCATACCGGTTCATTCTCATAATCTTTTTCGTGGTACTAAGGTACTGATGCTAACAAAAAGCGATCCGGCCTCCAACGGTGTCTGTGATGGCAACCCGATCGAGCCCGAAGCCTCTCAAAGCGGACGATCCTCCGGATCATTTAGCGAGAGAGCTGACGCACGATTCCATTGCGGACCAATACCTAATATCATCGACTTTCTATGCGACCGTTAAAAATTCCGGCGGCTCTTCTTCTCTTTGCTGTGCTAGTCGCGGCTTCTTCTCCATCGTTTGTTTACGGTCAGGAAGACGAAGAAGAGTTCACGCAGACAGCTCCCGCGGACCTGACCCAGGACGATACGGAAAAAGCGATCAAGGCATTCAATGCCGGACAGGATGCTCACGAGGCCGGCGACCTCGACAGAGCCCTGGAACACTACAAGGAAGCGATCGGGCTCATGCCGGAGTTTCCGGAGGCCGAGTATCAGATCGGTTCGATCTACGAGTCGCGAGGCGATCTCGACCGTGCGGAACAGGCTTACCGGTTGGCGATCGAGTACAAGCCGGACTGGACGCTGCCGATGGCGGCTCTCGGGGGGCTGCTTGTGACAAAGGGTTCTTATCAGGAAGCGGGAGCGGTTCTTCGAAAGACCATTGATCTCGACGGGATGTGCATTCCCTGCTATCCCGCAATGACTGAAGTTCTTCTGAAAACCGGTGCCGGACCGGACGTCTTGAAAACGCATCTGCAGAAATTAACGATCCTTACCTCAAAGGCGAAGATCCCAGCCTCCATATGGGCGGCGAAGGCCGCTGTCGAAAGAAAGACGGGCGATCTCCCGGCGGCCGAAGAGAGCATTCGCAGAGCGCTTCTTTTGGACGAGAACAGTGTGCCTGCGCTCGCCCAGCTTGTGGAGATACGGATCGAAAGCGGAGACGCCGAGAGCGCGTCGGCGATCGCCAGGAGGTTGACGGAATCGGACCCGGCGTCGACCGCCGCCAGGATCCAGCTTGCGAAGGCGGAGCATCTCGCAGGAAGGAGCCAGAACGCTGTCTCGATCCTCGAACCGATCGCATCGAGCGAGGAGAGCGCCAAGGAGCTTCTTGCCACGATCAAACTGGATTCCGAGTCGGACCCGGGACCTCTCGAGAAACTTCTTGCCGACAGACCGGATGATCCCGGATTGCTCGGGAGGCTCTGCGAGATGACCCGCAGAACCGCTCCCGAGAAGGCGCTGGATTACTGTCTTCGGGCTTCGAAGGCCGAGCCGGCGAATATCAACCACGCGATCGGATACGCCGGTGCGCTTCTTCAGCTGAATCGCAACCCGGAAGCGGCGGCGCTGCTCACACGACTCAAGCAGAGTTTCCCCGATAACTTCACCGTCCGCACTAACCTTGCGTTCGCCTTGTTCAGGCTTGAGCGGTTCGAGGACGCGCGCGCGGAATACGAATGGATAACTTCGAAACAGCCAGAACTCGCCGCAGGTTTCTATTTCCTTGCGATCTGCTATGACAGGCTCGGGAGGTATCCGGACGCAATGGCCAACTACCAGAAATTCCTTCGGCTCGCGGATCCCGAGGACTTCACGGACGAGATCTCGAGGGTGGAGCTGCGTCTTCCGATACTTCAGAAGCAGATCAAAGAGGGAAAGGGAAAGAACTGACTTGCCGAAAGATTATGTTGAAAAGAAGGAACGAAATTGGATAGTCTATAGGGACTAGTGACCCGTCAATTCTCCAGTACAGGACAGAAACGCCGTACAAGCTCCGTTCGACGCAGGCGGTTGGCGCCGTGCGGTGCGCGGTCACTGTCAGCAGCTGTCCTTTCCACGTTCATAGCTTGCGCGCTCTTATCCGCCTCTGTCTCCGCCCAGGCTCCTACGGAGGAAGCTGCTATACCTGCGGGAGTGGTGCCGCCGCCCCTTAACCTGATCTCTAAACAGGAGAAGGAAAAGCTGGGAGCGGAACGCAAGATCAGCAACCGTACAAAGCTGGCTCTGGAGTTGATGGAATCCCGGCTCAAACTTTCCGAAGACGCCGCCGGAAAGGAAGATTTCCAGGAATCGCTGAACCAGCTCGGAAGATTCCAGGCCCTTGTCCGCGATACCGCACGCTACCTGCACGACAACGAAGACAATAAGGGCTCGTTCAAGAACTTCAAGCGGTTCGAACAATCACTCCGAGAGTTCATCCCGCGGCTTGAACTGCTCCGGAGAGCGCTCCCCTTCAAATACGGATATCACGTTCGAGTGATGATGGACTTCCTGCGCGATGCGAGGAGCAGCGCGCTCGAGCCTTTCTTCGGCGACACAGTCATTCCCGAAGGGGGATCACGCCGATGAGCGCCGCGTTACCGCCCTTCAAGGCGCGCCTCTTTGCCGTCGGACTCGGCCTCCTCCTGATCACGCTCTTTTCCTCCGCCGCCTTCTCCCAGCGGGCCGACCATCTCACAAACGAAGAGATCGAGCTGATCCGGGACGAGCAGGCTGTCGACGACCGGATGGATATCTACACCAGGGCGATCGAGCGCAGGCTGATCGTGATCGAGGGAACAGGCTCGCTTTCGAAAGATGATCTGAAGAGGCTCGAGAAGGAGTCCGAGAAGTGGGGCGAGCTGCCGGAAGGAACCCCTTCGGAACTGTACTCGGATATCTACAGGATCCTGGACGAGGCGGTTAGCAAGATCGAGGACGTCGCCGACCGGAACGCGGAGAGCAAGCTTTTCCCGTTCGCGGTCCATATTCTTGCCGATTATTCGAGGGCGCTCGTCCCGAGACTGGAAGCTTTGAAAGCAAAGGCCTCGTCGGCGAGGGACATCGCCCTGCTCAACGACTCGATCGGCCAGTGCAGCGACATCATCGAGGCGTCTTCGAAGGTCGACAAGCCGGATCCGAAGGACCGGAAGAAAGCGAAGAAAGAAGCTGCCAAGCTTTCGAGTTAGCCCCACCCTCCAACGTGCGGCCTTCCGCGTTCTGAAACCCTGACGTAACCTCATGATTCCTGCCCATTTCACGGCCCCTTTGCGCCTTCGGGAGGCATTCTTGACGCTTACCCAAAGAGAGTGTAGTTTCTTTCATAAGCAGCAAGTTAAACCCGTATGACAGATCAAGATCTGAAGCAGACCCCGCTCAACGCGGCCCATCGCGAACTAGGCGGCAGGATGGTCGATTTCGAAGGATGGGACATGCCCGTCCAGTATCCCGCCGGCACCATCGCCGAACACCTTAGGACGCGCGAGCATTGCGGTCTCTTCGACGTCTCGCACATGGGCGAGATCCACGTCGTCGGTCCGGACGCGATCCCGTTCGTAAACCACCTGACGACGAACGATGTCACGAACCTGGTCGACGGCCAGGCGCACTACTCCGCGCTCACGTACGAGAGCGGAACGGTCGTCGACGATCTGCTCGTTTACAGATTCGGGCCCGAAAGACTTTTCCTTGTCGTCAACGCGGGGACGCAGGACAAGGACTGGGAGTGGATCTACTCGCACAAAGGGGACTACGATGTCGACCTCTCGAAAGCGAGCGACGATTACTGCCAGATCGCGATCCAGGGGCCGAAGGCCGAATCTATCCTGCAGACGCTGACCGACACCGACCTTTCCTCGATCAAGTACTACCATTTCGCTGAAGGCGAAGTGGACGGCGTGCCGTCGTTAATCTCCCGGACCGGCTACACGGGTGAGGACGGATTCGAGGTGTACGCGGACCCAGGAAAGGCGAGGCAGCTCTGGGACACGATGCTGACGGCGGGCGGATACGGAAGCGACACCGGCATTCTTCCCTGCGGACTGGCCGCGAGGAACACGCTCAGGCTCGAATCGGCGATGTCGCTTTACGGGCACGAGCTCAGCGACAAGATCACGCCGCTCGAGGCGAACCTGGGTTGGATCTGCAAGCTTAAGACAGAGTTCATCGGATGCGAGGCTCTCCGGGATCTTAAGGCGAATGGCCTTGAAAGAAAGCTTGTCGGGTTCGAGATGATAGACCGCGGCATCGCCAGGGACGGATTCGACATATACAGCGGCGGCGGGAAGGTCGGTGTGGTTACATCGGCAAGCCCTGCGCCCTTTCTCAAGAAGAACATAGGGCTGGGATTCGTGCCTCCGGAGCTGGCGGAGACCGGCAACGAGATCGAGATCGACGTCCGCGGCAGGATGCTTAAAGCCCAGATCGTTCCGACGCCTTTCTATAAGAGGGAGCGCTGACCTGTGTCATCGGGAGAAGCCAGATGCGGGAAATGCGGAGGCGAGATGACCAGGGGGATCGCCACTTACCGTATCAACGCTAACTACTATCCGCTTCATTGGATCGAGGGTGAACCTCGAAAGAGATCTTTACTTGGGATCAAAGGACAGAACCTTGACGTTTCCGGCCGCGAGCTTCGGGAGGTGACTGCTTTCCGGTGCCGGGCGTGCGGATTTGTCGAGTCTTATGCCTTGTAGGCAAATTCACCAAGGGGTATCAACAACTTTATGGCAAACATTCCGGAAGAATTGATATACAGCAAAGACCACGAGTGGGTGCAGGTCGAGGGTGAGATCGCCACGATCGGGATCACCGATTACGCCCAGGAGTCGCTGGGCGATGTCGTGTTCGTCGAACTCCCTAACGAAGGCGACAACTTCAACGCACACGATGCGTTCGGGTCGGTTGAATCCGTCAAAGCGGTTTCCGAGATCTTCACGCCGGTCGGCGGAGAGGTAGTCGGAACGAACGAGGATCTGAATGACACCCCCGAAGTGGTGAACGACGATCCCTACGGCGATGCCTGGATGGTAAAGGTGAAGATGAACAATCCGGGCGAGCTGGACGGACTGCTTTCGGCCGAGGAATACGAGGAATACCTTAAGTCCGAAGAGGACTAGCGGCGGCACTGCCCCCAATCCGGAACAGCCCGCGGCGTCATTTCGCGGGCCGTTCGTCATTATCAATCCGATATGAGATACATACCAAACTCGCCTGAAGAGCGAGACGAGATGCTTCGCGAGATCGGGCTCGGGTCGGCCGACGACCTTTTCAGGTCGATCCCTTCTGACGTGATCCTGAAGCGCAAGCTGGAAGTGACACCTCCGCAGGCGGAGCCGGAGGTCATCGCCGGAATGGAATCGCTCGCGGAAATGAACCCCGCGGCGAGAAAGATCTCGTTCCTCGGCGGAGGGGTTTACTCGCACTTCTCGCCGACGATCGTCGACCACCTTATCCAGAGGTCCGAGTTCTTCACTTCCTACACGCCTTACCAGCCCGAGGTCACGCAGGGCACGCTGCAGTACATATTCGAGTTTCAGACTCTCGTCTGCCAGCTGACCGGGATGGATGTCGCGAACGCGTCGATGTACGACGGCTCGACATCTATGGCGGAAGCGTTCCTGATGGCCCAGCGAGTAACAAGGCGCGACAAGGTGCTGGTCGCCGAGACCGTGCATCCCGAGTACATCGAGGTCGCGAGCACGTATACCAAGCACGGTGATCTTGAGTTCGACACGGTCGGTTTCGACAACGACTCGGGGCGTGTGCTTGAAGACGACCTCGCGAAGATCGACGACAAGACGGCGGCCCTCGTGGTCCAGTCTCCGAACTTCTTCGGCTGCATCGAGGACCTGGACAGGTTGGCGGACAAGGCGCACGAAAAAGGAGCGCTATTGGTTGTCGTCGTGACGGAAGCGATCTCGTTCGGGATGCTGAAGACGCCCGGAGCCTGCGGTGCGGACATCGTCGTCGCGGAAGGCCAGAGCTTCGGGATTCCGATGAGCTTCGGAGGCCCGCACGTGGGCCTCTTCGCCTGCCGCGACAAGTTCGTCCGCCAGATGCCGGGAAGGCTTTCCGGCGTCGCATACGACCAGAAAGGAAACCGCGGATTCGTGCTCACCCTCGCGACCCGCGAACAGCACATACGCCGCGACAAGGCGACCTCGAATATCTGCACGAACCAGGGGCTGATCGCTCTCGCCGCGACCATTTATATGGAGACGATGGGTAAGAAGGGCCTGCAGGAGGTCGCTATGCAGAACGTGCAGAAAGCGGCGTACGCGAGGAAGAAGATATCGGAACTGGACGGATTCGAGATCGCGTTCGACGCGCCGAACTTCAACGAGTTCGTAGTGCGCGGGCCTTCCGAAGCGGATGCTCTCCTCGCAAAGCTCAGCAGCGAGAAGCGCATTCTTGGCGGGATCCCGGTCTCGAAATACTACCGCGACAGGCCGAACGAATTCCTCGTGTGCGTGACGGAGACGAACACTAAGGCCGAGATCGACGAGTTTGCAAGTGCTCTCTCGGGGATCGGATAAGGAAGGCACTATGCCGAATTCAGATCTCAGATTCCAGATAGACCGCCGGGCGTTCCTTTCGAACGCCGGCAAGTCGCTCGGGCTTATGGCGGCTTCATCCGCCGCGGTCGGAGCTCTTCTCAAGAATGTCGAAGCCGCAGGAAAGACCGTCCGAGGACTTTCGCCCGCCGCTGTCGCGTCGGACGAGGACTACTGGGCGACCATCCAGCAGGCGTTCTCCGTCACGCGCGGGATCATAAATCTGAACAACGGCGGCGTGAGCCCCAGCCCCAGGCTCGTTACCGAAGCGTTTGTCCGCTACACCTGGCAGCAGGAGGACGCGACCGCCTACACGATGTGGCGGATCCTCGAGCCGCAGTCGGAAACCGTCCGCGAGGGCCTTGCCGAGATCTTCGGCTGTTCCGCGGAAGAGATCGCGATCACGAGGAACGCATCCGAATCGCTCGAGATCCTGCTGATGGGACTCGATCTCAAGTCGGGCGACGAGATCCTGACCACGACTCAGGACTATCCGAGGATGCTAACGACGCTCCGCCAGAGGGAGCTGCGCGAGGGCCTCAAGCTGAACCTGATCAAGATCCCGATCGCGCCGGAAGATCCTTCGGACATCGCGGCGGCGTTCGAACGCGCGGTAACACCGAGAACGAAACTGATCCTTGTGTCTCACCAGATCAACATCACGGGCCAGATCAATCCCGTGAAGCAGGTCTGCGAGATGGCGCGCAAGCGAGGGATCGAGACTATCGTCGACGGAGCGCATTCGTTCGCGCAGTTCAATTTCACGCAGAAGGACCTGGGCTGCGATTATTTCGGAACTTCCCTTCACAAATGGCTCCACGCGCCGAAAGGCACCGGGATGCTGTATGTCAGGAAAGAGAAGATCCCCAAGGTATGGGCACTGATGGCTTCCGAAGAAAAGAACAAGGAAGACATACGCAAGTTTGAAGAGATCGGTACGCATTCGGCCGCGATGCGGCTGGCAATCGGCGAGGCGGTGCTGTTCCACAACGCCATCGGCGGAGAACGCAAGGAAGAGCGCCTCCGGTATCTTTCGCGCTATTGGATGGACCGCCTGAAAGCGAGCCCGAAGGTCGGTTTCAACACCTCGTTCGATCCGAGGCAGTTCTGCGCGATCGCGAACGTGAAGGTCGAAGGGATGGACCCGGTCGCGATCGGCAACTACCTGATGTCGAAGCACCACATCCTGACAACGCCGATCGTCCACGACGAATTCACGGGCATTAGGATCACGCCCAACATTTACACCGCCTTGTGGGAGCTCGACCGCTTCTGCGAGGTGATGGAGCACATCATCAAGAACGGCCTGCCCAAATCGCAGGCCTGAACCAACGGGAAATGAGCATTAAGAAAGTCACAAGTCATCCTTCGCAGAACGAGGCGCTTATCTTCGAGCGGTCGCAGGAAGGCCGCGTCGGCTACAGGCTTCCGGAACTAGACGTTGAAGAAACCGGAATCGACGAGATCATTCCCGCCGAACTGCGGCGGGACGATGACCTGGACGGCGTGCCGGAGGTATCGGAGGTCGACGTCGTGCGGCATTTCACGAGGATGTCTACGTGGAATTACTCGATCGACCTGGGAATGTATCCGCTCGGTTCGTGCACGATGAAGTACAACTCGCGCCTCAACGAAAAGGTGGCGAGGATCGCGGGATTCACAAACCTTCATCCGCTGGCCCCTGAAGACGAAGCGCAGGGAGCGCTGAGGCTGATCTACGAGCTTCAGGAAGACCTTGCGGAGATAACGGGGCTTCCCGGCGTCTCGCTTCAGCCCGCCGCGGGCGCTCACGGCGAGATGACCGGCGTGATGATCATCCGCGACGCTTTGGACGAGAAGTTCGGCGAGGAGTCGAAAAACCGCCGGGTGATGCTCGTTCCCGACTCGGCGCACGGAACGAATCCGGCTTCGGCGAGCATGGCGGGATTCACGGTCAAGACGATCCGCTCGACAGACGAAGGCCTGACCGACATGGAGCACCTGCGCGAGCTGTGCGATCAGGGCGGCGTCGCGGGACTTATGCTCACAAATCCGAGCACGGTCGGCGTTTTTGAGAGGAACATCAAGGAGATCTGCGACACGATCCACGAGGTCGGCGGGCTCGTCTATATGGACGGCGCGAATATGAACGCGCTGGTCGGCGTCGCGAGGCCCGGCGATATGGGCGTCGACGTCATCCACCTCAACCTTCACAAGACGTTCTCGACCCCGCACGGCGGCGGAGGTCCCGGATGCGGTCCCTGCTGCTGCACTGAAGAGCTTTCGAAGTTCCTTCCGAAACCGGCGATCGTAAAGGACGGCGATAGATATCGGCTCGACAACGACCGCCCGAACTCGATCGGCCGCGTGAAGGCTTTCTACGGAAACTTCGGGATGATGATCCGCGCTCTGGCGTACATACGGACGCACGGCGACACGGGGCTTCGGGAAGCCACCGAAGCGGCGGTCCTGAACGCGAGATACTTGACTGCGAAGCTGGAAGAGGATTTCGAGCGCCCATTCGCGCCCGATCCTATGCACGAGGTGATCTTCTCGCACAAGAGGCAGTCAAGGAAGGGCGTGCACACGCTCGATATCGCGAAGCGGCTGATCGATTACGGCTTCCACCCGATGACGATCTACTTCCCGCTGATCGTGGACGGTGCGATGCTGATCGAGCCCACGGAATCGGTCGGGCGCGCCGAGCTGGATGATTTCGTCGATGCGATGAAGTCGATCGCGAAAGAGGCCCAGGAAGATCCCGATCTGGTTATCGGAGCCCCGCACACTACCCGTATCGGCAGGCTCGACGAGGCTACGGCAGCGAGGAAGCCGGTGCTGAAGTGGACGCCGGACATGGGGAAACAGGCGGAAGCGGCGGGGTAAGCTAGTACAGAGAGAAAAGGACTGAGGACTGAGAGAAGAGGCGTGCGCTGATCGCGCGCAAGTTAAGGACTAGGTGTCCGTAGCCCGACCGTCAGGGAGGGCGTAGATCAGGATTAAGTGAAGAAGCGTGCGTCGATCGCGCGCTTTTTCATTTGAGGGTTCCAAATAGGGGAAAGAATGAGGACACGGATAAACACAGATGAAGAGAGACAACCTCACGGACAGGTTTCAGAGCGATCTCTCCTGATCCGTGTTTATCCGTGTCCTTGTTCTTTCTGTTTTATCCTTGTGTACTCTGTGCTCTCTGTGGCGAAACGCATTCTCAGTCGATCAGATACAGCCGCAGGCCGAATTCCGCCCACGCCCTTCTCGGCCTCACCGCCGATTCCTTTCTCGAGATCTTTCCGGGGTTCTGAGTATCGAACCTCTCTGACTTCATCCTAGAAAGCTGAAATTCCCCGTCCACGCAGTCGAATCCGAAGCGTTTCGAGTGGTAGTAACGGTCTCCGTATTCGACGGACAGTTCGAATCCTTCGTCGGTCTTACGCAAAGGATCGAGCTTGAACTTATTGACCTCGGTCTGGGTCGGAAGCCGCTCCGTCCGAACTTCCTTGTCGCCCTTGAACAGCGTGACCCCTTCGGTACCGTTCTCGAGAGTAACGCGGAACAGACGGAAATCCTCGCCTCCGCACTCCAGATCGACGCGCTCCGCGATGTGTGTGACCTTTCCGGCGCTGGTTTCGAGAGTCGTGTTGGAGGTCGAATTCGTGCCGGGAAGCGATTTGCAGGCGGAGAACAGCAAGGGCAGAGCGCACGACAGAAGGATTCGGATCTTGAAGGTCATGATCGTTTGAACCGAACGGGAGAAAAGTGGGCTGCAAGAGCGAGGACCGTTTTTAGGATAGCATTTTCTCGCCTGGGGTCCCGTCGGAAAACAAAGTAGCTGAGGCATCGAGGTAGCCCTCCCTAACGGTCGGGCTTCTGACACTCGGTACTCATCTCTCAGTACCCGGCACGCTCGGATTCGCGCCTTCGGCACGCTGCACGCGGGACGCGTGCGTTCCGTACTCAGCACTCATCTCTCAGCACTCAGTGCCCCAGGTAGCCCTCCCTCACGGTCGGGCTTCTGACACTCAGTCCTCAGTCCTTTTGTCTCAGACCTCAAAGCGTGATCCCGTCGCAGAGCCGCCCTTCCACACTCGTGTAATACAGAGGCACTTCCTTGAATGTGTCGGTATCGGTGCAGTACGAGAGGCAGCGGTCAAATGGCTTCGAGTAGATGTGTACGCTGATCGCGCGTTCGTCGAATTCGGGCAGGTTCAGGATCTGGTGGATCGGCTCCTCAAGCTCGACCTTCGCCGCAAGGCAGTCCGAAAGATCGAAGGTGTCGGTTTCGAAAAGCTTGCAGTAGCCGCGCGACTCGTCAATTTCCTCGACTCCGAAGTTCTGCCCGCGGAGCGTGCCCTCGACGACCGTCATCCAGCACATCTGGTCGGCGTGGTTGTGCACGCGCGAGACCTGGCCTTTGTCCCAGCAGATCGCCATCAACTCGAAACGCTCGTCTTTGAATACGAGATTCCGGGTGTAGAACTGGCTGCTCCAGAAGAAGTACTTGTCGAGCGAATCGATGTCGACGGGATTGTCGGTGAGGTACTGGTAAACGCCTTCGCAATTGAAATCCGAGTCGGGGATCTCGCGAAGACCCTCGACCAGATGGCTGATCGTGACTTTTCTCATCTCAAAACGGTTGGCGCGGCCGTCCTGAGGCTCACCGCGCTGAGGGGGATCGAACTAACGGGGTTAATTCTTACTGAGATTGACGTAGAAAGTCAACGAACTCGGCCGGATCGCGGGTCAGGCCCGGGAAGGTAGTAAGCGGATTCCCTTGCGCGTCGAAAACGGCATAGAAAGGAAGCGCGACCGTTTTGAAGGTCTGTTCCTGGAACTGCTGCTGGCGCTGGTATATCTCGCCGTCCCCGTCGGTGTAGAGACTCACAAGGATGAATCTTTCGAGTTCCGCCTTCACCTCGGGACGCGGGAACATGTTCGCCTCCATCCAGCGGCAGTTCGTGCAGGTGTAGCCGGTGAAATCGACGAAAACCCGCTTGTTCTCCAGCCTCGCCTTCTGCAGAGCGCCTTCGAGGTCGTTCTTGATCCAGACCAGCTCGTTCTCCCTGTCGCCCAGAACGTTGAAGGCGGATTGCGCGTTTTTCGGCGGCAGGAATGACTCGAGCTCGCCCAGCTTCTGCCCGAAGACCCCGAGCGCGAGATACCCGCTGACGATCAGGAACAATCCGGCGAAAATGATCCTGAGCGGGGTGATCTTCTTGACGGGCGAATCGTACCGGAACTTGAAGAGGCCAAGGATGTAGGCCGCGATCGTCAGCCCGATGATGACCCAGATGATCAGCACGATCTCCCGCGAGAATATGAATCCGTAGTTGAGAGCGCCGCTCCCGTCCGAACCCCACACCAGATCGACATTCGAGACGAACTTCATCGCCGCGGCGATCTCGAGGAAGCCCATCACGACCTTCACCGAGTTGAGCCATCCGCCGGATTTCGGAAGAGAATGCAGGAACCTCGGTACGAGCGCGAGCACGAAGAACGGCAGCGCGAAAACGGACGAGAACGCGAGCATCCCCAGGAGCGGCATCGTCCAGGAGCCCTGCGAGGTGGAAACGAGAAGAGTTCCGATGAACGGCGAGGTGCAGGTGAACGACGTCAGCGTGAACGTCAGGCCCATCAGCAAAGCGCCTATGTACGCGCTCCCCTTCCCTTCTTCGGTCCGCGTGAGGTTGTCGAGCTTCGTCAGGACAGAGGTCGGGATCGATATCTCGTAGAACCCGAACAGGTTGAAAGCGAAGAAAATGAAAACCGCCGCGATCAGGATGTTTACCCAGGGGTTGGCGGCGAACAGGTTGATCCCGGCGGCGCCCAGGAAGAGCGCCAGCAGCATCCCGAGCACCGAAAACGTCGCGATGATACCCACCGAATAAACGGTCGCAAGTTTGATTGTCTTCCCGTGATTGCCGTCCGAGTGCTTCATGAAGTACGAGACGGTGATCGGGATCATGGGGAACACGCACGGCGTAAGCAGCGAAAGCGCGCCGAACGTCACCGCAAGCCAAACGAACGCCCACAGCGAACCGTCGTCCTCGCCTTCGCCGAACCGTACGATCTCCTTAGGAGTGTCCGTCGACCCCGTCAGGCGGCGGCCGCCGACGACCTCGCTGCCGTCGAGCGTCACACGGACGGTCTTCGGAGGAAGGCAAAGGCGGTCGTTGCAGAGCTGATACCGGACATCGATCGCCAAATCCGTCACTGTCGCGTCCGCACTCGCCTTCAAAGGCAGTTCGAAACGCGCGCTGTCCTTGAAATAGCTGGTGTCGATCTGGAAATTGGGGTCGTACTCGGTGATCGGCTCGGGAGTCGTCACGTCGCTCCGGAGTACGAAAGGAGAGCCTTCCGCAACCTTTACCGTCGTCGCGATAGGGCCGCCTTCCGGCTGCTCAAGCGCATAGAGATGCCAGCCATCCTCGACCGTAGCCAGCAATGCCGCATCGATCTCGTCGCCGCTTGCGTAGGTCTTGCCTTTCTCGACTCCGTCGATCCGCCACTTAGCGGGATCCTGAGCGAACGAAGCGAGGGCGAACGTAAATACAACGACGACGATTGCGAGAATCCGAAACTGGTTGATGAATGCAGGCATATCTGAATGAATTGAAATTTTACCACTTACCCCCTTTGGCCGCGGAATAGAGGTGGTAACTTTTGCACTTGCTTGTTTATGTCACTTATAATTTTCGTTTGTTTCGTCAAAGCTCGGATTGATTAACTGATTCGCGGCTGCAATTATTCCTTTTGTCCCCCGAGGAGACCAGAATTGGCTAACTCAAAAACAGGCGAAAAGACATCTGCAAAGACCGGATCGGCCTCCGGCAACGGCAAGAAGACCTCAGGCTCCGGCCGCGATTCGAACATCTTCGACCCGGAAAAAGCTCAGCAGGAATACAACAAACGAAAGAAATCTCAGCTCGAGGCGATCAAGAAGACCGACAAAGAGATCCTCTCCGAAATGCTGTACGAGATGGTCCTCGGCCGCCGGTTCGAGGAGAAATGCGCCGAGGTGTACCGGATCGGAAAGATCGGCGGATTCTGCCATCTGTACATAGGCCAGGAAGCGATCTCGATCGGGGTCCAGACCCAGCTCGAAGACCGCGATTTCGTGATCGGATCGTACCGTGACCACGTGCAGGCGATGGTGCAGGGCATCTCGCCCGAATCTGTGATGGCCGAGCTGTACGGCAAAGCCGACGGAAACGTCGGCGGAAAGGGCGGCTCGATGCATATGTTCTCGAAGGAACACAATTTCTTCGGGGGCCATGGCATAGTCGGAGGCCAGATCGGGGTCGCCACCGGGCTTGCGTTCGCACAGAAATACAAAGAGACGGGCGGAGTTGTCGTGTGCTACTTCGGAGAGGCTGCGGTGAACCAGGGCATTTTCCACGAATCTCTGAACATGGCCGCACTTTGGAAACTCCCCTGCATTTACATCTGCGAGAACAACAAGTACGGGATGGGGACGTCGCAGGAACGCGCGACCTCGATCAGCAGCATCTCGAGCAAGGCGGAGTCGTACGGGATCGAGGGCGAGTTCGTTGACGGGATGGACGTGATGGCGGTCAGGGTCGCGGCGCGAAGAGCCATCGAGCGGGCAAGGAACGATTCGGCGCCTACACTTCTAGAGGTGCGTGCATACCGTTACATGGGACATTCAATGTCCGATCCCGGCAAGTACCGTTCTACTGAAGAGATCAAGAAATACCAGGAGCGCGATCCGATAATTCTCTTCAAGGACAGCCTGAAAGAGGCGGGCGTGCTGACGGACGAGGAATTCGAAGATATAGAAAAACGGGCGGTTGAAAAAGTAGCTGAAGCAATCGAATTTGCGGAAAGCAGTCCGGATCCCGACAACAGTTCACTTCTGACCGATGTGCTGGTCTGATCAAAAAAATGGCAGAACTTTCGATAAGGGACGCGCTCAACGAAGCGCTTAGAGAAGAGCTTGTCCGGGACGAGAACGTCTTCATAATGGGCGAGGAGGTCGCGGAGTACGACGGCGCCTATAAGGTTACGCGCGGGCTTTGGAAGGAATTCGGCGACAAGCGGGTGATCGACACGCCGATCACGGAGCTCGGATTCGCGGCGGTTGGCGTCGGCGCTGCGATGGCGGGGCTCAGGCCCGTGATCGAGTTTATGACCTTCAATTTCTCGATCCTAGCCGCCGACCAGATCATCAACCACGCCGCGAAGATGCTGTATATGTCCGGAGGACAGTTCAACATCCCGATCGTCTTCCGCGGACCGAACGGCTCGGCCTACCAGGTCTCGTCGCAGCATTCGCACGCGCTTGAAGCATTCTACGCAAACTTCCCTGGACTGAAAGTGGTAATGCCATCCACAGCGGCCGACGCGAAGGGCCTCCTGAAATCTGCGATCCGGGACGACAATCCGGTGATCTTCATGGAGCAGGAGCGGATGTACGGCCTGAAGGGTGAAGTGCCCGAAGGCGATGACTTCACGATCCCGCTCGGGAAAGCCGACGTGAAGCGCGAGGGTTCGGACTGCACGATCGTCGCGCGCTCTATGACGGTCCCCCTGGCATTGCAGGCAGCGGAAAAAGTTAAGGAAGAGTTCGACGTGTCGGTGGAGGTGGTCGATCCGAGGACGATCAAGCCTCTTGACATAAATACGATCGTGGAATCCGTAAAGAAGACGAACCGGCTTGTGATCGCTGAGGAGTCGCACGCATTCGCGTCGGTTGGCGCGGAGATCTCGCACCAGGTTCTCGACAAGGCATTCGATTACCTAGACGCGCCGATCAAGCGAATCTCGACAGTCGAGGCTCCTATGCCGTACGCGAAGAACCTTGAGGACCTCGCGCTTCCGGACGTCCCGAAGATCGTGGAAGCGGTGAAAGAGGTCTGCTACTTGTAAGTCTGTCGGGTCTGTCGAGTCCGTCGGGTCTGTCGGGTCTGCCAGGTCTTTCGAGTCTGTCGGGTCTGTTGACGCTTGAACTGCCCCGGAGGGGCAAGAGCGTCCGCGTCCCAGCGACGGACCGATATTAAGAACTGGCCATCGGTATAGTGGTGGACCCAGTACGAGGATCATCACTTCCTAAATGAGGATCCTAACGAATCGTCGATCTGCGCACACTCGGCCGTCGACCCGGTTCTTGCCAACGCTGAAGCTCACCAGGAAAATGACGCCGGTCAGCGCAAGTTCTAACGAGCAGAAATTCGCGGAACCGGCATTCTGAACTCGATCCCGGATCGGCGAATTTGGAAACTTACGAACCTTGTCCGTTTTTTAAAAGGTGTTGGCCGGGTGATGACGCGTCTCAAGATAGAAAAAATCGTCCGGTTCAGCTCCCACCTCTATACGGCCTTAGATCGACAAGCAGGGTCGCATGAAACTCTTCTTTTGAGATTTATCCGGATCTTGTCCACATCGTAGCTGCGATGTGGTATAACCAAATTTCCAAGAGTCTCTTCGCTATCCACAGATAAGCACCTCTGAGCCTTACCTGTATTGAATTCCAAACCAAAGCTGCCGAAGCAGTGAACCCGAGATGCACATTCAAAATCTCCGAACCCCCGTCCTTGTTTTTCTCTTGTTCTTCATAGTCTCGGCAAGCGCACTCGCCCAGCAGCCAGAGCCTGATACCGATAGACTTTCCCTCGACTTTGACGGCGACGGCCTCAGCGAGATCGCCGTTTGGCGAGTGCCTGACGGCATATGGTACTGGCTTCACAGTGGCGACGGGACATTTTCCGCGGTGCAGTTCGGCACATCGGGAGATGTGCCGCAGGCAGGTGACTTTGACGGAGACGATGTCACCGATATCGCTGTTTTCAGGCCTTCGAATGGTACCTGGTATCTGCTGCAGAGCAGTGGCGGTTTTGCGGCCCACAATTTCGGCGTGTCAACAGACCAAGCCGTAACCGGCGACTATGACGGTGACGGCAGGTCGGACCTTGCCGTGTACAGACCTTCCAACGGCGTTTGGTACATACTGGGGAGCAGTTCCGGCTTTAGGGCTGTTCAGTTCGGCATCTCCACTGATATTCCAGTCCCGGCGGATTACGACGGCGACGGAAAAACCGATTTGGCAGTGTTCAGGGAAGAACCGCAGGCTGTGTGGTATTCCTTTCAAAGCTCAGAAGGGTTCAAAGCCGTCCAGTTCGGAACCAGCAACGACGTTCCCATCCCGGGCGATTTTGACGGCGACAGCAGGTCGGACATTGCCGTTTGGCGGCCGGGAGGCGGTGTGTGGTACGCACTTCAAAGCACGGAAGGATTCAGGGCCGCGCAGTTCGGAATTTCCTCTGACGTGCCCGCGCCGACAGACTACGACGGCGATAACAGGGCCGATCTGGCAGTATTCCGTCCCGAAGGCGGTTACTGGCATCGATTGAGCAGCGCGAACGGCGGGCACACCGTTGTCCAGTTCGGAATCGGCTCGGATGTTCCCGTTCCGGCGCAAGAAGGCTGGTGCAGGAACCGGGCTCGTCACAACTGCGGCTCGACAGCAATTCCGACACCGACGCCTACTCCGACACCCACTCCAACCCCCACTCCGACGCCAACTCCAACGCCGACACCTACTCCCAGTCCTACGCCTACCCCATCCGGCAACAACATTGTCCTGAATCCTTCGGTGACGTATCAGACAATGACGGGCTGGGAAGCTACTGCCCAGGCGGGACATGAATACAACCTGCCTTCGGGAACAGTACAATATCCGTCAGAGACTTTCTCCAACTACAAACAAGCGTTGTTAGATGCAACGCTCGATCTAGGAATCAACCGGTTGCGTGTCGAAGTCCGGCTTGGCGACGAAACAACGGAAGCTTACGATCCTGGTTCCAGTAATACTGCTGTGAACGACAATTCCAACCCCTTTTCGGCCGATCTTTCCAGATTCAATTTTGAGAGATTGGAACACCAAATGGATGAACTGGTTATCCCTCTCCGCAACGCTCTTGCCCTAAGAGGTGAGCAGCTATGGGTGAACCTGTGTATAATCGATTTTGATCAAGGCCGCGGATTCCGCGCAGAGGACGACCCGGAAGAGTATGCGGAGTTCGTGCTAGTTTTTGTGAACCGTTTCCATGCCCGATACGGATTTCGACCAAATTCCATCGAGGCGGTCCTTGAAGCTGATCTTAATTCCACTTGGAACCCATCAAAACTCGCTAACAACATTGTGGCCGCTCACAACCGCCTTGTTTCAAATGGTCATACGGGAATCTCATGGATTGCACCTTCGAACACCAACGGAAACACCGTGCGATCGTGGTGGTCGTCTATGAAATCCTCGAATTCCTTCGTAAACAATGTTGTAGGTGAAATCTCATACCACAAATACGTCGGTATGGATGACCAATCGCTCGCTGCGCTTCGGGATACCGCCGCCTCTGATAGCAAAAGACTCGCGATGCTTGAACGCGGCGGCGCGGACTACACCGTGCTTCACCAGGATCTTAAGGTAGGTCGCGTATCTGCCTGGCAGCAATTCACACTTACTTTTCCATACACCGGGGCTGTTGACGATGGCTATCAGTACTTTCAGGTGAACCCAACTAATTGGCTAGTGACCCCTTGGTCTCGGACTAGATTCTTAAGGCAGTATTTTAAGTACATCAAGCTTGGCGCCGTTGGGATACAGGCGACAAGTTCGACGAACAGTCTTGAGCCGTTAGCTTTTATCAATAATGATGGGAAATACACAGTTGTAATTAAGGCGAATTCGAACCGTGCATTCAACATTGTCGGCTTACCCCCGGGGAACTATGGGATAAAATATACGACCTCGAACCAATATGATGTTGATCTTCCCGATTCAAGCATCGCGGCGGGTGAACTATTAACAACGTCGATACCAAATAGCGGGGTAATCACCGTCTTTAAGAAATAGTGAATCGTCGGTAGAAAGCAATGAAACCTTTCAGTCTTAGGCCGATTCCAAAGAAGTTGGCTCATTCTTTCCGCTTGTATATCGCAATGCCATAGCCGGGCACGTCCTCTCGCATGTAGACTTGTTCGAAACGTCCATCCGCAACCAATCGCTTTTCCAAACCGGCAAGGAACTCGTTCCTCAACAAAGCGCGATCGCCCAAAATCACATAGTCCACTTTCTTTTCGATGATGTCTCTGTAGTTTTCTTCTAAGTCACGTGAAACGGGATTAACATGCTCTCCGAGCGCGTAAAATACCGGGCGCCGACTTGCGGAAAAAACTATCGGCCTTCCTTTCGCATTCTCTCTGAGCCACAATCCGGCATCCCTTTCTTCGTAGGCAGTGTTAGTCCATAATTCTTCTTTCTCCCTCAAAAAGAAGTTGATGGGCATTGTATAAAGAAACAAGAAAACTAAGGCCCCAACTACGAAGCTCTTTCGCTCAAACACCCACCTAGCGCGGTCCGGGACCCAGTTCCCAAAAGTAGCGTTGAACCACTTTGAGACTACTACGATTCCAAGTGCTATCCAGCCGAAAAAGATCGGCAGCAGCATATAGAAATATCGGGTCTGCTGAACAGTGGCCGTATAGGCCATGACTGTAAACATGCAAAACCCGATCAGATAAATTTCCCTCCTTATTCGCTCTTCGACCCATTTTTCACCGAATATACCCAATGAAACGGTAATCATGATCAGGATTGGGAGCAGATAAGCAAGGATGACCTGAATCCCGATTAGGTTAAAGAAGAACGCCAGTAGCAGAACCTTTACCTTCTCAACCAAAACCGTCGGGCGAAGCGCATAATCGTCTCCTGTGTCAACTCTAAGCTCTCCTCCGGCGATGTTCACAACCAACTTCCCGCTGATCGTCCACTGGCCAGTCTCAACTCTCAGATAGTAAATGTAAGGAGTGGCGAGGAACATGAATCCCAGAACAAGCACACCAATCATTGCGAATGACCGCTTAGAGAATCTCCTGCCGTGCCAAACATCCTTAAAGAGGGCAAAGACCGTGAAAAAAAGCAGATAGACAATCGCTTCCGGTCTTGTCAGGTAGGCAAGTCCGACCAAAATGCCTGTAGCGAAGAAAAGCCACAGCGATCCCGAATTTATCCCTTTCCAGCCCACAATCAATGCCGCAATCATAAAGACTGCATAAACATTCTCCGACTGAAGCGCGAACATGGAATTAATCAAGTGTGGATAAAACACGGCGAGGACTCCGGCTATGATACCGTAAGATTCTCCATAGGAATCTTTCACAAGCACATAAGCCAGAGAAACTATCAGTGTCGAACCTATGATTGATACGATGGCCGCGGGAACAACCAGCGAATCAACCACAAGGGTAGTTACTCCAATGAGGAAAGGAAAAACAGGTGACCAATACGTATCCAACATTCCGTAGAAGTCGCCGTCCGCAAATTTCCTGCCTAAGGTGATGTAGTTAACCTGATCATTCTCGACTACTATCTCTCTCCAAAAAACGAGCAACTGCAGGAAGCGGTACAAGAATGCCGCAGCAGTGATCAACAAGAGCGTACGGTAGTTCTTCATTTTGAATTGCGTCGGAATAGGCCTACATTGAGGACTATATTGATTCGGACTCCGTCTTCCTTCCAAATCGGCGCGACGGCGCAAGTCCGTACCTCACCCAGCAGTATCCGAATGCCGCACCGCTGTAGAAGAAGTAGAAGTACTGCCAGGCGAACGCTCCGACCGCAAACAGAAGGCCTTTTTTTCTGAGAAAAAATCCGAGGAAGCCCCGGTTCAGGAAAGCGATCGCGATCAGACAGGCGGCGAACGGGATCAGCAGCAGCGGCTCCAGAACTGAAAACGGGATCAGAAGCAGAGACAGCGCGACCAGTCCAGCGCTAAGACGATCGCTCGTCTTCAGGTTCATATCGTTTATCAGCCCCTGTTTCGTAACTATCAGTTTCGACCACGGAATCGCCCTGCTAAAGACCTCCGTCTTGACGAGGTTCACGAACTTCCATTTCTTAAGGTGCTTTGCAGTAATGCCGGGATCAAGGAGGATCCTGTAGCCTGCAGATCTCAGGCGGACACCGAGCTCGATATCTTCTATCGAAGGTACTTCGAACTTCGTGCAGTCGAATCCGCCCGCTTCCCTGTAGATCCCTCGGCGAACCGCGCCGAGCCCAGCCCAAAATGTAGAAGCTTCGGGATTCGAGGTCTGGTGGACGTAGTGATGCTGCAGGTTCTTGAACTGCGAAAGGAAGTTCTTTTCTTCCGGCGAGTCGTCGTAGGAACCGAACAGAGCCGCGAGGCGAGGATCTTCATCAAATCTGGCCGCTATTTTGCGCAGCGTGTCATTTTCCACGACCACGTCCGCGTCTACGAACACGAGCACCTCACCGGTTGCGTGCTCCGCCGCAAGGTTCCTTGCACCGGCCGGACCCATATTCCTGGTGGTCGTCAGTACCTTCGCACCGTGCTCTCGGGCAATAGCCGCACTCTCATCCGTCGAGCAGTCATCGACAACGATGATCTCAAGAGGCCGGAACTCCGACCCCTTCAGGGCCTCCAGACATCTCTCGATCATTCCCGCTCCGTTGTAGACCGGAATGATGACGGACAGAGAGGTGTTTGCGGGGGTATTGTTTTCCACTATATCTTCTCGGGAGCCGACTTCGGGGAATTCATTTGCGACTTCCTGACCCCAACCATCGCCCTGGTAAGCTGCACCGGCTGGAACACTATGCTCGACCACAAAAAGACCTCGTTGGTACACCAGCAGGCCTTTGCCTTGATCTTCGCCCTGAGCTCCTGCGCCTCCTCGGAGTCCCAGATCTCGAAGAACGATTTCTCGCGGAGATTGCCGAGCGGGAAATGCTGCTCACAGACCGAGACATCGCCGTTCGCGTAGACAACGCCGGTCAGGATCCCCGCCTTGCAGGGCACGAACTGCGATTCCGCTTTGATCGTGTTCACCTTGGCCCACTGCAGCATAGGCTCGACGCTCGAACCTAAGCGGCCCTTCTCCCGATCGCTCCAGACCTCCGCCACGTGCCGATAGAGTTCCTTGTATTTTTCAAGCTGCGGCCCCTGAAGCGACGGATTCTTCCTGTCGCCCCTGATGATCGCGAGATTGTGGTGTTCCATCTTCGGGCAGTTGTTGTAGAGATACTCGGTCAGCTGCCAGATCTCGTCCATGTTCTCGCTCATCGCGACCGTATTAGCGTGAATTCGAAGCCTCGGATCTTCCGCCTGGAGCCCGGCCAGCATCTCGTAGGTCTCCATCGCCTTCTCGAACGACCTGGGATTACCCCGGAACCTGTTGTGATACTCGGGCATGCCGTCCAGGGACAGCTCGCAGACGAATAGGTCCAGGGATTCGTTCTCGAGCACCTTGCGAAGCGCTTTCTCAGTCCTTGAAGTGAAGTAGCCGTTCGTCGGAACGTAGATGTTCTTCACCCCGTTGTTCTTAATGAACAGTTCGCAGATCTCAGCGAAGTCCTTACGGATAAAGGGTTCGCCGCCGGACAGATTGAGATTCTCGAATTCATCAAGTTCATTCGAGAGCTTCTCAAACTCCTCGTACGAAAGGTCGTCGCGCTGGTTCAGGTTCTGCCAATAGAAGCAGTGTTCGCACGTCAGATTGCAGATCGAGTTGATGAACACGATCATAAACGGCGGCGTCTGCTTTTCTTTGTGGGACGCAGCCCTCATCGAGAGCCGCGTGTGTCTTCCGATTCTTGAAACTATTGACATTGTTACTACCTGCCTGATTAACTGAACCTAATACCGATCAAGCCCCGCCAGCGATTTCAAATCGCGAATTCTCTGCCGGGCGAAAAGATATCCTCCAAAACTACTTGCAAACAGCTTACGCATACTTCCGGGATCCGAAAGGTAATAGGAATCGACCCTGCTGAGTTCAAGCAGATCGCTCCGTTTCCCAACTCTGCCGAGACTTGTCGTGCACGCGGCCCCGAAATGCCTCTTTACTGCGTTCTTCACCGCCGAGTCGTACTTGCCGAACGGGTAAGCGAACGAAACGGACTTTCGACCCAGTTCTTTTTCTATCGCCTCTTTACAACCCCCGATCTCTTCATCGATGCGCGAGCCGGAGAGTTCCGCGAGGTTCAAATGCGATCGCGTGTGCCCGCCGAACTCAACACCTTCCTTTGCAAGATCCCGGATCTCGTCCCACCCCAGCAACTCCTGCCTCGGAAGCTCCTTCGGGTTTCCCTTCCAGTCATTGTGCTTCCCGCAGAAATCCGTCACAAGGAATACCGTTGCCTTCAACCCGTACTCCTGCAATACCGGAAATGCCCTAGTTCGGAAATTTCTGAAACCGTCGTCGAAAGTGATGACGAGCGATTTCCCTGTCTCGTCACTCGCCGGCTTCGATCCCTCGACGTATTCCGCCAGCGTCTTCGACTTGTAGCCCTGTTCGGCCAGCACGGACATCTGTCTTCGAAAGACATCCGGGCGCGTTGAGATCACGGACCCGCTGTCGTCGATCGAATGATACGTAATTATGACCGCTTCGCCGCCAGCCATCAGCTAAACCGCCTGCCTCGATTCTTTCACTACCCGGGACACCGGGATAATCTCTTCGTCTTTTCCCGCCTTTTCCTTCCGGACCTCGTCGATCAGCGCAAGATACCTTTCCAGGTGGGCGTCCGCGTCCCAGTACTTCCTGTACGCGCGGTAACCGTTCTCACCGAGGTCCCGCCTGAGTGCCGTATCCGACGCCAGTTTGTCCATCGCGGATTCCAGCTCCTCCTCGCTCCGGAAGATGAATCCGCCGCCGCTGTCCTCGACGACCTCGGGAAGAGCCCCCAGGTCATTCACAATCACCGGCGTTTTCCGGGAATAAGCCTCGATGATGATTATTCCGAAGGTCTCATAGCAGATCGACGGCACGATGACCGCGGAAGCGCCGCTGTACAGGTCCTTCAGCTTTGCCTGGTCCACCCTCCCCAAAAACCTTATGTTCTTGCTTCCGGAAGCCAGATCCTTCAATTCGTCGCCGTACTCGCCGTCGCCCGCGATCACTAATTCAAGGTCTCCCCGTCTCCTGAAGATCGGGATGACATTCTGAAGTCCCTTTATCTTCTCAAGCCTGCCGACAAACAGGAAGAATGGCTTATCCGTTCTTGAACCGCTTTCGACCGCCTGCATATCGCCATCCGCGTAAGGCGGAAGGAAATAGGGCATATGAACGATCGGTATGTCGAGACCGTCTTCGAGGTGCTTGCGCAGCGTAAAGCGGCTGGGCGAAAGAAATCTGTCGACCTTTTCGAGGTGCTGCTGCATAAGGTTGCCGTAGCGCCAAAGCTGAGGGGGCCTCTTCCCGCGCACCTGGCAACTCAGGCAGCTCTTCTCAGTGCAAACCTCGCGGTTGAATTTCCAAAGAACGTGCATCGGGCAGATCAGCCAGTGCTCGTGCGTGGTATAAAGTCGTATCGCATCCGGACTTCCATACGACAGCGCCGATATCCCGATCAGCGACATATTGTTGAAGTGGATCACGTCGTAATCGCCGCCGTCGAGCGCCGTTTTGAGGGCCTTCTTGAAGAACGGCCTCCCGGTCTGCTGGGTGGCGAGGGGCGACAACGGCCCTGCCGAACTTTTGAGCCCGACGACCCTGACACCGTGCTCGTTCGGAAACTTCCCTCCCGGCCTCGCCCCGTTCATCAGAAGATAGGCATCCTCGCAGTGGAAGACATCGACAGTGTGCCCCCGTTTTGCAAGCTCATTGCTGAGGCGGTAGATGTGCATCCCGTCCCCGCCGAAACTGTACGGGGGATAGAATGTCGAGACCATCGCGAATTTCAGGCCTTTCGGTTCCATCTATCCGCAAGCCTCTTCAAAGATCCTGACGGTATCCTCGGCCGCCTTCTTCCACATAAAGTCCCTTGAACGCCTTAACCCGGCCTCACTCATCTCTTTTCGAAGCGAATCCGAGGAAAGCACCCGGGAAGCAACCTCCGCGATGTCATCGGGGTTTCTTGGGTCAAAGAACCTTCCCGCATCCGAGATCACCTCGGGGAGCGAGCCCGTTCTGCTCGCCACGACCGGCGTTCCGCACGACATAGCCTCGACGGCGGGAAGCCCGAATCCCTCCTCAAGCGAGGGGAACGTCAGCATTGAAGCGGCATTATAGAGAAAGGCCAGATCCTCGTCCGATATGAACCCGGTGAAAACCACCCTTTCCTCTATTCCGGCTTCGGCGATCTGTCTTTTCAGTGCGGGATACGCCGAAAAGAACGGATCATCCTTGTAGTCGCCGACCAGAATCAGTTTCACTTCCTCGAAGCCACGGCGCTTTGCGATCTGTTCGAACGCCTGCACAAGAGCTTTGAGGTTCTTGTGCGGGCTTATCCCGCCTACATAAAGCAGAAACCGCTTGCCGGGGAGAATCCCGTACTTGGAGAGTACACCCGCCATCTTCCCGTTCTCGGGAAGCACGCGAAAATCCCCCCGGGCACCTTCGTTCACTACTCTCAAACGAGATTCGGGCAATCCGAAATGTTCCCCGATGCTTTCCCTGGAATAGTCCGAAACGGTCAGGACGATGTCCGCTTGCCTGATCGCGAGTTTCAGCTTCAGATTCCAGAAATACCTGGACCTTCTGTTCGGGAAGATCAGGTCCGGATTCTTCTCGGCGATGACATCGTGCACGGTCACGATGACCCTTGATCTGTTGAAAATCGGGAAATACGAATAGACCGCAGGAAAAAAAAAGAGATCGAGCCGGTGCCGGAATACCCTTCGGCTCATCGCCAGAACGTCGGAAACGGATCTTCGCCCGTCTGCCGACGCTGCTTCGATCTGGGAAGCACCTGTCGGAACTATCTCTACCGCGGCGGCTTCCGGCAACGGAAACGACTCTGCCGTCCTGTTATCTATGAAGAATACGTAGTCGTTGCGCTCGTCAACCTCGAGGAGATTCGTGATCAGCTCGCGTGTGAACCTTCCAAATCCTCGCTTGTTGCCCCAGCAGCTGGCGTCTACCCCGATCCTCATAGAACTTCAATGAATACCGCGTGCATTCCACCAACAAAGACCCGGCAATGCGCGTCTTCATCGAAAGAGAATCGAAGCCTCTAGCCTCGGTGCCTCAGAGAGACAACCGCGTTGTAAAGCCAGCCGATCAAAAGGCCGCCGATAAACCCAATTATGAATCCGTAGACCGCGCCTACCAGGCTTCCAACGAAAGAGACCGAGTATCCGATAAAAAAATTGTCGAGCAGGCCAAGGTGCGGTCCTACGACGTCGCCTCCCTTCAGGACCAGCCAGTTGGTGGCCACGAAGATGGCGAGGGCGCCAAGAACCCCCATCACAAGCCCCACGATCTTTCCGTCAAGCTTCAGTACCGCATGACGGATCAGTTCCTCGTCCTCGTCCACCGAATCACGCTTGGTCGCCTCGATCTGCTGCCTGAACAGGGCTTCCGCGTCGTCGTTTGTGCTCATATGATTATGAGATCCTCTTGGGAACCAGCGGCTGCG
The DNA here is from genome assembly GCA_016700175.1 of Acidobacteriota bacterium. GTDB lineage: Bacteria > Acidobacteriota > Blastocatellia > Pyrinomonadales > Pyrinomonadaceae > Aridibacter. The sequence goes on along the minus strand of CP065003.1, from coordinate 415,402 downwards.
TCGAAGCGATCTTGGTCAGGTCCTCCGCCTCTTCCCGAGACATCTCCTCGTGATATTCCTTGTCGACGTTGACCTCCCAGACATCGTAATTCGCTCCGAGGATGTTCCTCACTGCAAGCATCGCGGTCAGCATCGAATGGTCCTGGTTATTATATTTGTGCATTCCATTCCTGCCAACAAGGTGCATGTTCGGAACTCTCGTGAGGAACTCCCTGATGACGTTCACCGCGTCCTGATAGACGCCGTCGTAAACGGGATATGCCTTTGGCATTCTTACTACCGAACCGTCTTCCACGTCCTTGGCCTGGACGAGGCCAAGGGCCTCAAGTTCCTGCTTGGCCTGTTCGATCAGGTCCTTATCGTCTTTCGTCCAAAGGCCGTCGCCTTCAAAGCAGAAGTACTCGAGTCCAAGACAGGTCTTGCTCGGGTCCGGAACCATGTGCGGACTCCAGTTCTTGAAGTTCTGTATCCGGCCGACCTGAACGCTGGAATCGTGTATGTAGATCCAGTTGTCGGAAAACAGCTTCGGCTTGTTCACGATCAAAGAAACCGTAAGGAAATCCCTGTAGCCGAGCGCATCAGCGGCCTCAAGCACTTTGTCCGGAGGCGGAGGGTCAAGCTTCTTGACCAGCTCCCTCATCGGCATGCTGCTGATAAAATCGGTCCCCTCTATCCTCTCCGAGGTATTACCGTCACCGTACTGAAGCGCGATTATGCGACCCTCTTCCCAGAAGATCTTCTCGACATTCGCCTTCATATGAAGCTCGCTGCCGTTTTTCTGGATCTTCTCGGCAACAAGTTCCCACATCTGCCCGGGTCCCTTTTCCGGATAGTCGAACGCATCGATAAGCGTCGTGATCATCTCGCTCTTCGACTTTGGAGCTTTGGAAAGGATCGCGTTCTTGACCGTAGCTATCAGTGAGAGACCTTTGATCCTCTGAGCCGCCCAGTCCGCCGAGATCTCTTCGCAGGGTATTCCCCAGACCTTCTCCGTGTAAGTCTTGAAAAACGTATCGTACAGGCGTCTGCCGAACCGGTTGCATATCCAGTCTTCGAAGCTCTTCTCGGGCTTGACCGGGAACATCTGCGCCTTCAGGTAACTTGTCATCATCAGGAAGCTGTTGAAAAGGCCCAGCCCCATCAGCGCGTTACCCGCCTTGAGCGGGTAGAAGAAGAACTTCTTCTTGTAGTAGATCCTCGAGAGCCTTGAGCGCCGGAGGAACTTCTCGTCACCCATCACTTCGCGCCACATATCGTCGACCACCTTCACTTTCGTGAAGAAACGGTGTCCGCCGATATCGAAAAGGAAGCCCTTGTAGTTGACCGTCCGGGATATGCCTCCGACGACGGTGTCCTTTTCGAGGACCACAGATCTTACCTTCTCCTTGCAGAGTTCGTATGCTGCCGTGAGACCCGCAGGCCCGCCGCCAATGATCACGACCTTCTTTTGGGAGTTGCTGCCCTCGTTACTGCTCTTCTGAGTTTGCTGCATCAGATTGATCTAGGGATTATCGATGAAGTCCCTTACTGCGGTCATTCGTCCCCGCAACTTGAATATGTTCAGGTATATCCTGACAATGAGGTTCCTGAGCCCTGCCCCGATCCATCCCAGAACAAAACCGGTCGCAAATCCCCAGGCGAACCCGATCAGGCTCCCGACAGGAGTCACCTCGTAGCCTATGAAATACTGGTCAAGAAGCCCGAGAGTCGGCCCGACCACGTCCCCGCCCTTCCACAGCAGGATGACCGTCGCCAGGAAGATACCGGACCCAAGTACGGTCCCGATCGAGATGCCGAATGCGATCGCATCAACCTTCGCGAGCGACTGGACGATCAACTCGTCCACTGCGCCTCTTGGGCGTGGCTCATAGCTACTTTCGTTTGAAGATCCCATATGTACTCCTGCGCCTTCCGGTGAGAAGCCGGGACGCGACCGGTGCCTGTTTATCGAGTTGTATCAAAATACTTATATTAGCTGATATCGGTCATACCTACATCGTATGAATCGACCGTTTCGATTAGGCTGTTTGTCCTATGCTCGAAGCACATATTACACCAATAGTCGTTTTCGCCCTCAATTCTTGAGAATCAAGCAGATTCGGACTTTTCTGGCTACGAATGCGTTCTCGGAAAGTTACCGTTCCGAGAGCGAGAGGGCTTTCGGCAGGCAGACCATCTCCTCTTGTTCGCCTGTTGGACATTTGTTGCATCGGTACAATGCGGTACACTGCACGCCTTACTCAACGCGGCGGAAGCTGCTTGCCTTCCGTGTGCAGTGTGTCTGAGTCAAAGTACGAATTGCCAGTAAGTTTTAGGATTCTTGAGATTATCCGACTGATCAACACGTCGCTGCGATGCAGGAAAGGGACAATCTGGACAAGAAAAAGATCGCCGGTTGCGAGTCCGAAGCCGCCGACACGACTGAAAAACGGCTTTCAGTGATCATCACGATCGTAAGCGGCGGCGACTCGCTGCGGGAATGCATCAGCGCATTGCTTCCGCAGCTGGATGAGGAAGCCGACGAACTGATCGTTCCCTTCGACGATAAGTGCGAAGATGTGCTTGAGCTTGGTGAAGAGTTTCCCCGGATCAGATTCGTGAAGGCACAGGAACCCGACTTGTGGGTGTCCGAGAACGCCGCTTCCAGGGAACATCGGCACTATGACCGGCGGCGTGCGGTCGGCCTGGGCGTTGCCCGGGGCCGTTTGATCGCGATGACGGAAGACCACGCGGTCCCTGGAGAAGACTGGTGCTGCAGGATCTTCGAGGCACATACAAATCCCGCCGGAGCGATCGGCGGCGCGATCGGCAACCTTGTCGATCGCCCTTTGAACTGGGCACAGTATTACTGCGACTTCGGGCGGTACGGCACGCCACTCAAGAACGGGCCTGCGGAATTTGTTTCTGACGTGAATGTGGCATACAAACGCCCGGCAATCTTCGAGGTCAGAGATCTTTGGAAAGTCGCCTACAGGGAGACCGAGGTCCACGACGAGATCTCTCGAAGGTCGCTGGGACTGGAATTGAACGACCGGATGGTCGTCAACCAAAACCGACCGGTGATGGGGCTCGGTGCTGCCTTGAAGGAAAGGATCGAATGGGGACGGGTGTTTGGGGAGATCAGATCCGGAGGCCTTCCGGTCACGTCCCGAATCGCGTATGCCGCAGGGACCGCGCTCCTCCCGTTCGTTCTTGCGTTCAGGGTCATTTCCAACATTAGGAGGCAGAAAAGGCCGGCGAAGCATTACTTTACAGTCGTCCCGCTGGCATTCCTGCTGCTAGTATTCTGGTCGTTTGGCGAGCTGACCGGTTATGTTGCCGGCGACAAGACGGCCAAAGAACTCAGGAAGAGAAGCGGTAATGAAAGTGAAGGGCAAACTGCCGCCTGAGCGTTTTTCCGGATGTCGTTCTTATTGTTCAGGAATTTTTTCTCTCTTGCCGGTGCCGAGGCGTTCAGCAAGGTCATTACCTTTCTGGCCTTCGCGTACCTCGCGAGGCTGTTCGGCGCGTCCGGTTTCGGTTATATCGAATGGGCCGCGGCGGCCCTGATGTGCGCGAGCCTGATCGTGGACCAGGGTTTCAGCGCGTACGGGACAAGGGAGATCGCCAAGTCTCCCGAGCGGACCGGGCAGCTTGTCGCGGAGATCGTCACCGCACGCTTCATTCTGGCGATCACCAGCTATTCGGCACTCGCCGCCGCTGTATTACTGATCGACCTCGAACCCGTAATGAGGTCGCTTCTCTTGATCTACGGGGCAAGCCTTCTGATTCTCCCGCTCTTGCTTCAATGGGTGTTCCAGGGCCACGATCGAATGAATGTCGTGGCGCTCGCACAGGTGATACGGCAGACCGTGTTCGTGGGAGTCGTGTTTCTCTTTGTTAAAGGAACTGAGGATCTGTATGTAGTCGGGGTCGCGGAGATCGCAGGAGTTGCCTGTGCCGCGTTATTCACGTCAGTACTGTACAGGATCGGTTTCGCGAAGCTTGCGGTATGGAAACCCGCCTTGTCGTACGGATTGTTCCGCGAAGGATTCCCGATCGGCCTTAGCCAGATGTTCTGGACCGCGAAGATGTTCGGGGCTACGTTCCTTGTCGGCGTCGTCGCCGATTCACGCGAGACCGGACTTTTTGCCGGCGCGATGCGGATCTACATAGCGCTGCATACTTTCGTCTGGCTCTATTATGCGAACCTGCTGCCTTCGCTATCGAGGGGATGGGATCTGAAGGACGGTTCGTTCAGAAGGCTCATCTTCGGATCGATGAAGCTCGTCGTTCCCGGAAGCCTGGGAATCGCCGTCGTTTGGGTCTTTCTTTCGTCGTGGGCGATGGGAACGGCGTATGGTCCCGGTTTTGTTGAAGGCGGTCAGGCGCTCGCCTGGCTTGCCGGAGCGTTTGCCTGTGCCGCGATTAGCGGCCACTTTCGTTTCGGCCTGATCGCGGCAGGCTTCCAGAATCAGGAGATGTGGACGTCCGCCGCCGGGGCTATCGCGGCGCTTGTCCTGATCCCCGTCGGCTATTCATATGCCGGGATTGGAGGCTGCGCGGCAGGGCTGTTCATCGGAGAAGTCCTGGTGCTTCTGCTTTCAGGTGTTTTCGGCTGGCAGTTGCTCTTCGGAGTAAGGCCGTCCAATCGCTAGGCGGTATCGGGTTCAAGCGCTTCGAGAGCTTGACTCGTTGATGATCGATTCACATCTCGAACTCTTTCTATGTTTGATATCGAGTATCCAAGTCGGAGTATCGCAGTCAGATTGTTTTTGACCTGCTGGATCGTATTCGCTCTTCATTTCGCGACCAATACGGTTCGAGAGATCTACCCTGCGCTGAGCCTCGGCGACCATTTCAGTTTTGATGTGTCTGAATACGATGGTATTCATCCTGACATCTTCACTTTAGAGAACCGAGGGACGTTCATCAACAACAATCCGGGTGCATCGATGATGGGAGCGGTGCCGTACTTTGTTCTCCGACCCGTGACTGATCGGATAGTGATCTCGGTTCAGGAAGCCCGAAAAGCAACACCTGAAAGGGCCGCCCCGGATTACGAATCAGTTTATCCAATGGCGAGGGAGTTCTACCGGGAAGCGCGTGCCCGCGGACTGGACGTGAAATTCGGTCTAGGTGCAGGAGTAATGCAGTCCTTGCTTATGGCCCCATTGTCGGCACTGAGTGCTGTCCTGATGTTTTACGTGCTCTTCGGCCTGACCGGCAACCGTCGGGCTTCGGTGTTGTTGGCCGTCGTTTACGCTTTCGGGACCCCAGTCTTGTTCCGGACAGCGCAATTGAACCAAAATCTCCTCGTCGCCCATTTCGCTTTCTTTTCACTTGTCTCTCTTTGGCGCCCGTGGCGACGGGAATTCAAGCCGGGAGCTTCGTCGTTCTTTCTAGCGGGACTATTTGCTGGTTGGACCGTTGTCTTGGACTATAGCGGTCTGGTGGCAGTTCTTGCTCTCGGGGTTTACGCGGTCTCGAAATGGCATGCATCTCCCCCAAGCGAACGCGAGGCGAGTCAGCTATGGATATTCGGAGCGGGAGTCTGTATTTGCGCTTTCGTGCTTATGGGTTACCAGTGGTCCAGTTTCGGAAACCCGATCCTACCGGCCCAGAGCTATATGCCGGATGCCAATTTCACAGAGCAAGGATACAGAGGATTCTCGTTTCCGAGTGCTTCCCTGTTCATTCAGAACCTATTTGGAATTCGTTTCGGGCTAATCACGTCCGCACCCGTGCTTCTGGCCGCGGTTCTGTACCCAGTTCTAACCGGAAGAAGAAAGAAGCCGGTTCCCGGAAGAGAGATCTCGCTTGTTGCAGGATTCACGTTTTTGTTCCTAATATTCTGCTCGGCAAACCAGTATGGATGGATGCAGTTCAATACGGGAGTTCGCCACGCCATTCCGGTGGTTCCGTTTCTGTTCATTCCTGCGGCACTCGTTTTGATGATGCTTCCGCGAACCATCACGGCTCTGATATGTATTCTTGGGGTCTACTGGTCCTGGTGCCTGGCGATGTACAGGGATGTCGAGCAGGGTTTTGGTGTCTTTGAGTCCGTCAAATCGGTCACTTTGGAGGGATTCAGACTCCCTTGGCTGACTACTTTGCAGAACATGGGATTTGTGGAAAACGCTTCGGCACTCCCGATTCTCACTCTTGCCGCAGCGGTGATTTGGGTCCTTTGGCGCGTCGGACCCGCTGAGTACCGGAACAGGGAGGATGCCTGAATGAGACTTCCCCGTACCGCCGCGGCGTGGCTGCTCTTACTCTTGGCAGTCCTTTTGACTGTATCAGCAGTGATTGTGGATCATTCCGAATACGCACCGCTCCTAACGCTTGAAGAAGGACACGACCTGGCGTGGGGCGCAACGGTGTTCAGGGCCCTTCTTCTGTTTCACGGCCTTGCATTGGCAGCCGCCGTGTTCTTTAGAGAAAAGTTCGCGGCTTTGGCTAGTGGAACCAAGAACGACGGAGCCTCCGGATATTGTGTTTCTAGCCGAGAGATCTGGTTTCTCTTGATCCTCGCGTTCGTGGCGCTCATACTGCGGATTCCAAACCTCGATTCGGACCTGTGGGTGGACGAGGTATTCACGCTGGTCGATTTCGTTCGCGCGCCGTGGGGTGAGATCGTCACGAGTTTCCCGAGCCAGAACCAGCATTTGCTTTATTCGATCCTGGCCAGGGCTTCATTCGATATCTTCGGAGAAACCGCATGGGCGCTGAGGCTCCCCGCGCTTCTGTTCGGAGTACTGAGCATCGTCGGAACATATCTCCTTGCCCGGAAGTTGCTCGGGCGCACCACGGCGATGCTCGCTTCGGGCCTCATGGCGGTCTCCTACCACCACGTGTGGTTTTCGCAAAACGCTCGGGGATACACGGGTCTGCTGCTGTTCAGCATCCTTGCTACCTGGCTTTATTTCGAGGCATTCGACCGAAGGAACTGGACCTGGTGGATGCTCTACTCAGCCTCGATCATTCTCGGGATGTGGGTGCATATGACGATGGCGTTCGTCGGACTCGCCCACGGGCTCTCCTATCTTTTCTTTCTTGCCTTCCCTTCAGCCGGCAGGGACGAATGGGCCGAATCTGGTTCGCCGGAAAGGTACTCCGGATTGATGCCAATCGCCGCCTGGGCCCTGAGCGTGACGGTCACTGCCCAGCTCTATGCGTTGGCGTTGCCGGAGTTTCTTAGGGAAGGACTCCACGAAGAATCGAAAGACGCGTTGTGGACGAATCCGGTCTGGGTGATCACGGAAAGCCTTCAGAACCTGAGCATCGGCTTTGCAGGGATAGCCGTTGTGCTTCTTGGTGGAGCATTTCTGGCGTTCGGCTGGTTTTGCCTATATAAGAAAAACAAACGAGCGGCAATTGTGATGGCGCTGCCACCCGTGTTTGCGGGAACGTTGATGCTCTCGCTGGGGCACAACCTCTTTCCGCGGTTCTTTTTCTTTGCGGTCGGGTTCGCACTGATCATCGTGATTCAGGGGGCATTGGCCCTTCCGGCCTTTCTCGGTTCGTTCATTAAACCGTTGAAAGAGAAGGGATCTTTGCTTAGGATCGCAGGGATAGGATTCGGACTTCTGATGGTCGCCGCGTCGCTGATCACCGTACCGAGGAACTATTTCCTGCCGAAGCAGGATTTTTCCGGAGCCCGGGAATTTGTTGAATCCGCAAGAGGACCGAACGACACGGTGATCGGTGCGAGTATCGCGGGGACAATGTATGAGCGTTACTACGCCCCGGACTGGAAGACTGCAGAGAATAAGCAGGAGTTGGAATCACTCGAAGGGGAAGGCGGGGTCTGGCTGGTCTACACGCTCTCACCGGAAATAGTGGCCTTTCATCCTGAGATGTGGAAGAAGATAAACACGGAGTATGACGTCGTGAAGACTTTTCCCGGTACTCTCAACGGCGGCGAGATATATGTTTGCAGAAAACGGGAAGAGTAGGAATACACTCGAGATGAAACACAAAGCCAATGGCGGCAGCTTGAAACCTTCCGGGGTCGGAGCAAGGGCATTTCCCGATCTGGCCGGCCGCATAGGGATCCGGAAAGGGGACGGCAAGATAAACGCCGTTTCGGTCGTGATCCCCGCCTACAACGAGGAGTTGTCCGTCCAGGAGAGCATCGATGAGATCGTCGCTGCCTTTGCTGATACGGACTACGAGATGGAGATCATCGTCGTCGACGACGGGTCGAGCGACGACACCGCACGAAGGGCCAAGAAGGCCGGTGCAAGGGTAATCCAGCACCGCGGAAACCGCGGGTACGGAGCTTCCCTGAAGACAGGGATCATTGCTGCGACGCACGATGTCATCGCGATAACGGATGCCGACAGCACTTATCCCGCCGATTTCCTGCCCGGGATGATCGAGAAGCTCAGGCACGCGGACATGGTCGTCGGTTCGAGAACCGGCGCCGACGTGCATATCCCCCTATCGAGAAAGCCCGCGAAATGGTTCCTGAGGGTTATGGCCAATTATGTTTCGGCGACGAAGATCCCGGATCTCAACAGCGGGCTCAGGGTCTTTCGGCGGGATGTGGCGATGCAGTACTTTGCCATCCTTTCGGACCAGTTCAGTTTCACGACCACGATCACACTGGCGATGCTGTGCGACAAGTACGCCGTGGTTTACACTCCGATCGATTACAGAAAGCGAACCGGCAAGTCGAAGATAATGCCGTGGGACGCGGGAAGCTTCGCCATCCTGATAATGAGGGTCGCGATGCTGTTCCGTCCTTTGAGGGTATTCTTGCCGATCGCGGCTCTATGCATACTGTACGGCGTTGTTAAGGCGAGCGTGGACCTGACGCAGGACCCGAACATTTCGGCGTCTGCGATCCTGGCGTTCGTCAGCGCGCTTCTGATGGTGTCCGTTGGAATGCTTGGCGATGCGGTGGCTATGAGGCTCGGCCGATTCAATCAGTATGCCGCGATGGGCGCATTGCCCAGCGAGTACGAGCTCGAAGAGTCCCGAGAAGAGGAAACGGTCGTTGAAAGGCCCGAGAGCAGCGGAGCATGAACCTGATCTTGCTTAAGATATATTTGCTGACCGGTCTTGTCGCGCATAAGGCTGTTTGGGAATATCTGCGTATAAGGAGCGGGTCCAGGCCTGTTGAGAACAGAACGGCCGGGATCTCGCTCGTAAAGGCGATCAAGGTCCTGATTCTCCTTGGAATCATAGTTCAGACGCTGCTGCCTGACGTATTCCCTGTCCTCGACGAGCCGTTTTATCTGAGGGTAGTTGGGACGGCGCTATTCACCGTCGGTCTAATAGTCGCGATCCTGGGCCGTGTCCAGTTGGGCGACAACTGGGCTAACATCGAGACCGGCCAGGTGCTTGAGGAGCAACAGGTGGTGTCGAGAGGTTTGTACGGCTACGTTCGGCATCCGATCTACACCGGAGACGTTTTGCTCCTGCTGGGACTTGAATTGGCGCTGAATTCCTGGCTCGTGTTGGGCATTTTGTTCCTGGCGCCCGCGGTCTTTCTCAAGGCGGTCAAGGAAGAAGAGATGCTGGTTCGGGAGCTTCCCGGATATGACTCGTACCGCGCTCGCACCAAGAGATTCGTACCTTACCTGATCTGAAATGCAGCAAACGCGAATTGCAGTACTTGGAGCCGGTCCTGCAGGTGCCGGAGCCGCCTGGAGGCTTGCCGTCGAGAAGAAGGCCGAGGTCACGGTGATCGAGAAAGGGCCCGTGCCGGGAGGAAATGCCGGCAGCTTTGAACTGGCGGGTCTGAACGTTGACTATGGAAGTCACAGGCTTCATCCTGCCTGCGATCCCCGGATCCTCGACGATCTCAAGACGCTACTTGGTGACGAACTCCTGGACCGGCCGAGGCACGGAAGGATACGCCTGCAGGGACGCTGGATACACTTCCCTCTCAAACCTCAGGACCTTGCCCTGAAGCTCCCTCTTCGGTTCAGCACCGGCGTGGCCGGAGACGCGCTTCGTAAAGTCATTCCTTTGAGCCTGGCGAACGACGGAAAGGAAACCTTCACCGGCGTGCTTGAGAAAGGCCTCGGAGCCACGATATGCAGGGACTTTTACTTCCCGTACGCGCGAAAGATCTGGGGCCTGCCCCCGGAGGAGCTCTCGGCGATCCAGGCGAAGAAGCGGGTGGCCGCAGGCAGCCTCGGTAAAATGGTGCGAAAAGCGCTGTCGCTGGTTCCAGGGCTGAAACCGAAAGGCGCCGGGCGGTTCTACTACCCGAAAAGAGGTTACGGTCAGATCACGACCGCCCTCGCCGGCGAAGCCTCCCGGCTGGGCGTCGATTTCCGGTACGGCACGGCGGCCGAAGCCCAGGAGCTCGGAGATCCGCACAGGGTTAGGTTCTCCTCCGCCGACGGTGACGGGTTCGTCGAAGCCGACTATGTCTGGTCGACTATTCCCCTGAGTGTGCTGGCGAAGATCGTCAGACCGGCACCACCCGCCGAAGTGATCGAAGCGGCGGAGAGCATTTCCTACCGCGCGATGATCCTTATTTACACAGTGCTCGAGCAGGACCGTTGGACAGAGTTCGACGCGCACTACTTCCCGGAAGAGGAGATACCTTTGACGCGGCTCTCGGAACCCAAGAACTACAGCGCTTCAGAGGAGCCCAGGGGGAGAACGGTGCTGTGCGGAGAGCTCCCCTGTTCGGTTGGCGACGATATGTGGAACGCCTCTGACGAAGAACTGGGCACGATCCTCAAGGACTCGCTGGAGCGCTGCGGGCTCCCTGTCTCGTCGAAGGTAGTCCAAACCGAGACCCGGAGGCTTCCTTTCGCTTATCCGATCTACAAAACCGGGTACGAAGCTCATTTCGAAGCGCTGGACAGATGGGCTTCAGGGCTCGAGCGGGTTCTTACGTTCGGAAGGCAGGGGCTTTTTGCCCACGACAACACACACCACGCGCTGGCGATGTCGTACGCCGCTGTCGAATGCCTCGGCAAGGACGGAAGCTTCGACGATGAACGCTGGAATATGTACCGCAGGGAATTCGAAGAACACGTGGTCGAGGATTGAATTATGTGGTTGCGAATGCCGGTTGCTTTGACCCTCTCCATTGCTTTGTCCGTTTCGTCCTGTGCAGGCTGGGGCCCGCAGGACGTGACGATTGAGATAAGCACCGAAAAGAGGTATCAGACATTCACTGGATGGGAGGCGCTTTCCCAAACAGGTGAAGCACATTCTCCGAACCAGCCTAGATACCGCCAGAAACTGATCGACCTATCGGTTTCTGAACTTGGGATCAATCGTCTGAGGCTCGAGGTTCGTAGCGGTGCCGAGAACAGACGGGACTATTTTTCGGACTGGCAGTCGGGAAAGATATCAGAAGAAGAATTCAACAGAAGCCGCTACTACGTGTTAAATGACAATCAGGACCCGGATGTAGCTTCCGAAGCCGGGTTCCATTTCTCTGAGCTGGACCTCAACATAGAAAGCGTCATTATTCCCTACAAAGATCGGCTCAAGAAAGAACAGCAGGACCTATATGTGAACCTGTGTTTTGTTGACTTCGGCGATGATCCGCCCGAGGATTCATTGAAACTGGCGAAACACCCCGAGGAATATGCAGAGTTCATCGTCGCCGTTTTCCGGCATATGGACAGAAAATACGGATTCGTCCCGGATGCTCTGGAAGTGATCCTCGAGCCGGACAACGACACGGACTGGACAGGAGAGGATATTGGCCGCGCAGTGTCTGCCGCTTCGCGGAGATTGAAAGAAGCGGGATTCGAGCCCGAGTTCATCGCGCCTTCAGCGAAGGACGCCGGACTCGTTCCGGCACTTGTCGACGGCATATCCAAGACTCCCGGAGCTTTCGAAGTGATCGACGAGATTTCCTATCATCTCTACAGGGGCGGTACGGAAACGAACCTTCTGAAGATCGCGGATATCGCTCGCCGCAGCGGAAAACGGACCTCAATGCTCGAGTTCATTGCGGCTGATCACGACGATCTCTATCGCGACCTTGTTTACGGAAATGCCTCGGCGTGGCAGCAGTACACCCTAACATTTCCAGGGGGAGAAGATAACGGCGGACATTACTTCATAACGTTTCCCGAGGGTCCGAAGGAATCGGAGGTCGAATGGGGAAAGCGCACGAAGCTCTTGAAGCAATACTTCAACCATATCCGCCCCGGCGCCGTGAGGATCGAGGCGCATTCCGAGAATTCCAATTTCAGGCCTGTCGCGTTTTCCGGCGCCGATTCCGGAGTCGTGCTGCTTGTCAATGCAGACGGGTTCGGTCGTTTGACAGTATCCGGTTTGCCGGCGGGCAGATATGCTGTGTGTCACGTAGGATTTGACGGGAACAGCAAGGACGAAGCAAGTGTTACTTCCGGTGAGTCGGGGAATCTGGAGGTACGTGTACCGTTTCCCGGTGTATTGGCCGTTTACAACGAACAGAAGTTCGCGCCGATTGCCGAGTGCGGTGTGAACTAGGTGTTGCTGCCTGGATTAACCACGGAGCGGAGAATGAAAGAACGAAGTTCACATTCACACGTTTTGGATTACGGCCTCCCGTTAGCAGGCCTCTCCTTTGGAGTTTTGGTCCTGGCCTGGACCTTTACGTCACACCTGTTCAGGAACTCCGAAGGAGACTTGACCGGGCTTGCTACGACGGGATTCTGTATTGCTTTGGTCTGCGGGCTCCTTGGGTTCACCGTCAACACAGAATGGCGTGCTTCCGCGCTTTGGTTTTCTCTCGCCGCGCTGGGGCATGTCTCCACATTCCAGATCACGTTTGCGGGACCCACGGTCCACTATCAGCATCTTCAGCCCATTTCAGCACTCTTCGCGAACGAATTCGTTGTCTTTACAGCCATTCTCCTTGTCAGGACGCTGGCAGTACTTGCCGGCCTCGCAATCTATCGCAAAGAAATTTGGGGCTTCATACGCTCCCGGTTCAAGTGGTGGCAGGTGCTACTGGTTCTGGCTGCGTTCCTCCTGCCTTCGGCCACAGTTTCTGAGGATGTCGGCTTCTATGTTCAGGAGTTCCTGCTTTCAAGCACTCTCCATCTTGTGAGCCTTGGAAACTTGATCCTTGCGGCTGCCGCGATTCCGGATAAACCCTGTGAACGGATCCAGCGGGTGGTTAACTGCATATTCGGAAACGGAGCGACCCGGGGAGCCTCCAACCGGTTTGGGAGATCGATAAGATCTGTCGTTCTCGTCGCTGTATTTGCCACAGTTGCTTCTTCGGTACTGGTGGTTCTCTCGTACGAACAGCATCCGCATATTCCAGAAGAGGTCACATATCTGATCCATTCGAGGATGTTCGCTGAAGGAGCGCTGACTCTTCCGGCTCCGCCGGTCCAGCAAGCATTTGAAACGTATCTGATGGGAATCTACGGCGATCGGTGGTATCCCGTGACGCCTCCCGGTTGGCCGATGATCTTGACCGCCGGCACGATACTTGGATTTCCCTGGCTGGTCAATCCCATCCTGACCGGGCTCAACGTACTGCTCTGTTACATCTTTCTTAAGGAGATCTATCCCGAACGTGTTTCGCGGTTGTCGTCGTTCCTGCTTGGATTTTCTCCGTGGGCGATCTTCCTCGGAATGAGCGTGATGAACCATACGTCGACGCTAACGCTCGCGCTTCTCGGCGGCATCGGTATAGCTTTTTCGAGGAGGACGGGGAGCATGGGCTGGGCATTCGTAGCCGGAGCGTGTGTTGGATTCACTTCGTTGATAAGACCTCTAGATGCGGTGGCGATTGGCGTTCTTCTTGCAGTTTGGGCGATTGGTATTGGCGGGTTTCGGATTCGGTTCGCCGCTTTGATCTCGTTCGCCTTGGGCACTGCGGCACTCGGCGGCTTCGGACTGTACTACAACTGGCTGCTCACCGGTGATCCGCTCAAGGTCCCCGTGATGGAATATATGAACTCATATTTCGGGCCGAACGCGAACTCCTACGGGTTTGGAGCCGACCGAGGAATGGGTTGGGGGCTTGATCCGAATCCGGGCCACAGTCCGATCGACGCCCTTATCAATTCGAACCTGAACCTATCAACGATGAGCGTTGACATTTTCGGATGGAGCATAGGAGGATTTCTGCTTGCCGCAATCCTCATCCTCCGGGGCCGTTTGAAAGGCGCTGACGGCGTGATGATAGGGGTAATTCTTGTAATATACATCCTGTACTTCTTTTATTACTTTGCAGGCGGCCCGGAATTCTCTGCCAGGTACTGGTACATCGTGATCGTGCCTATGTGCGCGCTGACAGCAAGGGGGATCGAAGTTCTCTCGCGGATGCTGAAGGAACATTTCCAGAACGGCGCTTTCAATTTCAGACTCACTCTGGTGTTTCTGACTGTTTTCGGAGTAACGGTGTTCATCCCGTGGCGAGCGATAGACAAGTACCACAATCTCAGGGGCATGCGTCCGGACATCCGTCATTTGGCGGACAACTGGAAGAACACAGACAGCTTGATACTGATCAAACTCGGAAATGATGCTTATATGCATCCCGACTTTGACTCGGCTATGGCGTACAACCTTTTGGATTTGGAAGCACATGCTCCGGTTTATGCCTGGGACCGCCGGGCCATCATCTGCTGGGACAGGATCAATTGTAAGGAAGTAACCGGTCTTGATACTCGTAGGAAGCTCTTGGAGCATTACATCGACCGCAAGGTGTGGATCGTTAGATCACCTTCGGCCACCGGTAGGGGATTTGAGATCGAGGCGGGGCCTATTGGCGCTCGAGAGTTGCTGGAGGCAGGTACGGCTAAACCAGAGGGCCCGGAAAGAATGAAAGACTAGTCACTTGCGGACGCATAGCCCATTCAGACACGAGGCTCTGAATTGACTCCTAAGGCGTTTCCAGTGATTCAAGGTGCTCATGGAAAGTTTGAAGGCGAACACATCAACTAGCAAGGTCTCCTCTTCCAGAATCGGCATCCTTAAAGAGCTCTTGGCGACTAAGGACAGTGCGTTTTGGCAGCGTCTTGCTGAGTTTTCGAACGAGTGTCACTCTTTCTCTGAGATTATCAAGCTTTCGAATTTACGTAAGAGAGCGAATACAATTGACTTCGGCCCAAATCAGGGGACGCCACACGAAGAATTTCGCATTGCGGTAGTCGGTGGAAGCACATTATATCCGCTCTCGGAGCTCATAGAGCATCTTCTCGCTATCGAAAAGGGGAATGTAAAACTGCATCTTGGCAACTACAACAATTACCGAGCCGAGATAACCGACCCTGAGAGTGAGCTATACGGATTTGATCCGGAGATCGTCGTTGTCCTACCCGACGAGACAACCTGCAAGTACGCGGGAGACCTAACGGACAGCGCCGAAGCGATTGCTACTGAAGTCGAACGCTATGCCAATGAAACGCTGTCTCTTTGCAACCTGATCCGGCAGCGATCTTCTGCGGAGATCATACTCTGTAATTTCGGCCCTTCCCCGTATTTTGATCTTGGACAGCTAGGAACAAAGCACCCTGCTTCAGACTGGAATTTCAAGAGGTCAGTCAACCTGGCTCTTGCCGAGCTTGCTCCGAATTTTGTACATATTTGTGATCTTGAATTCCTCGCTTACAGGACGGGAGGTCTAGTCGCTCGCGACGAATCTTCCTGGTTCGAGAGCAAACAGTTGCTTTCGCCCGTTTTGCAGGTCGTCCTCGCGCGAGAGATCTCGCATATAGTCTGTTCGCTTAAGCGGGCGTCGAAAAAAGTTCTGGTTCTTGATCTAGACAATACGATTTGGGGAGGCGTTATTGGGGACGATGGATTAGAGGGAATCGAACTTGGAGATACCTCCCCCAGGGGAGAAGCATTCAAAGCGTTTCAGGCATACGTTCAATCATTAACTGAAAGAGGAGTAGTTTTAGCAGTTTGCAGTAAGAACGATTTCGAGAATGCAATTGAGCCATTCAGGAAGCACCCTGAAATGGTCTTGCGTGAGGAGGACATCGTTTCCTTCAAGGCGAATTGGGACCCGAAACCTGATAATCTGGCAAGGATCTCCGACGAATTGAAGCTTGGGCTAGACAGCTTTGTTTTTGTAGATGACAATCCGGCGGAAATCGAGATTGTTAGGCAGTTCACTCCAGATGTCACTGCTTTGCTTCTAAATCCGGATCCGTCCCAGTTTGTCCCACAGCTCAAGGAATCGCGGCTCTTTGAAGTAGCTTCGATTTCGATCGAAGACAGGTCGAAGACACTCCAATACCGCAAAGAGGCAGAACGCAGGAACCTGCTTGAGACGTCCGTCGATATGGACTCGTTTCTTGGTTCACTGCAAATGAAAGGAACGGTCAAAGACTTCGACAGGCTTGATCTTCCGCGTATAGGCCAACTGATCAACAAAAGTAATCAGTTCAACCTTACGACACGGCGGCGGACGGAGTCGGAGGTAGAAAGGATCATCGAGGATCCCGACTTCACAGGCTTCACGATGAGGCTGTCCGACAAGTTCGGCGACCACGGGCTGATATCGGTGGTGATCGGAAAGCGGGACGGGGAGACTCTCGAGGTCGATACCTGGTTGATGAGCTGCCGTGTACTAAAAAGGCAGGTTGAAGAAGCCGTGATGAACGAGCTGGTGGCGAGGGCCAGGGATTTCGGATGCTCGCGCATCAAGGGCGTTTACCTCCCCACGGCGAAGAACGGAATGGTGAAACGACACTATCCGGACCTTGGGTTCAGCACTATCAGAGAAGACGACGAGGCCGGAGAATACGAACTGTCAGTGGATGGTTTCGAACCAAGACCGACTTTCATAGCGATTGAATCGACGCACGCGAAATTATGAATATGACAAGATCCGAAGTTCTGGAGCGTTTGCAGGAGATCTTCGACGACATTTTTTTGGATGAGGTCGTGGTCACGCCTGAGCTTTCTGCGAAGCAGGTTGAGGAGTGGGATTCCCTGCTGCATATCTCGCTGGTGGTTGCAGTGGAAGAGGCCTTTGGGGTCAAGTTCCGTGTCGGCGAAGTTGAGGGGACCGGAAATGTCGGGGAGTTTGCTGATCTGATCTTGAAGCGCCTGAATGGAACGAATGCCTGAAACTCACTGGACCGCGTTGTTTGACGACGCCAATGGCTCCACTCGCACTCCACGCGCGGCTTTCCTTCGCCGGAGTTCCGCCCTTTGGTTTCTCCTGCTTCTCGTTGCGCTCTTGTTGTCTCCCATACTCTCGAACAAGACAGGACTGAGCAACCGTTCGGCTGCGTACAAGTCGATGCCAATGAATCTTGGAGATTACACCTACATCAGGAACCAGATCTTCGAGGAGAAGGAGGATATCGACGTTCTGTTTCTTGGGGCGTCTGTCATCTGGAGCGCGATCGATACGCCCCGGGTGAAGACGACGCTGAGCAGTGAACTCGGCAGGCCCGCAGAAATCGTGACTCTCGGGTTCTTGTTCAACGGCATAGACGTACCGTACGTTATCCTCAAGGATCTGCTGGCCCGCAGGAAGGTCCGAACGGTCGTGTTTTCTATTCTGAGAGACGACTGGACCAGAGGACCCAGCATTCCCGGATGTAAGCTGCAGCGGTATTCGGACTTTCCCGAAGTAGTTGAAGATCTCCAGTACCATTCAAAGCTCTCTCTATACGCCTGCAGTGTTCTCGCAACGCCCCACGACCTTCTGGCTGCCATTCGCAGTCCTTATGAACGGAGATCCGAGTTCGTAGACAGCCTTGGCGCGAAGAAGGAAGTACTTGGTATGGACCGCGATCCGGATACCTTTGTGAGGTTCCGGCCGAGACCGCCTGAGTTCTCTGCCGAGTTCCTTACTTTTTCAGACGAGACCAAACAGAATTTCCGGTTCAAGGAGCAACGGCTTCCGGAATATCAGGAGCACTACCTTGACGCTCTGGTCGAACTGCTGAAGGAGCACGATGTAAAGCTCGTTTTTCTGAACGTTCCCCAGCTTTTTGAGCGCGGAAGTGACAAAGTGATCGAATATCAAGACTGGCAGGCCAGGTTCGGACCCGAGGTTACTTTGATCGGGGTTCCGCCCCGAAGGCTTTTTGGAGGCCTCGATGAGCACAGCATTGAATTGCTTCACTGCGACATAGACCATTTCAACTGGAACGGCAATGAATTCTTCACCGAGGCGATGATGCCGGCCATATTGGAGGCCGTGAAAGATGAATAGAAGAATCCTCGACTACATTCTTTACGGAATGATCGTTCTGGTGTCTATCGGCGCCTCGCTGCTCTTCACGTATCTGCCGTTCAAGGCTTTGGACACCGGCATCGTCTACGGCGGATTCTGAGATGTCAAACCTCCCACTGTTCATATTGTTGCTGGCCGGATATGTGATTCTGACCAGAATCGCGTTAAGGATCAGATCAGACAAGGTGCGGCTCCCGCTCTTTGCCATCTTCAACATCGCGTTTGTGGCCTTGCTGAGCTTGCAGACGCGTTACCACGACTGGGAACCCGAACCGATCCTGAGCCTGGGGCAAGGAGCTGTCGTTCGTCACCTCGCTCTCATCGGGTTTTACGTGCTGATCGTGGCCGCAGGTTACTTTCTGATGCGGGCGCTTGCGAACAAGGCCGGTATGCTCCCGTGGATCGCGTTTTCTTACCCAATTCTCGTCCTCATTCTGTTCAAATATTTCTACTTTGCCTGGGAGCCGTTTGTGGAAAGGCTGGGATGGGATGACTGGGTTCTTGCCGCGACCATTATCGGGCTGTCGTATATGGCCTTCAGGCTGAGCTTCCTGGTACTTGAGGTCAGGAACGAGATCGTTGAGATGCCTTCTCTCAGCGGATATCTGGGTTTTGCGTTCTTCCTTCCAACGATGATCGTTGGCCCGATCAATCCTTTCAGCGTCCATAAGCGATCACTGGATTCGGGCAGTTTCGATTCAGGGTACATTGCACGGTCTTTTCTAAGGGTGGCAGTAGGAAGCGTAAAATTCCTGTTCCTTGCGAATCTCGCGAATCAGCTTTCGTATGCGGGCATTTTTCTCGACCAGAAGCCGCACGGTCCCATCGACCTGGTCGTCGCCGCCGTTTTCTACTACATCTTCCTGTATCTGAACTTCTCGGGAATCTGCGACATCGCGATCGGGATCGCCGGTCTTCTCGGGATCAGGGTGATCGAAAACTTTGACAATCCCTTTCTTGCGCGGAATATTAAGGACTTCTGGAACCGCTGGCACATCTCGCTATCCGTGTGGGCCAGGGACATCATCTTCTCCCCGCTGTCGAAATATCTTATCCGCAGATTCGGGATCGGATACACGAATGCCGCACTCACCGTCACTACGTTCGTTGTATTCCTTGTGATCGGAGTATGGCACGGCGTGGGATGGAGATTCGCGCTGTTCGGAGTCATTCACGCCGCAGGGGTTATTGGGAACTATTACTACACGATCTTTCTTAAGAAGAGATTGGGCAAGGAAGGATTCCGGAAATACAACAAGAGCAAGCTGATTCACGCGATCGCCGTAGTTACTACATTTGCCTACGTCACTGCGAGTTTCTCGGTTTTCGCGAACAGCTACAATCAGCTTGGAATTATCAAGAATGCGATCACCGAGGGATTTTTCATTTCAGGAAATTGAGGAAGGTTCCGAATACTCCGAGACGTACAGGATCGGGGACGAGGCCATCAGCTCGCTTACCGATGTCTTCGAAGACAGGAGCCCAGTGCACGTCGACGAAGTTTACGCACGGGAAGCCGGATTCGAAGGCCGGGTTTCGCACGGAGCCATTCTCAACTGCTTCCTTTCCCATTTCATCGGAATGAGGTTTCCGGGCCGCAGGTCGATGCTGCTGAGCGCGAATATGAGCTACCGGCTTCCCTGTTACGCGGGAGACGAATTGGTGCTGAAAGCCGTGGTGAAACAAAAGGTCGAAAGCGCGGGGGTGGTCGTCCTGGACGTGAGGTTTTTAAAAGGGGACAGGGAAGAACTGGCCGCGTCGGGACGTGTACAGGTGAAGCTAAGGGATGTCTGACCGGATTCGAGACAAGAAAGTGGCGGTCATTTCGGGGGCAACCGGAGGCCTCGGAAGTGAGCTCTGCCGTGAATTCGTCAGAGGAGGTTTCGAAGTCGTCGGTCTTTATCTTCGAAATGACGCCGCAGCGGCGGAACTTCAGCGTGATCTCGGGGCCGGTGCGGTACTGCTTAGGCAGGACATCACTGTCGAGGACGACTGGAGGGGTCTTGAGGTATTGCTCAAAGAGAGGTCCGGATCGGAATTCACTGTCATCGCCAACGCGAGCGCGCAGTTTATTCCCAAACCCTTCCATCTGCTTGACCCGGCAGACTTTGAAGAATTGTACAGGGTAAACGTCGTCGGTGCGGTTCGCCTTCTCGGGAAAGTGCTTCCAAGGATGATTCGAGGCAAAAGGGGACGGTTTGTCGGCGTGCTTTCGTCGGCGATGGAGCCCCCTTCGAAAGGCTTCGCTGCTTATGCGGCTGCAAAGTCCGCGCTGCGGTCCCTGACGAGATCGATATCTCTGGAATACGGTGAAAGAGGGATCCGCTCGTTTTCGGTTTCTCCCGGGTTTATGGAGACGCCACTTACGGATCGCTGGAGCGATCACTTACGGGCATCGCTGGATCGAAAAGAGTCGCGGGAACCGTCGGAAGTGGCGAGGCGTATTTGCGAACTCGTAAACGATCCTGACGCGGGCCTCAAGGGAGAAGATCATAGGGTTTAGGTTCTTTGCTAGATAGAACTACTCCTGACAAATCGTAGGTGAGGTGCACTCGACCCGCGCACCGATTCTCCGATTGCGACTTGGCGCCCGAACAACGGGCCAGTTTCGGTCATTCGATGAAAGGAATAATTTGCGCATTCTCAGTTTTCTGGTGAATACGTATCTCAATCAGGTTCTGATCTTCGAGGCAAAGATAGTTGGAGGGGCGCTGATCTCTACAGGGAGCGGATATTGACACGAACATCCTGATAGAGGATCCGAAGAACGGCACGCAAGTGATCAAGAAGACGAGATGCCCTTGCATCCTAGCCCTACTGTTGAAGTTGAGAACGATCTGCATAGAGCTCAAGGAATTGAACTTTCCGGTGAGCTAAGAAGAACAACACCTCAAAACTTTGCAAGGTAGGAGTCCTGAAGATGGAAAAGACGGTCAATGAACGCAACGCGAACGGGAGACTTCCGGGCTCCCTGATCAAGGCTATACGGCCGTATCAGTGGACGAAGAACCTATTTGTTTTCGCACCGCTCCTTTTTGGCCAGAAACTGACTGACCCGTCGGCAGTTCTTAACGCTTCGGGAGCGTTCGTGGTCTTCTGCCTCCTTGCGAGCGCACTTTACATTTTCAACGACTGGATAGACATTGAAGAAGATCGCTCACATCCGGAGAAGAAGAACAGGCCTCTCGCCTCGGGATCGCTTTCTGTACCTGTCGCGGTTTCGGCATCGGCACTGCTTGCGATCACGGCCGTGGTTGTTTCGGTCAGACTAGGATATGTCTTCTTGTCCATTGCCCTCTTGTATGGGGTCCTCACTCTGAGCTACTGCCTGCTGTTGAAGCGAGTAATCATTCTCGATTCAATGACGATCTCAGCAGGGTTCGTCATCCGGGTAGTTGGAGGAGCGGCGGCGATCGGCGTTTTTGCCTCGCATTGGCTCATCGCCTGCACGTTCCTGCTGGCTATGTTCCTCACCTTTTCAAAGAGGCGGCAAGAACTACTGCTGCTGGACAAGAGTGCTGAAAGCCATCGAAGTGTGCTTCGCGACTACTCGATACAGTACCTTGGAAGGATCAACACCATCATCACCGGCGCCTCAATTGTGTGCTATGCCCTTTATACAGTGGCACCGGAAACCATTGACCGGTTCGGCACAGACGCCTTGATCTACGGCACCGTCTTTGTGATTTATGGAATGTTTCGGTACATGATCCTGATCGAGAATCCCGAAAACGGCGGAAACCCAAGCAAGATGCTCCTCAAAGATACTCCGCTTCAGATCACGGTCGCCGGCTGGGTAATTTACAATGTGGTAATCGTCTACCGGGCTCAGCTTGGGGCTTTATGGCGATCACTCTTCGCCTTCATCTCTTGACTTACGAAAGATAGCGGCGGCATCGGATCGTCACATTTCCTTCCTCGGACCAAGTGCCGGGTTAAGCCCAGTCTGCAGCCGACTCGACCGAGTCACAGAGAGAATATCGAAAGAAGCAGGACTCGGCTTGACATAAATGGATCGGATGGAACGCGGTCGCTGGACATCTGAATCTTCCGTTCAAATCTCATTTCTTCCCTTTTTTCTATTTCCCTTCATTGGTGTTCATCTGTGTCCAGTTTCTCTCTTACTATTTGTTCGGCTCGCGCAGAATACTTTCCATCTTCTTCCCTTTCGCGAGTTCGTCAACTAGCTTGTCCAGGTAGCGGACCTTCTGCGTCAAAGGGTTCTCGATCTCCTCGACGCGGTAGCCGCAAATCACGCCTTTGATCAGGCCAGCGTTGGGGTTCAGAGTGGCTTTCTCGAAGAACTCCTCAAACGTCGCTTTCTCCTCGATCCGTTTCTCGATCTCTCTCGCGCTGAAACCCGTGAGCCATTCGATCACGGTCGTGAGATCTTCTTTCGATCTTCCCTTCTTCTCGACCTTTGCGACGTAATGCGGATAGACCGAGGCGAAGGTCATCTTCGCGATACGCTCGTCGTGGTGGGCTGTGCTGGTCATGGTCCGAGTATATTGCAGGAATACGCGCCGCTGAAGCGGCGTAGGTGGGTTCTGGGCTCGTTCACCCGGGGCATTGGACCGCGGGCGTTCCCGCCCGCATCTTGTAGAAACGGGGCGGCACGCCTCCGGCGTGCGTTTATTCGACGAACCCTTACCCGGGGCTGCGCCTTCGGCTTGCCCCGGGCTACCATCCGTAGCCCCTCCGGGGCAACCGCATCCGCGTGCCCGTGGTGGTCCGTTTAGAGCCGCGCTTCGCGCTGCGGTGATAGGTTATTATGATTCCGAAATGAACAGGGCACGGAGAAAAAGAATGCTGGCCTACGGAGGCGCTGCGATTTTCTGTGCCCTGCTCGCAGTCTTTGGGCTGGCTTACTGGAGATTAGGAGAACATCTCGAGCAAGAACGGTTGGCACAGGCGTTTTCGGAACAAGAACTGGCAGTTGTCATATCCGAAAATGGGGGAGTAGCATGCCCTGAGTGCTCAGAAATTGGTCTGACTATAATCTTGTTTTCCATCGCTATTCTTGTCATCGCTCTTTTCATTTGCGGCGCCGCGGAGATCGTGATCTCCAAGAAAGAGAGGGCCGCGATTGATCGTTGAAGATCGATTCCTGGTACTTGATTTCCGAAACCCCTCCGGGGCAGTCGGACCGCGGGCGTCCTCGCTCGCATCTTGTCGAAACAGGGCGGCACGCCTCCGGCGTGCGTTACATCGGCGATCCATCACCCGGGGTTGCGCCTTCGGCTTGCCCCGGGCTACCATCCGTAGCCCCTCCGGGGCAACCGCGTCCGCGTGCCCGTGGTGGCCCGTTTAGAGCCGCGCTTCGCGCTGCATTGGCAGCCCAGAGGGCTGCTCTAAACGGAGCGGAAGGGCAACGGCAACGCGAGACCCGCAATTTCCAATTATCAATTCCCCATCCTTAATTTTTTCTAACATTTTCTTGACATGAGAATTCCCCCGTGCTAAAAACGCAACTTCGTCTTTTGGAAAAGACGAGGATTTTGGAGAAGAACAACGATGCTTCGACTCAAACACGAACAGATATCACGACCTCAGTGCGCCGCGACGTGCGGCTCGGGCAGGCGTGTGTTCGTGTCCGATGAGGGACGTGACAGCCTGCCATTCGCAGACCAAAGGAATAGCGAATTGAGAAACGACGAATTGAAGATTTGATGAAGCGGGAGCGGACGTTCCCGCTCCCGTAACAGAACAGGATCGCACCAAGCGGCGGCTTTTGTTCCCTGACGGGATAACAAAGGCCGCCGCTTTCTTTTTGGACCCCCGACAGATAACGTCGGGGAAGGTATAACAACCGGGAGGTGGCATCATGCCCTACCAGAAACTGAATATTTCCGGCGCAGAAGCGGAGGTTCTTTCCTGGGTCAGCCACGGGCTTTCCCCGGAAGAACAGGCGATGCTGCGCAACGTATCCAGGCTGCCGTGCCTGTACAAACACGTCGCGCTTATGCCCGACGCACATCTCGGCATCGGATCGATGGTCGGATCGGTCATCGCGACGAAAGAAGCCGTGATCCCCGCCACGGTCGGGGTCGATATCGGCTGCGGGATGATGGCGGTCAAGACCCCGTTCAGGAGCGGAGTTCTCGATCGGAGGCTGCCCGAGCTAAGGCACCAGATCGAGCGCACGATCCCTGTCGGCTTCAACGACCACAAGAACCCGGTCGACGAGTCGTACGAATGGGAAGGCTGGTCGGAATTCGACCGACTTCACGAAGGCGTCCAGGACCGCCGCCAGAAGGCGATGAAGCAGCTCGGGACGCTCGGGGGCGGTAACCACTTCGTCGAAGTGTGTATCGACACCGAGGACCGCGTGTGGCTCATGCTCCACTCCGGCTCCCGAAACATAGGAAACGAGGTGGCAAGGCGCCACATCGACACGGCGAAGCATCTGCATCGCCTGTCGGAGCTTCCGGACCCGAACCTCGCATATTTCGTGCAGGGAACGGACGAGTTCCGGAACTACTGGCACGACGTCGATTGGGCCCAGCGGTACGCCCTGAAGAACCGCGAGGTGATGATGAAGCGGCTCGTTTACCAGTTCAGCCGGATGGTCAACGACGGGGAACCGTTCGAGGCCGAGGTCACGGTGAACTGCCATCACAACTACGTTGCCCACGAACAGCACTTCGGCGAGGAGGTTTACGTGACCCGAAAGGGCGCGATCAACGCCGCCGAAGGACTGTACGGGATCATTCCAGGATCGATGGGGGCGAAGTCGTACATCATCAAAGGGCTCGGCAATCCCGAAAGCTTCCACTCCTGCTCGCACGGAGCGGGAAGGAAGATGTCCCGGACCGCCGCGAAGAAGAGGTTCACAAGACAGGACCTTGAGCGGCAGACCGAGGGCGTGGAATGCCGAAAGGACAAGGGAGTCATTGACGAGATCCCCGGAGCCTACAAGGACATCGATGAGGTTATGAGAAATCAGGAAGACCTTGTCGAGGTCGTTGCAGAGCTCAAGCAGGTGGTCTGCGTGAAAGGCTGATGTTCATTTATCAGGGACCAAGGACCAGGGACCATTGTGCAGGCATCTGGTCCCTGGTCCTTGGTCCCTGGTCAATGTCCTCGGCTTGAACGATCCGCCCTAACCCTTTAATCTATTGAACTGTTGATTCGGGGTCGTCTAATGGTAGGACGCCTGGCTCTGGACCAGGTAATAAAGGTTCGAATCCTTTCCCCGAAGCCAGTTTCAATAAATAATGGTCATTGGTCATCGATCAATGGCCATTTTTATTGATCAGGTTTCAATGATCAGGTATCGAGGAATTATCGTTGTCGCAAGGGTTTAGTCTAGATCTCGACAACCGGAGCTTTCTCCGCAACTGATCCTATGAGTTACACAAGAACTTCGAAGTGCGTTTTGGTCCTTCTCTCTTTGATGTTTGCTGGATTCGTCATTGAGTCATACTCGCAATGGAAAGGAGTCAAGTCTTTCGCGTGGACCGACAGGTCCCGGACAGACACATTCTACGGCAAGGACGAGTATCGAGAAGTAAGCGTGACAGTCTGGTACCCGGCGGAGCCCTGCGAGGGAAAACAATGCGAATACGCGCCCCTCATTTCTGACCTCGACAAGGCGTTGCCAAAGCTAAACGGGGTTTCCGATGAGACGATCGAGAAACTTCGCACGCTTAGATCGAAGTCAAGATCGGGACTGAAGATCTCAAAACAACGGGATAAATATCCGGTCCTGTTGTTTTCCCCGAGCCTTGGCGGGCATACGGCGTTTCACACGGGACTTGCCGAGGCGCTTGCCGATCTCGGTTACGTGGTCGTCGGTGTGAATCACAAGTTTGAAAGCTGGTACATCATCAACGAAGAGGGGCGGGTGATCCCGGAGAACCACAGGTTTCATGATGAGTTGAAAGAATTGCGTATACCGGAAGACATAACCGCGGACGGGTACCGCGAAAAACGCGGTGAGCGACTCAGGATCCTCGGCGAAGACCTGATATTCGTCCTGAACAAACTCGGCGAACTCAACGAGTCGGTCTTCGGCGGGAGACTTGAACTGTCATCCGTTGGAGCTTTCGGTCACTCGGTAGGTGGTGCCGCGGCAATGGAAGCGGCAAACCTGGACAGGCGGATCGCCGCCGTTATTAACTTTGACGGGACACCTTCGGGTCAGGTTCTCAAGGAGGGCATCAAGCAGCCCTTTATGATGATCGAAGACAAGAAAGACCTGACACAGCCCGGCAACAAGATCCAGTTTGACCGGCGGCAGGATCTATGCGAGAAGGTTGGCGGCGACTGCTACCGGGTGCTGATCCCAGGAGCGAGCCACAACAGCTTCAGCGAATTCGGGGTGCTGATGGAGACCGACTTCAGCAAGCGAAAGCCGGGGATTGACATATTAGACACGACACTGCGATTTGTTGAGAGTTTTTTTGACAGCTATCTGTTGGGCGAAGATGCCGATCTACTCCCATCTTCGAAGGGAATCGGCCCGGAGGTCGAGGTGATCGTAAAAAGGGCAACTCGTTGATCCAGGTCAATCAATCTTGGTATGTAGAGGTCAGCAGTCAGGCAGAGAAGTGATCCGGCATCTCGGCCTCTGATCGATGTCCGATGAAAATGCACGGGCGGCACGCCTCCGGCGTGCGTTTCATCGGCGATCGCTTACCCGGGGGTGCGCCTGCGGCTTCCCCCGGGCTAACCTCCGTTGCCCCTCCGGGGCAACCGCGTCCGCGTCCCCGAATCGATCCGACAACAAGAACGGCCGGTTAGCGGTCGACCCGGCAGACTCGATAGACTCAAAAGACTGAATAGACTGAATCAAGTCGCCGCTAAAGCGGCTTGAAATCGGTTTGTCGACTCTTACCGTGGGTTGCGCCCTTCGGGCTTGCCCACGGCTAAACGCATATGACCGCTACGCGGTCGCCTCAACAGACTGAACAGACTGAATCAAGTCGCCGCTAAAGCGGCTTGAGATCGGTTTGTCGACTCTTACCGTGGGTTGCGCCCTTCGGGCTTGCCCACGGCTAAATGCATATGACCGCTACGCGGTCGACTCAACAGACTCGACAGACCCGATAGACCCGACAGACTCACCGACAATTCCTCTTGAACGCCTCGTAGTTGTCCCCGTCCCGTTTCAGTTTCTCGATCTCCTTCTTCAGGAACTCCTTGCCCCAGGTTTCGGCCTTGTCGGGATCGAAGAACTGGGGCCTGGATGTTTCGGAGACCTTTTCCCAACCCACGCCGCCTCGCGTCACGGTCTTCGAAGTGCGGTACGTCGACTCCTCTGACCTTTCGGTGAATTCCTTTCGTTCTACCCATTCTCCGTTGATGCATACCTCGTAAGTTGTACAGGTCGCGGTGATCTTCCGGGTCGTAACCAGCAGTTCCGCCGTCACGCTTCCGACAGCAAGGTTTCTCAGCTTCGATTTCGCCAATGCCGTAATGATCTCCGCGCCCCGGTCGACATAGGCCAGGACCGCTCCTGCCGCGAGTCCTCCCGCTCCTGCGCCGTCAGGCAGGTTATCACCGATGAAGTCGCGAACCGGCTGCGTTCCGTTCAGCCACGCCGCCATATTGTCGGCCGCGGCGCCGCTGTCGCGGTCGGGATAGACCCGGAAAGTGATCTCGCTTTCTTCGGTGATCACTTCGAATACGCGCCGAACAGCGCCTCGGCGTCTCCTGTCGCCATCCTCGCAAGGCTTCACGGCCGTTACAGGCGGCGGATCGGGGGTCGGGGTCGGGGCCGGTGTTGCGACGGGCTGTGCAGGCGCCGGCGGAGGAGCATTCGGATCGTCGGTTACATCCCACCCGTCGACCACGTAAGAATTGCTGCTCAGTTTCTGGCAGTTCCGGATCCGGATCCACTCGCCTCTTTTGACGTTAGGCTTCGTGGCGCCCGGCAAATAGACGTAGATCGTCTTGCCGTCAGGTCCCGTGGCCCTTACTTGCCAGCCGCCGTTGACCGGCCCGATCGGGTCGCCTTCGACCCTGACTGTCTTGTCCTTCAATTCACACGGCGCCGTCGGGTCCTCGACCTTCGTGTAATTGTCGACATATTCCCATCCGTCGTTGTCCACCTCGCTGTCGTCGATCTTTATCCAGTTGCAGATCTCGAGCGCCGGCTTGAAGTCCTGGCGTATGTAGATCTTTCGCATCTGCCCGTCGAGCGTCTTGACCTTCACGTACCAGACCTTGTCTTCTTCGCTGCCTATGTTTACGGGATCGGATTCGACATGAACAGGCTGGTCTGTGACCGACAACTGCTGACCTCCCGTCCGTACGTTTGCCACGACACCGAATCCGCCGATGTTCCTCCCGACGAGAGTCTGATTCCTGGTGTAAATACCGCCGGGACCGACCTGGTTCGGGGAGATCTGTATCTTCTGGTTGTTCCCGCCCTGCATATCGGCCGAGCCGGTGCAGGCGACATCGACGACTACGTCGTGCCGAAGATCGTTGAGGCCCTCGACGCGAATGTTGACGGTGGTCGTCTCGCCCCGGTTAAGGTTCAGCTTCCCTGCCGCAAGCACGACGTTGATATTCCGAATCGGCTGTTCGATGAGGTCCTCGTTCTCGCGAAGACTTAGGTTCGTAAGGCCGACGACATCGACCGGGCTCTGGAATACCGTCTTCCTGGGCGATTCCGCGAGCGGATTCGCCTGCGCTCCCCCGATCTCGAGCTCGGTATTGGCGAGATCCCCGTCGAACGGGCCCGGAATGTTGATCCAGCGTCCGGCCTGCGCACGGTCAGGCGGCATATACATTTGCGGAACTTCGGTCGGCGGAGCAGATTCGGAACTCATCGCGAGCTCCGCCACCGATCGCGACGAAGCATCGCGCAGGATGACCTTAAATCCCTGTTCACCTGCATCCGGGGCCAGATCGAACTTCACGATCCTCTCACCGGCCGGGCTCTGAACATCCGCGACCTGAACCGAGTACCTGGTAAGCTCGGCCCGGTTTCTCTGCCTTTCGGCATCGGTGCGTCCGGCCGGCGCAGTGTAGACGGTCCCGGAAAGCGAGTCGCCGTTCGCGGCATCATCGGGAAGGTTCACGCGCACGGTGCCGCTTGGCGTCGTAAAGACGGCGGTCTGAAGCCCCAGGGTTTCTTCCACTGAGGCCTGGTACTGTCTCTGTGCGTGAGTCTCAGGCGAAACGCGATCGTCGTTCGCGAACAAGGAGGCGAGAAGAACGACCAGGAAAAGGACGGGCAGTCGGCGGGCATCGGGCATCGTTTCCTCCGTTTGCAAAGGGGCGGGAGCGGCTGTTCGCCCCAAGGCTAATCGAGAAAGCGAATTTCGGCAAGGAGAACGATAGACTTGAGATTCAACCGCAGAGCGCGGAGAGCGCAGAGGTTTTGGGGATAGGGTAAACGCAAAGGTCGCCAAGTTCGCTAAGGTTCTTATGGGTCTCCTCGCGTGTAGCGGTTTCGATTTTCACAAATACTGCTACAGGTCCGTCAAGAGGAAGCGGCGATCCTTACCTTCGCGTCCTTAGCGACCTTCGCGTTTAAAAACCTCTGCGCTCTGCGGTAGAACCACCTCGGCGTGCCCGAGCCGAATTTGAAAATCCCCGCCAATTTGTTCATTATTACTTTTTGCCTTTGAACCGCTGATTTCCAAGGTTGCAAGCGTTCCCGGCCGGCCGAGCTGCCGCCCGCCGAACGATCCGAGTTATGGCTGAAAAGATCCTCATGCCGAAGCTTTCGCCCACGATGGAAGAGGGACAGATCTCTTCCTGGCTAAAAGAAGAGGGCGACAAGATAGAGGCGAACGAAACCATCGCCGAGGTCGATACCGACAAGGCGACGATGGAGATGACCTCCCTCACTGCGGGCACACTGCTGAAGATCATCGTCCCCGCCGGAGAGAATGCGAGGCTCGGCCAGATCATAGGAGTTCTGGGCGAACCCGGCGAGGATTTCTCGGACATACTGAAGGAAGCGGAGTCGTCTCCGAACGGGGCTGCCAAAGAACCGTCGAAGGAAGAAACGGAAAAGAAACCCGAGGCGAAGCCCGTCGAAGAGCCCGAAAAGGCCGCCGCCGCAGCTTCGAACGGGGATACCGGAGGACGTCTGCTCGTCTCTCCGATAGCCGCACGAATGGCGTCTGAGAACGGCATCGACCTCAAGACGATCTCCGGCTCGGGACCCAACGGCCGGATCATCAAGCGGGATATCGAACAGGCGCTCGAGGCTCCTTCGCAGGCTAAACCCGCTGCCGAACGCTCGTTCGTATTCGGACAGGCGGCCGAGGTCGAGGGCGCATCCGCGTTTCGCGAGGAGAACACCTCGCCGATGCGCCGCACGATAGCGAAGCGTCTGGCGGAGTCGATCGGGCCCGTGCCGACCTTCTATCTGACGGTCGAGATCGAGATGGACCGCGCGCTCGAGACCCGGAAGCAGATCAACGAGGCAATTGCCCCCGACAAGATCAGTGTCAACGACATCATCGTCAAGGCCGCCGCGATGGCGCTGACGAGGCATCCGTTCGTGAACGCCTCCTATCAGGACGACAAGATCAGGTTCTACGAGGACGCTGACATAGGCGTCGCGGTGGCTATCGACGAAGGCCTGATCACCCCGATCGTCCGAGGCGCGAACAAGAAGGGCTTTGTCCAGATTTCGTCCGAGATCAGCGAACTCGCGGAAAGGGCGCGTGACAAGAAGCTCCAGCCCGAGGAATACACGGGCGCGACGTTCTCGATCTCGAATCTCGGAATGTTCGGGATAAAAGAGTTCACGGCGATCATCAATCCGCCCGAAGCGGCGATCCTTGCCGTCGGAAGGGCTGAGCCCGTCCCGGTTGTAAGGGATGGCGAGATCGTAGTGAAGAGCATAATGCACGTGACGATGAGCTGCGACCACAGGGTCGTCGACGGCGCGACCGGAGCGAAGTTTCTGCAGACGTTCCGGAAGATGCTCGAGAATCCCGCGCTAATGCTCGCGTAACACACTTTTTATCAATCAGTTAAGGGACACGGCAATCATGGAGGTTCCGTGTCCCTTCGGTTTTTTGCCACATCAGAGAATTGGAATACGAAGGCAGATCACTAGCTCCGCACGTCGCGCTGATCGCGGTCCAGATGTTCTTCGGATCGGCGGCGGTCCTGGGCAAGTTCGCGCTCGAGGCGTTCCCGAGCATCGCCATCGTCGGCTTCCGGGTCGGCGGCGGAGCGCTCGCGTTCTACCTTTTGCGAAGGCTGCGGGGCACGATGAGCCTCGACAAGCCCTCGCATTACCTTTACTTCGCCCTATTCTCGGTCTTCGGAATAATCCTCAACCAGCTGCTTTTCTTTCACGGCCTTTCGCTCACGACCGCGACGAACACTTCCCTTCTGGCGGTGCTGATACCCGTCTTCGCGATCGCGATCAGCGCGATGGTCGGCAACGATGTACTCAATGCAAGGAAGATATTCGGGATTCTTCTCGCCGCGGGAGGCGTCGTTTACCTCATCGATCCCAGGAACGCCAGCTTTTCCTCAGCAACGACCCAGGGCGACATAATGATCATCCTGAACAGCCTCTCATACGCGATCTACGTCGCAATATCGAAAAAGCTGGTCACGCATTACGGGGCCCTGAAATCGATAGCCTGGTTGTTCGTTTTCGGAAGCATTATTAACGTGCCTATCGGCTTCGTGTCGCTTTCAACGGTCGAACTCGGCGCAGTCTCCTACGGAGCGTGGCTCGCGCTCTTGGGTGTGATCATCTTTCCGACGATCCTTGCCTACTACTGGAACACGTGGGCGCTGGCGCGCGTCGAGCCTTCGGTCGTCGCGGTCTACGTGTACCTTCAGCCGTTGATCGGGACCACACTTGCGATCACGATCCTCGGCGAGCCCTGGAATCCCAGGATCCTCGTCGCGATGTCTTTGATCTTCGCGGGCGTTTACCTTGTCACGAGAAGGAAGGCGCCCAAGGAGAAGGTCCTTCCGGCGAACTGATTCAGAGTGCGTTGTGGACGATCTTTCCTCCGATAACTGTCAGGACAACTTCCCCTTCCCGCCAGGCCGTGAGGTCCGCGGTCTTGTTCACTTCCAGCGAGCCGGTTTCCCGGTCGATGCCTAGAAGGCTTGCCGGATTGAGCGAGGCCATCGCGGAAGCCTCCTCAAACGAGGAACCGTTCGAGAACACCAAATTGAAGGCGTCTTTCATGGAGATCACGCTTCCGGAGATCGTCCCGTTCCGATCCGTCGCAACGCCCCCGGAGACTCCAATTTTCTTTCCCCAGACCTCGAACTCCCCGTCCCCAAGCCCGGCCGCCGAGATCGAATCGCTGATCAGAATCACGTTCTCCGTTCCTCGCGCTCTCGTGACGGCAGCCAGCAGCGATGGATGTACGTGATGACCGTCCGCGATGACGTCGAACGTCACGCCGTCCTTCGCAAGCCCCCAGCCCGCGACCCCCAGCGAGCGGTGGTGTATCCCGTCCATCGCGTTGAAGAAATGCGTAAGGTGCCGGAGGCCGGCATTCCAGGCCTTGTCCAGCACCTCGGCCGTTGCCGATGTGTGACCCGCCGCAGCGATCCAGCCGTTCGAAACGAGCGCTTCGACGAGGTCGATCCCGCCTTCGATCTCCGGCGCGAGCGTCATCATCTTCACGCCCTTTGAAGGAAGCGGAAGGCCCGCGAGCGCGTCTTTGGAATACTCGAGAAAGTACTCCTTCCTGAGTGCGCCGCAACGGTTCTCGTTCGCGAACACGCCCTCGTAATGCACTCCGAGAACTCTCGCGATTCCGAGGTCCGCAGGATCCCGGCGCATCAGTTCGTCGATCGCCTTTACCGCTCTCGAGTAATTGTCGTGTGAATCGGGAACGAGTGTGGGGACCCAGGCGGTGACGCCTTCGCGGGCAAGATGCCGTCCCGCTTCGATAAGGCCGTCAAGGCCATCCTCGTTTACGTCCGCCCCTGCCGCGCCGTGACAGTGAATATCGATGAAACCGGGCAGGAGAAGCGATTCACCGAGATCGATGAACTCCTCGTCCGTTGCGACGATGCCGCCGATCGCGGCGATCACTCCGTCCTCGGCGCGAACCGAGGCGTACCCGCCGCTCCCGCCGAACGGCATGACCAGTCCGGCATTCGTTAAGGTGAGGGCATTCATCAGGAGACCGGGGTCAGAAGGAATCGCCGCTATCTGCCCTGGCGCTTGCTTGAGACCGCGAACTCGCGTTCGCGTTCGGCGAAGTTATCGCGGCATATTTCGGTAAAAGCCCCCGCAATCGGAGAAAAGTAGCCGCCGCGCAGGCGCGCGAGGCCCAGGTTCCAGCGTATCTCCGCGCCTTCGATCCACCACGAAACGATCTTCCCTTCTTTCACGGCGGCCTTTGTGCTCTTGTCGGAAGCGATCCCGACACCCATGTTGTTCTCGACCATTTTGTTTATGGCTTCCTGGCGCGAGAGCTCCATCACGATGTTCGGCTTCACGTTTGCGGCGCTGAAGAAATCGTCGATCATGCGCCGGGTGTTCCCGCCTTCCTCACCAAGGATCAGGTTCTCGCCGGCCAGGTCCGCCGCGCTTATGTACTTCGCTTTCGCCTTCGGATGGCTGGGATGTGCGATCGCTACGACCTCGTCGCCGTACAGAAGCTCTGTCTGGACATTCGGAGACTCGATCGGAAGCGATACGAACGCGATGTCCATCTCGCCGTGGAGTATCTTGTCCACGAGTAACTTGCTAGTTCCGGAGCTTACGCTGACTTCTGCGTTCGGGAACTCCGATTTAAGCTTCTGCAGGATAGCCGGGAGCTGCGCCGTTGCGAACATCGCGGAGGCGGAACCTATCCGCAGCCGTCCGTACTCGGCGCCGGCGATCTCCGCGAGCTCGGCCAAAGAGCTGTCGTGCTCCCTTAGGATCCTGCGGGCGCGCTCGATCAGAAGTTCACCCGCTTCGGTCAGGATCACCCGCCGGGGCGTCCTCGTGAACAGCGGAAGGCCGATCTCGTCCTCAAGCTGGCGGATCTGCATCGAAACCGCTGCCTGGGTCACGTTTACCCGCTTTGCGCCCGCCGTAAATGTCTTTTCCTCGGCGATGGCGACAAACGCTTTCAGTTGTTTGATCTCCATAGATATGGTCCGCCCGGTCGCATCCGGGGTCGAAACCGGCGAACGGAAGTGGCGTTCGCAACGATCAGCAATTCTTATCGAATGTATTGGAAAAGGTTGACGGAGATTATAAGTCAAGTTACCGAAATTTCGAAGCATCTTTACGTGCTAAACTCCTGACCGAACGATGACGAACGCTTCCCGAAGACATCGCCGGACCCCGAACGCGCTCTTCCTGGGGGTGGACGGGGGCGGGACCAAAACGCTTTCCGTCATTTTCTCCGCGGCCGGCGAAAAACTCTCCGAAGACACCGCCGGGCCCTCGAACCCCCTACGCGTCGGCCTGAAGCCGGCCGCCGACACGATCATCGAATCTGCCGTCCGCGCTTGCGACAAGCTGGGAAGGACCACGGGAGGAATAGTCTCGTGCGTCGCGGGACTCGCGGGCGTACGCCGCGGGGACCTCAGGCTGGGAATGCGCCGGCTTATCGGCGAAAGGCTGTCGGGAGCGGAAGTGTCGGTCGTCACGGACGCGGAGATCGCTCTGCTCGCCGCCACGGGAGGAGAACCCGGCGTGGTCGTCATCGCCGGTACCGGTTCGATAGTCTTTGGAAAGAACGGAAAAGGCAGAACGGCGACCGCGGGCGGCTGGGGCCCGATCGCGGGCGATGAAGGAGGAGCGGTCTCGATCGCGCGGGAAGCGCTCAGGGCGGTCGCGAGGGCGTCGGACGGAAGAGGGCCCGCAACGGCTCTCAGCGCTCTCGCCGCGGACTACTTCCGCGCGTCATCGGCCGAAGATCTGATTGTGGCGATCTACTCTCCGCAGATGACCTACACGCGGCTCGCGGCATTCGCGGCCCGAGTGACCAAGGCAGCGATGGAAGGAGACTTGGTAGCTGCGAGGATTATTTGTGAAGCCGGAAAGGAGCTCGGCGCGGCCGCCTGCGCCGTGATCCGCACGCTGCGGATGACCCGGGCGGATCTCCGCATCGGGACAGTCGGCGGGGTCTTCAACGCGGGCGACCTTCTTCGCAGGCCACTTCTTGAAACGGTACACAAATGCGCACCGAAGGCACACTTCGTCGATCCCGTCTCGACCCCTGCGGAGGCCGCAGCAACGCTCGCGGTCCGAAGACGCTACCAGTCGCCGAGCCTCTGAATCTCGTGCGCGGACCAGCGAAGCTCGTTGCTCTGCTTTTTCCCAAGTTCGATCAGGAAGGCGACCGCGGCCTCCGGCGTTTCTTCCGCGAAGCGATGGAAGTCCTCGGAATCGAGTTCCACCAGCACAACATCCGTGACCGCGACAGCATCCGCAGTTCGCTCGCCGGGGTTAAGGAAGGCGACTTCCCCGAACAGCGTTCCGGGCCCGTACTTCGCGAGACGCTTGTAATGATGTTTCGTCGTTTCCAGCCTTATATCGACCTCGCCTTCGAGCACGAAATAGAGCGAGGCGCCGTGGTCGCCCTTCCTGAAGATCTTGTCGCCGGCCGAGAAGCTCTCTGTCCGGGTCGCGCTGATGATCGAGCGAACGAGCTTATCCGGAATCTCCGAAAAGATGTCCATCTCTGACGGCTCCAGTTTCCGGTCGCCGTCCGCGGTGTCGAATCCGGCTTCCTCGAGGATCCGGTTCTCGACATACTCGAGCGCTTCGTCGGTGTTCACGAACGTCTCTATGCTCATATCCTTCGCTTCTGGGCTCAGCTTTCTGAGCGCCTTTTCGACATCGTGGCCGATCCCGATGCCTTTATGGACCTCGCAAAAGATCAAATGTCCGCCCCGGCGCTTGAACTGTTCGGCGATCTGCTGAAGTATCTTCGCTCCGGTGATATCGACCCTGCGCACTCGCCGCAGATTGAGAATTAACCACTCGGCCTCTTCCAGGTCGGGAATCAGCTGTTTGTACAGTCGGTCCGCCGTGGCGAAGAATATGTCGCCCCGCAGCTCGTAAATCTTCACCGATTCAGCGTGTTCCGATAGGCATTGCCGTTCCGCAGCGGTACGCTTGCACACCGAATGAAAGTCCCTTGCCGTAAATCCCCGGTGGATGACGGGGGCCTTCACCTGCGCGCGCAGGTAAAGCACGATGGCGATCACGACGCCGATCCCGACAGCGAGAAGCAGGTCGTACGCGACGGTCACGCCAGCGACAAGTATCGCGATGCCTGCGTCCGACCTCGAGCGCTTGCTCTTAAGCCAGGAGATCAGGTCAGTGTCGAACATGCCTATGGACACCCTGATGATGATGCCGGCCAGAACGGCGACAGGCAGGACCGTTCCGAGCGGACCGCCGAACACAATCACGATCGCGATCGCCAGGCCCGCCGCAACACCTGCCCAGCGCCTTCCGCCGCCCGAAACAGCTACAAGCGTCGCCCCGGTCGTTCCGGCGCCCGCCATCCCGCCGAGAAGCCCGGATGCGATGTGGCCCGCGCCCTGCCCGATCAGCTCCTTTCTTGCATCGTGCCGTTCACCGGTGTCCAGGTCGGCAAGCACCGATGTCAGCAAAGTGTCGAGCGATCCCAGGACCGCCGCCGCGGCGGCGCCGGCGATGATCGCCGGCCAAGGCAGCGATCCCAGGCCGTCCGTTGTGAGCGCGAATTCGAAATCCGTGACGCCCGGAAGCGCCCCGATCGTCCACGATCCGGAGAATGCGGACGGCGCGGCAAGGGCCGCTAACTGAAAGAAAACCGTTCCGGCGACAAGGCCGACCAGAGTCGCGGGAATCCGCTTCAGAAACTTCTCTGCCGCTACCGAGGCGGCGATCGTGACGGCGGCGGTCGCCGCAGGAATCCATATCCAGGCGCCAAGGCCATCTCCCGTGCCCGCATCGGCGAGCGGAGCGTATTGCGACTTCAGCATCAGTATCGCGGACCCTGTTAGGAATCCGACGACCACCGAGTGCGGAATGAACTTGATGAGCCTGCCGCCTCCGGTCGCTCCGATCAGGATCTGGCCGATTCCCGTCAGGACTACGAACAGCGCGACGATCAGAATGACGTTTCCGCCGGCGCCTGTAGGAGACGCGGCGATGGCGAGAACTCCCGCCGCAAGAACAAGCGTAGGGCCGGTCGGGGAACTTACAAGCGCGATCGTGCCCGCGGCGAGCCCCGAAAAGATCGAGAGGCACGCGGCGCAGATCAGACCCGCAAGCGCGGCCCTTCCCGCCGGGACGCCGAACGGGGAAAGCAGTGCCACCCCGAACGCCATCGACTGGGGAAGCAGCATTGCCGCCGCCGCAAGCCCTCCAAGCCCGTCCCTGACAACGCCTTTCCCTGTCCCGGAACTGTTGTTCTCAGCCATCTTTATCGTTAGCTTATAGTCCTTTCCGCAAAGGGTTACAAGAACGCCGCGGTCCGCTCGGGTTCGCCGCCGCCTTTCCGGCTGTTAGAATCGCGTACGGGCGGCTCTCCGCTCCGGAGGTGACGCGAATTGTCTGGAATCACTGAGAACGAAGACCCCGGGACAAAAGAGATCGGCACGATGCTGACCGAGGCCGCGCTGGAGCTCATGAACCGGGGCGACGCGCGCGCGGTCGAGGCGGCAGGCCGCTGCGTCGGTGTTATCGCGTCCCTTGTTGAATCGGTTGTCGAGAGAATGCGCAAAGGCGGAAGGCTAATCTACGTCGGCGCGGGCACGAGCGGAAGGCTGGGCGTGCTCGACGCTTCGGAGATACCTCCGACGTTCGGGCTTCCTCCCGGGAGGGTTATCGGGATCATAGCGGGCGGCGAAAGTGCGCTCACCCGCGCAGTCGAAGGGGCTGAGGACGACCGGACCGCCGGGGCTGACACGCTTGCATCGCTCAAACTGTCCGACGAGGATACCGTCATCGGGCTCACCGCCTCAGGAAACACGCCTTTCACCATCGGCGCGGTCGAGTATGCCGCCGCGTCGGGCTGCCTTACCGCCTGCGTGACCTGCGATCCTGCGGGAGAGATCACAGGGCTTGCGAAAATACAGATCGTTCTCGACACCGGCCCGGAATTCATCGCCGGATCGACGCGGCTGCGCGCGGGCACGGCGCAGAAGCTTGTGCTGAACATGATCTCGACGATGGTGATGGTCCGTCTCGGATATACGTCCGGGAACGTGATGACGAACCTGTCTGTCGCGAACGAAAAGCTCCGGAACAGGGCTTTGTCCATTCTCGAAACTGAGTTGGAGATCTTATCGGACGAAGCGGAGGACCTTCTCGATGCGTCAGGAGGCGATCTTCGGATCGCGATCGTGTCCGGCCGAACGGGCTGCGCGAGTGGCGAAGCAAGGGCCGCATTGGAAAGCTCATCGTACGTTATCGAGCGCGCCGTGGAACTGATTCGCGCGAAAGAATGATGTCGGTCCCGAATCGATTGAGTTTCGCCTATCCGTATGGTGTGATTACCGAATGAGCAAGGACTGGGAGATCGAGGGTTTCCTTACTTCCGTAGACAACGAACTTCGTATCGACGGCGTGAGCGCTCCGGAACTCGCGTTGGAGTTCGGCACGCCATTGTTCGTATTCAGCGAGAGACGGATCGCGAGGAATATCGATCGATTGAAAGGCACTTTCGCTGACGGCGGACCGGCCTTGAAGATCTGTTACGCGTCGAAGGCGAACTCGAACCTTTCGATCCTGCAGGCGGTGCTCAAGGCGGGCGCCGACGTCGAGGTCAATTCCGGCGGCGAACTTTTCAAGGCGCTCCACGCGGGATTCTCGCCGGATCAGATCATCTTCAACGGAACGAGCAAGGACGAGCGCGAGATCGAAGAGGCCGTCCGAGCGGGGATCTACTCTATCCAGGCCGATTCGTTTGCCGAGATCGAGTTGACCGAACGCGTCGCTCTCGAAGCCGGGATCCCGGCGAACGTCTCGCTGAGGCTGGTCCCCGAGATCCGCACCGACACGCTTCACGGCCTGCAGACCGCGCTGGTCACCTCGAAGTTCGGGATGATGCCGGACGAGGCCGTCTCCGCTTTCGAGCGATGGTCCGATCCCGAAGGGCCCGTCCGTCTGAAGGGCATTCACATCCACCTCGGCTCCCAGAACCCCTCTCCGGACCCATACGCGCGGGCGCTTGAGGCGCTTTACCGAGAAGCGAGAGCGATATTCGAGAAGACGGGCATGAAGGTCTCGCACCTGAACATAGGCGGCGGTTTCCCCGTCAACTATCTGCGCGACAGGTCTCACGCCGGAATGATCTCGGCCGACCAGGCGTCGCTGTTCGGATCGGAGTTCGACGCGGGCGAGGCTCTGAGATCGGCGTGGGAGAAGGTCCGGGAGATCGCGACAGACGAAGGCTTCGGGGAACTGCTCGAAGAGATCGAGATCGTGACGGAACCCGGAAGAAGCATCGTCGCCGATGCGGGGATCTGCCTTACCACGGTCCGGAACCTCAAATCGAGGCGTGTAGAGCGAGGCACCGACGAATGGCTTCTGACGGACGCGGGATTCAACATTCTCCTGTCGATGGAGACCTACAAGTGGTACTACCACATCGTTGCCGCCTCGCGCGCGGCGGATCCCCACGAAACGCCGTACAGGCTTGCCGGCCCTCTCTGCGACGGAGGCGATGTGTATTTCGATATCGAAGGGAGGGACAGGCTGCCCGATCACAGGCTGCTTCCTGAAGAAATGCGG
Source organism: Acidobacteriota bacterium (assembly GCA_016700175.1). Lineage (GTDB taxonomy): Bacteria > Acidobacteriota > Blastocatellia > Pyrinomonadales > Pyrinomonadaceae > Aridibacter. The sequence goes on along the minus strand of CP065003.1, from coordinate 375,650 downwards.
GCCGGCGATCTGCTCGCGCTTCTGAACTGCGGGGCCTATTCGATCGCTCAGATGTTCCCCTACAACGGCCGTGCGCTTCCGGCGGTGGTGCTGATCGAGAAGGATGGGAACGTGAAACTCGCGCGAAAAAGGGACGAGTACGAGGATCTTCTGAGGAATGAGTTGTGAGGTGTCTTGAGGGCGCTCGCGCGTTCTGCGGTTTCCTGACTTGTTCCTTTGCGGTCGTTGCGACCTTTGCGTTGAAAAAGCGCAGAATAAACGGCGGTGCCCATTTACCTCTGCGCGATTTGCGTGCTCTGCGGCTGATTGATTTACGCCGCTAACGCGGCTCTAAAGAAGGGGGCACTTTTCCCCGGGCTGCGCCTTCGGCTTGCCCGGGGCTAATATACAGCCGTCCCTCCGGGACTCGATCTAAGCGGACTAACTGTCGAATATCTCTTGAGAAGAAACCACTCAACCTCTGACTTCTGTCTTCTGTCTTCTGTCTTCTCTGGGTCCGCCGCCGCTAACGCGGCTCTAGGGAGTAGGGGCCGCCTTTCCCCGGGGCTGCGCCTTCGGCTTGCCCCGGGCTAACTTACAACCGTCCCTCCGGGACTCGATCTGAGCGGACTGACTGTCGAATATCTCTTGAGAAGAAACCACTCAACCTCTGACTTCTGTCTTCTGTCTTCTGTCTTCTCTGGGTCCGCCGCCGCTAACGCGGCTCTAGGGAGTAGGGGCCGCCTTTCCCCGGGGCTGCGCCTTCGGCTTGCCCCGGGCTAACTTACAGCCGTCCCTCCGGGACTCGACATTGGTCATTGGTCAATGGTCATTGGTCAATGCTATGCCAGCGTTAGCTTGATCACGTTCTCGAGGACTTCCTTGTCCTCGGCCGAGACCTCGTAGCCGTTCTTGTCGTACACCTCCGAGAGGTCGCACAGCGCCGCCGCGCGGTTTCCGCCGCCGAGAATATCCGGGACCGACTCAAGGCAATGCGATGCCGCGGCCCTCGCCTTTTCCGATTCGCCGTAGAATTCGTATCGCTTGGCGATCTCCGTAAGGATCTCGGCCCTCATTATTTGCTGAGGCACCGAATCGACAAGCTGTTCCGCTTCGTCAACGTATGCGACCGCCTCTTCTTTCAATCCGAGCGAGTTCTTGGCGTCGCTCGATGTCAACAGCGCCGCTACCCGTTCGGCCTCGCCCGGAAGAGCATTCATCGCCTGGCGTGCGAGTTCGTCCTCTCCGCGCAGGATCATCACCTGCGCGATGTTGACCAGCGCGTTCTTCACGAGCGCCGGATCGGGGCTTTGCTGAGCGATCTCCATCGCCCGCTCAAACTTCCCGACCCTCGCGAACTGGATCGATATCTCCTTGAAAACGTTGAACCTCGCCTTGCTGTCGCGTATCTCCTTGTCTCCCTGTGACTTGAGAATCGCGAGCGCTTCTTCGACCGCCTCTGTGGCTTCCTCGACGTCCTCGTCATCGACGTAGATCTTCGAAAACCCGACCAGGGCCGAAGCGAGCTGCGTCTTGTCAGCGACAAGGTCCAGGGCGCGGTCCGCAAGGTCGACGCTGCCTGCGAGCAGGAAACCGACGGCGATGTTCGCGAGAACATTGTCGCGGTGTCCGCCCTCGATCGCCTCCGCGAGTACGCGCCCTTTCTCGAGTGCTTCTATCGCGAGGTCCTTCCGCCCCGAATCGACAAATGCAGATCCCAGCTGCAGATAGGCGCGGATCCGGTCCTCTTCGAACTCGATCTCCGTGCATTCCGCGAGCGCCTTCTCGAGCATAGCGACGGCCTCCGCATTTTTGCCCGTCCGGTCGTAGATGCCCGCGATCTCGACCATAGCGTCCACTCTCGAACTGAAGAAATCGACGTTCTGAAGGGTTTCGAGCGCTCGGGACTCCTCGCCTTTCGCGGCGAGGTTCACCGCGATTCCCGCGAACGCTTCCGAAGAATGCTCCAGGTCCTCCGCAACCCGGATCGCCTCGTCGAACTCGCCTTTGGCCGATTTCTGGAGCGCGAACGTCTCGAGCGCGGTCGCACGCGCACGGTCCTCGTCGATCGCATCCACAAGCTGGCGCGCGTATTCGTCATCGCCGATCTCGACGCACTTGGCGACCACCCGGATCAGCATCCGGTCGCGAAGAAACGGGTCTCCAATGTTGTCGGCGTAAAGCGCCGCAAGATCGACATCGCTTTTTCCGAGAAGGCGTTCGATCAAAGGAGTGAGGGCCGCGGCCCTGGCTTCACCGCTCTTTATATTGTCGGCAAGAAAAACGGCGCACGAGATAAGGTTCTCGCCCGCCGCCTCAATTGATATCTCTTCTGGCATAACTTGTTGGTTCCTGGAAACCGTCTAACCGAAAACCCGGCGAAAGGACTCCGCGTTCCAGTCCCTCAGGCTGCGGGTCACCGCGTCCGCGCCGGCATCGCGAAGTCGGTCTTCTTCGACGGTATTCGTTATCCCGAGCGCTTTAAGTCTCGCACCCTTCGCCGCCGCGATGCCCTGCGGCGCGTCCTCGATCACCACGCAGCTGCGCCGGAGCACCGGATAGCCGGCTTTCGATGTGTGCGCGCGGTCGATCTTCTCAAATCCCGTACGGTAGCACTCGGGATCAGGCTTCGTCGTCGAGACGTCTTCTGTGCTGACGATGGCGGAGAAAAAAGGCGCAAGGCCTGTCAGATCGAGAATGTGGTCGATCTCCTTTCGCATAGCCATGCTCACGAGTCCGATCTCGAAACTTTGGCTCATTCGCCTTATGAAATCCTCAACGCCGTCAAACAGGGGGATGCCTTTTTCCATCTCGCCGCGCCAGGCTTCGGATTTTGCGGCGATGATCGCCGAGACCTTTTCGTCGGCAAACTCGGCGCCAGCCTTCGCGGCGATGGCGCGGACGAAGTAATCGTCGTTCATTCCGAGACAGTCGTAGTACATCTCCTCGGTCAGATCGATGCCTTCGGCCTTGAAGACCTCTGCATACGCGCGCATCTGGATCGGCTCGTCATCGATAACGACGCCGTTGAAATCCATAAGGATAGCTTTGACCATTGTGTTGAGCTCCGATACAGATCAGGTAGTCGTAGACGATTCTATAATCCGCCATCAGTGCACACAAATGGGAAGGGGCGTGGTGTTGAACAACCACGCCCCTTCCAATATCTCAATCCTCTGAAGAGCTACTTGTCTTTTTCCTCCATCTGCTTCTTTACGTTCTCGAACGCCTGCTTGCAGGTGTCTGCCATCTTTGCCTTCTCCTCATCGTTCATCTTCTCTACACTTTCCTTCAGGCCCTGGAAGATGGACTGCTTGTACATTTCGACGATCGCTCGCGCCGCCCAGGAATCCTTGCCGATCGTCTCCGACTGTTCGTTAATGTATTGTGCGAATTCGTCACACTCGGGGATCCCTACCTTCACGAGGTCGCCCGCCGACGAGCCGGAATCTGAGGAACCGTCCGACGAACTTGAACTGTCGCCGCTGCCGCTTTCCGAATCTCCCGAGCCAGTAAGACCTCCCAGGCTGCAACCGAGAACGACTACCAGGAGTACCGCCAGTACTAAAAAGAGAGCGAATCTATTCTTCATATTTATCTCCAGAAAATGGGCTATTTGGGAGGCTTCCGGGTGTCAACTGCTTGTTGGAACGACATTATACACGGAAAAGTTCTCAGAACAGGGATCAAGGACCATTGACCAGGGACCAGGGACCAGGGACCAGGGACCAGGGACCAGGGACCAGGGAACAAGGATCAGGGATCAATCGCAAGTTCTCAATTCTCAATTCCGCAGTTACCAGGTACTCAGTCCTCAGTACTCAGTCCTCAGTCCTCAGTCCTCAGTACTCTTCCCTCAGTCCTCAGTCCTCAGTCCTCAGTCCTCAGTACCGAAGGTACTGCAAGTCGATCATATTCCCAGGCCCGAGCCTGAAATCCGGATCGAAAGCGCGCTTCAGTTCCGCCATCTCGGTCAGGTACCGCTCGCCGTACATCACGTACAGATACTTCGATTTCAGCTTGCCGACGCCGTGCTCGGCACTGACGGTCCCGCCGAGCATTATCGACTGCGCGATGAACCGGCCATACAAATGGCGCGCCGCGACCGTCTCATTATCGTCCTTCGGCAAAAGGTTGATATGAAGATGGTTGTCGCCTATGTGGCCGAAGATCACGTATTCCATGCCGCTCGAATCGAGTTTGCCGCGGCAGTAATCCAGGAATGAAGGAAAGTTCTCGTCCGGAAGTGCCATGTCGGTCCCGATCTTCCTCTGATTGTTCCTAACGACCCTTTCATTGACCGCGACCGGGAGCGCGTGCCGAAACTCGCGCATCTTCGCCAGATCGTTCTCGCTCACGGCAAACCAGGATTCCTCCATTTCGGCGTTGTTCTCTTCGAACAGAGTGTTCCAGGCGTCGAACAGTTCGTCCTCGTTCTCGTCGTCGGTCTCCTGCTCGGAGAAAACGGCTCCCGCCATTCCTCCCGGGACCTCCGGGAACTTCTCGGCGATCAGTTCAAGCGAGCGCTTGTCGAAGTATTCGATCAGCGAAGCATCGATGCCTTCGGACCTTCCTGCACGCGTCGCGAACGAGGCATCGCGCGCCGCGCGGACCAGGTCATGAAGGTCCGATTCTTCACGAAAGAAGACTATGCCCGACAAAGAGCCGGAGGGCTTCCGGACTAGTGCAAGTTCGACCTCGGTGATGATCCCGAGCGTGCCTTCGCTCCCGATGAACAGGTCGATGGCGTCGACCTTTTCTCCCGCAACATAGCCGCACGCATCCTTTCTGACATCCGGTTTCCGGTAGGTTGGTATCCTTGCACTTATCTCGCTGCCAGAGTCCGTTCTGAGATGCAGTCTCCCGTTATCCGAAATGTGCTCTCCGCGCGAGATCCCGATCGTGTCCCCGTCAGCGAGAACCACGGTGATCCGCCGGACGAAGTCCCTTGTAGCGCCGTACTTAAAGCTGCGCGCCCCGCTCGCGTTCGTCGCGACGGTCCCGCCGATCTGGCAACTCCATTCCGTCGGATCGGGCGGATAATAGAGGCCTTCCGCCTCGACCGCTCTCTGGAGATCGGCGAGTATCACGCCGGCTTCGGCGGTCACCGTCATCCCTTCCACGTCGATCGCAACGATCTTGTTCAGTTTCTCCAGCGAAATGACAGTTCCGCCAAACGGCACCGCGCCGCCGACAGTTCCCGTCCTCGCGCCGCTTATCGTGATCGGGCCTTCGGCGGCCTTCACTGCATCCGCCACCTCATCGGCCGTCTCCGGAATGAAAACACGTTCGGCAGCGCCTCCCGGCATATTGCTCGCATCGGCCAGGTAGTCTCCAAACTCGCTCTTTTCGGTCTTAATGATCATCCTTCAGTTTGTTCCCCTGCCTAGCGGATCTGCAGTTCCCTGTCGCGCAGGTACTTGATCTTGTCGCGGTATTCCGCCGCCTGCTCGAACTTCATCTCCTTCGCGGCGATGCGCATATCGTTCTCAAGGCTCTCGATCAGCGCACGGAGCTGTTTCGGCGAGTATTCCTCGTACTTCTCAAGCTCGAGCGGCACTTTGAAGTAATCCGCCTCGTAGGCCGTGACGAGCGTCGCCTCTACCGGCTTGACGATGGTTTTCGGTGTTATACCGTGCTCCTCATTATACGCCTCCTGGATCTCGCGCCGGCGGGTCGTCTCGTCGATCGCGGCGCGCATGGAGTCAGTGATCTTGTCCGCGTAGAGGATCGCCATTCCGTCGGCATTTCGTGCCGCGCGTCCCATCGTCTGGATAAGGCTGCGCTCGGACCTAAGGAACCCTTCCTTGTCCGCGTCGAGGATCGCTACGAGCGAGACCTCCGGAAGATCGAGGCCTTCACGGAGGAGGTTGATGCCGACCAGGACATCGAACTCGCCCCTGCGAAGATCGCGCAGGATCTTGATCCGCTCCAGAGTATCGATATCCGAATGCAGGTACGTCACTTTCACACCGACCTCAGCGAAGTATTCGGAGAGATTCTCCGCCATCTTCTTCGTCAGCGTGGTGACAAGCACTCGCTCGTTGCGCTCGGCGCGCAGGCGGCATTCTTCAAGCAGGTCGTCGATCTGGCCCTTCACGGGCCGCACTTCGATCCTCGGGTCTATCAGTCCCGTCGGGCGTATGATCTGCTCGACGATCTCGCCTTCTGTTCTTTCGAGCTCGAAATTGCCCGGCGTGGCGGAGACATAGATGGTTTGCCCGATCATCGAAAGAAACTCTTCAAAGTTCAAAGGCCGGTTGTCCTTTGCCGAAGGCAGACGGAAGCCGTATTCGACCAAAGTGCCCTTCCTTGACTGGTCGCCCTTGAACATAGCGCCGAGCTGAGGGATCGTCTGGTGCGATTCGTCGATCACGATCAGAGCGTCTTTGGGCAAATAATGAAGCAGTGTCGGAGGCGGCTCGCCGGGCTTCTTGCCGGTCAGGTGGCGCGAATAATTCTCGATACCACGGCAGAAGCCCATTTCCTTCATCATCTCCAGGTCGTACATCGTCCGCTGGTGAAGCCTCTGCGATTCGACCAGCTTTCCCTGCTTGATCAGTTCCTCTTCCCACCAGACAAGCTCTTCTTTTATAGATCTGACCGCGCGCGAGATCGTGGACTTCGACATCACGTAGTGGGTCTTTGGATAGACAGGGACGCGGGAATCGTGTTTTTCGATCACCTCGCCGAGGAGCGGATCGATGGAATAGACCGCATCGATCTCATCGCCCCAGAGCTCGATCCTGTAGGCCGTGTCCTGATAGCTCGGATAGACCTCGACGATGTCGCCCCTGACGCGGAAGTTCCCGCGTTCGAACGCGATCTCCGTGCGTTCGTACTGCAGCTCCACAAGTTTCTTCAGAAGTTCGTCGCGGGTGATCGTCTGGCCCGGCTCCACGAAAAGGAGCATCCCGTAATACGCGTCGGGATCGCCGAGGCCGTAGATGCATGAAACGGAAGCGACCACGATAACGTCGCGCCTTTCGAACAGCGCGCGCGTCGCCGAAAGCCTCAGGCGATCGATCTCGTCGTTGATCGTCGCCTCTTTTTCTATGTAGAGGTCCGAGGCGGGGACGTACGCCTCCGGCTGGTAATAGTCGTAATAGGAAACGAAATACTCGACCGAGTTTTCGGGAAAGTAGGACTTGAACTCCTGGTACAACTGCGCCGCGAGGGTCTTGTTATGTGCGATAACGAGCGTCGGCCGTTGAGTTCGGTCGATCACGTTCGCGATCGTGTACGTCTTCCCGGATCCGGTGATCCCGAGAAGGACCTGGTCTTTAACCCCGGCTTCGATATTACCGACAAGCTCCCCGATCGCCGTCGGCTGGTCGCCTGTAGGCGCGTGAGGAGAATCGAGCTTGAACTTCATCAGGAAATTCTAGCTTGTAGTGGCCCGGCGTGACAAAGGCCGTGACTGCCGCGGATCTCAACCTGAACCAATGAAGGCTCGGGATTCGAATTCCCAGTGTCCTGGCAGGACAGTCCTCGGATCGACCAGCCGAAAAGCTCCTTGAAACGATTCAGCTTAAATGCAAAAGAGGGCAGGTCAGCGACCCGCCCCCATCGAAACCACTCTACAGAACCCTTGGCAAACAAAGCGACCTCTAATCACTCGCAACCGCTTCTTCCTTGCTGCCTACAACGACACTAGCTTCCGCCAGGATGTCGTCAGTGAGGCTCTCGGAATCCACGAGCATGCGCAGTTTCTCTATCGCGGCCTCGTCTCCGACGATCCTGAAGACTCTCAGCAAGGCGAGTTTCACATCTTTCTTATCCCCAAGAAGAAGGTAGTCAAGCAGTTCGTCCGTTTCGCCGGCCTTGATTAGCAAAGCGAGAAGCGCGAGAGCCTCGCCTGCGTAGGAGACGTCCTTGTGGACGAGGCGTTCCAGCGAGCGCCCTACGAAATCGGCCTCGATTGCCGCCTTGGCAGCCTGAGAGACCCTGTACGACTCCCCGCATTCCGCGAGCCGCAGCCATGCATCGGTCCGGTTGAAGCTCAGCTTGAAAAGAGCTTTTGCGCCCGCAGCCCTGACCTCCCTTGTGGGATCGGCGCAGGAAAGGATCACTGATTCGAATACCGACTCGTGATCGATGTCCGCGAGGATTCCGACTGCCTTTGACCGAAGCGTGGAAGACAGGTCATAAATCGCCATCTGGGCAATTGCATCGACCGAATTCCGTGTCCGGAAGCCCGCTAGCACGTCGAGCGCTGCATCACGAACCTCTTCGTCCTCTACGAACTCGACATCGGAATCCTCAATGGCCCTAAGCAGCTCCTCATCGTCGCCTGCCGGAAGAGCGCTAAATGTCCTCGGGCTCTTGAGCGCGTCGATCCTGTTGATCGGAAGCCGCTCGAAGCGTATCTTCTCCATTTTCTCCTTCACGTCGTCGATGTCTATCCCGTGAAGTGAGGGATTCGCTGAGCCCGAATCGTGACTGCGCGAAGCACGTCTCCGGTCAGCCTTATTGCCCGCGCCGCCCTCGCCGGCCGGACTCTTGTCCGGACCAAATCCGATCTCTTTGACACCGGCGGTTGTCGCGGTCAATTCTTTCTGGTTCATCCGCCACGCGATCAGACCTCCAACCGCGAGAGCCACGATCATGCCGACAAGGAAGACCCACAAAAGCGATCCGCCTCCCCCGGAACTTGCGCCGGACTGGGCGAAAACGATGGAAGAACCGATGAGTACTGTTACCGATATCTGGAAGGCCGAGGATAGGAATGTCTTTTTCATAACAGGATTATGCGCGAGGTCACTTGGGTTCGATCGCCCGCGGATCAGATGGACAGGGCAATTGCGAGGTCAGGCAGGGTGCCGGCCGTGGCGCCGGCACGTTTCAATTATGCAGTTTTTTGTGTTAAATGTGAAGCAAGATTATTAAACATTATTAAATAGCGAGAAAATATTCCGGTTCTTGCCTGAATTCCGCGACAGTTCTTTACCTGCGGGGAATTTAGTAATAGAGTCTTACCACGGCTTTACAGACTCCGCTTCCAGTAGCTCCATTCAAAGAATGAATCCGGTCCCGACCGTTTCCGAAACCGAGATCCCCGGGCTCTTGCTGCTTCACCGCGGCAAGGTACGGGACGTTTACGAGATCGACGAAGAGAGGCTGCTTTTGGTCGCCACCGACAGGATCTCTGCGTTCGACTGCGTGATGCCCAATCAGATACCGGGAAAGGGCGCGATCCTCACCGCCATTTCAGAGTTCTGGTTCCGCAAACTCCAGAGAATCAGCGAGAATCACCTCATCACGACCGAACTCTCCTCGATCCCGCAAGCGGCCGGGAGAGACGATCTGAAAGGACGGTCCACGGTCGTCACGAGGACGAAGGTGTTTCCGGTCGAGTGCGTGGTGCGGGGGTACCTGGAAGGCTCGGGGTGGAAGGATTACCTGCGAACGGGCGAGGTATGCGGCCACGAACTGCCGGCCGGGCTTCCCCAGTGCGCGAAGCTTGACGAACCTATATTCACTCCCGCGACAAAGGCCGCCCAAGGACACGACGAAAATATTTCGGAAGAGAGGTTCGCGGAGATCATCGGCGAGGAAGCGGCTGGCGAGTTGAAGAGGCGTGCGGTCGCATTGTACTCAGAGGCATCGACTTACGCGGCGTCCAAAGGCATCATCATTGCCGACACGAAGTTCGAGTTCGGGCTCGACAGCCGGGGCCGGATCCTCCTTATCGACGAGGTCCTTACACCCGATTCGTCCAGGTTCTGGTCCGCGGAAGCGTACGAACCTGGGCACGCCCAGCCGTCATTCGACAAACAATTTCTGAGGGAGTATCTCGAGTCGCTCGACTGGGACAAGACTCCTCCTGCGCCCGAACTTCCGGAAAAGATCGTGAACGCGACGGCGGAGAGATACAGGGAAGCATTTCGGCGTATTACCGGAGAACAGTCTCGGGAAGACTGAACTCAATAACGTACGCGTTCTCAACCGCAAGATCCGACACGGGATAAGAGTTCCGATGATGAAAAAGCAACTGGAAGCCCTTGTTGAGAGAATGCTCGACGGGCAGATACTGCTAAGCGAGGCTCTGGAGGAATTCGAGAGGGTCTATATCGAACGCGCGCTGGAGCGAAACGGGCATCACATCTCCAACACTGCCGACATCCTTGGAATGCACCGCAACACGGTGGCGAAGAGGCTTGCTTCGTACAATGGTTCAGGGCCCGGGCAGGTCCGGGGTTCAAAACAGAAAGCGCGAGTGACTCCTGTTTCGCGCCGGAAAAAAGGCTGACCTCGAGACTTTATTCCAGAACTTCAACCAAATCTCCCAACACAACGGATGTATTCAGGGTTTCCGGAATCAGGTTCTGCCCGAACAGGACGTCATTCGGCATCAGTCCAAAGGATTCAAAGGTTTGCGGCAGGACCTCAGAGGCCTTCCTGAACGCAGCGAGAGTCCTGAGAGGCTCTTTCCCTCTCTTTGCTCCGTTTTCCTGGTCTACCGTCGTCACGACGCATCGCGCGCACGGCTTAACCACACGGAATTCGCTCTCTCCGATCTTTATCCGCTTCCAGTTGTCCTCTTCGAACGGCCTTGTTCCTGTGACGACAAGGTTCGGGCGGAACCGATTCATCGGAATTCTCTCGGGCAGCCTCGAATTCAGTTCTTCGAGCGACGATTCGCCGACGAGCAGCACTGGAAAGCCGTCCGCGAAGCTCACCTTCCCCTTCCCGTAATTCGGACCGAGGTGCCTCGTCCCAGGATCAGGCATTCGAACCAGCCTGCAAGAAACGCCCAGGAACTCGCTTATCCATTCCGCCGCACCGGGACCCAGATCGTGGGCTTCACACTTGTCGCGCCAGACCTCGACACGATCAAGCGGAAGGTCCTCACGGATCGGGAGGATCACGCTCCCCGCTCCTTTGGCGGATAGTTTGAGCGACGACTGCTCGATGGAAGCCTCGATCAGCGACAGCTCCGGTATTTCCCTCTGTGTCACAAACCTGCCTGATTCGTCCGTAACCATAAGCATACGGTCGCCTCGGAGGCCCATTTCTCCAACCTCGGCTGACCTCTGCGGGATCCCTTTTACGGATTTGATCGGATAGACCGTGATTCCAGACAGTTCGATCGGCATAAATTTGATAACGTAACACTCAGATTTTCTAAGCAGTGCAAGAAACCACTTGAAAGGTTGTGAAAGTTTTCCTATACTAGCAATCTTGAACAGAGAGTGCTAAAGGCTTCCGGCCGCTTCTGCGGCTCGTAAGATAATAACAGCTAAGGCAAAAATTCATCACGAAAGAAAAGGAGTGGAATTAGAAATGGCTACAACTATCAAACCCCTTCATGACCGTGTGATCATCCGCCGCGTCGACGAGAACACGACGACTTCCGGCGGCATCATCATTCCCGACTCCGCCAAGGAGAAGCCCCAGGAAGGCGAGGTCATCGCCGCCGGTGCCGGCAAGTACAAAGAAGACGGGACCCGTCAGCAGCTCGACGTCAAGGAAGGCGACCGGGTGCTTTTCGGCAAGTACAGCGGGACCGAGATCACGATCGACGGCGAAGAGCTTCTGATGATGCGCGAAGACGAGATCCTCGGGATCATCGAGCGCGCGGGAGCGAGCGCGAGCTAAGTTTGCTGAGCGCGGCCGCATTGTAGGGGCAGGGCTTGTACCTGCCCTTGAACAACGCGAACAACTCTGCTGACGAAATATATTTACATAGCAAAGATCTTTCACGGAGGAAATTATGGCAAAGCAAGTAGTACACGGTGAAACTTCCCGCGCGGCGATCCTGCGCGGCGTCAACCAGCTGGCCGACGCGGTCAAGGTGACGCTGGGACCGAAAGGACGCAACGTCGTCATCGACAAGAAGTTCGGCTCGCCGACCATCACGAAGGACGGCGTCACCGTCGCAAAAGAGATCGAGCTGAAGGATTCGCTCGAGAACATGGGCGCTCAGATGGTCCGCGAGGTCGCTTCGAAAACCTCTGACGTCGCCGGCGACGGAACCACGACCGCTACGGTCCTGGCCCAGGCTATCTTCAAGGAAGGCGTCCGCACTGTGGCGGCCGGCGCGAACCCGATGGCCCTGAAACGCGGCATCGACAAGGCCGTCGAGCGCGTGGTTGAAGAGATCAAGAACAACTCGAAGCCCGTCTCGGGCGACTCGATCGCTCAGGTCGGAACGGTTTCGGCCAACGGTGACAAGACGATCGGAACGATCATCGCCCAGGCGATGGAGAAGGTCGGAAAAGACGGCGTCATCACGGTCGAGGAATCGCGGACGATGGACACGACCCTCGAGGTTGTCGAAGGAATGCAGTTCGACCGCGGATACCTTTCGCCGTACTTCGTTACGGATCCGGAGAGGATGGAAGCAGTTCTCGACGATCCGTACATTCTGATCAACGAGAAGAAGATCTCGAACATGAAGGACCTTCTTCCGATCCTGGAGCAGGTCGCCAAGCTCGGCAAGCCCCTCCTGATCATCGCTGAAGACGTCGAAGGCGAAGCGCTTGCGACACTCGTGGTCAACAAGCTCCGCGGCACGCTGAACGTCGCTGCCGTCAAGGCTCCCGGATTCGGAGACCGCCGAAAGGCGATGCTTGAGGACATTGCGACTCTTACGGGCGGCAAGGTGATCAGCGAAGACCTCGGCATCAAGCTCGAGGCGATCTCGATCGACGACCTCGGACGTGCCAAGAAGATCACGATCGACAAGGACGACACTACGATCGTCGAGGGCGCGGGATCAGGCGAGGCCATAGAAGGCCGCGTCAAGACGATCCGCACCCAGATCGAGGAGACGACTTCCGATTATGACCGTGAGAAGCTTCAGGAACGGCTTGCGAAGCTCGTCGGCGGAGTCGCAGTGATCAAGGTCGGCGCGGCAACCGAGACCGAGATGAAAGAGAAGAAGGCTCGTGTCGAAGACGCGATGCACGCAACCCGCGCGGCTGTCGAAGAAGGCATCGTTCCGGGCGGAGGCGTATCGCTGGTCAGGGCGTCGAAGGCTCTCGACAACTTCGATACGGAAGCGGTCGACCAGGACGAGAACATAGGCGTTTTGATCGTCAAGAGGGCTCTTGAGGAGCCGCTCCGCCAGATCGCGAACAACGCGGGCAAGGAAGGCGCCGTGATCGTCGAAAACGTCCGTGCCGAGGACAGCGACAGCTACGGCTTCAACGCCGCGACCGAAGCGTTCGAAGATCTCGTTGCTGCGGGAGTCATCGACCCGGCAAAGGTCACGAGGACGGCTCTTCAGAACGCCGCTTCGATCGCCGGCCTTATGCTGACGACGGAAGCGATGATCTCGGACATCGAGGACGAGAAGGACGACATGCCGGGCGGAATGCCGGGCGGCGGAATGGGAATGGGGATGTAATCTCAATCTCTTGATCAAACCTAATGGCCTCTGTTATAACAGAGGCCATTTTTGTATTCTTTATCCGAAACATTCAGTCAATCGCTTCAGATGTTTTCCGAGCATCCGGCGGGACATTCTCGAACGGCGATCGGTATATAAAGTCTTCACCTCTTGGAACCCTCATTCTCTTGCCCTTCTTCCTCGCTTTGCCGATGCGCACCTCGGCAAACAACCTCGATCCGACTTTTGGAAGCGGTGGGGTGACGATCCGGCAGTTCGTCACTTCATCGACTACTCCTCGGTCTGGAACCGCGAGTGCTATTCAGACAGACGGTAAGATCGTTTTGTCCGGGATAGAACTTTCCGCGTCCGGTTCTGAGGACTTCGTTTCGATCTCGCGGTTCAATGCTGACGGATCGCCAGACATTAATTTAGGTACCGGAGGAAGAGTCAGTCTCAGCGTCGGCTTCTTTGAGGATGTTGCGGATCTGAAGATCCAGGCCGACGGGAAGGCCCGGTCTCCGGGACAGGTTTCTTCGGATCCTCCATAGACTTCTATGTCCTGCGTCTCAATTCGAACGGAGCTCCCGATCCCGGTTTTGACGGAGATGGTCTTGCTTCGTTTGATTTCCAGGGTGTAGGAAGTGAGGAAGGCGGCAGGATCGCGCTGCAGGCTGATGGAAAGATCGTGCTTGCAGGCGGTTCGGATTTCTCGTCGAGTCCTTTCGAAGGGAGCATGGTGGTACTGCGGATGCTTGCCATCGGATCGATAGACAATTCATTTCACTGCGACGGACGGGTTCGAGGCTGTCCAGTTCGGCTCGAACGGAGATGTCCCGCTGCCTTCGAGTGTCAGCGTGAATTAACAGGGATAAAGGGGGTGAAGGAGATGGCTGCTGCCGAACCCGAACGCTCGGGAGTGTCAGTCAACGCGACTACTCGAATGCCGCAATCCCCTTCACCCCCTTCATCCCTGTTCCAATAGCGGAAGACAACAGGATAGACAGGATCAAAACGATTGCTCGTTGCAAGCGATCGCGGTCCGGAATATCCGGAAATTCGGTAGTTCAGGACCGACCATACTGTGAGTGCTGTTGATTCTTGCCTTGAGAACAGCAGAAAATGCACTTAGAGCTGGTGGACGTTTCGTCACGTGGCCTTACCTCCCTGAAAAGTGACTCCTGTATTCGTCGATAACTTCGGACGCGTCCCGCTTGTCGAGCTCAGACATAGAGCCTTCCTTCCTGAGCCTTTCAAAAACTGAAATCGCCTTGTCGTAATGCCATCGCGCGCTATTCACATCGCCCTTGGCAATGTACGCCCGGCCAAGCAATCGGTGGATCTCCGCGAGATCGTTCAGAAGCGTACCGCTTGTAGTGGCGGCCATGATCTTTCGGTAGGCTTCGAGCGCGATCTCGTGCGATGCCAGTGAGGCATCGATTAGGCCCAGCTCCACCTGCGCTTTACCGATTTCCCGATGGCAGAGGGCGTAGTTCCGCAAACGCTCGTTCTCGGGAAAGCTGTCTTTTAGTTTGCCGACGATTTCCATCGCCAGTTCGAAGCTCTCTATCGAACCCATGTAATCGCCGTTCAAATACCGGGCCTGCCCTAAATTCGTGTAGCCGATCGAGAGATGCCGGGCCGACCACAGATCGCGCGAGTCAGTTGCCGCAAGACCCTCGATCAACTCGATACCCTTTATCGAGTAGTGCTCGGTCCGCCGTCCATCACGCCGGATAATGTGGAGTTCTGCGAAACGGTTATAGACACTGTAGAGGCTGCGTGCCAGGACGTAATCCTCGGGATTCCGTTCGCACAGCGGTTTCAGAATGCTCTCCGCGCGAAGGTAGCACCGCTCGGCTGTCTCAAATTCAAGCAGGTCATTGTAGACCACCCCTATCGCGGTAAGGCAATCGGCAAGCAGGCCAAGCGCCACTTTGTCCCCCGGCCGCTTACGTACAAGTTCCTCTGCGTGATCGACCGCCTCTCCGTATATTTCGAGTGCCTCATCGATTCTGTGCTCCCACCAGGGAATCTCACCTTGCCGCAGCTGAAGACGGATCAGTCCTTCGGAAAACTCCTTCGAATCCGGGTATCGCTCCGCAAGAGAGCGTCGGATCAGTAGAGCTTCATCAAACGTCGCAAGCGCTCCGCCGGTGGCATCGAGCCACCAGAGAATGAGCGCCTTTGCCTGAAGATTCGACGCGAGCGCATTGAGCAATTCCGGTTCGCTATCGTCAGTGTCGAGCAGCTTCGAAAGGATCGAGCCCGCTTTTTCGTAGCTCGACAGGGCGCCCTTCATGTCTCCCAAATGTGAGAAAGACGGATTACCCTGGACATCTCCGATCTTCTGATACGCCACCGAGAGCTCGCGCAGCAGATCACGATCACCCGCGGCCTCGGCTGAAAGATTGTCAAGATACTTGAGCGCGATCCGGACAACCTCCTCTTTTGCTTCGGTCGAACCCTTCAGTTGTTCGATCTTCGGATAGACTTCAAAAAGGAACGAGTTAGCGAGCTCGCGCACCTCGGAGAACCTTTTTTCTGCCGCAACCCTATGCCGGTTTGCACGGCGCGACTGGCGAACCGTGGCCGCGATTCCCCCGAGCAGGGAAAAACCGACCGCGGCCGCGGCTGCAACTCCAAGCTTGTTCCTCCGAAGGAACTTCGCCGTTCTGTACAGATTTGTAGCGGGCCTGGCCAGTATCGGAAGCCCGTTCAGATACCTCTCCAAGTCCTCAGCCAGCTTCTCGACGGATTCGTACCTGTTCTCGGGCGACTTCCTGAGCGCCTTCAAAACGATCACATCGAGATCGCCCTTGATCCGGGAAGCGTCCGCTATTGAGAGTGACCCGAGCGGCATCGGCTCCCTGTAATTGACGATCTCGAGGATGTCGTTCAGTTCCTTGTCGTGGAGCGAAAATGGAGGCCTCTCCGTCAGAAGTTCGTACAGAACGACCCCGAGAGAATACACATCGGCCAATGTAGATACGTTCTTGCCCTCGAATTGCTCGGGACTCGCATAGTTCGGAGTTAGCGCGAGGAATCTTGTCTGGGTGCGGTCTTCCGAACCTGCGGCCGGATCCAGGATCTTTGCCAGCCCGAAGTCGAGAAGTACAGGCTCGCCGTCCGGTCTCACCATGATATTGGAAGGCTTTAAATCCCTGTGGATGATCAAGTTCCGGTGCGCATACGAAACTGCGGAGCAAACCTTGAGAAACAGCACCAGTTTCTCTTCGATCGACGGCTGTTTTCCGTTGATGTGATCAGATAAAGCCTCACCTGCGACAAACTCCATCACGAGATACGGTTCACCTTCGTCGGTGATCCCGCCGTCGAAGAGCTTTGCGATATTCGGATGGCTCAGCGCTGCAAGTATCTGTTGTTCCGAACGGAACCGGGACTTTGAAAGGCTGTCTACGACCGACTGGCGGATTATCTTGATCGCGACACGTTGTTGAAAGGCTCCGTCGTCACGCTCGCCAAGGAAGACAGCTCCCATGCCGCCGCGTCCGATTTCCCTCACGATCCTGTAATTGCCGAACCGTTTATTCAGGAAGTGCTCATTGTCCTGGAAAAGTAGCCCTCCAAAACGCTTCTCGACAGGCGTTCTCAGAAAGCTTTCGACCATCGAGGAGTAATCGAGCAGTGAAATGACCGCGGGTCTAAGTGATTCGGGGCAGTTCTGCTCAAGCCAGCTCTGCCTTTCGTTCGGTTGGATCCCGCAGGCATCAGCAACGATCTGCTCGAGGTTTTTCTCTCTTTCTGGTTCCATCGGCCTCAATGAGAGAAGCGAAAAAGCAGGAAGATTGAGGAATTCCGCAAGGACCCTATCCGTCCGAAGAGGTGAGCTCCTTCAGGAGCCACAGCTTCGCAAACGTAAGATCGTTTCGCACAGTGCGGGGATCGACGCCGAGGACTTCGGCGACCTCGCTCTGTTTCATTCCTCCGAAGTAACACATCTCGACAACACGGCCTTTCCGGTCGTCCTCTTCCGAAAGCTTGCGGAGCGCCGCATCAAGGGCGAGAAGATCAGAGGCGCTTTCTTCAGTCGAGACCTGTACTTCGTCAAGCGACAATCTCCTTGCAGCACCTCCCCTTTTCACAGCTCCGACGGCTCGCGCATGGTCTACCAATATGTGCCGCATCACCGTTGCCGCCACAGCAAAGAAATGGCACCTGTCGCGCAACTGGACGCTGCTCTGGTCGACAAGTCTCAAATACGCCTCGTGTACAAGCGCCGTCGGCTGGAGGGTGTGATTTTCCCGTTCCCTGCTGAGATATTTCCTCGCCTGGACCCTTAGCTCGTCATAGACGAGAGGAAACAAGCGATCAGCAGCCGAACGGTCCCCTCCGCTCCATTCCTGAAGAATGCGTGTGATATCCCGGGTCTTCATTTGCGGAAGATTCTAACCCAAGACGCCGCCAGCTTTCCCCGGTTTTTCCGCTTTTCGCACGAAGATTCGCTAACCCGAATGAGAGCGCGACCCTTCTGTCGCGCAAACCTATTTGGCTTTAAGACTGGAGAACCTAGATGTTGACTAAGAGAATCAGGTACAGAACGATCGTCGCTGCAGTGATTTCGGCAGTACTTGTAGCCGCGGCACTCACTGCAACCGATGGGATCGGACTGAGGCCCGCCGCCCAGGAGGACCACACGTCCTTTCTTAAAACAGGAGGACACTCCGACATTACGCAGCGAACTGCTGAAACAGGAGCGTTGAACACACTTGCCTTCTCTACATTTCTCGGCGGAAGCCTAACGGATGGAGATATCTGGCATGGATCGTTCAGCAGAAGTCCGGATATAGCTGTGGACAGTCTTGGGAATATTTACGTTACCTCCCGAACTTCATCCCCTGACTTCCCTGTAACCGCGGGAGGCTTTGACACGACGCACAGCGGACCGAACGAGATCTTTGTCACAAAACTTGATCCTACGGGCTCGAGCCTGATCTATTCCACATACCTTGGGTCAGGAACAGCGAACGGAATCGCGGTCGACGCACAGGGGAACGCATACGTAACAGGGTCCACGAGTGATCCTAACTTCCCGGTTACTGTCGGCGCCTACGATGAGTCCCACAATGGGTCGCTCGATGTGTTTGTTGCAAAGCTCAACCCTAGCGGATCCGCACTTGTCTATTCAACGTTTATCGGCGGAACCGCGGCTGATGTCGCAAGAGCGATAGACCTGGACTCGGGAGGAGACGTCTATATTACCGGTGTCACCTGGAATACAGCAGGTTATCCTACTACCGAAGGAGCCTTCGACCAGTCATATAACGGTCTCGAAGACGCGTTCGTAACAAAGCTCAATTCGTCGGGCACCGGCCTCATTTACTCCACCTACCTGGGTGGAAACGCGCAAGATGTAGGGAACGACATAGAAGTTGATTCAGGCGGCAACGCTTACATAGTCGGCATGGCGGTAGCGTCGCCCGGACATGCTCAGCCATTTCCCACAACTGAAGGCTCATTCGATGTTGTTGACGACGGAGGGCAACAGGGTTTTCTTACAAAGCTGGCTCCTGCAGGGGATCAACTTGTCTATTCCACATTTCTGAGCGCAAACGGCACGATCGCGAACGCGGTCGCGGTTGACGGCAACGGAAACACGTTTGTTACCGGGACCTGCGGTTTCTTCCCGACAACAGAAGGCGCCTTTGACGAAACCCAGAATGGCTTCGGGGACGCGTTCGTCGCGAAGCTCGAAAATGATGGATCCGATCTAATTTTCTCCACTTATGTTGGAGGCGGCGGGACTGACTGGGGAATGTCGATCGAAATCGACTCAATTGGCCAGGCATATGTTTCTGGTAGTGTAGGAGATGCAATATCTCTTGACTTTCCAACCACCCCTGGCGGTTTCGACACTTCGCAGGGAGGTGCTTCGGATGCCTTTTTTCTGATTGTCAGCAACGACGGCGCAGAGCTTGCGTATTCGACTTTCCTCGGTGGATTGCAGAACGAAGAAAGCAATGCGATAGCCTTGACCGCGGAAGGTGATCCGGTCGTGGCGGGGATAACCAGTTCTGCAGGCTTTCCGGTGTCGGTCGGAGCCTTCGACGAGACTTTCGGTGGCGGAACTTGGGATGTTTTTGTAACAAAGTTCGGAACACCAATCTCGCCTTCTGCTACCTCGCCGTTCGATTTCGACGGCGACGGAGCGACGGACGTGTCGGTCTTCAGGCCGAACAGCCAGCCGACCGCGCAGTGGTGGCTGCTCCGGTCCTCCGATTCGGGGACGAGAGGTCTCGCGTTCGGATCATCGACCGATGTTCCCGTGGCGGCCGATTTCACGGGCGACGGAAAAACGGACGTCGCGTTCTGGAGGCCTTCGACGGGCGAGTGGTTCATTCTGCGGAGTGAAGATGATTCGTTCTTCGCGTTCCCGTTCGGCTCGAACGGGGACATTCCCGCTCCGGGGGACTTTGACGGCGACGGAAAGGCCGATCCCGCGGTTTACAGGCCTTCTTCGGGGACCTGGTTCATCGTCAGGTCTTCCGACGGTGGACTGAGCGTGGTTCCGTTCGGAGTCGCTGCCGACCAGCCGATCGTGGCGGATTACGACGGTGACGGAAAGGACGACGTGGGTGTCTACAGGGCTCCCGACAACCAGTTCTGGCTGCTTAGATCGACTGACGGAGTGAAGGCGTTCCAGTTCGGGGCTCCGGGGGACAGGACGACCGTTGGCGACTGGACGGGGGACGGAAAGGCGGATGTGGCGTTTTTCAGGCCTTCAACCTCCGAGTGGTACGTGATCAGGAGCGAGGACGATTCGTTCTTCGCATTCCCCTGGGGAGCGACGGGAGACATCCCTTCCCCGGGAGACTTCGACGGCGACGGGAAGTTCGATCCCGCGGTCTGGAGGCCTTCAGACAGGACCTGGTACATCTTCGGAACGACGAGCGGCTTTGAGGCTGTCCAATTCGGCTCGAACGGAGATGTCCCGCTGCCTTCAAGTGTCAGTGTTCAGTGATCAGGGATCAATGAAGAGAAAACAGGATAGACAGGATAAATAGGGTAGCTGCTCCGAGTCATTCACGTTGCCGAATATAGGTCACCGCGAGTGTTCGCTTCCAATGATCTTATTTATCTTGTCGATCCTGTTTTTTCTTCATTTTCACAAGCAGCAACCAGATGGACAAGATTGATAGGATCACTGTTTTCAAATGACGTCGTTGCCGAGTACCTTGCAGCATAGGATCTTCAAAACAGCCATCCTAACGACCCTGTCTATCCTGTTCCTCTTCCTCTCTTGAAACAGGATCGACAGGATGAAGAGGATGGATAATCAAGAATTGAGAATTGAGAATGGTCGTTGGACCCGGTTGATTTCAGGCTAAGCCAGTAGTCACTTCAGGAACCGAATCCGGGATCGTAGAATCTCCCACTTTCAATTCTCAACTATCAATCCTCTTCATCCTGTCTATCCTGTTTTTTCTCTCCTATGCCCGTCGCTTGCGCTCCGGGTACTGATTGCCCGTCGCTTGCGCTCCGCAACAGCCTTCCCCTTCACCCGCGTTACAAGCAATATCAACATCCCATTGACCACTGATCACTGATCCCCGAGAATCCAGACCTGTTCTAGAAAGGTACTTCTTTCAGGATCGACTGGAATCTGGGGTCGTCACGTACGAATTCGAACTTTGAAAGATATCTGATCCCTCCGACCGTAGTGTCGCCTTCTTCAAGCGCGCGCTTCAGCCAGGCAAGCGTCTCTTCCCGGTCCTTTATCGTGGCGGCACGCATCGCTATCACCAGCGCGTTCACGCGTACCTTCTCGCGCATCCGGACAGACTCTTCGAACCATTCACGGTTGGCGGCGTCGAGGCCTTTCGACTCTCTGATCAAGCGAAGCCGCTTGGCAAACTCTGCGCCGCCGTCTATCTCAAGTCCTCTCAGCCCTGCATCGAATGCCCTCTCGTGATCACCCGCAGCTTCGTAGCTCGTTGCCAGAAGCCATTGGGCGTGCGAGAACTGCGGATCTCCGGCAATGGTTTCCTCCAATTGACTGATCGCTTCGGAATAACGGCCGGCACAGAGATACGTCAATCCGATACCGCTTTGAATAATGTTCGAAAGAGGGTTCAACTCGCGCGCCTTACCGTATTTCTCAAGCGCTTCGTCAAATCGCCCTACCCGCATCAGGAAATAGCCATAGCGGTTGAAAGCGTCCGCGTTGTTCGGATTCAGAGCAATCGCCTGCCGGAGGCTGTTCTCTGCCTGCGGCCAGTCCTTGTCGACCAGGAACTGGATCAGAGCATTGGACGCGTGGGCATTAGATAGGCCTGGATCAAGCTTAAGAGCGCGGGCCAGCGCAGCTCGCGATCTCGGAATCACTTCCGGACCAGGCTTGAGTCCGAAGTTGAACATGATCACGCCTGCGTCAGCGATACCGGCGTGCGCATCCGCGAAATCGGGGTCGAGCGCGATCGCCTGTTCGTAAAGCTCTACGCTTCGATCTAGTCCCGCCGGAGTGTTCTGACTCTGAAAGTACCTGCCGCGGAGGTACTTTTCATACGCTTCCGGATTGTCGGTCCCTTTTGAAAGATATTTGTCGGCATCGGATCGCGAGAATTCGAACGCCAGCGCCTTTGCGATGCTGGTCGAAAGAGCATCCTGAAGAGCGAAGATTCCACCGATCGGCTGTTCGAAGCTACCTGACCACAACTGTTCTCCGGACTCCGTCCTGATCAGCCGGGCGTTGACCCGGAGCCGTCCGTCCGCTTGCTGAATAGTTCCCATCAGTACAGCGTCCACATCCAGTTTGCGGCCTATCTCGACCGGATCCTCGATCCCCGAGACTGCGTCCGCCGCGCTGGAAGGCCTGACGACAACGCGCCGCGTACTCCCGAGCTTCGTCACGAGAGCGTCCGCAAGTCCAGCTCCGATCGCTTTTCCGTTCTCTTCGTCGTTTATAGAACGCAACGGCAGCACAGCGATTCTGTTGATGTTCACCGATTCCGGGTCCGGCCAGAGGTTCCACAGAAAATATGCGCCTGCCGCAAACGCAACGATCAGTAATGCAGCCGCGACCCAAGGTCGCGTCCCGGCCAGGTATCTCGGCTTTGCGCCGGGCGGCAGCGGCCGCGTCTCATCTTCCTCTTCATGATCAGTCTCAACGTCCAGCGTCAGGCGCTTGACCGTCCGCTTCTCGATCAACACAGGGCGGTCATCCTGGAAGCTCCGTTTCAGATCGGCAGTAAACCGGTAACCGTGTTTGGGAATGGTCTCTATAAACTCGTCGCCACTTTCTCCAAACATCTTGCGGAGCCGCGAGATCTGTTTTGCAAGGTTCCCTTCCTCGACGAACGCGTCCTGCCAGATGGCCGAGATCATCTGCTCCTTCGAAAGCGCCCTTCCGTTGTGTTCCACGAGATATAGGAGAGTCTCGAATTCCTTCTGCGGGAGGTGAACAGGCACCCCTCCAGAAAACAGGGTTTTCTCATCGGGGTTGAGAGCGTACTTCCCGAACACGTACACAAATCCTTTGTTTTCAGAGACTTTCATCGGGTCAGAAAAAGGTCAAAGAAAAGCCAGGAAAACCGCAAGACCCGTCAACCCTAAACCCTTGAAGATCATGGCAACGGCGCGAACAAGTGAAATGGGCAATGCAAATCTTATCCCTCAGACCAGCGATCTGGCAACGTTTTTCGGCATAGCCGGCGGTGTTCGACCCAGGTTGTCAATCTGAGCGACTTGGCGGGAAGAGAACGGTCCGATCGGTGGGCCTCGGGAGAAAAGATGAAAAGAAAGACCCAACTAGCTCTGGCGCACTTGGTGCTGGCATTTCTGTTTCTGGCCGCAGCCGCTCCCGGCCAGTCGTCGGGAGCTTCAGACGTAAGACCGATCAGGCCCGTGAAGGGCAAGAAACTCATTCTCAAGGGTGCGGTGAGAGACGGTGACGAGGTCGTCTACAGATTCAATGCACGCGGCGGACAGAGTGTCGAGATCAAAATAAAAGGGCGCGACGCGGACTTCTCTTTTTACTTCGTCCGCGGGCAAGACGCCCAGACAGTCGCCTCAGACACGAAGTCCTGGAACGGCAGACTGCCTTCCGGATCGAGGGGAGTTTGCGAGATCGCGGTTCATTCAACCTACAAACTTGCCGGCTACACGCTCGAGGTGCTCGTGAAATGATCGGGTCGCGGACCAGACCGGCCGGTTTCCCGCTTCGGATCTACGGTCTGCAACCGGAGCTGTGGACGGAAAAGTTCCGGATCTATGAAGTACTGCGCAGCTCTTTCAAGACCCGCGGACAAGACTTGTCGCAGGCAAAAGCGAACGTTGGAGACGAATTCCGTTATGACTACGCGACGAACGAAGAGAAGGAAGGCCCGAATGTTTGCACCTGATCGAACGCCAAAACTGATAGTGATCGTTTTTTTCCTTCTGATCTGTGTGTCGTCGATCCACGGACAGGATCAGCCTTGCGGGTGTCCCGACAAGGAAACCCTATTGAAGAAACTTGTCTCGACGAGGGCCGCCATCGGTGTTTTGGAGCGCAACCTGGATGTGATCTCTCGCCTGGAGAAGCCGATCGGCAGACCGTTGGATTTTTCAGAAGAGGGGTTGACCGAATTGCTGCAGTCGATCGCCGATTCGCAGAAAGAAACTCAAGTTTCCGGGCCGGACTCGTCCTTCTCCCTGCTCAACCCCATCGACTGCTCGATCTCCGACCAGAGGGCTGAGAACGAATGCATTCGCAAAGTGGAGAGTCGATTCCTCGATGCTCTTCTGCAGCAATGCAGATCGCGGCAAACACCCGGCCGGCGGTTCTACGAAAACTTTACGATGAGGGAAGTCGTGAATCTTCAGATAGCCGCTCACAAGGCGGCGGAGGCCCTGATCCTCGACTCTTTGAACTCTCTTCCTGCGGACTGCCGTCCGAACGGCTGGTTTGGTTACGTTGCCTACAAGAGGGTTCACACGATCATCTCGAGCAAGGCGATAGCTCCGACCCCGGACTCGATCACAAGGCCCGGAGCCGGGATCAGCATCACCACCGGAGGAAACGAAGTGGTGGGAACCAAGAACACCTACACAGGAACGATCTTTGTCGAAGGCGGTAGGGCGTCAAAGGCAAAAGGCGGCGCCAGTACCAGTTTCAACTCAAGCAAGACGGTGTCCGGACGAGTGTACTGTTCGCCGAAGAAACCTGATGAGTCCGTTGTCCAGACAGAAGCCAGAAGAAGTTTTGTGGAAGGCGAGCGGGACGGTCTTCCCGAATTCGGTCTGGGCTTTGATCCTTCCGACAATAGTTATCGCATTTCGATGAAGTTCTTCTCGATCGAGGCTAATGGCGATTCGAGTACAACTTCAAGCAATAGCGGGGGTTGCGGCGACAAGTCATCCGAACACAGCAACGTCCTCAAGACTCGTATCAATTCGCCGGAATACCACTTCGTCGAGGGACTCCTGGATCCCAACTCGCCGGACTATCTCGAAGGGAGTCGTACAGAAGATCGCACCCCCATCATCGGGAGCAGCGGACAAGCTGAGAACGGATCAACCAGGATCACGATCGAGATCACGACCAGATGGATGTTGCGGCGGTTTCCACAACGATAGAAGTTGAGCTTCCTTATTAAAATAAAGGCAGAGATCACACTTGAGTTTGTGGAGACAATCGTGGTTCGACAGTGCGCCGAGAGTTTTCAGGCATTCTGCCCGTTTTGCCGAAGGACGGTTGAGATGTCCATACCTTCCTCCGCCGCATCTTCTGCGGGATTGACCGAGCGAGAGATCTTCCGCCGGATCGAACGAGGGGACGCACATTTCATTGAGGCACCGACGTTGTTTGTCTGCAAGGATTCACTAACCGGTCTCGAAGACCCTCATTCAAAGGACCTTCTGCGGTAATACCGCGGGTACCTGAAGAGTTTGAACGCAATGATACGAAACCACTACTACAAAGCGTTGTCGCCCCTCTTCTTGGTCTTGCTTTGCGTCGGCACCGCTATGCCGCAGACGACCGAGTTTACGTTTCAGGGTAGTCTGAAGGACGGCGCCAACCCCGCGAATGGCAACTACGATTTCGAGTTTCGCCTTTTCGGAACCGTTTCCGGAGGGACCGCGATCGGCACGCTCCAGCACCCGAACGTGCCGGTCGTGGATGGCGCCTTCAGTGTGAATCTCGATTTCGGGGCGCAGTTCCCGGGCGACAACCGCTTTATAGGCGTTTCGGTCCGCCGTGCGGGTGACGGTCCTTTCACTGCCCTCACGCCCCGCCAGCCGGTCAACAGTTCTCCTTACTCGATAAAGAGCGCGACCGCGGAGAACGCCAATACTTCCGGGAACTCGCTCCAGCTTGGAGGCGTGTCCGCGAATCAGTACGTCCTGACCACCGACCCCCGCTTGTCGAATGCGCGGACTCCAACGGCGGGAAGCAGCAACTACATTCAGAACACGCTCGTTCCCCAGGCCGCAAGCTTCAGGATTACCGGGGAGGCCAATATCGGCGGAGGCCTTCGTATCGGCGCTCCGTCCTCCCCGCAGGCAAAACTCGACGTGTTTGGATCGACCGGGTGCGCAACCGTAATTTTCGGATGGGGAATCCCCAAGGGGCTCAACTGTCAGCAGGTACTTGCGCTGACGACAAATGACAATTCCGTGCCGCTGCTCTCGGGCTATAACTCGATCGGCCCGGTATTCAGATTCTTTGGGTCCGGCAGCTTTGGCGCACAAGGAGATGTCGGGATCGGGACCTTTTCGCCGGCGGCGAAGCTGCACGTTACTGCGGCGGGTATTATGCGCGCCCGATTCAATTCGGATTCGAACGCAGGGATCTCCCTGACTCTGAACGAACAGCCCGGCTGGTCGGTCGCGACCGTAACCGGAGGCCAATTTCAGATCTTCAACGATTCGATACTGCAGAACGCGGTCTGGATCAACGCTGCCAACAACAACCTTGGAATCGGTGTCGCCTCCCCGACCTTTAAGCTTCAGGTCGAGGACGCCGGAAACTCAGGACTTCGAGTACAGACCAATACTGCGGGCGGAACCGTCGCGTCATTCGGAGGCAACGGCGCTTTCCAGATAGACGGTTCCGGGGTTCCCGGCGGCAGGTTCACCATACTTCATAACGGCCGGGTTGGAATCGGAACAAACAATCCGACGCGACCCCTCGAGGTCACAGGCATCGTGGCATTCAACCTGGCCTCCGGTGGGGCGACGAGTGTCTGTCAGAACTTCAACTCCGAGATCTCCACCTGTTCTTCAAGCATTCGATACAAAGAGAACATACGAGTGTTCGATCACGGACTGGACTTGGTATCCCGTTTGAAACCAGTCACTTTCGACTGGAAGGCAGGCGGCAGGCGGGACATTGGGTTTGTCGCGGAAGATGTTGCGTCCGTGGATCCGCTTCTCGTCACATTTAACGAAGACGGCCAGATCGAAGGAGTGAAGTATGACCGGATCTCGGTCGTCCTCATCAACGCCGTTAAGGAACAGCAGACCGAGATCGAGCGGCTGAAAGCAGAGATCGAAAGCTTAAAACTGCTGGTTTGTGCGGCAAACAGGAATGCGGACATTTGCAGGAGGTGAGTAGGATGTCGAACAGGTTTTTAACGGTGGCGTTTGCAACCGTCTTCATATCTGCGGCCTGCTTGGGCCAGACAACCGAGTTCAGCTTTCAGGGAAGCCTGAATGACGGCTCCCAGCCCGCGAACGGCAACTATGACTTCGAGTTTCGGCTGTTCCCGGTATCGGCCGGTGGAAGTGCGCTCGGGACCCTTCAGCGGCCAAACGTCGCCGTTGTGAACGGCGCGTTCAGCGTGCAGCTTGACTTCGGTTCTCAGTTCCCGGGTGCGAACCGTTTTCTCGAGATCGCTGTCCGGCAGGCAGGGATCGGGGGCTACACCATCCTTACCCCGCGGCAGGCTTTGACGAGTACTCCGTACTCGGTAAAGAGCATAAGTGCCGCAACCGCCGATTCTTCGACCAATGCGATCAACGCACAGACAGCGACGAACGCTCTTCAGCTCGGGGGCGTTGCCGCAAATCAGTACGTTGTGACAACCGACCCTCGCATGACGGACGCTCGTCCCCCTGCGCCCGGGAGCACGAACTATCTTCAGAATTCCACAAGTCAACAGCCATCAAGCAACTTCAACATCTCCGGAAACGGAACGGCGGCAGGAACGCTGACCGCGAACATAGTAAACGCGAACACCCAGTTCGATCTGAACGGGAGCCGCGTGTTCGGAGTCTCGCCAGGAGCGAACAACACATTCGGCGGAATTGCGGCCGGACAAGCTAATGTGAGCGGCTCGCAAAACGCATTCTTCGGTCGTGCGGCCGGCACGGGCAACACTATCGGAAGCGGGAACTCGTTCTTCGGAGCGGCGTCGGGAAACTCCAATACGGCGGGGACCAACAATACGTTCATTGGCAACTTGGCCGGGATCGGCAATACGACCGGATCGAACAACACGATCCTCGGCGCAAACGCAAACCTGCTTACTGCGGGTCTGAGTTTTGCGACCGCAATCGGTGCAGGAGCGACCGTAAACCGAAACGATCAGATCGTGCTTGGCCGCAATAACGGCAGTGACGAAGTCCTGATACAAGGTCCTCTGTACGTGAACAATGTCATCACGGCGGGTTCATTCTTCGGAAACCAGATAGCAATTGGAACGGCAACGCCCTCACAACCACTCCATGTAGCCGGTAACGGACTGATCACCGGCGATTTGACCGTAAACGGCACCCTCAACGCCACGTTCCCCGTGTCGGGCGAATATATCCAGAACCGGACCGATCCACAGCCGAACAGTAATTTTAGCGTCACGGGAGACGGAAAAGTCGCCGGAGTAATGTCTGTGGGACATCAGACATCGCAAACTTCAGCCCGCCTGAGAGTTGGGGCAACCGGAGATCTTTCGCCTGCGATCCTCGGGGAGAACACAAGTTTTGGGCAATTCTCGGGCGTCGGCGTCGAGGGCATATCCACCAACAATCCAGGGTTCGGCACCGGCGGAAATTTCATCGGCGGTAAGGTAGGCGTTGCTGCTACTTCATCCGCCTCAACATATACCGGCCTGTCATACGGCGTTCACGCGCTAGCCACCGGCACGAACGGCGTGAAGATCGGCGTGTTCGGAAAGTCCAGTGTGTTCCCGGGAAACAGCAACGGATACGGTGTCTGGGGAGTGGCCGATGGGGCCGGGGCGACGAAGTACGGAGTATATGGAGAGGCGCTCGGACCCGGAACCAACTATGCGGGCTATTTCAACGGCGACACGGTCGTGGCCGGAAGACTGAGTATCGGAGGCCTGCCGAATGCTTCTGCGAAACTGATCGTCGCCGGAACCTCTTTGATGATCGACAAAGTGGGAATCGGTACGGACCTCCCGGAATCGATGCTTCATGTACAGGGGCAGAACGAGATCCTTTCGACGGGTACCGGAGCCGGGTTCAAGTTCCGCGACAGGACCAATTCGACAGCGGACAACGACTGGGCCTGGTACTCGAACGGGAATACGGCTCGGTTCTGGAGGGCCGGATTGGGCGATATCCTCTACGTCTCGTCGAACGGCTTCGTCGGGATCGGGAACCAGTTCCCGGGGGAAAGACTAAACGTAAACGGGCATGTCGCGCTGCTCCTTGCTTCGGGAGGCTCTACGAATGTCTGTCTCAACGCAGTTTTCCGACTATCAACCTGCAGTTCGAGTATCAGGTACAAGAGCTCGGTAAGGGAGTTCGATACGGGACTGGAACTCGTCCGTCGTCTTTCACCGGTCAGGTTCGATTGGAAGGACAGTGGAACACCTGACCTGGGGCTTGTAGCCGAGGAAGTTGCCGAGATCGAGCCGCTCCTGGTCACCTACAACGACAAGGGCGAAGTCGAGGGCGTGAAATACGACCGGATCGGCGTCGTCCTGGTCAACGCCCTCAAGGAACAGCAGCGGGAGATATCGGAACAGCGAAAGCAGATGGATGAACAGCAGAAGCGGATCGAGGCCCTCTACAGGCTCGTCTGCGAACTGAAGCCGGATGCGCCGGTCTGCAAGGACAAATGAGAATGAAAGAGATGAGAATACACACCCTTTTTATGCTGGCCGCGATATGCGGGCCGGTTACCCCTGCGGCCTGCAGTGCACAGAGCGCGGGTTCGACATCGGAAAAATCTGTGGTTGCGTCGCAAACACAGGAGAACCCAAGACTTTGGCTCAACGGAGAGCCGATGGGGAGTGCCGGCGATACCTCGCAACTGCGATCAAAGCTCTCCGAGATAGTAAAACATCGCGAGCAGGAGGGATCGTTCACCGAGGGCTCCGGTAACGATCTTTCGACAATGGCAATCCCTCTTCTGCGGGATGGGGTCTATCTTGCTGTCGATCCGGACGTGTCGATCGGCGACTTCGAGGAGCTTTACCAACTTGTCGACGAGATCGCAACGGTTCAGGTCCCGCTGCACGATCCTAAGGGTCCGCCAACGGAACCGGAGCCGAACCCGCTCCTGCTTGTCCTCACGGCCGGAAAGGATCGGCGGGACACGGCGACCTTCGGACACTTCACAGATCTCGATACGAAAAGAGAGTTCTCACTCTACATGCACATCAAAAAGACGACCGACGCGGGACAGATCTGGTACAACCGGATCGTCGGTTCGATCGAGATCCGCGCGGACGGGAGCTACATACTCAATGAAAGGGACGTGCGGAAGGACGGATTCGCTTTCTACCCTCCGACCCAGAGGCCCCTGAGGTCATCTTTGAAAGACGAAGTGCTTGGAGTCGCGGAAAAGGACGAGGAAGGAGGCAGAACGCTAACCATCGTAGCGCATCCTTCGGCCCCGTATTCGAGCCTGGAAGAGATCTTCGAGCTCGCCCGCGAGCTGAACATTCTCTATCAGATAACCGTGACGGCCGATCAGGGGACTGCGCAATAGGGTCGGCCGGTACAGTTCGGAACCTCCGGAAAGATGATGGGACGCTGCGCCAACACATCGACTACCGACCGGCAGGAGGCACTGGGCCCGGCCCGGATCCTGCTTTGCTTGATCGCAGGCCTTACGCCGATCGCGTTCGCCGCGCCGCTCCCGGAGCCGTACATTGCTCCGAAGGAGATCCTGGTGCAAGCGGGAACCGCCGTCCTCCTGATCGCGTGCTTGTTTTCGATGCGTCCGGGATCCGTCACACTCACACCTGTCTGGATCCCTGCTCTGGCCCTCGCTGGTCTGGGCCTTGCCTCCGCCGCCTGGTCCTCGAATCCTGAAGTATCGCTGGATTCGGCCTTTCGAATGGTCTCTTACCCTCTGTTGTTCGGTCTTGCCCTGGAGCTTCTTCGAAAACAGGACGCGCGTTCAGCGCTTGCCTCGGTTCTCGTGTTCGCAGGCGTGATCGAGGCGGTCTATGTCCTTGCTCAGTATTTTGCCGGCGACCCGCTTTTCGCTACGGAAGATCTCAAAGGAAAGTGGCAGACGTTCGGAACCCTCGGAAACCCGAACTGGACCGGCGAATTCCTTGCCGTGGCGGCGTTGGTCGGGCTTGGCCGAATGGCCGACCTTACGGAACGAAATCCGGATGAACGTTGGCGGTTTGTCACACGATTCGTCGCATTCGCGCTGATACTGGCGGCGCTCGCCGCAACGATCGCCAGGGGAGCCTGGATCGCTTTCGTCGCCGGAACCGCTGCATTTTTGTTCGTCCGGCGGAGAGAAATAGCTGCATCACTTCGACCTCGAAGCTTGATTACCATCAGCGTGGCCTGTATTTCAGCAGTCGCGTTGGTAGTCATTCCGCTGATCTCGAGGAAGGAGACGGCCGGATACCTTCTGAACACCGCGTCGATCCGCGGGCGCGTATGGATCTGGTCCGTCACCGGTTCGATGATCTACGACGCACCTCTTCTGGGCCACGGACTCGGCACGTTCGGCCTGCAGTTCCCGCATTACCAGGCCGACGCATATGCGGAGACCTGGTCGGTCCCGTTCACGAACAACGCGAGCTTTGCGTCATTAGCTCACAACGACTATCTCCAGATCTGGTCGGAACTCGGTTTGCCGGGTCTCGCCGCCGTCGCCGGCTTCGTGATTCTAACTTTGAGCCGCGGCCGGAAGCTGCGCGGCGATCCGGTTTCACTCGGGTGCTGGGCGGCCCTGGTCTCGATACTCGTCTCCGCCGCCTTCGGATTCCCTACGCATCTTCCGACGTCCCTTATGCTGCTTGCCGTTCTTACCGCCGTTGTCGAGGCGAGTGTAAACAAGCGACGGATCGGTCTGCCAAAGGGACTGCCTATGAGATCGCTTGTTCTGATTCCTGTTTTGATAGCCGGCCTGATCTCTGGAGGAAACGCCTACAGCCGTCTCTCGACTGAAACTGCGCTGCGGCGGGCAGAATCTGCGACCCGGAACTCGGAACTACAGGCTGCGGAGTCTTCGATCCGGGACGCGATAAGGCATACCCCGACGTCCAACAGAGCCTACAAACTGCTGGGGATGCTGGCGCAAGAGCGCGGAAACGGACAGTTGTCTGTTGCCGCGTACGACCGCGCTCTCGTTTACGGCTTCGACGTCGATGTATTCCTTATGAAAGCAAGCTCGCTCGAGAAGTTGGGACGGCGCCTGGAAGCCGCAGAGACCCTCAGAGAACTTATCCGGCTTCGACCGGATCTTGCGTCGCCGCGCTCCAAACTGGCTTTGCTCGAAGGAGGTCCTGAGATCTCACGTGGAGGAAAAGAGGAATGAAAACAAAACTGATCTGCGTTCTCGTTGCCGTGCTGACGGCGTTTGTTTTCGGAGCAAACTATTTTTCCGCCCGCGCCGGATGCCCTCAGAGCGACTGCGTGAAATGCAACTGCACGGTCAAGCTGAAACACCCCGATACTGCAGAGGGCAAAGAACCCTCCTGCAGTGTGATCTTCACGATCCCGGCACCACGCGGAGGCAACTTCTACCAAGTGGTGAAGTTGTCGCGCGCCACAAAGTCGGAAGGCTCGTTCCAGGAGTGCGACGCTGCGGTCGTCTGCGACAAGAACAGCCAGATGGAGCTTACGTGCGCGAACAGGATGGGCGGAGAACGAAAGGACTACAAGACGACCATTTTTCCTGAAAGCAAATGCTCGGTGGGATGCCGGCGGATTGAAGACGACAAATTTCCGGCGATCTTCGGCTGGAAACCGATCCCCGGCGCCAGAGTCACTTTTACCAATTGCGAACACTGGGAGCGTACGCCTTCGAAGAAAGGCGGTTCGAACAAAACTGTGAGACCTCCGGGCGGGGGATTCGGCTCGTTCTTCGCCGGCTCGAACCGCCGAAGCGCGCTCGGGATCCCCTCTTTTCTTCCCACACGTTTCTCCGGACCGGAGTCGGAAGAGGATGAGCCCGGAGACACGATCTCGGACAAGGCCTGGTGGAAAACGATCGAAGGGGAGGCAGGGACCGATCAGGGGATACTGACCGTTCCGGAGGGAGAGGTGGTCGTGCGTTCGTTTTGCACAGGAGAAGAATCCAGGGTATCTGGTCCGGGCACGATCACTCTTCCTGTCTGCAAGAACGAGCTCGAAGGACGATGGCGGGGTGCATACGCGCGGAGACATCCGGACGGCAAACTGACACACGTTGCGGTCAATGTCGAACTGCGGAAAGAAGGCAGGTTCCTTGGCGGAGACGTCACGACCCCGGAAGGCGTCTACAGAATCAATTCGGTGAACCAACAGTCTTCGTCGGTCGAGATCAAGGCAGCCGGTTTGATCGGCGGCAAGCAGAAGGAGATCGTGCTTTACGGGCAGCCCGGAAAAGGAGAGATCGCTTTTGACGGTCGCGAGGGAACACCCGGACAAGTAAGCGTACGGATCGTGGGCCTCGTGCGAAGGCTGTATATCGCCGATGATGCCGTTCCGCCCGCGGTCGCCGGGCAACCTTACGAGTTCACGATGCTCGCGTTCTCACCGGAAAACACCCCGGTTCACTATTCCCTGGACGGAGGCCAAATGCCTCCCGGGATCTCGCTCGACGCCGGCTCAGGGCTGATCCGCGGAACCCCCGCCCAAGCCGGAAGATTCGAGTTTCGCATCGCGGTGACCGATGGGACGGGTGATTCCTACTCCAAACCTTTTACCATCGAGGTAAAGAAGATGGCGCTTGTCTACCGTTGGCTTCCGGACGCCATCACCGGGCAGCCGTATTCTTTTGATCTCAAGGTCCTGGGTGGACGTCCCCCCTACAAACTGGCGGCAAATCCACCGGCGGGTCTCAGGCTCGATCCGGAAACGGGCAGATTGAGCGGGGTACCAACAGGGCCGAGTACGTCCACGTTCGCCGTAAACATTACCGATGGTCAGGGCACTTATGAAGCTGACAGGCTCTATCTGAAGGTACGTGGGACGACGATCCTCATTTCGCATTTCCTGGCGGATGCGAAAAGGGACTCGCCGTACCGCAAACGGTTCGAAGCTGTCGGAAACACTTCACCCTTAAAGTGGGATGTCAGTCCGACCGAAGTATCAAAGATCGGACTTAACATCGATCCGTTGACCGGTGAGTTCTCCGGCACTCCTACGAAGACCGGGACATTCTCGTTCTCGGTCTCGGCGCGAGGAGGCGAAAGCCAGACTCGCAGATTCTCGCTCACGGTCTTGCCGTAGTCGAGTGGCCCGCACTTGTTTGGGAGGTCCGCGGATCCGGCAGCGCAGGTTAAAGAGAACGGCTTAGCCACAAAAGCATTCGGCTTGCGAGTCGAGTCTGAAAAGGTATAACGATGAGAAAAGTGTTTTTTCTATCGATCGTCGTATTGGCGGCAATCGGATTATCGGCCAGCGCATTTCCGCAATCCGGCGGCCCGTATGAGATCACGAAGTCCGTCGTTGCCGGTGGCGGCGGCCGCGCCTCGGGCGGCTCATATGTTCTTGAAGCAACAGCAGGACAGCCTCTTGCGGGGATCACATCGAACGGAGGTTCCTTCAGCCTTGAAGGCGGATTCTGGACCGGTGGAACGGTCGTGGCTCAGCGTAGGTCACTTTTTGACTTCGACGGGGACGGGGCAACCGACGTCTCGGTCTTCAGGCCGAACAGCCAGCCGACGGCGCAATGGTGGCTGCTCCGGTCTTCCGATTCGGGGACTCGCGGTCTCGCGTTCGGGACTTCGACCGATGTTCCCGTTGCGGCCGATTTCACGGGCGACGGCAGGACGGACGTCGCCTTCTGGAGGCCTTCTTCCGGAGAGTGGTTCATTCTTCGATCGGAAGATGATTCGTTCTTCGCGTTCCCGTTCGGCTCGAACGGCGACATCCCCGCTCCGGGCGATTTTGACGGGGACGGAAAGGCCGACCCGGCAGTTTACAGGCCTTCTTCCGGGACCTGGTTCATCGTCAGGTCGTCCGACGGAGGACTGTCGGTCGTCCCGTTCGGAGTCGCTGCCGACCAGCCGATCGTTGCCGATTACGACGGGGACGGCAAAGATGACGTGGGAGTGTACCGCGCTCCCGACAACCAGTTCTGGCTGCTTAGAAGTACCGACGGCGTGAAGGCGTTCCAGTTCGGGGCTCCGGGCGACAGAACGACCGTTGGCGACTGGACGGGAGACGGAAAAGCGGATGTCGCGTTCTTCAGGCCTTCCACTTCCGAATGGTATGTGATCAGAAGCGAGGACGACTCGTTCTTCGCATTCCCCTGGGGAGCGGCGGGGGACATCCCTTCCCCGGGAGACTTCGACGGCGACGGGAAGTTCGATCCCGCAGTCTGGAGGCCAGGAGACAGGACCTGGTACATCTTCGGGACGACGAGCGGCTTCGAGGCTGTCCAGTTCGGCTCTCCGGGGGATGTCCCGCTGCCTTCAAGTGTCAGCGTGAATTAACAGGGATAAAGGGGGTGAAGGAGATGGCTGCTGCCGAACCCGAACGCTCGGGAGTGTCAGTCAACGCGACTACTCGAATGCCGCAATCTCCTTCACCCCCTTCACCCCTGTTCCAACAGAGGAAGAGAACAGGATGAACAGGATTGATGGTTGAGAATTGAAAGTGGGAGATTCCACGATCCCGGATCCGGTTCCTGAAGTGACTACTGGCTTAGCCTGAAATCAACCGGGTCCAAAGACCATTCCCAATTCTCAACTATCAATCCTCTTCATACTGTTTTCTCTGCCTCCCGTCTCCTGACTCCTGACTCCTGACTTCTGCCTAGGCCTTTCCCTTGAACAGGAACCGCACGATCAGGAGCAAAAGGACAGCGCCGACGATCGACATTATCCAGCCGACCGTGTAGCCCTCTCCTGCCCAGAGCATCCTCGCTATAAAACCTCCGAGAAGCGCGCCGCCCATTCCGATCAGAGCGGTGATCAGCCACCCGAGAGCGCCTTCGGCGATCGGCTCTTTACCGGGGAGTATCGCCCGCGCGATTATGCCAACTATAAGACCCGCGATCATTTGCCAGATAAGACTGAACATATCGATTTCTCCTTGTTTTGGTTTCCCCCATTCTGCATCAGAAAGCCCCGAGCGACAAATTTTTCTTTCGGGCACGAAAAAGGCCCCGCCAACTGACGGGGCCAAATGAAAGAGCAAATGCAAAAGACTCTGTCTAGTGAACCGTAGCAGTGGAATCGTCTTCCTTTGTGTCGTATGGAAAATCGGATACGAGAACCACCACGGGAACGAGTCCGGTTCCAAAAGCATCCGGAGGAGATGTCCATCCCTCGTCCTTCGTCAATACGCTGGCCTTCACGTAAAGCTTGTCCACCTGCTCAAACCTGTCGATCCAGTCGTAAGAATCCTCGTAGTTGTGCGTCCAGGACGAACCTTTCACCGTTTCGGTCTTGATGTAGCGCTGGCCGTATTCGTCCAGAACATAGAACTGGAGCTCAAGCAAAAACTCCTCGGGAGTCCCGCGGCTGAACTCGAACTCGGTTTTCAGGCGTCCCGTATTCAGGTCGTAAACAGCGCTCTTAACCGTCGCGGAGGCCGCGCTTTCGTCGTGGAATCTGTGCGGACGGCAGCGTTTCTTTTTTTTCTTCCGTTTCTTCCGCTTTTCGGAATACCGTTCATAAACGCTGTCGACAGCGGTGTCGGGAGAGCCGTAAAAATATCCGGCGACAAACGCGCTCGTACCTACGATAAAGCTGAAGATGATCAAGCCGATGATGTGTTTCGTCATTCAGGTGGGCCTCCCTATGTAATCCAATTTCCATAGATACTAACCGATTCCGCGACCGGTCATCAAGAATTTACCCGCAGATTGCGGTTTTCCGACTGAGTTTCGTCGAATCCGTTATCGGTGGCTTCAGCCAAAGCGCGCTTCGATCGCCGAGTCGCGGCGGACCCCGAACTTCTCAGTGAGCCTTGGATAGGTGAGCGGTTCGTGCTCGAGATCGTCCGACGCGAGTTTCATTTCAACTTCGCGGATCGCGGGAGGATCGCCCTCGATCTCCATATAGAAACCGAATGGAAGCTCGTCCAGAACCACCTCCGCGTCGAGGACCTGCCACGTGCGGCGCTTTTTCTCGTAAACGACGGCGAGTTCGAGGCCAAGTAGCTCGAGCATCGCGGCGGCCTCATCGGGATCATCGATCCCGGTCTCGTGCTCGATGTGCTTTTTCAGGTCGCCTTCGAGCGGGACCCATTTCTTGAAGGTCAGCGTTGCGCCGTTCCCTGTTCTTCTGATCCGTAAGACCGACGAGTCTCGCAGAAGAGACCCGCTCGAGTAGATCAGGTTCTCCTCACGCTCTTCGCCAGTGAACTCGGCGCCTAATTCCTCGAGGTCTCTCGCGAGCCTCTCATACTGCTCCCTCGTAAGCCTGAACTTCTTCTCGATCTCGTCCGCCATCTACTGACAACCTAGCTCTGCCGGATCCATTTCCAGACCTCGGGGATAGTCGCGCGCTTACCGTACATAAGCATTCCGACACGATATACGCGCGACGCGGCCCAGGTCAGCCCGACGATCGCGGCGCCGTTCAAGAGCACCGCAAGCGCGATCTGCCAGAACGGTGGCGTATCCGCGAGGATCCTTACGGGCATCACGATGGGTGCAAAGAAAGGTGCGACAGATACCCAGAACGCGAAACTCGAGTTCGGGTCCCGGATCACCGCAAAGCAGAAGTACAGTCCTACAAGCAGCAGGAGTATCGGAGGCAGCGCGAACTGGCCGCCTTCCTGCATATTGGTCACCATCGAGCCGATAAGGGCATAGATCGTCGCGAAAATGAAGTAACCGAGGAGGAAGAAGACCAGGAAATAGACCACCATCGAAACCGTGATCGTAGGGAGTGCAACATCGAGGCCGCTTGCGGCCGCGCTTGCCAGCCCGAAACCTACAAAAGCGGCGACCGTGGTAAGCCAGATCGCGAGCTGTGTCAGTCCTGCAAGCCCGACTCCGACAAGTTTGCCCATCATAAGCTCGAACGGGCGTGCGGAAGAGAACAGGACTTCGGAGATCCTTGTCT
Organism: Acidobacteriota bacterium; assembly: GCA_016700175.1. Lineage (GTDB taxonomy): Bacteria > Acidobacteriota > Blastocatellia > Pyrinomonadales > Pyrinomonadaceae > Aridibacter. Next base: position 337,946 of record CP065003.1, on the reverse strand, counting down.
CCTTTTCTTCGACGATCGCCGACATTATCGCCTGGCCGTAGATCGCAAGGACGACATAGATCAGCATTGCGACAACGAACGCGGCCCAGGGACCCGAATCGTCCTCTTTGATCTCGCCCGTTTCCGTAAGAGGCTTGATCGTGAAATTCACCTTCCGGCCGAGGTCCTTCAGAAGGTCCTCGCTGATATTCGCTTCCGCGAGCCTCTGGGATCGCACGGCTTCGTTCAAGGCGTCCTGAAGCGTCGAATTGATCACGAAATCGCCCGCCTTTCTTGAAAAGTAACCGTACTCCCGGTCGCGAGCGCCTATGTCCTTTGGGATGATCAGGAATGCGTCGAGCTCATTCTTGCCGATCCTCTCGCGAAGCTCGGTCTGGATCTTCTCCGGCGACTTCCCTGCCGGATCGTACGGCACAAACGTGAAGGTGCCGCCGAGCTGTTCGGCGCTCCGCTTCATTTTCTCGTCCTGGCTCGCCGAAAAATCGGAAAGCGATTCTTTCGCGGCCTGCCTGGCCTTTTCCGCTATCTTCTCGGGAGAAAGATTCTGCCTGAGCCTCGGCGCGACGCTTCCGTTCAGATCCGCGATCGCGATCCGCGTGGATTCCCCCTCGATCGAGAAGATCAGAAGAGGCACTAGCACGAACGCCGACGCGATCAAAGGCATAAGGAACGTTGTGATCACGAATGTCCACGTGAACACGACCTTCTTGTATTCCCTCTTCAGGACCGCCAGGAACTTCTGCATTCTTCAACCCCTTATCTTTTCTATGAATATGTCGTTGAGGCTCGGCTCGATCAGCTGGAACTTGGTGATCTGCGCCCCCGATCCCACGAGCTTACCGAGCAAATTCTGCGCGTCCGCTCCCTTTGCCAAAAACACTTCCTTCTCGTCGGCGTGATCGATCACTTTCGCGGCCAGCGATTCATCCGCCAGGACCTCTTCCCCGCCGGTGCATCGCAATGAGACCACGTTCTTGCCGTAGCTTTCCTTGATCTCACGCAGGCTTCCGGACACGACCTTTTTCGACTTGTTTATCAGAAGAATATCGTCGCAAAGCTTCTCCGCGGTATCCATCATGTGCGTCGAGAAGATTATCGTCTTGTCCTTTGACTTGGTCTCGGCGATGATCTCCTTCATGAACTCGACGTTGATCGGATCGAGCCCGGAGAACGGCTCGTCGAGGATCAGAAGGTCCGGATCGTGGAGCATTGTCGATATGAACTGGACCTTCTGCTGCATTCCCTTGGAGAGATCAGTGGTCTTTTTCTCCTTCCAGTCGGAAAGGTCCATACGGCCGAGCCACTCGTCGATCCGCTTGTCGGCCTCTCTTGCCGCTACCCCTTTCAGCGCGGCAAAATAGCGCAGCTGGTCGGAGACCTTCATCTTCTTGTAAAGTCCTCTTTCTTCGGGGAGATAGCCGATCCGGTCCTGCAACGCAGGGGAGATCTTCCTGCCGAACAGATCGATCCTGCCTTCGTCGGGCACCGTTATGCCGACGATCATTCGGATCGTGGTCGTCTTTCCCGCGCCGTTCGGCCCCAGGAAACCGAAAATGCGCCCGGCGCTCGCTTCAAAGCTGAGGCTATCGACAGCAGTAAAATCGCCAAAGGACTTGGTTATCGAATCGGCCTTCAGCGTCACCTTGTTCTCGTCCATATTCGAATCGAGATTAGCACAAAGCCGCGGCGGGGAATAAACGGCGGAAGTCAGAGGCTTGTGATATGTTATTCGGCAGTTTGGGGCAAGGAGGCTTTGACGCGTGAAAGGAATCAAGATCACATACTATGTCACGACCGCGATCGTAACCGCGATGATGCTCTTGTCGGCTTTCGGAATGCTGTTTATGAATGAGATGTCATCGCAGACATTCCGCGATCTGGGGTACCCGGATTATCTGGCGTACCCGCTCGGAGTCGCGAAGATACTGGGCCTGGCGGCGATCTGGACCGGTTATTCGAGGTCTCTTAAGGAATGGGCTTACGCCGGGTTCTTCTTCAATGCCCTGATCGCTCTTTCGGCTCACATCCATACGAACGACGGAAACTGGCCGATAGCCTCGCTATTCATACTTCTTCTGCTGACGTCGTACTTCTGCTGGAAGAAGATATATGCGCAACCCTGATACATGGCCGAGGACGCACGCACGAATTGAGATGAGGCTGTCTTTAGGGACAGTCTTTTATGTTGTCGGGGTTCGAAAAGTCAGACCGGCAGGTGTTGAGAAGCGATCAGTTGCCCCCGGCTTCAGCCGGGGGTCAACCGGGCAAACAAAAGCAGGCTTGGGGCTTTGGGCCCTAAATTGCCGGCTGAAGCCGGCGAAACGAGCTATTGGCCTTCTCCGTCCCCCCGCTGAAGCGGGGGGCAACTGAGGGTCATTTTCTCGATATTGTGAGCTCAGATATCAATGGAGAATCCCTTGTAGGTGTTCCTTCAGGCGACCTCATCTTTCGCCTTCCGAGACAATCAATCGACCGGGATCCTGTCCCTGTTCACTGCCAGCCACTGTTTGAAATTCATGAGCTCGGGATTTAGCTTCTTTGAAAGCTCAAGGTCTCTCGATTTGAGAAAGTAGTCGTTGAAATCGGCCTTAAACTGGAACATGTTGCCGAGGTCCGCTGCTCCGGGAAAATCCATCGCCCTGAACGCGTCGAAGGGCACCGCCACGTAAGTCACAGGCTCTCCGAACGCATCGGTCAGCGCCGCCGCCATTTCCTCGCCAGTCGGATGAGCGCCGGCGATCCCGACGGTTTCTCCCGCATAGTCGGCGCCTTCCTTCAATATGCCATAAGCGCACTTTCCAATGTCCTCGGCGGCGATGCCGGGAAGCCGCGCGTCGCCCATCGGAAGATAGAAGGCCAGGCTCCCGTCTTCAGTCCGCTTCGGCTCCATTCCGAATCCGATCAGGTTATCCCAGTAAAAAGACGTTAGAAGGAAGGTCGTAGGCACGCCCGCCTCGGTGAACCTGGCGTCCGACTCGCCCTTCGCGTCGAAATGGGGCACTTTGTAGTGGTCCATAAGCGTCGGCATCCGGTCATCTTCAAGCGGGACCCATCTCCGGGTGTCCTCGAGCGTGGACCAGATCACGTGCGAGAGATCTTCGGCCGCCGCCGCTTCCGCCAGGTTTGCCGCCTGGGCCTTCTCCTTCTCCGGCGAGAAATGCTCCCAGAAGTTGGTGACGCAAAATGCGCCGTAAGCGTCGCGGAATGCGTCTCTCAGGCTCCCGACATCGTCCAGGTCCGCTGCTACGACCTCAGCGCCCTGTTCTTTCAGGATCCTTGCCGCGTCCGAATCAGGATTTCTAGTAACTGCACGCACCGCGAATCCGCCCTCGGGATCCGAAAGTATCGCTCTCGCGAGCCCGCCACCCTGCGCGCCGGTCGCGCCGATCGCTGCTATCAATCTCCTATTTGCCATTCCCTGCCCTCCAATGAATTTACGCCGTCATCCGGCTCTTTTTGATCCTTTTCCCGAAAGTGCGACAAACCGAAATCCTCTTGTTCATAAATGACCGGCCGGAGCTCAGGCGGGCGATCAAAACGCTCACGAAGCCTCGCTTCACGGACGGTCCCATAACGAAGGCAGATCGGCGATCGACGGCAGGATGTGCGTGTGCGGCGCAGCCGAGAGACGGCTTCGGTCGTGGGCTCCTGAAAGGACGCCTATGTTCCACCGAACGCCCGCCCTGTGTCCCGCTTCCAGATCGCGCACCGTGTCGCCCACATTTGCCACCTGATCCGCGTTTCCTATCCTTGTCGCTTTCATCGCTTCAAAGATAAGGAATGGGGCCGGTCGACCCTCCTCTACATCGTCTCCGCAGACGACCGCGTCGACGATACCCGTTCCCCACCCGAGGGCGCTGATCAAGAGTCCCGTGATATCACGATCGAAACCCGTGTTAAGCGCTACGAGGACTCCCAGGGAGCGCAGCCATCGAAACACTTTTTCCGCACCTTCGACCGGTGCTACCGCGTCCAGCCGATAGCGGTCCTCAAGGTTCTTTCGGAATGTCTCATAAACCCTGGCTGCCTTCTGTTCGGAGTCCGGCCCTTCAGGGATAAGCCGCGCGACCGCTTCTCTTTTCGAAGCGCCCCGGACCGCGGTCAGTTCTTCGTCGGAGATCTCGCAACCGTGTTCCCTTAGCGCGGAGACGAATGAATCGGCGACTTGTCCCGTGTCCCGGACGGTGGTACCGGCCATATCGAAGACCACCAAACGTATGTCGTTCATCGAGAGTGCTTCAGCCTGAAAAATTCGGTACTCAATGTTCGACGAATGCCGGCTACGAGATCTGGTTCCTGGGCCTATAGCGCAAAGCCACGGATCCGGAGCCGAACTCCTGCCGGCCTATCAAGTGCAGATCGACATACTTCGCGAGCCCTTCGAACGGCCTGGGCCCGTGGCCGGCAAGCCTTGGCTGGACCACGAACTCGTATTCGTCGATCAATCCCATCTCCGCCAAAGCAAGCGGAAGCGTCACGCCTCCCACATAGATCCCTTTGCCGGGCTGCTGCTTCAGCGCCCGGACCGCTTCCTCCAGATCGCCGCTGATGAGTTCCGAATTCCAGTCGACCCGTTCGAGCGTGGCCGACACAACGTACTTCTTCGCCGCGTCGATCGTTCTGGCGAAGGGTTCCATCCATTCGGACATCCACTCCGGCCTGACTCCCGTCTCTGCGACGGGACGCCATCCCTCTTCCATCATCTGGTAGGTCACGCGGCCGAACAGAAGCGCGTCAGCACCGGCGATGATCTTTTCCGCGTGCCGGTGCAATTCCTCGTCCGGTACCATCGCGCGATGATCGCAGCAGCCGTCCAGTGTGACGTTGATTGAATATCTAAGCGGTTGCATTCAGGGCTCCTGAGATCGGATGATCGCTGAATTCTGGTTCTTCTTTGCGAAACTTTGCGCCTTCGCGGCTTTGCGGGAGGTCCGAGTTCTTCTATCGGGTCCAAATTTTGAAACTGGAGACTCTCGCAAAGGCGCCAAGGCACGCAACGAAAGACAGAATTCCGGAAATCCGCTGGCTCACCATCTGCTTTGCGGGGCATCAGGCGCCGAATCACATCCGATACTGGTTCGCCGAGCCTGACTCGACGTTTCGAAGCCAAAGATACTCGCTGGGCCACAATAGCACGTAGACAATGGCGACCATCGATCTCCACCCCTTGAGCGCATTCCCGCATTCGAAATGGACAGGCTCGCCTATGTACTCAAATGGAACCGCAGGAGTGGTGCACCAATCGATCTTCACTGCGAGTTCGTGCGGCCCGTGCGGGACTTCGAAGTCCTTTTCTTCGCCGCGCTTTATTTGACCGATCACCTCTCCGTCGAGCAGCACCTCGTAGCTCCTCAGCGCGTCGGCCCAACTTGATCCGCGTTTGACCTTTATCATCGCCTGGTCCTTGGTCCCCGATCCCTGGTCAATGACTATAGCTTCACAAGCCTTACCGAGATAACCGGTTCGATCTCCTTCAGCGCGTCGATAACATCGTCGCCGACAGGCGAATCGACCTCGATCACCGCCAGCGCCTCCCCGCCTTTCTCTTTCCGTCCCAGGTAGAACCGGCTGATGTTGATCTCCTTTTCGCCGAGCGCCGTGCCGATCTTTCCGATCACGCCGGGAACGTCCTGGTTTTTCATGATCAGCATAGTTCCCGTGGGTACTGCCTCGATCGAGAAGTCTCCGATCCTCGTGATCCTCGCCTCGCCGTCGCCGTATATCTTCCCGCACACCGTCTGTGAGAGGCCGTCGCGGGTCGAAACAAACGTCTTGATATCGACATTGCTTGCGCGCGCTTCCTGTTTATAGCTTGTCGTCACGGATATCCCGCGCTCTTCCGCGATGTGGGCGGAGTTCACGACATTCACCCTCGAAGAAACATTCTGAAGCAGACCTGCCAGGAAAGCGCGGGTCGCCTGCGACGCGTCCTTCTCGGCAAGACCTCCGGAATACTCAATGCTGATCTCAGAGACCGCGTTCTCGTCCAGCACCTGAGCCTGGAACTTTCCGAGCTGTTCCGCGAGATGTATGTAGGGCTGCAGCGCTTCCAGTTCCTTCGCCGCAAGCGAGGGCGCGTTCACGGCGTTCCGAAGCTCCCCGAAAAGGAGATAATCCCGCATCTGTTCGGCGACGGTCAGCGCAACACCTTCCTGAGCCTCCGTCGTCGAAGCGCCAAGGTGCGGAGTGGTGATGATCTTCGGATTTCCAAGCAGTTTCGAATTCTCCGGCAAGGGCTCGACCTCGTAAACATCGAGCGCGGCTCCGGCCACTTTCCCGGATTCGACGGCCTCGACAAGCGCGTCCTCGTCGATAAGCCCTCCGCGGGCGCAGTTCACGATGCGCACGCCTTCCTTCATCTTCGCGAAAGCGTCGCGCCCGATCATCCCGCGCGTCTCATCCGTAACCGGAGTGTGGATCGTGATGAAATCGGAGCCCGCGAACAATTTGTCGAGCGAACCGACGGTGATCCCCATCTCCGCTGCCTGATCTTCGGAGATGAACGGATCGTATGCAATGATCTTCATCCCGAAGCCGCGGGCGATCCCTGCCACGTGCTTGCCGATCCGCCCGAGCCCTATAACACCGAGCGTCTTTCCGTTCAGCTCGACGCCGATGAAGCTCTTCTTGTCCCACGTGCCGCCGCGAAGGGTTGCGTCCGCCTGCGGGATGTTCCTCGCCATCGAGACAAGCAGCGCGACAGCGTGTTCGGCGGTCGTGATCGTGTTGCCGTCCGGCGCGTTCATCACGACGATCCCGCGCTCTGTCGCGGCCCGAACGTCGATGTTGTCCACTCCGACGCCCGCCCTTCCGATCACACGGAGCCTTCGCGCCTTGTCCATCAGATCTGCCGTGATCTTCGTGGCGCTGCGCACGATCACTCCATCCGCATCGGCCAGTTCTTTCGCCAGTTCTTCAGGACCGAGCTTCACTTTTTTCACGACCTCGATCCCCGCCTCGACAAGCGGAGCGAGTCTGTCTTCGTTTACGTCGTCTGCGACGAATACCTTGAGAACTTCCATCTTTAGGGGGTGCAAGGGTTTAAGTTATGCTGAATTGCGGTTAATCTTAACACCTGAACAGACCTAAGTTAAGGAGGCGCAAACGGGTCGTACCCAACTAGCGGCCCATTGCTGAAACCGATGTCCAACGAACTCGAAGAAGCCGGACTTAAGTATCTTGAAAAGGAATTCGGTTCACTTACAAGGCGTGAAAAGGCCGTGATCCGATCGATCCTTGAAGGAAAGAACATCAGTCGAAACGTAAACAGTATCCTGGAAGAAAAATGGACCTACGGAGAGCGTGTGGCGGATGCTGTCGCGCGCTTCGGGGGATCGTGGGCTTTCCTCCTTCTCTTCGCCGCAGCTCTTACATCCTGGGTAATCGTAAACTCGTATTTGCTCATCGGCGAGGCTTTCGACCCGTATCCGTACATTCTTCTCAATCTCTTCCTGTCGATGCTCGCGGCGATACAGGCTCCGATCATCATGATGTCGCAGAATCGGCAGGCTGCCAGGGACAGGCTTGACGCCGCACACGACTACGAGGTCAACCTCAAGGCCGAGCTCGAGATACGGCAGATGCAGGAAAAGCTCGACGAACTAAGGGAGCAGAAGTGGCAGGAGCTTCTGGATCTTCAGAACAGGCAGATACTATTCCTGGAGCAGATGCTCAGCCGGCTCGGAGACTAGCTACCCATATGGAAATACTTGCTTATACGGAAGGCGACGAATTCGTCCGGAAAATAGAAGACATCAATGAAATTCCCTCCTTACTGGAAGATGAAAGGTCGGTCTTGTGGGCGGACTTCGATATTCGCGACCCCGAGTCGCTTAAGATCGCCGAACAGGTCTATACGCACGTCTTCAAATTTCACCACCTGACGATCGAGGACTGCCGCGAGACCCGAAATCAGCCGAAGGTGGAGGAATTCCCCGATTACCTGTTCTTCATCGTTCACGGTATCAAGACCAAGGCGCATACCACGAACTTCATAACCAAGGAACTCGATGGCTACCTGGGCAGGAATTTCGTCGTCACCAACCGCAATGAGGAATTTCGAAGTATCGATAACGTAAAGAAGAGGGCGTTGGCGAATCCAAGGGTTTTCCAGAGGGGCGCGGCTTACCTGCTCCACCAGATACTCGACCACATTGTAGACCTGTACATGCCGATCGTGGACGACTTCGACGCGACTATCACGACTCTGGAAGACCGCGTATACGAGTCGGAGACGGGTGACACGACGATCCTCGAAGAGATCATGGACCTGCGGCGGAGCGTCGCGCGGCTTAAGAGGATCTCCACGCGGCAGCTCGAGGTGCTGTACAGGATCTCGCACGGGGAGTTTCCGCAGATCCCCGAGAATGTGCTGCCTTTCTACCGCGACGTCCACGACCACCTGCTACGCATCACGGACCTTGCCGAGAGCTACCGGGACCTTGTCAGCGGCCTGTTCGAGATCCACTTCAGCGTGACCGCGAACAAAACGAACGACGTAATGAAGGTGTTGGCGATAATCTCCGTGACGATGCTTCCGCTAACGCTTGTGGCAGGAATTTACGGGATGAATTTCGAGAACATGCCTCTCCTTCACTCGAAATGGGGCTACTGGATCACGATGGGGATGATGCTGGCGCTGTTCGCGGGCCTTGTGGGATATTTCTGGCGGAAGGGCTGGTTCGGGAAATAAGTCTGTACAGTCTGGATTGCGGCTCTGCCGCCCCTGTGTGCGGTAAGCCTCCGGCTTACCGGTGCAGGCCGTATGATCCCCGATCGGGCTTCGCCCGATCGATACAGCCCGAAGGGCTGCTCTAAACGGCTGTACGATAAGCTTCAGCTTGTCGCGGGCCGCCCGCGGCCCGATCGATGCAGCCCGGAGGGCTGCTCTAAACGGGGCGGCACAAAGCGTCGTGATGTTCCGCGCTTGCGCGCGGCGCAAACTGAAGTTCGCGCTACCTCAGCGGCTCTGCCGCCCCTGTGTGCGGTAAGCCTCCGGCTTACCGGCGCCGGCCTCACCAATCCCGATCGGGCTTCGCCCGATCGATGCAGCCCGCAGGGCTGCTCTAAACGGCTGTACGATAAGCTTCAGCTTGTCGCGGGCCGCGCAGGAGAAATCAAAACTTGTAGATCGATCCGTCATCCGGAATCTCCGGCCGTCGTCTCGCCGGAGCGCGGGAAGCGAGTTCTTTGAGCAGGCGTTCCACCTGGTGAGGGTCGCGGACCCTGAAGAAGCCGACCTCTTCTGTTTGTTTGTCGCCGTCGGAGTCCCTTGTATGCGACAGGTCGATGATAACGTCTCCGTAACCGCCGGACCTTTCGCGCCTGAAAACGTCGCCCAGTTTCTCCGGAGTGAAACTTCTTATTACCGTCGAACTTCCGCCCTCGAAGCTTATTGCCCGTTTGTCCGTAATGACATACGCGGTCCTTCCGGACTTGATGTACGCGCCGAGCGGCGCCGAAAGCATGCCGATGCCAATGAGGATGAACGGAATGCCAAAAAGCGGGAAAATGCTGAACATTGAAAAGCCGCTCGTGAACCAGGTCCCTGCGCCGGCCATCAGTGTCCAGAAAACCGCGAAAGCCGTCCAGGGAATCCCGAACAGAAACGAGCCGGTGGCGGCAGGAGTAAAGAACGTCCTCCGCGGCATTCCGGTCCAGACGATCCGCTCACCGATCTCGAGCTCTCGATCGATAAGCTCCTTGAGTTTGTGCGGTATTCGGTTGTCGAGCATCAGCGCCATCTCCGTAAGGGACGAGTCGGGAATAGAGTGCCAATTCTATTGAACACGAAGCAAGTGGCGGCGCCGTCCATCATTAGGTCCGGCAGAAGAGAGTGTCAGCTATTCAGTGGCTGTTAGGCTGTCCCAGATCCTTTTCACCTGCAGGTCTCCAAATCCATACACCCGTTCCTGTTCGGAAAAGGCCCGAAATACGTCTCCAAACGATTCCGTTCCCTCTTCAACAAGCTTCTGTACAGTTCGCCGTGGGCGGTTGTCTATCTCGGCCGCGGCTTGCGAGACCTCGGGAAGGAACTTGAAGATCGGGGATTCGCGAGCGCCCAGTTCCTTGAGCCTATCCGAATCCATTGCGGCGAAGGCCTGCCATAGAACCGAACCGAGTTCGCGGTCTTCTTCTTCGATATGAAGTCTCTCTTCGAAACATACCGAAAGCTCCTCCGTCCCGAGCGGCGCCCAGCCTCCGAACCTGTTCTTGAACGGTTCCGCGGGCGGGCCTACGAACCAAAGACTGTCACGGTCAATGAGGTTGTGGAGCAGAAACCACAGATTCACCTGGCAGAACAGCTCGTGCTCGAACCATAGGAAGATCTCGGCATCCGCAGGTGCGTCGAGAATCTTCTCGATCTCCGGCCGTACGGATGATTCGTAAAACCCCGCGTCTTCAACGGAGGTCAGGAACGCGCTCCTCAGCGAAAAGAAGCCGTCGAGGTCCGGCGAGTCCAGAGGACCGTCCGCGAGACATTCCCGAAACACCGCTACCTCGCCTTCAAGATCGAGTTCGCCAAAGGGCTCCAAGAGAGAATCTCCGGAGAGTACGTGAATCTTCATAACGGCAGATGCTGATCAGAGGCTGAGGCTGATGGAATAGACCACGTTCAAAGCGATCCCAGCGTAAACGCCGGCAAGAACATCGTCGGCGCAAACACCAAGTCCTCCTGGCAGTTCCTGTAGCTTGTCGATCGGAAAAGGCTTCCAGATATCGAAAATGCGAAAGAAAATGAACCCGAGGGCGATAAGCCACCAGGTGGTCGTGAGAGGAATAAACAGAAAAACGACAAGCTGGCCTATGACCTCGTCGATGACGGTTCTCGATGGATCCTTTTCGCCGAATACTTTCGAGGCCCTGGACGACGCAGCGACGCCGGCAATGAACAGTCCAAGAAGCAGGACCAGATCGACCGAATAGAGCCAAGATTCGATCAAAGGTCCGGGCCATCCACTGTGCAAAAGATAGATCCCCAACCTGATCTCGGCGACGAATACGCCGAGGTAGATCGCTACACCGACAAGCGACCCCCACGTCCCGGGCGCAAGCGGAAGATATCCGACGCCGCAGGTGGACACGGCCACGGACAGACGGTCGACCGGCGAGTGGGAAGCCCGCTTTTCTTCGTTTTTGTCGGTCGAGTCTTTGTTTGGGCGTGACATCAGGGGAAAGAAGCCGCAGGACCGGATGAAAGCGGCTGTGAAGAAATGGTACTACAGATTTCCGCAGGCTGTAAGGTGCGATCAGACGATACGGCCGACAAGGTCGTACTCGTGCGCTTCGGTGATTTCGACTTCGACGATCTCGCCCGGCTCAGGGACGCGGCCCTCGGGCGAGTCGTTGATCAGGATGTAGCCGTCGATCTCCTGGGCCTGTCCCTCCAGACGGCCCTGCCAAAGAAGGTCCGATTCCTGCGAGGGCCCTTCGAACATCACGCTGAAAGTGTTCCCGATCTTCTCTTCGTTCTTGCGCCGGCTGATCTTCGCCTGTTCCTTCATGAGCCTCGCGCGGCGATTCTTGGCGGTCTTCGGATCGACCTTGCCGCCGAGCTCGTACGCAGGTGTCCCCTCTTCGTCGGAGTATGTGAAGACGCCCACGTTGTCGAACTCGCAGTTTCGGACGAACTTCACGAGTTCCTCGAAGTCCTCTTCGGTTTCGCCGGGGTAGCCGACGATGAACGTCGTCCGGATGGCGATCCCGGGAACTGCTTCGCGGACCCGCGAGATCAAACGTTCGAGGCTTTCGCGCGTGCCACCCCGCTTCATCGCCTTCAGTACGTTTCGTGAGGCATGCTGGAGCGGCATATCCAGGTATTTCACCGCTTTCGGATTGTTCGCTATCGCCTCGAGGAAACCGTCCGAGATATGGGTCGGATACGTGTACATCACACGGACCCACTCGAGTTCTTCGATCTTGCAAAGTTCGTTGATCAGGATCGCGAGACCGTCGATATCGCCGAGGTCCTCGCCGTATCTTGAAGAATCCTGGGCGATGAGCACGATCTCCTTCACTCCCTGCTTAGCGAGCTGCTGGGCCTCCTCCATTATCGAACCGAATCTTCTCGATCTGAACGAGCCGCGCATTGCGGGGATCGAGCAGAAAGCGCAGGGGCGGTCGCAGCCCTCTGCGATCTTAATGAATGCGGTGTGCGAATCGGTGGCTCGAAGTCTCGGCGTGTATTCGTCGTAAAGATAGGTCGCGGTCTTGTTGCCGATCGGATGGAGCGGAAGCGAACGGAAGTCCTTTGTGTCGTCGGCGGCTTCGAGTATCCGGTTTACTTCGTTGGTCCCGATGAAAGCGTCGACTTCCGGAAGCTCGTCGATCAGTTCGTCGCGGTATCGCTCGACCAGGCATCCGGCGACGACGACGCGCTTCGCCTTGCCTTCAGCCTTCAGGCCGGTCGCCTCGAGGATCGCTTCGACAGACTCCTCCTTGGCGGACTCGATAAAGCCGCAGGTATTGACGACGACGGTATCGGCCTCGCCGGCGTCGTTTGTTATTTCGTAGCCCGCCTCTTTGAGCTGGCCCATCATCACCTCGGAATCTACGAGGTTCTTCGGGCAGCCGAGGCTGACAAATCCTACTTTCCTTTTCATAAACTACTGGCCACGAATTTCACGAATCTCACAAATTCACATCTGCGTATCAATGGCCACGAATTACACGAATTTCGCGAATTCACTCCCGTGCGCTGTTCAGAATCGTTTGACCGATATATTCGCGCGGACCGGGGAAAAAGCAAATTAGCGCGATTCGTGAAATTAATGGCTATCCCGTTCCGTGGTTTCAAGGTCTCTCAGCCAGTTCTCGATAGCGTCAGATTCGTCCTCGCCAAGTTCTTTCGCCCCGAACCGGACGCCGTTGTACTTCTCCGTAATGCGAACCGCTTCGTCGAAACCGGTCGCGTACGCGAACTCGAGCGGGGTCTGATGCGGCTGTCTCGTCAATCCCTTCTCCTCGAGTACATCCAGGAGCCTGGCATAGAATCCGACGATCCTTGTTTTGTCTCCGGGGCGGAACCAGCCGGCGATCCGTTTCCAGATTCCCCAGCCGCGAATTCTCCTCGAAGCCCAAACGGTAAGGATGACAAGAATTCCCGCTCCAAGCAAGACGCCTGCACCGATCCCGAGCGCCTTCGCGCTGGACCAGAAGCCTTCGTCGCCCCTTACGGCCTGCCACCAGCGGGTTATCGCCGCCTGAGCAGACTGGAGCCAGGACGCTCCCGTGTCCCTGTACTCGGAGAGATTGTCCCGGACCGAGCGGAAAAGCGAGCGCTGCTCCTGATCGTCGTACGTCACAAAATACTGGATCCAGAAGGTCTCAAGCGCTTCCATGTAACTCGAGATCGTGCCGAAAAACCCGCCGGCGTTCGCATCGGGATTCTGTCCCGCAAACGGAGTCGGATCGAACGGCACCCAGGTCTCGGATTCAGGGAAATAGACCTCGACCCACGAATGCGCGTTCTTCTGGCGGACGACATAGACCCCCGCGGTCTCGTTGTATTCGCCCTGCTGGAAACCGTTAACCACACGGGTCGCGATCCCCTGCGTGCGAAGCATCAAGGCCATCGCGGTGGCGAAATACTCGCAGTGACCCTCGCGGACATTGAATAGAAAATCCGACAGAGGGTCTTCACCGCCCGCCTTCATTTCCAGCGTGTAACCAAAATCGTTCTGAAGATGTTTCTCCACCGCCTTTGCGATGTCGTACCGGGTCATCGCCTTCTCGTCGCGGATCCACCGACTTGCGAGCTCTCCGATCCTCGGATCCAGCCCCGGAGACATAGAGAGGTACTTGAAGGTGTTGCGCGGGTATTCGCTGTTGTCCCTTCGCAATTCTTCAGCCGGAGGAAGATAAGTGTCGGAATAGACGGTGTAACTGGTCCGGTCGTAGGAAGCAGGGTACATCGAGAAACCGCCTTCGGCGTCCTTCGATATTTCGTTCGCCTGACTCCTGATCACGAGAGCGCGCGGCATCGCAAACAGCACGCTGCTGTTGAGCGGCTCGAGATACACGGTCTGAACGGTCAGGAGCCCTTCGCGCCTCGCGAAATCGACGACGAAGCGGTTTCCGACCGCTTTCGAAAATGGTTCGCGGTAACGCGTGTTGGAACGCCTCCAGGTGTTGTTCTCGAACCGGTCGAGAGCCACTCCCCGCCAGTAAAGCCTGCGAAGGTCAGGATTGTCATTGCGGTCGATCCGCACGCGCATAACGACCTCGTTGTTCTGCTGCAGCCTGCCGATGGTACCGAGTCTGACCGACTCCGAAAAACCCGTGATCCGGGTCATGTCCGAGAATCCGCCCGTGACTCCCGCTCCTCCAACCCTGGGAAGGACAAAGAACAACGGTACGGCGAACACCGCGGTCATCGCGATCAGAAGCACTGCCGTGTTCGGCAGTTTGAAGCCTCCCAGGCTGATCGACGCGGGCAGGCGCCCCTTTCCTTTCTTTCCGAGGTTTTCTACGCGTTTCTTGTGGACCTCGCCGGAGGTCTTGCGTATCTCGAACGCGATGATCGCCGAGGCCGTCAGAAGCAAAAACGCGATCAGCGATATGAAATACAGCGGGCTGATGCTGATCCCGGCGGCAAGAAGAATCTGGAAGAAGGAGATCAGATATATGAATACCCAGTCGCGGTCGGTCTTCTTTTGCAGAAGTTTGATCGCCAGCAGGAACAGTATCAGCTTCGCGAGGCTTGCCGCGGCGAGCATTTCCCTGCCTCCGAACCCGGTCAGGCGGAATCTCCAGTCAAGGATGAACAAGGGGATCGCTACAAGAATGATCGCTACGCCTAGCCTTTCGGAGATCTGCCAGCGTGTGTCCTCGAGCTTCCAGGCGAGAAGCGTGATCAAGACAAACACGGTGAACAGAGCGATACCGATCGCGCCCGCGGCAAACAAGGCCGCAAGCCCGCAGACCGCGACCAGATAGGAGATCACGCGGAAATATTTTTCGAATTTATCGGCACTGGCCACCTTGTTCATTATAGCGGGACGAAGACCTGTTGACACTGTGAGTTTACGGATGCTCTAAGCAAGCGTGCGTGTTGTGAGCGGCATTACTTCGCGGCATCGACGGGCGCTCGGTCACGGCCCTACCGGATCGATCACGCCTCAGATGTTCGGCGGTTTCCTTTTTCCGCCGAGCGCGGAATCCGACGATTGAACTTTGTCCGTCGGTTGAGCGTTAACTGCTTGTCACAGCAATAACTTAAGTTCCCGAATAATAAGGTCTACCACAATCAATGTTCACAAAAGCATCCGCATTCCTCGCGTCGATCCTGATCCTTCTTGTGTCTTCAGTAATGACGCAGTCGCCTGCACAGGAAAACGACCTTCTGATCCGGGACGTTACGGTCCTCGATCCGTCTTCTGAGCCGATAAAGCCCTTCAAGGCGAGTGTCCTGATCCGTCGAGGCCGGATCGAGTTCGTCGGCAGCAAGTCCGGCTTGAAGGGCGCGAATGCCGCGAGGGTGATCGACGGACGCGGCCGCTACCTCATACCGGGGTTGATCGATTCTCACACGCACCTTGCGA
This sequence comes from Acidobacteriota bacterium, assembly GCA_016700175.1. GTDB lineage: Bacteria > Acidobacteriota > Blastocatellia > Pyrinomonadales > Pyrinomonadaceae > Aridibacter. Next base: position 322,404 of record CP065003.1, on the reverse strand, counting down.
ACGTTGCGGGGCTCAACTGGGGCCTTGCGAAACGGCATTCGGACCTCGTCCGGGAGTACCGTCGCCAGCTGCCCGGGAGCTATCTGTACTTCGGCTACACGACCCTGATAGACGTCAATGTTCACTCGCCGGAAGTGCTGGAGCTATTAAGAAAAGAGCCGATCCGGCCTGAGATTCTGACCTGCGGACAGCAGTTGGAGGTTTGGAACGGGTTCATGATGGCCGAGACCCCTCCTGAGGAACGGTTGAGCGAGTTTCCCGGGTTCCTTCACGACAGGTTCAACACCAAGGCGATTCTGCCCAAAGGTCTTGATCCGCGGGGACATACACCAGCGGCCGTCGTGCGGCATGTGACAGAGATCCAGGGCGGCCAGTGTTTGAAACTGGCTCACGAGAACGGCTTCGGGGGAACCGACGACGTCACCTGGGAGATGCCTTCAAGCGAGATCGTAAGCGAGGTCGCATCAGAAGCCGAAAAGGCCGGCGTACCGCTGATGCTCCACGCCAGTTCGTTCGAATCCCAGAAGTTCGCTCTGGAGACAGGCGTCGACATTATCGCTCACGGGATGTGGCACTGGGGAGATCTCCTTGAGTTTCTCAAGGTCACGGAACTTCCCGCCGGCCACCGACAATTGCTTGAAGAGATCGCTTTGAAGAAGATCGGTTATCAACCCACTTTCAGGGTGATCGCGGGGCAGAGAGACGTGTTTGTGGACGACTTTCTGGCGAATCCCGCGTTGCAGTATGTCTATCCGAAAAAGATGCTGGCGTGGCTTTCGACAGAAGAGGGACGCTGGCAGGAACGCAACATAAAGCGGTATGCGAAGGGCTTCTTCGACGGAAAGTCGAATGCGGAGATCGCCGCCTTCATGCAGCTGATGGTCGACAAGATCGGCGTTTCAGCGAAGGTGATTGCCGACAACAACGGAGTGCTTCTTTTCGGGACCGATACGCCTGCGAGCAACGCACACACGAACCCTCCGGGGCTGAACGGATACCTGGAGATGCGGGAGTGGCAAAAGGCGGGGATCGGGCTTGAAGCCCTTTTGAAAGCTGCGACGATTTCGAACGCGAGGGCTTTCGGCCTCGAATCCGAGATCGGAGGCGTCAGGCCCGGAATGCGGGCGGATCTCCTGCTGCTACGGAAAGATCCTCTGAAGGACGTGAGCGCGTATGACTCGATCGAGATCGTGATCATGGATGGAAGAGCAATAGAAAGAAGCGAGTTCTCGGCAGCGAAATGACAGGGATATTCGTCGCACTCGATCGTGGATCGATGAGAAAAGGCCCGCTCAGTCGAAACTGAGCGGGCCTTTTCCTAATTAAATCCGGCGACTTCCTACTTTCCCACACGGTCTCCCATGCAGTATCATCGGCTCCAGCAGGCTTAACTTCCGTGTTCGGGATGGGAACGGGTGTGACCCTGCCGACAAAATCACCGGAAAAATGAAAATCGAAATAGATGATTACAAATCGCTTGTCGCGTTTTGATCCATAAACCTGTTCGCAAACAAATTTTATGGTCAAGCCTTGGGACTATTAGTACTGGTCAACTAAATACATTACTGCACTTTCATCTCCAGCCTATCAACGTGGTGGTCTTCCACGAGTCTCACTGGCAGAACTAATCTTAGGTCTGGCTTCACGCTTAGATGCATTCAGCGTTTATCCATGCCTGACTTAGCTACCGAGCAATACCGCTGGCGCGATAACTCGTACACTAGAGGTCAGTCCATCCCGGTCCTCTCGTACTAAGGACAGATTCCTTCAATTCTGCTGCGCCCACACCAGATAGGGACCGAACTGTCTCGCGACGTTCTGAACCCAGCTCACGTACCGCTTTAATTGGCGAACAGCCAAACCCTTGGGACCTTCTTCAGCCCCAGGATGCGATGAGCCGACATCGAGGTGCCAAACCCTGCCGTCGATGTGAACTCTTGGGCAGGATCAGCCTGTTATCCCCGGCGTACCTTTTATCCGTTGAGCGACGGCACTTCCATAAGCTACCGCCGGATCACTAACTCCTACTTTCGTACCTGCTCGGCTTGTGTGCCTCACAGTCAAGCTGGCTTATGCGTTTGCACTCTGCGGCTGATTTCCAAACAGCCTGAGCCAACCTTCGAGCGCCTCCGTTACCTTTTAGGAGGCGACCGCCCCAGTCAAACTACCCGCCTGATAATGTCCCTGAACCGGATTACGGCTCGAGGTTAGATTGCAAACAGATAAAGGGTGGTATCTCACCAATGGCTCCGCCAAGCCCAAAAGCCTGACATCAAAGCCTCCCACCTATCCTGCGCATTATCTGCCCGAAATCACTATCAAGTTGTAGTAAAGGTGCACGGGGTCTTTCCGTCTTGATGCGGGAAACCGGCATCTTCACCGGTACTACAAGTTCGCTGTGTCC